>NZ_OZ241741.1:0-2400000 GCF_965201105.1 Terriglobus sp.
CTGCGGGATTCCAGCAGACGCGCATCATAACCGACACAAAGAATAAGAGGGGAAGTCTGCATGGGAATCTCCCGGGTAAACTTTCGTAAGTAACAAAAACAGCATCGCCCAATCGTTTTGTCCGGTTCCGTTCGCCATGTGACACACGCTTCTGTTTGCCGCGTCAAAAAACGCCTTGGTAGGCTATTGACAGCAACGGCATAAAACTATCCTGGGGGGGGGGTGCATCCTCTCGCCGGCGGACATCCAGTCGCTGAGCGACTCCTACATGTAGTTGCTCGGCTTCCGGCCTTCCAGAAAGGCGTTCTGCTTCTCCTGCAGCACGCGCGCCGCAATTTCGATCGCGAGCAGGTGCCCCTGCAACACACCGAGCTGCTCCGCTAGCGCGTCCGCGCCGTCCTTGCTCGCAGGATGTACATCGAGCATGCCGCTAGTCTTACTACAATCAATGCATGGGCCGCATCCGCGTACTTTCCGACCAGGTTGCGAACCAGATCGCCGCGGGCGAGGTCGTCGAGCGCCCCGCCTCCGTCGTCAAAGAGCTGCTTGAAAACTCGGTCGACGCCGGCGCCACCCGCATTCGTATTGAGGTGGAGGGCGGCGGCCGCAAGCTCATCCGCATCACCGACAATGGCTGCGGCATGGGCCGCGACGACGCTATGCTCGCCTTTGAGCGCCACGCCACTTCCAAACTGCGCTCCGCCGACGACCTGCTCCACATCTCCACGCTCGGCTTTCGCGGTGAGGCGCTGCCCTCCATCGCCTCCGTCGCCCGGGTCGAGATCGACACGCGCGCCGCTGAAGATGAAGTCGGGACCCGCATCGAGATCGTCGGCGGCAAGATGACCCGCGTCGAGGACGCAGGCGCTCCCGTCGGCACCTCCATCGCCATCCGCGATCTGTTCTTCAACGTGCCCGCGCGCAAGAAATTCCTCAAGTCCGAACCGACCGAACTCTCCCACGTCGCCGCGCTCGTCACGCACTACGCGCTCGCGCACCCTGAGAAGCACTTCGAGCTGCACACCAGCACCAATGCCTTGCTAGTTGCGCCCACAGTGCGCGATGCGAGCGAGCGGCTCTTCCAGGTGCTTGGCCATGACGTCTCGCGCGACATGCTGCCCTGCGCCGCCGAGATCGACTTCGCCCGCGCAGGCATCCCTGAACCGCCGCCGTGGAAGCGCGATGCCGACTACACACCACCCGAGCCGGGCTTCCTACGCGTGCGCGGCTTTGTCTCCAAACCCGAGCTGCAAAAGCTCAACCGCGGATCGATCTACGTCTTTGTGAACGGCCGCCAGGTCCGCGACCGTCTCGTCCTGCACGCGCTGACTGAGGCCTATCGCAACATCCTGCCGCCCACCTCGTTCCCGGTCGTCCTGCTTTTTCTGGAAATGCCGCCCGCCGAAGTCGACGTCAACGTACACCCCGCAAAGACGGAAGTGCGATTCCGTCAGTCCAGCTTCGTGCACGACTTTGTGCGCGACGCCGTGCGCAACACCGTCATGAAGGCGCGTCCCGCCGCCGGCTTTCTCACCGCGCTGGGAACCGCAGACGGCGCCGCGCCCAACCCCGCCCGTTCTGCCAGAACCTTTGGCGAACCCGCCCGGCCCGGCGACCCACAGGCCGGCGACAACCTGCTGAACGGCCGGGACGACGGCATCGAGCTCGACCCCATCCTGCGCGGCCCGGGCCCCGGCTCCGACGCCCCCTGGAGCGAGCACCAGGTCCGCGAAGCCCTGAACGCCGACGAACGCGAGCGCGCCGCCCGCGAACTCGCCCGCGTCAGCGACCCCGTTGACGTCAGCGACACTGACAGCTTCACCCTCACCGCCCGCCGCTCCGCACCCATCCCCGGTCGCCTCGCCTTCACCACCGATGCCAGTCCGCTCCCCGCCTCCGAATACGACCCCCTCCTCGGGATCAGTCACTTCCGATCCGAAACCGACGAAGAGGCGGCCACTGCTGAGGCTGCTCGCACAAGACTTCTTACGGACAAGCAAAACTCTGTCATTTCGACCGAAGGTCCCACAGCTTCACCGTGGGAACGCAGTGGAGAAACCCGCATTATTTCCGAAGCGGCAACGAACTTCACCACCGACCCACACCGCCACACCCACCTCCCGCCCGGCACCAGCACCCGTGCTCCACAAGCCGACCGCATCGAAGACACCGCCAACCTCAACGGCCTCGCGAACCTCCGCCCGCTCGGGCAGGTGCAAAACTCCTTCATCCTCGCCGTCAACGAAGAAGGTCTCTGGATCGTTGACCAGCACGTCGCCCACGAGCGCATCCTCTTCGAAAAAGTCATGCGCGAGCGCGAGACCGAACGCGTGCAGCGCCAACGCTTGCTCATGCCCATGCTCATCGACCTCGTCCCGGCGCAAATGGCGAACTTCGCTCTTATGTCCGACGAACTCACCCGCAACGGCTTCGAGGCGGAGCCCTTTGGCCCGCGCACCCTCGCCGTCAAAGCCGCCCCGGTCGGCCTCGAGGGTAAAGAACTCGAACTCGCCCTCGCCGAGCTGCTGCAAACCGACGACGACGCGCCCCAGGCCGACAACTACCAGGCGCGCCGCCGTCGCATCGCCGCCTCCATCGCCTGTCACGCCGCGGTCAAAATCAACATGCCGCTGGAACACAGCAAAATGCAGTGGCTGCTCGACGAACTCGGCAAAACCGAGAACCCCATGGCCTGCCCACACGGCCGTCCCATCGCCTTGCGGTATTCTCATAAAGAGATTCAGCGGGCCTTTCAGCGCATCTAACGTTTACCGGACCCACCCAGAAGCTGTGCGTGTGCCTTACGCATGCCTCATATCTGTCATTTCGACCGGAGTACCCACAGCTTCATCGTGGGTGCGCAGTGGAGAAAACTGTATTTTCCCGGCACGGGCAACAACGCCGGATCATAACGACTGAATCTCGTCCCGGCGGACTCCCGGGTCGGAAGACAACGTAGGACGGCTGGGAAGCCATCTGCTGCGCGCCTTCATCACACATCAGAACCGTACCGGCAGGCACGCCGCGGGTAGTCTCCGCTCCGTCCGACCTGCCCCGAACAGCCCGGCTACATCGCCCGGCACGCAGTTCCGGCAAGAGCCGGAATGCACATCCGGCAACGCCGGAACGAAAGGCACGCATGCCATCCCAGCAGAACATTACCGCACAGCAGCTCTCCCGCGCGCGCGAAGCGCAGTTTCACCGCAACGGCGAACCCCTGCAGACCACCGAAGCCATCCGCGAATGGATTGAATCTGCCGGCCTTCTGCCCGTCTACCCACTCGCGCAGTTTCAGGCACCCATGCCCAGCTTCGCCGAAGCAGTGCTCGGCCGCACCGAGAACAATTGGATTCCCAAGCCAAAGCGCAGCAGCGCTGCCACCGCAGTCCAGGACGAAGCAGACGAGGACACTGACGGCAGCGACGACGAGGCATACGAGTTCGCGGTCGAAGACGAAGAAGGCGATGAAGAGCCCGAAGAAGATTTCGCCCAGGACGGCGACGCCGACTCCATCGAGGACGATGCTGACGAAGACGAAGACGAAGACGAAGACGAAGACGAAGACGAAGACGTAGACGTAGACGGCGACACAGACGACGAGGACGAGGATGAGCCTCCGACCGCCGAAGGCGACGAAGCCATGCTCGCCGGAGACGGCAACATCCCAGCCGACCCCGAGACCATGCTCTCCGACGACGACGAGTTCGCCGAAGACGAAGGCGACGAGATTGCTGAGGAAGATCGCATCCACGCCGCGGGCGACCCCGTTCCAAACGACCTGCGGAGCAACGTTAGCGCTAACGATAAGGAAAACGGTGCAGGCGATTCCGAAAACGAGCCCGCCGCCGCACCCGTGAACGGCTTCTCGCCGGAGGAGCGCGAGACGGTGAACCGCGCCCTTGCCCGCCTCGTTGAGGACGGCACTGTCGTCCCGCTCAACCTGCTCGGCAACGCCACCGGCGAGCCGGATTACCTGGTTCCGGCGTCGGCCTTCTCGTTCGTCTACACGCTGCGTGGCGACAAGAATTGGAAGAATGAACCCGCGACCACCGGCCCCATGCGCGTCTCGCCGCTTGCGGTCAAGGTGTTTGCCCTGTTGAAGGAAAAGGGCGCGATGCCGCCGCACAAGCTGACCGGCCTGCTCGGGCAGGGCATCACCGACTCCGCCACCCTGCGCGCGCTGAATGAGTTGTGGTCCATCCAGCGCGTCATTCCATTGCCGGACGCCGACGGCGCGCCCGCGAAGTGGGAGCTGATCACCAGCAAATTCCTGAAACAGCTCAAGTCCGGCGCCAACGCAGGCCAGCCCACCGCGCTTTCCGCGCTGCTGTCGCTTTACTTGCACCAGGCGATTGCGGCCACGGGCGACGACATGGAGATCTTTCTTTCGCCGCTCGCCGCCCGCTCGCGCGTGCGTGAAGTCGTGCACGGCCTTTCTGCCACGCGCCAGCTCGACGAGATCGTCGTGGAGGGCAAGACCCTGCTCCACATCGCCGGCGAGTTTCCGGCCCTGCCCGCCGACAACGCGGCACCGGTTGCGGCCTCTGCTCCGCAGCGCTCGCGCTATGAGCAGGATGATCGCCGTGCCGACATGGCAGAGCGCCGCGAGCGCTCCGGCGGCCGCGACGATCGCCGTCCGCCCTCCGGCCGGGGCGACCATTCGTCATTCTCACGTGGCGACCGTCCGTCGTTCGGCGATCGTCCGCGCAAGCCGTTTGGCGAGCGCCGCAGCTTCGGCGCCGGCTCCGGTGAGCGTGAGCGCCGCCCCTTTCAGCGGAGCGAAAGCGGCGACCGCGCCGGGTTTGCCCCACGCGACCGTAGCGGCTTCGCTCCGCGCGACCGCGGTGGTTTTGCGCCTCGATCGACAAGTGAAGGCTCACAGCCGCGCGAGGGCAACAGCTACGCCCGGCCCTGGGATGACGAGCGCCCGCGCCGCACCGAGGGCGACAGCGAACGCCGGCCCTTTGCCCCCCGCGAAGGCGGCGAGCGCCGTCCCTACACACCGCGCGGCGACCGTGGTGGCTTCCAGCCGCGCGAAGGTGGCGAACGCCGCCCATTCACTCCACGTGGCGATGGCGAGCGCCGCCCGTTCACGCCCCGCGAAGGCGGTGAGCGCCGTCCATTCAGCCCACGCGAAGGTGGCGAACGTCGTCCGTTCACTCCCCGTGGCGATGGCGAACGCCGCCCATTCACCCCACGCGAAGGTGGCGAACGTCGTCCGTTCATTCCCCGTGAAGGCGGTGAGCGCCGTCCGTTCACACCCCGCGAAGGTGGCGAACGTCGTCCGTTCACTCCCCGTGGCGATGGCGAACGCCGCCCATTCACCCCACGCGAAGGTGGCGAACGTCGTCCGTTCATTCCCCGTGAAGGCGGTGAGCGCCGTCCATTCAGCCCACGCGAAGGCGGTGAGCGCCGTCCATTCAGCCCACGCGAAGGTGGCGAACGTCGTCCGTTTACTCCCCGTGGCGACGGCGAGCGCCGCCCGTTCACACCTCGTGGCGATGGTGAGCGTCGTCCGTTCGCACCCCGTGAAGGCGGTGAGCGCCGGCCGTTCACACCCCGCGAAGGTGGTGAGCGTCGTCCGTTCGCACCCCGTGAAGGCGGTGAGCGCCGTCCATTCACTCCCCGTGGCGATGGTGAGCGCCGACCATTTACCCCACGTGAAGGGGGACGCGGCGGCGATCGCCCAGCCTTTGGCGGACGGCCGCGCTTTGGTGGTGGCGGTGGAAGCGGCGGCTTCGGCGGCGATCGCAAGCGATTCAGTGGCGAACCCGGCGAGGGCCGCCCGAATTTCCAGTCCGGCGCACACTCCGCAGGCCCGGGTGGCGCCAAGTTCGGCGGCTCCGGCTTTGGCCGCGATCGTGGCGGCAAGGGCGCTCCGGGCATGTTCGGAAAGCCGGGCTTTAAGCCTTCCTTCCGCGGTCCGGGCTCCGGCCCTGCCCGCGGCGGTGCTCCCAAACGCCGCTCGGACTAGGCCGGCGCTTTGGTCCGGGCACATCGCCTGAGGAAAAAGCCGGGAATACCATGGTGCGCATACACTGCGAACGCAGTCCCAAGGAGCGCACCATGGTTCTCCGGCCCTCGTTTGTCCGACTTTGCCTTCCGCTCTGCTTGCTGATTCCGGCGGCGCTTCCTGCGCAACAGGGCGACGGCGGCATGACCGTGACCAACGATGGCGGCGGCGAGACGATTCTGCAGAGCATCGCCGTGCCGCCCATGCCAGGCGCGCCGTTCAGCCTCATGTTGAGCACGGAGTGGGCGCGATCCATGACGAATGGAGGCACCTTCACCACCGTGAACTCCCGCACCATCAAGCGTGACAGCATGGGCCGCATCTACGAAGAACGCGTTCTGATGGTGCCCAAGGGTTCGAAAATTCCGCTGATCACCAACCTGATCCAGATCGAGGATCCGGTCGCGCTCACCTATACGGAATGCTGGACGCGGACGAAAACCTGCAATCTGCGCAAGCTGGTCATGACCTCACTGAGCCGCTATCAGCCGAGCCTCTTCCAGTCCGGCCCCCTCGCGGGTGGCAAGGCGTATCGTCTGCACGAGGATCTTGGTGTGGACGATCTTCTCGGCGTTTCCGTTCACCGCTATCGCGATATGACGACCGTACAAACCGGGCGTGATGGGCAACGATAAACTCATGATTACCCTGCGCGAGTTTTCGTACAGCAAGGATCTCGGACTGAACCTGCGCTCCGTGGTAGACGCACCGTCCATCGGCCGCCAGACCTTTACCGTGACCGAAATCAACCGGACCGACCCGGAGCCGAAGTGGTTCGCAACTCCGGAGGGCTACACCGTCCGCGATTTGCGGGAATCGACACCGCCGGCACGTGACTAAATCACGCATGACTGAATCGCGCGTGCACGGTGCATCGGGTGCGGCACAATGGGAACATGCCCTCCGCTTCCGACGCGTCTGATTCCTCGCCCGAACCACATCCGCTGATCGTTGCCATCGACGGACCGGCCGGAGCGGGTAAGAGCACGGTTGCGGCGCACCTGGCCCGACGCTTCGGCCTGCTCAACCTGGAGACGGGCGCCATGTACCGCGCGCTTGCCCTGAAAGCCGTCGAGCAGGGCACGCCCGTCGATGACGCGGCCGCCGTCACGACATTGACGGAGACAACGCGGATTGTGCTGGAACCAGGGAACAACGGTAACCGCGTCCTGCTGGATGGCCGCGACGTGACCGCACTCTTGCGCGATCCGGCGGTCACTGCCGCCGCTTCTCGCGTGAGCGTGCATCCGAAGGTGCGGCATTGGATGGTTACCGCCCAACGCGCCATGGGACAGGCGGCACCGTCGGGTGTCGTGATGGAAGGCCGCGATATCGGCACCGTCGTCTTTCCGAATGCCACGGTCAAGATCTTTCTAGACGCCTCGGTTGAAGCGCGTGGCGGCCGCCGCTTTCTGCAAACTGCCGGAAGCGCAGTCGCCGAGGACCGCGTCGCCATCACCCGCGAGATTGCCGCGCGCGACGATCGCGATCGCAGTCGCGAAGCCAGCCCATTGCATCCGGCCGATGACGCCATCCGCATCGACACTACTAGCATGTCGTTGGATGAGGTGCTCGCGTGTGCGACCGAATTCGTGCAAGCGGCCGTGAGCCGGGCCGGCAAGTACGCCTGACGAACGCGAGTAGTGCGGCTGCGCGCGTCCGTGAAATCCGGCGCGATACCTCAGCAAACGACGTATTGCGGCGCACCCCTGTGCTACAGTAGCGGCAATCGCGCAGAGAAGCTTTGGAAAACACCGGCATCGTTTCGCCGGCACGGCTTCGTTTCTGCCGTTCACATCATTCCCAAGGGGAAGACAATGGAACAGGGCACGGTGAAGTGGTTCAACGACGCAAAGGGATTTGGTTTTGTCAGCCGGCAGAACGGCGAGGACGTCTTCGTGCACTACTCGGCCATCAACTCAACGGGCTTCAAGAGCCTTCAGGAAGGCCAGGCCGTGCAGTTCAATGTGATCAAGGGGCCTAAGGGCTGGCAGGCATCGGACGTGCAGCCGATGTAAGCGCATTAGACCTGGGCACATTGAATTGAGCCGGCGGCGTTCTTTCTTCGATGAAGCGTGTCAAGGCAACCAGCAAAAGCAAAACGGGCAAGCCCCATGTGGACCTGCCCGTTCTGGTTGTGATGAAGTTAGCTGATATCGCCGTTGAGGCCGTTCGGGAAGAATCCGCCTTTGACGCCTGTCGCACTCGCGTACACGATGTTCAGCACCTGCTGCACAGTGCGTGCGAACGCCACATAGTAGTTGTAGGTGACCGTTGACGACCCTGCGGCCGTCACTTTGCCTGCATCCAGAATCGTAGAGGCAGTGGCGGATGTGCCGTTCAGCGGAACGGAGATCGTCGTCAGACCGAAATCGTCCTGGCCGGTCAAGCCTACGGCATCCGTGGGCACCGTGCCCTTGGTGCCGTCCAGCGTTGCCCGCAGGTTGCTGATGCTGGTTGCGGTCGGTGCCACACCGCCGATCGACAGTGTCGTTCCGGGAATAGTCAACGCACCCTGATCCAGGCCGTAGAGCGTCGAGCGGATCAGGCCAGCGTGGTAGGCCTCCACCGCATGAATCTCGACTGCCGGAGTCAGGTACTGCTTCGTCTGCGCCAGGAACGCGGCACCGCCGTGGTAAGCCGTCACGCCCACATCTTCGAAGATATACGCGCCGTACAGAAAGGTGAGGTCGTTCAGGAACGGGTCGAAGTTGGCGACTGGCGGCGTCAGCGCATTGCCCAGGCCAACAAAGCTGGTCTGCAGGTCGAGGTTAGGCTGAGCCACGGCACCGCCGGCGAGGGCGCCACGCAGAAAGTTCACGTGGTTGCGTTCTTCGCGCGCCGTTTCAATGGCGTAAGCCTGGATCGACTTGTTCGCAAATGTGACCTTGGCGTTGGCCTTCACCTTGACGGTGCCGCCGCCGGTCGCAGCCGTGCCTGCGCCGGTGCCGATGGCGCCGCCCAGGGTTGACTTATCCGCGGTTACACCTTCCACGGCAAGCGTATAGAACTGCGCTTCCAGGTATTCCAGGTTCAGCGCGAAGTTCAACACCTGCGCATCGGTCGGAGCGGCAGGAACTGCGGCGTTGGCGACTTTTTCGCCTACCGCAGCTGCTGCCGCAAGCGCACCCACTCCCTTGAGCAGAGTACGGCGGCTGGCAATGATGGAATCTAGCTTTTGTGTTTCAAGAGTAGCCATGGTATCTCCGGGAATTAAGCTGCTGTGGCTTTGATGTTGCCGTTTACGCCGCTGGGGAAGAATCCACCCTTGCTGACGACACCGGCGGGAGCGCCGTACACGATGTGCAGGACCTGATCCGTGGTACGCGCAAAGCCCAGTGAATTGGTGCTGTCCGCCGCGACAATGGTGCTGGCCGAGACCGCACCGGTCGAGCTGATGCCCGGGGTCAGGATGGTTTCGTTGCCGCCGCCAACTGAGGCGCGCACGCCCTGAATCGCCGCAAACTGCGACAGTGCCGTGGACGAGCCAGTCATTGCCGCGGTTCCCGCGATGATGGCGCGCACGGTGGCCGCATGATATGCCTCGGCTGCCTGAATGCCGGCTGCCGCGGACAGGATCGTCGCGTTGGTGAGCAAGCTGGCCGCACCGGTGTACGCCGTCACGCCCACATCTTCAAATGTGGCTGCACCGACGAAGAAGTTGATTTCGTTCGCGAACGGATCGAAGGAGCTGCCGATCATGGCCAGCGATGCGACGGCATTGAACGAGTTCATCAGGTCGATCGCGGGCGCGGCAACAGGCGTTCCGCCCAGCAACTTGACGGCCGCCTGCAGAATGCGCACGTGCTGCAGTTCCGTCTGCGCCAGCTCCGCAGCAATCTGCATGGTGAAGTTGTTCGTGAACGTCACCTTGGAGCCGCTCTTTACGGTGACCGCACCTGCTCCTGACAGCTGATCCGCCGCGGGAATGCCCGCGCCCGTCACTGCCCGCAGGTAGTACTCGGCTTCCAGGTACTCCAGGTTGAGTGCGAAGTTCAGTACGTCTACATCGGAAACCGCGGTCGCAGGCGGTGTGGTCGGCACCGGTACGGTCGCGGTGGTTCCGCCGCCGCAGCCGGTCAGGGTTGCCGCTGTAGCTACGCCGGCACTGGCAAGGAAGCCACGCCGCGAAAGCGCCTTGTTGACGATTTGTTTAGTGAGTTGATCCATACGGGGACTCCTGTGCAAGTGGAACGTTTGAGTAAGCCATGATGCGGAAGAATGCTGGGCGGTAGAGAACGGGGATTAGGAAGCCATCTCCGATGATTGAGTTGCGTGGAACCTAAATAATGTGGAGCGCATGAAAGTTTGTGTTGAGTGGTTCAATATGACGGACTCTCTTCCCCGCAAACAGCAACACATCGCACAGACTTTCCTGCCCAGAGAACGTTGCTGGAACCGAATTGGATTGTCAAGAAACGTTTGTGCGCTGCGAAATACCATTTTGGTCATTGACATTGCACCGGATCAGTTGCATGTAAACAGCGTGTAGAGATAACTGCTGCCGGTCGCTCCAACGGCACGCATGTCGACGAACTTGCCTCCCAGGTCAATGGCGGGACTGAAATTGCAGGTGGAAGCACCTGCCGCGATGTTGCTGCAGGCACCGGCTGTACTGATGACGCTTACCGGGCTGGCACCCACCCGCATCTCCAGCACTGGTCCCCGGCCCCCCGTGTTGTAGAGCGTTACGGAGCTGACGGTACAACTGCCCGGCATCAGCGTCATTAATGCGGGGCTGTCGGCTGAGAGCGTGTTGCTGCTGCCCACGGAGTAGTACTGCACGCCGTTGTCACTGGGGAGCAGAGCGTGCGTCGCGGTGAAGATTCTGCCGTTGGCACCCGAGCCGGACCCGCCGCTGCCGGAGGCTCCGGTAGCGCCCTGCGGGATCGTGAAGCTGAGCGTGTTCGCCGTGCCGTTCGTGGCAAGCGTGACGGCGGCGCCGGTGCCGGGGGCTCCCGTGGTCACGCTGCCGATGGCAAACGTCGGGGTGGTGCCCGTGGGACCGGTCGCGCCGGCCGCAGCCAGTAGCGCCCAGGCATTGATGCTGAAGGCGGAGCCGGTTGGAGCGGTCGCCTGGTTGGCGGCGATGGCGATGTAGGCCGAACCGGCATAGCTGACCGCATCGTTTACGGCATACATCCCGTTGCTCTGCCAGGCGCCCTTCCAGGTCAGCCCGGCTGGGCCTGTCGCGCCAGCGGCACCCTGCGGCAGGACGAAATTGAGCTTCGCCGCAGTGCTCGTGCCTACATTGGTCACGCTTGCGGTACTTCCATTGCTCACCGTGCCGATGGTGACCGTGGCGGCGCCGTTGGCTCCGGTGGCACCCTGCGCCGCCAGCAGCGCCCAGTTGCCGCCGCCGGTCTGCAGGTCCGTGCCCGGATTGGTCAGGTTGTTGGCCGTGAGGGAAACGTACGAGGAGCCGTCCAGCGACACGCCATCGCCTTTGCCATAGCCCGTTCCCAATGCCCATGCGCCGCGGAAATTGACCCCGGCCGGACCTGCCGGTCCAGTTGCGCCTGGATCGCCTTTCGGCAGCACGAAATCCAGCACCGCTGCCTGGGCTGTTCCGGCATTGGTGATGGAGGCAGTGGCGCCGCTGGTGACGTTACGCACCGCAATGGTGGCTGCGGTGCCGGGTGCGCCGTTGCTGCCGTTCGCCCCAGGTGTGCCGTTGCTGCCGGCAAGCGCCAGGGGCACCCACTGGGTGACTCCGGCTGCGCCCGGCGTGTTGCCGGTGTTACCCGCGGCAAGGGAAACATAGCTGCCGCCGTTGTAGCTGACAGCGTCTCGCGTGCCGTACGTGGTGGTGGAGTTGTAAGCTCCCAGCCAGGTCAGACCCGGTGCGCCCTGCGGTCCCGCGCTGCCGGCCGGACCGGTTGCGCCGGTGTCACCCTTGCTGCCGGCTGCGCCTGTTGCTCCCGTCGCTCCGGTCACACCGGCTTGCGCCAGCAGCGACCATTGGGGCGCGCTGCCGGGTGGGGTGCCGCTGGTCGCGGCAGTGGCGATCCACGATGAGCCGCTGTACGAAACCGCGTCGCCGGTTACGTAAGCGCTAACGCTGCTCCAGGGGCCGCGAAAGGCGACCGGAGCCCCTTGCAGCCCCTGCGGGCCGGCTTGACCGGTTGCGCCGATGTCGCCTCTGTCACCCTTGGGTCCTGCGGGACCGGTGCTGCCCATCGCGCCCTGCGGTCCGGTTGCGCCCACGGTGCCAGGTGCGGCGAGCTGTACCCAATCGAGCGTCGTTCCCGGCGTATTGCCGTGGTTGCCGGCGGTGAGCGAAAGCCATGTGCCTCCGCCGAATGTAACGCCATCGTGCAGGGCGTAGTTGCGCGTGGCGTCGTAGCTGCCCTGGAAGAGCATACCCGGTTCGCCCTGTAGTCCCATCGCGCCTTGCAAACCCTGCGGTCCCTGCGCACCGGTTGCGCCAGTGTCTCCCTTGTTGCCTTGCGGGCCGATGTCACCCTGGGGACCCTGCGGCCCGATTGCACCTTGCGCCGCCAGCAAAACCCAGTCCGTGGTGGTTCCGGGCGTGTTGCCGTGATTGCCTGCGGTAGCGGAAAGCCAGCTTTGTCCCTGCCAGGTGACCGCATCGTTCAACGCATAATTCGTGGCCGAGGTGTAGCCGCCGCGCCAGGTGATGCCGACGGGGCCGGGAACGCCTTGCGCGCCGGCAGGCCCGGTCGCGCCCTGCGGTCCTTGCGCGCCGTCGCGGCCGGGCACACCCTGCGGTCCGTTGGAGCCGATCGGTCCGGTCGGCCCCTGTTGACCCGCCGGTCCCATGGACCCGGGCAGGCCCTGGAGTCCCTGCGGGCCGGTCTCGCCCGCGTCTCCCTTATCGCCTTTGAGGCCGGTGCTGGTCAGCAGGCCCCACTGTTGCGGCGACTGGTCCGGCGTGTTGCCATGATTGCTGTCGGCCAGTGACGCCCACGAACTGCCCTGCCACAGCACCACGTCACCGCTGTTGTAATTCGTGGCGGACTGGTACGCGCCTTGGTACACGAAGCCCGGCCGCCCGGTTGCGCCGGTTACGCCGCGCAGCCCCTGCGGGCCGGTATCGCCGGGGAAGCCCCGCTCACCTTGCGGCCCGGTTGCGCCGGTGTCGCCCTTTGCGCCAGGCACGCCCTGAATGCCAACCGCGGCGGGAACGAGGGCGGCCCACGCATTCGGCGACTGGTCGGGAGTATTTCCGTGATTGCTGTCGATCGTGGAGATCCACGCTGACGAATGCCAGCTGACGACGTCGTTGATGGCGTAGTTGGTGCCCGACACGTAATTGCCCTGGTACGCCAGGTTCTTCGTTACGACGGGAGCGGAGGTGCCGCCCGATCCGGCTGCCGGCACTAGTACTGCCCAGTTGCGAGCCGACTGGTCGGGCGTGTTGCCCGCGTTCGAGGCGGAGATGGAGACCCAGGCCGCGGCCTGCCAGGTCACGACGTCGTTCAGGCCGTAGTTGGTGGTGGAGGCGTACACGCCCTTGTAGCTGAGCGATGGCGTTGCCGCAGGTGTGGAACCACCGCCAGTGGAGGCCGGCGCGGGCACCAGCACCGCCCAGTATGCGGGAGCAGCATCCGGCGTGTTGCCGCGATTCGTGGCGGCGATGGACACCCATGCTCCGTTGGCCCAGGTCACCACGTCATTCAGGCCGTAGCTGGCAGCCGCAGTGTACCCGCCTTTGTAGCTGAGGCTTGGAGTAGACGGACCAGCAGGTGTGGTCGGCGTAGAAGCTGGCGCGGGCACCAGCACCGCCCAGTACGCGCCGCCGTCCAGCGGTGTATTGCCTATGTTGCTGCTTACCAGCGAGACCCAGGCCGCGCTGTTGTAAGTAACGACCTCGTTGGCTGCGTAGATGGAGCCGCCGTTGAAGGTGCCTTTATAGACCAGGCCGACAGCGGTGCCCCCTGGCCCGGACGTCGGTGTTCCTGTGCTGGCCGGAGACGGGGCAGGCACCAGCACACCCCATTGCGGAGAGGTGGCGGCGGGTGCGTTGCCGGCGTTGTTGTCCTGCAGTGACACCCACGCGCCGCCGCCATAAGTGACCACGTCACTGGTGGCATAGGTGAAAGCACTGCGGAACGCGCCGCGGTAGGTGAGGCCACCAGGATCGCCCTTGGGGCCTTGTGGTCCCGCAGTGCCGGGTATGCCTTGCAAACCGGCGAGCCCCTGAGGCCCTGTCGGCCCTGCTGGTCCGGCAGGGCCGGCAGGACCTTGCGGCCCGGGTGTACCGGCGGCGGCGAGCATGGTTACGTCCAGTGTGGCGGGGTGTGCCGTGGTGTCGCTTTCCTTGCTGTCGAGCACCAGATCGGCGTCAGTCGTGGTCAGCGCGAAGCCGAAGTTCGCGCCGGGCGTGGCGGCCCACTGCTTCACCAGGGCGGTTACGTCGAACGCGACAAACTGACCTTCGGCGTTAGCGGACTCCGAGTCGATCGCGCTGCCAGCCTGCGGCAGGGTTTGAAAGGTGACGGCACTCTCGCGCCAGTCGCTGCGGACGGCCGCTACCGCCAGCGTGCCGGGCGCGTTGACCCGATTCACATAGACACGCAGCACCGCCCGGCCGATCGTTGCGGCAGTCGCGTCCGGCGGAAGCGCCGCCAGGTCGAACCGCAGCAGAGCGGTGCTATTGCCGTTCACGTAGAGGTTGGTGAGCGAGCCGTAGTTGGTGGACGGCCGTTGCGAAGTCACGTAGCTGTCGGCGAGCAGCGTCGACTGTGCGGCTAAGGCGCACGTTGGAAGCGCCGCTGCCGTGACAGCACACGCGGTGATCCAGATTCTGTTGTGACGCGACCGCTTCATCCGTTCTCTTGGGAACGAACACAGACGGAATACCGAAGCGCACGTGAGACCGGATCAGGTCGTGGAGCTCACTGGACGCGACGAACCAAGGGAGAACGCAATTGTAACGATTTCAGGGCAGCGAAGGTTATCCCATGTTGGTAGCATCAAGGTCGCAGAGCGTGCGGCAACGTAGACTGCCGCTCTCTTGAGAGACTTCACGATGAGCGTCGATCCGAAAGCGGGCCACCTGCCCGATCCGCAGTCCTTGGTTGATCTGTCCCGTTTGGTTTCGGCCTACTACACGCTGCACCCTGACCCGGCGAACCCGGCTGAGGCAGTCAGCTTTGGCACCAGCGGCCATCGCGGGTCCAGCCTGAAGTCGGCGTTCAATGAGGATCACATCCTCGCCATCACGCAGGCGATCGTGGAGTATCGCGAGGAGAAGGGCATTACCGGCCCGCTGTTTGTGGCCATGGACACGCACGCGCTGAGCGAGCCGGCGTTTCGCAGCGCGCTGGAGGTGCTGGCGGCGCATGGTGTGGAAACGCGCATCGACAACGGGGCAGGCCTGCCCGCCGGGTCGAACACTGAGGGCGGCAGCTACGGTTACACACCGACGCCGGCGCTTTCGCACGCCATTCTGAACTACAACGGGGGCCGCAGAAACGGGTTTGCTGACGGCGTTGTGATTACGCCGAGTCATAATCCGCCCGAGGATGGTGGTTTCAAGTACAACCCGCCCAATGGCGGCCCGGCTGACACCGATGTGACCAAGGCGGTGCAGGACCGGGCGAACCAGATACTGCGGGACAAGCTGAAGGATGTGAAGCGCGTGCCGTTTGCGCAGGCGCTGAAAGCCGAGGCGACGCGGACCCATGATTATGTGGGCGAGTATGTGGGCGACCTGAAGCTGGTTCTCGACATGGAAGCGATCGCGGGCAGTGGTTTGAAGCTTGCGGTCGATCCGCTGGGTGGCGCGGGCGTGGCGTTCTGGCCGCGCATCGCGGAAGAGTACAAGCTGCCGCTCACGGTGCTGTCGACCTTGGTGGACGCGACCTTCCGCTTCATGCACATTGATTGGGACGGCAAGATCCGCATGGACTGCTCATCGCCGTACGCGATGGCCGGCATGATCCAGAACAAGGACAAGTTTGACGTGAGCTGGGCGTGCGACACGGACCACGACCGCCATGGCGTGGTGGCGAAGTCTGTCGGGCTGCTGAATCCGAACCACTATCTGTCGGTCGCGATCGAATACCTGTTCCAGAACCGGTCGGAGTGGTCGAAGGACGCGGCGGTGGGGAAGACGCTGGTGTCTTCGAGCATGATCGACCGCGTCGCCGGGGGCATCGGGCGCAAGGTGCTGGAAGTGCCGGTCGGCTTCAAATGGTTTGTGACCGGGTTGAGCGATGGCTCGCTTGGCTTTGGTGGCGAGGAGTCGGCGGGCGCGTCCTTTCTGACGATTGCGGGCAAGTCCTGGTCGACCGACAAGGACGGCCCGATCATGGGTCTGCTGGCTGCGGAGATGACGGCGCGTACGGGAAAAGATCCGGGCGAACTGTATCAGGCGCTGACGTCGAAATACGGGACGCCGGCCTACCAGCGTATCGATGCGGCCGCGACCAAGGAGCAGAAGGCGAAGCTCGCAAAGCTGTCACCCGAGCAGGTGACGACGAAGGAGCTGGCCGGCGAGCCGATTACGCAGGTGCTGACCAACGCTCCCGGCAACGGTGCGGCCATCGGCGGTCTGAAGGTGGCAACAGCGAATGGCTGGTTCGCGGCTCGGCCCTCGGGCACTGAGGACGTGTACAAAATCTACGCTGAAAGCTTCCAGGGAGAGGAGCACCTGAGGCAGATCCAGGACGAGGCGAAGGCACTGGTGGATGCGGCGCTGAAGAGCTAAGGTGGACAGTATGCCGCATGGATGTATGGCATACTGTCCTTGAGGTGGTGCAATGGGCGCACTTGCCGTTTACTTTCCGTATCTTGGTTCCGTTCCCAGCAGCGACTTCCACCTAGGCCAGCAAACGCAACAAGGCTTAACGCTGGACGGTTTAGAAAAACTGAAACAGGCTGGGTTTACCTCTTCTGAGATCAGTGACGTTATCATCCCAGCGCGGACCTTAAAACACCGCAGGGCAAAGCAGCAAAGGCTCTCCCCAGAAGAAAGCGAACGACTGCTGCGCGTAGTGCGAGTGCTTGCTTTTGCAGACCGCGTCTTTGGCGAACATGAGAAGGCGATGCGGTGGCTACGCCGGCCATCCAGCCGGCTTGAGGACACAAGTCCACTGTCGAATTTGCGGACCGAAGCAGGGACTCGGTTCGTGGAAGGCATGCTCTGGTCAATCAGCGAGAATCTGTATCAGTGACCCAGAGAGAAAGCGGGCGTGGATCCGGTTCACTGCTTCATCTTTGGCGCATCAGCGAACACTCGAACTTGTCGGGTTTGGGCGCTGAGTTTTCCAGCGCTCGATGGCATACGGAAGCTGAAGGCAAGCGTCTTGTCTACCTTTCGGAGGCAACTGCGTCTGCCATCCTCGAAGTATTGGTAAATCTGGAGGCTGAAGAAGGAGACTTCCCGTCGACTTACCAGCTACTTGGCGTAAGCACTCTGCGCCCGCTCAAAGTTTTATCCATTGAGCGGAATGCGCACACGGACGAAGATCTACCTGCAAAGGAAGAGACCCAGGCTTTGGGTGACGCCTGGTTAGCATCTGGCGAAAGTGCGCTCGCCCGTGTTCCGGCGGCCGTGGCGCCGTATACGTGGAATTATCTGCTGAACCCTAAGCACCCTGACGCTGCGCACGTGAAGATTACGTCGCAGCGCCGGTTGCCATTTGATCCGAGGCTATTTCATGTTCGTTCGTAGCACCTACGAACTGTTGGAGCCGCAGGGTTGAGGCAAGATCTATCAGGACGCTTTCGCGTCCTGATAGTGACCGATGTGCTGGTAAATTTCCTGCGGAAATCTCAGGTTGCGGTACAGGTTGCCGCTGTCCGGATCGTCTGGGTCGATGAACTGGAATTCCTGTTCGCTCTGCCATTCCAGTAAGCGCTCGCGGCGCGGCGGGGTGTAGTCGCGGCCCTCTACCTGGTGCAGCATCTGCTGTGCCTGGTCTTCGCTGAAATCCTTGTCTTTGGTCAGCCACGCGACGACTTCTGCATGAGGCAGAAAGTGCCGGGCGACCATGCTGAAGACGAGGCGGCCGTAGTGGCCGACGTCCGTACCGGCGTCCAGCGAGTCAAGCAGGTGGGCCATCATCGGGTCTTTGCGAAGTTCGTCGACACCGCCACCCTCGGCCATGGCGCGGTTGGCGGAGCCGCGATCGTACACCGGCGCACCTTGTGAGCCTTCTGGTGCGTTGGCGGCGGTGCTGGGGCTCGGCGGCTGCTTCAGATTGTCCGTGGAAACGGCGCGAGATTCGGTCCCCTCCTGGGGATTCGATTGGTGACGCTCAACCTGTGCCGCCGGTGCGCTGCTGGCCGGCGTTGCCGCCGGATGTTCTCGTTGCTGCGTCTTCAGCTTGGCTAACTCCGCTTCAGCACGCTCCGCGCGGTCGGTCGCCTCGCGCAGTGCATTGCCGGCTTCATCGGTCAGTACCGGCTGGTCAAGTTCGACGGTGCGTTCGCTCATACGTAGCTGCCTCTCTGAATCTATTCTTCGCTTTTTCTTCGCTTTAGGAGTAGACGGCGGAAAGCCCTGCCGCGTTGGCTGGCTCCACAAAGTGAGATGGTGTGTGCAGGGCCGGAGGGTACGAGACTGGCACTGTTTCTGTATGACCGATAAGCGAACGGAGCGGTTTGCGCCCGCGACACTCGGGATCGGCCCAGGCTGTCACTCTTCGAGACCGAGGCATACCATAGATGGGTCGAGGAACCATGGCCACCAAGGCGAAGTCGCAGGCAAAGTCCACAACCACGAACAAAACCGTTTCACCGACGATCGATGCGCTTCCGGAACGCGAGTCAGGCATCGAGCAGATGCGGGCAACGGTGTTTGAGATTTACCGCCGCTGGGGTTACCTGCAGGCCCAGCTCGATCCGCTGCAGCAATACCTGCCGCCCGAGCCGTTCCCTGTGGAACTGCCAGAAGGGTCGGACGCGATCGCGGCCGAGGCTCGCAAGTTTTATAGCGGAACGATTGCGCTTGAGTTCTCGCACATTGCTTCGCCCGAGCGCCGCGAGTGGCTGCAGGCTGCCATGGAGCAGGAGTACCGCGAAACCGCCGAGCAGCAGCGGCGCACGCTGACGCAGTTGATCAAGGCCGACTTGTTCGAGGGCACCATTCAGCAGCGGTACCTGGGAACGAAGCGGTTTTCGCTGGAAGGTTTGACGGTGCTGATCCCGTTCCTTGAGCGCATGTTCGAGGTTTCGTCGGAGCTGGGCGTGGAGCGTTGCACCTTTGCCATGAGTCATCGCGGACGCCTGAACGTGATGGTGAATACGGTCGGCCGTTCCGCGGCGGACATCTTTACCAAGTTTGAGGATGTGGATCCGCGCTCGCACCTGGGTGGTGGCGACGTGAAGTATCACCAGGGCGCGACCGGCGTGTACCAGTCGCCGAGCGGGAAAGAGGTGCGGCTGCACCTGGCGTCGAACCCGTCGCACCTGGAAGCGGTCGACCCTGTCATTATGGGCCGCGCGCGTGCGCGCCAGGTGCGGCTGGGCAAGGAAGGTGAGGCAAAGGTGCTGCCGATGATCATTCACGGCGATGCCGCCTTTGCGGGGCAGGGCATCTTTGCGGAAACGCTGGACCTTGCGACGATCTACGGCTATCAGGTGGGTGGCACCATTCAGGTGGTGGTGAACAACCTGCTCGGATTCACGGCGGAGCCGCACGAGTCGAACTCATCGCGGTATTCGACCGATATCGCGAAGCGCCTGCCGATTCCGATCTTCCATGTGAACGCGGAAGACCCGGACGCGGTGATGCGCGTTGCGAAGATCGCGGCGGAATACCGCGCGAAGTTCGCCAGCGATGTGGTGGTGGACCTGATTGGCTATCGGCGCCATGGCCACTCCGAGGTGGACGATCCCACGGTGACGCAGCCGCGGCGCTACGCGCGCATCAAGGAAACCGCGCCGCTGTACAAGAGCTATGCGGAGCGGCTCGGCGTGGATGCGTCCGCTGAGATTTCTGCGATTCAGCAGCAATTCCTGACCGATCAGGCCCACGGCAAAGAGGCCGAGCACGCGCCCGCGCTGAGCGAATTGCCGAAATATTGGGAGCCTTTCCAGGGCGGGCGCCTGCCCAAGGGTCAGGACGTCGCCACCGGCCTGGGCGCGGAGGAAATCAAGAGCCTGATCGCGCAGCTCACCAACGCGCCGGCTGACTTTCATGTCCATCCCAAGGTGCAGGCGCTGCTGAAGCAGCGTGTGGAGATGGGCGATGGCAAGCGCCCGTTTGACTACGGGACTGCCGAACTGCTCGCGTACGCATCGCTGCTGAAGGCCGGCACGCCTGTTCGCTTGAGCGGGCAGGACTCGCAGCGCGGCACATTCAACCAGCGCCACTCCGTCTGGGTCGATACGGAAACCGAGCTGCGCTACTCGCCGCTGCAGCACCTCTGCGAAGGCCAGGGCCGGTTCGAGGTTTACAACTCTATGCTGAGCGAGGCCGCGGTGCTGGGCTTCGAGTATGGCTACAGCCGCGACTTCCCGGAGGCGCTGGTGCTGTGGGAGGCGCAGTTTGGCGACTTTGCGAACGGCGCACAAATCATCATCGACCAGTTCATCGCCGCGGGCGAGGCGAAGTGGGGCCTGCAGTCTGGCGTGGTCCTGCTCTTGCCGCACGGGTATGAGGGCCAGGGGCCGGAGCACTCTTCGGCGCGCGTGGAGCGCTATCTGCAACTGTGCGCGACGGACAACATGATCGTGGCGCAGCCGTCGAATGCGGCGCAGTACTTCCACTTGCTGCGGCGGCAGGCAATGTCGCCCTGGCGCAAGCCGCTGGTGGTGTTCACGCCGAAAAGCATGCTGCGGCACCCGGATGCGATTTCGCCGGTAGCGGATTTCGCCGCTCCGCGCTTTCAGAAGGTGTTGGCCGATCGCGAAGCCAAGGATCCGCGCCGCATCCTGGTGTGCTCGGGCAAGATCGGCCACAACCTGCGGATCGAGCGCGTCAAGCGTGGTGATTTCTCGACCGCGATCGTGTTTGTCGAGCAGATGTACCCGTGGCCAGCCGAGGAGCTGGAAGCAGCGCTGGCGCAGTACCCCAACGCGGAAGAGATCGTGTGGGTACAGGAGGAGCCGGCAAATATGGGCGCGCTCACCTATGCTTACCCGCTGCTGAAGCGTTCCGTCGGTGCGCGCCGCGTGCTGCGGGTGACGCGTTCGGCGGCAGCTAGCCCGGCGACCGGTTCGGCCAAGGCGCATGAGTTGGAAGAGAAGGCGCTGATCGAGCTCGCATTGGGTAAGGGCGGCAAGAAGTAGCCGCATCCCGGTAATGCGGAGTTTCATAAGGTGCGGTCTGGGAACGGGCCGCACCTTCGCTGCATCAGAGCAGCTATGAAGGCCGTTGGATACACTTTGCCCTCGCCGATTGAGGCACCTGAGGCGTTGCTTGATATTGAGCTGCCGGAGCCGGAGATCGGGCCGCGCGACTTGCTGGTCGAGGTCAAGGCAGTTTCAGTCAATCCCGTGGATGTGAAGGTGCGTGCGGGCACGCGGCCCGATGAGGGCGCCGAGTACAAGGTGCTGGGTTACGATGCCGCCGGCGTGGTGGTGCGGCGCGGGCGCGATTGTTCGCTATTTAAAGTCGGTGACGAGGTTTGGTACGCGGGTTCGATCGCGCGCCAGGGGACGAACGCGCAGTTTCACGCAGTAGATGAGCGCATTGTTGCGCCGAAGCCGAAGTCGATCGGCTTTGCCGAAGCCGCAGCGCTGCCGCTGACGGCGATCACGGCGTGGGAGCTCTTGTTTGACCGGCTCGGCATCGACCAGTTCAAGGGGGCGCAGGCACACCAGCGCAAGGGCGTGCTGCTGGTGGTAGGTGGCGCGGGTGGCGTCGGCTCAATCCTGACGCAGATCGCGAGCAAGCTGACCGCGTTGACCGTGGTCGCGACCGCGTCACGCGCGGAGACGGTGCAGTGGTGTTACGGCAACGGCGCGCACTTCGTGATCGACCATCACCGGCCCATGCTGCAGCAGATGGAAGAACTGAAGTTTCCGCAGGCGGAGTACATTGCAGCCCTGACCGGCACGGAGCGGCACTTTCCGGAGCTGGCGAACATCGTCGCGCCGCAGGGAAAGATCGGCATTATCGACGATCCGAAGCAGTTGGATGTGAAGCTGCTGAAGCGCAAGTCCGCATCGCTGCACTGGGAGTACATGTTTACGCGGCCGGTCTTTCAGACGCAGGACATCCTGCGGCAGCACGACTTACTGGTGGAGGTGGCGCGGCTGGTCGACCTGGGTACGTTGCGCACCACGCTGACGCAGCATCTGGGCGCAATCAATGCGCAGCACCTGCGCCGCGCGCACCAGATGCAGGAGAGCGGGACGGCCATGGGCAAGACGGTGCTGGGGGTTTAGAGCCATTTCCGATGTTCGGCAAGCAAGCGCAAGAGCAGTTGCATAGCACGCGCGAGGTACTTGAGCACCGGTTGAGGGCCAAGGAGATGGTCCGCTTACCCGTCGAGAACGCCAGGAATAGGAAAACAGCTACAGGGATGTGAGCAGAGTTGCTGATTGCGGCGTGTTGGCGAAGGCCGACAGGTTCTCGTCACAGTCCACCGGCTCAGGCGTGTCTTGTAGACTTTGCGATGAGACCTGACCCTATGAGATTGCTGCGATGCTTCACTTGCGTGAACATGATCTGTTTGCCCCTGCTTCTGTGTGTGACTGGCTGTAAAGTTGTGGAACGCCAGAAAGGTTCTCACGAAGGCAACGCGGGCTCGGTCACGCAAACGAAAGGCACAGAGTCGCTTCGTCTGAGCGCGGAAGATGCGCAGCTTCGTACCAAGCTTCAGCCCATCGTTAAAAGCGTAAACGGTTGTCTCACGCATTACGAGGATTTCGCCGGCAGCTATCGCGACCGCGTAAAGAGTACTGCCCACTATGATCCGAAGATAGATCCGGGAGTCAATGGCAATGCGACGTTTGAGTTGACCAACGGCGACACGGGAACAGGTACTTTGGACTGCGCAAGTGACCTTGAGCGTGGTGCGTCGCTTCCGCCCGCCGTGGCAGACCTCGATCAAGCCTCGCGGGCGACCGCCTCTGCTCTTCGGGCCATGCTGGGCCCTGGCTTGCAACTGGACCAGTATCTGTACCGGAAGGAATATCTGGATGATCGCTTTGCCAAAGGCCACCAACTCGACGCAACCGTCGGGCCCTTGCTTGCAAAGACTCTGGACTCGACCCGTGTCCTGCGTGCCGCAGTGCGGCGCAGCAACGGAATGGTTCGTCAGCATGAACTTGAAGCGATCGATCGCAGAGAGGGTCACAGTCTCAACTGGCATACCCATGCGACTTTGATCGCCGCACGCGCGACCGACGAAGCGATTCAGGATGCCGTTCGCACCGGTGCCCTTACCGACGACTCTGTCGCCAAGGCGATCCAGCCATTCCAGGAAGCTATGCAGGCGACGCGGAACTATCTGGCACAACACCCCGACGAGGCCAAGAAGGCCGAGGACCAGAAGGGCATGTGGTCATTCGTGGAGAAGCCGCTGAACGATGAGTTAAACGAAGCGCGCGAACTCCGCGTACAGATTTCCGCGCCCGATCCTTTCGGTCAGCAAAACCGTCGACGAGATCTGGACATGCAGGCAAACAGTGTGAATACGGAGTTCAATGCTGCGGTTCGAATGCAGAATTTCGCGATTGAACATCCTTAGAAATGTATTTCGGAGGTGTAGTGCTGCTCCGAAGAAAGCAGATCCTTCGCTCCGCTCAGGATGACACTTCCAAGTATTTAGGACCGACACCTGCCGGCTTGATCTGGGTCCAGAGGCATCCAAAAAGGAGAGATCACCAGCTGCCTGAAGCGCCGCCGCCGCCGCTGTCCCCTCCACCGCCAGAAAAATCATCGGAGCCGTTTGAACTTGAATCACTGTTGGTTCCGGACGAGGAGCTGCTAGAAAAGTAGTGTCGGCCAATCAAAGGGTTCCGCGACACCATCGCGAACGCGAAGGTGCCGAAGAACAGCGAGCCTATGCCGGCTTCCAGATTCCTAAAGGTCGTCTGTCCGGCGAGTACCGGATGCGCAAACGTGCGTATCGCGACCACCGCAGCGGCGAAAAGTCCGGTCGTGCAGCCAAGCCAAAGCAGACCTGATTTGGGGTAGTTTGCAAAGAATATGCCTGCGGGATAGGCGACGAGGGCGAACGGTAAAACGGCGAGCATTCCCGTCCAGCTCGATAGCAGATGCCATACGAGGCCAACTGCGTCGACCAACGTCAGCGTGATGAACGGCAGCCCCAAGCGCCAGTACCAACTCCACTGTGCCAAACTGCCCACCGCACCGGCAAGGCAAACCAGCAGCAATGCTGCGACCATAAGCTGCCATCGCATCCAGGCTGTTTTCGGTGCGGGCTTCTGCAAGGCCTCGCCACGGATGAGGTGAGCCAGATCGTCAACCGCGGCGCTAACCCCTGCACCGTAGTTTCCGGCGATAAACTGTGGCTGCACGTCGGCGCGCAGAATGTCACCTGCAACGGCGTCAGGAATTGCTCCTTCGAGACCATAGCCGACCTCTATCCGGTCTTGGTGATCGTGCAGGGCGGCTACCAGCAGAACGCCATCATTGATGTTTTTGCGCCCCAACTTCCAAGCGTGGAACACGCGGTTGGCATACTTTTCAATTGGCTCGTCCCCGGTGCTGCCGACCAGCAACACACGAACCTGAGCGCCCTTTTCGTCTTCCAGTGAGCGGATACGGTCGGAGATGCTGGACATGCAATCCGCGGAAAGGTGGCCTGTAAGGTCTGTAACACGGCCGCGCGGTTCGGGAATTGTGGCCGGCACGCTGTTGTCGTACGGGCCGGTGGTGGTATCGTCCCCCGCGCTACAAGCGCTGTCGGAGGAGACCACAGGTGCATCGTCCTGTTCAGTTGCCGGTGAGACAGCTTGCGTGAATGCGGATACTGCTCGCAGGGGCCGCCCTGTCCACTGGACTATTGCAGGCACCGGCATACACAGTGGCAGGAGCATGCCGCAGAGGCACCCAGATCCAATCAAGCTATTTAGGCGCATGCTTAGTTATATGCGCTGCGGCTGCGATCCGTAAGAAAATGACTGTTTCGCGCGAGTTAGCCTATCTGAGTACATTTGTCGATTAATCTTCAGCCGATCCAGCCATGGCTCTTAAGTGCTCTCCTCGGGTCGCTACACCAAACGTCCGAAAAGGGACGCATCTTTCTCGAGAGCCACTGTTCAGCTTCAGTCTGAACTCCTGGGTAGAGCTAGACAATCTTTCGGCTCGGACGAAAGCCCTTCATAGCTCTACTGAAGATTTCCGCCACCCTCCTGGAGCTTGGTAAAGGTCTTGTGAATCGCTTTTCCCTCAACGACTTCGATATTTCCGTTCTGCGTAGGCTTGCAACGTAATACTTAAGTTGCGTGATTCCGTTCTACTTCGACAAAATCAGCAGCATGACGCCGTGCTGACGTACGGTGCCGGTGAAGATGCCCTGCTGATGGCCCAGGTCTTTGGCGGCCCACACGTCGCGGACGTTTGCGCCGGAGGGGAAGCCGGCCTGTGCCAGGTCGAACTGGATGTTGCGCTCGCCCCAGGAGGCGGTGACCAGAGCGACGGCGATGCGGTTGCCGGTGAGGGGGCGCGTCCACACGCTGATGTCGCCGTGCTGGTAGAGGCGTGTGGCCTGCTTGCCGAGCGGGTCCTGGTCGATGGCGATCACGTCGCGGTTCATCAGGATCGACTTGTCGGCATCGGTCATTTTTGTGAGGTCGTTGCCTGCCAGCAGGGGTGAAGCGAGCATGGCCCACAGGGTCATGTGCTGGCGGTACTCCTCGGTCTTCATGCCGCCGTTGCCGACCTCCAGCATGTCGGGGTCGTTCCAGTGGCCGGGGCCGGCGAAGGGCGCGAGGTCGGACTGGCTTTGCGCGATGATGAACATGCGCGCCCAGGTGTCGTTGATGTCGTCGGTGGTGCGCCACATGGACGCGCCGACTTGCGGTCCCCACTTCCACGGCTCTTCCAGGCCGTACTGGCACAGGCTGTACAGGATGGGCCGGCCGGTCGCGCGCAGGGCATCCCCCATCTTCTTGTAGGCAGCAATCATCAGCTTCGTCGCGGCCTTTGGGTCGTCGGGGTGCGCGGCGCGCTCGGCCGCCATCTGCTTGCTGAAGGAACACAGGTCGTACTTCAACAAATCGATGCCCCAACCAGCGTAGGTCTGCGCGTCCTGCGCCTCATGGCCAAGGCTGCCCTCATAATGCGCGCAGGTCTGTTCGCCGGGCCCGGAGTAGATGCCGAGCTTCAGTCCCTTGCTGTGTACGTAATCGGCGAGCGCTTTCATGTCCGGGAACTTTTCATTGGCATGGATGATGCCGCTTGCGTCGCGCTTGCCCTGCCAAGTGTCGTCGATGTTGACGTAGACATAGCCTGCGTCGCGCATGCCGGTCGAGACGAGCTGGTCGGCGGTGGCGCGCACGTCGACGTCCGTGACTTTGCCGGCGAAGTGGTTCCAACTGTTCCATCCCATGGGCGGCGTGGGCGCGGGCGATGTCTGCGCGGCAAGGGTGGTGGCTGCTGCAAGCGAGAGCAGCGAGATAAGCGAACGGACGTTCATGGAATCTCCAGACGGCGATGCGGGTGCGAGAGCCAGCGTATCGCATCCGTTGCGTGCGCGGCCACACGCATCCAAGGGAATGCCACGCGCGCGGTGTAGGATGACACGCGGCAGGCAATCGTCGCAGCGTCACACCCAAGGAGCACACCCATGCGCATCGGCATCATGACTCGCGAGTATCCGCCCAATGTGTATGGCGGTGCCGGTGTTCACGTGGAATACCTGAGCCGCGAACTGTCGAAGCGCGCCGAGGTTGAGGTGTACTGCTGGGGCGAGCAAGAATCACCTGAGACGAATCCGCACGTGCATGGCCAGCAGCCGTGGAGCGAGATCTCCAATGGCACGCAGGGCAAGTTCAAGGCGGCGCTTGAGGCGCTCAGCCTAAACCTGACGCAGGTCAAGGCGCTGGAAGGCATCGACGTCGTACACACGCACACCTGGTACGTGAGCATGGCGGGCTTTCTGGCGCGCAAGCTGTACAACATTCCGTTCGTGCTGACGACGCATTCGCTGGAGCCACTGCGCGCGTGGAAGGCGGAGCAGCTTGGCAGCGGCTACGCGATGAGCAGTTGGATGGAGCGCACCGCGATCCTGGATGCCGACGCCGTGATTGCCGTAAGCGAAGGCACGAAGAAGGACATCCTGAAGGCGTACCCGGAGATGCATCCCGAGCGCATCCACGTGATCTACAACGGCATCGACCTGACCGAATACCAGAAGACGGACGCGACCGATGCATTGGTGAAGTACGGCGTCGACCCGGGCGTGCCGTATGTGCTTTTTGTAGGCCGCATCACCCGGCAGAAGGGTGTTACGCATCTGGTCGACGCGATCCAGTACCTGCCGAAGGACACGCAGGTGGTGCTTTGCGCGGGCGCGCCCGACACACCAGAGATTGCGCAGGAGATGCGCGATCTGGTCGCCAAGGCAAAGAGCATCAACCCCCGCGTGACCTGGATCGAAGCGATGGTCACCAAGCCTGAGGCGATCCAGCTTTACAGCAACTGCGCCGTGTTCTGCTGCCCCAGCGTGTACGAGCCGTTCGGCATTATCAACCTGGAGGCGATGGCCTGCCGCGCGCCGGTGGTGGCGAGCGCGACCGGCGGCATTCTTGAAGTAGTCGTCGAAGGCGAGACGGGCTACCTTGTGCCGTTCGCGCAAGACCCGGCGACCAGCTTTCCGGAGCACCCGGAGCAGTTCGCGAAGGACCTTGCGGCGAAGCTGAACGATCTGCTCGCGGATCCAGCGAAGGCGAAGCAGTTCGGCGAAGCCGGTCGTAAGCGCGTGGAGGCGAAGTTCAGCTGGAGCGCCATCGCGGAGCAGACGCTGGCGTTGTACGAAAAGCTGATGGCGGTGCGGAGCTAGGCTCGATTCAGGTTCAAAAGAGCTTCGGTCACGTCTACCTGCAGTGCGGGTAAACGTTCGTGAATGCTTTCCAAACGATGTCGTGAGCTACTCCGTCATAATCGTGACGGATCACATTACCGAAGTCCTGAATCAGCCGCCAATCCTACTTCGGGCAAAGCTGAGTGGCTTGGCTGCCCAGGCGCTTTGAGGCTTCAGCGACAATCAGGAATTGCCGTTCCACTGCAGAGGTAGTCTTCAGGTCAGCTTCAGATTGCGCAAGTGTCATGCCTGCTACAAACGCCTGGATCGCGTCTCAAGCGTCGAGGATGTCACGAAGCAACTCTCCTGTCGGCTTAGAAGGCAAGCACGGCCTCTCGCAGTGCGCGTTCACGAATGTGCGGCTTCAACGTTTTCTCGCGCACCAGATCGACAGGCGTGGAAAGAAAGTCGCAAAGGTCAAGCCGAACGCTGCTCATTTCCCAAAGTGTAAGCGTCAGGTCTGGATCGAAGTCGACCATGACATCGACATCCGATGTATTTGTGGCTTCATCGCGCGCAACGGAGCCGAATAGGCGCAGATGCGTGACGCTCTTGGCCTTGAAATCTGGTTCGTGTTCGCGAAGTATCTGCAGTGCGCGGTCGTGGGTCATCGGCGTTTCTCTACTGTCATTGTGGCTTGGAGGCTCGCGAGGCTGCAAGTACTGCGTGCAACTTCTGAGGATCCATCAGTGCTGCGGCGTGTAGCCCTGCCAGATGTATTCCAACGCTTCGGGCAAGGTCTGTTCGCGCACGGGACGGTCTACGTGCACCGCATTCTGCGCAAAGATGAACTGGTAGTGGTAGCCCTTTGCGGCAAGCACGCGAGCCAGGTCCTCATTGGCGACAACCCAGTCGTGCATGCCGTCGCGCATGGCGTTCGGGTTCAACAGGTCGCGGTCGCCCACCTCCATCCAGATGCGGATTGGCTTCGGCGGCGTGTCCGCGATCAAGTGCTCAGGGAAGGCCCAGGCGCCGTGCGGCGTGGCAGGGTTGCTGGGCCATTGCTGGTTGATCCACGTGCCGGAGTAGGCGAGCACGCGGTGATACCAAGCCGGGTGGGTCCACGCCATGATCAGCGCGGCCGCGCCGCCAGAGCTGTTGCCCATGGTGAGCCGGCCGTTGGGATCGTGCGTCAGACGGACGTGATAGCGCCGCTCGACTTCCGGCAGCACTTCCTGCTCGACGAACTCGGCATAGCGGCCGCTCATGGTGTCATACTCCAGGCCGCGCTCGCTGCCCTGCGCATCCCCACCTCCGTTGGCGATCGACACGGCGGCAACGGCGGGGATGCGGTGCGCCGCGATGAGCGAGTCCAGCACGGGGAAGAGCAGGCGTTCTGGGCCGTCTGCGGTCACGATGAGCGGCAGTTCCGTGCCGGGCTGGTAGTTCGCTGGCAGGTACACGGTTACCTTGCGCGTGTACGGCGCCGGATGGCTCGTGGTCACGACCAGCTTCGCCGGGTCAGAGGGATCGGGCGTTCCAAACGTGCCGGGCTCGCGCGCAATGCCAGAGTAGAACTTGCTGTCGGCGGAGTTCATGGTGAACTCCTGAACATTGCCGCGTGGCACACCAGCGGCGGGCTGCATCTCCGGCGCGGCCGGATGCGTTGGACCGATGACGAAGTTGCCGTCCTCGCGTGGCGACGGCACGGTGCCGTCGGGCAGGTCGCGTGCCTGCACGTAGCCGGGCGTATGCGGCGCGCGCACCGGTGGAACGGGTCTTGCAGGCGGGCTGGGCGGCGTCGTTGCCGGTGTGCCTTGTGCCACGGCCGTGAGCGTGGCACAGCATGCGACGACGAGTGGAGCGAAACGGGAGGAATGCATGGGTGCGGCCTCGCGGGAAGTATAGCCGCGCAAGCAGCAACTCCTGCAACGACCCGCGACGAAGCAGCCACTTCCGCCTAGGTCAGGTTCAATCCCCGGATCGCTTCCACGGCAACCCGCTTGAGCAGCGGCAGTTCTTCGTGAAGCTTGCCCAGACGATCTCATCATCGATCTTGTGATATCCGTGTCGCAGAATGTTGCCGAGACCGCTCCAGTTCGATCATTTCACCTCAGTCGAGTAGCTTTCAACAGAGTCGCCGAGGCGGATCACGGCCTCTGTCACGATCTGAAGTCGCCGCTCAATGGCATCGCGGGTCTTCACGTCGCGTTCGTACCCGGCAAAGTCAAGCCCTTCCATATAGCGCTCGATCCAGAAGATCGTCCAGAATGTCGCTGAAGTGAAGAAGCGCCCCTAGAAGGCATAGACCTGTTCTCGAAGCGCCTCAACACGCACCAGGGGCTTCAGCCAGCTTTCAACAGATAAATCGACGTGCACTCCCAGCATCCCTTCTAAATCCTGCTGCAGCGTTCCGATCTGGAACTTTGCCTCCGGCCGGGTCGGATCGAAGTCCGCAAGAATATCCACATCCGACTCAGGCCCGGCCTCATCCCGCGCAACCGAACCGAACAGGCGCAAATGCGCAACACCACTGGCTCGAAAGTCAGCTTCGTGGTCGCGAAGGATCTGCAATGCGCGGTCGCGGGTCATCGCCTGGCTCCTTACCTATTCTGGCGTTGCTGTTTCGGGCGCGCAAGCTAACTCGCCGCCGTCTCCACTTCTTTTGCGTACACCTGGTGTGTCACGCGTGGCGGCTCTTCGCCTTGGTGCATGGCACGCACGGTCTGCAGAATGGTAGCGTCGGCCGTGGTCATGCGCTCGCGGCTGCGCAGGTACTCCAGCCAGCTTTCCATCACAAAGCTTTCTTCCAGCCGCTCGGGATTGTTGCCGTCGCGGAAAACGCCCCAGCGAATCGCGCCGGAGCGGAGGCGCACGTCACGCAGCTGATGAATCGCGTGAACGAATTCGTTGTAGCGCGCCGTGGGCACGTTGTAATCGATCAGGATGCGCACGGGGCCGTCTTCGGGCTGCGGCTCCAACTCAAGGTGCGGCACGGGCCGCTTCCACTGGTAGGGAGACAGGTCAGGGATGCTGCCACGCATCACATGCAGCCGCAGCGTGAACGGGAGCGTGATCGCCATGCTCGCAGCGCTGGCGCACATGGCCACCTTTACCGACGAGTGCTCGGCCACGTAGCCCCACACCACGGAGCCAATCGCCAGGCCGCCCTGGAAGACCATCTGGTACATGCCCAGCGCGCGGGCCTGCACCCAACCGGGCGCGTTCAGCTGCACGCTTACATTTAGCGAGCTCATGGTGCAGACCCATGCAAATCCGCCCGCGATCAGGAACAGGATGATGGGCCACGTTGTGCGTGCGAACGCCAGCACCAGCAGCGTGCTGATGTACTGCGCACTGGAGGCTGCAAGAATCTGGTCATAGGTAAAGCGTGCGCGCACCTTGGCCAGCAAAAACGCCGCGAGCACTGCGCCGAAACCCATCGATCCATTCAGGATGCCGTAACCCAGCGCGCCTTGGCCAAGGTGCCGACGCGCCACCACGGCCAGCAGCGACCACACCGCAGCCACTGAGAACGTGAACAGAAACGCGCGCACAAACGTGGCCTGCAGCACGGGCGAATAGCGCAGAAAGCGAAAGCCCGTCTCAACCGAACCCATCAGCCGCTCAGCGGGCAAAGCGGAGCGGAACAGTGGCTGGCGCTTCCACACATACAGCACCCAGATCACGGCGGCAAAGGAGACGGCGTTCAGGGCAAAGGTCCAGCCGGCGCCCGTGGTGGCGTGCAGGAACGCGGCCATGAGCAGGCCGCCCAGCGCGGGACCCACAGCGCGCGCCAGGTTGTTGCTTGCGCTGGCCAGGGCGACGGCATTGGGCAGTTCGCTGCGCGGAATCAGCTCAGGCACAATCGCCTGCCACGCAGGGTTGTTCATTGCCGACCCGATGTTCATCAGAAAGGTGAGCAGGAGCAGCCAGACGGGCCCGATGATGCCCGCAAAGGCGAGAACCGCAAGCAGCGCGACAGCCGCCATCTGCCATGTTTGCCAGAAGATCAGCAGGCGCCGGCGCTCAAAAATATCCGCGGTGGCACCGGCGAAGACGCCAAGCAGGAGCACGGGCGCGCTGGCTGCGGTCTGCATCAGCGCGATCAGCAGCGGCGAACCGGTAAGCGCCGTCATCAGCCAGGTGCCGCTGGTGTCCTGCATCCACGTGCCCAGGTTCGACACGGTCGAGGCAATCCAACGGTCGCGGAAGAGCGGGTATTTCAGCGGAGCGAAGCCGTTGGCCTTTGCGTTTGAGGGTGGCGGTGTTGCCTCTGGCGCGGCGGGCTGCGGTGAAATCGTGGTGGCGCCTTGCGGATCGCCGTCGCTCTGTGCGGAAGTACTCACCACGAACAGGGTAGCAACTCACATATCGTCGAATGAAAAATGGATAAAGTGCAGTACTGAGCGGCAAAAAGCAGCATGCCGCATCGGTGTTTGCAAGCGTAAGCCGTTAAGAGGACGGAACGCGTACAGGGCGGCATACATTGTCGAAGCATTGCCGCCGACATCTCGCGCCAGGGTGCATTTGGTTAGGGAGTGTCCTAGGTGTCTCGCGTCGCCTTGCTGGGTCATATTCATGCAGGGGGTTGAAGTATGCAGAGTGTGCTGAAGAACATCGCCCAAGATAGGACTTTTCTGAAAGAGCTAGCCGTTCGCGGCGAGCAGAGCGTGCAGCACATGGGCGGCCAGGCTGCGAAGCAGAAGAACGTGGATCGAAGCGACCCTCCGGCAAACTTCAACTTTCCTTACCTGGTCCGCCGGCCAACGCCATACCTGCGCTGTGACAACAGCGGCCGCGAGCATCTGTCGGCGGGCGTGTTGAGCGCAGACCAGGTCGTCTGGCTTGAGGCACCCTTGCAGACCGATAGCCGCGTAAAGCAGGTCATGGCGTTTATCCCGTTTGCCGGACTGGGTCGTGTGAGTACGCGAGCGTTGTCGGTTGCACCCACCGTGCGATAGGCACGCTCATCACAGTTTCGGTTCGTGATTTAAAAATCCTGCTTCGTCGTACTTGTGGCGGTTCAAACACGAAAAGGTCAGCCTTTCTGGCTGGCCTTTTGTGTGTTCGCTCTGCTTCCGGTTGAGCAAGTTATCGCATGGGCTAACTTATATGTGCGTTCCGTATGCCGGTGGCGAGCCTTCAACTGCTCCGGCGATGGCAGCTACCCGGCAAAGGTGAAATTGACGGTGATAGTCGTCTCTACCTCCGTTGGTTCACCGTTCAGCAGGTAGGGATTATAGCGCCATTGGCGGACGGCGTCCAATGCGTTGGCACGCAGCATCTCCGGACCGGAGACAACCTGCAGACTTTCTATGGTGCCGGTTTTGGAGATGATCGCGTGCAGCAGGACCGCGCCGGAAACGTGCGCTGCCTTCGCAATCGCCGGGTACGTTGGCGTGGTTTTCGTGAGCAGCGCACCGGCGGCGACACCGCTGGAAACGTTGACGCGGCTGGGCTGTTTTGGCCTCTCCGGCTGCTTCGTTACCACCACCGGTTTGGAGCCGACGCCCATCGCGTCAAGCACGCTACCGGCTGGGCCGTTGCCGGCGAGCATCGTGCCGCTCATGACGCCGGTTGAGGTGTTCGGCGGAGGCGGGTCTTTGCTTAAATCGATTTTGCGCGGAACCTTTGCAGGCGCGGTCATCGCGTTCAACGGTTCGATGGATTTAATCTGCCTCACGACTTGGGCCGGCGTGGGTCGAACAGCCGGCGGCGGTGGCGGCGGCGCGGTGAGCAGCGCGGTCATTGCGGTGCGGGGCAGGGCGGCGGGGTGAAGCAGCGGGAAAAGGATCAGGGCAGCCAGGATGGCCAGGTTGAAGGCAAGTGTGGCCAACATCCAGTACTTCGATTTGGATTTCAGCTTGCCTGAGGACTCGACGAGGGCGTCTTCGAACACGGTGCAGACTCGATTCTGCGAGAGCAGGATGAGGCTGCAGTGTTGACACCGTGGGTCAGGCAATTTGTTCCCAGGTGCGATTGCTATAGCTATCGATCAGCCGGTGCCGGCGTTGCATAGCGGCGCTTGGTCTGTGTCACATCCAGTAGAGCTTTCTCGTATTCAAACGCAGCGTTTCGGCAGGCCGGAATGTCTTGTTCGGGCATGCGGGGCTGCATGGACTGCGACGGTTGGGCGGTTGCGCCGGTGCCGCATGCGGCTGTCCTGTTCCGCTCGGCCTTGGTGAGCCGGGCGGTCGCGGCGCTAATTTCGTCAGCACCGGAATTGTTTGCGCGACAGCCAAGCGTCCCAAGCAGAACCGCGCTGGCCAGGATAAGAGCTACGCATGACAGCGTGTGAGGTGATCGCTTCAGGGTGCGATCCATGCGGCGGTAAGTTTGTTTTCTGAGATACACCATCTACTCTTATGTCTCATTTGTAAGTTGGGGGGGATGCTTCTGACGTTGACAGGTCCTGCGCCAAAGCCGGGGAAAGTTGTGCCCCCCACCCCCCCTGGTTTGTAAGTTCTTGTGCGAGAAGAACTTGAGTGTAACTTCTTCTTATTGCTCGAGTTCCATGCCAAATATGGAAAACCGGGTCCATGCTGGTTCCGGGTCTGTATCCAGTGTAGCGAGTTGAGCGAAATGGGATGCCAAGTCTATTTCGATTGGATTGAGAGACTTAGGCGCGGGAGGGACTTGACAGCGGGTTAGCCGCGGATGCGCTCGTAATAGAAGCTAATTTCCTGGGCGCTTTGGACGGGGGTGCCGTTGCGCTCGGCGGGTTTGAAGGTCCAGGTCTGGACTTTTGCCAGGACCTCGTGGTTGATGGACGGGGTCAGGCCTTCCATGAGGGTGAGTTTGGCGATGTTGCCCTGCTCGTCGATCACGGCTTCGAGGATGACGTTGCCGTGCTGACCGGGTGACAGGGTGCTGAGGTCGGGCTGCGGCGATGGGAAGTAGCGGACGAGCGCGATGGTGATGTCGCCCTCGCCGAGACCGCTGAGCGGGTTGGCGCCGGTGCCTTTCTCCGCGCTGGAGGTGTCCGGCTTCGGAGTTGGGGCGGAGGGCGTGGGCAGGATTTTCGCTGGGGCAGTCTGCTTTGCTTCCGTTGGCAGGATGGCCGCCGCGTGATGGTTCGCCGCGGCTCCGGGACTGTAATAGGTGAGCAGGTGCGTGCCGGATGCGGTGCCGGGCAGCTTGAAGCGCGCGATGGTTGGCGCGTGGTGGATGCCGAGCAGCAGCAGGGCGGCAGTAGCTGCGTGGGCTGCTACTGAGACATACATTGCGCGTGACCGCTGCATCGTCAGTGACTACCTTCAGGTGAAGCAACTCTTATATCTGTCACCGGCACTCCACTTGCAAATCGTAAACCGACGAGTTGCTAACCGTCAGGTGGTTTCGAAGTAGTAGATGTCCTGAGCGACCTTCACAGCGAAAACCAATTCCAGACCTTCGCCGAAGTCATCCTTTTCCTTCGGTTCGGGCACGTCGGTTCTCTTGAAGAGGAGGCCGGCTTGATTGTCGGAGCAGCCAGAGCGGATTACGCGGATGCCCTGGGGGCTCCGCACGATGGCGGCGATGTTGAGGGAGGCAAGCTCCGCAGCGATGCTCTCTGCCGTGGCGATGTCCTGCAGATTCAGGCCGGTCGCGTCGCTTACCGATTTGAACTGTTTGCCGGATGCATTGGGAACGATGCCGATGTCACCCATGGGACGGAACGAAGTGATGAGGCTTTTCTGGATGAGGGTGTCGTTGACGCGGTAATCGTTGAGCACTCCCCATTGCGAGACGATCTTTAATTGCACAAGAGGAACAAACCGCGCGACGAGCGCAGAAACTCGCTCATGTTGTTCCACGAACTTACGAAAGCGCTGATCCGCGCATGCTTCGCCGCAATGAAAGTCGTTTGCCATGCCGGGCGCCACTTTGGGATCCATGTTGGAGGAACCAGCAGCGACGCCGAAGAGATAGTTCCTGACAGCAGACGCATGCTCGTTCGTGGAGTTGCGGACTTGAAAGTCCAGAGGTGCATAAGGCTGCGTCAGCCGAGTGAACTGGGCAACGTCCTTATCTGCTGGCTTCGCCTGCGCATCAAGGTAGCTCAGGACTAACTGGACTTCAGTCTTAGAAACCTGTGCCGAAATAAGGCTTGTGCAGCATAGAGAAAGCACTGCTACGAACGTGGAGCGTTTGCGTGGCATGGCGAAGTATAACCATTCGCGATGCCGCAGGCGAAGCGCTGCATTAGCGATATAGGTAGCATGCCGTGTGGGCCCGCGTCCGCTGCGGACGTGGGTGTTAGGTTGTGAGGGATGACGCGAGGATTGGTGCGGTGGCAACGTGAGGGGACCTGCACTTTGTGACGTTCAGTTGTTTTGAGCGGCTGCCTTACCTAAGGTCGGTGATTGCGCGGGAGTGTTTCGTGACGGCGCTGGAGCGGTTTCGGGCTCGCGATGATTTTGATGTGGTTGGGTATGTGGTGATGCCGGAGCATGTGCACCTGCTGGTGGGTGAGCCTTCGCGGTGCCTGCTTGCGGAGTCGTTGCATGCGCTGAAGCTGAGTGTGGCGAAGACGATGCGGGCGCGGTCGGAGCTTTGGTGGCGCTCCGCCCACCTTAGCCGCAAAGAGCGCGGCGAAGGTGGGGCACGAACCGCGTTGGGTGGGGTGGATCTAGGGTCGCATCACTTCTGGACGCGGCGGTACTACGACGCGAACCTGTGTGGGCATGATGCGATGGTGGAGTGTTTGCAGTATACCCATCGCAATCCGGTGAAGCGTGGGTTGGTGCGGGAGCCAGAAGACTGGCGGTGGTCTTCATACCGGCACTACTCCCTGCGGGAGGATGGGCCGGTGGTGCTGGATTCGGGGTGGGCGTTTGAGGAGGCTCGGTGGTCGTCGCCGGGTGTGTCTTCGGAGGATTAACTGTGCCCTGCATTCGGTCGTGCCCCACCTTTGCGGAGCTAAGGTGGGATTGCCTGGAGTGTGTTGCTGGTCCGACCCACCTTAGCCGCAAAGAGCGCGGCGAAGGTGGGGCACGGGTGCTGGTCCGAGTTATCGGCGGGATGCTTCGGTTTGGTTGACCGGGATGGTGGGATTTGGGGTAGGCGTGAGGAGGGTCGGTGGTTGCCGTTGAGTTTGTCTTCTGAGGAGTGATTTGTGCGCGACATTCGGCCGTGCCCCACCTTTGCGGAGCTAAGGTGGGATTGCCTGGAGTGTGTTGCTGGTCCGACCCACCTTAGCCGCAAAGAGCGCGGCGAAGGTGGGGCACGTATCGCCTGATTAGGCGATCAGCAGTCTGCTTCGGGTCTGGTTGGAAAGGTCCGTGTGGATACGAAGTGGGCTCGTGAGGAGCCTCGGTGGAAACCTTCGGTTGACTCGGTGGGGTTAGAGGATGATGGTTCGCTTGAGATGTAGAGTCTCGCCTGGCTTCAGGACCCATGTCCGAAAATCCGGACATGGGGCACCCGGCACCCGGCGTCAGGCGGAGGTGGGGCACGCAACGTCTGCTCTGAATATATTCAGAAGCATGCAAGAGATTAGGTTGGAGCAATCCCGCTGGTTTTTCGATCCCCAGGCGCGTCTTGGCGAGCCGGGAGGGTTTGGTGCCGTGTACCAAGGCACATCAAACGATGGCCGAAATGTAGCTGTGAAGCAACTCGATGTAAATGCTGAAGATTCCGCTCGTAGGGAGTTAAAAGTTGCGGGTTACTTAATTCAGCAGAAGATGGAGTACATAATTCCGATTCTTGATTCTGGTCAGGACAGTGAATCGGGTCGGTTCTACGTCGTGATGGCGATTGCTGAACGTAGTCTGCAAGATAGCGTCGACTACGCCGCGCCATTTGAAGAAGATGTTGCGGTAAGCATTCTGAATCAGATCGCCTCAGGACTGTTTGAACTAAGTGGATTGGTGCATCGGGATCTAAAGCCAGCAAATGTACTGCTTCACGAAGGTCGTTGGAAAATAGCAGATTTTGGCATAGCAAGATTTGTTGCCGAGTCTACCGCTTATCGGACCTTGAACGACTTCCTTACCTACGAGTACGCTGCGCCAGAGCAATGGCGTGGCGAGACTCCAACCATTGCGACTGACATCTACGCTCTGGGCTGCATAGCTCATACGCTTTTGTCTGGCTCACCGCCATTTGCCGGACCATCATCCGAAGAGTTTCGTAAACAGCACTTGTTTGCGGATCCTCCACAGTTGGACGAGACGGTCTCGCCGTTCCTGAGTGAATTGGTCCAGATGATGCTCCGCAAGGCACCCGAGGCAAGACCAAGCCTAGAACGAATTAGGTCAAGGTTGACCAGCATTCGAGGGAAACTTTCCAAAGGCTCACGTAGTCGTTTGGCAGAAGCAGCTGCCAACATTCAGCGGACGAGAGCTCACGAAGAGGCTATGGCGCTCGCAGCTGCTGAACGAAGTGCACGCCGTGAAGAACTGGCTGAGCAAGGTAGGAAGATAATCGAAAACCAACTGCTCACGTTCCGGACGAAGCTGCTTGACGAATGCATTTGCTGCGAAGAGAACGGCGCAATCGTCCGGTTAGAAAAGGGAATCATCCGCACGGAATTTTCTGGTTCTATGCCGACTGTATCGGAAGACTCATTCAGTAAATCAGGATTTGATGTTCTCTTATCATTTGCCTTTGGGGTAGGTACCACCGACCTTATTTGGGAGAGCTATCTCTTCTATGGATCGCTCCCTGGAGGCGATCAGTATCGCTGGCATGAAACCTCGTTTTACGTAATTGAAGATAAGCAGCCCACGCCTACGGCCTTCTCTAGGGGATTTGTACCCGGCTACCAGTTCTTCGATAGTTTGTTCGCTGGTACGCATAAAGAAATTGGCCGTGCGTTTGGGCCAACGCCGATCGATGATGAAGATGAAGAGGAATTCTTCGAGCGGTGGTCAACCCTCTTCGCTTTGGCAGCGGAGGAGAAGCTCAAGCCGCCAAAAAAGTATCCGCTAGAAGAAAAGTTTTGGCTGACGCTCTGACGGACTTAGATTTTGCTGACGCGGTGGACTTCGCGGACGCCGGGGACCTGGCGGAGGTCGGTGGTGAGTTTGGTGAGGTGGCGGAGGTCGAGGGTTTCGATGACGAACTCGACGTTGGCGGTGGTGCCGTCTGGGTTGGAGTGGGTGTCGACGGAGCGGATGTTGGTGTCGTCGTCGGAGATGGTGGCGGTGAGTTCCTTGAGCATGCCGGCGCGGTCTTCGCAGGTGACGACGAGGCGGACGGGGTACTTGGTGGGGCGAGGAGCGGTGGGGGGCGTCGCTCTCGTCGTTCGTCTTTCGGTGCTCTCGTTTGCTGTGCCTGCTGCTCGTGGATCGTGGCGCTCGCCGGGGGAGACCGTGGTGCGTTGCTCGTTGCTCCCGTGGATCGGGGCTGCGGCGGTGTCGCGGGTGGCCTGCTGGGCGAGGTCTTCGGGAGTAGGGGACCAGTCGACGTTGATGCGGCGGTCGGATTCGTAGAGCAGGTTCTGGACGTTGGAGCAGGTGCGGGCGTGGACGGCGACGCCTTTGCCGCGGGTGACGTAGCCGATGATCTCTTCGCCGCGGATGGGATTGCAACAGCGGGCGCGGTAGATGAGGAGATCGTTCTGGCCTTCGACCTGGAGGGACTCGGTGCCTTTGGAGAAGTAGATACGGCGGGCGTCTTCGGAGAGCTTGTTGATCTGGTTGCCGGGGAGACCGGCTTTGGACGGGTCGAAGTTGGTGGGTTGGCCTGAGGCGTCTGAACCCACCTTAGCCGACGATGAAGCTGTCGGCGAAGGTGGGGCACTGCCGGGTTCGCCTTCTGCCGGCTGGTTGGTGGAGCCGGGGAGGAGGCGGTTGAGGATCTGGCGGGAGGAGAGTTTGCCGAAGCCGATGGCGGAGAGCAGGTCGTTTTCGACGCCGTTGGGGCCGCCCAGGCCGTACTCGGTGGCGACGCGGGTGTAGTCGGCTTCGGTGGCTTTTTTGAGAGACGCGCCGAACTTGCGGGCTTCGCGCTCGAGGAGTTTGCGGCCGATTTCGATGGCGCGTTCGCGCTGGTGCTCGTTGAGCCAGTGCTTGATCTTGTTGCGGGCGCGGGAGGATTTGGTGAAGGTGAGCCAGTCGCGCGAGGGGGTGTGGCCGGCCTGGGTGGTGATCTCGACGATGTCGCCGTTGCGGAGGCGATGGCGGAGGGGGACGATGCGGCCGTTGACCTTGGCGCCGGTGGTGGAGTGGCCGACCTCGGTGTGGATGGTGTAGGCGAAGTCGATGGGGGAGGCGTCCTTGGGGAGGACGATGACTTTGCCTTTGGGGGTGAAGGTGTAGACCTCCTCGGGGTACAGGTCGATTTTGAGGGTCGACATGAACTCGTTGGGATCGGTCATCTCGCGCTGCCACTCCATGAGCTGGCGGACCCAGGCGAGGCGCTGCTCGTCCTTGGCGGAGACGGATTCGTTGGCCTTGTACTTCCAGTGGGCGGCGATGCCGTCTTCGGCGATGCGGTGCATCTCCTCGGTGCGGATCTGGACCTCGAACTGGTGGCCGCCCTCGGCGACGAGGGTGGTGTGGAGCGACTGGTACAGGTTGGGCCGCGGCATGGCGATGAAGTCCTTGATGCGGCCGGGGACGGGGCGCCAGAGCGAGTGGAGCAGGCCGAGGATCGCGTAGCAGTCCTGCATGGTGCTGGTGATGACGCGGACGGCGTAGAGGTCGTGGACCTGGGCGATGTCGGGCGCGGCGCCGTGTTCGACATGGGCGGCGAGCTTTTGCTGGATGGAGTAGAGGCGCTTGATGCGGAACTCGACGCGGCCGGGGAGGCCGTGGCGGTGGAGCTGGGCGGTGATCTGCTCGGCGATGTTCTCGAGCAGGGCCTCGCCGCCGCCGGTGGTGCGCAGGTCTTCGACGGTCTCCTGGAGCTTGGAGAAGGCGATTGGATCGACGTAGCGGAAGCTGAGGTCTTCGAACTCGCCGCGGAGTTTGCCCATGCCGAGGCGGTGGGCGAGCGGGGCGAAGATGTCGAGAGTTTCGCGGGCGATCTTTTGCTGCTTTTCGGGGCGGAGGTGCGCGAGGGTGCGCATGTTGTGGAGGCGGTCGGCCATCTTGATGATGACGACGCGGATGTCGGTGACCATGGCGAGGAGCATCTTGCGGATGTTTTCGGCCTGGTGGTCTTCCTTGTTGGCGAACTTGATGCGGTCGAGCTTGGTGACGCCCTCGACGATGTGGGCGACCTGGGGGCCGAAGCGGCGGCTGATCTCGGGCGAGGTGACGGGGGTGTCTTCAACGGCGTCGTGCAGCAGGCCGGCGGCGATCGCGGTGGCGTCCATCTTCATTTCGGCGAGGATCTGGCCGACTTCGAGGGGGTGGATGACATAGGGCTCGCCGGAGGCGCGCTTCTGACCGGTGTGCTGCTGCAGGCAGAAGGCCCATGCGTCACGGACGATGGTGAGGTCGTCGCCGGGGCGGTTCAGGTGCAGGGTGTCGAGGAGGTGCTGGAAGTTGGTGTCGATCTGTGTGGTGAGGTTGGCGGGGAAGCCGGAGAGGAAGGTGGCGGAGACGGGATTATTCGCTTCGCTTGAAGTTGTGAGTTGGGGGTTTGAGGTTGCGGGGGCGAGGAGGCCGCTGGGCTCGGCGAGGTCGCCGGTGTTGTCGAAGGCGGGCTGGCCGCTTTCGGTAAGGTCGTCGAGGGCGGGGGCGAGCGGGACGTTGAGCACGCCAGGGCGGCGGACGGTATTGGCCGGCTGCATGGGGGCGGGCGCGGGGAGGGCAGCCTCAAGATTCCGGCCGGAGTCGGAGGTGGGGATGGCCGAGGTGGCGGAGATTGCCTCGTTTGGGGACGGAATGGCCGTCCGGGGAACGCCCATGTGCCATTTTAGCGTGGGGACGGATGGTGCCGGCGCGTTCGCCTGCTGCAGGAGGGCAGCTTGCGTTAACGAATCTGGAAGCTGACGTCCACGTTCATCTTTACTGGAACGGCCACCCCATCTTTTGTTGCCGGCTTAAATCGGTATTGGGAGACAGCCTTGACGGCTTGCTCATCCAATCCCAGGCCTGCTGGGGTATACACGTGAATTTGTGTTGGACTGCCGTCCGTGTCGACGACCAGGCCCACGATGACGCTTCCGCTGAACAGAGCTGCCTTTGCGTATTCGGTGTACTGTGCGTCCACCTGTCGAGTCACCTTGGGAATAGTGGCACCGCTTCTTCCAGCGATGTCAATAGGTGTGGGATCTACGTAGCCGCTGGGTCGCCAGCTCTTTGGGACGAGGTTGCTCAGGAAGTAAGCGTGCCAGTACTCCGGCACGTCTGCATACATATCTGTGAAGTTCTTCGCGAAGACATGATCGAGAGCTGTGCCGTAGTCGCCTGAGGCTGACGGAGCAATATGTATGTCGATTCTGGAGTTGACTCCGAGCGGTAAAACGCGAGCCAAATCGAACGGCTGCGGCTGGCCGTCTTTGAACAGCAGGCCTACCCTGTGCGCTCGCAAGTCCAAGCCCGCATCTTTGCGATCGACATGGTCGATCTGGACCAGACCCACCGTGAATGGGACGGGATTGCACGTTATGCCAAGTTCGCCTTGCTCATTGAATCGGAGTGGAATGTTGAAACAGAGTGAACGCAGGAAGAAAACGTTCTTGAGCAGACGAGCGTTCAGTGCGTCTGCGGCGGACTGAGCATTTGCCCGGATCGAGGGGACCGGGGCGAGACAGAGCAGTACGACCGCAAAACGGCGCGTGTTGAGCATTAGTGAGTGTAACTGCAATTAGAAGCGTAAGCCGATGCCGGTGTTCACGATGGGCATGAAGCGGGCGTAGGTGAGGTTGTGTTCCTGGCGGGTGCGGAAGGCTTTGAGGCTGGTCTGAAATTCGATGTTGTCCTGCACACGCTGGCAGGCGAACTGCCGTGGCTGGTTGGCGACGCAGGCGGTGCCGGTGAAATTGACCTGGAGCTTGGGTGTGTCGTTGTAAAAGGCGCCTAGTTCAAAGGGAAAGGTCCAGTGGCCGCGGCCATGGGTCAGGTTGCCGAAGCCGACCGTGAGGCCGGGTGCGGTCTTTTTCAGGTCGACGCGTCCCATGCCGTGCAGGGGGTCGGCTGCGGTGCCGTAGAAGCTTTGGCCGCCCAGATCGAAGGTGGTGCTGGACGGGAGGGCGACATTGGCGACAACGTGTGTCTGATTGCCGACGATGAACATGGGGCTGATGTGGAAGCGACCGTTGCGCCACGGAAAATAATCGAGCGCCACGCGGCCGTAGCCGGCGTGCACGGAGGCGTTGAGATTGGCGACGTCGTACTGGTAGGTGCCGTTGTAGCGGGCGTAGTCGGCACCGACGCGAAGGGCGATGTGCGGCACGAGCGGGATGCCGATCTGAACGCCGGCACCGGCTGCGCCGATGCTGGCCATGATGCCGACGTGGTAGCGGTCGTCAAAAAAGGAATGGCGGGCGGCGAGGGCGGCCTTGCGCTCGGACTTCGTGGGCGGCGGTTCGGGCGGGGTCGTGGCCTGGGGCGGCGTGGTGGTCAGGTAGACCGGGATGCGTTTGCCGGTGACCGGATCGATGGTGTAGATCAGCGTGTCGGTGATGGGCTTGCCGTCCTGGTCATATGCCGCGGCGGACGGGGCCGGGTTGGATGAGGACGGTTGCGGACCGGTCGTGGTGGTGACGGTGGTTGTGGTTGAGGTGGTTTGAGCGAAGGCAGACATCGCGAGCAGCAGAAAGGCGGTGCAAAGACGCAACCAGGTAAGGCGCACAGGTCACTCCCATTGGGGTTGGGGATTTGGAATGTGAGCCTAGCTTATCGGCGATAGGCGACATGTCGATGTGCACGGAAGTTGTATGGAGGTGAGCCGAATGGGTGGCTTCGCCGGTACGCAATCAAAGGGTCAGTTGGCGCGGTGGAAACAGCCTGCAGCGGCGGAGATGCAGGACTATGAAGCTGTCCCGCTCCGGTCGAAATGACAATGTTTCGGCAGAGTCGAAGCCGGACAAGTTTTCGCGGCACCCATGGGAGTGCTTCGCGGTCAGCCGGTGTTGCGGAGGCCGGCGGAGATGCCGTTGATGGTGGCGGTAATGGCGCGGTTGAGCTGCGCTTCGGCGCGGTTGAGGGCGCTCTCGTCTTCGCTGGTGGCTCCGGCGTGTTTGCGGCGGAGGAGTTCGACCTGGATCCAGCTCATGGGGTCGACGTAGGGGTTACGGAGGCGGATGGAGCGGGCGAGGACAGGGTTCTGCTCCATGAGCTCGCTTTGGCCGGTGATGAGCAGGACCATGGAGCGGGCGCGCTGGAATTCGGCTTCGAGCATGGTGAAGACGCGGTTGGCGAGGGCCTGGTCGGGGACGAGCGAGGCGTAGAGGCGGGCGATGCCGAAGTCGGATTTGGCTAGGGCCATTTCGACGTTGCGGAGCATGTCGAGGAAGAGCGGGAAATCGCGCAGCATGGTGCGGAGCAGGTCGAGTCCGCCGGGGTTGTCGCGGCTGAAGGTTTCGAGCGCGGTGCCGACGCCGTACCAGGCGGGGACGAGGTGGCGCGACTGCATCCAGCCGAAGACCCAGGGGATGGCGCGGAGGTCGGCAAGGGAGCGTTTGCCGCTACGTTTTGCGGGTCTTGAGCCGATTTTGGCGTGTTCGAGCTCGGCGACGGGCGTCCCCTGCTGGAAATAGTCGAAGGTATCGGGGTTGTCGAGGATGTCTTCGCGGTAGCGATGGAAGCTGACGTCGGCAAGGTGATCGAGCGTGGATTCCCACGGGGGCAAAAGTTCGCCGGTGAGGTGGCCGCTGCAGTCGCCGCAGGCGTGGTGGTTGCGAAGGTCGGGGCGGGCGACGGCGTCAAGCGAGGCCGCGATCATGAGCTCAAGGGATCGCTCGGCGAGGACGACGTCGCTGTATTTGAAGTTGAGGACCTCGCCCTGCTCGGTGATGCGGAGCTCACCGTTGAAGCTCCCGAGCGGCTGGGCGTAGATGGCGCGGTGGGTGGGGCCGCCGCCGCGGCCGACGGCACCACCGCGGCCATGGAAGAGGCGGAGGTCGACGTTGCACTCCTGGGCGACCTGATGCAGGGCGCGGTGCGCCTTGTAGATCTCCCAGGTGGAGGCGATCATGCCGCCGTCCTTGTTGGAATCGGAGTAGCCGAGCATGACTTCCTGCCGGCGGTGGGCGGCGTCGAGCAGCGGTGCATAGGCGGGGCTGGTCCAGAGAGCGCGGCAGATGGCGGGGGCGTTCTGCAGGTCTTCGATGGATTCAAAGAGCGGGGCGATGAGGATGCCGGGGTCTTTGCGCTTGGGGTTACCGGTGACGGGGACGCCGCCGAGGCGGGCGAGCCAGAGGACGCGGAAGACATCTTCGGCGGAGGTGGCGCCGGAGATGATGTACTGCTGGATCGTGGTGGGGTCGCCGTGGAGTTTGAGGTCGGCGATGGTGCGGAAGGTGTCGAGGACGTCGGTGGCGGCGGGGGTCAGCGGGACGCTGAGGGTTGTTTCCGTGATTTCCGGCTGTCCCGGTTCTCCCGTCGATTTCGATTCTTTCGTCTCTCCCGTTTCAGGCGTTCCGCCGGGGATGCCTCGGTTGATTTCTTCGACAGTTTGAAGGTGGAGTTTTGCGTGCTGGCGGATGTCGAGAGTTTGGAGGTGGAGGCCGTAGGTGCGGACCTCGACGATGAGTGGGTCGATCCACATTTCGGCGAGACGGATGCCGTGGTGATTGTTGAGGGCGTTGCGGACGAGGAGGAGATCGCGTTCGAGGTCAGCCGCGCAGTCGTAACCGGGCAGGCGTTCGGAGTGCTGGCTGGCGTAACTGATCTGGGGTGTGCCGCCGAGGCGTAGCAGGATGCAGGCGAGCATGAGGCGCACCTGTTCGAAGCGGAAGCGGTCGATGAGGGACTTCGCCTCGCTGGGCAGCATGCGCAGGTAGCGGTCGATGGCGGTGCCGAGCTCGGGCGAGCCGCCGACCTGCTGGGTGCTGGCGGCAATCTGTTGCAGGGCGTCGGAGAGGCGGTGGCGGTAGTGCTTTTCGAGCAGGGCGCGCGACATCTCAAGGGACTCGCGCGTGACATCGGGCGTGACGAAGGGATTGCCGTCGCGGTCGCCGCCGATCCAGGAGCCGAAGCGGACGAGGGTGGGCAGGTCGAGCAGGGAGAGGTTGAGGTCGTATTCCTTGCGGAGAGCGTTCTGGACCTCGGTGTAGAGGGCGGGGACTGTGTCGAAGATACTGCTGTCGTAGAAGTCGAGAGCCATGCGGATTTCGTCGCGAACCTGCGGGCGCTCGTTGCGGACGTCGTCGGTTTGCCAGAGCGCGGTGATCTCGGTGAGGATGCCGGTCTGGAGTTGAAGGAGTTCGTCCTCGGGGTTGGGGATGTGGTCGAGGTTTTCAAGGAGCTGCGCGATGCGGTGCCGCTTGAACATGACGGAGCGGCGGGCGACCTCGGTGGGGTGCGCGGTGAAGACGGGGGTGACGCAGATTTCGCGAAGGAGGGTGAGGGCTTCTTCGGCGGTGTAGCCGGATTCGCGCATGCGGCGGAGGGTGCCCTGGAGAGAGCCGCGCTGGGGCGGTCTGGCGGTGTCGAGCAGGCCGGCAAGGCGGCGGCGCTTGCGGTGGTTGGTCTCGGCTAGGTTGATCAGTTCGAAATAGAAGCCGAAGGCGCGGGCGAGCTGGTAGGCGGTGGCGGTGTCGAGATCGCGGACGAGTTGGAGGGCTTCGTCGAGTTTGGTTTGAGCCGCCTCGTGGTCGTGGTTGAACTCGGCGTCGCGACGATCGGTGGCGAGGGCGCGAAGCTGCTCGACGAGGTCGAAGAGCCGGTCGCCGGCTTGCTCGCGGAGGACCTCGCCGAGCAGGGCGCCGAGGGAGCGGACATCGCGGCGCAGCGGGGCTTCTTTGGTGTGGGTGTCGGTCGCGCGCAGTTCTGCGAGACGGCTGGACCAGTCGGCGGGCTGCCAGAGCGACTGCATGGGGTTAGTAGAGCAGTGTGGGGGCGAGGCGGCAAGTCGACATGGAACCTAGCGGCGCAGGTGGTCCATGTTAGGGCTGAAAGCAGGGTCAGAGGGGGAACCTGGTTCGGAGCGCAGCGTGAGTGCGACGCCGACCACCGCGATCAGAAGGATTGCAAAGACATAAAGACTGCCCTCCGGGCCCGTCGGACCGCCGCTGAACAGAGTGTTCCCAAGGGGATGCGTGGCGTATAGCGGGTGAATGATCGGCCGCCCACTATCCCTGACGCCGTAGACGAACGACTGCATCCAGTCCCAGGCCGTGTGCCAGCCGACCGCCCACCAGAGCGATCCCGTGCGCCACAGACTGAATGCGAACATGAGGCCGATCAGTCCCGCCGACCACAGGCCAACGGAAGTTTCTCCAACATTGAAGTAGTGACTCAAACCGAAGAGGGCGGAAAAGAAAAAGGCGGTGGCCCAGAAGCCGAGGATGCGACGACGGCGTTCCGTCATGCCGGCGGAACCTGCAATGCCGGCAAAGCCCCGCGAGAGCGTGAAATAGAGATAGCCGCGAGTCAGGTACTCCTCAAATAGACCGACTGCAAGGAACGTGACGGCCCAAATTGCACCCCACTGCACGATTGCGCCGCCGTGAAGCAGCCGGCCGTCAAAGGCGAGTCGATGGGTGAAAAAGAGCGCCGCGATCAGCAGGGACATGAGGCCGCCGCCCCACAGGCAGCCCGCCAGGAACTGACCCGCGCGTGGCAGAAAGCTGCCCAGGCCGTATTGCCGCAGGTGGCGATGCTCGATACGCGCCATCACGGCTGCCAGCAGGATGGAACAGACGAAGCCAAGGCCGTGGGAATACAGCAGGACGGTCATGGGCTGTGCGGGCGCGCCGGGTTTCGCGGGGGCAAAGCGGTTCAAGTGAACCAGCTTCATAAGCAGGGTGCACACGATCTGGCAACCGATCAGCATGCCGTAGAACAGGAGGAAGGACCAGCCAGCGCGAAGTCCGTCCGTGCCGAAGAATATGGCGCGGGCTTTATGCGGGCGGGGCGGCTGGGACGCGGCCAAGCTGTCGTCATCGACGGTCGGGGCCCACTCGGGTGGGCCGGTAGACGGAATGGGTTGTGCTTGCGGTTCGATCGCGTCGGGCATCGTGCAGCCAAGATAGCGCGATCGTAGGTTCCACCCAAGCAAAATGAGCGTGCCGATGCGTTCCGCGAAGGGCGGATGACTCAGGCTGCTTTCCTTTTAACGGCTTGCGGCAATGTGGTGAAGCGCAGACCTTGCGAGTAAATCAGCGGTATGGGTGGTCGTTGGGTGTCCAGTTAGGGTCGGCGTAGGAGCCGGGTTCAGGTTTCAGGGCGACGGCGATGATGAGGGTGGTTAGGACGATCTCGGCAAGGTCGAAGATGCTGCCCTCGGGGCCGGTGAGGCCACCACTGAGGAGCGGACGGCCGATGGCATGCGAAGCGAGAAAATGGTGCTGGACGAGCAAACCGCTGTCAGGCGTGCCGAAGAGGAAGGACTGTGCCCAGTCCCAACCGGCATGGTAGCCGATCGCCCACCAGAGCGAGCCGGTGCGCCACAGCGAGAAGCAGAAGACGAAGCCGATGATCATGGTGGAGACGATGCCAAAGGGCGACTCCCCAGCGTTGCCGGTGTGGCCGACGCCAAACAGGAGTGAGAAGAGCAGAGCAGTGACCCAGAAGCCGACGACGACGCTGGTGCGGTAGGAGAGCTTTGCCGCGCGGGCCAGACCGGCGATGCCGCGGGTGAGCGTGAACTGGAAGAAGCCGCGGGTGGCAGCCTCCTCTGAGAAGCCAACGCCGAGAAAGCCGAGAAACCACAGGAAGCCATAATGCCAGGCGGCCGCGCCGTGCAGCAGAACGCCATCAAAGGCGAGCAGGCCGGCAACCTTGAGAGAGAAGACGAGTAATGAGAGCACGCCGAGACCTAAAATGGTGCCGAGCACAAATTGCGCAGCGCGCCGGCCAGTGAACGCGCCGATGCCGTAACGGGCAAAACGGCGACGTTCGATGAGGCTGAGGATGAGACCAGCCGCGAGCAGAACCGCAAAGGTGCCGTATTCGCCTTTGAGGGTGCCGGCGACGCTAAGCAGCTTTTCGGTGGGTGGCCGGGGTCCGCCGTGGCGCGCGGCCCGAATGGCGGTCGTGATGGCAAAGGCGAAGATAGCCAGAATGCCGCTGAAGAGTAAGGCAGACCAGCCTGCGCGGAGGCCGTCGGCACCGAATAAGATGGCGCGGACGTTTTGAGGGCGTTGCTGCCGGGCGAGGCCAGCTTCGTTGTCGTCCTCGGGTGGGGGTGCCCATTCGGGAGCGCCGGTCTGTGGGATGGGTTGAGCGTGTGGTTCGATGGGCTCGGGCATGGTTGAACCTTACGTTAGACCCGTCGATGGTGTTCCACCAAAGTGGCAGGCGCGGACGGACGACTTTTGCCTCGCTTGCGGGTGCGGGCCGGAAAAATCAGAATGAGTCGGCGCAACTTCTCATGGCGTCCTGTGTTGCTGAAAAATTTACCGATTTCCACAGTGTTGGCCGGGCGAAAAGTGCCTGATGCGGCGCTTATAGTGCGAGGCAAGCACTTTCCCGTTTGCCCGCACGACCCTGTGTTCTGCCCCGCCACTTGCATGTGGCGGACGACTTTGTTTTCTCGCGGCGCGCTCTCCCATGCCTAGACGCGGCGGCGACTCTGGAGGTTTCTGATGAAGCGCACTCTTGCCGCCCTGCTGGTGGCGGCCGCCGCCGTGGCGCCCGCACTGGCTGAGAAGATGATCCCTGCGGGATCGATCATTCAATGCACGATTTCTGAGCCCAAGGTGTCCAGCAAGACGCTGGACAAGGGCGATCCGGTGCTGTGCCGGCTGAGCCACATGGAGTATTACGGCCGGTCGGTGTTCCCGTACGGCGCGTACCTGGAGGGCCGGTTCGTGGACTACAAGGACCCGGGTCACCTGGTCGGCAAGGGATGGATGGAGCTGGATTTTGACCGGCTGATCATCAACCAGACCGATGACGTGATTCCGATCACGGCCAAGGTGGTGGACCTGCCCAAGTCGAAGATGCCGGTGGACAAGGAAGGCCGGATCCACGGCACCGGCCACCCGGTGAAGGATACGGTGACGTGGCTGATTCCGGTGCTGTGGCCGATCGACCTGATCAACCTGCCCCGGCGCGGACCGACGCCAGTGCTGAAAGCGGAGCAGCGGCTGACGTTGAAGGTGATGGATGACTTCGGGATTCCGACGAAGGACGAGATTCAGCAGGAGCTGGCGCCCAAGGGGCCGACGCTGATTCCGCGGGCTGATTATGCGGCGCCGATCGAGCGGCAGCCGGCGTACTACGCTCCATCCGCGCAAAGCTATGTGCCGCAGCAAACGTCGCCAACGACGGTGATTTACAACAACGTGTACGGCGGCCAGCAGCAGCCGATGTATCAGCAACCGCGGCCGCAGGTGGTGCGTGTGCCGCAGCCGTATCCGGTGCGGGTGCCGTATCCCGTGTATCCGCCGGTGGTGGCTGTGGGACCGCCGCCTCCGCCGCCGGGGTACTACGGGTATTGATTTCGTAGCCGAGGGTTCTTCGGGTTCGTGGATGGGATCGCGCGGGGGGCGTGGTCCCATTTGCGTTTAGAAGTTCGTGCGCCAGCTCTGCGCTGATTCGTCGCGAAGGGGAGGATGGTCAGGAGCGCGGGTGATTGCGGCCGTAGATGAACAGACTCACAAGGCTGATAAGGCCGACGCTGATAAGGCCTAGACCGACGCCGATGAAGCCCGACACCATAAGGTAGGCGCTGACGACGATGACAAACACGGCCAGGACGAAGCCAAGCCACACGCCACGGCGCTCACTGGCGATTTCCGCCGCGGTGAGGGAGGTTTCGCTTCTGACCTGTTCGCGTTCCAGGGCGCGGGAGTGTTCTGCTTCAGCCTCGGCCATGGCAAGGATGCGTTCGGCACTGCCCGGCAGCGCGTTCTCGTAAGCGGCGAGGGTACCCGGCGGCGGAAGCGGGCCGCTCCAATGAGCTGTGATGGAGATTTGAGACGTTTCTTCGCGAGAGAGTGACGCCGGATGTGTCGGTTCGCTCTCGTCCGAGGCACTACTCATGCTTGCGGTGTTCGGCCTCGAACTGATGCATTGCGTTGCTCAGGTACTGTCCCACACGTTGCCACGCCTGCGCGATGGCGTCGGCGTCACTCTTACGCTCCCGCCTGCGCTCCTCAATGGAGCGGATGGCGTCTTCGCGGTAGCTTCCACCGAAGTCGAGGAGACGGCCGGCGCCACGAAGGGTGCTGGAGCGCAGACGGGCACGGACTTTGCTGCGGATCTCCTGTTCGGCGGCACGTGTCATGCGGTCTCTCTCCGTATTAACTATAAGCTCTGATGCCGCTAGGGGTAAATGCGGTTCAGGGTGCGGGCGAAGGGGATGGTTTCGCGGACGTGTTCGAGGCCGCAGATCCAGGCGACGCAGCGTTCGATGCCCATGCCGAAGCCGGAGTGGGGGACCGAGCCGTACTTGCGGAGATCGAGATACCACTCGAAGGACTCGAGTGGGAGGTTGTGGTCGAGGATGCGCTGCCGGAGCAGGTCGTAGGAGTCGATGCGCTGCGAGCCGCCGATGATTTCGCCGTAGCCTTCAGGGGCGAGGACGTCGACGCAGAGGGCTTTGGTCGGGTCCTCTGGGTCGGGCTGCATGTAGAAGGCTTTGACTTCTGCCGGGTAACGGTGGACCATGACGGGCCGGTCGAACTGGTTGCTGATGTAGGTTTCGTCGGGTGCGCCGAAGTCGTCGCCGTAGGTGTGCGGGTGTTCGATGAGGCCTTTGCTGTGGGCGTCTTCGAGCATTTTATGGGCTTCATCGTAGGTGAGGCGCGGGAAGGGTGCCTGGATCTTTTCGAGGCGGGCGGCTTTTTCTTCGGAGCCGGTGATGGTTTTTAGGTCTGCGCGGTGGGTATCGAGAACGCGGTTGACGATGTGCGCCAGAAAGTTCTCGGCGAGGAGCATGAGGTCGTCGAGGCCGGCGTAGGCGACCTCGGGCTCGATCATCCAGAACTCGGTCAGGTGGCGGCGGGTCTTGGACTTTTCGGCGCGAAAGGTGGGGCCGAAGCTGTAGACCTTGCCGAGGGCGAGAGCGGTGGCCTCGATGTACAGCTGGCCGCTCTGGGTGAGGTAGGCGTTGCCCTCGTCGAAGTACTTCATCTCGAAGAGTTCGCTGGTGCCCTCGCAGGCGGCGGGGGTCAGGATGGGCGGGTCGGTGCGGATGAAGTCCTGGGTGTCAAAGAACTCCTGCGCGGCGCGCATCACGGTCGCGCGGATGCGGAGGATGGAGGACTGGCGCGGGGTGCGCATCCAGAGGTGGCGGCGCTCCATGAGGAAGTCGGGGCCGTGCTCCTTGAGGGTGATGGGGAAGGGCTGGTCGTCGGGAACGCGCTGGGTGACGTGGATGTTTTCGACGTCGAGCTCATAGCCGGAGGGAGCGCGGGTGTCGGCGCGGACTTTGCCGGTGACGGTGACGCTGGACTCGAGGGTGAGGTTTTTGAGGGTCTCAAAGACTTCGGGTGGGACTGCTGCTTTGGGGACGATGCCCTGGATGGTGCCGCTGCCGTCGCGAAAGATGGGGAACAGCAGCTTGCCGGATGCGCGCAGGTTGTAGAGCCAGCCGCGGAGCTGGATGGATTGGCCTTCGTGCTGGCCGATGTCGCGGATGGTGGTGAGCGGGGCGGCGGGTGTTTCGGGCAAGGCGGCGGTAGACATACAGGGTTAGTGTACGGCGGTGGGAGCCGCGGCTTTAGCCGCCGAGATAGCACGGTCGCAATGCAAATTCGGCTTTAGCCGCCGAGGTGATTCGGTAGTGGGTCGAGGTGTTCGGAGTAGCAGGTATGCACGAAAGAGTAATCGTGCCAACCTTTTCGTTTCGGATTGGCGGCAACATAAGAGACCTGACCTGTGAAGTCGTTTGCGTCGCGGATGCGGTGGGAGTAGTAGCCCTCGTCCCAGATTGGTCCTTTGTAGGATTTGCGCAGTGCAAAGGAGGTACCGCCTTTGATGATGCCGACCGTTTGTTCGAGTGAAGCAGCCGGTGACAGGACAAGATGCAGGTGATCGGGCATAACGACGAAGGCGTGCAAGCAGAAGCGGCGCTCCGTACGGTAGCGGAAGAGTGTTGCGAGTATGGTTTGAGCCTGGTGCGTCGGCCGTAGGAGACGCAGACGTTCCGAGCAGACGATGGTGACCGCGTAGGTTTGCGGAGTCTGTCGCACGAGCGGAGCGTATCACCTCGGCGGCTAAAGCCGCGTGCCACGAAGGTGGGCGTTTTCTACCTCGGCGGCTAAAGCCGCGTGCCACGAAGGTGGGCGTTTTCTACCTCGGCGGCTAAAGCCGCTTGTGTCCGGGAGGGTTGGCGTTCAACCTCGGCGGTTAAAGCCGCTTATGTTTGAGCATTCGCCACCGCTAGCGTTCGAGTTGGGCTTGGAGCTGTTCGAGGGTTTTGCCTTTGGTTTCGGGATACATGGCGAGGACGACGATGAACTGGACGACCATCATGGCGGCGAAAAAGTAGAACGGGACGGCGCGGGAGAGCTTGACGGCGGCGATGGGGAAGAGCGCGGCGATGATGGCGTTCATGATCCAGTGGGTGGTGGCGCCGAGGCTCTGGCCCTTGTTGCGGACGCGGGTGGGGAAGACCTCGGACAGGTAGACCCAGATGACCGCTCCCTGCGAGATGGCGAAGAAGCCGATGAAGCCGACCAGGCACCAGACCAGCAGGTTTGCGTGCGAGTGCGTGGAATAGATGAGGCCTACGCAGCTGAGCGAGATGCACGTGCCGACAGCGCCCAGGAGCAGGAGTGTTTTGCGGCCGAGCTTGTCGATGAGCAGCATGCCGAGGACGGTGCCGACGAGGTTCGCCAAACCGATGTAAATGGACTGCGAGAAGCCGCTGAGGCGGTCGAGGCCGGCCGAAGTAAAGATGGAATTTGTGTAATACAGGATCGCGTTGATACCGGAGAGCTGGTTGAACATGCCGATCGAGATGGCGAGGAAGATCGGGATGCGGTACTTCGATTGGAAGAGCGGCTCGTTTTTTTCGACGGACTCCGCGTGAATGGAGCGGCGGATATCTTCGAGCTCGCCTTCGGGGTTGATCGCGCCCATCTGTCGCAGCACGGTGAGGGCGTCGCCAAGGCTGTTCTGGGTAATGAGGAAGCGTGAGCTCTGGGGGACGGTGTAGAGCAGGACGAGAAAGGCGATGGCGGGAAAGACCGCGATGCCGAGTTGGTATTGCCACTCGCGCGCGCCCAGGCCGAGGCGGTCGATGTACCAGTTGGAGACGTAGGCGATGAGGATGCCGATGACGATCATGGTCTGGAAGGTGCCGACCAGGCGGCCGCGCCAGGCGGCGGGCGCGAGTTCGGCAATGTAGACCGGACCGAGGACGCTGGAGCCGCCGATGCCGACGCCGCCGATGAAGCGAAAGATCATGAGCATGGGCCAGTTGAGGGCCAGCGCGCAGCCGAGGGCGCTGATGACGTAGAGCGCGGCCATGACGCGCAGGGCGTTGCGGCCGCCCATTCTGGCACCGAGCGAACCGGCACCGAGAGCGCCGGCAACGGTGCCCCAGAGGGCGATAGAGACGGTTTGTCCCCATGCGGCTGGCGACAGCTGGAATACATGCATGAGCTGTTCCTGCGTGCCGCTGATGACAACGGTGTCGAAGCCGAAGAGCAGGCCGCCGAGCGCGCCGACGGCGGTCGAGAGCAGGAGTTTGCCGGTGATTGTCATAGCTGCTCCGATGGCAGGTGTTGAGCTATTGCGATGCGGGAGCAGTGTAGTGGGTCAGAAGGAGGTTTGGCGAGAAGGAGGTTTTCAGCTTGCGAAGGTGGGCGCGGGTAAGGGAGCAAGCGGTGCCCTTAACCGGGCGGCAAGGGATTTAGAAACTCTTTGCCCGCAGCGATCTTCTTTTTGGTCGCAGCGATCCTGTTCGTAAAGCGGGACGTCGCGGGTGGGCATTCGCATGCGTGCTTGAAGTGCTGTTGAAGGAAGTCGAGGTTTGCGTACTCCGCGCTACCGAGCGGGACCGTGTTCATGAGATTGAGCAGGATTTCGCGCAGGTCCGCGGCCTCAATCTCCATGCTTGCGTCCATGCGTACCATACCGATCCAGCTTGTCAGGTCCATGCGTGTTCCATATGCACGCTAGCTGGCATTGCGGGCGTCATGTGCCCGATACTGGACCTACCGCGCCGGACGCGATACCGAAATTTTCGGTGCTTTGATGATGCCAACGAAGCCATGGCTTCTGGTTTGCTGTGGCTATCAAGAGGCGGCGGAATCGATGTGCTTCAGAGGTTCTTCGCCGCGTCAGTAGCCTGCGGCTTTGCCGTACCCGCGGCGGGTGTCGTGGCCGCCGAGGAGGTCGCCGGTTTTGGGATCGACGGCGATGAGTTCGTTGTCGCCCCAGACACCGGGGTTGTGCTCATCGAATTCACCGGAGCGCTTGATGGTGTAGCCGCGCTGCTTGAGTACGTCGGAGACGCTAACAGGAAAGCGCTTTTCGACTTCGAGCTGGTCGGGCAGGTACTGGTGATGAAAGCGCGGAGCGTCGGCGGCCCCTTGGATGTTGAGGCCGTTGTCGATGAGCGAGACCAGGTCGTTGACGACGGTGGTGATGATGGTGGGGCCGCCGGGGGAGCCCAGGACGTAGCGGAGCTTGCCGCCTTGCGTGACGATGGTCGGGGTCATGGCGCTGAGCGGGCGCTTGTTGGGAGCGATGGCGTTGGCCGGGCCCTGGATGAGGCCGAAGCCGTTGGGCACGCCCATCTTGCTGGCGAAGTCGTCCATCTCGTCGTTCATGAGGAAGCCGAGGCCGGGGATGGTGACGCCGGAGCCGAAGCCGAAGTTGAGGGTGTAGGTGTTGGAGACGGCGTTGCCGTCGGCGTCGACGACGGAGAAGTGGGTGGTCTGCGGCGATTCATGCGCGGGACCGGGCAGTTGCGGCGGCGGTGGCATGAAGCCAGCGGGGCGGACGAGGTCTTTGCTGGCGGTGGCATTGAGCGGGTCGATGGTCTTGCGCCAGGCGGCGGCGTATTTTGGGTTTGCCATTTCGGCGAGCGGCATATGCATAAAGTCGGGGTCGCCGAGATAGTCGCCGCGGTCCATGAAGGCGCGGCGAAAGCTTTCGGTGATGAAGTGGACCTGGGCGGGGGAACGGTCGGCGCCGAGCCTGGGCAGGTTGTAACCGTCGAGGATGTTGAGTGCTTCGATCAGGACGATGCCGCCGGAGGAGGGTGGCGGCGCGGTGACGATGTCGTAGCCGTGGTACGTGGTGGTGAGCGGGGCGCGATCTTTGACTTCGTAGTGCGCGAGGTCGTCGGCGGTGATCAGGCCGCCGCCGGCGTGCATGCCATCCGCAATCTGCTTTGCCATGGCGCCGTGGTAGAAGTCGGCGGGGTCGGCGGCGATGTGCTCCAGGGTGGCGGCGAGTTCGGGCTGCTTGACGGTTTCGCCAGCGGTGTAGAAGTTGCCGTCGCGCTGGAAGATGCGGCGGGATTCGGGGAACTGCGTGAGCGTTTTGGAGTGCCAGACGCGGAGCTCTTCTTCAGAGGGCTGGAAGCCTTCGCGGGCGAGACGGATGGCGGGCTGCATGACGGCCTTGAGACCGAGGCGACCGAAGTGCTGTTCGGCGTAGACCATACCGGCGACGGTGCCGGGAACGCCTGAGGCCTTGTAGCCGACCATGCTCATGCCTTTGACGACGTTGCCCTGCGCGTCGAGGTACATGTTTGCGCTGGCGGCGGCGGGAGCTTTTTCGCGGTAGTCGAGAAAGTGGGGCTTGCCGTCGGCAAGTTTGTGCGGGCCGGTGCTGTGGGCCGGGCGGATGAGCATGAAGCCGCCGCCGCCGATGTTGCCGGCCGGCGGATACACGACGGCGAGCGCGAAGCCGACGGCGACGGCGGCGTCGACGGCGTTGCCGCCTTGCCGCAGGATCGCGACGCCGGCATCGGTGGCATCGTGCTGCAGGGTGACGACCATGGCGTGTTGGGTGCGAACGGGGGCGGGTGTGGGAAGCTGTTGCCCGGAGATGCATGCGGCCAGAGAGAGCGTGGCGGTGCAAGCGGTAAGTGGGCGGTGCATGCGCATCGGGACGGCCTCACAAAGGTGGTGGTGTGTTCGCAAGGTTATCGCACATTAAGGTGGGAAGGCTGTTGCGGATGTAAATGCGTCGGTGCTTCATGTCCAACGCGAACATGCTTCGTGTGCTTGACCCCGGTTTTGCGGAGAAACAGGTCAAGGGTGAGGCGCGCACCCGCATTTTGCCTTGCGCTGTTGGGAAACAGAAGAGGGGGTGTCCTGCTTCTAAGTGCGCACGAAGATTGGAGGGGCATGTTCTCTGGAAGCTGGAAGACGATCGTGCTGCTTTGTGTTCTTGCGAGCCCGGCGGGTGGTAAGTCGCAAGAGAAAGAGGCGCGGCCGACGCCGCCCGATCCATCAATGCACGCGTTGAATCTGTTGCCGGCACAACTGCGGCACGACCGGCCGGCGCGCGATGCGAAGGAGCAGAAGGCGTGGGACGAGGCGATCTTTGAATACTACAAAGAACTGGTGACGGACTACAGCGAGTATGACCATCGGCGACCGATCCTGGACACGCGGTCGAAGCGCATGTATCGAACGCGGCTTCGGGAAATGTCGCGGCAGTATCCGACGTTTGCGGTGAATGCCGTGGCCGAGGACATTGGCTGCGGCACGAGTTGCTTTTCGGTGGGTGTCGTGGTGCTGAGCAGCGGGCAGACGTATCTGCTGAATGACCTGAGTTCGTGGAATGTGTTTGTGCGTGCCGATTACAGGCTGGACAGCCGGATCATGCACGTGATGGGCTTCCTGGGGAAGGAGCATGCGGCGGACCGCTGGTACCTGCTGGAGCCGCACGCGCTGAAGCTGGTGTATTTGCAGCCGATGAGCGACGACTGCTTCAGTGCGGGAGACTTCGAGAGTTTGTGGTCAGGGCCGGCGTGCAGGTTTATTGCGGAGACGGCGCCGCCGGAGCCGCTGCTCCACTAATGTTTTCGTTGCCGAGCAGCGGCGAGTTGCCCAGCGTTCCCGGAACGCGCATGCTGTTCGATATGTCACAGCTGAAGCTACGCTCCGTTCTGTCCGGCATTGCTGTTCTGTTTGCGTTGCCGTTGTTTGCGGCGACGGAGTGCAACGTGCGCGCGATGGGTGCAAAGGGCGATGGCGCGACGAAGGATACGGCTGCGATTCAGAAGGCTATCGACCGGTGTGCGCCGAAGCGTGGCGTGGTGGTGCTGGAGGGCGGAACGTTTCTGAGTGCGCCGCTGGAGCTGCGCAGCGGGGTGACGTTGCGAATTGCGCCCGGGGCAACGCTGCTGGGTTCGCGCGACGTGGAGGATTACCCGATCCGTGAGGATTCGAAGTGGCGGCGCGTGGCGCTGCTGCATGGGGACCACCTGGACGGCGTGACGGTCGAGGGCGGGACCGAGCAGGACAAGCCGAGTGAGAACGGTTCCGGTACGGGGACGATCGACGGGTCGGGCGAGGTGTTCTGGAAGCTGGCGCATGAGCACCGGGTTGCGGGTGACACGAGTGGGTCGGGCGGGTTTCCGCGGCCGATGCTGATCGACATCACGGAGTCGCAGCACCTGACCTTTCGCAATCTGAAGGTGCAGAACTCGCCGATGTACAACTTCACCTTCTTTTTCTGCGATGGCATCCTGATTCACAACGTGATGATCCGGAATCCGCAGCGGAACGCGCCGAATACAGACGGGATCGACCCGTTTTCATCGAAGAACATCGAGATCAGCAATGTGGACATCTCGACGGGCGATGACGACATTGCGCTGAAGAGCGGCCTGGTGGAGCGCGACAACACGATCGCGCCGGTGGAGCATGTGTTGATTTGCAACAGCGTGTTTCGCGCGGGGCATGGGCTGAGCGTGGGTTCGGAACTGGCCGGCGGCATCAGCGATGTGCGGGTGGAGAATGTGCAGATGATCGGCACGGATGCGGGCGTGCGGATCAAGAGCAACCGCGGGCGTGGGAACGACATTCACGATCTGCACTACCGAAACATCGACATGAAAGACGTTGGGCAGCCGGTGCAGATTACCGAGTATTACCCGCGCATACCCGAGACGGACACGGCGCAGAAGATGGATGCGCACACGCCGCGGTTCCATGACATCTCGCTGGAAAATGTGTCGGCAACGGGCGCAAAGGATGCGGTGATTGTGGGGTTGCCGGAGTCGCCGATTCAGAGGCTGACGCTGACGAACGTGACGATTCGCGCGGCGAAAGGGATGCGGGTGCGGAACGCGGAGGTGACGATGCGGAATGTGGTGGTGAAGGCGGCGGAAGGGCCGGGCGTGCTCGAAGAGACGGGCGCAAAGATTACGCGATAGGAACGGGGCTCCGCACGCTAAAAGCGAAGGAGGTAACTGGCTTTGACGAAAAGTTCGCGGCCGGTGGCGAGGTATTGGGGGGAGTAGGGGACGTCGGTGTTGTTGGGGTCGCACTGGCCGGTGAGGCTGCGGTAGCAGAGGCCGCGGTCGAGGTTTTCGAGGGCGTTGTTGTAGCCGACGTAGACGGCGGTGCCGGGGTGAGGGAGCCAGGTGAAGAGGACCTGGGAGCTGACCTGCTTGGTGCGGACCAGCGTGGTCACGAGCGGGTTCGCGAGAACGGAGTCGTACTGCACGATGGCGCGCAGGCTGAACGAACGGGTGAACTGGTAGTTGATCTTGGTGCGCAGGGTTTGCGACTCGTAGGCCAGGTCGCCGGCATGGAATACGGTGCCGGGCGCGAGCTGTGTTGCTGTGGACCGCGGCGATGCGACCGGGTTTGCGATGCGCGGGTTCGCTGCCAGCAGCGGGTCGTTGTGCGCGGCGGTGGTGCGGTCGAGCAGGTAGGTGTTGTCGATGGTGAGCGGACCGGTGGGCTGCAGCGTGAGGTAGCCGCGGATCTGGTCTTCGTGCAGGAGTTCGGGTATGCCCGCGCCGGCGGGGTTGTAATTGACCGTGGCGCCATGCACGTAGGTGATGCGCGTGTTGAACTGCGGAATGGGGGCGAGACGGATGAGCGCGCCGGTGTAGTTTTCCGTGAAGTTGGTGTGATGCGCGAGCTCAGGGTAGTTGGTGGGCGAAAGCGTGTCGGAGTTGTTGCCGAAAAACGGGACGATGAGGCCGTTGTGCGGAAGGGTGAGGACGATGTCGTTCTCGTTGTAGTGAAAGACGCGGTTGCCGCCACGGTCAAAGGCGATGTTGAATTGCGGCTGCAGTTGAAAGCTCTGGATGCCGTGTTTGTTTGGGTACCAGGAGTAGCTGGCGTTTGAGCTGGACTGGCGCACCTGTGGGATGGTGGTGAAGCCGGCATCGGCCTGGTAACCCTGGCTGAAGTCGCGGTAGCGCAGGTTCAGGTTGAAGCTGCGGCCGGTGCGGTACAGGCCCAGGCGGTTTGCCGGGCCGGCGGAGTAGGTGCCGTCCTGCTGATGCGTGCTGGACTCGACCCACATGCCATTGGCTGTCCAGTGCTTGTTCAGGTAGGCGTTGAAATCGATGCCGCCGACGCGGTTGGGCCTGCCGTTCAGGATGCGCTGGGCGTAGGTGACGCCGACGCTGGATTGCTTGCCGATGTCCTGCGAGAGGCGGATGACCGTGGTCAGGGCGCGCTTGCCGTTCAGCGGGTCGTCCTGTGCGACGAACTCGCCGGGTGCCCGGTCGTCGATGGTGAGAAATCCGAGGTTGGTGTGGTTTATCTTGCCGGTGGCGCGTGCGCCGAACTCGGGGTGGATGACCGTGCGGGTGTAGAGCAGCGTGATCGGGGTGTCGAAATAGCTGGAGTTTTCGAGGAAGAAGGGACGGAGCTCAGGGTAATAGACGGCGAAGCGCTGGTTGACGCGGAACTGCGGCTGGTCGGATTCGACCTGGCTGAAGTCAGGGTTGACCGTGCCGTCGAGGACGATGGAGTTTTTGACGATGGCTTTGATGTCGCCGCCCGCGGTGCCGGCGAAGTTGCGCTTGCTGAAGTAGGGTTTGAGCGGGTCGTCGTCGTTGAGTTCGCGGATACGATGGGCGAGAGCGTAAGGGTTGATCTGGAGGTTGTGCGAGGTTGCGCCTTCGAGGCCGTGGGCCGTGCCTTCCTGGCTGAGCGTGCCGCTGATCTGCTGGGAGATGTGGGGCCAGTAGTCCTGTTCGCTGAGACGCGGCAGGTTGCGGCCGAGCACGATGCCCCAGTCCGGGGCGGCGGAGCGGGAGCGGATGCTGCGGAAGGGAATGGCCATGAGGGCGATCCAACCCTTGGGGGTGCGGCGGGCGCTGGAGTCCCAGATCTGGTCGTAGCTGAAATCGGGATCGTTGTTTTCGGCCCAGTTGGCGTCGGCCTGCACGCCAAGGGGGTTGACCTCAAAGAGAATGCCGCGGCGGCGGTCCTGGAAGGGGTCGACGAGGAGGGAGACGAAGTCGTCCTGGTCGATGTTTTCGCGGCGGGCGAGGTGGGCGCGCATGAGGTTGGGGCGGCTGTCGTAGCAGATGAAGACGGCGAAGAGGGCGGTGTGGGTGCGGCCGAGCCAGACTTCGGTTCTTTCGCTAGCGGGCTTGGTGTCAAAGGGCTGGTTTTGGGAAAGCTCGGCGACGTGGGCGAGCTTGCCGTGGAGGGCCGGTGCGGGTTCCATGTTTGGGAAGTCGGCCAGGGTCAGGCCGTGGTCGAGCATGGGGATTTGCAGCAACTGCGCGGGTGCGATATGCGCGGGAGCGTTGGGGCCGAGTTGGGCAGGGCCGGGAGTAGCCGGCGTCTGCTGCGCGTTGAGACTGATGGCAGCAAGCAGCGCGAGGCACGCGGGGGCGAGGCGAGTTGAAGCGAAAGAAAGCAAACGGGAACCACTGAGAGATACGCAGGTGAGGTGCAACGGGAAGCGGGAAAGTGAAGGGGGAGCGGCGGCGCGGCTTTTGCAAGGGTACGCAAAGGGGCTGTGGATGGTTCCCGGAGGCGGTGTATATGTGCGGTACGCCGGGGCTGTTTTGCCGGTGCGAGCGGAATGCAGGTTTCTGTGCAAGCACCGAGTCCACTGCGCACGCGCAAAGAGCGCGCGTGCTCCGAATCGAAGTGACAAAGTTAGGGCTGCGTCCTGCAGATGTGCTGATGAAGAGGAATGGCTACACTCGCTGGTATGCCGCCGACTGTTGTGCGTTCGTACTCGAAAATCAATCTGGGATTGCGGATTGGGCCGCCGCGGGCGGACGGCTTTCACCACTTGACGACGATGTACCAGACGGTAGCGCTGCACGATTTGGTGACCGTGCAAGCGGTGGCTGCGCCTGCGACGGAGATCACCATGTCCGCCAGCGATTCGCGGGTGCCATGCGATGGGCGGAACACGGCGTGGAAGATGGTGACGGCGGCGCTGGAGGGCCTGGGTGTGGCGGCGCGGGTGCATATTCACCTGGAGAAGCGGCTGCCTCCGCAGGGCGGCATGGGGGCTGGGTCGGCGAATGCAGCGGCGGCGCTGCTGGGGCTGGAGCGGCAGCTGAAGATGGCGCTGGACGGGCCCGCACGGTTGCGGATCGCGGTGCAGGTCGGGTCGGATGTGCCGCTGTTCCTGATCGGCGGAACGGTGTATGGGCACAACCGTGGTGAGGTCGTGTTGCCGTACCCGGACCTGCCGGAGATGCCGTGCCTGATTGTGGCGCCGGCGCAGGGGTCGAGCACGCCGGCGGCGTTTCGGGCGTGGGACGAACAGATTACGCAATTGACCCCGGAGGCGGCGCACGGTAGACTCGATGAGTTGAGCCGTGTCTATGCCTCCGCCTTTACACCGGCGGGGCAGGAGAGTCCGGGCAGTTTGCCCGACGCTTTTCAGGCCGGCAGCCTTGGTGTTTCCGGGGCTCTCGATGGAGTGGTGAAGGCCACGCACGAGGCTGATGGAGACCTGGCCGGGAATGCTTTTCTCGCGCTTGTCCGCACCGGGATCGAAAACGACTTTGAAGAGGTCGTCTTTCAGCAGCACCCCTCCCTGCGCGAAATCAAGCGAGCTTTATTGAATGAGAATGGCCGGCCGGAGGAAACGTATGCGCTGTGCGCGATGCTTTCCGGCTCCGGGTCGTCGATCTTTGGTCTGTTCCGGACTGTGGCGGACGCGAAGGCGGCGGAGCAGCGAGTGCAGGTTCTGCGGACGGGTGCGCGTCTGTTTGTGACGCGGACCGTGAGCAGAAAGCGGTATTGGCAGGAGATGTTTGAGGAGTAGGGCAGGTACACTGATTCTGGCAGTCTTCTCCCGGTGGCGAAATCCGCGGGGATGAAGTTGGGCGATCGACTAACGGTAGGTCAAGTGCCTTTGGAGCACTTTGTCCAGGTTCGAATCCTGGTCGCCCAGCCAACAACAGAGTCGGTCTCTCCTGCGTAGCGCGGTTGCACAAGATTTCGCAGAGGGGAGACAGGCAGGACATTTACGGCAGCAGAACTCGCCACGCTAACCGGCTGGAAGGATTCTCTCTCCGCACATGACACCGCAGCAAGATATGCCTACGCTCGCGCCCGCAACTCCCACCGAATCCACGCAACAGGCTACGGCGACGCCGTCACAGCCCATTACAGGTGCGCCGACTTCGAGCAAGTCGCCTGGTGCGCCCGCGCCGGAACGCAAGCGTTCGTCGCGGCTGGCGGATGATAAGCGGTTCAAGATTTTCTGCGGATCGGCCAACAAGCCGCTGTGCGAAGAGGTGTGCAGCTTCTTGGGTGTGCCGATGGGGCAGACCCGGTTGCAGAACTTTTCGGACGGCGAGATTCACTTCCAGCTGCTGGAAAATGTGCGTGGCGCGGATGTGTTCGTGCTGCAGCCGACGAGTGCGCCGGTTGAGAAGAACTTGGTCGAGCTAATGATCATGATCGACGCGCTGAAGCGGGCCTCGGCCGGGCGCATCACGGTCGTAATGCCGTATTACGGGTATGCGCGGCAGGACCGGAAGGACCGTCCGCGGGTGGCAATTACGTCGAAGCTGATCGCGGACGTGTTGCAGACGGCAGGCGCGAATCGCGCGTTGCTGGTAGACCTGCACGCGGCGCAGATTCAAGGGTTCTTCAATATTCCGGTCGACCATCTGTTCGCGTCGCCGGTGCTGGTGGGATACTTTCGCGACCTGAACCTGCCGAACCTGACGGTAGTCTCGCCGGATGCGGGCGGCGTGGAGCGGGCGCGGTTCTTTGCGCAGAAGCTGGGCGTTCCGCTGGCGATTGTGGATAAGCGGCGCACGGATATTAATGTGACGGAAGTGATGAACGTGATTGGCGATGTGCGCGGACGGACATGCATCATTCTGGACGACATTGTGGATACCGCGGGCACGCTGACGAAAACGGTGGATGCGTTGCTGGAGAACGGCGCGGAAGAGGTGTATGCGTGTGCCTCGCATGCGGTGCTGAGCGGGCCGGCGGCGGAGCGCATTGCGGCGAGCCGGTTGAAGGAGTTGGTGGTGACGAATACCATTCCGCTGCGGCCGGACGCTGCCGCGACGGGTAAGGTGAAGGTGCTGTCTGTCGCGGGCCTGCTGGGCCGGGCGATCGAGAGCATTCACATGGAGACGAGTGTGAGTACGCTGTTCTCGTAAGAGCAGGGAGCAGTTGACAGGGAACAGGGAGCAGCAAGCCCGTTCACGACAGAAGCGGCCAAAGGCATGGCCAAGAGCGCGGTGATCAAGCCGCAAAGGGAGTGAAGGTACGAGAACGCGGCGAAGATGAGCAAGGGCTGTTTCCTGCTCGCTGAGCATTGTTCCTGTACTTCGTGCCCGAAAGGAAAAGATGGCAAACACAGAAACAGTGCAGGCAACGGTTCGTACGGGGAAGTTCAACAAGAATGCAGCGCGTCGCGTGCGTGTGGCGGGCATGATCCCCGCGGTGGTGTATGGAGCCGGGCAGGAGCCCGTGGCGATCCAGCTGGATCCGAAGGTGATCACGAAGATCCTGCATTCGGAGTCGGGCCACAACACCATTTTTGACCTGAATGTGTCGGACGGCGCAGCGGCCAAGGCGATGATTGTGGATTGGCAGTATGAGCCGATCAAAGGCAAGCTTTTGCACATCGATCTGAAGCGTATCGCGATGGACAAGGCGATGAAGGTTTCGGTGCCGGTGTTCCTGATTGGTACCGCGAAGGGCGTGAAGACCGAGGGCGGCGTGCTGGACCAGGTGCTGCGCGAGGTTCAGCTCGAGTGCCTGCCTGGCGACATTCCGACGAGCCTGGATGTGGACGTTGCGGAGTTGGGAATTGGCGGCTCGATCCAAATCAAGGATCTACCGCACTCGGGATCGATTAAGTTCCTGGAAGATGAGAATGCGGTAGTGGCACACGTAACCAGCATTAAGGAAGACGTGGCCGAGACTGCAGGTGAGGGCTCCGCGGCTGGCGAACCCGAGGTGACGAAGGCCAAGGGCAAGCCGGAAGCGCAGGCAGCTGCGCCGAAGAAGTAAGACCGGTGCTCGCGTTTCTCTCGTGATTCGTTGCGCGTGCATACGGCTGACGAGGGCAAGGGAAGACGAGAGAGACGGAGCGTTTTGTGAAGCTGATCGTAGGGCTGGGGAATCCAGGTCCTGAGTACACCTTCACGCCGCATAATGCCGGCTTTCTTGCCATTGACCGCATCGCGGAAGATCGCGGTGCGGCGATGGCAAATCGCCGGGGGCGTGCGCTAACCGGCAAGGCCGTGATCGCAGGCGAAGAATGTCTGCTGGTCAAGCCGGAGACGTTTATGAACGGGAGCGGGCTGGCAGTGGCCGCGCTGGTTGGGGAATACGGGCTCGACCCGAAGAGTGATGTGGTGGTGCTCTACGACGAGTTGGCGTTTCCGCTGGGCACGGTGCGGTTGGCCGCGCGCGGCAGCAGCAACGGGCACAACGGTGTGAAGTCGGTCACCGGGTCGCTCGGCAGTGAAGATTGGATCCGCGTGCGGATTGGTGTCGGTCGAGGGACCGCGCCGGACGGGCGTGAGATCCGGGCAGGTGGTACGGACTACCTGCTGCAGCCGCTTCGCAAGGGTGACCTGCTGAAGCTGGATGAAGCTCTCGACCGTGCGGCAGAGGCGGTCGAAACCATTGTGGCCAACGGGATTGCGGAGGCCATGAACAAGTTCAATCGCCGGGAGGGTGCTGCGGCATCCTGATCGGCGGAAGAGGGCTCGCCCCGCCCGTTTCTCACGTGGTTCGTTGTTCGCGGAGGCTATCCGAGAGCAACGAGAGGAGCGAGCAACGAGTGCAACGTAAGACGAACTTCCATACCTTCCCTCGCGAGGGTGCGGGTCAAAAGCCCGCAAGAAAGAAGAGTGCATGAATCGTACGTATGAAGTGATGTTTATCGTTCGGCCAGACCTGGAAGAGGCCGATCTGGACAAGCTGATTGAGGGCTTTTCGGCCGTTGTGACGAACGGCAAAGGCGAAGTGAAGCAGGTGGAGAAGCTGGGCCGTCGGCGGCTGGCTTATATCGTCCGCAAGTTTCAGGACGGCCTGTATGTGCTGCTGCACATTTCGGCGGATGGCCCGCTGGTTGCCGAGCTGGAGCGCCGGTTGCGCGTGACTGAGCAGGTGATCAAGTTCATCACCGTTCGCACGGACGAGGAGAACAAGCGGTTGGCAAAGGTAAAGGCCATTCGCGACAGCAAGGTGAAGACCAGCACACAGCAACAGCCGCAGCAGCAGCAGCCCGCCAGCATGGAACCGAGCGAAGCGCCTGCCGCTGCCGCAGAGCCCGCATCTGCCCCGGAGCCGGCTGCCGCCTAACGTTTCTGCTGCGCAAGCAGCGGACCCAAATACGGGTGCAATGCACGATGACCCGCGACGCTCTGCTTCCTGCTTTGCGATGCAAAGTGGTTCATAGGACCCACAGCGGTTCTGGAGCATGAGATCGCCGAACAGAGCCGGGCCCGATTGCCCGCTCGAAAGGATAAGCATCAGCCATGGCTGACGAAACGAACAGCACCAGCACCGCAGCTTCCGCGCCCGCGCAGGGCGGATACCAGGGATCGAACTCCGGAGAGCGCAGCAGCTCCGGTCCGCGTCCGCCGCGTCCGGCGGGTGGGCCTGGCGGTGGCGGACGCAAGTTCTTCCGCCGCAAGAAGGTTTGCAAATTCTGCGTGGAGAAGATCGACCAGATCAGCTACCGCGACGTGCGCTTGCTGCAGCAGTTTGTGGCGGAGCGTGGCAAGATCACGCCGCGCCGCTTGACGGGGGTGTGCACGACGCACCAGCGCCAGCTGTCGCAGGCCATCAAGCAGGCACGCAACATCGCCCTGCTGCCATTTGCCGCGAAGTTCTAACGCCGCATACGTATGAAGTTTCGTGACATTATCAAGCTTGTCGAGAAGGATGGTTGGCAGCACATTCGGACCACCGGAAGTCATCGACACTTCCGGCATCCGATCAAACCGGGAACGGTAACGATCCCGGGCCATCCGTCCGATGATGTGGCGATTGGGACTTAGATCAGCATATTCAAGCAGGCAGGTTTGCGATGAGCGACTATCTGGTGATCTATGAGCAGACGGGAACGGGTTACAGCGCCTACGCGCCTGACCTGCCCGGCTGTATCACGACCGGAAACACCATTGCGGAAACGCGCGCAAACATGGAAGAAGCGATCGCGGGGCACTTGGCGGTGATGCGGGAGTTCGGCGATCCCATACCGCAGCCCTCCGCGGTGGCAGAGCGCCTGCCCATCTCCGCATAACGAGAGGATTGGAGAAAAGACATGGAAGTCATTCTGAAGGAAGACGTCGACAGCCTGGGTCACCGGGGCGACGTGGTCAAGGTAGCCAACGGCTATGGACGCAACTACCTGTTGCCGCAGCGGCTTGCAATTGAGGCGACCGTGGCGAACAAGGCTGTGATCGGGCAGATGAAGGAATCCGCCGTTCGCAAGGCTGCCAAGGACAAGTCCGTGGCGACGGAGCAGGCGGAGAAACTGAACGCGGTCGAGATGACGTTTGAGCGCAAGGTTGGCGCGAACGATGTGCTGTTCGGTTCGGTTACGGCTGCGGACATCGCTGCCGAGATGGCCAAGCAGGGGTATGAGGTTGATCGCCGGAAAATCCTGCTGGATGAGCCGCTGAAGCAGTTGGGCGAGTTCCATGTGCCGGTGAAGCTGTTTCGCGAGATCAATGCGCATGTGAAGGTTACGGTCAAGTCCGATGACCCGAACTATGTGCCGGGGCTGAAGCCGGAGGTCGTGTCGGATGAAGATCCGATCGAGCGCTACGGTCAGGACGAGTACGACGAGGACGTGCGGTACTAGGCACCTGCTGTCTGCAAGTATGTGAGGCGCACCTTACCGGGGTGCGCCTCACTATTTCGCGGGTTCGTGCATCTCACGGGCGTATGCGCAGCAGGTCCGCCGTCGCTCTCGCTCTTTTGCTGGTGTTTGCGGGATGCAAGCACAAGGCACCTTCTTCTTTGTCCTCTGCGACACCGTCTGCCCAATCGGGTTCGACCGGTGACGTCAAGCAGGCACAGAGCACGGTGATTGCACTGCAGCGGGAGTTGCGCGCGGTCCGCGTTCCCGAGATGGAGACGGATGTGCCGGCGGCGGCGCAGGAGCTGCTGCCAAAGTTCCAGCAGGCGCTGGTTAGGTTGTCGGATGATGTGTTGGCTGGGCAGCCAGCGACGGCAACGCCAAAACAGGTAGAGACCGCGCTGAATGCACTGCTGCCGCCGAAGCTGCCGGAGCAGCCGATAAAGCCACGCGCCATCGCCGATGCCGATGCCGAGGACAAGCCGCAGCAGGATGTGTACGGCGTGGATGTACAGGCATCCGTATCAGCGCCGTATGCGGGGATGCTGCTAGTGCAGCAGGGCTTCGGGATTGCATGTGGCGGAGACAACGTGCTGCTGGGATACAGCAATGCAAGCGGGCAGTGGCGGCGCGTACTGCGCTGGCAGGCGCCGCCGTACAAGCAGGTGAGCGATGCCTTTGGCGACAGCTATATCACGCAATTGCTGACGGTACAGCGGAGCGGGTATCCGGTGCTGCTGGTGATTCACGGCACGCCGTGGTGTTCGTCAACGATGAGCGGCTTCCACATGGCTGCGTTTGAGGTCGATGGTGCGCGCAGCGTGGACAAACCGTTCTGGGAGGCGTCGCACGAGTACCGCAGGTTTGATGAAGATGATCCGCTTCATCTGAAGGTTACGCCCGACGGGTTCGAGGTGAGGGCGAGTGTGTCTTCTTGGGACACCGCGGAGGTGAGCCGCACGGGCATAATGCGCTATCGGCTGACGGATGCGGGCTTTGAGCGTGTGTTGCCGATTGCCATGAACTCGCGCGACAGCGTGAACGAATGGATGAGCATGAAGCGAGATGAAGCGAAGCTGTTTACCGATGCGCCTGCAGGTTCGCTGACGTGGACAATGTTCGACACGTTCACCTATTACGGCAAGTCGGACAAGGAGAGGGAAGGCATGCCTACAGAACAACTGGGCGAGGTGCGCGCCTGTTCGGATTCACCGAAGCACTTCCAGTTGCACATTACGTCCAAAATCTACCGGAGGAACAGTGCAGAGCACACGGCCGGGCCCGAGTTTTACGTGCAGTTGACGGAGACCGGCAACGGTTATCGCCTGCACGACACATTGCGCGCGCCCGACCCCCAGTGCAATGGACGCGTTGTGCTGGCCGCGCCCGAGGACTGATGTCGCGGATGGTTGGGTACGCATGACTCCAGCTAGACGACGCGGCCGGCGCGGGCCAGTCCCGGTGCATCCGTTTGATGCGCTGCACGGGACGGATACGGGTGCGCTGATTCCGGGTGAGGAGTTGGCGACCGGGCATCGGCATGACCGGCACATTACGGCTTACCATGGCACCGCGCCGTCGCTGTTTCGCAAGCTGGTGAAGCAGTGGCAGCAGCGGGCGAGGCATCCGCTGGAAAAGACTGCATTCGTGGATGTGGGCGCTGGCAAAGGAAGGGCGATGCTGCTGGCGGCGGAGCTGCCATTTCGCCGCATCGTGGGTGTGGAACTGCATCCGGCGCTGGCGGCGGCGGCGCGGAAGAATGTGGAGATATTTCTGGCACGAGGCGGGCGAGCCGTATCGGGCAGGATGAGCGCTCAGTCCACTTTGGCCGCAAAGAACGCGGCGAAGTTGGGGCACGTGGGTTGCGTGCCGATGCGGGTTGAGGAGGCGGATGTGATGCGGTTGCGCATGCCGGCCGGCCCTTGCTGTGTCTTTCTGTTCAACCCGTTCGACTTGGTTTTGATGGATCGATTCCTAGACAAGCTGACGCGTGACTTTCGTGGGCGCGAGGATGAGTTGGATCTGCTGTATGTGAATGATGAGCAGCGCGACCTGATCCAGCAGGAGCACTCGAGATTGCGCGAGGTGTGGCGCGGACGTATTTTTCTGTCGCATGAGGATCGTGATGCGGATAAGCGCACCATTCAGCACTGTGCGGAGGGGCTGTATGTGACGAGTGGGTATGAGGATTGCTCGGTATGGCGGTTGCGTTCGAGTTGATGCTGGTGCGCTTAGCAAATTCATCTGAGGTGTAGCAGGTCTATAGGTCGCGCCTTCAGCGCACTGAACCATTGTCGTTCTTGTCCCTAGGCCGTTGGCCTACGCTAGTATGGGTCAGGCCGTTGGCCCTGAAAAGTACACCGGCTGGAAGTGCGCGGAATGATACTGTGAGCATGGTCGCTGCTGCGAGCAGAAAGCAGGTCCTTCGCTGCGCTCAGGATGACACTTGTTCGGGAGATCTGCGCTTTGCCTTAGGCATGGGTGTCGATTTGGAGGACATGCAGGTTTCGCCGCTGCGCCAAGTTCATTGCGCACGTGCAAAGAGCGCGCTTGCGCCGGTTGAAATGTCTGTTTGGAATGGAGTCACAATAGGAAGAGGAGAGGCCCGGCAATGCCGGGCCTTTCCTCTTTCCACCTCGCTGCTGGTGGGCTTGTTACGCCGCTTTGGAGCGCAGTTTTTCGATGCCGGAGTCGCGGAAGGGATCAATGACGATCTTGGTCACGTTGTCTTTTTTGTCGCGCCAGGTCTTGTACATGTCTGGAACATCGTTGATGCCGATGCGGTGCGAGATCATGAAGCTGGGATCGATCTGGCCGGCGTAGACTCGGTCGAGCAGCGGCTTCAGGTATTTGTGCATGTTAGTTTGGCCCATCTTCATGGTAATGCCCTTGCCAAAGGCAGCCCCGAAGTTGAGCTTGTCCAAATCGCCGCCGTAGACGCCCGGGATGGAGACAGTGCCGCCCTTGCGCACAGCTTGAATGCACTGGCGTAGTGCGGTGGGGCGATCGGTTTCGAGCATGAGCGCCTGGTCTACTTTGTCATACAAAGCGGTCACATCGGTGCCGTGCGCCTCCATGCCGACGCAGTCGATGACCGAGTCGGGTCCGATGCCGTCGGACAGATCGCGAAGAGCTTCGAGGACGCTCATGTCTTTTTCGGAGTAGTCGATGACGGTGGCGCCGCAGTAATCGCGGGCGAGGGCGAGGCGCTCAGGAAAACGGTCGATGGCAATGACGCGACCGGCACCCAGCATGTAGGCGCTGGTGATGGCGAAGAGGCCCACAGGGCCGCAGCCGAATACAGCAACGGTGTCGCCGGGCTGGATTTGTGCGTTTTCCGCGCCCTGATAGCCGGTGGGGTAGATGTCGGAAAGGAAGAGGACTTTCTCGTCGTCGATGTCGCTTTCGATCTTGATGGGGCCGACGTCGCCGAAGGGGACACGAACGTACTGAGCCTGGCCGCCGGCGAAGCCGCCGTAGATGTGCGAGTAGCCGAAGAGCGCGGAACCGGAGTAACCGTACATTTCCTCGCAGACGCGGGCATTGGGATTGGTATTGTCACACAGCGAGGTCAGGTCCTTCTTGCAGAAGAAGCAGTTGCCGCAGGCGATGGTGAAAGGCACTACGACGCGATCGCCGCGCTTCAATTTCTTGACCTCGGTGCCGACTTCCTCGACAACGCCCATGAACTCGTGACCCAGGATGTCGCCGGATTCCATGGTTGGGATGTAGCCGTCGAAGAGATGCAGGTCGGACCCGCAGATGGCGGTGCGCGTAACGCGCAGGATGACATCGGACGGGTTGATGATGGCGGGGTCCGCGACTGTCTGTACCTCGACCTTGCCTGTGCCCATCCAGCAAACGGCTTTCATGTATGCTCTCTTTTCTGTGTTGCACTCCGTGAGTGCGTTCGAAGTCGTGAAGAAGCGATTGCGGCGTTGACTAGTCGTTGTCGCTGAGGCTGGCCCACAGGATGACGCCGAAGATAAGCGGGACCGTGACAAGGCCGACGGTGGTGAGCGTTTGCGTCGAGATGCTTCTGCCGAGAAGGTTGAGCTTCGGCATGTCCTGCGGCTTGGCGCGGTTGCTGGTTCCCGGCGGCGTGGGCATGTTCTCGCCGAGAAGGAATTTTTTGAGCTTGCCGCTGATGCCGCGACGGCCGGCGGGTTGACCTTCCACGGTGGGGATTTCGCCAGACTCCATCAGCTCCTTTAAGTGGCGCAGGTTTTCAACGACGACCTGGCTGGGTGAGCGCGAAACAACTGCACTGACGGTGTGCGTGAGCGCGCCGCCGGGCAGAGTGAAGTCAGTCACGAATGTGGTGATAGTGCCGCGGCCGGCGGGATGTGGTTCCAGCGTGAAGATCTCCGTGGTGCCAGCCGTGGGTCCGCTAATCACCCGGGAAACATGACGCTTTCCGGGGATCACTTCAAGCTCTTCAGCGTCGAATTCGAACTGTTTGCCAGTGCCCGGATCTTCCATGATCCAGTGAAGGGTTTTGTCGCCGGTGCGCGTTACGCTGATGACGCCTTCCTGCCAGGCCGGCAGCATTTCGATCCGCGTGTAGACGTTGAAGATTTGCTCGGGTGAAGCGGCGATGGTCTGCACAGCATGCGCCTGGACGCGGTTCGCCTCCTTGCCGCTCGGCAGGGGCGCATAGGCATGGCCGGTTTTGGGAAAGTGAACTTCCTGAAGCGTCTCCGTCGGCATGAGTTCTCCTGTGGCGCAAGCGCCGCTCAACATGTGGCGGACACGCCGCCAGACGAGGAATGTGATGTGAGCGAGATAGGTGGCGTGGTCTCACCTGCGCTGCCATCTACGGCCAGCAGCGAGAGCTATCGCCAGCGGTCGATCGTGGCGAACTGCAGATCGTTACGCTGCACGAGCGCCGCGGTGACGGCGAGCGTGTCGTCGCGTGATTGAGGCCGGTCACCGTCGAGGTGCGAGGCGTCGTGCAGAAGCACGTTGCTGGTGCGACTGCGTTTGCGATTGCGCTGCATGGCGCGATCAATGTTGCGCAGGATCTGCTCGCTGCCCAAGGGCAGCCAGTCTTCCGCGGTGACGTTCCAGAGCACGGGGGTAAGTCCGAGTGAGCGCGCAATGCGCAGCACGGCGGGCCGGCGGGAGCCATAGGGCGGGCGAAAGAGGCGAGGCGTGATACCAAGCGTGTCCTGCAGGATCTGCTGGGTGTGCTGGAGTTCCGCGCGGATGCGGGTAGCGCTCTTGCGGGCCAGGTCGGGATGCATCGCTGTGTGGTTGCCGATGGTGTGGCCGGCGGCGGCGACACGGCGCGCAATGGCCGGATGACGGCGCACGTGATTGCCAATGAGGAAGAAAGTGGCGTGCACATTATGCGTGGCGAGAAGATCGAGCAGGGGTTCGGTATTGCGCGAGCTGGGGCCGTCGTCATAGGTGAGAGCGACGGTGTGTTGCGGGGCTGCGTGGTCAGGAACGTCGACCAGGGTGCGACCGAAAATCTGAGAGGTGGGCCAGCGTGCCGCGTAGGAAGCGCCACCGGCGAGCAGGCCGAGTGTGCCGAGACTGGCGCCTGCGATGGTTGCTGCTGTTTGCCACGTCTGCATCAGGGCTCAGTGTAGCGTTGCCGTGTTGCCCACGGAAGTTGCGTTGCGAGTCAAGCGCAGGCGAATGGCGTAGACGGCGAGGCCCGTGATGAGAACGATGACAGCAAGGCGCAGCTCGGCGAAGATCTGTGGGCGCGAGATGACGATGAAAAGAAAGCCGGCGGTGGCCAGCAGCGCGGGCAGCGGGTACAGCGGCATGCGGAAGCGGCCCGGAAGCCGGCGTTCGCGGCGATGCTTCGGCAGCAGAACGGCTATGCCCTGCAGCAGGAACTGAAAGAGGATGCGCAGAACGACGAGGGATGCGATGACCTCTTGCAGGCGAAAGAGGCAGCACACAACGGTGATGGCGGCGAGTGTGATGAGCGATGCGGCGGGGATGCGCAGACGCGCATGCAGGCGGCCGAAGACGGCGGGAAAGTTGCCGTCCTGCGCGGCGGCGAACGGGATGCGCGAGTAGCCGAGCAGGAGGCCGTAAATGGAGGCAAGCGATGCGAGCGCGACCAACAGAACGGCTGCGGTCGCTGCGGTGTGCGCCCAGGCGTGGCCGGCAAAGGCACGCTCGGTAAAGAGAGCCATGGTGTAGCGGCGCGCGCCGGCGTCGGCGCGGGTGAGCTCCTGCCAGGGCAAGACGCCGAGAGTGGCGACGTTCATGAGGAGATAGAGCGAGCCGACAATGGCGATGGCGCCGAGCACAGCGCGGGGGATGGTGCGCTCGGGGGTGCGGAGTTCGCCGCCGAGAAAGCAGGCGTTGTAATAGCCCCAATAGTCGTACGCGCTGACGAGCAGGCCGGCGCCCAGGCCGGTGAAGAATGCGCCGCTGAGGTGAAAGGCACCGGGAGCAAAGCTGAAGGCGCGCGCGGCGGAAAAGTGCGTCAGTCCGACCACGATGGCGGCAAGGAGGGTGAGAAGCACAACGGCACCCAGCACACGTGTGACCGCTCCGATGCGGCCGATGGGCTGCAGCAGGAGCAGCGTGACGGCGATGCAGGCTGCGATGGCGAGAGCAGAGAGCGTCCACCGTGAGGCGTTTGGCAGAAACCAGCCACTGTACTGCGCGAAGCCGATGCAACCGGACGCGATGGAGAGCGGCGCGGAGATGAGAAGCTGCCATGCGTAGAGGAAGCTGAAGAGGCGCCCCCAGCGTTTGCCGTAGGCCTCGCGCAGGTAGGCGTATGAGCCGCCGGCGAGCGGGTGTGCGGTGCCGAGCTCGCTCCAGGTGCAGCCATCGCACAGCGAGAGAAGCGCGCCGAGCAGCCATCCAAGCATGGCCTGCGGTCCGCCCATGGCGGTCACGATCAGTGGCAGCGTGATGAAGGGGCCCACGCCGACCATGTCGATGATGTTGGCGCCAAGCGCGCCCGCGGTGCTGAGTCCGCGGTCGAGCGAGGCTAATTGCGGCGTGCCGGGACCCGCGTCGGACTCAGGCTGCGTCTGCACTGCCGCCATCGTATGCCGCGGTTGCGGCGAGCCGTTGCGCGTTGGCGATCAGGGCTTTTGCTTTGCTGCTCAAGTGTTCGCGCTCGGCGGTGAGCCATGATTGGTCGTGCTGCAGCTGTGCGCCAGCGCGCTGCAGTTCTGGAGTGAGCGCGAAAGTTGCGGGGCCACCGGTGACCCTGCGCACGGCGACGAAGTAATCGGGGTCGAGTGCTTCCAGCAACTGCGCTTCGGTGATCCGCAGGCCTGCCGCTGTGGTCTGGTGAAAGATGTCTTGGGCCAGCGTGCCTGGGTCGTCGCTGGTGGCGCGGCGTACCGCTGCGCTGACCATGGCATGCGCCTGGTGAAAACTGATGCCGGTGCGGCGTACCAGCGTGTCGGCGAGTTCGGTAACGGTTAGAAAGCTGCCACGGGCACGTTCGCGCATGCGTTCCGTTTGAAATGTGGCTTCGCTGAGTACGCCGGCGAGCAGCGTTGTGGCGCGTTGTGCGTCGGTGAAGGCGAGGGCAACTAGTGGCTGCAGCGAGTCCTCGCCGTCGTTCATGTCGGCGAAGGGCGTGTTGTGCAGCGTGCCGAGGACAGAATGCGCCTCAGTGAGTGAGCGCGAAGCGAGCACGCGCACGTGCTCCAGCGGAACGGGGTTGCGCTTCTGCGGCATGATGCTGCTGATCTGCACGTAGCCGTCGGAGAGGCGCAGAAAGCCGAACTCGGCCGTGGACCAGAGCAGCATTTCCTGCGTAAAGCGGCCGAGCGAAAGCATGGAGGTGGCGAGTACACTGCATGCTTCGGCGACGTAGTCCACGGCAGCGATGGCGCCGTAGCTGTTGGTGACGAGGCCTCGAAAGCCGAGGCGTTGTTCGGTGTTGTGGCGATCGATGGGAAAGCCGGTGGTGGTGATGGCGCACGCACCAAGCGGGGAGCGGTTCACGCGCGGGTAGCAGTCGCGGAGCCGCTCTGCATCGCGCTCAAGCACCTCAATGTATGCCATGAGGAAGTGCCCGAGCGTGGTGACCTGCGCGGGCTGGTTGTGCGTGTAAGCCGGCATGATGGCACCGTGGTGGCGCGTGGCAATCTCCAGCAGCACCTCCCGTAGCGCGCCGTTGGCGTCGAGCGTGTCCAGCAGGCGTTGACGCAGCACCATGCGGTACATGGTCAGGTCGACATCGTTGCGCGAGCGCGCGGTATGAATGCGCCCGGCGAGGTCCTGGCCGAGTGAGCGGGCCAGCGTGTGTTCGACGAGGAAGAAGAGGTCTTCGACGGAGCCGTCGTACTCGGCGCAACGCAGAGCTTCGGAGTCAAGCTGCAGGATGGCACGGAGGCATTGCGTACCCTGAAGCGTGGTCAGGATGCGCTGCTCGGTCAACATGAGTACGTGCGCGAGATCGATCTCAATCAGGGACGGCAGGAAGAGACGCTGCGCATCGGCGAAGACGTGCTGCAGGACGGTGTCGCGGTACACGGGTGCGGGAAAGGTGGAGGTCAGCGTGGGCATGAGTTCACTTACAGGTTGGCGCTGCCATCGCAGGATGGCAGCGCCGTTTGGGGTGTGGGTTAAAAGCGGAGTGCGGCGCCCCACTGCACGATGCGGGATTCCAGGACGGTGGTGCGCACTCCGGTCAGGCCGACGTTGGCCGCGCAGCCAAGGCCTGCCGCAAGTGCAGCGGTGGAGCAGCCCGCGTTTGCGTTCTGGGTCGCGGTGCCGCCGACCACGAATGGCTGTGTGGCTTGTGTCACGTTGAGTCCGGTCAGGTTGTTGTGGTTGAAGATATTGTTTGCTTCGAGCAGGAAGGACGGTTCCAGCCGGTCGAACAGCCGGAAGCTGCGGGTATAGCGGGCGTCGACCTGGTACACCGCGAAGCCGCGCAGCGGATTGCGCTGCACGAATGCGGGGCGGCCCACAGAGCCGGTGGAGGGATCGTTGTTCAGATTGCCGTTGCTGGCAAGAATATTTGCAGCGTCGCCGCTGGTCAGATTCGCCAGGATTGCGAGGCGGTTGCCGTTGGCGACCGTGCGGGCGAAGCTGTTGGTGAAGGTGAAGGTCGGCTCGAGCACGGCGGTCAGGTTGAACGCATTCGGACGGTTCACGTAGCTGTTGCCGCGGTCGCGCTTGCGGTTGGTAGTGTCCTCAATCGGCGCGCTCTGCTCGAACGTATTTACTTCCGGCGCGTCGCTCAGCGTGTGAGACCACGTGTAGTTCGCGTTCAGTTGCAGGCCGCGGTATGGGCGCAAGGTGAAATTTGTGATCAGGGCGTTGAATGAGGAGTTCGCACCGCTTTCCACGCGATTGACTTGGTTGAAGCGGGCATCGGCACGCGTCGTTGCGTTGGTCGCGGTGCTCCAGACTGGACGGCCGTCCGCAAGCTGACCGATAGGATTGATCAGATTGATGTTGTGCTGATACAGCAGATTGCGGCCGTTTGCCATGATGTAGCCCAGCGTGAAGCTGGCACGCTTGCCAAACTCCTGCTGCACCTGCGCGTTCACATTCCACGTGTATTCGTTCTTGAAAGTGGGCGACACCGTGGTCACGTTCTGCACGGACGTGGTGGTGACGGTGCTGGCCGGCACGTTGGGGAAAGTCGGCGAGCCCGCCTGCGCTGGAGCGTAGCTAAAGCTGCTGGTGCGATTACTGCCGTCCAGGTTCAGCGCGTTGAACCAAAGATTGGTCGGCACCGATTCGTAGAAGATGCCGCCAGAAGCCTTGACGACTGTGGTTTCCGTAGCGCGATAGGTGAGGCCCAGGCGCGGTGAGAAGTTAGTGTTCGCAATGTTGAACCGGCGCGAGTTCGGGTAAAGCGCACTCGCGTTTGCCTGCGGCGAGCCGAAGCGGTCATAGCGCAGACCGTACACCGCAACCATCTTGGGTGTGACCTGCCAGGTGTCTTGAACAAAAGCGCCGAAAAAGTGTGAGGCATAGCCAAGGCCAAGCGTATCCTGCACGGATTCATAGATTGTGTAGGCCTTCGGGTTGGTTCCGTTCTTTGCCGCCAGGTAGTTCGCAACGGACGAGAAGGTGTACCGGTTGTAACTGATCAGACGCTGGCGCTGTTCCGGCTGGCTGTACAGCACACCCGCCTTGAACGTGTGCTTGCCCGTGAGAAACGAGATGTTATCGGAGCCGGAGGGCTGCTTTTCGGCGTACTGGTCGCCTGCGTTATAACTGGCGCCAATGGCGGCGACGTTGGTGATCAGCACCGCGGGACCGGTAGTTGGGAAAGTGGGTGTGTGTGCGTTGGCGCGCAGCGGAAAGGTGATGCGGAACTCATTGAGCACGCGCGGCGAGATGGTGGTAATCAGCTGCCCACCGAAGACGTGCGCACGGTCCAGGTAGTCCGATGCCGTGGAGCGGGCGTTAATGCCACCGACCTGGGTATTGAATGGGAAATTGTTTTTGAAGTAGTTGTAGCGAATGAACGCGGAGTTTTTTGCGTTCACCGTGTAGTCCAGCCGCGCATCGACAAAAGTGCCGTGCAGCAAACCCGGCGCGGTTTGCAGCTGGTCGGAGCCCAGGCCGATCGCGGTTGCATTCGCAGCGGAGATCGTTACGGGTGCGGGGATGCCGCGCGTCAGATGTTCATAGCTGCCGAAGAAAAACAGCTTGTCGCGAATGACGCGGCCGCCCGCGTTGGCGGAAACGTCCTCCAGTTCAAGATTTGGCTTGATGGGGTTGGTGGCCTTGTTCTGCAGCAGAGGGTATGCCGTTGCATCCTGCCAGCGCTGCAGGTACTGAAACAGGCCGTGGTACGCGTTCGATCCGCTGTTAGAGATCACGTTGTAGACGTCGCCTGCGGTCCATCCAAACTCCGGCGCGGAGGGATTGGAGATCGTCTGCACTTCCTTGACGAAGATATTGCCGATCGGGAAAAGGCGGAGACCGTAGCGATCACTCTGCGTGTTCACCATGCCGTCGAACTGATAGTTGATGCGGTCGAGCAGGCCATTGGTGTTGAGTGTGCGCGGGATGCCGAGCTCCGCATTGGGATGCCCGCTGACGCCCGGTTGAAAGACGATAAAGTTATAGGGATTGCGCGAGGTAAGCGGCAGGTTTTCCACCTCGCGACTGTCGAGCGTGCGCTTGATTTCAAGGTTGGTCGGGTCAACGCCGGTGTTGTCTGCGGTAACGGTGACCTCGCTTGAGCCGCCGCCAATCTTAAGACTGCCATCGACTGTGGCCGCCGTTCCGGCATTCAGCTCTACCGCTCGCACCGTAAGCGTTTCAAAACCTGCGGATGAGAAGACAACCGAGTAGGTGCCAAGCGGAAGGTTAATAAAGGTGTAGTAGCCGTCGGAGCCGGTCTGCGCCGTGCGGGTTACGCCAAGCGCGGGGTTGCTGATGGTGACAGTAGCGTTGGCGACACTGGCCCCCGCAGGATCGACAGCGCGGCCGCGGATAGAGCCGTTGATTGACTGCGATTGCGCAAACGCGGCTGCAGGCGTTGCGAGGACGGCAACAGCGGCCAGTGCGGATGCAAGAACGGCCTTGCGAGAACTGTGAAGCATGAGGAGCCTCCTAGGAAGTGACGTGCGGGTTGCGAGTCGATACGCTCGCGAGTGTGTCCGTCTGGGTGCAGCGAACGCCGCTGGACCTTTGGAAGTGGTGCAGAACAGCAGGCCGAGCGGTCAACAGAGCAGGCCGGCTTCTGCGGCCGACAAGGACAGTGAGATTGCGCCGAACAGCTGCGCTTCTGTGCCAAGCGAAGAGGCACGCAGCATGGGTTGCGCGAACTGGTTTTCGCGCAGAAAGGATTCGGTCGCGGAGCACAGGGTGCGGTGCGCGCCCACGCCGCCGCCCAGCACGACAACCTCAGGGTTGTACAACAGCGACAGCGTACCGATCGCATCCGCCAGGATGCGTGCCGTCGCCGTGGTGACCTCGATCGCCAGCGCATGGCCCTCATCGGCCAGATCGAAGATTTGCGGTGCGTGCAGTGTCATGAGGCTTTGATTCGCGGACCTGCGCTCGCGGCGCAACGCTTTTTGCCAGATGGCCTCGACGCCCGCCCCGCCGATGGCGCGTTCCAGTTGACCAGTTTCGTGGAGCCTGACGTGTTCGCGCGGCATGCCATGCACGGGCAGGTAGCCGATCTCGCCGGCGGACCAGTCCGCGCCATGGTGCAACGCGTTCCGTAGAAAGATGCCGGCACCCACGCCCGTGCCCATGGCGATGAAGATGAAGTTCTGTACGTCGCGCGCCTGCCCCTCTGCATGCTCGCCCAGCGCGGCCAGGTTGACGTCGTTCTCCACGGTGCAGGGCAGCTTCATTTCGCGCTCGACCAGGGCACGCAGCGGAAAATCCGTCCAGCCCTGCAGGTTTGGAGCAGCCAGAACCACGCCGTGCTCCACGTCTGTGATGCCGGGCGCGCCGACGGTCAGGTGCAGCACGCGCGGGGAGACTGCGGCTTGCCGGGTCATCTCGCGAATGCCGGATTGCATGAGCGCAACCACCGCGCGGGGCGTTTTCTGTTTGTCGTTCAGGTGTGTCGCCCAGTTCGCCACGGGCTTGCCGTTCAGGTCCGCAAGCATCATGCGCAGGCGTGTGCCGCCAACGTCCGCACCGGCCACCAGGCCATGCCGGCTGTTGAATCGCAACAAGCTTGGCGGCCGTCCGCCGGAACTCTCACCGCCGCCAAGCTCCTCAACCAGGCCAAGGGTCCTTAGGTGAGTGATTGAGACGGAGACGGTCGTGGCGGACAGGCCCGAGTTGCGCACCAGGTCTGCTTTGGAACATGGGCTGTCGCGCCGTAAGAGGCGAAGCAGCAGGCGGCAGTTTGCCTCGCGAAGATGCGAGGGCCGCGTTGCTTCGGCGCGCATCGGCAGCCGCGGTGACGCGGGGTGTTTGCCGGGGGTGCGGCGTTTCGGTTTGAGAATACGACTTGCCAAAGGTGTCTGCTGAGTTTATACGGGAAGTGTAGAAAGTCCTTCCAGTTCTTTTCAAGTTTCTGGTGGAGTGCTCTCGACATGCTCACCGAACGGTGCATCGCTGACAGTGTTCTACTGCATTTGGGCTGTGGCGTTTGCCGCGCGACGGCAATGTGGTTTGTAGTTCTGTCGATGCAAGGAGAAACATCTTGACCACGTTGCGTCCTCGCCAGTCTAGGGTAGTGCTTCGCAAGCATCTGGCCGCTTTTACGCTTGCCGCCGTGTCTTGCTCCATCATGCCTGACGCCGTGATGGCGCAAGCCGAAGCATCGCGGTCTGCCACGCCACAAAGCGCCGTGCCGTGGCGTCAGCAGCAGGACGCGTATGCCGAGGCGCTGCCGTTTGACCGCGGCGCGGTTGGTCTGGCGCAGACGCTGCGCAAGCTGCGGACCCGCGCAAGCCTGATCCAGATTAACGCGCATCCGGATGACGAGGACGGCGGCATGCTCGCGTATGAGAGCCGCGCGATGGGAGCGGACGTGTCGCTGTTATCGCTGAATCGCGGCGAGGGCGGCCAGAACGTGATGACCGGCGATTTCTGGGACGCGCTCGGGATCCTGCGCACGCAGGAGCACCTGCAAGCGAATCACTACTACGGCGACCACCTTTACTACACGCGCGTCGCGGACTTCGGCTTTTCGAAGACGTTGCAGGAGTCGCTCGCGCAATGGGGTCACGACCGCGTGTTGGAAGATGTGGTGCGCGTGGTGCGAACGGTGCGACCGATGGTCGTTACCAGCGTATTTGCCGGCTATGTTTCGGATGGACACGGTCATCACCAGACGTCAGGCGTGATGGCGCAAGAGGTGTACACCGCAGCCGCCGATCCCAAGATGTTTCCCGACCAGATCAAGGAGGGGCTGCGTCCCTGGACACCGCTCAAGGTGTACGCTCGCGTGCCCTTTGCACGGGTCACGGATAAAGGCATCTTCGACTACGCCACGGGTAAGTGGGAGCCGGTCGTCTTCAAGAATTATGTGACCGGTGAGGTGATTCACCATGTGCCTTCGACTACGCTGACCGTACCCGAAGGAACATATGATCCTGCGCTCGGCGAGAGCTACTTTCAGCTTGCGCGCGAAGGCCTGAACGAGCAGAAATCGCAGAACGGGGGCGTGGGCCGGCCGCCCGCGGGCCAGTTCGATTCGCCATATCACCTGTATGCGACGCGTGTGGAGGGCGGTACGCCACCCGCGCACGAAGACAGCTTTTACGATGGCATCGACACCACGCTGCCCGGTATCGCGGGTTACCTGAAGGGCGCGGAAGCGGACAGTGCGAGGGACAAGCTACAAAGCATTGCGCAGCAGGTCACAACCGCGACAGAGGTCTACAACGCGTTGCACCCGGAGAAGTGCGCGCCAGCCCTGGCGCAGGGCTTGGCGCAGACGCGAGCACTCATCGCCGAGCTGGAGGAGAAACGCGAGGACGACGGCCAGTACAACGCGCTGCACGAATTGCGCCTGAAGGAGGTGCAGTTCCAGCAGGCGCTGAACCAGGCTCTTGGTATGCAGATTCTTGCGATCGTGCAGCCTCAGGGTGTGGACCCGGCGCGCGTCGGCCCATTTGGCCCGACTGACGCTGCCAGTGCTGCCGCGGGCAGCCCGTTTGCCTCAACAACCGTGATTCCAGGCCAGGCCTTCGCGGTCGCCGTGCATGTGGCGGACCAGGGTGTCACGCCCGTGCAGGTCAACTCGGTGCGGCTGGTTCCGAATGCGGGGGATTGGAAGCTCACCGACCAAAGTGCAGCCGTGACGAGTCTTGCCGCGGGTCAGGCCGGTGATGTCCTCTTCAGCGCAACGGTTCCGCAGGATGCGCCACTGACCGAACCGTACTTCTCGCGGCCCTCGCTGGAGCAGAGCTACTACGACATCCACAATAGCCGCGATCTGACGTTGCCGACCATGCCGTACCCGCTCACCGCGACCATGGTTTACACCTACAGCGGCGTAGCGGTGAGCACGCAAAGCGTGGTGCAGACGGCGCGACGGGAGACCGGCCTCGGCATTGTGCTGAACCCACTGCTGGTTGCGCCCGCAATCAGCGTGCGCGTGTCGCCGCCGGCGGGCATCATGCCGCTCAGCGCAACGACGCTGCCGCTGGATGTGACCGTGCATAGCAGTGTGAAAGGGCCGGCAAGCGGCACGGTTGCGTTGAAGCTGCCTGCAGGCTGGGCCGCGCAGCCTGCGACCGCGCCTTTCTCCACAACCCGTGATAACGAGGACGTTCACCTGCACTTCACCGTGGATCCACGCGGTGTTCAGGCGAAGCAGTACATCATTTCCGCCGTTGCGACCGCCAACGGGAAGCAATACACGCAGGGGTTCTACACGATCGGTTGGCCCGGGATTCGTCCGTATCCCCTGTACGCGCCCGCCGCCTACAAGACGACCGGTGTCGACGTGAAGACCGCGCCAAGCCTGCGCGTGGCGTATGTGATGGGAACGGGCGACGATGTGCCGCGATCGCTGCAGAACCTTGGAATTCATGTGACGGAACTGAGCGCCGGCGATCTGGCCGGCGCTGACCTGAGCGGCTATGACGCCATCGTTCTCGGCATTCGCACCTATGCCGCGCGGCCTGAACTGCGCGTGCTCAACAACCGCCTGCTCGACTATGTGCACAATGGCGGCGTCGTGATCAGCCAGTACCAGACCGCGGAGTACGACCGCAACTACGGCCCATATCCGCTCAGCGTTCCGGGGGACGCGGAGAAGGTTGTGGAAGAGACCGGCGAAGTCAAGATCACAAAGCCCGACGACCCGGTTTTCAATTGGCCGAACAAGATCACGCTTGCCGACTTCAATGGCTGGGTCGAAGAGCGTGGCCACGGCTTTCTGCGCAGCTATGACTCGCACTATGTTGCGCCGACTGAGATGCACGACGCAGGCCAGGACCCGCAAACCGGCGGTCTTGTCTATGCTCAGTACGGCAAGGGATACTACGTGTACCTGGCATTTGCATTCTTCCGCGAGATGCCAGAAGGCGTGCCTGGCAGCTACCGCATCATGGCGGACCTGCTGAGCATCGGCAAAAATCCGAACCTTCCACATTAGGAAGCAGGATTTTGAGCTCAGGCGGTGGTGCAGAAGAGCGGCCGCTTGGGCACTTGAGCCGCTGCCCATGTTACTCTCGCGCCCTGCGTGCTGCTCCATGCCAATTGCGCTTGGGATAAGAGGTAAGCGAGAATCCGGAGCAGCCCCGCCGATTACTGTCGGGCCTGAGCCTTTTGCTTACGACTCACGCGGTGCCGCATGCCTGTCGTGTCACGGGGTCAAATGGAGTTTCGGTGACCAGGTGATCGTGACGCGCGCGCTTGTGTTGGTGTGGGCACCTGGTATGTCAGCGGGCACAAGAAAGCGTTCCTGCTGAACGAACACATCCGCGGACCATTGCTTGCGGAACAGCACCAGGGCACGTGCAAAGCCATCGCTGACGGTTCCCCCCTGGGGTAAGAGCAAGGGGCTGATTTTTGACTGCCGGTATCCTGCTTCAAAATGGTTCCTTGCCGAACTCCAGAAGCCGACCCGCCCTTCAAAGGCGCGGCCATCCCGGCCAATTGCGTTTCCGAGCAGGAAGCCTTTGTTGGTGTTGGCATCACGATACTGGTTGTTGATGAAGAAGGGGTGGGCGAGACCTTCGTCATGGCTTAGCTCTTGCGAACTCGCCATCTCGAATCGAAAGTCCATGTGCGGCACTGCAGGCAGGCGCGGCAGGTACAACCCTGTGGCCCAGGCCTGGCGGCGCGGCGCGTCGATGGGGCTCACGTCATCGTCCGCGTACCCATCGGCGTAGATGGTGGCGAACTTTCTCAAGCCCGGCACATGCAGCCGCATGTCGAAACCGCTTTTTCGATCACCCGGGTCCGTACGCTCTCCGTAGGAGTACGTTGCCCCGGTTGAGGCGCTGCTGAAGAGATTCCGGCCGAGACTGCCGAGCGTCATGGGATGGCCGACTCCCCACAAGACAGACCAGCGCGTGAAGCTCAGCTCCAGATTGCTTCCAAAGGTGAAGTCGGCTTTCTGCCCGTTGAAGTACGGTCTTGCCGGGTACCTGTGCCCTGAAAGCTTACCGATGACAAGGTCGAACTTGTACGTGCCGAGTTTGGGGAAAAACGGAAAGGCATGCGGACGTGTTGCGTTGAAGCGCAGATTGTAGGTTGGTTCCGCGTTCATTGAAAACGACCACGGACCCATCGTTGTCGGTCCCCAGAAGATTTCCTGCTTGCCGAAGGAAAGGGAATTGCCGCCCAAAGCTACACCGGCGTAGAGCACGAGCGGTGTTTGTGTGAAGAAGGCAGCGCCGGGCGCAGTGACCGGGAAAGCAGGGGGGGTGATGGGAGAGTCGAACGCCGGGACACCGTCGATCTGGTTAAAGAGCACAGAATGCCCTGGTGTGATGCCGGGTGTACCGGGAATGCGCTGCGCTTCCTGCCTGACGTGGAAGAAGAATCGCCCTGAGGTGGCGCGCATGGAGTACCCGGCAAGGCCACTGGTGCCCGTTGCGAAACGCCTGCCGTAGTCGTTCCACCAGGTCTGACCGAAGTGGAAGCTGTCATTCAGCGCCGGGCCGGCGATGGTGCCTACGCGGATGTACGTTGACTCCAGCGTGAACCCATCGCGGTCGCCTTCCAGTTCCTTGCTCAGGTCGTCCATCAGGGGCTCTGCTTCGCGGTCCAGGGCGTCGTTCGTTGCGGAGGAATGAAAAACATCCTCGGCTTCCCTGAGTTGGCGCAAGCACTCCTGTCGTGTCCATGGCCGAATGGACACGTTCTGCGACGGAATGTATCCCATCGCCGCCAATCGCTCCAGCGCCGGGTAAATCCAACTGTCCATCGGGACGTTGACGCTGCCGTGGTGATCCGCGTCGGGCGATAGGACATCCCAGGAGGCGGACGAATCTCTTGCGGAGCTTGGCGCGGCCTGGCTAAGTGCCGTACTGCCGGCCGCGATCCCCAAAATCGCGAGCAAGGTCAGACCTCGCTTAAACTTTCGCCGAACCTGATTCCCGGTCGACACACAGGCTCCAGATACTGGCGACCCCACCATAGCGCCTAGTATAAGGCGGTATGGTGAATGCGTGCCGTTCGCGAGCCGGAGAATGCAGGAGAATTGGTATGCTTGGGTCTGCGCTCTTCAGATTGGCAAAGCGATGACAGTCTCGCTCATGTCGTTGAAGACCGCATTTTATTCACGGATGTAGTTGATGAGCTGGAAGCAAATAAATAGGCTGCAGATTCTGACTGCGGTTTTCCTGTCAGGGTGTTTAACGTCTTTACCTTTATCGGCGCAAGTGTCGATGGACGGCCTGTTCTCAGGAGCTCAGCAGCAACAGCAGCAGTCGCAACCACAGGATCAGGTGCCTGTGTCCGCGCAGCCACAGACTCTCTTTCCGTCCACATCGGGTCTGCAGGCCGGTCCACGGACTCTGACGCAGCAGGATACGACTGTCCCGAATCAGCAGAATCAGCTTTATAACCTGCAGAATCAGCGCCCATTGCCGGTGCCGCCCGGCGAACTGACCGGCTTTCAGCGATTAGTCGCTGCGTCGGTAGGTAAGGTGCTGCCGATTTTTGGAGCGTCTCTATTTTCTGACGTGCCCTCGACATTCGCGCCTGTGGATCGCATTCCCGTCACCCCGGATTACGCCATTGGTCCCGGCGATGAACTCTTGGTGCACCTGTGGGGACAGGTGAACCTGGACGGGCGCTTCCCGGTGGATCGGTCCGGCAACGTTTACCTGCCACAAATCGGTGCGGTACACGTCGCGGGCATTCCGTTTGCGCAGCTTACTGACTATATGAAGTCGCAGATAGGCCGCAACTTCCGAAATTTCGATCTGAATGTAAACATCGGCCAACTTCGCTCTATCCAGGTGTTTGTTGTGGGAAACGCAAAGCGTCCTGGCAGTTACACCATCAGCTCGCTCAGTACGCTGGTGAATGCGCTGTTCGCGAGCGGTGGGCCCACCCCAATGGGCAGCCTGCGTGCGATCCAGGTGAAGCGCGGAAACCAGACCGTGACGACCTTCGATTTTTACGACCTGCTTTTGCGCGGCGATAAATCGAAAGACGTTCCGCTTCTGTCGGGAGATGTGATCTTCATCCCTCCCGCAGGCGCTATGGTCGCCGTTGCCGGCAGCGTTGCGAATCCCGCTCTCTACGAGATTAAACAGGAGAGCACACTGCAGGATCTGCTGGGGCTTGCCGGTGGAACCACGACCATGGCACAGGCCAGTCAGCTTCGCCTGGAACGCATTGGACGCCAAAACGGGCGATCGGTGCTGGACGTTTCGATGGATGCACCCGGGCTGGCAACGCACGTTTCCAACGGAGATTTAATACTCGTCTCACCGATCATTGACCGCTTCAAGGATTCGGTCACGCTGCGCGGCAACGTAGCCGATCCGCGCAGGTTTGCATGGTTTCCTGGCATGCACGTGAAAGATCTTGTCCCCGACAAAGAGGCGCTGCTGACCCGGGATTATTGGGAACAGCGGAACCGGTTAGGCCTGCCAGTGCTCGACTCGACCCCGGACGTTCGCCGGTACGCTCCGGATGCGCCCGTTGCTCAGTTCTACGGTCAGGGTTTGGGGCCCGCGAAGCCGGCCTCGCTCTTCGGTCCCGTCGATCAGAACGGGAACGTCGCCCTGCCCGACAGTGACCAGAATGTCTTTGGTCAGCGTGTGCCGTATCGGGCGCTGAACTTGCCAGTGCAAAATGACCAGAACGCAGTCAACAGCAACGTCAGCCAGACAGCGACGAATCAGAATCGCCGCACGCAGCAGGACGCAGCGAACCTACAGCAGTACACCACGGCCAATGCGCCTACGTCGCAGGTGGGTACCCTGGACCAGGAGCGAAGCCCAAGCACAAATGATATCGCCGCGTCCAACGTGTCCCTGAGTGCCGCTGTAACGGGAACCGCGCGCCGCTTTCCGGCAAAGAATGCTGTGGTCCTGAATGCGCCCGATGTGGATTGGGCCTATGCGGTAATTCAGCGGCTGAAGCCGAATGACCTGACCACGGAACTGCTCCCTTTCGATCTTGGCAAGGCTGTCATCGGCGGCGATCCATCGCAGAACCTGGCTCTTGAACCGGGCGATGTGATTACAATCTTCTCGAAGGCGGACATCCGGGTTCCGCAGTCCCAGCAAACCAAATACGTGCAACTGGAAGGGGAGTTCAGCGCCGCTGGAACTTACAGCGTGAAACCTGGCGAGACCCTGCGGCAGTTAGTGCAACGAGTGGGCGGTTTTAGCAAAGATGCCTACATTTACGGCTCGCAGTTCACGCGCGAGTCGACGCGCGTCATCCAGCAGCAACGGCTGAACCAGTACACTGCCGAACTGGAGCGCAGGGTCAAGCTTGCGGAAGCGAATTCGGTAAACAACGCTCTCAATCCGCAAGACGAAGTGGCAAACATTGCCGGCCTGCAAAACGCACGCGCCGTGGTGATGCAACTGCATCAACTTTCGGCGACCGGACGGATCGTGCTCGACGTGAAACCCGGCGCTCAGACGGTGGCGGATCTTCCCGACCTGCCTTTGGAAGATGGAGACGTTTTCGTGGTTCCGCAGGTGCCACCAAGCGTCGACGTTTTTGGGTCGGTGTACACACAGAATTCATTTCTTTACGACAGCCGCATGCGGGCCGGTGACTACCTGCGCAAGGCAGGCGGCGGTACCCGGACGGCGGACACGGCGCGAAGCTTTATCGTTCGCGCAGACGGTTCTGTTGTCAGCCGGCAGTACTCGAACGCACTGTTTGCCGGCAGCTTTTCCTCCATACCGCTTCATCCTGGCGACGCCATTGTGGTTCCAGAGCGAGTGGACAAGCGCCCACTCCTGCGCAACCTGGTCGACGTTGCAACCATCATCGGACAGTTCGGTCTCGGCGTCGCGGCAATTAACGTGCTGCGATAAAGGTGACCTGCGTCAAGCACGAACGAATACTTTGAGATGTTCTATCGCAAGTGTCCGCTCGTGATATTTGTAAGCTGCCCAGAACATTGGGATCGAAGGTTGCGAGCAGGGACCGCTTGCACATGCAGGTTGCGCGTTGTTGTGCCTGCGGTATTTAGACGGTGTTTGATTTACCGCTCAGCTTCAGCCTGACCGGTTCGTTGGCATGTACGGGCTCTGGAAGTACAACATGCCACGGAACTGCAACGCCAAGTGAGCGAGCATGAAGCAGCCGGTCAAGCTCACGTAGGACCAACTCCGGTGTGACCTGGTGCATGCACCCATTGAACTGACACGGCGCAAAGTCGCGACCATCGTAACAAGGCCGGCAGGCAAAGTCCTGTCCGCCCCAGATGCCAATCGCTCCCGGCCTCCTGGGTACTCGGGTTGAGGGGTCGGTGGGCCCGAAAATGCCCACCAGGCACGCATTGCTTAGGCCTGCTAAGTGAAGTGGTCCTGTATCGTGCGTAATGACTGCGTCGCAAGTGTTACATGCGCTGATTACTTCCGGCAGAGCAAGTGTACCGATGCAATCGGAAACTTTAACTCCTTCGAAATGTGGCCGCACCCACGCATCCTCGGGCCCGCCCATCAGGATAACTTCCGTTCCTCTTTCGAGCAGAAGCCGCGCAACCGTCACGTAGCTGGCCACGGGCCAGCGACGCAGGACCTGCTCTCCGACAACATTGCTTGTTCCGCCGGGGAAAAGAATAATTCGGCGCGCAGCGATTTTGCTGATCGGTGGAGATGCCGGCAGCTTGTCGGGCTTGACCGGTGTAGCGCTTCGTGGCTGGTAGCCGTCTGCGCGATCGAGGAGCACACGCTGGTATTCGTCTGTATGGTGACGGCCTGGCAGCAGCACCGTAGCTCTCGCACCCGCGGAAAGGGATACCTTTCGCCGAGCCCGAATGGGTGCGGTCATCAGGTGAAATCGCCGGTCGTAATAAAGCGTGGCGCACAGGTCATAGTTCGTCCCGAGAACCTTGCGCCAGAAGGCGGCAACGGCTCGCATTCTTTCAAGGAGCGATCCCCGCAGTATCGCCTTGTCATCGACCGGGATAACGTTGATCCAGCTATAACAATCGAGCAACGGACGCGCAGCCTTCCCGCAAATCCAGGTAATCTCGAACCCCTCGTCGTAAAGTGAGCGCACCCCAGGAATCGCCATGATCACGTCGCCAATTTGGCCGAACTTCACAATAAGGGCTTGTTTGCGCAAGGCCGTAAACCTCGTCTTCGTCGAATGTGGGTGAATGAAAGGCTCACAAACCGCTCTACTCTGCGGGAATCCAGTTTGGCTCGGCTACTAGCTTTGCATGCGTCTTTGGCCGAGTACATGATCCTCAAAACCGAGGATGTACCATAGACCTCTGCCTGAAAGCTTTCCCGTGGCCAACTTTCGAAGGTAAGCCAGAGGAAGTGTCGCGAGCCCGGTTACCTCCCGGATAAAAGATCGCGACCGCCCTGCGTGAATTATCTTCACACCATGTGCGAGCAGCACGTTCGATATCTCTCGAACATCCGGAACATGGACGTGCGTGGGATCGTCAGAAAATTGCAACGTCCCCTCGGCCGAAGGCAGAGACAAACTCCGGCGCGAGGGGAAGGCTATCCAGATACATCCCCCGGGCTTTAGTTTTGTACAAAGTGTGGCTAGGATCGGTGCGGGGGCCGGCATGTGTTCGACTACGTGGTGAAGAATCACATAGTCATAACTATCTTCCGGAATTGCAGAATAACCCGAACCATCCGTGCCAAGCTGGTAAAAAACATCCATTGTGGACACGTCGCCCGCACTGTTGTTGTAGTTCTCAATGTCCGCACCCGCATAGTGACAGCCGGGAAACCAGTGCTTGGTCATGCTTGGCGAGTTATTCCCGCATCCCACGTCGAGAATACGAAGGCCGGTCCTGGGGAGCTTGCCCCGGGCGTACAGAAACTTCGTAGGGCAGACAAGCATTCCAAATCGCACAACCAAACTCGCTTTCTGACCGGTCGCTGGTCTCAGTTTGATCGTAATACACAGTAGAGCCCTATTGCTACGAACGGGCCCGTGACGCCAACAGGGGTCGGGCCGGTGCAAAAACCTGACACCCGCCCTGATCTACCGTGGTCGCGATCGACTGCTTGCGCCTAGGACAACTCGGCTACCAGGGCTCGGCGAGGAATCACAAGAACACGCGCGCGAAGATACAGCCATGCCAGAAAAAATAAGCCGAATAGTGCATACAGGCCTGGCAATGCGGCGCTTGTGTTCAGGCAAGCTGCCAAGCTGATCAATGAGGTGTAAGCAAATGCTCTCATGAGGGAAGGCTGACGAGAGCGAAACGCCTCTTTGATACCGTAATCTGCTCGCCAGATGAGGATGCCCATCAGTAATCCAAACAGAATGATTCCCGGTACTCCGAAGTTGAAGAACGCTTCCCCGAATTGCCCCGGCTTTAGCCCGGGATGAAGTTCCGTGTCCAAACCGACAGTTCGGCCCGTTGCCACGCCGAAGGTCCACTCGCCTCGGAACTCTGAAACGCTTCGTGGCAAAAATGTCATCAATCCAGCAACATAAGTCTTGCCCATCCACAACTGATGATCCCAACGCGAGTATATCCATGCAAAATCTCTCAGGTCGCACAGGTTGTTGCCGAAGAACACCAAGAAGGCTAGCGAAGCCAAGAACGCTAAAGGCGAGTACTCACCGTCGCGAACGCTGCCAAGGTAAAGAATCAGTGTGACCGCAAAGGTTCCGCCCACTAGAATTCGGAACAGACTTATCGTGTCTCGCCGCTGGATAACATAACAAAGCGCGCCGTTCAGGCCTGCGTAGATTATATTGCCGCGCTGGCCGAAGAAGAGTAGGCCAAGAAGCAGGAGACACGCGGAAGCCAGGATAGACCTTTCCTTTCGCTCAAGATAACGAGCGAGACAATGCGCAGCAATTATCGTGGACGAAAGCGCAATAATTTGTGCAATCGGCCGTATGCCGGGATTTGTGAACGTGTAGGAGCGAAGATTGAACCCGAAACCCTCGGCGCTGAAATAGATTCCCAACAGAAGCAGTTGCGCCGCGAAGCAAATTGCAGACAGAAAAATCATGAGTTCACGGGACGACATGAGCAACATGGAACCGCGTGGGACTACGTCCAGTGCCCTGGCCACCGTTCGACGTATGCCAACACCAAGCTGAAGCCTCCAAAGGCTGCCGCCCAGCAATAGTGAAAAATATCCCAACATCGCCATTGGGAAAACCACTGAAGTAGCCGCAACCACGCCATTGAAATCTCGGCCGACGACCAGTGCGTTGAGCGGATTGCTCGCGAAAGGCAACATGAGCATGTAGGGAACCACGCAAAAAATAACAAGCTGCGCATGCCAGAAATCCATGCGATAGCCTTTGCGGTAGCAGTTGCGGTAGTACGAGACCGCAAATGTGCCGAACGCGAAAATGTCGAGAGAGTAGAGTGCGTTGAGGACTAACATGTCGCTATTGGGCACCAGCCAATGAGCGCCGGTCCAAGATCCTCGGCTGCAGGGTAGCGTACGCTGGGTCAAGCGTAAACCGGCAAGTGATTCGCAAGTCCACTTCCAACCACGGGCGCGCGGCGCACACCGATTGCCACTTCGTGACTCGAATTGAGCATTGATTCATGGAGATGAGCTTCAATTGTACGGGTTCAGCGACATGGGATCATGCACCTCAGCCCTACTACGACGGTGGCATCGTTTGGTGAGAGCTACGGAGAGACCGACGCGATACTGTGTGTAGCGGAAACGCCATATGCGGGCTTGCGCGGTGCTCTTCCTGGTCAACCTGGGCATTCACGCTTCTGCACAACTCAAGCAGTCCATACGCGCTCCGATGCGGGCGTTCGCATGATACAAGTATTTCAAGACGGGCAGGACAGGTGAACAGATCCGATGCTGAAGCTGGCACATGCTGAACAAGACGCTGTGATCGAGAGACATTTGGAGGCGTACTTCAAGGCAGACAGCCGAGATTTGAGTCACGGCGTCGTCTCTACGCATGCGTGCAGCGCTTCTTGTCTTTTTTGCCATTCCGATACACAGAAAGCGTTCAGCTTCTCGAAATGAGCCGGACACGGCGACTACTGGTAGGTGCTGCCTCGACAGTTGTGGGCAAGGGAGCCGTTTTCCTATCGACCTTCGCCTCGATCCCAATTATGGTTCGATATCTGGGTGCGGAGCAGTTCGGCATCTGGATGACGATCTCGACTGTGGTTACCACGCTGTTGGTGTTGGACCTGGGAATCGCAAGTGCTCTCGTGAACTTCATATCCGAAGCTTACGCAAAAGACGATCGTGAGCAGGCCAGCAGTTATAGTTCAACAGCCTTTGGCATCATGGTCGCGCTCGCCTTTCTGTTGGCAGGAGTCGCACGCCTGATATGGCCGTACCTGGACTGGGCAAACCTATTCCATCTCACCTCGCCCGGAGAAATCCCTTTAGTGAGCCACGCGTGGGCCGCAGCTGTTATTGTCTTCCTTTTGGGCATGCCTGCGGGTCTTGCGATGAAAATTCTAGGCGGATATCAGGAATTACGCTCTGCGAACCTATTTACCTCCGCAGGCAGTCTTTCAAGCCTAGTTCTGATCGTTCTTCTGGTGCGATTCCACGCGGGTTTCGTGACACTGGTAGCAGCGTCATCCGCCGCCCTGGTGGGAGCCAATGTTCTCTGTCTCCTCTGGCTCTGGTTCTTCCATAAACCTTGGCTGTTGCCCCGTGTCACTCATCTCAGCCGCAGCGCAGCGGGGCGAATGGTTGGCGCGGGGGGCGGCTTCTTTGTTTTACAGATATCTGCTCTGTTGGCATTTAACAGCGACAACCTTGTGGTGACGCACTATCTTGGACCTGCTCAGGTGGCCTCTTATAGTGTCGCGTGGCGTCTGGCGGGCTTTGCTTCCATTGCTCAATCTGTAATTGCGCCCGCTGTATGGCCTGCTTATTCTGAGGCGTTCGCGCGAGGCGACCTGCCATGGGTCCAGCGCACGTTTCGCCGAATCATGTGGACAACCATGCTCACCGCATTTGCTTTTTCTCTGGTTTTCGCGTTCGCTGGCCGTTGGATCATACGCCTTTGGGCGAGCCCGGCCGCGGTTCCGACCGAACATCTCATGCTGCTCATGTGTGTATGGGTGCTTATCAGCACATTGATGAGTAACACGTCGGTCATTCTTACTGGAAAAGGTCAGACACGGCTTTGGGCTGTAACGTCGTTGTTAGCGGCCGCGTTGAACCTCACGCTTTCAATCTATTGGGTCCAACGCATTGGGGCAGTGGGCGTTGTTCTGGGGACGGTCGTGTCTTACCTTCTTTTACTGGTCGGTCCGCAAATATGGCAATGCTCCCGCCTGTTGAAGACGCAGTAGCGATTTCCAAGTGCCTAGGTGTCCCTCCCGCGGCAAGTGGTTGCAGAACGAAACGACTATGGCATTATATGGGGATGATGGTCAATGGCCCCGACCCGCTCACGACGTCTGAAGAGCACGCCGATTTGCACTATGGCAAATCATATTTGGGATGGAAGGGTTGGGACGACGATAATTTCGCGAAAGTTAGCAGGGCAGAAATCTTCTACTTTGACGCCGAACTCAGGAGAGCGGGCTTCAAACCGACGAGCCAGATCCGGGTATTGGAAATCGGATTTGGGAATGGAAGCTTTCTTGCTTATGCGAAAACAAAAGGCTGGAACGCGATTGGTACCGAAGTCAATGACTTTCTGGTGGAGATGGCGACTCGCCGCGGTCTCTATGCGATTCACGCACTGGATCTAAACGCGTTGGACGATGGGGCATTTGATCTTGTTGTGGCTTTCGATGTGCTGGAACACATACCTCAAAACTATCTTTTGGATTTTGTAAAAAGCCTTGTAAGAAAGCTTAAGCCTGGCGGCTTGTTCATAGCCAGATTCCCTAATGCCGATTCACCTTTTGGTCTGCTCAATCAGAATGGTGACATGACCCACTTGACGGCACTTGGGCTTGGGAAGGTTCGCTATCTTTCCCGTGAACTCGGGATGCGGGTGGTGTTCTTCGGTGGCCAGGCGGTCCCTCTGATCCGTAATGAGGCATTCCGGTCGTTGCGACGGATAGCGGGGCTGGCTTTATTCAAAGTTGTCGATATTTTCGTGAATAAAGTGTTTTACCCAAATGATCCGATCGCCTTTTGTTCAAGCAACGTAGTTATGGTCTTACAGGCCACCAGGTAAGCCCGGCAACTAGGCTATGCGTCTAAAAGATACCTTCAGAAGTTTGTACCGTAGAACTCTGCTACCTGCTATACGCAGTGGAGCAACACCGTGCTTTCGCGTTGCGGTCAAGATAGCGTCAAGCGCGGGGCTGTTAGGACCAGCCACTGCTTCTGTCGCAGACGGGCAGGAGCACCTTACGATCGTTCACCTCTCCAACCACGTTGGAGACACCGTCATGCTCCTTCCGATGATCGATGCGCTCCGGGCCGCTCACCCTCGAGCGTTCATTGAATGCGTTGTGCAGGCTCCGATCGCCTCGTTTCTTAGTCTCACTCCAAGTCTGGATCATGTGCATGAGTTCGAGATGGATCACAACCAAACAGTCAATCCATGGGTCGAATTGCAGCGCACGCTCAAGATCGTACGGACGTATTGGGAGCGTATGCGGCGGGTGCGTCCGACCGCCTGCATCATTCCGCGCTGGGGTTGCGGCTTTCGCGATCTGATGCTGGCCTATCTGCTGCAGGCCCCGACGCGGATTGGGTTCGCTTCCAATGATTTCGATCAGTCCCAGCCGCCAGCAGGATACCGAGACGCTCTGCTGACCTGCCGGGTGCGAGGTGCCCAGGGCATGGCGGAACCGGCAAGATTTCTGTTTCTTATCGAGCAGGCCGGCCTCATCCCGGCGAAGAATCCTAGAGCAATCGAATCCGTTCCAAATGCGTCCATGCGCCACATTGCCGATACCGTCGAGTGGTTCGCGCTTGCCACTCGCGTCGGGCTTGATCCAAATGCCCGTCTCGCGGTGATCGCTCCCGGCGCCAGCGCTCCACGACGGATGTGGCCAGTAGAGCGCTGGGCCAGCGTCGTTAATGATCTTCACGACAGCGGGTTCACCGTGGCGCTGCTTACGGGAAAGCAGGACGCTGAAATCGCGCGACAGCTCTATGAGCTAACACCGCTCCATCGGCGGAGTCAGACAGCGCTCATTGCAGGTATAACGAACCTGCCGGAATCCACTTGCCTTATTGCTCATAGTCAATTGCTTGTGGGTAACGATTCGGGGCCGGGCCACATCGCCGGTGCCCTCGACGTGGCTTGTGTCATTCTGTTCATTGCCGCCCAGGGATCTGACCCTGACGGACCCTCCGCTCCGGAGCGGGTTCGTCCCATGGGACGGCGCGTCGTCTACTGCCGTCCACACCGAACTGTGCCGCCCTGCTCTGGGTATTGCACGGCGGATTGCGCCCACTGCATTCTCCAGATCCAGCCAGACGCGGTTCAGCACGGCATAAGGTCGCTGATGTGTTCCGATTCACGTAATATGAAGGCCCGGGAGTAGACCCGCTTGAGTGGCCTTCTGGAGAGACGCTTCGGCGGTTCATGCCAACCTACCAGATTTAGTGAGCCGCCTGCCGATCGCTACGTCAGGGGCCACAAGGGGCATGTCATGGACCGGTGTCGTCTTGCTTCGAATTTCCACTCGCAATGTCACTCTCGATACGCAGCAGAGTTATGCACGTTCTTCGTGGGCTTGAACGCGCGTCTTTTGCAAGCCTTACGCATGCGGTCGCCTGAAGGGTGCATTTACTTCTTTCCAGGAGCAATCAAATGTCCGACGCGCTCATGAACCATGCAATCGAGAAGCTCCGGGGAGCCAGACTGTCGCCGAGTGCTCCTTGCAAGATATGCGGCGGCAAAGCATCTCCTTTCGATGTCGTGGATTTCAGTAAGTCATGCTCTAAAGATCAGTATGTCTTGGGCTTTGCGGGTATCCCGGTCATTTACAGGATGTGCACCGAATGCAACTTTATTTTTACCGATTTCGGGGACAGCTTTACTGGCCAGGAATGGCAGACCTACGTCTATAACAAGGATTACATCACCGTTGATCCCGAGTATCTGCGGGTTCGGCCCTGCCGCAATGCTCGGGAACTCAGTACGCTTTTGGCCGGCAGGCAGAAGACTGTGGTGGGGTTAGATTACGGCGGGGGGAACGGAAACACTGCGGCTTTGCTTCGGACGAATGATTGGACCTTTGATTCGTATGACCCGTATGGTGTAACGGAGCTGTCACCGGAACGTCTCGGCCACTATAACTTCTGTTCCGCAATCGAAGTCTTTGAGCACCTGACCGATCCGGTCGCCTCTCTACAGATTATGCTGTCCATGGCAAGTCCGGATAAGCTACTCATTCTGATTGGGACAGGCACTCACGACCATCACGTGTCGGAGAAAACGCGATTATCGTGGTGGTACGCCGCTCCTAGAAATGGCCATATTTCCTTGTACTCCCGTAAGTCTCTGCAAGTGCTGGCAGAAAGATTCGGTCTGGTGTACAGCTGCGGAAGAGGCGGGACGTCTCACCTACTGGCGCGAGGATTTGATCACAGCAGCCTTCGTGCGCTGCTTCTGCGAGGCAGATTGTTGCGAAAGGTGCGTTCTACGCTAGGGACATGGAGAGGAAGTTTATCCGAAAGCTGAACCGCAAGCGTTTCAGATGGTTGGAGACGCTCTGCATTATGCTGAACATGCCGAGCTTGTGTTACCTCAAGAACAATGACTCGGCGTGAAGGGAACGGGTTTGATCAGGAAACTCGAGAGAGACACAGACAGGGATGGTGTTGTCACAGCGGATGAAGAAGTCTCGTTGCTGGACTTCGTTGTCGTTCTGGCGGCACGACGAAACCTGATCCTCAAGACGACTCTCGGCACGGCTCTCATCGGTTGTCTGCTCGCCTTTGTGCTTCCGACCCGTTACACCGCGTCGACTGCCATCCTTCCTCCGCAGCAGGGCAGCTCTGCGGGAGCGGCCTTGATGGGGCAGTTGGGCAGTTTGGGTTCCGTGGCGTCGTTGGCCGGTGGAGGAGTTCTGGGTTCGCTTAAGAATCCCAATGACCTTCAAGTTGCCATGCTCAAGAGCCGCACCGTTGAGGATGCGATGATCGACCGCTTTCATCTGATGGACCGCTACAAAGCCAAGTACATGTCTGAAGCGATAAAGGAGTTTGAAAAGCGCGTCGACATTGACAGTGGCGCGAAAGATGGGCTCATCCGCATCTCTGTGTCCGACAGCGACCCGCACATCGCTCAGGAGATGGCCAACGGCTATGTGGAGGAGTTCAAGAGGCTTACCGGAAATCTTGCCGTTACAGAGGCATCTCAACGCCGGCTCTTTTTCGAGCAGCAACTCGTGGGCGCGAAGGACAATCTTGCCACCGCTGAAGAAGAACTGAAAAAGACCGAGCAGCAGAGTGGGCTTGTGCAGTTGGATAGCCAGGCGCGGGCCGTGATTACGTCCGTTGCGCAGCTGCGCGCCCAGATCGCCGCGAAAGAAGTCCAGATCGGGGCCATGCGCTCCTACGCAACGAACGAGAATCCTGAGCTGCAGGTGGCCGAGCAGGAGCTTGCGGGGCTAAGAGCGCAAGAGCAGAAAATGGGTGCCTCCTCAGACCAGGGCTTAAACATGCTGCCAATCCCAAAAGGAAATTTGCAGCAGGCAGGATTGGATTACGTCCGCAAACTGCGCGACGTGAAGTACTACGAAACGATCTTTGACCTGCTTGCTCGCCAATATGAGGTCGCCAAAGTGGATGAGGCGCGGCAGGGCGCGGTCATTCAGGTGGTGGATCGCGCCGTTGTTCCCGATCGCCGGTCCTCGCCGAAGCGAACGCTCATTGTTTTGGGTGCAGCAGTATTCGGTTTCCTGCTGGGGATCGTATGGGCTCTGGCCGCGAAAGGGTTGACCCGGCTGCAGAACAATCCTGCGGAGCGCCCTCGCCTGGACGCGCTGCGCGCTACTTTCGCGCGAACTCAGCCTGGAACTCGATCCAGGACAGATACAGCACATTCCTGACAGGTCCAGTCGTGAGTGCGAGTGTCGTTCACTGAATAGCCGCGCGCTCACAGTGAACGCGTTCTGACTCAATCGCAATGTGGGCAGGATGCAAAGCTTGACGAGCTGGCCGGTCCTCCAGCTGTTTGAGTGATTCGGCTGTCGAGGTGCTGTACAAGACTGCTGCCGCGATCGGGCCGGCTGCGCGGCCTTCTGACTGCTTCTGAAAACGTCATGTTTTGTTTGAGTTACGTCCTATTGACAAGCGTGAGAACCTAAAGAACGCACCGCAACATTTTCGCGCGGTCTGTGTTCTACTTGAGCGTATCCACCCCCGGAGGCAACCCTCTAAGATGCGCGTCTTGTTCCTCAACCCGCCGTTTCATCCCCGCTTTTCGCGGGAACAGCGCAGCCCTGCCGTCACCAAAAGCGGCACGCTTTACTACCCCAAGTGGTTGGCGACGGCTGCCGGTGTGGCGATTCAGAACGGGCACGAGGTCGATCTGGTTGACGCTCCGGCAGCGGGGTTTACGCTGCAGCACATCATCGACCGCGTCGAGGCGAAGAACATCGAAGCGATCGTTTGTGACACCTCGACGCCAAGCATTTTGAACGATGTCAGCGTTATGGAAGCCCTGACCGCAGCCAAGCCGTCGTTGCACACCATGCTGGTGGGCCGGCACGTGTCGGCACTGCCGGCTGAGACGCTGCGCATGTCTCCCGCCCTGCAGGCGGTGGCGATGCGCGAATATGAGTACACCGTTCGCGACTGGCTTGAGGCGGTAGCATGCGGGGCGGACCTGTCCGGCGTCCCCGGACTCGCGTTTCGTCGCTCGACCGGTGAGATCATCACCAACGGCCAGCGTGCGGCCATTGAAAATCTGGACGAGCTGCCCTTTGTCAGCGAGGTCTACAAGCGATTCCTGCACACACCTGACTACTTCTATGGCCATTCGCTGTGGCCTTTGGTGGTCTTCGACACGAGCCGCGGTTGCCCATACCATTGCTCCTTCTGCGTCTATCCGCAGACCTTCAGCGGTCACCGCATGCGCTTCCGGTCCGTTGCAAACGTGGCAGACGAGTTCGATTACGTTGCAAAAGAAATGCCCGAGATCAAAACGGTCATGCTGGAGGACGACACCTTTATCGTCAGCAAACCGCGCACGCTGGAGCTAGCCAACGAGCTGATTCGCCGGGGCAACAAGCTTCCATTCGATGCAAACTGCCGTGCGGATGTCGGCGCGGACGTTGAGTTCCTGTCCGTGCTGCACAAAGCAGGCGCACGCCTGTTCTGTGTCGGTTTCGAGAGCGGCGATGTTGAAGTAATCAACGGCATGCACAAGAATAATGACGACCGCCGTGATGCCAAATATCATGAGGAAGCTCACAACTTCGTGCGCAAGTGCCAGGATGCGGGCATCATGGTCCACGGCTGCTTTATGGTGGGCAATTTGAATGAGACCCCCGCCAGCATGGAAAAGACCTTGAGCTTCGCCAAGAAGCTCCGTCCTGATACGGCACAGTTTTTCCCCATCATGGTGTACCCCGGTACGCAGGCTTACCAGGACGCCAAAGACCGTAACTATATTCAGATTGAGGACTGGGGAGCGTGGCTCACCAAGGATGGCCTTCATAATTCCGTAGTCACGTTGCCGAATATCACCCACGACCAGTTGGTGAGTTTTTGCGATCGTGCCCGCCGCAGCTTTTATCTCGCGCCTTCTTACCTCGCGTACAAGGTCAAGCAGTCCCTTACGGACCGCCGCGAGCTTCAGCGCAACGTGAAGGGGTTCCTTACCCTGACGAAGTACTTGGTGAAGGGAAGCGAGCACCAGAAGACGGACGAGACTGCGCCGCCTCAGAAGACACAAGGCGCTACGGCCTAGATACCGCATGGAGAAGGCTCAAGCTTCGGTGCCCGGCGGTTCTGCAAAGTGGGCGGGAAGGGCGACAATCGTCATTCCCACCTACAACGGGGCGACGCGGATCGGTCATTGTCTTCAGTCGCTGCTTGCACAAACCGCTGACAAGAACATCGAGATACTTGTCATCGATGACGGCTCGACGGATAACACCGTCGAAATCGTCCAGCGCTTTGGATTAGTACGCGTCGTTTCTCAAAGCAACGCCGGTCCAGCCGCGGCGCGCAACCGGGGCGCCCAGGAAGCTCATGGGGAAGTCCTGCTCTTCACCGATGACGATTGCATTCCATTTCCCGACTGGGTGGAAGCGATGCTTGCCCCTTTCACCGACCCCGCAGTGGTCGGCGTGAAGGGTATTTACCGGACAACACAGGCGCAGCTTACGGCGCGATTTGTTCAGCTTGAGTACGAAGATAAGTACCGCATCATGGCTGCACAGCCGAGTATTGATTTCATCGACACCTACTCCGCCGGGTTTGTACGGCAGCGTTTCCTAGAAGCGGGTGGCTATGACACTTCCTTTCCCGTCGCCTGCGCTGAAGATGTAGAACTATCGTTTCGGATGTCTTCACGCAACTGGCTCATGAAGTTTATTCCCTGCGCCGTCGTGTATCACTCTCATCCAGGCAAGCCAATCCACTACTTCCGCAAGAAGTTCAAATTCGCATACTGGCGTGTCCTCGCGGTTCGCAAGAATCCGTCCAAGGCAGTCAAGGATAGCCACACGCCGCAGTTGATGAAGTTGCAACTCCTGTTGCTTCCCATGCTGGTAATGTCGTTGCTCGCCGGCGTACTGATGGGGAGAGTTCTGCTCGCTCTCGGCATAGTCGCGGTTGCTTTCGGCCTGACAACAATTCCGTTTGCATTTCGCGCGCTTAGAAAAGACGTTGCCGTTGGTTCGCTCTCTCCCCTGTTCCTCGCGGGCCGCTCGGTTGCACAGTTTCTGGGCGTGGTTGGAGGCACACTCTACACGCTGCGGAATCGGGCCGCTCTGCTGCCTGTCATCAGAACCCGGTAAACACTTGGAGCGCGCTACCTTGTTCCGTAGCACAAGCTGAGTCTTGCAATGAAATTAAGCGCGCGGTGGTCAATGACTGACGTTCGATTTGCTGGTTCGATGGCACTCGGCTGTTGCGCAAGGGCCCGTGACACTATTTGAAGCGACGCTCAAGACTGTTTCGTATCAACCCAAGTACCTGTTCGACGGCAATGCACCGGAGACGGTACGCTATCGAAGTATCCTGATCCGGTGCCGCCGCGAGCGGCATTTCGGTTCAGGCTTGAGGTTCACGGTGTCGCATACAGCATTAAGGCAAGAGCGTTGCATTGAAACGGAACTTGACGCGCTCTTCTCTTACCGCGTACTCAAGCGGACACTGGACTTCGCCCTTGCAATCGTCATCATGCCACTCATCGCGCCGCTGCTTCTTTGCATCGCGATCGCGGTACGCGTCGGTTCGCCGGGGCCGATCTTCTTCGGGCATGCGCGACACCGCGATCGAGACACTCTTTTTGTCGTTTGGAAGTTCCGGACCATGCACGAAAACTCCGCGACGATTCTCCAGAACTACTTGAACACGCATCCTGAAGCGAAGCATGAGTGGACGATCTCCCATAAGCTCAAGAACGATCCGCGCGTCACTCCTATCGGGCATTTCCTGCGCAGAACAAGTCTGGATGAACTGCCCCAGATCTGGAACGTGCTGCTGGGGACCATGAGCTTTGTCGGCCCGCGCCCCATCACCACGGCCGAGATCGAGCGGTACGGCGATAACTTTGTGAGCTATTGCAAAGTGAAGCCCGGCATCACGGGCCTGTGGCAGACCTCTGGACGCAACGCAACCACGTACCAAGAGCGGGTGCTGCTGGACGCGCGATACGCGAGCAACTGGAGTCTCTGGATGGACCTGCGCATCCTGTTGCGAACCTTCCGTGCCGTCTGGCAGGGGCATGGTGCTTACTAGCAACCAGGCCCTGCCTTTACGGTAAGCTGCATTGCTTCGCTGTTACTGCTACTGCCCATCGGCGTGTAGCTCGTGCAGCAGAAATGCGAACGTGTCTGCCGTCACATCCAGCTGCTTGCTCAGCGGCATGCCCGCGCCGTGGCCTGCGCGCGTTTCAATGCGAATCAGCACCGGTGCCGGTCCTGCCTGGTCTGCCTGCATCTGCGCCGCGAATTTGAAGGAGTGCGCCGGAAAGACACGATCGTCGTGGTCTGCGGTGGTGATCAGCGTCGCTGGATAGTGCGTGCCCGGCTTCAGGTTGTGCAGCGGCGAGTACTTGTAGATCGCGTGGAACTCCGCCTCGTTCTCGCTGGGTGAGCCATAGTCCTGCTTCCACCCGAAGCCCACGGTGAACTTGTCAAAGCGCAGCATGTCCATCACGCCGACCTGCGCATTCGCCGCGCCGAACAGCTCCGGCCGCTGCGTCAGAACTGCACCGATCAGCAGACCGCCATTTGACCCGCCCTGGATCGCCAGCTTTGGTGTTGATGTGTACTTCTCATGAATCAGGTACTCGGCACAGGCGATGAAGTCGTCAAAGACGTTCTGCTTTTGCAGCTTCATGCCCGCCTCGTGCCACGCTTCACCGTACTCGCCGCCGCCACGTAGCGACGCCTGCGCGTAGATGCCGCCACGCTCCAGCCATGCAATGCGTGAAGACGAGAAGGCCGGCGTCAACGAGATATCGAAGCCGCCGTATCCATACAGCAAAGTCGGGTTCTGCCCATTGCGCTGCAGGCCCTTTTTGCTGGTCAGGAACATTGGCACCTTGGTGCCGTCCTTGGAAGTGACGAACACCTCCGTCGTTTCATACTCGGCGGGGTTGAAGTTCAGCTTGGGCGTGCGGTACGGCACAGACTGCATCGTTTTCAGATCCAGGCGATAGATCACGCCCGGCGTTGTGAAGTTCGTGAAGCCATAGAAAGTCTCGTCGTCCTCGCGCCGTCCGTTAAAGCCACTGGCCGTTCCAATGCCCGGCAGCGTCAGCGTATCCACGGGCTTGCCGTCCTCCGCAAAGAGTCGCACCTCCGTGTGCGCATCGGTCAGGTACTCGGCGATCAAAGTGCGGTGCACCAGCGAAGCGCCGTCCAGCTTGCTCTTGCTCTCCGGCACCAAGGTCTTCCAGTGTTCGCGGCCCGGCTGGTTCAGGTCCAGCCCAATCAGCTTGCCGTTAGGCGCGTTCAGCGTGGTATTCAGCCAGAACCGCGAGCCATCATTCCCGACCACGGTATAGCTCGCATCCGGCTTGTCGATAACGCGCTCGATTTTCGCGCCCTGCTGTGACAGGTCCAAAAACGCAAGCTCGTTGTTCGGGCTTGTCCCCTTCGCCTGATACAGGATCAGGTAACGCCCGTCATCGGTCACGCCCGCGCCCAGAAAGATCTCCGGGTCATCCTTGCGCTCAAACACGAAGGTGTCAGCGGACTGATCCGTGCCGAGCTTGTGGAAATAGATCTTCGGCGAGCTGCTGATTGCCTTCAGCGCCGCGCCTTCTTTGGGCGCGTCGTAGTGCGTGTAGTAAAAGCCGCTGCCGTCCTTCAGCCACGCCGCGCCGCCGAACTTCACCCAGTGAATCGTGTCGGGCAGGTCTTTGCCCGTCGCCACATCGCGCACAATGATGCGCTGCCAGTCGCTGCCCGCTTCCGCGATCTGGAATGCGGCAAGCCGCCCGTCGTCGGTTACACTCATGCCCGCCAGCGCCACGGTGCCGTCCGCGCTCAGCGTGTTCGGATCGATCAACACATGCGGTGTGCCGTTCAGCCCTTCGGTCCAGAAGACGACGCCCTGGTTCTGCAGCCCGGTGTTGTGCTCATAGATGTAGCGCGAGCCGTATCGCGTCGGCGCGCTGAATCGCTCAAAGTTCACCAGTGCTTCCATGCGGCCGCGCAGGCTCTTCTGCAGCGGCTGCAGCGGTGCGAAATAGTGCGCTGTTACCTTGTTCTCCGCATCGATCCATGCGCGCGTGTCGGCGGAGTCGACGTCCTCCATCCAGCGGTATGGGTCGGCCACTTTGGTGCCGAAATAGTTGTCGGTCTGCGAGACGGTGTGCGGCTTGGGATAGGGCAGCAAGGCAGGATTCCTGTTCATCGTGGTATTTGCCTGCGCAGCAGCACCCAGGGTGCACACAGCCGCAAGACAGCTAAGGATCAAGAAACGCATCGTGTAAACCTCTCCAGAAGAAAGCAGGTGCGTCAGACTATTGCGAGAATAACCTCTATGCCGTCGCGTGGTGCCCTACTTTCCGTGTTGTTGCTCTGCATGTCCGCTGCGACACGCGCGCAGACGCAAGCCCCGGCAACAGCCATGCCGCAGCCTGCCGCAACCGCTTCGCAGGATCCTTCAGCGCAGCAATCGAACTCAGCGCAACAGACCGATCCCGCCGCACAGCAGCCCTACACCTTGCAGACCGGCGCCTCGCTCATCCTCGTTCCCACGACTGTCGACATTAAGGGCAAAGTTCTTTACGGCCTGACCAAGGACCAGTTCACGCTGACCGACGACGGAGCGCCGCGTCCGTTCCGCCTGGAAGAACCGGTCGATTCGCTCGGCCTCAGCCTGGTCGTGCTCCTGCAGTGTTCGCGTTCGGCCGTCGTCGAATACAGCCGCATCCAGGGCCTGCCCACCATGATCGATAGCCTTGTCGGTGCCGCCCCGCACGAAGTGGCGCTCGTTCGCTACGGCGCGCACCCCGAGCTGGTACAGCCGTTCACCCGCAAGATGGACAAGATCGAAGCCGCGATGCCGCGCATGGCACCGTGCGAGGATAACGCCGCCGCCACCACCGACGCGCTCAGCTACGCCGCCTCGATTCTTGAGAACCGCGATCTTCGCTATCGCCGCGCCATCATGCTCATCAGCGAAACGCGCGACCACGGTTCACATGTGTCCGAAGCCGATGTAATCGCGCAGCTCGGCCGCAATAACATCGTGGTCGACAGCTTCGCCTACTCGCCTTACCGCGACGACCTGCGCGACGAGATTAAACCAGGCCGAGGCCCCGGCATCCTGGGGTTCGGCGTGCAGTTGCTCGTCGCCATGGTCCAGTCTTTTCGCCAGAACGTGCCCAAGACGGTCTCACGCCTGTCCGGTGGCGAGTACGACAACTTCGGCACGGAGAAAGGCTTCGACAACGCCGCAATCCGCCTCTCCAATCGCATCCACAACTATTACCTGCTCAGCTTTACAATTCCCGGCGGCGCAACACCCGGCTTGCACGAACTGAACGTCACAGTGCCGCAGTACCCCGAAGCCACCATCCGCGCCCGCCGTAATTACTGGGTCGGCGACCCGCCAAAAGCTCAGTAAAGCAACGTGGCCCCACCTTTGTCGTGCTCTTTGCGGCAAAGGTGGTTTAACAAAACTAGCGCGAAGACCGGTCCCCTTCGCCTGGCAACGCTCCCGCCATCACCGGCTCCTCCGCCTTGCGCTCATATGCACTCGCCGCGCTCAGCGCATCCTGCTGCTCTGCGCTCAACTCCAGCTCCGCCGCAGCAAACAAATCATCCAGGTGCTCTTCCTTCGTCGCACTCGCAATCGGCGCCAGCACGTTCGGGCGAGACAGCAACCACGCCAGCGCCACAGAAGCCATGGACGCACCTGCCTCTTCGCTGACCGAGCGCAGCGCCTCCAGGATGCGCAGCCCGCGCTCATCGAAGTACTTGCTCACGGCCGCTTCGCGCTTCACGCCCTTGGCATCTTCGGCGCTCTTGTACTTGCCCGTCAGAAAACCTGCCGCCAGAGAGAAGTAAGGAACCACGCCCAAACCGTACTCCGCCACCACCGGCGCCAGGTCCGTCTCATACTGCTCACGCGTGACCAGGTTGTAGTTCGGTTGCAGCGTCTGGTAGCTCTCCCAACCCGCATTGCGCGCTACCTCGATTGCCGCACGCAGCCGCCGTCCGTCGTAGTTGCTCGCGCCCACCATGCGCACCTTGCCCTCGTGCACCAGCGCATCCAGCGTGCGCACCGTCTCTTCGATCGGTGTGTCCTTGTCGTCCTGGTGCGTTTGGTACAGGTCGATGCGGTCTGTCTGCAGCCTCCGCAACGAGGCCTCGACGGCCGAGCGTATGTATTTCGCGCTCAGGCCCTTTTTGCCCTCGCCCATCTCCATGCCGACCTTGGTCGCCAGCACCACCTGGTCGCGCTTGCCCGACTGCTGCAGCCACTTGCCCAGGATGGTCTCGCTCTCGCCACCCTCGTTGCCCGGCGCCCAGCGCGAGTACACATCCGCCGTATCGATGAAGTTGAACCCGCGCTCCACAAAGCGGTCCAGAATCCGGAAGCTCTGCGCTTCGTCGATTGTCCATCCAAACACATTGCCGCCCAGCATAATGGGCGAAACAGGAACCTGAAGCTTGCCAAGCGTGCGCATTTGCATACCTGCTCAGATGCACCTTGCACATCAGGCAGCGCCCACGCCGCACGGGCGCATCCACGCCATAAGCGATCGTGTGACAAGCGGCTTTAGCCGCCGAGATAGAAATAGGACGGAGCAGAAGGAGCGGCTTTAGCCGCCGAGGTAATCAGTCTGTCGCTTGGCAAAGCCCTTTGTGGGAGCGCGAGGCACGGGATCGCCAGCCCGTCGTGCGCTAGTTCATCCAGCGCTTATCGTTCGGATCGCGCTTTTCATCCTCCGGCGAAACATACCGGCCTTCATTATCGAAGTGCACCTCGCGGTTCTGCTTGCGCATGTACACCTGAAAACTCTTCGCTGCCCGCCGCCGCTTCCAGCGGTAGTAGTCGTTGCGCCAGCCATACCATCGCTCGCTCACCGACACAGCGGCCGTGCGGCTGCTATACCCCACCTGCGCATAGCGGACATACAGATAGGCAAATAGGCCGCAGCACAGTTCCACCGTGGCGCTGAATACCTCACGCGACCACACCAGAAGCGCCAGCCGCCAAACCACCATGATCGCGACCAGGTATTTGGCTTTCAGCCGCACCAGGAAAAAGAGTAGAAATTCCACATCGCCGAACAGCAGGCCGAACGCAACCAGCACCGCGAACAATGGCGCAAACATGCCAACGTACAAGGCGCCGGTCCCGCCAAATAGCGTCATCCCCTTGGGCAATAAGCGGCCGATCAGCACCAGCAACACTGCTCCGATGCCACCCACCAGCGCCGACCCGTAGTACAGCCGAACCAGCCAGCGTGCGCCGCGCGACTCTTCCAGTGTGGTCGCCGTGAACCACAATGTGAGCAGAGCGAACGCCGTGCTCAGAAATCCGATATTCATGAATGAGTACGTCAGAAACTGCCATACCCAGCCATGAAGTACCGCAAACGGCATCAAGCCCAGTGTGACCTGCAGTTGTGAGAAAAAGCCGGGAGCAAACCAGCTCAGTAGACCCAGCACAAAAAACGTGAGGAGATTTACCAGCACCAGCTTGCGCGTCGCGCCGGCAAAGGGCGGCAGTGTCAGCGTCGTGCTTCCCGTGGAGCGCATCATCTTTATCCTATCGCTCGCAGCGCGTGCATCATGCATACCGCACGCACACCTCTGAGCACAAACAACCCTGCTGCGCTCGTCTTGCGTCTGCTGTGGAAACGACGGGTGTCGGGACCGCACGCGCCCAGGCCACAGAAAGAGAGAAACATGGCTGCTACCTGCCCCGAATGCGACAACCTGCTCGATATCGACGTTGACGACGTAGAAGAAGGCGAGACCGTTACCTGCGATGAATGCGGCACCGAGTTGGAGATCATTTCCATCGAGCCGCTGCACTTGTCCGTCGTCGATGCTGAGGGCTACGACGATGAGGACGACGGCTATCGCCACACCGGCGGCGACGACGAAGACGACGAGTAGCACAGACTCCAAACGCCCGCGCTTGCCTGCGGCAAGCGCGACCTTCGCTGGCACAACGGGTCTAAGTCTTCTAGAAAGGTCGTGGCGACGGTGCCACGTATACTGCAAGCAATGATTATGATGAATCGCCTTCGGACCGCCACAGGCCGCTACGTGCGCTCCGCTGTTCTGCTTCCTGGCCTTGCAATGATCGCCACTGCGGTTGTCGCTCCGGTTATGCCCGCCGCAGCGCAACGCGTCGAGGCCCGGACGCTGGACGGCAAAGTCGTCAGCGGAGGACAGCCGGTGAAAGGTGCAGTCGTTCACCTTAAGGACACGCGCACCCTGTCGCAGAAGAGCTACATCACTTCCGACGATGGCACCTACCGTTTCGCCCAGCTTTCCAGCACTTCGGATTACGAGGTATGGGCTGAGGTGAACGGCAAGAAGAGTTCCATCAAGACGATCAGCTCCTTCGACACCAAGAACACCTTCAATGTCACGCTGAAGGTAGACTAAGCACTACCCGGTGCGCAACGAGTCGGACGGGTTCATGTTTTGCCTCGGTGCTGCGCCAAGCGGAGCACAGCCAGCACCATTCCGTCATGCTTAATCAGCGGAGCAGCGGTCGCGGCACCCTGATTATGGTGTGCCCGCCTTAAAGCAAATCTGGTGCAAGTGCTGCCCGATAACCAATCCCGCAAATAGAAAATGCCCTGCCGAAGCAGGGCATTTCTATTGCAACAAACGTCGTTAATTAAGCCGCAACCGGTTCCACGGAAGCAAACCGCCCATGATTGCCGCGATCCGAAAACTTGACCCGGCCGCCCACCTTCGCGAACAGGGTGTCATCCTTGCCGCGTCCCACGTTCAAGCCGGCCTTGATCGGTGTGCCGCGCTGTCGCACGATAATGGTTCCACCGGTCACGAGTTCACCCGCGAATGTTTTTACGCCCAACCGCTGTGCATTGGAGTCGCGGCCATTGGAAGAGCTTCCGCCGCCTTTTTTATGTGCCATGTGTTCTCTCGCTCTCAGGCGGCCAATGGCCGCGAATCCATGCCGGCAGCGCCGGCCTTTCTCACGGACCGGCGAACGCCAGTCCAAATTACTTGTTCTCGGCCTTAAAGCTCTTGCCGTTCACCAAGATTTCGTTGATGCGAACCTCGACAAATCCCTGCCGGTGCCCCTGCATCTTTTTGTACTGCTTTTTGCGCTTGAAGTGAAAGACCAGGATTTTGTCGCCGCGGCCTTCGCCCACGACCTCGGCCAGCACCTTGGCGCCGCCCAGCTCCTGCTCAAAGCTGCCGGCCTCGCCGCTCACCGCCAGCACGTCGGAAAACTCCACCTTGCCGTCTTCATGAGCCAGCGTCTCCACCCGTACTGTCTCGCCGGGAGCTACGCGGTACTGCTTTCCACCTGTCCGAATCACTGCGTACATTGCTTCCAATCCTCCGCGCGCTCGCCATCTCTGGGCGGCGCGTTGCTGGAACAGACCCTCACTCGGGCCTGGCTCCGCTGAAACCTGTCCGTGAGGAGCACCCGGGCGTCCGATTGCGCCCGCTCCGGGTCGCTACCGGACGGCCGCGCTGGGAGAACTCACCCGCACACCCGCCCGTTCCGCTCAACCCTCGAAGCATACCCGGAATCCGCACAAAGGTCAATCTCCGTCGCTTCCGCATCCAAGCGCTAAGTGCCGAGAGAGCTTGAGTCGGCTCCCTCGTGCACCTGGGTTTCTCAGACCGCTTACTTCGATCCGCCCTCGACACCCTCGAAATTCAGCGAAGCCGAGTTGATGCAATACCGCATGCCCGTCGGACGCGGCCCGTCCGGGAACACATGCCCCAGGTGCGATCCGCAGTTGTTGCAAACTACCTCCACACGCCGCATGCCGTAGCTGTTGTCCTCGATCGCCTTCACCGCAGTCGGCGACACCGGCTCATAAAAGCTCGGCCAGCCCGACCCGGACTCAAACTTGTGGTCGCTCTTGAACAGCGGGGCATTGCACGCACCGCAGTGGTACAGGCCGTCCGCATGGTTCTCATACAGCTTGCCGGTGAACGCCCGTTCCGTACCCTTGCCACGTAACACTGCGAACTGCTCCGGCGTCAGGAGTTCGCGCCACTCCGCGTCGGTCTTCTGCACTTCGTAACCGGTTCCCGCCTTAGATTCCGTTGCATTTGCCATCACTTCCACCTCACTTAATTAGATGGAATTTAAGCGTTCGCGTTGCGAGTGGGTCTCCCGCGTCGCTAACTGAATCGCGCGACCGCTTCGATCTCGACCCGCGCATCCCGTGGCAACCGCGCCACCTGCACAGTGGATCGCGCCGGCATCACGTCCGCTCCCGCAAACGCTTCGGCATAGATGGCGTTTACTGCGGCAAAGTCATTCATGTCCGCCAGAAACACAGTGGTCTTGACCACGTCCGCCATCGTCAACCCCGCCGCCGCGACCACCGCCGCCAGGTTCCGCAGCACCTGGCGCACCTCGGCCTCCACGCCGCCGCTCACCAGAGCGCCGCTCGCGGGGTCGAAACCGACCTGGCCTGAAGTGAACAGCAGATCTCCCGACCGCACCGCCTGGCTGTACGGTCCGATCGCGGCAGGAGCGTTCTGAGTAGCAATGGCGGCTTTGTCGTTGGGCATATTCCGATACTAGCTCTCTCCCGACCGTCGTTAACCCCGGCGCGCCCAAGTAACAACCCGGATACCAACCCATTCGTGGTATCGGCCTCGGCCACCCTTCTGATGTACCTTGACGACGCTCAGGCGAGTACACCGGATCCCCCGCGGCCGCAGCAGCGCACTGCAACCCGCCCGGTCACACTTGCGCCACACAGCGCCACGGTTCGCAGTCCCTTTGGAGGAACTTCGTCGCATGCAACTCCGGTCCTGGAAATCGCTCCTCACGGCTACCGTGGCCGCGCTGCTGCCCTCACTCCTCGCTGTGCCCGCGTTCGTTCCGCTGCCCGCGGCCGCCCAGGCCACCGCCAGCAACCCAAACAACTGGCCCTTCTCGCGCGTCGATATTTTCGCCGGTTACAGCTATCTCAAACCCGTCCACGCCAATGTCGGCACCGCGAATGAAGCGCAGCCCATCACCACGGGCGCGGCCGTCAGCGTCGCCGGCTACTTCAACAACTTTCTCGGTGCGGAGCTCCAAGGCACGTACCACCCCAGCGGCCCCAACGACTGCGTCACGACCGTCCAGGGCGGCCTCATCGCCCGCTACCAGGTCAGCCGCCTCGTTCCCTTCGTCCACGCCCTGGGCGGCGGCGCCAGAACCGGCGGACCCGACGCGCAGCCCTGCGGCACCTGGGGCCACGGCTACACCGCAGGCCTCGGCTTCGACTACATTCTTCATTCGTTCCACGACCACCTCGCCGTGCGACCCATCGAGGCTGACTACAACTACAACCACGTCGATTACGGCCCGTTTGTGCCGCCTGGGAACACCAGCGGCGGCCTGCTGAAGATGAACGCCTACTCGCTCTCCGCGGGTCTGGTCGTTCGCTTCGGAGACACCGGCGGCAGCAGAGGCACGAACTATGGCGCCGCGCTTGCCTGTACCGCGAACCCCGGCGTGGTGAACGCGGGCGATCCGGTGACGATTACGTCGAGCAACACCGGCCTGGACGCGAAGAAGCGCACAACCTACACCTGGACCACGACCGGGGGCAAGCTTTCCGGCTCCGGGGAAACGGTGCAGGTGGCGACGGAGGGTCTTGCGCCGGGCACCTACAGTGTGAACGGCCGCGTGATGCAGGGTGGCAGGGCGTACCAGCAAGCCACCTGCAGGGCCGAGTTTGAGGTCAGCGGATCCGGAACCACGGGCACCATGATTCCAGCGACGAAAGCCGCCGTGGGTGCAAGCGGCGCACCTCCGACGATCTCGTGCGCGGCGCTGCCCTCCACCATCCGCCCCGGCGATAGTACGACCATCACGTCCACGGCCAGCAGCCCCGGTGATCGCCCGCTCACGTACAGCTACTCGACTTCAGCGGGCCAGATTACCGGGCAAGGCGCGAGCGCGATGCTGAACAGCGGCGGCGCGGCGCCCGGTGACATTGTGGTTACTTGCAGTGTGGCCAGCGACACGGGCCAGACCGCCAGCGCAACGACGATTGTGCAGGTGGTGTCCGCTCCGGCCCCGCCCGCGCCGTCCACGCGTTCGCTTTGCTCGATCGGGTTCGAGCGCGACAAGCGCCGTCCCGTCCGCGTTGACAACGAGGCCAAGGGCTGCCTGGACGACATCGCTCTGACGATGCAACGCGAGGGCGACAGCGAACTCGTCATGATCGGCAACAACGCCACCGGCGAAAGCGCCGACATGGCCGCCGAGCGTGCGGCAAACGCCAAGCTTTACCTGACGCGCGAGAAGGGCATCGATCCTGGCCGCATCACGTTGCGGACAGGCCAAGCCGGCGACCGGAGCGTGAACAGCACGCTGATTCCTGCGGGCGCGACGTTTGACGACACGATGTCCGTGGCCGTGAACGAGGGCGTGGTGCAGCATAGCGGCGAGGCTTATGGTGTGCCTCGCACCAAAACAACGCGGCGCACCCGGCGGCGGTAGACGTGAATCAAGGCGGGAACTTGGGAACACCACGACGAACGCCTGTAACGGCGAGCGCAGGTGTTCTCGCCGCTCGCCCTTTGCTACACTAAGCGGGTTGGCCTTCGCGACCTACCACGCGACTTTGCCGCCAACATGGTTTCAAGCGGCGCATGGCGCAGCGCGGGCCATTGCAACACCGTCGGGGAGTGGCTCAGCCTGGTAGAGCACCTGGTTCGGGACCAGGGGGTCGGAGGTTCGAATCCTCTCTCCCCGACCATTTCTTCTCTTCATCAACATCTGAGCCCGTTTGCCCAAGGTCGCTTCGCTTTAAGCTCCAGGGCGATCGCTTGCGCTTACACGCGGCTTCGTTGCGGAGCGTGGCGCGTCATTCAGCTGCTCCGCTCCGCCTCGAAATCTTCTCTGCTGACGCAACCTCCGTATAAGGCTGCTGCACTGCTCACTCCCGTCCGGCTGCATCCAGGTACCTGTTCCGGGCAGCCCTCAGCTGCTGCACCTGCTCCGGATGTAACGGACGAGGTCTCCCAAGTTGGTGCGCCACCAGTGCAACCTGGGCGATGTGCTCGACCGTTTCCATGTTCAGAAGAGCTTCTGTAAGGGTCTTGCCGTATGTAACGACCCCGTGATTTTCCAGCAAAATCGCATCGTGCCCGCAGAGGAACGGAGCGAGACTGGTGGCTACGTCGCTCGTTCCAGTTGTGGCATAAGGAGCAAGAGGCACAGGTCCCACCGTCATCACCGATTCCTGACATAGCAACTCATCCAGTGCACAGCTGGAGCACGCAAAAGCGGTCGATATGGGAGGATGAGCATGAACGACAGCACGGACGTCAGCCCTGTTCTGGTAAATCGTCAGGTGCATACCAAGCTCGCTCGTCACGCCGCGTGTTCCTTCGAGCAAGTTGCCCTGAAGATCGACGATGACCAGGTCGGACGCTTTCAGGAGCCCTTTACAGACTCCTGTCGGTGTTACCAGAATGCGGGCCTCATCGATCATCGCGGAAAGATTGCCCGCAGTACCCGGCATAAATCCACGTTGAGAAAGCCGCCGGCTGTAGCGGACGATCTCCCGGCGGCATACCAGTTCCCGGTCCGACGCGGTCATATTCATGCCTTGCTCCCCTTGCGGGCTTTGCTCCTGGCCTCCGCCTGCAAGATTTGGAACAGTGCGGGTTCCGGTGGGGGCGCCTTCTTTTGCGCAATCTTCTGCTTGAGAGATCTCCATTTCTTGCCGAACCGGTCTGATGCCATGAAGAGGTGGCCCGCAGTCAGCTTTCCGATGACTCTGTGGTGCCCTACCGCGGCAAGTCCCATGGATGCGATGCACCCGCATTGAGCGCAGTCGGGATCACCACCGAACTGGCATGGAGTGATCTTGGTCTTCAGATCGGCGGAGATGGTTTCCGTAGTTCTGGCAAAGATGCACTCCGCGGGACTGCTCGGCGGATGAGCGATTTCGTCGATCACGATGTCGTGCATATCGAGCTTCGGGAACATGGGCCGAAGGCGGCGCAGATCTTCCATCACCATCAATCGCTGTTCCGGGGACAGTATCTCTGGGTCGCTGGCGCCACGTTGCGGAGTAAAGAGGCTGAACCAGATCTTCCGGATCGCCGGGTTGGCGCTCCAAAAGGCGAGGAATTCTTCCAGGTAGCCCTGCCGCGAAGCAATCTGTGCCGTGATCGTCGAATGGATCGTCACCTTCGACCCGGCTATGTTTTTCAAGATGCGTTCGTAGGTTGCGGGCTTGCGCCGCTCGTCGTGTTCAGGTTGCAGCCCATCGATTGACACGACTACATTGAGCCGTTCGTATTTCTGCCAGTCAGCCGGGATCGTCCGGAAGGCGCTGGTCACCACCTGTGTGTGGATGCGACGTGCCTCAATCTGCGGGATCAATTGCTCCAGCTCGCGATAGCGAACGAAGGGATCGCCTCCCACCAGGGAAACGTGCAATGGTTTGTGCTCGTCGAGCAGCGCCAAAATCTTCTGGACCAGTTCGTCGCCTTTGAAGTCTGAAAGCTGCCGAAGCGACGTGGTACTTCCAAGATGAGCTTCGTCGAAGGCGTAGCAGCCTGGACAACGCAAAGGGCATTCTTTCGTGATCTCAATCGAGAGCGATGGGGCGCGACCTGACAGAATCGTTGTCCAGGCTTGCAGCACTTCAGTTGTTTGCATTCTTTATCCCGCAACGACACGCGCATAGACGTTCGTTTTCAAAGGTCTGGTGTACAGATTGACCAGGGCCAATCGAGGCAAGTCCCAAAGCGAGATATCAGATTTGAAGTGGCAACCGGTACTTGCCAAGCGCGGTACTGGGAAGCGTCAGGCCGCGGGTTGGTGCAATCAGACCAACGTGCATTCGAATCAAAGCTTTCGCTCGAAGGAACAAACTCAGCCAGATTCTCGCGCTCATCATAAGCTGCCGGTTCTGTTTGCCGAGCTGTAGCAGGAGCAATACTAGGCAGAAGCCAGTCAGAACGGCCAGCAGGACTAACTCGAAGTCCGGTGCTCCATGCGAGAACTCGTCAGGATTCCAAAAGTACTCTGTCCACGGCATGACCACGATCAACAGAAGCGTGCAGGACAGAAGAATACTGCTGAGAGCCTCGTACGCACGAGGCAGAGCTCCTCGCGACTCCGGCGATGCATGCAGACGACTGGGCAATGCGTCACACTTCCTGCATCGATTCTACGCCGCCCGTCCGGTACAGCCTTCATGTATCCGGCGCGCAGATAAGAAGAGGCGCGAAACGCTCGCCCAGAGTTCTTCCTTGCACAAACCGGAGGAAGCGTGCGGCGTGTCTAGCTGGTGACAGTGGGATCGTTGGGGTTACGGGTGATCTCCACGTGCTCGCGGCGCAGGGTGACGGTCTGCTGGTCGCGGCGCTCGGTGTCGCGCCGGGTGACACGGATCTCTTCGCGTAGGATGAGCTGCTTGGTAACGATGGCCTGCTCCTCAACCACGGGGTAAATGGTGGTGTCGCCTTCCTGGCGTGTTCCTGGAGCCGCGTCGATGGGCTGATTGAGCACCACGCGTTCGATGTCGTAGGTGCGAACGGCAAGTGGTTCGTCCAGCGCGGTCTGATAGGTCTGGACGGTCTTGTCGAGTCGTACCGTCCCGGTGGAAAGCGTGCGGGTCGTCACGTGCAGCTCTTCCTGCATCACGGGGATCACGGTGCGGCCCGGCTCCGTGGCTGCGCGGCCTGCGGTGCCGGTATACGACGCGTCCGTTGCGTCTGCCGGTGCGTCGCTGGCGGACAGAGCGGCAATTCGCTGTCTCTCCTGCAGCAGAGCAGTGGGCAATCGCAGGACGGTGCCGTCTTCGAGTTGAAGCTCGGTGAGCGGAGCCGTGGGATCGAGCCGGCCGGAGGTGCGAAGAACGTTGACCGAAGCCGCCTGGCCGGGCGTGACGTTTGCGAGGAACGGTGCGGTGTTGCGATCTGGATCCGGCGTGAACATGGGCCTCGCTTGAACGATGCAGTGGAAGCGGAGAAAGGCCGGCGGTCAGGCCGGCCTTCCCCTCTGTTGTTAGTACTTGTTGGTGGTATCGGTGCGGAGATCGGAGCCGGGAATCTGTTCGACTTCAACCTCGGTGCGGCGCACGGAGTCGTTAATGGCTTCGGTACGCTCGGTTGCGTTCTTGCCGACCAGCACTTCTTCAACTACGCGCGAGGTCTTGCCGACCACGGCTTCTTCGCCGGTCGCGCGCAGTTCGATGGTGCGGCCGGAAACGAAGTCGTCCGCCGTTGCAGCTCGGTCAACGGCACGGCGCTCGACCAGGACGTTCTCCTCGCGCAGGTTTACGTCAGTGCTGACGGGCGTCTCGACCACGTGGGAGTAGACGCGAACGCCGCCGCGGTCCACTTCGCGCTTGCCAACAACCAGGTTTTCTTCGATGACAGGAATGGCCTGCTCGCCAGTGGTGCCGGTGCGCGAGGCGTCGTAACCGGTGGAACCGGTAGTTGCGTCATACCCGCTGTCGCGCGTGGTGGTGTAGTCGCCGCCGGTGCCGGTGTTGTAGCCAGTGCCGATGACGCCGGTACCCGCCGCGCCGGTGGATAAATCCTGGGTGCCAGTCGTGTAGCCGCCGGTGTTGCTGCCGGTGTCGCCATAGCCCCGGCTGCCGGAAGTAGAGCCGGTGTCGCCCTCGATGTTCCGGGCGCCGTTCTCACGAAGCATATCGGCGACGTCGGAAGCCTGATCATCATCGGTCTTGACGGTCAGTAGAGCGCCGCCCTGGTTGACGCCGTTGGCGTAGTGCGAGTGAGCATCGTCATCGCCACCGGTCAAGTTCTTAAAAAAATGGCTGATCTTCTCGCCGACACCAGCACCCTCGCCAGCGCCATAGTGCTCGGCGTGGTCGTTGGCGGCGATGCGGATGTCGCCGCTGCTAATTCCGTTGGAAACAAGCTGCTGCTGGACGGCCTGGGCCGCGGAGGTGCTGGAAAAAAGTCCGACTACTGTCTTCGACATGAGAATCTCCTATTGCATTTACTGCTGTTGTGAGAAGAGTTCGACGCGGCGGTTATCTGCCTTGCCTGCATCGGTCGCGTTGGTATCGATGGGGTTGCTCTTACCGAAGCCTTCGCCGGTAAGGCGGTTGCCGTCGACGCCCTTGGACTTGAGGTAATCCGCAACAGCCTGGGCACGCTTCTGCGACAGGGTAAAATTGTGCGGATCGGCGCCGGTCGAATCGGTGTAGCCCTCCATGCGAAGGTGCACGTTGGGGTTGTTCTTCATGGTCTCGGCAGCGCGGTCGAGCGTTGCCTGGTCCTCTGTGGTGAGGGTGGCCTGGTCGGTCGCGAACTTGACCTGACCGAGATCAGGGAAGCCGTTGGCCGCAGCTGCCGCTGGTTGGGGCGCTGCCGTTGCGCTGGGGGTGACCGGAACCGCGGGTTGTGCATGCGGACGCAGCAAGAACCAGCCAAGCAGCGCGAGCAGCAAGAGAAGAGGCAGGAGCCATGCCCAGATGGGCAGGCCTTTTTTATTTTTTTCTTCGTAAACTTTTACGCGATCAGCCATGTTTCCTCCGGGCTAGTAGGTGCTTGTCGTCTTGCCGGCGGTAGCACCCGTGCCGGGAAGTTCGTCGATTTCGACTTCGGTGTGGCGGACGGTGTCGCGCACGGTCTCTGTGTGTTCCGTGGCGTTTTTGCTGAGGATGACCTCTTCGACGACGCGTGCGTCTTTGGCGACGACGGCTTCTTCCGCGGTCTCCGTCAACTCAATAGAACGCTCCTGAAAGGCGCGATCGGCATCGGTAACGGCGCGATCGGTCGGAATGCGGTCGACGTTCACGTGCTCTTCGCGAAGCTGAATCGATTCTTCAACCGGAATCTCCACAACGCGCTGGTACAGGCGCACGCCACCCTGGTCGACGGTCCGCTTGCCGACAACAAGGTCTTCCTCGACGATGGGAATGGCACCTTCACTCGCTGCGGGTACGGCGGCGGCCAGAGGTGCCGGTTCGCGGAGACCGGTTTCTGCTTCGTCAATCTTTTCGGCGCGGTGCTGCCCAAAGACAGACTCGACTTTGGAGACGTGATCCGAGATGGAAGAAACTGCGACGACGATGCCGCCTCTGCGAAGGCCTTCTTTCAGGCGGTCGTAGTCACGGTCGGGCATGCCGAGCGAGCTGAGTTCAGATTTGTCCAGGGCGTCGACACCGGAGCCGTCGCCACCAATGGTGGAAATAGCAGATTCGGTAATGCCAGCATTTCGCAGGTCGCGAACTGCTGCCTGGGCCTGATCTTCATGATGGAAGAGGCACACCAGGGTGGTGAGGTCATCCTGCATAGTTTGTCCTTTTTCGGGAGTGCAGTGTCGTCCGACCAGGGGAGAGGAGCTGCGGTCTAAGACACGGGTATGGGAGATCGCCTTCGGTTCGATACCTGCAGCAACGTGCCCCGCTTGTTGAGAGCGAACGGAGTGGGGGCAAGTTGGGTCGCGGTGACTGGAATTCTGAAATGGCGCGATATGTCCTGTATCAAGCAATCGCGGTTCCGTGGCTGGGTCGTGACTACATGTAATCGACGCCGTACTGAACAGGAATCTGTGTAAACGCGATGCGAGTGGGAGCGGAGTCGCGAGCGGGGAGCATGCCTGCGAAATGCACGGTAGTATGGCCGTGTTTCAGGTTCAGGCGGTCCAGGGCGCGCGAAAGCTCGTTGCGTGCGTTGGTGTCGCGGAAAAGATCGGGCTGTTGGGCGCGTTCGTCTGTCAGGCGGTTCAGGGTGACGCCGACGAAAAAGGGGCGGCCCGTTCCGGCCCTGGTGGGCTGCTGCTGCCAGAGTTCGCGGAGCGCTTCCAGCAGAGAAAGTGTGTCCTGTGTGGCGGGAAAGCGGGCTTCCATGCCCCAGTTGTGGTGCTGTATGCCGGAGTGATGCTGCCGCAGCTTTCGATTGCTCTCCGCAGGGACTGAAACTGTTTCGCTGGTATACGAGTGGGTTCCCGGCTCGGGTAAAGAATCGCTGCCCCCATTCACGCGGGTGACCTGATAGCGAATGGTGAGGGAGAGGGTGCCGGCGCAGAAGTGTTCCATGCGGAGGCGCATGGCAGCCTTGTGCAGCAGCTTGTGGGCGACGGCCCAGGCGCCTTCGGGCGTGCGGTGCTCGGGGGCGAGCACGTGGGAGTGGCCCAGCGACTGCTGCGTTTCGCGGGGAACTGGCGCACCGTCATCACCGGTGCTGTGCCCGCGCAGCCAGTGATAGAGCCGGTCGCCCCAAACGGAGTTCCAGAGCGTGTGCATCTCCGCGCGTGAAAGTGCAAGCAGCTGGGGCATGGTGGTGATGCCCTTCTGGTTCAGCATGAGCTCGGTCCGCGCGCCGACGCCGGGCAGGTCGCGCAACTCAAGCGGTTCCAGCGAGCGCGGGAGCTGTGACGGCAGAAGGCCGATCAGGCCGTCAGGCTTTTGCATATCGCTGGCGATCTTGGCGAGGTAGCGGTTCGGCGCCATGCCGATGGAGCAGCGCAGGGTGTCGCCGACGTCGTCGCGAATCGCCTGCTTGATCGCGAAGGCGATCTCGCGCGCGCGGGGCGGGTCCTGCTCGCGGCCGATGAGCTGGCAGGTGACCTCGTCGATGGAGGGGACGTGCGCGACGGGGCAGCAGCGTTCGACGGCGGCGTGGATGCGGTGCGAGAACTCGGCGTAGGTCGTATGGTCGCCCTGGACCAGCAGGATTTCCGGGCAGATCTGCTTCATGTCGCCGACGCGGGTGCCGGTCTTGATGCCGAGTGCCTTGGCCTCATAGGAGGCGGCGATGGCGACCGTGGTATCGGCAAACGTCGGCACGACGGCGAGGGGCCGATTGCGGTATTCGGGATGAAGTTGCTGCTCGACCGAGGCGAAGAAACTGTTCAGGTCGACGTGCAGGAAGCCGAAGAAGTCGTGTTGAGGCGGCAGGAGGTCCACGGCGGCGGTCCGGGTGAGGCGTGCAAGGCGGCTTGGGCGCGGGCGGGTTGTGGCCGCTAACGCGCTGCATTCATTCTATGGGCCGGGTCTTCTGTGCCGGTCCTTCTGCGTGAACGGAGCGGGATTGCACTCCCGTCACCCGCGATTACGGGAATGCACGCTACAGACGTACTGGTGTGCTTCCTGGTTTCAAACTATTTCAGTTCCATGCTTGACAGCAATTGACACATGCGGCAATGTTGGAGGAACACCTACATTTCAGCCGTGTGAATGCGCCCAAGGCACCTGATGACTTGAGTGGCCTGGAGCGTTTTGCACCCAAGTACCGCGATGTACCCTGCCGCGCAGGGACTTTTTGGAGGCAGTACGAAGATGAGGCAGTTTGTTCTTGCGGTATCGCTCGCCACCGCTGCAGTTACAGCCCCGGCAGCATTCTACGGCCAGGCTGTTTCGGTCAACGGCGGTTCAATCCAGGGCACCATTACAGACCCGTCCGGGGCAATCGTGCCGAACGCCGAAATCGAGTTGCGGAGCGTAGACCAAGGCACGACGCGTACCCTGCACACGGACGGCGCGGGCTATTACGTGATTGGACCACTAAACCCGGGCGACTACAAGCTACTGATTACAGCACCGGGTTTTCAGCGCACCGAGGTCACGACGCGCATTCTGACGGGAACCGCAACTCCTGGCAATTTCAAGCTGACAGTGGGGCAGTCGACAGAGACCGTCGAAGTGAGCACGGGTGCGGTCCAGGTCAACACGGACCAGCCGGGCGTGTCGGACGTGATCACGCGCGAACAAATTGCGGCACTGCCGGTGAACGGGCGTAACTTTTTGGATTTGGCCCAGATCGAGCCGGGCGTGCAACTGCAGAACGGGACTGTGTTCGACCCGACCAAGGCGGGTTACACCGGTATTTCCGTGAATGGCGTGTCCGGACGCACAACCCGCATTATCCTGGACGGCTCGGACATTACGGATGAGTACGTAGGCACCACGATCGTGGTGGCGTCCCAAGGCTCGGTGAATGAGTTCCAACTCAACCGGTCGACCCAGGACGTGAGTGGCGAAGTTACCTCGCAAGGACAGGTGTTGGTATCAACCCGTTCGGGCACGAACACACTGCACGGGCAGGGTTTTTACAACTTTCAGGATCAGCGTGCGTTGTATGCCAATCCGAACAGCACGCCAAATGCGGCGGGCGTAAAAGTTCCGCCGATATTTCAGCGGAACCAGTACGGTGTGAGCATCGGCGGTCCGGTGATCAAGGACAAGCTGTTCTTCTTCACAAATGGCGAGCGCACGCAGCAGGCAAGCGGCGCGCCGAACAACCTCGGCTCACTGTTTTCGAACACTGCTTTTTCGCAAGCGAACCCGACGGTGAATGCTCCATACAAAGCTACCTACAGCGTGGGACGATTGGACTACACGGGACCGTTTGGCGGGCACTACTTCGCGCGCGGCCTTTATACCTATGATTCGACCATTACCGGGACCAACTATTCGGTGTACGCAAACCGTGACAACACGTACGGACTGGCATTCGGCGCTGACTTCAGCAGTGGCCGGCTGACGCATTCGTTCCGCGGTGGGTACGAGAAATTTCACAACCTGATCGGCGATGCCACACAGAACGGCGTGTACAACCCGCTCGGCAATGTTGCGGTCCGCTTCACCGCGCAGAATTTGGCGTTTGGACCGAATGTGAACGCACCCCAGGCGACCTATCAGTCCGATAAACAGCTCCGTTACGACGGCTCCTACACGCGCGGCGCGCACAACATCCGCTTCGGTGGATCGATGAACCGCGTCCTGGGTGGCGGCGCAGCAGCTTTTTACAGGCTGGCACCGCGTATCACGGAGTCGGCAGCTTCGTTGCTTGGCGGCGTCGTGACAGCGAACAACCCGCAGGCACTGGGTTGCGGCGGCGTTGTGGGCGCGGCGGCATGTCCGTCTGATCCGATTAACGGGTACAACAGTACGGGCGGCATCACGTTCAGCAACGGTTTTGGCGGTGCAACGGAGCAGCCCGGCTTTGACCAGCCAGTTGGTGGTATCAGGTCGTGGCGCGCTGCTGGTTACGTGACGGACGGCTGGAAGGTCACACCGAACTTCACGTTCGTTGCCGGTCTGCGCTGGTCCATGGACACGAACCGGCAAAACAACGACCTGAATCCCGTCACCTGCGGCGACCTGTTTGCGAACGTCGCATATGTGTGCAACGGGCTGTCCTCGACCACAGCGATCAGTTCACTTTTCTCTCCAGAGCTCACCGGGCGCGTTCGTCAGAACTACGGAAACTTCTCGCCGCAGATAGGCATAAATTATGCGCCGGGTAATCACAAGACGGTCTTTCGTGCGGGGGTTGGGATTTTTTACGAGAGCGCAGTCTTCAACAACCTGACGAACGCTCGCGGTCCGTTGGTGCGCCAAGCCTTCGGCTACAGTACAGTAGCTAACGCCTGCAGCGCCTTTAGTGTGACCTACGCGGACGGTACCGTCAGTAACGCGTCTCCCGATGGAACGAGGCTTCAAACGCTTTGTCAGAACCAGACCATTGGTCAGGCGGCGAAGCAGTTTGCGGCTCTGTCGAAGGCGTACCAGAGCAACGCCTCGAACAATCCGGCTTTAAATGCGAGTTATGCGGGTGCACGCGTCAATTTGAGCGGTACGTTCGGTCAGCAGTACAAGCAGCCTTACTCCGAGCAGTGGAACTTCGGTATTCAGCGTGAACTGTTCCCCGGAGCCGTGATCAGCGCGGATTACATCCACAATGCAGCACTCAAGATTGGTCAGACGACGGACCTGAATCGTCTTGGCGCGGCCCGCACCTTCAATCAGGCGAACGCCGTGTCTGCGATCAATCGTGTTCCTGGAATCATTGTCGTCGTGGGTGGCGTGAATACGACGCCATATGCAACGTGCGCGAACAGCAACCCTCAAGCAGTGGTGGCTTGTGCCATCTCGCGTGGTGCAAGCATCACCACGTTCTCAGGAGTGGGCTTGGATTCTGGCGCCAACTACACCTCTGGCAACAACTACACGTACGCAGGCCGGACGACCCCGGCGGCGTTCCCAGGGCTGAACCCGAATCTGGGGTCCGGTAGCTTCATACGCCCAACGGGCCGGTCGGGATACGACGCATTGCAAGTGGTGTATCGCCAGAGCAAGCGGAACCCGATCAAGTTCGTCGATAGCGGGAATGTGCAGATCTCTTACAACCTATCTCGTGTCGTGTCCAGCTTGAATTCGACCGGCGGTGGTGGTGGTGGTGACGAATTCTTTAGCTCGGCGGCGTACGACAACGACAACCCGACGCGGTACGTGGGCCGAAACACGCTAGACCGCAAGCACCAGGTCTCGTTCGGCGGTTCCTTCACCTTTAAATATGGTCCGCAGATCGGCATCATCGGGCACTTCTTCTCGGCGCAGCCCGCAAACCTGACGCTGGACGCGGGCCTGGCCAGCGGCAACATCTTCCAGAGCGACATCACGGGAGATGGAACCACAGGTGACATCGCTCCGGGTACGAACCCGGGCGACTACATGCATCGTGTGAAGGGTGACAGCGTCGCTGGATACATTAGTAACTTCAATGGGACGTACGCAGGACGACCGACACCCGCAGGTCAGGCGCTGATCAACTCAAACCTGTTCACGCTGGGGCAGTTGCAAACGTTGAAGGGCGTGATTCAGCCGATTGCACAAGTTCCTGGAGGTGGTGCCTCCAACAACCCAGCATTCCGCTCCGTCGACATAAACGTGTCATACCCTTTCCGCTTGAGCAAGCTGCGCGAGGGTTTGAGCCTTGAGCCCTCCATTGCCTTCTATAACGTCGGCAACTTCAGCAACTTCTCGAATTTCTCGGGTGTGCTGCAGAACACGACGACCGCGGGTGGAGCAGTGAACAGCGGCGCAGCGGGACAGGGATACATCACAGGAACGAACAGCTTTCCAGTGCTGGCATCCAAGCGGTTGTTGCGGGGTGCGGGCACCTTTTCGCAGGGTGCGCCGCGGCAGGCGGAGTTCGGGTTAAAGCTGAACTTTTAAACGTCAATTTACGTGCACCTGAAAGGCCCGCATCTTCGGATCCGGGCCTTTTCATTTCGTGTCGGTACGCCCCTTGTCTGGAGCAGGCGTGAGCAGTTCATGGAGCAGGAAGACGCAAGTTGATGTGGGATTGCGGCTGAGCTTTGCGTCGTGACCTTGAGAGGCTGAACTGTGTTGAGGCGATCTGCCTCGCGATCGCGAGATGGATTAGCCTGCTTGCGTGGGTGTGACTAAATCCCTCAAGCAAAGGCTCGACAGCAGCACCAACCAGACCCGTTAGCCATTTTGTTCGGGCAGGGGGCCGCGGGTGGGGCCGTTGGGTGGAGGGATGCGAACGGTGTGGCCGGTGGCGGCGGATTTGTAGATGGCGTCCATGATGCGCTGGTCCTGGAGGCCCTCTTCGCCTGGAGTTCGGGGCTGGCGGTTGTTCATGACGCACTGGCTGAAGTGATCCATCTCGAGCGCGAACTGGTCCTTGTCGGGCATCTCGGGGTGGAATTCGACTTCTTTGCGCTCCTTGGGGTCGCCGGAGGTTCCGGCAATGCCGAAGCAGTCAGCCTCGCCGAGCTTGCTGAAGCGGAGCTTGGCGCCGTGATAGCCGAAGGCGGGGTCCATCTCGGCCATGGCTTCGGTGCCTTCCATGCGCAAAAAGCTGGAGTGGTGGACATCATAGGCGCAGGTAAGAGTCGCGACCATGCCGGAAGGAAAACGCAGAAGGAAGGAGCAGCGTGACTCGACTTCGGCAAAGCGCGGGTCGTCCTTGGGTTGAACCGTCATCGCGGTCACCTCCTCCGGCTCCTCGTCCGTGAGGAAGCGGGTGCCATTCAGGCAATAGACGCCGACGTCGGGCAGGCAGCCGCCACCGGCCAGGGCGCGCTTGAGGCGCCACTGTGTGGGATCGCCCTCATTCTGGGAGTGGGAGGCGATAACGGAGCGGACTTTCCCGAGTTTGCCCGCCTTCACGGTTTCTTGCAGAAAGCGGTTCATGGGCTCGTACTGCTGCCGGTACGCGATCATCAGGCGGACGTTGGCCTGCTTGCAGGCGGCAATCATTGCCTCGCAGTCCGCGGAGCTGGTGGCCATCGGCTTCTCGCAAAGGATGTGCTTGCCAATCCTGGCGCCGCGAACGGTGAACTCCTTGTGCATGGAGTTGGGCAGGACGACGTAGATGGCTTCGACGCCGGGCATGTCCTTCAGGCGCTCGTAATTCTGATAGTCGGTGATGTTGGAGTCGGGAATGCCGTATTGCGCGGCGATCCTGGACGCCTTGTTGCGATCACCGCTGACGAGTGCGACGGGTTTGCAGTATTTCGAAGTGGCAAAAGCGGGCAGAATCTGGTCTATCGAGAGGCGGCCGATGCCGACAATGGCGTAGCCGACGCGGCGGCCGGGCGGCAGGTAAGGGCCGGGCGTCTTGGAGGACTGTTCCGTGGCGGTGTTGTTGATGGGGGAAAGCTGGACCTTGTTCTGGGCGTTCGGATTCTGCTGGGCAGCGAGACCGGGTGCGGCCGTGAGCGCGGCGAGCGTGCCCATGCCGGTGGCGGCGGTCTGCAGAAAGCTGCGGCGCGTGGTACCGGTTTCGGCGGGCAGGTGGGTCGTCTCGTCGGTCATGCGCGTTGGGATGCCGGCGGACGTGTCCGGTGTTGCGAGTGGTGGGTTGTCAGGGTGCGACATCGCACCTGCGCGGCAGCGTGGACGGGCATGCGAGCGTTTGCGTTCTCTGTGCACTGCTTGCCGAGTTCCTCTCAGAAGCACGCCCAGGTGCTTCCGGCGGCGGAGAATCCGCACAAATTTTCACCTTGCTGGAATCGGCTGTGCATGCGACGACACGGGCGCGCTATTCTGCTCTGCGCTATGAAGAGTTGTTTTGCTTTGCTGCTGAGTGCGTCTTGTTTGGTGTTTGTAGGTGCGGTTGGGGCGCAGGCTCCGGGTGCAGGCGCGAAGGCGAGCCACGGTGCCCAGGGCGTAAAGCGCGGAGCTGCTGCCAAAGCTGGAACAGGTGCGTTTGCACGTGATGGCGACCTCCATGTCTGGTTTGTGGACGTGGAGGGCGGGCAGGCGACGCTGTTTGTGTCGCCGGAGGGTACGAGCCTGCTGATCGACACGGGTTGGGAAGACCACAACGGGCGCGATGCCGATCGAATCGCGGCGGCGGCCCGGGCAGCGGGGCTGCGGCGGATCGACTTCGTGCTGATCACGCATTACCACGAGGACCATGTGGGTGGCGTGCCGCAACTGGCACAGCGGATTCCGGTAGGGACGTACTTTGACCACGGCAACCTGTACGAGCGGGTCGACATTAACCAGCAGATTTTTTCAGCGTACCTGCAGGAGCTGGAGCGCAGCCATGCGCGCCGGGTGAGTGTGAAAGCCGGCGATCGGCTGCCCGTGCCGGGGCTGGACGTGGTTGCGTTGAGCAGTGATGGAGCGGTGATCAACCGCGATCTGCCGGGCGGTGGCGCGATCAATCGCTACTGCGCGCAGGAGCCGATTCCGCGCGAGGATCGGACAGAGAACGGGCATTCCCTGGGCGTGATGATCACGTTTGCGGGCACGCGCATTCTGGATCTGGGCGACCTGACAAAAGACCGCGAGCGCAACCTGATGTGCCCGGCAAACCGGATTGGTGGGGTGGACATTGATGTCGTGTCGCACCACGGATGGGAGCAGAGCAGCAGCGCGGCGCTTGTCAATGCGATTCAGGCCCGCGTGGCAATCATGGACAACGGCGCAACGAAGGGCGGCAGCGTTCCGGTGCTGGATGTGTACCGGAAGGCACCAGGTCTGGAGACGCTGTGGCAGCTGCACACCAGCGAGGAAGGGCTGAAAGCGGGGCCGAAGGAGAATACGGCCGAGGCGTTCATCGCGAACCCGCCCGGGGTGGATGGAAACATGCTGGAACTCGTGGTCCACAGCGATGGCACGTTTGCAGTGAAGAATGACCGCACCGGAATGGTGAAAGCGTACGGGCGAAAGTAGGGTGCTTGCTGAACAGTGGAAGGCATTAAGGTCAGCGAAAAAGGCATAGCGTTGAAGCTGCTTAACGGGCGAGCCAGAGAAGCCACGCGCTCTCGCCCGCGCGCTGCTCCCCTTGTTCAGCACTGTTTTGTGTTCCTTACCGGTTGAGACCTTGGAAGAACTGGGTGGGAGTAATGGTTCCGGGAACGGGCTCGGTGCCGGGGACGTTGTGGTGGATGTGGCCGGAGTTGATGGCTTCGATCATCTCCTCGTAGGCCCAGGTGTGTTCGGCGGGTAAACCGAACTGCTGCAGGACGCCGGACCAGTGGTCGCGGGGAACGGCTTGGGCGGTGATGGGTTGGCCGAAGACCTCTGTCATGGTGGCGGCGATGTCCGCGGGTGAGTACTCGGTGCCGATCTCGACAATGCGCTTGCCGGTGAACTCAGAGGTGAGCAGTTTGGCGGCTTCCGCGCCGATGTCAGCGGTGGCGGTCATCAGGAGCTTGCGCTCGACCGGTTGGTAAAAGCTGTACAACGTGCCGCTTTGCCGCGTTGGCGCGACCTGGGCGGTGTAGTTTTCGAAGAAACCGCCGGGGCGCATGACGGCAGTCGGGATGCCGAGATTGCCGACGCCTTCTTCGAGCAGGTGGGTGGAGGTGATGAGGCCGATGCCGCTGGTCTGCTCGGAGCCGAAGGAGGAGAGCAGGACGAGCTTTTTGGGCCTGGCCTCTCGGATGGCCTGTTGGTAGCTGGCGATGACGGCCTTCGCTTCGCGGAAGTCGCGCGAGGGAGTTTGGGTGGGCGGCATCATGAGGTACGCGCCGTCGACGCCGGTGAGGGCCCTCGTGAGGGAGGCGGTGTCGTTCCAGTCGCCCTTAACGAGTTCGACGCCCTGGTCGGCCCACGGCTTGGCTTTGGTGGCGTCGCGGACGAGGGCGCGGAGGCTGTGGCCGTCCTTGAGCAGATGGCGTGCGGTGGCTCCGCCGACGTTGCCGGTAATGCCTGCGATGAAGAACAGCATGTTGGTTTCTCCTTGGGGGCGTGGCGGAGGGGTAGAAGCATCTCTCGCGCGCCAACCCTCTTCACCTTAGGCGGAGGCGGCTGTACGATCCATACTTCCGCATCCTGTATGCTTTCGCGATCATCCAGAGTTGCATGGAACCACTCTCGGAAGCGTTGTCGTTGATGCGGTCGCATACGAGCGCCCTGCACATGATGGAGGCGGGCGGCGCGTGGGGCGTGTCGTTTGGACAGTATGAGGGGCTGAAGTTCAACGCGATGCTGCGCGGGCACTGCTGGCTGCGGGTGGAGGGCGAGCCGACGCCGTGGTTTTTCGGCGAGGGTGACTGCTTTTTGCTGACCAAGGGCAAACCGTTTGCGCTGTTGAGCGGTCCGGAAGAGACGCCCGCGCCGTTTCAGGAAGCTTTGCGGTTGGACCCGGACGGCATTGCGCGGTGCGGTACGGGCAAGGAGAGCTACCTGGTTGGTGGGCGTTTTCACTTTGAGCGGGGTGAGACGTGCCCGTTGCTGAGCAGCCTGCCGGCGGTGGTGCCGGTGCGGGCGCACAGCAGCGAGGCGGACGTGCTGCGGTGGTCGTTGGACCAGTTCGACCGCGAGTTGCGTAGCCGGCAGCCGGGAAAGGAACTGGCGGTGGACCACCTGGCACACCTGATGCTGATTCAGGTATTTCGACTGTATGCGCGGTCGCTGGATCTGGAGGACGCGACCCAGCGGGGATGGCTGGTCGCGCTGCGCGATCCGCAACTGCGCGAAGTATTAAGCGCGGTGCACGGGGATATTCCCCGGCGCTGGACGCTGGAGACGATGTCGCGGGTCGCGGGAATGTCGCGGTCGAGCTTCGCGGCGCGGTTCAAGTTCGTGGTGGGCCGCAGCCCGCTGGAGTACCTGACGGGCTGGCGGATGCATGTGGCGGCGGACCGGCTGCGGTCCACGGAACGCAACGTGGGCACGATCGCTAACGAGGTGGGCTATGAGTCGGAGGCGGCGTTCAGCACGGCGTTCAAGAAGGTGCATGGACGGTCGCCGCGGGCGCATCGGATGGCGGCGGTGACGGCATAGCCTGTTCGGGCGCGCTTCATTCCCCGCCGCGCTTGAGGCCCCGTTCGATTTTTCCGCCCCAGTCGGAGGGTTCACTGAGTGGAGCAACGATGGTGAAATCGGTCGCGTCTTTGGAGGTGATCACCGCGACATCTTTGGCCGTGGAGCTGATCTGCAATTTGATGTTGGCGTGTCCGCCACGCGGCGTCCAGTCGCCTCGGTCAATGAATCCAGCGACAGAGGCCAGATAGTTCAACATCAAGCTGCTCTGGGCGGGCGAAAGACTGGGCTGGGTCGCCTCCATCGAGAACGAGAACTTGTCTTTGGACTGCGCGATCATCTGGTCGATCTGGCCCTGGGCGCTTTTGCGGTCGCCGTTGTTGGAGTCCTCGGTCCTATCCAAATCGCCGCCCCCGTGGGCTTTGATGTAATTACCCGCGTCTTTCGATAAGAAAGCGACGCCGTTTACACCTGCCGCACTGAGCATGACTTTCCACGCCGCCTCCGACAAGTTCCAGTTAAAGGATCCGATCAGTTTGGAAGACCATATCGTGTTGCCCTGAAACTCGTGAACCCGATCCACGAGTTCCGCTTTGTTGGCCGCGGCAACGGATGCAGAAACGGGCGCTTGAGCGCACGCGGGTGCCAGCGGGAGCGAGAGCGCGGCGACGCTCCACAAAAAAGAGCGTGCAGGACGCCGAAGGCGAAAGAACATGGTGTCTCCTGGGACGGGGTTGGTTCTAAATTGTACATTCACTATACCCGGAGGTGAGTGTCTATTCGGCCATCGCGAAAAGAGGGGCGCGACACCGCTGCGCTCCCCTCATCTGGTGCAAGCACTTCTGGTGCAAGCACTTCTGGTGCAAGCACTTCTGGTGCAAGCACTTTGCTTGGCTCAGGATGACACTTCCCAAATGACCAGGATGTACACCTGAGTGGGGAGTCACTTTACGCGAGGCATGGGCTGGGCCGCGGCGACTTTGGAGCGGTCACGGAGGATCTGCCGCTGCCGTCATTGGGCTGGCCCGGCTTGGCCGGTGGAGCGGTTTGTTTTAAGCCGATGAGCAACACCACCGCGATGACGGCAAGCGCGATGCAGGCAATCGCTATGCCGCGAACGAGGAAGCGGCTGCGTCCGCCGGGGTCAGGCGGAACGCTCTTCGCGTTGGGGTCGTTGCTGGGCGCGGTGCTCATGTCTTGAATACGATGCTCATGAATACGATGCGCTCGCGCTGTGGCGCGGTACAGCTTGGCAGAGGGGTTCCGGATAGACCGGGCGGTATGCTCAGGGTATGTCTGGGCATCCTTATCCGCAGACCGACCGGGAGTTGTTGCGGCTGGTGGAGCGCAGCGGCGGACGCGCGAGTTACAAGCAGCTGGTACGCGAGCTGGGGCTGGGCGGCGGGCGCGAGCGCCGGTTGCTGCTGGAGCAGATGGCGAAGATGACCGCACGCGGCGCCGTGGTGAAGGTGGACCGGGAGCAATGGGCGCTGCCACGAACAGGGAATAGCGAACAGGCAATAAGGAACAGGGCTGGTGGCGGTAGCTTCGGTGCGGCCGCGGCCGTTCCGGGGCGCTTGGGTGCCGAGGGCCGGCGCGGGTTTGCGGCGGAAATGCAGGCGCGGGTGCGTGGGCGGCAGCGGGAATCGCTGGGGCGTCGCGATGACCTGATTGCCGGCCGGTTGTCGCTGCACCGCGATGGCTTCGGGTTTGTGCGGCCGGCCGGTGCCGAGGGCCAGGATTCCGATGTATTCATTCCACCGCATGAGCTGAATGGCGCGATGCAGGGCGACCAGGTGTTGGTGGATGCCGGGTCTCCAACTCGGGAGGGGCGGAGAGCCGGGCGCGTGGTGCGCGTGCTGACCCGGCGCAACCCGACGGTGGTGGGCATCTTTCATGCGGCGGGGTCGCGGGGCGGGCGGACTTTGTTGTTTGAGGCGGATGATCCGCGCGGACGCAGTGCATTTGTCGTGCCGTTCGACACGCGGGTGGCGCGGGTGGTGCTGATCCCGGATGAGAACGACCTGCCAGCGGCGGCGATCACCCCACACAGGACGCTGGGCGAGGAGGCAATGGCGCAGGAGCATCGCTGGGATGGGACGGTCGAGGACCTGAACGGGCTGGCCGTGGATGTGGAGATCACGCAATTCCCGACAGAGCATTCGCCGGCGCGCGGGCGGGTGATGGAAATTCTGGGCGATCCGCAGGCGTTTGGCGTGGACGTCGAGATTGTGATCCGCAAACACCACCTGCCGCATGTATTTCCGGCGGAGGTGTTGGCGGAGGCGCAGGATGCGGCGCAATGGAATGTAGCGGCGCTGCTCGCCGAAGAGAGGGAACAAGGGGACAGGGCACAGGCAGCAGAGATGGCGCGAAAGGACTTTCGCGGGCTGCCGATTGTGACGATCGATGGGGAGACGGCGAAGGACTTCGACGATGCGGTGATGGTGCGGGCGCTCGAGGACGGCACGTTTGAGCTGCAGGTACACATCGCGGATGTTGCGGAGTACGTTGCGGACGGGACTGCGCTGGACCTGGAGGCGCGGCTGCGCGGAAACTCGGTTTATTTTCCGGACCGCGCCATTCCGATGCTGCCGCAGGAGCTGAGCAGCGGCGAATGTTCGCTGCGGCCGGAGGAGGACCGGCTGGTGCTGAGCTGTGTGGCGCAGATCGATTCGCACGGCAACGTGCTGGGGTACGAGTTGTGCGAAAGCATGATCCGTTCCGCGCGGCGGATGACCTACACGAAGGTGCAGAAGATCCTGGACGGCGACGCCGCGATGCGCGAAGAGTACGCGCCGTTTGTGGCGGATTTCGAATTGATGCTGGACCTGGCGAAGCGGCTGAACGGAAAGCGGGTGCGGCGTGGATCGATCGATTTCGACTTGCCGGAAGCGGTGATCGAGTTCGACGAGCGTGGCGCGATGCGGGGCGTGGTGCGAAGTGAGCGCGCATGGGCAAACCGGCTGATTGAGGAGTTCATGCTGTGCGCAAACGAGTGCGTGGCCCGCTGGATCGAGGGGCAGGGTGTGCCCGGCATGTACCGCATTCACGAGCAGCCGGACGCAAAAAAGATCGTTGAGTTTGAGGATCAGGCGGCGGAGTTCGGCTACACGCTGGGCGTGGGGCCGCTGCCGGTGCAGGTGGTCAAAACAAAAGGCGACAAGCGCGAAGCGCACCGGCGTAACGAACGTGACCGGGATCGCGGCAAGGCGGCGCATCGCGAGGCGCGTGGCCATCAGGTAGTTGGCGCGATCGATGTGTCGCCGAAGCTGTACCAGCGGCTGACGGCCCAGATTGCGGGCAAGCCGGAAGAGCGCATTCTGAGCTACCTGATGCTGCGGTCACTGAAGCAGGCAAAGTACTCGGCGGACAACGAGGGGCACTTTGCGTTGGCAGCGCCGAGTTACACGCACTTCACATCGCCGATCCGCCGGTATCCGGACCTGGTGGTGCACCGGGTGGTGAAGACGCTGCTGCGCGAGGGGGCTCTGCCGACTGGCGGGGCGGAGGAGACGGCTTCGCAGAGTGCGAAAAACCTGGTGGAGAACGAGAAAGGGAACAGGGAGCGGGGAACAGGGAACAGGGGCAATCGCGATGGCCATGAACGGCTTGCGCCGCCGTATGCGCACGACGAAATCGCGGCGATTGCGCAGGAGTGCAGCGAGACGGAGCGCCGGGCGGCAGACGCGGAGCGCGAGCTAATCGAGCAGAAGAAATTGCAGTTCATGGCGGATCGCGTTGGCGAGGAGTTCGACGCAATCGTTCTGAGCGTGACGAAGTACGGGTTTTTTGTGGAGTTGGGCGAGCTGTTTGTGGAAGGGCTGGTTCCTATCTACACCTTGCAGGGCGATCACTTCACGTATCGCGAGACGCAGCGCGAGATCAAGGGCGGCGCAACGGGCGTGGTGTACCGGCCGGGCATGCCGGTGCGCGTGTTGCTGGACCGCATCGACCGGGAGAACCGGCGTCTGCAGTTTGCGGTAGTGGATGACGAACCAAACCTGGCGACGAAGAGCGCGACGAAGGCGGGTCAGGCTGTGGCGAAGCCCGGTCGCGCGGATGCTGTGCCGGAGGGAACCAAGGCGTTTGTGTCGCGTAAAAAGGCAAACGCAACCCAGGCGGCAGCGGCGGCACGCGATACCCGTTCCGCTGGAAAGCGCGACAGCGGCAAAAGCAGCCGAAGTGCTCTGCCGGCGTGGGTGCCGGAGGAGATCGCGCATCCGCGCAAGAAATCGAACAAGCAACGCTCGGCAGAGGCGAAGCAGCGGAAGCGCAAAGGACGGTAAAGAACGGTCCTATGATTGCTTCCGCGTCGCCGTGACCTGCAGGTATTCGTTGGGAACCAGCATGTGGTGGTCAGGGTCGGCCGCGGTGTTGGCGTTGGACCAGAGGGCGACCAGGTCGGCTTCGAGCGCCTGCTGGCCGGCGGGGTCAAGGCGCTTGAAAGCCGTGGCCGTCGGACCGAAGTAGCGGCGGAAGTGGTCGACAGTTTCGGCAGCGCTCATGGGCATGTCAAAGCTGATCTGGATCAGATCAGTGCGAACGTTTTCGAAGGCGTCATCCAGCCGCTGATGAACGGTGATGGGGTCGCCCCAGAGCACGGGCGCGGGCAGGCCGGGCGGCGGTGGCGCGTGCTTTGCGCCGGCGGCGAACATCTGGCCGGCGAAGCCGCCGGGTGTCCAGTTGGCCATGCTAAGCGTGCCGCCAGGGCGCAGGACGCGGGCGAACTCGGCGGCGACCCGGTCTGGCCGCGGTGCGAACATGGCGCCAAACATGGTTACGACAGAGTCGAAGCTCGCGTCGGGGTAGGGCAGGGCCTCGGCATCGCCTTCGTCGAATGCGATGCTGAGGTGTTCGGCGGCGGAACGGGCGCGGGCCTGTTCCAGCAGGTTGGGTGCGATGTCAACCCCGGTGACCGTGCAACCGGCGCGGGCGATCGGCAGGGCCAGGTTGCCGGTGCCGGTGGCGACGTCGAGGACGCGGCTGCCAGGGGCGAGGCTGAGGCGGGCAGCGAAGGTTTCGGCGTCCTTTTCGACCGTGCGCGCGATCACGCCGAAGTCGCCGGACATCCAGGCGGCGCGCATGCCGGCTTTGATCTGGTCGATGTTGGGCGGTGCGGGGGCAGTTGGTTCCGCGGGCATAGTCGTGCGCTCCGGTGATGGTGCGAGGATGCTCCGCGCGGTCCGTACGGTCAAGATGAATCTGCGTGGGCGATGTCGGCTAAGGTAAACGGTATGAGCTTGCTGGTGGATGCGGCGTGGGTTGCGGAGCGGTTAGGTTCGGGCGAGGTGCTGCTGGTGGATGCGACGCTGCCGCCCGTGGGAGTGATGCCGAAGGTGGACACGCGTGCGCGGTATGTCGAGAAGCATCTGCCGGGCGCGGTGTTCTTTGACATGGAAGCACTGAGCGACCCGGACACGGATCTGCCGCACATGCTACTGCCGCCGGAGCGGTTTGGGCGCGAGATGGATGCGCTGGGCGTGCCGTCTGCCGGTCCCGAGCAGGGCGGCAAGACGCTGGTGGTGTATGAGCAGGTGGGTGTGTTCAGCGCGCCACGGGCATGGTGGATGCTCCGGGTGATGGGCGCGGCGGATGTACGCGTGCTGCAGGGCGGATTGACGGCATGGGAGGCCGCGGGCTTGCCGGTGGAGTCGGAAGAAGTACCGGCTGCGTCGGCGCGGTTCGATGCCGTGCTGGATCGTGACGCGGTCGCGGGACTGGCCGTACTGAAAGCTGCCCTGGAGCGCGGCGAGCAGGTGGTGGATGCACGGAGTGCCGCACGCTTTGCGGGGACGGCGCCGGAGCCTCGGGCCGGGCTGCAAAGCGGGCACATGCCAGGGGCGCTGAGCGTTCCGTACACAGAGCTTGTGGCGGATGGGCGGATGAAGCCGGCCGCAGAAATCGCATCAGTGTTCGCCGAGCACGGCGTGGACGTGGAGCGGCCGGTGATGACGACGTGCGGCTCGGGGGTGACTGCGGCCGTGCTGGCGCTAGGGCTGGAGCTTTGCGGTGCAAAGCAGGTGCGGCTATACGACGGGTCGTGGGCGGAGTATGCATCGCGGCCTGATGCGCCGATCATCAAGGGCTAGAGCATTTCCACTCAGGTCTTATATCTAAATCATTAGGCGTTTCATCCTGAGCGGAGCAAAGGATCTGCGTTCTTCTTAGAGCGGCACTACGCCTCGGGGAATCAGGCATAGGCGCTGCGGCTCTTTGCCGGGGCAAAATGCAGGTTTCTCCACTGCGCGCCCACGGTGAAGCTGTGGGCGCTCCGGTCGAAAAGACAACCTTGGGTGGGTGCGGAAGTGGTCCGGTGCGTGCGCAATGAGTGTGTAGGTGCGGAACTGGGCCTCGCGCGAAGTGCGGGCCTGCTTTCGTTACGGCTGCGTTGTCGGGGACGGAGTCGTTGCATTCGGCGTCCCGGCAGCCGTGGGTGGTGCGGGGGCGGGCTTGGCCGTGGCCTGCTGATTCGGGTGGAGCTGCGTGTCAACGGTGCCGATGCGGCCGGTGGAGGCGACGCGGATGACGAAGCGGGCGCGGACGGCTTGCGGGTTGTGCTTAAGGGTGACGTTGAAGTCGATGGCGCGTTCGAGGCGGCCGTTCGGGGGAACGGTAGGCGGAGCGGCGATCTTGATGTTGCGTGCGATGGCATCGCCCAGGACCTTGCCTTTTTTGTCGAAGCTGGTGGCGAGCAGGATCACCTCAGCGCGGCGCGGGTCGGTTTCCGTAGCGATGGTCCAGTTCAGGCCGCGGGCATCCACATGGACGGTGAACCTGTCAGGATCATTGGGGTCGGCCTGTAGGGTGATCGGCACGCCGTCGTAGACCATGTTGCCGGTGTTGGCCGCGGCAAGTTCGTTGAAGAGGCGGTAGTTTGTGCCTTGCGGGTTGTAGCGGGCGGGGCCGCGCTGCGGGTAGTAGCCTTCACGCGTGACGGCGTGATAGTTGGGGTTATCGAAGGTGACCTGGATGCGCCGAAAGCGGTTGGGATTGTTGGCCGCGCCCGTAGGGCGGTAGGTGAGGGTGTAGAAGCTGCTGCCGTCTCGAAGGCTGGTGCCGATCTCGGCGTCGACATCGTTGCGGCCGTAAAAGGTGCGGCCGCCCGTAGCCTGAGCGAGCCGGTTGAACTGGTAGTTGCCGCCGAACGGCTCGTAATCGGCCGCGGTTTGGCCATAGGCGTACGGATTCGCCTGCACGCCGGCGGGGTCAATGGTGTACAGGGTGATGCGGGCGTCGCGAAGCTGATTAACGACCTCCTGGACAATGCTCTCGACTCGTTGCTGCTGGTCGAGCGCAACCCTGGTGAAGTCGATCGTTGGAAAGCCGCGGCCGACCCAGATCATATTCTTGTGCCCGGGATGCCCCTGCGTGGCCTGAGCGATGCGCAGCAGGGTCGTAAAGGCCTGGCCGTATCGCTCGGAGACCCAGGTGAAGCTATGAAGTTGCCACGGGAAGGCGACAAGGTGATGATCGAGCGCGTTGAGGATTGCGTCTTTGTCCTGCGTGTAGTCATGTAGCACCTCAAACTTCTGGAGCGAGACGGCGATCAGCATGGTCGGCTGGTCGAGCTTGCCGGGCTGCTTCTGCAGGTATTTCTTAAGTGAATAGCGCGCAAACGCCATGTCTTCGAACCGCGTGTTGAACTCGTCGAGCAGGATGATGTTGACGGGCGCTCGCGGCGCGAGCCGGTCGAGGTCGGCTGTGGAGTTGATGGTCAGGTCCGGTGACGGCGTGAAGGTGCCCGCGGTGGTGAAGTTGAGGATGGTCTGCGGCGAGTCCTCCTCGACCACGTGAAAGTCGTCTTTCGTAAGGCCGGTAACGATGTTGCCCTTTTTATCGAGCACGACAGTGTCGAGAATGACCAGGCGCGAGCTGGTGCGAATGGTGGCGGTGGGCGGCTGATTGCTGTTGGCCGGCTGGGCTGGTTGCCCGGTGGCCGGCGGTGCCGGGACGGTCGGCTGCGCGACCGGCGGCTGCTGTGGAACGGTAGCGGGCGCAGACTGCGCCGGTTCGCCGGCTGGCGTGGGTGCCGGGCTTTGCGCAGCAAGGACCGCGGCGAGCAGAAGCGGGAGTGTACGCAGAAAAGGGCGCATCGGGAGTTCTCCGCAAGCAAAGATATTCCTTGTTGACGGATTGTGGCGTGGCTTTGTTGCGTTAGCGCTACCGTTGTAGTGATTGCAAGCGGAGCACCGAAAACATGCGGACGTGTAGCACTGCGGCAAAGCCAGAAACCCGCGTCCGAAGCTTCGGACGCCGGGCACACGTGGCTTTAACTGCCGGTCGCGGCCGTGGCTGATGCCGGTGCGGGAGTGGTGGCCGGTGCCGGGGCGAGAATGCGCAGGGCGAGGCGGGGAAAGGTGAAGCTGCCGCCCGCGTCGTCGATCACGTTCACCTGGCAGATGTAGTCGCCGGGTGCGAGGCCGGTAAGCGGGACATCAAAGGTGAAGCCGACGGCGCCGCGTTGGGGCTCGTTCAGGGTGTCGGTCGAAACAAGCGGGGTTTCAAGGACCTTGGCGCCGTTCTGCAGGAACTCGACCGAGGTGAGAACGTGGACCCCGCCGGTGCTGGGACGGGCCTTGAGGCCGCTCTGCTGCGCGGCGGCTTCGGTGGCGAGCTGTTGCTGGGCCTCCTTGCTGAGCTTCGCGGGGTCGTAAAGCTCGTAAAGCAGGTACAGGTGCGCGTTCTGCCGGAAGACGTGGGGGACGTTGGGCAGGAACTGCTCGTTGTTCTGCACGAGCGGGTTCGCGGTGATTGGGCCTTGCGGGCCATGGTGGTGATTTTGGTCGGTGGGCGCAGCAGGCGTGCGTTGTGAGCTGAGCACGACCGAGGAGAGCTTGATGGGGCTCTTGCGCTGGTCGGGGACAAGAATGTTCGTTTCAAACGAGCCCATGTTGCCGGTTTCGTTTTCACGAACAACGAACTTGACGTGGTAGTGGCCGGGGGCGAGCTGGAAGCTGGTGCCGTACTGGATGTTGCGGCGGGCGGCGCCGCTGTTGCCGTCGACCGCAAGCTTGACGGTCTCACGTGCGTTGCCGACGACGATACCCTGTGCGTTCTTGATCTGGCCGGCGATGTCGAGGGTGGCCTTGTCCTGGTCCTTGGTTCGTGTAAAGGGGATCGCGGACCCGGGCACGATGAGCGACATGGGTACGGTGTACAGGTTGGGCTGCTCGCGGAAGAAGAACGCTTCCAGGTAAAGCGGAACGTCGACGGCCGGCGAGTCGCTGCGGAGTTGTTCGTTCAGGGCGGCTTCGCGGTCCTCGGTTTTCTGGTGCTGGAAGTCGGCGGGGGCGTAGTAGCCGGGGCGGTACTCGAGCTTCGCGTCTGTGCGGTTCAGCCTGATCTGTAGCTTGCGGAACCGGCCGTCGCGCGCAAGGTCGGAGGAACGGAAGCCGAGGATGTAGTAAGCCTCGGTGTCGTGCTGGATCTGCTGAAAGGCGGGCGCGAAGTCGTTGGAGTCGCCGAAGAACTTGCCGCCGGTGTCGCTGGCAAGGGTGGCGAGCAGCTCTTGCGATCCGGCGTTTGCGTCGAGCCTGCCCTGCATGCTGGCGCCGCTGAATGGGCTGTTGCCGCGAACCGAGGCCTGCGACGCGTCTCCGAGCGGCGGCAGCGCCTGCAGGCCGCGGGAATCGACAGTGTAGATAGCCATGTTGGCGCGGGCCGCGGCGTTGGTGGCGGAGCGGATGCTGGCCTGGTTTTCGACGCCATTGCGGGAAAGGCCGCCGGAAAAATAGAGCATGCTCTTGCGCTGATCGACACGTTCTAACGATTTTGCAATCGTTTGAATTGCGTAGAGCTCGCGGTCGGTGTTGAGGTCGTTGTACTCCGTGTCGTCCGCCTGGAAGGCGTTGGAATCGTCGCTGGTGTTCTCAGTGGTGGTCGCGGTAGAGCCGGTGGCAAGCCCCTGCGAAGCGGTGGAGCCGTTGAACTTGCCGACGGTGGCGAGCAGGGCCTGCTTGTCTGCGCTGAAGTCGTGATCGAGCGAAAGCGTGGTGCCAAGCGAGGCGACGGCGACCAGGTCGGCGGGCGCCATCTTCTTAAGGATGTAGTCGTTGGCGGCATCAACGGCGCGGTCGATGTCATCGGGCTGCATGCTGGCGATGTCGAAAAAGAGGACGATCAGCCGGTGATCGCGAAGCTGCGCAGTGTCGGCGCCGATGGAGCGGTCGAGCATTTGCGCGATGGTGGGCGTGGTGCCGGAGACGGTCGCCTCGTTGAGGCGGGCGGCCTCGTCCACGGTCTGGAAGTCGAAGGAGACGATCTGCTGCGGCTTGCCGTTTTCGGTGATGGAGAAGTCGGAGGCTTTGAGGCCGCGGATGGGAGCGCCGGTCTTTTTGTCGCGGACGACGACGTTGGTAAGGACGATGTTGGAGTTGACGCGGAGGATCGGGGTGGGTTGGTCCTGTTGGGCGGGTGCGCTGTTTGACGACCCGAGTGTGAATAGGAGCAGGGCTGTAGTGATGGCGCGCAAGGTGCCTTGCGAACGCGAACAAAATGTGGGTTTTTGCACTGCGCGACGGTAAAGCTGTCGCTTCGGTCGAAATGACAACGTGTTGCTGCTGCGAGAAGAAAGCAGCTCCTTCGCTGCGCTCAGGATGACACTCTCTTTGTTTATATGGAGTGTCCTCTTAAGCGTGGAGAACAGTTTGGTGACCAATTGAATGTTCTCCATTAGAAGCGGTAGCGGGCCTGGAAGCTGAGGCGGCGGGCGGGGGCGACGGCATTGACCTGGCCGAACGTTGCGCTGTTCAGGACGGTTTCCACACCGCTGTACTGGACCGTGTTGAAGACGTTGTTCGCAGTCGCGCGGACTTCGAGGTTTTTAAGATCGCCGAAGCTGAAGTCGCGCGAGAGCGAGGTGTTGATGTTGACGGTGCCGGGCAGCTGGATGGAATTGCGCGAGCTGTTGCCGAAGGCGTTGGCAGCGGGCGCGGCGAAGGCGGCAGTGTTGAACCAGTTGCGCAGAGTGCCGGCCCCGTTGATGCGCTGCGCGAACACGCGGTCGGGGCGCAGGGTGTAATTGCCGCCCGTGACGAGCTGGGCCGCGGTGTTCTGATACTGCGGCGTGGCATAGGAGCCGGTGGCGAAGTTGAAATCGCCGGATAGATTAAAGCCGTTCAAAGCGTTTGACAGCCAGCCGCCTTTGTTAAGGAAGGCGCGGTTCTCGCCAAAGGGCAGTTCCAGTACCCAATTGCCGGTAGCGCGGTGGCGGACGTCGAAGGTCGAGTTACCGTATTCCATATCGAGCCGCTGATAGTTCTGCGCGACGGTGCCGCCGCCTCCGGAGAGAGTAGAGGCGTTGTCGATGCCGTGGCTGTAGGTATAGGTCGCCTGCAGGGAGATGCCGCGCGACATGCGCTTGCGGGCGCTGACGAAGAGGCCGTTGGAGCGCGAGTCGGCCACTGAATCTTCGAAGGTGTAGGCCTGGCCGTTCGTTACGATTAAGCCGTTGTTGGCGGTGGCACCCGGGGCGCGCAGCAGGTCGAGATGGCTGCCGAGTGATCCGTTGTAATCGACGTTGAGCAGGATGCCGAGCGGGAAGGTGTGCTGGATGCCGGCGTTGATAACCTGCACACGCCCGAGGCGATAATCGCGGTTGATCGCGAAGTTGTTGGTGACAGGCTTGGCCGTGCAGTTAAAGGCGTTGGTCAACGTGAAATTGGAAGCGTTGACTGTGCCGGGCGTTGTGAAGGTGCCGCAGCCCGCATCGTTGGCTCCGGGCAGCGAAGCGATGTTGGTCTGCGTGATCGCGAAGGGCTGCTGATACGAGAGCGAGTTGGCGAACGAGCCAAAAGCGGTGGTGTTGTAGTTGATACCGTAGCCGGCGCGGACCACGGTGTTCTTCGCGAAGCTGCTGTTGCCCTTTGGCCGCCAGGCGAGGCCCAGGCGCGGCGAAAGCATGGTGCGGTCGGGGTTGACGAGCGAACGTGGGAACCGGCCGCTGTAGGGGCCATTGCTGCCGGGCAGAACGGGTGCGACCGCGGTGAAGTCGGCGCTGTGGTCCAGGTTGACGAGCTGGTTGTCCGTTTCGTAGTACGGGCTGAAGTACTCGTAGCGCAGGCCGAGGTTCAGGGTAAGGTTCGGCAGCGCGCGGAAATCGTCAAAGCCGTAGGCGTTGACGACGGTTTCGCGGAGGCGGATTTTGTTCAGGCCAGCCTGGATGGAGGACTGCTGAGGCGCGCCGAGCAGGAAGTCCGCGAAGGACGAGCCGGTGGGTGTCGCGGTGCTGCCGCGTGGATCGGTGCCGGTGCCTCCGGCCAGGTTGGCGTTGGGATCCTGCGTGTAGACGCCGGAGAAAGTGAACGCACCCAGGACGTTCGTGCTCCCGATGATATTGTTCTGCACGCGGCGGGCGTCGAAGCCGACGTTGAGGTTGTGCTTTTTGTGGTTCCAGCGCACCTGGTCGCCGAAGCTGAAGGTTTGCTGCACGCGGTCGGCGGGAAGCGTGTCGCTGAGCGAGTGAAAGTTGCTGAGGCCGATGGTGGGAACGCCGTTGTAGAACCCGAGTGTGATGCTGGCGGGCTTGGGCAGGTTCAGGCCCGCGCCGGGGTCGGTTCCGCCGCCGGTGAACAGGTTCTGCGTGGTGGCGTGCGCACGGTTCAGGTTGATCGACGCGTTGGAGTTAAAGCGGCCGTAACCGATGGAGTAGCCGATGCCGGCATTGAGCCCATCGGAGAAGCTTTTGCCGTCGAGCGACGGGGCGAAGGCGCGGATGTCCTGGCCGGAGTGTGAGTAGCTGAAATTGGTGTTGATGTTCTGACGCAGGGTCGGTTTTTGCCCGGGCTGCTGGCGGTTGCCGCGGCCGCCTCCTCCTCCGCCGCCGAATATGCCACCGAAGCCACCGTGGCCTGTGGGCGCGGCCCCAAAATTGCGGATGAAGCGGGCGGAGATCTGAAGCTGGTTCTGGCCGGCCGTGGTGACACGCTGATAGTTGTAGGCCTCGCCCGTGTTGTTGCTGGTGAGATTCGCCTGGTTGGCATGCGGGTAAAAGCTGAGCAGGGCGAGCGCCTGTGGGCTGATGCGGTTTGCGGGGATGATGTTCGTCGCGCAGGCGGGATTGCTGGCGTAGACCGCGGCGGTGGCACAGCCGAAAGGCGCGCCGGTCCGCGGGTCGAAAATGACCACGGGTGTGGGGACGCCGGAGACGGTGCGGGTAAAGCCGGCAAAGTCGCCCGTGCGCAGCGCGTCGGTCGGTACCGTGCCCGGGATGTTGGTTGGGTTCTCGTTGCGCGTGCCGGTGATGTTTAGAAACCCGAACTGCTTGGTGGAAGGCTTGGTCAGCCCGGGAATGTAGGGGGAGCCGGTCAGGTTCAGACCGAAGCGGTTTTGCGCATAGGCGGGCTGGATGGGATTGCCTGTGAGGGAGAACTGCGTGGCGTCGAGCGCGCCGTTGCCGCCCGCGTAGAAGAGATTCCCGTGGACCTGGGTGGGGTTGAAGTTGCGGAAGCCGCCGCGGCCGCCACCGGCTCCGCCGACGCGGAAGGGCCCGCCACGTCCGCCGCCACCCGGTCCGCCGAAACCACCGGGGCCACCCATCATGCTGCCGACCAGGCCGACGACGGCGTTGGCGATGTCGGCCTGCTGGCCGCCGTTACGGCGCGCGTCGGCGACGGCGCTTTCGATGCGGTTGCGAACTTCGTCCTCGTTGAAGCCGGCGAGTCCGTTGGTCTGGCCGGACTGGCCGGTGACGGCGACCGAATCGGCACCGCTGCTCTCGTTGGCGGCCAGGCTGTTGAGCGTGGCTCCGGCGTTGCCGGTCGCATCCGACGAGGCCAGGGCATCGGAGCTGGCGCCGCGCAGGGATTGCAGGCCGCGCTGAAGTGCCTGGGTCTGGGTCGTGCTGAGGCCCAAACCGGAACCCAGAGCGGCGGCGATGTCACCGCCGCTGCCTTGGGCGGCGACGCGTGCAGCGACGCGGGAACTGAGTTCGAGCGCGAAATTGGATGTGCCCGCGTGGCTGCTGTCGTTCAGCAGGACCTCGGCGGTGAGGGGTGCGAAGCCGGCGAAGTCGGTGCGTAGAACGTAGCGGCCGTTGCGTGGAATCAGGAGGCGGTAGCTGCCGGTGATGTCGGTGGCTGCGGCGTATTTCTTGCCGGTCAGGGAGTTGGTCGCGGTGATGGTGACCCCGGGGAGAGGTGTTCCGGGTTGCGGCCTGGCACTGGCGGAACTGCTGGCCGGCGTGGCGGTTGCGGCGGTGACGGTGCCGGTGATGGTGCCGCCCTGTTGCGAAGGCGGCTGCGGTGCTTCGGGTGTCTGCGGAGCTTGGGGTGCCTGCGGAGCTTGGGGCGCGGCGTCCTGCGCGTGGAGCGGACCGCCGGAAACAGCGGCGAGCGCAAGGAGCACCGGCAGGGCGTAGCGGTGGCGCAACAGGGACCTCATAGGGCAGCGGAAGTTACTGGGATAGACGCAGGGATTGTTCTATGTGTTTCGCGATCACAGTCAGGGATTCTGACGCTTTTGGTCAGCGCATACGCGTGTGCATTCGCAGGATGGGAGCACCCTGGCTGCAAACAGCGCGGGCGAAGCGGGCATCATTGGTTGGGCGGATTATTGCTGGGGCGGGCCGCCGGCGGGTGCGCCGTTCGAACGTGGGCCTCGCGGTCCGCGAACGATCACATGGAGGTCCGTGGGCACGAAGGTGCCGTTCTTGACGGAGCCGGTGCCGGCCAGGTTGTCGCCGACCTTGACGTCGGCGAGGGTGATGGACTCGCCTTCCTGACCCGGTGGCATGCCGCCGGTGGTTTCGTTGTTGGCCGGCGGCGCGCTGTTGTTGTCGCGGTTGGGGGCGCCTTCGCCGCCACCTCGATTGCCGCGGCGTCCGCCGCCCATGCCGCCGCCGAACATGCCACCCATGAGCTCGGCAGGCAGACGGCCGCCGCGCTTGAGCGAGGTAGTTTCGTCGAGCGTGATGGTTTGCGCGACGTGGTCGGGGCGCTCGACCGTGAGCTTGGTTTCATTGATCGCGGTGACCCTGCCCACGATGTAGGTCTTGCCCATGTCTGCCTTGAGCTTGGCGACCTGCGCGGCGGAGATGCCGCCGAGCATCATGGCGTGGACCTCGTGCTTGTCCTGGTCGACGATGCCCATGGCCACGACTTCGTCGCCGGGCTTCACGTCCGCGGCTTTGATGGGCTGGCGGTCGATGTTGATGCGTGTGTTATCGGTGGTGACAACGGTCCAGGTTTCGCCTGCCTCGGTTTTCACGGTGACGTTTGCGCCGGAGGTGGCGGTGACGGTGCCGCGAATGCCGCGGCCCATGCCGTTGCGGCCCTGCCCACGCGGTCCGCCGCCCGGTGTGGCCTGCATGGTAGGGTCGCTGCCGGGCTGCTGCGGCGCTTGCGCAGAAAGCTGGAAGCTCGCGGCGAGGGTGAAGCTACAAGCGGCAAGGACGAGGCGGCGCGGCATGGTCATGAGCGGATCCTGATGGTTCGATGGTATGGACGCGACCGTGTGGGAAAAGACTCGGAGAGCTGATGAAGCGCGAGTCGTTGGTTTGATTTCGCAGCGATCCTGCGTCGTCGTTCGGATGGTGCGAACTGCGAAATCCGGTGCAGTCCCGGATGCGCGGGAGCGCTGTTCTTAGAGGAATAAGACCGTTGATGTAAGCCTTAGGCGGGAGATTGCGTCGATACGATTGACAATATGGAACGCGCGATGCGGGCCGGAGATGAGGCACTGATTCCGGCGGGAAAGAAGGCGGAGAGCAGGGGTGCGGAACCGGAGCGTGCTGCCCACGGGCTGGGGCCCATCGACGCGCTGATGGCACAGTGCCAGCCGCGGCTGTTCCGTTACTTCCTGCTGAACCTGCGTGACGAAGACGCGGCGCGGTCGCTGGTGCAGGACACGTTTGTAAAGGCGTGGCGGAGCGAGGCGAGTTTTCGTGGCGAGTGCGCGCCCAGCACGTGGCTGATGCGCATCGCCATCAATCTGTTGCGCGATCATGTGCGCGGCGGCAAATACAAGTTCTGGAAAAAAGCACAGAGCGAATCCGTGGACGCGGTGAGCCTGGCCGAGGTGTTGCCGAGCGCCGAGCGCGGCGCGGAGCGGACGCTGCTGGCGCGCGAGCGTGTGGCCGCGGTGTGGCAGCAGGTGGAAAAGCTCAGTGAGCGGCAGCGAACCATTTTCCTGATGCGGCACATTGAAGAAATGGAACTGCCGGAGATTGCAGCGGCGACGGGTTTGCCGCTCGCCACGGTGAAGACACATTTGTATCGTGCGCTGGATCGGGTGCGGAACGGGATGAGGGAGGGCGCGTGAGCGAGCGCTGGAACGAGATCGACGACTTGGATTTGCTGCAGCTGGAGGCCGAGATGCACGGCGATCTGCAGGAACTGCGCGAAGCGGCGACGGTGTATGCGGATCGCGCGTGGAAACGGGGCGCGGGTGCGGCACCGGCGCGTGCTGGCGTGCGGACTGCAGCGCGACACGGATGGCTGGCGTGGATCGCCGCAGGTTTCGCGGCGGCAGTGCTGGCGGTGGGCGGAACGCGGCTGGCGCACCGGCCTGCGGGGCAGGATGCGGTGGTCGTGAAGTCTTCCGCGGCGCAGATGCCGGCTTCGGCATTAAGTGATGAGGCGTTGCTACAGCAGATTCAGAGTGATTTGTCGAATGGTGTGCCCACGGCGATGGAGCCGTTGCAGGCGAGCAGCGGCTCGCAGGACGCGGTGAAGCGATGAAGAAGCTGGCCGGGATAGCGCTGCTTGGGCTGGGTTTGTGTCCGCTGTGGCTCGCAGCCCAGAATCCGCCACAACCGCCTGTGCCGCCGCCGGGCCAGGCACCGATGCGCCCGGATGGCCGGCCGTATGGCGGACGCGGCTTTGGCATGCGCGATGAGAGTGCGCGCATCCTGCCGCCGGGGTTGTGGTGGAAGGACCCCGACCTTTCGCAACGGCTGGAGCTGACGCCCGACCAGCAGAAACGCATCGACGACACCTTTTTGCAAAACAGGGTGACGCTGATTCACATGCACGCCAGTCTGGACGAAGAAGAGTTACTGCTGGAGCCGTTGCTGAACGCGAACCCGTTGGACCAGGCGAGGGTGCTGGCCGAGATCGGCAAGATCGCGGACATGCGCGCGGAGCTGGAAAAAGCGAACGCGAAGATGCTGCTGCAAATTCGGGGCGTGCTGACGCAGGCGCAGTGGACCCGGCTGCAGCAGGAGCGGCCCAGCGGCATGCATCACCACATGTTTCAGCGAGGACCGGATGGCCCGCCGCGGAGCCGGGTGGAGTTGCCGGGGCAGCCTGCGACTGGGGACTGATCTCAGTGGAGCTGAGCTGGTTCGAAATGCAGGTAGCGTGCAAGCGCCAGGTCTGCTCTGCATTCGCGATGAAGCTGTGAGTGCTCCGATTAAAGTGGCAAACGCCTGGTGAGTCGGAAAGCAGGTCCTTCGCCGTGCTCAGGGCGAAACGGTCTGAAGATGGATCGGCTCCCGCTGGTACACTCGCTGCACTTAGACACACGGCACGCACTCGTTGCGTGCCGTGTGTGTTGTGACGAGGAGTTTCGCCCCATGGCCACCACTGCTGTTCCCAAGCCGCACGGAAGCGCGACATTCCGGCCGTTTGTGCCCGCCACGGAGTCCCGGCCGGAGATGACGGTGCGCGCCATCCTGATCGGCGCGATCTTTGGCGTCTTGTTTGGCGCGGTCACGGTGTATGTGGGGTTGAAGGCCGGGTTGACGGTGGCGGCGTCCATCCCGATCAGCGTTTTGTCGATTTCGATCCTGCGGGTGCTGGGCAAACCGTCGATCCTGGAAAACAACATCGTGCAGACGACGGGCAATGCAGGCCAGTCGATTGCAAGCGGTGTGATCTTCACGTTGCCGGCGTTAATCTTTCTCGGCTTCGACCTGGAGTATGCGCGCATCTTTGCGCTGGCGCTGTTTGGTGGATGGCTGGGCGTTCTGTTCATGATTCCGCTGCGGCGTCAGCTAATCGTGGAGGAGCATGGGACGCTGCTGTATCCCGAGGGCACGGCGTGCGCGGATGTACTGATCGCGGGCGAGCGGGGTGGCTCGTTTGCGTCGCGCGTGTTTCTGGGGTTGGGTCTGGGTTCGCTTTACACCTTGTTTCAGAACGAGAACCTGTTCGGGCTTTGGCCGAGCACGCCGAATTATGAGCCGAATCTGGGTGCGCAGCACCTGCTGAAAGGCGGCGCGATTCGTGCGGACGCGACGAGCGAGTACCTGGGTGTGGGGTACATCATCGGCATGCGCGTGGCGGGCGTGCTGCTGGCCGGTGGTGTGTTCAGCTGGCTGGTGCTGATGCCGGCGATCTATTTCTTTGGATCGCACCTGCCGGGGCCGCTGTATCCGGGCACGGTGCCGATTCGCGATATGGGTCCGAGCGATTTGTGGCGCACGTACATTCGGCCCATGGGTGCGGGTGCGGTCGCGGCGGCGGGGCTGCTGACGCTTCTGCGAACGCTGCCGACGATTGTGGGCGCGCTGCGCGGGTCGATTGGAAAAAAAGCAGCAGGGGAGAGGGAACAAGTGGCAGTTCCCGGTGCGGAAAACGCGCAGCCGATTGCGGCGGACCTGCTGGGGCGGGATGGTTTGCCGGGGGAGCCGGGTGGACGTACTACGATGGACCACACCTCCGCCGCAGCGAGCGCGACAGAGGTGGGACACGGTGCTACCGGAGCGACGAGGTGGACGAGTAAGGTGCCGCGGACCGCGCACGATCTGCCGAACTCGGTGGTGTTCGGCGGAAGCGCGCTGCTGGTGCTGATCATGGCGGGCTTCCTCCAGTTCAAGCCGGTGCCGGGCGCGCAGGTCGGGCTGCTGGCGAATGTGGCAGCGGCGCTTTTGATCGTGGTGTTCGGATTTCTGTTCGTCACGGTCTCCGCGCGCATCGTCGGCATCGTTGGATCGAGCGCGAGCCCGGTGAGCGGCATGACGATTGCGACGTTAATGGCGACAGCGGCGATCTTCCTGGTGAAAGGGTGGACGGCACCGGCATTTGGCGCTCTGGCGATCACGATCGGCGGCGTGGTGTGCATCGCGGCCAGCAATGCGGGGGACTGCGCGCAGGACCTGAAGACCGGCTACCTGATCGGCGCGACACCGTGGAAGACGCAGCTGGCGATCATGGTGGGCGTGATCGTGTCGGTGTTTTCAATCGGGCTGACGCTGAAGCTGATGAACACCGGGCTGGAGGAGTTCCGGCCCATGGCGCACGCAGTGCAGCTTACGCCGGGCGCTCTTCCGGAAGGCGTGCATGACATGGGTATGTTTCCGCGGGCGCATCTTCGGTTGACGAAGAAGGTGGGCACAAGCTCGCAAGAGGCGGGCGAGGTCAACGATGCGACCCGGTACCACCTGGTGAACGCGATTGGATCGTCAACACTGGAAGACGGCAAGTACCTGATGAACCCGGCGACGGGTGCCCTGGAGATTCAGTGGATCCAGGGTATCGGCAGCGAAAAGGCCGCGGCGCCACAGGGGCGGTTGATGGCGACGGTGATCAACGGCATCTTGAGCCGCAAGCTGCCATGGAGTTTGGTGTTGCTGGGCGTAGCGTTGGTGGTCGCGGTAGAGTTGCTCGGCGTGCGTTCGCTGACATTTGCGGTGGGCGCGTACCTGAGCATCGCGACGACGCTGGCGATCTTTGTTGGCGGGGTGGTGCGGTGGCTGGCCGATCATGCGGTTGCGAAGGCGCGGGCGCGCGATGTGGCACGGCGCGAGCGCGATCGGATTGCGCGCGCGGGGCTGGCGGCAGAGGGTGTGCCGGAGGGTGCGATTGTCGCGGCGATTCCGGCGGAGGACCTTTTGTCACCAAACTTTCAGTTCACGATGGATGAGTACCAGGCCAGCATAACGAATAACGAGCCCTTGACCGATTTGGAAAACGATGAGATCTCGCCGGGGTCGCTGTTTGCCAGCGGTCTGATTGCGGCGGGCGGCTTGGTGGGCCTGCTGGGTGTGGCGACCAAGCTGCTGGAAAGCGTGAGCGAAAGCCGCGGCGGAAGCTGGCATCTGCCCCGGTTCAGTGAGACGAATCCGCTGTACCACGACCCGGTCGCGGTGCTGATGTTTGCGCTGCTCGCCAGCGCGCTGTATTACTTTGCACGTACGCCGCTGAAGGAGAAGTAACGATGAAAGCAGGAGCGAAGTGGATCGCGGTACTAGCATTGACCGCAACGGTTTCAATGTGCGCGCGTGCGGATGAGGCGTCCAAGCGCGAAAAGCTGCACGAGATGTTTCGACTGGCGCACACCGACCAGACGATGACACTGATGTTTGCCGCGCAGGAAAAGCAGATGCCGCAGTTGCTGCGCAAGCTGATGCCGGCGGGAACGCTGACCACAGCCCAGCAGGCCGATCTGGACGCATTCGTTGTCAAGGTGCATCGCATCGTGCAGCAGGCGGCGAGCTGGGACAAGCTGGAGCCGCAGTTCACGGACATCTATGCATCGGTGTACACCGAGCGGGAGATCGATGGTCTGATCGCGTTCTACAAATCTCCCGTGGGTTCAGAGATGGTTGCGAAACAGCCGGAAATTGTAGACAAGTCGCAGGCTGTGACCCAGGCGCTGATGACGGAGGTGCAGCCGCAGGTGATGCAGGCTGCGATGGAGTTTGCGCAACAAATGCAGACGAAGTACGGAAGCAGCAAACCGGCCACGGTACCACCGTCCAAGCCGGCTTCGAAATAGATCGGCGACCGTGCGTTGCTGTAAATAAAAGAGCGTCGCGTGACGCGGAAAGAGTATGCGTGAACGGAACGGGAGGCTTGCTCCGAAAGTCAGCCGTGTTTATCTGGCAAAATCCGGTGGTGCTGCTGCCGGTGCTGCTCGCGCGCGTGGTGGACTTCGCAATCTATTGGGTGTGCGGACTGGCAAAGGGCCCGGCAATGAAGGCCGTAGCGCCGCGTTCCGTGCTGGGCGGGTATTCCGGCAAGGTGAACGGTGCCGTGTTGCTGCTTGCCGCCCTGTTCACCTTTCTGCCGCTGATTTGCGAGGTGGCGTTGCTGCTGTATGCCATGGTGGTGAGTGGCCGTTGGGCGCACGCCATTCGAGAGACGGGAAGTGCCGAGGGTAAAACCTGGGAAGCACCGGCGAGCGGTGTGGCGCGGACTGGACTGCTTAGCTTGAGTGTGGGTGCGGTTACGGCGGTGGTGGGTCTCTACTTCACACTGCACGGTGGCGTTCCGGTGCGCTGGTCCTACCTGGTGACCTGGTGCTTTCTGATTCTGGCGAGCTGGTTCCTTGCGCCGTCGTGGCTGCGCCTGCTTGCGCAGGTTGAAGGGGTGCGGTTCAGGGACACGTCGAAGATTCCGCCCTTTGTGGCGGTCGCGCTGGGCTTAACCGGGTTTGCCGCGTGCATCTATCTTGGCGGTGCCGTGCAGCACAGCCTGGAAAGCGCACACCGGATCCACGGCGCGGTTGTGCTGTTTGCGATCAACTTGGTGGCGGCTTGCCTTTCCGCCATTCCGCTGGCCTTCAGCTTTGTTGCGATGTCCCGTTACGTGGCGGAGCGCCCCGGCTGGACTACGGAGTAGCGCGCCGCGGTACGGTTGCGCCGTTCGCGCCCGCAGGCCAGCCCTCACGCTGGCGGCTGCGATCGCCGTCGGTATCCTCCGTCTGGTCGTGAAACAGGATCTGCTGGGTGGGAAAGGGCAGATCGATACCGGCAGCGGTCAGGTCCCGCTTTATCGCGGTGAGCACGCGATCGACGGAGCGCATCGTGTCGAGCTTGCGTGGCGGGTCCATCCACCAGCGGATGCGGATGGTGACCCAGCTGCCGGCGAGGTCCACCACGAGTGCCTCGGGCGCGGGATCGTCCAGAACCGTTTCGGAGCCGCGCAACGCGTTCAGCATGAGTTCGCGAGCATGTTCAATGTCGTCGCCGTAGCCGATGCCAACGTCGTACTGGAGACGGCGCTTCGGAAAGGCGGTGTTCACCATCACGGCTTCTGTGAAGATGTTCGAGTTAGGAATGACGACGCGCCGGCCGTCATAGGTGCGGATCATGGTGGCGCGCGTTTCGATGGCCTCGACGGTGCCTTCGTGCTCGCCAACGACGATCTGGTCGTCAATTTTGAACGGCTCCGTGAGCAGGATCAGGATGCCGGCAAGAAAGTTCTGCAGAATGTCCCGAAACGCGAAGCCGATGGCGACGCTGCCGATGCCGAGCAGTTGCACGAGCTGCACGGGCTTGAAGGACGGGATCGCGATAACGAGCGCGACAAGCACACCCAGCAGCATGGTTGTGCCCTGAACAAGCCGGCCCAGGACAAGACCCACGTTTCGCTGGTGTTCGTGGTGGATGGAGATGCGGGTGATGATGTTGCGAAGGGCACGCGCGGCCAGATGGAAAATGGCGTACACAATGATGGCGAGCGCTACGTAGGGAAGGGTGTGCAGGGCGCTCCAGAGCATGCCATGCAGCGAGTTGTAAACGGTCCGGAGGTTAGATCCCATACAGTATTGTGTCGACCCCTTCCATGCCGTTGGATGTGTGTATGAAGCGAACGGCAGGCTGCGGCGTAGAATCAGGGATGCGCGGCCGCACGGCGGATGCGTTGACGGATCGCCCACGAGTGCGTCCTGTTAAGAGTTCGAGCCGTTGCTGTTGTGATGAGGCCGGCTCCATTTCTGTACCGTTCAAGGAGTTTCATGCGCCGTTCTGTTGTGTTGGCCCTGTGTTTGTGTGCCTTGCCGCTGTCGTTGCGCGCGGATGACGCGTCCAAGCGCACCAAGGTAGAAGAGATGCTGACGCTGAGCAAGGTTGACAGCATCAGCAAGCAGATGCTGGCGAATGTGCCGGATCGCGTGAAGCAGGCGGCCTCGCGGCAGATGCTGGTGCAAACCGCGACGTCGCCGGAGCAGAAGAAGATCACGCAGGATTACCTGGACCAGATGGGAACGATCGCGCAGAAAGGCGCGTCGTGGGACACGGTTCACCCAAAGCTGGTCGCTTTGTACATGCAGGCGTTTACCGAGCCGGAGCTGGATGGCATTCTTGCGTTTTACAAAACGCCGCCGGGACAGGCGCTGATCGCAAAGACGCCGGAGCTGAGTGGAAAGACAATTGAAACTTTGCAGAGCACGGTGAGCGCGATGGAGCCCGACTTCAAGGCCGCGACGCTGGCGTACCAGACAAATATGAAGAATGCCACGCCGGCAGCGGCACCGGGCGCTGCGCCCACGCTGGGCCCGGAAACACCGGCGACGAGCGGTTCGCCATCCCTGAAGCCGCGGCCGTAACGAAAGAAGGCCGATGTGAGTTGCGTGCTGGCACTGGCGCTGGACGATGCGGCGCAGCAGCGATTTGACGCGTTGCGACAGCAGTGGTTTCCACCGGCGCGGAACCAGATCCCTGCGCACCTGACGCTGTTTCACACGTTGCCGGAGACGGAGCATGTGGAAGCGGTGTTGCAGGCCGTGGCGCAGACGGCCGCGACGTTTGCCATGCAGGTGGGATCGGTGCGTTCGCTGGGCCGTGGTGTGGCTTTCTTTCTGGATTCACACGCGGCGATGGCGGTGGAGCGGCAGCTGCGCGGGGCGTTTCTGGAGCAGCTGACTCCGCAGGACCGGCAGGGTTTTCGGCCGCATGTCGTGGTCCAGAACAAGGTAGAGCCGGCCGTGGCGAAGGAAACGCTGGCGATGCTGCAGGCCGGGTTCACGCCGTGGGAATGTCGTGCCGTGGGATTGGATTTGTGGCGCTACCTGGGTGGGCCGTGGAAGCTTCTTCGGCGCTTTGATTTTGCGGGTTAGTGCTACTGCGCGATGGAGCGAACGGCGTCGCGAGCGTCGCGGATAAGATCGGGCAGGCCAACCCCGCGATAACCATTACCGAGCAGGTGCAGGCCGCCGAGCCTCGCTATGCGTTCGTTCACGTCAGTCATGCGTTCCATGTGGCCGACCGCGTACTGCGGCAGAGCGCGGTGCCAAAGGCGCGTGACGGAGAAGGCGGGGCCGGGCAGCGGACCGAGGATCTGCTGAAGGTCCGCGAGGGCATGCTGATAAGGCAGCGGTCGCATGGCCCAGAGAGGGAGATCGCTGCCGTCGTCCTTGACGTCGAGGCCGCCATAGTAGGCGCGGATCAGGCGTGCGCCGGCGGGGACGCGATGCGCATATTTCTGGTCGCAGAAGGTGGCAGCGAGCAGGCCTCCGCCGCTCGCGGTGACGGGCGGCACCAGAAAGCCGAAGCCTTTCGGCCAACGCACATTTTGCTCGGGCGTGAAGCCAAACGCGACCACCGCGGCACTGCTGGTCTGCATGTGCATCAGTTCGCAGGCGCGCGGGTCCAGATCGCGGAGCAACTCGCGGGCGCGCAAGACCGGAAGCGCGAGCAGGACGTGATCGGCAGCAAGTGTCTGAGGTGACATGTTCGGGGTGCGCGCGTCGAGTTCGGTCGCTACGTTCCACTGCGAGCCGTTGCGGGTGAGTGCGACAACACGCCGGTGGAATAGGATGTTTTGCGAATCGAGGTGCGCGGCCATGGCGTCCACGAGTGTGCCGGTGCCGTTGGTGAGCGAAGTAAAGATGGTTGGCTTCGGCGCCGTAGTTTGGCCGGTTCGCTGTTTCGCTTTGCGCTGCAAAGCGAGGATGAGTGAGCCGTGCTCGCGTTCCATGTCGACGAACGGCTTCATGACCGCGCGGACGCTGAGCTGCTCTACGTCGCCACCAAAGATGCCGCCGAGCAGTGGAGCGCCGATGGTGCGCAGGACTTCTTCGCCGAAGTGGCGGCGCACGAAGCTGGCAATGGACTCATCATGTTGCGGCGCCGTGCGTTTGAGATCTGCGGCGCGCGCGGGTTCGGCGGCGTAGGCGGCACGTGCCTGAGCGTTGAACAGCGGTGTCTGCTGGATGGTTTCGAGATCGGAGGGTACCATCATGCGCATGCCGTCCGGCATCGGCTGAAGCTGCCCGTTGTGCAAAATCCAGGTGACGCGATCCGCGTCGTTGGAGGGCAGAAGCTGATTGCCGAGCCCGAGCTCCACGGCGAGCTCGCGTGCCCAGGGCTTTTCGCTTACCCAGCCATCCGGGCCAAGATCAACGATGAAATCGCCCGCGGGAGTCTGGCGGCGTTCCGTTTCGACGGCGCCGCCAAGGCGGTTCGACTTTTCAATGAGCGTGAAGGTAAGGTCCGCACCTGCACGCTGCAAACGGGTGAGTTCGTATGCAGCGGTGAGGCCGGCGATGCCACCGCCGACGATGACAATGTGCTTCGGCATCACGCAACTACGGCGGGTTCTTCGATCGGAGCAAGCACGGTAAGGAGCTCGGCGCTGCTGTGCGGAGCGGGCGCTTGTGGGTGCTCGTAGCCGTGCAGAACGACATCTTCCAACGCTTGTATGAGTGTTGGACTGTCATTGAGGCTGGCTGCGCGGGAGATGGTCAGGCTGAGCTCGCGTGCTGTCTGCTGAAACGCGATGTCAATATCGTAGAGGATCTCCACGTGATCGCACAGAAAGCCGACGGGCTGCAGAACGACGTGCTCATACCCCTGTCTTTTAAGCGCCGCCAGGGTGTCCTCAACGCTGGGGCCGATCCACGGGCCGCCGCTGATGCCTTGGGATTGAAAGCAGAAGTACCAATCGTTCTCGCTGAGGATGTCGGCGAGTTCCGCGGCGATGCGGGTTGCGGTCTTCTTACATTCGGAGTTGTAGGTATCGGGCTCGGTGGCAAGCACCATTCCGTGGTGTTCCACTGGCTTCACCGAGGCCTGCACGGTGCGGCAAGGCACGGAGTGCGCAGTGAAAAGCACGGCGGTGCGGGTATCGGTGGCGCGAGCGGCGACAAGTGCGGGACGCATGGTTTCTGCGAAAGCAAGTGCGAGCAGCGGGTGCTCGGCCCAGCCGGCGAGGAAGTCAATGTTGAGGTCGTCGCCTGCGGCGGTTTCAACCGCGCGTTTGTACAGCCCAACACTGGTGCGGCTGTTCTGTGGCGCAAGGCAGATGGTGCGGGCGCGGGTGATGCCGTCGGCTTTCATCTGGGCGACCACATCGGCGATGAACGGATGCCAGTTGCGCATGCCAACGTAGACGGGGACGCCAAGCTGCTTAGCCAGAAGGCGGCCTTGCAGCAGTGTCCAGCGCGTCAGGTGTGGGCCTTCCGGCACCGGTTCGTCGCGCAGGCCAATCTGGGCGTAGCGCTCCTGCAGTTCATGCACTACGTGAGGCGGTACACCGCGGCCGCCGGTCACCAGCTTCAGGTACGCATCCATTTCGCCGAGCGTGTCTGGCGTTCCGTGGGCAAGAAGCAGGACAGCTTGGGGCTCCTCGACAGGCTCCATCGCGGCGCCTTCGGCTGCGCTCTGCTCATGTGCGCGCTGGATCTGCTTCGCGATCTGGTCGTGCAATGGTTGGAGGCGTTCCCGAAGATGCAGCTTCTCCGCCGCAAAGCCGACAAAGAAATGAAAGAGGCTCATCGCGGGGCTCCGATGCGGTCCGCACCGCTACGCCTGCTGAGTTCGCGAACCCATTGGGCGACGGCGATCACGTTGTCCACGGGGGTGCCGGGGACGATGCCGTGGCCGAGATTAAAGATGTGGCCGGGACGGTTTGCGGCGGCGGCAAGGATGCCTTCAACGCGAGCACGCAGCACATCCTGCGGCGCGAAGAGCGTGATGGGATCGAGGTTGCCCTGTACCGCGACATCTGCGCCGGCAAGCCGCCAGCCTTCCTCGAGCGGCACGCGCCAGTCCAGACCAAGTACGTCCGCGCCGGTCTCGCGCATGGTGGGAAGCAGCGACGCCGTGTCCACGCCGAAGTAAATCACGGGCACACCGAACGTTTTGATCTGCTGAATGAGTTGCGTGGTTGCGGGCAGAACGTAGTCGCGATAGTCCTCGACGGAGAGGGCGCCGGCCCAGCTATCGAAGACCTGGATGACGTCGGCTCCAGCTTCGACCTGTTGCGCGGCATAGGCAGTGAGCACGGTGACCAGCTTGTCAGAGAGCATGCGCCAGGCGTCGCGGTCGCCGTACATCAGCTTTTTGGTCTCAACGTAGTTGCGGGAGGAGCCACCCTCGATCATGTAGCTGGCAAGGGTGAACGGAGCGCCGCAGAAGCCGATGATGCCGAGCCGGTCGCCATCGACGCGCGGCGAGGCAAAATGTTTCGATACCGTGCTGATCGCTTCGGCAACGTAGCGAAGATCATCGGTGCGATCGGTGCGCAACGCAGCAATATGCTCGCGTGTGCGGACAGGCTGGTGGACGACAGGACCTTCGCCGTTGACGAACTCAAAATCGAGCCCCATGGGGGTGAAGGGCAGCAGTAGATCGGCAAAGATGATCGCTGCGTCCACGCCGAGCCGCTCGGCGGCGGTGATGGTGACCTCGGCCGCGATGGAGGGAGTGCGGCAGATGTCGAGCAGCGAATGGTGGCGGCGCACCGCCATGTACTCGGGCATGTAGCGGCCGGCCTGGCGCAGGAACCACACGGGCGTGCGATCGACCGGCTCGCGCAGGCAGGCACGCACAAAGCGGCTATCGCTGCTGGCCACAAGTGTGGGGGCGCGAAAGTGAGAGGCTTCGGCAAGAATGGCTGCGGTTTGCGTCATCGTGAGGAGTTCGACGCGCTATGCGGTGGGCGCGACGTATTCCTTCGGCAGTTCGCCGCCGGAGCCGTAGAAGAAATCGTTCATCTGCTCGACCAGGAACTCCTGCGCCTGTGGCGTCCAGGGCTGCAGGCGGTACTCGTTCAACAGCATCTTCTGACGCTCGACCCATTCGTTCCAGGCGCGCTGCGAGATGGTCTTGTAAACCTTATGGCCCAGTTCGGAGTCGAACGGCGGTTCGTCAAGACCGGGCAGTTCCTGCTTGTACTTCGCGCAAAACACCATATGTGCCATATAAATTCCTTTATCATCAGTATTGTATCGGCGCTCGAAAAGGTGCAGTGATGCGGCATCCCGCTGCGTGCGGCCGCGTCCTAGTCTGCACCTGTATGTAGGAGGCTTTTCGTATGCGGAAATGGTTGGGAACGGCGGTTGTCACGGTCGCAATGGGGATGGCGGCTTGCGGCGTAACGGCGCGTGCGTAGACGGATAACGCGCCGGGCAAGACGGCCACCGGTCGCAAGGTAGGTGGTGTGCCGAGTGACGCTCTGGGCCTGTGCAAGGACGGCACGTACGTGAGCACGGGCAGCAAGCAGTCGGCGTGCAGCCGCCAGGGCGGAATGAAGATCTGGTACTTGGACGGTCCGGAGCACCCGACCGATGCGGACTACGCGCTACACCCGCGGCAGGCAAGACCGCGACGGGCAGGCACGTTGGAAAAGAGCAGATTCCATCCGACGCGCTGGGCAAGTGTAACGACGGCACGTTTGTAAGCACGGGCAAGAAAGATACGGCCTGTGCGGCGCACGGCGGCATGCAGATCTGGTACCTGGACAGCACGCCAAACAATTAATGGCGGGGCATGCACTTCGAGTCAGGCCGGTGATCGCTTGGCCTGCGTCACTCTTTGCGGCTCAACGATTCCATGCCCTCCACACCGCGTTGCTTCTCAATGCGGAACATGGAATCGTGAGCTGCTTTGCAGGACGCACCCGCGGGTCGTTGCGCAACGGGTGCCATGTTGCAATCGCGCGCAATGTGGAACTGCTTGAAGTACTCCGGGTCTTCCAGCAATGTCATGAGCAGGCGCATGTGTACGGAGAAATCGCGTTTCGTGGCCTCAATTTGGGGCAGAACCGCTGCAGGCTTGACCGGGTGCGCGCTCGGCCACAGTGGCTTGAAACCTGGAGCGACCGTAGGCTTCCAACGATCGTAGCGATCCAAGGCGCGCAGCGAGGCCGCTGGGTCGTCGGACGCCGCCAGATTGAGTGATTGCCCGATGGTGTACTGGAAGGCGTACACGCCCTCGGCATCCTCGTCACTATTTGGCGGAAAAAGTGCGACCTCCAGACGGCGGCGCAACTGGCCAGCGTAGAAGTAGAACACCGCGTCTTCCAGGTGGTTCGCTTTTGCCGCATCCACGGCGTGCTGCAACAGCGCCATCGATGATTCGGTCTCTGCGGAGACTTGCGCACGAATGCCCGGCAGGATCGAAACGGCGAGCAGCACTATGGCCAAACGACGAAAAAGCATGCGCAGTAGATTTGCTCGTGGCTGTATGCGTTGCCTGCGCGTAGCTAGGTGCCTTTGCCGGGAACCGGCTGGCCGTCATCGTTGTACGGGCAGTGGCGGCATCCGTTACCGCAGCAGTAGCCGCGTTTCAGGTGATATGCAGCCGTGAACACGAGGAAGGGGCCGTCGAAATAGTAGTCCTCCGGTTCGAGCGCGGGTGTGGAAGGCTCAGGCAAACAGGCCGCCTTGCGGTGCCTGCGCCGGTTCCAAAGCATGTGCCTGTTGCACAACGTTCGCCGCGCCCGCAGCGACCGTGTCTCGCTTTGCCTTGCGAATGCCGTCGGGTGTGGCGACCGCATCCAGCTCATTGCCGTGCTCGTCACAAGCGGCGCCGTTGCGCAGGTACACGCGCCGGCCCGCGACGGCTGCGGTCCGCTCACCCGGAACGACCATGCCGATCAGGTTCACGGGATCGCAGGCTGCGAGTGAAAGCACCTCGTCGTGCGTGAGATCGCGTGTGGCGCGAAGCGATTCGACGGCTTCGGGCAGGGCGAACTGTTCCCCGTTAAAGCCCGAAACGAAGCGGCCGCCACGTACGTCGCCGCGTGCTTCCAAGCGGCGCAGCATGCGAAGCAGGTCGCGCCATGGCGGTGCGTTGGTCTCGCGAAGCAGCAGGTCGCGGAAAAGGATGCCATAGCGGCTAAGCAGGACGCGGGTCGCGGACTCGAGCGCGGCTTCCTGCACGCGGGCTCGCTCCGGCGCGGCAAGTTGAGGAGCGTCGTCCTGGAGGAACAACGACCAGCGGCCGCTGGTGGAGCGCGTGCCACGGCGGGCGCCGTTGGCGACTGGCTCCGCAGCAAGCGGCTTGCGCCTGGGGTCCATCATCTGGCGAAGCTGGTCGAAGCCATCGGCCGAGGCAAGGCCCGCGGTGGCGAGCTCCCACAGCGCGGTTTGCACTTGTGGCTTCGAAAGCGTGCAGAGGCGTTGCAGGTCGGCGGTGAAACAGGCGCCGCGGTCGTGGAGCGCGGCGCGGACATTCAGTGCTTCGGATGAGAGCGCGATGGCGAGCTTCGTTTCTTCGACCTGCTTGGCGGCGAGCGCGGGTTCCAGCCAATCAGCGGATTCGCGCACGTAAAAGGTAATCGGCGCCATGTTAGTGGGGATCACGCGGCGCGGCGCGGCACCGTCCCCCGCCGACCAGGCCGGGTGCGGCGAGATGCGGCCCCAGCCCACGGCGCCCGAAAGGCAAAGCGCGTCAAGCCACTGCGGGTTATAGTCGCGGACGCGCGCTGGAAGCAGCGTGCGCTCCCACTCGATGGCGGGCGCTTCAAAGCCCTCGAGCTGCAGCAGGGCCTCCAGAACGCCCTCTTCGCCGGCGAGCTCGGTTTGTGGTGCGAGGTGTTGCCAGCGTGTAAGCCAGCGCAGGAAAACAGCGGGCGTGACAGACTGAATCTGCTTGCGCAATGCGCCAAGAGTAAGGCGATGAATGCGCTGCAGGATGCGGCGCTCGCACCATTCGATGTGGTTGTCGTCAGTGGTGGCGGTGTGTTCGAAGACGCCGCGCATGGCGACACCCTGCACCTCCATCTGCACGAGCTGCTGGAACAGCGCGCGCGGCTGCAGGCCGAACAGTGCCGCGAGCTGGGTGCAAGTCGTGGGGCCAAGGATTTGCAGAAGGCCCTGGGTGAGCAGCCTGAGGGCGTCGGTGCTGGTGACGTCCTGTTCCGCCGTATGAGTCGGCGTCGCGCCTGGAAGAGATGCAGGTTTCTCCACTCCGGACGCACGATGAAGCTGTGCGTCCTCCGGTCGAAATGACAGGGTGTCGGCAAGAAGAGCAGGCCGTTCACGGCGCTCAGGATGGCAGTGCGCGAGATGCGCTGTCGTGGTTGGGTAGACCGTTTTGGTTACGTGGGCGGAGATGCTGAGCAGGGCGAGAGCATGCTGAAGGCGCTCGGTGGCGACCCAGCAGAGTTCGTTGCCGAAGGGAACTACCGTGGCGCGTCCACGGGTCTGGAGACGTTCGAAGAAGAGCGGCCAGTGACGTGCGGCATGGGCGCGGTGAGCGGCAAGCTGTGGGTTTGTTTTGATGGTTGTCGAAGTGTTATCTGCGGCAGCTTCAATGTTTGTTTGATCGTGAAACAGTGACGTGGGCAGGGCGATGCAGTTGAAGAGCAGATCATGCAACTCGTGCTCGTCGCGCAGGTCCGGCCAGATTTCGCAACGCGCCTGCAGGATCGCGGCGGGGTCGAGCCGGCCGGCTTCGCCGAGCACTGAATCGGGAATGGTGCGGCGCAGTGAGACGGCGCGGGCGCGGCGCTCTTCCAGGTCGGCCTCGTCCAGAAAGCTGTTCTGGTTGGCGTTCAGCAGCTCGTGCGAGAACTGCGACGGCACGGGTGTGTCGACGGCGATGCACTCGATCGCGCCCGAGTCCATGTCACGCAGCACCTGCTGCAGCCCTTCCAGGTCCATCGCCTCCTGCAGCACGTCCTGCATGACTTCCCGCACCAGCGGGTGGTCGGGAATCACGATGTCGCCGACAATGGTTTCGAAGCATGCTGCCGCCTGCGGGAAGACGGAGGCGAGCAGATCTTCACCACGGGTGCGCTGCACTTGTGGCGGCACTTTCTTGCCTTTTTGAAAGCGCAGCAGTTGCAGCGAGCGGTTCGCGGCCCAGCGCCAGCGCGTTTTGAAAATGGGCGAGGCGAGCGCGGCCTGCTCCAGCAATTCTCTGGCGGTCAGGTCGGTCAGATAGTGGAAGACGTCGGAAAGCGGAAAGCTGTGCTGCTCCGCGAGAGAGATGTTGATGCCGTTGTCGGTCGCGGCAGCCTGCAGCTCATAGTTGAAGCCGCGGCAGAAACGCTTGCGCAACGCCAAGCCCCAGGCGCGGTTGATGCGGCCGCCAAACGGCGCGTGCAGAATGAGCTGCATGCCGCCGCCTTCATCAAAGAATCGCTCCGCGATGATGCGCTGCTTGGTCGGCACCGTACCCAGCACGGCGCAACCGGAAACGACGTACTGCACCAGTTGGCGCGCACCGGATTCGCAGACGCAGCAGGCGTCCATCAGCCACGCGCAGACCTCCGCGACTTGCGGATCTTCCAGCGAGATGCGTTCGTGGTGCAGGCCGGCGGTGCGCACGCAAATCTCTTGCCGCAACGCGCTGACGAAGTCGGAGAGAACGCCCGAGCGCTGCGGTGCTTCGCCGGCCCAGAACGGCACGTTGGGCGGAGCTCCGTGGGCGTCTTCGACCAGCACGCGGCCTTCTTTTTCGACGACCAGAACGCGCCAGCTTGCATTGCCAAGCTGGATCACATCGCCGGGACCGGAGTCGATCGCGTAGTGCTCGTCGAGGGTGGCAATCTGCGTGCCCTCGGGCTGCAGAATCACGCTAAAGATCGCGGTGTCTGGAATGGCCCCGCCATTGCCGATGGCGGTGATGCGCGCGCCACGGCGCGGGTGCAGTTGACCCGCGATGCCGTCGCGCAGAAGGTAAGCGCCATAACGTCCGCGCGAGTTTTCAATGCCCTGATGCAGCAGCGTGACCAGCTCATCGAACTCCGCGCGTGTGAGGTCGCGGTAGGGGTAGGCGCGTGTGACCAAGCGATACAGCGCGTCCTCTTCCCATGGCTCAGCGGCGCACGTGGCGACCATCTGCTGCATCAGGATGTCCAGCGGCTTGGGCGGAATTTCAAGCCGATCAAGCGAGCCGGAGCGCATCGCCTGCACGAGCGCAGCCTGTTCGAGCAGGTCATCGCGCGTAGTGGCGAAAAAGCGGCCCTTGGGCGTGGCGCCGCGCCAGTGCCCCGCGCGGCCGACGCGCTGCATGGCGGCGGCAACGGCGCGCGTGCTGTTGAGCTGGATGACGAGATCGACCGCGCCGATGTCGATGCCGAGTTCGAGTGAGGCAGTGGCGACAAGCGCCTGAATCTCGCCCGCTTTCAGGCGTTGTTCGGCATCGAGGCGGAGTGCGCGCGAGAGGGAACCATGATGCGCGGCCACGTTGTCGGGTCCAAGGCGTTCGGCGAGCGCACCGCACAGGCGTTCGGTCATGCGGCGCGTGTTGACGAAAACGAGCGTGGACTTATGCTCGCGGCAGAGTTGCGCGATCCGGTCAAAGATCTCGACCCACATCTTGCTGTCGCAGACGCTGGAAAGTTCGGAGGACGGGATCTCAATCGCGAGGTCGAGCGTGCGGCGCTGGCCGACCTGGATGATGGTCGCCTGCGGGCCGCTTGCGCCGGTCAGAAAGTTGGCGACGAGCTCGATTGGGTTCTGTGTGGCGGAAAGTCCGATGCGCTGCGGCGGTGTGCTATACCCGGTGAGCATGCCGCCGGGAGCGAGCCGGTTTTCGCCGGTCACGATCGCGTCGAGGCGCTCGAGCGTGAGCGCCAGATGTGCGCCGCGCTTGTCGTCGGCCATGGCGTGGATTTCATCGACGATGACAGTGCGCACGCAGCGAAGATTTTCGCGCGCTTTCGCGCTGGTCAGCAGCAGGTACAGCGACTCGGGCGTTGTGACCAGGATGTGCGGCGGCGCCTTTAGCATGGCGACGCGCTCTTTCGGCAGAGTGTCGCCAGTGCGAACGCCGGTGCGGATTTGCGGCAGCAGGTAGCCCCGCTCCAACGCAAGCTGCAGGATCTCTCTTAGCGGCTGATCGAGATTTTTTTGAACATCGTTGGAGAGTGCCTTGAGTGGCGAAACGTAAACGATCTGCGTGGTCGCGGGCAAGCGGCCTTCGATGGCCTGAACCACCAGCTGATTGATGGCGACCAGAAACGCGGTGAGCGTCTTGCCGGAGCCGGTGGGCGCGGAGATAAGCGTCGCGTCGCCGCGCACGATAGCGGGCCAGCCCTCAATCTGTGGCTCAGTCGGCGATCCAAAGCGCGTCAGGAACCATTCGCGCACCACGGGATGTGCCCAGACGAGAGCGGGGTGGTCAAGGCAATCAGGTTCCGGCGGAGCCATGGCGAGGGAAGCCATACGGCATTTTAGCGCGCAGCTTCGCCGGGTATTCGCCTTGATGCCGGTTCATGCACAGATGCCCCAACACAAGTGCAGCAACGGCAAGAGGCCCCAACGGCAAGAGGCCCGGCGAACCGGGCCTCTTGCCTGCACATGCTTCCGCAAAGCTTAAGCGGCGACCAGGGCGTCACTGTTCACGCGATCTGCCACCTGCGAGAGCAGCTTGTCGGCATGCTTCTCGTCGTTCAGAATGCTCTCCAGAATCTGCGCGTCCTGGTGCCGTCCCAGCAGGCGCGCCCAATTTTGCAGCGTGCCGTAAACAGCCATCTCGTGGTGCTCCACCTGCTGGCCGGCGCCGATCAGGGCCACGTCCAGCACGTCAGGGTCGTTCACGTCCTTGATGGTGTCCTGAGCCTCCGTGACAAGCGCGTGGATGACTTTGCAGGTCTGGCTGCTTGAGTCTTCCTGCTGGCTCAGCAATTGCTTGACCTTGTCCACGTGGGTTTCACTTTCCTGCAGGTGCGACTGGAAGGCCTGCTTCAACTGCGTGTCGCTGGACTTCTCGATCATCGTTGGCAGTGCTTTCACGATCTGCTCTTCCAGGTCGAGCGCCTTGCGCAGTTCGGAGTTGTAAAGTTCCTGGAGCGACTGGATGTTTGCGGAAAAGATTTTCATGGGGTGGTCCCTTTCGGCGAATCTTCTGCGCTCCGGCCCCGGGTCGGCGCGTGCAGCAAGTCGCGACCTATACTGCGATGCGGTGCCGTCCGCGAGGCTTTGTCCGGCTGTGGTCGCCACAATGCGCCGCCATCGTGAAGCCTGCGAGAATGCTGCATATGAGCGATGTGGAACAGATGTCCGCGGCAGCGCGGGCGCGGCGCGTGAAGGTAATTGTGTTCGACGTGGACGGCGTACTGACCGACGGACGGCTGTTCTTCGTGCCGACCGGCAAGGACGCGAATGGCGAACCGACAGCCGTTGAGGTGAAGGGCTTCAGCGCGCACGATGGGCTGGGTATCGCGATCGCGCGCGCGGCGGGCTTGAAAATCGGCGTGATCACCAAGCGGCAGTCGGACACAGTCGCGGTGCGCATGCGCGACCTGCACGTGCAGCACCTGTATCAGGGCGCGCACTTCAAGACGGAGGCGCTGGCGAAGATCGCGGCGAGCGAGGCGGTCGGCATGGACGAGATGGCGTATGTGGGCGACGACATCATCGACCTGCCACCGATGCGGCAGGTCGGGTTTGCCGTCGCAACGTGGAACGCGCGCGACCAGGTCAAGCGCGAGGCGCACTGGGTCACGCCGCACGCGGGCGGCCTGGGCGCGGGGCGCGACGTGATCGACTTCGTGCTGGAGTCGCAGGGCCGGTTGGACGAGGCAATCGCGTTTTATCTGAGCAAAGAGAACAAGAGCACAGACATTGGATCCGGCGGCATGTAGCCGTGCTTAGAATCGCAGCATGACGATGCTTCGCACCCAGCTATCTGGCGCTGCACTTCTCCTGTGCAGCGCAGCCACCGCACTCGCACAGCGGGCCTGGCAGAACGAGCCGGCACACTGGCGCGACACGCAGGACGGACTCACGGAGACCGTGCCTGCCGGGACGGACTACTGGCGGACAACGCATTACGGCTTCATCCGTGACAACGGCCCATTCCGCTACGTGGAACGCTCCGGCGATTTCGATGCCGTGGTACGGATCAAGGGCAAGTACCGCGAGCGCTACCACCAGGCTGGCCTCATGATCCGCGCCGATGATCAGAACTGGATCAAGGCCGGCATCGAGTTTGTCAACGGCCGGCAGAACATCAGCGCCGTGGTCACGCGCAAGGTGTCGGACTGGTCGGTGGTGACGCGGAACGACAGCCCGGAGTACATCTGGCTGAAGCTGCAGCGCCACGGCGACGCGGTACAAATCTCAAGCTCGCTCGACGGCCAGACATGGACGATGTTCCGTATGGCCTACTTTCCGCCTGCGGTGCCGGTAAAGATCGGCATGGTTGCCGCTGCTCCCGGTAAGCAGGATTTCGAGGTTACGTTCGACCACTTCACGGTTGGTCCGCTGACGGAGCTTCCGAAGGAAGAGTAGGCGGCCCGGCTGTGCTGCTCAGTGCACGGACACGTCCGACGTTCGCCGCCAGCCCAGGCGTTCCTCCAGTGTGTGAACGCGCTGCACCGTGAAGTGACTGGCGCGGCGCAGGCCGAGCACGAACAGGTGCACGCCGATCGCGATACCGCAGCCTGCCGCGGTAGCGCCGAAGCGGCGCAACAGCACGTCATGCGCGGGCTGGTGCAGGATCGCCAGCAGAAAGCAGATGTAACCGGTCAGCACTACGGAAAAGGCACCGTAGTTCACATTGGTCCAAAGGTAGCTGAGATACAGAAAGACAAGCACCAGAACTGTCAGCGCGAATCCGCGTGGATGCACCGTGACGACAAGCAACGTGCTGAGCAGGGCACCCAGCAGCGTGCCGGCCGTGCGCAACACGGAACGGGCTGCCGTAAGCGCCCACTCGGGCTTGGGAATGAGCACGGCGGTCATGCCGATCCAGTAGGCGTTTGGAAAGGAAAGATGCCGGTAAACCACGGTGGCCAGCAGCGTGGTCGCGGCAAGCCGCAAAGTGAACACAAAGGTGCCAGAATGTGGGCTGAGTTGTTCGCGAAGAAAAGGCACTTCCAGGTGCTTCGGATTGAAGTCGGATTTTGAAAAATGCGTTCGTGCGCGCGGCCAAAGCCGTTGCAGGCCAAAGATACACAGCGTTTGCAGCGCGCCACCGGCCAAGACGCCCGCGCCGCGCAGCAGGGCGCTTCTGACCAGGTCGTGCGTGGTGCCCGGCGTGCTGGCCGCGGCAGACGACACAATGAGGAAAACGCAGCACTGCTGGCCGACCCAGCCGGTCGCACTGCTGATGCCGGTGCTGAGGCCGTAAACGATGCTCCAAACCAGCACCGCCGCCAACAGGGCGGGTGTGTTGTCGCGGCACAGCGCGCCCACCATGGCAGAAATGCCGATGCCAACGGTGGCGAGCGCCATGGGGCCGGAGCGTGTGTAGAGCGGCTGCTGAAATGAGCCGAAGCCCACTGTCTGCGCGCCGCCTGCCATGAGCACCGCGGTGCCGGGAAAGCCGAGCGGCATACCGATGAGCAGCGGAAGCGCAACGCCCGGCAGGCAAAGGAGCGCGTGAAGCGGCTCGGCAGCGCGCCAGTTGAAACTGCGGATCTGCTGCGTGAGTTCATTCATGTGGAAGCAGGTGCCCAGATGGCCATGGGCCACGCGGCGCTGTTTACCAGCTTAGTCAATGCGAGATGCGGTTGCGGCGAGTGACGCCAGCCGAGGACCAGTTTGACCGGCCCAGTGCGCTGCCGGCAACAAGTTTTTGAGCGCGGACCAACCCGGAAGCGAGCAGATCAGGCATATGATGAAAACGGTTACATTTCGCACCCCGGAGCCGATGCCATGACGACCGAAACGGAAACCCTTTCGACTTCCTCCGCTGCATCTCCGGCCATTCAGGCGGAGCTCGACGCTCCATTCACCCTGACCGAAGCGCAGGTCGCGTTTTATGCGGAACATGGCTATATCAAGCTGAAGCACGTGCTTTCGCCCGCGCTTCTGGAACACTACCGCCGCGCGATCCACGACCGCGTCGCGGAGCTTTCCCGCGATGCCCTGCCGATGGAGCAGCGTGACACATACGGCAAGGCGTTTCTGCAGATCATGAATCTGTGGACGGAATCGCCGGAGGTGAGAGAGTTCGTCTTTGGCAAGCGGCTGGCGCGCATCGCGGCTGAGCTGATGGGCGCGACTGGCGTGCGCGTTTACCACGACCAGGCGCTGTACAAAGAGGCCGGTGGTGGCATTACGCCGTGGCACGCGGATCAGTACTACTGGCCGGTGGACAGCGACCGCACCGTAACGGTGTGGGTGCCGCTGCAGGCGACGCCGAAGGAGATGGGCCCGCTCATATTTTCCGAGAAAAGCCACCGGCTGCAGGTCGGGCGTGACCTGGAGATCAGCGACGAAAGCGAAATGACGCTGAAGCAGGCGCTCGAGACGTTCACGGTTGAGAACAGCGCGTACGACCTGGGCGATGTGAGCTTCCACGCCGGCTGGACGTTTCACCGGGCAGGTGCGAACTCGACCGACCGGCCGCGCGAGGTCATGACCGTGATCTACATGGACGAGAACATCCGCCTGACCGACCCGAAAAACAAGAATCACGTGGCTGACATGGAGCGCTGGATGCCAGGGCTGAAGAGCGGCGACGTGCTGAACTCGCGCTTGAACCCGGTCCTCTACTCCAGCAGTCCCGGGCCGGTCACCGCGGCGGAGATCGCTTGATCGCGGCCGCCCTGGTCATTCCCCAACAGCTTGCGCACCTGAACTGGCTCGACACGGTAGTGATCGTCACCTACTTTGCCGCCGTGCTCGGGCTTGGTCTGCTGTTGAAGCAGCAGACCAACACCAGCGAAGACTTTTTCCTGGCCGGCCGCGACATGAGCGCGTGGGTTGCCGGCGTCAGCTTCCTGGCCGCCAACATGGGCGCGCTGGAATTGATGGGATGGGCGGCCTCGGCGTACCAGTACGGCTTTCTGGCGGCGCACTGGTATTGGATCGGCGCCGTGCCGGCAATGCTGTTTCTGGCACTGGTGATGATGCCGTTCTATTACATCTCGCGCACGCACTCCGTGCCGGGATACCTGAAGCTGCGGTTCGGCGAGTCGACCCGCGCGCTCAGCGCGTTTTCGTTCGCCGGCATGACGGTGCTGATGAGCGGCATCAACATGTTTGCCATGGCCAAGGTAATGCAGGTGGTACTTGGCTGGAATCTGAACTTCTCCATTTTTGTGTCCTCGCTGACGGTGGCGGCGTATGTGACACTGGGCGGCCTGCGCTCGGCCATCCTGAATGAAGTGCTGCAGTTCTTTCTGATCTGGGCCGGCGCGATTGTGGTTCCAATCTTGGGCCTGATGGAAACGGGCGGTTGGGCCGGGTTGAAGCTGCGCATCCTGGAGAATACGCAGTCCGCTGGCTTCCTGCACATGTGGACGACGCTGGGCGACCCGCGCGCGAACAGCATGGGGATCCACTGGACCGGCATGGTCTTTGGCCTGGGCTTCGTCGGCGCGCTGGGGTATTGGACCACCGACTTCCTGGTGGTGCAGCGCATTCTGGCCGCCAAAGACCTGCGCAGTGCGCAGATGGCCCCGATCATCGGCGCTTGGTTCAAGATGGCCGTGCCGTTCATCGTGATTGTGCCCGGCTTGATCGGACTGGCGGTGCTGCCCGGCGCGGGTCTGCCGTTGGTGGGCGAAGGCGTGGCGCGCGCGGGCCAGCACACCTACAACGAGGTGCTGCCGCTCCTGCTGGTGCGTTATGCCGGACCGGGGCTGCTCGGGCTGGGAATCACGGCGCTGATCGCGGGCTTCATGTCGGGCATGGCGGGTAATGTGAGTGCGTTTTCCGCGGTGTGGAGCTACGACATCTATCAGCCGCTGTTGCGGCCGCAGGCCACGGATCGCGAGATGCTGCGCGTCGGACGCTGGAGCACGATCCTGGGTGTGCTGGCATCCATCGGAACCGCGTACTTCGCCATGCATTTTTCTTCCATCATGGAGTATGTGCAGGCGCTGTTTTCGTTCTTTGTGACGCCGCTATTCGCCACGGTAATCCTGGGAATGCTGTGGAAGCGCTGCACAAATGCGGGCGCGTTCTGGGGATTACTCCTCGGCATGGCTTCTTCCGTCGGCATGTGGGCGTGGGTGCAGGCGCAGCCCTCCGCGCTGCACATCCTGGCGCTGTCGCAGTACGCGCAGCCCATGGCGGAGTCGCTGTATCGCATGCTGTGGTCCTGGCTGCTCGCGGTGCTGGTCACGGTCGTGGTCAGCCTGTTTACCCGTCCGAAACCTGTTTCGGAACTCGGTGGCCTGGTATATGGCGCGACCGAGCTGCCGTTGGAGGCCTCGTATCCGCTGGTGCAACAGCCGGTGTTTTGGGCGGGTGCTGCCTTTCTTGTTTTTCTATGGCTGCAATGGCTTTTCCGGTAGAGGGTGATGGATGCGACGCGTGATTGAGGTCTGGTTCTACATCGGTGCGATGCTTACCGCGTATGGGCTTATGCTCTCGGCGGCGGGCGTGTACCAGTGGGTGCATCCGCCGCCCACGGTGCTTGCGGATAAGCATGCGACCTTCTGGATCGGGCTGTTCCTGCTCGCCGTTGGCATGGTCTATGTGGTGGCGTACTGGCCGCGGCCGGGCATCGCTGGACCGCATGGCTCGAAAGCCGGCAGGGCATGACGGAGATCCGCGCCGCGGTTGCCAACGGCACCGGCGCCTACTCCATCGATACGGTGTACCTGGCTGACCCGGGACCGGGCGAGGTCCTGCTGGCGATCCGCGCCAGTGGGGTGTGCCACACCGACTCCGACTCGCTGCGCTGGGGCCGCCCTCTGATCCTGGGGCATGAAGGTGCGGGCGAGGTGCTAGAGGTGGGCGTGGGCGTGACGACGTGCCGGCCCGGCGACCGCGTAATGCTGAATTGGGCGATCCCGTGCGGCGTGTGCTTCCAGTGCGCGCGCGGCAAGGAAAACATCTGCGAAGACCGGGGCACCGTGCCGGATCGCAGCTTTGCGCGTACCGATGCGGTGGCCGGAGCGAGCAAAGGCGTGAGCGCGCGCAACACGGGCGCGGCCGGTCCGGGTGGGTTCAATGCATCGTTCTCGCTGGGCACCATGGCGACGCACGCGCTGGTGCCGCAAGCGGCGGTGCTGCCGCTGCCGGACGGCGTTCCGTTTGAGATTGGCGCAATTCTGGGCTGCGCCGTGATGACCGGCTTCGGCTCCGCGGTGAACGCGGCGCAGGTGACGCCGGGCAGCACCGTGGTGGTACTTGGCTGCGGCGGCGTGGGATTGAGCACCATGCTGGGCGCGCACTACTGCGGGGCAGAGCGCATCATCGCCGTTGACGTGAACCCGGCACGGCTGGAACTCGCAAAGCAGTTCGGTGCGTCGGAAGTCCTGCTGGCTGACCGCGGTGACACCGGCCTGCTGCAGGCGGCGGCACAGGTGCGTGCGCAGACCGGCGGGCGTGGCGCGGACTATGCCTTTGAATGCACTGCCGTCCCCGAGCTTGGTGCCGCACCGCTGGCGATGGTGCGCAGCGCGGGCACAGCGGTGGGCGTCAGCGGCATCGAGAAAGTCGTGCCGGTCGACATGGAGCTGTTCGAGTGGGACAAGATCTACATCAACCCGCTCTATGGAGCGTGCCGTCCGCAGCGTGACTTTCCGCTGATGCTGGAGCTTTACCAGCAGGGCAGGCTGCCGCTGGACGCCATGGTGACGCGGCGCTATCCGCTGGAAGCGCTGGACCGTGCCTTTGCAGACATGCACGCCGGCATCAACGCAAAAGGGGTTCTGCTGCCTGGCTGATCTCTTCCATACCGTGGAGCTGTCTGACCCGGCGCTGGAGCACGACGGCCTGCGTCTGGCGACGGTGAAGAGCCGCGCGCTGGGCCGGCGCGGTGACGCAAGTTTCTGGGTCCCACAAGCGGAGCGCATCGACACGCTGCTGATCCTGCTGCACGGAGTGTGGGGCAGCCATTGGGTGTGGTCGCAGAAGGGAGCCGCCCATCGCATCGCGCAGCGCATGGTCGACGCCGGCGAGATCGCGCCGATGGTGCTGGCCATGCCGAGCGATGGCCTTGGCCGCGACGGATCCGGCTATCTTTCCTGGCCCGGCGGCAGCGATGTGGAGCGCTGGATCGTGGACGAAGTGCCCGCGCTTGCCCGCCTTGCCGCGCCGGCGCTGGCATCGAATGCGGCGGTCGCAATTGCGGGCTTATCCATGGGCGGCTATGGCGCGCTGCGGCTCGGAGCGAAATACCCGGAGCGATTCCGGGCGATTGTGGCGCACTCCGCTATTGCGGGCATTGAGGATTTTGCCGGCTTCGTCGAGGAGCCGCTGTCAGAGTATCGCGAATGTGCGCCGGCCGAAGAGTTGGAGACCGCCTACTGGATCCAGCGCAACCGGGAGCGGCTGCCGCCGTTGCGCTTCGACTGCGGCGTCGACGACCCGCTCATTCAAAGCAATCGCCGGCTGCACGAAACGCTGCTGCGGGAACAGATTCCCCACACGTGGGCCGAGTACGGCGGTGGCCATGAGTGGAGCTATTGGCAGCAGCACCTCCCTGATACCCTTCGCCACGTTCATCAGCATTGCTCCAGGAAAGCCACGCCATGACCGCATCTGTTCGCCACACGGCCGCTCTGCTTGTTCTTGCCACACCCTTCGTCCTGCGCGCGCAAACTCCCGGAACCGCAACCGTGCAGGTAGATGCGACGCATGTCGAGAACCGCGTCAGCCCGCGCATGTACTCGGCATTCACCGAGATGATGGCCGAAGACGTGAAGCGCGGCCTGACGGCGGAGATGCTGCTGGACCGTTCCTTTGAGCAGCCGGTTGACTACCTGAACCTGCCGGCGCACTGGCAGCAGGAGCCGGATGAGCGGAACGATGTTGCGGGCGCGTTTCACTTTGCGCAGACCACCGACGCTGCGTACCCGGTGACCGACGCCGCCACGCACCAGCCGAACCACTCGCTGCGCGTAAACCTCTCACCGGCCGACATTACCGACACGCGCCGCGGCTTCTCGCAAGGAACGCTGTCCGTCGTGGCCGGGCAGGCCTATCGCGGGTACATCTGGGCGAAGGTGCCGCCGGACAAGGGATACACGGGCAACGTCCGGGTGGCGCTTGAGGAGAACAATACCGATGGCGCGACCTACGCGTCGACCACGCTGACCGGCGTCGCGGGTGACTGGCGCAAATACGATTTCACGCTGACCCCGTCGCAGACGGACCGCTTTGCCAAGCTCAGCTTCCTGTTCGACGGTCACGGCACGCTCTTTATCGACGAGGCTTCGCTGGAGCCGGCGAGCGCTCGCGGCGAGGTGCGCGCCGACACGGAAGCGATGATCGCCGGGCTGCATCCGTCGTTTCAGCGCTGGCCCGGCGGCAACGTGGCGCAGGACTATCACTGGCAGTGGGGTATCGGGCCGCGCGATCAGCGGGCCGTGTTCGTCAACAAATCCTGGAGCAACGCTCCCGAGCCGAATGATTTCGGCACGGACGAATACCTCGCCTATTGCGAGCGTCTGCACATTGAGCCGACCATCACGGTTAACGTGGACGGCGCGGGGGCAACGCCGGAAGAGGCCGCGCACTGGGTCGAATACGTAAATGGACCGGCGAGCTCAAAGTACGGCGCGATGCGTGCGGCGAACGGGCATCCGGCGCCCTATGGAGTGAAGCAGTGGGAGCTGGGAAACGAGATCTTCGGCGACTGGGTGCGCGGTCACGTCACGGCCGAGCAGTATGCCGAGGCGGCGGTGCGGTATGCGAAAGCCATGCGCGCGGTCGATCCATCGCTGCGCCTGGTCGCGGTGGGCGAGGGTATTTTTCCAGGCAGCGACGCCTGGAACTCGGCCGTGCTGCGCATCGCCGGCCCACAGATTCAGTACCTGGCCGTGCACGACTACACCACGCTCGCGGAAAACAGCAAGGCTCCCGATCCGCGCAACGCCATGATGGCACGCGCCGGTGCCTACGAACGGAACTACCGGCACATGGGCGACCTGCTACAGCAGAACGCGCCGGGGCGGGACATCAAGCTGATCGTGAACGAGTGGAACCTGTTCTACGGTGCCGACGTGATCCAGTCGATGGAAGGTGCGGTGTATGCCTCGCGCATGATGAACGGCTTTGAGCGCGACGGCGCCGTCGTGGAGGCGAACAGCATCTCGGACCTGTTGAACGGATGGCCGGGCGGCATTATCCAGGCCAGCCGCGACCGCGTGTACGGCACGGCACAGTACTACGCGGTAAAGCTGTACAACGATAATCTTGCGGCGGACCGGCTCCGCGCGGAGGTGCAGTCGCCCGAACTGGGCGCGGGTCTGTCCGCGGTGGATGCGGTTGCGGGCCATTCCGCCGATGGCAAGCGGCTGTTCGTCAAGCTATCGAACGCGGACGCGGCGCATTCGATCCGCACTACGCTGCGGGTCACCGGATTCGAGCACGGCCCGAACGCTACGGTGCAGCTGCTGAGCGCCGCCGATCCTCATCAGCGCAACAGCTTTTCGCATCCCATTGCCGTCGCGCCTGTGACACGCCCGCTGCACTGTTCCGCCGCCTGCGCAGTCACACTGCCGCCGGACTCCATTGCGGTAGTCACGCTTACTGCGAGCGGCAGATAGGGATCAGCACAACACAAATCAGGAAAACGCGCTGGCATCATAATGGCACGCCATCAGTGCGATGGCTTCTGCAATTTCGTCGACGTGGACACAGGCGTTCCGAATTCCGGCGTGCCGTCAGCGTTCCAGGTGAACTTCTGGATGCGTGGCGAACGGTGGCTTCCGCAGCCCTGACCGGATTCCGGATTGGCGTGGTAGATGATCCAGTCTTCCTTGCCGTCCAGCGAGTGAAAGAAGCCGTTGTGCCCCGGGCCGAATACGCCGGCGGCACGGTCCTGCTTGAAGAAGGGGTGGTCGTACTTACTCCACTGTGTTGCATCGAGCAGGTTGGCGCCGGAGTGCGACCGCACCACGCCTAGCTCGTAATAGTCCGTCCAGCAGGCCGAGCCGGAATAAACGAGAAAGATGTCCGAGCCATGCTGCAGAATTTCCGGGCCTTCGTTGACTTCCACGTGGGGCAAGGCAGGGCGATCGGGCAAGTCGCCGACATGTTCCCAGGGGTATTTCGGGAACGAGATGGTGGTGCGCGGCGAATCGATCGTCCACGGGTTCTTCAGGTGCGCGATGTAGATGCGCTGCTCGCCATCGGTATCGCCCTCCCATCCGGACCACACCATGTACATGCGGCCGCGATCCTCAAAGACGGACACATCGATCGCCCATTTATCGCTCGCATCCGAAACCTTGCCGCGAAAAGTCCACTCGCCCTCCATCGGGTCGGCGGAAGAATTTTCCAGCACGTAGATGCGGTGGTTTTCATTCTTGCCATCGTCCGCGGCGAAATAGAGATACCACTTTCCCTGCAGCTGGTGCAGCTCCGGCGCCCAGATGTCACGCGAGTAAGGCCCGCTTGCCGGCGCCGTCCACACCGTCTTTACCTCCGCATGTTGCAGGTCGGTTATGTCGCGCGTGCGGCGGATGCGCAGATCCTTACCGGTGGTATTCATGTAGTAGTAGAAGCCGTTCGCGGTGACGACCCACGGGTCCGGACCGACCTGCAGCAGTGGATTGTGAAAAGTCGCGGTGTCCTGCGCCCTCGCGCTTACGGTCTGAAGCGACGCAAGGAGAAGCAGAAGGCAAAGGAGCTGTTTCACGGCGAAGCGGATCGGCATGGGTTGAACACTCCTCGGCTCGTCACGGCTGCGCGGGGACCTGCAGGTCTGCAATCTCGCGTTGCGCGAAGATGCAACTTTGAGTCATGTAAGCGATACCATTTTGCAGCAGATTCCGCAACGGAGGATCGTACGAAGCGGCACTCTAAGGCCCGCGTAAGCGCCGCTACGGCGTGACCGTTTGCGTCAGCTTCTTCCAATCCTGTGCTTGTTGTGTGCTCTGCTTTTCCTGCATCTCGCGAATCCGGTTGTACTCATTTTGCGCGGTCTGTGCCTCAGCAGTGCGATGCAACCTGCGATAGATTCGCGTGAGTTCATACCACGACCGCTTGGCGATTTCGCCGTCATGGTCTTCCACGGCACTACGACGCAACCAGGTTACGGCTTCGTCGTAGTGGTCGCTCGCAGCCAAGCCGCGGCCCAGGTAGTACTGCGCCACGGGCGAGCCGGGATAAGCCTTGTTCATCGCCTGCAGCAGGGGGACACCCGCTGCGGCATCCCCACGCTCCACGGCAACGCTGCCTACGTTGTACATAGCGACCGGGTTTGCCGGCGCCAGTTCCATCTCCTGGCGATACGCAGCCTCCGCCGCGTCTAACTGGCTCGATGCGCGATACTCATCGCCCAAGGCTTCCAGAAGGTCTGGGTTGCGCGGCTGCTGCTTGAGCGCGGCCTGATATTCCGTGATGGCCTGAGCGTGCTGGCCCACCTCTGCGTAGAGCTGCGCCTGCACGCGGTGTACGTGCCAGCTGCCCGGCTCCAGCTTCGCCATGCGGGCGTAGCTGTCGCGTGCCACCTCGCTGTGGGCGCGGCCACGCTGCTCCAGCAGGTTCAGGTCGTTGGGTGACAACTCCACCGCCTGGTCCAACGACGCAGCAGCCTGCTCCGGTTGGTTCTGCGCCAGGTTCACGGTGCCAAGCCAGGTCAGCGCTTCCACGCTCTTCGGATTCAGCGCGAGCTCTGCCTGCAGCTCGGTGCGCGAGGCATCGGCCTGGTTCACCTGGAACAGGAAGATGCCAAGAAACAGGTGAGCGGACGGCAGCTGCGGGTTCAGGGCGACCGCTTCACGCACAGACGCGATTGCCTCGGGCAGCTTGCCTTCGCGCGCAAGCAGCAGGCCCAGGTCCAGATGGACCTCAGGAAGCTTCGGCGCAAGCTGCACGGCTTCGCGGAACGCGGCTTCCGCCTCTGCCATGTGGCCGCTCCGCGCGGCCGCCGTGCCTCGCTGCAGTGCGCCGCGAACCGCGGCATCCTGTGCGTGCGCTGGGCCGAACTGGCCCAGAATGGAAGCCACGAGGAAAGCCCACCGTAACGTCTGGCGTGCATGTTCTTTGGAAGGGAAGGGCACGCTCTCACCATAGCGCCGACGGGTGGGCGTTGCAACGCGGCGCCCCGTCGCGAGGCGCGGACGCAAGACCCGACGCGGTGCGCGCTATCATGCCTCTTACAGTTCCCATTGCAGTACGGGGTTACATCCACGCATGAACATCACCGCCGTCGCACGAAAAGCGCGTGTTTCCACCGCGACGGTTTCGCGCACGATCAACGGATCGGCCAGCGTGCAGCCAAAAACGGCGGAGCGCGTTCGCAAAGCCATCGCCGAGCTCGGCTTCTACCCCGACACCAACGCGCGCGCTCTCGGCTCCGGGCGTTCCAGCCTGTATGGATTGATCATTTCCGACATCACCAACCCGTTCTTCCCCGAGCTGGTCAAAGCGTTTGAAGAGATGGCGGTAAAGCACCAGAAAGAGATCCTGATCGCCAACACCGGGTACGACCCCAGGCGGCTGGAATTGTGCGTGCGCCGCATGCTGCAGCGCAGGGTGGACGGCGTGGCCATCATGACGTCAGAGATGGACGATTCCCTGCTCAGTGACTTCAAGACACGCAAGATACCGCTCGTCCTGCTTGATCGGACGGCTAGCGGGCCCGGTGTCAGCAGCATACGGATCGACTATGCCGGCGGGGTGCTGGAAGCGGTGCAGCACCTGGTCACCCTGGGCCACAGCGGCATCACGTTCATCAGTGGACCGGACACGCTCGCGACGGCGCGCGAACGGCTTCAGGCATTTCGCGACGGTTGCGAGCGGCACAGCATCCGGCTGACGCCAAAGCACATTGCGCACGGCGATCACGGCGTGGAAGGCGGTTACCGGGCGATGCAGGACCTCCTGCGTGATTGCGCCGGCTTCACCGCGGTCGTTTGCTCCAACGACCTGACGGCGATCGGTGCGATGGAGACAATCTACGAGCATGGTCTTCGCATTCCGGAGGACATTTCCGTGGTGGGCTACGACGATATTTTGCTGAGCGCGTACACCCGGCCTGGCCTGACCACCGTGAACGTGCCGCGTGAGGAGGTGGCGGGCGCCGCCTTCCTAAGCCTGCTCTCCTTCGATCAGGGCGACGATGCCGCTCCCGCACCGGAGCATATCTTTGTACCGAAACTGGTTTGCCGGCGGTCCACGGCAAGCCCCGCCTCGCCACCATGCACGCCGGCGTAATTGCGGCGGCGCTTTGGGTGTGCGGCGTTCTGCCCGTGCTGCAAAGCTCGTCACCCGCAACACAGCTCGCCACACAGCCACCGCAGGCCACCGCTGATTCGGCCTGCCGGCAAGCCTTTGCGGGTAAGCAGTATGCCGCGGCCGCGGATTGCTTTGCCAGGGTCGCCGCGGCTGCAACTCTTGCGAACAGCTCACCCGCGGACGCTCTGCTGATGGAGGCGAAGAGCCGGCTTCACCTGGACGACCTGCCGCATGCCGAGACCGCGCTGCGCGCCAGCATCAAGGCGAACCCGCAATCACCGGAGGCGCTGTATCTTCTGGGGTCCGTTCTGGAGCGGCGCGGGAACGCAAAGGAGTCGCTGGGGGCCTTGACGAAGGCGGCGGCATTGCAAGCGCCCACTGGGGAGCAGCTTCGTATCGCTGGCCTGGATTATGTGCTGCTGGGGAGCTACAGGGATGCCATCCACTGGCTTGGCCGGTCGGTGGAGCTCAACCCCGCGAACGCGGAGGCGTGGTATGACCTGGGCCGCGCCCAGATGCACGAAGGGCGCTTTGCCGAGGCGACGGCAGCGCTGCGGCGAAGCCTCGCACTGGAACCGCACAGCGCCAAGGCCGAGGACAATGTGGGCGTTTGCCTGGAAGCGCAAAACCAGCCAGAGGCCGCCCTGGCGGCTTACTCCCGCGCTGTTGCCGTGGCAAACACAGAGCAGCACCCGAGCGAACAGCCGTTTGTGGACTATGGGGCCTTGCTGAATACGCGAAACGGCTTTCAAGCGGCATTGCCGCTGCTGGAGCGCGCGACGCAACTGAACCCGAAGAATAGCCGCGCCTTTGCCGAGCTCTCGCGCGCTTGCAGCGGCGTTGGCGAAAAGGACCGTGCCCGGAGTGCCATGGAGCAGGCAGTGACCTTGGATCCGGGGAACTCGCGGCTTCACTTTCAGCTTGGCCGGCTGTACCGGGCTGCCGGCATGCAGGCGCAGGCGCAACACGAGTTCGACCTCAGCTCCCACCTTTATGGACAGAAGTCGGCCGAATAGGCGGTTTCGAGGATAATGGCCGGGCCGGGCGAAGCTGAAGTTGCGGCGGCGCAGACCTTAAGAATCGCTGTTCAAGCCGCTCGAATTTGGGGTCGATCCAGCAGGAAACCTAAACTTTTTACTTTTCCTGTCCTCCATCGGGAGGATGTAGTTGACAAACCTTTGAACGGGCCGGTAGGATTCGCTCGCATAGAAAATGTAATCGTTTACAGGCTTGTACGCATGCTTGTAGCAGAATCCCCAAACAGCGGGGCTTCACAGATTCGCAATCCGGTTGGAAGCAATAGCAACCAGCCTCTTGCACGACATGCAGTCTTTTTCGGAGGAAGTGTGAATTACGCAACCAAAACAGTCCGTCTCCTGCTTGGGACGCTGCTCCTGCTCTTCGCGGCAGCGTTTGCAAGCGCGCAGACGAATCAAGGCCAGATCGCGGGCAATGTGGTCGACGCCAGCGGTGCAGCGGTCCCCAATGCCGAGATCACGGCGAAGGGCGACCAGACCGGTGTCAACTACACCGCGAAGTCCACATCGAGCGGCAACTACCGGTTTCCCTCGATCCAGCTAGGGCGCTACACCATCACGGCCACGGCACCAGGCTTTAAGTCGACCGTCAGCACCGGTGTTGAGGTGCGAGTCGGCACGGTTTCCAGCCTGGACATTACGCTTTCTGCCGGCGGTGCCAGTGATACCGTAACCGTCACTTCAAACGCCCCAACCGTTGAGGCCGAGTCCTCCGACGTGGGTGGCACGGTCAATACTCGCCAGATCGTAGAGCTGCCCTTGGCGCTCGGCGGTGTCGGTGCTTTGCGCGCACCGGAATCTTTCGTGTTTCTGATCCCGGGCACAGTCGGGCCCGGTTCGGGTAACAGCAATAACGGCGTCTTTATCTCGCAAATCGGTGGCGGCCAGAACTTCGGTAACGAGGTTCTGCTTGATGGTGCTTCGCAGACACGTTCCGAAAACGGCTCTTCGTTTGACGAAGAAGCGCCTTCCGTCGAAGCCATCTCCGAGTTCAAGGTCACCACGTCTACCCCAGCTGCAGAGTTCGGGCGCACCACCGGCGGTATTGAGAACTTCGTCACCAAAAGCGGCAGCAACGCGTTCCACGGCACGGTCTACGACATCTTCCGTAACGAAGATCTGAACGCAAATGACTGGTTCAACAATGGCCGCAAAGCATTCCTGCAATCGCAGAACGATCCGACCGAGTCCCGGTACAATCGCGGCAACGACAAGCAGAATGATTACGGCGGCAACCTGGGCGGCCCGGTGTTCATTCCGCATATCTACAACGGCCGCGACAAGCTGTTCTTCTTCTTTAATTGGGAGCAGTACCGCCACACGCTTGGCGGTCCCATCACCAGCACGGTTCCGACCGCGGCGGAGCGCGGTGGCAACTTCACCGACCTGCTTGGATCGCAGCGGTTCGACAATAACGGCAACCCGATCCTGAATCCATGCGATGGGACGCCCCTGTTCAATGGGCAGATCTTCGACCCCGCCACAACACGCACCGTGAACGGCGTTCAGTGCCGCACAGCGTTCGCCAATAACACAATTCCGCAGGGACGTATCAGCCCAATCGCGCTAAAGCTGTTGGCTTTTTACCCGAACCCAACGTCCCCCGCCACTTCCGGCAACTACACGCTGAATACGTCATCGCCGCTGACAAACACGACGTACAGCGTCCGTGTGGACAGCTCTGTCGGCAGCAAGGACAAGATCTACGGTTCGTACAATACGCGCGAAAACACGCGCTTCAACCCGCAGAACTTTCAATTGCCCGCGCCGGTCACGCCCAACGTACAGACGCAGGACTTCCTGACTCACTTCGGCCGCGCCGGGTGGGATCACATCTTCTCGCCCAACTGGCTGAACCACTTGAATGTGGGCTACAATCGCTCGAACTCCATTAACGGATCGGTCTACCTGCAGGGTGGCACGAACTACACCACGCAGCTCGGCATCCCGGGTCTTTCCACCGGCTTTCCCCACGTGGGCGGCAACGGCTACGTGGACCTGAGCCGTAATCAGAATGGCGACAACATCGACAACGGTATCCGTGTCAACGACTCCGTGAGCTGGCAAAAGGGCCGCAACAGCTTCAAATTCGGTGTGGATTATCGCTACCAGCAGTACTCCACATTGGGCAACGACCAGACGAACGGTTCATTGAACTTCAGTGGCAACCAGACCAAGGTGGCCCGGACCAGCCCTTACCAGGACGGCACGGGACTGGCGCAGGCCAGCTTCCTGCTTGGCCTTACAGACAGCGGCAGCCTGCTGCAGCCGAATCATCAACCGCGCTGGATCAGCAACTACTGGGGCGGCTTTTTCCAGGACGACTTCAAGGCTTCCAACAGTCTGGTGTTGAATATCGGTGTGCGGTATGACATCGACCAGCCGCGGAAAGAGGCGCAGAACTTCACCTCGAACTTTAGCCCCACTGCGATCGACCCCTACACCGGTACTCCGGGTGCCCTGGTCTTCGCAACTACCTGCAACAACTGCAATAAACGGTGGGCAGATACGTGGAAGAAAGACATCGCTCCGCGCATCGGCTTCGCGTACTCGCCGGCTTCACTCAACAATAAATTTGTGCTTCGCGGCGGCTTTGCAGTCCTGTATGGCCCGCTGCAGTACAGCGACTTCGGTGGAGCGACGACAGTCGGCTATAACTCTCCTGTCAACCTGAACAGCGATGGTTTCAATCCCTCTTTCAACCTCTCCACGGGGTTCGGAAATCCCTCCTTTGCTCCCAACCTCGACCCGGGGTTCTTCGACAACCGTAACTCTGCGGCTCCGCGCAACTTCAGCAACTACATCAAGCCGTCCTATGGCCGGCCTCCGATGATTGAGCAATGGAACCTGCAGATCCAGCAGGAACTGGCCAAGGACCTGATCTTCACCTTGGGCTACATCGGTAATGAGGGCGCTCACCTGCGGTCTGGTATCGAAAACGTCAACAACACCAGCTTGTCAACATTGCCTTTGGGAGACATCCTGTCACGCCAGTTCGGCACGGTGGCTCCGGCACTTGGCACCCGTACGCCGTACGCCGGCTTCAACACCAGCGCAAACTATTTCCAGGCGCTGCGTCCTTTCCCGCAGTATGACTTCATCGCGACGGACTGCTGCTTGCAGAACGTCGGCCACTCCTCCTATCACGCTCTGATCGCATCGTTGGAACGCCGCTTCTCACAGGGCTTGAACCTTCAGGCTTCTTACACCTGGTCCAAGCACATTACAAACGCAGATTCTTCCCTACCAGGCATCAACGGCGGTGTGGTGCAGGAACAGAACCCGGAAAATCCGAAGAGCACGAAATCGCTCTCCGTTCAGGACATTCCAAACACGTTCGTAGTGAGTTACATCTACGAACTCCCGTTCGGCAAGGGGAAGGCTTTCGGCAACTTCAAAAACCCATTGCTCCGGGCTGCGGTGAGTGGATTTGAGATCGGCGGCGTTCAGCGGTATCAGTCGGGCCAGCCTGTCTCTTTCCAGTGCGCTTCCGGTATTCCCGGATTCCAGAACTGCATCGACTTCACGCGCGTTCCGGGTTCCTCCATCTACAGCAACGCTCGCACAAACGGTCACATCAACCCATTTCGCCGGTTCCAGTATCAGTACTTGAACCCCGGCAAACCGGATCGCGGCCCGGATCCGAACGTCGACAGCGAATTCAATGGCCTCACGAACACAGGAAACGCGGCTTACTCCCAATTCCAGACAGCACCTGCGTTTTATGACCAGAACAACTCAAACAACCGTAGAACCCGTGCCGTTCTTGCGGGCGACTGCCCCCTGTGCGACAACGGTGGGTTCCTCTTGGGCAATGTTCCACGGGTCTCAGGAGAAATTCGGAACTACCGGTATTTGAACGAGGACTTCAGCTTCTTGAAGAAGACGCCACTTACCGAAGGAACCGTTTTCACATTGAAGGTCGAAGTGCTAAACGCATTTAACCGTCACGCCTTCCAGACGCAGAACGACAACGTGTTCAACCAGCCGTACAATAACCAGTTCGGTGTTCCGACTGCAACCATTAACGGACCTCGTCAGCTACAGATCACTGGCCGTATCCAGTTCTGACGAGCAATACAACTCGAAACGGCAGGGGCATTTTGCCCCTGCCGTTTCGCTTGTAAAAGGTACATTTGAGTTTGTTGATGTTCTTTACGAGAGGCGTACATCGATCATCGCCGTGCCTCCGCAATCTGCTGATTGCGGTATCGTGCCTTTGCTGCGCAGGAGCCAAGGGGCAGACTACGCCGTCTCCGAACGCAACCGACGCCAAGGTGAAAGCAATGGTGTTGGAAGCGCGGCGGAACAGCGAAGCTGGTAATACAGTTCAGGCGGAGGAACTGTTGCGGATGGCTCTCGAGATCGCTCCCCATTCCACCGCCGCGAATGATTCGCTCGGGTCCCTCTTTCTCCAGCGGCGTCATTGGCCGGAGGCGATGGAGCGGTTTGAATCGGTGCTTCAGATTTCTCCTGGCGACACTGCGGCGCGCGAAGGCGAGGAGAAAGCCGCCGTGGCCCTGGCTCTTCATTACCGAGGGGCCGGGAACGCGGAAGCCTCGCTGCAGACACTGCAACATGCCGCTTCTGTGCTTCCGGGCGACGCTACGCTCCTGACCGATCTTGGTGTCCAGGCACAGTCGATGGGGCGGCTCAAGATCGCGAAGGACGCCCTGAACGCTGCACTCTCTATCGCACCAGGAAATGCCACGACGCACTACGCGCTCGGACGCGTTGAGATGGACCAGCAAGACTTTCCCGCCGCCGAAAAGGAGTTTCAGGTTTATCTGCGGCAGCGGCCCGAGGACGCTACTGCACACTACGGCCTCGGCCGCATTTACCAAATGCAGCAGCGCGTCGAGCCCGCCACGCAAGAATTTCGCAAATCGATCGAATTGCAGCCGGTTCAGGGCGAGTCCTACTACCAACTCGGTCAAATGGCTCTGGACGCGAACCGCGAAGACGAAGCTCGTGACGACTTCCAGATAACGCTGCAACGGATGCCCGCGCACGGCGGCGCACTTACAGGGATGGGAATTCTCGCCTATCGCCAAAAGCAGTATGCGGATGCCGAGCGGTCGTTGACCCGCGCCGTTACAGTCTCGCCCGAGTACCAGCCGGCGCACTACTACCTGGGCCTCACGCTGCGCCGGCTCGGGCAGCAGGCGCAGGCGCAGCAGGAACTGGACAAGGCCGTGGAACTGACCGACAAGCAGCAGGGCAAAGGTGCCCCGATCGCTCAACCGTGAGCACGATGACACTCCCGCGTGCAGGCGGTATCATTCCGGCAGCCCGTTACGGCGGACGCACACGCATGATCTCGTCAAACCGCTCTCTTCTGGTCCTGCTTGTTTGGGCGGCCGCTCTGTTCTGTAATGCTCGCGCCCAAACCGCGCCCAGCGTACCCACGATCGCTCCGCATTTCTCTGATACTGCCGAGAAACTCGGGGTCCATTTTCAAGGACAGGCGTACCACACCTCAACGAAGTACCTGATTGAGACGATGGGCTCCGGCGTTGCCGTGTTCGATTACGACAACGATGGCTTGCTCGACATCTTCTTTGCCAACGGCGCACCCATCCCCAATCCAGCACCGAAGGGAACCGTCCCCCAAAAGGCTTCGCCCGCCGACTGGAATCGTCTATTTCACCAGAAAAAAGACGGCACGTTCGAAGACGTGACGGAACGAGCCGGCCTGAAGGGCGCGGGCTACAGCATGGGCACCGCCGTTGGCGACTACGACAACGACGGCTACGAAGACCTGTACGTCACGTCATATGGCGGCAACCACCTGTACCGCAATAACGGCAACGGCACCTTTACCGACGTCACGGAAAAATCCGGTACGGGCGGTCCCACCACACCGGGGCAAAGCTGGTCGACCTCTGCCATGTGGGTCGACCTCGACAACGATGGACGCCTGGATCTGGTGGTATTGCGCTACGTTGTTTGGGACTTCGAAGATGTGTGGTGCGGCGAGCATCGCGAGGGCTATCGCGCCTATTGTCACCCGGACATCTTCCCCGTGATCCGGCCGCTGGTGTACCACAACAACGGCGACGGAACATTCAAAGAAGTCGGCGAGGCGATCGGACTGAAGCCCGGCAAGGGCCTTGGCCTCGCGCTGGCGGATTTCGATGGAGACGGCAAGGTGGACCTTGCTGTCGCAAATGACTCCATGCTCGAGTTCCTGTACCGCAATCAGGGGAACGGCACCTTCGAAGAGATGGGGCTGACCGCGGAGATTGCGGTCGACAGCGACGGTCGGACCTATGCCGGCATGGGCATCGATTTTCAGGACTACAACAACGATGGTCTTCCTGACCTGGTGATTACCAACCTGGCGAATCAAAAATATGCTCTCTACCGCAACAACGGAGACAGTTCCTTCACATACGAAACGTACGTCTCGGGTTTGGCACGCATGACGCTGCTCCACTCTGGGTGGGGTATTCACTTCCTCGACTATGACAATGATGGCTTGAAGGATCTGCTGGTAAGCCAAGGCCACGATCTGGATACAGTGCAGTTGAACTATCCGCAACTCCATTACAAAGAACCCATGCTGCTGGCCCACAACGAAGGCAACGGCAAGTTTGTTGACGTTTCGCGCGAGGCGGGAAGCGTCTTTCAGGAGCCGTGGGTGGGACGTGGCATGGCCATCGGCGACCTGGATAACGACGGGCGACTGGATGCCGTGGTCGCAACGAACGGCGGTCTCGCGCACATCCTGCACAACGAGACGACCCCTACGAACCACTGGATCAGCTTGCTTCTGGTGGGCCATCGATCCAACCGGGATGGGATCGGAGCCACGATCAAGATCACCACCAAATCGGGTTCGCAGTTTGTGACCGTATCTACCGCCGGATCGTATCTTTCCTCCAGCGACAAGCGTGCGCACTTTGGTCTCGGCTCGGACCAGGTCATCAACAGCGTAGAGATCCGCTGGCCGAGCGGCATCATTCAAACATTGAAGAACGTGTCCGCTGATCAAACCCTGAAGGTCGACGAGGCCGGCATCACGAACAAACCATAAGTCGGGTCAGCAAGCCTGCTGCCAGCCGAAACACCTCCGCAAGCTATGTCACTTCTACAGAGTAGATGGACCGCGTCTCAAAGAAGCGCATCGTGAGAGTTGCGGAAACGATGGCAAGCAAAAGCGGCACCACCAACGTCTGGTCCACACCCGTAAGCTCCAGCATGAAGGCCAGGGAAGAGGCCGGTCCCTGCGTTGCGGCGGCAAGCACCGCACCGGCACCAAGGAATGCAAACAGATGCTGTTCTCCTCCGATGGGCATGTGCGCAACAGCGCTCCATGCGCGACCGAAAAGCAGCCCGGCGACGGCGCCAAACGCCATGGTTGGCGTGAATAAGCCGCCCGGCACCCCGCTGCGCAGAATCGTTGCGGTAATCAGTGGCCGCAACAGCAGGACCACGATCCAAAGCGTGCCCATCCCTGTGGTGAAGGTGATTTGCACGACGTCTTTGCCGTTCCCCAGCATTGCCGGAACTTCGATCGCAATGACACCCAGCACCGCAAGGGCAAGCACAGGCATCGCGGCGACCTGCCAGCCCTTGGGTTTGGCAGACTTTGCCCATGCGAACAACCGAACCAGAGGAACAGCGAACAAGCCGCAGACCGGTCCGATCAGAGCGATCCACATGACGGACGAGATTGGGTGCGATGAGTAGGAAAGCTGGTATGTCGGCTGATTCGGCAGAAGCAACCACGACGCCCAGGTCGCCAGGAACGAAGCGGCAAACGCCGGCAGCACAGCTCGCAGGGAAAACGAGCCCAACAGGATTTCGAGAGTAAAGAGAGCCCCGCCCAGGGGCACGTTGTAGGCTGCGGCCATGCCCGCGCCTCCTCCGCAGGCGACCAGCAAACGGCGCTGCTCATCGGGCAGGCGTCGCCAGGCTGATGCAAGATTTGCAACAATGCCGCCTGCCTGTTTCAGGGCATTTTCACGTCCGACCGCCGCGCCCATGCCGACGACAACGATGGAGTACAGCGCCCGGATGGAAGCTTTCACGACGGGCAATCGGCCCGACCTCGTCCACACAGCCCCGCCCAGGTCGGTGTCGCCTCGGAAACGGCTCGCGAGCAGACCTGCGCCGCCTGCGAGTAGGCCGGCCGCGAGCAGCACCATTACCCTTCTGAAGCTCGAGACCTGACTCGCCCCGGCCACGAGTTCACCGCTTGCGTAATGGAAAGCAAGGTGCTGCGTCGCCCAGAGCAGGCGCATCAACAGGCCCCCAACCAGTCCCGTTGCAATGCCCGTCAGGGCCAGCAGAAACCAAAACTCCACACGGAGCGGAGCTTCATCGCTTTGCAGGTTCGGCTGTGACGAGCCAACTGGCGCGGGCGGACGATGCTGCCTCATGTCCGCTCAGATCGCCTCAGCGAAAGGAGCATGCAGGATCGTTGTGCGGGGAATGCTTCCGCAGCCACTATCTGTGCGGCAAGCCGCATGCCAGCACGGCAAAACCGTTGCGTTGCGACTTCCGCAGACCTGCAGCAGATGTGGGGTAGTTGGTGGACCTGATCGGGATCGAACCGATGACCTCTTCCATGCCATGGAAGCGCGCTCCCAGCTGCGCCACAGGCCCACTCAAGGTTTGATTCTCGCCGGTTTGACGAGCCACGTCAAACCGGCGAGTCGCTATGGTGCTTCGTAGCGTGGTTAGCGCCAGTAACCTTCACGCCAGTAGTAGCCGCGGCGTGAGTTGACCCATCTGCCCGGTACCCAGTAGGCGCGCGGCCGCGGCGCCACCACATAGCTGCCTGGAACCCAGACGTAACGGCCGCCATCCCAACGCTGAAAACCGGGGTGCCAGACGTAACCCGGGCCGGGCATCGGTCCCCGACGCTCGTACACCGGCCGCGGTGGGCCGACACGAACATAGACCTGGCCAGAGGCGAGTATGGGGGCACAGGTCGCGAGAGATGCCGCGATTGCTGTAATTGCGAGTGTATTGCGCATCAAGGGAACTCCTGCTGAGGTTTGAAGCACCCACCTCGAAAGCGGGCAGCTCCTCAACGTTGGCTCCGGTTCACATTCGCTGAAGAGCACGGGTGCCGACGCCGAACACCAAGTCAAAACCCAGGCCGGAACAATTGGTTGTGGTTCCTCATGCGACGCAGCACGCCCTTCACCGCCGCGTAATTACGAATGACTACGGGAACAAAGGGCCGCGTGCCCGGTGTCTAAGCCATCAGAGTGAGCGAGAGCACTCCGCACCGCCGGCGGTGGTTATGTTTTTGCAGTGTTGACGGCAAAGGCCGTCAGCGTCCATTGCCGGGCGTGCGTTGCGCGCCGTAATGTGAAGGGAGCAGGACCGTGGGAGCCGTAATCGTGAACCCGCTGCAAAGCTCGTTGGTGCGTTCCATCCATGCCGACCCGCTCGATACCTTCGCGGGTCCGGCGGAGGCGTCCTCGCGCCACCCGGAAGAAGCAGCGCTGGTTGCCGCGTTGCAGGCCGGGTCGGAGGAGGCGTTTGCGCAACTGATCGCGCAATACAGCGCACCACTGTACTCATTGATTGCCCGCTCGTTGCCGAACCCGGCGGATGCCGCGGACATTGCGCAGGACGTCTTCATCAAGGTTTTCCGCTCGGTTCGCAATTTCCATGGCGATTGCAGTCTGCGCACGTGGATGTACCGCATCGCTCTGCACGAAAGCAGCAACAGCAAGCGTTGGTGGTCACGCCACAAGCGGCAGGAAGTGACGATCGACGGCGACACGTCCGAGGAGTCTGAGAACGGCTGGTTTCCGTTACGCGAAAGCCTGGCCGACACGCGCGATGGACCGTTTGAGCTGGCACGCCGCGCGGAGCTGCGCGCCGTGGTGGAAAGCGCCTTGAGTGAGGTTCCGGAGAATTTTCGGACCGTGGTCATCCTGCGGGAGATTGAAGGCATGACCTACGACGAGATTGCGGCCATTCTGGAGATCAACATGGGCACAGTCAAAAGCCGGCTGCTTCGCGGCCGCGCGGCGCTGCGCAACCTGCTGAGTCAACGACTGCCAGAGTGGGGTGCCGCCGCGGGCCACGTTTCCGGAAATGGAACACTGCCGAAGAAGATGCCGCGTGCCGAATCGGCCGGTCGCGTTGCAACATCGAAGGGGATGGGCCGATGAACTTCCTTTCACACCTTCTGAGTAAACGCGCCGCCGAGCGTTCCGCCGAGCCCACGATCTGGCTGGATGAGACCAATCGCGAACGTGTGATGACGGACGAGGCGCTGCGTGCGGTGCAGGGCAGCGTTGCCGCGCCGGGCGACCTGCAACTTCGGCTTCGCCTGGCGATCTCCCATGAGCGGGTGCGTGCGGACCGGCGCTTGTCGGGCCGGCTCCGGCACCAGCTGCACCTCTTGCACGAAAACACGCTGCGGCCGCTGGCCATGCCGGGTGCCATCGCCGCTGCGGCATTCCTGGTGGTGCTTGGCGTCGGCGTCACGCTGGGCGCGGTCACGCCGCAGCAGGCTGTGGAGGCGAACGATATACCGCTGCTCGGTTTCTCCGCGCCGCGATACCTGTACTCGGCAGACAGTGCGTCTCGTGTCGTGGCGTCGGCCGACCAGGCCCCGCTTACGGTGCAGGCCAAGGTTGACAGCGCGGGCCGCGTGTATGACTATCGCGTGCTGAGCGGGAAGCTGACTCCGGCATCCGATGCAGCCCTGCGCGACCGCATGCTGAGCAGCGTGTTCAAGCCAGCCAGCTTCTTCGGCGAACCGGTGCGTGGCACGGTTGTACTCACATTTGCTGACGTGGAAGTGCACGGATAAACATCCGGCAAACTGCTCTGGACAGAACAGATCGTCTGTACCTTCGTTTTGCTGGCAATGTAAGAGAAATTAGCTTCAGCCAACGAATTGTAGCCGTCCCGGCATGGCTAAGGCCACGCCGGAACGGCTACACGGACTACCGAGTCTGCCCCCGAAATCCAGGTTCCTCGTTCATCGATGGATGAAACGCTTACTGACCGCGATGCTGTTCCTGGTACTTCGTGGTGTGGTGATGCACATTTCCCTGCGCATCGGTGTACTCGCGGGACTTCAGATCGCCGGACTCGCTGCCAGACGTCTGCTTGCTGCTGCTGCCATTTCCATCGGTGCTGCCCGATGCGCGCCGTCCACTCGTCTTGCCGTCTGTTTCACCGCCTGAGGCCTGCTGCTTGCCCTTCTTACCCGTCTCTTCGTTGTGCGCGAAAGGCTCCTCGGCACTCTTGTGTTTGTGCTTACCTGTTCCTTCTTCCTGCTTCGCCATGGTGGCTCCCTTCTTTCCCTTGTTAGATGGAGCAGCGGGCGCTCTGCCGGGTCCGAACGGAGTACGTCACAATAAGCAGAACCGCGTCACGGGTTGCCGTTGTCGCGGTTTGACCGGGCAGTGGAAAACAGCGGGCCCTGACGGCAGCGGTCATGGCCGGTCGGACCCAAAGCAGCTCCTTCCCATACACTTCTCTAGCGCCCGATTGGGGCGGGAGCCGTCGAATCCCTGTGAAGTTATTTGCCCGCATCGTTGTCACTGCCGCGCTGCTCGCCGCGCCGGCGGCCGCGCAGGTCTCCAGCTCTTCCAATCAGGACGCGGCGCAACCCGCGCCCGTGCAGCGCCGCGGCGTGGAAGCGGCGGGCTCCGCCGTCACGCTTGAAACCAGCGAGCAGATGTTTACCGTCGCCGCCGCGCTGAATGCATGCGGCTACGACGCCGGCCTGCGCGAAAGCCTGCCCGTGCGGGCTGCCGTGCGGCATGAGATGGCCGAGCAGGTGGAGAACGTGGATGGCGGCCTGCCGGCACAGCGCGCTCTCTGTGGCTACATCCAGGCGCACCAGCTCGCGGGCGCGCAGAACCTGGCGCAGTTCGTGTCGGTGGCGCTGTTCCTCACGCCGGACCTGCAATTGAGCTATGCGGAAAACCAAATGCCGCCGGACGCTCTGAATGTCGACAACGTGCTTCCACTGTTGCGCACCTGGGCTGCGACCATCCACCTGCACGCGATCTTTGTCGAGCATCGCCCCGACTACGAACGCGCCGTGCTGCAGGTGCACGACACCGTGACGCGCATGCTGCTGGAGACAAACGCCTATCTGCACCAGCCGGCTACGGTGTATGACGGCCGCCGCTTCCTGGTTCTGCTGGAGCCGATGCTGAGTCCGGAAGCGGCGAACGCTCGCATCTACGGCACCGACTACTTCGTGGTCCTGAGCGCGACAACGCCACAGCCTGATGCCAAAACGGAAGCCATGCGCAAGGCGGGCCTGCACCTCGAAGAGCTGCGCCACATCTACCTGCTCTACGAAATCGATCCGATCATCTACGCGCGAGCCTCGGCGACCAGCCGCCTGATGCCGATCCTGAAAACGGTGCAGGACGCACCCATCGACTTTCTGTACAAAAACGACATCAACGCGTTCATGACGGAGTGCCTGATCAAGGCGATCGAGGCGCGCACCATGGAGACGGGCATCGAGAGGCCGTCGCGCAAGGCGAACGGCAAGGAGCGCTTCGATCCGGCAGGATTCAACATCGCTCTGGCCGACTATGAGCGCCGCGCGGAAGTGGTGCGCCGGCAGCAGGTGATCCGCGACATGCGCTCGGGCTGGGTGCTCACGCAATACTTCTACGACAAGCTTTCCACAGAGGACCGCGAAGGCATCAGCCTGAAAGAGAGCATGGGTGAGCTGGTCTACGGCATGGACGTGCCGGCGGAAGCGGGCCGCGACAAAAAGATCGCGTTCTTCCCGGAGGGCAGCCCGGATCTGGTCGGCGTCAGCGGCTCCGGCGGCAGCACCACCCGCCGCGGCAAGGCGCTGAAGCAGGCGCCGCTTACGGCAATGGACCAGGCCGAGCGCAAGCTGCAGCAAGGCGATCGCGCGGGTGCCGCGGACCTGGCGGAAAAGGAGCTTGCCGCGCACCCTGATTCGCCCGAAGCCATGTACGTGATGGCGCGGCTGCACCTGATGCAGCGCGAGCCGCAGGAAGCCTTCGACACCTTTGAAAAGATCGTGGCCAACGGCAAGGACATGCGCACCGTCGCGTGGTCGCACGTGTACCTGGGCCGCATGTACGACACGGCGCTTGCCCAGCCCGACCGCACCAAGGCCGTTGCGGAGTACAAGGCGGCGCTGGCCGTGCCCGGCATCCAGTCCGATGTGCAGGCCGCGGCCGAGCAAGGCTTGAAGCAGGCCTTCGCCGTGCCACAGCGCGCACCGCAAAAGCCCGCACCCAGCGACGATGACGACGTGGATGCCATCACGCGTAGACAGAAAGAAAGCTACTCGCCGAGCGAGGAAAAGAAGCCACAGTAACTGGGTTGGATGTGCTGGCTCTCGGTCGCGCGGTGGCGTAAACTGCTGCCGCGAGGCCACCAGCATGCACCGTGTTCTTTCGCTTCCGTTCGTAGTCCTGGCGATTGCTGTAGTGCCGGCAGTGCGCGCACAAAGCGCCGGCGTGACGACTTCCACGATCCCGCCGCAGTATGGCGGTGTGCAGACCAACGTCAGTGGTGTGTTTGTCACGCCAATTCCCAACCTTCCGATGACAGCCACCGTTGACCTCAGCAGCATGCGCATCCTGCCGGATGGTTCCACGGAGTTGCGCAAAACCGAGAATCACATCGCTCGTGCCTCCAACGGCAGCATTTACAACGAGCGCCGCATACTGGTGGGTGTGTCGTATCAGGGGCTGCCACGGCTGCTGTCAAGCCACGTGTATGACCCCCAAACACGTGTCAGCATCACGTGGGGTCCGCGCAGCGATGTGGCGCAATCCATCACGCTTTCGGCCCGGCAACTGACAGAGCGGAAGCCGTTTACGCTGCCAGTGGCCGGGGCTACCGATACCGACCTGGGTGAGTCGACGATGAGCGGCGTTACCGTGCACGGCATGCGCCGCACGCGCACAGTCAGCCCAGGTATGTCCACTATGGCCAAGCCGGGCGTCATCACGGACGAATACTGGTATTCGCAGGATCTGCACCTGATCATGCTTGAGAAACACGACGATCCGCGCACGGGCGAGCAGATTGTGACGGTGCTGAATGTGCAGCGCGCCGAGCCGCCGGTGCAGCTGTTTGCGCCACCAAGCGGGTACCGCGTGGTGGACGTGACCTCGACGGGAACGAACAGCGGCGAGAACGATCCGTTCGCGCCGCCATCTGCGAGTCACGCGCCGGTGCCAACCCAAACGGTGAACGTGCGATAGACGCGCGGCTATTTCTGGCAGTGCTTGCAAAAGTGCGTGGAGCGGCCGCCGATCACGATGCGCTGAATCGGCTGACCACAATCCCGGCAGGGCTCGCCGGTCCGGCTGTACACGCGGTGTTCCAGCTGGAAAAAACCACGCACGCCATCCGCGTCCACGTAGTCTGACACGGATGAACCGCCCAGTTCGATGGCGTGCTTCAGAACGGTCTGCAATGATCCGTGCAGCTTGTAAAGCTCGGCGCGGGTAAGCCGTCCGGCGTGGCGCTTGGGCCGGATGCCCGCGCGAAACAGGCTTTCATCGGCATAGATATTGCCCACCCCGTGCAGCAACGACTGGTTCAGCAGGGCGGACTTGATCGGCGTCTTGCGCCCCTTGAACAGCTTCGCGAACGCGTCCGGGTCGATGGTGGTCGGCTCCTTGCCGGGGCCGGCGTAGCCTGTTTCCGATTCGACGATGCCGATCCGCCCAAACCGCCGCGGATCCACAAAACGCACCTCGCGCCCGTCGTGCAGGTGCAGGATGGCGTGGGTGTGCGGCGGCACGGGAACGTCCGCCTGCGAGACCAGAAGGCGTCCCGTCATGCCCAGGTGTACGGTCACCTGCGCGGCGGCGTCGTTCTGGCGTTGTATGTCGATCACCACCGTCTTGCCGACGCGGTGTACCCGCGTAATGCGCGCTCCGGTCAGTGTTTCCTCAATCACCTGCGCGGGCGACTTCAGCGGCTCGGGCTTTGTGCCAAGGGTGACGCGCTCAATGCGTTGGCCGCGAACGCGCGCGTCTACGCCATTCGCGACCGTTTCGACCTCGGGAAGTTCAGGCATCGTTCATTGGATGACTGACGTGCGTGTCTGGCACCCGCTCCCCGCAAAGCGATGTCATTCTGACCCTGAGCTTATCGAAGGGGGAAGGACCTGCTTTTTGCCCGCAGTGGAACAGCCGCGCGCAGATTGAATCACGCCCTCACCAGCTGACAACCAAGGGTGCAACACTGGACAGGTGAGCACCGCGCCCGACATTCGCACCAGCCCGCGGGACAGCCGCTACCCCGACGGACCGCGGCTCTTCGCACGCGTGCTTACGCGCCAGATCTTCGGCACCGCGCACCGCCAGAAACCGGCGGAGTTCATGCAATCCGTCGCGCGCGAGTACGGCGACCTGACGCATTACGTGATCGCAGGCAGGCACTTCTACCAGTTCAACCACCCCGATCTCATCGCCGAGTTCTTCACCACCGACGCGCCGCACCATCACCGCAATTTGGTCATGCAGCGCAGCCGCGACGTTCTGGGCAACGGCCTTCTGACCAGCGAGGAGCCGTTGCACATGCGGCAGCGCCGACTTGCGCAGCCTGCCTTTCTGCGCAGCCGCATCGCCGGTTATGCCGGCGTCATCGCGGGCCGCACCGATGCAATGATGCGCCGCTGGCAAAGCGGCACCGTGCTCGACCTGCACCGCGAAATGCTGGAGCTCGCTCTCCGTATCGTCGGCAAATGCCTCTTCGACCTGGACGAGATCGCCGACCTCCATGCGATGGAGTCGGCGGTATCGAGCTTCATGTACTTCATGCCGCTGACTTTTGTACCGTTCTCAAGACTGGTGCAGGCGTCGCCTTTGCCGGCGATGCGGCGGCTGCGGGCTGGGCAGCGCTACCTGGACAACCTCATCTATGGACTCATCGCGGAGCGCCGCCGCGACCCGCGCGACCGCGGCGACCTGCTGAGCATGCTGCTGCATGCGACCGATGCCCAGGACGGCGCAGCCGAGATGACCGCCGCAACCATGAACGACACGCAGCTCCGTGACGAATGCGTGACGATCATCCTCGCCGGCCACGAAACCACCGCGAACGCGCTCAGCTTCGCGCTGCACCTGATCGCGCACCACCCAGAGACGCAGGAACGACTGCGAGCCGAGGCGTTGGCCGTGCTCGGCGAAGACCGCCCCGCAACCGCCGACGACTACCCGCAGCTCAAGTACGCGACGGAGGTCTTCGCGGAAGCCATGCGCCTTTATCCTCCCGTCTGGGTCACCGCGCGCATGTGCGCCGAACCGTACCAGGTCGCCGGCTTTACGATTCCAGCGGGTGCCGCGCTCAACGCTCCGCAATTTGCCGTGCACCGCGACCCGCGCTGGTGGCCGGACCCTGACCGCTTCGACCCCGGCCGCTTCACCGACGAAGCCAAGCAGGGCCGCCCGCGTTACGCATACTTCCCGTTCGGCGGCGGCTCACGCCAGTGCATCGCAGAGGGCCTCGCGTGGATGGAGGGCACCCTCGTCCTCGCCATGCTCGCCCGTCATTGGCGCTTCACACCAGAGCCCGGTGCCCCCGAGCACATCGCCATCAGCCCCAGCATCACACTCCGTCCCACCCACGGCGTGCGTCTCCGCATCGACAGGATCAACGGCAGATAAACGAGCTCTGGATCGGCTCAGCCGCCAGGATAGTACAAGAGCTTCCCGCGCCCGGCTTTAGCCGCCGAGGTAGAACAAGACCCTTGCGCGCCCGGCTTTAGCCGCCGAGGTGTTGATGTCCGCTGATCCACCGAGTGCTCAGCAGCCAGGTCGATCCGCATTTGCCATCTTCTGATACCACGCAGGTCCCGGATGCGACGTAATCATGCAAGCCCTCCGGTTTCCTGCGTCGGATGCAGTAACGCGCGGGTGACCTCGTCTCGCACAGAAGCCGGAGCGCCCAGCAGGTGCTCGGACTGTTCCTCTGCAACCCGCTCGCAAACACCAACCGCTTCGGCCAGCAGCGTGCGATCGGCTTGGGACAGTTGTTCCAACGCGCCAAGCATTTCATTGGCGCGTACCGGTTCCAGCGCGGCGTGCAGGCGTCGAAGATCGTCCATGGGCAGGCCGAGCCGCTGTTGCTCTTCGCCGCGCATACCCGTCACCAGCAGGTGCAGCGCGTTCCCGAGCACTACATACGCTTCGAAGCTGAGTTCTTCTCGCGTCATGCTGTCGTCATCATCGCGCAACTGGAGCAGCGCGACGCGAAGTATAGAATGAACGGGTGAGAGTTCGCCGGGCATTCGCCTGAGCAACGCTACTCAACGCCGCCTCTCGCTCAGATTTTTTGGAGATCCGTTCGTGAACAGAAAGCAGACCGCCGTCGTCCTTGGCGCCCAGTGGGGTGATGAGGGCAAGGGCAAGATCGTGGACGTGCTGAGCGAGCGCTACGGCGTGGTGGCGCGCTATGCGGGCGGCCACAACGCCGGGCATACCGTAATCATCGGCGGTAAAAAGTTTGTGCTGCACCTGGTACCGTGCGGCGTGCTGCGCCCCGGCTGCCAGGGTGTCATCGGCAACGGAGTCGTGGTCGACCCGGCGGCGCTCTTGCAGGAAATTGCCATGCTCAAGGCGAACGGCCTGCCGATTGACGGGCAGTTGTTCGTCTCGAACCGCGCCCAGGTCATCCTGCCGTACCACCGCATGATCGAGCTGGCGGCCGAAACCGCGCCGGGCCGCACCAAGATCGGCACCACGCGCCGCGGCATCGGCCCCGCCTACGAAGACAAGGTCCACCGCAACGGCCTCCGCGTCGTCGACCTGCTGAACCCGGCGTTGCTGCGTACCCACATTACCAATGCCTGCCATGAAAAGAACCAGATCGCGCACGCGCTCTTCGGCACGGAGCCGCTGAACCCGGCGAAGATCTACGACGAATACGCGCGGTACGCCGACCAGATTGCGCCCTACGTCACCGACACCGCGGTGCTGCTGAACCATGCGATTCGTGACGGGAAATCTGTCATGTTCGAGGGTTCGCAAGGCGCGCTGCTCGACATCGACCACGGCACCTATCCGTTCGTCACGTCCTCCAGCGCAACGGCGGGTGGCGCGGTAATCGGCACGGGCATCGGTCCGACCAGCATCGGCACCGTGATCGGCGTCACCAAGGCATACGTGACCCGCGTGGGCGAGGGACCATTCCCGACCGAGGACCGCACCCAAGCCGGCGAAGAGCTGCGCGAGCGCGGCCAGGAGTTCGGTGCCACCACCGGCCGGCCGCGCCGCTGTGGCTGGCTCGACCTGCCGCTGCTGCGCTACAGCAATATGATCAACGGCACGGAGTGGCTGGTCATCACCAAGCTCGACGTGCTGGACACGCTCGACACCATCAAGGTCTGCACGCACTACCGCATCGATGGCGAGGAGACGGACCTGATTCCAGCCGACATGCCCGGCTTCAACAAGATCGAGCCGGTTTATGAGGAATTGCCGGGTTGGAAGGCGAGCACCGTCGGTGCGCAGTCGCTGGACGACTTGCCCAAGGCCGCGCAAAGCTATCTTGAGTTCATTGAAAAGCACTCCGGCGCGCGTGTCGGCATGGTCAGCACTGGCCCCGACCGTGACGAGACCTACAGCGTCCCGGCGTTTACTGAGGCGACTGGCGGTTGACCGCCGGCGCCCATCTGTCGCAACTGCACCATCTTTTTGAGGCTCCCAAATGATTTCGTTTACGGTTCGGATGAAGTTTGCGCCGGAGGACCAGGCTGCAGTACGCGAGATGCTGCGCAACCTGGGCTCGGCATCGCGGCAGGAACCTGGCTGCGTGAACTACGTAACCCACTACGTTGAAAATGAGCCAAATACGGTTGTGATCTATGAGCAGTATCGCGATGCGGACGCCCTGGAGGCGCATCGCAGCTCGCAGCACTTCGACCAGTACGCAACAAACGGGCTCTATCGCAAGGTGCGTGAGCGCACCAGCGAAACACTGGTCGAGGTGGAATAGTCGCACGGGGGCACGGAAATGCGTGTACCACCAATTGGCCTTTGACGCGCCGCAGTAAAGCGAAGTACGATGCGTTACGCCATGGGCAAGCTTCGCACCCAATCCGGCCTGATACGTCTGCTCTGCCTGGCACTGCTGTGCCCGGCTGTGCTGGTATTGCTGGCCCCCGCAGCGCGGGCCCTCAGCATCCGCCCGCATCGCCCCGGCCACGGGGATCAGCAGCAGGTTTTGCGGGTCGATGACCAGATTCGCACGGCGCTGCTGGCCGCCGACACCGGCACGCTGGAAAGATTTCTGGCGGACGATTTTCTCGGCATTTCCGCAAACGGCACATTGTCTGACAAGCAGCAGTATCTGCGGCGAATCGGCAAGCACGAACATCAGTTCAGCCGCATCAACATCACGGACCGCAAAATACGGGTGCAAACCTCGTCCGCCGTGGTGGTCACCACAGCCGATGTCACGGGCAAGCTCGACAACATCCCGGTGAGCGGCATCTTTCGCTATACCCGCGTGTATAGCCGAGGTGCGGACGGGTTATGGAGGCTGCGCAACTTCGAAGCCACGCGCGTCCATGGTGCAGGAAGCGATGAAATGCGGCACGGGGAGCCCGTAGCAACGCGAAAGTAAGCGAACCCGCACGCGATCAGCGCGCCCCGGGTACGCTCCTCCTTCTAACTTTCAAGCAGACGAAATGCCTTGGCAGCCTGTTCGCTCACGACCTTGCCTGGCAGCTCGGGCTCGTAGCGAATCTCCAGCACACCCTTGGCCTCCTGCGACACGGCCGCGATGCCGTCCCGGACCACATTCCAGTCCAGCTTGCCTTCGCCGGGCCAGCAGTGTTCGTCGCGCTGTCCGCCATTGTCGTGCAGGTGCAGCTCAGCGATGCGTGGCCCTAAAATCTCAAACGCCTCGTTCAGCGGCGGCATGCCCGGCAGGTTCATGTGACCTACGTCCAGGCACACGCCTACGGTATCGAAATGACCCGCCCGCAGAATCTCAAGCAGGTGCTCGGGCGTTGTGACCTCGTTGTGCAGCGTTTCGACCAGCGTTCGGACGCCCAGCGGGTGCGCGAACGCCTTGATGTGCTCGATGGCCGTGATGGACAGGTCGAGCGATCGCTCATTCCACTTGTCGTCCCTGCCGCCCAGGTGCAACACAATGGAATCGATGTTCACCTGTTCGGCGGTATCCAGAGCGCGCTTCACCTCGTCCATGGCGCTGATGCGGCGGCTCTTGTCCGGGTCGATCAGGTTCAGCGTGGCGGGCTGGTGGCGGCTCCAGTGCCCGATCCCGATGCTCGCCTCAAAGATCGGCTGGTGCAGCGTGGCCCGGCAATCATTCGACAGGAACCAGGCCGCCAGTTCCTTCATTTCTGCCCGGTCGGTGTAGTCGAAGTGGTGCCGCGCGGCAAACAGCTCGATCGACTGCGCGCCACCGGCAACCAGGGCGTCCAGCAGGCCCGCGTGCAGGCGCTGCGGCAGGAAGACATGCGTGCTGATCGCGCGAAGCATCGCTTTGACCATAGCAGGGCGGCGCTTCCTCGTCTGTGCAAAGGAATACGGTGTGGTTCCTCAGCGGCGGTGAGCGAACACCGGCTTACCTTGCCGGATCGCCTCGCAGCGTGCGGTCGATGGCTGCCTGCGCCAGCGGCGTCATCACGGCGTAACCAGCGGGCGTGGGATGCACGCCGTCCTTGGACAAGCCGGGTTTCATGCCGCCCTGCTTGTCCACCATGGCCGAGTAGTAGTCCAGCCACGTGCACCCATGCGAAGCCGCGTACTGCTCAAGCCATCTGTTCAGGTCGCGTATCTGCTGGGCTGGATTCATGTTGTTGCGCCAGGGCATGTTGCTGGAGGGCAGCACGCTCGACACGATCACGCGAATGTTGTTTGCCTGCGCGATCGCGATCATGGAGCGGAAGTTATCCTCCGTCATCTGCAGGGTCGATGGCCCGGTGTTGCCCGCAATGTCATTAATCCCCGCAAGGACAACGACTGCCGCGGGCTTCAGAGCGACCACGTCCTGCTGAAAGCGGAGCAGCATCTGCGGCGTGGTCTGTCCGCTGATGCCACGATTCAGGTACGGCTTGCCCGGAAAGAAAACGTTGTTGTCGCGCTCTTTCCACGCGATGGTGATGCTGTCGCCGAAAAAGACAACGCGGCCCGGCTCCGGCGGTGGCAGCCGGTCATTGTCCTCACGGAACTGATGCAGGTTCGCCCAGTCGGCCAGCCTCTTCTGCATTCCGGCAATCTGCTCCGGCGTCAGTTGGTCCACGGGCTTGACCAGCACGGGGTCCACGGCCTGCGGAGTCACGGCGGCGATCTGCGCCACACTCGGCGGGGCGGCAGGCTTGCCCTGGGCAGCAGGCGTTTGCGCGGCAACAGGGGCTACGCAGAGCAGCAATGCGGGAAGGAAAGCGAAACAGGACAGGCGGCTCATCGTGATCCCCTCGGACGTGCCGCACCAGTTTAATCAGGACCGTAAGCGCCTGCGCAGTATTAACGTCGCGGTGCCGTCACTGTTCCAGTCAAAGCAAAGACCGACCCGCTGGGCCGTGCAGGAAGCGCCGGTGAACCCGTCTAAGACGGTGGGATCCAGCCGTGGCTCTTTAGGCATTCCGGACTGGCGGACATTGCACACCGAGCCATATATACGAGCCAGACCCCGGTTCACTGAATGTTGGTTCAACCAGCGTTATTCCCACACCTGCTTTGCAGGCCGGTCTTCTATTGCGGATGCTAGTCGCCGCTCGCGGCATTTGCAAATCAGGTCCGGTGGAAACGGCCCTTGCTCACACAACGCCCCCCCGAAATCCACAAAGGAAGAGCATGCCGCAGTTGCTTCTTCGTCTTTTCTTCTCCTATGCTGCTTCTATGCCGCCCCGTGACATCGGTTGGATGTTTCTCGACCTCAACTCCTACTTCGCCGGCGCGGAACAGGAGCTGCAGCCGCACCTGCGTGGCTTGCCCGTGGTCGTCGTCCCGGTCGAGGCCGAAACGACCTGCTGCATCGCCGTCAGCAGTCAGGCCAAGGCCTATGGCATTCGCACCGGCATCGGCCTCGCGGAGGCGCGCCTCCTTTGTCCACACCTCCAGGTGGTGAACGCCCGGCCGCGCTTGTACGTCGAGCTGCACCACCGCTTGCTCGATGCCATTCAGCAGCATGTGCCTGTCGAGCAGGTCATGTCCTGCGACGAATTCGCCATTCGCCTGATCGGCCGCGAACGCGAACTGGAATGTGCTGTCGAGCTCGCCTACGCCATCAAGCAGCAAATTCGCCAGGTCGGTCGCACCCTGCGCTGCTCCATCGGCCTCGCCCCCAACCGCCTGCTGGCCAAGGTCGCCGGAGACATGCTCAAGCCGGACGGTCTCATGGTCCTTGAAAAGCACACCTTGCCCGAGGCGCTCTACTGCCTCGACCTTTCTGACATTCCAGGCATCGGCCGCCGCATGGAAAAGCGTATCCGCGCCGCCGGCATCACTGGCACTCGGCAGTTGTGCGCACTCTCCCGCGAGCGCATGTCCGCCCTGTGGGGTGGCGTCTTGGGCGACCGGCTCTGGCTCAGTTTGCGTGGTGAAGATCTGCCCGAGCTGAAGCCACAACCGCGGCAGTCACTCAGCCGCCAGCACATCCTCGCGCCTCACGCCCGCAGCCGCGAAACCGCCCGCGCCATCGCCATCAAACTGCTGCTCAGCACAGCCCGCAAGATGCGTCGCGGCGGATTCTGCGCTCGTGCCGTCGGCCTGCAGGTTGGTTATCAGAACGGCCGGGCCTACGATGCTGTCATCCGCATCCCGCCGACCACTGACGCATGGAGCTTGCAGGCATACATGGCCATGCTCTACGACAAGTCGCCCACGCTCACGCCCAGCGACCTCGCCGTCGTTCTCGCCGATCTCAGGTCCGCCGAGCAGCCCGGCCTCTTCCACACCGGCACGGACGAGCCCGCCGACCGCGTCACCCAGGCGATCGACGGCATCAACCAGCGCTACGGCCTCCACACGGTTTACCCCGGCTCCATCCACGCCGTGCGCAAGGAAGCACCCACCCGCATCTCCTTCGGCGTACCACCTCCGCTGGAAGAGTTCAACGACCCCGCAGACCGGCTCTTGACGAACGCTCGATTGGAGCTAAGTGGGTTGCTTTAGAAGGCTACCGTTCCGGTGTAGCGTCGCTTGGCAGAGAAGTGCCATCCTGAGCGTCGTCTCGACCTATCGCACAGAAAAGATCGCGACATTCTGAGCAGCCTCTCAAGCGATCACTTCGTGCCCGTTGGAACTACCGTTGCGGCGTTCGCGGCCCGCTCACGTTGCGCTTCCCGGGCGCGCTGCACCAGCTTGTCAATACGGCTGTCTGCCATCGATCCTGAACCCACGTTCTCCGCCGTCAGTACACCATCGGAATCGATCGTGAAGTAGTGTGGAATCGCATTAACGCTGAACGCCGTGGACAACGAGTGGTTCGCATCGCGGTACTGGTTCCACGTCATACTGTGCGCGGCGATAAAGTCCTTCCACTTGGCCTCGTCATCGTCCCAGGAGATGCTGATCACTTCGAATGGATCGTTGGCGTACTTCTTCGCCAGCTTCTGCATGTGCGGCAGTTCCTGGTTGCACGGACCGCACCACGTTGCCCAAAAGTCGATCAGCACAACACGGCCATGCATGTCGTCCAGGTTGAATCGCTTGCCCGCCAGCGTGGTGACCACCACGGGCGGTGCGGTCTTGTGCCGTGCCAACTCCGGGTTCTCCGCGAAGTGCTCGGCTCGAAGCTTCATCGCGGAACCGTCCGGCGCATGCTCCGCATAGGCGCGAAAAGCCGTGCTGGCCTCGGCGTTCCGGTCCAGGCGCGCCAACGCCATGCCGTCCAGAAAAGACGCCACACGGTTTGCCGGATCGGTCGCGTACGCCTTGGTCAGCGCGGCATGTGCCTGCTCCAGCATGGCAGGCTTAAACTTCTCATCGCCGGCCCCGTACAGCAGCGTGCGGCCCTGCATCGTTTCCGCATTGGCCTTGTCCTCAGGCGTGGTCGCGGCGGCCTCCATCGCCGTGGCTTCCCTGACCGCGCCCTTGGTGTCGCCCAGCTCCGCAAGCACACGGATCACATGCAGATAACACTCCATGCACTGGTTGCCGGCCAGTTTGTTCGCCTTGCGCCAGGCATCTGCGGCAAACAGCACATTGCTGCGCTGCTTTTCGAAAAGCTGCGCCTGAGCCCTCTGCTTCTGGAAAGCAGGATCACTTTCATAGGCCGCTTTGGTGGCCTGCCCGGCGGCAAGCGTCGTGGCAGAGAACAACAGGGCGGCAGCAAACCGTGCAAGGCGCATGGCCGCACTGTATCGCTGCCGGCTTAGGCGCGGCAAGCGGTTTGAATGAGCTAACCCGCGATGCGATCCAGGTACTCGTCCGCCAGCGCCTCGTCCAGCATGTTGGCCAGCGACGACGCGCGGCTACGCGTGTGCGTTTCGCTGCGGTCCAGCGAGGCGACCAGCTCGCGATGGCGGGCGCGCAGCTCGGTCAGCTCGTCCGCAATGTTCAACGCCGCCAGCACGGCCACGCGCAGGGAATCGACCGTGGCTCCGTGTGCGCTCACCGCGCGCATCTTGCCATCGACCAGCGCACCCAGCCGCGCGATGTGGTCGGGGTCCACGCCGCGCAAGTGGTACACCTGGTCGTAGATTTCGACCGAAGCGGTCGTAGCATTGGTGACTTGAGGCATCGATCTTCTTTCGCAGGCTTGGGACGCTACAGGATTTCGTCCATCTGCTGCAGCATGGCATCCACGCGGCTCTTCACCTGCGTGCGTTCGTCGCGCAGCGCGGCGATCTCGCTATTCAGCTGCGTGTTCTCGCTGGAGGCGTGATCCAGCAGTTCTTTCAGCGCCGAGTTCTCCTGCTCGGCGGTGGAGCGCAGTTCGCGCTCCTTGCGGATGAGTTCAACGGTGCGCAACACGCGCTGTTCCAGTGCCTGGAACTCGTCTACGCTGATAGGTGTGGTGGTCATCGGTACGGGTTCTCCTCGCCTCGCCGTGGCGTCTGCTAGGCGAAGTATAGGGTCGCAAATGCCATTCGGCAGTGCCGATTCGGACCGGTGGAACCAGACTGGGATACACCTCGGCTTTACTCGTTCGCGATCACCCGCCGCATGGTACGGCGCGCAGATTTGTCAGGCGCGCCCGGTGCTATCCTTGGAACGCGCGGGAGTAGTTCAGTGGCAGAACGTCAGCTTCCCAAGCTGAATGTCGCCGGTTCGATCCCGGTCTCCCGCTCCAGATCGCCGCTCAGGAAGCCAATACAAAGCCCCCGCCGCAGCAGGGGCTTTCTATTTCTAATGCAAGTTTCACTTCACCACAGACCTGTCATTTCGACCGGAGCACGTGCGGCTTCTTGCACGTGCGGAGTGGAGAAACCCGCATTTTCTTCAAGGCGGGCACGCTCGCTCGCACAACCCGCGGCCGCAACTCCGCAGCAGCCTACTTCTTCTTCTGCACCGTCACGAAATAGTTGTCGCGATCCCACTTCACGTGCATTTCTGTCTTGAACGCCGTCGTCTTTTCAAAATCGATGCTCATGCGCTCCTGCGGTGAAGGCAGGCTGGCCTTGCTCATGTCCACGCGCGCAAAGTCGTACTGCTGGCCGGGGTAGGGAATGCCCCACTCGCCTGTCTTCTTGCTGATGATCAGCGTCCACTTCTCCGCCGTCGGCAGCACAAATAAGGTGTAACTACCTGCGGGCACGCTGGTACCGTTCACCAGCACATCCGTGGAAACCTCAAAGCTGGTCGCCTCATCCGCGCCCACTCGCCATTCCTTGCCGTAGGGATTAATGCCGCCGACCATCTTGCGGCCTCGCAGAGACGGCGCACCATAGGCAACGTGGATCTTCGTGCCGGTTAGGTCGACATCGGCCATCTGGTGCGGACTAAGCCGCGGCTTTTCCTTGCTGTCCATCTTCATGCCGCCGTGATTCATCGGCATGTCCTGCGCATAGGTCAGGCTACAAACGCCGGCGGCCAGTGCCGCGGCAACTACAAACTTTTTCATCAACATGGAATCTCCTTGGGGGCTGCGGACACCAGCCTAGCAGCGCCGGGGTCGCGTGGGTTGGACGCACGCAAAAAGTCCCGGCACTGCGGCCGGGACTCTTAGCAAAACTGCGGTCCGGGTCACTTGCCCGTCTTGCTCACGTCAGACGAAGCTTCCTGCTCATCGTCCTGACTTTCCTTCTCACTTTTCTTTTCCTTCGCGGATTTCGGCTTCTTCTCTTCTTCGTTCTCGTGCGCGTCGTCCTCGCTGGCCGCCTGCTTCAGCAGTGGCTTGGCACTGGCGAACAGTGTCTTCGCGGCCGCGACCTCTTCCTGCAGATTCTCGTTCAGCAGCGCCGCAACTTCCTTCAGGCCAAGGCCCTTCGCAAGCGCGATCGCGACTGTGTATCCGGCAATCTCGTAATGCTCCACGCGCGCCGCCGCGCCAACGATGCACAGGTCCTTATTCGCACCTTCTTCGTCCTTCTCCAGCGCGTCCTGGCCTTCTTCCACCAAGCCTTCCATGCCATTGCAGTGCTGGCCGGTTGGCTTCTTGCCCAAATGGCCGAAGGCCTCGCGCAAACGCAACACCTGGTTCTTTGTTTCTTCCAGATGGTTCTTCAGTCCGGACTTTAGACTCTGGTCGTTCGCGCCCTTCACCAGCTTCGGAAGCGCTTTGACCAGCTGGTTCTCCGCGCTGTACAGGTCGCGCATCTCGTCGAGCAGTACGTCCATCAATGGCATCGGTATTTCTCCTGGGGAAGCTCTGCCATCGCATGTCTGCAACAGCCAATGCATAGGAGTGTGCCTGGCTCCACCGCGTTGCTGCTCACCTAACAACGTGTCGGGTCTACCCTTCGCAGTGCGCGCTGCGTCACGAAGCAGCCAAAGACAATCTCAATCAAACCAACCGTCAGCGCCAGGACAGCAGTGTTGCGCAGCAGTCCGAAAGCTCCAAAGAACCCCACGGCCGTAAGTAGCCCTGCCAGCACCCAGAAAAGAGCGCTTCCGTATGCGGTCCGGAACGAAGCATAGTGCGTGCCGACCGCAATCGCCGCGACAGGGAAGACCATGGCAGGCCGCAACCCAAGGAAGAGGCATGCGGCGAACAAGCCGCCCATCATGGCGATCGTGCTTTCAAGCACAACCCTGCCCAGCGGATTGGCGGCATTCATGGGCGCGCGGCCGAACACAAACCGACAGATCACGGTGGTGACTCCGAAGATCAGCACGCCTCCGCCAAACAAAACCGCGAAGCCAACGCTGATGCCCCGCGCATACACGGCCGTCGCGGCTGCGAGCCATACGACGCCTGAAACGACTTGGCCCGGGCCGCCGTCAACGTATGCCCGGCAAACATCATTCTGCGCTTCTGCGATTGTCATGGGCTCCGGCAAGTTGATCGCTTCTATCCGCAGAGCCTAGCAGCGCCAGTCCTGTGGAGCAACGGCGAAGCGTTCCCTTCGAATCAGTGCAAGTTCCTAGTGCGCGACAATAGACAGGTATGCCTTTGAACTGCGGAATCGTCGGTTTGCCCAACGTGGGCAAGAGCACCATCTTCAGCGCCTTGACCAGTGTGGAGGCGGTCGCTGCCAACTACCCCTTCTGCACCATCGAGCCGAACATCGGCATCGTGCCTGTGCCGGACGAGCGGCTCAACAAAATCGTCGAGCTGGTCAAGCCCAACAGCATCGTGCCGACGACCATGGAGTTCGTCGACATCGCCGGCCTGGTCGCGGGCGCCAGCAAGGGCGAGGGCCTCGGCAACCAGTTCCTCGCGAACATCCGCTCCACCGATGCCACGCTGCACATCGTTCGCTGCTTTGAGGATGCCGAAGTGATCCACGTCGCCGGGGTGGTCGATCCGATCTCCGACATCGACGTGATCAACACCGAACTCATGCTGGCCGACCTGGAGACGGTGACCAGGCGCCACGAAAAGGTGCAAAAGCTCGCGCGCAATACGCAGGACAGCAAGGTCAAGCTCGAGTTCAGCGCCACGACCAAGCTGCTGGACGCTCTGAACGCAGGCAGGCCCGCGCGCTCCGCCGATCTTTCCGACGAAGAGCGCCCGTTCACGCGCGACCTGCACCTGATCACCATGAAGCCCACGCTCTACGTCGCCAACGTGGACGAGGCCGGCCTGAAAGAAGGCAATGCACACACCGCCGCAGTCGAAAAGCGAGCCGCCGAAGAGGGCAGCCAGGTCGTTCGCATCTGCGGCGCGCTCGAAGCCGAGATCGCCCAGCTCGACCCCGCCGAGCGCAATGAGTTTCTGACAGACATGGGCCTCACCGAGCCCGGCCTCGATCGCCTCATCCACGCCGCCTACCGCCTGCTCGGCCTCATCACCTACTTCACCGCCGGCGTGCAAGAGGTACGTGCATGGACCATCCGCCAGGGCACCAAAGCCCCGGGTGCCGCGGGCGTGATCCACACCGACTTTGAACGCGGTTTCATCAAGGCCGACGCCTACAACTGCGACGACCTGTTCCGCCTGGGCAGCGAGCAGGCCGTGAAAGAAAAAGGCTTGCTACGCAGCGAAGGCAAGGAGTACGTCGTCAAGGACGGCGACATTCTTTTCTTCAAATTCAACGTGTAAGCCGTTGGTTTTCGGCCCTACAACTTTACGGGCAGACCTCTTGCACAACGCAACGCGGTGATTTCTCCTCTGAGAGTTGCATTGTGATTGCGGTCCATGACCGCGTTTTGTCTGCCGAGTTCGGGTTGCACGAAAGTCGAGGGAGAGTGATGGCTACAGAGCTGCTTACATGCCATTGTTATGAACCTGTGCCGTTTAGCATGGCGTTCCAACCTGTTGTGGACGTGGATCAGGAGCGCGTCTACGCTTATGAGGCGCTTGCCCGCGGACCGAACGGTGAGCCGGCGGGCACTGTGTTTTCAGCGGTTCCGTTGAAAGACCGGTATGTGTTCGATCACTGCTGCCGTTCGCGAGCCATCGAGCTTGCATGCCGGCTCGATCTGCCGGAGCAGGGCGTGAAGCTGGCCACGAACTTCATGCCAGGCGCGATCTATGTCGACGGTTCCAGCGTGCCGGACACCCTCCGCGTCGCGGAGCGCTTCGGATTTCCGCAGAACCTGCTCGTCTTTGAGATCAACGAGCGCGAAGAGGTGCGCAATCCGCAGCACCTGCAGTCCATCGCGGACGACTACCGGCGCAATGGCTTCGAGTTCGCCATCGACGACTTCGGTGCAGGCTTTGCCAATTTGAACCTGCTCGCCGATCTGGCCGCCAGCACGATCAAGCTGGATATGTCGCTCATCCGCAGCCTTGGGCAGCGTCCTCGCGCCCGCAAGATCGTCTGCGCCATCCTTGAACTCTGTTCCACGCTCAACATTCGCGTCATCGCTGAGGGCGTTGAGACAGTCGAAGAGTTCCATATCCTGCGTGATTGCGGTGTGCGCTTCATGCAGGGCTATCTGCTGGCCAGGCCCGCTTTTGAGGCGCTGCCGGCCTTCACGCTGCCGAAACGCGGCACATCGGTTCCGGTCTCTGCCGCCGCCGAGCGCCTTCTGCGCATGCAAACCAGGGTGCAGGCTCGCAACATGGTCGCGGTCTAGGCGGCACCGCGCCTGCGAACGGGCCAGGGTTCGCAGGTGCCTCATATGGAATCACCGGTGCGTGCCCCACGCCCGAATCTTGCGCATGGAGGCACGCCGCTGCGACCGCCGTACTCTGGTTCCATGCCGTTCCCGTCTGCCCGGCCGAAACACGACCCAGAAGTCACTGCCGGCTATCCGTTCGCGCCGGCTGTACCCTCGTCGCTCTTTTCCGCAACGACATTTCTCTCCGCATTCCTCCTCTTCCTGGTCGAGCCCATCGCCGCCAAACAACTCCTTCCCCGCTTCGGCGGCTCGGCGGGCGTTTGGATCAGCTGTCTCGTCTTCTTCCAGTGCGCTCTGCTGGCGGGCTATGCCTTCGCGAACTGGCTGGTCCGGGAGCGCACGGCAGCAAGGCAACAGGCGCGGGCGTATCCGCTCGTCCTCATGCTTGCCCTCGCGTCGGCGATGGTGTGGGCCTTCCACGACCTAAGTGCAACGGTGATCTCAGTCCATCCATCGCTCGCCATCTGCCGCGATCTGCTGCTCACGGTCGGCCTGCCCTTTCTTGTGCTGGCGGCGACCAGTCCGCTGCTACAGGCGTGGTTCGCTCGCACGCACGGCGGCCAAACGCGCTATGGCCTGTTCGGCATTTCGAACCTCGCGTCGCTGCTCGCGCTCGGCATCTATCCCACGCTGGTTGAGCCTTACCTGCCGATGCACGCGCAACGCATCGTTTGGGTCTGCGGCTTCGCATGCTTCGCCGCCCTCGCGCTCTTCCTCCAAAGAAAGGTGCAGCAATCGGCCGCAGTTGCCACCGTCTCCAGTCAGCCCGAACCAGAAGGGAACTCCCTTCCCGCAACGCCACGCACCACGCGGATTCTCTGGCTTTTGCTGCCCATGGCAGCATCCATGCAACTGGCGGCCGTCACCGCACACCTCACGGCAAACGTTGCGGCCATTCCCCTGCTGTGGATCGTGCCGCTGGCGGTTTACCTGCTGTCCCTGATCTTCGCGTTTCAGTTCCCGCGCCTGCTGCCGCAGTGGATCGTTCTACGCCTGCTCGCCGTCATGCTGGCCAGCCTGGGCTATCTGCTCAGCAAGGTCGACATCTCGGTGCCCATCGCGATCGGAATCGTCTTCTACCTCGCCGAACTCTTCCTCGCGTCGCAGTTCTGCCACGCCGCGGCCTACGCGCTGCGCCCCGACCGAACCAGCGAAACGACCGAGTTTTACCTGATCTTCGCGGCTGGCGGAGCACTCGGCGCACTGCTCATCGGCATCGTCTTTCCACTCATCTTTTCGGCCAACTACGACCTTGCCGTCTCTTTCACGGTAACGGCTGCCGTCGCCGCCTTCGCGTTGTGGGAACACGGCTGGTCGCAGCGCCTGCTGTGGCTCACCGGCACGGCTTTGCTGCTGTTTCTGCTCAGCCTGCAGCGTACCGCCTATCGCCAGGACACGCTCTTCTCCGAGCGCAATTTCTATGGCACGCTCCGGGTGCAGCAGAACACCAACGCACGCGGCGAGACCGTGCGCACGCTCGCGAACGGTTCCATTCGCCACGGCACGCAAATCTTCACCCCCGGCCTGGTCCACATGCCGACCACCTACTATGCGTACGACTCCGGTGTGGGGCTGGCCATCCGCTTCTGCTGCGGCGACACGCCCCGCCGCATCGGCGTCGTTGGCCTGGGCGCTGGCACGCTCGCGGCGTACGGGCGCGCAAGCGACACCATCCGCTTCTACGACATCAACCCGGCCGTTGAGCCTGTTGCGCGCAACCTGTTCGCCTACCTGCGGCAAACGCCCGCAAGGGTTACGATCGTCCCGGGTGACGCCCGCGCCTCGCTCAACGCCGAACCGCCACAGCACTTCAACGTGCTCGTGGTCGACGCCTTCTCCGGTGATGCCATCCCGCTGCACCTGCTCACGGCTGAGGCAATGAAAATTTACCAACGCCATCTTGCCCCGGGCGGCATCCTCGCGTTTCACGTCTCCAACCAGCACGTCGATCTTGCGCCTGCCGTCCAGAAGCTCGGCGCCCACGCGGGCCTCATCGCCCGTACCGTCAGCAACGCTCCCAACGACAGCCGGGGCGAGTTCCGCTCGACGTGGGTGCTGCTCACCGCGAATCAAGCGTTCCTCGACCAGCCTGAACTCGCGCAGCTCTCCACGCCAACTCAGGTTCGCCCGCAACTCCGCCTCTGGACCGACGATTACTCCAGCCTTTTCCCACTGATCCGCTAGCGCACAGTCGCTCTCGTCCGCTCGTGCGCTGCCGATAAAGACTCCGTACCAGAAAGGGAGAGCAGTATGAGCCAGTCATGCCAGGCATGCCGCAACGGAGTCGAATCGCCCATGCACTTCAGCATGGCGTTTCAGCCCATCATCAACGTGGACACCAACAGGGTTTTCGCCTATGAGGCGCTGGTCCGCGGCCCGAACGGCGAAGGCGCGGCCAGCATTCTGGGCCAGGTCACCGAACAGAACCGCTACGCCTTTGACCAGAACTGCCGCGTCAAGGCCATCACCCTGGCCGGTCAACTCGGTCTGACCAAAACAGACGCCAAGCTGTCGATCAATTTCATGCCCGGCGCGGTATACAGCCCGGCCGCCTGCGTGCAGTTGACCCTGGCGACCGCGCGCGAACAGAAACTTCCGTTGGACAGCCTCATCTTTGAATTCACCGAACGTGAAGAGGTCCAATCGCCGGAGCACCTGCAGCGCATCGCGGACGAATACAAACGGCACGGTTTTGCGCTCGCGCTGGATGACTTCGGCGCCGGCTACTCAAACGTCAACCTTTTGGCGCGTTTGCACACGGGCATCGTCAAGCTTGACATGGATCTGACCCGCGACCTGCACCGCCGCCCTCGCGCCCAGGTCATCGTGCGGTCGCTGGTACGCCTGTGCCGCCGCCTGGGTGCGCAGGTGGTGGGCGAGGGCATCGAAACCTTTGAAGAGTATCGAGCCGTCCGGCAATGCGGCATCCGCATGATGCAGGGCTATTTCTTAGCAAAGCCGGCGTTTGAGCGTCTGCCTGACTTTGAGCTGCCCCGTCCCCGGCGAACGTCCGTGCAGGCACTCGATCTTCCACCCATGCTCAACGTCTTGCCCGCGGCAAGCGGCATCTAGCGCACGCGGGCAGCGACTCACACGCGAGTCGCTGCAAAAACCACGGCGCACCATCACGTCCGCCAAGCCGTCAGCGTTGCGTGGTTCCGCGACACGTTGCGTACTCGGCAGCCGTGCGGTGCCAGGTCTGCGTGCGGCCAAAGGCCTTGAATCCGATGTAGCCACGCAGGTGTAGCAGGTTTCCGTCGCTGGTCAGTACAGACTTGTACGTCTTCCCGCTCTCCGGGTCATAGATTCGGCCATTCTCCGCGTGATCCGCATCCTTCAGGTCGAACTCCGTGCCGATGACTAATTGGCAGACCGGTCGCGCCTGCAGTGCAGGATCAGGGTTCCGCGCGTCGATCACACCCGGCGCCGTCTTTGAGATCGTCACGATCGTGATGCAAACGTGCTGGCCGCAATGGTCGATGTGCAACACAGAGCCGGCGTTCGTCGACCAGTAACCCAGCACTCCGCTTGCAGGCGGAACAGCGGGAGCATACTGCCCGAAACCACTCGTGCAGAACAGAAAAGCAGCGGAGAACAGAGCGAGGCGTCTCATGGTCGCTCCATTATCCGCTGCGCCGCACTGCCCGGTCTTGGCACACCTGGCATGGCCAGAAATGACTTGGGGCAGACAAGACAGAGATGGCTGGACCAGGTAGATTCTGATGAATCGCAATACAACAAACAACTTGTCATTTCGACCGGAGCACGCGCGCTCTTTGCGCGTGCGCAGTGGACTGGGTGCTTGCACCGAAACCTGCATTTTGCCGGCACCCCCAGGCGTTGTGTGCGCAAGAAGAGTTCATCAGACAGTACCTGACCCTGCCCCGCTCCGCTGCCAGCCTAAAAGTTTGAGAACAGCTCCAGCATCTGGTCGTAGTGCCCGTCGCGCTCGGCCCAGCGCAGAGGCTTCACGTTTTCCGTCAACACCTCGCCCTTCTCGATCTTCGCCGGATCCTTCAGGATCGACATGACCTCGCTGGTATACGCATCCAGCGGCATCGCCCGCGGATCCTTGGCCTGCTGTTCGCCGCCAAGCTCGGTTTGCACGTACGGCGGCGCCAACTCCAACACCTCCACGCTCGTGCCGCGCAACTGCACGCGTACCGCCTCCAGCCATGAGTGCAGAAATGCCTTGGTCGCGCCATACACAGGACCTGGAGGAAACGGCACAAATGCCAGGCCAGAGGTCGTCACCATCAGCGTCGACTTCGGCTGCTTGCGCAATTGCGGAAGCAAGGCTGCCGTCAGCTCAACGACCGCGGTGATATTGGTCGTGATCGTCCGCGTTGCCTGCGACGTGTCGACCGCCTCGGCCTTGTAATCCTCGATACCCGCGATCCCCGCATTGTTAAACAGCACATTCAGCTTCGGAAAGCGCTCCCGCACGTCCTCCGCAAAGCCCTGCAAGGACGCAATGTTTTCCACGTCCAGCTGCATGCCCACCATGCCAGGATATTTCTGCTGCAACTCATCCAGCAGGTTCTGCCTGCGTCCTGCGACGACGACCGTATTGCCCGCCTCATACAGCGCCACAGCCAGCGCACGCCCAATCCCACTGGTGCCGCCCGTCACAAGAATGGTATTGCCCGTAATCTCCATCACCGCTCCTCTTCACTAGCAGCAGATGCCGCCCGGACCACCCACGCTTCAACAACCTCGCATACCCGAACGATTCAACCTGTCTTTCCGAAATCCAGTCCGTGGATAGCACTTCAAAGCGTCGCTCGCGACACACGGAACGAAGCCCCTCCCACCAGCTCTCGCGCGGAAAACAGTTCGGCTGCCCGCAAGCGCATTTCTCGCGATGGCTGCCTGCTTTAGGCAAGATGCTCGCGACGAATGAGGTCTACGACATGGTGTTTCACCTCGTCGCGCACCTTGCGCACCTCTTCAAGTGGCAGGCTCTTCGGATCAGGCAAAGGCCAGTCCTCGCAGCAAAGCCCGGGAACATAAGGGCAGTTCTCTCCACAGCCCATCGTTACAAGCATCGTCGCGTCCCGCGCCAACTTCTCCGTGAGCAGCTGAGGTTGAGCGGCGGATAGATCAAGACCAACCTCTTGCATGACCTCAAGAACTACAGGGTGGACACGTGGACCCGGTTCCGTTCCGGCCGAAACAGCGCGAGCTTTCTGAGGGTCCGCAAGCTGGTTAAAGAAAGCCGCCGCCATCTGCGACCGTCCGGCATTGTGAACACAAGCGAAGATGTAGGTCTGCATTAGGACCGCGCTCCTGGCTTGATGGCGTACACCTTCACGCTGGCCGCCGCTTCATTCACGTCGTAGGTGTCCAGCAGGGAGGAGAGGTCTTCATGCAGGGAAGACAGGGCAGGGGTGCAGCAGGCGTCCTGAACGACTGCAAACGGGCTGGCTTCGGCCATGGCCGGAGAGCAGCAACCGGCTTGGTTCTCGACCTTTTTGTAGGCGTTCAGGTCGGCTTCGCTATCGACAATTTCCACGTACTCGAACCCGGCGTTCAGAAGCTCCTGCCGATAGGTCTCGATCCGTATGGCGCCAGCGATGCAGCCAACGTAAGCAGCCATGCTTTGAGCAACCGCTTCGGGCAGCTCGTGTTTCAGGGCGATGTCGCTCACGGCGACCCGTCCTCCGGGCTTGAGGATGCGGGCGATTTCCCGGAAGACCGCTGGTTTATCCGGTGCCAGATTGATGACGCAATTGGAAACGACGCAATCCACGGACGCATCTGGAAGCGGAAGGTTGTCGATCTGAGCAAGGTGGAACTCCACGTTGCTGTATGCACCCTTTTCGGCGTTGGCTTTGGCCCGCTCGATCATGGACGGAGTCATGTCGATGCCGATGGCCTTACCCTTCGGGCCGACCTGCTTGGAAGACAGGAACACGTCCAGACCGCCACCCGACCCAAGATCGACCACTACCTCGCCAGCGCGAAGATTGGCCGTAGCCGTGGGATTGCCGCAGGAAAGACCCATGTTGGCTTCGGCGGGAATCGAGCGCAGCTCCTCCGCTGTGTAGCCGAAGGCCTCCGCGACGGCCTGCACACCTGCATGGTTGTTGGATAAGCTGCTTTCGGCAACGGCACCGTATCTGGACTGCACCGACTCGATGATCCCTTGTGACATAAACTGGCTCCTTCACATCTGCTTAGGCGACTATATGAATTGCCCTTGGATACGTCAAGGCGTATACATAAGCTCATGGCGAAACAGACCTTCAACGTGGAGCGGTTCTTCCAGGCGTTGGGCGACAACACCCGGCTGCGGCTTCTGAACCTCATGGGAGATCAAGAAATCTGCGTCTGCTACTTCGTCGAGATTCTGGGCGGCCCTCAACCCAGAATTTCGAGGCACCTGGCATATCTCCGCAGCGCGGGCATCGTGGCGGCGCGGCGCGAGGGAAAGTGGATGCACTACCGAGTAGTCCTGCCGCCGCACATCGGGGCGGCCCAAATTCTGAAGCAGACTCTCGGCTGGCTGAAGGAAGAAAGGGCGATGCAGTCCGACCGTGCGCGGCTGACAAAGGCTTGCTGTACCCCGGCGAAATATCCTCTGCTCGACGGCGCGCCTTTGCCTACAACTATTCAGGAACTCTCTTGTGAGGTCTGCTGATGTCCACCGCACCTTTTACCGAAGGCCGCGTCTGCGCTCCTGCCGCTCGAAAGAAGCTGTCATTTCTGGACCGCTTTCTCACGCTGTGGATCTTTCTGGCGATGGCCATTGGGGTCGCAATTGGACATTTCATTCCCTCCTCGGCGGGTCTGGTCAACCGCTTTCAGAGCGGCACCACCAATATCCCCATTGCTATCGGGCTCATCGTCATGATGTTCCCACCGCTTGCGAAGGTCCGTTACGAAAAGCTGGGAGAGGTGTTTCGGAATAAACGGGTTCTAGGGCTGTCGCTGGTGCAGAACTGGCTTATTGGACCGGCTCTGATGTTCCTGCTGGCGATCACGTTCCTCCGTGACGAGCCGGCCTACATGCGTGGGCTGATTCTAATCGGCATTGCTCGGTGCATCGCAATGGTGCTGGTTTGGAATGAGCTGGCCGAAGGAGACACGGACTACGTTGCCGGCCTGGTCGCCATCAATAGCGTCTTTCAGGTGCTGTTCTATAGCCTCTACGCATGGGTGTTTTTGACAGTGCTGCCAAGGTGGTTCGGCCTGCAGGGGAGCGTCGTTCCGATTGGCATCGCTGACATCGCGAAGAGCGTCGGGCTCTACCTAGGTGTGCCGTTCGTGGCCGGGTTCGTCACTCGCTTCGTCCTGGTTCGTGCCAAAGGAGAGCAGTGGTACCGTACCCAATTCGTGCCGCGCATCGGTCCACTTACGCTGGTCGCCTTGCTGTTCACGATTTTGGTCATGTTTTCGCTCAAAGGTGACCTGATCGTGCGGCTTCCGCTGGATGTGGTTCGTATCGCGGTTCCGCTGGTTGTCTACTTTCTTGTCATGTTCCTGGTGAGCTTCTGGATGGGCAAGAAGCTGGGTGCCGACTACGCACAATCGGCAACCCTCTCCTTCACCGCGGCTGGGAACAACTTCGAGCTGGCGATTGCGGTAGCTGTCGCGGTCTTCGGTCTCAACTCCGGCGAGGCATTCGTCGGTGTCGTGGGACCCTTGATTGAGGTCCCAGCCGTGATCAGTTTGGTCAACGTCGCCTTTTGGATGCGCAAGCGCTACTTCAGCTCAAGCAAGACCGGGTTCGAGCTTCACCCCGTAGAGAACGCTCCCTAAATGACTCCGCCAGCAGTCCTGACGCGTGCCACTCTCGTCATTGATGCACCGCGAGCACAGGAGCAAAACAGCGTAGACCCGGGACAATCGTCCCGGCCCTCCGCTGTTTTCTGTTTACGTTAGCGCTTACGCGTTTGCGGTCTCAGGCTGAACGGCGTTCGCGGCGGCAGCGGCGGCATTGGCGGCTTGGCGAGCTGCCGCGGCACGCATGTCCGCGACGTTCCCGCCAAGCTCGGCGGCGACCTTCTCCGTGGAGTACGCCTCGATCATGTCGCCCACGCGAATGTCGCGGAAGCCGAGATCAATACCGCATTCCATGCCGCTGGTCACTTCGCGGACATCGTCCTTGAAGCGCTTCAGGTTCTGCAGCTTGCCCTTCCACAGCTCGGTGCCGTCGCGCGTCACGCGTACCTGTGCGTTGCGCGGGATCACGCCATCGCGAACCACCGAGCCGGCAATCTGGCCGACCTTGGTGATCTTAAAGACGTTGATGACCTCGGCGCGGCCCAGATAGTTCTCTCGGAAGACCGGCTCCAGCAGCCCGAACATCGCCTTGGTCATCTCGTCCTGCAGCTCGTAAATGATCGAGTGCAGACGAATCTCCACGTTGTCCTGGTCGGCCAATTCCTGCGCCTTGCGCTCCGGGCGCACGTTGAACCCGATAACCACGGCATTCGACGCGGCGGCCAGCAGGATGTCGGACTCCGTGATGGCGCCGACGCCCGAGTGCAGCACGCGGACGCGCACCTTCTCGGTCGACATGCGTTGCAACGAGTCTTCCAGCACCTGCACCGAACCCTGCACATCGCCTTTGAGGATGATGTTGAGATCCTTAACGCCCGCCGTGCGAATCTGCTCGGCGAGACCTTCCAGCGAAGCGCGGCTGGACTTGGCAAGCTGAGCCTCACGCTCTTTCAGCGTGCGGTAACGTGCCACTTCCTTGGCGCGGTCGCGGTCGGCCATCACGATGAACGTGTCGCCCGCATCCGGGATCGATTCCAGACCCAGGATTTCGACCGGTGTGGACGGTCCCGCGGTGTCGATCGCGCGGCCACGGTCGTCGAACATGGCGCGGATCTTGCCGAAGGTGTTACCCACCAGGTAGCTGTCGCCGGTCTTCAGCGTGCCGTTCTGCACCAGGATTGACGCAACCGCGCCGCGTCCGCGATCCAGCTTGGCTTCAATCACGGTACCTACAGCCGGACGCTCCGGGATCGCCTTCTGCTGGTTCGTATCCGCAACCAGGCAGATCATCTCCTCCAGGCCGTCCAGGTTGGTCCGCTGCTTGGCGGAAACCTGCACGAACGGCGTGTCGCCACCCCAAGAGTCAGGCTGCAGACCGCGCTCGGCCATCTGCTGCATGATCTTGTCGGGGTTAGCGCCGGGCTTGTCGATCTTGTTCACTGCAACAATAATCGGCACCTTCGCCGCGCGGGCGTGGTCGATGGCTTCGACCGTCTGCGGCATCACGCCATCGTCCGCCGCCACCACGATCACCACAATGTCGGTTACCTTGGCGCCGCGCGCACGCATGCGGGTGAATGCCTCGTGGCCCGGCGTGTCCAGGAAGACGATCTCGCGGCCAAAGGCGGGAGAATCCGGCTTCTGCACATGCACCTTGTAAGCACCAATGTGCTGCGTGATCCCACCTGCTTCGCCGCCTGCCACGTCCGTCGAACGGATCGCATCGAGCAGGGAAGTCTTGCCGTGATCGACGTGACCCATGACCGTGACGACCGGCGGACGGACGATCTCGACCATGCCGCTGGTGTCCTCAAGCAGACCCTCGATCGCCTCGTTCTCGATCGTCTCTTCCACCGTCTGAATCTGCGTGTCGGCACCGTAAGCGGCGGCGACCTGCTTGACCAGATCGTTGTCCAGCGACTGATTCACGGTGACAAAAACGCCGCGCATCAGCAGCATCGCGATCAGGTCCTTGCCGCGCAGATCCAGCTTCTCGGCCAGATCCTTCACGGTGATGCCCTCGGTCACGGTGATGGTGCGGGTGATCGGCACCTCGCCCATGGGAACCTGCGCTCCGCCGAAACGCGATGGCGGCGCGAAGCCCTTCATTGGGCCTTCTTTGCTCTTTTCGTAGCGCTTCTTGTTGGCCGCGCCCTTGCGAGCAGCCGGACGCATGCCGGGCTTGGCCGCGCCGGGTGCACCCTCAGGCGCCAAGCCGCCGGGTCCGCCAGGACGAGCGCCAAAGCCGGGGCGCGCACCGAAACCGGGGCGTGCACCGAAGCCGGGCCGTGCACCAGGAGCGCCCGTTGGCGGGCCGCCCGGATAGGAGCGCGTTGGATGCATAGGCCGGCGAGCACCGGCTGGTCCGCCGGGTCCGCCAGGACCTCCGGGACCACCCGGGCCGGCACCGAAACCGGGGCGTGGTCCGTTGAAACCGGGGCGTCCGCCAGGAGCAACGGGACCTCCCGGACGCTGGAAAATAGGCCGGCGAGGCGGCTGGCCAGGAGTCGGCGGCGGCGCGGAGTAGGTTGGCCGCGGACCAGTCTGCGGCATGATGACACGCCGTACCGGGGCTGCTGCCTCGGGCGCGACTGCCTCAACCGGCGGAGCCGGTGGCGGCGGGGCGACCGCGACCTGCGGCTGCGCTGGCGGCGGTGGCTGCACGGCGGTGCCCGAAGGCGTCGCCGGCGGACGTGCCACCACGACGCCCTGCGGTGGCGGCGTGCCGCCTGCAATGGCCGGGCGTTCCGCAGCGGACTGGCCAGGACGCAGCGGCGGACGAGCCACGACGACAGGAGCCTGGCGCGCCTGCGGAACAATGCGGCGGGCAGCGTCCGCCGGTGCGTCCGGCGTACGCGGCTGCGCAATGCGCAGCGTCGGCATCACCGGCGTGGCGTGAGGATTGCGAGGGGGCAACGGAGCCGATGCCGGCGGCGGAACCGCACGGGCAACCGGCCGTTCCGCAGGTGCTGACGCGGCGGGAGCCGGAGCGGCAGGCGGACGGGCGACCGGCATCGTGACGACGGGGCGCGGGGTAGCGACCGAAGCGGGCGTCACCATACGCGGGGCCGGCGGCGCTACTACAGGGCGTGCGACCGCGACCGGTGCCGCAACGGCGGCGGCAGCGGGGCGCTCCGGCGGAGGCGCAACAGGAGCAGCGACCACGGGAGCGGTAACAACGGGCCGCACCGCCGCGGATCGCGCCGCGGATGCAGCAGCTTGCTCCGCCTGCTTGCGCTCGAAAATGGCGCGGGCGATGTCGCCGGGCCTGGTCGCGTTCCTGAAATCGACCTTGGGTCGGTTGTCAGTGGCTGGAGTTCCGTTGCTCCGGCCGACATTACGGCCGCCGTTCAGCAGCGAACGGACCCGTGCGGCTTCATCGTCCTCAATGGACGAGCTGTGTGTCTTCTTTTCGGTGACTCCGACAGCTGCAAGCGCATCAAGAATTTCCTTACTCTTGACCTCAAGCTCGCGCGCCAGATCGTTGACTCTAACTTTGCTCAATCGGCCCTCGTGTTCCTCTGTTGCGCTAACTGCTCATACAAGCTCCCAAAAAGAAGTCGATGTGCAGAGCGCGGTTCTTCTGCTCTTCCATTATGGCGTGAAAGCCCGTTCTTCGAACGTTTACAGACCGGGCTTTCACAAAATGCCTTGCTTCGGGGACGGTCCCTTGGCTAACCAAGGGGCTCGTCCCGGTCGATCGTCTCGCTTCCGGTTTCCCCGGCCTGTTCGGCCAAATCTTCCATCGTCTGGTTGTCCATCTCAATGCCTGCCTCGCGGAGGTCGGCGTCGCTGCCGAAGCCATCCATCTGGCTCATGCGGTCTTCCCGCGCAACCGCGTCGTCGATTGATCCGACTTCAACCGGCTCGTCGGCGTAGATCGCCTGCTCGGCCAGCACCTGCTCCGGTGTCTTGCTCATGGAACTCTCCTTGGTCAGGTCGCCTTCCTCTGCGCCTGGCTCATTCGCGTCGCCGGCCATCAGCAGAACCTCACCTGCCTCAGACCCGTTGCTGTCTGACGAAGGCTCATACGGCTTGCCATCTTCTTCGGTGGGCTCTGTGTGGGCGACTGAAGAATCAGATGCGGTATTGTTCTCCAGCGACGCGGCAACCTCACTCACCGGCTGCTCGGGCCGCGCTTCGCCCTCTTCGTATTGCCCGAAGTAATGCCGCACGGCAACCGCGATCCGCTCCACCGATTTGTCGCCGATGCCGGGAACCTCGCCCAGCTCTTCTTCGGTCATGTCCGCCAGGTGTTCGACCGTGGTGATGCCGGCAGCGATGAGTTTCTCCAGCACCTGATCGCCAAGCTCGGTCACCTGCTCGATCGGCGTCTGCGGCGCACCCTCCAGCGCACGCATCGCCTGCTCGACTTCCTGCCGCTTCTCTTCCTCGGACTTGATGTCGATCTTCCATCCCAGCAGCTTGGCCGCGAGCCGCACGTTCTGGCCTTTCTTGCCGATCGCCAGCGAAAGCTGCGTATCGTCAACGATCACTTCAAGCTGCTTCTCGTTCAGATCGCTGATCGAAACGCGCGCCACCTTGGCCGGCTGCAGCGCCTTCTCGGCAAACGTCGTGACCTCTTCCGAGTGCTCGATAATGTCAATCTTTTCGCCCCGCAACTCGCGGATGATCGACTGCACGCGCATGCCCTTCATGCCCACGCAGGCGCCGACCGGATCCACATCCTTATCGCGCGACACGACGGCGATCTTGGTGCGCTCACCGGCTTCGCGCGCGATGGCACGAATCGCGACGGTGCCATCATAAATCTCCGGCACTTCGCTTTGAAACAGCGTCTGCACCAGCGCGGGCGCGGCGCGGCTCACGATCACCTGCGGTCCCTTCGCGGCGCGGTCCACCCGCAGCAGCACCACCCGAACGCGCTCGCCCACGCTGAACTGCTCCAACCGGCTTTGTTCGCGCTTCGGCATGCGGGCCTCGGCCTTGCCGATGTCGAAGATCAGGTCCATCGGCTCCACGCGCTTCACGGTCGCGTTCAGCACTTCGCCCACACGATGTGCGTATTCGTTGAATACGGTGTCCCGCTCGGCCTCGCGAACCTTCTGGAAAATAACCTGCTTGGCCATCTGCGCCGCAATGCGGCCCAGCGGGGACGTGTCGCGGTAAAAGCGCAGCTCCGATCCGACTTCCACCTCGCCAGCCATCTCGCGCGCTTCCTCCAGCGTGAGCTGGTTGTCCTCGTCCAGCGGCTCTTCCTCGGTCGGCTCCACGACGGTCTTGTACTCGTACGCCCGGATTTCGCCGGTTTCCTTGTCAAACTCGCCGCGCATGTTAGTGGCGGTCTTGTAATACTTGCGCGTCGCGAGCGCGATCGCATCCTCCACGGCACCCACGACGATCTCCGGGTCAATGCCCTTGTCGCGGCTCATGGTCTCAATTGCCTGGTACAGTGCACTTGCCATTTTGCTGGGATACTCCTGCTTGCTTTGGTACGGCGTGCGGATGTGATCTAAAGCTCCGCAACAAGCTGCGCTTGTTCAATGTCGCGCAGCGGAATGTTGATGTTCTCAGGCGCCGGTACAACGCCCTTTTTCTTCTTGCCCTTCGGCTTAACAGCCGACAAATCCAGCGTCACCACATCATCCGCAAAGCTCATCCGGCCCGTCAGCTTTTTGGACCCATGCACTGGCTGGAAAGTGCGCACCTCGGCCAGAAAGCCTGAAAATCGCTGATAGTCGGCTGGGCGGTAGAGCTTGCGTTCGATGCCCGGGGAACTGACCTCCAGCGTGTACTCGGCCGTCCCGGGGATCAGGTCCTCCACGTCCAGCACGGTTCCGAAGTCCTGCGCAAATGCCGCGCAATCTTCGTGGGTAACGCCGCTCAGCGCCTCGATCGGAACGCCGCTGGGCAGGCAGGTTGCATCCTCGGCCGCCTTGCGCTTTAGTTCTGCGCGGCCGGCCTCGTCTTTTTCCAAGAAAATCCGGAGCGCCCGCTGCTTGCCGGCACCGGTGAACTCAGCGTCCACCAACTCCAGCCCGTGCCGCGCGGCGATGCGTTCGGCCAGCGCGCGAACGGATTCGATCGAAACTGCCAAACTCTACTCCTTCTCGCCGGTCTCGGACGGGGTTTTGGCGCAAAGAAAGGGCGGGCTCGCGCCCACCCAGTTGCTTCGCCCGGCGTTTGATCAGCCCCGGCGGAGAACTTTGCTAACCTTCTTATCCTACGGGAGAACGCGGGCCGCCGCAAGTGGACGCCCCCTGCGACTTGTGGCCCGGTTCCCGCACCACTACACTGGATGGGCAGCCGGAAACAGACATTTCCGGCCCGGTCTCGTCCCACACACAGACCTATAGATATGACCGCAGATTTCGGTGTCCGCGTCCCGCTGCGGGGAGGGCTTCTTGCGTCGCGTTTTTCTCCTTGTTTGTACAGTTTTACTGGCTTTGCCGATCAGCCTCGGCGTTTCCGGGTGCGGTGGCAGTTCAGGCACGAGCGCGGGCAACCTGTGCCCCGGCTTCAACCCGGGCGGCACCATCATCGGCCAGCCGGTTACGGTGCTGCTGCAGCCGTATACGACCGGTCTCAGCTTGAACACCGGCCAGAACACGTCGCTGTCCACGCCCACCGCCACCGACTGCACCGGCGCCAACGTTTCGCTGACGAATGTTCATTACAGCGTCGACACCGCGTCCGCGAACGCCCATCTGCTCGACATCAACCCGATCACGGGCAATATCTGCGCCGGTACATGGAACCGCAACAGCGCCGGCGGCGTGCCCGACTACAGCACCTGCATGCCGACGGGCGCGTCCGGTGTGGGCAAGGTGACGGCAACCGCCGGTGCCGCCGGCAGCAACGCCGTGCAGGTGTATGTGCACCCGGTTATCACCAACATTGAGATTGGCGCGGCCTCCACGGATTGCGTCAACGACCCGGCCAGCAACTGCTCGCAATACGGCGCGGGCCTGCCCGGCGTGTCGGCCACGGCGACGTACAACCCGAACGACTGCCTTTCCTTCGGGCAAAGCTCGCAATTAGTCACCCGCTTCTACAAGGGCCCCAAATCGACAACACTGCCCGATCCGAACAACGTCACCTACGCCGCCGGATTGCCCAGCTTCACCCTGCAGACGGCGCAGATCGGTACGTTCGACGCCAACAACCGCGGTATCTTCCTCGCCAATGCTCCAGGGTCGTCGGTGGTGACGGCGTCGCTGGGTTCGGGCGCAGGCAGCATCACCTCCAACGCCGGCTTTGTCTCCGTCTGCGCTCCGCAGTCCATCACCATCAACACGCCGAACGCGGTGAATGGCAACGTCACCGTCAACGTCAGCAATACCGAGAACATTACGGCGACGGTTCTGGACACGAAAAACGTTCAGATCACCGGCTTGAACCTGACCTTCATCTCCACCTCGCCGATCTCCACTCCGGTGTCAGCCGGCGGCATCGTGCCAACCTTTGCGGGCGGTTCCAACATCACCGCGCTCTGCCTGCCACCCACCTGCAACCCGGCGCCCTTGGCACAGATCGGGCGTTACCCGAACGGCGCGCAGTCGGGGAACGGCAAGCCCGTCAGCTCCAATCCGATTGTGGTCAACACGCCCGGTGTCACCAGTTCACTGATCTGGGCAGCCAGCACCGATTCGCTCTACCTGCTGCCCATCGATCTGACGGCTGGGTCCGTCCCGGCGCCGACCAAGCTGCCTTATCAGCCAAACAGCCTGGTGCTTACCCAGGCGGGAGATTTCATCTACCTGGGCTCCAGCACCGGCCTCATGACCTACAGCACCGCCATCAACAGCGTGACCAGCATCAACCAGACGGTGCAGGGCACAGCCATCGCGGTCTCGCCTACCGGCACTGAGCTGATTGTGAGCGACCCGGCCCGGCAGCTCATCTACATTTATTCGCCATCCGCTGGCGCCATCACGACCTCATTCGGTGGCGTCGCTTCCCGTGGCGCATGGACACAGGACGGAACCACGGCCTATATCGTCACGACGGACGGCCACCTGCTGGTCTACAACACCAACACGAGCTGGCACAGTTATGACCTGAGCCGGCTGGGATCGTTGAACGATGTGATCACGGCGGTTCCGGTTGTGGGTGCATTTATCGGTGCGCAGACCGCGGTCGACGGCCGGTCGTATTGCCCGAACACGACCACGGCCGTGACCGACTTCTACCCCGAAGCGTCGAACACGGTTGTTTCCGCCGCGGTGGCCGATCGCCTGGCCGCGACGAACGACGGCAAGCATGTACTGGATGCACGCCTGGCGACGGCAAACGGAACTCCCGTCCTGAACGACCTGCTGCTGGGGAACGGCACGGGCCTTCCCACCGGCGCATGCCCCGCCAGCGGCGCGCAACCTGCCTTCACCACTACGGTAAACACGGCGGCGCTGACCGGTGTGCAGGCGGGCACCGTAACCGGCGTCTACCCGGCGTCTGACTCGTCGATCGCGTTTGTGACGAACACGGCCGCAACGGGCGACACCAACACCGGTGCACTGCTCGCCGCGTACCGGCCCGCCGCAAACGGCGCCGGCACGGTCAGCACCGTCAAGCTGGCCAACGGTGCGACCGCCGCAGTTACGGGAGCTCTCTCCAGCGACAACCGCTTCTTCTTCGCGGGCACCTCCGGCGACAACCTGATCCACTTCATCACGGTCTCGTCGCTCACGGACACACGGCAGATCAACCCCAACCTGCCGCTGGCCGCAAACCCAAACCTGACCGCCACCCCCAACCTGATCGCGTCCCGCCCGCGCACGTCGCTGAACGGACAGTAATCAAGCAACAACCAGCAACAGCAAAGGCCCGCTTCGGCGGGCCTTTGCTGTTTGGATTCATATCGCTTGCATGGGGCCGATTACCTCTGCCGAAAGTTTCCGCCTCTGTTATCCCAGCCGCATTTTCATCACGTCGCGGCCAATGGCGTCCAGGACACCGTTCAAAAACGTAATGCTCTCCGGCGCAGCGTAGCGGCGGGCAATCTCCAGAGCTTCGTTGATCACGATGGGGTGCGGCGTCGCGCGGAAGCCAAGCATCTCCGCCACCGCCATGCGCAGCACGTTGCGGTCGACCGCGGCCATGCGAGCGATGCGCCAGTTCTGCGCATGCTTCTCGATCAACTCGTCCACCTCATCCGATCGCTCGGTGGCGACGCGAAACAGGTCCTCGGCGAACTCGCGAGTGTCCGGCTCCACGGTCTGCTTGCCGTTCTCATCCTCCCGGCTCTTCCAGAAGACACGTCGCACCTCCAGCGGCTGCTGCTTGCCCATGTCCGCCTGGTACAACATCTGCATCGCGATCTCGCGCGCTTTACGGCGTTCGCCTGCCATCAGGCACCTGCCTCTTCCACAATTTGATCGGCCTGTGCCGCGGCGGGGGTCGCCGCAGTCGCGACCGCGGTCGTGTACCCGGCCGCTTCCAACTCTTCGTTGACCGCACGCGCCGCGCTGACGCCACTGCCCAGATGGTGCCCGGCATCGCCCAGCTTGCGTGCAATGCTCACCATTTCGATCGCTGCAACGGCAGCCTCAAAGCCTTTGTTACCCGCCTTCACGCCGGCGCGGTTCAGGGCCTGCTCCAGCGTCTCGCAGGTCAGTACGCCAAAGGCATGCGGCACTCCTGTTTCCTGCTGCGACTGCCCGATGCCGCGCGCCGCCTCGTTGTAGATCGCCTCGTAATGCGCCGTTTCGCCGCGCAAAAGGCAGCCAAGCGTAATCACCGCGTCGAACGACCGCAGGCCATCCGCGGTTCGCGCATCGGCCAGCATGCGAGCGGCGTTCGGAATTTCCCACGCACCCGATACGCGCACAATCTGCACGTCCGCCATCTTCCCGCCCGACCGTAGAATGCCGTCGAGCGCGCCTTGCAGCAGGCGATCCGTAATCACCGCATTCCAGCGCGCCACCACGATTCCAAAACGTATGCCCGCCGCACTCAGGTCGCCCTCGATTGCCACCGGCCGGCCGGCGAGCACGTCATTCCGCTCCCAAAAGCCAAACGTCGTCCCGGCGATTCCCGCGGTAAACAGGCGCGACTTCCAGTGCGTCTCCGCAACCTCGCCAACGACCGACGCAAGCTCTTCCGACCGCGTCTCTGCTGCGGCCCAGCGCTTGACGATGCCGTGCACCACATCCAGTTGCGTCACCTCGATCAGCAGTTCTGGCACAGCTGGCATGCGGCCCGTCACAAACTCCACGTTCGCCAGCGGTGCCAAAAACGCGGCACCCTTGCCGGTCCCGTCATCCCAACCCTTGCCCGGCTCAAAGCCCAGTTCGGCAAACAGTGCCGATGCCCGCTGCCACGCGGCGGCGGAGTTGGCGGCCCGCACCGCGGTTACACCCTTGATCATGCCTCGATTCTACTTGGCCGGTCTCGCCACACCCTGTTCGGCCTGACCCGGTGCAATCACCGCGCTATCCTGAATAGGTGCGCCCGTCCGTTCTCGCCCTGACCGTTCTTTCCCTGTGCACCGCGCTCGCCGGCTGCAAAACCACCCCCGCCAACGTTGCCGCTGCCAACCTTGAGCGTTCGCACCAGGTCGACCGCGCACGACAGGATCTGCAGCAGATTCCTCCGCCCAGCAAGGCTCTTTACTTAAACGTGCAGCGCCTTGAGGACTGGCAAAACCCATCGCTGACCGTGCAGGAAAAGATGATTACCGTGCACGTGGTCGCGCCGGACGCCAACCCGTCGGACCTGGGCAGGGGCACCATGCTGCGGCCGGATGCGGCGCGCATGCAGATCTTGAACATCGATGCCAAGGACCTGCCCCAGGCGCTCAACGCGATTCCCAAGGAAGCATGGCCCTACGGCCGCGTCGTGGCGATCGAAGAGGCTCGCGACGCTCCCGCCGCCGCCCGCCCGCAACTGCGCCGCAACATCGAATCCGCTCTCGACACGCTGACCAACATCGGCATTGTCGCGGACGAATGGTCCGACAACCGGCCAGTCGGCAATCGCTAGCCCGAGCCGGAGGGAACAGCTTCAGGCCGCTGCATCAACCGCCCAAATACCGGCGCGTGGCCGTAAGAGCCGCCAAGATTTCGCTTGTGCGCAAGCAGGGAATTGCTGACGACGCAGAAAGCGGCGAGAACGAATCGGGCAACACGTATGCGAGACAGCGTAAGCGCTAACGTAGAACCGTATCACCCAAAAGAACCAGCGCCGGAGCTTGCGCATCCGGCGCCGGACGGCGCATCATACTACCGGAGACCGATGTATGCGCATCGGCCCGGCAGGTTGGTTCAGCAGGTCACCTGCGCAGGTGACGGATCAGGGCTAATAGCTGATCCGCCAGCCATACGAAGCGGCCTACAACAAGAATCAGTTGCACAAACTGCCTCCGACGACGGGATGACATCGCCTTCACGATGCTCCTCCTAGTGGCACGACGAAGCCCGGTTCCTGCCGGGCTTTTGTCGTGTCTGGGCGTTGAGCGCCCACAAGCATCGTCGCGTGCTTTTGGGGAGATCAGCAATCACACTATGGCGAAGCTGAAGTACAACTAATGTCGTGTGCATCGCCCGCAAAGATGGCAGGTCGGTACACCTAATTGAGGTATGGACTCCGTTACGGATGTGTGAGCGAACACGCCTACATGCCGAACACAATCACCTGCACGCTCAGCGGTGGCACGGTGTGCTGCAGATTCGGAGACACGCGCAGCACGCTGTGAACCGGCACGATCCGCTTCGGATCAAAGATGGAGTTCGTCTCTGCCTGCGTGATCGCGCCCAGCGTCTCCACCTGCGCTTCGCGCTGCAGCTTTGCACCGCTGATCTGCAACTGGACCGGCTGCGGCAGGGTCGTGCCGTTCACCAGCTTCAGGTACATCTTGCCCTTCTCCGCGTCGGTCGTGACCGAGTAGAAAACGCGATCGCTGCCGCCCGTCTTCTGCGATTCCGGCACGTCCGTTCCCAGGTACTGCGAGAACAGCGCCTGCGCGTAGTACGACGGCGAACCGTAGCTCGACATCGCGTCATACCCGATCAGGTCGCCCGGCCACTGCATCCCGCCCGGGTTCACGTTCACAAACAGCGGCGCATAGCTCGCCAGCACGATCAGGTCGCTGTTGCGCTCCATGCTGGTCATGAATGCGGCATCGCCCAGCATGTCGCCGGCGTTGGTCGTGGGGCTGCCCTCGCGCGTAGCCCACTCACCCACAAAGATCTTCGGACCGTTGCGGTCCATCGTGTCGTAGTGATTCAGCATGGCGTAGAACTCGCCAGACTGCTTGTAGTAGTGATCGTCGATCACATCCGGCGTAATGCTCTTCACCGGCGTGGTCGCAATCATCTGCAACTGCGGGTATGCCTGCTTGATCGCCTTGTAGAACTGCTTGTAGCGCCCGTCGTAGCTGCCGGACCGGTCGAACTGGTCTTCGTTGCCGACCTCCACATAGTGCAGCGGAAACGGCTTGGGATGCCCAAGCTGCGTACGGATCGCGCCCCACTTGGTGTTCTGGTCGCCGGTGACGAACTCAATCTCATCCAGCGCGTCGTCCACATACGGCTTTAGCGCGGCACCCGCGTTGATGTGCGCGCCTTTTAACGAATAGCCGGCATACACGGCCAGCACCGGCTCTATATTCAGGTCTTCAGTCCACTCCAGAAATTCCAGCAGCCCCATGCCGTCGGTCGAGGTGTAATTCCACGGGCTGCGATGCGTTGGGCGGTTCTGCAACGGACCGAGCGTCGCCTTCCAATCGAAGCGCTCCTCCGGCGTATCGCCTTCCAGATAGTTGCCGCCCGGCATGCGCAGGAATTTCGGATGCATCCCGGCAAGCATCTCCATCAGGTCCGCGCGGTTCCCATTCACCCGATTCTTGTACGTGGGAGGGAACAACGACGGTAGCTGCAGGTCGATCGTCGCGGGTGCCGCCAACGTGAACTGCAGATGATTCAGCGCGCCGGCTACCAGCTTCTCCGCTTTCAGCACGTATTGGTACTGCTTCCAGTCGCCGGTCACCGGCTGCGTCGTGGTGGTCGCCAGCACCTTGCCCGTATTGTCGTTCACTAGCGAGACAGTGATCGGCCCCGGCGTTCCGTCCACCGCGTGCGCGAAGATCGAACCGGTGTAAATCGTATCCGGGCGCACGGGAATGCCCCAGTAGCCCTCATTCCGCAGGCCAGCCGGGTTGGCCGCATCCGCCGCGGTCACGGTCAGACGCAGGCTGCGTGGCAGGTCAACGGTGGGGCCGTCTGTCTTGCTGTCAGTTATGGTGGCGCGGCCCGTGCCCTGCTCGACCAGCGTCCAATGCTCAAATCCGGACCAGTCGTGCTCAAACGTGCGGTTGCGTACCATCTCCGCATACAGGCCGCCATCGTAGGAGTAGTTAATCTCCTCCGTCATCAGGCCATACAACGTTGGGCTGACCTTGTGCAGGGGCTTGTCGGCTTGAATCGTAATCGTGGCAGAACCCTGCTGTGCAGTTGCAGTCAGGGCAGCAGAAAGAAGCGCGGCGGCGCAAAAGGGAAACAAACGCATGCCGCCTATTGTGCGTGGTCGCGTGGGGCACTTGCAATGCTGCCCCAGCGCTTAGCGCTTCGCGAGTGCCTTGCTCTTGTCTAGCAGCTCGCTATCGGCGAAGCGCCGCGTCCCCAGCGCTGTCAGCAGTTCCACCACCAGCGTCAGGCCGCGCCGGCCCTCGCGGCTGCTCACACTCTTGAAGAGCTGCCACATGCTTGCGGGCTCTTCGCGCTTGGGTCCGCTCGCGGTCGACAGCGCCGCGGCGATGCAGCTCATCGTCTCCGGCTCAATCGCCGTCAGCACCTTGCCCAGCGAGATCAGGTTGCGCAGCGCATCCACGCTTTCCTGTTTCTTCGCACCCTCGGCCAGGTGCTCGAACACGGTGTTCTTGTGCTTCACCATGCCGTGCAGCAGGTCAAGAATTCCTTCGTCGTGCGCCGCCTGAATCAGGTCGTAGCCGACCAGCAGCGCCTCCGCATGCTCCATGGGCGCCGTTTCCAGCTTCTTGCGTAGCCCCTCGCGCGGGTCAATGGGCTTGGGTTTGAATGCAATCGGATTTGCCATGGGTCGTTGCTTTCGTCTTTCTGAGTAGTCTTCGTTGCTCTCGTTGTTCGTTGCTCTCGTTCTCCGTCACTCTCGTTCTTCGTCACTCATTGCTCACGTGTCGATCAGCGCTTCACTTTTCGCTGCTCCTCACGAACAACGAGAAAACCGAATAACGAGAGAAACGAACAACGAGAACCCAATCACGATCCACAAGCACCGGCTCTCCTACACTTTATCCATATGGATCTGCACCAACCGGTCGCCACGCCCCGTCCCGGGCTGGTAGTAGTCAGCGCGCTCCCACTTCTTGTCCACATCCACGCCGTACTGCGGTGTGCGCTTGCCGTTGCGAAAGTTCTCCGGCGTCAACGGCGATCGCCCGCGCGGTGCCAGCACGCGCATGTTCACGCTGACTTCCTTGTACGCCGGCGTGTGCGTCGCACGGTCCACATGCGCTCCCGTCAGCCGATTTACCGGCTCTTCAACTGAGTTCATCGGCATATACATCTGCTTGCCCTCGACCCGATCCGTGACCAGAACGTGCGCGCGAATGGTTCCCCACTTCGATTTCAGCTCCACCTTGCTGCCTGACTCCACGCCGCGCTCCGCCGCCAGCTCCGGCGAAACCTCCAGCCAGTTCAGCGGCGTAATGCGATCGATGCCCGGCACGCGGTACGTCATCGCGCCCTGTTCAAAATGCTCCAGCATGCGGCCGTTGTTCAGGTGCAAATCGAATACGTCGTCGGTCTCCTCTGACGGCGGCACCCACTCCAGCGGGTAGAACTTCGCCTTGCCGTCGTCGAACGGAAACCCGTCCTTGAACAACAGCGGCGTATCCGTGCCGTCCTTTGCCACGGGCCACTGCAGGCTTTTCCACCCCTCCAGCCGCTCATACGTCACGCCGGCAAACAACGGCGTCAGCTCGGCGATCTCGTCCATGATCTCGGACGGATGCGAATACTTCCACTCCGCGCCCAGCCGGTTCGCCACCATCTGAATGATCTGCCAGTCCGGTTGCGATTGGCCCAGCGGCTCCATCGCCTTGTGCAGCCGCTGGATACGCCTCTCCGTATTCACAAAGGTGCCGTCCTTCTCCAGTGACGGCGACGCCGGCAGCACCACATCCGCGAACTTGCACGTCTCGGAAAACGAGATGTCCTGGACGATCAAAAACTCAAGCTCGCTCAGGGCCAGGCCTACATCGTTGGCATTGCCGTCACTGGTAATCGTGTCTTCGCCCTTGATGTAGAGCGACCGCAGCTTGCCCTTGTGAATCGCCTCCATCATCTCGTGGTTGTCCAGGCCTTTGGTCACCGGCAGCGTCACGCCCCACGCCGCTTCAAACTTGCCGCGGGCCGATGGGTCATCCACGAACTGGTAGCCCGGAAAGTAATTCGGCATGGACCCGAAGTCGCTCGCGCCCTGCACATTGTTGTGTCCGCGCAACGGGTACGCACCCGTTCCAGGCTTGCCATAGTTGCCGGTCAGCAGCAACAGGTTGCTGATGGCGGTCGAAGTATCAGAGCCGCCGCAGTGCTGCGTCACCCCCATCGCCCACAGAATGCACGTGCCCTTCGCCTTGTGAATCTCCTCCGCGACCTGAATCATGTGCTCGCGGCTCAGACCGGTTTCCTTCTCCGCGAACTCCAAGGTGAACGGCAGGAGGCTCTTCTTGTACTCGTCGAACCGGTTCACCCACTTCTCCACAAACGCGGCATCGTGCCAGCCCTGGTCCAGCGTGTACTTCGCGACCGCACTCAACCAAACCAGGTCTGTGCTGGGCTTCGGACGCAGAAACAGGTCGGCGCGCTCGGCCATCTCATGCTTGCGCAGATCGCTCACGATCAGTCGCTGCCCGCGCAGTTTGTGCGACCGCTTTACCCGCGTCGCCAGCACCGGGTGCGACTCTGATGTGTTCGACCCAACGGTGATGACCAGCCCCGCCATTTCAATATCGCTGATCGAACCCGAGTCGCCGCCATACTTCACCGTGCGCGACAGACCCATCGTCGCCGGCGTCTGGCAATACCGCGAGCAGTTGTCGATGTTGTTGGTCCCGATCACACCGCGGGCCAGCTTTTGCATCACGTAGCTTTCCTCGTTCGTGCACTTCGACGAAGCGATAAACGCCAGCGCGTCCGGGCCGTGCTTCTCCTTGATCTCGGTAAACTTCGACGCGATCAGGTCCAGCGCCTCGTCCCAGGTCGCTTCCACAAACGTGTCACCGCCCGACTTCGGGTCATGTTTGCGGATCAGCGGCGTGTGCAGCCGGTTCGTCGCGTTCACAAAGTCGTAGCCGAACTTGCCTTTCACGCACGTGCTGATTCCGTTCGCCGGCCCGTGCTCCGGCTCAATCTTCAGGATGTGCCGGTCACGCGTCCACACCTCAAAGCTGCAGCCCACGCCGCAATAGGTGCACACGGTTTTGGTGCGCTTCACGCGCGCCTCGCGCATCTTCGATTCCATGTCACTCAGCGCCAGAATCGGCGGATAGCCCGTCTCCGGCTCCACCCCCTTGATCACCTCGATCATGTCGTCCAGCACCTTAACGGGCAGGTTCGTCAGGTAGCCCGCATGGCCAAGCATCGACTTTTCCATCAAGGCATTGCACGGGCACACCGTGATGCAATGCCCACAGCTCACGCACGACGACCCCGCAATCTGTTCGCCGCCGTCCCACAGCACACGCGGATGCTGCATCGTCCAATCGATCGTCAGCGTCTCGTTCACCTGCACGTCCTGGCAGGCCTCCACGCAGCGCCCGCACAGAATGCACTGGTCCGGGTCGTAGCGATAGAACGGATTCGAGTGGTCCTGCGGATACGGCTTGTGCTGGTACGGCCGCGCCTGGTGCATCAGGTTCATCTCGCCCACGGCGTTGTGTACCGTGCAGTTGCCGTTGCTGTTGTCGCACACCGTGCAGTACAGGTCGTGGTTCTGCAGCACACGGTCCATCGCCTCGTGTTGCGCCGCATACGCACGCGGCGACTCGGTCGTCACGCGCATGCCGCCGAAGACCTCCGTCGCACACGCCCGCATCAGCGATCCGTCCACCTCGACCATGCACGTGTCGCACGTTTGAATTGGACCAAGCTGCGAGTGGTAGCAAAGCTGCGGCACGCTGTGGTACTCACCCGAACCCTGCTCTACCGAAGAATCCGGCGAAAACATGGGATGGTACTGCGGCGACGAGCTATGCCCCTCGCCGAACTCTGCATCGAACTGCCGCGCATTGCGCTCGCCGGGCGACAGCCGCTGGTCCTCAGCGTGGTCGCCAGCCTCGCGCAGCGTGTCGTTCGCCAGACCCGCGGCGCGGTTCAGCGCCTCAATCAGGATCTCGCCTTCCGCAGCGGGGACAATCCGCCCGTTGACAAGAATTTGCGTCGTCAAAGGACGATCCAGCGGCGTATTGAGCAGGCGGGGTTCCAGCGGCATGCAACCTATGATGCACCTTGCGCGTGCGGCGCGAGGCACCGGGACAGCAGCCCGTAGCGAACGCGGCATCCCACACTGGCATGAACCACCGGTCCCTGGGCGATATCCGCATCGGTATCTCCGGCTGGCGCTACCGGCCATGGCGCGGCGTCTACTACCCGCCGAAGCTGCCGCAGCGCCGCGAGCTTGAGTTCGCCGCGCAGGACTTCAACTCCGTCGAAATCAACGGCACCTTTTACTCCATGCAGCGGCCCGAAAGCTTTCGCCGCTGGCACGGGGAAACGCCGGACGACTTCGTCTTCGCCATCAAAGGCGCCCGCTTCATCACGCACATGAAGAAGCTGCGTGCTGTCGAACCGGCACTGGCAAACTTCTTCGCGCAGGGCCTGCTCGCACTCGGCCGCAAGCTGGGACCGATTCTCTGGCAACTTCCGCCGCAGCTCGCCTTCGACGCGGACCGCCTCGCCGCCTTCTTCAACCTCTTGCCACGGACACACGCCGATGCCGCCGTCCTGGCGCACGACCACGCACCCCGCTTTCACGGCCGCGCTGTCGTGGAAGCCGAAGCTCGCGGCACCATCCGCCACTGCGTTGAGGTACGCCACCCCAGCTTCATCACACCCGCGTTCGCCACGCTTCTGCGCAAACACAAGGTCGGCCTCGTCGTCGCCGACACCGTCGACTGGCCGCTGCTCTTCGACATCACCGCCGACTTCATCTACTGCCGCCTGCACGGCTCCGAACAGCTCTACACATCCGGCTACGAAACCGACGCCATCGACCGCTGGGCCGAGCGCATGGTCAGCTGGTCACGCGGCCAGGAGGTGCCCGACGAGGCCGAGCACTGCACCCCGCGCGGCATCCATTGCCACCCCAAACAGCACGCACGCCCAGCCAGGGCGCGCGACGTCTTCTGCTACTTCGATAACGACGTCAAAGTCCGCGCCCCCTTCGACGCCCGCGCCCTCCGCACCCGCGTCAACGCGCTCCAAGGGAACGCCTACTCGTTGCAGGCGTAAGCATTGTCATTTCGACCGGAGCAGGACAGCTTCACCGTCCTGCGTAGCGAAGAAACCTGTATTTGTTTCCGCGACACAAATGCTGCGGGCGAGGAACGCACCAACTACCCCGCCCGATGCCGCCCACCCAGCCCCGTCAACGCCGCAATCGCCCGATCCTGCCAGGCCGTCAGCTCTTCCTCCCGCAACGTCCGCTCATTGGACTGAAACACCATGCGCAGCAGCAGCGAATACTCACCCTGCGGAATACTCTTGCCCTTCGGATCGCGAAAAATCTCCACCGGCGCAAGCGACACCATCTCCGGAACCTCCAACCCGCGCAGCGCTCCCGCAACGTCCGCCCACTGCACGCGATCCGCGAAGACAAACGACAAATCGCGCTCCACAGCCTGAAAGCGCGAAGGCTCCACCGCGGCGGGATTGCGCAACGGATACGCAAACAGCGCCGGCACATCCACCTCGGCCAGCACCACCGTCTCTCGCAGCTTGCGCTTGTCACGTTCCGTCGCGCTTAGCTCACCAACAAAGCCCAACGTGGCACCCCCCAGCGAAACCCGCGCACCACGGCCCGGCTCCATCCAGGCGGGCAGCGCATCCCCGCTGAACCGTGCCTGCGGCGTCACAAACCGCGACAGGAGCTCCTCCACCGCACCCTTTACCTCAAAAAACAAAGCATCGCCAGCGCACACCGTCTTCGTTGCACTCGCCGCCCCGTACGCCCCCAGCGACAGCGCGGGCGTTTCACTCACCTCAGCCGTCGACCCGCTGAACACCGTGCCGTACTCGAACAGCCGCGCCGCGCCCATATCCCGATTCGTATTCAGCGCAAGCATGCTCGCCATGCCCGGCAGCAGCGACGGCCGTAGCACCCCGGCCTCCGCGCTCAACGGATTTCCCATCGGCACCGCGCTCGCGGTGGTAAACAGGGCACTGTCTTCGACCGACGCAAACGTGCTCGAGATCGCCTCGGTATACCCCAGCGCCAGCAACGTCTCGCGTACCTTGTCCTCCCGCGAAGCGTGAGGCAGCGCGATCACACCGCCGCTGAACGAGGGCAGCGTGTCCGCAAATCCGTTGTAGCCGTAAACGCGCGCGATCTCCTCAATCAGGTCAATCTCGCGCTCCAAATCCAGCCGCCACGAAGGCAGCGTGACCTCGAAGGCATCGCCCTCCGGCGTCGGCCGCAAGTGGCACCCCAGCGCCTCCAGGTACTGCTCGATCTTGTCCTCCGGAACCACATGGCCGGCCGGTCCCGCCTTCAACGTCGTGCCCAGCAGCTGCTGCGCCCGCGCCACGTTGAGCAACACACGCGGTCGTTGCGTGGTCCGCGCCTCCCACTCGGGCACGACGACGTCCGTCATCTCACCCTCGGCCGCGCCGCCGCATGCCGCCAGCACCGCGCGCGTCACCAGCCGGTTCGCCACGCCGCATGCGCCCAGGTCCGCGCCGCGTTCATACCGGTGCGAAGCATCCGTGTGCAACCCATGCCGCCGCGAGCTCGCCCGAATCGCCGCGGGCGAAAACCACGCCGCCTCCACCAGGATGTTCTTCGTCGCCTCCGTCACGCGCGAATCCCAGCCGCCCATCACGCCGGCCAGGCTCAGCGCCTTCTTCTCATCGGCAATGACCAGATCTTCCCCGGTCAACACTTTCTCGGACCCATCCAGCAGCTTGATGCGCTCGCCATCCCGAGCGCGCCGCACCACAACAGCGCCCTCAATCGTGCCGAGATCGAACACGTGCGTCGGATGCCCCATCGCCAGCCAGTTGTAGTTCGTCGCATCCACCGCATTGCTGATCGGCTTCTGCCCCAGCGCCAGAAACCGCTCCGCCACAACGCCGCTCGAATCACCCACCGTCACACCACGCACCACCTGCGCCGTGAACCTACCGCACAGCTCCGCCGCCTCCACGCGCACCGGGTACCCGGCACCTTGGGCCTCGGAAAGCGTCGTCATTCCGGCCGGGGAACGCGCGACAGTTTGCGGGTTCGGAGTGGACTCGGTGCTTGCACCGGCACCTGCTGTTCCCTCCGCATTCGCAACCCGCCGGTCCTCCAGCGTCAGCAGCGGCACACCATAGATCGCCGCCGCCTCCCGCGCAATGCCGTAGTGGTTCATCGCATCCACGCGGTTCGTCGTGATGTCCATCTCAAACAAATGGCCACCCTCCGGCAGCGCATGCACGCCTTCCACCGCAATGCCGCGCAGCGTCAGGTCCTCGGCCAACTGCCGGTCCGAAACGTCCAGCGCGGGCAAATACTCGCGCAGCCAACTCGATAAAACGTTCACGTCGTCGCGCCTTTACAGAAATTGATCGAGGAACCGCAGATCGCCCGAGTAAAACTGCCCAATGTCGCCCACGCCGTACTTCATCATCGCGATGCGTTCCACGCCCATGCCGAAAGCGAAGCCGCTGATACCGGGAACGTCAAACGCGGGTGCCAGGCCGTTCTCCACCCGCCGCGCATCCACCGCCTGAAACACCGCGGGATCGACCATGCCGCACCCAAGCAGCTCAATCCATCCGCTCCACTTGCACTTCCGGCATCCATTCCCCCCGCAAAACGGACAAGAAATCTGCACATCCGCACTCGGCTCCGTGAACGGGAAAAATGAAGGGAAGAATCTCGTCTTCACGCTCGACCCAAAGAATGCCTTCATCGCGTGATCCAGCGTCCCCTTCAAATCACTGAACGTAATCCCGCGATCCACGCACAACCCTTCCACCTGGTGAAAAATCGGCGAATGCGTCGCGTCGCTCTCATCATTGCGATGTACCTTGCCCGGAATCACCAGCCGCAGCGGCGGATCGTTCGCCACCATGCTGCGAATCTGTACGGGCGAGGTATGCGTGCGCATCAGGTATCGCTCGCGCAGCGGCTTGCTCTCCTGATCGGCCACCACAAGCGTGTCCTGCGTATCGCGCGCCGGGTGGTTCGGCGGAAAGTTCAGCGCCTCGAAATTGTAGAAGTCCGTCTCGACCTCCGGCCCCACGCCGACCGAGTACCCCAGCGCCGCAAAGACCGCCACCATCTCGCGCATCGTCCGCGTCAACGGATGCTCCACGCCGACGCTGCGCCGAATTCCTGGCAGGGACAAATCGAGGTTGCTCGATTGAAGCTGGCTAGAGGAATGGAAATCCTTTCCCCGTTCTATTTCAAATCGGCGTTCATTGAGAGTGCGTTCAACTCCTCCCGCGAAGTTCTTGAACTGCTTCCCGAAAACAGGCTTCAGTTCACGAGGGAGCTCGCGAACCCAACTCGCGACGCCTTTGTTGATGAGTCCCGCCTTGTCCCCAAACCAGCGAACTCGGAAGGCTTCCAACATCTCAGCGTCCGAAACCGAATCGATCTCTTCGTTGAAGCGAGCCTCGACCTGCGCGACAGCATCTCCGATCTTTTGTTCGCTCGTGAGGCCCTTCACATCCGGCAATGACCAACTCAAGCAGCCACCGCCAGCGTACGCACCCGCGCCTCCGGTTGCGGAATGTCGCAGCCACTCTCCCGCAGGCCCTCCAGATGAAACTCGATACCCTCGCGGATCAACTGTTCCGTTTCTTCAAACGTTTCCGCGCCCACGCCCAGGCCGGGAAGATCGGGCACGTATGCGCTCCATCCCGTGGATGTTTTCTCAAACACAGCTGCGTACTCTTTCATTGCGCGAGGCCCGCCTGCTTTCAGGATGCTTTTCTGAGTGCCCTCTTTCAACTCGATCGAGGGATGGCCAGCGACGGTCACCACGCCACTCTTGGCGGGATGCTTGAACTGGCGATGACTGCCGCACTGCCTGTCGAGCCGCCACCCATCGTCGTGCAGCAGGCGCAGGATCTCGCGAACCTTCATCGGTAAAAGTGTACTGGACGGGGCCGCCCGAAGAGCGTTCACCGTGCGTACACGCATATCGTCCAGATCTTCGGTTAGGCTCTGATGTACCGATTTTATCCCCTGTGCTCAGCGCGGCAGTTTGCCCTGCCTGAGCAAACGGAGCTTCCGTGTTGCCTATCCGACCTGCCTTGCGCGCTGCCTTTGCAGCCGTCTCAATCGTTCTCGCTTCGGCGGTGTCGTTCGCGCAGGCGAACCACCTCATCATCTCGCAGGTATACGGCGGCGGCGGCAACAGCGGATCGGTGTTCACCAATGACTTCGTTGAGCTCTATAACCCAACGCCGGCTCCCGTAGACCTGAGCACCTATTCGCTGCAGTATGCCTCGGCCGCGTCTACCTCGGCGCCCTCCGGCACCCTGGTCCTGCAGGGCACGATCCAGTCCGGCAAGTATTTTCTCGTGGAGCTTGCGGCGGGCGCGGCCAACACGGGTGCGCTTCCCACGCCAGACTTTGCGCCGTCCAGCAATGCCTTCAACATGTCCGGCACCACGGGCAAAGTAATCCTGGTGAACGGCACCACCACGCTGACCACCAGTTGCCCCAACGCGGCGCAGGCCACTGACTTCGTCGGCTGGGGACCCGCAACCGGCACCACGGCGAACTGCAGCTATGGCGACAGTACGGGTGCCAATCGAGCCTCAGCCACCACAAACGGCACCAGCCTTGCCCTGAACAGCAGCAACTCGTGGACCGGCGTGAACAAGACCGACTACACCGCCGTCACGCCCAACCCCCGCAACAGCGCCTTCGGCGGCACCACCTCAACCGCGCTCTCCATCACGGGCACCGCATTCACTCCAACCGCGGTCATGCAGGGCATGTCGACCACGCTGTCGGTCGTCGTAAGCCCCGGCACCACCACGGCAAACATCGCGGTCACGGCAAATCTCAGCAGCCTCGGCGGCAGCGCCACCCAGGCACTCGCGCTCACGTCAGCCAACACCTACAGCAGCACCGTTACGGTCCCGGCCGCGACTGCGCCAAACACATACGCCATCGCCGTTCAGGCCACCAGTAGCGACCCGGCAGTTACCGGGTCGGCCAATCTCACCGTCAACGCGGCCACGGTCACCACGCCCATCGCCACGGTCCAGGCAAACCGCGCTACCTACGTCGGCAACACAATCCAGGTGCAGGGTGTGGTCACGCTGATCACCGCAAATGGCTACTACCTGCAAACACCCAGCAGCACGCCCGGCAGCACGGGTGACGAGGGCATCTACGTATACACGGGCAGCGCGGCAAAGCCTGCCGCCGTGGCCGTCGGCAACCTCCTTACCGTAACGGGAACGCTGACGCAGTTTCCTCTGCCAACCGTCAGCCACACGCCCTCGCTTGAGGTCACCAGCGCCTCGGTTACGTCCAACGGCACCTCGGCCGTGCCCGCGCCGGTCGTTCTGCCGGCGAACTTCCCGACACCCGGCGGCGGCATCTACCAGCTCACCAGATACGAGAGCATGCTGGTCAGGGTACCCTCCCTCACCGCGGTCAGTCCCACAGACGGTTATCTGACCGAGACCACCGAGACGGTCACCTCTTCCGGCCAGTTCTACGCCGTCGCCACCGGCACCGCGCGTCCCTTCCGCGAGCCGGGCATGGACTTCCGCGACTATCCCGCAACCACCTGCCCCACTCTCACCACCTGCACCGCGACCGCAACCGCAGCCGGTGTCGCACGGCCCTCCTCCGTCGTCCTGTACGACGACAACCCAGAGCGCTTCATCGTGGAATCTTCGCTCGGCGGCGGTACAGCACTCGACGTTTCCTCTGGTGCCGTCCTCACCAACGTCACCGGCGTTATCGACTTCAGCTACAGCACCGACGTGCCCTATGGCGACCCGGCCCGCATCATCCTGCAGCCGGGCCAGGTAACATCCGCCAACTACACGCCGGGTGTCACGGTACAGCCGCTTGCGGTTCCCGGCAGCAACCAGGTCACGGTCGCCGCCTTCAACATCGAACGCTTCTTCAATCCCAGCGCTGCCGACAACAAATACTTCAACGCCGGCAGCGGCAATGTGGGTGGCAGCTCCGCGGTGAACGTAACAGCCGCCGCCTATGCCCGCCGCCTCGCCAAGCTGTCGCTCGCCGTGCGCAACGTGCTGAACACGCCCGATGTGATCGGCATGGAAGAGGTTGAGAACGTCTCCGTCCTGCGGGACATTGCAAAGCAGATCGACACGGACGCTGTTGCTGCAGGCACGCCCGCGCCCGGCTACGTGGCCTACGGCACTGACAGCACCACAACCTACACCGACGACGTGGGTGGCATCTCCGTCGGCTTCCTCGTCAAGCCCTCCACGGTAAACGTGGTTCGCTGGGAGCAGATTGGCGCGCAGACCACCTTCCAGGCGTCCACCGGCACACAAACACTGAACGACCGGCCATCGCAGGTGCTGCACGTCGGCTTCAAGCGTGCCGGCGGCGCTACTGACTATCCCATGACGCTGATCGTGAACCACCTGCGTTCACTCAGCGGCATCAACACCAGCGCCGACACCCGCCTGAAGAAGGAACTGCAGGCCGAGGCGATCGCCACCGCCATCCAGGGCTACCAGGCCGCCGGTGAGCGCGTGCTCGCCTTTGGTGACCTGAACGCCTTCGAGTTCTCTGACGGCTACACCGACACTGTGGGAACCTTTACCGGCAACGTCTCCGCCGTGGGCACAGCCGTACAGTCCGGCAAGGCCATTGTCAGCCCGGCGGCAACCGACCTGGTCACCATTCTGCCGCCCGCCGATCGCCGCTCCTATGTGGAATTCGGCAACGCGCAGGTGCTCGATCACGTGGTCGCCACCAGCAACGTCGTCAACAGCACTTCACTTGCCTACGCGCACCTGAACGCCGATTTCCCACTCACCTTGACCAACGACGCCACCACACCGGCCCGGATCAGCGATCACGACGCCGCGCTCACCTATCTGGCGGTGCCGGCACCAGTCGTCCGTGGCACGCTCACCGGCAACGGCACCTTCGGCACCACCATCACAGTTGGCAGCACCTCGTCCGGTCAGCAGTTCGTGCTCAGCAACACGGGCGAAGCTCCCATCAGCATCACCGCTGTCGCCACCACGGGCGACTTCTCGCAAAGCAACAACTGCGGTGCGGCGCTCGCAACAGGCTCCAGTTGCCAGATCAATGTCGTCTTCAAACCCACGGCAAACGGCACCCGCACCGGCACGCTTACCGTGACCAGCAACGCCAGCGGCATTGCCACCGCCACGTTGACGGGCACCGGTTTCGTACCGGCGACCTTTACGTTCACCTCCAACGGCAGCACCACTGCGGCCGCCACCGTGCAGCGTGGCTTCGCCGCACAGGTTCCGCTCACCCTCACGCCCACCAGCACGTTCGCCGGCACGGTCACGCTCAGCTGCACCGGTCTGCCGGCGAACACCTCCTGCGACTTCGGTTCCGCCGCCACGCTGAACCTGGCCGCGGGCAGCAGCGCGCAGTCCATCACACTGCTGCTGCGTACCTCCACGCTCAACACCAGCGCGCTCACGCCGCAGTCCCTGTCAGCTCCCGCACCTTCCACAAAGCTTGCTCTCGCGTTCTGCCTGCCGGGTCTCCTGCTGGCCGGCCTGGGGGCGCGCAGCCGTCGCCTCCACGGCAGCCGCCTCATGCTGCTCGGCATCTGCGCGCTCACCTTTGCGGGCGCACTTGGCTTAACGGGTTGCAGCTCACACACCGTTCCGAACACCACCAACACAACATCCGCCGCACCGGGGACCTACACCGTCAACGTGGTCGCAACGGGCGCCGCCGTCACCCAAACCGTCCCGGTCACCCTCACCATTCAGTAACCGCGCCAACCGAAGCAAGAAGGGGAGAGCCTTTCGGCTCTCCCCTTCTTGCTTTCTGTCTTCGGACAGGGCCGAAGGCCCGCCCCATACCAGCCTAGGCCGCAGGCCTAGGTGCCAGGCGCCAGGAAACCAGAGCGCTGAGTGCGCGACCCATACTGCCGCGCCCAATCCTCGCCCAGGCCACATGGAACGCACCACACATCGAACCCGGCCACCTGAACGCGCTGCATCCACCCGCTACCTGGCGCCTTACCCCACCCCGAACAAAACGGCTACGGACCCGCCCCAACGTGATCGCCCTACAGCGAAGCCCACACAATCCCCACGGACACCGCCCCCAGCAGCCAGCTCGTCCGGTCCGTAATCGCGTACACCACCGGATCCTCATGCAGCTCGCCGCGGCTGGCCAGCAGCCACACGCGGCACAGCCACAGGATCAGCACCGGCACCAGCAGCCACAGCCGTGACGGGTGCGCATACAGCACATTGGCCAGGCCACTGATGTACATGGTCAGCACCACCACGCTGGCAAATGCGCTGCTGCTGCCGAACGACCGCAGCTGCTCCAGGTCGCCCGTCCCATAACCGCGTCCGCTGGCCTTGGTTCGATTGCTGGCCACCATCAACCCAAGCTCGCTGAACCGCTTCACAAACGCCAGCGACAGAAAGAAGAAGATCGAAAACGCCGCCAGCCACGCGGACACATCGATGTCTGTCGCCGCCGACCCCGCCAGAATGCGTACCGTGTACAAGCCACTCAGCACGATCACGTCCACCAGCGCCAGCCGCTTCAGGTAGAACGAGTACGTCAGCGTGGTCACGGTGTATAGGCCAAGCCAGCCCAGGAAGCGGTAGGGCTTGGCCAGCAGTTCATGCAGACCCATGCTGCCGGGCAGCGCGTGGTACACCTGCGGCACCAGCACCGCCAGCGTGACCGCGATCACAAAGAACACCGCAACGATCGCCACGCCCGTAAAGGGCGACAGGTCGCCTGCCGCAAACGGCCGGTTGCGCTTGCGCGGATGCCGGCGGTCCGCCTCAATGTCCAACAGGTCGTTCAGGATGTACGTCGCGCTGGCGCAAAACGAAAGCGCCAGGAAAGCCAGCACCGTTGCGCCAACGACGTTTGCATTGCGATTGTGGGCCAGCAGCAGTGGCAGGAACACCAGCGTGTTTTTCGCCCACTGGTGAATGCGAATCGCTTTCAGCAGCGCGCCCAACGGGCTGCGGCGGTCCAGGAACTCGCGATGCGCCGTGACCCGGTCGCGCCGCATCGCGGAACGCAGCTTGCCGTGCGGGTTGGCGGTCATCGGCTCGTGGCTCGCCTGCAGCAGCGTGCGGTCGGGAATGGCATTGCCGATGTACGAAAAACCATCCGGGAACCGCTGCTGAAACGCCGCAAGCTTGTTTGCCCCGGCCAGATTCAGTGACCCATCCGATGCCAGCACGTCCGTGAACAGACCCACGTGGTCCGCGACCTGGCGCGCAAAGCCAATGTCCGCCGCCGTCGCCAGGTAGATCTGCCGGCCGCGCGCATGTTCCTCGCGCAAAAATGTCAACAGCGGCTGGTTGTACGGCAGGTGCTCCACATCGACCACGGCCCGGCTGGTGATCTCGCGCTTAAAGCCGGCCTTGCCCTGGCGCACCCAGGTGAACCACGACAGTGGCGACCGGGGCTGTTGCCGCGCCAGCAGCAGAATGCTGTCCACCAACGTATCGCTCTTGACCAGCGTGCCGTCCAGGTCCACGCACAACGGCACTCCCGGGACTACAGCAGGGACCGTGCTCGGCTGCTCAGCCGAGGCGGAACTTGACGGAACAGGCCCGCCGTCGCTTTCTTGCTGATCGACCAAACGTTCCTCCTTCACCCGAGCCTTGTCATTTCGACCGGAGCACCCACGGCCTCATCGTGGGTGCGGAGTGGAGAAACCTCGATCTTCCTCACAGCCGCTCAGTCCTTTCGTAACTTACCCGGATTATAAGGATGGCCGCTGCACCATACTGCACTGTATCGAGCGTAACGTTGCCGGCCGACAGAGATACGGTTCGGAGCCGGCGAAACTCTGGCGCGGCTGAAACGTACCTCTATATGATTGCGAAAGCGGTGCTGTCCGCGGCACGTGCCCGTGCGACCGCTGCCTACAACGAATCTCTGAACTAAAGGTTTGCCGCGCCCTATGCCCTCGCCCAGCGAGCACAATGATCTTTCTGCCTCTGCTGAGCATCCGGCGCTGCCGGCGCACGCATCCCCTGCCTCCACCGGTCTGGCGAACGACGCTTCACAGCATCCCGCCTCACGCCAGGGCCCGAATAACGGCACCGCTCAGGTCACCACGCCGCCGCCCCGGCGCTCCTCCTGGCTGCGCGTCATCATCATCGTTCTGGTCATTGCGGCCGCGGTGGGGTTTGTGGTCTATCGCATTCGCACCAACAAGGCTGCCGACCAGCAGCAGGCCAGCGGTGCCCGCGCCATGGCGAACCGGCCCGTTCCGGTCGCATATGACTTGGTGCAGCAGCGCCCGATTCCCATTTATCTGAACGCCCTCGGCACCGTCACCGCGTACAACACCGTCACGCTCAAAAGCCAGGTCAACGGCCAGATCACCCGGGTCAACTTCCGCGAAGGCCAGCACGTCTCAGAGGGGCAGCTCCTCATCGAAATTGACCCGCGCCCCTATCAGGCGGCGCTGGCCCAGGCGCAGGGCAACCTGACCCGCGACCAAGCCAACGCGGCCAACGCCCAGGCGCAGGCCCAGCGCTACAACCAGCTCTACGCCGCCGGGGTCGTCAGCAAGGAACAGGCGCAGGCTCAGGAATCCACCTCCGGTCAGGCGGTCGGGTCGCTCGAGTCAGACCGCGCGGCAATCCAGGCAGCGCGCGTCAACCTGGCGTTTACCCGCATCATCTCGCCCATCTCCGGTCTTGTCGGCCTGCGGCAGGTCGACATCGGCAACGTGGTCGCTGCGAACAGCTCAAGCGGCCTGGTCGTCATCACGCAGGTCGAGCCCATTGCGGTCATCTTCACGCTGCCGGAGGACCAGCTGCCCCAGGTCTTCGATCATATGAAGGGCGGCCGGCACCTGACTGTGGAAGCCTGGGATCGCAACAACGCGCAAAAGCTCGCGACCGGCCAACTGGTCACCGTGGACAACCAGATCGACACCACCACCGGCACCGCGAAGCTGAAAGCCGTCTTCGATAACCAAGATGGCGCGCTGTACCCGAACCAGTTCGTCAACGTGCGGCTCGTGCTTGAAACCCGGCAGAACGCCATTACGATTCCGGCTGCCGCGCTGCAGACCGGAACGCAGGGTTCGTTCGTCTACGTGGTGGACATGGACCACCCGGTCTCGCCGGAACAAACGCAGTCCCTGGCGAGTCAGAGCGATGCCGCCGGGCGGCGTTCACGAACCACCGGCAAGTCCGGTTCCGAGACCAACATGCCCGGCTCCGGCGACAGCGGTGCGGGTAGCCGCGGCAAAGGCGACCGCAACGGCGGGAACCCCGCCATGCGCCAGACCAGCTACCCCGTCCAGGAGCGCACCGTGGAGGTGGACCTGACCCAGGGCACCACTGTTGTCGTTCGCAGCGGCGTGCGTGCGGGCGAGCGCGTCATCACCGACGGCGAAGAAAAGCTGACAAGCAGCAGCAAGGTCATCCCGCGTCCGGCGCAGCATGTTGAGAATCAGCAATCTGGCAGCTCGGCTTCTCTCGGCATGTCCAATGCGTCGGTCGGACCGGGGCAGGGCAGCGGCGCCACCCGGCTCGGCTCGCAAACAGGAACGCCCAACTCGAATGGCGGCTCGACCAACGCCAACGGCCAGGGTGGTCAGTCCAACCAGCAGGGAACCACAAGCGGCGCACCCCACCAGTAAGTCTCAGCCAGTCCATCTCCCGGTTCGTATCGAGGTGAGGGTGTATCGCATGATGGAGCAAACGCCGGTTCTTCCAGCAACGGCTTTGAGGCTCGGAGGTAACGGACGGAGCAGCGGCCTTGAGGCCGCTCATCACCCGAACGGAGCGTGTCACTTTGTCATTTCGACCGGAGCATGCGCGTTCTTTGCGCATGCGGAGCGGAGAAACCTGCATTTCTGCTGGCACTATGCAGGCAAGCATCGGTTCTAACCAAGAGGTCTACGCAGCATGAGCCCATCACGCCCGTTCATTCTTCGGCCAGTCGCCACGGCGCTGCTCATGGTGGCGATTCTGCTTGCCGGCACCGTCGCGTACTTCCAGCTGCCGGTCTCCGCCCTGCCACAGGTCGACTATCCGACCATCCAGGTGCAAACCTTTTACCCGGGTGCCAGCCCCGACGTGATGGCCTCGGCCGTAACCGGCCCGCTCGAGCGCCAGTTCGGCGAGATCCCGGGCCTCACCCAGATGACCTCCACCTCGTCCGGTGGCGGCTCCATCATCACACTCCAGTTCAACCTTTCCGAATCGATCGACGTCGCGCAACAGGACGTGCAGGCCGCCATCAACGCGGCCAACAGCTACCTGCCGAAAGACCTTCCGAACCCGCCCATCTACAACAAGGTCAATCCGGCCGACGCTCCGATTCTCACGTTAGCGCTTACGTCCGACACCCTTCCGCTGACCAGGGTTGAGGACCTCGCCGACACCGTCCTTGCGCAAAAGATTTCCCAAATGTCCGGCGTCGGCCTTGTCTCCATAGCCGGCGGCCAGAAACCCGGCGTGCGCATCCAGGCCAACCCAACCGCGCTTGCCGGCCAGGGCCTGTCGCTTGAAGACATGCGCTCGGCCCTGGCCAGCGCCAACGTCGACCAGGCCAAGGGCAACCTGAACGGCGCGCACCAGAGCTACATCATTGGCGCCAACGACCAGCTGCTCGCCGCCAAGGATTACAACAACACCATCATTGCCTACCGCAACGGCTCACCGGTTTACCTGCGTGACGTGGCAAACGCCGTTGACGGCGCCGAAAATGCCTTCCAGGCAGCCTGGATGGGCCGCGCCTCGGAAAACGGCGAACCTCCCGAAATCCACCCCGCCGTCATCGTTAACATCCAGCGCCAGCCCGGCGCCAACATCATCGGCGTCGTCGACAGCATCCAGGCTCTGTTGCCGCGGCTGCAGGCCACACTGCCCGGTTCCGTCAAGCTCCAGGTCCTGACCGATCGCACCAACACCATCCGCGCCAGCGTCAAGGACGTGCAGTTCGAGCTGATGCTGACCATCGGCCTGGTCATCCTGGTCATCTTCCTGTTCCTGCGCTCCTGGCGCGCCACCATCATTCCGTCGGTCGCCGTGCCGCTCTCCATCGTCGGCACCTTTGGCGTCATGTATCTGCTGGGCTACTCGCTCAACAACCTGTCGCTCATGGCCCTCACCATCTCCACCGGCTTCGTCGTCGACGACGCCATTGTGATGGTCGAAAACATCGATCGCTACCTGGAGGAGGGCCACTCGCCGCTCGAAGCCGCGCTCATGGGCTCCGAGCAGATCGGCTTCACCATCCTCTCGCTGACCATTTCGCTCATTGCGGTGCTCATCCCGCTGCTCTTCATGGGCGACATCGTTGGCCGCCTCTTCCGCGAGTTTGCCGTCACGCTGTCCGTCACCATCCTGGTTTCAGCCGTGGTCTCACTCACGCTTACGCCCATGATGGCGGCCAAGCTGCTGCGCCATACGCCTGATAGCCAAAAGGGCCGGTTCTACAAGCGCAGCGAAGATTTCTTCAACTGGGTCATCGCCAAATACGCCGTCGGCGTGCGATTCGTGCTTCGCCACCAGACCCTCACCCTTCTGGTCACGGCCGCTACCTTTGCGCTCACCTTCTTCCTCTACGCCGTCGTGCAAAAAGGCTTCTTCCCGGTGCAGGACACGGGCGAACTGCTCGCCATTACCGACGCCGCCCAGGACACCAGCTTCAGCGCAATGGGTCAGAAGCAGCAGGCGCTCGCCTACCAGATCCTGCAGGACCCTGACGTGGCGTCCATCAGCTCTTTTATCGGAATCGACGCAACGAACAGCACGCTCAACTCCGGCCGCATCCAGATCGACCTGAAGGACAAGGAAGAGCGAAAGACCGACGCCGTGGGTGTCATCCGCCGCCTGCAGCCCAGGCTTAGCCAGGTCGCGGGAATTCAGGCCTATCTGCAGCCGCTGCAGGACCTTACGGTCGAGAACCGGACCGCGCGCACGCAATACCAGTACTCGGTCGAAGACGCCAACTTAGATGAGCTGGTGCACTACTCCAACATCATCCTGCAGAAGTTCAAATCGCTGCCCGCGCTCGCCGACGTCGCCACCGACCAGACCACCGATGGACTCCAGGCAAGTCTCATCATCGACCGCGACACCGCCTCCCGGCTCGGCATCACGCCGCAGAACATTGACGACACGCTCTACGACGCCTTTGGCCAGCGCCAGGTGTCGACCATGTTCACCCAGCAGAATCAGTACCACGTCATTCTTGAGGTCGCGCCCAGGTTCCAGCGCAATCCCACCGCGCTCGACAACATCTACGTCAAGAGCAGCAACGGCACTCAGGTGCCGCTCAGCACCTTCACCCACTTTGAACAAACAGACACCACGCTGGCCATTTCGCACCAGGGCCAGTTTCCATCGGTGAACCTGTCGTTCAATCTCGCGCCCGGCTATGCCATCGGCGACGCCGTTAAACAGGTCCGCGCGGCGGAAAAACAGCTCAACCTGCCGCTCAGCGTAAACGCCGGCTTCCAGGGCACGGCCGCCTCGTTTGAGGCGTCGCTCAGCAACGAACCTCTACTCATCCTCGCCGCGCTCATCACGGTGTACATCGTGCTGGGCGTGCTGTATGAAAGCTACATCCACCCCATCACCATCCTGTCCACGCTGCCGTCGGCCGGCGTCGGCGCGATCCTCGCCCTGCAAATCACCGGCACAGACCTGAGCGTCATCGCCCTGATCGGCATCATCCTGCTGATCGGCATTGTGAAGAAAAACGCCATCATGATGATCGATTTCGCGCTGGAAGCCGAGCGTGAGCAGGGCAAGTCGCCCGAGGAATCCATTTACCAGGCCTGCCTCCTGCGCTTCCGTCCCATCATGATGACCACCATGGCCGCGCTGCTGGGCGGCGTTCCTCTGGCGCTGGGCAGCGGCACCGGCTCGGAACTGCGCCGCCCACTCGGCATCACCATCGTCGGCGGACTCATCGTTTCCCAGATCCTGACCCTGTTCACCACGCCTGTCGTCTACCTGTTCTTCGACCGCATCGGCCGCCGCTACTTCGGCACCGAAAAAGCAGACCAGGAGTTCAAGCAGCACGCCCACGAAACCGAACCGCAGTACGCCAGCGGCGACTAATCTACTTCTGAAAGGAGCCCGCCATGACCGTCGAACTCGAACACCCCTACGAGCAAGTGGCCGAACAAATCATGTACGCCACCGGTGCCGGATCAATCGAAGCCGTCATACAGCGTGCGCTTGATGCGACGTTTGAAACCTTGACCGATGAGCAGAGAAACGAAGGCCTGCGCGGCATGCTGCAGGCCGGATTGGATAATGGTGTCGCAGAAGGAAATCCGCTGAAAAGGATGATCGAGGAACTGAGGGCACAAATCGCCGCAGAGAAAGCGGCATAGTGGGTGTGTTCACCTTCTCCCCGCGTGCGGAGACAGACATCGAAGTACTTCGGCGACGCTCACTTCGACGTTTTGGCGCACGTCGTACCCTCAAGTACCTCGAAGATCTCGACACGGAGTATGCCCGGCTCGCATCTGGTTACAAACATAGTGTGAGCGAATCGGGCGTGATACCAGGCCTTCTGCGATACCGGGTAGAGAGTCATAATGTCTTCTTTTTGCGCACGCCTGAAGGGATCTTCATCTCTCGTATCTTGCACATCCGTCAGCAATCGAACCTGCACATTTTTCCTACTCGCCAAACTTCATGAACACCGACCCACAACCCGGCGACACCCACCCCACCGAACGCCAGCGGCCCGGCGATGCCGGCAAGCTGAACGCGGGTGAAGGCACCCGCGGCCCCGACAAGCGCGCCGGAGACTCCGCCCCGCAGGACCGCGCCTCTGCCCAGGGCGAGCGCAAAAACGCCACCCTCGCCGAAAACCAGAACGGGCCCATCGGCGGCGTGCACTTTTCCGCGCCCTTCATCAAGCGCCCGGTCGCCACCTTTCTGCTTTCCATCGCGATCATCCTGGCTGGCGCGGTCGCCTACCGTTTGCTGCCGGTCGCCTCCCTACCCGAGGTCGAGTTCCCCGTCATCTCCGTGGGCGCGGGCCTGCCCGGCGCCGACCCGGAAACGCTTGCCTCTGCGGTCGCCACCCCGCTGGAACGCCAGTTCTCCCGCATCGCCGGCGTCAACCAGATGACCTCCACTTCCTCGATCGGGTCCTGCAACATCACCTTGCAGTTCGACCTGAATCGCAATATCGATGGCGCCGCCCGTGACGTGCAGGCCGCTATCAGCGCCGCGCGCGCGCAGTTGCCGGCAAATCTGCCCAGTAATCCGACCTATCGCAAGATCAACCCGGCCGACGCGCCCATCATGATCCTTGCGCTCACCAGCAACACCCTCACCGTCCCGCAGCTTTACGACGCCGCCGACTCCATCCTGGCGCAAAAGCTCGCCACTGTGCAGGGCGTGGGACAGACGTACGTCGGTGGCTCCTCCAAACCGGCTGTCCGTTTGGAGGCCAATCCGCAGCAACTCACCAGCTACAACCTGTCGCTGAACACGCTTGCCGCGGCCGCGCAGACCTTTAACGTGCTCGAGCCCAAGGGCTACCTGAACGGCGACCAGCAGCGCTGGTCCATCAGCACCACCGACCAGTTGTTCGGCGCAGACGCCTACCGTCCACTGGTCGTCGCCACCAGCCGCGGCCCCGTATCTACCGTCACGGCAAACAACGGCCTGCAGGCCAATGTCGCCAGCGCCACTACCGGCGCAACTGGCGGCAGCAGCAGTAACAATGCCGGTAATGGCTCCGCAAACGGCAATGGCTCGTCCACGTCCGCCAGCAGCACCGGCAATGTCACTTCGCCCGGCACCGGGACCTCCGCCGCCACCAGCACGGGCAGCAGCGCCGCCGTCAGCTCCTTTGGCAGCAACGTAACCGCGCCCAACACGGCAGCCATCAACAGCGGTGCCGGCTACACCTCCGCGGCGATCAACACCAACGCGTCCAACGTCGCCACCACCAGCATCCCCGCTGCCGGCATTGTGCGCGTGGGCGACGTCGCGCAGGTCGTGAACTCCGTTGAAGACATTCACACCTTCGGCATGTTCAACGGCCACCCGTCGATCCTGATCATCGTCTTCAAGTCGCCTGGCGCCAACGTCATCCAGACGGTTGACAACATTGAAAAGCAACTTCCGGCGCTGCAGGCCTCCATCCCACCCAGCATTAAGCTCCAGGTGGCGCTCGACCGCACGGTGACCATCCGCGCCAGCGTTCGCGACATCACCCGCACCATGATGATCACGATCGTCCTGGTCATCCTGGTCGTCTTCTTCTTCCTGCGCGAACTCCGCTCCACGCTCATTCCTTCGGTCTCCGTACCGCTCTCGCTGCTCGGCACCTTTGGCGTCATGTACCTGCTGGGCTACACGCTCGACAACCTGTCGCTCATGGCGCTTACTATTTCCACCGGCTTCGTTGTGGACGACGCCATCGTCGTCATTGAAAACATTTCGCGGCACCTGGAAGAAGGCATGTCGCCGTACGAAGCCGCGATGCTTGGCTCCAAAGAGATCGGTTTTACCGTTCTCTCCATGTCCATCTCGCTCATCGCGGTCTTCATTCCCATCCTTCTGATGGGCGGCATCGTCGGCCGGCTCTTCCGTGAGTTTGCGGTGACGCTCTCCGTCGCGATCCTCATGTCACTCATGGTGTCGCTCACCACCACGCCCATGCTTTCGGCCAGGTTCCTGAAAGCCCACAAGGACATCCAGCACGGTCGCCTGTATCGCTGGAGCGAGAAGTTCTTCGACTTCATCAACATGGAATATGAGCATGGCCTCAGTTGGGTGCTGCGGCATCAGCTTCCCGTGCTGCTCATCACCATTGGCACCTTTTTGTTGAACATCTACCTGTTTGTCCTGGTGCCCAAAGGCTTCTTCCCGCAGCAGGACACGGGCCGCATGGGCGGCCGCATTCAGGGCCAGCAGGACGTTTCGTTCGACTCCATGAAGGTCAAGGTCGAACAGATGACGGAAACGGTAAAGCGCGATCCTGCCGTGCTGAACGTCATGAGTTCCGTGGGCGGCGGCGGTCCGGGTGGCGGCGCCTCCAACAGCGGCAATATGTTCATCTTCCTGAAGGACCCGAAAGACCGCAAAGGGCAATCCGCGGAGATGGTCATCGCGCGTCTGCGTCCGAAACTCTCCAGCGTGCCCGGTGTGATTACCTACCTGCAGTCCTCGCAGGAGCTGAACATCGGTGGACGTGGTTCCGCCACGCAGTACCAGTACACGCTCACCGCGGACTCGGTCAGCAACCTGAATGAGTGGGCGCCCAAGATGATGGCCGCCATGCAGCAGGAACCCGACCTGCGCGATATTGCCACCGACCAGCAGGACAAGGGACTGCGAGCCCAGTTGGTCATCGACCGCAATACCGCCTCGCGCCTCGGTATCAGCGCGCTTAGCATCGACCAGACCCTGTCGGCAGCGTTCGGCCAGCGCCAGGTTTCCACCACGTATAAACCGCTGAACCAGTACCACGTCGTGCTTGAGGTCGCTCCGGAGTGGCAGCAGTCCCCCGACGCCCTGAAGACGGTATATGTGAAATCCTCCACCGGCGCCCAGGTGCCGCTCTCGGCCATCTCGCACTTTGAAGAGCAGCGTATCCCGCTGCAGGTGAATCACCAGGGCCTCTCGCCCGCCGCCACACTCTCGTTCAACCTGCCGCCCGGTGTCTCGCTCTCGCAGGCGACCGCTGCCATTGAGCACGCGCGCAACAGCATCGGCATGCCCGCTTCCATCGCGGGCGGCTTCCAGGGCACCGCGGCCGCCTTCAAGGACTCGCTCTCCAGCGAGCCGATCCTGATCCTGCTCGCCCTCACCGCGGTCTACATCGTGCTCGGCATCCTGTACGAAAGCTTCATTCACCCGCTGACCATCCTCAGCACGCTGCCGTCGGCGGGCGTGGGCGCGTTGGTGGCGCTCCTGGTCACGCAGGTTGACCTGTCCGTCATCGCCATGATCGGCATCGTTCTGCTGATCGGCATCGTGAAAAAGAACGCAATCATGATGATCGACTTCGCTCTGGTGGCCGAGCGCGAACACGGCAAAAGCCCGCGCGACGCGATCTACGAGGCTTGCCTTCTGCGCTTCCGCCCCATCATGATGACCACCATGGCCGCTCTGCTTGGCGCCGTCCCGCTCGCCTTCGGCACGGGCACGGGCTCCGAACTGCGCCGGCCGCTCGGCATCACCATCGTCGGCGGCCTGCTTGTATCGCAGTGCCTCACGCTGTTCACCACGCCCGTGGTCTACCTCTACATGGACCGCCTTCGCGGCTTCCTGTCCCGCGTCCTCAGCAAGCAGGCGCAGCCGCAAAAGGAGCCCTACGCCTATCCCCAGCCCGTCGCCGGTGACTAGGGCTCCGTCGCCGGCAATGAACGGTCCGACACTGCGATCGGAAGGGCACAGCTTTAGCTGTGCCGTCCAATTCTGCTGATGTCCCGGGCTTCAGCCCCTGAGGGCAAAAATCTCTGTTGTCGCAAGCACAGCCGGTTCTGCCCGTTCGCTCCACACCATCCAATACCGTGTCATTTCGAGCGGAGCACCACTCCAGCCCAACCCGATACCGTGTTATTTCGACCGAAGCAGGACAGCTTTATCGTCCTGCGCAGCGGACCCGGTGCTTGCACCGAAACCTGCGTTTTGCCCGCAGTCGCACGACTCTCCCAGGCAGCCCTCCACCAGACCTCCCAAAACCTTGTCATTTCGACCGGAGCACGCGCGCTCTTTGCGCGTGCGCAGTGGAGAAACCTGCATTCTCTCAGCACCCGCAACTGTTGCCAGGCGGACCTCCACCAGATTATTAGGCTCGACCGAACTTCCATTTCACCGGCCATCCCGGCACAATCTGCAACCCCCGCGTTCGGCGGTTCATCCCAACGCTAGTGAATCTGCGCGTCTCAATGTTGCTGGCCACTCTTATGGCCAGCGTTGTCTACGGTCAGGCGGCCGCGCCCTCCCAGGCCGCGGCGCCCGCAAACGGCGTCAATGGCGCAAAGAACACCGGCGCAGCGACCCGTGGTGGCGGCAGCAAACCGCAGCCGCCCGCCCCGGCGGCGAACGCCAGGGTGGAGGTGACCGGCCGTCCTTCGGCGAACCGCAGCGGTACTGTGGATCGACCGCTTCTGCCGATTGTCAGTGGAGGCAACGGCTTCGGCATTCGTTCCGGAACGCCGATCCTTGTGAAGCTTCGTGCACCGCTCGACTCCGGCCACGCCCGCAACGGCGACATGGTCAATGCCACCCTCGCGGAGCCTCTTAACAACCTGCCTGCGGGCACGCCAGTTCGCCTGACGGTGGTCCAGTCGGTCCCGGCAGGACAGTTGTTCAGCTACGGAGAACTCTCGATCCAGGTTGTCAGCATCGCGGACCGTCGCGTTCTGTCCGACACCATCACCGCCCAGGGCAAGGAAGGAGCGAAGGAACTGCCCGACGCAGCCCCCGCGCGCGGCACGGAGGCAATTTTCACCCCGGGCCAGGCCATCACGCTTCCGGCTGCCTGAGCTTCCGGGCAACGCCGGCCACGTAAGCGCTAACGCGATGCCTGAATCGCCCCCAGAATTTCAGCCGCGTGACCTTCCGGTTTTACCGCGCGAAACTCAGCCTGCAGCTTGCCCTCCCTGTCGAACAGGAATGTGGAACGCTCCACCTTGGTCACGGGCTTGCCGTACATGCTGCCCTGCTTCACAACATCGAATTCCTTGGCGATAGCCATGTCCGGGTCGGCCAACAACGTGTACGGCAGGCCAAACTTGTCCGCGAACTTCTTTTGTTTGCCTGGCGTATCGCGCGAGATGCCAAGCAAGACCGCGCCCGCGGCCTTTAGGTCGCTGTACAAGTCCCGGAACTCGCACGCTTCGATCGTGCACCCCGGTGTATCGGCGCGCGGGTAGAAAAACAGCACGACCGGGCTCCCACGAAAGTGGGACAGGGAAACGGAAGTGCCATTCTGGTCGGGCAGGGTGAAGTCCACGGGATCGGCAATCTGCATGCGTTCAGCTTAGCGAACCTCAGTGACCGCCAGTCATGAGAGCAGAAAACTGTCCTTCTCCTTCCGGTGCAGCCCGGCGCTAGGCACCTTCCCGGCTACTTGACAGGAAGCCGCAGAAATGTTCCACGTGGAACAATGCTGCCACGGGCGACTGCCGTTTCGGCCCCTGCGATAATGGCACCATGCCTGAAATCCGTGTCGAGACGGCGTCTGCACAGTATTCGGTGCGCCTCGGCAGCGGCCTGCTGGGCAGCCTTCCGAAGCTGCTTCAGGAGCTACCGGCGCGCCCTTCGCGGGTCTTCGTGGTGACCTCGCCGGAGATCGAGCGGCTGTGGGGTGAGGCCGTTCTGCAGCCACTCCGCGATGCAGATTTTGCCGTGCAAACGGTGCACATTCCCGCAGGCGAGCAGCACAAGCGGCTCAGCACGCTGGAACGGCTGTGCGAGGAACTCGCCGCGGCCGGCGCCGACCGCGACACGCTTCTGATCGCTCTCGGCGGTGGAGTCATCGGCGACATCACGGGCTTCCTTGCCGCCATTTACATGCGCGGCATTCGTTTCGTGCAGGTCCCAACCACGCTGCTGGCGCAGGTGGACAGTTCCGTGGGCGGCAAAACCGGTGTGAACCTGGCGGTGGGCAAAAACCTGGTCGGCAGCTTTCATCAGCCGATCGCCGTCGTAGCAGACCTGGACACATTGCAAACGCTACCGCGCCGCGAGCTGCGCGCCGGCCTGCAGGAGAGCGTAAAGTCCGCGATCATCCGCGATCCTGCGCTCTTCGAGTTCATGGAGCAGAACACCGAAACCATCCTCGCCGCCGACCCCGCTGCGCTCGAACGGGTCGTGGAGTCCAGCATCCGTGTGAAAGCTGCCGTGGTCGCCGAAGACGAATACGAAGGCGGCCTGCGCATGATCCTGAATTTCGGCCATACCGTCGGCCACGCCATCGAGGCCGCAACGGAATACAAACATCTGCTGCACGGCGAGGCGATCGGCTGGGGCATGCTCGCCGCAATTCACTTGGGATGTGCGCGCGGCGTGCTGCCCCAGAGCGACGCGGACCGGATGCGTGCGCTCGTGCGCCGCATTGCCGACATGCCGCCTTTCACCGCAACTGCCGACCGGCTTGTCGCGCTCACCGGCTCTGACAAAAAGAAGCGCAGCGGGGCGCTTTCGTTCATCCTGCCCGTTGCGATCGGCGAGGTCGAAATCGTACGGGACGTGACCCCGACCGAGCTGACCGCCGCCGTGGAAGCCATGCTCGCCGAAGTACACGCATCGCAGCCTGCATCGCTTCAGGAACCCGCCCATGCCAGCTAAGGCCGAGATCAACCAGGGCGCACGGCCAGAGGGTACCCGCAATGCCGCCGAGGCGTCGCGTGCCGTGCAGCAGATGTTTGACACGATCGCGCCGCGCTACGACCGGCTGAATCACACCCTGAGCTTTGGCATGGACCGCGTCTGGTGGCGTCGCGCATCGAAGGCGTTTGAGGCGATCCTGCGCCGGCCTGACGCGCACGTGCTCGACCTGTGCTGCGGCACGGCTGACATGACCGCCGCGCTGCTCGCCCGCCGTCCGCGGGTTGCAGAGGCAACCCCCATCACCGCGGTCGACTTTTCGCACGAGATGATCGAGCGCGGCCGCGCAAAACTTGCCGGGAAGCCCGTGCATTTCGTGGAGGCAGACGCGCTGGCGTTGCCGCTTGCGAACGGCTCGCAGGACCTGGTCGTCTCCGCCTTTGGCTTCCGCAACCTGGCCGACTACGACGCTGGCCTGCGCGAGATCCGCCGCGTGCTTCGGCCCGGAGGTCAGCTTGGCATTCTTGATTTCAGCGAGCCGCCCGGCCTGCTCGGCACTGCGTACCGCATCTATTTTCGTCACGTGCTGCCGCGCATCGGCGGAATCATCTCCCGCAGCGGAGCATCCTATCGCTATCTGCCTCTGAGCGTGGAACGCTTTCCGCCACCGGAACAGATGTGCGCAAAGATGGCCTCGGCCGGTTTCATTGAGGCCCGCTGGCAGCCGTACCTGTTCGGTGTAGCCGGCCTTTGGAGCGGCACCGCGGCAGGCCCCCAACCCTGATCCGAATCAGCCAACACCCAAGCTTCCCAGGAGAGTTCTTCCATGCCTCAAGCGTCCGGATACGCTGCACCGAACCCCAAATCGACTCTGGCCCCCTTTGACTTCGAGCGCCGCGAAACCGGCGAGCGCGATGTGCAGATTGAGATCAAGTTCTGCGGCATCTGTCACTCCGACATTCACCAGGTTCGCGATGAGTGGTTCCAGGGCGTCTTTCCGATGGTGCCGGGGCACGAGATCGCGGGCGTTGTCGCCTCGGTGGGCGACAAGGTGACGAAGTTCAAGGTCGGTGACCATGTCGGCATCGGCTGCTTCGTGGACAGCTGTCGCACCTGCGTGGAATGCAAGGCCGGTGAAGAGCATTTCTGCCAGGTCAAGCTGGTGCAGACCTACAACAACCTGGACCAGCAAGGCCGGCCGACGTATGGCGGCTACTCCGACAAGATCGTTGTGGACGAAGACTACGTCCTGCGCATTCCCGAGAACCTGAAGCTGGATGAGGCCGCTCCGCTGATGTGCGCCGGCATCACGCTGTGGTCGCCGCTGAAGCACTGGAAGGCCGGTCCCGGCAAAAAGGTCGCCATTATCGGCCTGGGCGGGCTGGGCCACATGGGCGTGAAGCTGGCGCATGCGCTGGGCGCGGAGGTTACGGTGCTGAGCCAATCGCTGAAAAAGCAGGACGACGGCAAGCGCCTGGGTGCTGATCACTTCTACGCGACCAGCGACCCGGAAACATTCACCAAACTTGCGGGCACGTTTGACCTGATCCTGAACACCGTCTCCGCCGCGGACGACTGGAACCGCCTGATGACCCTGCTGAAGCGCGACGGAACCATGGTGGTGGTTGGCGCCCCGGAACACCCGGTGCCCGTCAGTGCCTTTTCGGTGATCGTTGGCCGCAAGTCGGTGGCGGGTTCCATGATCGGCTCCATCAAGGAAACGCAGGAAATGCTGGATTTCTGTGGCGATCACAACATCGCTTCGGACATTGAAACCATCGCCATGGCCGATGTGAACGATGCGTACGAGCGCGTTCTGAAAAGCGACGTGCGGTATCGCTTTGTGATCGATCTGGGAACGCTGGAAGCGGCGAAGCAGGCCAAGCCGGAACAGGCGGCAGAGCCGAAGCCAATCGGCGGCGCGGGCCACACGGTGCAGGTCGGCTAAGCCGCTGTGCACTGCTGCCGCGTTTGCGTCCGGACGGGCGTGTAGGCTGAACTTCGCATGGCCGAACTCGTAAGTCCGGACGAATCGCAGCAGCACCTGCAACACATGAAACGCGAGACCGCGCTGCGCAGTCTGCTGGCCGCGTCCGCAATCACCCTGCTGAAGGTGATCACGGGCGTGGCGACCGGATCGCTCGGCATGCTGAGCGAGGCCGCGCACTCCGGCATCGACCTGCTGGCCAGCACGCTTACCCTGCTCAGCCTGCGTGTGGCTGACCGTCCCGCAGACGAAGAGCACACCTACGGCCACGGCCGCGTAGAGAGCCTGTCCGCGTTCGTCGAGACGATTTTCATGCTCGCCTCGTCGGTGTGGATCATTTACGAAGGTGTCGTGCGGCTCCTGCGCTATCGCCACGGCGAGCCGATCGCGCTGAGCGTTTCGCCCTGGCCGGTGCTGGTGCTGGTTCTCTCCATCGCGGTGGACTGGACCCGGTCCAAGGCGCTGCATCGCGCTGCCGAACAGGCGCATTCGCAGGCGCTACAAGCGGAGGCGCTGCACTTCGGAACGGACATCTGGTCTTCGATGGCGGTGCTGCTTGGCTTGATCGCGGCTTTCGCGGGGCAGCGCTTCGGGATCCGCGGGCTGGAACTTGCGGACCCGATTGCCGCGCTGGTTGTGTCGGTGATCATTCTGCGCGTTACCTGGTCGCTGGCACGGGAGACGGTGGATGCGCTGCTCGACAAGACAACGCCGGAAACGCGTGAGGCGATGGCAGCGGCGGTGGCGCGCGTGCCCGGTGTAGTGTCGGTCGACCGGCTTCGTATGCGGCGTTCCGGGGGCAGCTATTTTGCGGACGTGACCGTGGGCATGGCCCGCACCATCACCTTCCAACGTTCGGAACAGCTGGTGTCTGCGGTGACGGAGGCCGTGAAAACCGTGCTGCCCGCAACGGACGTCATCGTGCGCACCGTGCCGGTGGCTGGCGAGCACGAGAGTGTTTTCGAGCGTGTCCGCGCCGTCGCCGCCCGGGCCGACCTTTCCGTGCACGATGTGTCGCTGCAGCAGGTGGAACACGGGCTCCAGTTGGAGCAGCACCTGGAGCTACCCGCCGAAACATTGCTGCGAGACGCTCACGAAACAGCGTCGGGCCTGGAGGCCGAGATGCGCCGGGAAGTCCCGGAAATCCGGTCCGTCATCACGCATATCGAGAGCGAGGAACAGGCGATCGCGCATCCGGGGCAGATTGCGCATGACCCGGCCTTGTTGACGCAGTTGCGTCAGACTGCCAAAGGCTGGCCCGAAATCTGCGACGTGCACGACATGACTGGTATTTGGCACGGCGACAAGCTCGAACTGAGCTGCCATTGCACACTGCCGGACAGCATGCGCATCGATGCGGTGCACGCGGTGATTTCAGCATTGGAAGCCGCATTCCTGCGGCAGCATCCGGAGGTGACCCGTGTACTCATTCACCCGGAGCCCGCAACCGACAACCGGCGGTGATTTCCGATAGGCGTAAGTTCCTGATATGTATGGGCTTCGCGTTGAGACAAAGTCGGTATTTCCACCGGCCTTCCACAAGAAAGGTACTGGGCCGCTTGCATGAATGCTTGCGTTCGGATAACTTCAAACAAGTCGAGCGCAGCAATGGGCACGACGAACGAATTCAGCACCGGCAGTTGACAGGAGCAAGTCTCCTGAGTATTGTTGGAAGAGTCGGGAGAGTGAGCCGAGTCGGTTCATGCCTGATGAGACGCTGAAGCAGTCCAAGCGTTTGCGGTTGCGATGTCTGAGAGCCAATGGTTCCGATCCCAACGCGCACAACCCAAGACACTGCCATATGAAACGAAGGAGCTCAGGCTCCGGGCCTTGCTTTCGGGCAATGCCGAGTTGATTGAGATTTGAGCGCTGCTTTCAGTGAAGCGGCGATGCGCAACGAAAGAGTGCGATTCCAAGAGTCACACGCCTGCTTCACGCGCCTAAGACTCGTGTCCGAGGGACTGAGCGACCATGCGGATCGCCGACGAGTTAGGGGTAAGAAGCGAGCGGGTTGACAGAACGAGCGAAGACGCGATACTCTAAGAAAGTTGTCGCAACGCAGTAGAGAGCGCGAGAGACGCGGTTCCGGCCCGAAACGGGTGAACTCAGCGAGCAAACGCAACCGGCCCGGAAGGGTTCACTACACAAGCAGCGCACATCAAGTTCGAGGACACACCTCGTCGACAAAGACGAGCGTCCTTGATCCAAAGCAGACGGCTTAGGCCTGATCTGTTCGGATCTTTGACAACATAGTTGAACGTGCCAGTCGTGAGATACGGCAAGACCTAGCGGTCTGGTCATCTCACTAGTTATACCCGCACAGCATTTCGAGGCTGTGCGGCGCACATCTCCAGGGACCCCGTCCTGTTGGAGTGTGCAACCAGAATTCAAATGAGAGTTTGATCCTGGCTCAGAATCAACGCTGGCGGCGTGCCTAACACATGCAAGTCGCACGAGAAAGGGGCTTCGGCCCTGAGTAAAGTGGCGCACGGGTGAGTAACACGTGACTAATCTACCCTCGAGTGGGGAATAACCTAGGGAAACCTGGGCTAATACCGCATAACACTTACGAGTCAAAGCAGCAATGCGCTTGGGGAGGAGGTCGCGGCAGATTAGCTAGTTGGTGGGGTAATGGCCTACCAAGGCGATGATCTGTATCCGGCCTGAGAGGGCGCACGGACACACTGGAACTGAAACACGGTCCAGACTCCTACGGGAGGCAGCAGTGGGGAATTTTGCGCAATGGGGGAAACCCTGACGCAGCAACGCCGCGTGGAGGATGAAGTCTCTTGGGACGTAAACTCCTTTCGATCGGGACGATAATGACGGTACCGATAGAAGAAGCCCCGGCTAACTTCGTGCCAGCAGCCGCGGTAATACGAGGGGGGCAAGCGTTGTTCGGAATTATTGGGCGTAAAGGGCGCGTAGGCGGTTTGGCAAGTTTCGTGTGAAAACTTCGGGCTCAACTCGAAGCCTGCACGGAAAACTGCCGGGCTTGAGTATGGGAGAGGTGAGTGGAATTTCCGGTGTAGCGGTGAAATGCGTAGATATCGGAAGGAACACCTGTGGCGAAAGCGGCTCACTGGACCATAACTGACGCTGAGGCGCGAAAGCTAGGGGAGCAAACAGGATTAGATACCCTGGTAGTCCTAGCCCTAAACGATGATTGCTTGGTGTGGCAGGTACCCAATCCTGCCGTGCCGAAGCTAACGCGATAAGCAATCCGCCTGGGGAGTACGGTCGCAAGGCTGAAACTCAAAGGAATTGACGGGGGCCCGCACAAGCGGTGGAGCATGTGGTTTAATTCGACGCAACGCGAAGAACCTTACCTGGGCTCGAAATGTACAGGAATCCGGTAGAAATATCGGCGCCCAGCAATGGGCCTGTATATAGGTGCTGCATGGCTGTCGTCAGCTCGTGTCGTGAGATGTTGGGTTAAGTCCCGCAACGAGCGCAACCCTTATCTCCAGTTGCTACCATTTAGTTGAGCACTCTGGCGAGACCGCCTCGGATAACGGGGAGGAAGGCGGGGATGACGTCAAGTCCTCATGGCCTTTATGTCCAGGGCTACACACGTGCTACAATGGCCGGTACAAACCGCTGCGAACCCGCGAGGGGGAGCCAATCGGAGAAAGCCGGCCTCAGTTCGGATTGGAGTCTGCAACTCGACTCCATGAAGCTGGAATCGCTAGTAATCGCAGATCAGCATGCTGCGGTGAATACGTTCCCGGGCCTTGTACACACCGCCCGTCACATCACGAAAGTGGGTTGCACTAGAAGTCGGTGCGCTAACCGCAAGGGAGCAGCCGCCCAAGGTGTAATTCATGATTGGGGTGAAGTCGTAACAAGGTAGCCGTAGGAGAACCTGCGGCTGGATCACCTCCTTTCTAAGAGAGAACGTCACGGCACAGGATCACGCCTCGCGTATCGCGAGCAGCTTCGGCTGTGTGTACCCTGATGTTGCCGTGTACACCCCTCACCACCTCTTCTGGTGGTCGGTTAGGGAGCCTGAACCAGACCCTCTCTTGGTCTGCCCATGATCATCACGATGGTCTACGACCGGCGTAGCCGGTCCGCACGTTCAACTGTGTCCTCGAAAAACTTTCGAGAGCCCCTGGCTTAGGCTAGGTGAGCTCAGAACGAGCAGCGAGGATCCGGCGGCATGGCGTTAACGCCTGCCGCCTGTTCTTCGGGCTGGGCCTGTAGCTCAGTTGGCTAGAGCGCACCCCTGATAAGGGTGAGGTCGGTAGTTCGAATCTACCCAGGCCCACCATGATCGCTTGACCCAGTTTTAAGGTCTGCGGTATCTTTATCAAGACGCTCTGAGGGGCTGTAGCTCAGCTGGGAGAGCACCTGCTTTGCAAGCAGGGGGTCAACGGTTCGATCCCGTTCAGCTCCACCATATCGAAAGTTGAAGGAACTCTGAGGTTGAGGCTTTTGCCTGATCCTTGGATTCCCCTCGCAAGAGGTGTTTCCAGCGTCCAAGGGCGCACCGCGACAGCGGCATAGCTGATCGCATGGGATGTTTGACAACTGAATAGATTGGGTAATTAAACAACTACAAGGCTGAGCCTTCAGCGTGCGGGTTCCTTCTGCACAGTGCTGAAGATTTAGTGTTGAGTCTCTTTAGGATAATTAAGGCGAAGAAACATGGACGCTCGGCGCAGGTAAGTGCTGCGTGCGAGTAAATTCTATGAGCAAGCTACTAAGGGCGCACGGTGGATGCCTTGGCAGAAACAGGCGATGAAGGACGTGGCAAGCTGCGATAAGCTTCGGGGAGCCGCACACAGGCTGTGATCCGGAGATTTCCGAATGGGGAAACCCACCTGGGCAAAACCCAGGTATGTCGAGCTGAATACATAGGCTTGAACAAGCGAACGGGGGGAAGTGAACCATCTCAGTACCCCTAGGAAGAGAAAGAAACCTCGATTCCGATAGTAGTGGCGAGCGAACTCGGAATAGCCCAAACCCGTTCCATTTCGGTGGCACGGGGGTTGTAGGGCCTGCAACAGTAGAGTTACCAATCCAGTCGATAGCGGAAGCCGGTTGAAAACGGCACCAAAGAGCGTGTCAGTCGCGTATGCGAAATTGATCTGGACTCGAAGCAGGTACCTGAGTAAGGCGGGGCACGAGAAACCCTGCTTGAATCCACGGGGACCATCCCGTAAGGCTAAATACTCGTTTCTGACCGATAGTGAACCAGTACCGTGAGGGAAAGGCGAAAAGCACCCCAGTGAGGGGAGTGAAAAGTACCTGAAACCGTGTGCCTACAAGCAGTGGGAGGACTATGCCCGCAAGGGAATGTCTGACCGCGTGCCTATTGCATAATGAGCCGGCTAGTTATTCTTGTCAGCAAGGTTAAGCGTGAGCGAGCCGCAGCGAAAGCGAGTCTGAATAGGGCGATTCAGTTGGCAGGAATAGACGCGAAGCGAGATGATCTACCCTTGGCCAGGTTGAAGGTGGGGTAACACCCACTGGAGGACCGAACCGGTGTTTGTTGAAAAAAGCTCGGATGAGCTGAGGGTAGGGGTGAAAGGCTAATCAAATTTCGTGATAGCTCGTTCTCTCCGAAATAGCTTTAGGGCTAGCCTCGGGTGATTTGGATCGGTGGTAGAGACATGATTGGACTAGGGGGCTTTCCGGCTTACTGAATCCAGCCAAACTTCGAATGCCGATCACAACCAGCCCGGGAGTCAGACTGTGGGGGCTAAGCTTCACAGTCGAGAGGAAAACAGTCCAGACCGCCTGCTAAGGTCCCCAAATTACAGTTAAGTGGGAAAGGAAGTCGGAACGCTCAGACAGCCAGGAGGTTGGCTTAGAAGCAGCCATCCTTTAAAGAAAGCGTAATAGCTCACTGGTCAAGCGGTCCGGTGCCGACAATACAACGGGGCTCAAACTGTATACCGAAGCAGCGGATGCATGCTTTTAAGCATGCGTGGTAGGAGAGCATTCTCACCGCAGAGAAGGCAGACTGAGAAGACTGCTGGAGCATTGAGAAGAGACCCTGCCGGCATAAGTAGCGATAATCAGTGTGAGAACCACTGACGCCGAAAGTCTAAGGTTTCCTGAGGAAGGTTAATCCGCTCAGGGTTAGGCGGTCCCTAAGCCGAGGTCGAAAGGCGTAGGCGATGGACATCCGGTTAATATTCCGGACCTCCCAATACCTCGTTATCACGATGGGGTGACACAGAAGGATAGGCAGGACCCACTATGGCTAGGGGTTCGATGCATGCAAGCCGGTTCTGATAGGCAAATCCGTCAGGGCTTAACGGTGAGATGCAAAGCAGTAAGCCGTATGGCTGAAAGCTGCTGAGTTCACGCTGTCAAGAAAAACCTCTAAGGAGAGGAATTGGGAACCGTACCACAAACCGACACAGGTGGACGAGGAGAATATCCAAAGGCGCTCGAGTGAAGGCTTGTTAAGGAACTCGGCAAATTAGACCCGTAACTTCGGGAGAAGGGTCACCACAGTAGGGTTCATAGCCCGAAGTGGTCGCAGTGAAACGCGTACGGCGACTGTTTAACAAAAACACAGGTCTCTGCAAAGTCTAAAACGACGTATAGGGGCTGACTCCTGCCCGGTGCTGGAAGGTTAAAAGGAGGGGTTAGCCGCAAGGCGAAGCTCTGAATTGAAGCCCCAGTGAACGGCGGCCGTAACTATAACGGTCCTAAGGTAGCGAAATTCCTTGTCGGGTAAGTTCCGACCTGCACGAATGGAGTAACGATCGTACGACTGTCTTAACGAGTTGCTCGGCGAACTTGTAGTACCGGTGAAGATGCCGGTTACCCGCAGCTAGACGAAAAGACCCCGTGCACCTTTACTATACTTTTACTGTGGGTTACGGCAATTGCTGCGCAGGATAGGTGGGAGGCTTTGATACCGGGATCTCGGTTTCGGTGGAGCCAACGGTGAGATACCACCCTGCGATTGTTGTGACTCTAACCTCCTCCCCTGATCGGGGAGAGGGACATAGTAAGACGGGTAGTTTGACTGGGGCGGTCGCCTCCTAAATTGTAACGGAGGCGCGCGAAGCTACACTCAGGCTGTTTGGAAATCAGCCGTCGAGTGCAAAGGCATAAGTGTGGTTAACTGCGAGACCTACAAGTCGAGCAGATGCGAAAGCAGGCCTTAGTGATCCGGTGGTTCTGTATGGAAGGGCCATCGCTCAACGGATAAAAGGTACGCCGGGGATAACAGGCTGATCATTGCCAAGAGTTCATATCGACGCAATGGTTTGGCACCTCGATGTCGGCTCATCGCATCCTGGAGCTGTAGAAGGTTCCAAGGGTTAGGCTGTTCGCCTATTAAAGCGGTACGTGAGCTGGGTTCAGAACGTCGCGAGACAGTTCGGTCTCTATCTGCTGTGGGCGTAGGAGATTTGAAGGGGGCTGTCCTTAGTACGAGAGGACCGGGATGGACGAACCTCTTGTGTTCCAGTTGTCTTGCCAAAGGCACGGCTGGGTAGCGAAGTTCGGTTATGATAACCGCTGAATGCATATAAGCGGGAAGCATGCCCTAAGATGAGATCTCCCAACCCGTAAGGGAAAAGAAGGGCCCTGGAAGACCACCAGGTTGATAGGCTGGATGTGTAAAGTCAGCAATGACAAAGCTTACCAGTACTAATCGCCCGTTCGGCTTGGTCATAGAATTTACTCTGCGCAGCAGCCACTAAATATTGCGGTGCGCTGTGATCCAGAGCATTCAACACAAGCCATGTAGTTGTACTCGCTGGGTAAGCGAGGATAAAGACGAAACGTCTACTCAATCTATTCAGTTGTGAAACACCGTATGCGGTGATTTCGACAATTTGCCGGTGAGAATACTGCGAGGGTCACACCCGTTCCCATCCCGAACACGGAAGTTAAGTCTCGCTGGGCCGATGGTACTGCACGGGCAGCTGTGTGGGAGATTAGGTGATCGCCGGCATAAACATAGGGTCCACTCTTCGGAGTGGGCCCTTTCGCGTTCTTTGTGAGTTCCGGCTTACGTATTGACCCTTTACGCTATGCGCTTCGCGTACTTTTGTAGTGCGATGGCGACTCTGGTGCCCGCCTGAGAGCAGCATTACGGCTCCTTTGCAAGAGGACTCCGGTGATGCTCTTACAGACGAACCGTACGATCTGGCCGTCGCCGCCTAGAACCTGTAATTCTCATGGTGGTCTGATGGCCGGCGCACGGGGAGCTGTGTGCAGTCAATCCTAGCTGCGTTATGTACAGTGAGCGCAGGAGTGCGGAGAAGCCAACAACAAGAGTACCGCGCTTGCTGCCGGTCAGCATCGTGCCTTTCGAACCGTTCACCCTCAGAGCCATCCACTTCTCGCCTTCGCCATCCTCATGACCAGCAGACTCATCGGGCTCGCAACTTCATAACACCTTCTAGAAAGCAATGACTGACCGGCATCCACATCGAGATGTGGCCCGCGGAGATCAATCTCAAAGTATCCAGGCCGTGCGTTCGTACAACTGAGGCGATCACCCTGATGCACTGAGCCAGTGCTATGCGCCTAGCTTACCGGCGAACGTGCCGACGACCTTCGGCGGGTGCTTCGAGCCGGTACGCTGAACGCTTCGGGTATTTCAGCAACGCGACGGCGACCGTCGGGTGCCTCCGCTAGACGCTACGCTAAACGGTTCGTGTTCTCCCGCCATTGCCACGACGACCCTTAGTGCATGCCTTGCCTGTCCCCCTATGCGCTTTGTGTACTTCGCGTAGTGGATATCTGCTGGTAGCGGTCCGAAGCCAAAAGGCTTTCGAGTAAGCCGCGAACGGTCTTCTCCTGGTAAGGAAGGCGCATTCTGAGCTTCGAAAGGAGGGGGTCCTTCTTGAGATCCTCGCGCATGAAGTCGAGTTCATTTTCAGAGACGCCAAGAGCGGGTGCGACGACCGTGTCGAGTTCGGCGAGAATGCGCTCAACTTCCCGCGTCGGCTCGGTCCTTTTGTAATCCGCCACTACCGCGGCATACTCCTGCTCCGTGCCGTTTGCAGGTAGGATCAGGTTCCGGATATCGTCCCGTGTGGCGCTGCCATCGATGAAGAGGGTGACGGCGAGGGCGAGCTGTTCTGCGATGAGCGCGTCGTTGACTTCGACCCAATCAGACAAAGCGGAGCCAAACGGAACGCTATGGACTGGCTCCGAATCTTCGGATTCCGTGGCTTGGGTCTGGCTGCCCCAGCGCAGACGTAATTCTTCGCGGGATTGGATCACCTGCTGCAGTGTAACGACGCCTGTTTGGGCGAGGCGCTCGGCTAAGACTTCCTTTCCTGCTTTCATAAATCTGCACGCTTCCATGAATCTGTTCCGGATTGAGCATAGAGCGGTCTGGCCGGCTTGCAGGCTCACCGTCCAAGGCAGGCAGCCAATGGTTCCGTGATAAGCGTTTGAGAAGTAGTCCGCCACAACGCCCTCGCGCAGATACAAAGCGTAGAACCATCTGTACACAATGGAGAGGACCACGAAATCGAACGGAAATTCATTCAGATCGCTTGTTGGCGAAAAATGGTTGCGGTATTCAAGAATGCGGTTCTGGCCGGGTCGAAGCGGACTCCGACAGGGAACATGGAAATTCGAGAGAACGCAAACCCGACTGCCGGCATCTGGTCCGGAAACCGCCAAATTGATGGGTCGTCAGAGACTTGCGAATTGCAGTGCGTCAGGATGGGTTCGCCCGTGAGCTGGCACGGGAGGATGTTTTCGTCTTTGTACAGGGAGGGACCGCGCAATGCAGAAATGTCCGTCCCGCGGATTGCCAAGCCCATTGTCAGGAAGCGCTTTTCCTGCCAGCCTTCACGTCGGCCGACCGTTGGGGCCAGGGTGCGTTCGGCGATGCGTGAGCCTTGTTTGCGGTCCCAGTATGGTTGCGCGATGGAAGCGAACGTTGGCAGCGATGCGAGACGGTGCGCGAGCTCGGCGCGTTCGTTAGTAAGTCGAGTGAGAATACGACCGTCATTGCTCCAAACGGACGCGTATGAACGATGCTGGCCGGGGCCTGATCCAAGTTGAAGTCAAGGTTTTCACCGGAATGGGACCGCGTGACACAATCCTGACCCGGAGTGCGCAGCGTGATGCGGTCGTCTACGGTCGCAGGCGTGTTCTGCGCGATCAGAATGATGGGGCGAACATTTGCGGACGGGAAGAGCGCACGTTTCAGATCTTCCATGTCGACGATTTCAAGAATTTTCCAGGAGCCGCCGATCTGGAAGAGGCGACGAAGCGGTGCGCTTTCTTCGGTGTCGACAAAGGTGAGTGGGATGACGAACCCAAGCCGGCCTCCCTCTTCAAGCCATTGACTCATGGCTTTGTAAATGAACTGGAGAAAGATGTTCGACTTGGCTCCGACCGGAGAGAAGAATCGCTCCTGCTCGGCTGTGGGCGGCATCGGCCGGCGCTCTGGGCGGACATAGGGAGGATTGCCAACCACAAGACTGTACTTGTCGGTGTCGAGGTCGCTCCATGCAGTCACGTCCATCTCATCCAACTGCGACAGCAATGACGTGGGATTGAGCGAATGGAAGCCGCTTGCGATGTTGAGTTTGGGTAGCGGGTGCTCCGGTCGCTCGCCGGGCATGCGTAACAGGTTCCACAACATCTGCATTTGCGCGATGGTCGCGGAGAAAAAGTTCATATCGTTGCCGCAGAGATTCGCTGTCATCTGCTCCGCGCGATCGGTTTCGATCAGGCCTCGATTCACTGCCGATCCGATGAACTCCAGATAGCCCTCCACAAGAAAGGTTCCGAAGCCGCAGGCTGGGTCGAGCACCTTGCCAAACGACTGACCCCGCACGCGCCGAATGATCCAGCGCGCGATGCTGGGAGGCGTGTAATGTTCGCCCATGGACTTACGCTGATAGTCGTCGAAGAAGGTGCCATAGATCGCACTGAGCAGTTCTTCTCGAATGGTGGTGAAGTTGAAGGTGGACAGGAGGAGCATGGCGTGCTCAATGGAGGCTGAGAGTGCCCGATTGTCGCTCTTCAGAATCCAATCGAGCGGGGAAAGATCGAAGACGGCCTGGTAGATATGGCCGCCCGCCTAGTAGGCTCTCCGCAGCCATTCCGGGTACTGTGCCGCCATGTACTCACGCATGGCCTGGAATGCGGCAATGCCACCGTTGCACAGATAGCGGCGCTCACCGAAGTAGCCGTAGTCCTCAAAAAAGCGCAGCATCAGTATGCGTGAAAGCAGCAGAGCCGCCGTTTCTTCCCGCAGCAAATCCTCGGCTTGTTTTTCGTCTTTCGAACGCGTTCGATACGCGTCTGAAACTGTGATTTCCAACTGAAATGCCACGGGCGACTGACGATACGACTCTCGAAGCCTGCTGACAGCGCGGCGGAAGCGGACGCGATCTTCGATGTGTACGCTCGCAGTTCCCGTCACCCGAAAAGGATTGAGCGAGATAGCGGCGGATGGAAACTGCTCACGAAAGGCATTCCATTCGCCGCGAATCGCAGACCGGTCTGCCGCAACTGCCTTCAAAGCGAAGCCGACACCGGAAGACAGGTGCCTTGCTGCCGTGTTCAGAGCGTCCAGAAAAATGCGCCTGGACTCGTCCGCTTCGATGCGAATTCTCCCGAACGTTCCGGGTTTGCCCATCCGGAAGTCACGCAACCGGGAGCGGTTCTCCAGAGATTCGAAGGCCATCTCTTCCAGCGCATGCTCCAGGTCGACGTTGATCGGAGCATCAAGGGAGAAGACTTGATCGGGCTGCTCCTGATCGACCGTTTCAGTTCGAGAGATGCGCCTGATGCGGATCGTGGCCGGGTCGATACAGACGAACCACTCCGTGCCAGCGGTCACATATCGCCACTTTGACCGCATGATTCTGCCTGCGGCACTGTTGTCCTGGAAGACCGCTTCATCTTTCGCTTCGACCACGATCCAATTGGGAATGATCAGATCGTTTTCGATTCGAGCAGCGACGGCAATGTCCGGCCGCACGCCGGCGTCGGTTCTGGAGTCAGCCAACACATCGCGGGACTGATGATTCAGAACTTGAACGAACAGATTGCGAAGCGAGGGGTACATAGACGGTTCTTTGCCCGGTGGCGTCGCGCGCAGTTCCGCAAGAATGTTGTTGATTTTGCGTTGATTCAATGGCACTTCCAAGTCGAGCTTGGGCCGTTCCCAGTCCGCGGACTTGAGAGCGCGAGGAAGGAAAGACGTCGGCTTTTCCGAGGAGTCTACACTGTGAAAGGTGTGGGGTTAGGGTTATGCGAGTAGTTCAGGGGGCGGCGATCGTGATGAGTTTGGCCGCGGCGATGTCTTCGGCGGCGGAGCGGCCTTCGCCGTTTATGAATCAGAGCCGGCCCGAGGCGGCGCAAGTGACGCTGTTGGCGGTGAGCAGCTCTTCGCATCAAAGCTTTGCAGGAAACCAGGAGGTTTACCTGGCGGATTTGCAAACGAAGCAGGGCGATCACCAGTTTGTGCGGCTGATCGATCAGTACCCAGGGTACGGTCTGCCGATTCGTGATTCACTGCTGCGCGACCGCACACTGTTCACCATGCGCGTGACCCGAGAGCCCGAGTGCGATGTGCCGGGGACGCAGATCTACCTGGCACCGACAGATGCGGTGGTCTTCAGCGGGTCGGCACGCGATTCACTGCAGTCCCGCGGTACGGAACTGGTGCCGTGCTACAAGGCGCTTCACAGCACGATTCGCATTGCCAAGGTGAAGTAGCGCGGTCTGCTTTGTCCCGTGTGGGGTTAGGTTTAGACGAGTGTGCCGCGCGAGAAAAAATGCAGGTTTCTCCACTACGCAGGACGGTAAAGCTGTCCTGCTCCGGTCGAAATGACAAGTATAGAGAAACTGCTCCGAAGCTGTCCTGCTCCGGTCGAAATAATAATCCTGATAAGGCGCTCCGACGGTATGCTGCTCCGTCGCAATGACAATTCTAAAGAGGGCGCGCTTTTGCGTCGTAGCTGCGATTGAAGCGCAGCACTGCGGCCCACTGGCCCTTACGCTCTGCTTGCCAGACCACGGTGCCCCCGAGCGCGCGGGCGACCTCGGCGGGCAGCAGGTCGCGATGGGCGTCAAAGTAGCGAGTGTCTGCTGCGTTGGTGCGCGTCGCCAGGTTTAGACCGCCCGGGGGCGGGTTGTACTTCGTGGAAAAGACGATGGCTGCGTCGTAATTGCCGGGTATTTGCGCAGCCTTGGCGACTTCCTCACGCGTGAAGTTCTGAATCTCGGCGGTCTTCATCGGCTGCTGCACGTAGCCGAGCTCCGGGCGCTGCAGGTCGGCGGTGACCGGCCAGGCGCTCAGAACGGTTGCGCCGGGGGCTCGCTGCTCGATCTGCTGAATGGCTTGCTGCTGCAAGCGGATCATGTCGGCGTAGGCCAGATTGTCCTCTGGTGCGAACGGGTAGGGCGGGTTCACGATGCACCCTGCGGCAAAGCCGGCCAGCGACAGGCCGGCCAGCACGTACCACTTGCTAACGCGGCGCTGCCAGGTGTCGATGCAGAGCAGCAGAACGAGCGGGTAGGCCGGCAGCAGGTAGCGCGTGAGCAGGGCGCCGCCGAGCACGCTGAAGGCGATCCAGTAGGCTGCAAGAATCACGACGATGCTGGTGGTGGTGCCAGAGGGCAGCCTGCGCCGGTTGGGCAGCGTGGGAAGCATCAGGGTGGCCACGGTCAGCAGTACCGGGACGAACAGGTTCATGTGCACGGTGAGGTGGATGAGCCGGTGCCAGAGCGAGAGCAGAACGCGGATGGCCGACAGGTTCGCGGTAGCGTTGTAGCGCAGGTATTCCGGATTGCCGAAGGTGAAGCCGGTTTTCAGGCGGTGGTAGACGTACCAGCAAGCGAGCGGCAGGGCCGGGAAGGCAAGAGCGGCGATCAGGGCCGCTTGGCCGGTTTGCTTTCGCAGGGGCCCAGTTGGGGGCGTGGGGGCGGGTTTGGCGGTGCCAGCGAAATGCAGGTTTCTCCGCTGCGCAGGACGGTGAAGCTGTCCTGCTTCGGTCGAAATGACCGTTTTGTTGTCAGCCACAGAGGCTATTTGAGAAGAGCGGGACCGGTTGCGCCACCAGCGGAATGCTTCGAGCAGGAAGAGGGCCGCTGGCGTGACGATGGCGGTTTCCTTGCTGAGGACGGCGAGGCTGAAGCACAGGGCGATGTTCATGCTGCGGCCAAGGCTGGTGAGCGCGTGATTGGTACGGCTAGAGATTTCTTCGAAGTCATTGGTCCGGCCGGAGATCTCTTCGAAGTAGAACGAGAGTGCCCAAAGCGTAGCGGCGGCAGCGAACATGTCGGCGTGGGCGAGGGTGCTTTGCGCGAACCAGACCGGGTAGATGGCGGTCAGGCCGGTCAAAGCGAGGGCGGCGGACTGGCCGGTGAGTCCGCGGGCAAGGCGATAGACGCCCAGCAGAGCGAGGGTGGTGACCAGACACAGCAGCAGGCGCGTGCTGTAGATATGGAAGCCTGTCAGCTTCCACCAGGCGGCCAGCAGGATGGAGGGCAGCGGCGGGTGTGCGTTCCGCACGGTGGAGACCGGGATCAGAGTGCCGAGACGCCAGAAGTCCCAGGCTGCGGGAATGTAGTACCCACCCTCGTCCCAGAAGTAGGGCAGGCGCAGCAGCGGCCAGTGCAGAAGGTAGATGGCCGTAAACAGGGGCGGAAACAGGAGCGGCAGCGACAGGACACGTTGCCGCTCCCGCGATTCATGACGCCGGGGACGATCGTGATGCGACAGGTTGGAGGTGCGTTGTTCCAAGGAGAATTCCTGATGCGTTCAGACCTGCCTGCTTGCGGATGGGGTCTTGCGGATCCGGAAGAAGCAGGTCCTTTCCCTGCGGCAAGCTCAGGGTCAGGAAGACACTTTGGATGGCAAGCGGCGTTTCGGAGAAGATCGAGCGCTTCACCCCGAAACGCCCGCCGGTTTAATTAATGGAACCGCCGTTTGGACCGGTGCCGTTGCCGCCCTGGTAGCTGGGCTCCAGCTTCAGCTCGCCAAAGGTCGCCTCATACTGCGCCAGGTTCTGGCCCAGGATGTTGAACAGGGCCTTGGCCTGCTGCGGGCTCAGGTAGATGCCCTGCTTTGAGGTGAAGCTGACTTCCTCGGGCGACGCCGACGACATGGTGCCAAACACCAGGTGGAAGTCCCAGACGCTCATCTTGATCTGCACGCTGTTGGAGTACAGGTCGTTGTAATCTTCGCTCTCGCTCACGCGAATGGTGGGTTCGTTCTGATCGGCCATTGGATGTTCCTTCTTCACGTAGAAATCTGCGCCGCGGCGCGGGATGGAGCGGTGCACGACCGTTGCCGTTGCCGGCAAGAAGTTTCGCGCTGCCACTTCCAAGGATCGTTCGATGGTGCGGGAGAGGGGACTTGAACCCCTACGGATCGCTCCGCTAGATCCTAAGTCTAGTGCGTCTGCCAATTTCGCCACTCCCGCACACAGGTTCTAGTCTAACTGGTGCGGGAGTGGCGAAAGCAGGGTTATAAGCGTGACGGACTCAGTGGCCTGAGGGCTACTGCTGCTTGCGCTCGGCGATTGGGAAATGCGGGTTTCTCCACTGCGCAGGACGGTGAAGCTGTCCTGCTCCGGTCGAAATGACAAGGGTGAAGGCGAGCGATTGCTGGTTGGGGTGCGAGGAAATGCAGGTTTCGGTGCAAGCACCGAGTCCACTGCGCAGGACGGTGAAGCTGTCCTGCTCCGGTCGAAATGACAAGGGTGAAGGCGAGCGATTGCTGGTTGGGGAGTGGGGAAAATGCAGGTTTCGGTGCAAGCACCGAGTCCACTGCGCAGGACGATGAAGCTGTCCTGCTCCGGTCGAAATGACAATGGGTGGGGATTGGCGGGCGTGGTGGGAGGAACGGGCGCGAGGTCTGGGTTGGCGTGCGGGGCCTAAGGGGTGCGGAGGAAGCGGCTGTGTTCGCGGTCTTTGCGGACCTGCGCGATTGGGAAGACCTCGCCGTGGAAGCTGAGGTAGACGCCCGGGCGCACCAATTGTGTGGCCAGCAGGGCTTCGGTCAGGTTCTGCATGGCGTCCGAGCCTTCAATGCCGAAGGGCGTCATGGCACCGGTGAAGACGACGGAGGTTTGTAGGTCCGGCAGGTGCGCCGCGACGACTTTGCCGGTTTCGACGACGGTGTCGGTGCCGTGGGTGACGAGGACGGGCAGGCCCTGCGCGGCGGCGTCGGCGACATGGCCGGCGATGCATGTGCGATCGGCGTCCGTCATGTCGAGCGAGTCCTTGTTCATCAGCTGCTTGACGGTGATTTCAAGTTCGGGCAGGCGCAGTAGCTTGAGGCAGCGGTCAATCTGCGGCTCGGTGTTGCGCATCTCGCCGTTCTGCTCGATGTAGCGCTTTTCCATGGTGCCGCCGGTGGTCAGAATGTGGACGCGTCGCATTGCCTTCTCATCGTAGCGCCCGTGGATGGTGCGGCGCGGCTGCAAGGGATCGTGCGAGACAACGTGCGAGACAATGGCGCTATGAAGATCACGCGCAATGGGTCGCAGCCATCGTCCGCCGGCAACGCCGACTGGTTTACCGGTACGGTGCGGCTGGACCAGCCATTCACAGCGGACGAGCCCGCGCGCGTTGGTGGTGCGCTGGTCACGTTTGAGCCGGGCGCGCGTACCGCGTGGCACACGCATCCGCTCGGGCAGACGCTGTATGTGACGGCGGGTCTGGGCTGGGCGCAGCGCGAAGGCGAGGCCGTCGAGGAGATCCGGCCGGGCGACGTGGTGTGGTTCGCACCCGGGGAGAAGCATTGGCATGGTGGAACGGCGAACACGGCGGTGACGCACCTGGCGATTCAGGAGCGGCTGGATGGTAAGGCGGTGGACTGGCTGGAGCAGGTGTCGGATGAGCAGTACACGCGTTCCGCACCGCCGCGTACCTAAATCAGCAGCTCCCTGTGCGGACCGGGCTGTACCCAGCCGCGCGGTATCGTGTACACCTCAACCATGCGCGCATGTGTTCGTCTGTCCCTGTACTCCGTTGTGGCGCTTTATCTTGCGCTTGCCGGGTGTGTGGCAGCGCATGCCGCAGACCCGGCAGACTGGACCGCAGCGCAGAAGCCGTTCCGCATCGCCGGCAATCTGTACTACGTGGGCAGCCGCGACCTGGCTGCTTTCCTGGTCGCCACGCCGCAGGGTAACATCCTGATCAATCAGAACCTGGAAAGCTCGCCGCCGCAGATCCGCAGCAGCGTGGAGCAGCTCGGTTTTCGGTGGGCGGATACAAAGATCCTGCTGAACAGCCAGGCCCACTTTGACCACGTGGCCGGCGCCGCAACGATCGCGCAGCAAACGGGTGCGCGCGTGATGACGATGGAGTACGACGCCAACATCGAGGAGCACGGCGGCCGTGACGATTTCTCGCATGAGGTGAAGCCGTACCCTGCGGTGCACGTCGCCCGCGTGCTGCACGACGGCGACCCCGTAACGCTGGGTGGCACCACGCTGATTGCACATCGCACCGGTGGTCACACCCGCGGCTGCACCACTTGGACCTTTGACGTGCCGTCTGCCGCTGGGCGCACGCTGCATGTGGTCATCGTTGGCGGCGTGAGTCTGCTGAGTGACTACCGTCTGATCGAGGCGCCCGGTCACGTCGCTTCGTACCCTGGAATCGCACAGGACTTTCAGCACACGTTCGCGACCCTGCGCGCGCTGCCGTGCGATATTTTTCTGGGTGCGCACGGCGTGTATTTCGACATGCAGCAGAAACTCACCAGATTGCCGCGAGAAGGGGAACGTGTCTGGATCGATCCGGCGGGCTACCAGCAGTTGATCTCGACCGCGCAGCAGGCGTTTGCGCAGCGTCTGCAGCAGCAACAGGCTGCCAGATGAGACTTGGCTTGAAGCAGCGAAAGGCATCTTTGTGCACCAGGGTTTGATCGCCATCGCCAGGCTGCTTTCCTCGGCGGCCATGTTTGTTTTGATTCTCAGGTTGCGTAAGACCAGATCCGAGGCGTCGGCGGCACGTTCACATCGCGAAAATCTCTATATCCGCGAACTGGAGTCTTACCCGCCCCTCTCTTCCGATCCATTGACTGTTGAAACAGAACGGTTCCTGGACACGGACCAGGAAACCGAGGGAGGTTCCTGTACTTACCACTACTCCGGCATGTACTTCACGTTCACCCACGGCACGCGGGTGGCGCGAGGACGATACGATGACGACGCGCCAGATGAGTTCAGCATTTCTCTCTCGCCGCCGGATGACCCGAAGTATCCCGAGGCTCGCTACCTGGAGGTTCCGTACCGGGACCCTTTCCTAGCTGAGATCGTGGAGTACGTCCGCAAGCATGAGCCGGACCGCCACCAGATAGACATGCTCTGCAAGGAGGGATATCTGCCCGTGCTGCAGGAGAAGATCGCAGGCTAGGGTGTGTCGACACTCAATCTTGGGGCCGTTGGAAGGGAGCCGTGGGCTCAGCCCACGGGTGATGCTGCTAGCTCACCTTGTGTCTTCTCAAGGTAAAGTAAGGATGCGAATGGAGCGGGCCAGGTATTCTCTCTGACGGATTTCTTCACGCACACAATGCCTGCGGGTGCTGGCAGAAATGCAGATTTCTCCACTGCGCCCCACGGTGAAGCTGTGGGGCTTCGGTCGAAATGACAAGTTTTTTATACGTACATTGATTGATTTAGAAAGGGCCCGGCGATGCCGGGCCCTTTCTGTTGTTGTGGTTGCAGTGGATTGGAGCTACCAGACGCGGCAGCTGTTGGTGGGGTACATGGGTGAACCCTGCTTGCACTGGAAGGCTTTGCCGAAGGCGTCGAAGTTTTGCACGGCGCCGTCGGTGCGGAATTTACCGGGCGAGTGCGGGTCGACCTTGACCATCATGCGGCTGAACGCCTCACGCCGGTTCTCGCACCACACCTGGGCATAGCCCAGGAAAAAGCGCTGGTCGGGCGTAAAGCCGTCGATCTTTTTGGTTGCGGCCGGCGTGCCGTCGATCTCTGAGTGCAGTGCGGCGTAGGAGATGCGCAGGCCGCCGTTGTCAGCGGTGTTCTCGCCCAAGGTCAGCTTGCCATTCAGCTTGGCGCCGGGTGCGGGCTCGAAGTTGCCGTACTCGTTCACCTCGCACTGGGTGCGCTGGTCAAAGGCGGCCTTGTCTTCCTTGGTCCACCAGTCGCGCACGTTGCCGGTCTCGTCGTACTTCGCACCCTCGTCGTCGAAGCCGTGCGTCATCTCGTGCCCGATCACCACACCGATGGACCCGAAGTTCACGGCTTTGTCAAGGCTCGGATCGAAGAAGGGCGGCTGCAGGATGCCGGCAGGGAAGTTGATGTCGTTTTGCGCGGGGTTGTAGTAGGCATTTACCGTGGGCGGGGTCATGCCCCACTCCTTTTCGTCTACCGGTTTGCCGATCTTGTTCAGATCGCGGCGATCTTCGAAAACAGAGTTGCGCTCGGCGTTGCCGACGGCGTCATCGCGGCTGATGGTCAAGGTGCTGTAGTCGCGCCAGGTCTCTGGATACCCAATCTTCTGGCGGAAGGCGGCAAGCTTCTTGCGAGCTTCTACCCGGGTCGAGGGCGTCATCCATTCCAGATGGTCGATGTCGTTGCCCAGCGCCACTTCCAGCGCGTGAATGAGGTCGTTCATCTGCGCCTTGCTGCTGGCGGGGAAGTACTTGTTTACCCATTCCTGGCCCACGGCCTCGCCCAGCGCACTGTCGGTCGCAATGGTGCAGCGCTTCCACAGATCCTGCTGCTTCGGGGTCCCCATCAGCGTCTGCTGTAGCGAGAACGCCAGATCGCGGAAGGGCTTGGAAAGGCGCGGTGCCTGGGCTTCCACCACGTGCAGGGTCAGGTAGCTCTTCAGGTCGGGAATGCTGGTGTCTGCAATGACCTGGTTCATGGCCGTGAAGAATTCCGGCTGGGCCACGTTCAGCTTCTGGAAGTCCGGGGTGTGCAGCGCCGCGAAGAAGTCGGCCCAATGGTAGTCAGGGCTGCTGGACTCAAGCTGCGAAACGGTTTCGACGTGGTAGACGTTGTCCGGGTCGCGCATTGCGGTGCGATCCATGGAGCCCTTGGCCAGCGCGGTTTCAACCCGCAGCACGGCATCGGCCTCTGTCTTCGCCTTGTCCGGTGTGTCGCCAAGCAGGGTAAACATCTGCATGACAATGTCGTGGTACTTGGCGCGGATGGTTTTGCTGCGCTCATCATCCTGCAGGTAGTAATCGCGGTCGGGCAGCGAAAGTCCACCCTGGTTCAGCGTGGCGATGCGCACGGTGGAGTTCTTCTGGTCCTCCTCGGCGCCGAAGCCGTAGAAGAAACCGTACCCACGCTGCGCCTCCAGCTGACCCACCAGCGTGGCCAGCTTCGCCTTGTCGCTCAGCGCATCGACCTGCGCCAGGGTGGGCTTGATCGGTTCCGTGCCCAGCTTGTCCTCAAGCGGCTCATTCATGCAGGCCGCGTAGTAGTTGCCGTACTTGGTCTGCAGCGGCGTGGTGGGGTGGTTGGCGGCTTGCTCCAGCAACTGGTACAGCGAGTAGCGGTTGTAGTCGCTCAGCTGGGTAAATGAACCGTAAGCCGGCTTGTCCGCCGGGATCGGATGGGACTTGGTCCAGTTGCCACACGCATACGCGTAGAAGTCGTTGCAGGGATCGGCCGTTTTATCGATCGCGGACACGTCCAGCGAAACCGGCTTGACGGGAGCGGGCACGGCCGTGTCGGCGCCCGTGACGATACCGTTGGGCAGGGTGATGTGTTGGGCCACCGCAGTTGCCGCGGAGGCGGAAAGAAGCAGCGCGAGGGCTGCCTTACGAACACTCGGCATGAACCATGTCCTTGATTGGGAAAGGCAAAACGTGCAGCCTGTTGCTTGCAGAATATCGCTATTTGATGTGAAGCGATTCGCAAAACCCAGAAGCCCCGCCGGAGCGGGGCCTTTGGGTTTTGCGTGCGTGTGCGGTTACTGGATCAGTTGGGTTGCGTGCGAGCCATTCGCGACGGCGGCCGCGCAGCTGGGAGCAGCCGAAGCGGGGTAAGGCGAGTTGCGGATTCTGGCCAGCGTGCCGGTAGTGCTGTTCAGCTGAAACGCGCTGACGTTCCCGGAATCGAAGTTCGACGTGTACATGTAGATGCCCAGGGCGTTCTCGATTGTGACGCAGGTGGGCCGTGTGCCGTCCAGCGGTGTGCGGCCGGTGCCCGAAGCGCTGAGCGCACCGGAACTGGCGTTGATCACGTAGCCGGCGATGTTGCTGTCATTCTGGTCAACCACGTAGAGGAACCTGCCGCGCGGGTCGATGGTCATACTTACCGGCAGGGAGCCTGTGGCGAATGGCCCGGCGGTCATGGCGGTCAGTGTGCCGGGGCCCGTGACGGTATAACCGATGATCTGGTTCGACGCGCTGTCTGCCACGTAGACGAAGATGCCGCGCGGTGCGACCGCCACGGAGCTGGCCGTAACGCCCGAAAGATAACCCTGCGAGGCCGCCGAACCGATTACGGTGTTGCCGATCGGGGTCAGCGCGCCCGAGCCGATATCGCGCTTGTACACCAGCAGGTTGTTGAAGGTGGTCGGGTCCTGGTCGATGACGTAGACGAATGAGCTGCAGTTCGCGGGTGTGGTCACGCAAGCCGCGTTGTTGATGTCGGAGGCATTGGTGTTGGACAGGTTCGGCCCCACCGCCAGACTGGCCGGGTTCACGCCCGCCGGGAAGTAGTTGTTGCCGCCCGAAGCGACCGGTGAGCCGATGGAGATACCACCGTCAGCGCCCGGCGTGCCCAGCTTGTAAACCTCCACACCGCCGGGTCCGCTGTTTGCCGTCAGCGAAGTCTTGCGATACGTAAAGGTTACGTACATATAGCCGCTGTCCGCGGACAGGGCGATGCCGGTCGGAAAAATGCCGTCCAGTTGCGTGACGCTCTGCGGATACAGCTTACCGTCCGTGCCGATCTTCAACCACTGAATGGTCGAATCGTCGTGGTTGATCACGTAAACGTTCTTCTGGTTCGGGCTGATGACCAGGTTGACCGGGTTCCGGCCCTGCGTGGACTGCCCGCTCGACGCCAGTGTGAGCAGGGAGCCAGTCTGGTAGTCGATGCCGTACTCGTTGATCGTGCCGTTTGGGTCACCCGCCGTGCCGCGCGACGACAGCACATACAGGAACCCGACCGTGTAGGTGCGGCTGCACGACGACAGGCCGAAGCAGACGGCAAGGAAGAGAAGAGCGGCGGAGATGCGGCCCAGAGTGTTGAACTTCATGCGCTTGTGTTTCACCTTTACAGGGAGCTTGGAAAGTGGCGAGGGCCGCGCGCTCTATGCGGCGGCCCCGTGATGGATCGTTTAGCTGGTGATGCCGCTTGCGACCAGGCAGGTCGGCTTGCCGTTGGCGGTGAACTGTGAACCGCGCCGTAATGGAGACAGGCCGCCGATTCCCTGACGCCGCAGAAAGCCGGTTACCGTGCCGTCTGCGTTGGAGGTGTACACGTAACGGTTGGTCGGATCGCTGACCATGCAGACGGGGTTCGCGCCGGTGGTGTATTGCGAATTCGAGCTGGCACTGCCGCTTACGTTGCCCAGCGCGGTCAGGCGCCCGTTCGCGGAGTCGATGGAATAAGCAGAGATGGACCCGGCACCCTGGTTCGCGGTGGACGACCCCGAGTTCAGGACGTACAAGTAGTTCTGGCTGGTGCCGTCCGAAGCGGTCAACGTCCATACCGGCGTCGTGTTTGGCACAACATTGGCGAACGGGCTGCCGGCGCCGGGCTGCAGGACGCCGTTGGTTACGGTGTACTGGTTGATCTGGTTGTGCGTGCCGTCGGTCAGGTACAGGTAGCTGCCGCCCGTCGTCATGGACGTGAAGTTCGTGGACGCGCTCTGGTCGAGGATCTGCAGGCTGTTCGCCGTGGTGGTCAGCTGACCATTTGAGCTCGCGCCGAAGATGGTCGTGGTATCGTCGCCGTTCAGCACTACGACGCTGCCGCCCACTGCCCTGATGCGGGACGGGTTCGGCCCAACCGGGAAGTAACTGGTCGCGACGTTATTGATCTTGATCGTGTTGTTCAGCACCGGTGTCAGCAGGCCCGTGGTGGTGTCGACGGAGAACACCTCCACCGAGCCACAGGGAGCGGTGTTGTTCGCCATGGTGGGCGAGGTGCAGGCCGGTGCCTTGCCGCTGGCATCCCGGGCCGGCGAGACGCGGTCCAGCACGTATAAGTAATTGCCGGACAGGTCAAACCACGCGGGCGTCGCGCCCACGGTGCCGTACTCCTGCTGCGCGGCAAGTACGCCGTCGCCGCCCACGCTGAACAGCACCACGGAGTTCTTGGCTTCGTTCAGGTTGACCGTGTACAGGTAACGGCCACCCGGAACCACCACCGCGTATTGCGGCGCGCCGCTGCCACCCGCGCCCGCCGTAAAGGGCGAGTGAACGATTTCCGTCAGGTTGCCGGTGTTGTTATCGATCTTGTAACCGGTAATCACGTTGCCGATGGTGTTGGAGGAACTCTGCCCAGCCAGCACCCACAAGTAGCCGATGGTTCCGTTTCCGCATGCGCTTACGCCCAGCACCATGGCAATCGAAACCGCACAGGCCAGCAACCACCGGCCATTCCTGCTTAACTTCATTCAGAGATCCTTTGTGGCGCTAAACCTTTTCGCAGTATTCCGCTGAAAAAGGGGCGCGAACTTTCCTAAAAGGGCCATGGAGATCGCGCACAGCCCCGTTTGTCTCCGCATCCTGCTCCTGGACCGGACGCCGGAAACGTGCTCTTCCATTGTAAGAGCCGGGTGCAATTTGCGCCACCGGCCCACGGCCTTACGTTCGGTGCCCGGCATTGCGGCCCGGCACGTTGCTTGCACAAGCGTGTCAGTCTGACGTGCCGGGTTGCGCGACGGTAGCAGCCGCGGCGTAGATTCCGCCGACAGCCCGTCCCCGTACCTCCCGGATCGAGCCGCACAGTTCCTAGGCGTAGACTTTTGCCATGGAGCTTACCTTTGCCGGTCTCCCGTTGCCCCTCCGCATCACGCCGCCGACGCCCCTCTCGGAAGACGACCTTATGCGTTTTAGCTCGGAACACAAGGGCTTTCCTGTCGAACTCGACAGCAATGGAGACATCCTGATCATGAGTCCTACGGGTATCGGAGGCTCCGACGCGAATGTCGAAATCGTATTCGCATTACAGCTTTGGAATCGAGAAATGGGCTACCCAGGAACCGTCACAGATTCCAACGGCGGGTACCGTCTGCCGGACGGTTCGGTGCGCGCTCCCGATGCAGGTTGGATCAAAGCGGATCGGCTGCAGCACCTGACCCGCGAACAGCGCAAAAAGTTCGGACCGGGAGCACCGGATTTTGTTGTGGAACTGCGTTCTCCCTCAGACTCTCTGACTTTACTCAAAGAAAAGATGCAAATCTGGATGCGCAACGGAGTGCATCTGGCGTGGCTGATCGACCCGGAGACCAGGACCGTCGCCATATACCGGCCCGGCCGCGAACCGGAGCGCCTGGATAACATCTCGCAGGTGGCCGGCGAAGGCCCGGTGGCCGGCTTCGTGCTTCCGCTGGATCGCATTTTTGCCTAAGCGGTATCGGACGGCTCGACCAATGCCGCCGCCGGCTTTCATCTCATAAAGATCGGCGATCACCTGCGCGTCGCTCCGGGACAGCGCGGGGCTGAAAAACGTTGCGCACAATACAGAAGGGGACGTGTAGTCTGGCTCCCATCCATTTCTTTATGCGCTTCTGCCTTCTTGCGGTCGCCCTGTGCGCCCTTTCTCTGCCGATCGCCAGCCTTGCTCAGCAGGCCGGATCCCCTCCAGGTGAGGCCGCACCTTCGCAGTTTGCGCAGGAGCCGATTGTGCTGCGCGACGCGAAGAGTGTTGTGCAGTTCAACGCGGACGGCACCGGAATGCGTACCGAGTCGCAGGCGTTCACCGTGCAATCGGAGGCGGCGGTTCGCAACTTTGGCGTGGTGGGCGTGACCTATGCCTCTGCCTCGCAGACGGCGGAGTTCGTGTATGTGCGTGTCCGCCTGCCGGACGGCTCCGTGATCGACACCCCGTTGACCGACGTGCAGGACCAGACACCTCCCGTAACGCAGCAAGCGCCTTTCTACAGCGACCTGAAGCAAAAGCAGGTGCCCGTACGCGGTTTGCAGGTGGGCGACACCGTCGAGTGGCAGACCCGGGTCACGGTAACAAAAGCGGAGGCACCGAACCAGTTCTGGGGCGCCATGCCGTTCGTTCGTGGCCTGGTCACGCTGAACCAGTCGATCGAGTTGCGCTTGCCAACCCGCACCGCCGTGAATGTGTGGACGAACCCCGCCGACCATGTTTCCCCGCAGCGGACCACGGAGGGCGAAGAAACGGTGTACCGCTGGCAATGGCGATCCGTGGAACCGACCGTGGGCAAAGAAGCCGAAGCCGCGAAGAAGGCCAAGGAGGGCAAGCTGCTGACCGCGGACGAGACACTGGACGCGGCGCAGGGACGGCTGCCGGACGTAGCGTTTACCACCTTCCCGGACTGGGCCTCCGTAGGTGCGTGGTACCGCGGCCTGGAAGGCGACCGCATGCAGCCGGACGCCGCCGTCCGCGCCAGGGTCGCGCAGATTACCGCGCACAGTGAAACCGAGCAGGACAAGGTGCGCGCCGTCTACGACTGGGTCGCGTCGAATATCCGCTATGTCGGTGTGGCCCTGGGCGTGGGCCGCTACCAGCCGCACGCCGCTTCTGAAGTGCTGCAGAACCAGTACGGCGACTGCAAGGACAAGCACACACTGCTCGCGTCCATGCTGCTTGCGCTGGGCGAGCAGCCGGACGCCGTTCTGATCGGCGCCGGTGTGCGCTTCAACGCCGCCGTACCCTCGCCGGCGGCGTTCAACCACCTGATCACGCATCTGACGCTGGACGGCACGCCGGTCTGGCTGGATTCAACTTCGGAGGTCGCGGCATTCCAGGTGCTTGTGCCGCCGCTGCGCAATAAGGACGCGCTGGTGGTACCCCTGGCAGCGCCGGCAAAGGTGGAACGCACGCCGGCCGGATACCCCTTTGCGCCCTTCTCGACGCTTGCGGTGAAGACCACGGTCGACAAGGACCTGAGTTCTGATTCCGTAATTGTGTATCGCTTTCACGACGACAGCGAGGTTCTGCTGCGCAGCCTGCTTCGCCAGGCGTCGCCCGCGCAATACCCTGAGTTCGTGCAGAAGCTGATGGCAGGGCTCGGCTTTGGCGGCACCACCAGCGACCCCGTAATCGACAACCTCCACGATCAGGAAAAGCCGCTCACGATGCTGTTCCACTACCACCGCGTTCACGATGCGGACTGGGGAGACAACCGCGTTACTGCAATTTTTGGCCCGACGGAAGTGCCGGCGATCGATGAAAAGCAGCCGCCAGTCTCAAGCATTCACCTGGGCCTGCCGCGAGTGGAGGAAAGCGTTACGGATGTGCGGTTGCCGGACGGATGGTCGGCTGAACTGCCGGAGGCTGTACACCAGCAGCTGCCGCAGGTGCGCATCGATACCACCTACCGGCTGGACGGCCGCACGCTGCACGCCGAGCGCAGGACCACAATCCTGAGCGACGAGGTTCCGGCCGCGGACTGGAAGCAGTACCAGAAGTGGTACGTCGCCGCGGGTGCCGGTTCCGTGCCTTATCTGCAACTCGTTCCACCCGGGAACCAGCGCGCGAATGGAGCCGGGCAAGCCGGAACAAGTGCAGCCGCGCAGGCCGCTGGCGGTCCCGCCCCGCCCAAAGCCAAAACCCAGGCCGAGCGTCTGGCAGAGGCTGCCCGCCTGGTAGGCAGTGGTGCCGACAAGCTGCGGCAGAACGATGTAGACGCCGCGGAGAAGGACCTGAACGAGGCGAAGGCGCTCAACGAAAATCAGGAGTTCCTGTCGGGCAATCTGGGCGTTGTTGCAGCGCGGCGTGGCAATTCTGCCGAGGCCATGAGGCTGTATCGCAAAGAGGTGGAGCTGTACCCGCGGTCTGACTTCGCCTGGCGCAACCTGATCGGGTTGCAGATAGCGGCTGACCCGAAAACAGCGGCAGGAACGGCGCGCGATTGGGTCGCTGCCTCGCCCGACAAGTTGGAACCACGCGCCACCCTGGTTCGCGTGCTCTGGGCCAGCGGCGACAATGCGGCCGCGCTAACCGCCGCCAGGGAGGGCACTGCGGCGCTGCCGGGTGACGTGCGCGAAGGCAACGACTACCAGCTGCTCCTTGGCGAAGCGCAGGTTCGCGGAGGCGACAACGCCGGCGTGGAAACGCTCTCTCACCTGATCCAGGCGGACGCGACAACGCTGCAATCCAACGACGCTGACTACGAACTGGCCAAGGCGCACAGGCAGCTGCCGCTGGCGGAAAGAACGCAGCGTGACGTGCTGAAAAAACTCGGCGCGGAAACGCTGAGCTGGACCGGCGATGAGTCGGCCGCGACCATGCGTAACGCCTCCACCCTGCTTTCCGCCGCCTGGGACACGATGGGGTGGATCCTGTACCAGGAAGGCAAGTTCGCCGAAGCCGAAACCTATATCGGGCCCGCATGGCGGAACCGTCCAAATGCGGAGATCGGCGAACACCTTGGCGATGTGCAGATGGCCCTGCATAAGAATCTGGAAGCCAACCGCCACTACGTGCTTGCCGAGTTGGTCTCGCGTGGCGCGCCGGACACTTCCGCAACCCTGCACGCAAAGGTGAACGCGGCCCGGCAGAAGCGCCCAGTCGACTTCGGCGGAAAAGACCCGGCTCAGTTCCTTGCGGCCGAGCGCACGTTTCCACTTGCGGGAGCGACTGACCTGTCCGGCACGGCTTTGTATGACATCCTCTTCACGCGCGACCATGTCCTGCGCGTCAAGCCGCTGCCTGGCAGCACCACGCCTGCGCAGGATGCAAAAGTGCGGGAGGCAAAGCTCGCCGCGTTGTTCCCGCCGGACCAGGCAGCGGCGCTGTTCCACGCCGTTTCGCTCGTCTGCAAGGGTGGTGCCTGCAGCGTGCAGCTTGACCAGTAAGTGGTCTGCGCTCTGACGCGGCGTGTCCATTGGAGAGTCGCGGAAGAGCGGTGCTGAGACGCAGCATTTACCAGAATTGGTAGAGCGGAGATTAGATCCGCCCGGTTACCCGGAGCGTTTCGATTTCGGCGTCTGTGAAGACGCGCGACCGGGTCAGGAACTGCAGGCCGCCTGGCCCTTCCAGCGAAAACGCCGCGCCGAAGCCCGGCACCACATCGATGACCAGCTGCGTGTGCTTCCAATATGTGAACTGCTGCGCCGACATATAGAACGGCGCGTCACCGATCTCGCCCAGCTTCACGTCGCGGCTGCCGATGCGCATCTCGCCCTCCGGGAAGCACATCGGGGCCGAGCCTTCGCAGCATCCGCCGGACTGGTAGAACATGACGGGCCCGTGCTCGGCCTGCAGCTCCGCGATCAGCGCGAGAGCCGCAGGCGTGGCGGTGACTTGTTCGGGGATGGTGCTTCCGCGTTGAGGAGTTTGCAGCATCAATACCCTTATTCCGCTATTGGAAGGGCATAGCTTCAGCTATGCCGTAAGCTGCGACTCATTCTTTTCACTCGCTCGCCGTAGGCGAGCGAGTGAAAAGAATGGAGAAGGGAGCGATGGTTTGGCACAGCTAAAGCTGTGCCCTTCCGGCAACAGTTACTTCCGAAACGAGTCAAGCTATGCCCTTCCGAAACATTTCACCTCGGAACAAGCCAACAGCTGTGCCCTTCCGAAAACACCTGCGTTCACAACGAGCCAACGCGAAGATCTGAATGGCTTCTGCGAGAGCCAAGGCGCCAACCGTTTAGAACAGCCCCAGTTTCTTGTCGCTGTAGCTGATCAGTTGGTTCTTGGTCTGCTGGTAGTGGTCCAGCATCATTAGGTGGTTCTCGCGTCCGATGCCGCTCTGCTTGTACCCGCCGAAGGCAGCATGCGCGGGGTACAGGTGGTAGCAGTTCGTCCAAACGCGCCCGGCTTCGATGCCGCGGCCGAAGCGGTATGCCCGGTTCATGTTCTTGGTCCACACGCCCGCGCCCAGGCCGTAGAGCGTGTCGTTCGCAATATCCAACGCTTCGTCGTCGGTTTTGAACGTGGTGACCGAAAGCACCGGTCCGAAGATCTCCTCCTGGAAGATGCGCATTTTGTTGTTGCCTCTGAAGATGGTCGGTTGCACGTAAAAGCCGCCGTTCAGGTCGCCTTCCAGCTTTGCCGCGTCACCGCCGACAAGGACTTCCGCGCCTTCCTTTTTGCCCAGGTCCAGATAGCTCATGATCTTGTCGAACTGCTGCTTCGACGCCTGCGCGCCCAGCATGGTGTCCGCATCCAGAGGATTGGCCTGCTTGATCGCTTTCACGCGGGCCAGCGCCTTTTCCATGAACCGGTCATAGATGCTCTCGTGAATCAGAGCGCGCGATGGGCAGGTGCACACCTCGCCCTGGTTGAACGCGAAGAGCACCAGGCCCTCGATCGCCTTATCGATGTAGTCGTCGCCGCCGTCCAGCACGTCCTCGAAGAAGATATTTGGCGACTTGCCGCCCAGCTCCAGCGTGAACGGAATCATGTTCTCCGACGCGTACTGCATAATCATGCGGCCCGTTACCGTCGAGCCGGTAAACGCCACCTTGTTGATGCGCGGGTTGGTGGCAAGCTCCTTGCCGACTTCGCGGCCAAAGCCGTTCACCACGTTCAGAACGCCGGCCGGGAGGAGGTCGCCAATGATCTCCATCAGCATCAGGATTGAGACGGGCGTTTGCTCCGCCGGCTTCAGCACGACGCAGTTGCCGGCGGCCAGCGCTGGTGCCAGCTTCCACGCCGCCATCAGGATCGGGAAGTTCCACGGGATGATCTGGCCGACCACGCCAAGGGGCTCGTGGTAGTGATACGCGACGGTCTCAGCGTCGATCTCCGAGATGCCGCCCTGCTGCGCCCGGATCGCGCCCGCGAAGTAGCGGAAGTGGTCCGCGCTCAGCGGAATGTCGGCCGCCATGGTTTCGCGGATCGGCTTGCCGTTGTCCCAAGTCTCGGCGTGCGCCAGCAGCTCCAGGTTGTCCTCAATCCGCTGCGCAATCTTCAGCAGAATGTTTGAGCGCTCGGTGACGCTCGTCCGCGCCCACGCCTTTTTTGCCTTCGTCGCCGCATCCAGCGCCTTCTCCACATCGGCGGCGCGCGACCGCGGCACCTCGCACAGCACCTGGCCGGTTACGGGTGTGATGTTTTCAAAGAACTCGCCACCGGCCGGCTCTACCCACTCGCCGCCAATGTAGTTGCCGTACCGCTTGCGGAAGGGCACGTTATAGCCGTAGGTCATCGGTCCGACCTTGTTGCCGCTGCTGGGGGGCATCGCTGTTGCCATATGCATGTTCCTTTCGCGCCGCCCGAAACCGGGCAGAAATCATCGCAAACACACTGCTCCCGCGCGTAGACGTTGGTCAAGCGTCTGGCCCTTTCCGGCGTATGCTGAACGGATGGAGCTGAACCTTTCAGGACTTGGCTTTCCCGTACGCATCCAGCCACCTCGCCCCTTGTCCGAGGACGAGTTGCTCACCTTTTCGGCAAATAACCGTTTATACCCCGTCGAAACGGATGAGAAAGGCGACCTGATCGTCATGAGCCCGAGTGGGTCGAAAACCTCCGCGAAGAATTTCTGGATGAATGCAGAGTTTGCGAAGTGGTTGGAACAGACCGGCGGGGGCACCCCTCTGGAATCCGAGGGGGGCGTCACCCTGCCCGATGGGTCGGTGCGCGCGGCCGACCTTGCCTGGATTGCCGAAGCGAAGTGGAATGCACTCACGCCACAGCAGCAGGAACGGTACGCGCCGGTCACGCCGGATTTCGTTGTCGAGCTTCGCTCCCCCACAGACCGGCTTGACATGGTTACGGAGAAGATGGAAATGTGGATGCGCAACGGCGTAGAACTCGCCTGGTTGATCGACCCAATCGATCGCGTCGTGACCATCTACCGCCCGAACCGCGAACCCGAACGCCTGGAGAACATCTCGCAGGTCCAAGGCGAAGGCCCGGTCGCAGGTTTCGTCCTTCCGCTCGACCGCATCTTTACCGCCTAGCTACTCGTACAAATAGCGCACCAGGTGGAAGACACCGGCGGCCTGGCAATGATGCGAATGGCAGCCCAATGAACCCTGTAACCTTGCAACGCCCGCTCCTGATCTGTGCCGTGATCGCTGCGCTTCTCACTGCATTCTGTCCGTTGTACTTCGCAGGATCGATGATTTGGCTTTATATCAGTCATGGCCAGGCTCTTTTTCACGCCCTGTACATTGTCAATGGTGCGCTGTGGGTGGTCTCCGTCTATTTAACCGCGGCGCTGCTCTATGCGTTCGCTCCGCGGCTGCGCCTGCACTCACGGTGATCGCTGCCATTGCCGCCGTTTACGCCGTAACACAAGCGCCGACTTACTGGTCTTTGCAGGAGCGCAATCTTTTTCGTAACCTGCTGGCCGAGCCCATGTGGGAATGTTCGGCCGATGCGCAATTGCGTTGCTCGCTATCGCGCATTTAATCGTGGGGGAGAAGAGGGGCGCAGCAAGACGAGGAGGTCAAACGGTAAGGGGAATTCGCTGCTCACGAGCGGTTTGGCCAGAATGAAACAGCGTCAATGAGGATGAAGGTGGGACTTCGCTGGTCGGTCGTGATCGCGGCCTGGATCACGGCCCTGTTCCCTTTGCGCATCGCTGGTGGGCTTCTAGTTTTGTATGTCACACACGGGCAGGGCTGGCCTGCTGGCATCCACATGGCCCTGCCACAGATTGGATGGTCGGCAGCCTATGTGGCCGCCGGATTGCTCTACTTGCGTGTGCCCGGGCTGCGACCGCTCATTCTCCTTGCGGCCGTCTTCATGGCGATCTCCGGTTTAGTACAGCTACCGGCCTATGTCCATCATCTGGAGACACTGAATCTTTGGCACAACATTCTGGCAGAAGGCGTTTGGAAGACGTCGGGCCGGTGCGCGGTCTCAGTGCTTGCCATGGCGCACGTCATCGCGGAGCGCGTAAATCGAGTCCGCACCTAGCTCTCGGCTGACTGGTACGGATGCGGAGGGCAACGCAATGAGACAAGCAATATTGGATCGCATCTTGCAATCTTGCGTGGTGGTGGCAGCGGTTCTGACAGCACTCTGCTCACTGTATTTTGCGAGCTACCTCATTCGAATTTACTTAAGCCTTGGTCAGCCTCTGATCGCAGCTTTGGCGCTCGCAAAAGGCTCCCTGCTCTATTTCGTTGCGTACGTTGCGGGAGCCTTGGCGTACTGGTTTTTCCCCCGCCTGCGACCGTTGTTGACGGGGGTTGCCGTTATCGCCGCAACGTTTGCCATCATGCAGGCGTCGACCTACTGGTCTCTCGTACAGGAACGCAACCTATTCCGTAACATGCTCGCCGAGCCCATGTGGGAGATGTTCGGCCGGTGCGCGATTGCGTTGTTCGCTCTCGCTCACCTTGCTGTAGAGAAGAGAGGCGCAATAAGACGGTAAGTTCGAACAGTAGGAATCACTGTTTACCAGCGGTGTGACCAGAATGCGACAGTGTTTATGAAAGCGAGGGTGGGACTTCGCTGGTCTGTCGTGATCGCGGCCTGGGTGACGGCACTGTTTCCTTTCACACCGCCGCGTCCTGCGGCGGGATCACCGCAAACACACTGCTCCTCCTCGCAGACATTGGTCAAGCGGGACGTGCAAAACGTTATAGTGGGCTGGCAACAAACGGCGACATTTTCTGCAGAAGACGGGCGTGACCTCGGCGGCCCGTAAGTGCTACTCTCCCCGCATGATGGCAAGCAAGGAGAATGTCGTGGCAACGTCGCGTTTTTTGCTCCTTTTCGTGTTGCTTGTTTTCCTTCCGGGAAGCCGGGCCCAAACTCTCGGCCCAGGCGACGTTCACCAAAATAGCGTGATTGCAAGCATGAACCACGACCTGCTGGTGACGTCGGCACTGACGGTTCAGCCTCAGCCTATCGCCTGCAATGCCTTGCCTCTCGTCCGGCCCAGTGCGACGAATGAGCGGCTTCACGCGCATTGCCCAGAGGGTGATTTCGACGGCCCCTTCTACCCCGCGAACGACCCCAATGTGGCCCGGCGCATCGAATGTGACTCTGCCAATCACATCAATACGACGCACCATACGGTAGGAACGCAGTCGTGCTTCAGGGGAATGGACGAGCACATTCCTGGGTGCCAGAAAATGTAGGCAGGCGTTCTCCCGCACCGGCGTGGTGGAGACACCAAGATCCTGGGCAGTTGTTTTCGTAAGTTCACCGGCGGCTGGGCCATGTTACGGGCCGTCGCTACTCGTAGAAGTACCGCACCAGGTGAAAGAACACCGGCGCGGCGAAGCATAGAGAGTCGATGCGGTCCAGGATGCCGCCGTGTCCGGCGATCAGGGTGCCGTAATCCTTGATGCCGCGGTCGCGCTTGATGGCCGACAGCGTAAGCCCGCCAGCAAAGCCCATGATCACGATTACCAGCGAGATGCCCGCCGCCGCACACGGGCTGAACGGCGTGAGTCCACGCAGCAGAACGCCGAGGCCGACCGCGCTCAGGCCGCCGCCGATCGTGCCTTCCACCGTCTTGTTCGGGCTCACCTTGGGCGCAATTGGATGCCGCCCGGCGAGCTTGCCCCAGCAGTACTGCAGGACGTCGCTCATCTGGTCCACGATGACCAGAAACAGCAGCAGCCTTGGGCCACCGACGCGCAGAATCATCAGCGCCGGCGCATGGCTTACGCAGTACACACAGATCAGCAGACCCCACTGCACCTTGGCCGCCCGGCCCAGAAAGTCTTCCGTGTCGCCCGCCATCGCCATGCGCGTGGGCAGCAGCAGAAATACCCAGACCGGAATAAAGATGCTCAGCATGCCGTACCAGCGGATGCCGACGAACAGGTACTGCAGCGGGGTGACGAAGAAGAAGATCCAGAACAGCGCCCGGTGATCGCCGCGGCGTGTCTGCACTAGCGTGATGTACTCGCGCAACGCCAGCAGCGACAGGAGGCCGAACAGCAGCAGCGACACCACCCAACCGCTCAGCAGCGCCACACCGAAGACGATCGTCATCACCCACCAGGCGTTCAGCCGTGCGTTCAGGTTTGCAATCGTCTTCTGCGCCGCGGGACTGGAGCCATGTCTGCGCCCGCGCCATTCCAGCGCGCGCCCAATCAAGGTCGCCACGGCCAGCGTTGCGAGCACGCCTAGCAGCGCGTGCACCAGGGTTGGGTCCCACGTGTTGGGGTGGTAGACACCCATCTGCCGCGTCAGCAGCAGCGCCGTCAGCTCACGCCCTAATCCCTGCGCAACGTGCATAGCGCCTCCCGAGCCCGGTCCAGAAACTTCTTCCGGTTCTCGCCTTCTGCCAGGCTGACGCACGGCCCAAACTGCAGCGTACACACCAGCGGCACGGGCAGCACTTCACCCTTGGGCAGCATTCGGCTTAGATTTCCCAGATATGCCGGCACCAGCTTCAGCCCGGGAACTGCCTCGCAAAGTGTGTGCAGGCCGCTGCGGAAGGGGCTGACCTCGTAGCCGTTGCCGCGCGTGCCCTCCGGGAAAAACACCAGCGACGAGCCTTCCGCGAGCGCATCCAGCAGAGGACGCACGGTCTGCCGCCGCGCCTCGGCTTTATCGCCGCCAGCCGCGTGCAGCATCTCGCTGACCGCCTGCACGCCGCGATCCACCAACACCGCGCGGAACACCTGCTTTGCGAGCCAAGCGCGGATGCCGCTCGACCAGTAATCCGCTGCCGCAACCGGCCGCGTCACCGCGCGCACGTCCGGTGGCAGCGCCGCCCACAGCACTAGAAAATCCAGGTGGCTGCTGTGGTTCGCGTAGTAGACGCGTTGCTCCGTGGTGGGCAGGTCGCCCGTCCACTCGGCCCGCACGCCGGTCAGCAGGCGGATCGAACCCGCGAGCAGCCCCGCAGCCAGCGCAGAGGGTCCAGCACTCCTCGTCGGCACAGTCAACGGCTCTCCAAGAGGCGCGCCATGCGCACCGTCCGGCCCACCACCGTCACCGCTGATCCAACGGCCACCACCAGCAACGCCGCATAAACCACGCCGCCGCGCTCGTGCAGCAAAGGCTCACCGATCGAAAGCAAAGCCGCCGCCGTCATCACCGCCATGCGCTTCGGCTTGCTCATCACCCCGCGAAAGTCCTGCGGCAGCCCCAACGACGCGGCGAGCATCCGCACATACGCCGTCAGCACGGCAAGTGTTCCGGCCAGCCAGCCCAGCTCGCGTGCCCACGGCCATCCCAGCAGGCCATACCCCGCGGGCGCCAGAATCAACAGGTCCGCAAACCGGTCCGGCAGGTCGTTGAAGATGCCGCCAGTTTTGGAAGCCTTGCCACCCTCAATGGCGACCATGCCATCCAGCAGGTTACAGATCAGCCGCGCCTGCACCGCCACCGCCGCGCCCACCAGCAACGCAACCCGCGCCGCGCCGGCACTGCCCTCCGACAAAAAGAAGCACGCGCCCGCCGCTGCGGCGCACACGACGCTCAGCACAGAGATCGCATTCGGCGTGACTGCCGTCCGGCTCAGCGCTCTTGCGATCGCTTTGGCCCACCCGCTGTCGCGGGTTTTGATCGGCCGCCTGCCTTCCAGTTCCTCAGCCATCGTCCCCCTGTGCAGCGGATGGGTTCAGTCCAGCACAGCATACCGGATGGCTCCGCGCCCTCTCAGGATGGCCGCATTGCCGCAACTGCACGCGATGCCGCCGTGTCGGTCGGCACGGCAGCCTGCATTTCGTCCACCAACGCCCTGCATTCATTCGCGCCGGTCGCCAGCAACTCGCGAAATTTGCGATTGCGCGAGAATGCCCAAAGCATGCCCGCCAGCACGGCATCTGGCAAGGCGTCCAGCAACTTTTTTGAGGTTGGATAGAGCGTCGTGCCCTGAGCCTTCACCAAGGAGAATGCTCCATGCACGCCGTGGGCCACGCGCATCGCCTGACCCCACGTGGCACCGGCGTGCTTCTGCTCCGCCATCCACGCGATGCTTTCAAAGCCCAGGCAGAGCGGCACATGGCAGCGCAACCACAGCGGCATCTCCGCTTCATACCGCGACGGCACGCCTGCGCTTGTAAACAGGTCGGCCCAGCGCCGGTCGCCGTGCAGCGTCTTACGTCCCGCGCTCACGGTTGCGTCCAGCTTGCCGCTGCTGTCCAGCGAAGCTGCAACGAACGGCATGCCAAAAGTGCAGCGGTCCACCCCGATGGCGTCCCGCATCGCTTCCGGATGAAAGTTGTTAAACATCAGGTGAATCGAACGCGCAGCGCTGCGATGGAGCACGGGAAGCAATGCCTCCGCCTGGTACGCCAGTGTAGTCACCACGACCAGGTCATACGCTGTGCGTTCGTCCAACGCATCGGTGACCGCAACTGCGGCCCTGTCGCTATTCTTCAGCACCACGCCGCCATCACGCCGTAGCTGCTGCAGCCGCGCCGAACCCGGTCGCACCACGGCCGTGACGTCATGCCCGGCTCGGGCCAGGTAGTAGGCAAAGGTGCTGCCGATCGAGCCCGCCCCCACGACAGCGATGGTCAGGCGTGAAGATGCGGCGTGCCCGTGATCATTCATGCATACACCTCGATAGATACCAGTCAACACATCCGCCCGTAGGCGGCAAAAGATTCACCGTTGTACTGCCGAATCGCGTGTGACGTGTCGGGCGGCCCTAAGTTGGCCGCTCGACACCTCTCTGATTAGATGTTGAAGTAATCCATCTTTCTCAGGTCCTCCAGAAGTCCTGGTCCGGTTGGTTTCCAGTTCAGCGTCTTCTGTGTGTAGGCGCTTGAAGCTGAGATATCCATAGCGGCAAACGCGCTCATCCAGCCAAAGACCTGTCTGGTCTCCTCCTCAGAAAGTGACTTCACCGGAATCTTTAGCCCGGCGCCCAGCACCTCGGCGATGTCACGCACAGGCACTCCTTCTTCGGCGACCGCATTCCAAACGCTGCCGCGCTCGGCGCGTTCCACGACCAGCCGGTACAGCTTCGCTACGTCCAGCACGGCAGCCGCTGCGTAGCGGTTTTGCCCCTCTCCCACGTAGCCAATCAGCCCGGCCTTGCGCGCCATTGCGATCAGGGGCGTAATCAAGCCCTGCTTCTCCGTGTCATGCACCTGCGGCAGCCGCACCACACTTACGTTCACCCCACGGTCCAGCGCCGCGTGACCGGCCTCTTCGGAAGCCTTGCGCGGGTTCGGATGATCTTTGTCGAAATAGTCTTCCGTTGCCGGTTGCCCGGGCGTCTTCGCGCCGATGCCCACGCCGGAGGTAATGACTAACGCACGGTCCGATCCCACCAGCGCGTCCGCCATGGCCGTAATCACGCGCCGGTCCTTCTCCGTGTTTGCCACGAAGTTCGAAAAGTCGTGATCGAACGCGCAGTGGATTACAGCATCCACGCCGGTTGCGCCCTTGCGCATGCTGTCCAGGTCTTCCAGGTCGCCGCGATGCACCTCTGCGCCGGCGGCCTGCAGTTTCTGCGCGCCTTCGTCGGACCGCGTCATACCCAGCACCTGATGACCGGCCTCCAAGAGCTCCGGAACGATGCGGGACCCAATGAAGCCCGTCGCACCCGTTAGAAATATTCGCATGGTTCTCTCCTTGCCCAGGCGTCAAACTCGCTCGCTCCGGTCCTTTCACGAATTTTGGCTTCGTGGGTGGACCGCGACGGTTTGTCGCGCATCCAGATAGATGGGCTGCGGTGAGCGGACGATCTATGCTGCCCGTCCGCAAAACCGGTCCAGGCGTCCGGCACAACCAGATTCCCAACCCTGTCCCGGCACGCGCCCCAGGAGAACCGAAGTGGATCCGCTCTCGGAAGTGCTCGCTCTGCTGAAACCACAAAGCCTGATGTCCGGCGGGTACCTCGTCAACGGCGATGTCTCCATCCGGTTCAGCAAGCACCCCGGCATCAAGTGCTATGCCATGATCGCGGGCCACTGCTGGGTTTCGGTGGACGGCGTCGAAGAACCGGTGTTGCTGACCGCCGGTGAGTGCTACCTGCTGCCGCGCGGCCTCCCGTTCTGTATCACCACCGACCTGTCACTCACGCCTGTCGACTTTCAGGACGTGCGCGCGCAAGGCAAGTTCATTCAGGCTCCTCCGCCACAGGACGGCAACGGCTGCTATCTCGCCGGGGGTCACTTCGCCCTGGAAGGCGGCCCGGCCCGCATGGTGCTCGAGTCGCTGCCACCCATCGTCCACATCCAGAGCGAATCCGACAAAGCAGCGATGCGCTGGTCGCTTGAGCGCATGGCCGACGAGCTTCGCGATCCGCAGCCCGGCGGCTCGCTCATCGCGCAGCAGCTCGCCTTCATGATGCTGATCCAGGCGCTGCGCCTGCACCTGTCGGACCCGGCCAACGGCGCCGGCTGGCTCTTCGCGCTGTCTGACCCGCACATGGCCGCCGCGATCACCGCTATGCACGACGCCCCGGGCCGGCCGTGGACGCTGCAGCAGCTCGCCGGCCGCGTCGGCATGTCGCGCTCCGTGTTTGCCGAACGGTTCAAAGCCACCGTCGGCGCCACGCCCATGGAGTACCTGACCCGCTGGCGCATGCTGCGCGCCGGTGACCGCCTCCGCAACTCCGGAGATTCGCTTGCGGAGATCGCAGGCTCGCTCGGCTACGACTCGGAAAGCGCGTTTGGCAAGGCCTTTCGCCGCGTGATGCAGAGCTCGCCACGCCAGTTCCGCCGCGGCGAACCATCCGAAGTGCTACCCGCAAGCGCCGTCGCGCGTCACAACCAGATCCCAACCCGCCCGCACGGGCTGCACGAAGCATCCGCCCACGCCTGAGCGGAAGGAGTTCACATCCCTTGCGCATATCCGTTCTCATCGCAGCTCTTCTGGCCGCTTTGCCGCTCTGTGCGCAAGCACGCTCCACCGGGAACGATCCACCGCCCGCACTCAAACACCCGCTCGTTCCCAGCCACGGCAGTCACCTGCTTGGCGCGTTCTGGACCCGAAGAACATCACCGAGTACCACATCGACCCCAGCCGGGTTGTTGTGATCGGTCACAGCATGGGCGGCTTTATGGCCGCATCCGCCGCCGCGCACAATCCGAAAGTCGCTGCCGCCGTCCTGATCTCCGCCTGGAACATCGGCGCTCCGCGTCCCAGCGAGGCCGACGAGGCCAAAGCGCTGGCCAGCGATGACAACCTCGCCCCGGCGATCGCACCGCGCCCGGTGCTGCTGGTTACGGCCAGCGACGGCTCCGGCCAGTTCGCCGCACCCATGGCCGCCGCTCTGAAAGCAGCTGGCGACACCCACGTCACCACGGAGCATTTCGACACCGACCACCCTTACTCCAACAAGCGGGGCGAACTGATCGACGCGGTCAAGTCATTTCTGAAACAGTGTTGAGGGGGCCGAGTGTGAGCTCTGCAACTACTGCAGTACAGGAAAGGCGTCGTAGGTGTTGCCGTCGAGTTTACGTCCTGTCCGGTGTTTTCGGGTGCCACCCCATTGTTTGAAGAAAAAAGGAACAGATACTGACTCACACTGATCTCTGAGTGAAGCGACCCATTTTTTCTCCATTGGTCTTGACCGAGGTCCGCTTTCGCCACCGACGATCACCCAATTGACTCCAGTCAAGTCAACCTCTCCGAGATCTTCCAGAAGGGGTTCAATCGAAAGAAATGAGACTGCTGGTGAGGCGCGCCTCAAATGTTCGATTCGAGGCAGTCCATCACGTTTGTTTTCGACGCTGACTCCCCACCAAATGTGCTTAGCGTCTGCTGCATCCCTTAACTTTGATTGAAGAAGCTCTTCAAGTCGCTCACCGCGCTTCGTTAGCACCTGAAAAGTGTGCCAGTGTGCAGCGAGCATGGTGTCACATACTTCTCTGATGTAGCTGTCCGCGATCTGATCGTGAAAAAGATCACTCATCGAATTAACAAAAACTCTTAACGGCCTACGCCATTTGAGCGGCTCCTGCAGCTTTTCACGAACGACTCTAATTTCGAACCCTTGTTCGAAGGGGTGTCCCGGTACACCCCTAAAGCGCTCTGAAAACCGCTCTGCGTAGCAGTTTTTGCAACCAGCACTGATTTTCGTGCAGCCGCGTACCGGATTCCAAGTCGCATCTGTCCACTCAATTGTTGAACCGATTGACATTTCTTCTCCTAATCGAACAAGCCGCGGTTGGGGGACGAATACTTGAGAACCTCGCTCCAGAACTTGAAGGCTAAGGGACTCTTTGAGAAGAGTGCTAGGTGATAAAGGGTCGCGCGCTTTTCATTGACCATGCGTTTCAACTGGTGTCTAGGAGTCGGAAGGTATCCAAGTCCTTCCATACCTCTTGCAAACTCGGCAGCCAAGAAGTCATCGAACTCCTCTCTGCGAGCTTTCGCGGCTTCCCACTGTGTACGCCAGTCACTTCGGCCAAGAAAGCGCTCAACCTTCAGCGACAAGGGCTTCTCGTAATTAGTAACGTTGCGCTTAGCATCCATTCCCGAAGCGATAAGACAAAGGAAATCGGTCTTGCCATGCTTCGCGATAGCTCGAAGCGTCTCCATATTTATGCTCAGGTCGTACGGGTCGACAAAACACAACGAGAGCGCATCTGTTGGAGTCGCTCGAACGATTGCGGCTACGCTTGCATTGCAATCTCCTGCCACCAGGGTTACGTTTGAGCGTCCCTGAACGCGCTTGGAAAGAGCCTCGAACTTCGCACCAGCTTCCTCACAGAAGATGTAGCGAGAAAAGGGAACTGTAACATCGAGCGCAAGCAGCGGAGAGCCTTTTAAGAAGTCGTTCGTGTTCTTGACGCGGCTCAGCCCAGCACCGGAATAGAGATCGATGAAGCAGGTCGTCCACTTACCATTCATAGAGCGGGAGAAGATCGACATGTACATTTCTATAAGCGCGTATTTGTCATACGACCACGCGCCTACTTCGTTCGTTTCCAAACCGTCGTCTGAAGTCTTAATCCTGTCGTACATGCCTCAAATGTAGTGCAAGAAGATTGAGAAGAAAAGGCGAAAATGAAAAGTTACGCTTGTGAAGCTAGGACGGACTCTGCTGCGGGGATCCATTCATCCGCTCCAGCTTGCGCTCCGCTCAAGTTTCCTGCATACTACAGAGAGTGTTTCGGGCTTCCGTGCGTGTTTCTGACCCGCCGGTCCTCGAAGCCATTGCAGTCCGGCACTCGTCAGGGTATGGATTGCGTCAAAACACCACGGCCGAACGGCTCGTCCCTCGCAGCAGTTGAGTAATCGCAATTCGGGGCGGGTTCAGCGCGAAAGTCGCGCTGCGTGACAAAGGGCGGGGCCCTCGTTGAGTGAGGCTTCCGGCACATGCCGGGAACCACAAAGCCAACGCGAGGCATGCCCGCTGGGCTAGAAGTAACCATCAGCCCACTTTGTCCAATGGTTCCGGCGGTGGGAGACCTGGGCTCTCGCAAGGGCGCCTGTATCGGGTTTTCGCAAGAAGCCCCGAAGAAAGAGTCAACATGGCACGCAAGATCTCGAAGAATCTGGCAAAGGCGCGCGCGGCGGTTGAGCCCCGCCCCTATTTGCTGAACGACGCGGTTCCCCTCATCCAGAAGGTCAAGTTTGCGAAGTTCGACGAAAACGTCGACCTGACGCTGCGCCTGGGCGTGGATACCCGCCACGCCGACCAGATGGTCCGCGGCACGGTCATCCTGCCGCACGGCCTGGGCAAGACCAAGACGGTCGCCGTCATCTCCACTGCTGAGAACCAGCGCATCGCGCAGGAAGCGGGCGCGGACATTGTGGGCGGAGAAGAACTCGTCGAGCGCATCCAGAAGGAGTCCTGGACGGACTTCGACGCCCTGATCGCCACGCCCGACATGATGCGTTCGATCGGCCGCCTCGGCAAGGTGCTCGGCCCCCGCGGTCTGATGCCGAACCCGAAGACCGGCACGGTCACCACCGACGTCGCCGCCGCCGTGAAGGAAATCAAGGCCGGTAAGGTCGAGTTCCGCGCCGACAAGACCGCCCTCGTCCACGTACCCGTGGGCAAGAGCTCGTTTGAGCCGCAGAAGTTGATCGACAATGCCATGACCGTGATCACCAGCGTGGTCAAGGCCAAGCCAGCCGCTGCCAAGGGCAAGTATGTGAAGGGCATTTACATGTCCTCCACCATGGGGCCCGGCATCGAGATCGACCAGGCTGTCGTCGACGTCGCAGGCAAGGCGTAAGCGCTTCCGTTTTCGCCGTCACCTGCCAATGCAGCGTGTCGGCCAAGTTTCGGCAGGGCAAAGTTTCGGCGAGGCCCGCCAGCGAAGGATTGAATTCCAATGGCATTGACCAAGCAGCAAAAGAACTTAAAGGTCGCGGCACTCGCGTCCAACCTGGAAACGGCGACGTCCGCCATCATCGGCACCTTTACCGCCATGACTGCCTTGAAGGACTTCGAGCTGCGCAAGACGATCCGCGAAGCGGGCGGGCGGTATCAGGTGCTCAAGAACAAGCTCGCTCCGAAGGCCGGTGCCGGCACCAGGATCGAAGAGGCGCTCGGCGGCCTCAAGGGCGTCAGCTCGATCGCCTACACCTCCGGCGACCCGGTCGCGCTCGCGAAGGCCCTGTCCACCTGGGTCAAGGATAATGCGCAGTTCACCTTCAAGCTGGGCATTGTCGACGGCAAGGTGATCAACGTTGCAGAGATCAACAACCTGGCGACCCTGCCGGGCAAGGAAGAGCTGTTCTCGAAGCTGCTGTTCCTGATCAATGCCCCGGCGACTCGCCTCGCAACCGTTATGAACGCCACCGGCCGCAACATGGCTGTGGTGATCGATCAGGCCGTGCAGGGTAACAAGTTCGCGGGCGCGGCCGCACCGGTCGCGGAATCCACACCGGCTGCAGAGTCCGCTACGGCTACAGAAGCGACACCGGTTGCAGAAGCGGCTCCGGCCGCTGAGGCTTCCACCTCCACCGACGCCGATCCGGCGCAGCCCGAGTCTGGCGATGCAAACCAGGCTGGCGCCGCCGCGACCGAGGCTCCAGTCGAGGGCTAACCCAAGTTTCGCTCCATCTTTTCGGAGTGCGCAGTCTGGGCGCATCGGAAACTCCGCAAGGGCAGGGCAGCCGGTGCAGGATAACGCTCCGGAGACGCAAATCGCAGCACCGCCTCAAACCACCGAGGCTTTCGCTCCAGACGACCGGAGCTGCACCACCAAGATCTAGATCACACGGAGAAACATCATGGCAGACCTGCAGCAGTTGGAAGACCAGATCGTAAGCCTGAGCCTGCTTGAGGCCTCGGAGCTCGTCAAGAAGCTGGAAGAGCGCCTCGGCGTCTCGGCCGCGGCAGCCACCGTTGCGGCCGCACCGGCAGGCGGCGGCGCAGCAGCGGCCGCGCCGGTCGAAGAGAAGACCGAGTTCACCGTCATTCTGAAGGATGCCGGCGCGAACAAGATCAACACCATTAAGGCTGTCCGCGAAGTCACCGCCCTGGGCTTGAAGGAAGCCAAGGACCTGGTTGACGGCGCTCCGAAGCCCTTGAAGGAGAACATCTCCAAGGACGACGCAGCTGCGATTGCCAAGAAGTTCGACGGCGTCGCAACAGTCGAAATCAAGTAACCCCGGCCTGGCTGTTCCCGGTTTCGACCGGGAGCCGCCATGTCGTGTTGTGTCGTATGTTGACGACGCGGCGTACTCTTGCCTTCTTCTGGCAAAGAGCGTACATTCTTCTTTGGGCGCAAACCGTTCAGCGTGGCACTGCGTAACGTCGCTGCGGCAGCTTTCCTTCAGAAGAGTTAGAGATTTCCGGTCCACCACGGGCCGGCCACAACAGATTCCGGGCGGCGGGAACCTGTTTGTGCTCACAGCAACACCAGCGGCAGCGGTTCCGGGCCACGCAGGGTCCGGTAGGCGGCAGAGATTCTGACAAACTACGCACCAGTGCAAAAGTCGAACATTGCGCTCACGGACATTTCTGTCCCCGTGGGCGTCTTCGCGTCTCTCGCGCAGTCGAATCGAAGCTTCTCCCGGAGCCGTTCGGCACCTCCGGCTTTCTAGCCGGCCTCGTTTCACTCCAAGTTTCGTTCTATCTTCACACCGCCGGGTCATCCGGTTCCCAACGCGCGGCAGAAACCCTCACCGAGGCAGGTTTCTGCGGAACAGGCGCGACAACCACTTCCACGAGGCAGCGCAAGCCGCTTCGGACTCCGACCACCGGCTCGTTGCAGATAGATGCGACGCGCTCTGTGGAAAGAGGTCTCGGCAGGAACACACAAGGGAGCAGCAGACTACATGGAAAACAGCATGGCAATCCGCGCACTGCGCAGCCGGCTCGACTTCTCGAAGATCCCAACCGCCATCCAGATCCCGAACCTCATCGAAGTGCAGCGCCGCTCGTACGAGCGCTTCCTTCAGATGGATAAGCTCCCCCAGGAGCGCGAGGACAACGGACTGCAGTCGGTCTTTACCTCCGTCTTTCCCATCACCGACTTCCGCAACGTGTCGGAACTCGAGTTTGTCGATTATTCCATCGGCAACTGGGAGTGCAAGTGCGGCTACCTGAAGGGGCTGAACCACCTTCGCACCGCCTGCTCCAACTGTGGGCATATGGTCATCACCGATCCATTCCACCCTGGTGATGTGCTCTGCCACTTCTGCGGTACGTACAACAAGAACACGCCTGACTTCTGCACCAAGTGCGGTGACCCGGTGGGCCTGCAGCTGAAGTATGACCAGGCCGAGTGCGAAGAGCGCGGCATGACCTATTCCGCCCCGCTTAAGGTCACGATTCGCCTGAAGATTTATGACAAGGACCCGGAGACCGGCATCAAGACCCTGCGCGACATGAAAGAGCAGGAAGTCTTCTTTGGCGACATCCCGCTCATGAGCGCCAACGGCACGTTCATCGTGAACGGGACGGAACGCGTTATTGTTTCGCAGCTGCACCGCTCGCCCGGCGTCTTCTTCGAGACGGCGAACAACCGCACCTACTTTCTCGGCAAGATCATCCCGTACCGCGGCAGCTGGGTCGAGTTCGAATACGACCAGAAGAACACCCTCTACGTCCGCATCGACCGCAAGCGCAAGTTTCTCGGCACCATCTTCCTGCGCGCGCTCGGCCTGCGCACGGACGAGGAGATCCTCAAGACCTTCTACACCGCCGACACCATCACGCTGCGCGACGGCAAGATGTTCTGGAACGTCTCAGCGGATGAGAAGATCACCAACATCCTCGGCGTCAAGCCGCAGCAGGCGATCAATGCTGCCGACGGCACCGAGATCGTGGCCTCCGGCCGCAAGATTTCCCCGTCGCTGCTTGCAAAGATGCGTACCGCCGGCATTACCGAAGTGGAAGTTGACCCCTCCAACCTCGACGGCGCCATTTTCGCCGCCGATGTAGTCGACCTCTCCACCGGCGAGCTGCTTTACGAGGCCAATCAGGAGGCCACGACCGACAAGCTGCACAAGACGCTGCAGTCGGGCGCGACCACCGTGGAAGTCTTCTTTCCCGAAAAGGACGACGTCGGCAACATCATCACCAATACCCTGAAGCGTGACTCCGTGCGCAAGCCGGAAGAGGCGCTGATCGAGATCTACCGCAAGCTGCGGCCGGGCGACCCGCCGACGCTGGACACCGCGACCGCGCTGTTTGAAGGCATGTTCTTCGATCCGCGCAAGTACGACTTCTCGCGGGTGGGCCGTCTCAAGTTCAACATCAAGCTGTACGAGAACCAGAACGCGACCGAGCTCGACAAGCGCACGCTCTCGCCGGAAGACTTCTACGGCACCATCCGATACCTCCTGAAGCTTCGCCGCAACATCGGCCTGGTCGACGACATCGATCACCTTGGCAACCGCCGCGTTCGCGCGGTTGGTGAGCTCATGGAAAACCAGTTCCGCATCGGCCTGGTTCGCATGGAGCGCGCGATCAAGGAAAAGATGTCGGTGTACCAGGAGATGTCGACGGCCATGCCGCACGACCTTATCAACGCCAAGCCGGTCATGGCCGCCATCCGCGAGTTCTTCGGATCCTCGCAGCTGTCGCAGTTCATGGACCAGACCAACCCGCTCTCGGAGATCACGCACAAGCGTCGTCTCTCCGCGCTTGGGCCGGGCGGCTTGTCGCGTGAGCGCGCAGGCTTCGAAGTCCGCGACGTGCACCCCACCCACTACGGCCGCATCTGCCCGATCGAAACGCCGGAAGGCCCGAATATCGGCCTGATCAGCTCGCTGTCGTGCTTCGCGCGCATCAACGAGTACGGCTTCATCGAGTCGCCTTACCGCAAGGTCAAGGACGGCCAGGTCGTCGACTACGTCGCCGTCACCAACGCCGGCGAGTCGGGTCTGCGCCAGGGTGATCCGATTGAGGTCAACGAGTCGCACGAGATCAAGCAGCGCCTCGCGTCTGAGGGCAAGCGCGTGCTCGAAACTGAGCCGTTCTCCTTCTATCTCTCCGCGTGGGAAGAGGACCGTCACACCATCGCGCAGGCCAACATCGAGCTCGACGAAAACGGCAAGCTGGTCGAGGACCTGGTCAACGCCCGGAAGCAGGGCAACTTCGTTCTCGTCCCGCAGGCCGAGGTCGACTACATCGACGTTTCGCCGAAGCAGCTCGTCTCCGTGGCCGCATCGCTCGTGCCGTTCCTTGAGCATGACGACGCGAACCGCGCTCTGATGGGCGCGAACATGCAGCGGCAGTCCGTGCCTCTGCTGGTCGCGGAAGCGCCGTTCGTCGGCACCGGCATGGAAGGCGTCACCGCCCGCGACTCGGGCGCCGTCATTCTGGCCCGCCGCAACGGCATCATTGACTCGGTTGACTCCGAACGCATCATCGTGCGCGTCGAAGGCGAGCACCACCCCACGCAGCTGTCGCGTGAGGTCGGTTCCGACATCTACCAGCTCACCAAGTTCAAGCGCTCCAACCAGAACACCTGCATCAACCAGAAGCCGATTGTGCGCAAGGGTGACCGCGTGCTCAAGGGCCAGGTGATTGCGGATGGTCCGTGCACGGAGCAGGGCGAACTCGGCTTGGGCCGCAACGTCCTGGTGGCCTTTATGCCGTGGCGCGGTTACAACTTTGAGGACGCGATCCTGATCTCGGAAAAGCTGGTCCGCGAGGACTACTACACCTCGATTCACATCGAGGAGTTCGAGATCGAAGCGCGCGATACGAAGCTGGGACCGGAAGAGATCACACGCGATATTCCCAACGTCTCCGAGCACGCCCTGCGTGACCTGGACGAGTCGGGCATCATCCGCATTGGCGCCAAGGTCGGGCATAACGACATCCTGGTCGGCAAGGTGACGCCCAAGGGCGAAACCCAGCTGACGCCGGAAGAAAAGCTGCTGCGCGCCATTTTCGGTGAAAAGGCCGGCGATGTGCGCGATGCTTCACTCAGCTGCCCCCCGGGCATCGAGGGTACGGTCGTCGACGTCCGCATCTTCAGCCGCAAGGGCCAGGAAAAGGACGAACGCGCCAAGTCGATCGAGCAGGAGCAGATCGAAAAGCTGGAGAAGAACCTGGCTGACGAAATCCGCATTCTGACCGACGAGCGCCTGAAGCGGCTCGAAGCCATCCTGGGCGGTAAGGAAGTCCAGGCCGACCTCCACGACGAGCGCACCAACAAGAAGCTGCTCGAAAAGGGCGACAACCTCGACCGCGACATGATCGAGCTCATCTCCACGCGCAACCTGAAGCGGATTCGCTACGCGGACAAGGACCCGCGCGTGAACGAGCAGATCGATGAGATCGAGGAGATGACCTCGCGCCAGATCGACGTGCTCCGCAAGATCACCAACGAGAAGATCTCCAAGCTGCAGAAGGGCGACGAGCTTTCCCCGGGCGTGATCAAGATGGTCAAGGTCTACATCGCCATGAAGCGCAAGCTTTCCGTGGGCGACAAGATGGCCGGCCGTCACGGCAACAAGGGCGTTATCGCCCGCATCCTGCCAGAGGAAGACATGCCGTACCTGCCCGATGGCAAGCCGGTGGAAATCGTCCTGAACCCGCTGGGTGTGCCGTCGCGTATGAACGTCGGTCAGATTCTGGAAACGCACCTGGGCTGGGCCGCGCATGAGCTGGGCGAAAAGATCGCCGAGCTTGCCGCGCAGGCCGAGAGCGCCAATGAAGTTCGCGAGATCTTCAAGGCGCGTTTCCAGGGCACGGCCGCTTTGAACCAGCTCCTCGAACTGGACGACGAGACGACCGTGCGCGTGGCCAAGGGCATGAAGCGTGGCATCTGGTTCGGTACGGCTGTGTTTGACGGCGCCCGCGAGTCGGAGATCAAGGCGCTGCTCGCCTCGGCGGGTCTGCCCTCCTCCGGCAAGACCGAGCTCTTCGACGGCATGACCGGCGACGCGTTCGAGCAGCCAGCGACGGTTGGCTACATCTACATGCTGAAGCTCAGCCACCTGGTCGACGACAAGATCCACGCTCGTTCGATCGGACCATACTCGCTCATCACGCAGCAGCCGCTGGGTGGCAAGGCGCAGTTCGGTGGCCAGCGTTTCGGCGAAATGGAAGTGTGGGCGCTGGAAGCATACGGCGCGGCCTACATCCTGCAGGAGCTGCTCACCGCGAAGTCCGACGACGTGTTTGGCCGTACCAAAATCTACGAGGCCATCGTCAAGGGCGAGGCGGCGATCGAGCCCGGCGTGCCCGAGTCGTTCAACGTGCTCATTCGTGAGCTGCAGTCCCTCTGCCTCGACGTGGAGCTTGTAAAGCAGGAAGAGCTGAACAAGATTCCGACGATGCCGATCGCCGCAGCCGCCGACTAACGCCGGGAATTGAGGGCCGGTACAACACCGGTCCTCGATTAGCCTGCGAAGCTTTGTAAGACCAAGGGCATGCGATCCGCCCGGAGTGATCGCGAACAGCACGACCAACCAGCGGGCCAACGCAAACCCGCACTGGAGACAAACAGCATGTTCCGTTCCAGCCCCTTCGAAATGTCCGGTCCCATCACCGACTTCGATTCCATCCGCATCTCGCTCGCGTCGCCAGAGAAGATCCGCTCCTGGTCGCATGGTGAAGTGACGAAGCCGGAAACGATTAACTACCGCACCTTTAAGCCGGAGCGCGACGGCCTGTTCTGCGCCCGCATCTTTGGACCCATCACCGACTGGGAATGCCTCTGCGGCAAGTACAAGCGCATGAAGCATCGCGGCGTCATCTGCGACAAGTGCGGCGTCGAAGTCACGCTCAGCAAGGTTCGTCGTGAGCGCCTCGGCCACATCGAGCTCGCGTCGCCGTGCTCGCACGTCTGGTTCTTCAAGGGCCTGCCGTCGCGCATCGGCCACCTGCTCGACATCTCGCTGCGCGAGCTCGAAGCCGTCCTCTACTTCGAGTCCTACGTCGTGATCGATCCAGGCGACGCGCCCGTCAAGGAGCGCGAGATCATCAAGGACGAGTCCAAGTTCCGCGAACTCGACCAGCAGTACCGCCCCTCCGGCTTCCGCGCCATGATGGGCGCCGAAGCGATCAAGGAACTGCTCAAGCGCGTGGAAGTCGACGAGCTCGCCATCGAGATGCGCGAGAAGATGAAAGTTGAGCAGAGCCTTCAGAAGAAGCTGAAGTACGCCAAGCGCCTCAAGGTTGTGGAGGCGTTCCGGCGCTCCGACAACAAGCCCCAATGGATGATCCTCGACGTGATCCCCGTGATCCCGCCTGAGCTTCGCCCGCTGGTGCCACTCGATGGCGGCCGCTTCGCCACGTCCGATCTGAACGACCTGTACCGCCGCGTTATCAACCGCAACAACCGCCTCAAGAAGCTCATGGATCTCCACGCGCCCGAAGTCATCGTGCGCAACGAGAAGCGCATGCTTCAGGAAGCGGTTGACGCCTTATTTGACAACGGCCGTCGCGGTCGCGTTCTGCGCGGTGCGAACAACCGTCCACTCAAGTCGCTCTCTGACACCCTGAAGGGCAAGCAGGGCCGCTTCCGCCAGAACCTGCTCGGCAAGCGCGTTGATTACTCGGGCCGTTCCGTCATCGTCGTCGGTCCGGAACTGAAGCTGCACCAGTGCGGCCTGCCCAAGAAGATGGCGCTCGAGCTCTTCAAGCCGTTCATCTATCACCGCCTGGAACAGACCGGCCACTGCACCACCATCAAGCAGGCTAAGGAAATGGTGGAACTGCAGGAGCCCATCGTCTGGGACATCCTGGAAGAGGTCATCAAGGACCACCCGGTCCTTCTGAACCGCGCCCCAACCCTGCACCGTCTCGGTATCCAGGCGTTTGAGCCCGTGCTCGTCGAAGGCAAGGCGATCAAGATTCACCCGCTCGTCTGCACCGCTTTCAACGCCGACTTCGACGGCGACCAGATGGCCGTTCACATCCCCCTGTCGCCTGAAGCGCAGGTGGAAGCGTCCGTCCTCATGCTCGCTTCGCACAATATCCTGTCGCCCGCGTCGGGTCAGCCCATCACCGTGCCCACCCAGGATCTGGTGCTCGGTCTGTACTACCTGACCAAGGCCAAGGTGAATGCCAAGGGTGAGGGCCGTGTCTTCGCCAACATCGACGAAGTGGTCATGGCCCTCGAAGCCAAGCAGGTGGAAACACTGTCGCCCATCCGCCTGCGCTACACCGGCCCCGTGCTTGATCTGACCTCGTCCTATGACGATCAGGACATCACCCACACCGAGGTTGTTGAGTACAACAAGCAGTTCATCAACACCACGGTCGGCCGCGCCATCCTGAACGATGCGCTGCCAGAGGGCATGCCCTACGTGAACGGCCTGCTCAAGAAGAAGGGCATCGGCCAGCTCATCAACTATCTCTACCTCAACCTCGGCCTTGAGATCACGGTGCACGCCCTCGACCGCATCAAGGAGCTCGGCTTCCACTACGCCACCCGTTCCGGCCTGTCGGTCGGCCTTGACGACATGGTCATCCCGGAGTCGAAGTACACCGTTGTGCACGAGGCAGAAAAGCAGGTCGTCGCCGTTCAGCAGCAGTACCTCGACGGCGCCATCACCAACGGCGAGCGCAACAACAAGGTGATCCAGATGTGGTCGACCGTCACCGAAAAGGTGGCGGACGAGATGTTCGGCAACATGAAGCGCGCTGACAAGGAAGGCGCCATGAACCCGATCTACATCATGGCCGACTCCGGTGCCCGTGGCTCGAAGCAGCAGATTCGTCAGCTCTCCGGTATGCGCGGACTGATGGCGAAGCCGTCCGGCGAAATCATCGAGTCGCCCATCAAGGCCAACTTCCGCGAGGGTCTCACCGTGCTCGAGTACTTCATCTCGACCCACGGCGCCCGCAAGGGTCTGGCCGACACCGCGCTGAAGACCGCTGATTCCGGCTACCTGACCCGCCGTCTGGTCGACGTCGCGCAGGACGTCATCATCACCGAGTCCGACTGCGGTACCACCAACGGCATCTTCGTCAAGCCGATCATCGAAGCCGGCGAGATCATCGAGCCTCTGCGCGACCGCATCATCGGCCGCGTCACGCGCGAAGAGCTCAAGGGCATCGACGGCAAGACCATCGTCAACATCAACGACGAGATCGACGAGACGCAGGCGACCGACATCCAGGCCGCCGGCATCGAGCAGGTCAAGATCCGTTCTGTGCTCACCTGCGAGTCCAAGCGCGGCGTTTGCAAGCTGTGCTACGGCCGCAACCTGGGCTCCGGCAAGATGGTCGAGATGGGCGAGGCCGTCGGTGTTATCGCGGCGCAGTCCATCGGCGAGCCCGGCACCCAGCTCACCATGCGTACCTTCCACGTCGGCGGCACGGCTTCGCGCGTCTCCGACCAGTCGCGCCTTGATGCCAAAAACGCCGGCTCCCTGCGCTACATCAACCTGAACACCGTTCGCGCCAAGGACGGCAACCTGGTCGCCATGAACCGCTCGGGCTCCGTCGCCGTCATCGACGACAAGGGCCGCGAGAAGGAGCGCTACCCCATCGTCTACGGCGCCAAGCTGCTGGTCGAAGACGGTGCGCATGTTGACATCGGCACCACCATCGGCTCCTGGGATCCGTATACCTACTCCATCGTCACGGAGATCGGCGGCACGATCCAGTTCAAGGACCTGCAGGAAGGCATCACGCTCAACGAAGAGGTCGACGAAGTCACCGGGCTCAGCCGCCTGGTGGTTGCCGACGCCCCCGACGAAAAGCGTCAGCCGACTCTGCTCGTCAACGGCAACGACGGCTCCAAAAAGCGTTACCTCATGCCCAGCCGTGCGTATCTCATGATCGCCGACGGAGAAGAGGTCGCCCCCGGCGACATCCTCGCCAAGATCCCGCGTGAGTCCACCCGTACCAAGGACATCACCGGCGGTCTGCCGCGCGTCGTCGAACTCTTCGAAGCACGTAAGCCGCGCGAAACCGCCACGATCGCAGAGATCGACGGCGTCGTTCGCTTCGGCGAAGTGGTCAAGGGGCAGCGCAAGATCTACGTCACCTCCGACACTGGCGAAGAGCGCGAGTACTCCGTACCCCGCTCCATCTACGTCAACGTGCAGGAAGGTGAGAAGCTGCGCGCCGGCGACAAGCTGTTCGACGGCCCGCTTAACCCGCACGACGTGCTCGCCGTCCTCGGTGAGCAGGAACTGCAGCGCTATCTCGTCAACGAAATCCAGGAGGTCTACCGCCTCCAGGGTGTCGCGATCTCAGACAAGCACATCGAAACGATCGTTCGTCAGATGCTGCGCTGGGTCAAGATCGATGAGATCGGCGACTCCAACTTCCTTATGGAGCAGCAGGTCGATCGCTTCCGCTACAACGCGGAACGTGAGCGCGTGATCAACGCAAACGGTCGTCCGCCGCTCGGTCGTCCGCTGCTGCTCGGCATCACCAAGGCGTCCCTGTCCACCGACAGCTTCATCTCGGCGGCCAGCTTCCAGGAGACCACCCGCGTGCTTACGGAGGCCAGCATCAACGGCGCCGTCGACACACTCCGCGGCCTCAAGGAAAACGTCATCGTGGGCCGTCTCATCCCGGCCGGCACCGGCATGGAATACTACCGCAACGTCTCGCTCTCTCCGGAGCTGGAAGAAGCGGCAGCCAAGATCCAGGCCGAGGTCCAGGAAGCCCACGACGCCGAGGAACGCGAACTCGAAGCCATGCGCATGGAAGGCGAACAAGAAGAACTCGCCGCCGAGTAGGCGCAACCCAATGGTGCCCCCCTTCGCGAAGCTAAGGTGGGTTCTACAAGCACAAAGGGGCGGACTCAACCGAGTCCGCCCCTTTGTGCTTCCAATCCTTGCCGGGGTAGGGCAGGCCGAAGAGTTTGCCTCTCTCGTGAGTGGCTTTTGTTTGTCATCCCGCAGCGAAGCGAAGGGATCCGCTCTCTCTTGCACCTGCAAAGATTCTGTCATTTCGACCGGAGCAGGACAGCTTCATCGTCCTGCGGAGTGGATTTGGTGCTTGCACGGAAACCTGCTTTCCTTTCCTGGCTCGCAAAGCTAACCTAGCGGTATGATTGTCACCGCCCAATACGCGCAGGAACACCTCGAAGAACTCCTCGAATCCGCCGACCGCGGTGAAGAAATCAAAATTTTCCGCGAAGGCCGGCCCACGGCGAAAATCATCACAATGCCCGCAGCAGGTCGCGTCCCTAAGTTCGGCACCGGTCGCGGTGAAATCCGCGTGCCCTCCGACGAGGAATGGCGCCAGATGGACAAAGAACTCGAAGACGTGATGCTCAATCGCCCGCTCACCTCGCGGATGGGAGAGTGAAGCTACTGCTCGATTCCAACATCGTCCTCTGGCTCATTTACCAGCCGGAACGGGTGCACTCGCGCGCAGCGGAACTGCTTGCGACACTAGAATACGAGCGCCTTATCAGCGACGTCTCACTCTTGGAAATTACCCTCAAGCTCCAGAAAGGCAAGCTCGAGTACACGGCCAACCTCCAGAATTTCTTGACTCGCCTGGAGGATCTTGCAGCAACGCCGCTTCCGCTCACGCGCGAGCACATCCTTGCCTCCGTGCAGTTGCCGCAACTGCACGCCGACCCCTTCGACCGCTTGCTAATTGCGCAGGCTCAAATTGAGCGCGCCGTGCTTGTCACCGCAGATGCCACCATCCGTGAATCTGATTACGAAGTAGACACTATGTGGTCCTACCTGCGCACTTGGCACGACCCGCACGCCGTTTGACTGGTCACTACCGCAACGTCCAGCTCTCCCAGAGCTCGAAGAAGCGGCAGCCAAGATCCAGGCCGAAGCTCAGGAAGCCCACGACGCCGAGGAACGCGAACTCGAAGCCATGCGCATGGAAGGCGAACAGGAAGAACTCGCCGCCGAGTAGCATTGCATGCAGCGGACGCGCCTACGGCGCAAAACCAAACGGCAGGGCCCCACCTTCGCGAAGCTAAGGTGGGTTTCACCAAACAGAAGGGGTGGACTCAATCGAGTCCGCCCCTTCTGTGGAGAGACTGCTACTTCGATGGGCCGAAGTTCTTTGTCAACGCGTCAATCGCAACACTTGGCACATTAACGTTGTCCTTCTCTTTGTCCAAGATGCCCGAATCGCCGAATTCAACTACCGCTGTCACCAGCTTGCCGAGGATAAGATCTCTCTGATCGTCTGTGCTAGCAGCCTCAACGAAAGCAGACATGCTATTAGCAACCCGAGTTCTGTGAGCGTTGTATTCAAGCATGTGGAAGTGCGCTCTCGTCATTCTCAGCATGAATGTCGCAAGCGCTCCGATGCCGGTGAGAATAGTAATCCGCAGAATGCCATGAAAGATAAGCTCAGGAACCATCTGAGATTTGTCCATGATCGCGGACCCAAGTGGCTTGTTGTAAAGAAAAAAGGCAAATGCGAAGAAAGCTGCGAACGAGAGCGCAGAAAGAATGGCCCACCAGGTCGCCTTACGTCTGAGCACACGCTGCGCTGCGTTGAATTCAATTTGCGCCGCAACTACTGAAATACCAGTCGCTGTTTTGCGAGCACCAGCCTCGATACTTGCCGCTAGCTTCTTTGCATCATCAATAATCGCGGCTCCGACTTCACGGATCTCTGCCAAACTTCTTTGGGAGCTAGCTTCTAAATCGTTCTGTAGGGTCGCAGAGTTCCAAAGTAATCCGGATCTGTCCGCCACAATCACGGCGAGCAAGGGCCAGATTTCCATTATTCTGCCCCAACTCTCTTCAAGGTTGCGCTCAAGGCCCTGATGTTGATTTGAGAACTCAGGGATTGCCATGTTACCTATTTGTCCGGTCAAATCTAAGTAGGCCTGATAACGGCTCTTAGCTTCCCGCAGAAGTGCATTACCTGCGGCATCCGCGTGAGGGACAAAGGCCTTCATCTGCCGACTGATTTCTTCGAGGTGCTCCTTGATCTGCGGCATTGCTAATTTTCCGAGATCAGCACGTGAAAAGCGCTGGCCGTCTATTTGCGCAACCATCACAGCTTGTTCTCTGAAGTATTTAGTTAATTCGTAGTCAGCCATTTATCCTCACTCAAGCAGAAGTACGCCCCAGCTTCCGGAGGGCTGAATGAGTATGACTTATTCGTGAGTTTGCGCGAAAGGTGGGGTCCCATTCGTGCGAAGCGCGAACCCGGCAGACTCCCAAACCGCCGAACCCACCCCGAGCCCGTAAACCCACCTACCGTACAAAAGCCCTCCAGAGAGGGACACACAGCTCATCCCCCAAACGGACTATTCCCTCACAAAAGAGGACACACTAATCTACGTCACATGCCGACCGGTCTCGAACGCCGCCACCCACCTCTGGTGTCTGCTGCATCGCGGCCAGCTGCTTCCGCCGCCAGCTTCTTCTCGGAACCGCACAATGCCGCGACCGCTTTCAAACCATCCGCTTCGAAACACAAACGAAGTACACCTTCGAGCTACGATTCGATCCCGGTTTGGCGAGGTACAGCCCTGCCCGGTGCTGTGATAGCGTTGGGTTCCCAAATCAACAACACCAGTCTTAGGAGTTCGTTATGCAGCTTCCTCACGCCTTAACGAGATTTGCCCTGCTTCCCGCATCCGTCGCCCTGTTGGCCTCACTCTGCGCATCAAGCGCGTTGGCCGATAGCTTCACGATCTCCTACTACGCCGCAGGTGTGCAAAGCTCAGCTGCTTCCAGCAGTGTTGAGACGTTTAACAGTGCAGTACCCGCGAACGGTGTACTCACAACCACGTTTAACAACAGTCAGTTGACGGGTACGTACACCGGCAACTTCGTACTGAGCAATGCCAATCTTACCGGCGGAGCAGGCGGAGTAGGCAAGTTCATCACAACCACCAGCACCTATACGCTGACCCTCAGCCAGAACGTGAATTATTTTGGCCTTTGGTTTTCAGCACTCGATCAAGGGAACAGATTGTCCTTCTTCGAGGACTCGACCTTGCTATACACCTTCACCCCCGCTGCCTTCGCGGCGCTCGTGGGTGCCTGCCCCAGCAGCTCCGGGTATTGCGGAAATCCGAATCCAGCGCAAGCCGGAAACACTGGGCAGCAGTATGCGTTTTTGAACTTCTTCGACTCGAATGGCACGTTCAACAAGGTTGTATTTACAGAGAGCCCTGCGAATGGTGGCTTCGAGTCTGACAACCACACCGTCGGCAATATCGATTCCGGCCCTGGGGGCACGATCATCGGTGTCACTCCCGAGCCGTCCTCTCTGCTCCTTATGGGTACGGGTGTGATCGGTCTGATCGGTGAGGTTCGCCGCCGCGTACGCAACAACGCTTAAGATCACCGCGGATCAGCGTCAAGGATGAGAGTGCGGCGTTCCAGGCAATTCCATGATGGTCCGGTCGTCTCTTCAGGTGCCCCTTCTCGTATACCCGTTGCGCGAAGAGGATGAACCCTGCGGAAGCAAGGACTTTTAGACTAGCTAGTAACCTACCTGCGGCGGAACAGCAGAAAGGCGATGACCAGGATTACCAGCAGGCCCAGACCGCCCGGGAAGAAGAAGCCGCCGCCGCGGCTGGAATAGCCCGCCACCATGCACCCGCTCAACGGCAGGCACGCAATCATCGCAGAACACAGCAGCACTAAACGCTTCATTTGCCTCACCTCAAAAAAGCAGAGAAACACGGTTCCGTTTCGTCTGCCCGCACCATCAGATGCAATTTACCGCAAGAACGCCTGTCGAGTGTCTGGGGACCCGACATCTTGAAGACTTGGCAAAGGCTCAGGCAGCCCGGCGCATCGGACCGACAGGCAAGGGCACGATCAAGCCTTTATTGTTCCTCGGCTGCGGCTCCGTGTGGAAGACCGGGTGACCGGTGCGCAGATAGAGCAGAGCTGCGATCAGTAGCAAGATCAGCGCCACGCCGGCCCCTGCAACGATCAGTCCGAACTTCGGTTTGCCGTAAATTCCACTCGTCTCTTCGCTCATACCAAGTAGGATGCGCGTCGTGCTCACCCGTGACGCCGCCTCGTAAGGAGTCCCTGCAAGGCCACTTGAATCAGGCCCACGTGGTGGCACGCACGCGAAAGCTGCTCCGATGCAGGAGCAAGTCAACTCGCTCGCAATCCAGGTGCGCCTGGAGAGCGTTTCCAGTCGCCCGCAAAATGCGTGGGTCAGCCCGGCGAAATGCAGTCAGCCGAAGCAGGGGAACGCTGGTAGACTGCTCGGGCAGTTCCTTAGAGGTGCAACCGTGAAGCTCGCTCGCCTGTCGCTCGTTCCCGCCCTGCTCGCCGTGAGCACCTTCGCCTTCGCCGCCGATGGGAAGGGCGCTGGCAAGTGGACCATCGAAGGCGACGTGCAAGGCTACCCGATTCACGATGTTTGCACCCTGACCGGACCAGACACCAAACTGACCGGCACCTGCACCATGGACAGTAAAGACCGCGAGACGACCGGCACCTTTGACGGCACCACGCTGACCCTGAAGCATGCCGGCGAATACAACGGCCAGGCACTGACACTGACGTACACCGGCAAGCTGCAGAAGGACGGCACCGTGAGCGGCGACATTGACGTGCAGCCGCTGAACTATCAGGGCACGTTTACCGCGACCGCAGCCGCCGCAAGTGCCGCGAAGCCGCAGTAAGCAAGCTGCACCCCGCAGGAGCCGATGGGTGCGTTGGCCGCTGTGGCTGCTGGAACAACTGCTCTGGATCGCAGGACTTGCCGTCATGCTGCTGGCAAGCTTCTTCGCCGTAGGCGTCGCGCGCACGTTCCGCTTTGGCCCAGAATTGGCCGCAGCCGTTATCTACACCAGTTGGATCATCGTGCTGCTGTTTTACCCAGGCCGCGCCCACCCTGCGTACAACCCATTCGGTGCCGCAGCAAGGAGTGTCTGGCGGCCACTCGCTCGCATGCACCTGCTGTCCTTGCTCGGCCTGATGCCATTGACGGTGCTCGGGGTCTTCGTTCGCACGCATATGACGCCGCGCTGGTTCGTGATCGCAACCGTGATCGTGATGTTGGTCCTGTCGTACCCGCAGTACGACCGCTCCATCGACCTGTTGCGGGAAGCCGAATCCGCGCAATGGAAAAAGGTGCACTGAAAGCGCACCTTTCCCTGTCGAACTGCGCGGTTATGCAACGGACAGATTTACGTCGATATTGCCGCGCGTCGCGTTGGAGTACGGGCAAACCTCGTGCGCCTCGTGCACCAGCTTTTCCGCCTGATCGCGCTCCAGGCCGGGCAGGTGCACAACCAGGTCCACGCCGATTCCAAAGCCCTTTGCGCCGTTTGCCAGCGGACCAAGATTTACCGACGAATCTATCGATACATCGTGCACCGGAATCTTCTGCGTGCCGGCGACAAGTTTAAGTGCGCCGATAAAGCAGGCCGCGTAGCCGGCGGCAAACATCTGCTCGGGATTGGTGCCTTTCCCGCCGCCGCCCATACCCGTTGGCGGATCGAGCTTTACATCCAGCTTGCCGTCGTCGGACTTTGCCACGCCGTCGCGGCCTCCGGTCGCGGTTGCGTGCGCGGTGTAGATCACCTTATCCAATGCCATAGTTTGCTCCTTCGTCAGTTGGATGCGCGTGCGGCCAGTCCGCTTCGCCGTAATCGGACAAAGGTTTGCCTGGCTTGTTACAGTGGTAGCTCTCGTGCCAATGCATTTTTCCCGATGCGCAGAACAGGCACGCAGTTGAGGAGCGCCGAATCCATGCCGCATAGTGCTTTGAAGTCCTCTGTTGTCCTGACGACCGCTGCCGCTTTGGCGCTCGCCGCCGTCTCCGTTTCCGCGCAGCGGCCGCATGCGCGGCCCGAGCCGGTGAAAGGTCCGTGGATGGATGCGAGCCTGCCGCCTGACCAGCGCGCCGACCTGGCCCTGAAGCAGATGACCCTGGACGAAAAGATCGCCATGCTGCACGGCAATGGCATGGCGCATGTGCAGGAATGGGAGATGCCGCTGACGTACCAGATGAACGGCGGCGCGGGTCTGGTCGTAGGCGTGCCGCGGCTCGGCATTCCGCCGATTGTGATGAGCGATGCGGCGTATGGCGTGCGCTCCAGCGGCGATAACGGCCGCTACTCCACGGCACTGCCGTCGAACTTTGCGTCGGCGAATAGCTGGGACACGAACTCTGCGTGCGAATACGGCAAGCTGATCGGCACGGAACTGCGCAACCAGGGCTTCACCATGACGCTGGGGGGTGGCGTGAACCTGACGCGCGAGCCGCGCAACGGCCGCACCTTTGAGTACATGGGCGAGGACCCGCTGCTGGCGGGCACGCTGGTCGGCAACCGCATCAAGTGCGAGCAGGCCCAACATGTGATCGGCGACATCAAGCACTATGCCGTGAACGACCAGGAGACGGGCCGCAACATTGTGGATGCGCGCATCTCCAGGCGCGCGCTGCAGGAAACGGATCTGCTCGCGTTTCACATCGGCATCAACATCGGTCACCCCGCGGCGGTCATGTGCTCGTACAACCGCATCAACGGCGACTACGCGTGCGAGAACACCTACACGCTGCACGATGTGCTGAAAGGGCAGTGGCAGTTTCCGGGTTTTGTCCTTTCCGACTGGGGCGGCACCCACTCGACCGCAAAGGCGAGCGCGGCAGGCCTGGATAACGAACAACCGCTGGATACGTACTACGGCGATGTACTGAAGACCGCCGTCGAGCAGCACAAGGTGCCCATGTCTGACCTCGACGACCACGTGCGGCGCATGCTGTACGGCGAGTTTGTCAGCGGCATCGTCGACCACCCGACGCAGAAGTCGGTGCCCGACGTGGAAGCCGGTTTGGAGACAGCGCGGCACATGGAAGAAAAAAGCATCGTGCTGCTGAAGAACGAGCATGCCGTATTGCCGCTTGGACCCAAGGTGCGCACCATTGCGTTAATCGGCGGGCACGCGGATGTGGGCATGATCTCCGGTGGCGGCTCGGCACAGGTGGACCCGCCGGGTGGCAATACCGTGGCCGTGAACGGCCGCAAGGGTGGCTTCTGGCAGGCGCATGTGTACTTCCCAACGTCACCGCTGAAGGCGCTGCAGGCGAAGATGCCGGGAGCCCGCATCACTTACACCTCGGGTGATGACCCGGCGGCAGCAGCGGCCGCGGCGCGTGGTGCGGACGTTGCAATCGTCTTCGGCACGCAGTGGACCAGCGAAGGCATGGACCTCTCATCGCTCTCGCTGCCCGACAACCAGGACGCGTTGATCGAGCAGGTCGCTTCGGCGAACAAGAACACGGTGGTTGTGCTGGAAACGGGCACGGCCGTGACCATGCCGTGGCTGCCCAAGGTGGCGGGCGTGGTCGAGGCCTGGTACGCGGGCTCGGCGGGGCACCATGCGTTGGCGAATGTGTTGACCGGCGAGGTGAACCCGACCGGCAAGCTCGCCATGACTTTTCCGGCGAGCGAGGCCGACCTGCCGCACCCAACGATTGCGCACCTCGCGCCGGGTATGCAGGACACCAGCAGCAGCGGTGTGAACACCGGCACCGGCACAGGCTACAGCGTCAGCTATGACGAGGGGCTGAAGGTTGGGTACAAGTGGTACGAATCCGAGCACAAGCAGCCGCTGTTTCCGTTCGGCTTCGGGCTGTCGTACACCACGTATGCGTACTCGGGGCTGAAGACGGATGCGTCGGCGAAGTCTGTCACCTTTAGCGTGAAGAACACGGGCAAGCGCGCCGGTACGGAGGTCGCAGAGGTGTACGCGACGCTGCCCGACGCAGCGGGCGAGCCGTTCCAACGGCTGGCTGGATGGCAGCGCGTCGATCTGCAGCCGGGCGAGTCGAAGACGGTCACCGTGATGCTGGCACCGGATGTTCTGCAGGTGTTCGACGAAGGCGCGGAGCGCTTCCACATGGTGCCGGGAACGTACGGCGTGCGTGTTGGCGGATCGAGCGCGGACGAACCGCTGAAGGCGACGATGGAGCTGCAGTAAGCGAGCAAGCGAAAGCGGGCGGCTCTGCCAGAAGGGCAATGTGAGTCTACGGAGGGTGGTTCAGCTCTATCGAGCGATCGAATCGGCTGAAATGCTGGACCTTAGGAAGACGGGTAACTTCCATGCTTCTCCGAACGGGACGGAGTACAAGGGCTTCTTCTTTTCTCGTTCTGATGCAGAACGCTTTAGAGCGCGGCAGATAGACTTCGGTGGGCCGAATACAACAGTAGTTCAAGCAAGCGCACCACTTGTTCTGATTGAAAGATCACCTGCGCACGGTGCTGCAAGCGAAGGTGCTGGTGTTCTAATACGGAATGATGAGCTTGTATGGGTAACGAGTCATGAATGACACGCTTCAGCTCTACATTGTGGATAGTGATGGGAAGCGTTCGCTTGCTCTAAAACAGGGCTTGGCTTCATTGTGCCGCTGGATTTCTATCGTTCCAACTTATGCGGAAGCGCTAAGTCTGAGTGGGGGACTTGATGCAGTGATGGTCCCACTCATGGCCGCACTCGAGTGGGGCAGTCTGCCACCTTCTCCAACTCTGTATCAGACTCAGGTCGTTCGCACCCCTTCGTTCGAACGGGAAAGAGGCCGGCCAGACTTCGCCATTCCAGGAGTGGCCATCCAGCCAGGTGAGGTGCTAGCACCCGCGGAGGCGACAACGCTCATCCTCCGTGAGAGTCTGCTTGCGGTGTCCCGATTCAATCAGCATGCTGACGGCAAGATTCGGCGAATCGGAGCCTCATCCATTGGCCTAGGCCTGGATAGGCTGCCAGTAAGGCAAGCAATTCTGCTGCTTGAGAGCGCGGCCCAGTACATCGACTTAGGACATGACTCGAGGAAAGTCGCTTAGTACTCAAAGACGTGTGGGGCAGGGTAGGTGAGCGTGCCGTCGGAGCGTTGGTAGGGGATGAAGATGCGCTTGCCGCCGTCTACCGTGGTGCCCACGATGACCGTGGTGCCGAAGACGCCGCTGCCGTCTGTGACGGACTTGTCGACGTGGTGCGTGGTGATGGGCTTTCCGATGGGACTGTACTTCGTCCAGTCTTCGATGAAGCGGTCTTCCGGGTAACCGTGGTACTTGTCCGGGTGCTGTTTCCAGTCCTTGTCATTCTGGTAAATGCCATACGCGGTGTCGTAGTCTTTCTGCTCCAGCGCGGTGAAGAACCGATTGATCTTGTGTTCGATTGGAAGATTGCTGAACAGCCACCCGTGCCCGGTAACAAAGCCCGCGAAGGCAAGCACCAGCAACAGGATGAACAGCGCGACGGCTGCGATCAGGGACAGGCGCACCAGCTTTTCGCGTCGTTCGTCGTAGGCGGGGGCATTCAACAGCGTCATGGTCCGATCCTTTTGCCGTGTTGGCGTGTTCATTAGACACCGGCAGATTGCAAAGAGGTATCTCAGCAGGCAGCGCAGTCAGGCGTGTAGCGAGTTGCACGTTACGGTGCACGCATCAAGCGCACGATGCCCTTGCAAAGAACGCGCGTGCTCCGGTCGAAATCATACTTGCCAGTTTGTTAAAAGAAGCGTCCGAGCGTGAAGATGATTTTGCGGTGGTCGTGGTCGCCAATCGCCGGTCCAAAGGTGATGGCGCCGAGCGGCGTCTCCGCGGCCAGGCCGAGGAAGACATCTTGCCGGGTCACGACGGAGCTTGTCGGGGAATACATCTGACCCGCCTCATAGGTGCCAAGTACATAGATCGACTGTCCCAGCGGTGCGGGCAGCGAGGCGATGCGGCGGAAGTAGGCGGGCCGCACCAACCAGTAATCGGTGCCGCGGTACTCCTCAAACGTCGATGCTGACAGACGCAGCGGGCCGCCCAGCGTGAAGCGGAACGGGTCGGCGATGTTGCGGCCGGCAAAGGTGCCGCCCTCACCCGATAGCGAAAGCGTGTTGCTGTGACCGATGTCGCGAAAATAGCTCGCCAAACCCTGAATGCGCGGCGCGTTCTGGCTGCGCACGGTGTCGAACTGATAGCCCGCGTTCAGTTCGGCGCGCAGGCCGTGCAGCGGAATCAGATCGCGGTCTTGCCCGTTGAAGCGATACAGGACGCGCGCCAGTTGCTGGTGCCCGTTGAAGTCGGGCAGGCCGTCGATGCCGGTTTCGGTGTGCCAGCGATTGGTGTTCTCCTGCCATCCAGCGCGTAGCTCCGTGAAGTGGGACAGGGTGTAACCCAGGTCAACGCCGCCGCCGGCCTGGATCTGCTGGCGCTCCGCAACCTTCTTCTGGTTGCCCCAGATGTAAACCGGTGTACGCAGAAAGGTAAGCCTTGGTGCGACGAACAGGCCGCCCCGCGTGATGCGCTTGTAGTACTCCGGTTCCAAAAAGGTCAGAAAGCCAAAGCGAATCGTTGTGCGCAATTCCGAGCGGTAGCCGCCGAAGTCCTGTTGCGTGAGCACCGCGTCGATCGTGGCGCGGGATACGCCGCCGGTCTGCGCGATAACGTTGCCGCCGATCAGTAGGAACGGCGGTCCGAATGATTTGTCGCGCACAAACAGGTTCAGGTCCAGGTCATTCGGGCCCGGCTTGTAGGTGGACGGAGGCGTTGCCGTGGCGACCACCTGGCCCACGCTGATGGGCACGACGGTTTCGTAGGTTGGCTTGTCAGGTTGTTTGGCGGGCGTGGCATCGCGGCTGCCCACTGGAATAGTGTTGTTCACCGGCTGCGTGCTCACGGCCTCTCCGTGCGCGCCGCTGGCGGCCTCCGTTTCCGTTTCGCCTGTTTCACCGTATTCCTGGGCCGCTGTTTCGTCGCCGGGGCCGCGCTTTTCCCGCGGATGCAGGAGTTCGCGACCCTCCACATGGCGGCCTTCGTTGGCGGGACCCGTTACATGAAAGTCGACCTTCTGGCCGTGCGAAGAAAGGAAGTAGTCGGAAAGGAACCGGCCATCATTGCGAACTTCGTTCTGTGCCTGATCGATGCGTTCGGGCTGCAGCGGCTTTCCAATAAGCGGTGCGGCAGTATCCCGAATGCCGTTGGCCACGGAGTGTGTGGGGGCGAGCACGTTGACCTGCGCGATATTACCCAGGGTTCCACGGAAGCGCTCCCGGTGTTGGGCGAGGTATTGCTCCCATTGCGCATCGCTCAAGCGATACGGCAGCAGTTTGTCGCGCACCTTCTCTGCGGCCGCGTAGCCGGCCTTGGCCAGGTCGGCGGAGCGCGCATAATCGGCGGCACCCACACCCGCAGGAGCGGTTGGCTCGACCAAGACGTTTGCCAGGCTGCGGGAGCGGACCTCATTGGACCAGGACGCCACGGAAAAGCTGCGCTGCAGAATGCCGAGCAGCGAACCGGTGTCGCCGCGGTCGGGCGGCGTTAGTGGCAGCGACACCGCGATGACCACGTCCGCGTGCAGATCGCTCTTCACGGTGTCCACCGGCAGATTCTCTGTCAAGGCGCCGTCCACGTAGGTGTGACCACCATCCTCCAGCGGGGGAAACACGCCCGGGATCGAGATGGAGGCGCGCACTGCCTCGGCCAGCGGGCCCTGCGTGAAGACCGCTTCGCGGCCCACCAGGATGTCCGTGGCGACGCAGCGGAAGGGGATTGGCATGCGATTGAAATCGTAGGCGGCACCGTAGGGCAGGAACTGAGCATTCAGGAACTCGTCCAAGCCGTAATCCAGCAGCACGCCATTGCGGAACGAAACGCCGTGCTTCAGCCCCAGATTGAAGCCGCCAGGCAGAAAACGGGCGTCCTCGCGGCGGCGGAAATTGATCTGCCGGAAGTCGGTGCTCAGGCGAAAAACCTTGGAGAAGACCTGGTCGCTGGTCAGATCCTGAATCTGCGCTGGCGAGTGGCCGGTGGCGTAGAGCGCGGCGACCAGCGAACCCATGCTGGTGCCGGCAATCGCGTCCACGGGAATGTGGTGTTCGTCGAACCACTGCAGCACGCCAATCTCGCTCAGCGCGAGCGCGCCACCGCCGCCCAGCGCCACGCCGATGCGCTTGCGCCCCAGTGGCGGCGGCGGCGCGTAGACCGGCTTTAGTACGGCTTCGTTGGAGCGTCCGCTGAAGTCCTGGGCGGGCCAGGCCAGCTGCATGGGCGGCCGCGCACCCGCGGGGGGAACGCCGGGCTTGCTGCCGCTTTCGTTCTGCGTCTCTCGGTCCTGCTTTGGCACATTTCGGGCGGAGGGTGCGTTGCTGGCCCCGGCCGCTTCTGCTGCCGCCGCGTCGGGTGTCGGAGGCACCTGCGCCCTGACGGCAGCGGGGCCAGCGGTGCCAAGAAAGCAGCCGAGCGCAAGCGAGGTGGATCGTGCAACAAACCTTTTCCGAATCATGCCTTGTCCATACGATGCACGCCAGCCGGGTTGGATTGTGAAAGGCGTCTCCTGTTATGAATGAGCGATGCGACCATGGTTGCGCCTGAACGAAGCGGGATTGGATGTGCTGGCCGCGATTCGCGCACGCCGCGACACGTCACGGGCCGCGCGGCGGCGTGCGCTGGGGGACGCGGGTGAGCGGCGTGCCTACTTCCACCTGAGGCGGCTCGGCTACGTGATCGTCGCCCGGCAGTGGCGCGCACCGAACCTGGACGGTGAAATCGACCTGATTGCCTGGCACGGTGAAACCCTCTGCTTTGTTGAGGTGAAGACCCGTGCGTCGCGTGACCAATACGCGCCGGAGCGGCTGGTGCATGGCGACAAGCGGCACGCGTTGCGCCGCATGGCCCGGGCCTATGTGCGCGGTCTGTACTCCGACGGAGACCCGCTGCCCAACATGCGTGCCGACGTGGTCACGGTCCTGCGGCTGCGGCGCGAGTGGCGCGTCCAGGTGCAGACGGATGCGTTCTCGCTACGGTCGGAATAGGTACGACGCTGCTTGCAGCGAGCGGGAGGCGCCTACCGCCCTTCACGCAGCCGCAGGGCCAGCCGCTCTGGCAAACCGGCCATTAGGATGCGGCCCTGTGCGCGCGCCAGGTCGTACGGTTCACGGTAAAAGGTGAGTTCGTTCGATTCTTCGTCCAGTAGGGCAAATGCCGCGCGCCAGTCGCCGTCGCGGGGCTGCCCGACGGACCCTGGGTTCACCATGTAGCGGGTTCCGTCGGTATTGAGCGGCAAGATCCATTTGCTGCTGCCGTTGCGATGCGCCGGCTGAAAGCCAAGCCACTGCGATCCCAGAGCGTGAAAGCCACCCTGCACATGCGTGTGGCCGAACAGCGTGACGCGATGTTCGCTGGCCTGCAGCGTGCCCCAGGCGTCGCGGATGTTGAGCACGTAGATGTCCTCGCCCGCGGGCGAACCATGCGAGATCAGGCTGGATGAGCCCGGCGGTGACAGCGGCCCCTGCGGCATCGCCTCCAGCCAGGTGCGTGACTCCGTGGTGAGCACGCCCATGGTCCACTCCACCGCCTGCCGCGCCGTGGGGTTGAAGTGCGTCGCCGGCATGACGCCGCTGCAGACCTTGTCGTGATTGCCGCGCACGCTGGCATCGGAGCGATCTCGCATCACGGCGACGCATTCGTTCGGACTTCCGCCGTAGCCGACAACGTCGCCCAGGTTCCACACGGCATCATGCGGCGGCGCGGCGGCCAGCACTGCTTCCAGAGCTTCCAGGTTGCCGTGAATGTCGGAAAGAATGAGCGCGCGCATGAGTTGGGTGCGAACAGCGGGGCGTCTGCGGCCTTTGCCATGATAGTCCCGCAGGCCTCGGCGAGGAATGTCGCGACGGCTGCCAGCGAAGACGACGGCGAGCTTCAGCGGAGCGTAGCGAGCGGCGCGGCGCGGTCCGTGCGCATGGTCGGCGCGGCGGCAAGCAGGCGCTGCGTGTACGGGTGCTGCGGGTTGCGGAACAGGTCCTCCGCGCGCCGTTGTTCCACGATTTGGCCGTGCTGCATCACCGCTACGTGGTCTGCCACTTGGGCGGTCACGGCCAGGTCGTGCGAGATAAACAGCATCGCCAGGCCGTGCTGCTCCCGCAGCCGCCGCAGCAGCTTTAGGATCTGCGCCTGCACCGTGACGTCGAGCGCGGTCGTGGGCTCGTCGGCGATCAGCAGTGCCGGTTGGTTGACGACCGCCATTGCGATCAGAATGCGCTGGCGCTGGCCGCCGGAAAACTGGTGCGGGTAGTCGCCGTAGCGCCGCGAAACATCGGGCAGCGCGACTTCCTCCAGCGATGCCAGAACACGCTCGCGCACCTCGGCTTTCGCAAGCTTCGGATGGTGCGCGCGCACGGCCTCGGCGATCTGCTCGCCAATGGTCAGCACCGGATTCAGCGCGGTCATGGGCTCCTGAAAGATCATGGCGATCTCGCGGCCGCGCAGGCCGCGCATTTTGTCCTCGGGAAGCGCGAGCAGGTCTTGCCCGCGGAAGCGGATGGCGCCGGTCAATCTCGCCGATGGTGCGAGCAGCCGCATGACCGCAAAGGAAGTGACGGACTTGCCGGAGCCGGACTCGCCAACCAACCCCAATGTCTGGCCCGGCGCGATGTCGAACGAAATGCCATCGACCGCAGTGTGCTCGCCAAAACGGATCCGCAGGTTGTCAACCTGCAGCAGCGCTTCGTGTGGCGTTGGCGTTTCGCCGGTCAGGCCGGCGTCTCCGTGCTCTGCTGCAGAGCGTCGAGCGTCTTCTGCAGGCTGGCCGCGTCCTCGACATTTAGTCCGGTCAGATCGCGGTCGATCTGGCGCAGCAACCCGGTCAGCACGCGACCGGGGCCGACCTCCACGAAGGTCGTTGCACCGCACATCTTCATCTGCGCGATACAGTCCGTCCAGCGCACGGCGCCGGTGACCTGCCGAATCAGCGAGTCGCGCGCGTCCGACCGGCGGGTGACCATGCGCGCGTCCACGTTGCTGGCGACGGGAAACGCGGGATCGAGAAACACCATGCGCTCCAGGTCGGCGGCCAGGCGCTCGGCCGCGGGCGCCATCAGGTTGCAGTGGAAGGGAGCGGAGACGGGCAGCATGACCGCGCGCTTGGCGCCCGCTTCCTTGCACAGGGCGACGGCACGCTCTACCGCGGCGGTCGCACCGCTGATCACCGTCTGGTCGGGCGAGTTCAGGTTCGCGGGTGCCACCGTGTCGTTCAGGTCGTCGCTCGCCTGCTGACACAGGTCGTTGATGCGGTCGGGCGCCAGGCCAAGAATCGCAGCCATGGTGCCCTTGCCTGCGGGTACCGCGTCCTGCATGTAGCGGCCGCGGTTGCGCACCGTAACCACGGCATCGGCGAAGTTGAACGTGCCCGCGACCACGTGCGCGGAGTACTCGCCCAGCGAGTGCCCGGCCGCAAGCGCCGGCGCAACACCTTTGTCCGCCAGAACGCGGGCCGCTGCCACGCTGGCCGTCAGGATCGCGGGCTGTGTGAACTCTGTCCGCTTTAACTGCTCTTCGGGTCCGTTGAAGCACAGGTCCGTCAGCGAGTAGCCGAGCGCGTCATTGGCCTCATCGAATACGGCTTTTGCGGCGGGAAACTGCTCGTAGAGTTCGCGGCCCATGCCGACGGTCTGGGATCCCTGGCCGGGGAAAAGAAAGGCAATGCTGGCTGCGGCGCTCATGGAGTTGATGATACTGCCGCCACGCGCAGGCCCGTTCCACGAACGGCAGCGGACCGGGCGAGCCGCTGGGGTAAGCAGGTCTAAATGCCGACGCCAAACTCCAGGTCAGAGCGATCGCCCGAATGCGCGTAGTAGTCATACGGCGTGCGCCGCTTGAACTTGTAGCGGGAGCGCAGCTCCCGGCCTGCATACAGGCCAGCGGCGACGACGGCGACCGCACCGGTCACCCACGCTGCCGTCGTGGCGACTCCCCCCAGAGGACGTTCTCCACGGACCGCTGCCTCGACTCGCCCCGGCAGCTTTTGCAGTTGCTCCATCTGCTCGGTGAGACGTCGTTCGAATTGCTGCAACAAAGCGCGGCGCTGGCGGTTGAACCTCATGCGACACATGATAGCGCAGCGCATGAAGGACTCACCTGGCACTTTCGTCCGGTCCAGCGGCCCGCATGGGTCAGCCTGCGTGGCAGCGGCACGGGGGCGTAAAGCGGCGCGTATCCTCACGACTGCGATTTGGCACAGCGCACCTTTTTCCTGGAGCCCGTGTCTAACCTGCAGGTGCGAGAGTCTATGAAGCGACTTGGAATCTTCCCAGGCATGTTGGCATTGGTGGCGTTCGCGGCGCCGGTTCTGGCCCAGGCACCCTATCCGCCGCCGCCTCAGGCATTCGCCACCATTGTGCGCCAGGCACCGCAGCAGAGCAGCTTTACCCTGGACCGTTCCATGCTGGCCGCGGCCGACGGCTTCCTGAACGGCACCAGCCCTGACGGCCATCGCATCGCCGCCGGGCTGAACAGCATTACGTTCACGAATTTCCACTATCACGATTTTGCGGACTACGACGGACCCGCATTCGGCTCGCTGAATGCGGCCTATGAGGCCTCCGGGTTTCACCACCTGGTGAACGCAAACGCGAACAGCCGCGCGCCCATGCTGACCGACGTGTGGCTGCGCACCCAGGGTTCCATGGTGACCAACATGGTGGTGCTGACCCGCGGCGATCGCAACATGAACGCAATCACTGTGGACTGCAACCTGCGCCCACTGGACCTGCTTCACCTGAGCGGCCACTTCGGCATTCCCCAGGTGGACGCAAGCGCGGTCATGGTGCCAGCGCCGCCGCCCAGTTCCGCTCCGCCGCGGGCCGCAGTGCCAAACGTGGCCACCGGCCCGATCGCACCGGCACCCAACGTTGCGCCCGATCCGCCAGCGCAGAACGCTCCAACCCTGCACAAGCACGGCGCGGACGACCCGCAGTAAGAGCAGCACGCGGCTTCGCAGACGTGAAGATTTCTGCGGAGCCAGGGTGCGACCGGCTTAAGAGGAGGTGCGCGGCGCGAGGTTTACTGCTGCCGCTATCGCGCCGGGTAGGCTTCGATCTCGCGCAGGAGCGAAACCTTCCGCTCCGCCGGCAGGAAGCTTGCCTCCGCCGAGTTCGCCGCGAACTCCCGCATCTGCTCGTTCGTGAATTCGAAGTCGCGCTGCACGGTCTCATACTCGTCCAGCAGATCGGCGCCGAACATGGGCGGGTCGTCGCTGTTCAGTGTCACCATCAAACCGCGCTCGAAATAGTGCCGCACGGGGTGGTGTTCCATCGCGCCGCAGCACCCGGTACGCAGGTTGCTGGTCACGTTCAGTTCCAGCGGAATCTGCCGCTCGGCCAGCAGGTCCAGAAGCTCCGGGTCGTTGACCGCGCTGAGCGCGTGACCGATTCGCTCCGCCCCGATGTTGATGGCGCTCCAAATGGAACTGGCCGGAACCGATTCGCCCGCGTGTACGGTCAGGTGCAGTCCGGCGGCTTTCGCTTCTGCGTACAGATCGCGGAAGTCCTCGGCCGGCCCGCGCGCTTCATCGCCACCGATGCCGATGCCGACGATGCTGGGGTACTGCTGCTTGAGTTCCGCCGCCTTGCGAAAGACCACGGCGGCTTCTTCCACGCCAAAGTGCCGCACCGCGTCGAAGATCCAGAAGACGGTCGTGCCGAACTCCTGCTCGGCACGCGTCCGGCCACGCTCGACCGCGGCAATCACATCGTCCACGCGCAGGTGCTGCTTGAAATGAAGAATGATGCCGACGCTAATGTAGACCTCGGCGTGGCGCACGCCCTGCGCTGCCAGCCGGCGCACCATCTCATACGCGATCAGCTCGTAATCATCGGACGCCTGCAGCCGCTCGCTCACTGCTTTGAAGGCCATCAAAAAGCCGATGAAGTTTTCATACACATACAGCGCCCGCGCCGCCTCAAGCGTCAACGGTTCGGTGTTGTGCCGGTGCGAGAGCGCGACCAGCGTCTCCGGCACGATCGTGCCTTCCAGGTGCAGGTGCAGTTCACACTTTGGCAGGTGACGAAGCCAGTTGCGCGATGGTTCAATGGTCAGCATCACTTCTCAAGTCTAGGTCTTAACTGGAGCGAACCATGCCTTACTTTTCTGCTGTACTCAGCCTTGTAGTCCTCCTGTCATCCTCATCACTCGCCCAGGCACCCGTCGCGTCGAAGGATGTTCTGGAAAAGGCGACACAAGCCTCCGTATTGATCCTTACTGGCGAGGGCTCTGGCAGATTAAGTGGGATTGGAACGGGCGTGCTGGTGAGCGACAACGGTACGATCTTGACGGCATTGCACGTCATTAAAAATCAAGCAGAAGTGCAGGTGCGACTCGCAAACGGAGACGTCTTTGACAATGTCCAGATGCTTGGCATAGATGAGCGTCGGGATATCGCAGCCCTTCGCATTAGCGGAAGAAATCTGCCCCACTTGACCTGCGGGTCTGAGCAGCCCGCAACGGGTGATTCCGTGTTTGCTGTTACCAATGCCAATGGGTTGGCTTGGAGCGCGACGACAGGAATGGTCTCTGCTGTTAGACCCGCAGAGGAAGTGAGCGGTGCCGGCTCGGGCTATCGTGTCATTCAATTCAATGCAACCATTGCGCCCGGTGCGAGCGGAGGGGCGCTGCTCGGATCAAAAGGCGAACTCCTCGGAATCATCACACACGGCATGGTGAGTGGGGTCGGCTTTGCTGTGCCGTCTGAAAGCGTGCTGGGCCTGGCAGATGCACCGGTTTCGCGCGCACTTGGCTCAGGTGCCCTGCTCAAAACGCCCGCACAGACGAACGCCTTGTTACCCGCCAATAGTAGCGATGTCACGACACTCAGTCCGCAGCAGCTGATTGCCCGTGCAAAGACGGTCTACTTGCACTCCAAGACGAGCTTTCTGACGATCGATACATTGCAACGCGCACTGCTGGCGAATAAACGGTGGAACTCGCTGGGTCTGACGATTGTCGGGGACCCACGACTGGCAGACCTGAAAATCGAAGTAGACAGACCCTTATTTACGTACGTTCATACGTTTGTACTGTCGGACAACAAGACGACGATTGTGCTTGGCTCGGGCAAGCAGACTGCCTTTGACGGAACAACTGCGTCCAGCGGACTGGCCAAAGACATCGTTGCGATCCTCGCCCCCGTTCGGAATCCCAAGCAGAAAGACGAGAAAGCGGCGAAGTAACTTAGCGCGGTGCGAACTCGCTACGCTTGCGGCTGTAGAAGAAGTACACAAACAATCCGATGGTGAGCCACACGAAGAAGCGTACCCACGTGATCGCGGGCAGGCCTGCCATGAGCAGCAGGCTGAACAGAATGCTCAACACCGGTACCACCGGTCCGCCCGGAACGCAGAAGCCGCGGTGCCGGTTCGGATCGCGGCGGCGCAGCACCAGGACCCCGATCGAAACCAGAACAAAGGCAAACAGCGTGCCAATGTTCGACATCTCCGCCAAGGAGCCGACGTCAAACAAGCCCGCCGGAATGGCGACCAGGACGCCCGCAATGATGGTGGAGAACGCCGGCGTCCGATACCGTGCATGCACCCTGGAGAAAGCCGCCGGCAACAACCGGTCGCGCGACATGGCATACCAGATGCGCGCCTGCCCATACTGCCCGACCAGGATCGATGAGATCATGCCGAGCAGGGCACCGATCAGAACGAAGAGCCGCACCAGGTGCAGACGGTGGCCGCCGGGTTCGAGCGAAAGCCGCTTCAGCGCGTTCACGATTGGGGCACCGTCGCCGACCACGGTCGTCCACGGCACCATGCCAGTCAGCACCAGCGCCACCCCGATGTACAGAATCGTGCAAACAATCAGCGTGGCGATGATGCCGATGGGAACGTCGCGCTGCGGATTGCGGCACTCCTCACTGGCGGTCGAAACCGCGTCGAAGCCGATATAGGTGAAGAAGATAATGGACCCGCCGGCCAGAACGCCGGAAAATCCGTTCGGCACAAACGGGTGATAGTTGCCCGGGTGAATGAACGAGATGCCGAACAGCACAAAGGCAAGGATCGCCACGACCTTGATCAGCACCATGATGTTGTTGGTGCGAGCCGACTCACGAATGCCGAGCACAAGCACAAAGGTGATGAAGAACACGATCAGGAACGCCGGGATATCAAAGCCCGCATGCCATCCGGGGGCAAAGATGTCCTTACCGGCAAGGTCCTGTAAACCCTGCGGCAGAAACGCGGGCGAAAGCCATTTTGGGTCCATGCGCACGCCAAGCCAGTCCAGCAGGTCGACGAAATGGGCAGCAAAGCCCACCGAAACGCTCATGTTTGCGAAGGCGTACTCCAGGATCAGGTCCCAGCCGATGATCCACGCCACAAGCTCGCCCAGCGTTGCATAGGTGTAGGTGTACGCGGAGCCGGCAATCGGAATCATGCTTGCCAGCTCCGCATAGCAGAGCCCGGTAAAGGCGCACACCAGCGCGACAAGAACAAGCGAAAGCGCGAGTGCTGGACCCGCACCCGGACGGCCCGCGACCGCACCATGGTGCAGGATCAGGTCAAGGATGGGCGAGCCCTTCCAGTCGGCGACTTTCGCAGGGTTGCCGCCAATAGCGGTACCGATCACGGTGAAGATGCCGGAACCGATGACCAGACCGACGCCCAGCGCGGTGAGCGACACGGGGCCGAGTGTCTTCTTCAGTGCGGTTTCGGGCTGCTCCGACTCGCTGATCAGCTTGTCGATGGACTTGGTAGCGAAGATCTGTCGGGGCAGCGGCGTGTCCTCAGGCGGGCGGCTAAATTCCAGGAGCGGACTCCTCCAAAGTGTATCCCGTTCTGAACTGCTGCCTATGGCCCACAGCTTGCGATTTCGCGTGACGACTTTTTGCTGTGATGTCTATGCTGGTCGGCACGATGAAAGACGTGTACTACGACGCGACGCCAGCGCAGCGCCGCCAGCAGGCCGTACGCTTTGGTTTGTGGTTCGGACTGATCTGGATGCTACTTCTGCTTACCGCGGGGGCGGCGGCGATGTTTGGTCAAGCCCCGAACCAGAACCGGACGCCGTGGCTTGGACCATGGACCCGCGCGAGCCAGCAGCCGGTGATTGCTCCCCGGCCCGCTTCCGTCTTCACGGACCCGGTCAGCGGCACGACCACGCACTGGGAGGCGCTGCACACCTTTAATCCCGCGGCGGTCGTTCGCAACGGTCGCATCTTCGTGCTGTACCGCGCCGAGGACGACTCGGGCGCAAAGGAGATCGGCGGACACGTATCCCGGCTTGGCCTGGCGTCCAGCGCAGATGGCATTCACTTTGACCGGATGCCCGAACCGGTGCTCTACCCGGCGAAGGAAGAGCAAGAGAGCCGCGAGGTTCCCGGCGGCGTGGAGGACCCGCGCATCGTCGAGCGGCCCGAGGGCGGTTACGTGCTCACCTACACGCAATGGTCGCGCGCGCGGCAGAGCTACTCGGTCGGCATCGCGACCTCCGACGATCTTGTGCATTGGCAAAAGCACGGCCCGGCATTTCAGGGCGCCTTGGGCGGCCGCTACGACAACCTGAAGTACAAATCCGCCGGGATGGTCACCGCGATTAAGAACGGCCGGGTGGTCGCCACCAAAGTTAAGGGCAAGTACTGGATGTTCTGGGGCGAGATCGAAATAGGGCTCGCGACCTCCGACGACCTGGTGCATTGGACACCGCTGGAGGACGCGCCCGGCAAACCGCACGTGGTGCTGCGCGCCCGCCCGGGCAAGGCCGACAGCGCCTTCCCGGAGACCGGGCCGCCACCGGTGCTGACCGCTCGCGGCGTGGTCATGCTTTATAACGCTAAGAACGCCGAGGGTGCCGGCGGTCAGCCCGGGCTGCAGCCCGGTACCTACACGGTGGAAGAAGCGCTCTGGTCCGCCGATGACCTGACCCGTCTGCTCGACCGCACGACCGATCCGGTGTTTCAACCGCAATTGCCCTTTGAACGCAGCGGGCAATACGCAGCCGGTACGACCTTTGCGGAAGGCCTGGTCCTGTTCCAGGGCAAGTGGTGGATGTACTACGGTTGCGCCGACTCCTTCGTCGGTGTCGCCACGGCGCCAGCAGACTAAGGCTTCCTCGCACTTGCAGCTGCAACGCAGTGACCGCTGCTGTCGTCGCAGTGGACGGTGGTGCCATCGACCAGCCTGTACCGCTTGCCGTTGAAACGGTAAAGGGTCAGCCCGAACTCGTCGGCGCTGTCGTGCCAGCCCACCGCAATATCGTGCAGGCCGCTGGCGGCTTGCGGCAGAACTGTGTCGAACCAGCCATCGAGGTCGCCGATCATGACCGGCTTGCCCGCATCCCAGCGCAGCAGCCACATGGCTCCGTTCGCGCCCTGACCGCTCCGCGCGCAGCCAGGACCAGCCTCCGCCAGCGTGAAGTGGCCTTCGCCCAGGTTGATGCGATGCACCTCAATCTTGTGCGGCCAGTCGTTGTCGCCTTCGCAGTCGTCCCACACGGTGTTGCTGGCCAAGATCGCCTGCTCCACGTCGTGCCGCTGGCCGGCGGTCAGGTGCTCCTCGGCCAGGTGCTGCGGATGAGGCATGTTCACGATGCTCTGCCAATTGATCGACTGTGCGGAAAGCGTAAGTCCGCCCAGCAGTGCAAGCAACACACTCACCCGCCAACGCTTCAAGGGCCATCTCCTCTGCATCACGAAAGCCCCGGCGCACCGGGGCTTTCGCAGGTTAGAACAAACGAGCGGGTTTAGCGCTTGGACGTGCCCTTGCCCGCCGACTTCAGCTTCTTCTTGTTGGAGCCGCGCGGTGTGGTGCGCTCAGCTTTCGGTGCTGCTTCCTTGCGGGCCTTGCGCTTGGCTGTCTTGCGCTCGCCGTGTTCCAGCTTCTTGGTGTTTGCCATGTGTCTTTCCGTTCCTGAACTTAAGATGAGGTGGAGGCGCCTTGCTTCCGGGTGCCGCGCACGATTCCGGCTAGACCCGCTCAAGCTGGGCGAACTTCTCCACCAGCTTTTTCACGCCGTGCCTTTGAAATTGTACCGTGAGCTTGGCATCCGGGCCGTCGCCCTCGCGCATGGCGATCACACCTTCGCCGTATTTGGGGTGGCGCACCTTGGTTCCGCGCTTCAACGAGGTCTCGCCGGTCTGCTCGGCATGCTCCATCTTCGGCCGTGAGAACTTACCGCCCGCTGCGCCACCCGCTCCGAAAAAGCTTGCGATGTTGTCGATTGAGTCCGGCGACTTCTTCTGCGACGAGAACTGCAGACCGTAGTTGGAGCGCTGTTTGTCCGCTGCTGCTGGACGCGAGGCACCGCTCTGGTCTTCGTCTTCGTAGCTGTAGTGGCGCTCGCCGCCATGATCGTCGCCGCCCTGCTTGCCCCAGCGGTTCGCGCCGAGGCGTGAGCCGCCGCCATAGTTCTGCGAGCCCCCGAACGAGCCATAGCGGTGCCCGGACTCGCTCTGAAAGGCCGGCCGCTCCGCGGGCGAGCCCAGGTCCTCCACCAGCTTCGACGGCACTTCTTCCAGGAAACGTGAGGCGACGCTCGCCTCCGGCATGTCCGATCCATAGCGACGCCGGTAGCGCGCCCGCGTCAGCACAAGCGTGTCCATCGCGCGCGTCATGCCCACATAGCAAAGGCGGCGCTCTTCTTCGAGGCCGGTCGGGTCCTGCAGCGTGCGCGAATGTGGGAAGAGACCCTCCTCCATGCCGCACAGAAACACGAGAGGGAACTCCAATCCCTTGGCCGCGTGCAGCGTCATCAGCGTCACGCGCGCGTCCTGATTGATCTGGTCGGTATCGCTGACCAGCGCGGCATGGTCCAGAAAGTCGGCAAGCGTTTCGCCGCGCTCCTGCGCATCCTGCGCGGCATTGGCAAGCTCCTTCAGATTTTCAATGCGGCTGAAGGCTTCGGGTGTTCCTTCGTTTTCAAGCTGCTTGATGTAGCCGGAACGGTCGTTCAGAAACTTGATTAACTCAGGCAGCGTTGCCGGATCACCGGGCGCGCGAAATCCGTCGATACGATTCGACGTTTCTACAACTGTCGAACTGTCCTTTGCTTCCGATGCAAGTGGAACGGGAGCAGCCTTGGCCCGCAGATCTTCGAAGCGGTCGCTTAACCCGGTCATGCGGGCGCGGCCGTTTGTCTTCTGCGCTGTGTTGGCTTCGAAGGGATTGAACGCAGCACTCGCCACGGGCGGCGGCTCGGGCGTGGCGGCCGCACCGCCTTCGAAGAAGGACGTGATCGCGGAAGCGTTCTCCGGGTCCACCTCGCTCTCCTCATCCTCCGCAGAGGCTGCCAGCGCAAAGGGCTCGGCTTGGTCGCTCTCCGTCGCACTCGTGTCAAAGGAGAAATCGAAGCTCGTATCGGCACTGGTTTCGCCCTTGTTCACGCTCTCCGGCGCAAGCGTGCTGCGTTCCTCGCTCCACGCCGCCTCTTCGCCGCCAAAATCGAAGTTGAAGTTGAAGCTCGTGTCGAAGCTCACATCCTCGTTCGCGTCAGAAGCCGAGGAAGCGTTCTCCTCGGTGCCGACGAACTCATGCGCCGCGTCAATGGTGTCGGCAAGCCCCTGCGCGTCCGCGGTAAGCGCATTGCCAAAGCCCGGCCCAAGCATCGCCCGCGCGTCCAGAATCAAACGCCGGAAACCACCCAATGCGGTCAGCGCGCGTGCCGGCAACAATTGGTCGCGGATCGCGGCATCGATTGCGTCCCACGTGCTGGTGCCCGTGCTTAGCGCCAGCCGCTCCAGCGTTTCCATGGTTGTCTTGCCGATGCCGCGCGGCGGCGAATTCACAACGCGATTCAGCGCAATGGAATCGTTTGGGTTCTGCACCAGCTTCAGGTAGCTGAGCATGTCCTTGACTTCGGCGCGTTCGTAAAAGCTGAAGCCGCCCACCATGTGGTACTTGATGGCGTAGCGGCGCAGCGCTTCTTCCACCAGCCGCGACTGCGAGTTGGTGCGGTACAGCACCGCGCACTTCGGCGTTTCGCCGCTTTGCCCCGCCTCGCGCAGATATTTCTGCACGCGGTCCGCGATGAACAGCGCTTCGTTCTCACCGTCTGGCCCCTCGTAGTAGCCGATCAGCGATCCACCTTCGCGCGTGGTGAACAGCTCCTTGCCCTTGCGTTGCGTATTGTTGCGCACCACCGCGCCGGCACCCTCCAGAATCACCTGCGTCGAGCGATAGTTTTGCTCCAGCCGAATGATCTTGGTCTGGTCAAAGTCCTTTTCGAAATCCAGAATGTTTTTGATGTCCGCGCCGCGCCAGGAGTAGATTGACTGATCCTCATCGCCGACGACACATACATTCCCGTGCGCTCCACCCAACAGCTTCATCAACTCGTACTGCGGGCGGTTCGTGTCCTGGTACTCATCAATCAGCAGATAGCGATAGCGGCGGTTGTAACGCTCGCGTGTCTCCGTGCTCACCTTCAACAGGCGCACCGTCTCGAGCAACAGGTCGTCGAAGTCCACCGCGTTGTTCTTCGCGAGTTCCTTCTTGTAGATCTCGAAGATGTGCGCAATTCGCTCTTCCAGCGGGTTGCTCGACGCCAGAAAATACTCCTGCGGATCGATCATGTGGTTTTTGGCCCAGCTGATGCGGCCCAGCACCACGCGCGGCTTCAACTGCTTGTCGTCCACGCCCAACCGCTTCAGCGCCTGCTTCACGATCGCCTGCTGATCCGACTCATCGTAGATGGCGAACGAGCGTGTCAAGCCTTCACCATTCAGCCGCAACGCTTCAACGTCGCGCCGCAGGATGCGAACGCAGAGCGAGTGAAAGGTCGCGATGGTCGGTTTCGCAAGCGACGTATGGCCGATCAGTTTCTCGACGCGCTCGGCCATTTCCTTTGAGGCCTTGTTCGTGAACGTGACCGCAAGAATCGCATCGGCCGGCACGCCCTTTTCCTGAATCAGGTACGCGATGCGGTGCGTGATCACACGCGTCTTGCCCGACCCGGCGCCGGCCAGGATCAGCACCGAACCATCGGTCTGTTCCACGCCTTCGCGCTGTTGCGGATTCATGTTTTGAAGCAGGGGACTTTCAGCGGCAGGCACGGCGTATCACTCTCAGTACCTAGTTTACGATTTGGCGGCACCTCCGCGGTCAGGGCATCGTGCGCCAGCCACTGACGCAGTTCACGTAGGGTCCTGGCGACTGCAGGCCGCGGTCCCTTTGACTAACGACTCCGTACCCGTGCTCGCAAAATGACGCGGCGCAAACTGCGCGTTACTGCGCCTGTTCCGGAGCGACCTTGACCACCGTCGCGCCGCACTCATGCACGTTTTGGCAAGCGATCGGCTGCAAGCCATTTTTGCTCAGGCACACCTCAACCGCGGTCAGGTAGTTCCGTCCGCATGCAAGCTCGATGCTGCCCTGCGGATAAGCAGGGTTCGCCTTGTACAAGGCCTGGAGCAGATCGCTGGTCTTCACCTGTAGCGTCTGGCGCACTGCCTGCAACTGCTGCGGCACTTTCAATGCTTCAAACGCGTGGTCGGCCGTGGTAAAGAACGGGTCCGGTGCAAGCCCGCTGCACGTTCCATGCTTCGTCCACTCATGCTTCAGCAGGGTCAGGCTGGGTGTGTCCTTCAGGTATGGTGTGTAGTCCGCGGGGCCGGGCTCCGTGCCGCAGTTCGCCGGCCACGTTCCGCTGAAGTTCTGCGGCCACAACCCATGCAGTACGAAACCATGCGGCGTGCCGCACTCCGATGCAGCATCTTCTAGGCGCTTCTGCCGCCGTTCCGAGTGCTCACTCAGCGGCAGCACCTCAACATTGTGGCAAAACTCCGGCGACCAGCTCAGGTTCAACAGGTAGTAATCGAACTGCCCCGGCGCTGCGTGCACTTCCTGCGCACGCGAGTTCACGCGCGGTAACAAGATGACCGCGAACAGAAGAAGCAGGGGATGCAAACGAAGGCGAATATGCATAGTGATCTGTTGGATGCGAACCGCGCAATGGCGCGCTTTGCACCATCGTGGATCGCGCTGCGGTGTGCGCATGCGGACACTGCTGACCATGCGCCAACACATGCAGTCCTTCACGAAAAGATCACAAAAGAAACTTGAAAAAACTAAGGAACGAAACAACAGCCACTGCGTATAACCCAGTGCGCGACGATGTTTCAACTGCAGTGGGACTCGCCAGCAAAATCTAATCTCGGAGTCCTCCCCATGCTGATTCGCAACGTCGTGTCCACCCTCGCTCTGGCTGCTTCCACGCTCGCTCCCATCACCTCGCACGCTGCTTCGCTCTTCGGCCGCAACGCTTCCGGCAATGCTCCGGCCGCGACTGCAAGCAAAGTCAAAATGATTAAATTTACGTTGGCGAACAAGACCGCCGCACCGATGACCGTGCTGGTCAACGACCAGCCCATCACGATCGCCGCCAACTCCGAAACCCCGGTGCGTGCTGCCGTGGGCAGCGACATCTTCGGCGACGACCACAGCACGGTAAAGGTCCACGTGACGGGTGAGCTTTCCGGCAACACCGTTTCGTTCCGCTAACCTCGCGCGACAATCTCGCGCCAGCTTTCAAGCATGCGCCGGGCCTGTGGCGAGCCCGGCGCGCAGTCACACCGCCACTCCTTGAGGCTGCGCAGGGCCGCGATGCAGACGGCCCTGCGCGATCTTTCGTTTGCGGACGCGTAAGCTGAGCCCGCTATGCTGAAGCCATGCCGCTCCAAACGCTGTGCGTCTTCTGCGCCTCTGCCATGGGCGCGCAACCGGAGTACCGCGAAGCCGCCGAATCGCTCGGCCACGCGCTGGCGGAGCGCCGCATCGGCCTGGTGTACGGTGGCGCCCGCGTGGGCCTGATGGGCGCAGTGGCGGACACCGCGATGCGACACGGCGGCACGGTCGTCGGCGTCATTCCGCGCGTGCTGGTCGATCGCGAAGTCTCAAACCACGGCCTTACCGAACTGCATGTGGTTGACACCATGCACACTCGCAAGGCACTCATGGCCGAGCGCGCTGACGCATTCCTGATCCTGCCCGGCGGCTACGGCACCTTTGAAGAGATGTTCGAGATTCTAACGTGGCAGTCGATCGGCCTGCACACCAAGCCCGTGTGCCTGCTGAACGTGCGCGGCTTTTACGACGGCCTGCTCGCGTTCCTCGACACCTGCGTTCACGAAGGCGTGCTGCGTCCCGCGGCCCGCGCTAACCTGCTGGTTGCTCAAACTGTCGAGACCGCGTTGCAGATGCTCGCTGACGGGGTTGGGCAAGTGGACGCCGAGCGTGTTGCGACCGTAAACGGCGGCCCTCATCTGTAGCTCTGTCCACCAAGGACCGGAGCTGTTGCACGCATGCCTACCCTGTTTGATGCGATCCGCGTTGGCGATTTCGACCTGCCCCAAATGGCACAGCACTAGCTGTGCCGTAGCGCATGCGACATATCGGGCTTCAGCCGCTGACAACCCGCAAAGACGACTGCCGCACGTCCGGATCCTCGGACGTGGGTTCTGCCGCCGCGAACCATTTGCGCGACTTTTCCTCCCCGCACGCGCTCCGTTACAACCGAACGTATGAGCACCGCACGCAAGATGCAGGGCGGACGAGTCCCGCGCAACAGCGTTCCGCGCGGCGCCAACGGCCGTGGCTTGTGCCGCTGGTGCAACCTTGAGGTGCCGCCCCGCCGCTTCACCTTCTGCTCCGCCTACTGCGTGCACGAATGGCGCCTGCGCACCCAACCGCGCTACTTGCGCGAACAGGTCTACGAACGCGACAAAGGCATGTGCAGCGCCTGCGGCACGGATACCAACTTCGAGCTGCGTCGCCTCCGCCGTTCGCGCGGCACGAAACGCGCCGAGCAGATGATTCACTGGGGCCTGAAATCCAAACTACGCAAGAGCCTGTGGGACGCCGACCACATCGTTCCCGTCAGCGAAGGCGGCGGCGAGTGCGACCTCTCAAACATTCGCACGCTCTGCCTCCGCTGCCATCGCACCGCCACAGCCGCCCTGCGCGAACGCATCCGCCGCGCCAAAGTCGCCGCCATGCTCGCCTCAGAGCGCGCCGCATAAATGTCGTTCGAGCGCATGAGGCAGTGTGCCTCACCTTCGCCGCGCTCTTTGCGGCTAAGGTGGGCGATGCGGCTGGACTTCTTCAGGGGCCTACTAGATCTGCCATGCTGATCGGACCGCGCTACATTCGTTACGCAACCGCAGTGCAGGAAAACTGGATCAAGCAGCGCGCAAGTGTTCAGCGCTTAGACAAGCGCGACCGCGCACCTCGGCGTATCGTTGCACTTGCGTCCATGCTTCGCGCATTCTCCATCCTTACCGTGCTCTTCACTTGCGTTCTGTGTGCGCATGCGCAGCAGAAATCTTCTCCCTATTCCGCCAGCGCCCAGCATCCGTCCCCCGCGTGGTTCGTTGACGTTGCCGCGAAAGCCGGCATCACGGTGCGCAACGTGAACGGCAGCCCAACGAATAAGAAATACATCGTGGAAGCGACCGGCTCCGGTGTTGCGATCCTGGATTATGACCGGGACGGCTGGCAGGATATCTTCCTGGTCAACGGCACCGAACTGAACGCCACCAGCGGCGCGGCAGCGCCCACCAATCACCTCTTCCGAAACAACCATGATGGCACCTTTATCGATGTCACCGCGAGAACCGGCCTCGTCTCCAGCGGATGGGGCCAGGGTGCGTGCGTGGGCGACTACGACAACGATGGTTTCGATGACATCTTCGTCACCGGATATGGCAAGAACCGCCTCTTCCACAATGACGGCGGCACGCACTTCACCGAGGTCGCGGAGCAGGCGGGCGTTGCCGGCAGCGGCAAAGAATGGGGCACTGGCTGCGCCTTCATCGACTACGACCGCGACGGGCGGCTGGATGTGATCGTCGCGAACTACGTTCATTTCGACCTGGCGAAGACGCCGAAGCCGGGCGAAGAGGCTGGCTGCACATGGAAGGGAACGCCGGTCATGTGCGGTCCGCGCGGTCTGCCCTACGCGGCCAATTCGCTATTTCACAATGACGGGCCGGACAAAGCTGGGGGCAAGGACGGTCGCGTGCACTTCAGCGACGTCAGCGTGAAGAGCGGCATTACCAAGACCGACGGCCACTATTGCTTTTCCGTCACCACGCTCGATTACGACGAGGATGGCTGGCCGGACATGTACGTCGCCTGCGACTCCACACCCGCGATCCTGTATCGCAACCACCACGACGGCACGTTCACCGACGAAGGCGCGAATGCCGGTGCGGCCTTCAACGAGGATGGGCGCGAGCAGGCCGGCATGGGTGCCACCGCCGCGGACTTCGACGGCGACGGCCACCTGGATCTGTTCAAAACGAACTTCTCCGACGACACCGCGACGCTCTACCACGCGAACGGGGACGGCAGCTTTACCGACGTAACGCGCGTTGCAGGGCTGGGCATCCACACCGACGCGCTCGGCTGGGGCGCGGCATTCGCGGATGTGGATAACGACGGCCGCCCGGATCTGCTGGTCGTCAACGGCCACGTCTACCCCGAGGTCGATTCGGCGAAGCTCGGCGCCTCGTTTCGCGAACCGCGCTTTCTGTACTGGAACGCGGGCGGCGGCAAGTTCCAGGATCTATCGAAGCAGTCAGGCCCGGGTCTGGCGGAACCACTGAGCGGACGCGGTCTTGCGGTGGCTGACTTGTGGAACGACGGCCGCATGTCAGCCGTGGTGAACAACCTTGACGATCGTCCACTGCTGCTGGTGAACGAGGCGGCAAACCGCAACCATTGGCTTGGGCTGCGGCTGATCGGTATGAAGAGCAACCGTGACGCAATCGGTGCCCGCGTTACCGTGCGTGTCGCGGGTCATGCGTGGGTGGATGAGGTGCGCAGCGGTTCCAGCTATAACAGCTCAAGCGATCTGCGGCTGCACTTCGGGCTTGGCGCTGCCGACAAGGTTGAGAGCGTGCTGGTGCGCTGGCCCAACGGACAAAGTGAGACCTTCGCCGGGCCTGCAGTGGATGGCATTCGCGAGTTGCGCGAGGGGAGCGGCAAAGTCATTGCACCCTGAACTCCAGAATTCATTCTTGCCGTTTTAAGCCGATCAGAAGACTCTGCAGTGCATGCCGCCGTAATCTCCGGTCTGCTGAAACACGCGCGCTTCCATGCTGTCGGGCTGATAGAAGAGGGCGCGCTGTATCGTGCTCTTTGCCGCGGCAGCTTCATTGGTGCGGCACTGCAGCATGGCCAGGTTCAGCAGTGCCGCGGTGCGGTCGGGCGAGGTCGCGGCCACATCGCTGAGCAGGCGCGTCGCTTCGGCCAAGTTGCCGCTTTGCGCCTGCAGAACGGCAAGGTTGGTCGCGGATGTGGTGTCGTGCGGGCGTGTGGCCAGCGCGGCCTCGTACTCCTTGCGCGCGGCGTTGTTTTGACCGGCGAGTTGCAGCAGGTAGCCAAGCTGCTGGTGTACGGTGGCGTCGGCCTGGCCGTTTTGCTCGACTTTGGTCAGCAGCGAGAGGGCGCGGGCATGGCTCTCGCGATCGCCTTTGACAGCGAACTGTGCGTACGCCAAACCGGTCTCGCGATCGGTCGGCTTTGCGTCGCCTACCGGAACCAGGTCGAAGGCCGAGGTGTAGTGGAACGCGTCGCTCAGCGCGAGCTTCGGTGCCGCGTTCGCGCCATGAATCTCAATATCGTGGTCGACGTTCTGCTCGTGCGCGATGTCGGAGGTGGCGCGCGAAGGCATGTGGCAATGCGCGCAGTCCGGCTGCTCAGGATGGTGCGAAGCAGCTTGGAAGGTGGCGTTGTCGGCATGACACTGCAGGCATTTGCCCCGGTAAAACGCGACTCGTTGTTCGGGCGCTGGGTCGCTGTGCGGATCGTGGCAGGTCACGCAGGTGAGCCGCTCGCCTACGGCGCGCCGGCATGCAGACCGCAGCAGTGCTTCGTATTGGCTGCTGGCGCGCGCCTGCGTCTTAGGTGAGCTTGCGTTGACGAAATAGAGCGCCGCGTCGTTCAGGTCTTCGCCGGGCTGGAACTGAGCCAACGACCGGCCGGTGCGCTGCACCAGAGCGTCACCTTCCAGATGACACTGCAGGCAGACGCTGTCCTGCTTTTTCGGCGTGAGCGCGGCGAGCTGCAGCACGGGTGTTTTGCCGCCGCTGCTGACGTGCGCGGTCATATCGCCGTGGCAGGCGGAGCAGCCGATGCCGCCCTGGCGGAACGGTGCGCCATGAAAACGGTTCGTCGTGTCGTCCACGGTTTCGGCGACGCCGGTCGCGTGGCAGTGCAGGCAGTTTGGGTCGGTGGGCAACGCCAATGGCGCGGATGTTGCGTTATCGAACGCAGGCGCCATCGCGTACGTCGCACGCCGTGTGTACCAGTTGATGGGAGCTTCGTACCAGAGCGCACTGTCTGTGCCGGGAACGTTGCGGCTGAAGAGGTACGTGCGGCCGTGAAGGCCAGAGCCAATGAAATACGCGAGCGTTTCGGTATCGTCGAGCGGAGCGCGAACGTCGTCGCGGCGGCTGGTCAGCGTGGCCGTGCCGTTCTTGATCTGTACGCGGTATGTGACGCCTGATCGTTGTGAGGTGAAGCTGCCCGGGCGCAGCGCTTCGGTTGCGAGGCCACTGCCGCGCGCCATGCTGGTCTGCTCGTAGCTTCGGTAGATCGCCGCGTGGCAGCTTGCGCAGGCGCGATCAGGGTCGGCAAGCGCAATTGGCGCGGGTGTGGCGGCGTGGACCGTTGCGGCATGCGGGCTGCGCAACGTGAGCAGCGCACAGGTTAATGCAAGCGCCACACCGGCGGCCGCGGCGAGGCGCTTCGTTTGGCGTGCAAGTACGAGTTGGGCCGTGGCGGGCACAGGAGTTAGTGGCTGGTGCTGTTCGGGCCGATGTTGTTCGCGTTGCGGGCGGCAGGGGTGCTGGCCCCGGAGTCGAAGTGTGGCGCGGTGTCAGCCTGGAGCTGTTGCGACACTGCGGTTTCGCGCTGGGCGTCGGCGGCGCGGCCCATGGCGCGGTAAGCCTGGCCGAGCAGGCTGTGTGTCATGTAGTTGTGGTCGTCCATGCGCTCGGCGCGTTCCAGGTAGCCGGCCGCCGTGACCGGGTCCGAGCGGCGAAGCATGACCTTGCCGAGCAGAATGTACGGTCCGGTGCTGTTGGGCGTGAGCAGGACGGCGCGCTGAAGATTCCGTGCGGCGGCGACATAATCGCCCTTGCGCTGAAGTGCGTCGCCGAGGCGGTCATAGACGCTGCCGTTAAGGGGGTCGCGCCGGGCCTCTTCATTCAGTTCTGCAATGGCGTCGTCGATATGCTCCTGTGCGAGCGCGACCTCGCCGAGCAGCATGTGGGCGCCGGGCAGGTTCGGGTCGGCGGCGACGGCTTTGCGAGCTTCGTCCTGCGCGATGGGAACGTACTCACGGCGCAGGAGCATGCGGGCGGCGAGCAGGTGCGCGGCGGCGGAGTCGGGCTGGAAGCCGTACTGCTCGGCGAAGGCGTGGCGCGCGTCGTCATAGCGGCGCGTATCGATGTAGCAGAGCGCGAGAATGTAGGCTGGATCGGCCTTGGTTTCGGGCGTCCAGGTGTGGGCTTTCTCCAGGAGCGGAATGGCTTCGGCGGGCCGACCGAGGCGGTAGAGAGTCAGGCCGCGGAGTTCGGTTGCGTCGGCGTCGGCGGGATCGGCGCTCAGGGCGGCCGCGAGTGCTTTGTCGGCTTCGGGGAAGCGGCCGAGAGCGTAGAAAGCTTGGCCGCGGAGGCGGTCGCGGTGCGGCGCGGCGGTGTTTGCGTCGAGTTGTTGCAGGGCTTCGGCGGCGCGGCCGGTGTTGATCTGCTTCTGGAGGGCGGCCTCGGTGGGCTGCTGGGCGGAGAGGGTGACCCACCCCCCTACTATTGCGAGGGCTAAGATCTTCAATCTGCAAGGCTTACGGTTTGGGGTGCGGCGCAAGTTCTTCTGCCGCAGGAACTTACGCGTAAGTTCTTGTGTTGCAGAAAGTTGCGAGGGGTGCCCGGGAGTGGATAGGTGGAGCGGCATCGATAATTCTATTTTACGGAGTTGGGCGGGTATGGGGTGCCAAGTATTTCCGGCTTGTAAGTGGTTGAGAGAGAATGGGTTGCGTGATTGGTGGAGGGGCAGGGGCTTGACAAGGGTTTGGGGTAGGGGTGAGTTCGTCACCTCGGCGGCCAAAGCCGCGCGTGCGGTTGTGTGTCGTGGCTATCTCGGCGGCTAAAGCCGGTGGGGCTCGCGCTGCGCGCTCGCTTGGAAATGCGGGTTTCTCCACTGCGCACCCACGGTGAAGCTGTGGGTGCTTCGGTCGAAATGACAATGTTGTGGTGGTGCGGATTGGCGGGCAAAACAGAAGCGGGAGGGCGTTTGCCCTCCCGCTGGAGTTTCGGCCGGAGCTGGTTGGTTCCGGCGCAGTTGTTTGGGTTAGAAGAGCACCTTGACCGCGAACTGGAGGTAGCGCGGGTTGCTGCCGGGGGCGAGACCGGTAATCCGGCCGTCTGTACCGGAACCGACGGTGGTCTGCGATGGCAGATCAAAGTTCTGATGGTTGAGGACGTTGAAGAAGTCGGTGCGGAACTGGCCACTGAACCTCTCCGTGATGTGGAAGTTCTTCTGAGCAGCGACGTCCATGTTGTAGAAGCCGGGGCCGAAGAAGGCGTTGCGTTGCAGGTTTCCGAAGTGGAGGTATCCCGGGTCGGTGAAGACGGTGCCAATTGTCTGTGGCTGGTAGAAGGTTTGTACCTTGTTCACAGCGTCGAACTTGCCAAGGCCAGTTTTGAAGCCGCCGTTGTAGTTGGGACGGCCCGGACCTGCGTCGCGGTTTCTACCGGCGGTTGTGAAGCCGACGTCGAAGGGAAGACCGCTGGCGATGTTGGCGGTAGGGCTAATCTGCCAACCCCCGACGATCAGATCTTCGATCTTATTGGCGTTGCTCAGGAAGGCGTGATTCCGCCCGAAGGGCAGTTCCAAGTTTCCGAAGAAGGTGAGTTGGCTGCGGCGCAGGAACGACGAGTTGCCGTAGTTCACTGTGCGATCGATATCGATGTAGTCGGAGTCATGATCCTTGGCCACCTGGTAGGCGTAGTTGACCTTGAACTGATAGCCATTGCTAAAGCGCTTATCCAGCGTGGTCTGGAAAGACTGGTACTCCGTATCGCCTTCCGAGGAGAAGTAGTTGATGTCCTGCGTCCATCCGTACGCCGGATAGTAGCGACGGCGACGAGGGTCGTTTCCGTTGCTGCAGGGCAGGTTGGGTGAGGGTGCGCCGATGCACTGGGTGTTTGGCGACGGCTGGAAAACGTTGCTGGGTTGTGGGTTGAAGACGAGGCCGTTGGCCACAACGGCAACCTGGTTGGGGTTGGAGGTATAGCCGCCACCCATGCTGGTGTGCGTTCCCTTGTTGCCCACGTAGCCAAGGGTGAGCGAGTAGGAGTGGCCGAGGTCGCGCTGCACCTGCGCGTTCCACGCATCCAGAGTGGGGAAACGTTCGGTGAGGGGACGCGCGTTGGCGTTGATGCCGTCAGGCAGGCGGATGTTGCCATTGACGATGGGACCACCAAAGTTCGGAGCCGGCGGCGCCTGCCCGAGTATGAAGGCGTAGCCGCTGTTTGGGGAGCTCACGTTCTGCTTGGCGAGCACCGGGAGGTTCTGCGATGCCGAATGGCCGAAGATAGAGCCGAAGACGCCGATGTCATAGCTGCGGCCGTAGCCGGCGCGTATGACGGTCTTCTGGTTCATGGCGTAAGCGATGCCGACACGGGGAGCGAAGGCTTTGTTGTTGTTGGAAATGCCCATGTCGCCGCCGTACGGACCCTCATGCGCGACCTGGAGATTGCCCGTGTTCAGGTTGAGCAGGGCGCCCAGATCCTGGCCGAGTTTTTCGGGCAGGTAGTTCTCCCAGCGCAGACCGTAGTTCAGGGTCAGCTTCGGGGTGACGCGCCAGGTGTCCTGGATGTAGCCGAAGAAGCGGTTCTGGGTTTCAGAGGCGTTGTTGCTGGTGCTGGCGTAGCGGTTGAACTGCGACACGCGACCCAAAAGGAAGGTGGCGTAGGAGAGTCCGCCCAGGTTGTTGGCTGGGTTCGAGGTATGGTCGGCGCGGAAATAAAGGACGCCGGCGCGGTTCGCGTCAGAGGGCACGCGAAGGTTGTAGGCGTGACGCACGTCGACACCGAACTTGATGGAGTGGTTCCCGAGTTCGTGCGTCCAGTTGTTGACGAATTGGTACTGGCGCTCGTTCTGGGTAAGAGGGCAGTTGCAACGGTTGGCATCGAGGCCGGCACCGAAGGCGCCGCCCGGCTGTCCCTGGCCGTTGTTGGGCAGGTCCTGGGGCTCAAAGAGCGGGGCGCCGCCGGTGTTGGCAAAGTTGGAGACGTTCAGACCAGGAATGCCGTTGTTGGTGGCAAAGGCTTCGGAGCCGTCGTATTTTTGCGTGTTGATGCTGTAGCGCAGGAAGCCAAAGCGAACGTCGGTCACCCACTTGGGGGAGACCACGATGTCTGTGCCTACAGACCAGCTCTGGTTGATGCCGTTGGAGGTGCCGCCGAAGCCGCTTGTTCCAAAGCCGATGCCGCCAAGCGCACCGAAGGCGGTGCCGCCCTGCAGGGTGTCCTTGTAATAGGCATAACGGCCGAACCCGTGCACTTTTTCGGTGATCTGCATGTCAACGCGGGTGATGTACTGGTCGAAGTTGAACTTGCCAGTGCCGGAGTTCGGGAAGTTCGCAACGACGGAGCCAAGGATGGGAGCAGGCAGTTTTTCGAGCAGATTCAAAGCAGCCTGGTTGATTTGCGCCTTGGGGATGATGTAGTTCGCGTACTGCTGGCCCGTAACCGGATCGAAGATGCCGTTATTGCCGTTGTAGGACGCGTAATCGGAGAAGTCGCAACCGACCGGGCCGAGGCAAGAAGTACGCAGCAGGTTGGTAGGAACCGTCGACTGGCCGTTAGAGGTTCCGACCTTGGAGCGGACGCCTTCGTAATCGAAGAAGTAGAAGAACTGGTCCTTCTGGAAGGGGCCACCGATAAAGGCGCCGAACTGGTTGCGCAGGTTCGCAGGAACGATTCTTCCCGTGTTGCTGTCGGGCGTGTTGAAGGGGTTCTTTGCCTGGAAGGCATCGGACTGGCGGTAATCGTAAACGCCGCCGTGAACGGAGTTGCTGCCGGACTTGGTCTGGGTGGCGACAACGGAGGAGACGGCCTTGCCGAACTGGGCGTCGTAGTTCTGCGTCGTGATCTTGGCTTCGGCAACGGAATCAAGCGTGGGGTTGACGACGATGATGCCGAGGATCGGATCCTGGTTATCGGTTCCGTCAAGCTCGTACCCGGTGCCGGCGAAGAACTGGCCGTCGACCACGATCTGCTGCGAACCCTGTGGGTTTTCAGAAGCGGCGTGGGACCAGCCGAGGAGCTGCGAGCCGGGGAGCAGGAGCTGGAGGCCCGTGAAGTTGCGGTTGGGCAGCGGCAGTTCCGTTACGTTCTTGGTGTCGAAAATGGTGGACACGTCGGCGCGATCGGTCTTGAGCAGGGGAACTTCGTCTGCGCTGACGGTGACCGTCTGGCCGGTGTCGCCGACGTTGAGCTTGGCGTCGATCTTGGGAGCGGTGTCGGCGGAGACCACGATGCCGGTTGCCTGGAAGCCGCTGAATCCTGACGCGGTGACCTTGACCGAGTAGGTGTCTGGGATGAGGTGCTCTACCGTGTAGGCGCCCGAGCCGTTGGTGGTGACGGTATCGGAAGTGCCTTTTGTGATGTCGGTGACCACGACGGTGGCATTCGGGATGGCTGCGCCGGTCGAGTCGGTAACGGTTCCGTACAGCGAACCGTAGATGGCCTGGCCGTAGAGTGCGGGAGCACCCACAGCGGTGGCGACCAATGCCAGTGCCCGTGCCTTTCTTGCAATGTTCATACTGTCCTCCAAAGGATGGAACGTGCGCCTCAGAACACAGCACGCCCCAGTTTCGAAGACAGGGAATTGCAGAGTTGAGGAACGAGTGGACTTTATGGGAGCGAAAGGCCGTTGTCAATCAAATGGTGGAGACAGATGCGAGATTTTTGAGATACGGAATTTGGGTGAATTTTCAGTTCCACTATGGTTTTTTGTAGGGCGTTTTCTGAAAGGGTTTTCGGTTCCGGTAAACCGTTGACTTTGGGCAGTTTCGTGGGGAGATTGCGACCGGCGCGCGAGGCTGGCGGATTTTGTTTGAGTGCTGTTCGCAATGTCCCTGTAACGAGAATGCTATGGCAGCTTGCGCCAAAGCTGCCTACGGTGTGATAGGTTGGCGCTGCTTGCCCGAGGGCGGGTGTGCAAGGCAAGGAGACAGTGATGTCCTGGTGGATGCGAGCGGCGGCGGGTGTGGTGGCAGGCGGATTTGGGCTTGCGGGTGCGGGCCTGATGGCGCAGGTGGCGGCGGTGCCGCCGGCGACTCCGCCGACCGCGGCCGAGGTGCAGGCGGCAGCGAAGCCGACGCACGATGCGACATGGTGGAAGCACGCGGTGGTGTATGAAATCTATCCGCGGTCGTTCCAGGACTCGAACGGCGATGGTGTGGGCGACCTGAACGGGATCACACAGCGGCTGGATTACCTGCAGAAGCTGGGCGTGGATGCAATCTGGATTGCGCCGATGTTTCCTTCGCCGCAGGTGGATTTTGGCTATGACGTGAGCGACTACGAGGCGGTGGATCCGCAGTATGGGTCGCTGGCGGACATGGACCGGCTGATCAAGGAAGCGCAGAAGCGGAATATTCGCATTTGCCTGGATTGGGTGGTGAACCACACGAGCGACAAGCACAAGTGGTTTGAGGAGTCGGCGTCGTCGCGGACGAACCCGAAGGCGGACTGGTTTGTGTGGAACGATGGCAAGCCGCTGGACCCGAATGCTCCGGAGTATGTGAAGAAGGCCGCGCACGACGGGATGATGCCGCCGAACAACTGGGAGTCGGGGTTTGGCGGGTCGGCGTGGGAGTGGGTGCCGGCGCGGAAGCAGTTTTACTATCACAAGTTCTACATTCAGCAGCCTGACCTGAACTGGCGGAATCCTGCGGTGGAGAAGGCGATGTTTGACGGGATGCGGTTCTGGATGGACCGCGGGGTGGCGGGTTTCCGGCTGGATGCGGTGCCGACGTTGTTCGAGGATCCGCAGAACCGGGATGAGCCGGTGGAGGCCGGCACCAACCAGCAGGGCGATCCGAACCTGAAGGGGATCTACACGGATAATTTGCCGGAGGTACACGGGGTGATCCGGCGGATGCGGCAGGTGGTGGACTCGTATCCGAAGACAGGGTTCCCGGGCAGCCGCGTGCTGATCGGTGAGACGTATCTGCCGAACACGGCGGAGCTGGACCAGTGGTACGGTGGCGCGTCGCAGAATGAGCTGCAGCTGCCGATGGACATGCTGATCGGGTTTCGCGGGAACCAGGCGAAGCTGAATGTGCCGTATCTGCGGCGATATCTGACGGAAGTGGAGACGGAGGTGCATGGGTCGCAGCCGCTGCTGGTGTTCGATAACCACGACAATGTGCGGAGCCATGACCGGTATGGCGATGGCGTTCACGATGCGGCCATTGATCGGGCGATTGCGACGATGTTGCTGACCAGCAAGGCGACGGCGCTGATGTATTACGGCGAAGAGCTGGGCATGGTGACGACGACACCGACGCGGGTCGAGGATGTGAAGGACCCGATCGGCATTACGGGGTGGCCGAAGGAAAAGGGCCGAGACGGTGAGCGCACGCCGATGCAGTGGAACGCGTCGACGGATGCGGGGTTCAGCACGGCGGGAAAGATGTGGTTGCCGGTGCCGCCGGACTACACGACGGTGAATGTGGCGGGTGAGGAGAAGGATCCGGCGTCGCTGCTGAAGTGGTACGAGAAGCTGATTGCGCTGCGGCGGAGCGTGCCGGCGCTGCATGATGGCGGCGTGGTGTTTGTGGATACGGCGAACCCGGATGTGTTGTCGTATGTGCGGACGGCGCCGACGGGGGCGAAGCCGGTGGTGGTGTCGATGAACCTGTCGGCACAGCCGCAGACGGTGAAGCTGGATATGAGCGCGGCGGGCGTGAGCGGGACGAAGCTGCGCACGCTGGTGACGGATGTGCCGGCGCTGGAGAAGCATGACACGACCAGCGACATTGAACTGCCGCCGTATGGGTCGCTGGTGGCGGAGGTGCAGTAGGCGGGCTGGGATGGCGGACGGGGTCAAGCGGGGTAAGACGGAGCAGAAGGGCGAGCGGCAGGCGACGCCGCGCGGCGAGGTTCCGCTGCACCGCAGCATTTACCAGCAGCTCTTGCAGGAAGTGCAGAACGGGACGTGGAAGGTCGGCAGCAAGTTGCCGAGCGAAGCGGCGTTGTGCGAGCGGTTTGGGGCGTCGCGCATTACCGTGGCGAAGGCGATTGGAACGCTGCAGCGTGAGGGTTTGGTGCGGCGGCGCGCGGGGTCTGGCACGTTTGTGCAACAGCCGCCGGCGACGGCGAACGCTTCGCTGCGGTTCGGGCTGCTGATCCCGGAGCTGGGGACGACGGAGATCTTTGAACCGATTTGCCGGGGCATGATGTCGTCGCCTCTGACGCGGCCTCATTCGCTGGTGTGGGGGCACGCGTCGGCGGAGGACGAGCGTCCGGAACGGGCCGCAGAGGACCTGTGCCGGCAGTTCATTGAGCAGCGGCTGCATGGGGTTTTCTTTGCGCCGGTAGAGTTTGCGGCGGACCGGCACGCGGCGAATCATCGCATCGTGGAGGCGCTGGAGCGCGCGGGCATCGCGGTGATTTTGCTGGACCGGTGCGTGGAGCGATTTCCGGCGAGGTCGCGGTTTGACCTGGTTGGGATCGACAATCATCGGGCGGGAGCGCTGCTGACGGAGCACGTGATTGCGGCGGGTGCGAAGCGGCCGGTATTTGTGGCGCGGGCGGGATCGGCGGGAACGGTGCACATGCGGGCATCGGGGTATTGGACGGCGGTGCGCGATGCGGGACTGGAGTTTGACGGCGCGGCGTGCCGCGGGGATCTGGACGATCCGGAGTTTCTGCGGAAGCTGCTGGCCCGGGAGCAGCCGGACGCGTTGATCTGCCAGAACGATCACGCGGCGGCGATCGTGATGCGCTTTCTGGTGGAACAGGGCATTCGCGTGCCCGGAGAGATGCGAGTGGCGGGCTGTGACGATGTGAAGTATGCACAGTACCTGCCGGTGCCGCTGACGACGATTCACCAGGACTGCGCGGAGATTGGGCGCGTGGCGATGATGACGATGCTGGAGCGGCTGAAGAACCCGGGGCATCCGGCGCGGGACGTGCTGGTGGATTTTTCGCTAATGGCGCGGGAGTCAACGCGATAGGGATTGCCGGGCCTGGACGATGAAGCCTGGCGTTGCTCTTGTACGGTGTGGGATCGCGCTGATGCGCAAAATTCATCGCGGCATCGTCGTGGGCAGAGTGTGATTAAAGAGCCACTCGCCGTAACTCATGCTTCTCGATGAGCGTGCTGACGATTTTCGAACTTGACTCTGACGGAAAACCCACTACCATGTGGTAGTGGATAGATTGGGTGTCACGCTCGCGGCTTTATCTGATCCAACCCGGCGGGCTATCGTCGAACGGCTCTCGCATGGGCCTGTTTCCGTGCATGGATTGACGGAGCCGTTTGCGCTCTCGCAGCAGATGATTTCGAAGCATATTGCCTCTCTGGTGCGGGCGCGGCTTGTGACCAAGAAGAAACGTGGACGAGAGAGCGTCTGCACGCTTAGGCCGGAGGCGATCAAGACAGTCAGCGACTGGGCGGTCCGCTATCGCCGGTTCTGGGAAGAAAGCCTCGACAAACTGGATGTGGTTGTAACTGAAATGAAGAAAGCGGAGGTCAGAGATGACAAAGAACACGGGTAGCGAAGCAGAGCGGATGATTGTCACACGAGTTTTCGATGCCCCACGGGAGTTGGTCTGGAAGGCGTGGACCGACCCGAAGTATGTCATGCAATGGTGGGGACCAAAGGGCTTCACTTCACCTTTTTGCCAGATGGATTTTCGCGTGGGAGGGAAGTTTCTGTGTTGCATGAGATCGCCGGAGGGGCAGGAGTTCTGGAACGGCGGTGAGTACCACGAGATTGTGCCGCACGAGAAGATCGTGTCTTCCATGTACTTTTCCGACCCGGAAGGGAACAAGGTTGAGCCGGCGCACTATGGAATCGAACATGAAGCGATCGATGGTGCATACGATGTGACTCTGTTTGAGGATCTCGGAAACGGCCGGACGAAGCTCACCTTGGTTGGAAATGAAACCATGGAGAACGCAAAGGAAAGCGGACAAGTCGAAGGCTGGAACCAGATACTCGAAAAGCTGGCGGCGGTCATTGCGGGGCTTGTTCCGGCGGCATAGGAAGTTTGCTGGTTCTGCGGGAGACGTTGAAGAAGAGGCAAATCGAGGCCCAAGCCTTTGCGTTGAGCACGCGAGGGCGCTGGGCGGCATCTTACTGAGAGGAAAGAGGTGGCACGATGAAAGCTCTCCCTTGGATTGTTGCGGGCGTTGGAATTAGCGCCGCGCTGATTTATGTGATTGTGAACGCTCCGCAGCCGAGCTACAGCACGGGTGATCCGGACGTGGACAGCTTTGCGAACAAGGCAAACCGCTGGGGATCGAAGCAGCGGGTGCAGGGCGCGGGTGACAGCCTGCTCGGTAAGGCGAAGCAGGCATTCGGCGAAGCGACCGGCAACTATGACACGGCGGATTCGGGTGCCGGCGACCAGACGGAGGGTTCGGTCCGGAACCTTGCGGGCAAGGCGGCAAACGCGGTGGGTGACACGGTTCGCGATTTGAACCGGTAATAATCAATTACTAGACGGGTCTCGGTGACGTCGTTAGCGGCGCTGCCGAGACCTTCTTAATTTTCAGCACAGCAAAGGATGTCGCGTGGAGCACAAACAACAGGAGGCGACTGCCGCTGAGGCAGCGCAGGATTTCGTGATCGGCCATGGCGGCGAGACGCACCAGAATGCGGGTGGAACCTATCCGGCGATGACGGGCCAGACCGGCGTGGTGATCGCGGACGATGAAAACTCGCTAAAAGCCGGCGAGCGCGGGCCGGTGTTGCTGGAAGACTGGAACCTGCTGGAGAAGACGCAGCACTTTGACCATGAGCGGATTCCGGAGCGGGTGGTGCATGCGCGCGGTTACGGGGCGCGCGGGTACTTCGAATTGAGCGATTCGCTGAAGGGGATTTCGCGCGCGGCGATCTTTACCGAGCCGGGTGAGAAGACGCCGGTATTTGTGCGGTTCAGCACGGTTGCGGGCAACATGGGTTCCGCCGACACGGCCCGCGATGTGCGTGGGTTCGCGGTGAAGTTCTACACGAAGGAAGGGAACTGGGACCTGGTTGGAAACAACATTCCGGTCTTCTTTGTGCAGGACGCGATCAAGTTTACGGACCTGATCCACGCGGCGAAGCAGGAGCCGGACCGCGGGTTTCCGCAGGCGCAGACGGCGCATGACACGTTCTGGGATTGGGCTTCGCTGTCGCCCGAGTCGACGCACATGCTGATGTGGATCATGAGTGACCGTGCCATTCCGCGGTCGTTCCGGATGATGGAAGGCTTTGGCGTTCATAGCTACCGCTTTCTGAATGACGAGGGCAAGACGACCTATGTGAAGTTTCACTGGCGGCCAAAGCTGGGCATGCAGTCGGTGGTTTGGGACGAGGCGTTGAAGATCAGCGGCGCCGATCCGGACTTTCACCGGCGCGACCTGTGGGAGTCGATCGCGCAGGGCAACTTTCCAGAGTGGGAGTTGGGTGTGCAATTGTTCGACGAGGAGTTTGCACAGAAGTTCGATTTCGATGTGCTGGACGCGACCAAGCTCATTCCTGAGGAAGTACTGCCGCTGCGCATTGTTGGACGCATGGTGCTGGACCGCAACGTGGATAACTACTTTGCGGAGACGGAGCAGGTGGCGTTCTGCGTGAGCAACGTGGTGCCGGGGATTGATTTCACCAATGATCCGCTGCTGCAGGGGCGCATTCTGAGCTATGTGGACACGCAGCTGACGCGTCTGGGCGGACCGAATTACCAGCAGATTCCGGTAAACCGGCCGATCGGGTGCCCGGTGCTGAACATGCAGCGCGACGGTCACATGCAGATGGGTGCGCAGAAAGGCCGTGTGGCGTATTCGCCGAGCTCGTTGGAGGCGGATGTGCCGCGGACGGACCCGAAGCGCGGGTTCGCAAGCTTCCCGGAGAAGATGGAAGGTGACAAGCTGCGGATTCGGGCGGAGTCATTCGGCGATCACTACTCGCAGGCGCGACTGTTCTTTGAGTCGCAGACCGAGCCGGAGCAGAACCACATTGTGTCCGCCTTCATTTTTGAGCTGAGCAAGGTGGAGACGGTCGCGGTGCGGAAACGCATGGTGAGCCAGTTGAAGAATGTGGACCCGGCGATTGCGGAGCGTGTGGCGAAGGGGTTGGGCCTGGAGGGTGAGGTGCCGGAGTTTCCGACGAAGGTGCCGGTGAAGACCGGGCTGAAGGCGTCGCCGGCGCTGTCGATTTTGGCGAAGGCGAACCCGACGCTGAAGGGCCGCAAGGTGGCGGTGCTGGCGGCGGATGGGACAGACGCGAAGCTGGTGGAGTCGCTGCGTGCGGCGGCGAAGCGGCATGGCGCCGACTTTGCCGTGGTGGCGCCCAAGGCTGGTGGCTTTAAGGCTTCGGATGGGACGATGGTGACGGGCGACTTTCAGTTGGCGGGTGGGTCGTCGGTGCTGTTTGACACGGTGTTCGTGGCGTTAAGCGCGGATGGCGCGGCGATGCTGAGCAAGGAGGCCGCGGCGAAGGGTTGGGTAAGCGATGCGTACTCGCACCTGAAGGTGATTGGCGCGACTGCTGACGCGCAGATGCTGCTGGACAAGTGCGGTGTGGAGCCGGACGCGGGCGTGCTGGTGGGCATGGACGTGGAGGCGTTTCTGAACACCGCGGCGAAGGGCCGCGTGTTTGATCGCGAGCCGGAAGTGCGGACGGTCTACTAGCAACGCCAGATTGGGCAAGAGGCCGATGCGTCCAGGGCGCGTCGGCTTTCTTGCGTTTACGCGCGGGTTGCGGCTGCGGTGCTAGGCTTTTTTCATGCCAAAGACGCTGGTGGAGCATGTTCGTGAACGTCATGGGGACGCATTGGCGGAGTTGTTTGAGGCGCTGGCCGGGGCGGCGAAGCGGATTGAGGCGCGGATTCGTACGGCTCCGCTGAGCGACGCGCTGGGTGCGTTTGGGCACACGAATGTGCAGGGCGAGCAGCAGCAGAAGCTGGATGTGTTCGCCAACGATGCCGTGATTGGGGCGGTGCGCACGCTGGGGAGTGTGGGCGGCGTAGTGAGCGAGGAAGATGACGAGCCGGTGGTGTTTCTGGACAGGCCTGGAGCGCGGTTCGTGGTGATTACCGATCCGCTGGATGGATCTTCGAATTTAGATGTGGATGTGAATGTGGGCACCATTGTTTCGGTGCAGGCAATTGGGCCCGGTGAAGACGCACGGTTGGCGGCGCTGAAGCCGGGGACCGCGCAGGTGGCAGCGCTGTATGTGAACTACGGGCCGGCAACGATGCTGGTGTATACGGCGGGCCGGGGCACGCATGCGTTCACGCTGCGGGAAGGCGAGTTTCTGCTGAGCGGCGAGGACCTGGCAATGCCGGAGCGGGGACCGTACTACTCGGTGAACGAGGGGAATGCGGCGGAGTTTCCAGCGGCGGTGCGGACGTACCTGGAGAAGCTGCGGGACGGGTCGCTGCTGGGGACGAAGTATGGATCGCGGTATGTGGGGTCTTTTATTGCGGACTTTCATCGAACGCTGCTGAAGGGCGGCGTGTTTTTGTATCCGCCGACGGCGAAGACGCCGAAAGGCAAGCTGCGGCTGCTGTATGAGGCGAATCCGCTGGCGATGCTGGCGGAGCAGGCAGGCGGGCGGGCGACGGACGCGGGTGAGGATGGGCGCGAGACGCGGCGCATTCTGGAGATTGTGCCGAAGGAGCCGCATGAGCGCACGACGCTGGTGATTGGCAGTGCTGCCGAGGTTGCCGCGTTTGGGGATGTGGCGGCGGCCGCAGTGGGCTCGGTTCCGCAGGAGAAATAGTTGCCGACACTGCCATTTGCCGAACGCCTGTATTACGAGGATGCGTGCTGTGACGAGCCGCGCGGGCTGGAGTTTGCGGCGGTCGTGACGGAGATTCGCGAGCTGGCGCGGGTGGAGGGAAGGCCGGTGTTCCAGGTGGCGCTGGACCGCACGGCGTTTTACCCGACGGGTGGCGGGCAGCCGCATGACACGGGCGTGCTGGTGGCGACGGCGCGCAGTGGTGCGGTGCTGGAGGCGCCGGTCACGGACGTGGTTGAGGATGACGCCGGTGAAGTGTGGCATGCCACGGCGAAGCCGATACAGTCTGGGACCGAGGTGGTGGGGCGGGTGGACGCGGAGCGGCGGCGCGACCATATGCAGCAGCACTCGGGACAGCACCTGTTGAGCGCGATTGCGGCGCGTGAGTTTGGCGCGGCGACGGTGGGCTTTCACCTGGGCAGGATGGACACGACCGTGGACTTGGCGATGCCGCTGCTGAGCGCGGAGCAGATGAAGGTGCTGCAGCAGAGAGCAAACGATGTGGTGATGCGGGCTCTGCCGGTGACGCAGCGATGGGTTGGTCGCGACGAGGCGGAAGCCTTGCTGGCGGCGGGTGTGTTGCCGAAGCTGCCGCTCCGGGCGGGAGACCTGCGCGTGGTGAGCATTGCCGGGGTCGACCAAAATGCCTGCGGCGGAACGCATGTGCGGAGCACGGCGGAGATCGGTCCGGTGCTGCTGCGGCGCGTTGAACGGGTGCGAGGCAACAGCCGGCTGAGCTTTGTGTGCGGAGGCCGGGCGCTGGCTGCGGCAACCGCAGACTGGAAGCTGCTGACCGGGCTTGCCGGCACGCTGAGCACGGGAGTGGCGGAGCTGGCAGAGCGTGTGTTGAAGATGCAGGCCGAGGTTGCCGAGGCGCGCCGCCGGGCTAAGACGGAGACGCGGTAACTTACAGGCAGTCTGCCGAACGAGTTAGCGTTGAACTTACCGGAGTTACTCAAAAGTTCCTTACTGCCCTATCGCTTACTGGCAAGGGTGGTAAGTCGGCTGTTGGCAACAATGTAGTCATTGACCGTAGAGTGTCCGCACTTGTCGTTCGATGGCGGCAAATGATGCTGCTTCTGGCCTACATCGGTCTGATTGTGATGGTTACGCCAAGTGGGAGTTAGTAGTCTGCGCACACACGGAGTTATCGCACAGATAACTACTTTCAAAAGGGGTACCATGACTTTTCTTCGCCCAGCTGTTCTTTCCGCCGCTCTCGCCCTGGTGGCGATCGCTGCTCACGCAACGCCGCTGACCGGCGTTTTCGCTGTCACGGTGAGCGAGGGTCTCACGAACGGATCCGGATTCGACACGACCGGCGGCAACCCGTTTTCTGGCAATAACAGCGCCAGCGCGACGTTCACGTATACCGGCGGGATCAACTTCAGCAACACGGCTGCGCAAAACGGTCCTGGACCGGCCGGCGACACCAATGCGGCGTTTGGGTTCAGCACGTCGAATGTGTCGGGCTACTCGGGTTCTGGTACGGTGACATACGGTACTCAGCAGGTTGCAGACTATGGCAGTCTGTCCAGCTTTCTGCTGTCGAGCGGCAGTTCGAGCGGTTTTGACTACGGCTCTTACTACACCTTCGACCTGGGTACGCTGGCTGCGAACACGATACTGACCATCACGCATGACGATGGCATCAGCGTGTACCAGGGCGGCAACCGCGTGGGCTCCTCGGCCTCCGGTGCGACCAGCGTGACCACCGACACGATCACGTTGGCGTCCGGCGGTGACACGATGCTGCGCTATGCGCGTGAGAACGGTACGCCGTCGGTGCTACAGGTAAGTGCGGTTGCGGCAACTCCGGAGCCGTCGAGCCTGGCGTTGCTGGGTACGGGTCTGCTTGGGATGGCGGGCATGATTCGCCGTCGTATGACGGCATAGTTGCTGAGTTGCATGGGACCCCGGCTGCTGCCGGGGTCCTGCGCTTTTGGGATCAACAAAGCTGCTATTATTTAGGGGTGGTTTGCCGCGTGAGTCGATGCCGCGGATCCCAGAACTACCACAAGGCTGGTGCAACTCCTACCAGTGATGTGGGGCTGTAGCTCAGCTGGGAGAGCGCCTCGTTCGCAACGAGGAGGTCAGCGGTTCGATCCCGCTCAGCTCCACCAATACTGTTTGTCGGGTTTTCCCCGTGACGGTGGTGGTCCGTTTCAAGATATTTTTATCGGCCTAGACGCACGATTTTGAGCGGCGGTGATGCTGCGCCAGAATGACCCGTTTACACGAATGTTGATGAAGTCAATACGGCGATGCGGACGCACTTGACGCGGCAAGAAAATTTGCTCTTTGGGATTTATTGCAGGCAGAAGTGGCCCTTCATTCGGGGCGATGATGGAAAGAACAGACCTGGGAAAGCCCTCGGACGCCATGTCCGAGGGCGTTTTTTTGCTTACAGGTGAAACGGTTTGGCGACTCTTTTGGATTACCGGTGAGAAAGAGGGCGGGCGGGATTGCCGGCGACGGTGATGCCGGGCGGTACATCGTGGGTGACGACGCTGCCGGCGCCGATAACGGCGTTATCGCCGACGGTGATGCCGGGGAGGAGGATGGCGCCGCCGCCGATCCAGACGTCGGCGCCGATGCGAATGGGCTTGCCGGATTCGAGCCCCTGGTGGCGTGCGCTGGGGTCTCGCGGGTGGTCGGCGGTGTAGATCTGCACGGCGGGGCCGATCTGGGTGCGGGCGCCGATGTGGATCTCGGTGACGTCGAGCAGGACGCAGTTGAAGTTAAGGAAGACGGAGTCGGCGAGGTGGATGTTGTAGCCGTAGTCGCAGCTGAAGCTGGGGCGGACGATGACGCCGGTGCCGCAGGTGGCGAGGAGGTCACGGAGGATGGTGTCGCGGGCCTCCGGGATGGCGATGTTGTAGTTGACGAGCGCGGTTTCGCAGCGGGTGCGGTCGGCGACGAGCTCGGGGTCGAGGGCGTTGTAGAGGTCGCCGGCGAGCATCTTTTGCTTTTCGGAGCTACCTGGTTCGGTTCGGTCCATGCGTTTTGCCTCGCTTTGCTTTGCGAACTGGGTCGGGGGACTTTGGTGTCGTTACCGTGGCCCGGCGATGCTCGCCGACGGCTTTGGCTTTCTCTTGAAGTTGCTGGAAGGATTGGGGCGGGTCGCCCGATTCGAGCATGGCTCGGAAGACCTGATAGGGATCGGTTTTCGATCCGGACTTGTGAAGCGTCTGCTCGTCGTTGACCCAGGCGTAGACGATGACCTTCTGCTCGGTTGAGAAGCGGAAGAACAGACGATATCGTTCGTGGAACTTGGCACGGAACCAGTGACGGTTGTCCGGGCCCAGCGTGTTGCCCTGCCGGAACGCTGCCGCACCGGGGTCGCGTGGAATGATCTGGTGGATGTGACGTTCGATGGTCGCGAGCAGCTTGGTTGCCGGGGCTTCGCGATAGCCGACCGGATTTTTGCGGGCGAGTGTTTCTACGTGCACGGTCAGCTTCTCGAGCTGTTGCTGAAAGAGCGGATGTGCGTAGAGACGCCAACCGTTGACGGTCATCCGAGATCGACCGTTGCGTCCAACGGCTCGTCCGGTGAGACGGCGATGTCTTTCGTGAGAGCGCGCATGCGGGCTTTGAGGTCCAGATTGAGTGGACGGATGGTCTCGGGTGCGTTTGCGACGTCTTGCGCGAGAAAGGCTAGAAACGATGCCATGACCGGATCGGGATCTCTGCGCGGCTTTGGATCCGCCGTGACAAGCAGGCGTCCGGGAGCGATGATTTGTGCCACAACATCGCCGTTGAATTCGGGGTTGCTTTTGAACAGAGCGCCTTCAAAGCGGAATCCGGAGGAGTTGCCGGCTTTGATCTGCTTGCCGCGATAGCGGGTTGCCGTCGACGAAGGGGTCTTCGCTTTCTTTTCCGATGCGCGCATGCATAACCTCCGAAACTGTAAGCACAAGTGTACTCACGGCTGCTAGCGCGCGTCCAGGCCGGCCGGATTCGGTAAAAGCTACTTGCGCTTCCAGGTGACGCCGGATTCGGTGTCTTCGAGGAGGATGCCTTTTCCGAGGAGTTCGTTGCGGATGCTGTCTGCGAGCATTTTCTATTTTTTTCGGTGGGTGGGTCCAGGTGCATGCGGTTTGGATGCGTCAGCATTTGAGTAACCTCCCTGATGTGCTTGAATTGCGAGTAGGAAACGGCCTGCGAATGGTTGCGCTTCACCTATGCACTATGATCGATGCTCCTATCGAGCGATGCTTCGATCTTTCACGGAGTATCGAGGTTCACCTGTTGGGAACGGAGCAGACCGGAGAGCAGGCTGTTGGAGGCGTTACGTCTGGCCTGATCGAGCTGGGAGAGTTCGTGCGGTGGAGGGCGAAACACTTCGGTGTGACGCAGCACCTCGCGAGCCGCATTACTGCTTACGATCGACCAGCTTACTTCCAAGACACGATGGTCGAAGGGGCGTTCCGGTCGATGCAGCACGACCACTTCTTTAAGGCGCTCGCGCCCGATAGGACCGAGATGACAGACCGGTTTGTTCTTGCAGCACCTTTGCCGGTGCTCGGTCTTATCGCGGAAAAGCTGGTGCTCAGGCGATACATGCGCAACTTGCTGACGCACCGGAACGAGTTGCTGAAGCAGGTTGCGGAGGCGGATCAGTGGAAGAGTTTCTTGCCCGGATGATCCGAACAGACCGAATGAGGAGACTATGTCGAAACGGCAACAAAGATTGCTGCTTGCCTGTATCGGGGGACTGGGAGGCTTGCTCGTCGACAATTGCCTTGTCGGGAGCAGGTTAGCCTTCGGTCAGATGATGCTCTGCACCGTGTTGGTCTTCGGCATTGTAGGGATTCAGGCTGGCAAGACGTTACTGCGCCCGCGGCAAGCTGGTGTGGCTTTAGCGCTTATCGTGTTGCACTTTTTAATGCTGGTAAGGTATGCAGCCTGGTTTCCATTCACCAATATGATTGTCGGCATCCTGGGCGCTGGAGCCGAAGCGATCGTGCTGATTTTTCTTTATGCTCGCATCGGGCAGGCTGTCGACCCGAAAGGTCCCTACGGCTTAACGAGCTGCAGAAATCGAGAAGAGACGCGTGCTTCACGAGCGTTTCAAATGACACATTGCCGATTGGTTCTTTACCCGTCTCGGCACAAGTAGCGTGCCAAAGGTGGTGACCGGAGATAAGTGGCGGCTTGAAATGCAGGTTTCTCCGCTACGCACCCACGGTGAAGCTGTGGGTGCTCCGGTCGAAATGACAATGCATCGGAGCTCCGGCCCCGTTTTTTCCTGTTTATTTGCGCTTCCAGGTAACGCCGGATTTGGTGTCTTCGAGGAGGATGCCTTTTTCGAGGAGGTCGTTGCGGACGCTGTCGGCGCGGGCGAAGTTGCGGCGTTTGCGGGCGTCGTTTCGTTCCCCGATGAGGCGTTCGATGTCGGCGTCGGAGAGGGTGAGCAGGTTGAAGAGTTCGGGGGCGATGCTCGCCTCGCGGCCTTCGGATTGCGCCCAGGCGATGGCGCTGCGGGTGATGGCGGCATCGCGGTCGGTGAGGACGTCGAAGACGGTGTCGAAATCGTTGAGCAGGGCGCGGGTGGCGTCGAGGTCGTCCGCGGAGACGGTGCCGTGGTCGAGGGCGATGTTGACGGCGCGAACGACATCGAAGATGGCGGCGCGGGCTTCGGCGGTGTTGAGGTCGTTGGAAAGGGCGGCGTGGTAGGCGTCGCGTTTTTGATGGAGGAGGGTCGCGAGGTCGGAGTTCGTTGTTTGTGGGTCGGCGTTTGTGGTTCGGGATTCGTTGTTCGTTGTTCGTTGTTCGGGGGTCGAGGGGAGGGCGTCACCTCGGCGGCTAGAGCCGCGGTCTTCGTCTCTCGCTCGATCTACCTCGGCGGCTAAAGCCGCGGGTTGCGGTGATGCACCTGTGGCTACCACGGGGGCTAAAGCCCCAAAGTTATTTTGCGATGCAGAGTGGATGCGCTTTGCGAAGGTGCGGAGGCGGTCGACGGCGCTGCTGCTTTCGGTGAGGCCGTCGAAGGTGAAGTTCATCTGGTGGCGGTAGGGGACCGAGAGCAGGAGGAAGCGGATGGCGGAGGCGCGGTGGCCCATGAGGAGGAGGTCGCGGAGGGTGTAGAAATTGCCCTCGCTCTTGGACATCTTCTTGCCTTCGACGAGCAGGAAGCGCACGTGGAACCAGTGCTTCGCGAAGGACTGGTGCGAGGCGCACTCGGACTGCGCGATCTCGTTTTCGTGGTGCGGAAACATGAGGTCTTCGCCGCCGGCGTGGAGGTCGAAGGTGGGGCCAAGGTGCTTCATGGCCATGGCGGAGCATTCGATGTGCCAGCCGGGACGGCCGCAGCCGAGCGGCGTGTCCCAGGAGGCTTCGCCGGGCTTGCATGCCTTCCAGAGAGCGAAGTCTCGGGCGGAATCCTTGCCGTATTCGTCTACATCGACGCGGGCGCCGTCTTCGATGCCTTCGAGGTCCTTGCCGGACAGCTTGCCGTAATCGGGGAAGCGGTCGATGCGGAAGTACCAGGAGCCGTCGTCGGCCTTGTAGGCGATGTCTTCGGAGGCGAGCCGCTCGATGAGGGCGACCATCTCGGGGATGTTTTCGGTGGCGCGGGCGAGGATTTCGGGGCGCTCGACGCCGAGGGCGTCCATGTCTTCGAGGAAGGCGCGCTCGTACTTGGCGGTGTACTGATCGATGGGCATGCCCGCGGCGTTGCTGTTGCGGATGATCTTGTCTTCGACGTCGGTGATGTTCATGACGTGCTGTAGACGCATGCCGCGGAGGCGGGCGTAGCGGCGAAGGACGTCGACGTGGAGAAAGGTGCGGAAGTTGCCGATGTGGCCGTAGTCGTAAACGGTGGGGCCGCAGCAGTACATGCGGAGGGTGTTGTCGCGCTCGGGCGTGAGCGGTTCGATGCGGCCGCCCAGGGTGTTGAAGAGTTCGATCGCCATCCTGGCCTGGGGTGTTCCGCTGGGACTTGCGTGCTGGCCCGGTTGGTCCTGCCGCCGCAGTCTGCTTTGATTCTAGATGAGTGGCGGCGAGAGAAAGCGCGCAGGAAACACGAGGGGCGGAGATGGTTGACATGCATCGCTCTGGTTCCTAGTCTCAAATCCATGGAAGTTCAGCTCACACCAGATCAGCAGGCGTTCGCGCGACAAGCGATCGAGGCCGGCAGGATCGGCCACGAGAGCGACGCGGTGCAGGAGGCGCTTGCACTTTGGGAACATCGCGAGCGCACCCGGCTCGAGGTTCTGGCCGTGGTCGATCGCGCAGAGGCATCCTTGATACGGGGCGAGGGCCGGGTCATCGATGAGCGGTCGATGCTTGAACTCGCGACCGAGGTGAAGCAGCGTGGACGAGCGCGGCTGCACGCCAGGCAGATCCTAGCCTAGCGATGACGCACCGCCTTTCACCCGAAGCAGAAGCCGAACTGGACGGCATTTGGGAATACATTGCCACCGAAAGCGGCAGCCTGGTTGTGGCCGACCGCTTTATCGACGGGCTTACAAGACAGTTCTATTTGTTGGCAACGCACCCCTACATGGGTCATCGCCGCGATGAGGACTTGCGTCCAGGCATGCGGAGCTTCGTTTTCGGGAGTTACCTGATCCTCTACCGGACCGAAGGTGAGGACGTGCTGATCTTGCATGTGGTGCGAGGAAGCAGAGATATTGTGGCGCTGTTTGGACACTAGCCAAGGCAGTGCCGGGCTCAAGGCCTGTTGGCTTTCTGTTCGCTTTCAGCGGGCTAAAGGTCGCTGTTTCTCCCTACCCGAGGCGGAGTTGGGGGGTGGCGTTGAGGGTGGTGGGGGCGAAGTCGCCTGCGAGGAAGCGGGGCCAGGCGGCGGCGGCGATCATGGCGGCGTTGTCGGTGGAGAGGGCGGGTGGTGGGAAGGCGACGGTGAGGTTGCGATGTTGCGCGGCTTCGGTAAAGCGTTGGCGGAGGGCGCGGTTGCTGGCGACACCGCCGGAGATGATGAGGTGGCGGGCGCCTGTGTGTTCGGCGGCGCGCAGGGTTTGGCGCACGAGGTTGCCGACGACGGCGTGCTGAAAGCTGGCGATCAGGTTGAGGGTTTGGGTGTCGCAAAGGGCGCGGGCGTCGTCGAGGGTGGGGCGTGTGGCGCTGCCGGAAGCCGTTGGGGGAGAGAGGCTGCTGCTGGGCATCGATGCTGCGTTGCTGCTGTTGGGGGCCAATGAGGTGAGGGCGCTGAGGGCGGCGTGGCGGGCAGTGGCTGCGGCGCGCATGTTGTGGGTTTCGACGTAGCGGAGAACGGCGGTCTTGATGCCGCTGAAGCTGAAGTCGAAGGTGGGTTGATCGGGCGTGCCGCGGTCAATGGTGGTGAAGTGGAAGCGAACGGCTTCGGGGTTTCCAAAGGCGCTGAGGCGGTCGATCCAGGGGCCGCCGGGGTAGGGCAGGCCGAGGAGTTTGGCGACTTTGTCGTAGGCTTCGCCGGCGGCGTCGTCGACGGTGCGGCCGATGTTGCGATAGTGCCACGCGCCGTTGTGCTGCGAGGCGAGGTAAAGGTGGGTGTGGCCGCCGCTGACGACGAGGGCGAGGGTGAGTTCATTCGCGGCGATTTCGGTGCTTTGCAGCAGGGCGGCGTGGATGTGGCCTTCCAGGTGATTGATGGCGAGGAGTGGCTTGCCCAGGCCGAAGCTGAGTGACTTGGCGAAGGAGATGCCGACGAGCAGTGCGCCGGTGAGGCCGGGGCCGGCGGTGACGGCGATGGCGTCGAGGTCGGCGTAGGTGGCGTTGGAGGTGCGCATGGCTTCGCGGACGACGGGGACGATGTTGCGGAGGTGTTCGCGTGAGGCGAGCTCGGGGACGACGCCGCCGTAGAGGGCGTGCAGGTCGACCTGGGAGCTGACGACGTTGGAGAGGACGTCGCGGCCGGCGCGGACGACGGCCGCGGCGGTCTCGTCGCAGGAGCTTTCGATGCCGAGGATGAGTCCGGTGGACACGTTGTTCAGTGTAGAGGTGCTGCGGCAGTCAGGGGTCGCGCACAAAGCTGCGGCAGACGGTTCAGGCGGTTTTTGCTGCGGCGCTCCATCGCTGCCAGACCTTGAGCAGGAACAGGGTGACCGCGATGATGACCGGGCCCAGGATGAAGCCGGAAATGCCAAAGACTGCGACGCCGCCCAGGATGGCGACAAAGATGACGGCGGTGTGCAGGTCTGTCTTTTTGCCGACCAGGGCGGGATAGAGAATGTTGTCGATGTTGCCGACGACGATGCCACCCCATGCGGCGAGAATTGCGGCCTTGACCCAGCTCTGCGTCAGGCCGAGGTAGAGCGCGATGGGAACCCAGGCGACGAACGATCCAAATGCGGGTACGAGGCAGCAGAGGACCGTGATGGAGGTCCAAAGCAGGGCACCGGGGACGCCGAGCACAAGATAGGCCAGACCGGCGAGTGCGCCCTGGATGAGGGCGATGACGAAGCGTCCTGCGAAGATGGCCTGCACCACTTGGCCGGTCTGGTGGATGAGGTCGTGGGCGTCTGCGGGTTGCAGCGGAAGGAACGTCGCGAGGGCGTCCTTTGCCTGCCGGTGATCGCGAACCAGAAAGAAGTAAAAGAAGAGCAGAAGCACGGCACTGGTCAGGCCGCTGGCCACGCCACTGAAGAAGGCAGCGATGGGCTGCGCGGCGGAGCCGGCGACCCGGCGGGCGATGCCGGGCAGATCGGCTTGCTGCGCTGCCTGTTGCACGTAGCGGCCGATCTTTGGATGGTCGTGGGCGATGCGACTGAGGGTGCTTTCGGCTGATCCGTTCTGCACAAACTGAATGAGGGTGACACTCTCGCCGATCAGATCGCGCACGATAAAGAAGAGTGGCACCAGCAACGCCAGCGTGACCAGAAGCACGGAGATGGTGGCGGTGAGCGAGGGGGAGAGACGCTTTTCCATCCACAGGGTGAGTGGTTGGGTACAAACGGCGAGCGCCACCGCGCCGACGATGGAGAAGAGCAGGGCGCGGGTGAACAGCAGTGAAACAACGATGCCTGCCGCTGTGAGCAGGAAGAGGGCCAGCATGCGCCAGGGCAGCGTGTCTGGCAGCGCGGTATGCGTCTGAGACGGCGATGTCTGGATGTGAGGCAAAGCTGTCTGGGTGGAGATCGATTCTGTGTCGGTCAAGGTGCTCCGGGGCGTCTGCTTCGGGGTTGGATGCGCGACACGGCATGCCAGGGAACGAAAGCATGAGCAACGCATCCAACGAGGCATGGCGGGGTTGGCGGAGGCGGTGGCGACGAAGGAGTTTCAGGCGGCGCTCTGTGTGGTGGAGACGCTGCGGGGGCGGGGATTTCAGGCGTACTTCGCGGGCGGGTGTGTGCGCGATCTGCTCTTGGGGATTGCGCCCAAGGATTATGACGTGGCGACCAGCGCGCGGCCGGAAAAGGTCTTGCTTGGGTTTGAGCGGACGTTTGGCGTGGGCGCGCATTTCGGCGTGGTAATTGTGTGTACCGCGCATGAGGCGAGCGGATGCGAGGTGCGGACCGAGGTTGCGACCTTTCGCGATGACGGCGTGTACCTGGACGGGCGGCGGCCGGAGCAGGTGACGTATTCGGAGTCTCCGGAGCAGGATGTGGTGCGGCGCGACTTCACGGTGAATGGCATGCTGCTGGATCCGGTCGGCTTGGATCCGCTTGCGCTGCGTGAGGGCGAACTGCATGCGCGTGTGCTGGACTTTGTGGGTGGGCAGCGAGACCTGGAGGCGCGCGTACTGCGTGCGATTGGCGATCCCGCGCGGCGGTTTGAGGAAGACAAGTTGCGCATGCTGCGCGCGGTGCGGTTTGCAGCGCGGTTTGAGTTTGCGATTGAGTCGGCGACGATGCGTGCGATGCAGCAGCAGGCCGCGAGTATCGCGCAGGTGAGCGCGGAGCGGGTGCGCGAGGAGTTGACGCGCATGTTGACCGAGGGGCACGCAAAGCGCGCCTTTGAGCTGCTGGATGAGAGCGGGTTGTTGCCGCATGTGCTGCCCGAGGTGGCGCGTATGAAGGGCGTGGAGCAGCCGCCGGAGTGGCATCCTGAGGGCGATGTGTGGGTGCATACGCTGCTGCTGCTGAGCAAGCTGCCGGCGGGGGTGGCGCCGACGCTGGCGTGGGGCGCGTTGCTGCACGATGTTGGCAAGCCGCCGTGCTACCGCGCGCCGGATGCGAAGGATGAGAAGCCACGCATCCGGTTCAACGGGCATGCAGAGGTGGGTGCGACGATAACGCGCGCGATTCTGAACCGCTTGCGGTTTTCGAACGACGAGATCGACCAGGTTGTCTCGCTGGTGGAGAACCACATGCGGTTTGGCGATGTGAAGAACATGAAGCAGTCGACGCTGCGGCGATTCTTTCGGCTGCAGGATTTCCCGGAGCATTTGCAGTTGCATTGGCTGGATGTGACGAGCAGCCATAACCTGTTGGGCTTGTATGAGTACGCGAAGGAGTATTACTTCGCGGTGCCCGAGGAACAGCATCGTGCGGCGCCGCTGGTGACGGGTCGTGACCTGATTGAGGCGGGGCTGAAGCCGGGGCCACGGTTCAAGGAGCTGTTGCGCGAGATCGAGGATGCGCAATTGGAGGGGCGTGTGCGTTCGCGGGAGGACGGGCTGGCGATGTTGCAGGAGTTGCTGGCGCGGGATGCAGACGTGGTGACCGCATGAGCGCTCCGCGAAGCGTGCTGGTGATTGGCGCGGGCATGGCCGGGCTGGGCGCGGCGCGTGCGCTGGCGGAGGCCGGATGCGCGGTGACGGTGCTGGAGGCGGGCGACCTGGTGGGTGGGCGTGTACGCACGCACGTGACCGGCGAGGGGCTGCCAGTGGAGCTGGGCGCGGAGTTCGTGCATGGGCGGCCGCCGGAGCTGGTTGCCTTGATTCAGGAGCTTGGGCTGGACACGGTGGAGCGCGATGGTGCGATGCTGCTGTTCCACAAGGATGGATCGCTGACGGATGCATATGCGGAGGACGGGGACAGTGACGCGAGCGATGTGCCGGACGCGTTCGATGTAATGGAGCGGCTGCGCGTATGGAGCGATGCGGACCCGGCGAAGGACTTGAGCTTTGCGGACTGGCTGGCGGAGCAGGATTTGCCGGAGCAGTCGCGGGCGTCGGCGACGGGGTATGCGGAGGGATTCAACGCGGCGGATGCGCACGAGTTGTCGGTGCGGTCGCTGGCGGTGCAGCAGGCGGCGGAGGATGAGGTCGGCGGCGATGCTGGGTACCACGTGAGCGGCGGCTATGCGCAGGTGGCGGAGCGGCTGGCGGCAAAGGTGCGCGAGGCGGGCGGGACGATTCGGCTGCGGACGCATGTGTCGGCGATCGCGTGGAAGCCCGGCGAGGTTTCGGCGGAGCTGGTGGACGACGAATGCGTGCGCGCGGAGGCTGCGGTGGTTACGCTGCCGCTGGGCATTCTGCAGAGCGGCACCGTACCGATAACGCCCGAACCGGGCATGGTGCTGCAGCACGCGCAGCGGATGCGGATGGGGCAGGTGTGCCGGATTTCGCTCGTGTTCGAGCGGCGGTGGTGGGCGGAGCTGGAGCATCCGCGCAGTGAGGATTTGAAGCGGTTATCCTTTCTGATCGATGCGGATCGCGATCCGGGTTCGGTTCTGCATCCGCGCTTTCCGGTGTTTTGGACGAACTTTCCGGAGGAGAGTGCGGTGGTGACGGCGTGGACGGGCGGACCGCATGCGGATGCGTTCGCGTCGCTGGATGAGCATGCGATTGCGCACCTGGCGTGCTCGGAGCTGGCGCGGATTTTTGGGCTGGAGCGCGAGGCGGTGTTGAATGAATTGAAGTCGCACCACATGCATGACTGGACGCGCGATCCGCTGTTTTGCGGTTCGTATTCGTGGGTGCCGGTGGGTGCGGTGGATGCGTCGGCAAAGATGAGTGAGCCGGTGGAAGGGACGTTGTTTTTCGCGGGCGAGCACACGGATGTGACGGGGCATTGGGGCACGGTGCACGGGGCGTTGCGGAGTGGGTTGCGGGCGGCAAAGCAGGTGCTGGCGGCGTGAGACTTTGCGTGGCAAAGTAGGTCAGGTGGCTTCGGGGCGTTCTTCGAGGAGTGGGCGAGCGGGGGCGGGATTTGCCTTGGAGGCGGTGACGATGGCGACGGCGGCGAGGATGATGGCCATGGCGATCCACTGCTGGCCGTGGAGGGATTCGTGTAGGAAGATGGCGCTGAGGATGACGGCGACGATGGGGTTGACGTAGGCGTAGGTGGCGACCTTGGCGACGGGCACGTTTTCAAGCAGGAAGATGTAGCAGGAATAGCCGACGAGTGAGCCGGCGATCGAGAGCCATGCCAGGGCGGCGAAAACGCGGGGCGTCCAGATGGCGGTGTGCCAGCCGCCTGCCGCGGTGCCGATGAGGACGTTGACCGTGCCGCCCATGCACATCTGCCAGGCGGCGCCGAGTGTTGGGTCGAAACGCGAAGGGTAGCGGCCGGCGATCAGCGAGCCGGCGACCCACGACAGTATGCCGAAGAGAAGGATGACGGTTCCGAGGGCAAGGGCATTGTCGGCGGAGGATGTGTGGCCGTGCAGGACGAGGCCATGGCGCAGCACGGGTGTGAGCAGCAGAAGCAGGCCGCCCATGCCGAGCGCGGTGCCGAGCCAACCGGTGCGGTTGAGCGGTTCGCCGCCGGGGATGAACGTTTCGAAAAGCGCGATGAGCATGGGCACGCTGGCGGTGAGCAGCGAGGCGTAGCCGGCGGTGATGTATTTTTCCGCGCAACCGAGCAGGACGTTGTTGCCGGTGAGCAGGAAGAGGCCGAGGATGAGCAGGCGGAGGGCTTCGCGGCGGTCGATGCGGATGGACTGGCGGCGCGCGAGGCGGTAAAGCAGGATGATCGCGCCCGCAGCCCAATAGCGGAAGCCGGAGACGAAGCCGGGCGTGAGGTATTGGACGGCGTAGCGAATAGCGACAAAGGTGGAGCCCCAGAAGACATAGACGCAGACGAAGGCGGCGATGATGGCGGCCTGCGCGGGGCGCTTGTTCTGGGATGTGGGCATGTGTTCAGGGTAGCAATGAGACGTCGGGGCTTCGCCTTCTCATCGCCGCTGCTTTACCATCGGGGCTGTGGACTTTCTGAACAAGAAGCGCTTTGAGTTGACGCGGGCGACGAAGCGGGCGGAGAGCGATGCGGACCGGCTGGTGAGTGCGTCGGTGCGCGGTTCGGAAGACGAGGACCTGGAACTGAAGCTGCGGCCGGTGTGGCTGCGGGAGTTCATCGGGCAGAGCAAGGCAAAGGAGCAGTTGCAGATTGCGCTGGAGGCGGCGAAGAGCCGCGGCGAGGCGCTGGACCATGTGTTGCTGTATGGGCCGCCGGGGCTGGGCAAGACGACGCTGGCGACGATCATCGCGAATGAGCTGGGTGTTGGATTTCAGCAGACGAGCGGACCGGCGCTGGAAAAGCAGGGCGACCTGACGGCAATTCTGACCAACCTGCGCGAGCGGCAGGTGTTGTTTCTGGACGAGATCCATCGGTTGCAGCCGGTGCTGGAAGAGAAGCTGTACACGGCGCTGGAGGATTACAAGCTCGACATCATCATTGGGCAGGGGCCGGCGGCGCGGACGCACATTCTGGCGATCCAGCCGTTTACGTTTGTGGCGGCGACGACGCGGCCAGGGTTGTTGAGCTCGCCGTTGCGGTCGCGGTTCGGCATCCTGCTGCGGCTGGAGTTCTACACCGATGACGAGCTGCGGTTCATCGTGGAGCGTTCGGCGGAGGTGCTGGGCGTGACGATTGACCACGATGGCGCGGCGGAGATCGCGATGCGGTCGCGTGGCACGCCGCGCATTGCGAACCGATTGCTGCGGCGTGTGCGCGATTATGCGCAGGTGCGCGCGGGTGGCGTGATCGACCGCGCAACGGCTCAGGCGGCGCTGACGATGCTGGAAGTGGATGCGCATGGCTTCGACGAACTGGACCGGCGGCTGCTGCGCCTCATCATTGAGCGATACGACGGCGGGCCGGTGGGGCTGAACACGCTGGCGGCGGCGCTGGGCGAAGAGGAAGACGCCTTGGAAGAGGTGTACGAACCGTTCCTGATGCAGATCGGCTTCCTGAACCGGACGCCGCGCGGGCGCGTGGTGACGCGGCTGGCGTATGAGCACTTTGGGCTGGCGCCGCCGGTGAAGGCGCAGCAGTACGAGCGGCCGACGCTGTTCGAATAGGGCATTGACACTGAGGCCCGGCAACTTGTAACAAAGGCTATTCCCTGGAGTAGCTGCCTGATGCGTTGCCTGTTTTCCCTTGTCTTGCCTGCTTGTCTGTTGTGCGTCTTGCCTGTGCTGCGGGCGCAGAGTGCTGCTGACCTGCAAACGCTCGCTGACCTGAAGACTGCTTCCAGGCAGATGCAACTGGAGTCGGAGGGTGCGACGCCGTTTCGAATGGAAGCGACGTTTGAGACTGCAGACTTTTTGGGTAGGCCGGATAACCAAGGACGATGGACCGAGGAGTTCGCCAAGCCCGAGTACCTGCGGCGTACCATCCGGGACAGCAACTCTCCGGAGAACTACGCGCCGGAGGACCAGGCGGACATCGGTGTCCCCGCGCCCACGATGAGCGGCACGTTCATGCAACGCCTGCTGATTGACGCGTTACTGCGTCCTGGGATGAGCGATCAGGTTCTCGGGCAGAGCAAGGTAACGTACAAGACTGAGAAAGTGGGCGCGGTAAGCCTGCGCTGCGTGATTCTGGAGCCGCTGAAGAAGGCGGATAATGTGTACCTGAAACGGGTGATGACTCGTGCGTATTGCCTTTCCGCAGACAGGCCTGTCATTCGGCTCACACAGCTGGCGTTTGGCATCAATGTGGCTTACAACAGCATCGCTCACTTCGGCGACCGGACATTTGCGCAACAGATTACCGCGTCTGAACGCGGGCACGACCGAGGAAAGCTGCAGATAACCAAGCTGGTTGCGGCGCCCGGTTTATTGCAGGCGAATCTACCCAAATGGAACCAGGCGCCGCCAGACGATGCTGGCGACACGGGTGCATCACAGACAGGTGCGGTGAGGACGGACGCGAAGATCCAGGCGGGAAGCATTCTGAAGAAGGTAACGCCGGTCTACCCGCTGGAAGCCAAGCAAAAGCACATGTCGGGCTCAGTGTTTCTGCACGCGATCATCTCAAAGGAAGGTACAGTCAGTTCGCTCGAAGTGATCTCCGCACCCGCTGACACTCTGGCGGAGGCCGCGGTGGAAGCGGTGAGTCAGTGGCAGTACAAACCGTACCTGGTGAATGGAAAGCCTACGGAAGTGGACACCACGATTACCGTGAATTTTCAGTTCGGCTGAACGAGATGACCGCTGCTACTGAACCGGCTTTGCTGCTGGTTTGACTGGTGACTTTTTCCTGGGCTTCGGTTTGGTGGCGGGTGGTGGGGGCGTCGTGGCGGCGGCCTGCTTGCTGATGGCCTGATCCTTCAGGAAGGCGATCACGTGTTCTTGCGATGCGAGCTGCTTTTCCTGGGCGGCGGCGAGGGTTTGCACCTGGTCGGCGAGGGTGTTGCGGGCGCTTTGCAGGGCCGTGAGTGCGCCGTTGAGCGACTCGGCCTGCGGCGTTGGGGCGTTGGCGCGGGCGGTGACGGAGACGCGGATCATGACGGCGCACAGGGCGTCGAGGTTGCGCAGCAGTGGAAGCGATGCGGCGATGGAGGCGGGCTGCGCGTCGGCCGCGGTGACGAGCTGGGGAAGTGTGGTGCTGACGTTGCGTTCGACCGAGCGGAGATTGCTGTCGGTTTCGTCGCGTGAGGAGCCCTTCCAGCGTTCGAGCTCCACCTGGCTGACGACCTGGCTAAGGTGATCGACGGCGGGAGCGATCAGGGTGGAGGGCTTTTGGAGCTCGGATGCCGTGTCGTTCGCCTGTTGTGATGCAGCTTGGTTCGCAGGCTCTGACGACGGACTTGGCGCAGTGGCTTGCGCCGAAGCGGCGTTCCCGGAGGCCAGCAGCGCGGCGAGTAAGAGCAAGGTGCGGCAGGCGGGTGCGTTCACGATGCTGGGCTCCTTGTGGTTCATGCGGTGGCGAAATGCAGGTTTCTCCGCTACGCACGCGCAAAGGGCGCGCGTGCTTCGGTCGAAATGACAGTGCTATGGTGCGACGGAGCGGTGTTGATGTCGTGCTGCTGTTGAGAAAGGTGATGTTTGCTGGTGTACATCAAGCTCGTGAGCTTGCACGGACATTGGGTTGTGCAAGGACGAAGCCCCGGCGTGTTGCCGGGGCTTGCTGTTCGGGGTGGCGGAAGTTACGAGGCGGACTCGACCGCAACAGGCTCGAGTGTTTGCTGGGACTGACCAGCGGGCTTGGGTGCTTCGCTGGCGCCGCCGGGCTTGCGGATGTCGATGCCGCCCTTGAAGAAGGCGCCGTCTTCGATGGAGATGCGGGCGGCGATAACGTCGCCAGTGAGCGAACCTTCGCTGCGGATATCGATCCGGTCGGAGGCCTGGCAGTTGCCGCGGACCTTGCCGAGCACGACGACTTCGCGCGCGGAGATGTTGGCGGCGACCTGGCCGTTGCGGCCGACGGTGACGCGATTCCCGGGCAGGTTGATCGTGCCCTCGATGCGGCCGTCGATGTAAAGCGACTCGGAACCGGTGACTTCGCCCTTGATCATGAGGCTTTTGCCGATGGTGGCCTGTTCACCGGAGGCTGCCGCGGGCGCCTGCGGAGTAGCCGTGCGGGTGCTGGGCTGCTCAAAGCTGGCGGGGCTGGCGGAGGGGACACTCGGACGGATCGGTTCGGGTGTGTTCGGGTTAGCGTTGCCGGTTCCGGGAGTGTTCGGTTTCCACATCTGGTCGGGGCTTCCTTTCAGGATCGTGATGGGGGGTCGTCGCAGGGCGAGGACAACGAGCGTGCGGGCGCAGCGGGCGAAACACGCGGGCGTTGCCGTGGCTCTGTAAAGCATCTTACGCGCGTCTCGGTAGCCACTGCGTTGGCAAAGATTGCGCGGTGCGGAAAAGTCTTCCGTGCGGGACTGGAAATTGACGAAGTGCGCATGGATGTGCGGACACGTGGCTACAGTTGCGGAGAGCACCACGCAGCATCTAGGCTGCGCGTATGCGTTCCTTTGTTTGTTGCCTGTTGCTGCCTGTGATCACCGTGTTTGCGCAGAGCAAGCCTGACGGGAAGACGGCGAAGCCCGAGGCGAAACCGGCCAAGCCGCCGCGCACGCACAGCGTGACGCTGGGGCCGGTGAAGCGGGTGCCGTTTGTGGCGGCGGATGTGTCCAGGGAGGAGAAGGAGGACGAGGCGGGAACGATCCGGGTGCGTCCGCTGTTTGTGGACACGCGGCAGAAGGAGTGGACGACAGGCGAGATTCACGAGATCACAGAGCGATCGTTTGCCGTGCAGCGCGTAATGCACGTGAACGACACATTGCCGGACGAGCGAGGCGCCCGCTGGGTATGGCAGCCGGGACCGTGGATGCTGGTGGACCGCGTAACGGGGCGGGTGAGCGCGCTGCACCTGCCGGACTTTGACCCAGGCGTGAGCGAAGTGACGTGGTATCGCGACTTCGCGGCGTACTGCGGCGTGCATACGACGGCAAAGGGCGGCGGCCTGAGCGCGGTAGTGTGGCAGATTGGATCGAGGCATGCCGCGATCGACCGTGTCATTGGCAAGTGGCCGCAGCCGGAGCACGCGCGGCCAATATGCCAGCCGGCAAAATGGCAACGTGAGCCGATGCGGGTGACGTTGCAGCCGACGGGCGGCGAGAAGCTGAGCCTGGATGTGGTGGGCAGCTCGACCGCGCTGGTGGAGGATGGCGATGATGACGACGGCAATTGAGCCAGTTGCGACGGCAGCAGGAGTGGAGCGCGCGCCGGTTCTCGATCTCGAAATCCTGTTGGCGGACGCCGCGGTGGCGCATGGCCATTTGTGTGCCGGGCAGGTGTTGGGGGTGCGCATGGCCATGTTTGCGTGCGCGCTGCTCCGCGTTGCTGACCCGCGCGGGGCGGACCGGAAGCGGCTGGTCACGTTTGTGGAGATTGACCGCTGCGCGACCGATGCGATCGGCGTGGTGACGGGCTGCCGCCTTGGCAAACGAGCGCTGAAGTTTGTGGACTGGGGCAAGATGGCGGCGACATTTGTGGACCTGCAGCGGGTGTGCGGCGAGGACGTGTACGCCGGCGTGCGCGTGGCGGCGCTGGAGAGCTCCAAAGATCTGGCGCGGCAGCGTTATCCGCACATGGAAAAGAAAAATGAAGCGCAGATGTTGGCGTATCGCGAACTGAGCGATGCGGAGCTGTTCACGGCGGAGTGGGTGGAGGTTTCGCTGCCTCCGCGTGAGTTCCCGGGGTTCAAAGGGCCGCGGGTGGCATGCGCGGTGTGTGGCGAGGGCGTCAGCTATGGGCGTGAGCTGGAGCGGGACGGTGAGGTGCTGTGCCGCGGCTGTGCGGAGCCGGAGGCGCGGTACTACCGGCCGTTGCGGTGCGCTGATGCCGGATAGAGAAGCGCACTCTCCGAAAAGGGATTGGGCTTGCGCCTTTGGGTAAGTGGAAACATGCGGGAGAGAATGCAGCTTCTACCCAGCTGTACTTACTCCGAGTAAGTTGGTGCATCGTTCTGATGTGATAAAGAAGGGCCGGTGCTGAAGAGCACCGGCCTGAGCAAAGTCTGAGTTACTGGATGTAACAGGCTACTTAGTAATGACGGTAGCCGTAAGGCCGGCCGTAGTAGGCGTGATAGTAAGGACGATAGTATGGGCGGCCGTAGTAGCCGGGATACCCATACGCGTAGGGAGCATATCCGTAAGGGCGGTAATACGGGCGGTACCCATAACCGTAGCCGTAGCCATACGCCGGGTGGCCGACCGAGATACCGAACGAGACTTGCGCGTCGGCCTTTTTCGGTGCGGCAAACATCAGCGCACCGGCAAGAGCTGCGCCTGTAATCCACTTCGTCAACGTTTTGGTGATCTTCATGTTGCTACCCTCCGTGTTACCAAACTGCTTTCGGTTAGGTAGGACACAGAGGCGTAGGAAATGTTGCGCGAGCCCCACGCAATTTATTTTGAAATGCAGAGGCGGTCTGGAAGAAAGCAGATCCCTTCGCTTCGCTACGGGATGACAAACGCGAGTGCTTCATGACGTTACGTGGCTTCGATTGCCGCGGCGACACGCAGGAGCTTTGCTTCCTGAAAGTGGCCCGCGAGCACCTGAACGCCGATGGGGAGCCCTGTGCCCGTGGCGCCGCACGGCACGGAGATGCCGCAGATGCCGGCGAGTGACGGGCCGACGGTGTAGATGTCGGCGAGATACATGCTGATGGGGTCGTCGACGCGCTCGCCGAGCTTCCAGGCGGGTGCGGGCGTGCTGGGGGTGACGATGGCGTCGACCTCGGCGAAGCTGCTCAGGAAGTCGCGCGCGATCAGGGTGCGGACCTGCTGCGCCTTGCGGTAGTAGGCGTCGTAGTAGCCGGCCGAGAGGGCGTAGGTGCCGAGCAGGATGCGGCGCTTGACCTCGGCGCCGAAGCCTTCTTCGCGGCTTTCGCGGAAGAGCTGCTGCAGGTTTTTCGCGCCTGCGGCACGGTGGCCGTAGCGCACACCGTCAAAGCGGGACAGGTTGCTGCTGGCCTCGGCGGTGCAGAGCACGTAATAGGTGGGCACGGCGTATTGCGTGTGCGGAAGTTGGATGGGCTGCACGGTATTGCCGGCAGAGCGGAGCTGGTCGAGGGTGCGCTCGACGGCTGCGCGAATTTCCGGGTCAAGGCCTTCGGCGAAATACTCCTGCGGAACCCCGATGCGCATGCCCGTGGCGGGTGTGCCGGCGGCGGCGACGTAGTCGTCGACCGCGGCGTGGCTGCTGGTGGCGTCCATGGGATCTGGGCCGGCCATGACCTGCAGCAGTTCGGCGACATCGGCGACGGAGTTGGCGAACGGGCCGACGCGGTCGAGCGAACTGGCAAAGGCGATGAGGCCGTAGCGCGAGATGCGGCCGTAGGTGGGCAGGAGGCCGACGACGCCGCAAAAGGCAGCGGGCTGACGGATGGAGCCGCCGGTGTCTGTGCCGAGCGAGGCAGTGCAGAAGCCAGCCGCGACGGCTGCCGCGGAGCCGCCCGAGGAGCCGCCGGGAACGCGGTCGAGCGCGCGTGGGTTGCGCACCGGGCCGTAGGCGGAATTTTCGTTGGAGGAGCCCATGCCGAAGGCATCGCAGTTCAGCTTGCCCATCAGGATGGCGCCCGCGGCGTCGAGACGGGCGACGCCGGTTGCGTCGTAGGGCGGGTGGTAGTTCTTCAACATGGCGGAGCCTGCGGTTGCGGGTGCGCCCTGCATGGTGAGCAGGTCCTTGACGCCGACCGGGACGCCGGCGAGCGACGGTAGCGGGTCGCCGGCCTTGGCGAGGTCGTCAATGCGGGCGGCCTGCGAAAGCGCGCGTTCCTCGGCGAGGGAGAGGAAGCTGTTGATCTCCGCGCCGGGTACTTGGTCGTGGGAGCGAACGCGAGCGAGTTGCTGCTGTGCGAGCGCGGTGGCGGTCACGTCACCGTTGGCGATGGCGGAGCGGATCGCGGCGACGCTGCGGGTGGTTTCGGTGTCTTGGGACATGCGAGCTTTCTCGGAAGGACAGGGGACAGGGGACAGGCAATAGGGAGCAGGAACAGGGACCGGCGTGTTAGCGCTCGATGACTTTGGGGACTTTGAAGAAGCGGCCGTCGGTTTCGGGGGCTTCGTGGAGGATGGCGGCGCGCGGGAAGGACGGGCGCTCTCCGTCGGTGCGGAGGTCGCCGCCGGCGGGCGCGGCGGGAGTCTGCAGCAGTTCGCCAACCTGTGCCATGGGCGGAACGCCGGTGGTGTCGAGCTCCTGAAGCTGCGCGACGTGCGCAAGGATGGCGTTCAGGTCGCGCTGCATGCGCGGTTCTTCGTCCGCAGTCAGGTCGAGGCTGGCGAGCGCGGCCACGTGGCGCACATCGTCAAGCGTGACGGAGGCGGTGGCCGCGTGGGCGGGTGCGGGCGGTGCGGCGTTCGGATCGGGACTGTTGCTGTCTGTGGGCATCGTCGGGGGCGTCATGGTCGGGCCATCATGGTCGGGAGGTGCGCGGGTAACGGGGACGTGTGCCCGGTTCGGCCGCGAAGAAAAGTATATCGGTCACCGCGACGCCACTGACGCGCGCGAGGTCGGCGACGAGGCGCGGCGTGTTAGCGCGGAGCTCGGGGAGCCAGGCGGGGTCGCGTACCTCCGCGGCGGCCTGTGTGCCATCGAGGCGGACGATGGACGATCGCTCGGCAATGGCGTGCCCCGCTGCGACCGGCCACGCGGCGGTAACGCGGTCGAAGGGCGTGAGGGCCGCGAGCGAGGTCCGCAGACTGGACCGCAGGATGTCACGCAGGGACTGCATCGGGCCGGCCTTTGCTTGTGGTGGCGTTTCGCCGGCGAACGGCGGTAAGCCACTGCGTTACGGTGGCGAGGTCGTCGATAGGTGTGTGGGTGGCGCAGGTGCAGGGGCCGGCCTCGGTGCCGCGCAGCAGGAAGCGGTGAGGGACACCGGCAGCGGCACCGGCCTCGATGTCGGAGCAACGATCGCCGACCAGAACCGACGCGGCAAGGTCGATGCCGTGCTCGGCGGCGGCGCGCAGCAGCATGCCCGGCTTTGGCTTGCGGCACTCGGTGTCGCGGCGGTAGTCGCCCAGGCCGTGTTCCGGGTGGAAGGGGGAAAAATAGACGGCGTCGATCGTTGCGCTTTGTTGCTGCAGTGCGTCGCGCATGGCCTGCATGAGCGTGTGGAACTGCGCCTCGGTGTAAAGGCCGCGCCCGATGCCGGCCTGGTTCGTGATGACGATGACGGGCATGCTCGCAGCGTTTGCGGTGGAGATCAGATCGGCGGCACCGGGGACGAAACGCACGTCTTCATAGCGGTGAAGGTAGCCGACCTCTTCATTGATGACGCCGTCGCGATCGAGGAAAAGCGCGGGACGCAGGGGCTGGGGCATACCGCAATGGTAGCCGCCGGGGCGCTCTGTCGCATCGCAACAGCAGCGGGTGGCGGACCCACCGGCAGCAGGAGAACACGATGAGCGAGACCAACAACGGGGCCGGGACGAATCCGCAGATTTCCACGCGCGACGAAAAGCCGCAGGCCGCGAACAGCGAGAAGACGGCCGAGGAAACCGCGACTGCCGGGCAGGCGCACGTGGCGGAGGAGCCCTCCGGCTACCGTGGCGAGAACCCGAGCACGGCCGGGCTGGGCGGCACCAGCATCCGATCGGCGACGCCGGAGAATGCTCGCGGACATCTCGATCCGTCTGCCCCTGGGGAAACCGGCACGACACCTGGGACAACTCCCCAGAAGTAAAGGCGGCGGTTACCAAAGTGCGCTGGTTTGACGGGTACGACGCGGGAGCAAAAAATGGGGGCTTCGCATGAACGAAGCCCCTCTTCTCCCAGGTCTGTGTTACGAACTGCTTCCATATTGATGCAATCTGTTGGGCGGCGCATCCCCTGAACGTGGGAGCATCGGGTTACGCACTACTCCCGTATTCAGTGATTCTTTCATGTTGTTACGTGAGTAGGTGAAGATCGACTTGCCGGAAGCGAGGGGGATCTGCGGTGTGCGTGGGCGACCCAGTACAATTTCGCTGGCGGGCCTATAGCTCAATGGTTAGAGCAGCGGACTCATAATCCGGTAGTGAGTGGCTCCGGAAGGCAGTACAATCGTTTCAGCGGCGAGGGCGAGAAAAGCTCAGCAACAGCCGTAAGGGCCTATAGCTCAATTGGTTAGAGCAGAGCACTCATAATGCTTTGGCTCCAGGTTCAAGTCCTGGTGGGCCCACCACAACATCCTGAAAACGCCTCTCGGTACAATTCCGGTACAGTGCTCGGTACAGAGCACTGTACCGGAGGCATCGTGGCGACCATCGTCAAGACCGAATCGGGCACCTGGAAGGCTCTCATCCGGAAGACCGGATGGCCCTCTACAGCGAAGACTTTCCGGACGAAGCGCGACGCTGAGGACTGGTCGCGGCGCACCGAAGACGAGATGGTGCGCGGGGCCTACATCCAGCGCGCCGGAGCCGACCGCCTTACTGTTGCCGACGCGGTGAAGCGCTACCTCGCGGAGATCACGCCCGGTAAACGCCCCAGCTCCCAAGTCTCAGACCGCCAGCGCGCAACCATTCTTACAGCGGAGCTCGGCAAGTATTCCCTGGCAGCCGTTACGCCCGAGGTCGCGGCCAAGTTCCGCGACGCGCGGCTTGCCGGCGAGGACCGCAAGGATGCCGATGGCAAGCCGACCCCCCGTTCCAATGACACTGTGCGGCTTGACCTCGCCCTGCTCGGTCACCTGTTTACGATCGCGATCAAAGAATGGGGCGTTGGGCTTGCGATGAATCCGGTCATGAACATACGCCGTCCAGCTCCCACGCCTGGCCGGAACCGCAGAATCACAAAAGACGAAGAGGAGAAAATCCTGAAAGCCGTTGCAGCGCACAGCAATCCGAAGCTCCGTTGGATCGTCGGTATCGCCTTGGAGACTGGGATGCGCTCTTCAGAAATCACCAGCCTACGCGTTGGACAAGTGGATCTCTCCCGACGCATCGTACGGCTGCTTGAAACCAAGAACACGACACCAAGGACAGTTCCCCTGAGTCAGCATGCGACGGAGTTGTTCCGCCAAGCGGTGAGTCATCCTGCCAGGCCAAAAGACACCGACCTGATCTTCTATGGGGAGCCAGGAAAGAGCGAGAAGCGCCGGCCTTACGTGTTCAACCCTATCTGGCTCAAGCTAAAGCGTGAACAGGGGCTCGCAGACCTTCGATTTCATGATCTCCGGCATGAAGCTGTGAGCCGCTTTGTAGAGGCTGGCTTCTCAGATCAGGAAGTGTCAGCAATCAGTGGTCACAAATCCATGCAAATGCTTAAGCGTTATACCCATCTACGGGCGGAGGATCTGGTCTCCAGGCTGGATGAGCGTCTCTGAATCGAACGCTCGTGCTCAAGCACCGTCATGCAGCCTTTACGGTGTGAGACCTTAACGCTCCAGCAGAGCTGGGGCAAGAGCGTGAGAGCCCTCACGCTATTGAAATCGGGTGTTTTCTGCCCTTCTTTGAAGAGTCCGAGAGCAGCTTGGCTGCGGCGATCTTGTCGCGGAGAGAGATCGCTTCTCCAGGAGCAAGCTTTGCGAATCGAAAATACGAAGGGATGCTGTTAAGAATACGACCGATGTTCTGCCTGCTTGTTCCAAGCTCCCTTGCGATGGACGCCTGAGACTCCTTACAGCAAAGCCTCATCACGATCTCTTTCTTGCGGTCGTCTAAGTTGCATTCGACGATCTGCCATGCAATGCGGGACAGTTCGAAGTGCTCGCCTCCAACGAGGCCGGTGGTGCGAATCGTGTTACTTACGAACAAGTCTGGATATGCAGACTGAGCGGTTCGGATCGGTTCGATCCTGTGTGCCGCGTGGGCGTGGAGACGTGCAAATTCTAGCAAGAACGTCTTAACTTTAGTCGCTCTGCTCTCATAGGTTGATGAATCAAGATCCTGCCCATCTGGCCGCTCCCATTGGCCGTCCTTCTGTTGAGACCGGTGATGCCGGCAGAAGTTTGAGCTGAGATCTCTGCTGAAAGCTTTCCCTTCGCGGAGCGCTGCCCAAAGCTCCGTTCGGCGCGAACAGAAGCGGCACGTTCGTTTGTGAGGTTCAGAAACCATCTCCCCAAATGGCCCAGTCTTTGGGTGAGTGGTCATGAACTTACTCTCAGCATGAACGAAGTGTGCGAGTTCGGCTGACGAGCTTTCTCCCCAGGTCGGCAGGGCCCTCGCATTGTGAGGGTGTTGAGCACAACGGTCGAGCTTAAGCACACGCAAGCCTTGCCAAATATCTGCATCGCAGGTCTCGCCTCGCCGATACGCCTCGTATTCCGTCAACCGCTCGCAAAGCACACCCCGACTGGTGAAGGCACAAAACTTAGGGAAGTCCTGATCCTCTTCAACGTGGGTCGGCTCTCCGAAACGCCGGCTTAGCCAAGCATCGACCAACGTGGGATGAAACCAAGCTTTGCGAGCCGTATCAGCAGAACTGTCTCTCTCCGATTTGTGCCTAGCGCTCCATGAGTGCTCGCTTTTGGCCGAGAGCAGCCCACGACTCAGGAACAAAACATTTCGTATAGTGTCAACGCTGGCTCTAAGCGTCTCCTCTTGACCTGTCCACTCCACCTCTGCTTCCAGCGCTGAGCGCTCGCTTGAGTGTTCGCCACCGGTGTTCTCAATTGCTAGCAAATTGTGAAGGTGTTCAGATTGCTCCTGAATGGGACGAAAAAGCTGCGTCAGATACCTGTCTATGGATAGCGAGAGCTTATAAGAGCGTAAGCCGATTACCGGGTCGAATGCTCGGAGTGATTCGAGTTGCTCACTAAGAGCAAGTATGCGGAGATTACCTAAGTAGCTCTTCCAGCTCTCAAAGATGGTCGTCTCAAGCGCCTGTTGCGGGTGCCAGCGCCTGCATCTTGCGGTCTCGGCAGCGCATAAAACAGAGAACTTTTCTACGGCTACTCGGAGCGTTTCATCGCAACCCGGAACGATGCACCGGCTGGCGAACGTCGAGACCTCTGCGTGACGTGTCAACAGATTCCCCCTGAGATAGATCATACCGCTGACCACCTCTAGTCTTCGCTTCAGTGCGGAGGTTTGCGGTTGACTACAGAAGAAATCCTCATCAAGCAGTTCGGTGCCAGCCTCTCTCTTCCTGAACTCGCACAAGCGTTGAAAAGCAAGAGTGCGAATGCGATTCGAGTCCGCATGCACGGACAGGATGAGCAGGCCCAACGCCTGCGGTCTATGCGAAAGAAAGATGGCCGGCGCGTGTATTTCCGCGTCCAGGACGTAGCAGCATTCATCGATCAGAGGGCGCATGGCTGAGAGGCAAGGTCGGAGCCCGCAGCCGCTTCAGCTCTCGAACATGCTGGACGAAGGAAAGGCCAAGCGTGGGCGCGAAGCGTCGCATGTCGAAAAGCAGAAGGGCTTGAGCAATCTGCTTGAAGCTGTCATGGAGGTTCGGGAGAGAGCAGAAGATGGCTCGCTTGGGAAAGCTAAGACTGCCGAAGAATGGTTGCTGGCCGCTAACGTCCTCATCGACTGCCCTCTTCCATTTCGGCCAACGAGAGATCGGCAGGTGACGCGTCGAACCCGCTTTCACAACGCATTTGTGACGATCACTTTCACCGCGCATAGGCCGGGCGTCGATCTTCCAACTGCTACCGACAGCCGTTTATTGCACTGGCTGCTCAACAGAGTCGTACGAGAAGCTCGGGAGGCGCAAGCACGAGGAGAAGCTCCGCGTCGCACCGTGGAGTGGAAATCGGCTTACGAGTATCTGGCAGATGTTGGAAAGACCATCTGTGCAAAGAACTACAGGGATCTGCGTGACAGCCTCTCACGCATTGCCGGCCTGAGCATCACGCTAGAGCGTCATGATGACACCGGGGATCTCGGGATACATACGGCATTCCTCGAATCCTGGTATTTACCGCCCAGTCTCGATCGAAGCTCCAAACGTGATTCGGGTGATGCCAGCGGGCGGTATGCCGTCGCGCTCAGTGAAGCAATCGTCAGAACCGCCACAGAGCACTTCGTTGCGATACCGCTCGCCATTTGGAAGCTCAGTAAGGGGAGGCCTCTCCAAGGCTCTCTGCTCATGTGGCTTTACAAGCGGGCTTACACGGCTGCAGCGCCGTCCTTGGTTTCTTGGGAGCTGCTAAGGGATCAGTTCGGCCTTGAAGATTCGAACCAAAGGCGCATCAAGCCCGTGACCAAAAAGATGGTTACGCTGCTCCGGTCCATGTGGCCCGGCTGCGATGTACAGGTGCTGAGCAATGGGGTCAGGTTCTCACAGCAGACTGCACCGTTCCTTCAGCGGAGCTTCGCGTCGGGTAATCGGTCTGCCTACGGGATACGGAGACACCGACCATCTGCTCCAGAGTGATGCATGTGCGTCCACAAGCCCTTCGGAAATGCACATGTCCTTACTGTACTTCCGGGTACGCCGTTGCTGTACCTCCGGGTACACCGTTGCTGTACCTCCGGGTACGGATTGCTGTACTTCCGGGTACGCCTATATAGAACAGCAGATCAGAAGAACAGAAGAACCGCAGTAGCCGGTCGGGGAAACTGCGGAAAACCATGAAAACACAAGAAAGGAATACGCCGTGCTGAGAGTGAAGATCGTTGCTCCAATCGTCATCGCTGGCATTTTGACCTACACAACCGTGCCGGAAGCGCGAGCGGGTGGCCTAAGCCCATACCCGCTTGCGTCGGAGTTCACGCAGCTCCTAAACAATGTCCAGCTTGTCATGCAGTATTCGCAGCAAGTGCAGCAGTACTACACGCAGCTGCAGCAGCTCGAACAGCAACTGAAGGACGGCACAATCGTCGGCACCCAGCTTTTCGGCCCGATCCGTTCTGACCTCACCGGACTTCAGCAGATCGTCCAACGCGGCAATGCGCTCTCGTACGCAATGGCGAGCTTGGATTCGCAGTTCACGAACAGATTCGCAGCTCTTGGCTATACACCTTCAACGAGCTACGCAGAGCGCTACGCTGTTTGGTCCAAGACCACCATGGACACCACACAGGCCGCTCTGGACGCCGCCGGCCTGCAAGGAAAGCAGCTCTCTTCTGAAGAGGATCTGATCGAGCAACTACAGAGCATGTCCCAAAGCAGCGACGGACAACTCAAAGCGATTCAGGTGGGTAGCCAGATCGCCGCGATGCAGGTGCAGGAGTTGATGAAGCTGCGGCAGTTGATGATGGCTGACATGCAAGCGAAAGCAGCTTTCCAAGCTCAGCAGATTAGCCAATCGGACGAACAGCATCGCGCTCTCGGATTCTTCCAAGGAACGCACCTCTACAAGCCCTACTAGTGTTCTCTTCCCCTGAAGTGACCCATGATGAGGTTTCATCCATGAAAACACGAGAAAGAACTCGTATCTCGCTGCTGCTCCTGCTTGGCATGTGGCAGCTCTACGGATGCAAGCAAAACCTGCGGCGCGGAACAAGCTCATCGGCCATTGTGGAGACCGTTGAACAGGCCGGTGCAGGTCCCCTGGACGGACTTGATGAAGCCGCTATTCAGATGTGGCTCAACGCTCACTTGGAAACAGCGAAACAAATCTCCCCTCCATGCAAGCAGGCCGGAGTCGGAGCTTCTGCTGCTTGGGCTCGATCCACTGAAGGCATCGTCTGTGCAGCAGATGCGCAGGTGATGTTCACCATGCCTACCAACCTGTACAAGCCGTACTGAGAGGGCACCAATGCAGCTCCGCATGAATTCCAAAGTTCGAAGCGCCACCCTCATTCCCATCGCTGCTATCGTGCTCCTTTGCTGCGCATCGAGTCTGCTTGCCCAAGCAGGTTTGCCGAGCGGGACCGGGGATGCTCCAGGAGCTTTCGGAGCTGCAGGACCCTCTGAACTGCTCAACGGCTACTACAGTTCCTCACTGAACTGGGTGAATGCAATCAAGAAGGCTGCGGAGACCCTCTTTTGGGCGCTTGCTGCTATCGACTTCACTTGGACGTGTATCAGCCTCGTGCTTCAGCACAGTGAGCTGCAGCCATGGATGGCAGGCTTGATTCGCAAAATCTTGACCATCGGCTTTTTCGCTGTCTTGCTCCAGAACGGACAGGAGTGGACGACCGCCATCGTCAACTTCTTTATCAACTTGGGCTCTCTGGCGGGTGGGCGTCCTGTTTCCGAGCTCAGCCCTTCAGGAATCATGGGCGGCGGTGTTGAGCTGGCAGGTCGCATGCTGCATGGTGCCGCCTCCACAGCCGTGAACACCAACACCAGTCCAATCGGGCTGCTAGTAGGAGGGCTAGGTAGCTTTGCGCCCACCCTGATTCTGGCTTTGGGCTCGCTTCTCATCGTGTTCGCGTTCGTCATGGTCGCCCTGCATTTTGTCATGGCAATGGTGGAAGCCTATGTGGTGATCGGGGCCGGTTACATCTTCCTCGGATTTGGCGGCTCGCGTTGGACCCTGCCGTATACGCAGAAGTACATCGGGATGGTCGTGTCAGCCGGAGTTCGGATCATGGTGCTGGAGCTCATCATCGGAATGGGCTCTACCCTGTTGCCGCAATGGCAAGCTACCGCTGACGCGATCGCCAAGACTCCCGACATATTCAGCGGTGTAACAGCAGGGTCCACGTGGACGGGCGTTCAATCCGAATTCGGCCTAATCGCTTCTATCGCGATCTTTGCCCTACTTTGCTGGACCATTCCAAAAGTGGCAGCGAATGTTGCTGCAGGCGGCCTGAGCATGACCGGCGGAGAGATGACCGAAGCGGCATCCGCAGCGGCAACTGGAGCGTGGGCGGGTGCTAGCTTTGCCCAGGGCGGATCAGCTAATGCAAGCACGTCAGGTGCTACACACGTTGCGCAGATTGCACAAGCAGCAGCAGTCAAAGCTGCTGACGTTGGCTTAACAGCTGCGGCCGCCGCGGGCACCGGGGGCGTCGGCGCTGCAGGTGCAGGCGCTATGGGCAGTCAAGCGCTTGCGGGAATTGGCCCTGCAGGAGCAGACGTGAGCCGGACTCCTCTGCCGCCTTCTAGGTCCAGTGAAGGCGGATCGGGTAGCGCGAAGGACGGGCTGGGTGTGTTCCCGCCGAAGGCGGGAAGCGCTGGAGCAGGTGACAGGCTTGTGGGCCAGGTTACAGACGCTTTCAGGATGATGCCTAGCGTGGGAGCTAACCATCAGGGTGCATTGCCAGATATGAATCATGGCGAGTGATCACCAGGAGATCGCTTCAGGCGGACGCGACTCCATCATGCGTTTGCAAGTCTTCTCCTAGTCTGACGGGATGAGCAGATGATTGATGAAAGTTTGCGGCGCAGGTGCGCTGAAGTCTTCTTAGAACTGATCGCCCGTAGTGGGACCGGCGAAGACGAGCTTGCAACAGTGTTTTCTCTTGAGGACGAATCAGTCCTTACGATTCGTCTCGCGGACAGGAACGACGGTTCTTTGGGCATGCTGAGACCCGACGGGCCACTACTTCTCTGGATACTGCGACGGTGCCTGCTCCTGGGGAAAGCTGATCTGTCGTGGAGCGATCTGAAGCAGTTCTTGCCGAACCGAAGCGATCCCGAGCAGGAGTGGCAGCTGTCTGAGAGCCTGCAGCGGATCGGCAAAACGTACGCAACGTTCACTCACAAGTCGTTCTTTGCACGCTTCGGTATCTTTCGCTGTTGGATGGCGATGAGCGATGATGACCCGTGGCCTGAGGTTGACGTTTGGATCACACAAGGTCTCTTGGACTTTGTTGATACCCAACCTGCGAACGGCCCGATTCGAAATGCCTGAGCCTGTGACGGGCTCGTTCACTTCAAGTGTTCATGCAAGAGCGAGGACAGAGCAGGTATCGTGCAAGCCATTTTCATTCGTCACGGACAGAGCACCGGCAACGCCGGCGTCCCTTGCAGCGATCCTGCTCTGATCGAACTGACGGAGTTGGGGTGGCAGCAAGCCAGAGACGTAGCCCACGGTTGGACAGAGCCGCCCAGCCTGATCGTGACTTCGCCTTACCTCCGCACCCAACAAATGGCTGCGCCGACTATTGAGCGGTTCCCGAAGGTGCCGGTTGAAGTGTGGCCCATCCAGGAGTTCACTTATCTGCAGCCCAACCGTTGGAATGGAACTCGGACAGAAGAGCGCTTGCCCCACATCATCCGATATTGGCGATACGCCAACACGGCTTTTTGCGACGGCGAAGGGGCGGAGAGCTTCTCTGACCTGCTTGGACGCGCTCAGGCGTCTCTGGAGCGCTTGGAATCGCTACCGTCTGATGCGCTGGTGTACCTCTTTAGCCATGGCCAGTTCATACAGGCCGTGCAATCGCTCGTGACAGATGTCGAGCTGAACGCTCAGGAGAAGATGCGGAAGTTCTGGATACAAGGCGAGCCGCCCGTTATAAGCAACTGTCAGCGTTTGAAGTTTCACTTTGCAACAGCTGAGGGCTGGGAATTTGTATCGTCGGTCCTTATGCCGGCCGCTTAGGACTGATCCCAGATTTCCAATGTGAGCGTCTGCTTCGGTGAGCAGGCGGCGATCCGGTCCGGATGCATGGTGACGTTCCAATTTCGGTCACCCAGAACCACTACGGGTTTGTCGGTGGATTCGTTCCAGGCGTCCACATCGATGCCGACGGATAGCGGCGGTCCATCAGTGAACAAAGGCAAGAGATCCTCTGCTGCAGCCGTGTAGCGGTTGGGGTAACCGCCCTTTAGCGAATGTTCCCGCGCCTTACCTGCTGCTACCATCTCGCGCAGCCAGCCGAGTCCCTGCACGCCCGTCTCCCAGGTCGCGAGGACCCTAGCCTTACGGTCGGGGTCCGCTTCTCGTTCTTCTGGCGTCTGTGGACTTAAGATCACCCACCAACCCACCATACTGCCTCCAGCATTGCCATTCGACCCGGAGCGTGGCAGCCCGCCCTCTATGGGGTATCAAGAAGCCCTAGATGCCTAGGGCAAGGTGGGAACGATCCAGCCGATTGTCTCACCGTCTTGCAGAGGCCGCACAAAGCATCCCCTGCCACCAGATTTGGTCCTTTCTATTTTCCACCCGTCCTGATCGCAACGCGCGAAATGCATCAGATCGCCGTTGCGCTCCATCTGATATGCCACCTTACCAGCCGGCGTTGCCGCCCAGGCTTCCGCTTCTTTGACGTCGAGCGCCGAAGCGTACCCGACACGTTGGCCCGTCGAGTAGCCCCAGGAAAACGCTAGCGCAAGTATTGCCATGCCAACCACACCTGCCGCGCCTATCCATTGCAGCCAACTCTTGCCAGCGGTATACCTCGCAACAGCCTGAGCTGATCGAGCGATCTCTTTCTCCGCTGCGCTGACAACCGCGCTGCTGATGTTTTCCTCTACGCGAGCTTTGGCGAGTCGCAGTTCCGATTCTGCGCCAGCCAGTTGCTCGTTCAGGGTTCCGCTGAAACTTGCAAGTACCTGCTGTGCTGCCGTCTTGATCTGTTCCGGCATTCGTTTCGTAAGTTCGAGATGATGTCCTAGCAGGAACACCAGCACCCAGACTGCATCGTTATCGCGTATGTCCAGTTCTTTTGCGAGACGGTTGAAGTGGCTGGTTTCCTCCGGGCTTGCGCCTCTGCCGTAAACGGTTTCAAAAGCGACTTCCAGGGTCATGGTGCCACCTGCTCGAACACCGTGGCACATTCCTTTACCCAGCGGTTTACTTCTGCCCTGTTGCCAAGTGGGGCGTTCGCGATGACGGCTTCGATGGTGGAGCGATCACTATGGAGCTGGTCTGAAATCCGGTCTGCTACATCCGGGAAGTTTAGAGTCTTCCCTTTGACTTCGATGGTCTCGCGTATCTTCGACCCGTTGTAGAGCTCGAATTTGCGTTCCGGACCGTGATACAGATTGCGCAGAACATGTGTCGTGCCGACCGGCATGCAGTCGAGGTATTCCTTGAGAAGTTGAAGGCTGTCTCGCTGAGAGTTGATTATCCAGAGCGTTACAAGCTCCCTGTGCAGCTCTTCGAGGGATTCCGATAGGAGCGTTCCGTACAGCTTTACACCCTCTCCACTTCGTGCAGGTGTGTTGATGATGGCTGTCTTTTCCGGCTGCTCCGCAAGCCGGTTCGCCAGGTCCATCCAACCCTCCTTCTCGTCCAGGTTCAGGTATAGCGTTTCGATGCTCTTTCCGTAGACTTTCCCGACATCCGGATTTGCCGTATCTGCTTCGATCAGGAGCAGGTCTCGCCCACGCTTCTGCTCGTAGTGCACCAGAGACATGCACACGGTGCTCTTGCCAACACCGCCCTTTGAACCGCTCACCATCAAGACCGCACCAGCCATTGTCTTCACCTCAGATATCTTTCTCGTCTTGTGTTACGTCGAACGTTCCTCGCAGCTTGCCGTCGTCAGACTTCGGAACTTTCGGAGCAGGGCGCTCCCGCTTCTCAAGCCTGGGTTCACCTGCAGAAGGAACCGAAGGCTTCTTCGCTTTGCGGCCAGGCTTCAGGTATTGCCGAGCTGTGGAGATCGTCATTCCGATCCCAATACCTTTGAGATCGTCCAGCACCGTTTCGAGAGAGTGCCCGGCGGCGAGAGCCTCTTTCGCACGGTCTTTCAACTTTAGGAAAGCGTCGCGACGGCTATAGCTCTTGGCTGAAGGTGGAGGCGGTTCCGCAATGCGTTTCTCCAGCTGTGCGAGAGCCGCTTCAATCATTTCCTCGGTTATGACTTGAGTCTTTGCCATGGCCTACCTCTTGCGTTACGGCAAGCAGTTACAAGTGCAACGTAGCACTAATGTGAACGCTTGCAAACTGCGCAAAACGTAGCATTTCTGTAGTTCCGAGTAGAGTTTCGCAGCAGAGCGTAAGTAGGCGTAAACAGCATTGCGAAAATAATTCCTTACGTTTACTTTGGCTTGGTGCTTGAGCATTCATTCAGCTCAGAAGCATTACGCAGCGTGTAGGAACAGAGCCGTACAGGATGCGGGTTGTCCGTACACATGCTGCGTATTGTCCGATCACCCCGTCGCCCTTCATGCTCCGCGCTTCGCTTGTCGCAGTGAGGGCTCATCCTGAAATCGGTCACGCTCCGCGTATGAAAGGCGTTATGCCGTTCCGTCCCAGGTCAAAGGAAGCTGCTAACTCGCGATTCGAGCTGCGCCTTACGCGCAGTGAACGTGCTGAGCTGGAGGAGGCGGCTGACATCGGCGGCATCAGCATAAGTGAGTTAGTCCGTAGGCGGGCGCTGGGCCGTCCTGTTCACGCGGCTGCCGACCTCACGACGATCCGCGAGTTACGACGGCTCGGCGGTTTGCAGAAACACGCCATCAATAAGCTCCTGACCAAGCCGGAGACTACTGGCGAGTGCATCGCCACGATCAAGGCCCTGCGTGAAGCGATTGAGAGGCTCGCTCAGTGATTGTCAAAAAGATACCTAACCCGAGAAAACCTTCTACCAAAGCAGCTCGCATAGGCGGCCTTTTGGATTACATCGAGGCGGACGGCGAGCAGAAGGTCGAACTGCGGTTTGCAACCGGAGACTTCTTGAGCGACTCACGGCAAGGGCAAAGGGCGGAAATGATCGCGCTTGCCTCGGAGGCGAAGCGTAGCAAAGACCCTGTTGATCATTGGCTGCTCAGTTGGAAAGCCGGGGAGCAGCCTACCGCCGAGCATTGCCGCGAAGCAGTGGAGCTGCTGAAGGAACACTTGGGTCTGTCACCGGCGCACCAAACGATCTGCGCACTACACCAGAACACCGGAAATCTGCACCTGCACATCGTCTTGAACCGGACGTCGCCTGACAGCTACAGTGTCGCTGATAACGGCTGGAGCATAGATCGTGCACACCGTGCTCTCGCCGAGATCGTTAAGCGCCAAGGTTGGGAACAGGAGGGCCGTTCACTCCACATGGACTCCTCGCCTGAGGTTCGAAAGAGAGCGGAAGTGCCATCCCCTCACACGAAGGCGAGGGACTACGAGAACGCTACAGGAGCGAAGTCGGCTGAGCGTATCGCCATCGAAAGCGCTGCTGTTGCCCTCAAGGCAGCGGCCAGCTGGTCAGATGTACATGCTGCGTTGGCAGCGAAGGGCATGCGCTACGAACAGAAAGGAAGCGGAGCGCTCTTTTGGGTCGGTAACACCGCCGTAAAGGCGTCCAGTGTGGGCCGGGAATTCAGCCGGAAACGCATGGCAGAAAAGTTCGGTCCGTTCGAAGGGCAATCTTCTCACAGCAGCCCACGGGATATGGGTCAACCTCTCACGCCGACAGAGGCGGAACCAGCCCCACAATGGCTTGAGTACCGATCTCTCGTTACAAGTTGGACCGCCGTGCGCGGCCAGGCTCAGATCGAGCAGCGTTCAGCTCACCGGAGGGCCAGGGAGGAGCAAACCACAGCGTTCCGTCAGGAACGTAAGAACCTCTACAGTGGAGTCAAATGGGGAGGCACAGAACTCAATGTCGCACGCAGCCTTCTCGCCGCTGAACAAGCGAAACGCAAAGCAGATCTGATTGAGAGACAAGAGCATGAACGAACGGCTCTGCAAGAGCGCTTTGGCTCACGGCCATCGTATGAAGAGTTCCTAAGATCTGAGGGAAACCATCAGCTCGCGCAGAAGTGGCGCTATCGGAATTCGACCCCGCTTCTCGCAACCATCTCTGGAGACGGCGACGGCAGAGAAGCCGCCCATGATGTGCGCGATTTCATCGCACGAGTTGAGAAGGGCCAAACAGGAACCACATTGTTCGTCGGCTATTTCCGAACGTCAGGAAGGACCGAACTCAGTTTCGCTGATCGAGGCAAGCGCATGGACGTGTACCAGACCACTGACCGTGCAGTCGTCTTGGCGGCTCTTCAGGTGGCTTCTCAGAAATGGGGAACTCTGACCATAACCGGGCCACCCGAGTTTCAGATGCTTTGCGCAGAGCTCTCAAAAGAACACGGCTTCCGCATCCAGAGCCTCGCAGCTCTACAGGCTGCGAATCGCTATCAATCACCAAGCTTTCACACCTCTGCCCTACCGAATGCAGAATCTGCATACGATCTTCACCGCAGGGACATTCAGAGCAAACTTTCCGTCAAGAACCCGTCGCAGCTCGATTGGATGATCGCCGTCAGGATGCGTGTGACTGGGCATACTCAGGAAAGTATTGCAGGCGAACTGAGAAAGCATGCCGAAGGCACGCGCTCCAGCGAAGCCCGAGACTGGTCTAGATACGCGCAAAGAACCGCCGATGCGGCATTCGGACCACGTGGAGACCACGAGGCGAGACATCTTGATATCCGCAGGGCGCATTGGCTGACTCTGGAGCACCGGGTCGATGTCGCACGGGCTGAATGCTCGTCAAGAGTTCCAAGTCACCTCCATCGGTCAGAGCGCGGTTCCTTGGATCGATAGCACTCTCGGCCGTGCGGAGCCGCCGCAGCGTGCACACCTGCACGCAAGCTGCCCACGGTGCAGTTGGCAGAGGTTTGGGGCATCGGCGGGCCCTCAGCCGGCAAGCTCGCGAAGCTTGGAGTGGAGACGGCCGCGGACCTGGCCGCGTTGGAGCCGGATGACGCAAGGGCGCTGATGACAGAAACGGGCGGCCGCACCGTCTACGAGCTGCGCGGCGTCTCCTGCATGCCTTTGGAACTGGTGGAGCCGACACGGAAGGGAATCGCAGTCACCCGGAGTTTTGGAAACCCGGTCACAGCCTGGCTGGAGATGCGCGAAGCGCTGGCCAGCTACGCCACCCGCGCAGCGGAGAAGATGCGCCGCTACAAGGTGGCCGCCGACAACCTGTTCGTCTTCATGCACACCAACACCTTCAACAACGATCCGTTCTACTCCAACGGCGCTTCGGCCCGGTTCCCGGGCCACGACGAAGGACACCGGGGAGGTGGTCGCACTCGCCGTGCGCCTGGGCGAAAGACTATTCCGTGATGGCTTCCGCTACGCGAAGTGCGGCGTGATGATTACGGAGCTGCTGCCCGAAACGGTCCAGCAGCCGGCTTTGTGGAGCGAGCTCGACCGCGAGCGAAGGGAGCGCGTCTGGAAGACGGTGGACCGGTTGAACGCCACGCTGGGGCGGGGAACCGTCCGCGTCCTCAGCGCCGGGCCGAAAGACGCGGCTTGGAATCTCCGGGCGGAGCACCGGTCACCCCGGTGGACGACGCGGTGGGAGGAGCTGCCAAGAGTAGGTTCTGGTGATTAGAAGGCCTATATCATAGATAAGTGATCTATTAGGAGCGTCATGCGATTACCTGAAGAGAAGGCAGTCTCATCCCAGTTGGCGAGTGTGAGCGTGAGTGGAGCCCTGATTTCACTTCAAGGGCCGCAATTCGTTCCGAGACTCCCTTCGACGTGGCCAAGTGCAAGTGGAAGATCAGACGTTCAGTTTGTGGACGTTCTGCAACGTTTGTTTGTCGATGGCATGCTGACCGAGCTAGAGAACGTCTGTGGGGACGTGCTCTCGGTCAACCAGAGTTTGCAGGGTCGGGGTCACGTGATCGGGATAACACTGATGGTGATTCTCGACTCGGTCTCGTGTTTTGCCTACCCAGACCTGAAGCAGCACCAGCGAATACGCAAGTATGTCGAATCCTACATGCCTTCGGAGTACCATCCAATCGCAACCGACCTCAATTCCTGGTATCGGAATGGCTTAGTGCATGAGTGGTTCATGCGTAAAGTTGCGCTTCTGCCTGGGGACGAGCCTTTGACTATCGAAGACAGCGGCTCGCCTGTTGTTGGTTTACTCACACTCAAAACTGCCATTAGAGCGAGCGTCGAAGACTTCCTCCATGCGTTACGCAACGACGCTGACAAACGGCGGATAGCGGCTATACGATACCGAACTTTACAAGAAGATGTACGCGCATGATGCTCAGTCGAGTACGCTCTTCTAATTGATCCATTCTGGAGGTTGCCTTGGATTTCACAAAGAAGTTGGGAAAGGCTCAGACTCAGAAGGTCATAGATCCACGTGTGATCTACGAGACGCTCGACCGTGCCAGTGATAAAGGGCCACTTCGCCCGGCGCAGGACAGCATACTTAAGGCCTGGCACGAGACGAGGCGGAAAGACAGAGATCTAATCATCAAGTTACAGACGGGCCAGGGAAAAACACTGATCGGTCTCTTGATGCTGCAGGCACGGCTCAATGAGGGGATCGGTCCGGCAGTCTATCTCTGCGCCAACAATTTCTTGGCCGACCAGACTCGAAAGCAAGCCCGTGAATTTGGAATAACAAATCTTTGCGATGATCCCGACGATTCCGACTTCATCGCGGGTCGATCAATCCTTATAAACAACGTGACGAAGCTCTTCAACGGGCTGACAAGATTTCAGCTGGGTTCTCAATCTCATGTGGTTGGGACCGTGTTGCTAGATGATTCACATGCGTGCGCGGACTCAATACGATCAACATTTAGCATCAATCTGAAGGCCGGTAGCTCTCTTTATGCAGCGCTACGTGATCTCTTCGAAACTGATTTAGAGAATCAAGGCTTGGGTTCATATGCAGACATCAAGCTGGGAAAATTCGATTCTGTTCTGCCGGTGCCATACTGGGCGTGGAAAAACCGTTTAAGCGATGTCACTCGCTTCATTGCAAAGACTGCCGATAGCGACGAGCTAAAGTACACTTGGCCGCTACTAAAAGATTCGTTGGCCGATTGCGCGTGTGTCTTTTCCGGGACCGGTCTTGAAATCGCGCCATACCTCCCAGACCTCTCCCTCTTTGGTTCATACTGGCGGGCCAAAAGTCGCATCTTTATGTCTGCAACTGTGACAAACGATGCGTTTCTCGTGAAGGGCCTGAACTTAGCTCCTGACGTGATCCGAAAGCCACTGACCTATGACGGAGAGAAGTGGTATGGGGAAAAGATGGTTTTGATTCCGTCCCTTATCGACGGTTCCCTAAGCAGGACAGCGATCATTGATGGTTTCGCTGGTGTCTCAAAAAAGCGCAAGTCAGGTGTTGTAGCCCTGGTTCCGGGCAGTAAGCAGGCGCGAGACTGGAGAACGAAAGGCGCTCATGTTGTAGATCGCACATCCATCGTGGAAGGTGTGAAGCGTCTGCGCGAGAAGCAATTCAGTGAAACAGTGGTGATCGCAAATTACTACGACGGCATCGACTTGCCAGATGACGCTTGCAGGATTCTTATCTTGGATTCCAAGCCCTTTGCGAACGGCCTGATCGACACATACGCTGACTCCTGTAGGGCTTCGAGTGAGATCACTTCATTAAAGCTTGCACGCACAATCGAGCAGGGACTTGGAAGGGCGGTGCGGGGGCAAAAAGACTACTGTGTAGTTTTGCTGATCGGCGCAAATCTGGTACGAGCAATTCGAAGTGGTAGGTCCCGGCTACAGTTTTCGGAGCAGACTCAGCAGCAAGTAGCGATCGGGTTGACTGTCTCTGAAGACGCGAAGGGTGAGGTAGGCGAGGGTGTTGATCCACCCAGCGTACTCAACACCCTCATCAATCAGTGCTTAGGAAGAGATGATGGCTGGAAAGCCTACTACGCGCAGGAAATGCAAAGCCTAACAGTCGTTGCATCAGAACCGAAACTTCTAGAGGTGTTTGCAGCGGAGCTGGAAGCCGAGCAGCACTACAGGGACGGGGCTTACGAAGAGGCAAAACGTACGACACAGAAGCTGATCGATACGCATTACGGACCTGATGACTTTGAGGATCAAGCCTGGTACCTGCAGGAGATGGCGCGATACATGCTGCCTGTGAGCGCGACGGAGTCCAACGAACTGCAGGTGAAAGCTCACAAGAAGAACAAGTTTCTTCTGAAGCCGCAATCTGGTTTTGTATTCGAGCCCCTAATCATTCCGGAGAAGCGCATCACGGCTATAAAAACGTGGATGAAGTCTTTTGAGAGCAACGAGGCAATGATCCTTGGAGGCGAAGAGATTCTTGCGGACCTTTCGTTTGGTGTGGCGGCAAGCGATTTTGAGGAAGCGCTTCGGCGACTTGGGCTGGCTCTCGGGTTTGCTTCACAACGGCCTGACAAGGAATGGAAGGAAGGACCTGACAACCTTTGGGGCCTGAGTGAGGGACAGTTCTTGTTGATTGAGGCTAAGAACGAGGTTGACTCTGAGCGGACTGCGATACACAAAGATGAGACCGGTCAGATGAACAACGCATGCGCCTGGTTCAAAAACCACTATCCAGGTGCAAAGGTTAAAAACCTCATGGTCATACCGACAAAGGACATCGCGAAGGCGGCGGGCTTCAACGATCCTGTGCAGATTATGCAGAAGAAGCAATTAAATGACCTGAAGAGCAGATTTCGCGATTTTCTACTCGAATTTAAGCAGGTGGATCTGCATGACTTAGCAGATGAGACGTTGCAGAGGTCTCTGCAAAAGCATTGGCTCACCAGCGATGATGTAGTGTCTAGGTATGGTGTGGACCCCTTGCCTGCACTACCGTGATCGTCCAGTACGTGGCCGCGGCAACTACTTACCGAACTGGATGCCGAGCAGCTTGTGCTCTGGTTGGTCACCGCGTAGCGTCAGGGTGATAGCTTGCCCTATTAGCGCTGCTTCCGACTGCGAAAGGTGGGCAGTCATCATATCGTAATTCTCTGTGTTGATGGACACGATGTACTGCTTGCCTGTGTCTGGAAGAGCCTTCATAACGTATGAGAACCAAGCGGCCCGCACTTTCGGATCAATGTCAGCGAAGAGGCGATTGTCGTGCCACAGCGCGTCCATATTGTGATTCGCTCCGTTCATAAGAACAAGCCAGTCGAAGCACAATATGCGGGCATCATTGATCCCGTCCGAATCATCGCCCTCAATCTGCACCGTTAGGTCATAGCGCACGAGGTTCTCACCAAGGTTGTTCTCAATCACTATGCCGGATGGCACGTGTGGGTAGAGAAGCTGAGCCAGTGAGATGAAGTTGCTGTCTGCAGCAGCAACCGGATTTGTGAGCACGTAATCACTTGCCGTGCGGTCCTCGTCAAGCTTAGCTTCCCTAATCTCTTGCACTTTGCTTGAAAGGTTTTGTGAAAAGTTGAGGTACTGCGTCAGCCGGGTTTTCTCTTCATCAAAGGCAGCGATTTGCTTGGCGAGAGCAGCGTATTCATCAAGAGCGCGCTTGCCTTGGAGAGATTGCAGCTTTGCGTCACGATTCTCGGCTAGAATCTTGCGTTCGGATTCGCTTTTGGAAAGCTCAATTGCTAAGCGAATCAGATCGCGATTGAAGCGCTCTTTGCGAGATGCGGCGAGCCCTTGATGGAATTCTTCAACCGCACTGAAATGAGCAAGGGCCTCGGGCTTAAAGACATCCTGAAGCCCGCTATAGAGGCTGAGCAGATCCTCACGTGAGATGTCTGGATGTGTAGCAAGGGAGCGCTCTATGTTTCTTTGCTGGAATTGGAGTACAGCAATCTGCCGCTCTTTGTCTCTAAGCTGCTGAGTCAAAGTGCCAGCCTGCAATTCAATACTGCGGTAATCTTCGGCAACTTGGAACTTTTCGAGATCGGCACGCAAGCGGGTCAGTTCTCGCTCCAAGAACTCAGCTCGAACTCGTGGTTGTGCTCCTGCACGGAAGACATCCTTAAGGATACCGTCCTGCTGCCAGTTCTTTTGAGCCTGACTCAGTTGGTCGAGCGCTAATTTATGGTCTCGTTTGCTGACCACAAGGGAGCAGTCAAGGCCGAGTAAGTAGAAGCTTCGGAGCCGAGCTTCAAAGTCCTGCTCTTTCGCAGTCTGAAGCGGACTAATGCAATCCTCACGCCTGTAACGGGAGAATCGTTTGAAGAGGGAACGGAAGCTCAAGGTAGGAACCTTGGGGTCTAGGTAGAAGATGCCGGCCTGGTCCAGCCACGCCCGCAGGGCAGTCAGGTTAGAGACCTTCTCGTCTAGCCAAATCTTTTTTCCATCCCCGGTGCGCGAAATGATGTGTTCCCGGTCAGCATGAGTGAAACGGAGCGTGAACACCCAATCCGGAACGGCCTTTCGAAGCCGGGGATCGACACTGGCGCCGAGACAGTGGTGAACGAGTCCCAGAGCAAGGGTCTTGCCAACGCCGTTGCTGCTACCTTCCTGAGAACGGTCTTCCGACCCGTCTCCTACGATCAGGGTCAGGCCCGTATCGTTGAAGTTGACGGTATGAAACGACCGCCTATCACAGGTGAGAGCGATTAGCTTCATAGAGGCGCTAGTTAGGATTAGATGCAGGAAGTCTTGATGGCTGGGCTTGAACTCGTCCGCCCGGTGCATTGCGTATCTGACCGATGGAGAACAGCACGTCTACCGCAAGCACAACCTGGGTAAAGGAAGGCTTCGAAGGCCACCCATTTCCCTCGGATTCGACAGTAGCCCAGAGCTCGTCCAATGTGCGAGGCTCGCTCAACCTTTGCCGGAGTAGACCAGCAATCGCGATTAGCGATTCGCTGAACCTCACGTGCTTATGCGGAAGGATTGCTGTCTGGATGTTCATAGGCATCGCACGTCTCGAAGTATTTCGCTAAAATCAGTTCGGCTGCAGGCCGGAAAGCAGCAGTTTGCAACGTTGAAAGACTGCCGCTCGGCACGAGCCGCTCGACGAGCCAAAAATATCGTTCGTCCGGCGCATCTTCGCCGCCCGGGATCGCGTCCTGGCTCTCTAAATAGTATCCATGAATCTGTTGTGCAAGCGCCTGCCGTGTGCCGGCATCCTGCGTGCCTAGAAACTCGTCCACTATAGAAACTTGGTATGACGCCGATCTGAGGCGGTGGCTTACGGCTTGCGAAAGTCCGTTAAATACGATCTTCGCCTCAAAGTCGGGGGCGGTTTCGTTGAGGAAGTACGTTCTAGCCGCAGAGACAGCGGTTAGGCTGGTGAGCAGCTCGCCTAGGGCTGCCTGCTCGATGAGCTGAACTTCATCATCCGGTAGGGCCGCTCCAAGAACATCCTGCCGTTGCTCCTCTGTTAGACCCATGAATGTAGCAAGGAGCATCTGCATGGAATAAGCACCGGCAGAGTCAAGCTTCTTTTTCAACTTCAGATCTTGGAGAGCACTTGCGACCGGGGCCGGCGTCCCATCAAAACGATCATTGAAGACGAACGAGAAGCGACGAACGTTCTTCCATTTAAGAGGTAGCTTTTCGTAGTCGTCTAAGGCTTTCTTGAGAGCCACTGGAGCGGTCCCCTTTGAGGTGGGACGTGGCCCATAAAGTTGAAAGTAATGCCCGTCCTCCTCAATCCAGCCATCATTTCCACCGTCTCCCCAGTTTCCATAGGGCTGAATTGCTTCAAAGCGCGGGTCGGCGTACTGCATTACGTGGCTGAACAGCTTTTGGAATGCGTCTCCGTGAGCCTCATGTACGCGAAGCTTGAAGAATACACGGAAGAGAAATGGGCGATTTGCAGTCATCTCAATGACCTGTGAGAGAAGCATACGTTGGTGAGGGTTGTGCGTTGTTGGCGTCAGACTCGCCAAGAATCTTGCGCAGGTATGGGCTTCCACCTCGGGCCATCTTCAAGACAGTTTCGGTGTGACCTTCTTGGCTCGTCTCTACAAAAGAGAGCAATGCCGCCACCTTAATGGAGAGAGTGTGCATACGGTTTTTGGATGGTCTCTGCTGCTCGAATTGTCCATGTGCGAAACGTGCTCTCACTCTCACGATTTCGCGAATCAAATTGTCTTGGTCGTCTGTAATAACAGCCTCAGTGCCTGGAGGGAGCTGCCCAAACAGGTAATGAAGCTGCTTGTCTAAAGGAGTTCGGCCTCGCTTCTTCGACGATTTCCTGAATAGCCACTCTGCGTACTGGACGTTACCAAGGAAGGCTTCCTGAATCTTCTGAGGGTCATCGTCGTCTGAGCCAAAGCTATAGCCGATCCATTCGGTTCCGTCGTCGTCAACTTCAAACACCTGCCCTCCTCCTTCGCGTAGCGAATAGGTATACGCTAACGCGACGTTGCAACTGTGACAGAAATCCGTCGCTTTAGGGTTGATTCTTGCATTGTTCGACAGCAGTGAGCCGGAGTCTTAGAACCATTTGCGACAGTTCGCGCTCAAGACGAGCCTACTTGGCTGTTTGTTCAGATGTTTTCAGCTCTATGAGTTTGGTCTTGGCGTACTCATTATCGGGGTCGATCGAAAGTGCCGAGTTGAAGGCGGCGACGGCTGCTTCTTCCTGATGAGCTTTCATGTATGCCTCTCCAAGGGCTACCTGGTCGTAAGTCGACTTCGGGTACAGCAGGCAGGTGAATTTTAGGAGGACGATGCTTTCCGGAACGTGGTTCTGCTCTTGCAGCTCGAACGACCAGTTGAGTAAGGCGGCCTTGTCCAGTTTGAAGTCGGGCTTTTCCTTCTGCATGGTGGCGTAGATGGCGGCAGCTTGATCAAAGCCCTGCTGACCGATCTGCGTGCGAAATGAATCGAACGAAGCCGGAAACCCTTTCGCGGGCCGGAAATCAGCAGTAAGCAGGTGGGGTGGGGCACCGTTCTCAGCTGTAGTTTTCCTGAGAAAGGCTGCCGCCTCCGCGTCGTGTTTCAAATACGCGTTGAGGAAGTTGAGAGTGTAGCGACAGATCCAGGCATACCCGGCAACGCCATCTTCACGGGAGTAGTCGCCCTTGTGGTCTCCTGCATACTCTTTCCAGAAGTCCTCGTTCCTCTGGAACATGGAGCTGTGTTCCTGGTGTACCAAGGCAAGATCGTGGACAGTCATTAGGTCGCCGTGGGTCCACTGGTTCAGCACACTGGGCCCCTGTTGATCGGGACCGGAATGGTTCAGGTAGACGTGCTCAAGACTGATCTCGCCCTGGGTGAAGTAGAGCAAGGGGATCGTCATCTGGTCCGGATGAACGTAGCCAGCTTGTTTCACAATGCCTGGGAAGTAGCGCATCGAACCGTCGAGAGCGACGAGCGCACTGACACGGGAGTCCCGCGTGGCCGCGAAGAGGTTGGAGAGACCACCCCAGCTGAATCCTGCGACAGCGATGTTAGAGAAATCGACATTCGCCAGGGTTCGGGCATAAGAGATCAGGAAAGAGATGTCTTTGGCCTGTGCCTCTGTTCCTGCTATGTCGGAAGTCATAAATCGGGTGGTCGCGCCCATGTCCGGGCTAGCGAGAACCACGTAGCCGAAGCTGGCGAGGTACTCGCAAAGATCGGCATTTTCCCAGGACATCGCAGAAAGGCTCGGCGCGTACACCACGACCGGGTACTGACCTGCTACCTGGGAAGCGTCCCATACGGCCAGAAGGCTGTCGTTCAGGGTTGGCGTCAGAGCTTTGATCCAGTCCTGCCATCGGAACGACATGCCTGGATGGCTGAAGTCGGTTTCGGAAGCCAGGAGCTTTCCGTAGTCAGCTACAGTCATCTTATTGGCTTTGGACGGGGTTGCTGGATACCAGATGAGAGTCTGGATCGGACGGGCACGTTCATCGGTGTATGGCTTGCCGAGCACGTCCGTCTTCGAGTGGAAGGTGCGGGTATAGTCATACTGCTCAACGACTCTGAGGCCTACTGCGTAGGGGCCGGGCTTTAGGGTGAAATGAAAGTGGGGAGCCGTCTGGGCTGAAGCAAAGCAGGAAGAGAGAACGAAGAGTACGGCACGGCGCATGCGAAGCCTCGGCAACTTGAGGTTAAGGTTACATAAAACCTTAGCTTCGCAAGATGCGTTTGGAGACGATGCAGCTTACGGTTTGGCGGCGGCAGCCTTTTCCGCATCCTCAATGGCTTTGCGAAACGCATCCACAGCCGGTACGCTGTGCGACCGAAGTCCATCCGTGGCCACGTAGCGCCAACCTGGGTTTGAGTCGAGAGCATTACTTTGCTGCCCCTCGTACACCAGAAAGGAATCGTCCGGCTCACCAACTTCCGTCTGCGGGTGCGGTCTCCCAGGGAGCGACGTGTCCGGGTTGTTCGGCGAGTTCGGCTGATTCCCGCGCTGACCTCCTACCAGAATGTCGCTGTCGTTCCCACTGAGTACGCTGGGTCTGCGATTCTGCTGTGGGGCTGGTAGTGTGGCATTTACGACCTTTCCGTTGCCTCGTCGCACCACGATCAACAACTCCGCAGTGGAAGAGTCGATTACAGGTTCGAACCTTCCCCACTTGAGTAGAGCTGTTTCCACGTCTTTCTGTGCGACCCGGTTTGCCTGGGGATCCTTTACATCGACACCTGAGTTCGGGTCGATCAGGACGCTCACCGTTTTTGCCTTGAGGATGTAACTGGGTAAGCTAGGCTTCGACTTGTCCTTTGCAAATCCAGCTGGCAAAATGACCAGTGCAACGAGGAGCAAGAAAGACACCCGTTTCCGCATAGACCCTCCGGCCTCGCCACTGTATCAGCCGGAGCCCAGCTCTCGAAAGTGCATCGGTCTCGTCAAGGTACGCCGAGTGCAACGATCGTGTCGCAAGCGGTCAGACAACAAGCTGCGACACGGAGGTACTGAAGATCGTCACAAACGAACGTTTGTGAAAGCGTACACCGGCAACTTCCGCACAACGGCGTTCGCCTCGAGTATGCGCTGCAGCGAATCTTTCTTACACTTGGGACATGGCTAAACATTTGTTCATCAATGGCGTCACCGGGGGAAAGAGGATTGCCCAGTGTGCGCGTTGCGGTCAGATCGCATCCGTTGAGGACGGGAAGGTTTCTAACTACATAGCAGCTCAGGAATGCCCACGCAAAAGCGTAAGTGAAGACCTGCATCGAGCAGCTCCATGGATTGTCAGGCAATCCACGAAAGATAATTAGATGACCATGTAACAAAGGCTCGTGCAGCTTCGCTATACAGAACCTTCGGGACCGGCACCAGAGCGAGCGTTCACAAACGAAGGTTTGTGAACGCATCTGCAGCTCACCCATTTTGTTGACGATTTCTACCCAAAACACGCTCTTTTCTCAAGTCATAATCTAGCTGTCCACGCTGGACGTTTATGGTAGCGTCAGACATGGTCATTGGCTACGCCCGTGTCTCAACGGAAGACCAGAACACAGAAGGCCAACTTCCAGATTTGCGTAAGGCCGGTTGCAAGCGCGTCTACCAGGAGAAAGTGAGCGGCGGTGCCGCTGACAGGCCGGAGTTGGAGAAGTGCCTGGAGCGTTTGGAGAAGGGAGACACGCTCGTGGTGTGGCGGCTGGACCGGCTTGGCCGTTCCATCCGTGACCTGCTTCGGATCGTGGACGGGCTCGACAAGAACGCTGTTCACTTCGTCTGCCTCAAAGAGAAATTCGATACCAGCACAGCTGCAGGCCGGCTGGTCTTCCACTTCTTTGCCGCACTGGCCCAGTTCGAGAAGGAACTGGTCCGGGAGAGGACCATGGCAGGACTCTCTGCGGCAAGGGCTCGCGGTCGGCTGGGAGGCAGAAGCCGCCTGCTCACTCCGCAGCAGGCGAAGGTCGTCAAGACCATGTGGGACAGTCACGACCATACTCGGCAGGAGATCGCCACCCAGTTCAAGGTCTCGGTCTCTACGATCGTACGCAGCCTGCGAGCTTCGGCAGCGCCACCCAAGCCAACTCCTCCGAAGCTGAAGGGAGGGAAGTGATGCGTGTGCTCTGCAGTACGATCCATGGCACCGATGTAGAGGGGGAAGTGATCGGCGGCGAGAGCTTCGACCCAGAGACAGAGACCTGTGACATGGAGTCGGTTTTCACGCTACGCTGCGACGATGGCAGGTTTTACCAAGTGCATGGTTGGCTGGTCGATGTGACTATTCTGGAGAAGCCAAGCAAGTTCTATCTGATGTGACCGATGAAGACGCCGCGACAGACCGCCATGCACTGCCCGTGTGGAAGGGCAAAGATCCTTGCGCTGGGCCTGTGCTCGACCTGCTACACCTTGAAGCGGCAGGATGCCGAGCACTTCGGCGGCCTGCGGGAAGTGGTGCTGGAACGTGACGGCTACCGTTGTCGCGTCTGCGACGCTTCCGGGCGAGGGAAGCGGGAGATCATCGTGCACCACCGGGTGCCAGGCAAATCCGTCCTCAACCTGATGATTGCCCTCTGTCCCGCTTGTCATGCCAAGATTCATCGCACAAAGGCTGCGCTCTCCGTTATGCCGCCTCTACTGCTGAAGCTGTGGCGGGAGCAGAACCCTGACGGGCAGGAGCAGATTGCCCTCGACTTCAGCCGTCCGCAGCTAATAGGGAAGAAAATGCCGCTATTTTTGGACCCCATGGACGGCCTGAGACGGCAGTTCAGATGAGCGGATCCAAGTAGATTTCGATTGCTTACGGCATGCTGCTTACTTAGCCGCGGAAACTTCCCTTCGCGTTTCAGACCATCGCACGAGCGCCTGGAGTGCAGGACGCAAGTCTAGCCCGAGTTCCGTCAGTTTGTATTCGACTTTGGGCGGCACTTCGGGATAGACCGTGCGATGGACGACGCCATTTGTCTGAAGGAAGCGGAGCTGCTGAATGAGCATCTTCTGCGAAGCGAGTGGGATGGCACGCTCCAACTCCGAAAAGCGCATCACTCCCTTGTCGAACAGGTGGAAGACGATCATCATCTTCCAGCGTCCCTCGAGGAGGGTAAAAGCCTCCTCTGCGGCATCTGCTGACCAATCATCCTTGGTGTGACCTGGTGTTTCTTTCACCTTACCTTTTGGTAAGTACCCCACCTTCTGGTCAGTTCTTGTCATTTGATTAGCTTACCTCCTACAGTAAGGGTGTTGTTACCCCAAAGCCCAGGACCCGCCAATGCCGAATCACCTCCTGTACTCTCCCGCCGTAGAGCAGCCTGAACCCGATGAACAAGAAACCTTTCAGAAGATTGTCAAGCTGATGACGGAAGGGCAGGACCTCACCCGTGAAAAATACGGCCGTCCAATCCGCATCTCCCATGCCAAGGCTCACGCCATCCTTAAGGGCACGCTCGTTGTGCGCCAGGATCTTCCAACGCAGCTCGCACAAGGACTGTTCAGTAAACCCGGTTCCTACGACGTGCTGGTGCGTATGGCTTCTGCTCCGGGCGAACTGCTGGACGACTCCAAGGTAAACAGCACACGCGGGATGGCGATCAAGGTCTTTGGTGTCGAAGGACCCAAGCTGTCGGGACACACTGCCGACACGCAGGATTTTGTGCTTTCTCCCGGCAAGGAGTTCATCTCAGGGAATGCAAAAGCATTCCTGCAGGCCTTCAAGCCTAATGCAGAGGTTGCACCCAAGCTGTCGGACACCACGAAGGGCATCGTTTCAACGATCTCCCGCGTCACGAATGAGGCGTTGAACGCTGTTGGTGTGAACTCTGCAAAGCTGGACTTCTTCGGTCATCCCCTTGTTCATCCTCTCGGGGAAGCGCAGTATTCTCAAACTGCTTTCCGGCACGGTGAGTTTGTAGCGAAGTACGGAGTCATTCCAGACACGCCAGCACTCGAAGCGCTTATTGCAGACAAGTTCGATCCTGAGACGCCGGACGCTCTGCGTGAAGACTGCAATGCTTTTCTGAAGGTAAACGCGGCAGAGTACAGCTTCCGTGTCCAGCTCAACACGAACACGGATGAGATGTCGATTGAAGACGCTACAAGCCCCTGGCCGGAAGAACTGTCGCAGTATGAAGAAGTAGCACGGCTCATCATTCCTGCTCAGACTGCATGGGATTCAGCGCGAGACAGCTTCGTTGAGCCACTTTCCTTCTCGCCGGATCATTCGCTCGTCGCTCACCAGCCACTTGGCTCCATCAACCGTGCGCGTCGCGTCGCGTATCAGGCATTGTCGCAAGTACGTCGTTCAGAAAGCGGCAACTCAACAACGGAGCCAGCCAACGCCAACGCTCTCGCTGCAAATTGATCCTTGCCGAATCGACTCCCGTACCGAAGAACCCTACGGTACGGGAGTTGCTGATCTCACTTACTCCTTCGTACCCAACCCGTCTCTTGAACTTACAGTTTTGATGAGAGGGAACATGACGCTTCTGAAGAGCGCATACAGGTCAACTATACAAACCCATCGTTACCGGACGTATATTACTCATCATAGATGACTTACGCGTGGTAATAGCACTACACCTCAGGTGGTGCGTAGCGACACCTTGACGTACGGTGGCAGACCTGGCACCTCTGCCCAGTTGCATCTAAATCAACACGCAAGAGAGCGAACGCAGGCACCTTCGGAGGAAGCATGACGACCGGACAGCAGGCATTGGGAGAGAGGGCGGGTTTGGCCGTCACAACAGAAATGACGGTGAATGGCCGTTCCCACACGTTGCAGGTTGAGCCCTGGACTTCTTTGCTTGACCTGCTTCGGGAGGGACTGCAACTTACAGGGAGCAAGAAGGGCTGCGACCACGGCCAGTGCGGGGCATGCACCGTGCTGGTGAACGGTGTACGCGTGAATAGCTGTCTTTGCCTCGCTGTGATGCACGATGGCGATGAAGTCACGACGATCGAAGGTCTCGGGAGCGAAGGAAACCTTTCCCCGATGCAGCAGTCCTTTGTGGATCACGATGGCTACCAGTGCGGGTATTGCACGCCGGGTCAGATTTGCTCCGCTGTAGGCATGCTGAAGGAAGGCCACGTGAAGACAGAAGCGGACATTCGGGAACAATTGAGCGGCAACGTGTGCCGCTGCGGAGCGTACCCGAACATTGTCGCAGCGGTGAAGCACGTCATGAGCATGGGCCAGACGGAAGGTGGGCGATGAACAACTTTCAGTATGTACGTGCCGAAGGTCTGGACGGTGCTGCCCGGTTTGTCGCGGGGCACGTCGGGGCGAAGTTCATCGGCGGCGGAACGAACCTCGTCGATCTGATGAAGTACAACGTCGAGAAACCGTCGGCCCTGGTGGATCTGAATCGGCTTTCCATGCGTGAGGTTTCGGAGCTGCCGGACGGCGGTCTGCGGATCGGTGCGCTGGTGACCAACAGCGATGTTGCTTACCATCCAACTGTATCGACGTGTTACCCAGTGCTGTCACGAGCCATCCTGGCCGGTGCCAGCGCGCAACTCCGCAACAAGGCGACCACTGGCGGCAACCTGCTGCAGCGCACGCGCTGCGTCTACTTCTACGACACAGCGACGCCCTGCAACAAACGTGAGCCTGGAACCGGATGTCCGGCAAAGAGGGTATCAATCGCACCCTGGCAATCCTCGGCACAAGCGTGTCGTGCATCGCGACGCACCCCTCCGATATGTGTGTGGCACTCGCCGCGCTGGGAGCTGTAGTTCAGGTGACGGGCCCGGGCGGCAGTCGCAGCATTCCCTTTGAGGAATTCCACCGCCTGCCCGGAGACCATCCCGAAATCGAAACCACACTGGCACCGGACGAAATCATCACCTCCGTCGATCTGCCCAAGACCGGCTATGCCGGCCGCTCCGCATATATCAAGGTGAGGGATCGGCAGTCGTACGCGTTCGCCCTGGTCTCTGTAGCGGCGGGCCTTGAAGTCGTGGACGGAGTAATTGCCAAGGCAGGCGTCGCGCTCGGAGGCGTGGCACACAAGCCTTGGAGAAATCCGCAGCTGGAGCAGGAGTTGCTGATCGGCAAGGCTGCCAACCGCGACACCTACCATGAGTTCCAGCGCGCTCTTTTAGCGGGTGCGCAGGGATTCGGAGAAAACGACTTCAAACTGAAGCTGGCACCGGTCACCGTAGTGCGTGCGTTGGAGCAGGCAGCCCACGAAGGAGAACAGGCATGAACACCCATCTGATCGGCACAGACGTGAATCGTATCGACGGACCAGCCAAGGTGTCCGGCGCTGCCAAGTACGCCGCAGAGTTCTTCGCGCCAGACATGTTGTACGCGGTGGTTGTTTCAGGTGTGATTGCACATGGTGAAATCGACAGCATCGACACCGCTGCGGCCATGAAGGTAACCGGCGCTGTGGAGGTGTTCAGCCACAAAAACCGGCCGCACATGGCTTGGTTCAACAAGTCGTACCTTGACGAGGACGCCCCCACCGACGGCAAGCCGCTTCGCCCCTTGTACGACGAAAAGATTCATCATAGCGGTCAGCCGGTTGCGCTCTGTGTTGCCGAAACGTTTGAGGCAGCACGGGCCATGTCCAGGCTGGTCGAAGTGTCGTACAAGGCACTGACGCACCAGACGGACATGACCTTCGCCGTGCAGGAAGCGAAGAAGGTTGAGAAGTCCAACCGCGCAGGCATCGAGCCGCCACCCAAGAACCGCGGCGATTCGGCTCAGGCGTATGCCGACGCGCCCGTAAAGCTTGCCAAAGGGTACCTGTCGCCCACGGAGATCCACAATCCGATTGAGCTGTTCGCCACCACCGTCGTCGTGAATGAAGACGAGACGATGACGATCTACGACAAAACGCAAAGTGTCAGCAACAGCCAGCTCCTGGTATGCAATGCGCTCGGCCTTTCCAAGGACGACGTCCGTGTAGAAAGTCCCTTTGTTGGAGGCGCGTTTGGATCGGCACTGCGGCCGCAATACCAGCTCATCCTTGCGACGATGGCGGCGAAGGCTCTGAAGCGTTCGGTACGGCTCACGCTCACGAGAGACCAAATGTTCACTCTCAGCCACCGCCCGGAAACGCTGCAGGAGATTCGCCTCGGTGCCGACACGGACGGCACCCTTCTCGCGATGCACAACGAATCGTTGCAAGCCACCTCGCGTTATGAGAACTACTTCGAAGTCATCGCAAACTGGAGCGGTCTAAGCTACCTTTGCGAAAACGCCACCATGGAAGAAAAGACGGTTTCCATGGACATTTCTACTCCGGGCGATATGCGTGCTCCTGGCGCTGTGCAAGGCGTTTGGGCGATAGAAACGGCAATGGACGAACTGGCCATCGCGACGGGTCGCGATCCCGTCGATCTGCGGCTCCAAAACTACGCTGAGAAAGACCAGAACCACGGCAAGAAGTATTCCAGCAAGGAGTTGAAAGCCTGTTACGCGCAGGGAGCGGCGATGTTTCGCTGGAACGAACGCAAGCCGACGCCGCGTACGGAACGCCGTGGCACCGCCTTGGTTGGGCGCGGCATGGCCGGCGGTGTTTGGGAATCGCCGCAAATGCCAGCCTCCGCGAAAGCAACACTTGCGCCGGACGGCACATTGACTATTGCCAGCGGCACGGCCGATATCGGCACCGGAACCTACACCGTGATGGCGATTCTTGCCGGCGAAGCACTCGGTCTGCCGCTTGCAAAGGTGATTGTGAAGCTGGGGGATTCGGAGCTACCGGTAGCACCGCTCGAAGGGGGCTCCTGGACCGTTTCTTCTGTAGGAACAGCTGTCACAGAAGCATGCAAAGCCGTTGCGGAAAAGGTCTTCAAGCTCGCCTCCGGTCTGGGCGATTCGCCCTTGAAGCACGCATCGTTCAAAGATGTGGAGTTCGTTAACGAACGCATCTCGTTGCGCGGCGACGCCACGAAGTTCGTGACCCTGGCTGCCGCGCTGGCATCGGGCGACGGCGAACCGATCGCAGAGAAGACCAAGACGGGGCCGAATTTCCTGAAGCAGCACGGCTACAAGAGCTACACCCACTCTGCAGTATTTGCCGAAGTGGAGGTGGACGAAGATTTCGGGACCGTATCGGTCTGCCGCGTGGTGAGCGCGATTGCGGGCGGCCGCATCATCAATCACGAAGCAGCCCGCAGCCAGATTCTTGGCGGCGTCGTTTGGGGCATTGGCATGGCGCTTCAGGAGCAGGCCGAAACCGACCATCAGTTCGGCCGCATCATGAACCACAACCTGGCCGAGTACCACGTGCCGGTCAACGCCGACGTGCATGACATCGAGGTCATTTTCGTCAAAGAGGAGGACGACATCGTAAATCCGATCGGTGCGAAAGGCCTTGGAGAAATCGGACTTGTCGGCGTAGCTGCTGCCATTGGCAACGCAATCTACAACGCGACAGGCAAGCGCATCCGCGAGCTGCCTATCACGCTCGACAAGCTCATCTGAGGCTGCATTCCAAGGATGGTGTCCGCAGTGCAGGATGGGGGGTCGATCTTGGATCCCCTTCCTAGCATGGCGTCGAGAGCGAAGCAAAAGACAACGGATTGCGTTTCGCCTAGAGTGAGCTTTGTCTAGATTTCAGAGGCACGGACGCAGCGATAGCAACGGCTGCAACTGCGACTGCTAGCGAGACTGCTAAAGCCCATTTCATCCGAGCAGATAATGGAGATTTGTACCCTCTCTCCGGCTGAGGTAATGGATCTCCGGAGGTCGCTGCAAGTATCAAACGTGCGGCTAGCTCTGGGCTATCCCACTGGGGAAAGTGGCCGCAGTTCGGGAACCAGTAGAGTTGCGCGTCCGGAAACTTGGATATCGCTCGGGTGGCTTGGCGCGGTAGACATACGTGGTCGTCTTCGCCCCAGCCGATCACAAGAGGAGCCACCACCGAGCCTTTGGGGCTACCGCGCTGCGCCTCACCATGGGCTAAGTTTTCGAGAAGCTCATCAAATGAAGGAGACGCTGCGAACGACCGCATCTCTGTAAGCGCAAGGTCGGAGGGAATGGACCAGGGATGTGCAGAGAATTGAGCAAACAGTGCGGTGCGACCAATCGGATTGCTCGTGGTGGCAGGCATCACGGGCTGCAATGCTCGCACGAGCCGTACTGACGCCGCCACTGAGTAATAAAAGACGGGAACTTCCCAGCCTTCCCAGAACCCTCCCGGATCGAGTGAGACAACAGCGCCGAGCACGCCGCCCCGCCTAACAAGCTCAAGAACAAGGCGTGCTCCCATCGAACTTCCAACCGCATCGATGCCGAGCAGACCCTCTCCTATCAAGAACTCAGTGACTGCGTCAGCGAGCGTTGAAATGGAGACGGGGCCGGAGAGTGGCGGCGTTCGGCCATGGCCTGGGAGGTCAACAGCGATGACCTCGCGACCGCCCTCGGCAAGCCGGTCAATGACCGGCTCCCAGGATGCCCAACTTCCGCCGATGCCATGTACGAGTAAGAGGGGTTTACCTGATCCGCGACGAACTGTATGGAACTTCATGTTCGCTTGGATGCGCGATTCTCTTAGGTAACTTCGCTCGCCATGCGAGCATAACGAAGGAGCTCACCCCTAATAAGCTACAGCGATGTCTCCCCGGCCTGGGTTCCCTCTAGAACGTCCTTAGGCGTCGCGATACGTTCGAAGTTATCCGCCAACGTGTGAAGGGCTTGAGGCACCTCGGCCCCGGCCAGTGGTTTTCCGTGTCCTGGCGCGACCGTTACAGGTTCCAAACCTGCAAGTTTGCGCACGCTCACCTTTGCCGCACCCCAGTCTGACGTGAAATAGCTCGGCGGCCCATGCAGTTCTGCTGGCTGGAAAAGATTGGCCGCGAAGAAGCTCTCCGCCTTAGTGGTGCAGAATGCATCTCCCACCAGCAATGTCCTATCGCTCTCTCTGAAGAAGCTCACATGGCCCGGCGTGTGTCCGGGCGTGTGGATGAGCTTCCATCCCGGCATCTCTGCCAAACTCAACTCGCTACCTTCGCCTGGCAACTTTTTCAGCCTGGAGCCCAGATCGATGGGGCCTCGAGGAAGAGTTGGAGACATGAGCGGCATCACCCCTCCACCCGCTTTCCAATCTGGGGCGGGGTATTCCTTTAGGCCCGTAAGGTACGGGAACTCGAGCGCATGGGCGTACACAGGCACGTCCCACTGCTCTGAAAGTTCCTTTGCTGCACCTGCATGATCGAAATGTCCGTGCGTTAGAACGATAGCGTTGGGAGGACGTTTGAACGTCTTCTCTGCCCAACTCTTGATCCGACCCGCGGAAAAGGGAAGAGCTGTATCGATCAAGGTCCAGCTACCATCCTGGTGCTGTAGCCCGAAGACATTTACGAAAGTGATTTTCAGTCCGCTCAGACCTTCCGCGATCGCGTCGATCGGCACAATCTGCTCATCACTGATTTCGACTTTGTCCATTGCGACCACCTCTGCGACCTAGGATGCAAAAGAACCCTGCTGGCGTCCGATTCTGCAGTGATCGCGCACCGGAGGTTGCAATCGTTAGAATGCTGAACACTGATTGCACTACGCGAGCGAAGGACTAGCTGTCACAAGCCCTCACCAGAGCCGCAGGATCGGGCCGGGGCTGAATGACTTGGCAGAGAGGTGACATTTCTACTTGGCAGCTACATAGCCTGTTGCTGCTCATTAGAAATGACAGGGTACTGCGCCCAATAGAAATGTCAGTATAGGTTCCGTCGTCGTGGTGCGGTGGGAATGTGTGAAATCACGAAGTGATTTCCAAGGTCTGTGGGAAGGGTGGGAGACGGACAGCTTCCCGTCCGTTTTCCATGCTTTCCTCAGGCCGGCATTTCCACCGCTTTTTGCGCGAGCGGTTTTTGGATGAAGTCCGGTCCGTAGAGATTTCGTATTCGCTTTTTATAGCCGGTCTTTTCGCTGTTGCTCAACACCTTCGTCTCATGCCTGAGGTCCTGCTGTGCCTTCACGATGGTGAGCGCGTGTCCTAGTCGTTTGTTCTCAACGATCGCAGTCTGCTTCACGCGCTTATCCTTGCTAAAGACGCGATAGGGAAGAGAGACACCCTTCCATCGCACCTCCAACCGTCCATCCGTGTAGTCGTAGAGATCGACATACTTGCCCGCAAGTTCTTCCGAAGTCTTGTTGCGTTCCAGGATGATCTGTCTGCGGTCGTAGTGGAAGGTGAGCTGCGCGCTGAGGTAGCGCTGCTCGCGATGACACAGGATGTCGGTCAACCCCGACGTTGGCAGGTGGACCTTGCGATGCAGGTTGTCTGGCTTAGCTGGCACCACGGCGAAGCGTTCGTTGAACCGATCGATGAACCCGGGCAGGAAGTCGTTGCCGGCTTCCACGGTGCTGATCTGAGAGAGTCGCAACTCCTTCACGAGCCGATCCTGCAGCGTGCGGTTGGCACGCTCCACGCGGCCCTTCGCCTGGCTAGAGTTCGCGCACAGGATCTCGATGTTCAGCTCACCCAGTGCGCGCCCGAACTGAGTTATGCCGGATCCACCGGCTGCATCACGGTTCATGCGGAAGACGGAATGCTTGTCGGAGTAGAAAGCAAGAGGGCAGCCGTGGCTCTGTAGATAGCCTTGCAACGCTTCGAAGTAGGACGACGTGCTCTCGCTCAGAACGAAGCGCAGCTGCATGATCCTGCTGGTTGCGTCATCGATGAAGACCAGCAGCGTACAGGGCTCAGCCCGATCTTCGAACCACCGATGCTGGCTGCCGTCGATCTGCACCAGCTCTCCGTAGCTCTCGCGGCGCAGCCTGGGCTGATGGAATGTTCTTCGCTGCTTGCGGGACAGCCACAGCCCGGCTTCGACCATCCACTTGCGCAACGTCTCGCGTGAGACCTCGATACTATGGCGCTCCAGTAACGCCTCGGAGGCCAACGTTGGACCGAAGTCACGATAGTTCTGCCGCACCAGCTCCAGCACGTAATCACGGACGCCGACGTTGAACGTGTTCGTTGCGGGACGGCCTCGCGCCTTGTGGATCAGCGCCGCGCCGCCGCCGTCCTCATACCTGGCCAGCAAACGTTGCGTCTGCCGAAGACTTACGTTCAACACGCCCGCGGCCGACTCCGTCGTCCGCCGACCGGCCAGCACCTCGGACAAAACTTCGATCCGTTGCAGGTCCTTCTTGCTCATCTGTACCCAGCCCAATCCATCGCCTCACAGTCCCAGCTAAGAGGGACGTTCGGCGACATTTTGGCTTTGCACAGCTACGACAGTTTCGCTTTGCTCTTACATAGCAACTATGCAGAATCTTTCCTATCGGACGAAGGTTGTTTTCTATGCCGATTGCTCTGTATCTGTGACTGCGTGTAAAGCTTTCCTCCGTAACGGCCGGGGGCGATCGCCCATTCATGAGCCGATCCACTTCGTCTCAATGAGGCCGTTGGCCATACTGGTACACAAACGCGGTACACTCATCAGCTTCGCCAAGCGTCGAAAAACTACTCTAAGCTACGTTTTCTCAACTACTTACGCCTACGCTCAATTACGAAGCACTACCCTTTGTTTTGTTGCACTTACGCTGTTAATAGGCAACTCATAATCCGTTGGTTCCAGGTTCAAGTCCTGGTGGGCCCACCAATGCTGCCATCGGCGCGCTACATGCACCGGGTGAGTATTCCGAACTGTGCGGTGGGGCTGTAGCTGGGTGCGGACGTGCCGTAGTCCGTGACGGTGTTGAAGATTCATCGGCGCGGCTCGACTGAGTGGGCAGCAGCCCAAATCGAATTTGGGCTGCTGTGGCAGTCAGCAGCGACACGCGTCCGAATTTTTTCGGGTGCAGTGGCGCGGCTATGTCATAATCAGCGAAACAGTTTGCGTTTCTTTTCGCGCCGCGTACTGCACATGTGCAGCGCCGCTTTTGCGCTTTTTGAGTAGTCGCCTAAAGGCAACAAGCTACGACTTTTGGGGCATTCGACCCTGCAAACGTAGAAAACTGTGTTTATCTGAGTGGAGTTACTCCATTGTTCGACCTTCTGCCGCCTCCTATGCCGCCTGTCAAACGTTACAAAGTTCGTATCTCCGCATGGATAGCCCTCGGCGTCCTGCTCTGCTGCGCCATTACCGTGGGTGTAAGCGCGGTCGAACCGTGCCAGCGCGCGGTCAAGCGCGTGATCACGGAAGTCAAGTGGCCGCATTACTCGAAAACCACTGTGGCTCGCTGGGTAGCGTGGGGTAAGCAACACCCGAACTATGTGCCACCCAAGCGCAAACCGATTGTGTCCACGCGCGAGGTGGAGGACATGGTTTCGTTTGCCTGCGAGATGCCTTCGATTGAGTCCGCGCCGGTAGAAACTGCGATGTTGGAGCAGACACCGGACGAGACGCTGGCATTGGACCTGGACGACTCGCGTCCTTACCTGCTGGAGCTGAACAGCGGCGCGCCGACGGTGGCGCTGCTGAACGTGCCGGTACAGCAGGCGGAACTGCCGCCGAGCGAAGCACCGGAGCCGCAGACCTGGCTGTTTCTGTTGACCGGTGTGGCGTTTCTGGTTGTGGTGGGAAGACGCGGCCTCCGGCGCGGTCAGGCTCTGGATGCGCTGGAACTCAGCGCTTCCGCTCTGTAACGCAGACCCGGATCGCATTGGTGGTCCTCATGGGTCTGTAAGCAGACCCGGAGGCCCCGCCCGGCGAACCGAATCGCGTCTTGCACAGGCGTGCTGCTGCCAATGGTCTTGCCGAACCGTCTAGAGCTTCCACACGATATTGAGAGAACGGTCCGCACCCGACCGGGTCAACGCCCCGTGCTATGTGCCGGGGCGTGGTGTCGCAACTTCCAAACGACCCATCTGGGTAGAAAGAACAGCCCGTGTTCGCAGACGGCAACGGCGTGAACAACCGGTTCCGCAGCGGAGCCAAACGTTCGCAGCACCAGGGTCGCCGCGGCTTCTTCGGCATAGGCCCACGCGGTTGCGATGCGCCCGCGGCCGGGTGTGGGAGCGGCGTGCAGTCGCCAGCGAAACGGCGCCGGCCCCACAATTACGGCAATACGGTGAAGATGGTCGGGGCTGCTGATCAGTTCGGCGCTTGTCCAGCCACGGGCCAGCATGATGGCGGAAACGCCGCGAACATTTTCGATGGTGGTGCGGGAGTGTCTCTCGGTAGAGATTGCCCCAGCGGGAATGCCCAGTTCGACAGCCTTCCTGGACATTACGTCGGCTTCGACGAACTTGTTTGCAGTGGGGCCACCGCTGAAGATGACATGCGCGGCCGCGCCACGCTGGTATTCCGCGACGGCTTCCCGCACGCGCCAGGTCTGCATCGGCGAAGGCTCGCCATTGATCTCAGCCGGAGAACCAAAAACGATCAACGCGTCCGCCGGTCCCGGCCCGAGGTTGCCGCTTGCTGTGGTGGCGAAGCTCCACCAGGCCGCACAGCCGAGACCTGCGGCGGCCGCGGCCAGGGTAGCGGTTAAAGCTTTTCGTCTTCCGGTCACTCTGCAGGTTGCCTCCAGGTGCAGCTTGTCTCAACTGCGTACATTTCACCTTACCGGCCGGTGTGATGCCGGCTGGCGAGGTGCCGAAACACTATGCTAAGGGTGCATGTTTCCACACGGGACCGCGGACTGGATGTTTCTTGCCTGTTTCGCTCTTATCTTCTACGCCTATGCCGGGTACTGGTTGCTGCTGCGCCTCCTGGCACAGCGGCGCGCGGTTCAGGCAGCGGCATGGGAGCCGACGGTTTCCGTAGTGATGGCGGCGCGCAACGAGGGGCAACATCTGGCGGCCAAGCTCGCGAACCTTGCGGAGCTGGATTACCCGGCGCACCTGTTGCAGGTTGTGGTGGTCTCGGATGGGTCGACGGACAGCACGGCGGAGGTGTTGTCACGGCATCCCGGCGTGGAAGCGGTGTTGCTGCCCGAAAGCGGGGGCAAGGCACTGGCGTTGAATCAGGGTGTACGCCGCGCGACCGGCGAACTGCTGTTGATGTTGGATGTGCGGCAGCAGTTGGACCGCGATGCACTGCGACGGCTGCTGCCACCGCTTGCCGACCCTGCGGTGGGAGCGGTGAGCGGGGAACTGCTGTTGGAAGAGACGAATGGCGTGCCGTCAGGCGAAGCGTTGGGGATTTATTGGAAGATCGAAAAGGCCGTCCGGCGTATGGAAAGCGAGAGCGGGTCGGTCGTGGGTGTGACCGGGGCGATCTACCTGATGCGGCGTTTGTTGTACCAGCCGCTGCCCGCAGGACTGGTGCTGGACGACGTGCTGGTACCCATGCAGGTCGCGCGACGGGGATACCGCGTGCTGTTTCAGCCGGCGGCGGTGGCGCGCGACCGCATCTTTGCCGAGCCTGGAAAGGAGTTCCGCCGCAAGGTGCGAACGCTGACGGGCAACCTGCAGCTTGTGCAACTGGCGCCCTGGCTGCTGAGCCTCCGCAATCCGCTGCTGTTCCGCTTTGTGAGCCACAAGCTGCTGCGTCTGCTCGTACCGTTTTTGCTGGTGGCGATGCTGGTGACTTCGGCGGTGTCGCGCAATCCGGTCATGCACGTGCTGTTGGTGCTGCAGATCGTGTTCTTTGCGCTGGCGGCCGCGGGAACCGTCGCGCCTGGTCTGCGGCGATGGCGTTTGATTGCAATCCCGACCACGTTCATCATGCTGAATGTGGCGGCGGCGATGGCGTTTTACAAATTTCTGACGCGGGAAAGCGTGTGGCACTGACGCTATGCTCGTACAGTTAGATCGCAGGTAGAAACGGCATGTTCGGCACCGGTTTAGGTCATCTCATTCCCACGATCGCCTACCTAGGCTTCTGGGTCATGTGCGTGGTTTCGCTCACGGGCCGGCCGTTGTATGGGCTGTATTACGTGATGCCGTTTCTGCCATACCGCACCATGCGCGAGCACTTCGCGGACTACCCGCTGAGTTCACAGACGGTGACGATCCTTGTGGTGTGCATTCTGATCGGCGCCTTCATCAAGGGCAAGCGTCCACCACCGTCGCGAATGTACCTGACATGGGTGCTGTTCGCGTTGTACATGTACCTGTCGATGTGGATCGGCACGGCGCTGGGAAACGCGCCGGCACCCCTGTGGCTGTCGGACAACAATTTTGTGCTGTGGAAAGACTATATGGTGCTGCCGCTGCTGCTGGTCGCAGCCGGCATGGTGATTGAGACGCGCCAGCACCTGCGGACCGTTCTGATTCTGATCGCAGTATCCCTGTTTCTGGTGGACCGCAGCGCGTTGCTGGAGAGCCTTTCGCATAGCTGGGCCGTGTTCGATGAGAACAAACGCACAAGCGGACCGATCGCTTACGGACCCAACCAGCTTGCCGCATTTCTTGCGCAGTTTGGCATGTTTTTCTGGGGCTGCGCGGCGGTGCTGAAGCGGTTTCGCGTGAAGGTAATCCTGTATGGTCTGACCGGGCTAACCATGGTGACGACGCTCTATGCCTTCTCGCGGGCGGCGTATATTGCGGTGCTGGTCGCGGTTGCCGTGTTGGCCCTGCTGAAAGATCGAAAGCTGTTGTTAGTTCTCGCGGTCTTTATGGTGACGTGGAAGGCGTTGGTGCCGGCCGCGGTGAGCGAACGAGTTGACATGACGCACAATTCCTCCGGTCAGTTGGAATCGTCGGCGCAGGAGCGTGTCGATCTTTGGGAGCAGTCCAAGGACATGTTCGTGCACAGCCCCGTGGTGGGTATCGGTTTCGGCGCATTCATGTATAGCGAACACACGGCAGACCTGAAAGATACGCACAATTACTACGTGAAGGTGCTGGTGGAAATGGGACTGATCGGGTTCGCCATCTTCGGGGTGCTGGTTTTCCAAATGGTCAGCACAGGTTTCCGAGTCTTTCGAAAGGGAAAGGGCAAGGACCCACTCTTTGAGGCGGTCGGTCTTGGATTTGTGCTGGCGATGGTGACGTCGCTGGTCGCCAACGGCTTTGGCGACCGCTGGACCTATGTGGAGATCAACGGCCTGCTTTGGGTGTTGATGGGCGGCGTGTTGCGCGCCGACGTGCTGTTGCGCGACCCGGAAACCGGCAAGCCCGCGTGGATGCGTAACAGGGGCAGTGCGATGGTGCAGCCGCCGAGGCTGACCGCCAGTGTGCGCTAGTCCGGATGTTGCCAGATCTGCGCGTGACACCCCGGAAGAAATCCCTGTAGCGCTGTTGTCCGAGTCTCTGCGCGGAACGCCCTGGCGCAAGCAGGATGGTCCGCATGTGGTGCTGCTGGTGGACCAGTTTCCTGCTGTGCTGGGGGGCGGCGAACGGGTGGTGCTGCGGACGGCGCGGCTGCTGGGAGACGCGGGATTCCGTGTGTCGATTTTGACCTTCCAGGTGTTGTGCGATCCGGAGGTGCTGCGAACGGCACCGTGCCCCGTTTATCTGCTGCCGCTGCACAACGTGTTTGCGCCTGCGGCGCTGAAGAGTGCCTGGCAGCTTGGAGCTTTTCTGCGGCGGTCGAAGGCTGGCGTGGTGATGACGTTTTTTGAGAGCAGCAACCTGTTCGGCGGCATTGCGGTGAAGGCGCTGTCTCGCGCTCGCCTGATCTGGAATCGTCGCGATATGGGCATCCTGCGCGAGCCGAAACACAGGCTTGCCTACCGATGGCTGCGGTCCTTGCCGGACGCCGTGATCGCCGTGTCCGAGGAGGTTCGCCGTCATGCGGTGGAGGTGGACCGCATCTCGCCGGCGCGGGTGGTCCTGGTCTACAACGGCGTGAACGTCGCAACGGACGAAGGCCCACGCACGTGGCCGGCCGTACCGGTTATCGTGACGGTGGGCAACATCCGTCGAGTGAAGGGGCATGACACGCTCGTGGAGGCAGCCGCCATTGTGCTGCGAAGCTACCCGGAGGCGCAGTTTTGGTTTGCGGGCGAGCCGCTGGAGCCGGAGTTTTTCGCGAATCTGCAGCAGCGCGTGACTGCCCTGCGACTGGGCGCTCACGTGCAGTTTCTGGGTGGTGTGGCGCAGCCGCTTGCGCTCCTGCGCCGTGCCTCGGTGTTTGTGCTGCCGTCGCGGTCGGAGGGCTTCTCGAACGCGATCGTCGAGGCGATGGCCGCCGGTCTGCCGGTCGTGGCGACCAAGGTGGGCGGGAATGCGGAGGCGGTGCAGGATGGGGTGACCGGATTGCTGGTGGCTTCGGAGCAGCCGGAAGCGCTCGCGGGAGCGATGCTGCGCCTGCTGGACAACCCGGAGCAGAGCCGCAGGATGGGGGACGCCGGCCAGGTGCGCGCCGCGGAGGTGTTCAGCGAAGCGGCCATGGTTCGAGGACTGATGGAAGCGTTTACCCGGGCCGGGCTCAAGCTGCCGTCAGCGCCACCGGGGTAAGGAGCTTCAAGTGAGCTGGGGTCTCTGAAGCGGTGATCTTGGCCTGGTTCCGAGGGCTGCGCAGATCGAAGCAGACATGAGTTGCAAATACCGAGTGGAGCAGTGACCGGTGCGGTGCAGCCTGATTGGCAGGTTGCACCGCGCCGGTTACGTCCGGCTGTTGCTGCCGTATTTACCCGAGTTGTGCAAGCGCGGCCGCGGCACTCTTTCCTGCGCGGCTGTCGGGTGCAAGGGTGACGGCCTGCTTCAGGTGCTGCAGGGCGTTGGTCTTGTCGCCCAGCTTCGCGTAGGTTGCGCCCAGGTGGTACTGGATATTCGCGTCCTCAGGCGCCTGGCGAGCCGCGTCCTCCAGCAGGTCGCGCGCCATGGAGTAGGTTGCCTTGTGGTAGTACACCCATCCCAGCGTGTCGGCAGTATTGGGTGAGGTCGGCATCTGCTTGCGGGCGCTCTGCGCGTAACTGAGCGCAAGGTCGGAATTACCGCCGTTTTCCACCATCAGGAATGCGAGATTGTTGCTGGCGGCGGCGTCCTGCGGATGAATCTGCAGAGCCTGCTTGTAGAAATCCTGCGCCTTACTCGTGTCTCCTTTCGCCTCTTCCAGCGTTCCCAGAACGAGTGCCGCCCGGGCGTCGGACGGATGGCTCTTGAACCAGTTCTGCCACAAGCTCAGCGCCTGGTCGGTGCCGCCGGTGGCCACCAACGCCTGCGAGTACAGCTGTACGGCGTTCTCGTTCCCCGGATTGGCTTGCACTACCTTCTCCGCGGCTTCCCGGGCGGCGGGGTAGTTCTTCATGTACATCTGGATCATCGCGTTCAAATAGAGCAGCTGCGGGTTGCCGGGCTGCTGCTGCAGGGCGGCGTTCACGCGGTCCAGGGCGGCCTTGGGTTGCTTCGCGGCCACGTCCATGCTGGTCAGCGAACTGAGCGCCTCCGCGGAATGGGGATCCTTCTGCAGGGCTGATTCAAAGGCGGCGCGGGCTTCCGTCTGCTTCTGTTGTCCGAGCAGGATTTGCCCCTGCAGCAAAAGCGCGCGCACATCGTTCGGGTTCAGCTTGCGCGCGCTGTCGATGTCGGCCTGCGCGTGCGCCCATTCCTTCTGACTGGCTGCGGCGGTTGCGCGCCACAGGTACGCATCTTCCACGCCGGGGTGGGCGCTGAGCGCGTCGCTGGCTACCTGGGAAAGGGTGTTGCTGTCACCGTGCACCATTGCGACGGCGGCTAACCCTTTCAGCGCTTCCAGGTTGGTGGGGTCGACACGTGTTGCGGCCCGGAACGCTGTTTCCGCGATATTCGGATCGTTCTTGGCAAGCGCGGTGCGGCCCGTGAGCAGCTCAAGCGGAACGTTCTCCGGAGAGTTGCGGACGCCTTTCTGCAGGAGGGCAAATGCATCGTCGACCTTGCCCTGCTTGAGCAGCAGTAACGCGTTCAGCACCTCGACTTGCGGGTTCTTGCTTTCGTTCTTGGAAAGCTCCGTGACGATCGCCTGCGACCCGGCAGTGTCGCCGGACTGCATCAGGATCTGCGCGTAGGCGATCTTGATGGGTACGCTCTTCGGGTGGGACTGCATCAGTGAGCCATAAACGCTCTTCGCGTCCGCGGTATTGTTCTGCGAAAGGTAGTAGTCCTTCAGCATCGCGACGGCACTTTCGTTGTCCGGCAAATCGTTCGCGGCAGTCTGTAGCGTTTGCACCACGCCGGCCGTATCGCCTTGCTTGCGGTAGAGCGAGGCCAGAGCCATGCGAAGCTGAAGCGCGTTGGGCGTTGCGGCAATGGCCTGCTGCAACTGCTGCTTCGCACCATTCGTGTCGCCGGTGCTGCTCAGCACCTCGGCCAGGGCGATACGCGCCGAGGCGTTCTTCGGATCCAGGTCGATGGCTTTTTGCAACTCGGCTTTTGCGTCGCCGGTCGACGGACTGGTTGGATTGACGGCCTGCAGGACACCGAGCAGGGTGTGGAGGGCGGAGTCATTGGGCGCCAATTGCAGGGCGTGCTTGGCATCGTCCAGTGCGGCTGCGTCGTCTTTGCGGGTGTGTTCGACCTCTGCCCGCAGACCATAGGCCTCGGCACTGTTCGGATCCATGGCAAGCACGGCCTTTGCCTGATCCATGGCGCGATCCGGAACGCCGCCGGCGATCAGCATCTTGCCTAGATCGAGGCGCGCCTGCTTGTTCGAAGGATCCAGATCGACGGTGCGCAGCAGTTCCTGGTAGGCGCTGATGGGAACGCCCATCTGCAGATACGTCTTGGCCAGGTCGTAGTGCGCCTTGCTGAAGTTCTTATCGATGCGAATGGCGTTGGCGAACTGGATACCGGCTTCGCGGTACTTGCCATCCTTCATGTAGCGTTCGCCGCTGTCGACGTACTTCTGTTTTTGGACGTTGGGATCTTTTTTGCATCCGGTGACGGACAGCAACACGCTACAGGCGAGCAGGGCAGGGGCGGCAGAAGACAAAAAGCGCTGGGTCATGAGTGGTAAACCTGAGCGTACCGGAAAGCTGGTGCGGTGCGCTGCAACTAATTTGGGATATAAGCGGGTAAAAGCGGGAGCAATTGTTCGGTGAAGCGAACGGCGCGGTCGTGCGCCGCGGCGACCGACTCGCCGGGCACCACAGGAGTAATCACCCGGATCAGCGCGGCGTCGGTGCGGCCGTACACGATGGAATCCTTCAGCATGTGGAATTTCGCGGAGTAATCATTGGCGATGTTGCTGCCGTGGCTGCGGTACCAGTACAGAACTTCCTGTCGAACGGCACCGTTGGAGATCAGGTACTCACCGACACGGTCCGTGCCGCCCACGTCATGCAGTTCCGTGGTGCCGGCTTTGTCGAAGTTCCAGCCCGCGCCGGGAAGGCAGTTTTGTGGTGAGTGAATCGATTGGCCGGAGCGCTGGGTCGGGAAGTAGCCAATGAAGAGGCCGACGTCGGCCTGACCCCCCTGGTACATGCGATTCAGGAAGACGCCCTTGCCCAGGATGTCCAGAGTTTCCTGCGGAATCGAGATATCGCGACTGGTCCACTGATTTAATTGGGTGGGCAACTCCGCCAAGGGCCGGCTGGGCGGCACGCGATCGGTGTCCCCGCGGAGCTTGACTAGAAGCAGCGTCAAGGCCAGGAGCGAAACGACTGTCCAAAGTTGGGGATATTTCATGCGGGATTGGAAACCGTGTTGCCGCGGCCAAAACGCCGCGTCGCCAGGTGGATCAGGTAAAGGCAGGCCAGAGACACGAGAAACATGAGCCATCCGGAGAACTCATGAAAGAAGCCCATGGCTTTATCTGGGTCCCAATACTGCACGCACAGGCCGGTGCCAAAGATGCGCAGGGCATTGGCGGCAACGGCGATGGGCAGGCTGCACAACGCGAGTAAGACGCGCCGAAGAGTGCCGCGCTCGAACAGGTAGCCGAAGAAGACGGCAACGGTGAACAGGCTCATCATGGAGCGGATGCCGCTGCAGGCTTCCGCAACTTCCAGCTGCATGGCGGGCAGGTTGATCACGTTGCCTTCACGCAGGACGGGCACCCCGGCCAGCGGCAGCATGTCCGCCGCGACCCGCGATGCGAGCATCTGCAGCGGAAAGGTGAGCTGGTTGAAAAGAACAGCCGGCAGCGGGATGGCCAGCAGCAGAACGCCGATCGGAAAAGTCAGCACGCGAAGCATGCGCATTCCGGCGACGGTCCACACAGCGCCGGCCAGCAGCAGCAGAAACGACAGGCGCGAGAGGAAAAGGTCCGCCCCAAATCGCCCGGTCAGCAACATCAACAACGACACGAACACCAGCGGCAGCCCAGCCCACGACGGCAGGATGGGGGTGGCGGCGATGCGTTTGCGGCGTTCCCAAATCAGAAACGCGGAAAAGAATGGAACGATAAAGCCGTGCGAAAAGTCCGGCAGGTCGTACCAGTCATAGACAAGCTTTGCTCCGACTCCGGCATACAGCAGGGCGGCGAGCAGCAGCAGAAGCGCGAAAGGCACAGCCGCGGCGCTCGGTAATGCGCGCACCTGGCGTGTGGGCGCGGTCGGATTTAGAACAGCGGCTTCACTCATACGTTGCTAAGGCAAATAGACAAAATCCCGGCGGTGGCCAAGGTCTTGCGGAGCCTATCCCGGTAAATTCGACTCCATGGCGAAAATTTCTCTCGGAAATTTGTATCAGCCGGACTATCCTAAAGCAATTGATTTCATCGCCAGCGTCTGATGGACGCGTGACTTGGACAAAGGTAGCGTGAACCCGCGTGTGCGGCGTTTGCGCTGACGGTGTTCGGGCGAGCGAAGGAGCCGCTGTCAAAATGCTTTGGGCAGCGGTGAAGATGTGAGGTTGTGAAGGCGTGATGCGTGTAGTGAGTGGTGTGCTTGCGGTGTGTTGGGTAGGCCTTGCGGCCGGGGCGCAGACGCGCCCGGCGATTGCGCCGCCAGCCTCGCAGGCAGGGAGAACGGCAACAAGCGATGCTGCAACAAACGGGGCGACGGCGATCCCGGCGACGGCAACGGCGAATCCGCAGTCGGTCGTTTCAGAAGACAGCTATGTGATTGGGCCGGGCGACCAGCTGCAGTTGACCGTGTGGAAAGAGCCGAACCTGTCGAATGGTGGCGTTCCGGTGCGTCCAGATGGTCGCATTTCGCTGCCGCTGCTGGGCGACGTGCCAGCCGCCGGCATGACGCCGATGCTGCTGGGCCGTGACATCGCCAGTCGGCTGCAGAAATTCGTCACCGATCCGCTGGTCACGGTGACGATGCTGTCCGTCGCGCCGAAAGAAATTTTTTTGATCGGAGAAATCCAGAAGACCGGACCGGTTATTCTGACGCCCGGCATGAATCTGCTGCAGGCCATTGCCGCCGCCGGCGGGCTTACGCCCTTCGCCAAGAAGAAGCTGTACGTGCTTCGCAAAAGCGAAAAGGGCCAGCAGAAACTCAACTTCAACTATAAAAAAGCCCTGAGCAACGGTGATATGCAGGGTATTACTCTAATGGCAGGCGATACGATAGTAAGCCTGTAACGCTATTTGTGTTTTGCTTCACTTTTGCTTTTGCAAGTTTTCCCATTTTCTGCCCAAAGGATCTCATGGTGTTCGTACGAACCTCATTCATGGTTGCGTTGTCTGCGGCCGCAGTCTGTGCCACCTTAAGTGGCCAGGCCGCACCGACCGCGACGGCGCCTGCGCCCTACAGCCAGTTTGCACTGCCCGGCGTCGGCGGCGAGCTGCGCTATGCACTCACCGCATCGGAGTCGCTGGTGAGCGGCTACAACGGAAACAGCGGCAGTGGTGTCAATGCCTACACCAATGTGTCGGGCGACCTTGCGTATCTGTCGCGTAACCCGCTGCACCAGTTCAGCGCCGTTTACGCGGGTGGGTACCTGTTTGGAAATTCAACTTTTCCGTCAAACTTCTATCAGTCGCTGACTCTGTCGCAGAACTTTCGGACCCGGAGCTGGAACTTTTTGGTGGGCGACTCGGTAAGTTATCTACCGCAAACGCCTGTGGGCAGCCTTTCCGGCATCCCGGGCGCGGGCGACCAGGGTTTGGCACCTGTGGTGATCAACTCCACGCCAACGCTTGGCATTCTGACGACTTACGCCACGCGCATCGGGAACGTTGTGAGCGGCACGGTGTCGCGCGACCTGACTGCGAGCACCAGCTTTTCCCTCTCGGGCGCTGACTCCATTCAGCGGTATACCGGATCGTCCACTGGTTTTCAGGGCATCGACAATGACCAGCAGAGCGCGAGCGCGTCGCTGCAGCATCGCATCAACGAACGGACCTCGGCTGGCGGTTCCTACTCCTTCACCAACTCGACATTCCAGTCGTCGGTACTGCTGGGGCCAGGCAGCTACGGTTACCAGACGCACAGTGCTCAGGTGTCCTTCACACGTGAGATCACGCCGCAGTTGAACGTGGTAGCTTCTGTCGGCCCACAATGGACTGTTTCTGGGTCGAATGCCGGCTTGACGCGAGGTTCGGCGGTGAATGTCGCCGCGACCGCAGCCCTGAGCTATCAGGCGCGGCGTTACAACGCAGGATTGAACTATTCGCGCGGCGTGAATAACGGAAATGGTGTGGTGATCGGGTCCCGTCTGGACTCAGTGGTTGGCAACATATCGCGGCCATTTGCCCGCATTTACAATGTCGGTGCACTGGTCGGATGGAACCACTCCGCGCAGCTGGGTAACTCGACGCTGCCGAACTTCGACAACCAGGGTGTGGTGGGCGGAGGGCAGCTTTCTGTGCAGGTAAGCCGGTCCATTTCCGCGTTTGCGTCCTACACGCTGCAGCGTCAATCCTTCAGCGGTTATGCTCCCGCGGGGATTGCGTTCAACGGGTTGACGCAATATGGAACGCTTGGCGTGACCTACTCGCCAAAACCGATTTTTAGCAGGAAGTAGTACATGCTTGGACATCGCTCACTGGTGCTGGACGATTACGTCGGCATTTTGAAACGTCGCGGCTGGATCATTCTGATCCCGTTGATTTTGCTTCCCATCCTGACGGTCGCATTCAGCTACACCATACCGCCGGAGTACCTATCGCAAACCCTGGTGCTGGTGGAGGCGCAACGGGTAGCGGAAGGCATCGTCAAACCTATTCTTTCCACAGACCTGGACAGCCGGCTTTCCTCCATGAAGGAGCAGATTCTGAGCCGGTCCAGCATTCAGCCGATTATCGATCGCTACAACCTGTACGGCGACAGGAAGATATCGATGGACGACCGTATCGATATCGCGCGGAAGAACATCGACATTAAGACGATTACGTCGGAGACCGGCCACGGCGGCCTGCCCGGCTTCTTTATCTCGTTCAAGTCGGGCGATCCGCATACCGCGCAGCAGGTGTGTACTGAGATCACGTCGCTGTTCACGAACGCGAACCTGCGTTCGCGTTCCGATGCGGCGGAAGGCACTGTGAGCTTCCTGAAGAGTCAGCTTGACGATGCGAAACGCAACCTGGACGAGCAGGACGCGAAGCTGGCGGCGTTTCAGCAGCAGAACTTCGGAAAGCTGCCCGGTGAGGAAGCCAGCAACAGCAACATGCTGGCGTCGCTGAACACCCAGCTGGAAGCGTCCACGCAGGCTTTGGCCCGCATGCAGCAGGACAAGAGCTTTGCGGAATCTCTGCTGGCATCGCAGCTTGGCGCTGCAAACGCCGCCAACGCCGCCGCTTCGGCTGCGGCGAATGCCGTAGGCACAGGCAACACGGCCGCCATCCCGGCCGACAATCCGGCTGTTGTGGAACTGCAACGGTTGCAAGCGGTTCGAGCGCAGTTGCTGACACAGTACACGCCGAGTCATCCGGATGTGCTGGCGATCGATCGGGCCATTGCTGACCAGCGCAGGCAAGTTGCCCGCAATGCAGCACCGCGCGTCGCTGGTACCGGCGGACCTGCCCAGGCAGCTGCGGTCCACGTCGAAACGCCCGCGATTCAGCAGCTGCGGGCGCAGATTCAGTCGGCGGAGTTGGGCATCGCGGCGAAACGTGCCGAGCAGTCGCAGATTCAAGGGCAGATCGGCAGCTACCAATCGAAGCTGATGAGCAGCCCGGCGATTGCGGCGCAGTACAAGCAGTTGACCCGCGACAATCAGACGGCGCAGACCTTCTACGATGATCTTCGGACCAAAATCAACGGCGCGCAGATGGCGACGGACCTGGAAAACCGGCAGCAGGGCGAGCAGTTTCGCCTGATGGACGCGGCCAATCTGCCCGAGGCACCTTTCTCGCCGAAGCGCAGCGTTTTTCTGGTCGCTGGCCTGGCCGGTGGTCTGGTACTGGGTCTTGCAGTCGTTCTGTTGTTGGAGTTCCGCGATACGTCCATGCGTACCGAACGCGATGTGTGGGCGTTTCTGGATTTGCCGGTGCTTACCAGCATTTCACTTTCCGACCAGGTGCCCTCCGATGGCCCGACTGGCCGAAGCTGGCTGACCCGCATCTTCCTCCAGCGCGTAAAGCGGTCGGATCTTGCAGGCTCGGCGAAGGCAGAACCTGCAAAGGCATAACTAGCCCAAAAGGGGCATGGCGAAGACAGCTGCGTTCCCCTAAACTGCCTATTTATAGAATGGGGATCCTGAGCGCCGGTGTCGTAATGGCACCACCCCCGCACCTCGTAAGGAGGGCAAGTACCACCCATGAGTAAGATTTACGAGGCACTGCTGCGTGCCGAAATGGACCGGATCGCAGAGCTGAACCGGTCCAGCGATACGGATGCAGGAAAAACCTCGCCACCCAACGGGGTGCCGCACGGCGCTGGAGAGGTACTTCGTTCCGGCTTGAATGGAAAGCACCGGGACGATTCGTCTGCCGCAACGATGCGCTCCGGGCAGGGCGTGTCGGTCCTGGAGCATGCAGCGGCGGGCGCTGAGCCTGAACTACGGATTCGCAAGGTTGCATGGCAACCGGAGTTGAACCGTCTACCCGCGCTGGAGGCCCGGGGCGTGCTGGTGGAGCAGATTCGTGTTCTGCGCTCGCGTCTGCATGAACTGCGCTTGGATCGGCCCTTAAAGACCGTGATCGTGACCAGCGGATTGCCGGGGGAGGGCAAGAGCTTTGTAGCTTCCAACCTTGCTCTGGGTTTCTCGCGATTCCGCAACCAACGCGTTTTGCTCATCGATGCGGACATGCGCCGTGGCAGGCTGAACTCTATTCTGGGGGCACCTCAGGAGCCGGGATTGACCGATTACCTGTCCAACCAAGCCACGCTTGAGCAGGTATTGCAGCAAATGGATTTACCCGAATCGGGTCCGCTGAACCGAAGTTTAGCCTCGCTGAGTTTCATTGCGAGCGGTCCCGATGCGGATAACGCGGCTGACCTCTCGGGTAACGGCCGCTTCGAAATTCTACTGAAATCGGTCTATGACTACTTTGACTGGATAATTGTTGATTCCTCGCCTGTCACCCTGGTTGCAGACGGTGTGAACCTGGCGCGGGCCTGTGATGGCGTGGTGCTGGTGACGCGTGCTGGCGTGACCCGGTATGAAATAGCGCAGCGCGCCCAGCAGGAGCTGAAGGCGGCCAAGATCGTCGGCGTCGTCCTGAACGCAATCCAAGACGCTCCCCAATCCGGGGGATACTACGGCTACGACGGATAAGCCACGATGAGCCAGACGTGATCCGTTTTCTGAACGTTTATTTACCCACCCGGCTGGTAGCGCTGCTGTTAGGCGAGACCATCATGGTGTTGGCATGCTTTCTGCTGTCGAGCCAATTGCTGCTCGGGCCGGACATGTCGTTGGTGCTGTTCTATGAGGATGGCTGGCTGAAGCTGGCCGGGCTCACGCTGATCATCGTTCTGCTCTCATACTATTTTGACCTGTACGAGCCGCAGACGGTTTCCGTGCCGTTTCAGATCTTCTTCCGCATGCTGCTGGTGCTGGGTTTCTCCTGTTTCGTTCTGGCGGCTGCGCTGTTTTTCTGGCCTGAGCTTGCGATCCAGCCGAACCTGTATGCGCTCGGCTTTCTGATGCTCACGCCGGCGCTGATGCTGTGGCGGCGGACCTACGTCTGGATGGTCAACCTGCCCGGCTTCCGCGAGCGGGTGTACGTGCTGGGCGACGGCGAACAGGCGCGGTCCGTCGTGGAGCTGTTGCGGTCACGCCGCGATGTCGGCATGGAGGTCGTCGACTGGAAGACGGTTGGAAGCGACGATCCAGAAACACGCCGGAGCGTCTGGGGTGCGGAGATCAACCGTTTGCTGGCTGAAAAGAGGCCGTTGCACCGCGTGATTGTGGCGCTGGAGAACGCGCGCAACCAGATGCCGGTCAACGAACTGCTGCAGGCACGTCTGCATGGCGTGTTGGTGGAGCGCGTCGGCGACGTGAAAGAGCGGCTGGTTGGCAAGATTCAATTGGACGGTTTGCAGCCGAGCAATATGTTTTTCGGCGAAGGCTTTCGCGTTAAAAAGACGACGCAACTCACGCGTGTGGTGGTGTCAGGCTTGGTGGCCGGATGCATCCTGCTGCTGTTTCTTCCATTCTTTCCGCTGGTGGTGCTGCTTGTCCGGCTTAGTTCGCCGGGCCCGATATTCTTTCGGCAAACCCGGGTTGGCATGGCCGGTAAGCCGTTCCATGTTTACAAATTTCGTTCCATGCGCACCGACGCGGAGGCTGCCGGCGCCAAGTGGGCTGTCAAGAACGATCCACGCGTGACGCGGGTCGGTGTGTTCCTGCGCAAGACGCGGATCGACGAGATTCCGCAACTGTGGAACGTTCTGCGCGGCGACATGGGCCTGGTTGGGCCGCGTCCAGAGCGTCCGGAGTTCGTTCCCTATCTTGCAGAGAACCTGCCGTTCTACAACCTTCGCCACCTGATCCGGCCAGGCCTGACCGGGTGGGCGCAGGTGCGCTACGGGTATGGATCAAGCCTGGAGCAAGCCCGCGAAAAGCTGGAGTACGACTTGTACTACATCAAGCACATGACGCTTGGGCTGGACCTGCTGGTCATGTTCGAGACGGTCAAGACAGTCGTGCGACGCCGGGGCCAGTAGAAAGTTTCCTGCTGTTCCTGCACAAAATCGATGCGCAGACGAGCTTTAGAACCCGACCATCCCTTCTAGCGCTCATTGCTGAATGAGTGAGCGGAGGGTCCGTGTTTGCTTCTCAAGAACCGCTGCTCTTGCGCATCGGAGCGGGCTCAGCCGCTCCACTGAGGTGAATTAATAGCTCACGGTGCATTCGATACGTAACACCAGAATGTCGTCTTCCTGACCGAAACTTTGCGCTGCACTGGCGATGGCGTTGGCCGTAGCGTGCGCACTGACCATGTCGCAAACGCGATCAAAGCCGAACAGCTCGCCGTGCTCATCCTGTGCTTCGATGACGCCATCTGTGATCAGCGTGATGACATCGCCTTTCTGCAGGCGATACTCGACGGTTTCGTAGGAAAGTCCGGACAGGGTTCCGAGCGGTAACGCACCTTCCATTTCGAGCGTTCGGCCGTTGATATAGGGCGGCAGGTGTCCGGCATTGGTGGCCACGAGCAAGCCGTCGCTACGGATTTTGACCGCGATGCAGGTGGCGGTCGCGTACCCGCGGCCACACAGGCTTTCGTTGATGGCGCTGATGACGCGATCCGGGGTAGGCTCCTCTTTGACGGCGGTGTCGACGATGCCGACGATCAGAGCGACCAACATGCCGGCGCGCAGACCCTTGCCGGTTACGTCGCCGACTACGATCAGTACACTTCCGTCGCTTGAGTCGGGGATGATCTGGAAGAAGTCACCGCCGACGTCGCGCGACGGCCGGTACTCGCTGTCAATGCGGAGCCCGGGAACCTGCGGCATCTCGCTCGGAATGATCACCCGCTGCAGTTCGCTCGCCTGTTCCACCTCAAGCCTGTATTGCAGCTTCTGCCTCTGCGACATCAAGAAGCGGCGCGAACCCAGCAATGTTACGAGTAACAGAGAGAGCATTGTGGAAAGCTGGCCAAGCGAGACGTTGTATCCAAGCACGGCGTATTGGACACGGACGTGAGCGAGCCGCAGCTCATGCTGATAGTTCGCGGCAACGGCCAGCAGGATGGCCGGCAGCGCGAGCCAACCCTCGGCCCGCTCCTCTCGAATACCCTTGTAGCTCACCCAAAACAGCAGACCCGCCAGCGCCAGCTTGATCCAAAGCAGCGCCGGGGTCAGCACGGCTGCAAAGGAGAGCGGTACGATCAATCCGTGCAGCGGCGGCCGCAGCATGAGCGTGCCGATCGCCAAAAGTCCGACGAGGACGCCGGTAGGCCACAAGAGCCGCCGCGACAGTCGCAAGCCAAACCACGAGGCAAAGAAGAGAATCCAGATCCCGATTCTCAATGGCGTCAGCAGCACGTCTCTTGAGAGCAGAACAACCGTGCTGCTCAGAATCATCGTGTAGTTGCCGACCTGCAGGATCAGATTGCCCAGCAGCGTCACCAGGGATACGAGGCTCAGCCAGAGGTAGGCCGGGTCGCTGCGATCGAGCGAGTAGTGCGCCGCCGCAACGCACAGGGCCAGCAGCAGCACCAGCGTTTCCAGAAAGCCGCTGCCAAGCTCACGGTTAATGCTGTCCCAGTCCAGTTCCACCTGATTCCCGATGGTTGCCGCGGAACCCAGCATTGGGGGGCCATGCAGGCCACCTGCATCCGGCCCGCTGAAGCGGCTGGCACTGCCCATCCACATGCGTATCGCGATGGTCACGGGACCGTTGCGCACGTGGGCAGGCAAAGGAAAGCCGCGCGGCTGGGAGGGGTAGGCCCACTCGCGGCGCGTGCCGAAGTGCCCAAACTGTCCCACCTGTTGTCCATTCACGAACACCTGATACGCATCGTCGAACGCGTCAGGCATTTTGATGGCGAGTTGCTCTCCCGTCCCCTGCACATTCAGGCGAAGACGGTACCACGCATAGCCGTAATAGCCTGGGTGGCCCTGCGAGGTCCACCCGGGCGCCAGGCTGCTGGTTCCCGGATCCGGGTCTGACGGGTCGCCGGCCACATGGAAATCGACACTTTCCCAGTGTGTGTCATCGAAACCGGCACCGGCCCAGGCAGGATCGTCGCCGACATGAAACTTCCATGGCCCAAACAGGTCTCTTGCCGATCTGCCGAGCGCAATCGCTTCAGGTTGCTGGGCACGGGCGATCAATGCACCGTCGGCCGGGACTGCCTGTGCACCGCCAGGCAGTCCCGGGATCAGCAGAACACCTGCTATCCAGCACAACAATCGCCTCATGACTTACCAGGCCTGCCACCCCGGATCTTCGGATAGGAGAGTAAAGTTCCCGGAATAATCAGGCTTGGCGATAACGGCGATACATGGAGGCCATGCCCACCAGGCTTGTTCCCAGCAGCAAAATCGATGATGGCTCCGGCGTGGCGCTGGTGGTGAAGCTGAGCGTTACGTTGGGAAAATTTCCGAACGGCACTCCATCTTCCGTGATCACAAAGGTTTGTCTCTGTGTCAGCTGCCCGCCACTGAACGTGAATGTGTAGAACGCGTTGGAGTCACGCGGGTTTGCCGGCGCTGTGAAGGTGGCACTCTGAAAGATATCGCTGAACGCAGCGTCCGGCTGGGTAGCATTCTGCACCGCGAGGGTATTCAGGAAGGTAAGCGTGATCGACGTGATGGACGACTGCGTCTGATTCAACCCGCCAAAGCATCCATCGGCGGAGATCACGGCACCATTGTCGAGGTAGGGTCCTCCGGGTGAGTTTGCGCCGGGGCAGCCGCCGAACATGAACGAAGTGGGGGTGGTGGTGAGATTGGTGTAGTTCGGATCCTGAACGCGGATCGTGACGGCTCTTGCCACCACGGGGCAGGCGACGAGAACAAGAACAAAGCAACGGCAGATTGCACGCATGGCGAACGCCCTCAGGAGCTTGCAGATATTTGAAAGCGGTCGGGGGTGACCGCGGATCAACGGAGTGTTTCCAACTTACACGGAAGTATTATTGCGGGTGAAATAAATTTCGTGGATTGCAGGCTGTTGGCGAAACCTCATGTAGACTTGCCGATAACCGGAACATGGAAGCCTCAGAGATCCATCCACCTGCGGACACGACCCTGTCGCTTGAAGAACAGGTCGCGCGCCTCCACGCGCTGCTCGAGGCCTCGCGTCAGATTCACTCCACAATTGAGACCGGCGAGGTCCTGTTGGAAACGGCACGCATTCTGGTGCGCGAGCTTGAACTACAGGGAGCTCTGTTCCTTTCGCCTGAGGGAAAGGCGCTTGTTTCCTACGGCACCCCGCCTGGACCCCGCAACTTGTGCCCGCGTTTTGCGCTACGGGCGAAGGACAACACGCTGCTGGCCGAAATGCTGGTCCAGACGGAAGAGGGTTGCCAGTTGTCCATGTACGAGCAGGATTTTGTGGAAAGCCTGATCTTGCAAGCAGCGGTCGCCCTGGAAAATGCAATGCTTCATGAGCGCGACCTGCAGTGGGTTCGCGTCGCGCAGGACCTGGACGCGGCCCGCGACATTCAGCGATCTCTGCTCCCAAGGAACATGCCCGACATTTCGGGGTTTTCCCTCGCGGCGCGCTCGATTGCTTGTTATGAGGTGGGTGGCGATTACCTGGACGTGCTGGAACTTTCAGACGGTTCCAATCTCTTCATGGTTGCGGATGTAGCGGGCAAGGGTTTGGCATCGGCAATCGTCGCGACAAGCTTTCGTGCAGCATTCCGCTCGTTGGCAACACAGCCGATGCCCTTGGCAGAGATGGTCAGGCGCATCGGGCAGTGGCATTGGGAAGAAGGACAGGAGGCGCGCCGCCGCTACGTAACCGCGATCCTGGTCCGGCTGGATGCTGCGAGCAACCGGATCGAAGTGGTGAACGCGGGCCATAATCCCGGCATGCTGGTTCACTCCGGCGGTTCGGTCAGAATGATTGAAGCAACTGGCACTCCCCTCGGCATGCTGCCCTTTGTGCAGTATGGATCGGAGACCTTTGAGTTTCATCCCGGATCGAAACTGTTGCTCTATACCGACGGTCTGACCGAGATTTTCTGTGGGGAAGAGGAGTTCGGTTCTGAACGCCTCACGGAGCTTTTCCGATCGCTTGCAACGGAGGACGCCGGCGAGACGCTTGATAGCATCTGGGAAGCATTGCACCAGTTTTCCACAGGTGCGCCGCGCACCGACGATATGACCGCGCTTGCCGTTTGTCATCGGCTTTCGCCGCGACAGGAGACCCTGTCTGCATGAGGCGTGCTAATTCAGTCGAAGTTCGGCTGCCGTCGGAACTTGGATACGAAAAGGTGGCTATGAGCACCGCGGCCGGCATGGCTCAGCTGATGGGCTTCTCCGCCGAGCGCATCGAGGACTTGAAGACTGCGCTCGCCGAGGCATGCATCAACGCGATAGAACACGGCAATCATCTGGATGAATCGCTCTACATAAGCGTGGAGCTTTCCACCAACGACAGAGAACTAGAGATCAAGGTTTCAGATGAGGGTGAGGGGCCGGCGGATGACGTTGCCGCACCGGACATCGACCGCAAGATGCGCGGGGAGGAGGACCCTCGTGGCATGGGCATGTTTCTGATTGAAGCTCTGGTTGATGAAGCAGAATGGCACAAAGGACCTCCAGGAAAGAGTTTCATTCGCCTGGTAATCAGGATGCAAAAGGAAGACGAGTAATGCAGGTCGACACGAAAATTTCGCAGTATGCAGCGATCGGAAATTCAGGGGGTCCCGTTACTGTTCTGGCATTCGCCGGCGATATCTCGTCCGCGTCCAAGAGTGCGGTTCTGGACGCCTACCACTCCCTGGATGCCGCGGTAACGAAGCTGCTGCTGGATTTCGACAAGGTGGGTTATATCAATTCGTCCGGCATCGCGACGATCATCCAGATGCTGCTGGAAGCGAAGAAAGGCAACGACCGAGTCGTGGGCATCTTCGGCTTGAGCCCGCATTTCACTAAAGTGTTCACGATGGTGGGTGTACCTAAGTATGCCGAGCTATCCGCCGATCTCACCTCCGCGTTAACGAAGCTCTGAGCTCCGCGTTAACGAAGCTCTGAGCTTAGCTACGACCGGCAAGTCGCAGCTTCAACCGCGTCGGCGAGTTTTCGGCGCGGTGCTGTACCCCATCCGCGAGCAGTCGAACCACAGTTAAGCAGGCCGCTAATGCTACGGGCTTGCGCAAATGGCAAGGAGCGTCTGGACAAAGAACGGCCTCCGCTCAGGCTGAGGCGAACTGGTCCTGCTGCTGCTTGGCGGCTTCGCTCTGGTACCAGGCGACAGTTTGTTCCAGGCCGGCGCGGAAGTCTTCCATGGGCTGGTAGCCGAGTTCGTGGCGGCCGCGGCGGATGTCGGCGAGCGAGTGCTCGACGTCGCCGGTGCGGACGGGGCCGTATTTGGGTGCGTGCGGGAAGCCGAGGATGTCGGCAAGCGCGTGGTAGAGGTCGTTGAGCGTGTGGCTGTGGCCGGTGCCCACGTTGAAGACGCGGCCGGTGGCGACGGAGTCGGGCGCGGTGGCGGCGAGCAGGTTCGCCTGCACAGCATTCGCGATAAAAGTGAAGTCGCGGCTGACGGAGCCGTCGCCGTTGATGGTGGGCGTAGTGCCGGCCATCATCTTATAGATGAACTGCGCGATAACACCGGAGTAGGGCGAGTCCGCGGCCTGGCGCGGTCCGAAAATGTTGAAGTAGCGGAGGCAAACGCCCTGCATGCCGTAGACCTTGCAGAAGCTCTGGATGTAGTACTCGCAGGTCAGCTTCTGCACGGCATAGGGCGACAGCGGCATAGGCGTCATGGTTTCGACCTTGGGCTGGGTCGGCTGGTCGCCATAGGCGGAACTGGAGGCCGCGTAGACGACGCGGCGAACCTTGGCATCACGCGCGGCGAGTAGGACCTGCAGCGTGCCGTTGATGTTGCTATTGTGCGAGGTGAGCGGGTCCTGCACGGAGCGTGGCACGGAGGCGAGCGCGGCCTGGTGCAGCACGACGTCGGCACCCTCGCAGACGGCGCGCATGAGCGCGGGGTCCTGGATATCGCCCTGGTGGAACTCGATAGAAGAGCGGATCGCGTCCAGATTTTCAAGCCGGCCGGTGGACAGGTTGTCCACGCCGCAGACTTGGTGGCCTTGCTCGACGAGTTTGTGGGCCAGGGAAGAGCCGATGAAGCCTGCGATGCCGGTGATCAGATAGCGTGCCATGTCGCGTGGTCGCAGCGGCGCCGAAGGACTCAACGTTGCTGCATGCCTTTCCTTGGAACTGGACTGAAGTTATCCCATGTTACCGAAGAAGCAATCCCACCTTTTGGCCAGAAATGAGGCACGAAACCGACCATCCTGAATGGGATAATGGTAGGGCATGTCTGCCACACGTACGTCCTCCCTGTCTGCCCAACGCCTGGAACGCCTGAAGAACCGGAGTGCCGCCATCGGCATTATTGGCCTGGGCTATGTCGGTTTGCCGCTTTCGCTGCTGCTCGCGGAGGCGGGCTTCAAGGTGACGGGCTTCGACATTGACCAGAAAAAAGTCGATAGCCTGACGGCTGGGCAGTCCTATATCTTCCGCATCCCTTCTGAGGAAATCCAGAGCGTTCGCGCCAAAGGCTTTACGGCGACCGCGGACTTCAGCAAGCTGACGGAACAGGACGCGATCATCCTGTGCGTGCCGACGCCGCTGAACGAGCACCACGAGCCGGACATGTCGTACATCGTGGACACGGCGAAGATGATCGCGCCGTGGCTGCAGGCGGGGCAACTGGTCGCGCTGGAGAGTACGACGTACCCGGGTACCACGGAAGAGGTATTGATTCCGTTGCTGGAGGCCGGTAACAAGCTGGGCCTGAAGGTGCAGGGACCGGGTGGCGAGCCGGCGGAGTCGGGCGTGTTTTATGTGGCGTTCTCGCCGGAGCGCGAAGATCCGGGCAATACCACGGTGGCGCGGCACAACATACCCAAGGTCGTGGGCGGCCACGAGCCGATCGCGGCGGAGTTGGCGGCGACGTTGTACGAGGCCATCTTCACGCGCGCGGTGCGGGTTTCGACGACGCAGGCGGCCGAGATGACCAAGCTGCTGGAGAACATCTACCGCTGCGTCAATATTGCGCTGGTGAATGAGATGAAGGTGCTGGCGTTGCGCATGGGCATCGACATCTGGGAGGTGATCGACGCGGCAGCGACCAAGCCGTTCGGCTTCCAGGCGTTCTATCCCGGGCCGGGGCTGGGCGGCCACTGCATTCCGATCGACCCGTTCTACCTGAGCTGGAAGGCGAAGGAGTTCGGCTTTCACACGCGGTTCATTGAACTGGCCGGCGAAGTGAACGAGGCCATGCCGGAGTTTGTGGTCACGCAGGTGGCGCGCGCGCTGAACACGCGCAAGAAGCCGCTGAACGGGTCCAAGGTGCTGATGCTGGGCATGAGCTACAAAAAGGACATCGACGACCTGCGTGAGTCGCCGTCGCTGACGCTGATCGAGCTTTTGCGTGACGAGGGTGCGGAGGTGGTCTACAACGACCCGTACCACCCCACCGTGGGCCGTGGACGCAAGTACAACCTGAACATGACGTCGACGCCGCTGGAGGATTTGGGCCAGTACGATTGCGTTCTGATCGCGACCGACCACTCGGATTACGACTACCCCAGCATTGTGCGTGAAAGCCAGCTCGTGGTCGATTCGCGGAACGCGACCAAGGGTATGACGGCGGACAACCTGGTGCGCTGCTGACGTGCAAACCGTAACGGGATCCACAACGGGGACAGGCAAGGTACCGCGGGGACGGTTCCGGGAAGACGTTGCGCGCTACCGCAGCAAGGGCTATTCCGGCCACCGGTTGTGGCTGGAGCCGGCCTTGTGGGCCATTGGCGCGCACCGGCTGGGGAACTGGCTGTACACGGAGCCGCCTGCTGCGCTGATCCGGCTGCCGCTGAAGCTCCTTTCGTTCCTCCTGACCAAGTGCTGCCTGATTTTGATGGAGATGGACATTGACCCGCAGGCGACGATCGGCGGTGGGCTCTACATCGGGCACATCGGCGGCGTGCACATCAATCCGGGCGCGGTGATGGGGCGGAACTGCGACCTGGCGCATCGCATCACGATCGGCGCGTCAGCCATGGGCCGCAGCGGCATCCCGGTGCTGGGCGACGAGGTGTACATCGGCACGGGTGCAGCTTTGGTGGGGCGCATTCGCATCGGCAGCGGGGCAAAGATCGCGGCAAACAGCTTGGTGATTACAAACGTGCCCGCGGGTGCGACCGTGATGGGCGTGCCGGCGCGGATCATCATGCAGCCGCCGAAGATTGCAGTGGCGAAGCCGGAGACGGTTTTGCCGGCGGTGGACGCGGCGGCGTCCTCGGGTCCCGCACACGGCGATGCGTCGAATCAGCCTGCAGTGGGAGATGCTGCGGTTACGGGTGAGCTCCCTGTCGCCATAGTCGTAGAAGGCGAGGCCGTTCGTGCTTGAGCCGGCGATACGCGATGAACTGCGTAGCCGCATGCGTTCGATCGCGGCTTCCGGTGCGACGGTGCGCGAAACGCTGCGCGAGGCGGAGCGGCTGTATCGCGAGGGCAAGCCGTCGGACGCTCTGCTGTGCGCACGGGCTCTGGGAGAGATCGCGCCGGCGCTGCTTGCGGCGGGGCATCGCGAGTTGCGGACATTCATCGCGCGGTCGGTGTCGCTGGAACCGGTGCTGCCGTTTCTGCAGATTGAGGCTGCGCTGGACGGCTTCGTGCTGCGAGCGGAGCTGGGTGGCTATGGCTCGTTCATGGACGAGCTGATGAATGTGGCAGGGCCGCTGCGTGATTCCTCGAGCTTTGACCTGGTGGTGCTTGCGCTGGACCTGGAGGACATTGCCGGACGGTTGCCGGATCTTTGCGCGAGCGGGCGCGGGGACGGAGTTGCCAGCGATGGCGCTGTGGAAGCGGAGCTCGCGGCCTGCGTGGAGCGCATGCGGTCCATGCTGGAGTCGCTGCGCGGGCGCGTAGCAAGCCGCATCCTGGTGCAGGGTTTTGTGGTGCCGGATCGCACGGCGCTGGGCGACGCGGGCGAGGCAAACCTGCCGGGTGGCCTGAAATCCGCCATACGCGATCTAAACCGGCGCGTGGCGGCGATGTGCGCGGGCATCTCGGGATGTGTGTTCTTTGCCGTGGACGACGTTGCCGCGCGCTTCGGCAAGGCGGCGTGGGCGGATGAGCGGATGTTTCTGTCGTCGCGCGTGCCGATGGCTGCGGCGGCGTTTCCGGCGTATGCGCGCGGTCTGCTGCGAACGGTGCGAGCGCTGTTCCGGCCCATGCGCAAGGTGCTTTGCACGGACCTGGACCAGACCTTCTGGGGCGGCATTCTGGGCGAGGACGGGCCGAAGGGCATTGCGACCGGCACCGCGTTTCCGGGCAACTGCTATCGCGCGTATCAGCAGCACCTGAAGCGTTTGCGGGCGCGCGGCGTGCTGCTTGCCGTCGTGTCGAAGAACAATCCAGCGGACGTGGAAGAGGCGTTCACGATGCGGGCGAACGATCTTCTGCTGCGGCTGGAAGACTTCTCCGCGCGCGAGATCGGCTGGGGTGACAAGGTAGGCTCGCTGCGGAAGCTGGCGGCAGACCTGTCGCTGGGCACGGACTCGCTGGTGTTTGTGGACGACAACCCGACGGAGTGCGAGGCAGTGCGGCAGGCCATGCCCGAGGTGGCGGTGGTCGAGGTGCCGCCGGAGGAACCGTGGCGGTTCGTCGAGCTGGTGGAAGCCGGTGGGTACTTTGAGACGACGGCGATCAGCGAGGACGACCTGCGCCGTGCGGAGGACTACCGCAACCAGACCGAGCGCGAGGCGCTGCGGGAAAGCCTGGGCAGCCGCGAGGACTTCCTGAGATCGCTGGAAATCGTCTGCACGTTTCTGCCCGCGACAGAAGCGCCGCTGGCGCGGTCCGTACAGCTGCTGGGCAAGACGAACCAGTTCAACCTGACTACGCGACGGCATGGCGCGGCCGACGTGGAGCGATTTCAGAACGCACCCGGCGGCCAGGCGTTTGCGCTGCGGGTGCGCGATCGCTTTGGCGACTCGGGCGTGGTTGGCCTCCTGCTGGCGCAGACAGAGGGCGCGGTGTGCCGCATCGACACGCTCCTGTTGAGCTGCCGGGTGATCGGTCGCGATATTGAGCGGGCCATGCTTGCGGCGTGCGCGCGGCGCGCCCAGGCGGACGGTGCCCGAGGTCTGCTGGGTGAGTTCCGGCCGACGAAGAAAAACGGTCTTGCGGCAGGGTTTTACGCGTCGTGCGGGTTCCAGAATGGAATACCCGATGGTGTTCCTGTGCCGGTTGCTGAGGATGGGAGCTCGGAGTGGTACTGGTACGATTTCGAGGGCGGTCTGCCGCCCATTCCCGAATTTTTAACATTGGAAGGAGCCGCCGATGAGTCAGCCCGTGCCGTCGTCGTTGCGTGACCTGGTCGCCGATACGCTTGAGATTGCGCCCGAGGACGTGACGCCCGAGTTGAATACGGAAACCGCGGAGAACTGGGACTCCTTTCGCCACCTGCAGCTGATGCTGGCGGTGGAGGGCGAGTATGGCGTGCAGTTCGACCCGTCGCTCGTGGCGCACCTGACAACGGTCGCGGCGATTCAGGACGCGCTGCAGAAGAAGGGCGTGACGTTGTGAGTGCGGCATCTGGCGGCGAAGCCACGCCTGCGGGCACTTTGGGTGACGTCGCCGAAGCTTCCAACGGCAGCCTGAACTCAGCAGATTTGGTGAAGGCGCTCGGCTTCCGGCTGCACCACGTGGGTGTGGCGACGCAGAAGCTGGACGCGACGGCGAAGTTGCTGGAAGGGCTCTTCGGCTATCGCACCATCGCGGGGCCGTTTGCCGACCCCATTCAGCGGGTGTCGGTGAGCTTCCTGACCATGTCCGATGAGGACAGGGTCGAGGTGGAGCTCGTGGAGCCGCTCGCCGAGGACTCCCCGGTGCGGTCGATTTTGCAGAAGGGTGGAGGCACGGCGTACCACCTGTGCCTGGAAACGGCAGACCTGGAAGGCGCGCTGGCGCATGCGAAGGGGCTGGGCTGCATGCTGGTGAGTCCCCCGGCGCCGGCGGTGGCGTTCGGTGGCCGGCGAATCGCATGGATGTACACGCCGACGCGGCAGCTGATTGAACTGGTTGAGACCGCCGCGCCGACGAGTTAGCCGGTACGAGCCGGTCCAAGCGTATGACCCCTTCAAGCGAGATACGAGCGGTAACGGCAGAGGCGGATGATGCCCAGTGCGCGCAGGTTCCGTTGCTGTACCACGAGCTTCGGCCGGAGCCGTCCGCGTACTCGTACGTGCTGCCGTGCAGCCGGTTTGCGGAGCATCTGCGGATGTTTGCGCGGCTGCGGCGTGAGGCGCCCGGCAGCTATGTGCCGCTCGTCACGTTTGACGACGGGCATCTCTCAAACCACACGCATGCGCTGCCAATGCTGGACGACGCTTGCGTGAAAGCCCATTTCTTCATCACCGCGGGATGGACGGGCACGCGGGATGGGTACATGGAGCCGCGGCATTTGCGAGAGTTGCACGCCGCTGGGCACACGTTGGGTGCGCACAGCTGGAGCCATGCCCTGCTGACCGGGTGTAGCGACGTGGAACTGCGGCGTGAGCTTTGCGACGCAAAGTCATCGCTGCAGGACTGGATCGGCGCGCCGGTCACGTCGCTTTCGCTGCCCGGCGGCCGCGGTGATGCGCGGGTGTTGCGTGCGTGTCGCGAGGCGGGGTACACGACAGTGTGGACGTCGGTGCCGGGCGTGACGCGGTCGGCAGTGGAGCCAGTAGTCGGGCGATTCAACATCCTGGCCGGCATGGCGGATGCGGCTTTGGAGCGGCTGCTGGACCCGGCGAGCGGCGCGCTGCAGCGGGCACGACGGATCTCGCGCGCCAAGGCGGCGGCGCAACATCTGTTGGGTGACAGCATGTACGCGCGGCTTTGGGCTCTGGTGAACCGGCAGGAAGTAGAGGGCGCGCCGCAATGAAGGTGCTGCACCTGATCTCAAGCGGTGGCATGTACGGTGCGGAGGCGGTGATCCTGAACCTGTCGCATGCATTGCGAGCGGCAGGCGATGAGAGCTCCATCGCGGTGTTCGCGAACAGCAGCCGGCAGATCTACGACCGGGCGGTGGAGGAGGGCCTGCCGGCGGTGCTGGTACCGTGCAGCGGGCAGCTAAGCCGCGCAACCGTGAAAGCAATCCGCGAGGTGGTGCGGGACCAACGCATCGACCTGCTGCATGCACACGGCTACAAGGCGGACCTGTACGCGTGGGCTGCACTGGGCCGTGGCGGCCGCGTGCCGCTGGTGTCCACTTGCCACACCTGGTACGACAATGACCTGGCGTTGCGGGTGTACGGCGTGCTGGACCGGTGGGTGTTGCGAGGCTTCGCGCGGGTGGTCGCGGTATCGGCGGAGGTTGAGCGGCAATTGCTCGGCAGCGGCGTCAAGGCGGGGCGGGTGCGGCGCATTCAGAACGGCATCGCCGTTGGGCCGTTCACCGAGGCTGCTGCGGGCCGTTGCCGAGCGCCGGCAGCACCGCTGCGGGTGGGGCTGGTGGGACGGCTTGCGCCGGAAAAGGGCGTCGACATCTTCCTGGATGCCGTTGCGATTGTGGCGAAAGCTCTGCCGGATAGCGAATTTGTGGTGTTGGGCGAGGGACCGCAGCGGGCCAGTCTGGAGGCCCAGATCGCGCGGCTTGGGCTTGCGGAACGTGTCGCGCTGGTGGGGCACCAGGACTCGATGGCAGCGGTATATGCCAGGCTGGACCTGATGGTGTCGGCGTCGCGGCAGGAGGGCCTGCCGGTGGCGCTGCTGGAGGGGATGGCGAGCGGCCTGCCAGTGGTGGGAACGACCGTAGGCGAAGTGCCGACGGTGGTGCGTCCCCGTGAAACCGGGCTGCTGGTGACGCCGGGTGACGCGGCTGCGCTGGCGGGCGCGATGCTGGAAATTCTGCGGGATCATGGTTTGCGATTGCGGTTGGGGCAGAACGCGCGCGCGTTGGTGGAGCGTGACTTCTCCGCGGACCGCATGACCGCGGAGTACCGCGAAGTCTATTGCGAAGCCCTGGCCGCGGCTGGGAGCAAGGCATGAACCGCCGGCGACCGCAGGTGTACATGATGGACCTGCTGGCGACCGTGCCGTACTACACGGCATATCTGTCGCGCGCGCTGCAGCAGCGCGGCGTGGATGTGCGGGTCGGGTCGATCACGTACTACCTGGATCTGGAATGCTTTCGAAGCCGCGGTCTGCGGCTGGCGCCCGGCTTTCTGGACGTGGTGGGCCGGTTTCGAATGCTGCCACGAACGGTGCGGCGCGTGGCGAAGCTGCTGGAGACGGTGCTGAATCTCTTCGTGCTTGCGGTGCGCTTTCTGGTGAAGCCGCCACAGATTCTGCACGTGCAATACCTGCCGATGCTGCGATCCCGCCTGCCGGTGGACTGGTGGTTTGTGCGGCTGCTGCGCTGGCGCGGTGCGCGCGTGGTGCTGACCGTCCACGATCTGCTGCCGCATGACACGGCCGACCGGTACCGCGCATTGTTTCAGCGGCTTTACAGCGGTGTGGATCGCATGATCTGCCACTCCAGTGTCGTGGCGGAGCGACTCGCGAACGAGTTCGGCGTCGCGCCTGATCTCGTTTCCGTGATCCCGCATGGACCGTTCTTTTACGACCTGCAGGGTGGCGAGAGCGTGGACGCAGTGCGGGCGCGGTACGGCATCGAGCCGGGGCAGCAGATGGTGCTGTGGCAGGGGATCATCTTCCCGTACAAGGGTCTGGACCTGCTGCTGGAGGCATGGGCCGAGGTCGAGGCACACGTGAGTGACGCCACGTTGCTGGTGGTGGGCACCGGGTCGGCGGAGATCACGACCGAGGTGCGGGCCCAGGTCGCCCGCCTTGAACTCAAGCGTGTGGTGCTCGATTTGCGTTTTCTTTCCGCCGAGGAACTGACGGCGCTGTATCGGGCTGCGGCGGTCGTGGTGTATCCCTATCGAGCCATTACGACGAGCGGTGCGCTTGCAACCGGCGTGGCACTGGGCAAGGCCGTGGTCGCCAGCGATCTGCCCGTCTTTCGCGAGCTATTGACCAAAGGCGTGGATGCTCTGCTGGTGGCGCCGGGCGATGCCGGTGCGCTGGCTGCGGCGACCTTGCGCCTGGTGCAGGACGCCACGCTGCGGGGCCGGATGGAAGTTGCGATGCAGGCAAAGGACTTTGGTGCGGCAAGCTGGAGATCGATCGCTGCCGACACTGAGGCGGTGTATGAATCGGTCCTGCAGACTGATTGATTCCGACAGGCGAGGACAACTTGCATGGAGGTTCGCGACGCACAGCTGTCTTGTGCAAAGTGCATTGCACGAACGAGGGACAGTACACGTGGCCGCCGACATCTATACTGAGGCACGGAAGAGAGGGCCGAGGCTCGCCACACAGGAGCCGCTTTGACCATGCAGCTGCGGTTTCGTCACATTGCCCGCAACGCCCTTTCCTCCTGGCTGGCCACCGCGGCAAACATGGCGGTGGGGTTCTTTCTGTCGCCGTTCATCGTGCACCGGCTCGGCAACGCCGCGTATGGCGTGTGGGTGCTTTCGATTTCGTCGGTGAACTACCTGGCACTGCTGGACCTGGGCATGCGCAGCTCGGTGCTGCGGTTTGTTTCCAAGGACCGCGCGACCGGCAACCACCAGGGCGCGTCGGACTCTTTCTCCGCGGCGCTGTGGGTCCGGGTGCAGATCTCCGCCGCGGTGCTGCTGCTGTCGGGATTGCTGGCGGTGCTGTTTCCTGTGGTGTTCCGCATTCCGCCGGACATGGCGCACGTCAGCCGCATCGCGGTTGCCATTATCGGGGTGAGCACGTCGATTGCGATGTGCACGGGTGTCTTTGGCGGCGTGCTCTCGGCCGCGAACCGGTATGACGTGCAAACCGGTGTGACGCTGGCGCAGCTGGTGGTGCGGGTCTCCGGGGTCGTGCTGGCGCTCAGCCGCGGATGGGGGCTGATCGGCATCGCGCTGGCGGAACTGGCAGCCGTCATCCTGGGCGGCAGCCTGCTGGTGGTGACCTCCAGGCGCATCTACCCGGAGCTACGCGTCAGATTGTCGCGGCCGCGCACTGAAGTGCTGCGATCTCTGTGGTCGTACAGCTTCTACGTGTTTGTGCAGACGGTCGCACTGCAGCTGATCTACCAGACGGACAACCTGGTGGTGGGCGGCTTCATCTCGGCGTCCGCTGTGACGTTCTATGCGATCGGCAACTCATTGTGCCGCTATGCGGACCAGTTTGCCGGGGCCATGAGCATGACGTTCGTGCCGGCGGCCAGCACCTTTAACGCGAGCGGCGACGGGGCGAAGCTGCGCAACCTGTACCGGATCGGGACGCGCTCAATTCTGATCTTTGGTCTGCCCATCCTGGTAACGCTCCTGACGCGCGGGCACACCTTCATCCGGCTTTGGATGGGCGCACAGTATGAGCACGCGTCGGGGCTTGTCTTGCTGATCCTGGCGACGGCGCTGATGTTTGGCCTGGCGAATAACACCGCGGGTGCAATCTCCATGGGCACGGACCGGCACAAGTTTGTGGCGGTCTGCGCATTCGTGGAGGGCGTCAGCAACCTGACGCTAAGCATCATTCTGGTCCACTACTTTGGCCTGTACGGCGTTGCATTGGGAACGATGATTCCGAGCCTGATCATTCACCTGGTGGTCTGGCCTGGCGCCACGGCGAAAATGCTTGGCCTGAGCCGGTGGCAGATTATGGGCCGAACCTGGGGCGCGGTATACCTCTCGGCGGTGCCGTTCGCCGTGGCGTCGTTGCTGGTGGAGCGTCATGTTGCCGTGCATTCCATCGCCGGTTTCTTTGCGCAAACGGTGCTGCTGATCCCGGTATTTCTGCTGACCCTGCTGCTGATCTTTCGAGCGGGGTTCCGGGATACGGTGTTGCCGATGGTGCGTTCGCGCTTGCGGGGGCGGGCAGCGGTGGCGGCCTAGTCAATCCGGCTGTGGGCTTGCCTGTGATGCAGGGGCAAGCGGTTACAGCTCCATGTTTTTTCGGCCCTGCGTTACGACTTGTACATCGATTCGATCTTCAGAAAATACTTGCCGTAGGCAAAACCGAGCAGGTCCCATGCGGCGAGTTCGCCATTGAAGGATTCGGCTTTGCGTCCGCGAAGGCGGCGCAACGGAACGGCCATGAGACCGCGCAGGGCCATGCCGAGGCGATAGCGTTGCAGACCGAATGAATAGGCCAACGCTGGATCGGGCGAGGTGCGGTCATGAAAACCCTGCGATGCCGCGCGCCAGTACACCCAGCGGCGGTGATACTTGCGGGTGAGCCGCTCCGGCGCGATGTAGTGGCGGATGGCGAGATCGGGCACGTACACGCCGTGCAGCCCGGCTGCGCGGATGCGGCGCAGCATGTCTGCGTCTTCATCAGAGAGGAGACCTTTGCTGCTGCGGCCCAGGTGCGGCGTGTAGGTGCCGACTCGCTCGAATACCGAGCGCCGCATGACGGCGTTGCCGCCCATCAGGTTTCCCTTGAACGAATCGTCAAAGATGGCGCGCGGCTTGGGCGGAATCGCCCCGATGACCGCGGGGTAGCCGGGCGGCAACCAGTCCGGGGCAGCCATCGCCCAGTTGGGCAGGTACGGTCCTCCGATAAAGTCCACCTCGGGATTGGCAAACTCCCGGAAGATGACTTGGAGCCAATTGGGCTCGATCTCTTCGTCGTCGTCGACGAAGCCAATCAGCTCGCCCTGACCCGCAGCGATGCCGCCGTTGCGTGCGTTGGAAAGACCCTGCTTGGTTTCGCGAACGCAGCGCAGCTTGAGCGGGAAGCTCCCGACCATGGCTGCAACGGCCTCGGCGGTGCCGTCCGTGGTGTTGTTATCCACAACGATCACCGTGACGTCGAGTGACGGCGGCACGGTCGCGACGGCGAAGCTTTCCAGCGTCTTGCGCAGAAGCTGTTTGCGGTTATAGGTCGGGATGATGACGTCGAGTGTTGTCGGTGCGGTCACAAGCATGCTCAGAATGCGGTCAGGCCAGAGTATACCGGCGGTGTTGTGGCGTTTTACGCGGGCGCGTAGATGTTGCAGGCGGATCTAAAACGCCGGTGTCGTGACCTTGCGGATGTACAGCGAACGCGTGAACGGCGGTAGCCAGGTGTGGTAAACCTCTGGCTTGAACTCGCTTGGACCGTCGCAGGCCGCTTGGTCAAACGAGATGCCGTAACGGGGCTGGATCGCCGGGTCAAGATGCGCGAACTGCTGTCGGCAGGGCTTTACCGTCATGTGGCGGGGGATCGGCCGCTCCGGATGAAAGCCGTCCGGCCGGCGCATGTAGATCACGTTCATCCAGCCCATCTGCTCGATCTGGGTCCAGCCGTCGTACTCGAACCCCGCATAGAACGCGGTGCGTGGAACGCTTGCGTCTATTAGCCGCTGCGCGGCCGCCACGGTCGCGCGCCGGTCCGCGTAGGTGTCGTGCAGTGAGGCGATGCCCCAGCAGGCGAGCACCGCGAGTGTGATCCACGAGAGCCTCGGAAGCTCCGGCGCGATGCGCTGCTGATACAGGCGTGTTCCCAGCAGCAGCCATAGCGGCAGCAGAGGCAGAAAGTAGCGATCGTAGGCAAAGGCAAACAGAGCGCGGTGCAGCACCAGCGCGAGGTACGCAAGCGTAAACGGCCCGAAAAGCCAGAGCAGTTGACGTGTGCCGATCGTGATCCGATTGCCGTCGAACTCCTCGTTCGCGGCATTTGCAATAGACGGGTGGAACTTCATTTCCTGTTCCGGTACGAGCAGGACCGTGGCGCAGGCAAGGGCGGCTGCGACCGTGAGCAGCGTAACGGTCAACTCCGCCCATACGGGCACGCCCGGCGGCCGAACACCGACCTCGGGCAGATCCACCACCCCAAGGGAAGAAAAGAAGTTGCCGCTCAGGTCGAAGGGAAGCAGCGAATTGCGCAACGGTCCGCGATGGATCGCGACGATCAGGAACAGGAGGACTGCCGCAGACGTGATCGCGGCATACATCCGGGCCTTGCGATGGCGCAGCGGAAACCGTGGCACGAATGCGATCAGGAACGGCAGCATCAGCAGGCAGCACTGCAGCGCGGCGCGCGCAATGTTCAGCGCAGTCTGCCAAAGCAGATCGCGATCGATGTAACCCTGCAGGGCCATTTCCCGCACGGAATAAGGCTGACGGTAGAACCATCGCATGCTTCCATAGGCGAACGCACCGCTCAACAGCCAGACCAGCGCGAGCGCAACCATGGGCAGCTTGCGGCGACGCAGCAGCCAAACCGTACACGGCACCATCACAAGCAGACAAAGCCACACGGTCTGTCGCGCCGTACCACCAACGGCGCTCCCCAGCATGGCGGCAATCAGCCAAAGCGTGCTGCCTCGCGGCTGTGCGGCTTGTAGCGCACGCACGCAGCAATAGGCCGCCGCCACCGTGCAGAACAGACCGGATGTGTCCGTCATAAAGCTGAAGCCAAGCGGAAGCGCCATGGGCGAAAGCAGCACGGTCAGCGTGACCAGCACAGCGTTTCGTGTGGACACACCGCAGCGCACCAGAAGCCGGTGAAGCACAGCCGCGGTTGCGGCGGCAATCAGCAGAACGGGCACGCGTGCCACGGAAAACGAGAACCCGAAGATGCGAATGAACGCGGCGCCCAGCGCAAGCTGCCAGCCCACCATCGCACTGGCCCAGCCCACGTAGTGCACGTGGCCTGTCTGCGCCAGTGAGCGCGCGGAAAAGATGTACGAGTAATCGTCGTCCAGCCCGGTTTCCGCAAACGGCCACGCCGCCAGCGTGCAGACCACGACCAGGGCAGAGCACAGCAGGGCAGGCAGTAGCGCACGCAAACGAATAGCAGAGGTTTGGCTCAAATCGGCCTCTCAATAGGACGCGCTTCGGGATGAGCGGCAATGCGGTGCCGCGCAGCGAGCGTTCCCAGGCGTTCCAGTGATTGAAGTCAACGGTGAGTATACCGGTGGCGTTCGTTTCGCTTCCTGGTGACCGTCCTGGCTTGTTGCGTCGCTAAGGAATTGGTGTCCCGTGCCGATGCAGTGGATGTAACAGAAGTGCTCCTGATGCTTGCGGTGCGAACCCGGGCCAACGCCCGTCCTCGTCGCCGGACGTGACAGAGCAGCCTGACTCACCCAAAGAACGGCGAGCGGTGACCTGTCCTGTGGCAGGCACGCGCCCCTGTGCGCCGCCGGCTCGGGAAATGGAGACCGCTATGACGTTAAAAACGATCGCTTCCGCCCTGCTTACCGCCGTGCCGATGCTGGCGCTGGCGGGTTGCGGGATGAACAACGCGCCTGGATCCGCGGGGGGCACGGCTGCCGTTCAAAGCGCAAATGCGCTGGTGGTGCAGGGTTCGCTTGGCTCCGGTACGGTGGGCCAGTTTTACAGCGGAACAGCACAGGTCAAAGGCGGAACACCGGCGTACACGTGGTCGGTCACGTCCGGCACGCTGCCGGCCGGCATCACGCTCACGTCCAGCACCGGCGTGCTTTCCGGCGTTCCTGTGGCGACCGGCACGGCGAAGTTCGCGTTGACGGTCACGGACTCAAGCACGGCGCAGGAGCAATCCACACAGACGATGTCCCTGAGCATCGCGCCCAGCGCGTCGCCGCTGCGGCTCGCGACGGACACGCTGCCCGCGGGCACGGCGGGCGCGGCGTACACCGCGAGCATGCAGGCTGGGGGAGGCACGCCCGGGTACGCGTGGAGGATATCTTCCGGCGTTCTGCCGCCGGGATTGACGCTGGACGCGAGCACCGGCGTGCTTTCCGGCATACCGGCTGCGGCGGGCACGTTCTCTTTCGTGCTGGCCGTGCAGGATGGATCGAGCCCGGTCCAGGTGCAGACGGCACCACTTGCGATTACCGTAAACAACGCAGTGAATCAGACGACATGGTACGTGCGCCCGGACGGCGGAACGCGGTATTCGTCCAATGCGACGGCAGGCCAGTGCGACGGGATGCACGACGCTCCCTACTCAGGCCAAGGTGTCAATCAGCCATGCGCCTTTAACGACATGCGTTTGCTGTGGCAGGACGGCAGCTTTGCTTACGACAACGACCAGCAGTCTTCCTTTCCGGCGCGGGGCTGGATCGGCAAGGGCGGGGACACATACCTGTTGCGCGGCAGCATTGCGGGGGGTGCAGCGCCCTATCGCGTCGGCTGGTCGGTTCCCTCGTCGGCGTGCGACCCGGCAGTGGACAGCAAGGGCCAGGCCTGCTATCGCGGATGGCAGAGTGACCCGTACCAGGGCATGCCATCGCCTCCGGCGGGCACGGCAGCGCAGCACACCCGCATTCTGGGCGAGAACTGGCAGAGCTGCCATGCGCAGGGTGCGCGCACGCCCGTGGTGGCGGGCTGGGGCGTGGGATCGGCGTTCTACCTGTCCAACAGCTACACCGACGTGCAGTGCTTCGACATTTCCGACCGGAGCGACTGCGTGGTGAGCTGCGGCAGCCAGGACTTCGCCGGCGTTGGCATCTCGATCGCCAACACCGCGGACCACCTCACGCTGACCGACCTCCGCATCCATGGCATGGAGAACTTCGGCCTCTACGGCCCCAGCGGCGACGGCTCCGTGTTCACCTATATTTCGCTGGTGGGCAACGGCGGCGGCGGATGGAACGCGGATGCCGGCGACGGCAGGACCGGCTCGGGATCGCTTCTGGTGCAGAACTACGAGATCCTGTGGAACGGTTGCGGCGAGGAGTACCCCCTCGTGGACAAGCTGCCGTACCGGAACTGCCGCGACCAGAGCTCGGGCGGCTATGGCGACGGCTTCGGCACCGCCACCGTGCTCAGCAACCCGGGCTGGCAGGCGCGCTTCGATCAGGGCACGGTGGCCTACAACACCCAGGACGGTCTGGATGCCCTGCACCTGGCCGGCAACGGATCCAGCATGACCGTGACCCGGACGCTGAGCTATGGCAACATGGGCCAGCAGGTCAAGGTGGGCGGATCCCAGGGAACGCTGGAAGACAGCGTGATCGTGGGCAACTGCAAGGCCATGAGCAACCCGATCCCGGGCACGCCGGCCGGGTACAACGCCCAGCTCAGCACCTTTTGCCGCGCCGGCAACCAGGCGGTCCTGATGACGGCCGGCCACGGCACCACCACCGCCATCCGCCACAACACCATCGCCGGCAACGGCGCACTTCTGCTCGGCTATGAGTGCGACGGTTCGGCGGGCTTCTGCGACAGCACGGCGCGGATCGACTTCCGCGACAACATCCTCGTGGGGAACCCGGACCCGATCCGCGGCAACCCCGCCGCGAACTACATCCTTGTGGTGGACGGCACCTATCCGACCCCGGCGGCCTGCAGCGCGGCCGGCGACGGCCACCACTACTGGACCACGGACGGCGCCTATGGCTGCGCCAACGACGTGTTCTTCAACCCCGGCTCGTTCAACACCAACAACGTCTACTTCCAGGTCAAGGACAGCTGCACGGACCACAACGGCGCCGGCAATCTGTGCCTGGACCCCGGCCTGAACTCGGCAACCGTGCCTCTCTACGGCTACCCCGACTTCGCCCTGTCCGCCCGTGGCGGCGCCGCCTTCGGTGCCGGCACCACCCTCACCACCATCCCCAACGACTACAGCGGAAAACCCTTCCGCACACCACCCTCCATCGGAGCCCTCGAAACCGGCAGCTCCCTCACCCCCTACCAGGGCCAGCAATAACCAACAGCTAACGCAAGCCAGGGGCCGGACAGCACGCTGTCCGGCCCCTGTTCTCTTAAACTGTCGCGGTCCTGCGGGGCATGTGTAGAAAGTTCTTCCAGCAGCGAACCTGGAGAAGAACGCCGCACCCGCACGATACAGTGTGGTGGGAGGAAGTATGCGCAGAATGCGGATGAAAGGCAGAGCAACGCGGAGGTATTTTTCTGAAGTGAGCCGGTTCCTCCTCCCCCTGTTTGCACTGCTGCTTTCGCTGCCTGCTGCGGCCTCCACGTGGTACGTGCGTTCCGATGGCGGCACCCGGTACTCGTCGAATGTGCCCAAAGGGCAGTGTGACGGCACAGCGGACGCAGCGTACTCCGGTCACGGCGTGAACCAGCACTGTGCGTTCAACGACATTCGTTTGCTGTGGCAGGACGGCAGCTACGCGTACACGCCACCACAATCGAAGTTTCCCGCAGCAGGCTGGATTGGCAAGGGCGGTGATACCTATCTGCTTCGCGGGTCTCTGGCCGCGGGCACGGAGCCCTACCGCGTCGGCTGGGACGGTCCGGAGGGGCAAGGCTGTACCGCCGCAGACAGCGCCAAATACGGCGACGCGTGTTACCGCGGCTGGCGTGGCGATCCGTACAGCGGACCGCCGTCTCCACCGGCCGGAACGGCGGAACAGCACACCCGCATTCTGGGGGAGAACTGGCAGAACTGTCATGCGCAAAATGCGCGGACGCCCGTGGTCGCGGGCTGGATGACCGGGTCAGCTTTCACCGTTTCGACCAGCTATGTCGACATCCAGTGCTTCGATATCTCCGACAAGTCTGACTGCAAGGACAACTGTAACGGGAAGGACTCCGCGAAAGAGGGCATTGCCCTGGCGAACACAGCCGATCACCTTTCGCTGACCGACATACGAATCCACGGCATGCGGACCTTTGGGCTTTTCGGACCCAGTGGCGATGGGGATGTTTTTCGTTACATCTCGTTGATCGGAAATGGAGGCGGTGGCTGGAACGCCGACGCCGGCGACGGCAAGACCGGAGTCGGCACCCTGCTTGTGCAGCACTACCAGATCAATTGGAACGGATGTGCGGAGCAGTACCCCATCCACGATCCCCTTCCTTATCTGAACTGCACGGACCAGAACAGCGGCGGCTATGGCGACGGCTTCGGCACGGCAACCGTGGCCAGCAAGCCGGCCTGGAAGGTGCACTTCGATGGGGGCGAGGTGGCCTACAACACGCAGGATGGCCTGGACGCGCTGCACCTGGTCGGTAGCGGGTCGAGCATGACGATTACCCGCACGCTGGCGTACGGCAACATGGGCCAGCAGATCAAGGTGGGCGGCGCTGCGGGCAGGGCGGAAAACAACCTGATCATCGGCAGTTGCCGGGCGATGCAATCGAAAATTCCGGGAACACCGGCGGGCTACAACGCGAAGCTGAGTGACTTCTGCCGCGCGGGCGATCAGGCTGTACTGCTGACGATCGGCCGCGGAGCGCTGACGCGTTTTGAGAACAACACGGTGTATGAGGCGGGCAACATCGCGGTGGATGTGGAGTGCGACAACTATGCCGGCGAGTGCGACACCAGTTCGCGGCTCAGCCTGCAAAACAACATCTATCTTGGCTTCCAGAACGGCCCGAAAAACGGCAACAAAGACGGCGACGGGCGCTATCCGACGATGGTTTATAACAACACCGCAGCGCATCCGCTGACGAATCGCGGCAGCGCGATCCGCAACAACACTGTCTTTCACCCGCGCTCAAACGAGCCGTGCCCCATGGGCCGGTTTGACGTGGCGGCGAACTGCGGCGCTCCCATGCTGCGGGACGAGAGCTGGCACCTTTACGGGTTTGGTGACATGCGGCCCGTCGCCGGTGGCAAGTCGGTGGGCAGCGGCGCTCCGCTGCCCGGCCTTGCCGTGGACTTTACAGGGCAGCAGCGTCCGGCTGCGCCGTCGCGCGGTGCACTGGAGCCGGAAAGCCCGGCACCCGCAAGCGGCCTGCAGGAGAGCGGCACAGCAGGCGACACTGCCGGCGGTGGCGGCGGCGACCTTCCCGAAGTCATCGGCCAGCAGGCCGGCCAGACGTTCTCGTCCGCCGACGAGCAGCCGTCCAGTGAGTCGGAGACCTCTGCCCCTGCATCCCTGCCACGGCATCTTCCGAGACGACGCATCATCCTAGGCACTGTTGTCGTAGGAGCGGGGCTGCTGATGCTGGTACGTGCGAACGCGCGACCGGAGCGGGCCGCGAAAACACCAAGAGAATCCTAGGTGTGCGTGGGGTTGCGCGCGGCCCGAGTTATGCGGCGGGGGCGAAACGGGCGACCATGCGTCGATTCAGATGGTCAGGGGCGGGCCGACTCGTTCCAATCCATACGGCTTCACCGTGGCAGCGTCGGACGGCAGCTTGCCCGTCTTTCCGAAGTCCCGGAAGAAGTCTTCCATGCGTCCAGCTGGCGTAAACGCGATCAGCAGCTTGCCCGGCCTGTCCCCCACCTGTGCCCAGACGTGCGGAATTTTGCGCGGCATCAGGACCGAGTCGCCTGGTTTCAACACCAATTTCTGATCGCCAATTTCGACATGAAATTCGCCGTCCATGGCGTAGAGCCACTCGTCCTGCTCAGGATGGAAATGGCGGTACGGTCCGCCCTTGCCAAGATTTGAGTGCTCCATCACGAACATGCCGCCGCCGGTATCGGCTGCGGGTACTTTGAATGCCATCCGGCTGAAACCGAGCGTGTGCGTTTCGCCGGACCAATCGGCGCCCGCAGAGACGATGTGCGCTTTGTCATGTGGGTCTGCCACTTGCGCCAGGGCGATGGAAGGCGCGGTAAGCAGGCCAACCTTCATAAACTCGCGTCGTTTCATGGTCTCTCCGGGCACCGCGGATGGGGATGCATCTTCGTCGTTCGAGAGTATAGGCCCTTACGACGTGAGATCTTTGGCGAGACTGCGCCAGCCATTGAAATAGCGGAAGTACGCGGCCGTGTGCGGTAGGATCGCGGCCCACCGGACGAGCCGGTTTGCCGGCATGCCCGCGCGGAAACGCAGCAGGTCCATGCGGCCTTCCAGGAAGGCAACGGTTACACGGAACCGCGGGTCGGCTTCCCCTTGCAATCGGGCGTGTACATCCGACAGTTGCGGACCGGCTTTGAGCCAGTATGCCTCGGCGGAACTGCGCCAGCTCTCGATGCGCTGCGACAGATTCGGCGCAGCGGCGCCACCAAACTGCGCGGCATGGATGCGGTAGTGCATCAGCGTTTCCGGCAGGAAAGCAAGCTTGGAGTAGACGACCGCGCCACACGTGACCCACGCGTCGAACCACCAGTGTGGCGGGACGGGCATGATGCGGTCTCGAAGGGAAGCGCGGAGCATGAGGGTGCATCCATAGGCCTTGGTCGGGTTCAAAGCGATAGCGAGGCCGTTGCCGCGGGCCAGTTCCTGCTGCAAACGCGGGCTGAGACCGTTCGCCTCCGATAACAAGGTCCCTTTCGGAGCGCCGGCTTCCGTTATGAGCTGTGCATCGCAGAACACGGCGCCAATGCCGGCATCGTCCCGCAAGACCTGGGCCATGCGCGTGAGTTTTTCCGGCAGCCAGAGGTCGTCCTGGTCGCACAACATGAGCAACTCGCCGGTGCAGAGCGCGACGGCCTTTTCGAAATTGTGCGTGATGCCCTTGGACTGACTGCCCAGGTTTTCTTCGTTGACGTGCAGGTGAACCGGGAACGGCGCGGTGGCGGCAAAGTCGCGGATGATCTCGGTTGTGGCGTCGGTAGAGCGGTCGTCGCAGATGACCAGTTCGTCGGGAAGCGTGGTCTGGGCCGCGATGCTGTCGAGCTGTTCGCGGATGAACTTCGCGCCGTTATAGGTACACATGGCGACGGAGACGGTGGTGTGATTCGGCAACGGAACCTCAGCGATGAGACGGAAGTGAGCATACAGCAAGCGGGGGCGGAGTTCGGTGGCACGTTTGTGGAAGCGTTAGAATGCGAAAGGCCGGGCACCGGCTGCCGATGAGCAAAGTCGACATTCTGATTCCCGCGTTTAACTCTGCGCATTTTTTGACGGGCGCGATCGAAAGCGTTCTGGCACAGACCGTTGCCGAGTGGCGCATCCTGCTGGTCGATGATGGATCGAGCGACGGCACGCGGGAGTTTGTGGAGCGGTTTGCTGCCGAGAACGCGGACAGGCTTGCGGGACGGCTGACGTACCTGTATCAGCAGAACCGCGGACTGCCGGCGGCACGCAATGCGGGCATCCGGGCCGGAAGCTCGCCACTGATCGCGCTGCTGGATGCGGACGATCAATGGCTGCCGACGCGGCTGGAAGACTCGATCCGCAGCTTAGAGGATCGGCACGATGTGGGGCTTTCGTACGGTGGCGTTTCGCGGTTTGAGCTGAGTGGAACGGTGCTGGACACGTTTGTGACCAGCGAGCCGGGCGGCAGCAGGGAAGAGGTGGCCCGGCGGCTGTACACGCGGACCGTGCACTTTCCGTGCCCCACCGTGACGTTTCGGCGCGAGTGTGTGGACGCCGTGGGAATGTTTGACGAGACCATGCGTGCGACCGAGGACCGGGACCTGTGGCTGCGGATCGCGCAGCGCTACGGCGTGGTGTTTGTACCCAGGGTCCTGGCGTTGTATCGCGTGTCGGCTGGGTCCATGTCAAAAGATTTGCCGCGGATGTTGACTTCGCAGCGGCAGTTTATTGCGAAGCACGCGGGGGAACTCGGTTGTGGGTGGGCCGCCCGGCAGGTGGCGCTGGCCGGAGTACTGGAGCAGCAGGCCGTTGGGTACCGTGCCCGCGGGGAGCGAGGGCGAGCGACCCGATTCGCCGCGCAAGCAGTGATCCGTGCGCCGTGGCTACGCAACCTGTGGCGAACGGCGGCGGCGATCACGTTCGCGCGCTGACCCTGGGGCCGCCTAGGATGCGTCATGAGGGTGCGCGGCGGCACGCACCCTCTTTCGATCTCGCATGATGGCGCGCTGAAATTCTCAGCGGCAACAATTTCACTGCGCCACATCGTCGCCGCTCGTGAACAGACGACTCCGGCAGGCAGGCCGTCCTAGTCGGCATGGAACCGTTTGAAGGCACGTCCCCGCAGCCGATGCAGGTCTTTCGCGAATGGCTGTCGCTTGCGGAAAAATCTGAGCCAAACGACCCGAACGCGGCGGCGCTGGCGACGGCGACACGCGAGGGAGTCCCAAGCGTGCGCATGGTTCTGGTCAAGGGAGCTGAGGACCGAGGCGTGCGGTTCTTCACCAATCGCGGCAGCCAAAAGGGCGAGGAGCTGCTCCAAAACCCGGAAGCGGCGCTGTGCCTGCATTGGAAATCGACGCGGCGACAGGTTCGTTTCGCCGGAACTGTGCAGCAGCTAAGCCGCGAAGAGACGGCGGAGTACTTTCACAGCCGGAGCCGTGGGAGTCAGATCGCCGCCGCGATCTCATCGCAAAGCCGGCCTTTGCCGTCGCGCGACGCCCTGAACACGGCGGTGCGCGCGTACACGGCGGAACTCGGCGATCGAGAGGTGCCGCTGCCCGAGGACTGGACCGGATTCCTTCTGGTGCCGCGCCAGGTCGAGTTCTGGAGCGATGGCAAGGACAGGCTGCACGACCGCATGCTGTTCACGCGAGCGGGCGAGGGTTGGACGCAGACCCGCCTGTACCCCTAAGAAACGTCCGCGCGAGGCCTTCGCAGCACCCTAGCTCACATGCACGACGGGGCGGTGCTTCGGGTCGCGAATGGCCCGGCGCAACACCTCCTGTGTCAGCGGTGCCGTGTCCCCCTCGCCTAGAAACAGGAAGCGGAACAGGTTGGTCACCGGGCTGGCCTCGGTCCAGCGGAAGTACACATGGGGCGTTTGCCCGGTGCTCCGTTCCAGGTAGACAAGCATGCCCGCGATCGAGTTCGCGATCACCGGGCTTTTCGCAGACAGGATGGAGTGCCGCCCCACGCGGCGGCCCTGAACGCACAGTGTTTCCGAAAAGTCAGAGGCATCGCCCCGGATCACTTCAAAGAAAATGAGACATTCGTCCGGATCGAGGTTGTGGAAGCGCCGCGTCTGCGCGTCGGCCTTGTCCAACAGCTCGATAGCATCCCCTTTCTCAGGGCCGCGTGCGATCAGCCGAATCACCTGGTCGCTGTCCTCGGCAAGAATGCGCGTGGATTCCTCGTCCAGGCTGATCTCCGTGATGCGAAGCTCAACCGCACGAACGGCGCGCGAAAGCAGCGAAACGGCGAGAATGCCGCCGATAAACAGCGAAGAGATCTTCAGGCCTTCGGGCCGTTCCACCATGTTCACAATTGTGGTGTAGATGAAAATTCCAGTGATCAGAAGGAAAGCCACACGCAACGCCGGCTTCTGCCAAACGCTCAGCAAAACGGCGATCGACGCCGAAGTGATCAGCACCAGCACGCCCGTCGCATAGGCTCCACCCTGTGCATCCACATCCGCCCGGAAGGACAGTGTGACGACGGTGGCAATGCCCATAAAGACCAGCACCAGGGGACGCGACGCCCGCGCCCACTCCGGTGCCATGCCGAAGCGCGGCAGGTAGCGCGGAATCAGATTCAACAGGCCGGCCATGGCAGATGCACCAGCGAACCCCAGGATCAGGATGGTGCTGATGTCGTATGCCGTTCCAAACGCGTTCCCTAGATACTGATGCGCCAGGAACGCCATGGCACGACCGTTTGCCGCGCCGCCCGGACCAAAGTCCCTGGTGGGAATCAGGACCGTGCTGGCAATGCTGGTCGCCATCAGAAACAGGCTCATGATGAGTGCCGCACTGAGCAGCAAATAGCGTGCGTTCCGGATCCGCTGTTCGGTATTGTCAGCCCGGATCAGCGGCATGACGGCAACGCCTGTCTCAAACCCTGACAGACCCAGCGCAAGCCGTGGAAACAGCAGCACCGAGACCGCAAGCATCTTCCACGGATTTTCATGCAGGCAGATCAGGCCGTTCTTCCAGTGCAGGAGCAGCTCCGGTTGGTGGAAGATGTGCAGGAAGCATACGCTGACGACGACGGCGTTCAGGGCCAGGTAGCAGACCACGAGAAAGGTGGCGATTCCGATGGCTTCCTTGAAGCCCTTCAGGAAGATCGCACTCAGCGCGGCAAGGATCAGTAGGGTGACAATGACCTGATGATCCACCCACCGTGGCACCATGGGATTGCCGATCAGGTGTGCCGCCCCGTCCGCCGCGGACAGCGTCATGGTGATGACAAAGTCGGTGGTGGCGAAGCCCAACAGCATCAAAACGAACAACTTGCCGCCCCACTCGGGGAACAGCTTCTGCAGCATGGCGACGGAGCCCTGTCCGTAGGGGCTGCGCTGGCACACACGGCGGTACACCGGCAGAGCCGCAAACAGGGTGACGATGACCAGGACCAGAGTGGCCACCGGTGATAGAAATCCGGCTGCAAGGAACGCGATACCCGGCTGGTACCCGAGCGTGGAGAAGTAATCGACGCCGGTCAGGCACATGACCTGCCACCAGGGGCTTTGCGTCTCCGGCTGCTCCTGCGCATCCTTCGCGCTGGGCACCTCTAAATCAGCAAGCAGCCAAGATTTCACGCTCATGCCGGTTGTGACCTGATTCCTTGCAAGAAGGTTGGCTGTTGCGGGTTCCTGGTTTCCGGGGGCGGCCCTGACGAGCACCCGGAAGCAGGCGCATAGGTACGCGTTGAGGCGCGGACGCTCCGTGCCGGGGATCAGGAAGACGAAGGTGTAGCCTTCGAGCGCCGCCCTCTTGCGAAAACTCAGCTCACCAGGGCTTTTTCCAGAGTTGCAGGACAGGATAGCGGTTGAAGGACGACGGCTGGTAGTTGGACTGCGCGATCCACCACTGCACGCGCGCTCGCGGGTCGGCGGCAAAGGCCGGGTCTGCCGCGAGCTTTGCCTGGAATGCCAGCATTAGTTCGGGGTGCTCCTCCGCGACCTTGTTGGCGATGGGCACGGTCAGGTACTCGGCAGCACCGACACGGCCGGTGGGCTGAAAGATCGCCGAGGCGAAGCCGAGCCGGATGAGCGCGTCGGGTGCGGCGGGGTGCAGCAGCGACAGGATAAGCCGCGCCCGCTGCTGGTGCATGGGCACCCACCAGGACCCGGCGGGCACCTGGATGCGTTCGCGCACGGGCGTCAGCTTATAGTCCATCAGCGTGCCGCCTTCCATGGCGCCGGTGATGGACTTCACGTCTGAGAAGCGCCACGTGTCGAAGACCTGGTCGAGTGCGACCGGTGTGCGCTGCATCGCTACGCCGTGCAGCGCAAGCTCGTCGGCCAGCTCCTTCCATGCCAGCGGTATCAGGAAGCCAAGCGGCTCACGCGCCTCGGCGGTGGTATCGATGCCGTCGTGAATCACGGTATCGATATCGTCCTTGTCGGCCGTATACCGCGTGACCTCTGTGCCGGTGATCGCTGATTGAAACGGCTCGATCTTGAGCGAGTAATACACCAGCGGGTGCGCGGCATCGCTTGTCTTGCCGGCTAGGTACACGGGCGCGGCGTTCGGGTCGCCCGCGGCGGCGGCGTCCTTGGCGTCGGACGCCGAAACGGCATCGTGCAGCGCCTTCGGGTCTTCGGTCACGATGTCGATGGCGTCGGTCATGATGTCGTAGTTCGACCACGCGCGCGTGCGTGCCTCTTTCAAGCTGTGCGTTTCGACCAGCAAGCACGGGCGATTCATGGCGGCGCTGTAGATGTGCGAGTAGCGCGGCGAGAAGACTTCCACAAAAAATTCGCGGCGGCCGTTCGGCATCTTGCGCAGCGCGCCGTACGGCGAGACCATGTGACCGCCGGCCTGCATACGCGTGTTGAGCTGCGGAATAAAGCGGTCGTTGACCCACGATCGCGCTGGCTCGCCGATCTCGCCATGGTGGGCCATGTCCCAGGTCACGTCGTACTGATAATCGGCGCCGTCGGTCACGTGATTGTCGAACATGAAGTCCGGCAGCCATGCCTGATACAGGCGCAGCCACGCTCGCATCTCCGGCGATACCGCTTTTACGTAGTCGCGGTTCAGGTTCAGCAACTGCGCGGTCTGGCGCGTTCCCGCAACCTGTGGCCCGTTCTGGTTGGCGCGATTGAAGGCGCTGCGCGACTCGTGCCCATCAATATTGAAGACAGGAATGACGACAAAGATGGCCCGGTCGAGCCAAGCGGCCTGGTGCGGGCGCTTCGCGATGACCATGTCGCGCACCAGCATGAGCGACGTGTCTTTGCCCTCAATCTCACCCGAGTGAATTCCGCTCTGCACCAGGATGATTGCCTTGCCGGTGCGCTTTGCGGCATCCGGCGTAAAGGCGCGATCCTTTGAGACGATCATCGCGTACATCGGCCGGTTCTCCGGCGTGGTGCCAAACTGGACGACGCGCACGGAGGAAGAGCGTTTCTCCATGGCATGCATCAGGCGCTCGACCTCGGCGTAGTCCCCGGTCTGCTGCCAGTTGGTCTTCTCGCCGGTGGTCAACAAGTCGGCGGGCGCGCTGCTCTGGCTTGCCGTGAGCGTGGCCGCTGCAGCCGCCAGGGGCGGTTCGTAGGCGGAGTGCGGGCGCAGCGCCTCACGCTGTGCGTGGGTGTCGAGCACCCCCAGGCACAGCGCGCACAGCGATAGGGACAGGGCGAGGCGCTTCGACGGCATGGCTCTTCTCCTACTTGCTCGTCAGCGCGTTGTTCGCGCGATTGTCGTCGGGCAGCTTGTGATCGGGGTCGACTAACACCGACGCAATCGGCTTCCGGTCATCGGAGCTCCACGTGTATGTGCCCTTGGTCAACCAGGTTTCGACCGGCAGCTTCACTCGCTGCTTGGTGCCATCAGTAAAGGTGAACTCCACCGTGGTCGGCAGTACAAGCTGCCCGCGGTTGCTCAGGGTCGCGGTCGTGCCGTCGATCTTGTCCGCAGCCACGTCATAGCGCCAGTTGTTCATGTACCAGCCGCGCCAGAACCAGCTCAGGTCCTCGCCGCCCTCGCTCTCCATCGCGCGGAAGAAATCCGAGGGCGATGGATGCTTGTAGGCCCAGTCGCGAATGTACTTGCGGAAGGCGCGGTCGAATCGCTCCGGCCCCAGGATCTGCTCGCGCAGCAGCACCATGCCGTAGGCGCCTTTGAAGTAGCTAACAGGGTGGCCGAGCTGGCCGGTGTAATCGTCCGCCGCGACCATCAGCGTCGGCGCGTCGGGGTCATCCAGCACCTTCAAAATCATGTCTGGCGGCTCGCCACCGGCGGAGTATTCGCTGTCGCGCTTCGGGCCGTACTTGCCGTTGGCGTACAGGTCCGACTCCTCAATATCGATGAAGGTGTTGAAGCCCTCGTCCATAAAGGCGTGGCGGCGCTCGTTGGAGCCGACGATCATGGGAAACCAGTCGTGACCGATCTCGTGCGCGGTGAGCCAGAACAGGAACGGACCCTTGTCATCCACACCGTCGAAGACCACACCCGGGTATTCCATGCCCGACGAAAATCCGGCGATACTTACCGCTGTTGGCCACTCATACGGATACCAATGCTTTGAGAAGTTTTCGATGGTGTTCTTTACATATTCCGTCGACTTGTCCCATGCGTCAGGGCCGGCGCTCTCCGGCGGATACACGCTCATCGCAAGCGACGTCTTGCCGTCCGGCAGGTTCATGCGCGCGGCATCCCACACAAACGCGGGCGATGCCGACCACACCGCGTCGCGTGTGTGATCCATGTGAAAGTGCCAGGTCAGGTCGCCATCGCGCTTCGGCCGTGTCGCGGGATCGTTAATCTCGTCGGCCTTGCGGATGTACACCGTCGCATCGCTGGTTCGCGCCTGCGCCAGGCGGTCCATCTCGGTCTTCGTCAGCACGTCTTTCGGGTTCACCAGCTCACCCGAGCCCGCAACGATGTAGTTCCACGGCACCGTCACGAAGTAATCGAAGTGGCCATACTCCAGGTAAAACTCGGCGCCGATGTAGGGCAGCGTGTCCCAGCCGCGCAGGTCGTCGTACACGCACATGCGCGGGTACCACTGCGCAATGTCGTAGATCTCGCCCTGCTTGCTCATGCCCACGCTGGTGCGTCCGCCCCAAGCGCCCGGAACGGTGTAGTGGTAATGGATGTGCAGGCGAAGCACACCACCTTTTCCGCGCAGCGGCTCGGGCAACTGCACCTGCATGCGCGTGTCGTCGACCAGGTAAGGAACCTTGGTGCGCTGCTTGCCGCTTTCGATTTCGACAGCGTCCAGGATGAAACCTTCGCTCGACGGCGCCGGCCCGGCCTCCGCGGCAGCACGGCGTCCGCGGCGTACCCCACCGCTGGCCAGGCGCGAACGCGAGTCCTTCCGATAAATGTTCTGTTCCAGCAGGATCCAGAGGCTCGGCAACGCGTCCGGGCTGTTGTTGGTGTACGTGATGATCTCGTCGGTGGCGAGCTGCTTGCTCTTGGTGTCCAGCGCGGCGTGCAGTTCGTAGTCGGCGCTGTTCTGCCAGTACTGCGGGCCGGGCGCGCCATTGCTCGACCGGTACGTGTTCACAGGGTCCGGCATGGAAAGCGGCGCGAACGTGATCCGCGGATCATACGCATGCGCAGCGGCGTCTGTGTCCGGCTGATGTGTCTGCGCACTCAGCAAGCCCGAGCAGAGAAGACAGAGGGAAGCAACATGACGAACTGAACTTCCAGTCCTTAAGCCTGCGCCAAGGGGCATGGGTACTCCTAAGATTGCGAACGGTTTCTCGATACTAACCGGAGTTGCACAGTTGCGCGTCGGTCATCGGCGCTTCTGTCAGAATCAGCGCCGCATTGCCGCATCAAGTTGCGGTGGACGATAATTCACGACGGAACAGGCCTACAGTGATTCCAGGTCTTACAGGAGTGAATGCGCACATGGTCGTGAAGCACGCGTTGCTGGTAGCCGTTGTCTCGTTGTGTTCCGGTATGACCGCCTTTTGCCAACTCACGGAGAAGGGCGACACGACACAACCTGTACTCATCCGTGTGACCCGGCCCGCTGCTCCCGCGCCCATTCCGGATTCCGTGTTCGGCAGCTTCCTGGAACCGATCGGGAAGTCGACCTATGGCGGCCTGTGGGCAGATGTCGTGGAGAACCCTTCCTTTGAGGAAGGCTTGTGGTCGGTAGGTAACGTCGAAGAACTGGTTCGCGAAAGGCCGGGCCTGCGGCGCGCATCCAGCCTGGGTCTGCCTTTGCCCTGGGAGCCGCTCACCGACCAGGGTGCGCGCTATCTGCCGGTCGTCGGTGATGCCGCGAACTCAACCGATTCGCTTCTGCTGATGAGCCTGCCGGGCAAGGAAACCGGCATCCGCCAGCAGGTCTATCTTCCCGTCAAGCGCGAGCTGACTTATCTGGCGAGCGTGTACCTGAAGCACGTCTCCGGGCCGGCAGAGGTGACTTTCTCCATTCGCGGCAGGAACAAGGCGGACCAGGTGCTCGCTTCCGCAAAGATCAGCACACGCGGCGCGGACTGGGCGAAGTACAGCGCCACTCTGACGCTGCCGCCGGGCGCGGTGGTCCCGCTGGAGCCGGCGGACTTCGTGATCGCGACGGACAACGACGCGCGCGTTCTGGTCGACCAGGCATCGCTGATGCCACGGGACAACCTGGACGGCCTTGATCCCGATGAGGTCGCCATGGCGCGCGACCTGCACTCGCCGCTCATTCGCTACGGCGGCAACTTCACCTCCGCCTACAACTGGCACGATGGTGTTGGGCCGCGGGACAAGCGTGTTTCCAAGGTGAACATCTCCTGGGGCATCCCGGAATACAACACCTTCGGCACCGACGAATTCCTTCACTTCTGCCGGCTGATCCAGGCCGAGCCGCAGGTTGCCGTGAACCTGGGCACAGGATCGCCGCAGGAGGCGGCAGACTGGGTTCGCTATGTGAACCAGCACTGGCCGAACCCGTCCGGATCGCACCCGGGCGGTCTGCTGTGGGAGCTTGGGAACGAGCTTTGGGGAACCTTCCAGGAGGGGTATCCATCACAGGAACGCGTCGCGGCGAAGACACTTGCGACGGCACAGGCCATTCACAAGGTGGACCCTCACGCCAGGCTGATTGCGACGGGCGCGGATGAAGATCACTTCAAGGAATGGAACGCGGTTCAGCTCGCGAACCCGGTCGGGACTTTCGATTACCTGTCCACGCACTTTGTGGTACGCGACCAGATCCTGTTGCGCGATGCCCCGCCGGACTTCCTGCCGGCGGCTCTGCTCGCGCTTCCCATCGGTCTAGAAAAGCAGCTGGACGCGATCCACGACCAGATCCAGAGCACACCGCAACGCGACCATGTGAAGACCGCCTTCACCGAGTGGTTGCTAATCTCCGGAGACACCGGGTCGCCAAACTACGACAACATGGGAGGCGCCCTGTTTACCGCGGGGTTCCTGAACAGCGTGATTCGCAAGAGCGACATCGTACCGGTCTCAGACATGACCGGCATCATGGAGTTCGGAGGCATCTGGAAAAAGAAAGGCGTTGTCTACGGCACGCCCGCCTACTGGGTCCTGCGGGAGTACGCGAGCGCCAAACCCACGGAACTGTTGAGCGTGTCTTCCAACTCGCCGTCGTATTCCATTCACAACGGGCCGCGCCGCCTGCCGGAGATTGACGACGTTCCCTACCTGGACGTGGTCGCGACGACCGCGGACAAAGGCAAAAAGCTGGTGCTGCTTTGCGTAAACCGGCACCTGACGCGCGGCCTGTCCGCAAACTTCGATCTTTCCTCGCTGGGTCAGCTCGGCACGGAAGCAACGATCGACCTGCTCCACGCGCAGGATCTGCACGCCGCGAACACGCCAGAGCGGCCGACTGCGGTGCAGCCGTCGCGGAGCTCGGAAGCCCTGGGCAGCACCTTCCACCACACCTTTCCCGCGGCGAGCGTCACCGTCGTGCAGATTCCGCTGAAGTAGTCGCTACAGCGGGTGGTGCTGCGAGCGTATGCTGCGGGAAAGCAGCCTTAGAAACACGTGGCGGAGGAGGAGGGATTCGAACCCCCGGTGCCCTCTCAGGCACGCTCGTTTTCAAGACGAGAGCCTTAAACCACTCGGCCACTCCTCCCGCTTAGCGCCAGTGTAGCGGTTCTGTGCAAAAGGTGCGACGCGTGGCGTGGCCTACACGTCGAATCAACAGCGACAAAGCCGCCCCCACAAACGGACCGGACGCGGCAAGTAGGATTTTAAGAAGTGGCGATTACGGCGCAGCAGCAAGGAACATTTGAAGGCACATTGCGCTCGGCGCAGACCAGCATGGTCTTCAGCGAGACGTTGCAGCTTGCCTTGGACAGCTTCCGCGCAAGCAAAGTCCGCTCACTGCTGACCATGCTCGGCATGATCATCGGCTCGGCGTCGATCATCCTGGTCGTCACCATCGGTTTGAAAGGTCGCGAATACGCGATCAGCACCATCAGCAGCCTGGGTCCGAACCTGGTGGAGATGCAGTACAGCGGCGGCACGACGATCGGACCCAACAACACTTCCACCCCGGATTACATGACCCGGGAAGATGAGGACGCCGTACGTGAAGCGGTGCCCGGCATCGCTTACTCCTCCCCCATGCTGGAGACGCACGCCGCGATCAGCATGGGCGAAGGCCGCACCAAGGATGCGCTGCTGCTTGGCGTATCGCCGCAATACAAGGAAGTGCGCAATCTTGCGGTTGTCGCAGGCCGCTTCTTTGACGATCAGGACGCAGTTGCGCACGAGAAAGTGTGCGTGCTGATTGAGCCGTTTGCCATTGCACTCTTCGGTTCGGCGCGGAACGCCATCGGCCATACCTTCACCATCGTCGGCGTCCCGTTCACAGTGGTCGGCGTTGCCAAGCTTCGCATCACAGACTTCGGCCAATCTGAGTTGAGCGACCAAACTGCTCTGATTCCTTACCCCGTTGCCCGCTATTTCACCGGTTCAGACAGCGTAAAGGAGATTTTCTTTACCATGCGGGACTCGCTGCAGGTGCAGAGCGGGGCGGACAAGATTACGCGCATCATCCAGTCGCGGCACAAGCCCACCAGCGTCTACAAAGCGCAGACCCTTACCGACGTGCTTCAGGTCATGGGCCAGATCGCAACCGCGCTGACCTACGTGCTGACTGCGGCTGCCTTCATCACCCTGGTGGTCAGCGGCGTAGGCATCATGAACAGCATGCTTGCAAACGTCAGCGCTCGCATCCGCGAGATCGGCATTCGCAAGGCGCTGGGTGCTACGCGCCGCGAGGTGCGCATGCAGTTCCTGACCGAAGCGGTGTTTTTATCGCTTGGCGGCGGGCTGATCGGAACGGTGCTTGGGCTGGCGTTGCCGCTGACCATCAGCTTTCTCACGCCGTTTCACATTCCCGTGTCGCCATGGTCTGCCGTCATCGCGCTCAGCACCAGCACACTGGTCGGCGTTGTGTTCGGCACATTGCCGGCAAACCGCGCGGCAGCCCTGGACCCGGTTGAGACCCTGAAGTATGAATAGTGAAGTAGCTCGGCCAAGAAAGTGGCGCGGCTAGGAAGAAGCCCGGACCGCTCTCAGCTTCTACATGGGCAACGCAAGCTGATTCAACTCATGCCGCATGCAGTCAATGGAGCAGCTCGCAGATTCGATACGGCCGGCGACCGTTCGTGCCTCCGGCATGGATACGCCAAAGCCACGTGCCGCAAGAAAGCTCGTGATCATTTCGCCCGCCTGCCAGGTATCCAGGCCGGCTCGCATCAGCTCCTGCCGCAGCGACTCCAGGTCCTGCTGCGCAAATCCGCTGGTGGTGGGCACATTCAGCGCTGCTGCTGGTTTCATGTCCATTGTGCCTCCTCCCACCGGTCTGCAACCCGTTCCGGCTTGCGTGGTTAGACGTGAGGCGTCCGTGTGAGTTGTCGCGCCCTACCAGCAAGATGCGATGAAAGCAACGACATAACACGACGCTTCATTCTGTTGGATATGCTGAACAGAATGAGTGCACGAGTGCTGGATGGCACGGCGATAGCCGCTGAGATCAAGGAAGAGGTGCGTCGGGAGGTCGAAACGCTCGCACAATCTGGTATCGTCCCCGGCCTGACCGTGGTGCTGGTGGGCAGCGATCCCGCAAGTGAGATCTATGTGCGCAGCAAGGTGAAGACATCGGCGGAATTGGGACTGGCAAGCAATCTGATCACGCTCGGCATCGACGTCAGCCAGGCCGAGCTGCTGAATATCCTGCAGCGGCTCAACGATGACGACGCGGTCGATGGCATCCTCGTCCAACTGCCCCTGCCGAGGCACATCGACACGCGCGCCATTCTGGAAGCGGTGGACCCGGACAAGGACGTCGACGGCTTTCATCCGGTGAACGTCGGCCGGCTGACCATCGGCCAGGAGTCGCTGGTGCCGTGCACACCGGCAGGCGTCATGGAAGTGCTGCGCCGCCAAGGCATTGCGGTGCGCGGCAAGGATTGTGTGATGGTGGGCCGCAGCGACATCGTCGGCAAACCCATGAGCACGCTGCTGCTGAACGCCGGCGCGACCGTAGCGGTGTGCCACAAGGAAACCCGCGACCTGCCGGACTACACGCGAAGAGCCGAGTTGCTCGTGGTCGCCACCGGCGTGCCAGGGCTGATCACGCCGGACATGGTGCGTGAAGGTGCAGTGTTGATCGACGTTGGCATTAACCGGCTCGACACCCGCGCGCAGGTGGAGCGGTTCTTCCCGGACAATCCGGCCAAGCTTGCCACCTTTCAGAAACGCGGCTCGCTGCTGGTTGGGGACTTTGCACCGCAAAGTTACGCAAAAGCGAGCGCCTATACCCCGGTTCCGGGCGGTGTGGGTGCGCTGACCATTGCCATGCTCATGCACAACACGGTCAAAGCGGCGCGCATGCGGCGCCGGTTGCGCGCAGCTGCCGTGGGCGGGCCCGCGTAAATGTTGCGGGTTGCGCTGACAGGTGGCATCGGCAGCGGGAAATCGACTGCCGCGGCAATCTTTCGCGAACTCGGCTGCTTTGTCTCGCAAAGTGACGAGATCGCACGCGCCATGATGCAGCCAGGCGAGGCAGTGTATCGCAGCATCGTTCAGGAATTTGGGCCTGCGGCGGTCCAGGCCGACGGCTCACTGGATCGCGCGGCCCTCGCGCGGCTTGCCTTTGCGGAGGGCCGCGTGGAGGAACTGAACAGCATCGTGCATCCCGCGGTCATCGCATGGCAAGCCGAGTGGATGCGCCACGTCGGCGGGCAGCACCCCGCGGCCGTCGCCATGGTCGAATCAGCCCTGGTTTTTGAGACAAAACACGGTGAAATGAGACATGGCACGGCGGCCAACGAAGAACCACCGTGGCGAACGCGCTTTGACCGCATCGTACTGGTCACCGCCCCGGAACAGGTGCGGGTCCAACGCTACGTCGACCGCTACCTTGCAGGCGCGGGTGCGTCTAGTACCGTGGGGCGTGTCGCTGCTGAGGCGGATGCACGCGCTCGCATGCGCTCGCAAATGCCGGACGAGGAGAAAGCCGCGCTATCGGATGCCGTGATTGCAAACACCGGAACCTTGCAGGATCTGCATCTGCGGGTTACGCAGATCTGGCAGGAACTGCGGGCCGAAGCGGCCGATCGCGTTCGGGAGTGAGTCTGCCGAGCGATGCAAGAAGCGGAAGTCACCAAGGTTGCATCCGTTAAAGAAGTTAGGGAGTAAGGCAAGGTATGAAGTTGAGACGGGTTCTTCTGGTGGTGCTGCTGGTGGCAGGTTTCTTTGAGCTGACACAGCACTGGTGGACCGCGGGCACGGTGGACGCGCTGGTCACCCGGCTTCTGCCTGCCAGCAATGGCTCGCACCTGATCACGCAGCATGGTCCGCTGGGCGACTTTCAGCTACAGGTTGCCGATGCGCAGCCAGCCTATGACGCCGAAGAACAGAACAACATCGCCGTCTATAAGCGCGTGTTGCCAAGCGTGGTCAACATCACGTCCACGCAGGTCGCGTACGACTTCTTCTATGGCGCGGTGCCACAGCAGGGCCAGGGATCCGGCTTCATCCTCGACAAGCAGGGCCTGATCCTGACCAACAACCACGTGGTGGGCGACGGCAACAAGGCGCAGCTCGAAGTCCAGCTCTATGACAAGCACAAGTACAAGGCGCAGGTGCTTGGCGTGGACACCCAGCAGGACCTGGCACTGCTGAAGATCAACGCGCCCAACCTGCAGCCCGTGGAGCTCGGAAACAGCAACAACCTGCAGGTCGGCCAGAAGGTCTTTGCGATCGGCAACCCCTTCGGCCTTAGCGGCACCATGACGCGCGGCATCATCAGCGCCATGCGTTCGGTGCGCGGCCCCAACGGCTCGGCGATCGACAACGCCATTCAGACCGATGCAGCCATCAACCCTGGCAACTCCGGCGGTCCGCTGCTGAACTCGCGCGGCCAGGTCATCGGCATCAATACGTTGATTGCCAGCAACAACGCCGACCAGAGCGCGGGCGTGGGTTTTGCCATTCCGGTCAACACGGCGCGCGCAGTGCTCGAAGACTTCTCAAAATACGGGCACGTGCGCCGCCCGTCGCTGGGCGTTGTTTCCCTGGAGATCGGCCCGGATCAGGCGGAACAGATCGGCCTGCCCGCCGACTACGGCATCCTGGTGGAACGTGTGCAGCCGGGCGGCGCCGCTGACCGCGCGGGGCTCAAGGGCGGCACGGAGCGCGCCTACTTCGGAAACACGCCTGTGGTGTTGGGCGGCGACTTCATCGTTGCCATTGACGGTCAGCAGATCACGAATGCGCAGGACATGAGCAGCGTCATGAATTCCCACAAGAGCGGCGATTCCGTCACGGTCACCGTCTTCCGTGGCCGCCGCAGGCTCGATGTAAAGGTCACTCTGCAGGATGCGGGACAGCAGGCCGTGACGGTGTAGGCGTCCGCCTGACTGTCTCAACCTCGGTGTCTCTGCGTTCCGCGCCCTATACCAACCGCGGAACATATTGCCTGCCGCGCACCTCATACCTGCCGCTCAGCACGCGCGCGATCGCCTCCGGGTACAACCGGTGCTCCTGCGCCAGGATGCGTTTCGACAGCCGCGCGACCGTATCGTTCTCGCGCACTCGCACCAGCCGCTGCATCACGACGACCCCGTGGTCCACGGCGTCATCGACGAAGTGTACCGTGCACCCCGCCACCTTCACGCCGTACTCTAGCGCCTGCCGCTGCGCGTCCAGCCCGGGAAAACTGGGCAGCAGCGAGGGGTGGATGTTCAGCACGCGCTGCGGAAACGCCTGCAGAAACTCCGGTGTGAGCACGCGCATGTAGCCGGCCAGGATCACGTACTCCACCGCATGCGCACGCAGGTGCTCCAGCATCGCGCGGTCGTGCTCCGCGCGCGGTACACCCGGGCTCGGCTGCGCAACCGCGGTGAACCCGCGCTCCCGCGCAGCCGCGAGCCCGGGTGCATCCGCCACGTTCGACAGCACAAGCGCGATCTCGCATCCACGCAGCTCACCGCGCTCGATACAGTCTGCAATGTTCAGAAAGTTCGAGCCGCGACCACTCAATAGAACGCCGAGGCGCACCCTCTTGCGGTGATCAGAACCACTGACCTGCTGACTCGCTGATTCGCTGACCTGCTGCTCCATCACACGTAGAAAACGCGTCGTTCGCCGCGCACAATCCGCCCGATCAGGTAAAAGCGCTCGTTGGCTCGGTTCAGGATCGCCTTGGCCTTCTTCACCTGGTCCGCCGGCACGACGGCAATCATGCCGATGCCCATGTTGAACGTGCGCAGCATCTCGTCCTGCGCCACGTCACCCAGCTGCTGCAGGTGCTGGAACAGCGGCGGCACCGTCCAGCAGCTCAACTCCACCTGCGCCCCGGTACCCTTGGGCAGAATACGAGGTAAATTTTCCGTGATGCCGCCGCCGGTAATGTGCGCCATGCCCTTCACAATCCCAGCCGTCCACAGCTTGCGCAGGATCGCCAGGTAGCTGCGGTGCTGCCGCATCAGCGCCGACCCGGTCTTATCCTCCAACTCGTTCACGTACTGGGTCGGGCCGTACTTTGCGACCTCAAACAGCAGCTTGCGCGCCAGCGAGTAGCCGTTCGTGTGCAGCCCGTTACTGGGCAGCCCGATCAGGCAATCGCCTGGCTCAATGTTGGCGCCGGTAATGATCTCTTCGCGATTGACCACGCCAACGATGAAGCCCGCCAGGTCGTACTCGCCGTCCGCGTAGAAGCCGGGCATCTGCGCCGTTTCGCCGCCGATCAGCGCGCAGCCGTTCGCCCTGCATGCCTCTGACACTCCGCTCACCACAGTCTCCGCGACCGAACCCTCAAGCCTGCCCGTCGCCAGGTAATCCAGAAAAAACAGCGGCGTCGCGCCCTGCACGGCAATGTCGTTCACGCAGTGGTTCACCAGGTCCGCGCCCACGGTGTGGTGGATGCCCAGTTCAAACGCGACCTTCAGCTTGGTGCCGACGCCATCCGCCGAACTGACCAGCACCGGATTTGGATACTTCGCCAAGTCCAGCCCAAACAGGCCGCCGAAGCCGCCAATCTCGCTCAGGACCTGCTTGTTAAACGTCTTCCGCGCAAGCATCTTGATGCGCTGCTTGGTGCGGTCGCCCTCCGTAATGTCTACACCGGCGTCGGCGTAGGTGACAGGCTTTGCTTCCTTCATCGTTTCGGGCTTCTGCTCGGCGGGAACCTTCACGTGCGCGGCGTCCTTGCTGGCTGGTTGCAGGTATTCAGGGTAGCAGGGCACATCTGCACCGGATGTGAAAACCGCTGTGCTCGCGTCTGCACTAGGCGACCAACGGCTCCGGCGACGGCAGTGTCGTCTGCACCACCGCGAGTGCTTCCCGGGCTGCCGCGAGCGTCTGTTCCACCTCCGCGGCACCGTGCGCAGCGGAGACGAAGGCAGCCTCATATTGCGACGGTGGCAGCCACACGCCGCGCTCCAGCATGGCGCGATGAAAGATGCCGAATCGCTCCGTGAGCGACCGCGCCGCATCGCCGAAGTCGGTAACCACGTCCGAATCGCTGCTGTCGCGAAAAAACCACGTAAACATGCTGCCGATCCGGTTGGTCACTAGCGGCACCCCAAGTTCCTCTGAGATCGCCTGCACGCCATCCGCGATCTGCCGCGTGGTCTCGGCCAGCCGCTGGTAAAACCCGTCACCTGCCTCGTGCAGCGCAGTCAACTGCGCAATCCCCGCCGCCATGGCCAGCGGGTTCCCGCTCAGCGTTCCGGCCTGGTAGACCGGGCCAAGCGGCGCGAGCATGTTCATGATCTCCGCCCGGCCGCCGAACGCACCCACGGGCAGGCCGCCGCCGATGATCTTGCCCAGCGTGGTCAGGTCGGGCGTAATGCCGTAAATCTGCTGCGCGCCGCCCAAGGCCAGCCGGAAGCCGGTCATCACCTCGTCAAAAATTAGCAAGGCTCCCTCGCGCCCCGTGATCTCGCGCAGACCCTCCAGAAAACCCGGCTCCGGCAGAATCGTGCCCGCGTTGCCGACCACAGCCTCCAGAATCACGCAGGCGACCTCGCCCCGGTGCCTGGCAAACAGCGTTTCCACCTCGTGGAGGTCGTTGTAGCGCAGCGCCGTGGTGAACTGCGTCGTCTCCACCGGCACACCCGCCGACCCCGGGATGCCGAGCGTCGCCACCCCCGAACCCGCCTTCACCAGCAGCGCGTCCGAGTGCCCGTGGTAACAGCCCTCAAACTTCACAATGCGGTTGCGGCCGGTAAACGCGCGCGCCAGCCGGATCGCGCTCATCACCGCCTCCGTACCGGACGAAACAAACCGCAGCTTCTCGATCGACGGCACCGCTCGCGTGACCAGCGCGGCCAGCTCCGCCTCCGCCGCCGTGGACGCTCCAAAGCTCGTTGAACGCAGTGCCGCGTCCCGTACCGCCGCGATCACCGCGGGCGCGGCGTGCCCCAGGATCATCGGCCCCCAGGAACCGAAATAGTCGATGTAGCGGTTCCCGTCGGCGTCGAACAGGTACGCGCCCTCGGCACGCTCCACAAACGGAGGATGCCCGCCCACCGCCCGAAACGCGCGCACGGGCGAATCCACGCCACCGGGAATCAGCGCCTCGGCGCGTAGCTGCAGTTCGCGGGAGCGATCAAGTCGAAGTGCCATGCCTTGAGTGTGGCAGCGAGGCGGCGGCACGGCAAGCAATCACCCAAATGGGTGCGCGCTGTCCCTAATCGCGGCATTGTCGATAAAGAGAGCGGGCGATTCAATCTCTAGGTAGAAAAAAAGGCGCGTACGCATGAGGGATCTTTTGGCTCAGGACCGGCATCGGCATCGGGGTGCGTCAAAGCGCCTTCTGCTGTTCGCATCCACACTGACCCTGTTCCTGCATGGCATTGCCCGCGCCGACATTGTGCACCCACGCACCACGGCCCGCGAAGTCCACCTGCTTAGTCCCAACGAGGCAGCAGAGGCTGAACCGGTTCGCCTCACCGGCATCGTCACTGCGCTGTCCGGCTGGAAGAATTCCTTTTTCGTGCAGGATACGACAGGAGGCATCGCCATCGACCGGGCTCCCGGCGGGCCGGCGTTGCGGCCCGGCGACCGCGTCATCGTGGATGGCGTGACCGCGCCCGGTAAGTTCGCCCCCACGGTGAACGAGGCGCGCGTAAGCGTGACGGGACACGGCGATCTGCCGCCGGCGTCACACATGCGTGCCGTGGACCTGGACTGGGGCGTGCAGGACAGCCAATGGATTGAAGTGGAAGGCGAAGTTCGCAGCGTCGAGCACAAGGTCATTTGGAATCATCCCGCCGTCTTGCTCATGCTGAACATGGGATTGGGTGAACCCACCCCGGTTCACGTGGTCAGCCCCGACGGGGATTTCGATTGGAACGCGCTCGTCGGTGCCACCGTGCGGCTGCGGGCCGTGTGCGGAACCATCTGGAACGACGGTCGAACATTCGGCGGCGTGCGCCTTTTCGCCAATACGCGTGAGGACCTTACCGTCACCAACCCGGCACCGGCCGATCCATACGAAGCTCCCTTTCGAACCATCGAGGGCTTAACGCAGTACAGTCGCGTCACCGGCGGTGTCGGCCTGGTGCAAGTGCAAGGCAGCGTAACGCTTGCCGACCCCAAGCGCGGCTTCTTTGTGCAAGACGGCACGGGTGCCGTTTTTGTCGGATACAAGCAGCAGCAACCGCCGGTCGGTTCCGTGGTTGAAGTGGTTGGATACCCCACTCTCACCAGCGCCGCTCCCGTGCTGCAGGCCTCGCGATTCCGGCCCGTCGGGACTGCGCTTGCCGGTGTGCATTCGCTGGCAACCGCCGATGAGTTCATCAAGTTGCGCGACGGTTTCCTGACCGTTCCGTACAACGGCATGCTCGTGGAGGTGAACGGCACCTTGATCGATGTAACACCGGACCACGGTCAAACCATGCTGCTCGTCCGCAGTGGACATGCCCTGTTGCGCGCACGCCTGCCGGTCCGGTCCAGCACCGCCGCGTGGCAAGTCGGCAGCGTGCTGCGGCTGCAGGGCATTTGCGAGATCGTGATGGACGATGACACCGCAAGCGAAACTTCGTTGCTGTTGCGGTCGGCTGAAGACATCACGGTCCTGAAGCGCGCGCCGTGGTGGACGGCCATGCATGCCCTCTGGCTCAGCGCCGCACTGGGAATCCTCGCACTCGGCATGCTCGCCTGGGTGGCGTTCCTGCGCAGGCAGGCGCGGCTGCGGGCCCTGATCGCGACCGACGCCCTGACCGGCCTCTACAACCGCCGTGCGTTTCTGCTCCTGGCTGAAAAGCAGTTGGAAAGCATGCGCCGCCGCCGGTCCGCGCTTCTGCTCTTCTATCTGGACCTGGACAACTTCAAGCAGATCAACGACACACACGGCCACCGCGCCGGCGATGCCGCGCTGAAGGACGTCGCCGGCCTCTTGCGTCAGGTCTTCCGCGAGTCGGACACGGTCTGTCGCATGGGCGGTGACGAGTTCGCCGTGCTCGCTACCGACGCCACGCCCGGCTCGGAAGACATCCTGCGGGCGAGGCTGACCGAGGCAGTGCTGAATGACAATCAGCGCAGCCAGCGGCCCTTCCGTGTCGCCCTCAGCGTGGGCGCGGTTTACTACGACCACACCTGCGCCAACCGCTCCATCGAAGACATCCTGGAACACGCCGACGCGCTGATGTACGGCAACAAGCGCCAGCGCCGTGAAGCCAGAATGACGCCGCTTACGGCTTGAGTTCCACCGCCGTTGCGCAGGCGCATTGCTGGCAAAAGGTGTGGTTGCGGCGATGTGCGCCGATCAGCAAAAGGCTGCCGGCCATGGTGATCGCAATCTCCATCCAGCGCGCCGGCAGGGCATCGCCGGCAAACGCCGCGCCGCCGATGCAGAGCAGACCGGCGACCATCTGCCACAACACCACTTGCCGGCGATGCCGGCGGTACCCGCGCACCAGTGCAATCCCGCCGATCGCCGCGATGGCCACAGCGAGTGAACGGTGCGTGCTCTCCTCAGATGGCAGCAGATGCGCCAGCACCGAAGACACCGACAAGAGCACCGGCGTCAGCAGGCAGTGCACCACGCACGCGGTGGAGGCCCACACGCCAAGGCGGTCGGGCCAGGTGAGGCGTTGCGCGGATGCGGTGGTTGTCATGCAACCAGCGTAATGCAAATCCATTCGCAAGAAAAGGACCGCCGAATCAGCGTCCCTCCTCACCACACTGGCCTAGCGCCCGGTCTATGTGCGGACCAGGCGCCTGTTTTTGTGCGGACCAGATTTGTCTGACGAACACCGGACTCACACCACCCCGTCCTGCAACCGTCACTGCCTTGTCATTTCGACCGGAGCAGGACAGCTTCATCGTCCTGCGCAGTGGACTCGGTGCTTGCACCGAAACCCGCATTTTGCTCACGCCGGCAAAGCCCCTACACAAGCATCAGCGCTGCGGCATAACCAGCACCTCAACCCCGCTCGGGTTCGCGCTGCCGGTGTACACCGTCTCCGTCGCCTTCACGAACTGCTCCGGCTTCGCGTTCGGAATGTCCGTAAACGTCTGTGGATTGCGATCGACCAGCGGAAACCACGAGCTCTGCACCTGCACCATGATGCGGTGGCCCTTGCGGAAGGTGTGGTTCACGTCCGGCATGGTGAAGTTCACCGCCGTGACTTCGCCGGGCTTCAGCGCCACCGGTTTCTCCGTCAGGCCGTTGCGAAACTTCGCGCGAAACGGCTCGCCCCGCACCAGTTGCTGGTACCCGCCGATCAGCAGCGGCGCGTCGCCCAGAATGCGTTTGCCCTGCGCCGGGTCCGCCGCGGCCGGGTTCGGGTAGTCGTACGGGTACACATCGATCAGCTTCACCACAAAGTCAGAGTCGGTGCCCGTTGAGCTGATGTGCAGCTTCGGTGAGATCGGCCCCGCGATCGTCACATCCTCGGTCAGCGGCGCACTGCTGTACACCAGCACGTCGCCGCGCCGGCCTGCAAAGCGCTGGTCGTCATCCATGTAGCGCTGCGGCACCGTGTCCGTGGTGTAGCTCACAAAGGGCACCGGGTGCGCCGGGTCGCTCACATACTCGTCCTTGCCGCTGCCAGTTGGCGCGTCGAAGCTCAGCGTCCCGTTCGGGTGGAAGTACAACGTCTTCGCCTCAGCGGGCTTGGGCGGCCACTGGTCGTACTTGCGCCACGCGTTCGTTCCCGTTTCAAACACATACGCCTTGGGCAGCGGCTGCGACGGCGCATCCTTCAGGTAGTGCTCGAAAAACGGGAACTGGATCTCCTTGCGAAAGAACTCGCCCGTCTTGGCGCCGAACGTCACATCGCCAAGGTGGTCACCGTCGGACCGCGCCCATCCGCCGTGCACCCACGGCCCGACGACCACCGTATTGCTCGCGCCCAGTTCGGGGTTGAACTTGTCGATGGCGTGGAAGGTCATCAGCGGCCCGGTCAGGTCCTCCGCGTCGAACCATCCACCCACCGTCATCACCGGCGTCTTCACGTTGCGCATGTGATTCTGCAGGCTGCGCGGCTGCCAGTAGCTGTCATAAGTCGAGTGCACCATCTGGTCCGTAAACAACGTCTCGCCTTGCTTCAACAGCATCGCGTTCATCGCGGCCAGATTGCCGGCGTGCAGGTAAAACTCGTACATGTCGTTCGTGCCATAGCGGAAGCGGTCGGGTCGCTCGGCTGTGATCTCGATCGGGTTCTTCTGCGGCACAAACCCGGTGTAGAAGCCGAAGTTCGCCGCCAGCATGAAGCCGCCACCGTGGTACGCGTCGTCCGCGCCCAGGAACAGGTCCGTCATCGGCGCCTGCGGGCTCGCGGCCTTGATCGCCGGGTGCGAGTCGATGATCGACGCCGACGTAAAGAAGCCCGGGTAGCTGATGCCCGTGATGCCGACGCGGCCGTTGTTGTTTGGAATGTGTTTCAGCAGCCACTCGACCGTGTCGTACATGTCGCTGGAATCATCCACGTCCTTGGGCGACTTTTTCTCGTCGATATGCGGCCGCATCTCGGCAAACGTGCCCTGTGACTGGTACCGCCCGCGCACGTCCTCACACACAAAGATGTAGCCGGCGGTGGCGAGCTCATCGGAATACGTCGCCGCGCGCGGATACTGGTCCTCGCCGTACGGCCCACAGGAGTAGGGCGTGCGCTGCATCAGGAACGGATACGGCCCATGATCCTTGAACGCGCCCGGCTGCGGTTCCAGCACGCTCACAAACAGCTTCGCGCCGTCGCGCATGGGAATGCGGTACTCGTACTTGTTGTAGTGCGCACGCACCCATTCCTGGCTGCTCACCGCAGGTGCCTCGTGCTGCGCGCTTATCGGGGACGAGGCCACGCAAGCGGCTGCAACAGGGACACTCAAAACAACACGGAACAGCGCGGACAAACAAGGACGCACGGGCAGGAACCTCTTAGAGAGTGAAATAGTGCAAGCAGTGTAGCCTGAGCGGCTTTGAATCCGATCCGCACCGGAAAACACCTGCCTGAAGCCTCGCGCCGTTTCCAACGCAGCCCATCTACGCGGACTGCACCAGCGTCAACGTTCCCGTGACACACACGCGGTTGCGGCCCGATTGCTTCGCCAGGTACAGCGCCGCATCGGCGGCATCGATCAGCGTCCTCGCGTCATCATTTTCCGTCGGCGTAATCGCGGCCACACCGCACGAAACCGTGGACCACTTCACGCCAGAAGGAAGCGGAGCGTCACCGCGTGACACAGCGGGTGAGCCGGCCACCTCCACCAGCTTGCGGATGCGCTCCGCAACCTGCACCCCCGATTCCAGCGTGGACCCAGGCAGCAGCACCACGAACTCCTCGCCGCCATAACGCGCCACAAAGTCCATCTCCGCCCGCATCGCCTGCTCCAGCAGGTTGGCAATGCGTTGCAGCACGCGATCCCCGTACAGGTGCCCAAACGTGTCGTTGATCAGCTTGAAGTAGTCCACATCGACCATCACGGCCGCAATGGAATCCCGTCCGTCAATCGCTTCCTGCCACAGCTCGGGCAAGCGTTTGTCATACGCGGCGCGATTTGGAACGCCGGTCAATGGATCGCTCAGGGACTGGTTCAGCAGCTCACGATTGGCCTCGGCCAGCATCTGCCGCTGAATGCGGCCGCGCATCTGCAGGAGCCACGAGAAGCGCGATTCACGCGACAGCGCGTAGTTCGCAAGCAGGGACAGCACGCTGAACCAGAACACTTCACCACTGGCGTCCAATCGCTCGTGCAGGGGCAGCGATCCGTTCGGCAGCACCCACATCTGGTACATCAGGCAGCAACACGACGTACCCACGATGGCAAACCTGAAATCTGGCCGCAGCAGCGTGTTAAGGGTGAGCAGCATCATCAGCATGGCGGCTTCCGCCTCCATCGGCGCCATCGGTCCGGTTCCGTGATGCAGAAACAGAAGCGCTGCGGCGCCCAGCACGCTCAGCAGCGATGACCCGATCTCCTGCGCTGTCACGCGCACCGGCCGGCTGCGCAGCACATACAGGCACCCCAGCGCCAGGGGTGTAATCACTCCCAGGCGCACTGCCACGGCGCGCCACAGGTGCTCCGGCACTAAAAGGTAGTCCCCGACCAGAAACATGTCGAACACCACCAGAGCAAGTAAGCCCATGCGGAGCAAATGAGTCTGTCGTCTGCCCGACCGCTCTTCGTTAAACACGGTCTCCAGCGCCGCCGGAAAGCACAGGGTCAGGTTGCGTCCGGCGATCAGACGATCTGCTTCCTCCTCGACCTGTTGCAGGTCCAGCCAGTGCGGCGGCGGCTTCAGAATGCGATACGGCATAGGTCAACGCTACCGGGCAAAGTTGTACCTCTCACTCCCCAGCCGGTCGAACACGCCTGCAACTTTTGCGTTGTGCTGCCTCTGGGTGCAGAAAATTCTATCGACGCAACGGGGGAAAAGCGCAAGTTACCCTTGGGTACAATCAACATCGGCGGGAATTGGGCCAACATAACAGGGAGATCGAAAAGATTTGCTGCGCTTTGCAACAGCTGGAGAAAGCCACGGCGAGGCTCTGGTCGCCCTGCTCAGCGGCATGCCCGCGGGCGTTCCTATCGAGGAAAGCTTTATCGCGCGCGAACTGTGGCGTCGCCAGCAGGGCTACGGCCGCGGCGGCCGCATGCGTATTGAGGCCGACACGGCGCACATCCTGAGCGGCGTTCGGCACGGCGCCACCATTGGCGCTCCCATTTCTATGACCATCGCCAACCGGGATTGGAAAAACTGGGAAGACATCCTGCCCGTCGGCGCGGGCGACCCCGCCAAGCACAAGGCGGTCGCCTCACCCAGGCCCGGCCATGCCGATTTGCCAGGCGCCCTCAAGTACAACTTCCGCGATGCCCGCTATGTCCTGGAACGTGCCAGCGCCCGCGAAAGCACCGCTCGCGTCGCCGCCGGTGCACTTGCCAAGCTGCTGCTGCGGGCGCTCGGTGTCGAGGTGCTCTCGCACGTCGTCCGCGTCGGCACCGTCGAACTCACCCGCGACTACCAATGGGATGAAATTGTCGCCAGCACCGCGCGCGAAACAGTGTTGCTCAACTGCATCGATCCTGACGTCGAGCAGCAGATGAAAGGCGAGGTCGACCGCGCCCTGCGCACCGGCGACACCGTCGGCGGCGTCTTTGAGGTCGTCGCCCACGGCGTGCCCGTCGGCATTGGCACGCACGCCAACTGGGACGAGCGCCTGGATGGCCTGCTCGCCCAGGCCGTCATGAGCCTGCAGGCCGTCAAAGCCGTCGAACTTGGCCGGGGCGTCACTGCCGCCGAGAGCATGGGCTCCACCGTCCACGACGCCATTGGTTACGCCGACCAGGCCAACCGCACCGGCACCCGCTTCACCCGCGAGCGCAACAACGCCGGCGGCATCGAAGGCGGCATCTCCAACGGCGAAGACGTGACCGTACGCGGCTACCTGAAGCCGATCAGCACTCTGCGCCGCCCCTTGGGAAGCGTGAGCTTCGAGACGCGCGAACCGGTCAAGGCCGCCTACGAGCGCTCCGACGTCTGCGTCGTTCCCGCCGCCGGCGTCGCCGCCGAAAGCATGGTTGCGCTCACCCTCGCTCGCCTCGTGCTTGAAAAATTCGGCGGCGACAGCCTCACCGAAACCCAGCGCAACCTTCACGGCTACCGCGACCAGCTCGCCAGCTACTGACCGGCTCCGCCCCTCGCCACCGACTGACCCGGCTCCGCCCGTCGCCACCGGTGACCCGCTCCACTTTTCCGTCCCGCAGATCGAAACTACGCTGTACTCGCAACCGGAAGGGCACAGCTTCAGCTGTGCCAATAGTGACAAATCACGATGGCTTTAGCCCCTGAGGTCCGCTTTTGACACTGTGCCGCAAAAGTCCGACCTCAGCGGCTAAAGCCCGCCTGCCGGGAAGCGGCTTACGGCACAGCTGAAGCTGTGCCCTTCCGGGCACCGTCGCCTGGCTCGGATATCAAACCGCACACCCTCTCCGGCGCAACCTGCGTCTTTACATAGAAGAAAAATGATTTACCCGATCGTGAAATATCCCGACCCCGTCCTTGCACAAAAGGCGGAAACCATCACCGCCTTCGACGCGGACCTGCGCAAGCTGGTCGACGACATGTTTGAAAGCATGTACGCCGCGGAGGGCATCGGCCTCGCCGCGCCGCAAATCGGCATCCTCAAGCGCATCACCGTCATCGACATCAGCTTCGGCAAGGAAGCCGACCAGAAGCTCGTCCTTATCAACCCCGAAATCATCTCGCGAGCCGGCGGTAAGACCCACGAAGAAGAGGGCTGCCTTTCGCTCCCCGACATCCGCGACAAGGTCAGCCGCGACGCAACCGTAGTCGTGCGCGCGCAGGACGCAAAAGGCAACTGGTTTGAGGTCAGCGGCGCCGAACTCCTGGGCCGCGCCATGCAGCACGAACTCGACCACCTGGACGGCGTCCTCTTCATCGACCGCCTGTCCCGCCTCAAGCGCGATCTGACCCTGCGCAAAATCCGCAAAGCCATCCGCAACGGCGAATGGTAGCGGGCGCGGCATGAAGCTCGTGTTTTGCGGCACCCCCCAGTTCGCCGTCCCCACGCTCGAAGCGCTCGTCGCCGCCGGCCACCAGGTCACGTTAGCGCTAACGCAGCCCGACCGCCCCGTGGGCCGCAACGCCGAGATCAAACCCACCCCGGTCAAGGCCGCCGCCCTCGCCCACGGCATTCCCGTCCAGCAGCCCGAAAAGATCAAGACCAACGAAGCCCTCCGCGCCCATCTGGAAGCCATCGCGCCGGACGCAATCATCGTCGTCGCGTACGGCCGCATTCTGCCCCAGTGGATGCTCGACTTGCCGCGTTACGGCAGCCTCAACGGCCACGCCTCACTCCTCCCACGCTGGCGCGGCGCCGCACCCATCCAGTGGGCCATCGCGTCCGGCGACCACCAGACCGGGGTAACCACCATGCGCCTCGACGCCGGCCTCGACACCGGCCCCATGCTCCTGCGCCGGTCTGTCCCCATCACCCCTGAAACGACCGCCCCGGACCTCTTCCAGTCCCTCGCAGTTCTTGGGGCGGAGCTCATGATCGAAACACTTGACGGCCTGGCCGCCGGAACCATCCAGCCCGAGCCGCAGGGCAACGCTCTCGCCACCCACGCCCGCCCCCTTATCCGCGAAGACGGGCAGATCGACTGGACTTCGCCCGCCGCCGCCATCGATGCCCGCTTCCGTGGTTTTCAGCCCTGGCCTGGCGCCTTTACCTCGTTCCGCGGCAAAAAACTCATCATCCATGCCATGCAAGCCGGCACCGCCCCGGCACACGCAAACTCTATCGCAGGCCAGATCCTTAAACCCACCGGCGTCACCGGCATCCCCGCGATCCCGGTGGCCTGCGGAGACGGCCACATCGCGCTGCTGCACGAAGTCCAGCTCGAAGGCAAAAAGCGCATATGCGCCGCGGATTTCCTGCGCGGCCATCAAATCCATCCAGGCGAACTCCTCGGCTAAGCTATCCTGCTTCAGGGTCAAACGCCCCGTCTACCCGCACCACACCCAGCCTTCGTTATCCTTGAGGAAGATGCGCACGTTCACCCTGCCCGAAGCGCAAACCCTCTTGCCGGTGCTCAGCGCGCTTCTGGAGCGCGCTCAGACCGCCGCCGGCACCGCGGCCGCCCGTGAAACCACGCTGCAGTCGCTGCACCAGGCAATTTTTCTGAACGGCGGCATGCACATTGACCTGCTCCACGTGGCCCGCCTGAAAGGCGAGCAGGAGCGCGCCGTCGCCGAGGCCCGTGACTCGCTTCAGGAAATCGACGACATCGGCGTTTCCGTCAAGGATCTGCAGCACGGCCTGCTAGAATTCCCTTTTCAACTGGACGAAGAGGTCGTTCTGCTCTGCTGGGAGCAGGGCCAAAGCACCATCACCACCTGGCGCACCACCGAGCAGGACCCCAGCGACCGCCAGCCGCTCGACGACCGCTTCACCCGCCCCGAACGCCCCCACTAAACGGCTTAGCCTACGAAGTCCGGAAGGGCACAGCTGAAGCCCGGAAGGGCACAGCTTTAGCTGTGCCGTCAGTGCGCTGCAGGAAACGGGCTTTAGCCCCTGAGGTTTTGCTTTCCTCACATTCTGGAGATACCGGGACTGAGGCTTGGCCGCTAATGCCGGGCATGGCCTGTCCCGATCCCGCACCGCGTAAACCGCGCACTTCGGAGCCGGGCGCATCACCACAGCCGCCACCCGCAACCGCCGCCCACCCCACTGCTTTATCATTCGTTCATGCCAAGCATGGGCGATTCCATCTTCATCTTTCTGCTGGCGCTCATGCTCTTTGGACCCAAGAAGCTGCCGCAGCTGGCCCGCCAGCTCGGCAAACTCATGGCCGAGTTCCGCAAGGCCTCCAACGACTTCCGCATGCAGATGGAAGACGAGCTGCGCATCGAGGAGCAAAAAGAGCACCAGGCAAAGGTCGAAGCACTGCCGCCGCCCTCCAGCACGCCGGACCCGAACATCCCGAGCGATGAGCCGCCGCACCCTCACATGCCCGCGCCGGTGCCGGCCGACGAAACCGCCCCGGAGCCCATCGCCGAATCCGGTGACCTGAAGATGATGCCGCCTTCCAGCGGCCTGCCGGCGGAAAGTTCTGCCCGCGGCAAAACATACAGCGCCACCAACGGCCTGCCTGAACTGCCGGAGCACAGCATCGGAGCAGGTTTAAGCGAAGGCGACACCTCCATGGGTGCCGGTGCGTCCAGCGAAGAACCTGTCGCGGAGCTCGAGCCACCACCCGACCGCAGCCAGCCCGTGATGGCCGGCGAAGGCGAGCACGCCACCCACGTTTAACGAACGCACCACTCACCAGCCAAGCTCAGAACAGAAGCCCGCAACCATGCCAGACGTCATCGACAATGTAAAAACCGCCGTCTCCGACCGCGCCGAACTGCCCGGCATGTCGCTCATGGAGCACCTCGCGGAGCTTCGCTCGCGGCTCATCCACTCCGCCGTCGCTCTGGTGATCGGTTTCGCCATCGCCTACTACTTTCACGAGCAGCTTTTCGCGATCGTGCAGCGGCCCATGAACGAGCTGCACCTGGAACTAAACTTCACCCATCCGACCGACGGGTTGAACCTGTACCTGAAAACCTCGTTGTATGGCGGCGCCATCCTGGCCGCGCCGTACATCCTCTATCAGGTCTGGTTGTTCATCTCGCCCGGCCTCTACGAAAACGAGAAAAAGTATGTCTGGCCGTTCATGTTCACCACGGTCGGCCTGTTCCTTGCCGGCGCTTGGTTCGGCTACCGCTACGTGCTGAAGTCCGCGCTCAAAGTCCTGATCGGGGAGTTCGGCAAGCACTTTCACCCCATCATCACCATCGACGACTACACCGGCTTCTTTTCGGCCATCATCTTCGGTCTGGGCATCAGCTTTGAGCTGCCGATCGTCGTCTTCTTCCTTGCGCTGTTTGGCATCACCGATGCGAAGTTCCTCGTCAAGAACGCCCGCTACGCGATCCTGATCATTTTCATCATCGCGGCCATCATCTGCCCGCTGCCCGATCCGCTCAGCATGATCCTGTTCGCCATGCCCATGCTCGCGCTCTACGCCGTCAGCATCGGCGTCGCCTATATGGTCCACCCGGCACGCAAAAAGAAGCTCGCTTCGGCGTAGCCTTGCTGATTCAGGCTGGACGAATTTGTCATCTCGACCGAAGCACGTGTACTTCCTGCGCACCCCACAAACTTGTCATTTCGACCGGAGCAGGACAGCTTTATCGTCCTGCGCAGCGGACTTGGTGCTTGCACGGAAACCTGCATTTTGTCCCCATCGGCAACGCAGCCTCGGGCAAACTGCAGGTTTCCACTCGGCAGTAACAAACCGCCGCGCCTGTTGAAATCGCAAAGATCGAAGACCGCTGAGCATCCAACCCGTTAATGCCCGAGGCCAACCTCACCCACTGGATCGTCTTCCACGCCCTGCTGCTCCTTCTGCTCGGCGTCGAATACCTCCTGCTCCGCAAGCAATCCACGGCTCGCGCCTATAGCGCAACCGGGCTCTGGCTCGGCGGGGCCGTCCTGTTCGGCGCATACCTGTACGCCACGCTCGACCACCAGCTTTCCCAGGAATTCTTCGCCGGTTTCGCGCTCGAAGAATCGCTGTCGATCGACAACCTGTTCGTCTTCCTTCTGCTCTTTCAGAGCTTTCAGGTCCGGCCCGACAAGCAGCGCAGGGTGCTCTTCTGGGGCATTCTTGGCGCCGTCGTCATGCGCGCGGTTTTCATCGTGGCGGGTGTGGAACTGCTGAAACGCTTCGAGTGGGTCACGTACATCTTCGCCGTACTCTTGCTCATTGCCGCCTTGCGCCTGGTGCTGCCACAAAAGCACGACAAACCCACCAAGCCCCGCTGGCAGCAGTGGCTTGAAACGAAGGCGACCTTTTCCGACTCGCAGGACGGCTTCTTCGTAGAGCAGGACGGCCGGCGCGCCCCGACGGTTCTGGTACTTGCCCTCGCCGCCATTGCCGTCACGGATTTCGTCTTCGCACTCGACTCCATCCCGGCCGTGCTTTCGATCACGCGGCACACGTTTATCGCCTACACGTCCAACATTCTGGCCGTCATGGGCCTGCGCTCCCTCTTCTTCGTGCTCGCCCACGCGCTTGAGAAGTTGAAATACCTGCACTACGGTCTGGCCGCCGTTCTTGCCTTTGCGGCGATCAAGATGATCATTGCGCCCTGGTTTGAGTTCACGCCGCTGGCGTCGCTTTCCATCATCTTTGCCATGCTTCTGCTCACCATCCTGATCTCGCTCGCTATCCAGCACCAGCAGGACGGGCCCGAGGAGAAAGGCAAAGGGGCGCACTGAGCTCGTCCATGCTCCCGCTTGCTTACATTGCCGAGCTCTGGCGTTACCCGGTCAAAAGCATGCGTGGCGAGCAGGTGGACGCGCTTGAAGTGCAGCCGGACGGCATTGCGCACGACCGGCGCTATGCCTTCCTGAGCAGCGGCGCCCCGGCCGGCAAGCCTCGCCTGACGGGCCGCGAGCGGGCCGCGCTCTTGCGATATTCCGCTTCCGTTAGCGCTAACGGAACCGAAATCCGAACGCCGGAGGGCCGCCGGTTCCAGGTGCATGATCCCGCCCTCCTCACCTACTTCGAGCAGCACCTGCCGCACGGCAACCGAATCACGCTGGAGCACGACCCGGCCGCCGGACCCTACACCGACGTGCGCCCCATCGCGATTGTGTCGACGGAGACGCTGGCCATTCTGAACCGCACCTTTGGCCGCGCGGTCGACCCACGCCGCTTCCGGTCCAACCTGCTGATCACCTTTACCTCGGAAGCGAACAGGGAACTGACCGGCGGCAATCCGGACCTCTTTCCTGAAGATGCGGTCGCCGGCCATACTCTCCAACTCGGCGCCACCTGCCGGCTCCGCCTGCTGGAAAAGATTCCGCGCTGCCGGGTCGTCACTCTCGACCCCGACACGGTCGAGCCCGATCCCGCGCTGATGAAGCACCTGGACCGCCGCTATGGCGGCCGGCTCGGCATCTACGCCGCCGTGGTCACCTCGGGTCCTGTCCAGACCGGCGATGCCGTTGCGATGGCTTCCACTGAAGTGTGATTGTCTGCCCCATTCGGGGCAAAGCTGTATGGCCCATGCGACTGTTCCACGTGGAACAAAACGCCGTACACTGCGCGCCGCCACCTTTGGCTCGCATCTCTCGTCCAACCTCCTGATGCTCCGCGCACGTCTCCAAACGCTCGCACTCGCCGCCGTGACCCTGTCGCTGACCGCCGCGGCCCCGCTCGGCACACCGCTTCGTGCCCAGATTCACAGGGTCCAGAGATCCGAGCCCGTGACCCGCGCCGTGGCTGTTTATGAGTACTCTGGCGACCTGAAAAAGCCCACCTCTGCCCGCCTGATTCCCGTTTCTCTCTTCATTGGCGGTCACTTTGAGAATGCCGGATCGTACCTGGCCCGGCCGATCCCGTTTGCGCTCGACACCGGCAATATCTATGAGCTGCAGCACGCGGGCGAGCCGCTTGGTACCCTGGACCTTGCCTTTGCCAAGAACCTGCGCGGCTCAAGCGCAGAAGTGACCGTGCCGTTTGACGTGGCCTGGTTCGGTTACGGCCGCTTCTCGCCTGAGAAGGCCCCCAGCACCAGCACGGCCTCGAAGTCGCCTGCGCGCCACACCCAGCACGCCTACGCCGTGCAGGACGACGGCAAGCCGCACTTCGGAGGCACGCCCGCTGACTCGTCGCAAGCAAAGCCGCAAACGAGCAGTCGCAATCCGCGCGACACGACAGATGTAGACCCCGACGCCGACCGTACGCAGCGCGTCAGCCTGCCTGACGACAACCGCGACCCCAACGCGCCCAACGCGGACCGCCCCACCCTGCGCCGCCGCCCGGAGGACACCACCGGCGGGCCCAAGACCAAGCGCCCGAAGGAGACTGCCAGCGTCACTGCCGCCGGTGCCGGGCCGGACAAGGATCCGGATCGGCCCACCATGAAGCGCAAATCCGCCGGCGACTCGGAAGAGGACGTTCCGCCGGACCCGTCTGAGGTGAGCAGCACGAAGAGCGTGCACGGTTCCGCCGGTACGGTGAGCGCGGCCAGCACGGCTGCTGCCAGCGGCGTCATCGCGGACAACGGCCGGCCCGAACTGCGCCGCAACACCGCCGCGTCCGCCACCGCGCCCGCGGTCACGCAGGCTGCGTCCATGCCCGACCTGCAGAAGGTCGCCGCGCCCAGCCTGCCGCCGGATCTTCAGCTGACGGTCGCCGTCTCCGATCCGAAGAACCGCCCCACGCACGATTTCAGCACGCCCTTTGCCAGCGAAACGGAACGCGCTGCCGCCATGGGCGAGATGCGGACGCTGGCACTGGCCGTACTGCACGACCCGGCACTTGCGACGGACGCACCCGCCTTTGCTCCCGCAGGCGCGGCGAGGCCTGCCGCGCCGGTTGCTGCCGCCGCTCGAACACGCACCTCCGCGGCAGCGCATCGCACCTCCGCCGCTCGCAAGCCGACCGCTACCCTGCCGCGCAAACCGGCGAGTACCGCGACAATTGCAGGGAACACGCTCCAGAATGAGCAGATCGCGGCCTACACCCTCAGCTATAGCGCCCCGCTCACCTATGTCTACACCGCGCAAACCGCTCCGTCCGGGGCGTCACCAGTTCGCTTCGTCAGCGTTGTCGCCCAGCGCAATGCCGACGGCAAGCTCGACATTGGACTGCGCACCGTGACCGACACAGCGCACCTGGATCGCACGCCGCGCTACCGGCTGGTGGACGCGGTCGATGCGGACGCCTCAAACCGCGCCGACCTCCTATTCGAGCTGCGCAGTCAGGCGTCGCGGCAGTTCGCGTTGTACCGGTACCTGGGCCCCCGGCCGGATCAGGTATTCGTGAGCGACACGACGAAGTAGGTCGGAAGCAATGGAAAGGGCCGCAGCTCGGCTGCGGCCCCTTCGCCATCATGCAAAACGTAGCCGCTACTTGCCGGCGTTCTTCTCCGTGCTGATTTGATGGATCAGCGTGACCTCTGCCTCGCGGTACGGCTTGCCGTCCGGGTAGAAGACGTCGTGGAACCAGATTGGCGGCTCGCGGTCCGTGTAGGGGTGCTTCCAGCTATCCCACGGCAGGTTGGTCTGCTCCTTGCCCTCCACAAGTCCCCAGTTGATCGCGCCGACGTTGAATTTGGCGGCGATCGGCAAGCTCTCGTCAAAGGTCGATCCGTTGCCGCGGGCCATGTATTCCGTGCACAGGATCGGGCGGTCCAGCGGCTGCAGCGACTGAATGCGCGCGGTAAAGCTTTCCGGCCAGCCGTAGTTGTGGAAGCTCACGATGTCGCTCTCGGAAAGCTGAATCTTTTCCGTGGGAGTCCACTTTGCAGGGTCATTCCAGGTAGGCTCATCGTGCCATACGCCGCTGGTCAGGGGCTGGCTGGGTCCCACGGAGCGCGCCCATGCGAACGCCTCTGGCAGCATGGCATCCATCAGCGCCACCTTGTTCGGCAGGTTGTTTTTATAGTTGCCGCCGCCGTCGTTGTCCGGCTCGTTCCAAAGATCCCAGGCCAGGATGCGGTCATCCGCCGCGAAGTGGCCGACGACGCCCTTCACGTAGGCCTCGAAACGCTTGTGCTGTGTGGGATCGGCCAGCGCCAGGCCGGGGGACTGCACCCATCCGCTGTTATGAATGCCTGGCAACGGTGCGTGCTGCGACCCGAGCTTCGGATCGGGGTCCCAGCAGCTGTCGAACAGCACAAACACTGGTTTGATGCCGTGCCGCTTGCTGATCGCCAGAAACTGGTCCATGCGCTTCAGCAAACCTGCCGAGTCCTGCTGCCAAAGCAGGTCGTGCAGGAACACGCGCATGGTGGTCATGCCGATGTTCTGCGCCCAACCCAGTTCGGTGTCGATTTCCTGCGGATCAAACGTCGCGGCCTGCCACATCTCCAGTTCGTTGATCGCGTCCTTTGGCAGGTAGTTCGCGCCCAGTGGGTATGGTTCCTTCGCCATATATGCGGTGGCCTGCTCGGGCGTCCAGCGGGCGCGCGGGTGGCCGTCGGCCAGGACGGGGCCGGCACACAACAGGGCGGCGGTAAGGGCAAGTAAGAGTTTCTGCGCAAGACGGGGCAAGGGCGGTCTCCAGAACGGGCAGGATGTAAACGTTTACAGCGTACAACGCGCGGATAAGGAAAGTGAACGTCCGGCGCTTTTGCCCAAATGCCGCGACACCTTATAGCTGCCTTGACAGCGCATCCGCCAGCTTTTCTACTGATAAGTGAACATGCAGGACGCCGCAACAACTTTTCGCAGCCTGTGCGCGGAGCACGGCATCGCCGTGACCCACCAGCGCCAGGTGCTCTATGAAACCATGCAGAGCATGCACGGCCACCCCTCACCGGAGGAGGTGTATGCGGTGGTGAAGCAGCGCATCCCTTCCATCTCGCTGGCAACCGTGTACAAAAACATTCACCTGTTCGTCGGAAGCGGCGTCTTGCGCCAGCTTTCCATGCACCACGGCACGCTGCGGGTCGAGATGAACAGCCATCCGCACCACCACCTGGTTTGCAGCGTTTGCAAACGCATCCAGGACTGCGCGCCGGAAGATCTGGGCCTGCCCGCGCATGCCGAGCGCCTGCCCAACGGCTTTGCCGTGGAGCGGCTGAGCGTAGACGTGATCGGCCTGTGCGCGGATTGCCAGCGGCGGCCGAATTAGCCCCCGCCGAACTAGCCCCCGCCGAACTAGCCCCCGTCGAACAGCTCTCGCGCCCGTCCAAGGTCATATGCCCCGCCGCCTGCTCACGTTTCTCGCCGCCGCACCTTTGCTTGGCTTGCCGGGCCTTTGCGGTTGTGGCAGCTCGTTTTTTCAAAGCAACACCACGGCGCCCGGCTGCTCCAGTTTCTTTCATAGCCCATCCTGCGATTCATCCGGCGGAAGCGGTGGCGGCACCGGCGCGAGTAATTACGCGTTTGTGGTGAACAGCGGCGGCAGCACCGTTTCAGGCCTGGGCATCACCACAGCGGGTGCGCTCGCGGCGCTTTCCGGATCTCCGATCTCCATCACGTCCAGTCCGCCGACCGCCGCAGCCGTGACCCGCAACAACAGCTTTCTCTATGTCGGCAACGCCTCCCAGATCTTCGGCTACGCCATCTCCTCGGCGGGTGCGCTGACCGCACTGAACGGCGGCTCCGCGCTGGCCACCGTCAACGTGACCGACATGCAGGTGACACCCGACGGCAAATGGCTGATGGTGCTGGACAGCACCGGCGCGGCGATTGATCTATTTGCCATCAACAGCACCACCGGTGCGCTCGCCTCCGCGAACGGGGTCAACTTCACCTTTCCGGCCACGGGCACGGTGCCGTACCACCTCAGCATCAATCCAGCTGGCACAGCTGTCGCTGCCACCCTGGGTCTCGGCGGTCAGATTCTGTGGAGCTTCAACTCGTCCAACGGTGGTTTCACCGAGCTGTCGCGCACCGCGGCCGTGAACGCGCTCACCGCGGATCGCGGCCTTGCCTGGGACCAAAGCGGCAACTATCTGTTCCTGACGCGCACGGGAACGTCACAGGGGCTGATTGTGGAGTCGGTGGCCGCCAATGGTGCGCTGACGCCAACCACGACCGCGGTCTACAGCACTGGTGGTACCCCGACGAGCGTCGCTCTCGACAACACGGGCAAATACGTCTACGTCACCAACCAGGCGGACAGCACCATCACCGGGTATGCGATCGGCACAAACGAAGCGCTTACCCCGATCGCGGGATCGCCGTTCTCCTCCGGCATCGGTGCTACCTCCATCGGCATGGATTCCACCGGCAAATGGGTATTGGTCGCATCGACCGGCGGTTCACCCGACCTGACGCTCTACGGCTTCGACGCCAGCAACCCCGGCCGGCTCTACGTGGTCAGTTCCACGTCCACGGGGCTGAACGCGAATTTTGTGGCGCTGTCACACTGATTCCGCTCGGAGCTCGTCATACCTTCCTCAGCACCAACTCGACGCGACCGGGTCACGTATCCTTACGGTTGGACATGAACGCTTCCCGTCTTTCCGCCGCGCGTTGCGCCGCGTTTGCTTCCGTGCTGGCCGTGTTGCCGCTGACCGGCTGCCCCGGCATGAAGCCGAAAATTCTGACGCACTACGTGTACGTCACCGCGAAATCGACGTTTCTGCGCGACCGCATCGCTGCCGTATCAAATCGCACCGGCAACGTCAGCAACGGGCAGCGGCTTGAGATTCTGCAGTCGAACAAGCGCTTTTACCAGGTGCGAACCGACAAGGGCGAGGTCGGCTGGATTGACGAAAAGGCGGTTGCGACCGAGGCCGTCTCCAAAGCGTTTGATGATCTGAATGAGCAGCACGCGAAAGACGTTCCCGTGGCCAGTGGCGTGGTGCGCGACGACGTGTACCTGCACACCAAACCCGGTCGCGAGACCGACAAGCTTTACCGGCTGGACGAGGCCGACAAGCTGAAGCTGTTGGCGCGCGCCAGCACGCTAAAGCCGCAGCCCCCGGGCATACCGCTGCCCACCGCGGCCGCTCTCCCGGCGACCGGCAAAGGCAAGGGCAGGGCAGCCGCTGTTCCGGCCGCGCCGGCCGCGCCAGAGCCGCCGCCCATGGAGGACTGGTGGCTGGTTCGCGACACCCACGGCCACACCGGCTGGATGCTGAGCCGCATGCTCGACGTGGACGTGCCCGACTCGGTCGCCCGCTACGCCGAAAACCAGCGCATCGTCGGGGCCTATGTGCTGAACGTGGTCAATGACCCGGAGATCGAGGGCGCCAGCAAGGACGCGCCAAACTACGTGGTTGTGCTGAGTCCATACAAGGCCGGCCTGCCCTATGACTTCAATCAGCTGCGCGTCTTCTATTGGAACCTGAAGCACCACCGCTACGAAGGCGCAAACCGCGACCGCAACATTCTGGGCTACCTGCCCGTAAAGATCGGCGTTGACCCGGGCACGATTAACCCGCAGAAGGGATCGCCGTTTGCCGGCCCCGCGCCCAGCTACAGCTATACCGTGCTCGCCGCGGGCGCGCCCCTGCCGCAGCCCAACCCGCAGACCGGCATGTGGACCCCGCCGAAGAGCCAACTTCTGACCAAGACGTATCGCCTGGAAGGGAATAACACCCGCCGCGTCCTGGCTCCGGGTGTAACGCCGCCGCAGGAAGCGCAGTTGGCGCCGGAAGAGAAGAAAGAGAAGAAAGGTAAGAAGCGTTAGGCCAAAGGACGGGCGAGGTTTGGAGGCGAAACGACCTTCGCTGCACTACTTGATGCGTGCGGAAAGTTCGTTGACTCGACCTTCGAGCTGCTTACCGCTGCCGTAAAACTCCCGCAGATCCGCGTCTACCCGATCCAGGCGAGCTTCGATACGATCCAGCCTTGAATCCGCTCTGTCCAGACGTTTATTCACTGCATCGAATTGCCTGTTCATTTCGGATTTGGTATCGCCGAACTGCCGGTTTGTGTCGGCTTTCAATTTGCTGAAATCGCGACGATTAAGCCAAATGCCGGCGAACAAGCCGATCACAAGAACGACGGTGGGAATGTACTCGTGCATGCGGCTCCTTTGGCGGGATGGTAGCAGGCACTCCGCCCTCTGTGACAGACGCAGCTTGCCAAAGCTCCTCTGACCTGTTCAACATGGGAGGCCGATGCTGACACGCCGCCGCCTGTTGCAATCCGCTGCCTTTGCCGGCGCCGCTGCTCCACTCTCGCGTATTGCGTTCGCGCTTACGGAACCGTTCCCGCCGCAGCAGGAGATCGATACCGACCCGCTGCGCCCGTGCTACCACCTGATGCCGCGGCGTGGGTGGATGAACGACCCTTGCGCGCCGGTCTATTTCGACGGCCGTTACCACATGTTCTTTCAGTACAACCCGGGCGCCAGCGTGTGGGGCGACATGCACTGGGCGCACGCCGTGAGCGCCGATATGGTGCACTGGACCGAGCGGCCTATTGCTCTGGCGCCGACGACCGGCGGCCCTGACAGCTATGGCGTCTTTACCGGCAGCATGATTGTGGACGAGGGCATTCCGAAAATCGTCTATACCTGCGTTTCGCCTTCGACGGCGGAACTGTCGACGCTGAGCTATTCAAATCCACCGGAGCGCGAGCAGCAGTGCCTCGCTACGCCGACGAACGTGTTTGCAAAGGATGCCGACGCGAAGCTCGACACATGGCAAAAGCAGGGCGTCGTCGTGCCGTCGCCGGCCGCCGGCATGCACGTGACCGGCTTTCGCGACCCCACGCCGTGGCGCGAGGCCGACGGCTGGTACATGCTGCTGGCCAGCGGCGAATACAAGAAGGGCGGCAATGTGCTGCTCTACAAATCGGCCGACCTGAAGCAGTGGAAGTTTGTGAAGGTGTTTGCGCAGGGCAAGTGGACCGGCTCGGACGAGAAGGACACGGTCAACACAGGTGAGATGTGGGAATGCCCCGACTTTTTCCCGCTCGGGGCCAGGCACGTGCTGATCCACTCGACCGGAACGGCGGACGGGCGCAAGACGCTTTGGCAGGTGGGCACGCTGGACAAGTCCACCATGACGTGGACGCCAGAGGCCGAGGGCATCCTGAACCATGGGCCGTACTACGCGCCCAAGTCGCAGCTGGATGCGGCGGGGAACCGCATTCTGTGGGGCTGGATTCCCGAGGACCGGCCCGAGGCGGAGTTTGCCAAGGCCGGCTGGGCGGGCTGCATGAGCCTGCCGCGCGTCGTCACGCTGGAATCCGGCCAACTCCGCTTCCGGCCCGCGCGGGAGGTCAGCGCGCTGCGCAGCGGGGCTGCCGTTCCGAACATGAGCGACCTACGCGGCTCCGCGCTGTTTCAGAACCAGATGGACATTGCCGTTGCGAAGGGCTCGCCGGCGCATACGCCGCCCGGCGTCGCGAACGCGGTGCTGATCGTGGCTCGCGGTGACGGCGCGCTGCGCTGGGGCGGAAAAGAGATCCCGCTCAGCCAGCCGCTGCCGGACCGCTTCACCGTCCACGCTTTCGTGGATCACTCCGTCGTGGAGGTCTTTTTGGGCGACCGCGCGGCGCTGACCGCGCGCGTGTATGGCAAGGACTCACCGGCGACGCTGGTGCTACCCGCCGGGTATGTTATCGAGGGTGTTCAGGGCTATGCGATGAGCGGGAGTTCTTAAAGAGAAGCGGTGATTGAAGCCTTAGCTGAATGCAGGTTTCTCCGCTACGCAGGACGGTAAAGCTGTCCTGCTCCGGTCGAAATGACAAGGCATTTACCTGGCCCGAGCGAGTACCTGGGCCTGCGCGAGTACCTGGGCTTGCGCGAGTTGGAGTAGCTGGACAGGCGACTCGATCTAGACCAGACCGGCGCGCAAGAGGTCGTGGATGTGCAGGATGCCGACCGGGCGGCTGTCTTCCAGCACGAACAGGCTGGTGATGCGGCGGTCGTTCATCTCGGCCAGCGCGGCTGTCGCGAGCGTAAGCGCTGACGTGGTGCACGGGTTGGCGGTCATGGCATCGCGGGCGGGACGGTCGTGCATGCCGGCGGCAAAGGCGCGGCGCAGGTCGCCGTCGGTCAGGATGCCGAGCAGATCGCCGTTCGCGTCAAGCAGGCCGGTCACGCCGAAGCGGCCGCTGGTCATGCGTACGATGGCCTCGCTCAGGCTTACGTTAGCGCTAACGATGGGGATTTCCGCACCCGTGTGCATCAGGTCGCGGACCCGCAGAAGGCGGCTGCCCAGCTTGCCGCCGGGGTGGTAGTCGCGAAAGTCGTCCGCCGTGAAGCCGGAGCGACCGAGCAGCGCCACCGCGAGCGCGTCGCCCAGCGCCAGTTGCATGGTCGTGCTGGTGGTCGGGGCGAGAGAATCGGGGCATGCCTCGTCCGCTTCCGGCAGCGCTAACGTAAGATCCGCGGCACGGCCCAGCGTGGATTCAGGGCAGGCCGTGGCGGCGATCAGCGGGACGCGAAAGCGGCGGGTGTAGGCGAGCAGGTCGGCCAACTCGCCCGATTCGCCCGACCATGAGAGGGCGTAAACCGCGTCTTCGGGCCGGACGGTGCCCAAGTCGCCGTGGCTGGCGTCCGCAGGGTGCAGGAAGTGGGCGGGCCTGCCGGTGGAGGCAAAGGTTCCGGCCAGCTTGCGGGCGATATGGCCGCTCTTGCCGACGCCCGTGACCAGGATGCGGCCGGTGGTCTTTGCGAGCGTGTCGACGGCCTGCGTGAAGACGTTGCCGAGTGGACCGTGTAGGGCGTCGCGCAGTTGTTGGAGGCCGCTGAGCTCCAGGGAGATGGTGTTCAGGGCTGAATTAAGGTCTGCGTTCACCTGAATGCCTTGGCGAGCTGGTCCGAAAGCGTTTGAGGCGTTCAGGATTACACCTCGTCCGGGTCTTTGCGGATGTAGCGCATCGGCTCGGCTTCGACCTGGTATGAGGTAGCAGCCACCTGATAGCCGCCCGGCGGCGGGTCTGGAACGGGGCCGAGTGGCTGGATCGGGGCAGCCGGCATCAGCGGTGGCAGACCCTGCGGCAGGGAAGCACCTTTTGCGAGCCGGTCAAAGGCGATCAGGTTGCGCAGAACCGCTTCCATTTGTGACAGCGGCAGCATGTTCGGTCCGTCGGACGGTGCGTGGTCCGGGTCGGGATGCGTTTCGATAAAAACACCGGCCACGCCCACCGCGACCGCCGCGCGTGCCAGCACGGGCACGAACTCGCGCTGGCCGCCGGTGGCGCCACCAAGACCGCCGGGCTGCTGCACGGAGTGGGTCGCGTCAAAGATGACTGGCAAGCCGGTGCTCGCGGCCATGATCGGCAAGGCCCGCATGTCGCTGACCAGCGTGTTGTAGCCGAAGCTGGTGCCACGCTCGGTCAGAAGCACGCCACCCGGAGCTCCGGCCAGTTTGGCGGCTACGTTGGTCATGTCCCCCGGCGAAAGGAACTGGCCCTTTTTCACGTTTACGGTGCGACCTGTTGCGGCGGCGGCATGCAGCAGGTCGGTTTGCCGGCAGAGAAATGCGGGAATCTGCAGCACGTCAACCGCCTGCGCCACGGGCGCGCATTGCCAGGTCTCGTGCACGTCGGTCAGCACTGGAATGCCGAGGCTGCCCCGGATCTCCGCAAAGATGGGAAGTGCCTGGTCGAACCCGATGCCGCGCTGCGCCGCGCCGCTGGTGCGGTTCGCTTTGTCGAAGCTGGATTTATAAACCAGGGCAATGCCAACGCGTGCGGCGATCTCACGCAAGGCGTGTGCCGTTTCCAGCGCATGCTGGCGCGACTCCATCTGGCACGGCCCGGCGATCAGCGCAAGCGGGCCATTGTTCGCAAAGACGACGTTGCCGACCTGGACTGCGCGTTGCTGCATGAGGGCTATGTTAGCTGGGCCGCCGCTACGTTGCCGATGACCGGTTGAACTCGAGCCGGACGCGGCATCACTCCGGTGAACCAGTTCTGACGATGGGACGTTGCGGCGCGCGACCCGGCGTGTGGACGTACCGCCACCAAAGCGGTGCCGTCAGTACGAGAAACGCAAGCACAAAGAACAGGAACGACCGCCATGTGAACGGTACAACCGTATGCTCATCCGTCTTCAGCACGGAGTAATGTTACGCCTCGGGTTTAAGGAACATTTCCGCAGCTAATGGCGCAATGTTGCTACATGAAAAAGCTGCGGATCGCTTCCACGACGCGGTCCTGCTCGTCATCGCGCAGCTCCGGATAGATCGGGAGCGCCAGGACGGTGGCCGCGGCTTTTTCGGATTCCGGAAACTGGCCCGTGCGGTAGCCCAGGTGTTTGAGTGCCTCCTGCTGGTGCAGGCAGAGCGGGTAGTACACCTCTGAGCCGATGCCCTGTGCGGCCAGGTGCGCGCGCAGGTCGTTGCGGCGCAGCGTGCGGACCACGTACTGGTGCCAGACATGGGTGCCGCGCGGGTCAGCGGTGGGCAGTAGCAGGGCGCCGTCGCGCACGCTGCCGGTGACGCCGGCCGCGGTGAGCAGTTCGGTGTAGCGCGCTGTGGCGCGGGCACGCTCCTGATTCCAGCGCGCAATGTGCTTCAGCTTGACGAGCAGAACGGCGGCCTGGACGGTGTCCAGGCGAGAGTTCCAGCCGACCTCGTCATGAAAGTAGCGCCGTCGCATGCCGTGGGCACGCAGCGCCTTTGCGCGCTCCGCCACAGTGGCGTCGCGGGCGGTGGTCATGCCGGCGTCGCCCCAGGCGCTCAGGTTTTTTGTCGGGTAGAAGCTGAACGCGGCCGTATCGCCCAGCGCGCCGGCATAGATGCCGCGCCAGCTTGCGCCAAAGGCCTGCGCCGCGTCCTCGACGAGCGTGAGGCCATGCGCCGCGGCAAGGGGTTGCAGGGAGTCCCAGTCGGCGCACTGGCCGTACAGGTGCACCGGCAGCAACGCCTTGACCGGGTTCGCTTGGTGCGCCTGTAGCACCTCGGCTGCGCTTGCGGCCGACAGGTTCATGCTGACCGGATCAATGTCCGCAAAGACCGGTGTCGCGCCCACGCGCAGAATGCTGCTCGCGGTGGCGAAAAACGAGAATGGCGTGGTGATGACCGCATCGCCGGGACCGATACCAAGCGCCGCCATGGCCAGCCAGAGCGCGTCCGTTCCGCTTGCGCAGCCAATGGCGCTGGGGATCGCATATTGCTGCTCAACCGCATGCTCGAACTCAGTGACCTCGCGGCCGAGCACAAAGCGGCCGGCGCTGCAAACGTCGGCAACCGCGGCCTGGATTTCAGCGCCCAGCGCGGCGTACTGGCGGCTCAGATCAAGAACGGGAACATTGTCAGGCGGCACGACGTATAGGATAGCGGCTTGTTTGTGCGCGCCGGACGCAACACCGGGAAAGGGGTCGCGTCTAACTTCATAAGACTGCGGCGGTGTTCGCGAGACTACGGGAGCGATGCGGCAATCTTCCTTTGCGCGTGGCTTCCGCTTGCAAGCGGGTCAAACAGTTTTGTATGGTTGAAAGCCTTGAGCTTTGCTTCTGCTTTTATGGAAGCTGCTCATTCTGCCGGGCGGAGTGCAGAGATCGAGAGAACATGCTCGACCGCCGTCCCGGCCCTTGTTAGAGGCGGTAGCAACAGCGATACCGGACGACCGGTAAGCGCGGGAGAGATCGGCACCTATGGACAACAAGCCGGCACAAAACATCCAGGACACTTTTCTGAACACGGTGCGTAAAGACAAGAGCGCGATTACGATTTACTTGGTCAGCGGCGTCAAGCTGACGGGCAAGATCCGTTCGTTCGACAAGTATTCTGTCCTGCTGGAAAACAACGCGCAGGAGCAGTTGATCTTCAAGCATGCGATTTCGACCGTGGTGAGCACGCGCGGCCACCACACGCACAGCGGTCCTCCAACGGGGCGCGAAGGTTCGGCGCCGCAGGACAACACGCCGCCAGCCAGCCCGATGGGCTCGTAACGCTTGGCGACCCCTCGCATTCCGTCACGCCGCCGTGCCACAGCGCGGGGTGGGCGTTTGCAAGATGCAGCAGCCGCGCAGTTGCGCGCGGACAATGGCCATACGACTGCAGCGGTGGAGGATCGCGCCGTGCTGGTCAGTGTGGAGTTGACCGGTGAGCGCCGCAAGCTGACGCAGGCCGCCGCGCTGGCGCGTCGGTCGGCGTCCCTGCACGCCGACAGCATGGACGAGGACCATGCAGAGCCGGAAACAGCGGCGCCTGACCTTGACTTTGAGGCGGCGCTGGCCGAATTCCAGGAGCTTGCCGTGTCCGCTGGCGCGCACATTGCCGCAACGCTGACGCAGAGGCGGCCTCGCGCGGAGATCAGTACACTGATCGGCCCCGGCAAGGTGGAAGAGGTACAGGCGGTCGTCGCATCGACCGGTGCAAACCTCGTCCTGTTCGATCACGATCTGACGCCGTCGCAGACGCGCAACCTGAACGATTTGCTGCCAGTGCGCGTGATCGATCGCACGCAGCTGATTCTGGACATCTTTGCCCGCCACGCCCGCACCCGCGAGGGTCAGTTGCAGGTGGAGTTGGCGCAGTTGGAGTACCAGTTGCCGCGGCTTGCCGGCCGAGGCAAGGCGATGAGTCAGCTGGGTGGCGGCATCGGCACACGCGGACCGGGCGAAACCAAGCTGGAGACCGATCGCCGGCGTATCCGCGAGCGCATCGACCGGCTCAAAGCGCAATTGGAGCAGGTGCGGCGCAATCGGCGCCAGCAGCGGCAGCGGCGCGAGGCCGTTCCCGTGCCCACGGTGGCGCTGGTGGGCTACACCAACGCGGGCAAGAGCACGCTGTTCAACGCGTTGACGGACGCGGGCGTGCTGGAAAGTTCGCGCATGTTTGCCACGCTCGACCCCAAGCTGCGGCACCTGGCGCTGCCTTCGCGCCGCAAGGTGCTGCTGAGTGATACGGTCGGCTTTATTCGTAACCTGCCGCATACGCTGGTCACCAGCTTTCGCGCCACACTGGAGGAGGTCGAGCGCGCCGAGTTGCTGTTGCACGTGCGCGACGCGTCTTCGCCCACGAACGACGAGCAGAAGGCGCAGGTCGAAGCCGTGCTGTCCGAACTGGACGTTGCTCAGACGCCGACGCTGCAGGTCTTCAACAAGATTGATCTGCTTGGTGAGCAGGAGCGCGAGGTGCTGTTGGTTTCGCTCGGCAAGGACGCGATTGCTGTTTCTGCGCGCACCGGCGAGGGTTTGGACAAGCTCACTGCGGCGATCGAGGAGCGGATCGGCGGAGTCGAAGCGCCGGACCCGACCGCGACGGCGCACTTCCGCATCCCGCAGCGGGAAGGCCGCACGCTGGCGGCGCTTGAGGGCGGGGCGTTTCTGGAAGGAAAGCGATTCGAAGGCAACCTGGTGTTTTTCACCGCGCGTGGGCCGTCTTCGTTGTTGCAGCGGTATCGGCGCTATCAGGTGCACGATGCATCGATGTTGCCGGAGACGAGCCCGGAGGACCGGCCGCGGCTGCGGACGCTGCGAAGCTGAACGCGGGATGAATCAAAGGAAAATCGCGAGACTCACGCAGCGATAATTTGCGCGCGCAACTCAAAGCGCTTTGCCGCGGCTTTCACAACTGCGACCTGTCCGTGCCCGGGGTTGACCTGCCGCTTGACGGTGACCATGCCATGTTCACGTAAAGCGCGTACATCCCGCGAAACGGCCGAGCGATTCCGATTCAACGCGGAAGCAAGCTCAGTAATGGATCGAGGCTTTGCGATCGTCGCCCTAAGCACATCGGCGCGAGGACCGGTCAGAAACGCGAACATGTCCTCCGCGCGCTCAAAGCTGATCCGGCGCTCAGGCACGATCGCTTCACCCCGGTCGAACTTGCGGGCACGCTCCAGTTTGCGCGCGGCCATCTCATCGAAACTTTCCACCGTCACGATTGTTTTCATGTCCTGTGTCTCCATTCCCGCACTTCTTCCAGGAACTTATCGAGGCGGTCTTCATAGCTCACCGCCCCGACCTCTTCCACGGTTCCCATGCAATGCCGTTCGTGTTTCCCGTGCGCATTGTCGTAGCCCAGCACACGTCCGTGGTCCGTGTGACAGACCGAATGATTGATGTACGCCAGGTTGTATTTGACGACTCGGTTTGCTCGATCCATCCAGACCTCTTCACGAATCTTTCCGGCCGCACCGGATCGCGAACATATGGTTGTGGACTCATTCACAACTTTGCGAGATTCGCCCTTGGTAACAGGTTTTGGCATCGTCACAAAGCACTTGCGTCTTCATGCACATCTCAACAGGTGTAACTTAACACGTTACGTCTGTTGAGCCCAGCTTACCGTCGGAGGTAGGCGTCGTCGCCGGTGATCCAGTCCTGGCGTGGCGGGGTGAAGATGTCGAGGTCGACCGTGCGCTCGAGTGCCTCGGCTGAGTGTGGGACGTGCGGTGGGATGATCAGCACCTCGCCCGCGCGCACCACTTTTTCTTCACCGCCGACGCGAAATCGCAACGCGCCTTCCACGATGTAACTGATCTGCTCGTTGTGGTGGCTGTGCTCGGGGACGACTGCGCCCTGCTCGAGCACGATGCGCGCGAGCATGGCGCCCTCGCCAAAGACGAATTGCCGTGCGATGGTGGCGCTCATCTGCTCCATGGGCAAGGTGTTGAAGCTGTGCAACTCGGCAACGGCGTGGGTGCTGATCTCGCTCATGCGGATGAGCCTAACGCAAAGGGGGAGGAGGCGCTGCGCTGCGTTTCTTCTCCGCGCCGACGGCCGACAGCTTCGATGGCGTTCGCATGGCCGTGACTGGTGCGGCCTACGATAGGGGCATGGATCTGGGTTTACGCGGACGAGTTGCGGTGGTTTGCGGCGCGAGCAAGGGCATCGGCCTGGCCGTTGCGGAGGCGCTCGCGGCGGAAGGCGTTCTGCTGGCGCTGTGCGCGCGAGGCAAGGACGAGCTGAAAGCGAAAGCTGCATCGATCGAGCAGCGTTTCGGCGTGGAGGCGATTCACTGCGCGCTGGATGTGCGGGATGACGGCGAACTGCGGGCCTTTGTGCAATGGGCGGCGGCGCACTTTGGGCGGCTCGACATTGCGGTTCCGAATGCAGGCGGTCCGCCGGCGAAGGGCTTCCTGGAGACCACGACTGCGGAGTGGGACTCGGCGTTCGCGGCCAATCTGCGCTCGGTTGTCGCGGTCGCGCAGGCGGCCATTCCGCACATGCGGCGTGATCGCTTCGGCCGGATCGTGGCGATCACTTCCTACACGGCGAAGCAGCCGTCGCCGGGCCTGGTGATCTCGAATGCGCTGCGTCCGGGAGTTGCCGGGCTGCTGCGCAGTTTGAGCAATGAGTTCGCCTGCGACGGTATTACTGCCAACGCAGTCGGCCCGGGGTACGTGGACAGCGAACGCACTCGCGAGGTGCTGCGAGGGCAGGCCGCGATGCGCGGCGTGAGCTACGACGAGGCAGTCGCGGCGGCGATGACGGACACACCTCTGGGGCGCATGGCCACGCTGGAGGAGGTTGCCGCGACCGTGGCGTGGCTGTGTTCACGCCAGGCTGCAAGCACAACCGGTCAGACCATTCTGGTCGACGGTGGAAGCTATCGCGGTTTGTAGTCGTGGTGATCGATCGCGCTCGTTGGTTCCTGCACCCTGTTCTTATGGGGCGTCTTCCCGGTTGAAAGCCGGTCGAGGTATGCGCGAGAGCAGGCGGCGCACAGGAGCCGAACATAGAACAAGCCGTCGCCCGGGGGAGTGGAGGTGGGTCCCAGGAGCGGCGGCTTGTTCGGCCCTGAAGCGGGCCGGGGAGTGGTTTAAGTCTACGCCGGGCGTATCGCGGTGCAAGCAAATTCGCATAGTCGCGGCGTCAGTTCACGCCATCGCACAGGTTTACCTGCGCCGCATGAACTTCCATGACAAGCGATGCCAGGCGACCGGCACAGTCGTGGAATTACGCGGCTCTCTTCATTGCCGCTCGGGACGCCGCTCTGCTATAACAGAAGGGTTGCCGCGTCCCGCACCGGCTCTTTTAAAGCCTTTTCTGCGCGGGAACAACGCCCAAAGACATTCATGCAAGCAATCCTGAATCAACTTGGCGAACTCGTGCTCGGTTCCATCCCGACCATTTGCTTCTTTCTGCTGTTGCTCCTGGCGTACTCCGCGCTGGTGAAGCGCCCGCTGGAAAAGGTTCTGTCGCAGCGTCACGCCCGCACGGGCGGCGCCATGGACGAAGCCAATCTGGCGATTGCCAAGGCAGAAGCGAAGTCGGGGGAGTATGAGCAGCGCCTGCGCGAGGCGCGCGGCAGGATCTTTGAGGCACGCGCGGCCAGGCAGAAGGCCAACACCGAGGCGCGTGAAAAGGCCTTGGCCGGCGCGCGCGACAAGGCGCAGCGTTCCATTGCCGCCGCACGGGATTCCGTGATGCAATCTGGTGAGCAGGCCCGGCAGCAGATCGAATCCGGCGCGGATGCGCTTTCGCAGCAGATCGTGGCGGCCATCCTGCCCCATCGCGGGCGACAGGACGGCTACGGGGTGCAGGCATGAAGTTCCGATTGGCCGCATTTGCAGTTCTTGGTTGCGCTCTGCTGACCGCCTCTCCAGTCGTGGCGCAGCATGTGGAAGGCACCACCTCCGCACCGGCGTCGCAGAGCACCGCGTCCGGTCAGCGGGCCGAGCCCACGGCTGCCCTGAACGGCACCGAGCCCACCACGAAGGACGCTGCGGCAGAGCTCAAGGAACCGTCCGCGATGGTGAAAAAGCTGGGCGGCGTCCTTGGGCTCTCGCCGGAGACAGCGCAGACGGTGTTCAACTGGCTCAACTTTGCCGTGCTGGCGGGCGCCATTCTGTGGGCTCTGGCCAAGGCGCTGCCAAAGACCTTTCGTGCGCGGACCGAGGGCATTCAGAAGCACATTGTAGACGCGCGCACCGCGACGGAGTCCGCCAATGCACGGCTGAGCGCTGTTGAGGCTAGGTTGGCGAAACTTGACGACGACATCGCTGCGATCCGCTCGGAAAGCGAACGCGAGTCGGCTGAGGAAGAGGCGCGCACCAAGCAGCAGATTGCGGAAGAAACCGACCGCATCCTGAAATCGGCCGAGCAGGAGATCGCAGCTGCCTCTGCCCAGGCGCAGCGCAGTTTGCGGGCCTATGCCGCGGGCGTTGCGGTTGATCGTGCCGCCAGCCGGCTGGAGATTTCTGACGCGGACGACCGTGCACTGATTCAGAACTTCGCCGCGAAGCTTGGGGAAGGGAGCAGAAACTAGATGGCTGCCTTTGAGCTTCGTTACGCGCGCGCATTTCAGCAGGTCGCCCAGGCGCAGGGTCTGGACACCGACCAGGTGCGTCAGCAACTCGCTGATTTCTCCGGCACGTTGCACTCGAGCCGTGAGCTGCGTGAGTTTCTGTCGAACCCGTCGCTTGAGCCGCAGGACAAGCTGAAGGTGCTGGACGCGATTGTGGGCCGCATTGGTATCACGAAGACGGTGCGCAATTTCATTGCGGTGCTCATGGACCACCAGCGGCTTGAGTCGCTGGACGATGTGGTGGCGGAATACCAGACCATGGCGGACGCGGCAAACAACATTGCCGAGGCGGAGATTATTTCCGCCAAGCCGCTGGCCGACGACGAGCGCAACCTGCTGCAGGGCAAGGCCGGCGAACTGGCCGGCAGCAACGTTCGGGTGCGCTGGAGCCAGGACGCTTCGCTACTCGGCGGTGCTGTTATCCGGCTCGGTTCGCGCGTGTATGACGGCTCGGTGCGCGGCCAGTTGGAGCAGATGAAGCAGCACTTAGCCGGCGCATAACGCGCTCATCTTCGCGGTGGGAAACGGCGCGATCCAGAAGATTCGTAACACGCAAGGAAAGAGCAAAAGGGAACATGGCACAGCTCAAGGCAGATGAAATAACAGAACTGCTTCGGCAGCAGATTGAGAATTACGAGACCAAGGTCGCGGTTGACGAGGTCGGCACGATCATCTCGCTTGGCGACGGTATCGCGCGTATTCACGGGCTCGACAAGGTGATGGCCGGTGAGCTGATCGAGTTTCCGAAGGGCGTGTCCGGCCTGGCGATGAACCTGGACGAAGATCAGGTCGGTGCCGTGCTGCTGGGCGACTTCACTGAGATCAGTGAGGGCGACGAAGTCAAGCGCACCGGCAAGATCATGAGCGTGCCCGTGGGAGACGCCCTGATCGGTCGCGTGGTCAACGCGCTGGGTCAGCCGATCGACGACAAGGGTCCGATCGACACGCCGCACACGCTTCCTGTGGAGCGCCTGGCGCCCGGGGTGATCGACCGCAAGTCGGTGACGGAGCCCATGGCGACCGGCTTGAAGGCGATCGATACCATGATTCCGATCGGCCGCGGCCAGCGAGAGCTGCTGATTGGCGATCGTCAGACCGGCAAAACCGCCATCGCACTCGACGCCATCATCAACTCGGCGAAGAACGACCTGATTTGCATCTACTGCGCCGTTGGTCAGAAGCGCTCGTCGGTGGCTCAGGTGGTGCAGACGCTGGAAGAGTACGGCGCGATGGCCTACACCATTGTCGTGGCCGCGACCGCTTCGGAGCCGGCACCCATGTCGTACCTGGCACCCTACGCCGCAACCGCGATGGGCGAATACTTCCGCGACAATGGCAAGCACGCGCTGATCATCTACGACGATCTGTCGAAGCACGCGGCGGCGTATCGCGAGATTTCGCTGCTGCTGCGCCGTCCGCCGGGCCGTGAGGCGTACCCGGGTGATGTGTTCTACCTTCACTCGCGCCTGCTCGAACGTTCGTCCAAAGTTTCCGACAAGCTGGGCGGCGGTTCGCTGACGGCTCTGCCGATCATTGAAACTCAGGCTGGCGATGTATCCGCGTACATCCCGACCAATGTGATCTCGATCACGGACGGCCAGATCTTCGTGGAAACGGATTTGTTCAACGCGGGCATTCGTCCCGCGGTCAACGTGGGTCTGTCGGTTTCGCGTGTGGGTTTTGCCGCCGCGATGAAGGCGACCAAGCAGGTAGGCGCGACGCTGAAGCTGGATCTGGCGCAATATCGTGAGCTTGCCGCCTTCGCCCAGTTCGGCTCGGACCTGGACCCGGCGACACAGAAGCAGTTGAACCGCGGGCAGCGGCTTGTAGAAATTCTGAAGCAGCCACAGTTCCATCCGCTAACCGCCGCGCAGCAGGTCAGCATCGTATTCGCAGGCACCAACGGGTTGCTCGACGACGTCGACGTGAAGCAAATTCAGAACTTCGAGGCCGGTTTCCACCAGTACATGGGAACGACCGGCAAGCAGATTCTGGACGACATCATGTCCAAGAAGTCCCTGGATGACGACATTAAGAAGCGGCTGACCGACGCCATCAACGACTACAAGAAGTCGTTCGTCGATGCGAATCGGGCTGCGGCAGCCGACAAACAGCCGGCCATGGCGACTGCGTAAGCCAAGGCGGCATAAAGGACAAGTGCAGAATGAGCGCGGCAGCGATAGCGTTGACGTGGACAGCAGGTCTTCTGGTCGGGTTTCTTGTAGCGACCGTGTTCTTTCTCAAGCGGCAGGTCGAATCGTTGCGTACGCGACTGATCAAGGTCGAAACCGTGACGGAAAATCAGGACGCGCGGTTGTTTATGCTGGAGCAGGAGCAGCGATGGCTGGCTTCGCAAGGAAGGCAACGCGGAGAAGCGGTTTCGGGGCACTAGAATCCAGGTGAGGGGGTAGCGCATGAGGACGGAAGTTATTCTTGCATTGGCTGTCGCGCTCCCTACGATCACCGCTCTTGTCGGTGTTCTTTTATCCCAATCGAACTATTCAAAATTGGACGTACGCCTGGCGCAGGTCGAGAGCCGGCTCGACGGATGCATCAGTGCTATCAAATCCGAACTGGATGCCCGCATCACTGCGCTTGAGAATCGCTTTCACTCGGACATGATGATGGTGATTGGAAAGCTCACTGAGTTGGAAGTTCGGGTCGCGAAATTGGAAGAGAAACAAAGTCGATAGATGGCAAACGTACTGGATCTGAAGCGGCGCATTCGCTCCGTAAAAAACACCCGGCAGATTACCAAGGCCATGAAGATGGTCTCTGCCGCCAAGCTGCGTCGAGCGCAGGAGCGCGCCATGCAGGCGCGGCCGTATGCGCAGATGCTGGCCAACGTGCTGCAATCGCTGGTACGCCGGGCCAATCTATACGGTGAGGGTTCAGAGGGCACCGGCGCGGACGAACTGCATCCGCTGCTGATCGAGCGTCCTGAGAAGACCGCGCTCGTGCTCGTTATCGCCGGTGATAAGGGCTTTGCGGGCGCGTTTAACGCGAACGTCGGCAAGGCCGCGCAGAAATTTATTGATGGACGCCGCCAAGCGAGGCCGGCCGGCCACGACGATGGCACACCGGGCGAGATTTGCGTCGACGTCGAAACGGTCGGCCGCAAGGCACGGGACTACTTTAAGCGCCGGTACCCCGATGCCAAGTGGGAGCACAAGGAAGAGGAGTACGACAACGGCCTTTCCAAGCACATTGAGGACATCCGCCACCGCGAACAGCCGATTGAAGTGACGTATGACCGTTCGGAGCTGCTGGCGAAACTCGATTTCCTGGAGGTTGACAAGGCTGCGCACTCGATTATCGATCGCTACGAGCGCAGCGAAATCGATGCCGTCTATGTCGTCTACAACGAATTCAAGTCGGTCATTGCCCAGCGCGTAGTTGTAGAGAAGCTGCTGCCGATTCGTAAACTCGGTTCGCCGGAGATTACTGCCCTGGATGAAATGACGGAGGAGCAGAAGGAAGCCGCAGGCCGTGCCGCTGCCGAGTCCGGCATCTCGATCAATGAAGCAGAAGAAACTGAGCAGGAAAAGGAAGCAAAGACTTTCGGCACGGCGGACGTCGACTACACCTACGATGATGCGCCCGCGAAGCTTTTCCGCCATTTGCTGCCGCGCTACGTAACTACGCAGATTTACCACGCCCTGCTGGAGTCGGCGGCGTCGGAGCACGCCGCCCGCATGACCGCGATGGACTCGGCCAGTAGCAACGCAAGCGACATGATCGACGATCTGACGCTGACCATGAATCGCGTGCGCCAGGCGGCCATCACCAAGGAAATCATTGAAATCGTTTCAGGAGCCTCGGCGATCTAACGACCGCCGCGCATAGAGAGAGTTATGGCAGAAAACGTAGGCAGAGTTATTCAGATCAGCGGCCCGGCCGTGGACGTCCAGTTCGACGAGCATCATATGCCGCCGATCTATCAGGCGCTCCGCATTACCAGCGAGGGCTTCGACATTCCTAACCCGCTGTCCGTCATCGTCGAGGTGCAGCAGCACCTGGGTGAGGGCCGCGTGCGCACCATCGCCATGGAAGCGACCGAGGGCATGGTTCGCGGCATGAAGGCCGTCGATACCGGCAACCCGATCATGGTTCCGGTGGGCCGCGAAACCCTGGGCCGCGTGCTGAACGTCATCGGCGAGCCTGTGGACCAGCTTGGCCCGGTGCAGACGGAAGCACGCATGCCGATTCATCGCCAGGCGCCCGCGTTTGATGAGCAGGCGACCGGCGAAGAGATGTTCGAAACCGGCATCAAGGTCGTCGACCTGATCCAGCCCTTCTTGAAGGGTGGCAAGATCGGCCTGTTCGGCGGCGCCGGCGTAGGCAAGACGGTGCTGATTCAGGAACTGATCAACAACGTTGCCATGCAGCACGGTGGCTTCTCAGTGTTTGCCGGCGTTGGCGAGCGCACCCGCGAGGGCAACGATCTTTGGATGGAGTTCCAGGAGTCCGGCGTCATCGACCCGCACGACTGGAGGAAATCGAAGGCCGCGCTGATCTACGGCCAGATGACCGAGCCGCCAGGAGCGCGCTTGCGCGTGGCGCTGACCGGGCTGACAATCGCGGAGCACTTCCGCGACGTGGAAGGGGCGGACACGCTGCTCTTTATCGACAACATCTTTCGGTTCACGCAGGCCGGTTCTGAGGTCTCCACGCTGCTGGGCCGTATGCCGAGCGCGGTTGGCTACCAGCCCAATCTGGCGACGGAAATGGGCCAGTTGCAGGAGCGGATCACGTCGACCAAGAAGGGTTCCGTCACCTCGGTGCAGGCAATCTATGTGCCGGCCGACGATTTGACCGATCCGGCGCCGGCGACGACATTTGCCCACCTGGATGCGACCACCGTGCTCAACCGCGCCTTGACAGAAATCGGTATCTACCCGGCTGTCGATCCGCTGGCCTCCACGTCGCGCATTCTTTCGCCGCGCGTTGTGGGCGACGAGCACTACAACATCGCCCAGGCCGTGAAGGGAATTCTGCAGCGTTATAAGGATTTGCAGGACATTATTGCCATTCTCGGTATTGACGAACTGTCGGAAGAAGACAAGATCACCGTCGCTCGCGCGCGTAAGGTGCAACGCTTCCTGTCGCAGCCCTTCCACGTGGCCGAGGTCTTCACGGGCAACCCCGGGAAGTACGTCAAGGTCGCTGACACGGTTCGCTCTTTCAAGGAAATTATCGAAGGCAAGCACGATGATATTCCCGAGCAGGCTTTCTACATGAAGGGCGGCATCGAGGAAGTGCTGGAAGCAGCCGAGAAGATGAAGGCGAACGCGTAGAACCGTTGTCCGTCGCTCTCGTCGTGCGTTTCTCGCGTGAGAACCGTAGGGCGAGAGCGACGCGAGTAACGAGAGCAACGGGAGAACCGAACTATGGCAGACGAAACAACCACATCCGGACACCTCGCCGTGCGCATCGTGACGCCCGACCGTGTGCTGGTCGACACGACTGCGGATGCAGTCGAACTGCCCGCTCTTTCCGGCTACATGGAAGCGCTCTATGGTGCCGCGCCGTTGCTGGCCGAACTCGGTGCGGGCGAGGTCAAGCTGCATGGTGCAGGGTCTGGTGACGCGAAGTTCTTCGTGGCCTGGGGCTTTGTCGAGGTTCTGCCGCAGCGCGTCACCATCCTCGCCGAAACCGCGATGAAGCCGCAGGAAATCGACGCTTCGCAGGCGCAGCAGGACCTGGCGAAGGCGCAGGACGACTGGAGCAATTCCGGAGACGACTCCGAAAAATACGAGTACGCCCGGGCCGAAATTCGCGTTGCCGAAGAGAAGATCATCGCCGCGAACGATCGCTAGCGCATCCTGTTTCTGGAATCGGTGCTGAAACGCCGCCCTGTATGGGCGGCGTTTTGAGTGATTGGTTGACAATAGCCTACTGTGTAGGCTATAGGTGACATCATCAGCTATGTTCATACTTTCCCCATTACGCTTCCTAAGCGGCAAAGCCGCCGCGTCGGGCGATCCATGTGCGCTCGTCACAATTTCACAACAGCCCACCTCCAGGCATCAGATCAAACCTCAACGCGAACCGGAAACAGGTTCATCGAACCGTTTGAAGCGGCGGTACATTTCTCTGCTCGGATCAACGTTGGCGATCCTGGCAGGCACGATTCTGTGTGCATCGCCGATCAAGGCGGACCCGCTGACGGTTTCGTACACGACGCAACAGGTGTCGGGATCTACTTGGCAGTATCAGTACCAACTGTCAGGCACGATGAACCAGGGAGATGACCTGGTCATTCTCTTCCCGTTCGGAACAACTGCCTCGCTGGTGGATCAGACGAGTGCGAGTGCCGATATCACGAGTTTCGTGTTACAGCCTGACGCTACCTTGGGAGCGGATGGCGAACTGGATCTGCTTGCAAATATCACGAACCCAGACCTGTTCACGTATTTTCAGGTATCGTTCCTCTACTCCGGTTCGGGTAGCCCTGGCGCCCAGGCATTCACTCTGTATGACAGCTCGTTTAATCCAGTAAGTTCAGGCGACACAGCACCGGTAACTCCCACGGCGGCGACGCCTGAGGTCAGCTCCGTCGTGCTGCTTGCCACCGGCATGTTCGCGATGCTGGGAGTGAGCCGTCAGCGGTTCGGACTGTAACGCCAGGATTCACCTTTCCCCCTTGCAGTACTTCTTCCGCGTGATCACGATTAAAGGCTGCACTTCTAAAGCCTTCCACTGACGCACTCGTTCGGAGAATCTATATGCCTATTTCGTTCCGCGCCTTCAGGCGCGTTGGCAGACCTGTGGCACTTGCCGCTGCTTTCGCCGGAATTTTTCTAACATCTGCAGCTTCTGCGCAGCTCTCTGTCGGTAGCTATCACTTACAAAGCTCGTCTCGCGTTTCGTTATACGAGTACGACTACACCTACACCGCGGATGTGGTAAACGATGCGGTTCAGAAGCAGGGCGTAACCGGCACAGTGACCAGCAACTCGCCCCAGACTGCTGTCACAAAATCGACGGTACAGTTCGGCAGTGTCCCGTCGGGAGCAACGGTTACCAGCGTTGACACATTTACGATTCGACAGGATCGTCGTGCTGCGTTTAGCCCGAGTAGTTTGCAGTGGAGCTTTCAGGGCCAGCCGGTGCTGGAGCCGGGCAAGATAGCCACAACACCGAATCCGCAGGTTGCTCTGTACACGGTCAATTTACCGACAGCCGGTAGCGTGGTGGTGAATTTCGGAACGGATACGTCCTACGGGCGGCAGACCTGGATTCAGTCCCGTTCTGACGCCGGGCCAATCGCAATGCAGGTTGCGGGCATGCTTGCGAACACCACCTATCATCTGCAGGCAGTGGCCACGCTTGCTGACGGCACCTCAATCGCGGACGCGGACCATACGTTTACCACGGGCGCGCCGGTGAATGTGCCGAAGATCACCGCCGCAGCGACTCCCGGCATGACTCCCCAGCCCGGCGTGGAACAACTCACCTTTGTAACGCTGCCCTTGCTTGGCGTGGCCGTAACCGACCTGCAGGGAAGGCCCATCTGGACTTACCAGTTCACGCCCAACAATATAGGTTCTGTGATTGAAGGTGCCAAGCTCATGCCGAACGGGCACTTCATCTTGAGCATTGGAGAAGGGAGTACCTTTCCGCTGCAACACAAGACCAACCCGGCCGGAGTAGTTGTAGCACTCCGGGAAGTCGACCTGGCCGGCAATACCGTCCAGGAGTTACCGATTGCCGAGTTGAACCGGCGAATGCACGGTGCCGGTTATAACCTGAACCTGCTTGAGCTTCACCACGAGGTCACGCCGCTTCCCAACGGCCATCTGCTCGTGCTGTCCAATACCATTCGCACCTTTACCGACCTTCCCGGCTATCCCGGCAAGCTGGACGTGATCGCGGACACGGTCGTGGATCTGGATAAGAACCTGAACCCGGTATGGGTTTGGGACGAGTTTGACCACCTGGATGTGAATCGTCACCCGTTCAGCTTTCCTGACCTGACGCACACCAATGCAATCACCTATTCACCCACGGACGGGAACATTTTCGTATCGATGCGCCACCAGAACTGGGTGGTGAAGGTGGATTACCGGAACGGTGCAGGAACGGGCGGCATCCTGTGGCGCCTGGGTTACCAGGGAGATTTGACGCTGCGGAATGGCCTCGATCCTGTCGATTGGCAGTACGCCCAGCACATGCCGACGCTGTTCACACCCCAGAGTGCCGGCGTTTTCTCGCTCGGGATGATGGACAACGGCGACGATCGTGTCTTTTCGCCTGGAGTCCAGTGCGATGTGCAGGGCAGCCCGGCGTGTCACTACAGCACGATTCCGGTATACGAGATCGACGAAGCTGCGAAGACCGCGACACTCGTTTTCCACCAGATTCTGCCAACAAACTTGTACAGCTACTTTGGAGGAAACGTCGATAAACTGGCGAACGGAAACGTCGAATATGACCTTTCCTCAACCAGTCCAACCACAGACTCCGATGTGTTCGAAGTCACACAGACAGATAACCCGCAAACGGTCTGGCACATGCACACCAGTGGAGCGAATGTGTACCGCGGCTTCCGCATACCCAGCCTGTACCCAGGCGTTCTGTGGAACTAACTACGTCCCTCTTGGCTGAAGGGCGCTCGCGTCTGCGAAGGGCGAGCGCGAATACCAGACACAAGGGCCGGGAGCATGCTTCCGGCCCTTGTGTCTTGCCTGCAACGTGCGGGTGCCGCCGGGTGCCGTCATTTCTGCAGGCGTGGACGTACTTTCTGCTGCGCACTTGCGTCCACTGAGCAGAGATCATGCTGAGACCCTGCCGATTGCTCCGGTGCTTTGCGTTCTGCCTCGGATGGGCAGGTATGGCTCCCGCTCAAAACACGGCGGATACGGTGTATCACCTGCACGGTTCGGTGGTGAACGGGGTGACGGGTCGGCCAATCGGGCGGGCGCTGGTCGTTTCCAGCGACCGTCGGCTGGCGACCATGACGAATGCGGAAGGGCAGTTCACGTTGGACGTGAGCGTGCCCGCCGCGCCGGCCGTTCAGGCAACTGGTTCAACTACGCCTGTCGTCATCACCGGCGCGAATATGCTGAGGGGCCTGTTGTCGGGCGGTATCAGCTTTAGCGCGCAGCGGCCCGGGTATTTGCCATCACGTCAGGGCACACTCATTGCGCTGGATGCGACAGCGAACACCGGCAACGTTGTGCTGCGCCTGTTGCCCGCCGCGTCGATCCGTGGCCAGATTACAGCGAACGGCGCGGAAAGCCTGCGTGGCCTGCGGGTGGAGCTGCTGCGCCGGTCCGTTCAGGATGGGCGGTTCCGGTGGCAGATGGCGGGTGTGCGCCCACTCAGTGCGGACGGGTCGTTTCTGATCACGGACCTGCAGCCGGGTGAGTACACGGTTGCCACGAGCGAATGGTCGCCTCAGATGTTTAACCTGACCGCCACGCCGACAGTTTCCGAACAGTACCCGCCCGACTTCCTGGGCGACACGCGCACTCTGGACGGCGCGACCAAACTCCACCTTGGGTACGGGCAGCCGGCGCGGGCGAACCTGCACCTGCACACCGCGCCATACTACTCGGTCACCATTCCGGTACAGGGATTGCCGCCGAACTCCCCGGTCAACGTGCGGGTCTCATCGGGTACTGGTTTTCAGCTGTACCAGCTTGGCTGGAATAACCGGAACGGCGCAGTGGAAGGTGCGCTGCCGGACGGCGACTATGTTGTGACCGTGAGCACGTTCGGTCAGCAGCATGCGGCCGCGCAGATTCCGCTGCATGTTGCGGGTGCCGCGATCCTGCATGCGCCGGCTGGGCTTACCCCGACGCAGGACATACCCGTCAGCGTTCGCGATGAGCGCACGCAAACAGGAAGCGGCGCGAGTGTCTACGCTGGCCCGGCGCAGGCGCAGAACAGCCCCGGCTTCTTCCTTTCCATCCGTCCCGAGGACACCGAAAGCGGCGGTGGCGGCATGATGCAGAACACCACGAACGGTCCGATGCTGCAGAACATGATGCCCGGCCGCTATTTTGTTCAGGGAAATGCCATGGGCCGGGGGTATATCGCCGCGATGACCTCTGACGGCGTGAACCTGATGACGCAGGCGCTGGTCGTCAACGATTCGGGTCACACCGCACCTGTCGAAGTCACCCTGCGCGATGACAGCGGCATTATCGCAGGCACGGTGGATTTCCGCAGCACCGGCCTGCAGGCGGCGCGTGTGCTGATTCTGCCGACGGACGGCTCCGGCCACGTGCTGTACTCCTACGTGACCAGCGCGGGCAAGTTCGAGCAGGGCAATGTGCCCCCAGGCAGCTATCGGGTCTTTGCCATGCCCGCGGACCAGACCGACACCTTGCCGTACCTGGACGCGCAAGCGATGCGGACCTATGACGCAAAGGGCGGAGCCGTTACTGTGACTGCGGGGCAGACCGCGCAGGTGCAGGCGGAACTTGTCGGTCTGGACGGAACGGGGGTGCAGCCGTGAGCCGGAAGCACGGCTCCGCTCGCGGCGATCACTGTGTCATGTTCCTGGCCGGCTTGTTGCTCTGCTTTGCTGGGGCGGCGGGAATGGCGCAGGTGTTGCCCGTTCCGCGGTCCGCCTCGACCGCGGACGTCACGCCGGGCCGATTGCCGGCTGCCGCAAGCGGCGTTCAGGCCGTGTCTGGACGGGTGGTGAGCGCGGCGGACGGTCACCCGATCGCCAACGCGACCGTCACGTTGAACGCGGAGCAGCGCAACGCGAGCAGTCGTCGTGGTGTTCCGCAACCCGGCCAGAGCCAGACCGCGCAGACGGATTCGGAGGGCCGATTCCGTCTGCCGCCGCAACCTGCGGGGCGCTATGCGTTACGGGCCAGCGCGGCGGGTTACCTTGGCACGTTGTACCTGGAGCACGAGGGTTTCAGCTCCGCCATTGTGATTGGCGCGGGCGTTCCGACTGACGATCTGCGCTTCACGCTGGTTGCGGAAGCATCGCTGCACGGCCGCGTGCTGGACGATACCGGCGAGCCTGTCCGTGCCACGATGATGCTGTTCCGCGACGGAGGCGATGATCCCGGGGCGCGCGGCGCAGAGGCCAACGCCTCGCCACGGTTTCGTCCCGCCGGCAGCATGCAAGCCGACGACGATGGCCGGTATGAGTTTCAGGAGCTGCAGCCTGGGCGGTATTACATTGCGGCAAATGCGACGCCCTGGTACGCCGTGCACGCGCGGCCACAGGCGAACGAAGACCGTATGCCGTACCGTACCTCCACCGATCCGGCGCTTGACGTCGCGTACCCCATTACTTTTTACCCGCACGCGACGGCTGAGGCCGGCGCGACGCCGATTGTGCTGAAGGCGGGTCAACGCGCCGCCGCCAACCTGCTGATGCAGGCGGAGCACGCGGTGACGCTTACGGTGCAGCTGCCTTCGGTGGACGCGGGTCCGCAGAGCGGGATCCAGCGATATCCTGTGCTCTTCCAAAAAGTGTTCGGGAACGACCAGGCCTCTGGCGCGCAAATGTCAGGCCGGGTGGGCGATGCACTCATCCTCTCTGGCATTGCGCCAGGACAATACGAGATGCGCTCCTTCGGGCGTGGCGGGAATCAGTTCGAAGGGATTCCGGTGAATCTTTCAACCGGCTCCGCGACTGTGGCGATGCAGGCCGGGTCGCCGAGTAACTCGGGCGATGTGCTTATGGCGCTTCGCACTTCAGGGGGCGCGGCGATCTCCGACGCCGTCGAGGTCGAGTTACAGCGCATCGGCTCATCGCGCAATGCGACACCGGTGTTTGGCAAAGCGGAGCAGGGAAGTGCACGCATTACCGGCGTGGAGGCGGGCGACTATCGCGTCCGGCTGCGTGGTGAAGGAACAACCTGGAACGTGAGCCGGCTGACAGTGAACGGCAAAGTTGTCACTTCCAAGGTGCTGCACGTTGACGGTAGCTCCGTCTCCGCTGAGGTCGTCTGCACGCAGTACTCGCCGGAGGTCGACGGCACGGTGCACGCTGCCGACGGCAAGCCGCACGCCGGATCGCTGGTCGTGCTTGTGCCCGCAGGCACCGACACGAACGAGGATCTGTTCCGCGCTGACCAGAGCGACCTGGACGGTGGCTTTCATTTTGCCGGCGTCTTGCCCGGCAACTACCTGCTGGTCGCGATTGACAATGACTGGAAGTTGAACTGGCACGACCCGGCTGCCCTGATGCCGTATCTGACGCACGCACTGCCGGTCACTGTCGCTGGGAGCGGTCCGCGCCAGGTCACGTTGCACGAAGCGGCCATCGCCCAGCAACGTTAGCCGCGCATCGTTTGAGGTGCATTGTGTATCGTGAATTCTGTCCTGCTCACCCATGCCGCCGCCGACGCTTGAAACTCGCTATGCCATGCTGACCGACGTGGGACGGGTGCGGGCTCGGAATGAGGACGCCTGCGGTGCCGACCCGGAGATTGGCTGCTACGTGGTTTGTGACGGGATGGGCGGCGCGGCAGGTGGAGAGATCGCCTCGCGGGAGACCGCAACCGCGTTCCTGGGGAAGACACGCGCGTTGCACTCAGCAGCCATGACGGCGGACGACCTTGACGCGGCGGTGCTTGCGGCCAACCGCGCCGTGTACGACATGGCGGTGCGCGACCACAGGCTGCGCGGCATGGGGACCACTCTGGTCGCGCTGCAGACGGTGCCGCAACGCGGCAGCATCTGGGTCGCGCATGTGGGCGATTCCCGTTGCTACCGCGTCCGCGATGGCGCCATCCAGCGGCTTACTGCCGATCATTCCGTGGTTGAGGAACAGGTGCGCAACGGCGAGATCACGGAAGCACAGGCGCGCCGGTCGCACCTGCGCAACGTGATCACCCGCGTCGTGGGTTCGCAAAAGCAAGTGGAGCCGGAGTCCGCCGAACACCCCTGCCGCGCCGGCGACCTGTTCCTGCTGTGCACGGACGGCCTGAACCGCGACCTGGCCGACCAGGACATCCTGAGCATCGTCGAACGGCACCGCCACGACCTGTTCCATGCGGCGCGCGTGCTGATCGATGCCGCCAATCTGCTTGGCGGTGGCGATAACATCACCGTGCTTCTGCTTGAGATCCTGCGCTGTGAGACACCGGTGCCCGAGAGCCACAATGGCGAGCGGGTCACGCGCATGACGTCCATTTTGCGTGCCCAGGCCGCTACGCAATCCGAATTTTGAATCGTGCTTGACGCTTTACTGGGCGGAAGCCCGGCGGTCGTCTCGCATCTGAATAGCCAAACGGGAGAACACTATGAGCGCATCCGCAGAGTTGTACTTTGATGATTTCTACCTTGGCCAGAAATTCAATTCCACTGAAGCCGTACGCGTGTCCGCCAAGGAGATCACTGAATTCGCGGAGAAGTACGACCCACAACCTTTCCACCTGGACGAGAACGCAGGCAAGAGCAGCTTCTTTAAGGGCCTGGCTGCAAGCGGCTGGCTGACCGCAGCCATCGTCATGCGGCTGCGGGTGGAAACCATCCGCGTTCATGGCGGCATGATCGGCGCCGGCGTTGAGGAGATTCGCTGGACCGAGCCGGTGCGGCCCAACGATCAGATTCGCACCGAAGCCGAGGTCATCGGCCTGCGCCGCAGCAAGAAGCGCCCGGAACTCGGCCTGGTGACCATTTTTACTTTGACCCTGAACCAGCGCGACGAAGTGGTGATGAAGAGCACCGTGAAGTTTCTGGCACCTTTGAGAGATCATGCCTGAGGAGCGGCGATTCATCGCGGGAGAAACATTCAACGAGACTTTCCGTACGATGCACGGTTGGTTGGTCTTCTCGGCGTTCGTAGAGATCTTGGGTGACGAACTCCATCTTCTGAACGTCGGTATTGAGCCACTTCACGAGCCGTATCTGAAAGTTGGATATGCAGCGGTTCTGGCGTTGCGTCGCCAGATCTACAGTTTTGCTCAAGCCGAAGGGTACGCTAAGATCGTGCTCAAAGCGTGGCGGCGCGGCGGTGCAAATCCGAGGCGTTTGCTTTCTATTCGAGGGAGGACAAGGTGACGGAAGCTCAATCTGAAATCCTGGAAACAGTGAATTCAGTACGGGATCGTGCCGCCTTCGACGCTCTACTCCGTATCACTCCCGATCTGGAGACGAGCGCCTCTTGTATGCGCAAGGCAGGCGACAGCGTAAGTGACATTATCTGGCACCTGCAGCGTTCTGGTGTGACCAAACCGGGGGTGAGAACAATCCTGGTCCGAGTTGGAATTGTCTCCTTCGCAGATGCGAAAGAAACGGTTCATCTCCACCCGGCCTTTGAGTACCGTCGCGAGGCTGACGAGCGATTTCAGGAGGAAGTCATTGAGGGCTGCGAGCAGATTGAAGAACTGGAGAAGCAAGCCGCCGCCTGACTCGCTTTCCACGTTACTGATTGGTAAACTACCTTCATGATGCGCATGACGGTGCTCGCCTCGGGGTCGAAGGGCAATAGCGCCGTCGTTGCGTCCTCGCGCACCCGCATCCTGGTGGACGCCGGTCTTTCCTGCCGGGAGCTGATGCGCCGGATGCATCAGGTCGGCGAGGACCCGGAAAAGCTGGATGCCATCCTGATTACCCACGAGCACGCCGACCACGTGAGCGGCCTGCCCGTTCTTGCCCGCCGGCTGGACATTCCGGTCTACTTTACCGAGCAGACCCACCGCGCCTGGGTGCGGCAGATGACGCCCCGCACCACGATCAGCTACAAACAGTGGATCGAGCAGCAGCGCCGTGAGAAGCAGGAGCGTCTGGAAGCGCAGGCGCTGGCTCACCAAATTGCAACCGCGCCCAACCGGAACGATGACGTTCCCGACGATCATTTTTTCCTAAGCGATGCTGTCCCCGCAGACGGCATTCCGGTCGACCCCGGCATCGAGCCGCTGGAGTCCAGCGCCGTTCACCGCCACACCGAATCGGCCCCGGCGTCTTCGCTGATGGCCGAGTCCGCCGCAGTTCCCGACGCCACCATCGAGCCCGCAATGGCCCTGGCTGCGGCTGCCGAGGAAGACCTTTGTGACGATACGAGTCGCACCCTGCGCGAGAGCATCCGCCAGAACCCGAGTTTTCTGCCGGCGGTCGAGTACTTCCAGGCCGGCCGTCACCTCGCGATTGGCGACATCGACATTACGCCGTTCACCATTCCGCACGACGCCGCCGATCCCTGCGGCTTTGTGTTCGCGGCGGAAGGTCTGCGCGTCGGCTTCGCGACGGACCTGGGCTACATGCCACCCAATGTAAAGCTGGCGTTGCGCAACTGCGATGTTCTTCTGATCGAGTCCAATCACGATATCGAGATGCTTCGCGACGGGCCGTATCCCTGGAGCGTCAAGCAGCGCGTGCTTTCCCGGGTGGGCCACCTGTCAAATGATGCCTGCGCCGAGTTCCTGCTGCGCGACTACGACGGCGGCGCCGCTTACGTGGTGCTTGCCCACCTTTCCGAGAGCAACAACCAGCCCGATCTGGCACGCCGTGCGGCAGAGACTGCTGTCGGCGACCGCCTGAGCCTGCTTGGAAATCGCATCCTACTTGCCCCACAGGCCGAACCCATGGCCAGCCTTTGCCTTTAGCAGCGGCGAGTGTCGTACGTTGGACAGAAGGCTCCTCGGCGCATCCTGCGCTGGCTTTGCGGAGTCAAAGTCTCTAAGATGAGTGACGTGACGATGAATTCGAGCACACCCCGGAACACGGGCAAGCCGGCGGGATTTCTGCAGGATGCCGCGGCACACAGTGCGGCTGCCGCGCTGCTGGGGGTACCCGAGGGCTGTAACGACCAGGTCGTCGGCACGACTCTGTCTGGTTGGCGATACGATTTGTCAGAGGTGTCGCCGGCGACGCGCACCGAATATGAGATACACCTGGCCGACTGCTATCACTGCCGCGCTCGTCAGCGCCTGCACCGCAGCATTGACGTGCTGCTGCTGGCCGTCTTCACACTCAGCTTCTTCGCGTTTCTGCTCGCAACCGCCATCATTCATCGCGCTCCCTGGGGCCAGACTGCGCTTGCGAGTTTGCACACCGGCCATCTTTCGTTTGCAGTGACCCTGCAGACGGTGGCGCTGGGCGGCCTGCTCTTCAGCCTCCTTATGTGGATTATGGTCGCCATCATGACGCCCGCCCCCATGCTGATTCACAACACGGTGCAGCAGCGGCGGCTTACCACGGGCCGTCAGCGGCTCTAGGCCGTAGAGACTGCTTTGCGACAAGCGCACGCGTGAATCCCATGGACCCTTCCGAGCCGGCCGCCAACACTGGTGTGACCGTGCCTGGCCGCGGCTACGGCGGTTTCGGTGCAGCAGCACCGGCGGAGCCCGTTTACCCGACCGGCGAAACCGTGGTGGCACCGCAGCAGCTGCCCGGGCGGACCGACGATAGCGTCACTCGCCCGGCATCACGCCGCGACCAGTTCTTTCGCGCACCCGCCACGTACGTGCTGCTTGCCGCCAACATCGGCGTCTTTCTCTGGATGGTCTTTCACGGCGTCAGCGCCCAGGCTCCGAACGAATACAGCCTGCTGCGCTATGGTGCGAATAATGCAGAGTTGGTCCTGGCCGGCCAGTGGTGGCGCATCCTCACGGCCATGTTCGTCCATGTCGGTCTCGTCCACCTGGCCACGAATATGTGGTGCCTGTGGAACCTGGGGCTGCTGGGGGAGCCGCTCCTGGGATTCTTTGGCATGATTTCGGTTTACCTGTTGACCGGTGCTGCGGGCAATTTGCTCTCTGTGGCGACCGACGTGCTGGCGCGCAACTACGGCATTGTGGGCGCGGGTGCCTCCGGCGCCGTGTTTGGTATTGCCGGTATCCTGATCGTCCTGTTGTCGAACCGGCGATTGGCTGAGCCGCGCAACGGCCGTGGCGGCATTCCGCTTCCAGAACTGCACGCTCTTCGCCGCTCGGTGATCAACTTCGCTGGGATTAACCTCTTGATCGGTCTTGGGTCCGCGTTTCAGAACTTTTTGCCCATCCACATTGACAATCGTGCCCACGTCGGCGGCTTTCTTTCCGGTTTGCTGCTGGGAGTGCCGCTGCTGTCCGCGATGACGCTCGGCCGCCGGCGGTACCTGAACCGCCAACGCCTGGTCTTTGGGGCTGCTGCCCTGGTTCTGGCCATGCTGGGCAAGTTCGTAAGCCGCCTCGGTTAGCCGTGGCTCGGCCAGAGTAGGGATGGAATGCAGCCTGTGCGTCGCCAGGTGTCGTCCTCGGGCACGCTCCGCAGGAACGACTCGGCAGTGACACATCGGCGCGGAGAAGGGACCTGCTTTTGCCGCTTTCCACGTCGCGGCCTTGGAAACCTTGAGAGAAAAGCTGAAGGCCCGCCAGATGGCGGGCCTTAGCTTTAGCCAGAAACACCTAGACGTTCTTGCCCTTCAGGATATCGAGGGCCTTGTTCAACTGCTCATCCACGATGACCGGCTGTTTTGCCTGTGGCAGCGCGGGCTTGCTCGCGTTCACGGTTTGCGAGGCGTTGCTGACCTGGCTGTCCGTTGCGTCCTCGTCCTCATCATCGCCGCCTGCCGCGGCCTGATCGCCCTGGTCTTGTGCCACCAGAACGTTGGGGGTCAGACCCTCGTCCTGCAGCTTCTTGCCGCTCGGGGTGTGATATTTCGCCACCGCAAGAATAACGGCCGAGCCATCCGGCATCTCGAACGTTTTCAGTTCGCTGCCTTCACCAAAGGTCTTCTCTCCGACCACATCCGCCCGCTTGGAGTCGAGCAGCGCACCGGCGGCCAGCTCCGCCGGACCGGCTGTGCCGCGGTTCACAATCGCGACCATCGGGGCCGAGCTGTTGACCGACTTGCCGGGTTCGGCGCTGAACGTCTGTTTCGCGAACTTCTGACCTTCCAGCGTGGCCAGCGTGCCGTTCTTGATGAACAGGTTCGCCAGATGCAGCGCGTCCGTGTCTGTTCCGGTCGATACATCTCGCAAATCCAGCAAAATCTTGCGCGTGCTGGTGCGGCTCATCGCCTTCAGCTTCTGTTCCACCTGCTGCACGTGCTCACTATCGATTGCGGCGGGCTTTAGGTACAGGATGCTGTTGCCCTCGTAGAATGTCTCGGACACCGGGATCGGCTGCAGGTTCGCGCGCGTCAGCTGCATCTTCTCCGGGCGTGAATGACGCGGACGGATCACGAAGATCGTCACCGACGTACCCGGCTCACCATCCAGTTTGTTCTGAATGCTGGCCACAGAAAGGTCGTGCGTGTTGATGTCGCCAATGGATTCGACCACGTCGCCATCGTTAAGCCCGGCCTTGTCCGCCGGCCCGCCGTTGACCGTGCTTACGACGACCGCATAGTAGCCGCGCTTCGCCACCGTGAGACCGATGGAGCCCTTGCCCGCCGTATTGGCCTTGTACGTCTTGTACTCGTCGGCCGGCATATAGCTGGAGCTGGAATCAAGCGTTTCCACCAAGCCACGCAGTGCGCCCGTGGTCACCACCGCCATCTTCGGCTCCTCCACGTAATCCGCCTGGATGTGCTGGAGAACTTCGCCATAGACCTGGATCTGGCGGTACGCGCCCTCTTTGTCTGACGCGGTCGCCGCGTGGACTCCACTGAAATTTGCTCCCAGAAAGACGGTGAGCAGAAGCACGGCAGAGATGGCGAGCAGGGAAATCTTCAGCGACTTGGGCACGGGTACGGCACCTCAGGCATTGGTGGCAAACAGCACTGCGGTTTAGACGCCGCATGCTTCCGGATAGCATACGCCCCCTGAGAAGCGGCGCTGCACCCCTGCGGACGTCGGTATCCGCGAGTGCCCCAACTTAAAGGGGGAGCAACACTTAACTCTAAGGTGCCGTGCCAGACGGCTCAGCGCCGTAGCAGGGCTGCCCACGGCGAACGTAGTAGTACAGATGCTGCTCGGTGGATGCGTCAAACCTTCGCAGAGCAGCAGCTTCTTCGGCGTCTGGCCGCAAGTTGGCCGTGCACAGTCTGTAGGCATCGACGAACAGCGAGGAATCCTCCAGCTCCTTGTCGCTCAGGAAGGGTGTTTCGCCCGAAGACGTAGGCATGCCCGCTGGCGGCCCAAGAATGATCACGTCTGGTCTCCGCCTCAGGACGCTTGCACCGTCAGCCTTCAGATGCCCGAGCTTCTGGAGCCAGGGTCCATCGATCGGAACCGGATGGCGCAGGGCGATCTCCCGGTCGTTGAGACCGAGCATGTCGATCTAGGTGAAGTCGTCCGCAAAGTACGGGGCTGCGCCGGCAGCGTTGAGTGCAATGACAGCACCGTGCGGGAAGGTCTTCTGCAGGTGCTCACCGACGATTCTTCCGGCCAGTGAGGTGATGTCCCCGTTGGGTTGATTCAGAATCGGCAGTTCTGAACTGCGAGGCGAAAAGAAACAGCAGACCCACTGCAATGGGGATCGCTGTTCTTGGCCGATCGAGCAAGCCAAGCGACGAGAGCCCCTGCACGATTGCCACGTAGATGATGGGAATGGTCGTGAGTAGGAAACGGAACCCAAACATGTAATCGCCGCCATTTGCCACGACGAAGAGAATCACTACACCGATCCAGCCGATCAGAAACAGCGATCGGGGGCGAAGCACGCGAAAAAAGGCCTGCGCGGCGGCGACTGCGACCAGTAGAGGCAGGGGGAAGGGTGTCGTCGCTGCGAAAAGGTGCAGGTAGTGTCTGCCGGACCCGATCAGGTACCAGCGCGGGATGCCATAGACCTTCGCGTAGTAGGTGTTCGGAAGGAGTTGGTGAAAGTAGGCCAGGCGAAACGCCTCATACGGCACCAACGCAAGCGCCAGAAAGGCAGCAAAGATCGCAACATCCCGCAGCCGTTCCTTGCGGTCGACCGGTCTGGTTAGGCACACCAGGGCAGCCGTGTACACCGCAGGAACTAAACCGTCCAATCGCGTCAGGCAGGCCAGGCCCCACAGAACGCTTCCCGCGATCAGATAGCGGCGCCCGCCTCCGTCGGCATAGCTGAGCATGGCTAGGGTAGCGCAGGTGCAAAGGGCGGCGAACGGGACGGCTTCAAGCCCGCCAAGGTCCCAAAACAGCATGGCGAAAGAGGTCGCAATGCTCGACGCTGCGATGGTCGCTCCGAGACTCCCAAAACGAGGTCTGGACCATCTCCAGACCCAGATCACAAGTACCAGATGAAAGGCAAAGGCAATCATCCGGGGTGCGGTGATTGCGCCAACCTTCAACTTCAACAGAAACGCTATCAGCAGGACGTGCAGCGGGCTTGTAAAGCCTTCTACAGCTGGGCCCGCCAGGTTCCAACGCGGACCAAATCCCTCAGCCAGATGCCGGGCGTAACGAAGCGTGATGAAGGCGTCATCGTAGAAATAAGAGTGTTCCTGGACGAGAAACAGAGCTGCGAGACACAGCGCTACAACGCCAACCAGAGCGGAAAGACGCTCGGACCAACTTTCAGTCATGGGTGCAGTAGTACCATGGGCCAGTGGCAGCCAGGTACCGGCCAAAAAAAACTCGATTTTGAAGAGTTGCTTTGGTGGCGGTGAGTGGAATCGAACCACTGACCTACGGGTTATGAGTCCGTCGCTCTAACCATCTGAGCTACACCGCCAGGGTGGAACTGCGGTGGCCCAAACCACGGCGCGGGGATGCGCCAGGCCGACTCGCTGCTCAGGTAGTCTACCGGAAGACCCAGCCGGAGCCAAACCCGATCGCCGCCTTGCCCGAAAGCACAACTTCCGACTTCCGTTCGCTTGGGCGCGTTGTCGCGGTGATCCCGGCGCGGCTCGCCTCCACGCGGCTGCCGCGTAAGGTGCTTCGGCCTCTGCTGGGCAAGCCCCTGCTGCAGTGGGTCGTCGAAGCGGCCCAGCGCTGCCCGCAGTTCAGCGAGGTCGTGATCGCCGTCGATTCGGATGAGGTTGCCGCGCTGTGTGAGCGTGAGCGCTGGCCGTACCAGCGAACCGATACGGCGCTGCCCAGCGGCACGGACCGCATGCACGCCATCGCGCAGAACGTAGACGCGGACATTTACGTGAATGTGCAGGGAGATGAGCCGCTTCTGGCGCCGGTCCACATCGACGCGCTGCTGCGGCCGTTCCTGCTTGGCGCTCATGTGGAGGTTGCGACCGTTAAGACCCCGTGCTCGCCTGAAAACGTCCACAATCCGAACGCGGTCAAGGTCGTGACCGCAAATGATGGGCGTGCGCTGTATTTTTCCCGGGCGGCGATTCCGTACGATCGCGACGGCGCGCAACCCGCGTACTGGAAGCACCTGGGCCTGTATGCCTACCGCCGCGAGGCATTGCTGCGATTCGCGCAACTGCGGCCCGGCACGCTTGAGCAGGCGGAACGTCTGGAGCAGTTGCGGCTTCTGGAAAATGGAGTGAGCCTTTACGTCGAACCCGTGCCGTTCGACACCGTCGGTGTTGATACCGAAGAAGACCTGCTGCGGGTTGAAGCGCTGCTGCGGGAGCGGGGCAGCGCTACATCCCTTCCTTGACGCCGCGGCGAATCAGCCAGCGGTTCATGGGGTAACTCGTCAGAAAGCCGAGCACCATCGCGACCTGCATCATCAGCCAGTACGCGGGCTGGAACGGCGTCAGGTGCGGTGCGGGGAACAAGACGAAGTAGGTGAGCGCCATCCACGCATACATGCCCACCTGGAAGCAGAGGATCGACAGGGTGTCGGCCTTGACGGCGGCGAGCACCGCGCCGCCTGCGCTCAGGTCGTGCCGCATGGGGCGGATTGCGAAATATTGGAAGACGATGCCGAGCGCCCATGCCGCGGCAAAATCGATCGCGTACTCCGCCCAGAGCATCGATCCGAAGAGCGTAATGCCTGCGGCGGCAATGCTGAACTCGCAGCAGACATCCGCGATCATGCAGCCTGCGCCGCAGTGGCTTGTCCCTTTGGCTATCTCTGTCCAGTCCGGGGCGGGATGGTCCTGGTTTTGCTTGTTCTGCTGCATGTCTTGCATGCCGCCCATCTGCATCGGTCTCTGCTCTGCTTTCGGTTTTGCACGACCAAAGCGAAGGTAGGCCCATACCGCAAACACGCTGAAGTAGAGTGCCGTGACCGGCCACACGATGTTCATGACGCCCATGCGCTGCGGACGGCGAAGCTCATCCATGGCGATGCCGAACGCGCAGGCGAAAGCGACCACGATTGAGATAAGTGCAAGGGTATGCAGCAAGTTGGCCTCTGCACTCGTTTGAACTGCCTTTGCCGCAAGGTGTTGCAAACGCAAACGCCTGCCGGCGACGGCAGGCGTGTTCTGTCGCGTCGGCGTCGCGCGACTAGCCCATGTACATGCCGCCGTTTACATCCAGCGTGTGCCCGGTGATGTAGCTCGCGTCGTCCGAGGCAAGGAAGCGCACGGCGGAAGCGATGTCGGAGTCGGCACCCGCGCGGCCCAGCGGTACGATGGTCAGCATTGCGTTCTTCTGGTCGTCGTTCAGCACCGCGGTCATTGCGGTTTCGATGTAGCCCGGGGCGACTGCATTGGCCGTGATGCCGCGGCTGGCGAACTCGCGTGCCAGCGACTTGGTCAACCCGATCATGCCGGCCTTGCTGGCGGCGTAGTTGGCCTGCCCGGCCTGACCGGTTTCGCCTACGACGGAGGTGACGTTGATGATGCGGCCCCAGCGCGCCTTCATCATGGGCTGCAGCACGGCTTGCGTCAGCAGAAAGGCGCCGGTCAGGTTGGTGTGCAGCACGTCGTTCCAGTCGGCGGTCTTCATGCGCAGCACCAGGCCGTCCTTCGTCATGCCGGCGTTGTTGACCAGGATGTGTACTGCGCCCAGCTTCGCGATGATGTCCTTTGCCACGGCTTTGATTGAATCTTCGCTCGACACGTCCAGGGCAAAGCTCTCGGCCTTACCGCCCGTCGCCTCAATCTCGCTTTTTACGTCGGCCAGCTTGGCCCCGTTGCGCGCGGCGAGTGCAACCGTGGCACCTGCCCTGGCGAGCTCGATCGCAACCGCGCGGCCAATGCCCTGCGATGCTCCCGTGACCAGCGCGACGCGCCCATCCAAACCTGCCATCTCTTCGTACCTGCCTTTCGGTGAACAGTATACGAACGCGCGCCTGGTCAGAGCTGGGTGAGCCCACAGAACGTGAATGGGCAAGGCCGGAGCCTTGCCCCTCCTTCGCAGTGACAGGAGCTAGCCGCGAGCCTTGCGGCCACCCACGGCTTCCACGGCCTTGGCTTCGCCATCCGAAGGAGCCTCCGGAATGGGAGCCGGAGCATTGGTACCGATTTTCATTTTTTCGCGCAGTTCCGCATTCATGCGCTCGAAGACTTCGCGATTGTTTTTTAGGAAGTTGCGGACGTTCTCGCGACCTTGACCGATGCGCTCGCCCTGATAGCTGTACCAGGCACCGCTCTTGTCCACGATATTCTGCAGCACTGCCAAGTCGAGTACGTCGCCTTCCTTGCTGATGCCTTCGCCGTACAGGATGTCGAACTCGGCCTCGCGGAACGGCGCAGCGACCTTGTTCTTTACGATTTTGGTCTTGGTGCGCGAGCCGACGACGACGTCGCCCTCTTTCACTGCGCCGATACGGCGGATGTCCACGCGTACGGACGAGTAGAACTTAAGCGCACGGCCGCCGGTTGTGGTTTCCGGGTTGCCGAACATGACGCCGATCTTTTCGCGGATCTGATTGATGAAGATCAGGCAGGTGCGCGACTTGGAGACGGTGCCGGTCAGCTTGCGGAGCGCCTGTGACATGAGGCGTGCCTGCAGGCCCACGTGCGAGTCACCCATTTCGCCGTCGAGTTCGGCCTTGGGTACAAGCGCAGCAACGGAGTCGACCACCAGCACGTCGATCGCGCCGGAGCGAACGAGTGCCTCGGTGATCTCAAGCGCCTGCTCGCCGTAGTCCGGCTGGGAGATGAGCAGGTTGTCCGTGTCGACGCCGAGTTTGCGCGCATAGACAGGATCGAGCGCGTGCTCGGCGTCCACAAAGGCGCAGATACCGCCCAGCTTTTGCGCTTCTGCGACGATTTGTAGCGTGATCGTCGTCTTACCGGAGGACTCTGGACCGTAGATCTCGACCACGCGTCCGCGTGGCACGCCGCCCACGCCCAGAGCCGCGTCGAAGCTGATGGATCCGGTGGAGATGACGGAGATGGGAACGATGGCGTCCTTCGCCCCCAGCTTCATGATGGAACCTTTGCCAAACTGCTTTTCAATGCCGGCCAGTGCCAGCTCTATGGCTCTGCCGCGATCGTCTGCCATGCCGTTACAAACCTCGCAATCCTGTCAGAATCGTAGCACCTGCGCGGGAGGAAAAGCAAAGAAAAGGCGAATGTGAGGCCACCCGTTCGTGGGGGAAGGGCTGCCACAAAGGTGCTATCGCTGCAGCAAGTCTACGGTTTCGTGCGGGTCGCGCGTGCGGAAATGCTGCGCCAGGCCAGGGTACTGCCGCTGGACCGCTTGAAACATCTGCCAGGCGACATTGCGATAGCTCCAATGCCCGGCAGGCGTTGAGCGCAACTCGCTCATGTACACGGCCTGGGCAAAGTCCATGGTGAAGAGGGAACGGCACCGCGTCGCCAGCGGAAGAACGTAGGCGGCATCCGGGGGAACGGGGCGGTTCGTCTGCCCTGGTGCGCCTCTGGCATCGAGCGTAGGTGGCGGTTCCAACGGCTTGCCCCAGCTCATTTGCAGAGCACCGTTGGCCTGGAACTGCGGCACCGGTACGCCAGCGTTGGAGTGCGCGCGCAGCTTTGGATCCGATGTCGCGTCAAGTGCCTGCGCGATTGTGCCAAAGGGGCTACCGCCGAGAGCGCCATAGCCTTCGTCGGCGCGCGCGATCGCCTCCGCGAAGATGCCAGCGACTGAGGAAGTGCTGACTGCGGGCTGGCCGGGAAAGTCGGGCGTGTCATACCCATGCGCGGCGGTGTAGTCCTGCAGCAACTGTGTGCAGCGCCGGTGCCGGTGCATGTCGCGAAAGCCGCCCACATCCATCAGGATGTCGAAGCGCAGGCCGTTGGCTGCGGCGTAGGCGCGCGGCAGATCGTCGTGCTTGCCGCGGTGCGCCGTGCCCAGGGCAACCAGCTCCAGGATGCGGGCTTCCGGCAGGGCGCAGACGACCTCGCGCAATTGCGCATAGCGGAAGTGCGTGTGTGGATACAGCAGCGACGTGGCGAGATCGATTTCCAGCGACAGCCGTTCGCCCGGAGGCGTGGCGATCAGCTCGACGTTGGGCAAGTCCGCGGGCATCGACTGGATGGGAGCGTTGCCCATCAGATCGCGTGCCGCCTCAGTCAGCGCCGCTTTGCTTTGCGCGGCAAAGTAACTCGGTGCCGTGTACTTGACCAGCGTGGGCGCGACCTTTACCTGGCGCGCGTCGCCGGAGGGGTCCCATGCCACACCGCTTGCCGCGTCGCGTAACCGCTCGCCTAGATCACGCACCTCGCCGTAGTCACTGCCCAGCAGCCGCGCGATCTGCTGCTCCAGCGTGCGCGCGTTGGTGATCTGGCCCAGCGAGGTATTTGTCGCCAGCGGGAGCAGGTAGCGCGCCATGTCAAAGGCACGCGCGCGTAGGGTGCGGGTATAGGCCGCCTCGTCCATGGTGGCGGGCCTGGGCGTGTGCTGCTTCAACTCGTCCAGCATGCCCGCACCCATGGCCTGGTAGCTGTCGAACAGGTGCGCGATGGTCTCGGCATAGAGCGCACGCTGTGATTCGTCCGCGAATGGGGGCGTGTAGTAGCCGGACTTACGAAAATCCTGATAGCGCGTGGAGCGCTCCTGGCCATCCCAGCGCGGCTCATCGACGAGTGCGATGGCGGCCAGAAGGCTGAGCCGTTCCACGGCAAAGGCGACGTGCGCCAGGTCCGCGATGGAGCGGTGCCCATATTGAAAGTAAAAGGTGTTCAGGAATTGCTCGGCGCGCTGCGCACTGATTTCCTTGAGCGATTCGCGCAGGGTGAGCGCGCTGCGCGAGTACTTGGCCATGGCGTAGGCCAGTACCTCCGGGTCGGCGCCGTGAATGGCGTAGACCTCGGTCGCGGCAGGCTGGGCAGTCGCGGCGGTGCTCCCGGCGGGTGGGGCGTCGGGCAAACTGTCGGGCATGCACCCAAGCATAGCGCGTAGACTCATTCGGCATGAGAGCTTTTTCCACGGTTTTCGCCGCCGTCGCGCTTGCCGCGGCCCTTGTCTGCCCGGCCGTTCACGCGCAGGGTAATCCGGCCACGCCCGCCGGGCAGAAACAAGGGTGGCAGCCGCTGTTCAACGGTACCGACCTGAAGGGGTGGCATGTGGCGGCGACCGGCGCGCCCGTGAGCGGCCTGCAGATTCAGGACGGTGTGCTGACGCTGCAGAAGAGCCCGCATCATCAGGGCGACATCGTGTCTGACCGCACGTTCAGTGATTTCGAGCTGATGGTCGACTTTAATATCGAGCCGGGCGGCAATAGCGGCGTGAAGTACTTTGTAAACGATCAGGTCAATGCCGCGGCGCACGACCACCAGCTCGGGTTTGAGTACCAGATCCTAGACGACGACAAGCATCCCGACGCGAAGCTGGGCCACAATGGCAATCGCAAAACCGCGTCGCTGTATGACATTCTGCCGTCGCACACGGCGGGCGCGTATCGGGGTCCCGGCGTTTGGAATACCGCGCGCATCGTGGTGCGGGGCAACCACGGCGAGCACTGGTTGAATGGCGTCAAGGTGCTGGAGTATGACCGGAACTCGCCCGAGTTCAAGGCGGCTTTTGCGCAGAGTAAGTTCACGCATTTCGCCGGTTTCGCGGATGCGGGCAGCGGGCGCATTCTGCTGCAAGATCACGGTGACACGGTGCATTTTCGCAACATCAAGGTTCGCGAGCTACCGGTGCAATGAACTCGTCCTTTGTGGCGGGTTGGAGTGATACTTCAGCCCTGGCCCGTTTCTGTGCATCTGTACAGGCGTGATTGACTTCGCTAACAACGACCATCGGCCGTGGCCCATGCCGCAGCGTCCCTGGCGGTTGCGCCAACGCTGGTCGCGGCTGTTGTTCGCGCATTGGCCGATGCCGGCGGATGCAGTGCAGCAGCAACTGCCTCGCGGGCTGCGCGTGGACACTTTTGACGGATGGGCCTGGCTCGGTGTTGTTCCGTTTCTGATGGATCAGGTGCGGTTCCGCACCGTCGGTCAGCACTCGGCCGGCGTGCCGAGCGCGCGCGCCTTTCCGGAACTAAATTTGCGCACCTATGTGGTTGCGCCGGACGGCCGGGCCGGCGTGTACTTCTTTTCATTGGACGCAGGGTCGCTGCTGGCCGTGCTCGGCGCGCGGGTTGCGTTTGGTCTGCCGTACTTCTGGGCGCGGATGCGCTTTGAGCAGCAGGGAAGCACGGTGCGCTACACCTCGCACCGGCGCATCGGGCGCGCTGCCGATTTTGTTGCAAGCTATCGCTCGCTCGGCAGGCCGAGTGAGCAGGATGATCTGCGCCGCTTTTTGACGGAGCGCTATGCCTTCTTCACGCGCTATCTTGGCGCGGTGCAGGCGGGCGAGATTCACCACGGCCCCTGGCCGCTGGAAAACGCAGAGGCAGAGTTCGAGCAGAATGGCCTGCCCGGCGCCTTCGGCTTCACGCTTCCGGAGCGCCCACCCGTGCTGCACTATGCGCCCGAGGTGCACATGCAGGCATGGACAATTCGGCCGGTGCGACCGCGCCCGCCGGTCAGCCCTGCACCATGACTGCCGTACACTCGGTGTGTCTTCCGCACTTTCGCCCTTTGAGGTTTGCCGCATGCGCGCCGGTCGTGTCGTTCTTCTTGCTTCTTCGCTGATGCTGGCCGCGGTTGCCGGCGCGCAACAGACCACAGTGCCTGCCGCCGCGCAGGCTGAAGCGAACAGCATCGACCCGGAGCGCCTGCGCGCCCATGTGAAGCTGCTGAGCAGCGACGCTTACGAAGGACGCGGCCCCGGCCAGCCCGGCGGCGAGAAGACGACCGCGTACCTGGTCGAGCAGTTCAAGCGATACGGCGTGCAGCCCGCGGGCGACCACGGCACGTTTGTGCAGGCTGTGCCGCTGGTCGGCGTGATGCCGGTTGCGGCGGAGACGCACTTTCGCTTTGTACCGCAAAGTGGATCGAAGATGACGGAGCCGGTGATCCTTTCCTTTGGCTCGGATTTTGTCGTAAATAACCAGACCCACACAGCCACTGCCGACATCGACGCGCCCATCGTGTTTGTCGGCCACGGGATCGTTGCACCCGAATACGGCTGGGACGACTACGCGGGTGCGGATGTGCGCGGCAAGGTTGTGCTGATCGTGGTGAACGAGCCGCCCTCGACCGATGCGAAATTTTTCCAGAGCGAGGCGCTGACGTATTACGGCCGCTGGACCTACAAGTTCGAAGAGGCAGGCCGCCACGGCGCAGTGGGAGCGCTGATCATTCATCGGACCGACCTGGCCAGCTATGGCTGGCAGGTAGTGCAGAACTCATGGTCGGGGGAGCACAGCTACCTGCGCGGAGATCCGAATGCTCGCCTTGAAGCCGCGAGCTGGATTCAGCACTCGGTGGCGGACAAGCTACTGGCCAGTGTTGGGATGACCGCCGACGAGGCAATCGCGGCGAGCGACCGGCGTGGCTTTAAGGCGATTGCGCTGCCGGTGAAGTTGCAGGCGCACGTGGTCAGCAAGGTGCGCGAGTACGACTCGGCCAATGTGGTCGGCAAGGTTGCCGGCGCGGCGCCCGGCGGCGCAGTCCTTTATACCGGTCACTGGGACCATTTCGGAATCGATCGTGCGCGGCAGGGCGATCCGGTGTTCCACGGGGCGAATGACAACGGTACGGGTACGGCGATTGTGCTGGAATTGGCGCGCGCCTTTGCTGAGAAGAAAGCCGTGCCACCGCACGATGTGTACTTTGCTGCGGTTACGGCAGAGGAGCAGGGACTGCTTGGATCGCAATACTTAGGCATGCATCCGCCCACGCCGGCGCGGGACATGCAGCTTGACCTGAATTATGACGCGCTTTTGCCCGTAGGAGACGTGCGCAGCGCGACCGTGCACGGTGCCGAGCGAACGACCGTGTACCCGCTGGTGCAGGCGTTGGCAGCGAAGGAAGGACTCACGCTGCAACCCGACCAGTTTCCGACCGCGGGCCACTACTATCGGTCGGATCACTTTTCGCTGGCCCGCGTAGGCGTTCCCGCCTTTTCCGTGGGCGAGGGCACGTTGTTTCGCGATCACGACGACGCCTGGGGCAAGCAGCAGGAGGAGCAGTACACGGCCGAGCGCTACCACCAGCCTGCCGACAGATATGAGGACTCGATGGACTTCCGCGGAGACGCGCGTATGGCGCGTTTCGGCTTCGAACTGGGTTGGCTCGCAATGCAACAACGCGGCACCACAGCGTGGCAGCCGGGTGACGAGTTTGAAGCGGCGCGCAAGCGCAGCGAAGGAACGAGATAGCGTTTCAGGGAACAGGGAACAGGGAACAGGGAACAGGGAACAGCCGTGCCGCATGTGACTGCGATTTATCCCGGAACGTTTGACCCGCCAACCAACGGGCATCTCGATCTGTGCATGCGCGGGTCTCGTATCTTTGACCGGCTCATCGTTGCGGTGCTGCGCAATTCCAGCAAGGGCGTGCCGTTGTTCACGACGCAGGAGCGCGCGGAAATGCTGGCGGAAATCACACAGCCCTTCGGCAACGTGAGTGTCGCCACGTTTGATGGTTTGCTGGTGGACTTTGCACGGCAGCAGGGTGCGACGGCGGTGCTGCGAGGCATTCGCGCCGTGAGCGACTACGAGTATGAATTCCAAATGGCGATGATGAACCGGAAGCTCGATCCGCAGCTTGAGACCGTCTTTATGCAGCCAGCAGAGAAGTACACCTATGTGTCGTCGCGGCTGATTAAAGGTGTGTTTCAGCTTGGCGGCGACATCAACTCGCTGGTGCCGCCGGCAGTGATGGAGCGGCTGCGCACGAAGGTGCCGGCAAATATCGCGCAGCCGGAGACTGGGGCCAGCACCTAAGCGGTCTTGCGCGCCTTCCAGCAGCGCCACAGCTCATTGCCGTAAGGCACTGCGATGCCCGCGACCATGATGCCTGCCACGCCGAGCAGGTAGCCGAGCGGCAGGCGCTTTTTCTTCAGCCGTGGCCGGAAGTCCGGTTTCTCCTCACCCGCGCCAAACAGGGCTCTTGCTTGGCCCCAGTGGAGGCAGGCGGCCATACCGACTGCGGCGAAGGGTAGCACTTCCAAAAAGCTGTGTGTGTGCTGCTCGCGTTCCGTCACGGAGCGGCGCTGTTCGGCGTAATGCACGTCCCAGAACGCCGTCGCCTCGTGTGCGCCCAGCGCCCCAAGCATGAGCAGAAGTACGCCCGCGTTGATCTCGAGCGCCAGCCCCATAAACAGCGGCAGACCCGCTTCCGCAAACATCAGCATGTGGATCAGGCTTTCCTCAATGCCGGAGGTGTGCTCGATGTCCGTTTGCTTGTGCCAGAGCCAATCGGCGACTCCGGCCGCGGTCCACATGGGAATCAGGAAGTACAGCAGGCAGCGCAACAACGCCTGCTCAGCGTCGTTGCCTTCGCGAAACGCCGAGGGCTCGCTCTGGTAATTGCGGATCGCGGACCGAACGGTGCGAAGTGCATCACTGCGTTGCATCAGTTGCATGGTGGGTTGGATGCGCGGGAGGTCCCCGGCAGAAAATGCAATCTGCACCACCTACATTTCGAGCGCGCGCCAAGGTGCACCATCTGCGAAACTATGGGTATGCCCGCATCGCTCACGCTTTCCGAACGCATTCGCCGCATTGAGGTTTCGGCCACCATGGCCATCACCGCGGAGGCGCTGCGGCTCAAGTCGCAGGGCGTCGATCTGGCGGATTTCGGCGCTGGGGAGCCGCACTTCAGCACGCCGGAACATATCAAGCGGGCCGCCATTGAGGCGATTGAGAGGAACTACACGCGCTACACCGCCGTCGCCGGTATTCCAGAGATTCGACGCGCGATTGTGGATAGGCACGCTGCCGACTTCGGCACGGACTACACACCGGAGGAATGTGTGTTCACCACGGGCGGCAAACTGGCGCTGTTCAACGCGATCGAAGTGCTGGTCGAACATGGGGATGAGGTCATCGTGCCCGTGCCCGCGTGGGTCAGCTACAAGGACATTATCCAGTTCGCAGGCGGCACGCCGGTCTTTGTGGAGACGAGTGAAGCCGACAACTTTCGCGTGACCGCCACCATGATCGAGGCCGCGATCACACCGAAGACGCGCGCCATCATTCTTAACTCTCCGTCAAATCCGAGCGGCGCCATCATCGCGAAAGAGGATCTGCAGAACATCGTGCGCCTCGCGCATGAGCGCGGGATCTATGCGCTGCTCGATGAGTGTTATGTCTATCTTTGCTTTGATAGCGAGCCCGTGTCAGGTGCCAGTGTGACAGAGTGCAAGGAGCACATCGTGGTGCTCGGGTCGCTGTCAAAGAGTTATGCCATGACCGGTTGGCGCGCAGGTTTTGCGCTGGGGCCGAAGCCGGTCATCAGCGCCATGAATAAGCTGCAGTCGCAATCGACCAGCAATACGAACACCGTGGTGCAGCATGCCTCCATCGCCGCACTCACCGGATCACAGCAGTGCGTGGCCGAGATGCGCGCCGGATATCTCGAAATCCGCGACAAGGTGCTGGAAGGTTTCAAATCGATCCCGGGACTTACCTGCACCGTGCCCCAGGGCGCGTTTTATGTGTACCCGAATGTAAGCGCTTTTTTTGGCAAGGGCGGCGTGCAAACTGCGTCCGACATCGCCGCGCGCCTGCTGAGTGAGGCACACGTGGTCTGCGTTCCGGGTGAGCCCTTTGGCACCGCGCAGCATATCCGGCTCTCATACGCGGTGTCTTCAAATGTGGTGAATGAAGGGATAAAACGTATGCAATCGTTCTTTGGATCTCTACGATAGCTGTATTTCCGGTAGGCTTCGGCAGTTACCTGTCTGCCGTAAGTTGGCTACACTCCAACTTGTTCAGCCATGATGAAGCAGCAGCCCGAATTCGTTCCCGTTATCCTGGCCGGCGGCAGTGGTACCCGCTTCTGGCCCCGTTCGCGCAAGGCACGCGCCAAGCAGGTGTTGGCGCTGTCTGGCGAAGATACGATGATCCAGCAAACGGTGGATCGTCTGCGCCCCCTGGCTGCAGACGATCAGTTTGTGGTCATCACAAATGACCTGCTCGCAGATACGATCCAGCAGCAGCTACCAGGTGTGCTTGCCGATCGCATCCTGCGCGAACCTGCCGCCCGCAATACCGCTCCGGCATGCCTGCTTGCGGCGGCCCTGCTTGCCAAGCGCAATCCACAAACAGTGCTCGGCATCTTTCCCTCTGATCACGTTGTCATCGATGAGGCCAAATTCATCGAACGCATGCAGCAAGCCATTTGCGTTGCGGCTGCCGGCGAGAACATTGTCGTTCTCGGCGTGCCGCCCACGCGGGCCGAAACCGGCTACGGCTACATCGAAGAGGGCGCCTCGGCGAACTTCGGCGACAGCGCACCCGAGGTGCACACCGTTCGCCGCTTCACCGAGAAGCCTGATTTCGCGCATGCGCGCAAGTTCATTTCGGCCGGCAATTACACGTGGAACAGTGGTATTTTTCTGTGGTCGGCGCAGACCCTGCTCAACGCCTTCCGCGAGCACTGCCCGTCGATGCTGCCGCCCATCGAAGCCATTGCGAATGCCTACGACACGCCCGACTTTGATCGCGTGTTCGCGGAGCATTACCCCAACATCGAAAACATCAGCATCGACTTCGCGATCCTGGAATCACGTTCTTTCAAGGGCGAGGGCAAGAGCAATATCTATTGCCTGCCCGCCGACTTCGGCTGGAACGACCTGGGCAGCTGGAGTGCGCTGCACGAGCACTACCTGCAGCACATTGAGGATATTGGAAACAACAATGTCATCGAGTCCTCCAGCGCGCCGTTGCAGCTGGATGCCAGCGGTAACTACGTCTACGCACCGGGGCTGACCGTGGCGCTGCTCGGCGTGAAGGATCTGGTCGTGGTACAGACAGATGACGCGCTGCTTGTCACCACCCGCGCCCACTCGCAGGAGGTAGGCCGCGTGGTCAAGGAACTGGTCAAGCACTCGCGTCACGAACTGGTGTAAGCCTTCCCAAAACCGTAAACTTGCGTCACTGGGAGACAGATTTCCAGTTCCTTTCCCGCAGGCACTGTCGGATAATCGGTGCTGGCTTATGACGACCACGACCGCGCCCAATTCTTCGACCGCATCCGCTCCGCAAACCGCCGTCAAATTCGGAACGGATGGCTGGCGAGGCATTATCGCCGACGACTTCACGTACAGCAATGTGCGCGTTGCCGCCGCCGCAATCGCGAACTATGTGCTGCACCATGAAGACGCCAGCAAGGGTGTCTGCATCGGCTTTGACACTCGCTTCGGCTCGCCGCAGTTCGCACAGGTGATTGCGGATGTGCTGGCCGGCGCTGGCATTCCCGTGCAGCTTGCGCAGGACGTAACACCGACGCCCGCGTTGAGCTACGGTGTACGTCACCGCGGCGCGGCGGGCGGTGTCATGATCACGTCTTCGCACAATCCCGCGCAGTGGAACGGTGTGAAGTACAAGGCCAGCTACGGCGGCTCTGGGTCACCCGGCATTATCAAGCAGATTGAGCAGTACCTGGGTGCCGAGCTTCCGAAAGCCGCGCAACCTGCGGCAATCACCAGCGTTAATTTCTTGCCGGAATACATCGCCGCGGTCGAAGCCTTTGCCGACCTGAAGGCAATTGAGGCATCCGGCTACCGCTTCCTGATCGACAGCATGTATGGCGCCGGAGCGGGAGTGCTAAAGGGCATCTTCTATCGCGCGGGCGTCCCCGCAGTGGAGATTCGCGCCGAGCACAACCCTGCATTTCCGGGCATCAATCCGGAACCTATTCTGCCGCACATCGCGCTCACGCAGGAACGCGTCGTTGCGGAAAAGTGCGACGCGGGCCTGATCACCGATGGCGATGCGGACCGCATCGGGTCTGTCGATGAGCACGGTAATGTGGTCGACGCCCACAAAATTTATGCCATCCTGCTGCGATGGCTGCTGGAACGCAAGCAGTGGCCCGGAGGCGTTACCCGCGCATTTAACACCACCAAGATGCTCGACCGCATCGCCGCCAAGTACGGCCGCAAGCTCTACGAGCACGGCATCGGCTTCAAGTACGTATGCGACCTGATGCTTTCGGAGGACATCCTGATTGGTGGCGAGGAGTCTGGTGGTGTTGGCATCAGCAAGCATCTGCCCGAGCGCGACGGCATTCTGAACGCGTTGCTGATCGCCAACGTGATGGCGGATGAAAAGAAGACGCTTGGCGAACTGGTCGCCTCGCTGCAGGCCGAGTTCGGTGAGCATCATTACGGCCGCATCGACATGCACATTGACGATCGGTTGAAGCAGTCTGCCATTCAGCGCGCTTCCAGCGGCCTGACGGAGATCGCTAGCTTTCAGGTGCTGCGCACCGAGGACCTGGACGGCTTTAAATTCTTTCTCGCGATTCCGGAGGACATGGCCAGGCAGGGCAGCAGACCGGCCCCGGCGGAGACCTGGCTGCTGCTGCGCGCCAGCGGCACGGAACCCCTGTTGCGTGTGTATTGCGAGAGCTCTTCGCCAAGCAATGTCGACCGCATCCTGAAAGCCGCGGAGCAGTTCGTGTTGCAGGGCTGAAGCGGACCGCTGTCCCGAACCAGATCGCGCAACACAGATTCCTGCGACCTTTTTGCTTGAGGCAGAATGACGCGCGGACACCTTGCTGTGTTGCAGCTTTGCGCGCACGCCAGCCGTGTCTCCTGGCAACCCCTCTGGCTGTCGCGGTATGACACGTGCCGCGCTCCTCCGAGTCACGTCCAATCGAAAACGATGCAACAAGGGCTGTTGCAAAAGATGCTTTGCATTGCAAAGCAAACGCCCTGTTGCGTCTGCAGAACGGGATTTGAAGGAGAAAAGATGAGACAGACGACACACATGCAGCGCCTGGCGTTGGCCATCACCGCGGCAGGCTGCATGGCCGTGCCGGTGCAGGGTGCCCTTGCACAAGCGGCCCCGCAACAGCTTCAGCTGGCCAGCAACACACCGATCGCATCCGCTTCGTACAGCAGCAGCACCGCGGTCGACGCACCTGCGCCTTTAGAGGCAACACCCCCACAGCAGCAGGGCTATGGCAGTGCTGGTTACGCCACGCCGGTCGAGAGCCATAGTTACTGGCACACGCATGGCTTCGATCTTGCGGGTCTTGCTACCGGGCGTCTTCAGCAGAACATTGACGAACAAGGCCCAACCACGGTCGGTCAAAGCTTCGATGCAGGCTTTCTCGCCAGCGTTCGCGAGCACCCAGTATCGTGGGCGGGCATTGAGTTCGACTACGGCTACCAGAAGTACACCGAGCACTACCGCTTCTCACAAACGCAGCCCTTCGTGGGCTACCAGCCAATCCAGCAGCATGAGGCCACTGCCGGCTACGTGTTCCACATCAAGACACCGTGGATCCAACCGTTTGTCGTGCTGGGTGGCGGCGGTGTGTACTTCAAGTCATCGCGCGTGCAGCCGCCGAACGGCAGCGGCTTGAACAACACCATTGGCGATCAGTGGCGCGGTGCGTACATGGCCAATATTGGCTTTGATATCACCTCGAAGCGCGCCAAGAACTTCGGCCTGCGAATCGAAGAGCACAGCCTGTTCTACAAGGCGCCGGACTTCTACCAGGCCAACCTGCGCAGCAACGCCTATGTACACCAGGCAATGCCAAGCGCCGGTTTTTTCTACCGCTTTTAATCCAGCAATACGCGCGTGCGACGCACTCTGAGGTAAGTACTGAGAGTGCGTCGACCGCTGCGGCGGCCTTGTCGATCTCTGCCGCCATCGCGAGCACAAGAAAGATTCAGCGCGACTCACTAGAATCGTCTTCACATGCAAGAAACTGTCACCACGCGCGGCCTGCTGTTTGATATGGATGGTGTCCTCATCTCGTCGATCGGCTCTGTCCGTCGCTCCTGGCGCGCCTGGTGCCGCCACTACGGCGTACCCGGCGCCGAGACGTTTGAGATCCCGCACGGCACTCGCGCCATCGAGATCGTTCGCCAGGTGAAGCCCGACATCGATGCTGAAGAAGGCCTTCGACTGATCGAAGACATCGAGATGGCGGACACGGACGACTTGAAGGTGCTGGACGGCGTGCCCGAACTGCTGGATAGCCTGCCGAAGGACCGCTGGACGGTGGTGACCAGCGCCACGCGCCGCCTGATGCTCGAACGCCTGCGCGTCGCCGGTCTGCCTGCGCCCGAGCGCATCATTGCCGCGGACGATGTGACCAACGGCAAACCCGATCCCGAGCCCTATCGCAAAGGCGCGGAAATCCTAGGCTTCGATCCGGCCGACTGCATTGTCGTGGAGGACGCGCCTGCGGGAGTCTCCGCCGGTCTCGCCGCCGGATGCCGTGTTCTGGGCGTGCTGGGAACCCATCAGGCTCACGAACTCGCGCATGCCACATGGCAGGTGCGCAGCTTGCGAGACGTACAGGCCAGGCCAACTGCAGATGGACTCAGGCTTTCTTTGGAAAAGCTGCCGTGAGAAGTCATGGCGGCTTTGCGGAGAGTCTTAGGGATGGCATTGAGCGGCGGGGTGCCTGCCTATGATCGACGAAACGAAAACGTCTGCCCGGCCTGATCTTGTGGCCGTGCGTGTCCGCGTGGCTCGCTGGCCGAAGGATCTGCCCGCTGCTCAACACCTCTTTACGCGGTATTTCGAGTCTCTGCGCACCGATCCATCCGTTCCGCCGGAAATCCGCACAAAGGATCGTGCGCCGGAACTGAATGGTCTCGCAACGCGTTATCGCGACAGCACCGCATGCTTGCTGCTGGCGTTCGCGGGCGAACAGATCGTTGGGTGCGCGGCGGTGACGCAATTGAAATCGCCCAATGATGCCGTGGAGATGAAGCGCTTGTACGTGCTGCCCGAGGCGCGTGGACGCGGCGCGGGGCGCGCCCTCATTCAAGCATGCGCGACGTGGGCACGTGAGCGTGGCGCGCGCGAACTGCTGCTGGACACGCTGCCGGACGCAATGCCTGAAGCTGTGCGCCTGTATCGCTCGCTCGGGTTTGAGCCGACAGCACGCTACAACGAGAATGAAGGCCGTGGGTTCGCCTTCTTCCGGCTCGCTCTGGAGTAATCTTCTGGTACACACAGCACCAACTGTCAGCGCAACCGGCGGATGGCAACTGCGCGTCACCACCTCAGCAAGGCTCAGGTTCGACACGCATCCGCATAGGTTCCAAGCACCCGAATTGCGACGATTGTTCTTGCCAGTGCCAGGTCCCGTCGTTACTTTACGGTCAATGGCTGACATGCACATGATGTTTCCGGCGCGGAGCGTCCCGCCGGAGGAAACACCGGTACCTGCCGCGATGAATATTGGTTCGACAATCCGCGGATACCGGCTGCAAAAAGGCATGTCGCAGGGCGACGTAGAGAAACGCACCGGCCTGCTGCGCTGCTACCTTTCGCGCGTGGAGAACGGCCACACCGTCCCATCACTGGACACTCTGCAGAAGATTGCCGGTGCGCTTGGCCTTCCGCTGAGCCAGTTCTTTGCCGAAGAAACAATTGCGCGCGATTTGAATTCGCTCTCGCTGAGTGAGGACGACATTCGATTTCTGACCCAGGTTCAGCGCTACGCCGCACACCTGACGGACTCCGACCGCAAGCTGCTGTTGGCCATGGTGAAAAAGTTCTCGCAGACGGCGCTGGTCTAAGCGGTCCGAATTTAGTTGTAGGGCTGCGATCCGCCCGATGGCGCGTAGCCATACTCTGGTTGGGCAGTGCCGCCGGCCGGGCCATCCAGCCGCACCGTCGCAACACCCTGGAACGCACGCACAATCGCCTGCGCCTGCTCCGCGGAATCCACTCGGGTGATCTCGCTAGGAGCGCTATCCACCAGGTCCTTGGCCCCCTTCAGGTCGAGCCGGGTGACGGAACGCACAGCCTTGATCGTGTTGATCTTGTTGGGGCCAGAGTCGACCAGTGTGAGGCGATAGGCACCATTGGGATTCCCTGCCACCTGTGCCGGCGCACCCGGGCCGAACTGCCGTCCAGAGCTCTGGATGGGACCAGTGGCGGAACCGATACCGGTTGGACCACCCGCGTTGCCGGCCGACCCGCGCGCTGTTAGCCGTCCAAACAGCACGCCCAGCGCAAAAGCCACCACGATCCAAAGCGTTACGCCCATCTCTCGCCCCCGTTCTCGCGTTAGAGTGCGGCCCATAGGCCGGGGTCGCCCGTCCTTTTCCCGGCCTTTTGCGCGCGCTGCGTGATACCGTAAGCTTTGCCGTGGCCACGCTTCCCACCCGCGACCCCGACACTGAAACCCGCCGCGGCGGTGACGGCCGACCGACCCGGCCTGCGGCAGACCGGGGCTATGTGCCGGCATGGCTGCCCTATAGCCTGCGCGAGCGCTGGTACCAGTGGTTTCCGACACGCAGGAAGGCGCGCCGCGCTATTTTCCTGAGCCTCCTGGGGGTGTCTGCGATCTTCGGCTCCCTGGCCGGGCTCATGCTGGTGTCCGTCACCGACCTGCCGCAGATTGAAGACCTGGAGCACTACCGCCCCAGCACCACCACGGAACTGCTGGACGTGCACGGTCGCACCTTCGGCTCGTTCGCCCTGGAAAAGCGTGTCATCGTCACTTACCAGGACATCCCGCCCGTCCTGCACGACGCCATCGTGTCCATCGAAGACAAGAGTTTCGACAGCAACGCCGGCATCAACCTCTTCCGTGCCGTTGGCGCTGCCATCGTAGACATCCGCAGCAAGGGCCGGCGGCAGGGCGCGTCCACGCTGACCATGCAGCTTTCGCGGAATCTGTTTTTGTCGTTTGAGCAGACGTTCACGCGCAAGCTGCAGGAAGTGTTGCTGTCGATTCAAATCGAGCGGCACTTCACCAAGGAACAGATCTTCACGCTGTACAGCAACCAGATTTACCTGGGCAGCGGCAACTACGGTTTCGAGGCAGGCAGCGAGCATTACTTTTCAAAGCACGTCCACGATCTTTCTCTCGCCGAGGCAGCGCTGCTTGCCGGCCTGCCGAAGAACCCGAACGGCTACTCGCCGATTCGGCACCCGGACCGTGCGCTGAAGCGCCGCAATCTTGTTTTGAGCGAGATGCTCAAGGACGGCAAGATCACCCAGGAGGCCTACCAGCAGGCCGCCGGCGCGCCGCTTGGTCTGCACATCGAAACGCCACCCGTCTCCGTCGCACCCTACTTTGTAGAAGAGGTGCGCCGCCAATTGGAGCAGGAGTATGGCAGCGACCAGGTGCACGGCGCTGGCATGCGGGTGTACACCACGCTCGACCTGGACCTGCAGCAGGTGGCTGAGAAGGCAGTGCTCGACAACCTGGCCGATTACGAGCGCCGCCATGGCTGGAAAGGCAAGCTGCAAAACGTGCTCGCGCAGGGCCAGGATCTGGACACTTATGCGCATCCCGATTGGGTCGACGCTCCGGCAAATGGCGGCTATGCCCATGCCGTCGTCATGGACGTGAACGCGCGCCATGTGCTGGTGCGCATCGGCAAGCGCTATGCAGAGATCCTGCCCAAGGACTGGGCGTGGACGACAGAGAATGCCGACCGTTTTCTGCAGCGTGGTGACATCATTTACGTTCGCATCGAAGATGCGCCGGCCACAGGCACCATGCACGCCTCGCTGCAGCAGGACTCAGGCGCGCAGGCCAGCATGATGGCGATGGACAATTCCAACGGCGAAGTGCTCGCCATGGTTGGCGGCCGCGACTTCAATTTGTCGCAGTTCAATCGAGCTACTCAGGCAGAGCGCCAGGTCGGCTCGTCTTTCAAGCCGTACGTGTACACCGCTGCCATTGAGGCCGGGGCAAAGCCGTTCGACACCATTGTCGACGCGCCCACCAGCTTCTACACGCCGTCTGGGCCGTACACGCCGCACAATTACGAGCCCAACTACGCCGGCAGCATGAGCCTGGTCTCCGCCTTTGCGCAGTCCCGCAACATCCCTGCGCTGAAGCTTGCGAACAAGGTCGGCATCCGGAAGGTCATCGAGGTCGCGCACCGCTTCGGGATCACGGAAACGATTCCACCGTTTCTGCCCGTCGCGCTCGGCTCCGCGTCACTCACGCTCAATGAACAGGTTGCCGCCTACGCAGTCTTCCCGAATGATGGCATCCGTCTGGAGCCGCATGTGATCCGTCGCGTCGTGCAGGCCGATGGTGTGCCGTTGCGCTCGAACGCGGCACGCGCGAAGGAAGTGATCAGCGTGGAAACGGCGCGCGCGATGATGGTCCTTCTGAAAGCGGTGCCGACGTTTGGCACTGCTGCACGCGCAGGTGCAGAACTGAAGCACCCGCTCGGCGGTAAGACGGGCACCACCAATAACTTCACGGACGCGTGGTTTCTCGGATTTTCACCCTCCGTCACCTGCGGCACGTGGATCGGTTACGACAACCGCCAGACACTGGGCGAAAAAGAGCAGGGCGCCCGCGCCGCTCTGCCGGCCTGGATCACCTTTATGAAGGCCGCCATCGCGCGCACTCCGAACGAGCAGTTCCCAAGTGGCGCGTTGAAGAAGCAGCTTGAGGTCGCGACCGACAACAGCACCGCCAGCACGCCGGCACCGAAGAAAGACGAAGACACCGACGATTCGGACGACAACAACGACAGCGCGCCCAAGTCGTCCGCGCCAGCCGCACCGGTGCCCATGCCTGACGCCGCTCCCGCCGACGCCGCGCCCGAAGACGCGGCTCCGGCGGATACAACAGCTGCGCCCGCCCCTGCCGCTGCGGTGCCGATCGTGCGGACTCCTTTGTCAGCAACGCCCGCTACCGCGCCGCGCTCCGGCATGGTCGCCTCGCCGCTCGGGCCGTACCGGCCGTACACGCCTCCAGCGTCTGCCGACACCGCGACACCAGGCCCGCGGTCTACCTCCGCACGCCCGCAAACGCCGTCGCGTACACAGCGGCCAGGCGCCGCGCCGCCCCCGTAGTAGAAAGGTTCATGGCTCGCGTCTTGATCACCAGTTCCTGCGATGTGCCTGGGCGCGATGGCGGGTCAGTGTTGGTTCCGCGCTACACTTCCGGATCAGAAGAGCGTAATTCCGAGCGGAGCCAACAACCTGCTTCCGTGTGTAAGCGCAACACGGCCGTAGGTCTCGTCACCTTGCACCAGCAAGCACGCGCCGCAACGCAAACCATCGCTCCGCGCGCTTCACATCCAGCCCGATCTGCGCCTTCAGCGCCTCCGGCGAGGGCCACTTGCGTTCTTCGCGCAACCGCTTCAAGAACGTAAGTTCGATGGGTGTGGTCTCGTCCAGAGCGATGGGCCGAAATCGGAACAGAAAGCTTTCCACCGCAAAGCTGTCCTCGCCAAAGGTGGGCCGGTTGCCCACGTTCGTCACACCCTCAAAGGTCACAGCAGCGTCGCCCGCGCCGATGCGCATCTCCGTCACATACACGCCGTTGCCGGGCAGCAGCTCAGGGTGCGGTGCCAGATTGATCGTCGGTACGGCGTATTGTGTGCCGTACCCGCGGCCGCGCGCCGGTGTGCTTTGCACCGCAAAGCTGCGGCCCAACAGGTGCCGTGCCGTAGTCAGGTCACCGGCGGCGATTGCCTGGCGAATGCGCGACGACGATACGACGCCGCGCGCAATCTCGACCGGACGGAATGCCTCTACGCGGAAGCCGAGCTCACGCCCCAATTCACTCAATCCGGCAATGTCCGCTTCGGCTTGATAACCGAAGCGGAAGTTCTCGCCCTCGTAGACCTCGACTGCGTGCAAGCGGTCGCGCAGTACGGTCGCGGCGAACTCGCGTGCACTTGTCCGTGCCAAATCGACGGTGAAGGGAATTACCAGCACGGCATCCAGCCCTGTTTTGCGCAGCAACGGTAGTTTTTCGGGCGTAGGCGTGATCAGCTTCGGCGCCTTGTCAGGCCGCAGCAACAATGCCGGATGCGGATCGAGCGTGACCAGGACTGCCCGGGCGTGCAATGCGCGCGCACGAGCCACAACCTCAGCAATGACGCGCCGATGCCCGCAGTGCACGCCATCAAAATTGCCCACCGTGACCACGCTGGGACCGAATCCCGAGGGCACCGCATCCACGCTGCGGAACACGGAACACGACGCGCTTTCTATCGCAAAGTTTGCCAGAGCCGTGATCATGCGATGCGAAACTCCAGTCGCAGACCGTCGTGTGCCGGGCGGATGTGTGAAGGTAGCTCCGCTTCCACCTCAGCGTGGTCCATCTCATGCGCAATGTGCGTGAAGTACGTGCGCTTGGCGCCGATCTTCTCCGCGATGCGCACGCTGTTTTCCAGGTGGCTGTGGCTCGGGTGCGGCTCGCGGCGCAAGGCATCCAGCACCACCACGTCCAGGTTGCGAAGACGCGAGAAGCTCGCTTCGGGAATGTCACTCATGTCCGTCAGGTATGCCGCGTCGCCGAAACGGTAGCCGCCGATGCTGTGACGCCCATGAATGAGTGGGATGCGTTCAAACGCGGCGCCGAAGAGTGGAACCGTCGTGCCCGGCTCCGCGCTCAACCGGTGCAGAGCGACGCGCGCACTGGTCGGGTATCGATCCACCTTGCGAAAGGTGTACTCAAACACGCGCTCCAGCACATCCGCCGTCGGATCATCCGCATAGACCGGGACCGCCTCGCTGCGCCCAAATGTCAGCGGGCGCAGATCGTCGAAGCCTAGCACGTGATCGGCGTGCCCATGCGTGTACAGCACCGCATCCACGCGCCGCAGTCCGCTGCAAAGCATCTGCTGGCGGAAGTCCGGTCCGGTATCGATCAGCACCACGTGCCCGCCGTACTTGAGCGCGATCGACGATCGCAAGCGCACATTGCGCGCATCGTTGGATGTGCACACAGCGCAATCGCAGCCAAGCGTCGGCACGCCCATGCTGGTGCCTGTGCCGAGAAAGGTGAGGGTCGCGTCCAATGTCGTCCGCTACGAAACGATGCGCGGCCCACCGCCGCCCGGCGCGCCCGGTCCGCCAAAGCCCGGGGCTCCCGGCGTACCTTGCTGCCGCGACGCCGCCTGCCGCGCCAGCAATTGCGTGATCTCCAGAAATCCCATGCGCAACTCAAACAGCGCGGAATCAATCAACAACTGCTCGCGGCTGTCCAGGTTGCCCGCAGACTTCTCCGCGATCGTGCCCAGCATGTCGATGCTCTGCTTTGCGCCCATCAGGTCTACGCGCGCCTGCTCACCCTGTGGCGTGCCCGCTCCCATCTGCACCATGGCGCTCATGTACACGGATTGCACAAGCCTGCTGAAATCCATCGGCGGCAGGTGCTCGCCGCCCGGGTTCGACGCGCGCATCACCGTTTCCAGCCGTTCGGCCGTGCTGTCATAGGCGCGTTTTACCTGCTCCACCTCTTCCGCGGTGGGCGGCGGTGGCAGGTTCTCGTCGCCGACTTCTGTTAAATCTTCATCGTCCAGCGCACCGGCCGCATTCTCGCCTGTCACCGGCTCTGGCGTCACCATGTGCGACTGGAATGGGATCGGTTCGGCGGAACGGTCTGTGCCGCGCGGGCGGTCAACGTGCTCATGCTGCGCCGCGGCATTTGCGATCGAGACGACCTTGCCGCCTTCTGCCTGCTCGACACCAGAAAAGTTGGACGCGGGCTGACCGGTTGTCTCTGCCGCGCGCTCCGGCGCGGGCTCGCGCAACTCGCCGTCTGTGCGAAACTTGCGGCGGTCGTTAATTACAAATGGCTTGTCCTGCTCGGCCATGATGGTGGTGTCCTTCCCGGGCGTAAAACGCGTTTGTCGCGAAATCTCAAGCGTTGGATGCAGCGTTGGCTCCCGGCGCTTCCACGCGCGCCGTTGCGGTGCCGCCTTCGTAGGACAGCGGTAGCCTGCGTTCCAGCGCCTCGCGCCGCAGATAGCCAAGCGCCAGCCGCGTACCGTCCACGGGCTCCGCGGCTACGCTCGTCAGCACGCCCACCGGCTTACCGTCCGACGAGAGTTCAGCCCCTGGCGAAGGTACGTCGCCGGTCAAGGCAAACTGCGCAAACGTGCGGTGCACCTGTCCACGCGATCGAATGCGCTCCACGATCTCCTGCCCCAGGTAGCATCCCTTGCTGAAGTGCAGAGCGCGTGTTTGTGCCGTTTCCTGCGGCAAGTCCTTATCGCGAATGTCGATGCCATACCGCGGGATTCCCTCCAGCATGCGCAGCAACTCGAAGCTTTCTGGGCTCACGTCCTGCGTGCCGCCCTGCCGCAATGCCGCCGCAAGCTCCGCAATTGCGCCCGCATCACGCGACCACACCTCGAAGCGCGGCACCAAGGGACTGTAAGCACGGATCAGGGTCAGCGTGTAGCCCCGCCAATGCAGCCCAGTGTGCTTGGCCAGTGCACCCGTGGGCGCAGGCAGGTCCAGCTTCGCCAGCAGTGCAGACGCGTCGGGCCCGGCGATACGCACACCCTTCCAGTCGTCGCGAAACTCACGCAACTCCACATCGTCCATGATGATAAAGCGGTCAAGCAGCTCCATCATCGGCTGCAACTGCGAAAGGTCCGTTTCCAGCAGCAAGAGGTCTTCGCTGGAGCACCAGACGGTTGCATCGCCCTGGATGCGCCCCTGCGCATTCAGCAGAAAGGTGTACGCGCCGTCGCCCACCTGCAGCGCTTGCACGCTGTTGGTCACCATGCCGTTCAACCAGCGCACGCGGTCGTTTCCCAAGACCGCAATCCAGCCCACATCAGTCAGCGGAGCCCAGCCCGCGGCCGTGCGCAATGCGTGCAGTCCCTCTGTCCCCGTCAGCATGGCGTCCGTCGTCACGGCAAATGCTCCTCTACACTGAGGATACGCCGCATCGCGCGCCGCCCTGCCGCGCCGCCTTCGCGCCAAGGGGACTCTTTCGTGCCGTCGTTTCTGCCGCTCCGCCCGACCTCGCTGCTGCTTTCACTCGCGTTTGCCGCGACCACGCTTGCCGCGCAGGCAACCGCGCCTGTGCAGTCCAAGCCCGGTACAGAGGGCGCGCAGAAGAGCGGCCAGCGCAGCGCCGAATCGCAAACGGGCGCGCCAAAGCCAGCCTCGCCCGATGCGGACTCGCACCTGACCAAAGCGCAGTCGGACGATCTGCTCGCGTCCGTCGACGGCATTCTCGCCTTTGTCAGCAAAGACACGCACCTTGCGAACAACAAGCCGATCAAGCGCGCGATTCACACCCGCGCCGAGGTTACAGAAATCCTGCGCAAGAAAATGGCGGAGGACGAGGGCACCCGGCGCATGCAGCGCGCAGAACTCGTCCTAAAAAAGTTCGGTCTGCTCGACCGCGACTTCAACCTGCAGCCATTTCTGCTGTCTCTGCTGAGTGAGCAGGTCGCCGGGTTCTACGAGCCAAAGACCCGCACCATGAACCTGCTGGACTGGGTCAAGCCGGAGGAGCAGAAGCCGGTGATCGCGCATGAGCTGACCCACGCGCTGCAGGACAACCGTGTCGGCCTGGAAAAATGGAATGATCCGCAACCGCAGGAGATGAGTCACGACGAGCGCGGCGACAACCTGCATATTCAAACAGACGAAGCCTCCACCGCGCGCCAGGCTGTGACTGAGGGCCAGGCCATGGTCACCTTTATCGACTACGGCATTCGCGATACTGGCAAGACCCTGCGCGATGTTCCGCAGATGGGCGACCGCCTGTCGCAGCTGGGTTCAGACACCAGCGGATCGCCCGTGCTCGCACGCGCGCCACTCGTCCTGCAGCAATCATTGCTGTTCCCCTACACCAGCGGGGTCAGCTTTGAGCAGGCCGTGCTGGTGCGGCAGGGTGTCGACGCCGCTTTTGCCGGCACGCTCGACCGTCCACCATCAAGCTCGCACGAGATCCTGCACCCCGAGGATTATTTGAACCATGTGCCGGTGCCCGTGCTCGCCATGCCCGACATTCACCCGCTGCTGGACAAGCAGTGGACGCCGTATGACATTGGCGTCATGGGAGAGCTGGACGTGCGCATGCTCGCGGAATTGTTTGGAGGGACGCAGATCGCTGGCCCGCTCGCCACCGCGTGGGACGGCGGCATCTACTACGCCGCGCAGCAGAAGGATGCGTCCGTGGCGCAGAAGGCAAGTACCGCATCGCTCGGCTTGTTGTACCTATCGCGCTGGAAAAACGCCGACTCCGCGCGATCGTTTCTTCGCGTGTATGCCACGCAGTTGCCGCGCAAGTACGAACACCTGAAGCAGGTCACAAACACGCCCGACACCGACACGGATCACCTGCGCTTTACCAGCGAAGAAGGCGACATCCTCCTCACCCTGAACGACCGCACCGTTTTCATCAGCGAAGGCTTCCCGCGTGAACTGGCCATGCAGCTTGAAACCAAGATGCGCGAGGTGCAGGGCAGCGGCGTCTTGCAGAATGCGGCTCTGCATGCACCCGCGCTGCACGGCAGCGAACTGCACGCGCGCCTCAGCTCCGTGCTCAGTGGCGTCACAATCGCAGCGCAATGACATCGTTGCCGCAGGAAAGAACGGCGCTTCACCAGGGGTGGCACTCTCCGGTCGGACTTAGGGCCATCACTGCTGGATCGCTGCTGTTCATGCAAGTTCAAGGGGATAAAGCAATTCAAAACACAGTCTGAAGCGGGCTGCGTTAGCCTGTGATTGCATGCGCAAGTGGTTTTATTTCATTCTTGCAGCCCTTCTTGCGGCTGTGGCGCCGTCCGCGCGCGCCTACTCGGTGCTGACGCACGAGCAGCTGATCGACCTCACGTGGGACACCTCCATCGTCCCGCTGCTGCTTAGCCGTTATCCCACGCTCACGCCGCAGCAGATCGAAGAAGCGCGAGCGTACGCCTACGGCGGCTGCGTCATCCAGGACATCGGCTACTACCCTTTTGGCGATCCATTCTTTTCAGACCTGACCCACTATGTGCGATCAGGCGACTTCGTTGTGAACCTGTTCCGCAATGCCGGCAACGCCGATGAACTGGCCTTTGCGGTCGGCGCGCTGTCGCATTACATCGGCGATTCAGTAGGGCATGCGGACGCGACCAACCTTGCGGTTCCCGTGGAGTTCCCAAAGCTGCGCGCCCGCTATGGAACCACGGTGAACTATGCGCAGGGGCCCAGCCAGCACGTTCGGACTGAGTTCGCCTTCGACGTCAACGAGATCGCGCACCATCGCTTTGCACCCGTTCACTACCTCCGTCACGTCGGACTTCAGGTGCCAACCAAACAGCTTGCCTTGGCCTTTTACCAGACGTATGGGTTGGGTGAAGACTTTACCGAGCGGCGCGGACGTCGCATCAACGTGGGTGGCTATCGCTTCGCTGTTCGCAGCTTTCTGCCGCGCATCGCATACGCTGTCACCCTGCTACACCGCGATCACGAACCGGCTGACCTGCAGAACGCTGACCTGCTGCGCATGGAACGTGAACTGCAGCAGGTTGCGCAAAAGAATCATTGGGATGACTACCGTAAAAAGCCGGGCATCGGCACGTACTGTCTCGCGGGTCTGCTTTATGTCTTGCCAAAGATCGGTCCTATCAAGTTCGTTTCCATAAAGGGCCCAAACGTGCAGACGGAAATGGCTTACGTGAAGAGCGTGATGCAGTCCGTCGACACACTCAATCAAACGCTTCGGCGCTTCACGCCGCCGCCCGCCACACGGTCTACGGCGGCATTAGCCGCGGCGGCGGATACGGACTCGAAGTTGCCGGCGGACATGGCGGTATCTGCCGCCCAGCCACATGCGCAGACCGCTCCAAACCATCCGCTCGCGAACCGCGATCTGGATACTGGCCGCGTTGTCCAGCCGGCGGGCTACCCACTCACTGACCTCACTTACGCCAGGCTTCTGCACCGCCTCGCCCTTGTGCCGGCAGAACCGGTGCCGCCTGGTGTCAAGCAGGAGATCCTGGCTTACTTTCAAAATCCCAATCTGGAGTACGCCAGTAAGCGCAAGCCCGGCGGCTGGGATGCTGTGCAGAAAGACCTGGCAACCCTGCAGGCTATGACCACGCGCAACGAAGACCAATTGTTTCAAACGTACGGGGACGATCGCGGGAACTGACCACGCCGGCGTATTGGGAGGCCCACGCCGTTATACTCAGCAACGGCGACGCAGCAAATCGCGCACTCGCAGGAGAACAAGCACAGTGCAACAGCAGCAGGCAGAGATCGGCATTATCGGCGGCAGCGGGCTTTACACCATGCCCGGCCTCACGGACACCACCGAGATCACGGTAGATACACCCTTCGGCGCGCCGTCGGAGTCCATCGTGCTCGGCACGCTTGAGGGTCGCAAGGTGGCCTTCTTGGCACGCCACGGCCGCGGCCACCGCATCCTGCCATCCGAGCTGAACTTCCGCGCCAACATCTACGCCATGAAGAAACTCGGCGTGGAGTTCATACTTTCTATCAGCGCCGTCGGCTCGCTCAAGGCCGAGCACAAGCCTACCGACTTCGTCATCCCCGACCAGTTCATCGATCGCACGTTTGCGCGCAATGCGACCTTCTTTGGCGACGGCATCGTCGGCCACGTCGCATTTGGTGATCCGGTGTGCGCCGTCGCGGCAAAGGCGTTCAAGCAGGGCTGCGATGACGCTGGTGTCGTCGGCAAGCTTGGCGGCACCTACGTGAACATGGAAGGCCCGCAGTTTTCCACCCGCGCCGAGTCGAACCTGTACCGCTCGTGGGGTGCCGACGTGATCGGCATGACCAATCTGCAGGAAGCCAAGCTTGCCCGCGAAGCCGAGATCAGCTACGCCACCCTCGCCATGGTCACCGACTACGACTGCTGGTACGAAGGCCACGAAGACGTCACCGTCGACCAGGTCATCAAGGTCATTCACGAAAACACGGCGAATGCGCAGAAGGTTCTTGCCGGAGCCATCCGCGCCCTGCCGGACTCCAACAAAGACACTCCAGTCGCCTCTGCACTCAAGTTCGCCATCATGACCGACAAGAAGCTCATCCCCGTCGTAACGCGCGAGAAGCTGGCGATCTTCTTGGACAAGTACGAGCAGTAGATCGTCGCTCTCGTAATTCGTTTCTCCCGCTGTCTCGTACAGGAGTTACTATGCCTAGAGCCTTCCGCGAGCTGGATGTCTGGCATGTGGCGATGGAACTCGCCACTGAAATCTATAAAGTGTCGGAAGCCTTTCCGAAGCATGAGCTGTACGGTTTGACCTCACAAATTCGCCGGTGTGCTGTGTCTGTTCCAAGCAACATAGCCGAGGGGTCACAGCGAGCGACGAGCAGGGACTATGCGAACTTCATCACAATTGCGAAAGGCTCCACTGCGGAGCTTGAAACGCAACTTATTCTCGCTCTTAGACTGGGCTATCTGAATGAGAGCACCTTCCAGCACGTCGAAGGCTTATCGTTCCGCGTTGCGCGCATGTTGAGCAAACTATCATCTGTCCTAAGAACTGCTTCTCGCGAAGAACGAGAGAAACGAATCACGAGAGCAACGAGGTGAAATGTCCATTCTTGTCGTCGGTTCTGTTGCGTTCGATACGCTCACCACTCCCACAGGTCATCGCGATAAGGTGCTTGGCGGAGCAGCAACGCATTTTTCGCTCGCTGCGAGCTTCTTCACGCCTGTTCGCGTCGTCGGCGTTGTCGGCAACGACTTCACCACCGAGCACGAAGATGTCATGCGCACGAAAAGCATCGACACCTCTGGCATCGAGCACGCCGATGGCCTCTCGTTTCACTGGACCGGTTCCTATGAAGGCGCAATGAGCGAAGCGAGAACGCTCGGCACGGACCTGAACGTTTTCGGCACCTTTGCGCCCAAGATCCCCGCAAGCTACGCGGACTCCGACTACCTGTTTCTCGCGAACATCGATCCCGTGCTGCAGCTCCAGGTCCGCCAACAGATGCCGAATGTGAAGCTGGTCGCCGGCGACACCATGAACTACTGGATCAACGACCACCGCGACAACCTGCTCAAGGTTCTGCGCGAACTCGACATCCTGATCATCAACGACACGGAGGCGCGCCTGCTCTCTGGCGAACACAACCTGGTCACCGCCGCGAAGAAGGTGATGGAACTCGGCCCCAAATCGCTCGTGATTAAGCACGGCGAGTACGGGGCGACAGCCTTCTTCAGCGACCGCTCCTTTACCGACGAGCAGGGAACACCCTCGCCCTTCCGCGCCCCCGCGCTGCCCATTGAAACAGTCGTCGACCCTACCGGCGCGGGCGACAGCTTCGCCGGTGGATTCTACGGCTACATCGCCTCGCAGCCCAGCCTCACGCCTGCCGTGCTGCGCAAAGCACTCTTCTACGGCGGCGTTATGGGTTCGTTTGCGGTCGAGGCCTTTGGCACCGAGCGCCTCCAGCGCACCACGCGCGAAGAGATCGAAGAGCGCTTCCGTCTGTTCGTCGAGATCTCGCACCTCGACAGCGAACTGAAACCTGAAGCGAGGTGAATCTCCGCTCTTTTTCGAAGCTGCTCGCCGCAGCCGCTCTTCTGTGCGCGGCCGCAACGCCCCGCGCGCAAAAACTCCAGCTCGCCATCACCGTTGATGATCTGCCCGCACACAGCGAACTGCCTCCCGGCACCACCCGCCAACAGGTCGCGCAAACCTTTCTCGACACGTTTCACCGCGAGCACATGCCGCCCATCTACGGCTTCGTCAACGGCATCCGCACGGAGCAGGCGCCCGCAACCATGCAGGTGCTGCAAGCGTGGCATAACGCAGGCGAGCCGCTCGGCAATCACACCTGGGCGCACACCGACCTGAACGACCAGACCGCCGAGCAGTTTCTGGCGGACGTCGACCGCAACCAGATGCTGCTTAACCAAATCGACCCGCACGGCCAAAAACAGAAGTGGCTGCGCTACCCATTCCTGCACGAAGGCGATACGGTCGAGAAGCGCCGGGCCGTCCGCGCCGGCCTTTTCGCGCGTGGCTACCGCATCGCCGAAGTATCGATGGATTTTGAGGATTATCTCTGGAACGAACCCTACGCGCGCTGCTCCGCGAAGAACGACCCCGAGGCCTTGCGATACCTGCACGATTCCTACCTTGAAACCGCGGACCGCTACATCACCGTCTCTCGCGGTCTTTCGCAGCAAGCCTTTCATCGCGACATCCCGTATGTCCTGCTCATGCACATCGGCGCGTTCGACGCGAAGATGCTGCCTGAGCTGATCGCGCTGTATCGCCAGCGCGGCTTCACTTTCACGACCATGCCAAAAGCGCTCAGGGACAAGGCCTACAAGCTCGACCCCGATAACGGCGACATTGACGGTGGCTCCTTCACCGAGCTCCTTCTGGAGGCGCGGCAGGAGACGGTCGCGCCCGACACCAAGCCCTATGAAACGCTTGACAAGCTCTGCCGGTAGCGCCAGCCAGGCAGCGCATCCATCGCGCAGGCGAATGGTATAAGGAGCACATGCTGTCGCGAAAAGCCGACACTGCGCTCAGGGCCGTCCTGCTCGCGGGCACAGTGGTGATCGTTGCGCTCTGTCTTTGGTACAACCACGCCTGGTTCTATGACGATACCGACATCACGCTGCGCTACGCGAAGCACGTGGCTCAGGGCTTCGGCCCTCGCTGGAACTTAGCAGGCGCACCGGTTGAAGGCTTCACCAGCCCGCTGCACGTCTTCGCGGTCGCGGCGCTGCTCGCGCTGCACGTCAAAGACTTGTGGGCCGTGCGTCTCATCAGCTTTGCAAGTCACGCGGCGCTGCTCGTTTTCCTGTGGCGCTGGATGCGTCCGCGCTTCGGCGCTCTCGCGGCAGTCCTCACCACGTGCGCCGTTGCCGTGTCTTTCCCGCTGCTTGTGTGGGATCTTGGCGGACTGGAAGCCGTGCCCTTTGCCGCGCTGTGCACTGCGGGCACTCTGATCTCGTTCGAGTACCTTGAGAGTTCCAGGCGCCGCGACCTGCTGCGTGGCGGGGTTCTGCTGGGCATCGCCGCGTTCACGCGCATGGACGGCGCCATCGCCGCCGCAGCCGCGTTGCTTGCCGTGCTGCTGCTGGTAAAAACACCGGTCCGCAAGCGAATTATCGACATCGCCCTTGCAGGCGCCATCGTCGTTACCTTTCTCATCCCGTGGCAAATCTTCCGCGAGATCTACTTTCACGCGCCGCTGCCCAACACGTATTACGCCAAAATCTACGGCGTCGCGCTCGGCTGGCGCATCCGCAACGGCCTGCTTTATTGGAAGATCTATCTCAAGCTCGCGCCTTACCCGGTGGAGCTGCTCTGTCTCGTTGCCGCCGCCCAGCTTCTGCGCAAACGCGTGTCACGGTTATCGCTGGCGCTCTGGCTTTGGCTCGCCATCATGGCCGCCTACATCGTCACCGCTGGCGGCGACCACATGTTCGCGGCGCGCTTTATGGTCACACTGGTGCCGCTCGTCGCTGTTGCCACTGTCACTGGCCTGCTACAGCTTGACGCGCTTAGCACACCCGCACTTGCCTCCGCAGTGACCAGCCTTTTCCTGCTCACCTCAGCACTCCAGTTCCGTAACGAGATCCTCAACCCGCGCTACGAAAGCGCCTCCAGCCTTGCGGGGACGATTGTCGGCAACTCGGTGCGTCCTCTCATTCCCGCAGGCTCGCTCGTCGGCCTGAACGTCGCTGGCGCCATGCCGTACGTCGATGATGATGTGAACTACATCGACATGCTCGGCCTGAACGATTACGGGATCGCACGCCGCAACCCGGTGCCAATCGATCCGGCCAAACACCCCGTGATCGTTGGCCACTTGAAAGGCGATGGCTTGAGTGTGTTGCGCCGCCACCCTGATGTGCTTCTGCTCGGGCCGCCCAACGGTGAGCCCGCCGCGGGCATGCTGACCCTGGGGGATTCAGAGATTGCCGCAGCCCCGGAGTTCGCCCGCGATTACCACCTGTGTACCGCGACGGTGATCGCAACTCCGGATGAGCAGCGCAAACTCTCGCTGATCGGTCTCACGGCAAACGTGCCGATCTTCTACTACGTCCGGCGCGGCAGCCGCGTGATCTGCCAGCACGAGCAGCGTTAGCTTATGCGGCAGAGGATGTACCTAAGCCATCGGGGCGATGGTGCCGCGCAACGGAGCAAACCACACGTCTTCGCCGCTCTGGACGGATTGCGTGGCGTTGCCGCGCTGGCGGTCATTCTTTTCCATTTGCCCGGAATGCTTGGGCCGGTCCGCCTTCCTCATGGCTATCTCGCGGTCGACTTCTTTTTTATGCTCAGCGGCTTTGTGCTTGCCTATGCGTATGGCGAACGGCTCGATCGTGGCTGGCCCACGCGCAGCTTTCTGCTGGTCCGCTGGGTACGCCTTTACCCGTTGTATGCGCTTAGCATGTGCTTCGGCTTCGCTACGGCTTTCTTGCCGGTCGGGTTTGAGGCAGGCGTCGGATCCCTGCGCAGAATGCTGGTTCGCCTGGTGCTCGGTCTGCTGTTTCTGCCTTCGTTCGCCTCCGACATGTGGCTGTTTCCTTTGAATTTTCCAAGCTGGTCCATCCTGCTGGAGGGCGCGGGAAACGTCGGCCATGCACTCCTGCTGCGGCGTCGCCGAAGCCTCACGCTTCTGCTGGTCGCCATTGCCGCGGCCCTGGCAGTTGCATGGAGTGCCGGTCGCGTTGGCCACATGAATTTCGGCGCGATCCGCCCTGTCGCCTCCCTGGCCGTCTTCCGGCTGATCTTCGGATACGTCACCGGCATGTTGCTGTACCGCTTCTGGACGAAGCGGCAACACGGGTCGCGCGCCCTCGGCAGCGCAAGCGCAGTTCTGCTGTGCGGCGTCTTCGCATTGCCCGCCTCCCTGCCGCATGTTGTGCTGGTGGATTTGGTTTGCGCGCTGGCGATCTTTCCGCCGCTGGTGCTCGCCGCGGCGTGGTCCACGCCCGGTCCACGCGGCACGGCCGTCTGCAAGTTCCTTGGACAGATTTCTTATCCCGTATACCTCCTGCACATCCCCACATTCTTCCTGTTCGCCGCGATTTGGCCGCACAGTGGCAGCAAGCACGCAAACCCAACGTTCGCTATGGGCACGGTCTACCTGCCTACGCTCCTGCTTCTGTCCTACCTCGCAACCCGCTTCTTCGACGCGCCAATCCGGGCATGGCTCACGCACAGATTGCAGCGCCATTTAGTCTGAACATTGCATGGCGAAGTCACGCACCCACACCGCGCCCCGCCGCAGTCAGGCGCCACTGCGGCGGCCTTTGCGTGAACCGCGCAGGCTTGCCCCAGAGCTGCTGAATCGCGACCCCAACGGGATCTACCCCGTGCACCGCACCGAGCTGATGCCCATCGCCATGGCATCGCTCATCCTTGCGACGCTTGCGTTCCTGGTCTGCGCAAAAAATGGCTGGCTGATGCTCTACGGTGACGCCGTTGCGCACCTCGGCATTGCGCGCCGCATCCTTGACGCGCGCTATCCCGGTCTGGCACAGCTCGGCGGCGTGTGGCTGCCGCTGCCTCACCTGCTCATGCTGCCCTTCGTGGGCCGCATGGACTGGTGGCAGTCCGGCATCGCCGGCGCTTTTCCAAGCGCGGTGGCCTACATCGCTGGCAACCTGGGCTTGTACCGCCTCGCCCGCCGCCTGATGCCGCCCAACTGGGCCTTCGCCGCCACGGCATTTGTCGCGCTGAATCCGAACCTGCTTTACCTGTCCACGACCGCCATGACGGAGCCGCTTTTCCTCGCGCTCTTCGTCTGGTCCACGGTCATCACGATGGAAGCAGCGGACGCCCTGCGTACCGCGAAACTGCACACCGCCAGCGCGCGCATGATCGTCAGCAGCGTGCTCACCCTGGCCATGGTGCTCACGCGGTACGACGGCTGGATCATCGGCGCCGCGGCGTGGATCGTGCTCGCGACTGCATGGTTCCGCAGCGCACCGGAAACTCGTAAACAGACCACATCCGCCTTCGTCATCGCGACCGCCATCACCGTCGCCGGCCCGATCCTCTGGTTCCTTTACAACGCAAAGTATCAGGGCGACTGGCTCGACTTTCTCCGCGGTCCCTACTCCGCGGGAGCCATTGAAAAGAAGACCTCGCCGCCAAGCGCGGGCCGTTACCACGGCTGGCACAACCCGCTCTACGCCTTCCTGTACTTCACCCGTGCCGCGCAGCTCGACGCCGCATTCTGGGAGTCCGGATTCGTGCTCTTCGCCGGCTCGCTCGCCGGCGCCTGGCTGCTCGCAAAGCAGACCACCAACCGGATCGCGCTTCTACTCTGGGTTCCGCTGCCGTTTTACATGTACTCCATCGCGTGGAGCTCGGTACCCATCTTCATCCCGCAGCTGTATCCCAATGCCTGGTACAACTCGCGCTATGGCATGGAGCTGCTGCCGGCCTTCGCTATCTTCGGCACCTTTGCCGTGTGGAGACTGGCGCAATGGCTACGAAGCAACAGGGAACATGGAGCAGGGAACACTCCTACGCGCCTTCGCATTGCCGAGGCACTCTATCCCGCCTCGCTCATCGTCATCATCCTGAACACCTTCATCATGTTCGGTACGGTCGGCACGTTCATTCAGGCCGTGTTTCACAAAACACCGTGGACATGGGTTGGCCGCCCACCGCTCGTCTTTGATGAAGGCGTGGTGAACTCGCGCACCCGCATCCCGTTTGAGAAATCGCTGGCCGCTGAGATGAACCGCGCACCGGCGGACGCGACGATCATGTTTGACACCACGGACCACATCGGTGCCGTGCAGGATGCTGGCATCCCGCTCAAGCGCCTCGTTTCGCCACTCGACTCGCAAAGCTTCGACGCCGCGAAAGCCGCGCCGGCGCAGCACGCAAACATCGTCATTGCCCTCGACAAGGATCCGGTCGCCGCCGCGGTCGCAGCGCATCCGCAGGGCCTGTCGGAAATCGAGATTCTCTGTCACACCGGCCAACCCTGCGCGCGCATCTATCGCTCTGATGCGTTTCAAAGTAACGCGCGAGGCAACACACCGTGATCCCCTTTGTAAAAGCCCATGCTTGCGGTAATGACTTTCTGATTCTTGAGGAAAGCGAAGCGGGAGGCCGCCACGCCGAACTTGCCCGCCAGCTCTGCTCGCGTCACTACAGCATCGGTGCCGACGGTATCGAGTTCCTCGATCGCCGCCCCGACGGCAGCTTCTTCCTGCGTCTCTTCAACGCCGACGGCTCCGAGGCCGAACTCAGCGGCAACGGAACGCGCTGCGTCGCCGCATGGCTCGCCTACTCCGAAGGCCTGAAAGCAACACACATCGAAACGCATGGCGGCATACGAACGTGCAACGTGGTGGAGTGCAGTGACGCCGACTTCAGCATTGAAACCGGCATGGGCGTTCCCACCATCGAGGAGCGCACGGTCGATATCGACAGCATCGGCCCGGTTCAGGGCGCGGTCGTCAACGTCGGCAACCCGCACTTCGTCCTTTTCACGGTCGATCAGGACTTCCGCACCTACGGCCACACCTGGGAAGCGCTCGGCGCTTATCTTTGCACGCACCCCACCTTTCCCAACCAGACCAACGTTGAATTTGTTCGCATCGTCAGCCCCACGGAGATCCACTTCCGCATCTACGAGCGCGGTGTCGGCCCCACGCACTCTTCCGGTACGGGAACATGCGCCTCGGCCACCGCAGCCATTGCGTTGCGCAACTGCGCACGCACCCTGACCGCCACCAGCATCGGCGGCCCGCAACGAATTGAGTGGCCAGCAAACGATCAGCCCATGCGGCTGACCGGCCCGGCTCGCATTGTCTGCACGGGCGAGGCAACGGCGAGCGCAGACGCAAGCAGCGCCGCATGATCAAACCGGCCTCACTCAAGCCCGGCGCACGTATCGCCATCATCTCGCCCGCGGGCGCACCCAAGCCGCACCTTGTGCAGAGTGGCCGCGAACGACTCGCCACCCTCGGCTACGAACCCGTTCTTTTTCCATCTGCGCTCGCGCAAGGCCCGCTGTACTTCGCCGGTGACATCGCCGCCCGCACCGCCGACCTGCACGCCGCCTTCGCCGATCCCACCATCGGCGCCGTTCTCTGCACTCGTGGCGGCTGGGGCACCGCCGAGCTTCTGCCCCACCTCAATGCCGACCTGATCCGCGCCAACCCAAAGCCGTTCCTGGGCTTCAGCGACCCCACCACACTGCACCTGTGGTTTGCCCAAACCTGCGGCCTGGTGACCTTCTACGCGCCCATGCTCTCGCCCGACTTCGCCCGCGGCGACTCGCTCGAAAACGGCGTTCACCTCCGCAGCTTCCGCAACGCCCTCACCCAAACCGATCCGTGGTCGCTCGGCCCCGCCGAAGGTCTGCGCCTGCTGCGCGCCGGCAAGCACACGCAAACCATACGCGGCACACTCTTCGGCGGGTGCCTCGCCCTGCTCAACGACTCACTCGGCACGCCGTGGGCACTCCGCGCCCCCGAGGGCGACAGCATCCTCTTCGTTGAGGAGGTCGGCACTCATCCCTACCAGTGGGACCGCATGCTCCTGCACCTGCGTTACGCCGGCTTCCTCGACCACGTGCGGGGCATTGTTTTTGGCGACATGGCCCAGTGCCTCACCGCCAGCGATCCCGAGCACCGCACTCGCGAAAATGCCCTGCTGGAAGCCGCGCTGTTGCACAACCTGCGCGACTTCGCCGGACCTATCGCTATCGGCCTGCAAAGCGGCCACGTTGACACGCCCAACGTCACCCTCCCGCTGCACATCCAGGCCGAGTTGGACCTCGCAGTGGAACCAACGCTGCGTATTCTCGAAGCTGCCGTGTGCTGACAAACCTTCTAAACTACCCAGATGCCGTACACCGAAGTTCGCCGCCGCCACATTCACCTGATCGGCATCTGCGGCACCGCCATGGCCTCGCTCGCGGGCATGCTCCAGGCGCAGGGCCACCACATTACCGGCTCCGATGCCGGTGCCTATCCGCCCATGAGCGACCAGCTCGCTGCGATGGACATCCCGCTGCTGCAGCCCTTCGATGAGGCTCACCTGAATCCCGCGCCCGACCTCGTCGTGGTCGGCAACGCCATTTCCCGCGGCAACCCTGAGCTCGAGTACGTCCTCGACCAGCGCATCCCGTTCTGCAGCATGGCCGCCATGATCCACGACGAGTTCCTGCGCGCCCGTGAGCCTCTAGTCGTCAGCGGCACTCACGGCAAGACCACCACGACCAGCATGCTCGCGTGGATTTACGAAGTCGCAGCCCGCATCGACCCGCGCTTCGCCCCCAGCTTCCTCGTCGGCGGCGTTGCGGAGAACTTCGGCACTAGTTACCGCGTGAACCCGGACACACGCCCCTTCATCCTGGAAGGCGACGAGTACGATACCGCCTTTTTCGACAAAGGACCCAAGTTCCTGCACTACTTCCCCGACGCGCTCATCCTCACGCACGTGGAGTTCGACCACGCCGACATCTACGCCGACCTCGCTCAGGTCAAGACCGCCTTCAAGCGCCTCGTCAACCTTCTTCCACGCCGCGGCCGCATTGTGGCTTTTGATCGCAGCGCCAACGTTACCGAGTGCGTCGCCCGCGCCTTCTGCCCGGTCGAGCGCTACGGCTTCGAGCCCAGTTCCCACTGGCAGATCGTCAACTTCCAGCCCGGCGCGACCAGCCGCTGGACGCTCCTCCAGCAGGGCCAGCACCTCGCCGACCTCGAACTGCCCATGGCGGGCGAGCACAATGCCCTGAACGCCACCGCCGCCGCCGCGCTCGCCGCCGGGCAGGGAATTAACCCCGCCAGCATCGAAGAGGCGCTGCGCACCTTCCGCAGCGTCAAGCGCCGGCTCGAAATCCGCTCCGAAGCCCACGGCATCATCGTCATTGACGACTTCGCGCACCACCCCACCGCCATCCGCGAAACCCTGCGCGCCTTGCGCGGCGCCTACCCGGGCCGCCGCATTGTCGCGGTCGTCGAACCACGTTCCGCAACCCTGCGCCGCAACGTCTTCGAGCAGGACCTGGTCGACTCCCTTTCCGCCGCGAACGAGGTCGTGCTCGCCGCTGTTTTCAAACAGGAATCCATCCCCGCCGAGGAGCGCCTCGAACCCCAGCGCGTCGTCGCCGCCCTGAACCAGCTCGGCACACCCGCGCAACTCCTGCCCGACGCCGACGCGATCAGCGCCGCACTGGCCCCCACGCTGCAACAGGGCGACGTCGTCGCCATCCTCAGCAACGGCGGCTTCGGCAACATCTACATCAAGCTCCCAGCCGCCATCGCACGTTTGCGATCTAAGAGCTAACGTGCTCTATCAGCCCGCTGCTTATCCAAACGATACATAAGCGTGATGGCACCGAATGCAAGCAGATTCGGCATTGTCTTAGCCAGAGAGCCCATGAATCCGACTGGGAGTGCGCCTCCCCAAGCAAATGCCGCAACCCAAATCAGGGTGGAGGAGTAAGCGAGGGCCAGGCCGAGCTTGCGTTGGTGGGTCAGCAGAGATACAACTGACGCGATAAGGGCGAAACAGCAGAGATTCAATACAAGCAGGGCAAGTGGAATCCTGGAAGCCATGAAGAGGCCCGCCACGGTGAGCCAGAGTATCTCGGCTACGGCAACGATTACAACTAGAACTGCCAAGAGCCATCTCATCCCGTATGCCTGCTCACTGAGGTGTCGTGGAACAATATAGCTGACCCGATCGCATGAGCCTTTTCTCCACCGCCAAGGTCGTCACCGTTTTCACCGCGCTCGGTCTTCCCGCCGGCCTCATCGGCATGCCGCTCACGCTTGCAACGCGCGACATTGGTTGGATGTACCGCGCCGGCCAGCGCATCGCCAATCTTGGCCTTCGCGCTGCCGGCATCACTTTTGATGTGGAGGGCCGCGACAACATCCCCGCCGATCGCCCCTGCATTTACATGAGCAACCACGTCAGCAATCTGGACCCGCCGGCGCTCATCCCCATGATGCCCGGTACGCCCGCCGTCATGGTCAAGAAATCACTCATGCGCATTCCGCTGCTCGGCCCCGCCATGCGCATGGGCAAGTATGTCCCGGTCGAGCGCGACGGCGACCGCCGCTCTGCCGTGCAGGCAGCCAGGGCCGCCGCAGAGGCCATCCAGTCTGGCCTTTCCCTTCTCGTCTTCATCGAGGGCACGCGGTCCCGAACCGGCCGGCTTCTTCCTTTCAAGCGCGGCCCGTTTCACATCGCGCAGTCCACCGGCGCACCCATCGTTCCTGTCGCCATCTGGGGAACCGAACGCATGATGCAAAAGGGGAGCGCCGCGATTACGCCCGGGACCGCGCACATCCGATTCCTGCCCGCAATTGCGCCCGCTGACCACCCGAATCGGAACGATCTCCTGCATGCGGTGCGCCAGAGCATCCTCGGCGTTCTGCCCGAATACATGCATCCGCTGGCGGAGGAAAACGAGACTGCAGCCAGGTCTTAGAGGTACGACCCCCGAAAGCAAAAGCCCGCCGAAGCGGGCCTCTCTCGTTACAAACGAAAAGTTTACTTTAGGATCGCGTTGTATCCATCGCCCAGCAGCTTCTGCCGCATCACTTCCGCATCCTTCTTGCTCGCGAACGGCCCCACCTGCACATGGATCAGTTTGTCCGCATCGCCCGCACGGGTGAACACGCTGTAGCCACGGCGCTTCAGCGCACTCAGCAGCACATCCGCGTCTTCCTTGTGACTCACCGCTGCGATCTGAACATAGGTCGTGCCGCTGGCCGCCACTGGAATGCCGGCGTTCATCGTCTGCACCGGGGCACCGGTGGTTGTAGGCACCGGGTTTGCTGTGGCCAGAGTGGCGGAATGCGTCACCGTCGGCTTCGGTGTTTCCACGATCTGCGAATCCGGATCAACGGTAGGCTTCTTCGGCTTCATCCCAGCCGTGTTGTCGAGCGGCAGCGTCACGGAGGTTGCATTGCTTGCTGGTGCAGTCCGGGTCGTCTGCGTGGCCGGGTTCCGGTTCGCGGTGTCGGCCTGCTTTTGCGACAGGTATCCCGGGATTGCCTGGATCGCCGGCGACCCGGCGGAAGGCTTGTTGCTCGCCGCCGCATCCGCCGTACTTGCTTCGGTGGTGTCGCTGCCAGTGGACGTGTCCGCCACCGGAGCCGCCGCCGTTGCGGATTTGCGGCCCATGCTGTATCCGAACCCGAAAAATACCGCGCACACGAGTGCCAGACCAAAGAACAGGGCCAGCACCGTTCCCGTGCTCAGCGTGAACTCACGGTCTTGCGGAGCCATGTCGTCGCGCAGGTCTTCGCGCGCGCTCGCCCTTGCGTCCGACCGCAAATCCGCTCGCGGCTCCGGCCTTCGGGGCCGCTGCGGCAGCGTCACATCGTCCAGGTCGTCAGTCGAGCGGTTCATCGTTTGGTTTGGCTCAGTCGCCGCGAAACATCTGCTTTGGGTTAGAAGTGCACGTATAAGCCGAGAAACGGCTCGGATGAGATTGCCCGCTGCTTAATCAAAAGGTAGTTCTGACCGAAGTCGGGCGCCAGGTAAAACACCTGCCGGAACCCAACCCGTAACCCAAAGGTGTCGTTCACGATCGGCTTGTCGCCACCGAGCGTGTAGTAGTAAGCCGCGCGTGCCTGCACAGGAAGACCGCTGCCGCTGTTGCGGGAGGGCTTGAACTCGACCGTGCCCGCACCCGCGCCAACGAATGGCTTCAGGCCGAGCAGCGGGTGATCCGGGTGCGCCACGTAGCCCAGCGTGAACTCATTCGCCGTGTTCTGTGTGAAAAAGTTCAACGCGGGGTCGGTGAAATCGAACGTGTACGAGTACCTTGCCCAGCGATAGTTGAATTCGCCGCCGACCCACGGCGAACGTTGTCCCCGGATCGTACCCATCACACCCGCCACGGCGCGAAACTGCTTCTGCGACAGGTTTTGAGCGGTGGGCGAGATATTGTTCTGCACCCGCCCGCTTACGCTCGTCTCAAAATCGCCCACACCCGATACGGCCAGGTCGAAATGACTGGCGAGACGATTGAGCCGGGTTTGCGGCGCGTTCCCGGCATCTGCCTGCGCCTTCGCGCTGGAACCGCCACCCATCACACAGCAGACCGCGCCGAGCAGCACGGGCAATAAACGAAAACGAAGCACAGAAAAGGCCAACAGCAAAAATCCTCGCACTTTGAAGTCTACTTGAGTGACTCTGCGCAGGCGCACCCGTCAACGGCCACAGCCGGAAAATCAAGAGACTTCGAATAGGGTCGATCCTTTTGGCGGTCCCATCGCTTCACTGCTCCCAACCGCAAGAGGCGAAACGCCGAGGGGCGCGCTTACACGGCCTATACCGCTTCCGCCTCCTGCAAGTGCTGCGCCATCGGCGCCACCTCCAGGGTCACTCCATCTGTGCTCTGCACCTTTACGCACTCGCCCGCGGGCAGGTACGCGTTGCCTTCGCTCAGCCGGGCGCGCCACAACTCACCACGCACCAGCACCTCGCCGTTCGGTTCCAGCGGCGTCTGAGCCACCGCCAGCCAACCCAGCATGGCGTCGGCGCCGGTTCGCACCTTGGACCTGCGCGCGCGCACGCCCAACAAGACCAGGCCGGCAGTAATGCTTCCAAACCCGAGTCCCGCGCCCAAGCTGGTGCTCCAGTCCACCTCAAGCTCCGGCAGCGGGCCGCGCACCAGCAGCCGTAAACCGAACGTTAGCGCCAGCACCGCCACCACGCCGTAGGTGCTGCCGCGGGCAAACTGGGTTTCCGCGAACAACATGGCTGCGGAAACCAGCAAAAGCAGCACGCCCTGCCACCGCAACTGCATCTGCAACAGGGCGTAGAGGCTCAACAACACTAGCAGCACGCCCGCCGCCCCAGGCACGATCGTCCCCGGCGTATTGATCTCCAGCAGGATCAGCAGGGCGCCCAGCGTCAGCAACAGCACGGTCAGATCGGGGTTCATCAGCGCCCGCATCATGTGCTGCCGGGGCGTTAGCGGCAGCGCCACCACCTTTGCGGCACCCAGCGCTGCCGCGGCGCTGCTGTTCTCAGGCCGCAATGCCCGCAGCGCGGCGTCATCTCTGGTGGTGATTGCATCAAGCAGGCCTGCCTGCAATGCCAGGTCGGGCTCAATTGCGGAGTTCTCGGCCAGCATGTTTAGTGCGGCTTGCGGGTCGTGTCCGCGACGGCGCATTGCCGCAGCCACGGCCGTCCCCAACGCCTGGATGTCGCCCTCTCGTTGCGCCCGCGCCGCGCGTGAGCCGCGACGCAGTGCCTGCAGCGGGACCAATCGGGTGCCGGGATCCATCACGGTCGCGTTGCCCGCCAGCAGCACCCGCAATCCTTCTCCGGCCACCTTGGTTCCTGCTTCGTGCACAAACACCAGCACTGGCACAGCCGAGGCGCGAATGCTTTGGGCCATGCTCTCGGCGTCCGTTGCTATGCCGCCCGGCGTGCTCAGATCCAACAGAATCGCGGCGGGCCGGCGCGCGTTCGCCTCCGCCAGTTCCGACCGCAGCGTTGCCGCGCTCTCCGGCTGCAGGGTGTCGTGCAGCAGGATCGCAATCACCACCGGTTGCGACTCAGGCCCCCGGCCATCCCCGTGGAGCACGCCCCAACCCGCAAGCGTCAGGCAAAGCAGCACCACGGCTCGGCGCAGAGCGTGCCGTCTGGCAGGCGTCACGGCAGTGCCTGTCCGCGGGACTGCAACGCCTGCCGCATGCCCAGCGCGGCAGCATTGTTCGGCTCCAGGCGCAACGCGTTTGCCGTATCCGACGCGCTGGCCGGCAACTGATTCGACTGCAGGTCCAACCGCGCCAGAACCAGATATGCCGCAACCGTCGGCTTCAGCGAAATGGACTGCTGCGCTTCGGTCCGCGCCTCACCCGCATTGCCGCTGCGCTCGCGCACCAACGCCAACCCCAGGTGCGCCTCGGGCGATCGTGGGTCGGCGGCAATGGCGTGCTGAAACTCGCGCTCCGCCTCCAGCAGCAGGCCGTTGTTCAGGTACTCCTGCCCAGACTGCGCCAGCACAATTGCACGCGCCGCAGGTGGCAGCGCCTCGTCTTTAGCCTCGCGCATCCGGTCCAGTTGAAACGCGGCCTGCCGCACACCGGCTTCGCTATAGGTGCGGCGAATGCGTTCCTGCGGGTCATAACCCGCGGGTGCCTGCGTGGTGCCGGCCAGCACGCCAGCCAGCAGCTTCGCCTCGTTGTCCTGGGGGCGCAGTTTCAGCGCCTGCTCGGCCTGCGCGCGGGCCTGCGGCAGGTTGCCCCGGCGGCGCAGCGACACGGCAACGTTGTAGTGGTAATCCGGATCCTGCGGGTCGGCAGCGGAGGCGCGCTGCAGCAAAGCTGTGCCGTCCTTTTTCTGTCGTGCCTGCGCTACACCCTCGTCGTTCACCACCTCCGGCAGCGGCAGCCGGCTGGCCACAAATCCGAACGCACCCTCCGCCTCGGCGTATTTCGCATAATTGAAGCGCGCCAGCCCGCGATAGAAGTTCGCCTCCAGCGCCGCGGGATCGGTCGCGGGCACCTTGGCCAGTGTTGCCGCAGCCGCGTCGTAATCGCGTGCGGCGTACTGTGCACGGCCCAGCGCCAGCACCGCGGCAATGTAGCCCGGCTGCGCAGCCACCGCGGCCTTCAGCCGCTTGATGCGCTCGTCAGAGTTCTGCGCGCTGATACCGCGAATGTAGTTTTCGTAAGCGTCCAGCCGTATGCCCTGGGATGCGGCCTGAAAGGTGCCAAGCGCCACGGAAAAGTGGGGATCGATCTCGCGCGCGCACTTCCAGGCAACTGAATTTTCCAGGTCCAGCAATCGCGGCAGATCCGTCGTGTCTTTCAGCGGTGCGCTCATGCGCAGTTGGTTTACCTGGATCACCTGTGCCTCGCTTTCAACGCGGCCGTTTGCCACGTTGAAGCGCCCCACCACGACATACTCCGCGTCCAGCGTCTGCGCGATCCGCAGCGTGGTCGCGCGCGAAGGCCGAAAGCCCAGCGGCAGGCCAAGGTGATCCAGCGCATAGTCACGGTCGGCGCGGCTGATCGTCAGGTAACCCACGGAGCTGAGCCGCTGCGCAATCGTTTCGGCGAACGACTCGCCGATCCAGTCAAGGTTGGCCTGCCCACTGCGATTGTCAAACGGCAAGACCAGCAGCACGCGCCCGCCCGTGTCGTCCTGCGCGCGTAGCGTGGGCAAACAGAGCAGCAGCAGGATCAGACACCAACGGAACCACGACGGCAGACGCACCCCGCGATTATAAGAAATACGCCAGCATCCGGTCGTCCATGCGCTGGATCCGGTGATTCAAGGCCGCGGATCCAGGTGCGCGCAGAGTTTGAAAAGCGCACTCCCAGCCGTCGGCTCAGCCCGCTCCGCTCCCTTCGCGCCCTTCCGCTTGCCGCGAAAGTGGGAGTGCTTCTTCTCCGGATTGGGGCTAGTCTGACCGCACCATGGCAGAGCCGGTCATTGACGTTTCCATCACCATCGCGACCTGCTGCCGCGCGGCGATGCTGTGCGACCTCTTGGCGCATCTGCTGCCGCAAGCGGAGGCCGTGCCGTTCCGCACGGAATTCGTCATCGTCGACGATGGATCGACCGACTGCACGCCCGGAATCCTGCTTGCGTTCCAACAATATGCGCGTGTCCCGGTCATAATCGTTCGTGGTGAAGGCACCGGCATTGCCGCGGCGCGCAACCTTGCCGTGGCGCACAGCAACGGCACCTGGCTGGCCTGCTGCGACGACGACCAGATCACCGCTCCAGACTGGCTCTACAGCTTGTATGAAGCAGCGCTGCAAACTTCAGCGGATTTCGCGGGCGGCTCCATGCGCTTGCACCTGCCTGCAACGTTTCAATCGTCTACCGTCCCCGCGCCCGTCGTCTGCTTGGCAAATTCGGCCTCCAGCGCCAACAGGGAAGCTTACCCTCGGGCACGCACCTTGCAACCAATAACGTGCTGATGCGAACGGACGTGGTGCGCCGGCTTGGCGCCTTCAACACCAGCTTCGCCCAGGGTGGCGAGGACACCGAACTGTTCACCCGCGCTCGCGCCGCCGGTCACGCCCTGTGGTTCACGCCGCGCGTCCTCAAGGGCGTTTTTCCACTCAGGTGTACGTTCTAAATCGTTCGGAGTGTCATCCTGAGCGAAGCGAAGGAACTGCTCCTCTCTGAGCAGAACTACGCCTCAAGGAAACCAGCTCGAACATAAAAAGGCCCGGCCAGAGCCGGGACCTCTTTGTAGTTCCCGGCCAGCCTTAGAACTCAAGCCGCATCGAGACCTGCCCCGTCCGATTGCCACTGAAATCCGAACCGCGCCCCTGCGTGATCACGCCGAAGTCCGAGCGAGTCAGGTCCAGTTGCGGGTCTGCAAGGTTGGTGTGGTTCAGCACATTGGTAAACGTGCCCTCCGCGCGTAGGCGAACCCGCTCGGTGATGGCGAAGTTCTTGCTCAGCCCGCTTGAAAGCGACACCGTTCCCGGCCCGATCAGATCGCCCACATGCTCGGTCCCGAAACGCCCGATGGGCGCCGAGCCCACGCCAACAGTGCAATTCCCGGCCTGGATGTCCTGGAAGCTGCCGCCACCTGGACACGCGAATGCAGCCGTATTGAACCACTGGTTCCGGTTGTGCCGGCTGGTGTTCCCGTTCGCGATGCGGTCAGGCCGCGCCGCCGCTCCACCCAGGTAGGCGTTCGCGCCGGTGCCCGAAGGATCGATGGTGCCCGGCGGCAAAACCGCTGTCAGAAACGGACCGCTCTGCATCACGAAGATGTTCGACAACTGCCAGCCTCCTACGGCCAAATCAGCAAAGCGGTTCATACCCCCGCCGAAGTGCTTCCCACGCCCCACCGGCAACTCCGCGATGCCGGTCAGCAGCAGCCGATGACGGCGCGTGCCCGTCACATTGCCGTAGTCCGCGTGAGCGTCGGTGCTGTCGGTCGGGCTGTACCCGCCCTGCTCGTCCACAAACCCGGCGGAGCTGAAGTTCGCGTAGCTGCCCTGGTTGTCGCTCAGGTTCTTCGCAAAGGTATACGTCGCGTCGAACGAAACGCCGTTCTGCATGCGCCGGTGAAACTCGCCCTGCAGCGAGCGGTAGTCCGCGTCGGCTGAGGTGCTGCGGCGCGTGATCTGGTAGAAGTTCGGAAACGGAAGCTCCGCCGTCGTTGCTTCCGCTGATGTGCGCGTGGCCGACCGCGGCAACTGGTTGTACTGCGGCTGCCAGATCAGGTGCGTCGTGTGCAGGCCCACATAGCTGATGCGTGTGCCGATGCCCTTGCCGAAGTCGTGATCGATCGACAAATCCGTTTGCAATGAGTACGGATCGTGCCAGTTCGTATCGATCGCGGCGTAGAAGTAGACGCTGCCCGGCTGTGCCACGAACTGGTTCGAAACGCTCGTGTTCGGAAAGACAAAGGTCGGTTGCACCAGCGTTCCGGTCGCGGCGCCCGCCGTATTGGAACCGCTTGAATAATAATTCGTAAACGTCTGCGAGTTGTTCTGCAACGTCTGCGCGATTGCGTAGAACAGCGCGCCCGTCGTGGTGATGTTGAAGTATCCCACGCCACCGCGAATGGCCGTGCGATCGTTGCCGAACGGCCGGTATGCGAAACCGACACGCGGCTCAAAACGCAGCAGAGGAGCATGCCGCAAACCGAGCGGCAGGCCCGCAGCTCCACTGGACACCAGTGGTGTGCAGCCCACGCCGGGAATGGGATTGGTGGGGTAGGGCTGCCTGATGCCTGGGGTTGCGCAGGCGTTCACGTTTGCCAGTTCCTGCGGGTCCAGCGTACCCTCTGCCCCGGTCGGATACAGCAACCGGCCCGTCTTTGCCACGCTGCCGTCAAAGTTGCCCGCGTAACCGCCCACCGCGGCCAAGGCCGGGTGAAATTCATAGCGCAGGCCGTAGTTGATGTTCAGGTTGGGTGTCGCCTTCCAGCTGTCTTCCGCATAGAACGCGTACGCATTCGCACCGCCGTCGTTGTCGCGGCGGGTGTTGTTCGCCGTGCTCTGGTACGGAACACCGATCAGGAAATCCGCAAACTGATTGCCGGTCGCGGTGTTATTTGGGTCGAAGTTAAAGCTGCCGTAGTTGCCGCCACCCGCCTCGGTATGGGCCAGCAAATGGCGAATGTCCGTTCCGAAGCGAACCGTGTGCGAACCCAGTTGCAGGGTCAGGTTGTCCACGTACTGGAACAGGTGCGAGGCTTCGTCGTAGCCGAGCCGGGAGCCGATCCCGGACGCGCCTCCGACTATGTAGATTGCATCATCACCACCATTGAACTGCAGGTGCGGCAGGCCATTAAAAAAGGGCGTGGCCTGGTTCGCTGTCACGTTCAAACCGGTGCTCTTGGTGAAGCTCTGTCCATCGAATGAATTCTGATTGCCGTCCTGTTCGATGGTGAAACCAAACCGGAACTCGTTCGCGATGCGCGGCGAGATCGCATAGTTCGCGCTCGACGCAAAGATGCGGTAATGCGCAAAGGCGGTGGAGTTGGGCAGCAGGAGATCGGCGGGTTGCACCTGGCCGATGTTCTTGAAGGTGTAGCGGGCAAAGACGCTCAGCTTCTGGCCGAAGGTCTGGTCCCCGCGCACATCGAACTGGTTGGAGCTGATGTCGTCGCGACGCGGACTGATGTAGTTGAAACCGTCTTTCGCAATCGCCGCATTCAGAGACAGATTCGGGTCCACGTTCGGGTCAGGGAAGAGTGCAAGAAACGCAGCGGAGCTTGCATTAACCGGCACCCGGTTTCCGGCGTACGTGCCACCCGTGAATGGGTTCTGCAACGGTGTCGAGGTTTCCTGTGACAGGTCGCCCTGCTTCATGCGCACCGTTGGCACGGCGGCCTGTAGAAAGCTTGACTGCGGAAAGCGCAGACCCTCATACGTGCCGAAGAAGAACGTCTTGTTGCGGCCGTTATACAGGTGCGGAATCACGACCGGACCACCGATCGTCCCGCCGAAGTCATTCGCAACCTTCTTGGGCTTGATGGGCCTCTGGCCCGGCGGCACATAGCCCTGGTAAGGCACCGCGTCAAACGCCGAATTTTGGAAATACCAGAACGCAGAACCGTGCACCGCGTTCGTACCCGATTTCGTCACTGTCGTAATCTCGCCGGGCTGGCCGTACTCCGCGTTGTTATTCACGCCATCCACGCGGATCTCCGCGATCGAATCGGCAGAAGGAAACGCATCGCCCTGAATGTTGTTGGAGGTCTGGTTCTGCGCGGAGATCCCATCGACGGTCGTCTCCGTTTGCGACGGCAGACCGCCCTGCAGGCTGAAGCGCAGCGACGGCGCGGGGTGCGTGCTGGGCGCGGGCGGATAGCTTGACGAATCCGGCTGCACACCGGGCAACGTTTGCACCACGTTCAGTGGGCTCGTCGATCCGGCGCCGCGGTAGTTTGCCGGCAGGTCCAGAACGTCGCGCGGCGTCAGGCTCGCGCTCACCTGTGCGTTCTCCGTGTTGATGGTGCCGGCATCCGTCGCGTTTACCGTTACGGTGTCGTTGGTCGTGCTTACGTTCAGCGTGGGATCGTATCGCAGCTGCTGGCGGGCGATCAGCGTCACGCCCTGAGAGATCGTGTTCGCAAAGCCCGTCGCCGTGACTGTGATGTCGTAGTGGCCCGGCTCCACGTTCAAGGCCGTGTAGTTGCCCTCAGTGTCGGTCGTCACGGTACGGTCGGTGTTCGTCTCCGTCCGATGCAGCCGGATCGTTGCGTTCGGGATGGCCGCGCCGCTGCTGTCGCGAACGCTACCGTTCACGCTGCCCAGGACCGATTGCGCCTGCACGACCGCTCCCGCGCCGAATACCGAGAGCAGAAGCAAATTGCGTGGACGAGACAGGTACGCGACACGGTTCATAGTGGTGCCTCCGAAGCAAAGATACTGACGTGGCTATTTGGCAGGTGAGGGGATCATACGGTACAGTGCCGCGGGCTCGCTGCTTCGCGCAGCTTTCTGCATGTGATAGTTCCAGGCGAGTAGCTGAATCAGCGCGGCGATGACTGACCCGAATGCGCGGCCGAACCACAATCCGCGTAAACCGTAACCCGCGTGGACGCCCAGCCACCAGGCGAGTGGAATCCCGAACAGCCAATTGCCGATCAGGTTGGCAATCAGCGGCGAGCGCGTATCGCTCAGGCCCGTCAACGCGCCGGCGTAGGACACCGCAATCGCGTCGGATAGCAGGCCGGCAGCGCAGAACAGAAAAATCGGCGTCGCCGCGGTCACCACTGCCGGGTCATTGGTATACATGGCAGCCCACGTATGCCGAAAACCAACATAGGGGATTGCAACCAGCAACGTGAAGCCGCCACTCAGGAGCAAAACCGAAGTCAAGGAGCGGCGGATTTGCGAAAAGTCGGAACGGCCCAGCCCCTGGCCCACCCGGACCACGGCTGCGTAACTCATGCCGGTGGGAACCATGTAAAGAAAAGCCGTCAGGTCCAGCACGACCTGGTTTGCCGCCAGCAGAGTCGTGCCCAGCCGGGCGGCCATCACGCCCAGCACCGTCGCCTGCAGCAGGTCCGCAGAAAAGTCGATGCCGCTTGGCAGGCCGATGCGCAACATCGGTTTCAGCCGCGACCAGTCTGGCCGCAGCATCGAAGCGGTAAAACGCAGGCCATCGCGCCGCAGCGCATGGGCGACGCCGATCACCAGAAGAACCAGCATCCACACGCGCACGACACAGGTGCTCCAACCGGAGCCGGCGACACCCATCGGATGTAGACCCAGGTGGCCAAATAGAAATGCCCAATCCCCGGCCCAGTTCACAATGCCCGCCGTAATCAGGCTCACGCTGACCAGCAGCACGCGGTTGATGCTCTGCAAATATCGCCGCAACGCCATATAGCCGAGCAGGGGAGCAGTTGACCAGATCAGCGCCACCAGGTAGCGGCGCGCTTCGGCGACAATCTCCGGTGGCGTGCCGAAGATCGGCAACAACCACAACGAAGCGATGGTCGCCACCATGACCACCGGCGTCCCGGCCAGCACGATCCAGAACGATTGCGCCAGCAGCCGGACGCCCTCTGGCCGGTCCCCCCGGCCAATTGCCTGGGGCACCATGGCTTCCATGCCGTTCAGCAGGTAAATCACGAAAAATACGATCGCGTAATAGATCGTGTTGCCCAGCGAACTGGCCGCGATGGCCAGGGCCGAGTGCGGAAGCCGCCCGATCATCAGCGCATCGACTATATAAGTCGACATCCAGCCCAGCTCGCCCAGCGCCAGCGGTCCGCCAATGCGCAGCGACCATCCCAGCTCGTGCTGTAGGCGCGAAAAAAGCCCCTTCGCCGGTCGTGAGCCGGCGACTGCGGGAGCTCGTAGGTCGGAATCAAGCTGCATTGATACGTCGGTTGTGATGCCGATTGTTGCAGCCACGTCAACGCGATATTTGGCTCATCAACGCATCCGGGAACACCGGCCTGTCCCGTGAAACCACAGGGCGCCTGTGTAGACTCCAGCCGAACTACTTCTTCCGGAACCACTTCACGTTGATCGCCGAGGCCATCGCGGTGTAGCCCAGGTCGCTCGGATGCAGGTGGTCGCCATGGTCGTTCTTGGGCAGGAACTGCGAGGGGTGCTGCGGGTCCTGCGTCGCCTTGTCGAAGTCGATCACACCGTCGAAGACCGTGTTCTGCCGCAGAAACGCATTCACCTGCTGCCGGATCGCCTCGCGTTCCGGCGTGTAGTACTTCGCACCCTCAAACGGCGTCAGCGTCGCACCATAGATCCGCAGCCTCTTCGCATGTGCCCGTACCGCCAGCGCGGTCATTGCGTCGATGACCTGCTGCGCAGTCACCCCGCCGTGGCCGATGTCATTGATTCCCTCCAGCAGGATCACGTGCGTCACGCCCTGCTGCGTCAGCACGTCGCGATCGAAGCGATCGCTCGCCTTCGGCCCGGCATCGTCCTGCAGCAGCTGGTTGCCGCTGATGCCCGCGTTCAACACCGCAACATCGATCTCGTGCGTGGTCAAGCTCAACAGTCCGCTGAACTGGTCGGGGTAGCGGCGGTCCGTCTCCGGTGTGGAGCCAACGCCGTCCGTGATCGAATCGCCAAAGCACACCACCGCCTTTGATTTCCTACCCGAGTCCACCTCCACGTCCTTCAGGAAAAGGTACGAGCTCACGATGAGCGGCGCGTCCGGCGTGCCCGGCGCCTTCTCTGCCGCACCCGGCGCATTCTGCCGCACGATCGGCTTTGCCAGCGGGTCCGGCTGCTGGATCGGAGCGGCCACGTCCGGCGCGGCTAACCCGGGCGGCGGCGTGCTGAGCGGTGCAAACTGCTCGTCGCCAACGCGATCCCCGGCAACAATATAAGTAGCGGTCAGTCCCAGGCTATGGTGCGTGACCACAGGGATCGGCTGCACCGGCAGCACCATGGTGATGACCAGGTCGCCATAGGCTGGCGTCACCTGTTTCACGGCATCGCTGGCCACAAATCCGCCCGCCGGAATCGTGACGCCCGGCTGCCCGCTGAACAGCAGCGGCTTATCGGTGTGGATCAGGATCTTCGACCCCGCCGCCAGAAACGCCACGTGCGCCGACGAGATATGCAGCGGCGCCGTCCCGAACTCGTTTGTGAACTTCACCCGCGCCATCGTGCCGCCCTGGCTCAGGTGCACCACCTGCCGCACCGTCATCATCGCCTCGCCCAGGTGCAGCCTCTCCTGCTGCGGCGTGCCCATCGGCACGTTGGCCGTCGCCCAGGTTCCCAGCCAGCCATGTTTCTGGGCACACAGTGAAACGGAGAACAAGAAGAGCAGGGCAGTGGCAAGCCGGCGCATATGGCCGAGTGTACCGCTCCGTCCGGGCTCAACATGATGCAGGCGTCGCCACGCAAGCTGCCTTGGCCTGGCGGACCCGCACTACTTACCCCGAAGGCGGCCCGCGATCCGCCCTGCTGCCATGTCTCACGGCACTGGGAACCGATCTGCGGCGGCTTGCGTATAGCTCTCCATGGCCACGATGCCCATCGCGCTTCCGCCCTTTGCTCCGCTGCCCTCGCTCTGGCCGACGGTCTCGGAGCGCGGTCCTCGGCCGCGGCCAAAGCGTGCGGCGCGGCCACAGCCCGCACCGGCTCAGGCTCCGGTTGACTCGCGCGTTACACTCGACGCATCCCACACCGAGTTTCCCGTGCTGAGCCTTGTGCAAGACCACGCCTCAGGCGAGCCCGACCGTGCGCAGCCCGCTCACGGCAAAACCGCTGCCGCCGTTGACCAGGCCCGCGCCGCCGAGCAGGAACAGCTTCGGCAGCTCGCCCTGGCCTGCATGGCGGGCGACGCCGGTGCCTGGCAGCAGCTGGTCCGCCTGCAACACCGCCGCATCTACGGCATCTGCTACCGCTTCACCGGCTCGCAAACCGACGCCGAGGACCTGACGCAGGACGTCTTCGTCAAGCTGTACCGCTCCCTCGGCAGCTTCGACCCATCCAAGGGCGCGTTCCAGACCTGGATCGTCACGCTCACCCGCAACCTGCTCGTGGATCATTTCCGGCGCACGCGCCAGGACCGCGCCACCGACTCCCTCGACGTCACCGTTATGGAGGACGGCGAAGGCCCGACCCGCGCCGAACAGCTCGCCGACTCCCGCACCGGACAGTTCGAAAACGTCGCGCGCCAGCAGATGCGCAGCCGCATCCAGAACGCGTTAAAACAAATCTCCCCCGAGTTGCGCGAAGCCGTCATCCTGCGCGATCTGGAAGACCTGGACTACAAGGAAGTCGCCCAGGTGCTGCGCGTGCCGGAGGGCACCGTGAAGAGCCGCATCAGCCGCGGCCGCGCCGAGTTGGCGCGCATCCTGCAGCGTGAAGGCATCGCTCGCCCGGCTCTGGCGGCAGGAGCGGCGCGATGAACGACGACATGCTCCATCCCGCCACCGCCCGCGTCGGAAGCAGCCGCCTTACCTGCTCGCAGTGCGAGCGCATGATCCAGGACGCCATGGATGGCGCCCTGCTCCCGGAAGATCAGACGCAGTTCGATCTCCACCTTGAGGGCTGCCCCGGCTGCAGCCGCGTGTATCACGACGCGCTCGAAGGCCTCGGCTTCCTGGGCGAGCTGAAGTCGGATCCGCCCGAGCCTTCGTCCCTGCTGCTCAGCCGCATCCTGGCGGAAACCTCCGGCAACGTTCAGGTCGCTCTCCCCATTCGTCACGGCGAGACCATCCTTGTCGGTCTGCCGCGTAACGACTACCCGGCGGGACATCTGGCAACCGTCCTGCCCTTCCGCCACGCGGAAGAGCGCGCCTGGCCCGCCCGCGTGCTGCACGCGGCCATGCAGCCACGCTTTGCCATGACGGCTGCCATGGCGTTCTTCTCGATCGCGCTCACCATGAACCTGGTTGGCGTTTCGCCGCGTGACTTTCACCTGAGTAGCCTGAAACCCTCCAGCCTGAACCACAGCTTCTGGGCAGGCAAGGCCCGCGTCGTCCGCTACTACGACAACCTGCGCATCGTGTACGAGCTGGAATCGCGGGTCAACGAAATACGCCAGGCCGACGATGACCGCGACAGTGGCAAATCCGCGCCGCAGAAAAAGGAGCCGGACAAGCCCGATCCTGCCGGCAATGGCGCGCACTCGCAACTGCACTCGCCCCACCGTTCCAGATCGCGCAGCAAGCAACCGCTTCGGCTCTCGGCCATGCTCATCCCCGTCCACGTCCTGCTTCCAGCGGCTTCCGCAGCCGGCAATTGCGGAAAGGAGCTCGCGTATGAACGGCACGCCTGAAGCAAACGATCCACAAGCCGCCAGGACGGGAGCTTACACCGGTGCACCGGGGCAGGGCACTGCCTCTGCCGCAGGGGGCTACACCGCGGGTCCAGGCACGGCGGGCTATGATGCCGCCGCCGGTCCCGGCTACAACGCGGCCGGCGCAAACTACACCGGTCCCGCGGCTGACGCGTACTCTGCGCCCGGCTATGTCCCGCCGCCGCCCGGCTACGCTCCGCCGTATGGTTACCCCGCGCCCCCGCCGCCCGTACCCGGCTCGCCGAATCCCGGCCTTGCGCTTGTGCTTGGCTTTATTCCCGGCGTCGGCGCCATGTACAACGGCCAGTTCGCCAAGGGCGTCGTGCACATCGTTATCTTTGCGGTTCTGACCAAAGTGGCGGAGCACGTGGACGTCTTCGGCATTTTCGTCGCCGGCTGGATCTTTTACATGATCTTTGACGCCTACCAGACCGCCCGCGCCCGCCGCGACGGCCTGGTCGCTCCCGATCCGTTCGGCCTGAACAACATCGGCGAGCGGTTCGGCATGCCCCACAATCCGAACTGGGGCGACTTCGTGGCGCGCCCTGCACCCGGCAGCACCGCCGCCGCGGACCCCGCGCGTACCTCCAACCCATACGCCGGTCCGCCTGTCGACGCCGCAACCGGAGCCGCTGCCGGAGGCACCTACTCCGGTCCATCCTCCGCCTACGGCTCTGCCGCGGCTTACGCCGGCACCGGCAGCCCCTACGTTTGGCCGGTTCCACCCGCACCGTACCCACCGGGCACCATGCCGCCGACCGATCACCCCGACTACCCGGAAGCAGTTCGCAGGCAAGTTATCGCGGACATGGGCGGTGCACCCACCGGCGGGTATCAGGCTACCTACGCGCCCATCGATCCGGCAGCGATGCCCCCGTACCCACCGCAGCCGGTATCGGGCGTACCCACCGGAGCCATCTGGCTCATCGGCCTCGGCGTGCTCGCACTGGCCGGCTCGCTGGCCCACAACTTCTATTGGCGCGGCTACTTCTTCGGTGCTGCGACCTGCTTCATCTTTGGCGTAATCCTGCTGATACAGCAAACGGCAGCCACGCGAAAGCTGTACCAGCCGGGCACGGCCGCTTACCAATGGAGCTTGCTGCACCAGGCCCGTCTCGGGATCATCCTGATCCTGATCGGCGTTTTGCAGACAATCGCCGGGGCGCACCTCACCTCGTGGCACTACTTGTGGCCCTACCTGCTGATCGTCTTTGGCCTGCTACAGCTTGCTGACCGCTCGCTCTACAACCGCATGCTCCTCGATCCGCCCGTCTTCCAGAACGCCTACGCGCCCGTGAACCCGGGTCCGGCAGGCAGCGCCTCGGCGGCGGCTTCCTCTGCTGCGTCGTCCAACACCGCCGAAGGGGAGGTCCGTTAGCCATGGCAACCCCTCCCAACTCACCCCCACCGAACCAGGGCAATCCGGGCGGCCCTTTCCAGCCCGGCGACCCGCGCAACCAGGCATACGCTGGCGGCCCTTACTCTCCTGATCCGCGCATTCAGCGCGAGCAGGAACGCGCCTGGGCCGAGGCACAGCGGGAACAGGGCCGCGCACAGCGCCAGCAGGCCAAAGCCTGGACGCAGTACCAGCGCGAAGCCTCCCGGCAGCAGGTGCGCGCCATGCGCCAGCAGGCCCGCATGGCAGCGGAGACACAGCGCGCGCAATTCCGCGCCGTGCGCCGCAGCAATCGCGCCCAGTCCATCATCGGTCCGCTGCTTCTGATCGCCATCGCCAGCGTGGCCCTGCTTGTTTACAACGGCCGCATTCCCGCTTTCGAGTTGCTGGGCTGGTTTGCGCGCTGGTGGCCACTCGTCCTCATCGCCGCGGGCGTGCTCCGCTTAGTTGAGTGGGCCATTGCACGGCATCAGTCCGAATCGCGCGGCGTTCCGGTGCGTTTCGCCATCGGCGGCGGTACGGTCTGGCTGCTGATCCTGATTTCGGTGCTCGGCCTGGCCGCCCAGGGCGGCATCCACCATATCGGCAATCAGTGGAACTTCGGCTGGACAGGCCAGGACTTCAACCAGTTCTTCGGCTCCAAGCATGAGGAGGACGCCGCTGCGGTCACCCATACCATCGCGCCAGAGGGCACGCTGGAGATCCACAACGACCATGGTGACGTGACCGTCGACGGAACCAGCGACGACGGCCTCATCCACCTGGCCGAACACAAAGAAGTCTTCGCCAACGACGACGGCCGCGTCAACAATCTTCTGTCCGAGCTCGATCCGCAGTTCACCGGCAGCGACCCCTACGTGGTTCTGCGCGTCGCGAGCAACGAAAGTAGCTCCGCCGGACTCACCCTGACCGTTCCGCGTGGCGTTCATGTGGTGCTCAACTCCAATCATGGCGACGTTGCCGTCCACTCCTTTCACGCTCCCGTTTCCATCAACGCGAACCATGGCGATGTCGAACTTTCCGGCATCGCCGGAGACGTGCAGGTTCGCACCAACTCGCGCCATGGCGAGGTGCAGATCCACAGCGTGCAGGGCGCTGTTCTGGTGACCGGCAGCGGCAATGAGGTAAACCTGAATGACATCCACGGCACCGTCGGCGTGAACGGCAACTTCTTCGGCAGCGGACACCTGCAGCATGTTGCGGGTGCGGTGAACTACAACGCGGGCCGCATCAGCTTCACGGCGCAGCGTGTCGACGGCGAAGTGTCGTTCGATGAGGATGATGAGTTCACCGCGCGCGGCGTTGCTGGGCCCATCACCGTGCACACCCGCAGCCGCAACATCACTCTCGACCGTGTCAGCGGCGATATGCAGGTGACGAACAGCAGCGGTCATGTGGACATTACAGCCGTGCAACCGACCGGCGCGATCACCGTCGATAACCGTGACGGTGATGTAAGTCTGTCGCTGCCCGGCTCCGCAAAGTTTTCGCTTGCCGCGGAAACCAGTGATGGCACCGTGCAGAGCGACTTTCCCGGCACCACCAGCTCGAACAATCAGTCACACCGCGGCACCTTGACCACGACTGTGGGCGTCGGCGGCTCGTCGATCCGCCTCACCACCACGCACGGCAATATCGCGCTTGCGCGGAACGAGCAGGCCCCGCTGCCGCCCATGCCGCCGCTGCCGCCATCCCTGACCACCTTGCCCTCCGACGTGAGCCAGAGCATGAAGGACGCGAGGAAGGAAATCGCGGACGCGCAGCGCGAAGCCACCCAGGCACGGCGAGAGGCAGAACGAGCTCGCAAGCAAGCGTTGGCGGACGCCGGCCAGGCACGTAAGCAGGCCGAACGCTCTGCCGGGTCGGCCAGCACGCCTCCTCCGCCGCCATTACCTCAATAAAACCGCTACACCTGCCGCGATCAACCGTGACCGAAACGGCAGAAGCCGCTCCATTCGGAGCGGCTTCCTTGCATCTGGGGGAGGTTTCAATAACTTGCTACAGTCAGACGGATGGGCTTAAGCAACGCGGCGTTGCACAGTCTCCGTCCGAATCGCGATGGGTAGGTTCAGTCCGCTCACCCGCCGGTGCAGCGAACGTGTCATGCCGCTCAGCACGGCATCCTGCTCTTCTACAGGGCCGCTCTCCGCTGGCGATACGTTCGCCACCGTGGGCCGGCTCATCAGTTTATCCAACAGGTTAGGCCGTTGCGAACTCGCAGCTGCTGTACGAAACGGTAGGAGGCGAGAGGTGGTGGACGTAGGCTTTCGGTTCATGGCACACCTCGTACGGGCTATTACGAAAGATGCATGCGACCGTACCAAAGTTGTACAAACGCCAGCAAATGTTCAGCGGTAAAGCAACCAATTATGCTAGCGGCTCTCCAAGTGCCGTTCGCAGCCGTTTCCACGTGTCACTCAGCGCTTCCGGCATGACCCGTGTTTCCCCCACAACCGTCATAAAATTCGTATCACCGAGCCATCGGGGCAGAATGTGCAGGTGCAAGTGGTCCGCCACGCCCGCGCCCGCCGCCTCCCCCAGGTTCATTCCAAGGTTGATCCCTTCCGGGCGGTACACCTCCCGCAGCGCGGTTTCCATCCGCTGCGCCAATTGCATCATCTCGCCGGCGGCATCGCCCGGCAGCGCCGCCAACGACGCGACCCGCTCATAGGGCACCACCATCACATGTCCGCTGGTGTACGGAAATGCGTTCAGGCATACAAAATTCCAGCGAGCCTGCAACAAAACATGACCTGCCCGTTCCGCCGCCACCCGCCCCAGCCCGCCGGAGCGATCGGCCCATTGCACCGCGCCGATCAGGTTCAGAAACACCGAATGGTGGTCTTCCGGAAACGCACCCAGCTCCGCAGGCACCCCCTTGCGCCCCGCGGTCGTTTGCCCGGTCGTGTAAGCGTATCGCCAGGGTGTCCAAAGTCTGTCCATAGCTCAACCATATGCGGCTTGCCGTTGCCGCACCAGAGATAGCCTGTCAGGCAGTCCGGTCGCGTTCGCTGTCAGGCACAACTCCCACGTGCGTCCTACCCGGAAAGAGACCGCGCGTACTTGGCAGAAGGTGTCGCCTCATAACTGCAGTCGTGATTGCCGGGCGCGTTGACCCGCTGATTTTCACGGCGCTATACTATTTTTGAGCTTGGGCGAGACGAGACCGCCGGCACTCCTAACATTTCGCAAACGCAACACACGTGGCCGCAGGGCCACGCTTCTGTGTCGTCTGCAACTTTCGTGGGATTTCTGCCGTCTCTTTCTTCCATCCGCACCTACGATCCAACACTTCTACCTGAGAGCAAACCCCTGAGCACCGAACTGGAAACCATGCCGACCCCTGAAACCGCTGACACGCACGCGGCTGAAACCACCCACCACACACCGGACGCCGCTGCTGCCAACGGCCCAGTGACTGACCCGGTCGTCGATGCCCCCGTGGGCGCCAGCCACCTGGTCACGCCCGAGCCCTCCGTCGACTCGGTCTCGATCAACGCAGGTCCCGACGACGTCGATTATGACGCCGCCGACTTCGCCGCTGCGCTCGAGTCCTTTGACCGTGAGCAGGCGGAAGATAAGGCCGCCGCCGCTTCCGCCATGGAAGAGGACAAGGTCGTCACCGGCACCGTCATCAAGATCACCGACAAGTATGTCGTCGTCGATATCGGCCTGAAGAGCGAAGGCCTGATCCCGAAGGAGCAGGTGATCGATCACACCGGTGAGCCCAAGCTTGCCGTGGGCGATGCGGTGGAAGTGGTTGTGGAGCGGGAGGAGCACGAGGGTGGCTATCTCGTCAGCTATGAAAAGGCGCAGCGCCACCGCCTCTGGGACCAGCTCGAAAAGGCCGCTGTCGAAAAGACTCCGGTCACCGGCACTGTACTCTCGCGCGTCAAGGGCGGCTTGACCGTCGACATCGGCGTCAAGGCATTTCTGCCCGGCTCGCAGGTTGAGATTCGGCCCGTCCGCAACCTGGACACCTATCTCGGCCAGCCGCTTGACGTGCGCGTCATCAAGCTGAATAAGAAGCGCGGCAACGTGGTCATCTCTCGCAAGGAAATTCTTGAGGAAGAGCAGAACGCACGCAAGTCCGTCACGCTTGAAACGCTGGAGGAGGGCACCATCCTCACCGGCGTTGTTAAGAACCTGACCGACTACGGCGCGTTCGTCGATCTCGGCGGCCTGGACGGTCTGCTTCACATCACCGACATGAGCTGGGGTCGCCTGACGCATCCGCGCGACCTGGTCCAGGTTGGCGATGAGATTCAGGTCAAGGTACTCAAGTTCGACAAGGATAAGCAGCGCGTTTCGCTCGGCTTCAAGCAGCTCACGCCTGACCCGTGGCTCGACGCCATCGAGCGCTACCCAATTGGCGCACAGGTCAAGGGCCGCGTTCTCTCCGTCACCGACTACGGCGCGTTCGTCGAGCTCGAACAGGGCATCGAAGGACTCGTTCACGTTTCGGAAATGACCTGGTCCAAGCGGATGAAGCACCCGTCGAAGATGGTCAAGCCCGGCGACGAAGTCGACACCATTATCCTCGCGGTCAACCCGAACGATCGCCGCATCTCGCTCGGCATGAAGCAGCTGCAGGACAACCCGTGGGAGCAGCTTGAGAACAAATACCCCACCGGCGCCACGGTTGAGGGCCGCGTCCGCAACCTGACCGATTTCGGTGCCTTCATCGAAATCGAAGATGGCATCGACGGTCTCGTCCACGTTTCCAACCTGAGTTGGACCAAGCGGGTGAAGCACCCGTCGGAAGTTCTGAAGAAGGGTGAGAAAGTACGGGCAGTCGTTCTCGGCGTTGAGCCGGAGAACCGCCGTCTGTCACTCGGCGTCAAGCAGTTGGAACCCGATGTTTGGGACACTTTCTTCGCCCAGCATCGCACTGGTGATGTGGTCAAAGGTAAGGTCCTGCGCACCGCTCAGTTCGGCGCTTTCGTAGAACTGGCTGAGGGTGTTGAAGGCCTCTGTCACGTCTCCGAAGCGGTGGACGATCACGGCAAGCAGGTCAACCTTGAGGTTGGTTCAGAGCACGAGTTCAAGATCGTGAAGATGAGCCCGGAAGAGAAGAAGGTCGGGCTGAGCCTGCGTGGCGTAGGCGAAGAGGCTAGCCGCGAAGAGGTGGAAAGCTACAAGCAGCCGTCTGAGCGCGGCAATACTTCCTCGTCAAACTCGTCCTCATCGACCACCCTTGGCGACCTGATCAACTGGAAGCGTTCGGAGCGGTAAGACGCTTCGCGCAGGCCTGATTTAACCAGCAATGTTGTTTCCATAAAAGAGCCGCTCTTCGGAGCGGCTCTTTTTCTCTATCTCTTCAAAGTTTGCGAGTGAGCGACGCTTCTTGAGCACAACTGCACGATCGCCGACCTTCAAATCAAGGCTTTCTGAGGGCAGACCTCAGCGTGCAGTTCGGAACTGCATCGGGCGTGCACAACATTGCTGAGTTTCACTCGGCGCCTGCGGCCCGATGTACTTTGAAGAGGGTGCAGAGATGGGAAAGTCATGAAGTTACTTCTCAGACGCACTTGCAGACACGTCTATAAGATCGTCTTTTCGAAAACGCAACGATGCGGATGTTTCGATTGAGTTACTTGCACAACAAGCGATCGACCCAAGTTCATACCGAAGCCGGTAAGTCAAATACAACATGGCATGGTCGGCGAGATCGCACCATGCGAAGCCTTCGCGTTCGGACGGGAGCGGGATACGCCTCGCTGCCGGATGCAAGCGGCAGACCGATCGAAAACTATATCTTGCGCCATACGCATAGTCGCTCTGTCTCTAGTGCCTCTTGATTATGTCGCAGCTCCAAAGCGCGGCTGAGGGCTACTTTGCTGCGCTCTGCGCTACAGCCTGTTCTTTGTCCAAAGCCTCTTGCTCATACCGAAAATCCCAGGCGCGGTTGAAACGCTCTGTCGCCTCAGACGTTGCGGAACTCCATCCTCTCGGCAGGGAAAGATCAGTATCGACTTCCGCGAGCCGTGGCGCCCGGCCCGTATCCTGCGCCGCGATCCGCTCGAAGATTTTACGCTCCGCATCGGCAAACGATTCCGGCGGCACGCCACCGATCGCCACATACCCTGGGTCATACCCCATTCGTTCCGACACCAGATTCCATGCATGAAACGGCGAAGTCGTCGGCAGCAGCACAAACTTCCGCACCGGCTCCGGCACCGCAAAATACCAGATCCAAATTACTTGCGCGGTGCAGTCCGCAAAGGTCCGAACCAAATCTGGAGTGCTATACAAATCATGCGTTCGGAAAACGTAGCCAATTGTCCAGATATTGGCACAAGTGACCACGCACAACCCGAGGCTCACACCAAAAATGCGGCTTCGAAAAGTAAGACCGAGGGGGCGAACCGTAGCGACGACAAACGCAACTAAGCCGAGAACGACGATGCTGCTGATTCTCTGTGCTTCGTAAACGACACGCACCACAGCTTCGTCGTAATTACTCGAAACGCTGAACGCAGCACTGATCGTCAACGCTGCGCTAATGACCAGAATCCAGCGATACATGATAAGCCCGAGACTTTGAAGCCCCTTCAGCGGGCGCAGTGCTTCGGTGAAAATCGTATAAGTTACAAGACCGGAAGAGAAAGCCGCACACGCGAAAGTGATCCAATAGGTGTAGAAGTAGATCTCATACGCTACTTGTGCGGAGAAGACTCGGTATTCGCGAAGCGCGACGAGCGTGATCGCTGGAACGATCTGCCATAGCGTGATAGCCAGCATCGGCCAGTATGCCGCAAGGCTTTTGGAGCGCAGGAGCAGAAAGAGCGTGATTGCACCCAGCAGCAGGTCCAACAGACCAAACGGGGCGAAAAACCAAGGGGTGAGCACGGGCGAGATCGACTCCTTGTGAGGAGAATACTCAAGCGCGCGCGTCTGCGCAAAAGCTTAGGCTAGCGGTAGATGCCGCAGCCATTCGGATCGTGAGGACCGCAAGTCGGTGTTGGCACGGCAGCCTGCATGACCTTGCCTTTGGAAGTTGCGTCGCCCGCGTTGACGGTGGGCAGGGCAGCGACGGCGGCAATGGCAGTCAGGGCGAGGGCAATAGCGGCGGTGCGCAGGGTCTTCATGATGATCTCCGTTTTACGTAGCCTGAGTTTGAGTTACTCGAAAATCTGAAATCCGATGGTCAACTTAGCGGTAGATGCCGCAGCCATTCGGATCGTGAGGACCGCAAGTCGGTGTTGGCACGGCAGCCTGCATGACCTTGCCTTTGGAAGTTGCGTCACCCGCGTTGACGGTGGGCAGGGCGGCGACGGCGGCGATGGCGGTCAGGGCGAGGGCGATGGCGGCGGTGCGCAGGGTCTTCATGATGATCTCCGTTTTACGTAGCCTGAGTTTGAGTTACTCGAAAATCTGAAATCCGATGGTCAACTTAGCGGTAGATGCCGCAGCCATTCGGATCGTGAGGACCGCAAGTCGGTGTTGGCACGGCAGCCTGCATGACCTTGCCTTTAGAAGTTGCGTCACCCGCGTTGACGGTGGGCAGGGCGGCGACGGCGGCGATGGCAGTCAGGGCGAGGGCGATGGCGGCGGTGCGCAGGGTCTTCATGGGTGATCTCCGTTTATTTGTTAAGAACTTGAGTTACTGGAAACTTGACTTTCGGCGACTATCTAGCGGTAGATGCCGCAGCCATTCGGATCGTGAGGACCGCAAGTCGGTGTTGGCACGGCAGCCTGCATGACCTTGCCTTTAGAGGTCGAGTCGCCCGCGTTGACAGTGGGCAGGGCGGCGACAGTGGCGATGGCGGTCAGGGCGAGGGCGATAGCGGCGGTGCGCAGGGTCTTCATGAGTAAGTCTCCTCTCTGGCACTTAGGATCAGCCAGGCAAGACTTACTCTAGAGAGTGCACGGCAGCATGTCGAGCAAGTTATAACTGTTGCAAATCTGTACAGATGTGCAAGTTACTGATGTAATTCGCTGCTTAACGGGGACTTAGATACACCATACCAGAGCGCAACACTTTTCAACCATGAATCGTATTTGGAGCCTCGTTGCGTCGTTTTCCGGCAGCAAGACCGTCGCTATTAGGCAGCATTAACCTCTTTACTCCGCCTCGAAATACAGGTACTTCCTCCAATTCGCATCGGCAGATCCAATCATCCGCATGATGTGACGAGAGGTGTGCAATGAGAACGGACGCGGCTCCCGTTGCAGCTTCATATCGGTCAACTCATGCAACAACTGATTGCCCTTGCGTCGGTTGCATTCGTGGCAGCACGCCACCAGGTTTTCCCAGGTAGACAGGCCGCCCTTGGACCTTGGCAACACGTGGTCCAGCGTCATCTCGTTCGAACTCAGCACCGCGCAGCAGTATTGGCAGGTATTGCGGTCCCGCAGCAGGATGTTCTTGCGGGACAGCGCCCGGGTCTGGTGCGGGATCCGGCGATACTCGAGCAGCCGTATCACGGACGGCAGCGCCATCTTCACCCGAGCGGCATGCAGCGTGGCACCCTGTTCCTCCTCGGTGCGTGCAATGCCCTTCAGTACAAGCACCAGCGCCCGTCGTGCACCGCAGATATTGATCGGCTCATACGACGCGTTCAACACCAACACCGGCATTTGCAGCGGCATCGCCGATCGCTGACGCTCCCGTCCGGCTTCGTCGCGTGTGCCCGGCGCGTGCAGGGCATGGCACTTCGCCAGCGATTTTTGCTTGCGCACTTTGCTCGACATCATCGTCTCGACTCCTCCCGTCTTGGCGTGCTTTACTTCGCAGTACCTTGCCATCGGCTCCACTTAGCGGGCCGATGCGTCCCAGCGTTCCACCCGTTCCGGCTGCGTCCTGGCCAGTGTTACCACATGAACCGCCGCCGCGCCCGACGCCAGCAGCGTGCGCGTACACTCCGCCGCGGTGGCGCCGGTGGTGTACACATCGTCCACCAGAATGATCGTCCAGCCCGTCATATCTCCGCGAACAGCAAAGGCGCCACGCACGTTGGTCTTCCGCTGCGTCGGAGATAGGTGACTTTGGCTATTCGTCGCGCGGGTGCGCCGCAACGACCCGTGGTTTGCCACAAATCGTACAGCCTCGCCCGTGCGGCGTAGCTCGCGCACCGCGGCATCCGCTAACTGCACGCTCTGGTTGTAGCGACGCCGGTTGCCGAACAACGGCACAGCCACCACGTGCAGAGGACCGCCTTCGACATCCTCCGCAACACGCCGCAGCACCGTCGCCAATCGCGTGCCCAGGGGTGCCGCCAGCTCCTCTAGGCCCTCAAACTTATGCAGCCGGATCAGCGTGCGGAGCGTGCCATCGTACGCAGCGAACGCGGATGCGCGCACAAACCGCGGCGGCTCCGCAGCGCATCCCTCACAAAGCACTTCGCCTGCCCGGCTGAACCCCGCACCCGCCGTGTCCTCCACGGCAAGCCGCTCGCCGCATCGCCCGCAGAGTGCGGCCGCCTCCGCCCGCAGCAACGCAACGCATCTGTCGCACGCCGCAAACCGCTGCGCATCCAGCAGCGGTCCGCCGCATGCCCGGCAGTCCGACGGAGCAAGAACGCTCGCAACTGCCCCGGCAGCATGGCGCCAAGCCGATCGCATGGTGATGCGGAATGAAATGTGCCGCTGTGGCTCGATCCTGACGCGCGTTCGAAAGCCCTCGCCGGCCGTGGCAGGCGGGGTCACTCTCGCTTCGAGTTTCCGGTCAAACGCCTTTGGGAAGACGCACCTCGCTCGGCTTGTGTCCGGTCCGGCAATCGGTCTGCACTGGTTCCGGTGCCTGCAGTCTAATCGCAACCACACACAATGGAAAGGGCTCAGGCACGATTGCTTTCATGCCATTGCCGCTCGGCCCGCTCGGCCCCTGATCCGCCCACGCGACGACCCTCTGCGTTTGAACGAAACTGAACCTCGCAAACAAGTCCATCAAAGCGAGCCATGCCCGCATCCAAAGCTCTATCGATCTCGCCGCCAAGGACATTATGGCCACCACGCCTACCGCTGTAATTCAACGTTCCGACTCCGCCCATCAGCTTGCGGCACACTACCGCAGTATTCGGGGCGCCACCTCGTCCGCGTGCGCCACGCTGTCCGCCGAGGACCAGATGGTCCAGTCCTGCGCCGAGGCGAGCCCCGTCAAATGGCACCAGGCCCACACCAGCTGGTTCTTTGAAACCTTCGTCCTCACGCCGTTTGGACAGAACTACCGTGCTTTCCATCCCGACTTCCATTGGCTATTCAACAGTTATTACAAGTCGCTCGGGGAAGAGATTCCGGAAAAGAAGCTTCGCGCCTCCTTCTCCCGCCCATCGCTCGATCAGATCCTCGCCTACCGCGCTCACGTGGACGTAGCCATGGCAGGTTTGCTCGCCGACCCTGCCGTTCCAGAAGAAGCGATCCGCCGCATCGTCCTCGGCCTGAACCACGAGCAACAGCATCTTGAACTCGCCTTCACCGACATCAAGCACGCCTTCTTCACCAACCCGCTTCAGCCCGCCTACCGCGATCAGCCCATAGGCACCCTGGCCGGCAGCGTCACGCGCGAACAGTGGATCGACTTTAAAGGCGGCCTCGTCGACATAGGTTATCCGCTCGATACCGCCGACCCGCTAGACTTCTGCTTCGACAACGAGACGCCGCGTCATCGCGCTTACCTGCAGCCATACGCCATCAGCAACCGCCTCACCACCTGCGGCGAATACCTCGCCTTCCTGAACGACAATGGCTACAGCCGCCCCGAGCTCTGGCTCTCCGAGGGCTGGGACACCGTCGAGCGCGAGGGCTGGCAGGCTCCTCTATATTGGCAGCGCTCATCCGAGGACCCGCACGGCTGGCGCATTTTCACCCTGGGCGGCTGGCGAGACCTGGGCGATCTTTTCGACACGCCCGTCTGTCACGTCAGCCTTTTTGAGGCGGACGCCTTCGCCCGCTGGCGTGGTTGTCGACTCCCGACCGAAGCCGAATGGGAACACGCGACCACCACGTTCGCTCATAACTCGAACGAGAACGAAAGCCCATCGTTTCAATCACAGGACGAGAACACAAAGTCATCACTTCGACCGCAGAACGAGAACGCAAGGTTGTCATTTCGACCGGAGGACGAACAGTTTTATCGTTCGTCCGTAGTGGAGAAACCCGCATTTCTCCCGCGGCATGAGGACACCCACAACCTCCTCGAGTCCAACGTCCTTCATCCGACCCCCGCGACCACCGAAGCGCTGTCGCAGATGCTCGGCCCCTGTTGGCAGTGGACCGCCAGCCCATACACCGGCTATCCAGGGTACAAGCCGCTGCCCGGCGCGCTCGGCGAATACAACGGCAAGTTCATGTCCAGTCAGATCATCCTGCGCGGCGCATCTTGCGTCACGCCACGCACACACGCTCGCGCCACCTATCGGAACTTCTTTTCACCGGCGACCCGTTGGCAATTTAGCGGCATTCGCCTTGCCCGCGCCTTCTAAACCTTCGCTCCACGCCGCACTCGAACCTGGCAAAAGTCATGGTCTCCTGAGATTCAACAAATGCAGTCTCACCGGGACAGAAAGCGCCACCAGCACTGACAGAATTACTCAGGAAACAGTGTCACCCGATTCAGACAGTGTCATTCAAAGACGTAGGTTGCCACCCAGCACAGTAGTGCCACCCAAGAAAAAACTGTCACCCAAAGGTGACAGTGTCATCCAAGGAGAAACAGTGTCATCCTGAGCGCAGCGAAGGATCTGCTTCTCGCAAACACCACCCTAAGGCCCCGCAGCACACCACCGCACTCGCTTTCCAGTAGCCATTTCGCTCACTCCGAAACCGACAACGCACTCAGGACACCTTTTCGATGAGCACTTACTCCGCCCCGCTCCAGCCATCGCGCACCACCGCAACAGCCCGTAACATCGACCCGGCGGTCGCTGCAGCAGTGCGAAGCGGCCTGACCGCCTCGCACAAATCGCTTCCCGCCTGGCTCTTCTATGACGCCGAGGGCTCACGCCTCTTCGAGCGCATCACGCTTTTGCCCGAGTACTACCTAACCCGCACCGAGCGCGCCATCTTCACCGCCGAGGCTGATCGCATCATCGCCGCCGCATTCACCGCCTGGCACCAGGCCACCGGAGACGGCCACATCACCTCTGACGGCGCGGGCAAACTCCGTCTTCTCGAACTTGGCGCCGGCACCGCCACCAAGACTGGGATCCTGCTTGCCGCCGCCGTCCGCGCACAGGGCGAAACGAGCTACCTGCCCATCGACGTCTCTGCCAGCGCGATTGCGGAAGCGTGCGACTCGCTTGCGCAAACCTTGCCGCAGGTCAACATCCAGCCAGAGATCGCCAACTACGTCACGGACGTGCTCGGTATCCCGCCCCACAACGGCCCGACCCTGGCCCTCTACATCGGCTCATCTGTCGGCAACTTCGCCCACGCCGAAGCCGTCGCGATCCTCCGCAATCTCCGCGCGCAACTGCAGGCCGGCGACACCCTGCTGCTCGGCACCGACCTGGTTAAGGACACTGCCGCGCTAGAGGCCGCCTACTGCGATGCCGATGGTGTCACCGAAGCCTTCAACCTCAACATGCTCCGCCGCCTCCACCGCGAGCTCGGCGCCAGCTTCGACCTCTCCACCTTTCGCCATGTCGCCAGCTTCAACCGCGAAGCGTCAAGAATTGAAATGCACCTGAAGAGCACGCGAAACCAGTACGTCCGCATTCCCGCGCTCAACCTGAGCGTTCCCTTTCAGGTAGGCGAAACCATTCACACCGAAAACAGTTACAAATTCACGCGCGAAAGTATCGCCGGCTTACTCCGCGAAGGTGGCTTTTCGGTAACTCAAACTTTCACCGATCCGCAAAATTACTTCGCCGTAACTCTCTCCACCGTTGCCGCTAGCTCGTAGCCGCCGGCGACGAGTTTTTCCGTCAGCCAAGCAGAGGCGTAAAGAACAGGCGGCTTTAGCCGAGGTGTGAGTCGAGCGAACTGCAACCGGATTGGCTCAGGTCCGCAGCCTGCGCTCTCCGACGGAGGTGGGTGCCGGTGCTCAGCACTGAAACGCATCACGTGCGTTGTGAAGCAGAGGTGCACAATTCCGCTCTGTTTGTCAGGTAGCCCGGTGCGGAAGCGGCTTTAGCCGCCGAGGTAGACATCGAAAGCAAACGGTGCGGGGCCTGAAGTGATTGGCTTACTCGAGGCAGCCTCATTTTGAGCTGGAGGATCTATGTGCCGGTGCGTATCACGAGTGCGATTAAAAATGCACTCGTGATTTTCAAAAAAGGCCGAGATCACTCGGCCTCTTCCTCTCCTATCACTTCGGTAGGAACGCTAAGGCTGTGCCCCAAGCCAGCGCCGGGCCGTAAACTCTGTCCCAACGCTCGCCGCTAACAGCGCCACGCTGATGGTCAGCGCGCCCAGCACCCAAACACCATCCACGTGCCCGTGCTGTATAAAAAAATCCAGAACTCCGAAAACCAACACCAGTACCGCTGCTTCCGCAAAGAAAGCGGAACACCGCCGCGCGGAGATGCTGACCAGTTCCGGCAGCGCCCGCACGCCCGGTCGCGCAGAGGACTGGCCCTTGGGCACCAGCTGCAGGCCACCATGTTGGACTAACTCTGAAGATCGCTCCTGGATCGAACTGATTAAATTGTTGTGAAGCATAAAACACCTAGTGCCGAGGAACCACAAAAACTCGGCTTACATCCAGTGTTCCCGAAAGTAACAGTTTTGTCCAATAAATCTAGCGTGAATGCATTGCCTAGACTAAGTTCCGTATATCTATGCAAAGCTTCGTATAGTTATGCATAAGTGCAGACAAATCACTTACAAATTTAACTCTTCCCGCGTAACGAACAGGCAGAGTCACCGTCTGGCCCGATTGCAGATGTGTCCGGCTTTTTGGGCAATCGCCACCGCGGCCGCCAGTAAATCGCATCCGGCAGGAGACCATATCGTCCGAAATGCGCTTGAATCTGCATCGAAACGAACCGCCGTGAATCACGTCTATGGAATGAACCAGTTCAACCAGGTTGTTCCGCGGAGATCGCCCTTGCGCACGCTCATCACCCTAGCTCTGCTCGCAGTGAGCACCTCCGTTGCCGCGCAGGCGCTGCCCGACGCACCCTCTGCCGGAACGCCCGCCGATCGCAACCCGCTGCCCATCGTGAACGGCCGCCACTACCGCCCACCCACGGCAGGCGAGAACCTGCTTACCCTCCGGCACCGCCTCTTCAGCATCTCGGCGTTGGGTTCGCCTCTGATCACCGCCGGGTTCCAGATGCTGAACGATCAGCCTGGCCCGGAGTATTGGGCGGAAGACACGCCGGGCTACTTCAAGCGGTATGGTGCCGCCTACGGCCAACGCGTAATTCAAGCTGGCACTCGCTACACGCTGGGCACTCTGCTGCATGAAGACAATCGCTACCTGCTGTGTCACGGCTGCACCTTTCACGACAAGCTGAAAAATGCGCTTCTCGCGGACTTCACCGCACGCCATGGTGCGGACGGTCACCGCGATTTTTCACTCACCGGCGCTGCCGCCGGTGTCTCCGGTCCGCTGGTCGCGTATGCTTTCTGGTACCCCAACCAGGACCCGAATTTCACCCTTGATCGCGGCCTGCGAAACTCGCTCATCGGCTTCGGCACGCGACCGGCCGGGCACATGCTCACGGAACTGCTCGACGGATATCGCATCCCCTTTACGCACCGTCACATCGGCGAAGATAATCCCACGCCGGCTGAGCAGGTCCCGGTCGGCTGGACTGGCCCGCGGCCACCCAAACGCCGCGTTCAGCCCGCCGTGCCCGACCCTGCGGGCGCTTACGCCGAACCGGCCCCGGCACTACCACCAAAGCCGTAGCCTTCCGCCCGCCACCCCGCCAATTCCGGCATGGCGGTCCGCCACACACCATCTACACTGCACCTATGTGCGGCATCGTCGGTTACATCGGTCCTAAGTCAGTCGTCCCCCTCATCGTGGAAGGCCTTCGCCGCCTCGAGTACCGCGGCTATGATTCCGCCGGCATCGCCGTCGCCGGCAACCCCGCCGACCCCACCCACCTCGACGTCCGCCGCGCACCCGGCAAGCTCTCCAACCTCGAAGCCGTCCTGCGCGAACGCCCGCTCACCGGCACCTACGGCATCGGCCACACCCGCTGGGCCACCCACGGCCGCCCCACCGAGGAAAACGCCCACCCCCACCGCGACGGCTCCGGCACCCTCGTCGTCGTACACAACGGCATCGTCGAAAATTACCTCGCGCTCAAGCAGCAACTCACCGCCCGCGGCCACCACTTCCTCTCCGAAACCGACACCGAGATCATCGCCCACCTCATCGAAGACGAGCTCAACCAGGCCGCCGCCAACTCCGCCTCCATCAACGGTGCCCCACCTTCGCCGCAGGCTAAGGTGGGATCAAACCACCAGGGCAGTCCCATCGAAGCCAACGATGCTGAAGCCATCGTCGAAACCAACGAGCCAAACGGCCCCGCGCTCCCCCTCGAAGAAGCCGTCCGCCGCGCCGTCAAGCGCCTCACCGGCGCCTTCGCCATCGGCGTCCTCTCTGCCCACGAGCCCAACAAACTCGTCGCCGCCCGCTCCGGACCGCCCGCCGTCATCGGCATCGGCGACGGCGAATACTTCGTCGCCTCCGACGTCCCCGGCATCCTCCACCACACCCGCGACATCGTCTTTCTGCACGACGGCGACTGCGCGATCCTAACGCCCACCGGCGCCACCTTCACCGACTTCGACGGCAACCCGCTCTCCCGCCCGCCCCAGCGCATCACCTGGGACCCCATCCAGGCTGAAAAAGCCGGCTACAAGCACTTCATGCTCAAGGAGATCAACGAGCAGCCACGCGCCGTCCGCGACACCACCCTCGGCCGCGTCTCGCTCGACACCGGCCAGGTCTTCCTCCCCGACCTCCACCTCACCCAGGCCGACCTCAAAGCCGCCACCAGCATGACCATCGCCGCCTGCGGCACCTCCTGGCACGCCGGCCTCGCCGGCAAGTTCATGATCGAGCGGCTCGCCCGCCTCCCCGTCGACGTCGACTACGCCTCCGAGTACCGCTACCGCGACCCCATCCCCGGCTCCCTCGGCCTCCTCATCACCCAGTCCGGCGAAACCGCAGACACCATCGCCGCCCAGTCCGAGATGATCTCGAAGGGCACACCCACCCTCGCCATCTGCAATGTCGTTGGATCAGCGATTACCCGCCGCGCCCAGGGCGTCATCACCACCAACGCCGGCCCAGAGATCGGCGTCGCCTCAACCAAGGCCTTCACCGCCCAGCTCACCGCGCTCTTCACCCTCGCTCTCTACCTCGGCCAGCAGCGCGGCACCGTCACCCCCGACCAGTCCCGCCACCTCGTTGACGAACTCGCTAAGATCCCCGCCAAGCTCGAAGAAATCCTTCGCGTCCTCGACGACCGCTGCCACGACCTCGCCAAACAGTTCTCCAACTCGAGCGACTTCCTCTTCCTCGGCCGCGGCATCCACTACCCCATCGCCCTCGAAGGCGCCCTCAAGCTCAAGGAAATCAGCTACATACACGCCGAGGGCTACCCCGCCGGCGAAATGAAGCACGGCCCCAACGCCCTCATCGACGAGCACCTCCCCGTCGTCTGCATCGCCACCAAAGACCCCGCCGACCCCACCTCCGTCCTCAAGTACGAAAAGACCCTCTCCAACATCCAGGAAGTCACCGCCCGCTCCGGCCGCGTCATCGCCATCTCGACCGCCCCCTTCCGCTACGACGAAGAAGGTTCGTCAGCACAACAGGGTTCGTCATCGCAACAGGGCTTGTCATCACAACAAGGTTTGTCATCCCGTAGCGAAGCGGAGGGATCTGCTTCTTCTCAGCAGCAACACGAAGCCCTCAAGGCCCGCGCCGCCGCCGAACAGCAGGAAGCCCACCACCTGGCAGGCCTCGTCGAGCACGTCCTCGAAATTCCCGCCGCCCCCGAACTCCTCCTCCCCATCCTCGAAGTCGTCCCCCTCCAGCTCCTCGCCTACCACATCGCCGTCCGCCGCGGCTGCGACGTAGACCAACCCCGCAATCTCGCCAAATCCGTCACCGTGGAGTAGCACGAGGGACAAAGCCGCGAGAAGAACACCGTAAGACGGCAAGCTCATCAAGCCCCGAAGGGGTTAGACCTTGCGTGCGGGGTGCAGCAGAAGCCTAACGACCGTGGAAGTTTAGGCTGCGTACGAACTGCTCGTACGCGCGCTCACTCGCCGCTCGGCGCGACTCCGGTGTAATCAGGAGTACGGAGCCATCGTCGATTTCGTGCGGCTGCGCATGGGAGAACACGGTTTCTCTGGTCAAGAAGCGAGCACCCTTCCGCAGGGCGACTCTTCGGCTCTCGATCATCCTCACGCCATCAAGCCGCTTCGTTGCGCCTCGCAGGTTCGGCGCCGGGTCGTCTTCTACCCGCAGTTGTATCTGAAAGATCACGCAGCTCTCGGGTCCAAGAAACATCGTGAAGCCGTGAAACGGCGCTTCCGTGGCAACGCCGCTCCATGCGGTCAGCCCTGGCGGTACCAATGCGGAAAGCGCGTACGTGTCGTTCTGCACCATTCCGTGATACGCCGTGCCGATCCCCGGTTGCGTTCGCGTCGCTTCGCCGCAGAGTTGCAGCGGCGAGTGTCCGGTTCCCGCTGCCCGGGCGTCTGCCGCTCCTGGTGCAACCAGGCAGGCGCACCACAACACGGAAACCCAGCCCATGGCACGCTTGCCGGATCGCATCACGGCTTGACCGTGGGTGGTGTAGACGCCTGCAACCCTGGAACGTCGCACGCCACGGCTGCATCCACCAGTTGCTTGTACCGCTTTGCTATCTCGCCCGGGTAACTCGGATTGCTGTTGTACATATGAAGCTTGTTACTGTTCAGCGCGGCGGCGTACGCCTGGATCGTTTGTGGATGATGTGCAAGGTATGGTCCCCAGTCCGCTTCCCAGGCCTTTGCGGACGCTTCAACACTGGGGTAAGGCAGATTGTCTCCGCCAGCCGCGGTCATGCCAAACAGATTGTTGAGCGGCTTGCCATTGCTGAGCTTGTTCGTCCCAAACACGTGAGGCATGGTCCATCCGCTTTCCTGTACGGCCGACGCCATCACAAACAACGGATTCACGCCCAGATCTCTGCCCATCTGGACAAAGATGGCAACGTATTTCGCCTGCATAATCGGCAATCCACACTTGTTCATGCCAGCCCTGTTGGTTGGGCGCTTCGTCGCATTCGGTTTTGCCGGAGGCATCGTCCGCTGCGCTGCTGTTCCACTCGGGGTGTTCACTCCACGAGAGTGCGTCGATGCCACCGCGCTGCTTGCCGCACCCTGCACGGGAAAACGTGCCAGATACATCAGCCGCCGCATGTCATTGGGCATCAGTACAGGGTTGTACAAACCGCCACGCGTGGGTTGCTCTGGCGCCCCCTCGCCATAGGCGCTGCCCCGTTGTGGACCACCTGTTCCCGCCATCGTTTCGCTCCGTCCGGACTAGCTCGTTCAGAGCTAATTCGACATAGTTACCTTGGCAAATTGCTGTGCATCCAGGACCGGCTGCAGCGTCAGGCTCACCAGGTGATTGCTGTTTTCATTCGTCAAGGTAAAGAAGCTTGAAATCCAGCCACGGAAGCTGTAGACGCACAGCGCGTCCTGCATCGTCTCATCGGCCCAGAATTCGATCTTCACGTCTTTCACCTTGTCTCGCGTAACCACGTTCGCCAGAGAGAATAGGTTTTGTAACACGGAGAAGGGCAGGTTCGCATTGTCATGCATATCTGCCGTAATGCTGATGGAAAACGCAACCGTTCCCATCTGAGGCATGCCTGCGTGATCGTGAAGCGTCGTCGCACCGACTTGCGTCGAGACAGCGTTGAATTTGTTCTCGCCGATCGTGACCGTACTCTTTGTATTTGGATTGGCCATGCCCGCCCGCCTTCCGAAACAGTATAAGCTTGTCTCCCCTCGCAGCCGGTAATGAAACCGCTCACCTCGCGGTGTACGGCCCAACAGGAGACCGGCAGGCAGAGCCGGGTGCGGTGGTGCCCCACACGCCCCGCCTGACCAACCACAGCGGCGGTAGATGGCCCATACACCCGGTCCAACCACGAATGGATACCCCATACATCGCGCTCTTTGCGATGTGTGGGCCTCGCGCAAACAGCGCGATACCCGCTAAACTCACCAACATAGCAGTGCCAATCATTGCCAGGCGGGAGCTGCTCTGCAGCTTGCATGAGGAGGGCAGATGTTCAGAATCAATGTACGAAAGCTCTTTGGGGTAGGCACCTTGTTGCTGCTCATGCCACTTGGAGTGTTTTCGCAAGAACAGCCCTTATCCGTCACGGCAAGCATTCGCGAACCAGAGGTTAAAGTTGGCGGAAAAGTCGGGATTTGGCTTGCATTGCAAAATCGTTCGGATCACGAGTTGGTCTATATGGATCAGGCGAGAGAATGCGACTACGGTGTCCAACTACGTTCCGCGGAAACCAACTTACCCATTCCTATGCTCCCAGGTGTTAGAGAACACTGCTCGGCCACGGGCGGAACGACGCGAAACATCACCGTGAGGATCAAGCCTGGTGAGTCCAGACGCGATCGTATCAATCTAGAAGATCTCTTTGACCTTTCCGCGCCTGGAGCTTATACCGTTCGCGTAACGCGGCAGTTGCCAGGTGTCACAGCCGGTCCGGCGATCTCCAACGATGTGCAATTTCAGATCATTCCTTAATCGAGTCAGTGTTGCCGGAACGGCCGGGGTGGCCCATATACCCGGTCTGACCACGATGGGTGCCCCATACATCACGCTTTTTGCGAGAAGCCTTCGCAACGGGGATACCACGCGCGCCGGTCTCGCATCCATCCCGCCAGACGCAATCGCGCAATCACCGGCGCGGAACACCAGCGTGACTTTCAGCAGGGGATGTATAACCCATGAACCGGACGTTGCAATTCACCTTCGCCGCAGCCGCGCTCGCCGCTTCGGCCGTCTCCACTGTCGCCGCACAAAATCTGGAGCAGCGGACCAAGTTCGCCCAGGACCGCGAGCAGCTCGCCATGTACGCTAAGCGCGTCAACCAGGCCTGCGGCACCCACATCGCGTTTTCCATCAACTACGCCAGCTACGCGAACGCACCCGCGCCTGCGGCCAGCGTGCGTGTGCAGTCGCCTACGGAATACCTCATGAACGCGGGCGACGCCATTATCAACATCTGCACCAGCGAGACCGGCAAGCAGGCCGTTGCGGGCAGTATCAAGTCTGTCGTCGGCATGTACACCAACGGGGAAGAAGAATCTCTCTCCAACGGCGTCTTCACCTACAAGATCGGCTACAGCGGCGGCAACGTCGACAACCCGGAGAAATGGCTCAAGGCCCACCTGTAGCGCGGGGCGTGCGGCCCATACACCCGCTCTGACTGGCATCGCTGCCCCATGCATCGCGCCCATTGCGATGCATGGGCTGGAGCAACCAGCGCATGGCTCCGAATCCACATCGACCGCTGACGCTATCCGCGAATCGTCCGCGCACTCTCCTGCTACCATTCCGCCACACCAGGAGAAGCTCCATGCACGTCGCGCTTCGCTCGTCCTTGCTGTTCCTCGCCGCCACTCTCCCCACCGCAGTCTCTGCCCAGCAGCCGCAGGACCGCGCCGCCATTCAGGCCATCGTGCAAAACGAATCCGACGCCTGGAATCGCGGCGATGCAAAAGCCTTCGCCGAGTCTTTCGCCGAGAACGGCAGCTTCACCAACATCGTCGGCATGCAGACTTACGGCCGCGCGCCCTTTCAGGCGCAGCACCAGTACATTTTCACCACCATCTACAAGGGCAGCCACAACGAGTTCACGCTCGGCAAGGTCAGCTTCGTCCGTCCCGACGTCGCCGTCGCCGACGTCGACGGTGTCCTGTCCAAGATGGTCCACGTGCCGCCAAGCACGCCGCTTTTCCCGGACGGCTCGATGCACGTCAGACTCCAGCTCGTGCTATCAAAAGAACACGGCACCTGGCAGATCGACAGCTTCCACAACGTAACCGTGAATCCTGCGGCAGCCGACGGGCCGCCTCCTACTCACTAGGCCGTCCTCAAACCGGTCGCAGGCTCAAAATCCGGCATACGGGCTGACCAACGCAACGTGATTCTTCCCGCTCTAACCCCGCATGCCTCTCCTGCGGATCGCGACTGTGGTCATCAGTGCCGTGCTCTGGGGATGGTCGTTTTCCTTACCAGCCATCGTCTTCCGGCTGTCCACGGACAACGGTCGCCACAACATGCCCTTTGAAACGGAAACCTACTCCGGTATGGGCATGTTCTTCGCCAGCATTCTGGGTCCGTGCTTCCTGAACTTCGCCGGAGTCGCCAACATTCTTCTGCTCGTCGGTTTGATACTGCTCCTCCGCAATCGTCCGCGCGGCGCACGCATCAACCTCGGCATCGCGGCCCTACTCACGCTGCAAACGTTTCAGATGCGCCTCATCGAGTTCCCCTTCGATGAAGCCGGCGTCCGCAACGGCCTCTTGCTGCACCCGCTGGTCGGCTGGTACGTGTGGGCCGGCAGCATCCTGCTGCCGCTAGCGGTCGCATTTCTGCTACCGTCCCTCAGCCCTGTCTTTATGGCTCCAGCCGCAACAGCAGGAGGTCAAGTTAGCTCCTAAGGTCCTTCACAATCGCGCCCTGTGCTCTCCATCGACCACGGCAAGCTGACGATGAGCAGGACGCTCTCACGCCAGACAACCCGCTCTCGTAAAGAGGAGAGCCCGCCGGAACCCACGTCCGAATCCCCAGACGAGGCACGGCAAGCATCGGATGATTTCAGGCCCTGCGTAGCATTCGCCGCCGCGAGAGCGCCGCAACTAGGCCCGTTCCAAGCAGGCACAGCGTTCCCGGTTCCGGCGTCTGCGCCACCGCGACCCCGTTCACATAATCCAGCGCCGTATCGTGCGTCACGACCGCAACACCGTAATTCAACCCCACCCTGGGCTGCGCCCCATTGCTCCACAGATTGACCACATCGCCGTTGCCCAGATCAAACAGCACACCGTAGATGTCGAGAACCCCGCCTGAGAAGGGATAATCGGTTGCAGTTTGCGGCGAGCCCGCAGGGTAGAACAGGTTGTCGTAGTGCAGAAACCCATTCGCCTCCGGTCCGAGGCCTGTCGCCACGGCATACCCGCTGAAGTCGTGCGGTGCCAGCAGGTTCGTCGGCTCCGGGCTCACGCGGTTCAGATTTTCCAATCCGACGATGTTGGCGTTGGAAATGCCTAGATTGTTGTCGGAGAACGTGCCGCTGATGCCCGTAATCTGGTAACCCTGCGAATACCTGGCATCGGTTGCACTGCCATAGTTCAGCGTGACGTGCGCACTCACGCCGCCACCGCTGACTGTGAAGTCATACGGGGTAGCCTTGGCCTGCGGCGACAATGCCATAAGCAGCAGTGCGGTCGCGATCGAGAAAACGAAATGTCTCATTGGGGGAAAATGCTCCTGTGCCTGATTTTACTGCTGCGGCAGATTGGCGCCGCTCCTGGCGCCGTGTCTTTCGCGACTGGAGCGTACCGCTTCCCGGACCGCACGCATAGCGCGCATGCGGCATTTGCATCGCATTTCCGGCTATTGCCCGCATTGCTCACCGTCGCACTTGCGACGATGGTGGCCTGCACGGCAATTTGCTTGCAGATCAATGCTTTCCCAAGTAGTCGTGAACGCCGCCGCTGTCGCCATGAAGCTACGCAAGATAGACGGAAGTTTTGGCGCGTTCAGTACCGTTGGATGATCTCGCGGTGCCGCTCAAGCCACCAGCATGGCCTGCTCCAGCCGGTCGCGCCCGGAAACGGCAGCAGAGTTGCCGCACAGCTCACGAGCTGCGTGTCAGGCGTGCCGTAATCCTCTTTGTGGTTCTTCAATTCCATCGTGGTTAGCACGGAGACCTCAATCTGCCGCACAGGCGACCCGCGCATCGTCCAGACAATCTGATCCACAACAAAGCAGCACACCAAGACTGCCAACACTCCGAGAAGGAGACGCACCTGCCACCGCATACCCCAAAGTACAGCGGACACGCAGAGGCCGGCAGGGTGACCCTTTCCGCCTGACGCTCATCTTATTACCGAGGAGATCTAAACGATGCGCATGAACACCTTTGCAGCCTTTACGCTCGCCGCCGCACTCGCGACCGGAACGCTCGCAGCCCAGACCGAAAACCAGGACCAGCGCAAGCTTGATCAGGCGCAAGCCAAAATCGACCACAAAGCCGATCAGGAAGCAGCCAAGCTGAACTCCGGTTCGACCAAGAAGGCATACAAAGAGCAGGCACATGCCGACAAGCACACCGCAAAGGCGCTCGGTACGCATGAGGCAAAGAAAGCTGCCAAAGACCAGGACAAGGCCAACGCAAAGGCTGACGCCGCCGGTCTTCCGCAGTAACCTGACCTCACCGAGCCGGCCGCTACTCCAGCACAATCAGGGTGGCAAAGCGCGGCGGAAGAATAAAAGTCTGACCAGCAGCCGTTCTGCGGCTACTGGTTTCTCGAACCACGGCGCTCACCTGTGCCTCATGCGCGTTCAGCGAGGCACCGGTGAGCGTTTCGACTGTCTGGAAAAAAGGTGCGGTGATGGTCAGTGCCTGGGAAGCCTCTTTGTTCAGGAGTGCGACCAACACTTTGCCGTCCGCCCGGCGCGCCGCATAGGCGCTGACATTCAGGGGCGAGTCGAGCGTGACCGGAACAATCTGACAGCCCGCAAACGCGCCCGCGAACTTCATGCCTGCGCCGACTGGCTCCAAAACATACTTGCCGCTCAGCTTCCCATCCACTCCCGAACCGGCGAGCGTGCCCTCATTCGCAATGGGTGTGTAGAACGGCTTCGGATGGGGCGCGTTCGGGTCTGCCATCAGCGCTTCGCCGCGCAGCATGCCACCCACGCTGACTGCAACCGCACGGCCCGAACCGCCGTGCAGGTTCACGCCGCTGTATCCATTGGTCATCAGGCTGAACGCATACTCCGCACCCCATAGCGCGGCGGCGAAAACATCGCTGACACCAGGCTTGCCGCCTTGATAGCAGGTATTGCCCTCTGTCATCCGGTAGCGCACCTGCATGCGGGTGGCCGCGGCTTTGGTGATTTCTGCGGCTTGCTGTACCTTTTCCGCCGGTTTCAGCAGGCTTTCGGCGGTCAGCTTCGGATCCGCGGGCGGGCCGCCGGCGTAGTAGTGATGCGATAGCGTAGTCACCCGCGGCTTGGTGGGCAGTGACGACCAGCGTTCGGCGATTTGGGGCAGCCACGAAATGTCGCTGGCGACGTCAGGCAGCCCAAAGCTTGCGTTGGGGCAGGCCTTTTGCACGGCATTCGCGATCTCAAGCCAGTTCTGCAGGTATGTGTCTACGTTCCAGGTGTTCTTGTCGCGCAGGTGTCGGCTGAAGAGATCGACCTCGTTGCCGACCTGGAAATACTGCAGCCGCGATCCAAGCGTTTTGTAGACGAAGGTGGCTTCGGCGACATCGGTTTCCGCGGTGCCGTAGCCAAGGTTCAGGCCATAGATGCAGGTCCAGTTCGTGGCGTCCAAAAAGCCGCGCAGGTTACGAATCGCTTCGGGCGTAACGGCGTAAAGGGTGGTGGGTGGCGGTTCGCCCGGATCGTTCACATTGCCGACCCGGTGCGGTGGCTGCACGTCAGGCATCGCTTTCCACCAGGAAAACTCGCTGGTGTTGCCGCCCAGGCGCAGCACGCCGTGCGGTGTCAGGTTGCGGAACTGCTGGATCAAACCGACGTTCTGCGGCGAGAAGAAGGCCGGATCTTCGAGCTGCATGACCTCGTACGAGAGACCGATGAAATCCTGCGGGACCCTGGGGCCGGGTGCCCCGGGGGTGAGCTTCAGCGTGGCTCCCGGCGCGCTTTCCTGCTGCTGCTGGGCTGTAATCGCGATGGTGGCGGAGGCTGCGAGTGTTTGCGCGAGGAAGGTGCGGCGAGTCAACGACGGCATGCTCTTGAGTTTACGAGTGCTTCGCTCACGGTCACAGTTTTCGAAGTGGCTTCGCCACGTTCGCAGTTTTTCAACATGACCCAATCGATGGGTTACTTACGGAACCGCTGGAACAGAGCGGCGAAGCCGGCCAGCAAGGTAGGCGGCAGGTGCGGCGACCAGCAGCGCCAAAGCTTGTGGATAGTGGTGCTGGCCAGGCGTGTGAGTTTCGGCGAAGGCAGCGCCCAGCGCGATCAGGGCGGCAATCGCGTCCGCCGTGCCGCGTGGTGTTTCGGGCGCCAACAGAGCGCCTGCGAGTCCGCCAAGAAGTCCACACACAGCGGCAACCACGCCGGTGAGCACGATAAATCCCACGGACGCACCTTCCCACGGACTGCTCTGACCGGTGAACTTGAAGAACCAGGCCAGGTAAAGACCGATGGCGAATACGGCGCCCACAAGGGCTGCAAAGCTGGCGCGAAGGATTCGCATAGGTGTGTGGGATGAGGATAGCGGTTACGCGGATGCAAGGGAAGCGGCTGAGCTTGCGCGCCTGGCTCAGGTGGACTTGATCTCGGCGGTGACCAGCGACTCGACGGACAAACCTTTGGACGGCCGCTGCTTGCGGGAGAGGTCGAGTTCGTAGCGCCGCATGGCGATCCCGATGCTGCCGTTGACGCGCGCGGCCATTTCCGCCAGCAGGTCCCGGCCTTGCCGCGCAGCCTCCAGGGTTCGTTCCTGCAGTCTTGCCGACTCGGACCGCTGCAGATCTTCGATCTGCAGGTTCACGGCTTCGACATCCTGCGTCACCTGAAAAATCATCGCGATCAGCCGCACTACTTCGCTCCGAACGCTCTCCGCGGAGGTGAGCACGATCATCGGATCATAGCCGCTCAACATGCGCCGGATCGCCGCCGCGTCTCCGCGTGCGTAGGCGTCATTTGCCAGGGCCATCAGGCGCGTGCGCCGTTGCTCATCGTGGGCGTCGGTCGCGAAGTCCGGATGGAGCAGCTTTACCAGGTCGCGGAAGATCGCCTTCAGCGCGGCCGGGTCCACCTGTGGTGCCAACTCCTCGGCATCCACACCCTCTGCATCCAGCTCGTCTGCATCCAGCCCGTCCGCACCGGATTCGACCGCTGCGCTTCTGCCGTGCAGCTCCGCGATCTTTTGCTCCCATTCATCCAGCCGGCGGTACAGAAGACCGACCTGCCGCAGGTAGCGGCCCTCGAAGCTGATCAACTGCGCCCGAAGCTCGCCCAGCAACTGCTCGCGCGCGATGAGCAGCTTGCGAAGCTCCGCAAGCTCGTGCCGCCGCTGCAGAAGCTCCAGGCTCTCCGCCACACGGAAGCGGACAAGGGCAACAGATGAAGATGAAGTCTGCTGAGAAATGGCGCGCTCCTGCCTGGGTCGAGACCGTTGCGGAACGGCCTGCGTCACCGAACGATGCTCCTGTCGATGATACGTCCGCACAAAGTTCGGCTTCGAGATGGGAGGAGTTGATTCAAGCCACAAAGGTTAAACAGGGAACTGGTGTCCGCTGGAAAAGAAGCGGACACCAGTTTCGAATTACTTCCTACAATGTGACTTCGCAGGACAAATTGTTCCTGGCCTTCGAAGGTTTTAAATCGCGACCATCCACGGATCTGCGAGGCCTCCGAAAGCAGGTCTTCTGGAACCGATGCTTATTTGGCGCAAGCAGCCAGCATTTGATCGACGATAGCGCTGCCGCCCTGCAATCTTTTGAGACATGTGGCGCGGTATTCGGCAGGAACGTCGTCACACGATTTCGCGTTATTAGCCATCTCCTTCTTGCTGGCGGCGAGTTCGGCGCACTCCTCGGGATTTGGCTTAGGTGGCGTGGCCCGAGAGGCTTCGGCAAGCTGGGCGGCGCTGCAGGGTCCGTCGTAATGGACTACCGAGTGCGCGGACATTTCGACGGTGCCAAGTTTCGAGACGGTATCGATGATAAAGGTCTTGTCATCGAGAGCGGCCATCGTGCTGTGGATGGTCTGGACGCTCGAGCCGCGTTTGCAGGTCTGTTCATCTTCGGCAAGCTTCTCTTCATCATGGAGGATGCGTATGTTGCAATCCTGCGTGGCGGCTGCGGTGTTGGCCACGTGGATGGCCGCTGCGAGCTGAGCCGGGTTGGGGGGCGCGGTGCAGGTGGTTTCAGTGGTCGGCGCGCTGGGAGGCAAGCCGCTGGTTTTGCCCTCCAGCTTGGTTGTGTACTGGCCGGTGGGATAACGATGGAAATGATGGAAAACAGCGGCACCCTGCTGGGCTGCGACGGGGAGAGCGAGGAAAAACAACACGGTGCAGGCTTGGCGACGAGTGTTCATAAGGAAAAGTGTAGCGACTTGGGGCTTCTTGGGGCTTTATTGGCAAGACCGACAACTACAAAGATGGCGTCGATGAAGCTGGTGTTACGGCAGGGTTCATTTTGGCGAGCAATCAGTACCCATAAACGCCGTTCTCGTCAGTTATCAAAACGCGTGAGAGTGGCAATGGCGCTGACCGAGGATGTTTTCAGGCCGGCTACGCGAACAAATTGTGTTCGGTTTCCAGCGCGCGGATGAGGGCGTCGCAGTCGGCGGGGGTGTTGTAGAGGGCGGGGGTGACGCGAACGACCGGTCCTTTGCTGACGCCTTTGCGGGCGACGGTAAGGATGTTGTGCTTCTCTAGCAGTTGGTGCTGGACGCGTTCAGCGTCGGCGTCGGTGTGCATGCCGCGCAGGCGAAAGCTGGTGATGGCGCAGAAGCGGGCGGGGTCGTCAGGCACGGTGATTTCGACGCCGGGGATGCTGCGTGCTGCGTCAACCCAGCGGTTGCGCAGGGTGCGCAGTTGCTGTTCCTTCGCGGCGGGACCGACCTTGCGATGAAAGTCGATTGCGGCTGGGACCGTCATGGCCGCGGCGAAGTTGATGGTGCCGGCAGGGAGGCGGGCCCGGATGTCGGCCTCGGGCACATCGTGGTTGTCGAAGGCGATCTCCACGTCGCGGATGCGCGACTTGCGGATGTACACGGCACCGGTGCCGAGGGGCGCGGCGAGCCATTTGTGCATGGACCAGCCTACGAAGTCCGCGCCAAAGTCGGGCAGTGTGACATTGAGGCAGCCGATGCCGTGCGCGGCGTCGACGATCGTGTCCACGCCGCGGGCGCGGGCCATGGCAACAATCTCGCGCACGGGCGTGACCAGGCCGGTGCGGTTGGACACGTGTGTGACCAGCAGGAGCTTTGCATTGGGCGTGCGCTTCAGGATGTCTTCATAGGCGGCGAGAATGTTGGCCGTGGTGGCCGGCTCGGGCATGTCGAAGCGGACGATTTTTGCCCCGCGACGTTCTTCCAGAAAGTCCATCGCGAAGATCATGGCGTCGTAGTCCAGGTCACAGTAGACGACGGCATCGCCTGGCTTCAGCAGGTTGTAATTGACGATCAGGCTCTCGAGGCCGTCTGAGCCGGAACGGGTCAGCGCGATCTCTTCCGTGTCGCAGTGCAGCAGGGAAGCGATGCTGGCGCGCGCTTCATCAAGCTGCGCGTCCATGGTGTTGCTTGGGATCGCGTTGCGTGCGAACAGTGAGTTAAGGCGGTTGACGTACTGGATCTTCTCGGCGTAGACGGCGGCGGTCTCGCGCGGCATCACGCCCCAGTAGGCATTTTCGAGATTGATGACGGTGCGGTCGACATCGTAGTGCTGCGGGAGCGTGGCGATGTCGTAGGTGGTGGGAACTGCACTCTGCATGGCTGGCACGGTCTGCGCGGCCAGTACGGAAGCTGGCGCGCATGCGGCGGCATTCTTAAGGAAGCTGCGTCTTGAAGTCATCGTTGGCGACCTACTCGATGCGAAAGGTGTAGTCCTCAATCACCGGGTTGGTCAGCACGCCGGAGGCGATGCGTTCGACTTCGGCTTTAGCGTCCTCGGTCGAAAGTGTGTCCGCGAGGGTCAAAACGAAGTATTTGCCCTGCCGGACGGATTCGACGCCGGGGTGTTGCATGCGGCGCAGGGCGTTGGCGATGGTCTGGCCCTGTGCGTCGAGCACGGTGGGCTTCAGGGTGACGTAGACGTGGGCGCGCATGCGGCTAGTGTATAGGCCGGCTCTGGTGGGCTGGCAGGTTGGCGAAAGCCGACGCACCGGGGTATGCTCGTGTGGTTGCTACCGACTTTGCGCGGTTGCGCGGAGCATGCACTTGTTCCTGCGCGAGCGTCGAGCGGAGAGCACGGCCGGTTTGCCGGTGAAGATTCTGAACGGAACGAGACCAAGATTCATGCCGAATTATCTGGAGTTGCCGGTAGGCGCCAAGGCGCCCGAAATTGTGAACGCGATCATCGAGATTCCCTACGAAGGGAAAATGAAATACGAGTACGACAAGCAGCTGCACGTGTTCAAGCTGGACCGCAACCTGTACTCGCCGGTGCACTACCCTGGCGATTACGGCTTCCTGCCGTCAACGCTGGGTGACGATGGCGACCCGCTGGATGTGCTGGTGCTGGTGGACGAGCCAAGCTTTCCCGGCTGCCTGCAGGAAGTGCGTGTGATCGGCCTGATGGAGATGATCGACAGCGGCGAGGGCGACGAAAAAATCCTGGCTGTGGGCTGCGCGAACCCGCGCTATTTCGACATCAACAGCTATGAACAGATTCATCCGCACAAGCTGAAGGAGATCGCCCAGTTCTTTTCCACCTACAAGAATCTTGAGAACAAGAAGGTGGAGATCAATGGCTGGCGTGACGCGAAGTACGCCTACGAGGTGATCAATAAGTCTATCGCGGCTTTTCACGCGAAGAACGTAAAGTAAAGCCTCGTCGCGGGCGAAAGGGCATGGCTTCAGCTGTGCTTTTTGCTTCGCACGGCATCGGCGAGTGACGGCGTAGCATGGTGCGCATGCCTGGTCCGCTGACGCGCTCACTGACGCCTTCGCTGACACGCCGCGACCTGCTCCGGGGCGCGGCACTGGCTGCCGCACTGCATCGTGCGCCGCGTCTGTGTGCGCAAAACCAAGCGATCGCAAGTGGCCCGTTTCAGCCCACGTGGGCATCGCTGAAACAGTACCGTACGCCCGAGTGGTTTCGCGATGCCAAGTTCGGCATCTGGGCGCATTGGAGCGCGCAATGCGTGCCCGAGCGTGGCGACTGGTATGCGCGCCGCATGTACCTGCAGGGTGATCCCACCTACGACTTTCACGTGCAGCACTATGGGCATCCATCGCAGTTCGGGTTCATGCAGATGGACCATCTATGGAAGGCGGAGCACTGGCAGCCCGACCAGTTGATGCAGCTTTACCAGGCCGCGGGTGCGAAGTACTTTTTTGCGCTCGCGAACCATCACGACAACTTTGACAACTACGCATCGACGTACCACGCGTGGAACTCCACGCGGGTCGGGCCGATGCGCGACATTATTGGCGAGTGGTCGCGCGTGGCGCGGGCGCACAGCATGCGATTCGGCGTGAGCAACCACAGCTCGCACGCATGGCACTGGTTCCAGGTCGCGTACGGCTATGACGCGGTTGGCCCGAAAGCAGACGTGCGCTATGACGCGTACCGGTTGAAGAAGGCTGGCGGCAAAGGCCAGTGGTGGGACGGGCTCGATCCGCAGGAGCTGTACACCGGGCGCAACCTGGTCATCCCCGATGGGCTCAACACCATTGCGGAACAGAAAGCATGGCACAACGAGCACGATGGCAAGTGGCACGAGGAAGACCCGCCGGAGAACCCGCGTTTCGCCGAGCTATGGGCGCTGCGCTGCCGCGATCTCTTCGATAAATACCAGCCCGATCTCGTCTATTTCGACGATGAGGAGCTGCCCCTGGGGCAAAAGGGCCTGGAAGTAACGGCGCACCTGTACAACAGCTCGGTCGCGCGCCATGGCTCACAGCAAGCGGTCGTCTTTGCGAAGAAGCCGACGCCGGAACACGCGGGCGCGTTCACGCTGGACATCGAGCGCAGCCGGTCCACCGAGATACTTGCGGAGCCATGGCAGACGGACACGTGCATTGGGGACTGGCACTACGACCGCCGCATCTTTGAGCAGCACCGCTATAAATCTCCGGAAACAGTAATCGCGCTGCTGATCGACGTGATCAGCAAGAATGGCAACCTGCTGCTGAGCATTCCTGTGCGTGGCGACGGCACCATCGACGAGGACGAGCACGCATTCCTCCAGGCGCTGGCCTCGTGGATCCCGCAGCATGGCGAGGCGATCTTCGGCACGCGGCCCTTCACCGTCTATGGCGAGGGTCCGCCGGAGCCGATCACGCGCGATTTCAAGGAGCAGACGCGGCCGCACACGGCAGAGGATGTTCGCTTCACACAACGCTGTGACACGCTGTACGCGTTTGTGCTGGCCTGGCCCGCAGACGGCATCGTGCGTGTGAAGACACTGCGGCGCGGCGGCGAGCACGCACCACCGCGCGGCGTGCAACGAGTGGAGTTAATCGGCGCTCCGGGGCCGTTGCGATTTCAGCAAACGGCAGAGGCACTTCTGGTAACCATGCCGCCGGAGAAGCCGAACCCGTACGCCTATGTGCTGCGCATGCAGACGTAGCGTTTGCAAGGAACAAGGAACAAGGAACAAGGAACAAGAAACAAGGAACAAGGAACAAGGAACAAGGAACGGGGAACAAGGAACAAGGAACGGGGAACAGCGTTTACTGTTTCGCTGTTGTCCGCTCCCTATTTCCTGTTCCCTGCCTCTTTTTCAGAAACCCATAGACCGGCAGCCCTGCAAAGGTGATCAGCAATGCGAACAGCGCGGCGGGCATACCGGCGGCGCGTTCGTCGCGGGCCGTCCATAGGGCAAACGCAATCAGCACAGCGGGGCCGATACCCAGCAGCACCGGCACGGCGAGCGGGCCGGGGATGCGGAATGGCCGCGGCAGGTCCGGCTCGGTCTGGCGCAGGCGCACCAGTGCGGCGAACTCCAGCATCAGCGACAGGCCCCACAGCAGCAGGTCAATGGTAATCAGGCGTTCAAAGGTAAGGCCGAGCGCCAACGCCCAGCCTGCCGAACACGCGAGCAGTGCGACCCAGGGGACACCCTGCCTGTTGCGGCGGGTAAACACGCGGGGCAGCAGGCCGTCGCACGCCATGGCATATGGCAGGCGCGTGTAGGTCAAGGTGAGCGCGCTAAAGGTGCCCATGCTGTCCAGGGAGCCAGCGAGTACCACCGCGACCGCGAGCGCGGGGCCACCCAGCACGCGCGCGGCGTCGACCCATGCTCCCGTGGAGAACCGGTCGGGAGCGATGCCCGCCCACGCCACAGCGCCGATCGGCAGCAGGTACGTAAGCATCACCATCAGCACGGCCAGCAGCATCGCACGCGGGTAGGTGCGCTGCGGCTCATCCACTTCGCTTGCAATGGTGCTGGCGTTATCGAAACCCATGTAGTTCCACATCGCAACCAGGATGGCGGGTCCGAGTGCAAGCTTTGCCGGCGGCCCAAGCGCGGCGTGCGGCGTGTGCACACCGAGCCACGCACCCAGGCCGATCAGGATCAGAAATGGCGAGAGCGCGACCACCCACATCCATACGGAGCCGTGGCCCACCGCGGCGGCACCACGCAGATTCCATAGCGTGGCCAGCGCGACCACGACAAGCTTGATCAGCAAGCCGCGATGGCCTGCGGTCAGAGCGGGCGCCAGGTGCCCCAGGTAGAGCACAAACGTGGTCGGGTAAATCGCCATGTCAAAAATGGAGGACGCAAGCGAAAGCCATGCCTCCTGAAAGCCCCAGAAGGGGCCAATCGCGCGGCGCACCCAGGCGTAAAAGCCGCCCTCGGCCGGGATCGCGGCCGACAGCTCACCCAGCATAAGCGAGGTCGGCAGGCTCCAAACAAAAGGCAGTAGCAGCAGGATGAGCAAGGCGCGGCCGTAACCGGCGTCGCCGATAATGTCCTCCAACCCGTAGGGGCCGCCCGAAACCATAAAGTAGGTGGCGGCAAGCAACGGCAGCAGGCGCATTTTTCCCACGGTGGCGCGTTGCCGCGGATGAGCGTCGGCGAAGAGAAGTGTTTGGGGCATTGCTAAGTGGTTCACCTCCACATGGGCGCGCGGATCAGGCGCGCGCGGCGCACGAGATGTGAGAGTAAAACGGATCGCCCGGCCGTGCGCGGAAATCTTTCGCCACGCTGTGCTACCGTCGGCCTCATGTGCATCGCGGCGACTGTGGGACGGAACGGCAAGAACGATCGCGACGATGTGCGGACCGTGCAGTTACTGCTCCAGATGAACGCGCCGCAGGCGGCTCCGGCGGTGCCGGCCAACGGAAAGTGCGGGGCTGGAACGGTGACCGCCATCGAGTTGTATCAGCATGGTGTGCTGGGCGGCTTTGACATCGCCGGGCTGATCACGCCCGAGGCGGCGAACGACCCCAGGCAGGGCAGTACACTGCGAGCCTTGCGGCAGGGCATGGCAACAGGCTTTTCCGCGGCACGCCTCCAGGGCATCTTCATTCATGCCCCGGCGAGCACGATCGTCCGCTTCTTTGCGCCGCTGGTCGCCGCCATGGCCGCGGCGGAGATCGCCAGCCTGCTGCGGCGCAGCCATTTCCTGGCACAGGTCGGACACGAGAGCGGCGAACTGCGCTACACCGAAGAGATTGCCAGTGGCGTCGCCTACGAAGGCCGCAAAGACCTGGGCAACACGCAGCCAGGCGATGGCAAGCGATTCAAGGGCCGCGGCTTGATTCAACTGACCGGCCGCGCGAACTACATTGCGTTTGGCAAAACAGTCCAGACCGACTTCACCACGGGTGACACCTGCAAGCAAATCGCGGACGATGCGGCACTGGCCATCCAGGCCGCCGTTTGGTTCTGGCAAACGCACGCGTTGAACGCACTTGCCGACAAGGACGATGTGCTGACCATTACGCGCAAGGTCAACGGCGGAACCAACGGCCTGGAGGACCGCAAACGGCTGCTGGCCCGAGCCAAATGGTTTCTGGAGCCAGTCGCGCCTGCGCCGGCAACGCTGCCAAAGGTCCAGGCAGGTGAAGACGATGCTTGCGACCTGTCCGCTGCGGACGTCGTCTTCTAGCTCCCCGGTAAAGATCGAAGCCGTCGCCAGTGCCGGGCCTGGAGGAAGCGGCGGGGCTTACCATGGATGCGGCGAGCATTCAGCCGCAGGAGGGCTGAACTGTTCGCAAACCAACTTCGCGCCCGCGCATCCAAGCGTGTGCCAGGCGCGATCACCTGGAAGGGCGGAGCGAACGCATCGGCGTCGTCAGAACGCAGAGCTTCCCCGCTTACAGGCATCGCGCATTTCACCGGATGACTACGACCGGTCAGAACACCACACCTTGGCATCATTTTCTGGAGGCAGTTCCATGCAGTTTGTAAATTCAACACGCCTGTGGTCACTGGCAGCAGTGGCCTGTATGTCGTTTGCGGCTGTGCAAGCACAAACCGTGACGGGATCCATCACGGGCACCGTGCTGGACGCAAGTGGTGCGGCTGTGCCGCACGCGACCGTAACGGCGGTCAACACGACCACAGGCGTGCGCACGCCCGTCACCAGCAACGACGCGGGCGTGTACTCCATTCGTTTCCTCCCGATCGGCAGCTATACCGTGGAGGTGCAGGCCACCGGTTTCTCGCCGCTCACGATTCCGCCGTTCCAGCTTGAGATCAGCCAGGTCGCCAAGATCGACGCGCACGTGAGTGTCAACGCGAGCACGACCGTGGAAGTGACTGCCGCGACCCAGCCCATCCTCGACACCTCGGACGGCACCATCGGGCTGTCGCTTTCCGAGCAGCAGATTGCGACGATTCCGCTGAATGGCCGCAACTTCTCGTCGGTCACGCTCTTTCAGCCGGGCGCGGTCAACACCGATCCGGGCGGGCTGACAGGCGGTAACGCGCTGGAGCGAAACACCTATAACAGCGGCATCGTGGCGGTGAACGGCAACCGCGCCCAGGCGAACAATTACACGCTGGATGGCATTGACCAGAACGAAGGCCAGAACAACCTGATCGGCTACAACCCGGCGCCCGATGCGCTCGCCGAGGTTCGCGTCATCACGGCCAATGCTCCTGCGAGCTACGGTAATGTGAATGGCGGCGACATCGTTTCCATCCTGAAGAGCGGCACGAACCAGTTCCATGGCTCGGCCTACGCCTACCTGGAAAGTGACAAGCTCAACGCGAACTCGTGGGCGAACAAGCACCACCCCGACTCTGCGGACATCCAGCCGATCAATCCGTTCACACAGACTCAGTTCGGCGGCACACTGGGTGGTCCTATCATCCATGACCGGCTGTTCTTCTTCGTCGATTACGAAGGCAATCGCCGCCACAGCGGCGGCACCGGCACCGCAAGCGTGTTTACCCAGGCCATGCGCAATGGCGATTTTTCCGCCGTGCCGAAGCAGCTGTACGACACGCAGAACAACTTCGCGCCCTACGTGAACAATCGGGTGCCGATCGTAAGCCCGGTTGCCAAATATCTCTTTGCTCACCCGGAGCTCTACCCGTTGCCCAACGCCACGCCGGTGGACGGCCTGGTGCAGAACAACTATGTCGGCGCGACGCGGAGCTTCCTGACTGACAACCAGGGTGATGTAAAGATCGAGTGGGACCCACGCGGTACGGACAAGATTACTGGCTTCTATGCGCAATCCAATGCAAATGACGGCAGTGTGGCGGTCTTGGCTTTGAGTTTTCCGTCGCAGAATGTGTTCCCGACCAAGATGTTTGGTACCACCTGGGTGCACACGTTCTCGCCCTCCATCGTGAATGAGGCCCGCGTCGGCTTCCTGCGCGTCCGTTGGGATCAGGGCGTCCCGACGGATCCGACCGGCGTCTTCGGCCTGACGGGCAACAAGGTGGTCGGCATACCTTTCGGTACTCAGCAGTATGTCGGCTTTTCCAATCAGGGCATTGGCGACAACTTCAGCTCATTCGGAACACCTGGCGCTCCGCAGATTCTGCGCGACAACACCTTTTCCTACTACGACAACGTAACGATCCAGCATGGCCGGCACACCTTCAGCATCGGTGGACAGGCAATCCGCTACCAGCAGAACTACGCTTTAAGTGGTGCGCAGGGATCTACCGGACAATTCAATTACAACGGCACCTTTACGGGCAACGGAAGCGACACCGGCTATAGCGGTGCGGATTTTGTTCTCGATCGGGCCAACAATGACAGCATCGCGATCCCCGGCGGCAGTGGCTTGGTCGGCAATCGCCAGTGGCGCTCCGCTGGCTTCTTCCAGGACGACTGGAAGGCCACGGATAAGCTGACGCTGAACTTCGGCATTCGTTACGAGTACGACCAGCGATGGAACGAAGTTCATAACAAGACCGCAAACGTTCTACTGGATGGGCCGAACATGGGCAAAGTCGAGTATGCGGGATCAGTTCCCGCAGGCGCTCCGGCGGGATCAATCGTCTGCGACAACATCTCCTGTTACCAGCCCACCAAGGATCAGATTCAGCCGCGCTTCGGGTTCGCCTATCAGGCCAAGGAGCGACTGGTGTTTCGCGGTGGCTACGGTACGACCAGCTTCTTTGAAGGCGACGCCAACAATCAGCGCCTCACCTACCAGAGTCCTTTTCTGGTGTATTCGCAGCCGAATGCAGCAACGCCTACAGCCGCAGATCCGGGTGCAGGGGTCGCCTACAACCCCGGCGCTCCCATTCACGCGGCGAACGGCTTCGCTATCAGCGACATCTCCAACACAGGAGCCAGCTTCGGAGCATGGCCACAACACATTCGCCCTGCTTACCTGCACGAATTCAACTTGACGACTGAATACGAGTTCAACAATAAGCTCTCGTTGGCAGTGAGCTATGTGGGCGAAACCGGTCAGCACCTGGCGGATTACCGCAATGGCAATGAACTTACTTTGGCTCAGATCCAGTTACTTGCTGCAAACGGCGGCAACGTCACGGCACCCACGACGACTCCTTTCGCGGGGCTCGTCGGGCAAGGGGCTAAGCTGCTTGTTACCGAATCGAACGCCATGATGAACTATAACGGCGGCCAGGCGACGTTGCGTGATCGCGGGGAGTATGGGTTCACTTACACGCTCAACTACACCTATAGCCGTGCGATGACGAATAGCGCCGGAAACTATGGCGCTGCGAATACCCAGGTGCACAACGGGGCGTGGCAGGATGCTTATAACAGTCGCGCCGACTACGGTCCGTCCGCGACGGACGTTCGTCATAACTTCAGCGCACTCGTTCTGTATCAGGTCCCATTCGGGCGCGGTAAACAGTTTGGCAACACAACCAACCGCGTCGTCGATCTTGCATTGGGAGGCTGGGCTGTTTCATCCTCCGCAGTGCTTTACTCGGGCTTTCCGATCACGATCTACTCGCCCGACAACAGTCAGGCCAACAGCTACGGCCAGCAGCGTGCAAACCAGTACCGCAAGCTGCGCGTTGTCAATCGGAGTGTGCAGAATTGGTTCGGTACGGATTCGTCGGCCAACCCGTGCAGCGGTGCCAACGACGGTGTTTGCGCCTATGGCCCGGAGCTGCCGAACAGCTTCGGCACAGCATCCGTCGGTTCGGAACGTGTGCCCGGCTACCGCCAGGTCGATTTCTCCGCCTTCAAGGACTTCCACATCACGGATCGCCATACTCTCGGCTTCCGCGCGGATGCCTTCAACGCTCTCAATATCGCCAGCTACGGCAATCCGGACAACACCGTAACAGACAACAACTTCGGCCAGATCACCAACACACGCAGCCTGTCGCGAGTCATTCAGCTGCAACTGCATTACGCCTTCTAAATGTTCGTCGTCTGCAGCGTGACCGTGCGCCCCTGTTTGCTTGCAGGGGCGCTACGGTCTAGCTTCAAAGAGTGAGTGAAACAACGATGGCGGAGGTACAGAGCAACTGGGCCGCGCTCCCGGTCCAGAGTCGGCTCAAGGTTCTGGCGGCGGCGCGCAGTCTGCTTGCGGAACGCGCTCAAGATTTGCTCACCGAGGATGGCGGACTCAGCGCAAGGCTCCCGCTTGAGGCGCTCTCGTCGGAAGTGCTGCCGCTGTTGGCTGCGATGCGTTTTCTGGAAGCATCCGCCGGCAAGGTGCTGCGGCCACGCAAGCTTGGCCGCAGCGGTCTGCCGCTCTGGATGAGCGGTCTGCATAGCGAGGTCCACCGCGTCGCGCTGGGCAAGGTTCTGGTGATCGGTCCGTCGAATTACCCGCTCTTCCTGCCCGGTGTGCAGGTCGTCCAGGCACTCGCGGCCGGCAACGCTGTTATCTGGAAGCCTGGCCTGGGCGGCGGCAAAATTGCGAACACGTTCGCCGAAATCATGCGGTCCGCGGGCCTGCCAGACGGGCTGCTTTCGGTGACGGACGAGTCGGTCCCTGCGGCAGAGCGTTCCATTGCCGATGGAGTCGACAAGGTGTTTCTGACAGGTTCTGCGGCGTCGGGCCGCGCGCTGCTGCGGCAGTTAGCGGAGCGACTGATCCCGGCCGTGGTTGAGCTTTCAGGCTGTGACGCCGTAGTCGTCCTGCCCGGGGCGGACCTCCACCGCGTCGTGCAGGCGTTGTCCTTCGGCATGCGCCTGAATGGATCATGCACCTGCATGGCGCCACGGCGGCTCTTCTATGTGGGTGCAACACCGGAACAGAAACGCCACCTCGCCGAAGCACTCCTCGCGGCCTTCCGCACGATTGCTCCGGTCACCTTAACGGGCGCGACACGCCAGCGGCTTGCCGCTCTGCTGAAAGATGCCCAGGCAGAGGGAGCCTGCATTCACGGCGGCCTTGCTGACGAGGGTGTGATGCCGATCCTGGTTGAGGATGGCAGCGCCCGCATGGCGGTGGCTCAGGAAGACATCTTCGCACCGGTGATCACGATGATTGAGGCTGCCGATATAGATGCAGTGCTCGCCGCGCAGGAGCTGTGCCCGTTCGGTCTCACGGCGTCGCTGTTCGGGAACGAAGACGAGTGCCGAACCCTTGCCGGCCGGCTCGACGTCGGCTCGGTCTTTATCAACGACCTGATCTTCCCGTCGGCCGACCCGCGGGTGCCCTTCAGCGGCCGCCGCCTGAGCGGGTTCGGTGTCACGCAGGGAATCGAGGGCCTGCTGGAAATGACCGCCGTCAAGACGATCTCGGTACAGCGGTCAAGCAAGCTCTCACACTACGGACAACCCAAACCGGCGCAGGTGGGCCTGCTGCTGGCGGTGATCCAATCGATGTACGCCAGAACGCTGCGGAGCCGCCTGGGTGGCATGGTTCAAACGATTCGTGAAGGAAGGCAGCTGCGGCGCAGCGATTCCGCTTGAATGCATGCATCGCGAATACGATCGCTCTGCACGCATCGAATCGTTGCCCTGCTTGCCGTCACGGCGTAATGCGCCCGGTCACGTAATCCAGCGATCGCAATGCCAGAAGGTAATCGAAACGCGCCCCAGCAGCGGCAACAGCCGCCTGCGTGCTCTGGAGCTGCGCCTGGCTCAGCTCCACGATAGAGCTAAGGCCAAGCTGATAGCGTGTCTGCGCCAGGCTCAACGCCTGGGCTGCCTGTCCCTGGAATGCTTCTGTCACGGCGATTCGCTGAAAAGCCGTTTGGGCGGAGAGGGTTGCGGTGCGCACATCACGCTGCACGACGTTCCCCAGGTTTGCGGCCTGCTTCTGTTGCGCCTGCGCACGCAACTCGGCTTCTCGCGCCTCCGAACTGATTCGAAATCCCGTGAAGATCGGCAGGTTCAGGTTGATACCACCCGCGGCGTACCAGTTCTCGCCGAAGACACCGTCCGGCCGAACGGGCGTAACGCCCGCTACCGCTGTGGCGGTAATGGTTGGCAGGTGTTGCAGCGACTCCGCACGCGCCAGCTTTTCTTCAGCATTCGCCCCAAGTGCGCGAGCTTTCAAGTCGGGCCGCGTCGCCAGGGCGTCCCTCTCCAGCGCGCCTGCATCTTCGGGTGGTAGCGGAAGCGCCGCGGCGCTATCCACTGCGGTGTAGACCGTTCCAGCCGGCGCGGCCAGCAGTGCTGCCAGTGCCGCGCTTGCACTCTGCACCTGGTTGGTTGCGTCCAGCTGCAGCAACTGCGCCTGGGATGCATCGGCCGCAGCTATGTTCACGTCCAGATCGCTCTTCAGCTTGTTCTGCGCAAGCGCGCCGGTCACGCTCTGCACATCCCGCCGCGCGGCTACGGTCTGGTTCGCCACATCCAGCAGAGCCTGCGCACTCAGCAGGCGATAGAACGCCTGGTCCGTTGCGAACACAACGTCCTGTTGCGTAGCGCGGGCACTCTGCTGCTGCGCTTCGGTGCGCAGTCTTGCCGAAGCGACAAGGTTCCCCGTGTGTCCGAAGTCCGTGATGAGTTGCGAGAGCGTTCCGCCCGCGCCCGCGTGGGTGTACAAACGGGACGAGGTCAGCTGGCCCGCACCGATGCGTGAGGCGTCCTCCGCCTGCACCGCTGTCAGGTTTACAGCAACTTGCGGCAGCAGCGCAGACCGTTGCTCCCGAACGGTTTCACCCTCTGCCAGGGCAAGCAGCTTGTCCGCGGAGATGCGTGGATTGTTTGCAAGAGCAAGCTGCTCTGCCTGATCGCGCGTGATCTTTACATCTGTTGCCGTTGCTCTCGTCTGCGCCACAATCGGCAGAGCAAACGAGAGCAAAAGGACGATGTTCAAAACCTTCACAGTGCCACCCCCGCGTGCTGAGGCGCAGGTTGCGTTTCGGCCCCGCGATGGCTTCGCCCTTCCAGATAGCGATGCACCAGAAGGTAGGCGCTGGGTACCAGGAACACAGTCACCACACCGGAAACGGTAAGCCCGCCCAGAATGGCACGCGCCAGTGGTGCATATTGTTCGCTGCCCGCCTCCAAAGCAAGTGCCATCGGAATTAGTCCGAGGACCGTTGCCAGCGTTGTCATCAGAATCGGCCGCAGGCGTACCTTGCAGGCCGTGATAATGGCATTCTCCAGCGTGTAACCTTCGCCTCGCAGTTGTCCCACGAATTCAACGATCAGGATGCTGTCGGACACCACAATGCCGGTCATCATCAGCACACCCATCAGGCTCATAATGTTCAACGTCGTGTGCGTGATCAGCAGGAACAGAATCACTCCCGCGATCCCTGGCGGTATCGCCAGCAGAATAATTAACGGATCTACAAACGAAGCAAACTGGGCCATCAGGATCAGGAACACGAGCACGATGGAAAGCACCAGCCCGATGCCGAAGCTGCGAAACGAGCTCTGCATGCTCAGAATCGAACCTCGCACCGTAACGCGTGTTCCCTTCGGCAGGCTCAGGCCAGAAACCACCTTGTTCACTTGCGTGCTGACTGCGGAAAGGTCTTCCTTGTTGGGCATCACGTAGACATCAAACATAGGGCGGAGTTGATAATGATCGACTTCGGTAGGCGTGTTGATGGGAGTGACGCTTGCAACCGACCGCAGAGGCGTGGTGCTCTGGCCATTTGCAGAGCGCAGTGGTATCTGCTTCAGGTCATCCAGCGTCTTGATCTGCTGTTCCGGGTACTGCACCGTCAACAGGTAGTTATTCCCGCTCTTCGGATCGATCCAGAAGCTCGGAGCCACCTGCCCGTTCGAAGTCAGCGCCGTGATTACGTTGTCCACAATGGTGTGTGGCGTCAGTCCCAGCAGAGCCGCGCGTTGCCGGTCCACATCCAGCGCCAGACCCGGGTAGTTCACATCCTGTGGAATCAGCACGTCATCCACGCCGTGAATCGCGCGAAGCTGGCGTGCGGCCTGCTGAGCAATCGCATAGCCCCCATTCATGTCCTTTGTGCTGATCTGAATATCAAAGGGCGCGGGAAGACCCTGGTTCACCACGGAGTCCACAAGGCCGCCTGTCTGAAAGTACGTCTGCACGTCAGGCAGGTCGCTCGCCAGCTTGGCGCGCACCTGCTGCATGTAGGCATAACTGCTCAGCTTGTGTTCCTCCTGCAGGCTCACCTGCACAAACGCGGTGTGCATGCCAGAGTTTGAGGTGTAGATGGCAGACAGGTCAGGCGTGACACCGATGTTGGAGACGATCATGTTCAGGTCATCCTTCGGCACAACCGAACGCACGTCCTGCTCGATGCGGTCGATGTAGCGGTCTGTCAATTCCAGCCGCGTACCGGTCGGTGCTTTCACCGTGATCACAAACTGGCCAGGATCCGTGCGTGGAAAATAGGCCCGGCCCAGCAAGGGAAAAAGAGCCAGGCTGACCACCACGAACAGGGAAAAGCTGAGTACCACCGCAAGGGGTCGTTTCAGACACCAATGAATGGCAAGGTCATAACGGCTCTGCAGCGCACCGAAGAGCAGGTTGAAGCGGTAAACCACACGGCTGAAAATGCCTTTGCTCGGCCCTGCTGGCATGTTCTCGGGCACCGGATCGTCCGGCGTCGCCTGTTCGTGTGCCTTGTCATGCCCATGGTGGGAGATGAAGCGCGAGCAGAACAGCGGCACCACTGTCATGGCGACGAAGTACGAGCAGAACAACGCAATCACCACGGCCAGTGCCAGCGCCGTGAACAGGTATTTGCTGACACCGGTCAGCAACACAACAGGAAAGAAGACGATGGCCGTGCTGCAGGTGGCCGCAAGCACGGCAAGCTGAACTTCCTTGCCGCCATCCTGCGAAGCCTTTACCGCCGCAGCGCCCATTTCAAAATGCCGGAAGATGTTTTCAAGCACCACGACGGAGTTGTCGATCAGCCGCGACAACGCCAGCGCGATGCCTCCCAGCACCATGGTGTTGATCGACGCTCCCATTGCATCCAGGATCAGAAACGTGGCCAGGCAAGAGATCGGAATCGACAACATGACGGCGACCGTCGCCCGCAGGTCGCCCAGGAAGAGCAGGATCATCAGGCCCGTAAGCGCGAGTCCGATCAGGCCTTCACTGATCACGTTCTTGACCGCCGTTTTTACAAAAACGGACTGGTCGAAAACGACCGCCGTTTTCACCTGCGCAGGGATGTCCACCAGGTGCGCCACTGCCGCGCGAACGCCATTCACGATCGTGATGGTGTTGGAATTACCACCCTGCTTCAGCACGGGGATGTAAACGGATTTCTGCCCGTCCACGCGGACGATGTTGGTCTGCAGTTGGCCCGCATCCTGCGCATGGCCGATGTCACCCACCAGAATGGACGCGTTCCCCACAGTCCGCAACGGGATCGAGTTCACGTCCGCGGGTGTCGGCACCTGGCTGTTCGCGTAGATGTTGTAGTCCTTCGGTCCAATGCGAACGTCGCCGGCAGGCAGGATCAGATTCGATTCGTTGACGGCGTGCACCACATCCATCACGCTCATCTGCGCGGCCTGCAACTTGTTGGGGTCCACATAGATTTGGATCTGCCGGTAACGCCCTCCGTACGGTTGCGGCACGGAAGCACCCGGCACGTTCGCAACCTGATTGCGCACCGTGAACTGTGCCGTGTCTTTCAGCTCTGTCTCGTTCAGCCCTGCACCTTTCAACGTGATCAGGCAGACCGGCAGGTTCGCCGCGTCAAAGCTCAGCACAACCGGGGGCAGTGTTCCCGGTGGCAAACGGCGCAGGTTGGCCATCGCAAGATTTGAGATATTGCTGACCGCGGCATTCGCATCCGTACCAGGCTGAAAGTAAATCTTGATCAGGCTTACGCCGGACATCGAACGTGACTCGATATGGTCGATGTTGCTGCCCAGCGTAAAGAAACGTTCGTCGCTGTTCGTGATGTCCGATTCAATCTGTTGCGGCGGCATGCCCGAGTAAAACGTCGCCACCACGACCACGGGAATATTGACGCGCGGGAACAGGTCAACCGGCATCCCCACAACGGCAGCCGTGCCCACAACGATAACCATCAGGCAAGCCATGAGGATGAAAAAGGGGTACTTGATCGCAAAGAAGGACATGGTTAGCGGCCTCCTGCGGATGCATCTTTGTAATCGACCAGGTCCAGATGCGCGGCAGCAGCATGGACCGCTTGGCCCGGCTGCAGTTGGGTCTGTCCTCCAACGATCACCTGCTCTCCCGGCTGCACACCAGACAGGATCTCCTGCGTGTTTGCTCCGGCGATGCCTAGCTGCACCTCGCGCCGCTGCGCATGCCCACTTGTGTCGACGACCCAGATGGCTGGATGCTCTCCCTGCACAACCGCCGCGGCAGGCACCACGATCGCGTCGGGCTTTTGCTGCAGGTCAAACATCACATCGGCGTACATCCCCGGCGTCAGTTCCAACCCAGGGTTTGGAACGTCGATCTCCGTTTGCATCGTGCGTGTCGCATCCGAAACATCGCGGTTGAAGCGGATCACCCGGCCTGCAAACGTCTGGCCTGTGGCCTTCACGTGTACCTGCACAGGACTCCCCTCATGCACAGAGGCGACATCCTCTTCCGGTACGGGCATGCGCAGGCGGAGCACGTCGCTTTGGGCCAGCCGCACCACTGCCTGGGCAGTGCCGCTGTTGGACGTGCCTGCGGGAATCAGCGATCCCGTATCCGCATACCGTGCCGTCACAACACCCGTGAACGGAGCTGTAATGGTCGCGTACTGCGCCATGCTGTGGACCCGCTGCAAATCGGCGCGGGAGATGCCAAGCTGCTCCTGTCCTGCCGCCACGGCCGACTTCGCCGCATCCACCTGCGCGGCGGCGGCGCGGTCGCGCGCCTGCGCATCGTCCAACTCCTGCGCTGCAATCAGCCCTGGCCGCTGGTCCGATGCCTGTTGCAGCCGCTGGTAATTCGCGTGCGTCGCCGAGTAGTTGGCCTGCGCACGCGTGACCTCATTCCCTAACCGGTCAATGTCGGAACGGCTTCGTTGCACACCGGCATCGGCACCGGTCACCTGCGCCTGCAGCTCCGGTATTTCCAGCGTGGCCAGCACCTGCCCTTGCCGTACCTTGTCGCCAATGTCGACGTTGATGCGACGGATGTAACCGGAAACCTTCCCGTGAACATCGATCTCCTGGAACGGCTGGAAGACGCCGGCCAGGCTCAACGTGCGTGCAATCGGCTGTCGCCTGGCTTGCACCACAGACACAGTGGTCACCGGTGAATTGCCCGCAACAACGGAGTGTGCGTCGCGGCGGCGCGTGAGCAAAAAGACAAGACAGACCGCAATCACAACGCCGGCAAAACCAAATACCAGTGTGCGTTTAGACACTCGCATGAAACCTCACATCCGGAATTCAACGAAAACAGAATCCTGGCCGCCGTGCGGCAACAGGTTACGCGTTCGGAAAGATGGAACGAGGCGGTGGTCTTAGGAACAGGGCTGGAGTATGTCGAAACAGCCGCTTTGAAAAGGTCTCGTGCTCTTCGACCAGAGCGAAGCTGGGCTGATTCCTCGGCTCAGCTGCAACGACCGGAAGCAGATCATGCAGCGGAAAATCCGGCTCGACCGATGTTTCAACTTCCGCTTTGGCAACGTCGCTACCGCGTGTGTCGATCTTTACCACGGGCGTATGCGCCTGTTCCTGTGCACTCTTGTACAGGGAACATTTGTAAGCCGTCCCCCAGCCCAGGATGAAAACCGGAAGGCTCATCAACAGCACCAACCGGAACAGAGTCCAGGCCGATCGTCGATCTCCGGACTGAGCACGTGAAAGCAAGCAAGCTTAGTGTACCGGACGAAACTTGCCACCAACTCCGCGTGGTTTGCGCAAGGAATCCCTGGACCGCAGCCGGTCAGGAATCAACTCGCGTTGGGTACAGAAGTGTCTACCAGAATTCTGTGAAGGACGATTCGACGGGAATTTTCCTCAAGGAGTACCTTCATGTCGAAACCTGCGCGACCGACGTCCAACTGACGATGCATAGCTCGGCCCCAATTACTACACCAGGTTGCTGTATTAAGCTTCGTGAAGAGCTACGGCGCAAGCCATACGCTTGCGCAACATGCGCAAGAGATTGCGAACTCTGAACTGGACTGACGAGTAGGAAGCTCCACTTGAACCGTTCCGGCCAGTTGCCGTAAGCAGACGAGCTTCATTTCCGTGCTGTTGGGGAGCAACACTCCTGCTTAGACAGGCCAGATCTACACCAGCCGCGGGCAATGCCAGAGAGAGCGGGAGCCAGAACCAGACAGCGTAAGAAGCTGCAGTTCAGCCCCACCCTCCGCCTCCGGGTGTCTCGATTCGTATCCGATCGGAGACGTTGGCGCTCACACTGCATTTTGCCGGTAGCTCCTTTCGCCCTTCTTGCGTGATGTGGAAGGAGACGCCCAGCTTTCCGCCCTGTGCACCTTGCAATCCGTATGGTGCGAACCTGCGCCGCTCTGTAAGCAGCGTCAGTGTGCTGGGTGTGAGCACTTCGATCTCCCGGATGATACCGTCTCCACCGTGAAACCTTCCCTGACCGCCTGAGCCGGGCCGATAGCTGTATTGGTGCACGCGAAGAGGGTAGGCGTACTCGAGCGCTTCAACCGGTGTGTTCAGCGAGTTGGTCATGTGGGTATGAATGCCGGAGATGCCATCTGCATTAGGCCTCGCGCCCATGCCGCCCGCGATCGTCTCGTAGTAAGCAAAGGGCCTTCCGCTGCGGTGGTCGACGCCGCCGATCGTCAGGTTGTTCATGGTGCCGGAGCTTGCAGCCGGAACCCGATCCGGCATGACCTGCGCCAGTGCTCGCATCAAAACGTCCACAATGCGCTGTGATGTCTCCACGTTGCCGCCCGCGACTGGTGCGGGCAGCACCGCATCCACGATCGTTCCGCGCTCCGTCTCCACGGTGACCGGCCGCATGATCCCTGCCGTTGCAGGCGCATTTTCCGGCAGGAGGCAGCGCAATACGTAGTAGACCGCGGAGTATGTGATGGCGTAGACCGCATTGATGCTGGAACGCACCTGCGGGTGGCAATCGTGAAAGCTGACCCGCGCCGCTTGTGCTTCGCTATCGAGGGTGATGCTGACTCGGATCGGAAGCGGCGTGTCCGAGAAACCGTCACTGTCGAGGAAGTCTTCCGCCGTATAAGTTCCGCTGGTGCACTGCGCAAACTGTGCCCGCATCAGCCGTTCGGAATAATCCATCAGCGCCGCGGCAAGCTGCTTTATGCGCTCGGAGCCGCGTTTCTTTGCCAGCTCGAGCAACCGGCGCTCTCCAACGCGACAGGCGCCGATTTGCGAGAGCAGGTCGCCCTCGCGCTCCTGCGGCGTTCGAACATTGTGGAGGATCAGTTGCAACACCGCCCGATTCATCTCGCCCTGGTCGACCAACAGTACGGGCGGTATACGCAGGCCCTCCTGGTAAATCTCGTGGCACAGGCCCATCGATCCTGGATACAAGCCACCCACATCTGCGTGGTGAGCTCGGGCAGCGACGTACAGCAATGGCTTCGTAGCGTCTTCCTGGGGAAATACACCCAACACCATGGTGATGTCCGGCAGGTGCGTGCCGCCGGCGTAGGGATCGTTCAGCATCGCGATATCGCCGGGCCGCAGTGTCATCGCTTCGATCACTGCTTTGACCGACATGGGCATAGAACCCAGGTGAACGGGCATGTGATCGCCCATCGCGATCACTTGGCCCGTGCCGTCAAAGACGGCGCAGGAGTAGTCACGCCGCTCCTTGATGTTAGGAGAGAAGGATGTGCGTCGGAGGGCAGCACCCATCTCCTCGGCAATAGAATGCGTGGCACTCTTGAAGACCGCGAGTTCGATGGCGTCGATGGCCGGTGCCGCAACGGGTTCGGTAAGCAGAACGGTACTCATGCCGCGTGTACCTCGATGACAAGGTTTCCGTATGTGTCCACAGTCGACGTGCAGCCGGGCGGAACGACTGTTGTGGAGCTGTATTCTGCGATCAGCGCCGGGCCTTCTAAGCGGTCACCCGCGCGCAGCAGTTCGCGCTGGTACACCGTGCTGGCTTGCCACGTTCCATCAAAGAAGATGCGCCGGGTCTTCAGCACAGCTTGCTTACCATCTCCGGCGACCGGCTCTTCGCGAGGCAGCGATATGGGTGCGTTGGGAAGAGTCATGCGCACGCGCACATTCACGACCTCGATCGGAGCTTCGGCATCGGCGTAGCCGTAACGCTTGCGATGCAGAGCGTGAAAGTCCTCACGATAGGTCGCGGTGAATGGCACATTCAGCTCGTAACCTTGGCCGGCATACCGCAGATCGACAGAGTGCGACACCTCGGCGGAAGAGCTTCTCTGCAGCGATTCCTGCGCGCCCTGCTCCAGATAGGCCAACTCTCTTCGAATTGCATCATCGTCTTCCACGAGCAGCATGACGGTTCGGCTGTAGTCGCGTACCGTGTCGGCCAGCAGGATGCCGAGCGCGGAGAGTGCACCCGGCAGGCGCGGTACCAGCACACGCGGAATCTGCAGCGAACGCGCCATCGAACACGCATGCAGCGGACCGGCTCCACCGAAGCTGACCAGCGTAAATTCGCGCGGATCGTAACCGCGCTCCACTGAGATGACGCGAATCGCCTTCTCCATCGCCGTCTCCGCAAGCAACAGGATGCCTGCTGCGAACTGCTCCACGCTGCCAATCGGACCGCGCGCCTCTTCCATGTAGCGCAGCGTGCGGGTCGCGTCGAGTGTTATCTTGCCGCCCAGGAACAGATCGGGATCCAGCCTGCCCAGCGTCAGGTTGGCGTCGGTCACCGTGGGCAGCGTTCCCCGGCCGTAACAGATCGGTCCTGGCACTGCTCCGGCGGACTCCGGCCCCACGTGCAATGCCCCGCCCGCGTCAAACCGGGCGATTGAGCCACCGCCCGCGCCCACCGTGTGGATGTCCAGCATGGGAACGCTGATAGGCACTTCAGAAACGACAAACTCGCTGGTCGTCTGTGGACCACCAGCTTCTGCATCCAGCAGCGACACGTCGGTGGAGGTACCGCCCATGTCAAAGGCGATGATCTTGTCGAAGCCCGCCAGCCTGCCTAGCCGGTACGCTCCGATGACTCCGCCTGCGGGTCCAGACAGGACCGTGCGCACCGGCTCCTCGGCGGCGATTCCGGCGGCCACCGTACCGCCCGAAGACTGCATTACTTGCACAGGTCCGGCGGAGTAGGTCGACATCACTCTGCTCTGCAAGCGATTTAGGTATGTACTCACCTTCGGTGAAAGGTAGGCATTCGCAACCACGGTGCTGCCGCGTTCGAACTCGCGGAACTCAGGCAGAATGCGGTGGGAGACGGAAACCGGAATGCCCAAAGGCTCTAGCGCCTCGGCCACCAGCATTTCGTGCTTCGGATTGCTGAAAGAAAACAGCAGCGAGATCGCGACAGCTTCTGCCCCGCTTTGCCGCACCGCTTCGGCCAGCACTTGCAGGGACTCGGCCGTTGGCGACTTCAGCACAACGCCCTCCGCGCTTACGCGTTCCTCCACGCCGAATCGAAGTTCAGCGGGAACCAAAGGCGGAAGCGGCGAATGGAACCAGTCGTATAGGCTGCTTCTGGCCTGCCGGCCGATGGAGATGGTGTCTTCAAAGCCCGCAGTCGTTACAAACGCAACACGCGCGCCCTTGCGCTCCAGCATGGCGTTCGTGCCCACCGTTGTGCCGTGCCGCACCTCCACGAGCGTGCCCGCGGCTGCAACCTGCTCCACTGCGGCGAAGACAGCGGAACCGGGATCTTCCGGCGTAGAAAAGAGCTTAGTAACATGCACCTCGCCATCGCGCAGGTACACGCAATCCGTGAAGGTGCCGCCACTATCGATCGCAACGCGCATGGAGCATCCTCTCTAGTCTGGAACGTTCAACAGCCCGCCTGTTTGTCACTCTCTGCAACAAAATACGCGGTGTGGCAAACATGGGTCATGCTCGAGGCCGCGAGGCGCGTGCTTCTTTTCGGATCTCTCCGCGAAAACCGCCCTGCGGCATCCGAATCAACGCCGTGCGCTCCATGGTGCGAATCACGTGTTCCGTGGCATGGTCGCGCGCCTGCTCCGGTTTACGCGCACGAATCGCCCGCACCATCGCCTGGTGCTCACTCACCAGCGCCTTGCCGTAACTCGCCATGGAGATGACCAGGTAGAAGTACCGGATCAGCCGCGTCTGCAGGTTGACCGTCATTTCAACCAGCACGTCGTTGCCGGTTGCCTGTGCAATCTCGATGTGGAAATTGCGATTCCACTCCAGGAAGGTCTCGTAGCTCTTTTTCTCGCCAGGGTGGTAGACGTAGTTTGCCCAACGCTCGATGGCTGCAATCTGCTCGTCGGTCGCCCGCTCTGCGGCCATCGCCGCCGCCGCGGGGTCCAGCACCAATTGCATCTCGTTCAGGCTGCGGTACTCATCCAGTGTGAGCGGGGCGATGAAGCAGCCGCGAAAGGGAACTATTTGCAGCAGAGCTTCCTCCTGCAGACGCCGACACGCCTCGCGCACAGGTGTGCGGCTCGCGTTGTAGCGTGCGCACAGCTCTGCCTCAGAGATCGACGACCCCGGTATCAGTTCGCAACTGATCACGTCGTCCCGCATTGCGGCGTAGATGCGCATAGCCTCGGTCACGACCGACATTCTTGCACGCAGGTTGTATACAGTTCAACCCTGAATTGCCCGACCTGAAGCTGGGCGGCAGCCATCTCCTGCAAGGGCTTGTCCAACAAACCGCACTGAGCGCAATCCCGAACGCTTGTCACATGTCTTTCACTTTTGTGTTGACTCCATCCCACGATCCGGTTATAAGCAGAGAATTCGTTGTGAAAACTTGTGAACAAGGGCCCGCCGCCGGTGGCGTATGGGCTCGGAGGATGCGATGCGCCCAGTGTCACGTTCCACGGTTCTCTGTTCTCTGCTTCTGCTCTCGTCAGCCGCTACGGTTGCCGCGCAAAGCACTCTTGGCGACATCTCCGGCACGGTGCGCGACGCCTCCGGTGCCATCATTCCCAATGCGTCGGTCGTGCTGGTCAACATCGACTCCGGCCTGAAATCTGCCCTGAACAGCGGCGGGGATGGTTCCTACCACTTTCAGCAGGTTGCTCCCGGGCGCTATCGCCTGCAGGTCAGCGCCTCCGGCTTCACCGAAACCGACATCAGCCGCCTGGCTGTTGATCTGGACGGGCACCTGACCCAGGACGTCACTCTGTCGGTGGGAAGTGCCGGAGAAGTTGTGCAGGTCGACGGCTACTCGCCGCAGGTAAATACCGAGAGCAACAGCGTGGGCGGCGTAGTGACGCAGGACGAGATCGACAAGCTGCCCGTCAACACCCGGCAATATCTGAACCTCGCCCTGCTTATTCCCGGCACCAGTCAGGACGCGTCCCGCTCGTTCTACAACAACGTGCAGATCGGCGGCGGATCCGGCTATTACACGAACGGGTTCGTGGTCGACGGTGTCTCCAACATCTTTGCCGAGATGGGTGAGCCTCGCCAGAACTTCCCACAGGGTGGCGTGCAGGAGTTCAAGGTCAACATCACGCAGTACCCTGCCGAGTACGGGCTCTCCATGGGCGGGTTGATCTCTGTCGCAACCAAGAGCGGCACCAATACATTCCATGGTGAGGTCTTCGAGCTCTGGCGCAATCGCGTGATCAACGCGCCAAAATTCAACCAGACGATCAATCCCGATTTCAATCGCAATCAGTTCGGCGGCGACATCGGCGGTCCCATCCTCAAGGACCGCACTCATTTCTACGCGGCTTTTGAACGCACGCAAACCACTGAGGTCTACACCGTCTCGGCGAATTCGACTTATTACGGCGCGAACAACGGTGTTTTCTCAAAGCCAAGTCACGACCAGCTGCTCACCGGCCGCGTCGATCACACGCTCACCGATCGACAGAATATCTTTGTCCGCTACGCGCAGGAGTGGAACCTGCTCAGCTATCAGGGCTGCGGTGGCATCACCGTGCGCAACTGCTACAACGGCCAGATCCCGCGCCAGTCCATTGTCTTCGGCCATACCTACACGCTCTCGCCCAGGCTGCTGAACGATCTGCGATTCCAATATGCATACGCGTCGTACCAATTGGGCCCACCCAACGCACCGATCCCGACCGATCCAGGCAACTACTCACAACAGGTGCTCAGCAGCCTGCAGGCCGCGTATGTCTTCCCGGGCTTCAGCTACGGTTTCGGCTACGCCGACACGGGCGTTGAGCGCCGTTTTCAGCTGCTGGACAGCATCTCCTACACGGCAGGCAAGCACTCGTTCAAGGCCGGCTTCGACTTCAGCTACATTCCATTCACTGACGGTGCCGCCAGCAACTACAACGGCACATACACCTTCGGCACCGACCAGGTTTTCGATCCGAAGAACGCCGCCACGGTCGCCGCTCTGCGGAATCCGACATCGTACACACAGACCACTCCCTTTCTCTCAAATAAGATTCCGACGACTCCCCTCGGTCTCTATGGCGAAGACGAGTGGAAGATCGGCCGCAACATTACCCTGAATCTCGGCCTGCGCTGGGAGCGGCAGTTCGGTTCCTTCAATGAGCACTTGAACTACACCCCTGCCCAGGCCGCGATCCCTCTCATTAACAACAACAAGCGCCGCGGTGACAGCAACAACTTCGCCCCGCGCATCGGCGTCGTTTGGGACATCACCGGCAAGGCTCGCGATGTGGTTCGCGCGGGCTATGGAATCTACTACAACAACATCCAGACACTGCAGAACTTCTCAGAAGCACGCAATCTGGTCAGCTGCTCCATCTCGATTGCGAACCCCAGCTACCCGAACCCCTTCGGCGCTGGAAAGACGGCGGCAGACTATTGCTCCACGAATAGGCCCACCGTCACCTTTATGGCGCCCAATTTCCAGAATCCCTATGCGCAGCAGTACTCGGCAGGCTACTCGCGTCAGGTGACGAATAACCTCTCCGTGAACGTGGACGGCCTGTACAGCTACAGCCTGAAAGACTACCGCAACATCGACCTGAACTTCCCAACCACTGGCACTGCGCGTCCCGTGGCGGGATGGAACATCATCTACCAACGCTCGCCGATCGCCGCTTCGAAGTACAAGGCACTCTTTGTGCGCGTCGACAAGCGCCTGTCACACCGGCACATGTATACCGTGTCCTACACGCTGCAAAGCACGCGCGACAACAATCCGCAGGCCACGGTGGTGAACCCGCTTAATCGCAATCTGGACTGGGGTCCCGGCAGCACGGACCGCCGGCATGCATTGGTTGCCAGCTTCGGTTACCAGCTTCCCTACGGCATCGTGGGCAGCGGGATCCTTACGCTGCGGTCCGCCACACCGTTCAGTGCGTTCTCGGCCTCGGTCAACGCCGATTCCATTACGCAGTATGTTCCCGGCACCAGTCGAAACCAGGTGCAGCGCAACGTCGATTACACGCTCATCAACAACTATCGCGCCACACGCGGGCTGACCGCAATCGATCCAGCCAACGTTCAGAACTCGGCGTACAAGTCCTTCGATCTTCGCATCCTCAAAAACTTCCGCATTCACGACCGGTTTGCGCTTGAGGTCTATGGACAGGCCTTCAATCTCTTCGGTGCGGACAACTACCTCTACAACAGCATCACCACCTCTGCTGCATCCGCCTCGTTTGGCCGCGCCTCTGACTCCGGCAACCGGCAGCAGGGCGAACTGGCGGCTCGCTTTACCTTCTGATCCCGGGCCGTTCCGCGCACCGCGTCGAACGGCCTGCAGCGAGGATTTCCCCTATGGTGCGTGCGAGGTCGAACGGGAAGCCGCGCGTCAGGTCACGTATAGAGCCGCCCATTACGGTCGCGGCCCTTGCGTGGATGCTGACCGCGTCTTCGCTCGCAATGGCAGCAACCCCGCCGCGCTCGCCGGATGCCGCGAAGCTTGCTGCTTACAGCAAATCACTGCCGAAGCCGGTGGTGCCGGCCTTCGGCCTGGAGCAGGCGACTTACCTTGCTGCCTGGCCGCTCTCCTGCATCGATCACCCGCAGGCCGCGCCGGAGGGTGCGCAGTACCTGTGGCTGTACGGCCAACGCCCGCAACTACCGAACGACTACGACAAGACGCGCGCCTTTTACGGATGTTACGACTGGCATTCTGCCGTAAACAGCACCTGGATGATGATCGCCCTCTCCAAGGACTACCCGAACCTGGAGCTTCGGCGCCTCTTGCAAGAAAAGCTCACCGAGCATCTTGGACAAAAGAACATCGCGGGCGAAGTGGAATTTTTTAAAACGGCGAAGAACTTCGAAAGGCCTTACGGCTACGCCTGGCTGTTGAAGCTCTATGCGGAACTCAGCACCTGGAATGACCCCGAAGCTGCGAAGCTGGCCGCTAATGTGAAGCCGCTGCAGGAGTTCTTCAGTGGGAAGCTGATCGAGTACTACGACCACCTGCAGGTCGCCTCGCGCGCCGGTGTGCACCCCAACACCGCCATGTCCATGACACTGGTGCTGGACGGCTTGACCGCTGTGCCGAACGACAAGCTGAAGGAAGCGGTGGTGCGCAACGCGAATCGACTCTTCGCTGCCGACCGCGACTGCCCTACAGCATTTGAACCGGGCGGCACGGAGTTCCTGTCGCCCTGCCTTGCCGAAGCGCAACTGATGAGCCGCATCCTGCCGCGCGACACCTTTCCGCAATGGCTCACCGGTTTCCTTCCGCCGCTTGAAGCGGAACAATTTCAAACCCTTGCCAGGCCGGTCGACGTCTCCAAAATTACCGACAAGGAAGAGTTCGCGGGCAAGTCGCACCTGATCGGTCTTGCGTTTGACCGCGCCTATGCCATGACGGAGATCGCGGATGCTCTGCCGGCGTCCGATCCGCGCGTACCCGTCCTCCGTCAGATCTCAGCCATCAATGCCGCCAGCGGCATGAAGGCGCTCCCAGATGCGGGCTACCTCGGCTCGCACTGGCTGGGCACGTACGCTCTGCTGTATCTGCGTGCGGTGCGCCACGCCCCGGCGCAGCCGGTCGGCCCTGAAAAGCCTCTTCCACCCGTTGACACCACCCGCCCCGCAAACGGAGACAGCTCTCGATGACACGCCTTGCACTCCCCCTGACCTGCACGCTTGCTTTTGCTCCTCTCCTGTCCGTGCAGAGCCAGAAAAAACCTGCCGCTCCGGCTGCGAAGTCCTCCACAGCCACCGCGGACAAAAGCTCCGATGCGGAGAAAGAAAAAGAGAAGGAGTCCTTCCTCGAAAATCCGTGGCAGCTCGGTTTGCTGCTGCAGGACACCAACGGTGACAAAATCGCCGATGCGGTTTGCGGTCATGTGATCGTTGCCGCTAATCCCAGCGCAGCGGAGAATACTGCCGCCGCAAATTTGGCGGCGCGCATCGGTTATGAGACGTCTGCCATGACGCTGCCCATCGTCGTCCAGGGTGCGCCGCAGGCTGTGGCCGGTTGTCCCGCACCTGCCCAGCAGATCTGGATTGGGGAGTCTGCTCTGCCTGCCGCATCGGCAGCCGCGGTGCACAACCTGGTCGCTACGCTTGGCCTTGGCGAAGGTGCGGTCGTCGCCGTCGACGGCGGCCTTGCAATCGTGGGCCCGGACCCGGTTGGGCTTCTGACAGCAGCCGACGCCTTTGCGGAACGCGCACCGTTTCTGTGGACCATCCCGGGAGACAAGATCAGCGTTACCGCGAAGAACATCAACGCCGCGCTGCTGAAAGGCAAGAGCACGGCAAAGGTGTCGCTGCAGGCGCTCATCTTTGCAGCCGGCGGAAGTGGCGTTCGCCGCGCTCTCCTCACAAGCACGGGCACCATCGAAGCGGAAGCTCTGCAAAAGCTGCTCAAGCCGGAAGAAGGAACGCCGGTTTCACTTGGCCCCGTGCGGGAGGTCCAGATTCAGACCGCTGCCGCTCCCATCACCGTCGCGGGAGCCGCCTCTGCCCGTACGGCTGCGCTTCCCGCCATGCCCGAGTCCGGCGCTGATCTTCGCACGCTCGACCTGGCGCGCCTGTATACCGTGAAGGGGCTGCTGACCGGCAGCGCAAAGAAGCCCATTCCCTCCGGAACCGTGGCGAAGCTTTACGTTCCCGCCGGAGCGCCGGGCGTAGCTATGGCAAATCTGGCGGCGCGTCTCGGACTTGAGACCGTCGGCATCACCATGCCGCTCGCCTTGCCTGCCGCCGGCATCACGCCCGCGCAGGTGCAGGGAACACCCGTGGTGGCTGAGGGTTCGCCTGCCGCCGATCACCTGAAAGACCTGCTCACAGCCAAGCCGAACTCCGACCTGGACAAGCTGCAACCCGGTGGCGGCAAGTCGCTGCCCAGCCTGCCCGCGGGTCAAGGCGAGCTCCGTGTGGTGGACCACGCCGCGGGCAAGAGCGACGCTCTGCTTATCCGCGGAGACGATGCCGGTGCCGCAGCCGCCATGGATTACGCCGCGACTCATCTCCCGTACCTTTGGGAGCCGGGCAAACGCTATGCCAGCGTCGAAGAAGTGCGCGATGATCTTCGGCATTTCTTCACGCACAAGTCCGACGCCGGCCAGGTCACTGCAGCCCTCTACCACCTGGACCGTTGGAGCGCGCAGCTCGCCAAGGATCATCCCTCCGGCCTCACGGAGGTTCAGGCGGAGATCTTCGTCGATGAGGTAGATCCCAAGCTCCAGGAATTCGTTCGCGCCATGCTTTCAGAACGCCTGCACACCACTAACATCCAGGTGGTGACCGGCAGCAAGCATGCAGGCACGAAGTGCTGCAGCGGCGAGGTGCCCATGCACCTGCAGTCCGAGGTGGCGCCCTTTCAGCAGGCCTCGCCAACGTTTGCGGAAGATCTGACCTTTGAGTGGGAAGGCAAGCGCATGCTTGCCGCAGCGAAGCGGCTGGCAGCCTCCGCACCCGCGGACAAACCCATGCTGTTGCAAGCCGGCGTGAGTGAAAGCCCGCAGCAGCGCAAGCTCCTCGCGCAACAGCTTCGCTCTGACCTGGACGCCGCGGGTCTTCGCAATGTCCGCGTCGAAGTCCTGTCCGCTTACAAGCAGGGTTACAGCTGGCTCGTCGACGCTGTGGAACCGGCGCTTGCCGGCAAACACGCCGAACGTCTGACCATCGAGTTCGCTCCGTATCGCGATCCGCACAAGCAATCTGCGATGCGAACCGAGGAGCGCTGGATCCAGGAACTCTATCCGGTTGATGAAATCCTGGCCCGCGACCTGAAGCTGCCGCTCGCGAACGTCGCTCTCAAAAAGATGGAGTCGGACAGCGGTCCGACCTACCGAGTGCATGCCTTTGATCACGGTGGCAAGGAGGTCTTCACGCAAGACTTCACGGCCTACCTGCACCAGCGGCCCTACTCCGCTGAGTTCAGGAATTACGAACAGATTGGCATCGAAACCGGCTGGGTCACACTGACCGACGCCGCCGGGAAGCAGATCGCAACCGAGCGTATCCCCACCGACACGGAGATGTTCTGGGAGCACTACCAGGACAAGACGATGCCGCGGATCGTTCACTCCTTGCTGGCACAAAACAACGGCAAACCCAAGCTGGAGTACCAGCCTCTCTTCGACACGATTCAGGTCGACTTTCACATGAGCGAGCCGGACTACGCGCTCGGCCTTGACCAGGAACGCATCTCCTCGCTTGAGGGCCTGCAGGAAGATCTGCTCTTTGCCACGCAGAACTCGTTCTACATCTTCGGCAACACCTTCTCCACCGGCATCATGGACTACATGGGTCGCGTCGTACCGATCGCGCACCTCTCAGACGAAGGCAAGGATCCACACATCCGCGTGGAGTACTACAGCACCGACGCCGCACACCCGGAGGTCAAACTCGCATGGAAGGCAGGCGAAGCGCACGGCGAGTGGGCGCGCGATCTGCCCGCACTCACTTCCGGCGATCCACGCTTGGTCGCCGCACGCGTGCAGAGCGGCCTTGACCAGGTCGCCGCGTTGACATGGAGCATGCCCGTTGCGAGCAGGGAAGACAATTTTCAGGAGTGGCGCAACCTGGTCACCGAGGATGCGCTGGAGCATACCGTGCTTTCTGCCGAAGAGGCGCGCGCGCAACTGAACTGGCTGGGCAAGCTGCACACTGCGGGCCTGTACACCGCGCGGCTCTCCTACCCCCACCTGCAGCAACTCGACTTCGAGTTCGAACTCCCGCTGGAGCTTCACCCGCCCGAGCACACCAAAGCCGAAACCGTCTCCGCACAGGCATCCGTTATCCCTCCCCCGCACCCGCGCCCGCAGATCACAGACGTTGCACCCGCGCCACAGAAGGCCGACAAGACCTACGTACAGTGGGACCAGCCCATCGGTCTTGAAGAGAACGCAAGACTGCTCTCACGCCTCTCCACATTCCCCGGCGTCGACGTTTACTGGATGGGCCGCAGCTACATGGGCAACAACATCTGGGCCGCAGACATCATGCTTCCGACTCCGTCCACGCTACGTTCAATGGCGAAAGAGACGACGCTCAAGGCAGCCATCATCTACTCCGGCCGCCAGCACGCGAACGAGGTCAGCAGCACCAGCCACATCCAGCGTTTGGCGGAAGAACTCATGCTTGATCCCACGCGGCGCAAGGCGCTCGACAAGGTGAACGTCGTCATCCACCCCGTCACCAACCCCGACGGTGCCGAGCTTGCCATGGACCTCGCCCGCATCACGCCGGACAACATGCTCCACGCCGGCTATCACGCTTCGCTGACCGCAGACATGGTTACTGGTCAATGGGATCAGGATCCTGTCTATCCCGAGTCACGCACACGCCGCCAGCTCTGGGAGGCATGGTTGCCCGACGGCTTCCTCAACCCGCACGGCTATCCCTCGCACGAGTGGGTGCAGCCCTTCTCCGAGTACTCGGCCTGGGTCATCTCTCGCACGGGAGCCGAACTCGGCCGGGCCTGGTGGGCGCCCCGCGGCTGGTTCACCAGTCTTTACTACTTCAACGATCCCGAACACCCGCAGAGCAAAACAGTCAATTACACCCTGCGCGACTACATCGTGAACAGCATGAGCACCGCCCCAGGCGTGCTGGATATGAACGCGCGCATGAACGGCCGGTACTTCCGCTACGGCCAGCAGTGGGATCAGCGTGCCTTCCAACAGCCGATCTATAAGGGCGTTCGCGTGTACATGGCTGTGACAGGACAACAGCCCGGCGCGCGCTCCGCTGCCTTCAGCGCACGCTTTCCGGACGTCACCTACGATGACGGCTACACGGAAGCTCCCGACGAGACCGCGCGTGGCCCCTGGCTGCACCTGGTCGCAGGCGCCGGTCTTGCCTACGACCACGCGCACCTTCAGTTCCTCTCCGACGGCAAGTTCAAGATTAAGCGCACGCAAAAAGAGTTCTTTGACGGCGTGCAATGGAGCGTGAACCGCGACCGTCCCGTGCTGCCGGACAGCAAACCCTTCACCACGCCCGCGACACCTGCCCAGCCCGGCGGAACCAACGCCCCCGTGTCAGAACCCGCCGGTAGAGCAGGCGAACCGCTGGATGTGGAGCGTACACCCGCAGCGTCGCAGCCCGCTGCGCCCAGTCCCACGCAACACTGATCGGGGAAGCCTTGCATCAAGCTCTCAAAGCAGACGATCGCTTCTGGACTCTGGCCCGGGAGCCGGCGCGACGCAACGCCCTGCTCGCCGCCTCGCTCGGCTGGATGCTGGACAGCATGGACGTGATGCTCTACTCCATGATTATCCCGGCGGCACAGAAGGATCTGCACATGAGCTCGGCCAACGCCGGCCTGATCATGAGCGGCACACTGATTGCCGCTGCAGCGGGCGGCATCTCCTTCGGCTTCATCGCCGACCGCCTGGGCCGTACCCGCGCTCTCTCACTTTCGATTCTGATCTACACGGTGTGCACGGGACTGTGCGCTTTTGTGCACACGGTTCCTCAGCTCGCGATCTGCCGCCTGCTTCTCGGCATCGGTATGGGTGGTGAATGGGCCTCCGGTGCCGCGCTCGTTGCCGAGACGTGGCCGCAACGTCACCGCGCCAAGGCACTCGCTCTTGTGCAGAGCGCATGGGCCATCGGGTATGCTCTCGCCGCTGCCGTGGTTGCCGTCGTGATGCCGCACTTCGGCTGGCGCGCCGTCTTCCTCGCAGGCCTGCTGCCGGCCCTGGTCACTGTCTGGATCCGCCGCAAGGTCAAGGAGCCGGAGCACTGGTCTCCCTCGACCGACACGCCTGTGTCGAGGCTCTTTCGCGGCCGCCTCGCCGTCCGCACGGCCGTCATCACCGGCATGAACGCCGCCAGCCTCTTCGCTTGGTGGGGCCTCTTCTCCTGGGCACCATCGTTTCTTGCCGCGCCGGTCAGCCGCGGGGGTCACGGCCTCGATGTCCTGCACACCTCGACCTGGACGATCGTCATGCAGATCGGCACCTTCCTCGGTTACGTGAGCTTCGGCCCGCTCGCGGATCGCTTCGGTCGCAAGACCTGCTACGTCACCTTTCTCTTCGTGGCTGCCGCAGTGGTGCCGCTCTACGCTGTTGTGCATTCTTCGGTGGCGATTCTGCTGTTGGGCCCCGTCGTTGGCTTCTGGGGATCGGGCTATTTCAGCGGCTTTGCAGTCATCGCCAGCGAGGCTTTCCCAACGGCGCTCCGGGGACGAGCTCTGGGGTTCTCCTACAATCTGGGGCGCATCGTCAGCGCCGCTGCACCTTACACAGTCGGTCGCGCCGCCCAAGACTACGGCTTCGTCTTCGGTTTGACAATCACATCCGGTGGCTTCCTCATGGCTGCCCTGATCGCGTTGTGCCTGCAACGGGAGTGGATGAGTTCGCAAGAATGACGCCTCAGAGCGTTCATGCTGGTGTGAGCTTGATGCATCAGCTCACGGACTTTGGTGTCAGAGAGGCTAACAAAACGAGATGGGATACCCGCTCGGCGCTGACCGATCTCGGCATCGATGGCGAGGATCTCATGCAGTTCGAGGCCGCGAAACTCGCTGCGCTCTTCCCGGCGCAAATGCCGGATCGAATTGCCGAAATTTGAGTAATCGCCGCCAACGCTGCAAGCGCGGTACTTCCCGTCCAGTTTCACTTTGCGAGCAACGCGCATTGAGCTGGCACGCTCAGGCTTTGGTTGCATGCCGGACCCGTGATCGCAGGAAAGAGGGTCGCTGGAAAGAATACGGGTAATAAAACAGCACAAGCGTAAAAACACTCCACAAACAGAAACCCGCACCAGGCGCGGGGTTCGTCGAAAATCCGCGTTCAGCGCGGCTTTCAGAGTGTTGTGTGGCGGAGAGTGGGGGAGATAGTTCCAACCCTGTGTTTTCAACAACCTTAGCCTCTGGCTACCAGTAATGGCTACCATAATCGAGAAAGGGCGGTTTTGACGGGTACATCCACACAGGAGTACCACGATGCCGAAATCCGCTGTAAGCCTTGTCCTCCGGGTCAACCACAACGATGGAACCCGCACCCACCACGCTGCTGTCATGGCTGGAAATGCCCGCGTGAAGCCTTCCTGGGGCCTCGTCGCGGGAAAGCCAACCGCTCTACCTGGGAGCAGGTACTACCTCCGGTACACCGTCAAGGGACGGCGAGTTTGGGAAGCAGTCGGAGAGGATCCGACCAAGGCGCTCAGCGAGAAGAGAAAGCGCGAGAATCAGCTCGATGGTCTGAAGCTTGGCACCCTGATCGAAGAAACCAGCGGACTGCGCCTGATGTCCCGCACCGGGGCGGAAGTGCCCCCGTCCGTACACCACTTCCATGACCTGCTCGCGACCTACATCCGGCGAGTGGAGACCTTGCACCCGAACGGGCGGACAGCAAACCAGTATCTCCGTGACCTCACCGAATTCGGCAAGGTTACTGGAAACAAGATGCCCACCGAGGTCACCCGTGAGGATATCCAGTTATTCATCCAGCACCTGATGCGGCGCAAGATGAGCCCGAAGACGATCCAGAACCGCCTCACGACGGTACGGGCCTTCTTGCGGACGCACAAGGTCGAGAAGGTAAGCGAGATCATCGACAAGCTGGATGCCCCGGCGGTTCACAAGAAGATTCCCCACACCTTTAGCGCTACCCAGGTCAACGCTTTGCTGGCGGCCAGCGGCTTCGAAGAACGGCTGGCTTGGGAGATGTTTCTGTCAGCCGGGTTGCGCGAGCAGGAGTTGAGCCACCTCGGCTGGGAGGACATCCTCTTCGAGCGCGGTATGCTTCACCTCCACGCAAAGCCGGACCTGAAGTTCACGCTGAAGGATGGGGAAGAGCGCCAGATCCCCCTGCCTAATGACCTGCTCACGAAGTTGCAGAACCGTCGCGCACTTAGGGCGAACGACCGCCTGGTCTTCCCAACGCCTGAGGGCAAGCCGGACGGACACCTTCTGCGCCGCCTCAAGGACGTCGCGTTCCGCGCTGGATTGAACTGCGGTCGATGCGTAAACCGTGCGGGGCAAAGCTGCAAGAAGTATCCGGTCTGCGGCAACTGGCAGCTTCATTCTTTCCGGCGTACCGCTGCAAACCGGTGGCATGAAGCAGGTCTCACGGTGCCGTCCGTGCAGCGCCTGCTCGGGCACTCTGACATTGAGACGACGATGCTCTACTTGACTGGCCAGGACCTTGCCCGGGCCGAGTTCCGCGAATCAATGGAGAAGTGTTTCGCGGCGCTGCAGCAAGCTGCATAGCTTCACATGCGAAAAAGGCCCGATGCTGGTCCTAAGCATCGGGCCTTCAACTTCGGTTGTTCTACGCTGACTGACGCTGTTCAATCCATGCGATGAGCTGCACCGGGTCAAAGCGGAGCAGGGTGCCGATGCGGAAGTGTGGGATGGTGCCCTGCGACACCCAGGTGCTGACAGTCTGCTTCGTCACAGAGAGCAAGCGGCACAGCTCCATGGTGGTGAACATACCTGCCCTGCCTGCTTTCATGTCAGCCTGGCGGGCTTCGAACTGGACGAGGATGGCGGCGGTGGAATCTATCTTCATGCGAGCCTGTACCGCCTAGAAATCCAGGACCCTGATTATTGCCTCAGACTTCTCTTTTCACTCCCGGCCTCGCGGAATACCCACCTGAACCAGTGCTCAAGCCGATTAGCCAGACAACTCCAGAACGTCGGCTGCACCTGCGGGTTGTCGGCCTGCCACTTTTCAGCGCCCTCTCGCGTCTTCGCTCCGCACGCCTTGCATGCACCGCATCGACGCTGTTCGGGTGCCACTCACCAAAGCCGACCGCTGCGTACTTGCGACGCTTGGTTCGCTTCCCATCGCCGAAGCCGGTAGATGCGACGTGACGTTGTCTGCGCATGCGTGAAGCGGACCTCTAGCGTCTTGGCCTGGAGCGTGGCACGAAAGGGTCCCGTTCGCCACCGTCACAGGCCATCGTGCGGTGCGTACGGCCAGACGACACACGCGCCGATCAGCACCGCTCCACCCAACCTGGTCATGTCAATCTGTTGTCGTACCCGTCATCTGCATGCTGAGCAGTATAGAAGAAAAGGCCAAGATGCCAGTAATGGGCGCGGTGTCACCGGTTCCAGTAGGTTGGGTCCACGTACAGGCTCAGCCTGTGTTCGCTCGGCTCATCGCTGAGATCGCGCAACCGATCTGCAGGTACTTGTTCAGGCCGTCCGGCCAATCAGTTGAATGAACCCATTCGGGTCCGCTTGGACGAGTTGTCATTTATACGTGTTGCCGTCGAGCAGGATGCGGCCCCGGATCCCGCACGCAACTTCATAGATTCCGTCGTGGCGTTCCGGACCATCAATCTGCTTATCGATCTGGAACCATCGCCTTATTTTCACAGGCGTGGTGTGGAAGCCATCGCAGGCCCAGTGATCGGAGCTGTCCTTCGGAATGTCGCGGGACCACGTTTCGGTCCGGGAATGAAACGCGCGCTCGCGGATGGCGTGCACGTCGCGGGACCATTTGACGGCCTGGGTATGGGAAAACACCTCCAAAGCAGCTTAATCAGGATACCGGGATTACTGGGCGACCTCCCAACTACGCCGCCGAAGTTCATAGATATTTACCCACGACAATGCTCCTTGTCGGAGGTAAACTGCGGGAGTGAGCGAAACAGCAGAAATTGTGGTCCTTAGGCCTGGGGAACCCTTGGCTACGCCTGGAACGACGGCGTTGACGCCTGCCCAGCTCCAGTTGCGGCAGATGGTGCTGGATTCCGTCACCTCTCCCCACTCCCGCCGCAACTACGCCAAGGCGCTCGACCTGCTGTTCGCCTTCGCTGCCGGCCGGCCGCTCACCCGCGCGCTGCTCATGGAATACCGAACTTCGATGGAAGACCTGGCGCCATCCACCGTCAACGTCCGCCTGGCAGCCGTCCGCAAAATGGTGACGGAGGCGAAGCGGAACGGGATGCTCTCTGCGGAGGAAGCCGCGAGCCTCACCGACGTCCCCAACATCCGGCAGAGCGGCAAGCGGCTTGGAAACTGGCTGACGAAGGAGCAGGCAAGGGAACTGCTTGCTGTCCCGGATCGATCCACCGTGAAGGGAAAGCGGGACTACGCCATCCTTGCGCTCCTGGTCGGCTGCGCCTTACGGAGGCGGGAACTGGCCTCGCTCACGGTCGAGGAGATCCAGCTACGGGAGAACCGTTGGGTTATCGCTGACCTTCGCGGGAAGGGCGGTCGGATCCGCACCGTGGCTATCCCCATGTGGGTCAAGCAGGGCATCAATGCCTGGCAGGCTGCAGGTGGTGTCGAGGAGGGACCGCTGTTCCGCTCCATCCGCAAGGGCGGCAAAGTCGGAGAGAGCCTGAGTGACTGGGCAGTATGGGCGGTCGTCACGGAAGCGGCTCGGGAAATCGGGATCGAGAACTTCGGGGCGCATGACCTGCGCCGGACCTGCGCGAAACTCTGCCGCAAAGCCGGGGGTGACCTAGAACAGATCAAGTTCCTGCTGGGGCACTCGTCGATCCAGACCACAGAGCGGTATCTTGGGTCCGAGCAGGAAATCGCGGTCGCGGTGAACGACAGTTTGGGATTGTAGAAATGCGTATTGAAGTAAATGCAGCATCGACGTAAATGCCGAAAGCTCGAATGCCTACGATCATTCAATTGGCGGGAGCGGCTACCGCATGCGTAGATTTCTTTGGAGCAGCAGTTTAAGCCGAGAGGCAGTTTCAGTAACTTACCTTTATGCGCCAGAGGGCCACCTCGGAGATCCCACCGCTGAAGTCAGGTGACTGGCGTTCCGCGCTCCAGCCCCTCGGCTATGGCCGCCCGATGTAAGCGCACCAGCAGGAAACGAATTCCAGCAGCGTCGAATTGATCGCGATCGATAATGTTGCGGGCCAGCAGGACATGCATGGCGGACAGCCCCATGCGGGTGGGTATGCCGTTGACGAAGGTAAGGGCCGAGGAGAGTTCATCTTCGGTGAGAATGCCGGTCTTGACCGCCGCCCGCTGGACCGGGCTGCGCGCGATGGCGGCTTGGTGATGCCGGCAACTCGAAGACGGGCGAGCAGATCACCGACAGAGTTCGCCTCGTTCATGGTCCGCGTGCCTGTAGCGACCTCGCGCTTCGTCCTCCTTGCGTCCGCCCTTATGAACTGTGGCCACTACCCCCCTCAACTGCGCATGATGTTGTGAGTCAAACCATGGAAAACACAAGGATCACTAGCGATCGCACTCGCTCGCTGAACGGTGCTAAACTTCTTAGCCATTCAGACAAGTTCACATCTGTCTTGTCCAAGAAGGCTCAGCCGATGGATCGCAACGTCACAAACAGCGTCATCGTAACTCGTAGCAAGACGGGCTCTATCACCAACAACGTGAACATCGGCCGCCACGTAGCCGACGAGGACTGGGCAGAGCTTGTCTCGCTTGCGAAGCCACACGGTAAGCATGTGATTAAGCAGTTGCTCGAGGTTCAGAACCTGGTGAACGCCAACAAAGGCGAGCAGGCACGCTCGACCTGGGAGAAGATCAGGGGTCTCTTCACGCTCTCGAATGCAGCCAACATCGCGCAGATCGTAGGCACGATCAATCAGCTCACGGGATCGAACTGATGGCCGAGCTCGAGATCACGAATAGAACTCTTAAGGTGACCGGCGCCCCAAGGACCGACGAAGCCTGGTGGTGGCGCTGGCTAAAGTCGCTCTTCTTGAAGCCAACTCAAGTAGACTCACGCAAGCTACGTCGCACTAGCTATCCGCTCAGCGGATTGCAGGCAGCCGATCTTATGCCCCACACAAGCGATTGGTCTTTTCAGCTGATAATGGAGAACGGTCTGAAGTCGCGAGAATATTGGACCTTGCTTCTGGTGATGCGTGACTACAGCACGAAGGTCCTGTCCTGTTGCTTCTCACACTCGTTGTCGCGGCGCTCTCACGCTCCTTGTCGTAAATCTCTCACGATGCTTGTCGTCTTCTAATCGCATCCCGTTCTTGCAGCTGCCTTTACATCCCGAGCCGAGATCCGGTGCAAACGGGACCGTGTCGCCGCGCGCGACAAAGAGCGTGAGAAAACAACGACATCTAATGTGAGAAACGACAATATAGGTCACTACACAAAGGGGCGTGTGGTAACGCACGCTATGCGTTATGACGCAGCCGGGCTCGTGACTTGAAGGGAACGAGGCTAAGATGAATCCGCGGTGAGAACCGCGTTCCACTCATCATAGTTGAATGCTCTCTTACATCGAAAGCGTGGCAGTAGTGTTGTCAGCACTGACTATAGCTTTTGGCATTGTCCTATTCCTACGGCGCAACCTCAACGCCGACATGCGGCGACGAGCAAACGGTGTAAACGGATGGCAGCTCAGCATCCTTGGCAGCCTTTACGCAGTCGTGTTGGGGTTCATGCTCTCTGACGCTTGGACGACTTTCCAAAATGCGGATGTCGATGCCAGGAGCGAAGCTGCAGCAGCATCTGTTACGTACCGCATGGCTGCTCTCCTGCCGCCCGCGTGTGCCGATCCGTTGCGTTTGGATGTGCAGCAATACCTAGAAACAGTCATTACAACGGAGTGGCCGGCGATGGAGAATGGCCAAGCGAACTTCAACGCGGATCATGTGATCGAACAGGCTTGGCGGACATTGGACGATTGTAAGAATGGCAGTTCCGAGCTCAAGGCGAGTGTCATCCAACCATTACAGCTTTTGCAGACACGTCATATGGCGCGTGTGCAAGACTTCAGCGGACGCTTTCCCCTCATCTTGTGGATCGTGCTGCTTTTTGGTGGAACCAGCGTTATTGCGGCGGCATGCATACTGCAAAACGAAAGGCACTATATCCATTTGTTTCATGTGCTCTCACTGACACTCCTTGTCTCTGTGACACTCCTAGCGATTTTCGATCTGGATCGTCCCTTCAATGGTGGCACTCGAGTCATGCCAACGTCGTTCTGTGAGGCGTTGTTACAAATGCAACAGTGATGAGCAAGCGTGTTGGATAGTCAGCAGCATGAGCGCATGGCTATAGACCGTGCTTCGAAGTCCTCGTGCAGTCCGATCTGCGTCAGAGTTTCGTCTTTCGACAGCTAGCGACCCTGCTTCTTTCATAACTTCAGGCATGGGGTCGTCAGTGTGGCTCTACACGGTGAGCGTGCGCACCTCCACATACGCGTCCATGTAGCGCCACGGTCCTTTGCCAAGCGATTTGCTGCTTATGATAGACCGAGGAAGCGCAAGAAGGCAGGAAGATCGCAGGAGATGAGAATCTTGATCGTGGAGGACAACACGTCTGTTCGGAATCTGATAAGACGTATGGTTGCCGACATCTCCGAAGACACGATAGAGCGGGAAGATGGGAGTGCTGTCCTAGAGGCTTACCGGGAGCATCGACCCGACGTCGTTCTTATGGATGTGAAGATGCCCTGCATGGATGGACTGAGTGCAACACGACAGTTGTTGAATCATTTTCCGAAGGCGCGGGTCGTAATCGTGACGGACTACGACGATGATCACGTACGCTTCGCAGCTCGTGACGCGGGCGCTGTTGCATACGCTCTGAAACAGAACCTAACTGATCTGGAAGCAGTCATCCAAGCGGCTTTCACCGGATGAACAGTTCAAAACAACTTCTCGTGCAAGGCTGCACGGTGCTGCAATGCAAACCGTGCTAAAGCGTTAGCGCCTTCAATACTTAGCTTGCGGCAGATGTTGGTGCGATGGTTCTCGACGGTGCGGTAATGTATGCTCAGTTCGTCACCCACTTCTTTGCTCGACAGGCCATCTGCGATCAAACGCAAAATCTTCTTTTCGGTCACAGTCAGCATCTTTAGGTCAAAGGAGGAGGCGCTCGGATCCTCCACCTTCTGCTTAAGGATGACCGAAGCCATGGTCGACCCAATGTAGGTCCTGCCAGCCTGTACTGCATGGATAGCAGCGCAAATTTCCTCCGTCTCGCTCCCCTTGAGAAGGTAGCCCTTTCCCCCAGCCTCCATGGCAGCACGCATAAGGTCCTCGTCTGCATGGAAGGTCATGAAGATGATGCGTGTCGAAGCGGCACCTTGAGCTAAACGGCGAGCAACATCGAGGCCATTCAGACCCGGCATGTCAACATCGAGAATCGCGATCGCGGGGTGCAGTTCTCCAATCTTCCTGAGTGCCTCGTTTCCATCAGCTGCTTCTGCAATGACCCGGAGCTGATCATCGTCTTCGATGGTGCCTCTCAAGCCGCGGCGCACCACTGGATGGTCATCGGCAAGAAGGATTTCAATGACATCGCTCATTGCTACCACTGTGCGCGATTGGGAACTGAATGGTCAAGAGAGTACCAGCTGCCGCACTGCTCTCAACGCGAAGTGACCCATTGAGCGATGTGATGCGCTCCCGCATTCCGGTGATTCCGAAACCGCCTTGCCCTGTCAGTGCCACTCGGGATTGCGTGACAATTCCGCGACCGTTATCCCGAATATTCAATGTGACGATTTCCTGCTCGCGGCTTGAACTAACGATTGCCTGGGTAGCCCCGGAATGCTTGACGATATTGTTGAGGCCTTCTTGCACAATACGGTAGACGTTGATGCGTAGGTCTTCAGGCAGGACATCGTCGATATCCTCGAGATCGGTTCGAACTATAACGTCAGAAGCGCGTGTGACCGTCGTGCAGAGAGCTTGGATCGCTCGGGTTAAGCCAAGCCGATCAAGCTGAAAGGGGCGTAGGGCATAAGAGATAACGCGGGTCTCTTCAATGGCTGCTGACGCTTCGCCGCTGATTTCCTCGATGGTCTTCCGCTTTTCTTCTTCTGAGCGCACCTTCCCTTTTGCTCGCAGCAGGAGTAGTGCAAGATTGTTGATTACGATGAGGCGCTGTCCAAGGCTGTCGTGCAACTCTGCAGCGATCCGCCTTCGCTCTCCTTCCTGAGAAGCTATCAAATCGCGAGAGAAGCTCTGTTGGCGAAGCTGCACTTGTTGTAACTGTTTCACGCGAATTGACCATAAGCTCGAAACAGTGCAAAAGGTTAGCAGTAACATGAGAGCAATGAACCACCAGCGCCTGTAGAAAGGAGGAGCGATGATAACGCGTATCCAAGCATTATGCGTACTACGGATCCCGGCATTAGTTTCGGCTGCAGCTTCGAATGTGTAGTCGCCTGGAGGGAGATGGGTGTAGTAAGCCGTTCGACGAAGGCCTACTTGCTGCCAGTCCTTGTCTAAGCCTTTGAGTCGATAGCGAAAGGTGATCTGTTCAGGATTCGTAAAGCTCAACGCGGTGTAATCGATTTGCAGATCGGTCTGCCCCGGCCTAAGCGTTACAGATCCTGATGCCGGTTGCGGCTCGTGATTTATGTAGATGTTTTTAAGAGCAACCTTGGGGGGCTCGTTGACTAACCTGATCTTGTGCGGATCCAAGACTGCAAGTCCCATCTGGGTGGGAAACCAAAGAGTTCCGTTAGGCCCCTTTGCGCCTGCAGGCCAGAGGCCTCCATTACATTCTGCGCTGGGCATGCCATCAGTCCGCCCGTACGAAATCGAAGTGACAAGTTTCTCCCGCTTCTCTGCGACAGCCCTGAGTTGAGCAAGAGAGACTCGAAAGATCCCTCGATTCGAACTGATCCAAAACCAGCCTCTTTCATCTTCCAAGATTTGGAATGCGCCGTTGTCGAACAATCCATTGTCTTTGTTGAAAGGGAACCACCGCCCATTGTGGAACCAACCGATTCCACCGTCGTAGGTTCCCACCCAAAGAGCACCCGAAGAATCCTTCACAATACAACGTATGTTGTTGCTCGGCAGACCCTCCTTCTCCGTCCAGCGCGTTAGCTGTCCCTGGTGGAGACGTGTCAGCCCACCGTAACCACCAATCCATAGGTCGTCACCATTCTCGAGTATGACGCGAACGTCGTCTGCAGCGAGACCATCTGCAGCGGTAAGGTGCCGTAGGCTCGAACCGCGTATGATATCAAGTCCCTCTGGCGTTCCGAACAGCATGGCTCCGTCAGCGGTTTGGTCGATTACCTGGGGAACAGCGCGAATGCCGTGATAAATCATCGGAGGGGGCATGATGCGTCCATTCACAAGTTTCCGAACTCCCCCGTGTGTTCCGATCCACAAGTTCCCGTCACGATCTTCCATGAGGGAGGTTACGAGGCCGGGGACGCCTTGCGTCGACCGAAATGTCCTCAACACATGTCCATCTCGGATTTGGGATAAACCACCGGGCCAGCTTCCCGCCCAGATGTCACCGTTCTTCGATCGAAGCACGGGGTAAACGTTGTTACTGGCAAGGCCCTGGTTGCTGGTCAAAGCTGTGATGAATTGCTTTTGAATCCGGAATAGGCCTTCACCTTCCGATCCAACCCATGTATTGCCTTCGTTGTCGAAACCGATCACGTTCATCGGGATCTCCTTAATTACACCGTCTACTGGAACTTGCAGGCTTCTCTGGAACCGGCGAGCGGAAACCTTAATGGTCCAGTCGGCTAGCCCAACTGCATGTAGGGCGAAAGTGTCCGACCTCGCCGTCAGGGTGACGGCTTTGCCGCCGAGTTTGCCGATCCGTCCGTCTTTTGTACCAAGCCAAACATCGCCGTAAGCGTTCGCCGCGATGGCACGAATCTGTCCAGAGGGAATGCTGGACGGAATGGCGAAGGTCCTCAGATGACCTCGGTTGAAGCAGATGATCTGCTTGTCGCGCTGTGCCCAGAAGCCAGTCCCGATCCACCAAAGCGACCGGAACGAGAGATTTTTGGTGCTGAATGACTCTCGTTCGAAATGCTCCGTCAGACTGTTCCATCGCAGCACTGCGCCGTTTGATTGAACCCAGATGTGAGCGGCGTCATCGCGGGTGATGCCGAGAACAGTATGTTGCTGAATCCCGGCGGCCTCGGCGATGGTTCGGAAAGTGCCATTGTGGAAGCAAATTAAGCCCCCGTCTTCGCTTGTCAACCAAAGGTCATTCCCTTCTCCGGACACCATGCCAACAAATCTGTTGGAAGTTATGCCGGGGGTGTTGCTTTTGTCGAAGACCTGGAAATGGATGCCGTCGAAGCGAGCTACGCCGTTCAGCGTGGCCACCCAGAGAAACCCATCCGGCGTCTGCGTCAAGCCCCTCACACTGCTTTGCGGTAGCCCGGAGTCAGCTGTCCACTGCGTATACCGAAATTGCCCGAAAGCCTGTTGCGACAAGCAGGCGAGAAAGGAAAGTAGGAGAAACAGCTCGCACCTTATAACGGAACGCTTCGAATTAAGAATGTCGTGCACGCTATGTGTTCCTGTCGGTGTCTGTCTTTGGAATGGGTGCAGCACAACACAACGCCTACCAGCATAGTGCGGAGCTACATTTTAAGCGCATGTGGAGCCACACTCACGAACCATGTAGCGACAACGATGTCTTCCGCTCCGCAATCGCCTTAACATCGCGATAAAGGAGATCCTCATGAGTGCAACGAAGCGCACCTCGGCAGCTTTAGCACTACTCATTCCCACCGGAGTTGTCGGTATTTCATCTGCCTTGGCGATTACTCAGAATCGCGCCATGAAAGGCGTTGAACAAAACGGATCGGTCGCTGACCGCCTCAGCCAAATCCGGCGAGCTGTATCTGAAAACCTCCACATAGGTGCGAACAAGACGGCAGTAAATCCAGCCGGCGTGGAATTGACACTAGCAGAATGGCTGAATTTCGGCGGAGGCCTTGGCTGGCATAACGGTGGATGGGGAAACGGGTGGCACAACGGAGGTTGGGGGAATGGCTGGCACAACGGGGGCTGGGGCAATGGTGGATGGGGAAACGGGGGCTGGGGTAATGGCTGGCACAACTATTGGCATAACTGGTAGTCAAGACCACTCCGTGAGGGAGGACAACAGCATGCCACAATCCGATACACGCATTCGCACTGTCGTTCTGCAACCCACACCGTTTTGCAACATTCGTTGCAAATATTGCTACCTACCGACTCGTGATGACACCTCTACGATGAGTCTTGACACAATCGAGACTACCTTCCGCCGGATCTTCGAATCGACGTACGCAGATGAGGACCTCACCATCATCTGGCACGCCGGTGAGCCTCTGGTTTTGCCTGTTTCGTATTATGAAACGGCGTTTCAGTCGATTGAACGTCTTCGGCCGACAAGCGTTCGCCTTCGCCACTCGTTCCAGACAAACGGGACGCTACTGAATAAGGCATGGTGTGACTTGTTTCGTCGCTGGAATGTGGGGTTGGGCCTCAGCATCGACGGGCCACGATCGCTTCACAATGCGAATCGGATTACTCGCGCTGGGAAGGGTACGTTCGATCAGGCTATGCGTGGGGCACGCCTGTTGAAGGCAGAAGGCATTCGCTTCCACATCATCTCTGTGCTGTCGCAAGCGGCATTGCACAAAGCCGGGGAACTGCATTCCTTTTACCTAGAGGAGGGCTTCCACGATGTCTGCTTCAACGTAGAAGAGTCTGAGGGCGACCACGTTTCGACCTTGATGCAACAAGGGAAAGATTCCACCCGGCTGCAGTTTCTGCAGTTTCTGCAAACATTTTGGACGCTTTCGCGGGAGGCGCCCGGGATTGATTTCATTCGTGAGATTGACGGCATCATCACTCGAATCTTCCGGCCCGAAGAAGCCAAAGTCGGCAACGATCAGGTTGAACCACTGGCCATGATGAATGTCGATTGCAAGGGCAACGTAGGAACGTTCTCGCCAGAGTTGCTCGGCTACCGTAATGAGCGTTATCACGACTTCCTGCTCGGCAATGTCCATACTCACACGCTGGAGCAAATGCTGCATAGCGAGGCGATGGAGGCAATGGCCATCGACATCCGGGCAGGTGTTGAAGCATGCCGGCAAGAGTGTGACTACTTCTCCCTCTGTGGCGGTGGTGCTCCCGTCAACAAACTTGCGGAGACCGGCTCCTTCGCCAGTACGGAGACCTCATTCTGCAATCTTGTGCAGATCGTACCGGCAGATCTGGTACTTAGGGCGTTTTCCCAGATGGAGCAGTCCCTGGTTGAGGTCAGTCAATCTGACGAACTGCTTCCAGCTTGTGCCTAAGCCGAACAGACAACAAATCCGACAACCTACAAGGACAACGACGATGCATACGAAACGCGATATCGCAATTGTGCTCTCGGCCAAGCTCCTGCTCGCAGGCTTGATGGTGGCGCAGACTGCTTCTCAAACCTCTTCGAAGCCTGTCCCTTCTCCAGTTGCACATTTAGGGATCAGCGCAGCGACCGAGGCCCAACCAAACACTGCGCCCGTCTTCTGGATCTCGAATGTGGAGGTCATCCGAACGACGCACTCGCCGCAACTTGATGTGATCCGCGCGCGTGCATTGACCTCCACTGCAGGTTGGGAGGCGGCGGAGCTGGTGCCGATCACCCGCGGTACACCGATAGACGGCATACTCGACCTCGCTATGGTCGCACAGGCGCCTGCCGAGAGTTCCTCCATGGCAGCTTACGCGGAGATCGAAGCCGTCTTCACGATCGAACCAGGACACCCGTTCAAGGGCGTGCGCGTTCATGGCGCCGCGAACAGGGTAGTGTTGAACACTCTGCCGGGCTATGCGGTCTCTGCGAACCCGCCCAACGATTGTGTGACCTGCCAAGGAAAGCTGTTCGTCAGCAAGGGGCAGCGGGTGCCCGCAGGTGAGACGGCCAACGTTGTGCGCGAGGAAGACCTGCCACGCAACCTGCGTGTCATTCGTGAGAGCGACGGTCTGGACACCCTGCAGGCTAATCCGAACCGTATGACCGTCATGTTGAACGAAACGGGTCACATTGTCTCCACGAACTGGGATTAGTTAGGCACATCGATTCGAGCCCGGAGCCATCACCCTCTAAAAAGGAGTCCTTCATGAATTGCGCAAAAATCATTGCTGCCATCAGCTTCTCCGCCGCCTGCTTTGGCCTTGCACACGCCCAAGCGCCCAGCATAACCGTAGACCCTTCGCGCCACGGCAATCTTGCTAGCGCACAAGAAAGTGTCGCGCAGGCCTATGGCCGCATTAGCGAAGCGCAGCGCGACAATAGCGCGCACCTCGGCGGTCACGCGCAACGGGCGAAAGATTTCCTGACGCAGGCAAACCAAGAGATCGGTTTGGCTGCCAGCCAGTCCGACGCGAACCAAAGCGAAGCCGTGTCTTCGGCACCGCCCCTTTCACAGCCCGTCGCTCCACCTGCTATGACAGGGGCCAACATTAGCGGTAACTGGACCATTTATGCCTATAACGTGAGCCAGCCTGGCAGCTCCTTGAAAGAGATACAGATCAGCCAAGACGGCAATATCGTGTCTGGAACCTTCCATGGACCTCACCAAAAAGGCCATCTGCAAGGTTGGATCAACGGCAACCATGTCGAGTTCAGCACCGACACACGAGATGTTCTTACGTTTCGTGGGGAAGTAACGCCCGAGGGAATGTCAGGCATGTACGGCATCCACGGCGAACACGCACCGTGGAAGGCACAGCGCAACTGAGGGCATGGCGCTTTCCGAGATGCTTTCGCCCCTGTTGGCTCGCTCCTGTCCTTTTGGGCGAGCGGAAGTGCGATAGGTTCTTCGCGGACGCGCTCCGGCCAGAATCTGGCCGCGCATCGTTGCCCGTGCATGCGCCTCAGCGGATTGTGGGGCACCGCAGTAGAGGTGCTCCCCTTTCTCATGCATGGCCTCGAGATTAACATCTGCTTAGAGCCACCCACGCCAGAATGCTATCTAGACAATGCTCTCTCCAGCGCCTGTGAAGGCGCCCCGCAGGCTGAGTGAAGTTCATCTCCCATGCTCTACCGTTTGAACTCTCTGCCCCCCTTGCCCGAATATGCTTACTAAGTGAACTCTGGGGTGTCAGCGGGTTTAGACTGCCCGCGGGAGTCAACCTGTGCCGCGGTTAGGCTCTTCGCCCACTCCTGAGATTGTCGCACCTTCAACCCCGGATGCTTCGCTCGGATGCTTGTGTCCGGCGATGGCTGCCTGCGCGGCGCTAGTCTTGTGAAGCTCCGGGAAGCGACAGGTCCGCCGTCGGTTCTCCAACGTGCCACAGCAAAAGAACAGTCGGCGTATGCTAGCAGGCGCCTCATAATTTCATTGCTGAGAGGGTCTTCCCCAATCTTGTAGGAGCTAAGCCGGTTCTGAACTAGCGCTACTCAGTCGCACTGATACGATCAGCGGCGATGCGTTCCGAGGATAATGCGATGCCAACTCTACGGAAGAGCTGGAGCAAATCCACACAACCCCTTGGAACGAGGTTTGAGGCTGGTCCGAGACATCGCCGTCTCCCGTGTCGTTAATGCTCGACAAGTTAACCTCTTCTAAGCTCTTTCTTGTTTGGTTCGAGCCTCACTCGGAGATTCTGCTGAAGGTTGCGCAAAAGACACCACGAGCAGAGCCGCCGCAACTGTGGCTGCAACAATAATTTCAGCGTGGTGGACCTGTGCTGGGTCCCAAACCGACTCGAGTCCCAGCAATGCAGGTGTACGTACCGCGCTGATCATCAGGGGATCGTCCAGCCTCAATCAATCCACTTGCGATTCGTCTATCTCCCCCTCGTCCATGTACTGCATTCCGATGATGAAGAGGTCCTGAGAACCTGGCCCGGTGAAAGGCAAGGACATGAAAGCTCTGCGACCAAACCTGTTTGGGGCGTCACCCTTCCTCCTGGAAGGGAGCAATCAGGGACGGCGACAACCTGTTGGCTGCGAGTCACATTATGTTCACTCCTCCGTGCAGCCGAAACATCAGCGGCTCGTGCCGATCCAATATCGAGTCGGGTCGGCACGAGCACTCAAGGCATTGTTCGGCGACGAGCACCCAGCTACGTCTACGGTGTGCTTGCCGGCAAGCCCGTTCTTACCGGATGTTGACAACCAGCGGCGTGGCCCTGGTTAGATTACCGCTAGTTGCAATCACGAGGACGGATTTGGCTCCGGTCTCTTGGAATGTGGTGTCCTTATTCCGCGTGCTTCCACCGCATCCGAGCATGCCGCCGACTGCAAGTGTCAGCAGCAAGAGTGGGAAGATAATCTTGTCAAGCATCTTCCCTCCATGACGAAAGCTTCGCAGAAGAAACATAAGGAGAGCCGTGGAAAACAGCAAGGTCCATCCTTTGCCGAAAGCAAGCGCCGCGGACGAAGCTGTGACTGGGGTTCCAGAGATCGTAAAGCTGGTAGTTGCTGTTTTGCCGTTGGCAATGGTGCTGCTGGTGGGCGAGAAGGCGCAAGTCATACCCGCGGGCAGGCCCGAGCAGGCGTAGTTCACCGTACCGTTCATGCCTGACAATGCCAGCACAGTGAGAGAAACCGGCGAGGAAGTCTTGCCATAGGTCACGGTGAGCGTCGACTGCGAAAGCATGAGCTGCATTTCGGGCGCGTTGGCGTAAACCGTCAGTAACTGCGGTCCTGAATCAGAAGGCAATTTGCTATCGCTGGGGATGTAGTACGCGGTTATGGCGTGCTCACCGATCGCAAGACCTTTTGCCGTGTAGCTCGCGCTTCCGCTTGCATCCAGTGGGACAGTTGCAAGAACCGCCACACCCTCGCGGAGCTGCACGCTGCCGGATGCAGCGGTGGAACTGGAGCTGATGGTGACCGTTGCGTGGAGCAGTACATTTTCCCCCAGTACGGCGCTTCCCGGCATTCTTAGGATGGTCGCTGTGTCACGAGAGACTTGGCTAGTTGTCCCAGATTGGACAGCACTCAGTTGCGCGGCCGAGCAGACGTGATAATTGTCCAGCCCTATCGCATTATGGAAGTTACTCACTTCAAAGGCCATGTTTACCAACGAGCCTTTGTTTCCTGTCAACGGCTTGTCCATCGGCCCTTGCTCCGCAACGAACTCATCCCGAACGAAGTTTACCGAGTTCTGATCCGCACCGAACAGGATGCCGCTTAACGTTCCGTCCATCGTCATTGCGTTCGCACCCGTCGAACCCGCGCCATTGAAAGGCAGAGAGAGGATGTACCAATCTATAAACGGCGGGTTGGAATTGTAGAAGTATGGCCAGAAGTCTCCGGCATTTTGCCCGTTCCCGCCGGATTGCCACGCCTCGTGATAGGTGGTGCCGCCATAGGTGGGGTATGCGGCGGCGATCCAGGGCGTGGTCGTAACGTTGTAGAAGGCCCGACATGAGTTCGTATCACCACTACTTGTGTAACCCATATCCGCCAGATTCGCGGAGCCGCTCATGGCCCATTCATGTACTTGGTAAATTTGTGGAATGAGTGAGGTATAAAGACTCTTCTGCGAGGCTTTTGTAATCATTTGAATGACTTGGTTTTGAGTTGCCTGTGTGGGCGCAAACAGCGGCGAGTTGCTTGCTGGAGTCCCTCCAAGGGCCATCAGCTTGCCGTAATCGCCAGTGACGACGTCGAGCGTCGAGTCAAACCCGGCGAGGATCGCGCCTTGCAGGTCCGTCGTGGCCAGCTGACCGATAGCAATGTCGAGCTTGTAGTCAAGGCGTGGAATCTGTTTGTTGACGCCTTTGTCCACAGTGTTCAGACCGCCCCCGGTACCACCTGCGGCGTTGAACAGGTCGCCCACAAAGCCGATAGCCTTATCTGCCAAGGCTATGTCGGAAGCACTGATCACTCCATCGGTGGCGAAGGAAATGAACGGACTAACATCGGAGCCGATCATATGCATGATGTGCCACGGGCTTACTGTGACGGGAGCGCTTGGGGGCGGCGGTTGATTGATGTTTGCCTGCACATCGGCAAGAGCTTGCAGAAGAGCTAAGGCTGCATTTGAGTTGCCTGCCGCTACGACGTCCTTCATGTTGGTCGAGCCCGTTACCATGAAGGTTAATACGTTGTTCAGTGCAACGAGCTCGTTGTGAAGCTGGACCTGCACTGCAGCGAAATCGTCACTTGTGAATTGCAACTTAGTCCCGTCCGGGCCTGTCCAATTGCAGGTGACGGGGCTGGTGCCGGAGGTGCTTTTGCAGGGAATGTTCCTGTGTCCGGGTTGCACACCTGCTGGAAATATGGCATCAAGCGGATCAAAGGTGTGGTAGTCGAGCAGCGTATTCAGCGAGCCGGTGAAGAAGTAGTGAATGTCATACTGCTGCTTCCCGGTAACCCCACTGTCGGCCGATGTGGTGCTCGCAGCTTGGCCCTGGAGGTACCAACCGTTAAGCAGGTACCAACTCAGGTATTCGTATGCGTCTACTTGCCCTGCAACAGAGGTGGCTCCCGATAGGGTGGCATACTCCGGCCATTCCTGGGGCTGCTGAGAAGTGATAAGGCCTAGCTGCAGGTTCGCTGTATCCGCACCCGACTTCTGCTGCTCCGAGTGTGATGGCTCATACAGGCCATGGCTATCTCGGGCGAAAGTTCCGTGAAGGTAGCCGGTGTGACCTTGCTGCGAAAAGTAAGAGGCAGACAGAAGGTTATGCCCGTTCAGTGGACCACCGAGCCCAGGGGTTCCCACCATCGTCCAGGCCGAACCGGCAAGACCGGTATAGAGAATGGACTTGTCAGGAATCCCATAACTCTGCAAGGCAAGTGCAACAGCAATCATGTTGTTGGGCGTTTTATTGTCGCTTGCCATTGCTGCTGGATTCCCCCAACCCGCAGTTCCCACCGTGGTCAGGATTGCAATCTGGTTGCTGTTAACATTATTAAGCGCGTTGGCCATAGCTTGGATCTGCATTGGATCGCCGCCACCCGTGCTAAGCGGAAACAGGGTACCGCAGTTTGGAACGGTGTAAACGCTTCCTGAAAAGCTGCCCGTACACGTTGGAACACTGTCTAATGAGTTTCGGTCGAGAACAAGCAGCCAAAAACCGTTGGTGGCATTGTTCGGTGGCCCGTAGACTACAGTGGTGCCAGGAGATCCGGGTGCATTCGTAATTGTGGCCGAAGTGTTGGCTATCGTTGATCCAGGAGAGACAACGAACTCCACGTTATTAGCGGACTGAAAGTTGTAGTTTCCCGTGGCGTCTTCGACGAACATGCCGGTCGCAAATGAACCTGACCCCGGGTGCGCACTGCTGGTGTAGTTCTCATAAGCAGAGCCTCCTGCCGCTCCCGGCACGCCGATTGCTAGGTACGTCAGGGGAATGTCATTGCTATGTACAGTTCCCGCTTTCGCAGCGCAATTCGGACAGTTATAGAGCGTACCGCCGATCGTGGTAGTGTCGAACGATGTGCTCTGCGAGCCTGCGTCTGTAGTCTGACCCTGGTTGGTGCCCACAATGACGATGTCATTGTTCCCGGTCAGGCTGGCGAGGTAGGGCGTAAGCGTCGAACTACCTGCGAAACACTGCGGCGACGACTCTGGAGCGGCCGTCTTTTGCTCGAGTGTGCGACGATCGAGCACAATCACGCTGTAGGGCGAAGTGCAACTACCGTTAAGCACCTGCTGTAAGCTACCCAGCCTAAACCAAGGCTGCCCTGCGCCGACACCGCCATTGCTGAGCGTTTGAAAGAGCACCGATGGCGGAAGGAAGGTGCTGTTCGTCGGAAGATTCGAAGCCGCAATCTGTACAGTCGCCGCCATCGCTCGAGCTGAGGGTTGGGGACGCCGAGAGTTCGCCTCGACCGACGCGTCTCCGCTGAAGTGCATGCGAGAACTCGACGCGGTTCCGTCCTGATTTCTTGCAGTTGCTGAGATTACATTCTCCCCGGGCACAACACCGTCCGCGGTGGCAAGATTACCTGAAAGACAGATTGCACCTGTACACGTCTGTTCTTGGAAAAGAGCGCTAACGTCCTTGCCGTTCAAGCGCGCCTTCACGGAACTTGGAACCGTTCCTTCGGGAAAGCGTAAGGTGACAGCGCGCAAGGACGCGCTCCTCTCTGCTCCAGAAGGGACGCTGATCTTCGCTAGATTTCGCACTGGACTGGTCGCGTTGGTGGTCCGTGCGTTTTGCTGCGTCCATACGCTGATCGGCAGCGAGGAAACAAAGCCCACCAGAATCACTAGTTTGTAAAGCAGTCTCATATGTACCCTCACCTCGCTCAAAGAACCTAAGTTCTAACTTACGGCTTTCCGTGCGTTTCCTAAATAGAGGTCACCACACGGAGAAGACGTGTGTTGCTACACGGCTACTTCTGCCTGATGGGTGAGCAGGGTACGAGTACTTGGAATAGGCCAGGCGACATCCATCCTGGAACGATCGACTAGCCTTCTGCGCTGTTTGAAGCGGATTCGTCTCTGTGAGTTAAGTCGCCTGGTCCTGATGACATTGTGGATGCGAGGCGGAACAGGGTTATGCGCTCGGAGTAACGAGAGACACTGAAAGCTTAGACGTTGAGCATGAGTGGTCGGGTTAAGGCGCGGCAACTCACGACGGATGCAGCCGAAACTACGGAGGGGCTTGTAGATGTCCGGGTGAAATCGACTAAACTCTCGTGTAGGACCACATCGTGAACTGTGTAGCCTCCTACCTAGTTTTGCCAAAGCTCTGCTCAGCCTTGAAACTCAAGGTTGAGTAGCTTCTACCGCGGCCAATTGTGGCCTATAACAACCTACGAGGAAAGCACTATGTCCATCGACCCAGCTAATTGGATGACGAGTTCATTTCAAGATCCTACGACCAGCTTCGGAAATAGGCCATTCTCACAGATCTCCCTTTTCGGTTCTCATGATTCTGGCATGTACACAACAAAAGCATGCGCTGGAAGCGCAGCAGGATCCAAAGGAATGACCAGGCGCAGCAGATCTCAACTCGGGACCAGATTGCTTTGGGAGGGGTGCGATACCTTGATATACGTCCTGTACTTCGGACGATCACCTCATCCGGATCAGGCGTTCGCTATGCCGCTCATTACAGCGTAGTCGACGCCTCGCCTGGCACCTATGTGGGATGGCTTGGAGGTTTGATGACGGACAACATCGATGATGTCGTCGCGGCCGCGGAAAGCATCGGACCAAATGAAGTCGTTCTTATCGAACTTTCGCATGGGAGCATCCTAGCTGACCTAGATGACGTACCAAAGGCGGTTCCGTTCTCAATCTATGTGTTGCTTCCCACGCTCATTGTCGCGGCGCTCTCATGCTCTTTGTCAAAGATTTGTCACGATGCTTGTCGTCCTTTGATCGCATGTTGTTCCCAAAGACTAGCCTTTCATCGTCACCCAAGATTTGTGCAAATGGGATCGTATCGCGAAAGCGACGCGGAGCGTGAGAAAACAACGACATTTAATGGTTCTGGCACGCATTTGGTGATGCAGGCGTGCGAGTGCGAAGGAGTCTTTAGCGGCAAGATTATGCCGAGTGCAGGACTCGGAGCTTGAGCAGGTCGAACCCGGCGCGTCCGTACATCTGCCGCTTCAGGAGCTTGAGCCGATGGACGTGACCTTCGACCATGCCGTTGCTCCGATGCAGTCGCAGGGCGGCCAAAACGGCATCTTTGTCTCGGCGGAGATGCCGAGCGAAAGCGGCAAGCGGAGAGTGCTCCGCACCTTCGCTCCAGTCGGACCAAGCTTGGGCGTTCCGCGTTCGCAGCAGGTTGAAGAGCGACCGCGCGACTCGCGCGATGGACGCCAGCTCCGGTGAGAACTCACAGAGTGCGGTCAGATACCTGCTTCTTGCCGGGTCGACCTTCAACATGAGCCAGGCGATCTGGTGTGGCGAGACTGGATGGGTTCTCTTCGACATCGGTACGCCGTGGCGACTCTGCGAACGTCTGAAGCGCTGGCGTAACCAGTTCCAGACAGTCGAGAGTTGGCCATCGAATCCCTGCTGGCGAACCTCACTCCATAGCTGCGACACGTTCGTACACCCCTCGCCGACCCGCTTCCTTAAATAAGCCCCGAAGCCATCGACTGAACTCGGAAAAATGCGTCGCTGCGTTCCGGGAAAACACCGCAAGCAGTCCAACGCTGAACGGTGCGAAGGCTCACGCCGAGTCTCCTCGATGCTTCTGACTGACTTGCACCGTTGCGGATCAGTGTCGCCACTTCCTCATAGAGCTGCAACCTTCGTTCTCTCTTCTCGTGAGCTCGCTCGGCCGCAAGCGTTGGCTTCTCCACGGGCGCCGTTACGGCCGATGAAGAACTCATCGCCTCACCAACGGCCCTTAGAGCAGGACGATGTCGTTCTAGCGATCGAGCTAAAACCTCGAACAGGTTGTGCAGCAGATGCCAGCGGTCTGCAACCTGAACCGCTCCTGGCGCTCCGCGCCGGATCGCATCGGCGAAAGAGCTGGCACGGTCGCGGCTGACGATCTCGACCGTTGGATGTTGGACCAGCCATGCCGCCACCGCCGCAGTGTCGCGCGTCGGCAGCAGGTCGATCACCTTGCCGCGTTCGAGATCGCACAAAATGGTCCCGTACCGATGCCCTTCTTCCACGCCCACTCGTCGATGCCGAGGACACGTGGAGCGCATGAAGACGGTGGCGACTTCTGGCGAAGTTCGCGCAAGAGCGCTGTTCGGCCGGCGAGCAGACCGAGTCTCCGAGCTAGGCGAGAGCCAGCCCTGCCGCCCAGAGCGAGCGTGAGCCATCGAAGCGACTCGCTCGACCGGCAACTCCGTCGTGCATAGCGCTTTACCGTTCCGGGCAGCTGCTCGGTGAAGATCCTTGTGGTGCATTGCTTGTGCAAGCAGAAGAACTTCCTAGCTCGGAGCAAGATGCTGACCGGCAGACCTTGCCACGGCAGATCCATCAGCTTGCGCGAATACCTGCTGTGAACCCGGCTCGACGCCGTGCCACAACTCGGACAAGAGGAACTGGGCTGACACGTCCGAAGCTCCACTTGCACTGCTCCGGCCACTTGTCGCAGGCAGACGAGCCTCACCTCTGTGCTGCTGGGGAGCAACTCTCCTCTTCGCATACGGACATATCTACACTGAGCCGCAGAGCATCACCAAATGCGTGCCAAAACCCAAATTATTAGAAAAACGACAAGCCTGAGCGACTGGGCCGTGATCACCGCCTCCGCGAGAGCGATCGGAATTCGGGCGCTTCGGGGCGCATGACCTGCGGCGGACCTGCGCGAAGCTCTGCCGCAAGGCAGGTGGTGACCTGGAACAGATCAAGTTTCTCTCGGGTCACTCGTCCATCCAGACTACGGAGCGCTATCTAGGGTTCGAGCAGGAGATCGCTGTCGCGGTGAATGACAGCTTGGGGCTCTAGATCCTGCAGTACGAGTGAACTGAACATGTAATGAGCTTAGTTCGAATGCGATACGAAGGCTAGCCGCTTCAACATCGGGAAGCCCCAACTTTACCTACGACTTTTTGAAGCGGAAATACAATGAGGGGTCTTCTCCGCGAACACGCGGATCAGTACGTGTTCCCAAGATGTTTCCAAGAAAGTTAAGGAAGGCACTCTCTTTCGACGCCATCCGCGTCCGTCCGCTATGTAAAGCGCAGAATGTGAGGTCGTCCGGAACCCACTCAGGAAGTACACGCTGAAGGCGGCCAGAAGTGACCTCGGGCTGCGCCTGCCACAAAGGGAGTATGGCGATGCCTGCTGATCCAAGTGTGAGTTGCATCAGAACGTCGACGTCGGGCACAACGATCGAGAAAGAAGGGCTGATCGTCCTGTGATCGGATTTGCAGGTCAGGTTCCATGCAAAGGCAGTATGATCCCGTGTTTGCCCTAGGCAAGAGTGCTGCTCAAGATCGAGGAGAGTGGCGGGTGCTTCATGCTCAGAAAGGTATTCCAGACTGGCAAACAAGCCCTGGCGGATAGAGGGAAAGACCCTTTGATGGTGCCGCATATCCTTGGGAGTTCTTACTTTTATAAATACGTCGTGGATCGCTTTTGGTGATTGATCCCAATCTGAACAGTAGAGGTTCATGTCTATTCTGAGCCTTGGATAGTGCGTCCGAAACTCTGGCAAGATCACGGAAAGGACGTGACGCGCAAACGGAATGGGAGTACAGATGCGTAGCGTTCCTTCGGGCTCCTTTCTATGCTTCTCCAGGACATCGGCAACTTCTCGATGCGCTTCCAAGACACCAAAGCAAGCGTTGAAGTAGTCTCTTCCGGCGCCCGTGAGCTCCAGCCCGGATGCGTCTCTTCGAACCAGAAGAAGCTTGGAGGCGATCTCAATTCGCTTAAGCGCGCGGCTTACTGTAAAGAGTGGCAACTGAAGAGATGCCGCTGCTTCTGTGAGTGTGCGCGCTTGCCCGATTGCAACGAAGATGCGCATCTGTTCCGCCTCAATATCTGGCTGCTTCAGCACTCGTGCGCTCTTCTTGTCTGTAGCCATTATCTTTTCCTGACCCTCTCTACGGCATGGACTCACCTTGCAAAACCTGCAATGTGATGTTGCAGTGCGTTGAAACAACATTGACCGGTGCCTGCTCCGTCAGATGGAGAGATACAGGTAGAAACAAAGTTCAAGGAGCACCAATGAGCGTAAAGTCCGTTTTCGAATTTAAATTCCCTGAGAAGGCCCAGCAAGAGGGGCTCGTCATTTGCAGAGATATCGGTCACGATATGACCTTGCTCAAGGGCTACATGGACCATGAAGTAATACAAGATGTTACAGATCCTGGTCACATGATGGTTAACACACTTTGGACAAGTGAAGAAGCCTCGACCGCTGTACTTTCGAAGTATCAACAAGACGAGAAAATCAAGCGTGCGACCACGTTAATTAGTGCTCCACCGTCCGGCTTCGTTGGTACAGTTCTGTCGAAGAACTCCTGAAATGCTGCATGCTGTAACGACCATCAACCCTGTCTCAGTCGAGACAGGGTTTGTTGTTTCGCTTCCAGTACATCTAGAGACCACCCTGTTAGAAAACGCCCGTAAAAGACTCCCTGTTTTCGTTGGATCCCTCATGGAGGCGAGCTCATCGGCTGGCGACAAGCACGCTTCGTTTGCTGCGTTCTTCTGCGTGAGAGAGGGGGCCTGCGGAGGCCGAAGTGTCCAGCAAGGTACGCATTCCCGCATCAAGCATCTTCAGAAGTGTGCTGAAGCTTGCATCGACGTTCTGCGGTAAACCGAAGCCGCCACCCAGCTCAAGATCGATGAAACCTCGCAGTGAGGCCCGTATGAACCGAGCTGCGTGTATCGCCGCATCGCCCGTTACTCCGTAACCGCGAAGAACGGCCAGAAGCAGGGCAAGGTAAGCATTCGCTGCCGTCTGCGAAGCTTCGCTCCATCCGGCCACTGGCAGCTGCGCTGCCGCCCATAGCCCCGGATGTTCTTTCGCGAAGCTGCGTTGCGAATGCCCCAGCGCCTCAAGTGCGTCTTGCCCTGCCACTCCCGCCATCGCGTCTCGCGAGCGGTCCAAAAGCGATCGCAATCCTTGTGTCGTCAGACTATCTTTTAACCCTTCCAGACTTAGGATGTGGTTGTAAAGAGACGGAGCCTTGATTCCCAAGAACGAGGCGAGCTTTGCGACCGTCAAAGTCTCTAGACCGTCTGAGTCTGCAAGCGCAACAGCGGTCGCTAAGACCGCACCGGAATTTAATCCTGCTCGCGGCATCTACGAGCTGCCGTTCTGTAGGAAGCTCACCACAGCCGGCCCTACCTGTTCCGGCATCTCCGTTTGCGGATAATGACCGGCACCCTGAACCAGTAGCAGCTTCGCCCCAAGCAGGTCCGTTGCCCATTCAGCCTCAGCCGCGGGGTCCGGGAAGTCAGCGTCCTTAGTTCCCATCACTACCAGCACGGGCATTTCCGTTTTTGTAAGCATGGCCTCGATGTCTGACTTAGGCAGAAAGACCATGCTCTTCAAGGCAGCCATGCGGCCGGGTTCTCGCAGGTTCTTCCCCAGAGTCTTGCGATATTCGGCAAAGTCGTCGGGTTTGTAGGCTGGAAACAGACTGGTCCAGTATGTAAGCCAGAAACGAACGCGCCACGGTCCGCCGAAACCGAGTGCGAGCGCGGCTCGCAGGTACCAGGGAATGCCTTTGGGAGGGTCGCGCAGCACCGGCCCAATCAACACGGCCTCGCTTACCTTCTCAGGGGCGTCATGGGCTGCCCACAGCGCCGCTCCGGCCGAAAAAGAATTTCCAACGATGATGGCCTTACTCTGCCCAAGGTGCGTCATCAGATCCAGAACATCCTGCCCAATCGCTCGCGCCGAGTAATCGTTCCATTGCGGGCTAGTCGCGCCGTGCCCTCGTATATCCATCGTGGCGACGCGATACCCCGCCGAAGTTAAATACGGCGTCAAGTACCTGTACTCACGCCGAAGGTCTCCCATGCCGGGGACTGCAATCACTAGAGGGCCGGAACCGCCAGTATCGTCGAAACCAACGGTTCCCCGGACAGTTTTCATTTGCAGGGTCGGCCGCTCTTCGGCCAACTTCGGCTCATTGCCAAGGGCCGAGCTTCGAAGGTATTTGGTCCGTAGACGATTACTCATATCGTGTATACCTAGTGGCTACCAATGGTAGTCATAAGGCTAATGTACGTAGTAAATGAGCCCGAGTCAAGTGCGGTTGTCGCTTACCGAATTGTGGGCTCTGGCCCACTTTTGATGATGTATCGCGATCTGGTGTAAACCATCGCGCGTCGGGCTTCATCGCAAAACGGTGTAGGCCCGCTGCTCTGGCCAGAGCTTGCCTTTGTTCTGCCGTTTCCACTCAAAGGATCGTCCACAAGCCCGGCTAGGACAAAGAAGCTTATTGGCATCAGCCGGGTCGAGCCGGAAGGTGCGTGCATCGACTTCGGCATGGCAGTGGGGACAACGCCAGGCACTACTCAGACGATTGTTGCGGCTTGCCCTCAGCATCAGTCCTCCTCTCGCAGGTGCCGCTCGCTCTCTTCCCACACCTGACGTACGAAACTCGACGGAGTCGCGCACCTGCTCACGGATGGGGACGGTATTGGCGCTGACGTAGCGGTGCTGCCGTAAGCGGAAGGCCGCGATGCGGCAGGCGTTCTCCAGCCACCAATCGTGGGGCGGCGGCTGCTTCTCGGGCGGCGATGTCATGGGTTCGCTCATGCGGCCCGTCTAGTGGAAGTCATGCGACACCATGGGTGCGGCGGTGATGTGAAGCTCCTCGATGTGCTTGGCGCGAAGGTGGATCACCTTGTCGATGTTCTGGAGCGCGCCTTCGATCAGGAGGAACTTGGCGTAGGTCACGAGCGAACGGTTGGCTTCGTAGAGGTCCGGGTCGATGATGGCGTTCGCGATGCCGGTCTCGTCTTCCAGCGACAGGAAGATAAACCCGTGCGCCGTACCGGGGCGCTGCCGGGCGATGACCTGGCCTGCGATGCGGGCCTTCACGCCGTGCCGGACCAGCTTCAGGTCGCCGGCACGGAACACCTGCAATTCCCGCATGCGGGGACGGCAATGCGCCATCGGGTGCCGTCCGACGGTGACCCCGGTCCCGGCGTAGTCGGCGACCATACGCTCTTCCGGGTTCATCGCAGCAAGTGGTGAAAGCTCTTCTTCATCACGGTCCAGTTCGGAAAGCAACGGGCCTGCCGCGCGTGCAGCCCGTTCTACTTGCCAGAGCGCATCGCGACGATGGGTGCGTTCACCGAGGCTGTTCAACGCACCTGTTTCGGCGAGGACGGTGAGGTCAGCTTGCGAGAGCGACGGCACGCGACGGGCAAGCTCTTCGATGGAGCCGAACGGCCGCAGCGCGCGAACGCGCTCGATCTCTGCCGCTACGGTTGCGCGTAGACCGCGCACGTAGCGCAAGCCGAGACGAAGCGAATAGGCACCGTTCTCTTCGCGCTCCAACGTGCAGTTCCAATCGGAACGCAGGATGTCGCCCGGCTTGATGCGTAAGCCATGCCGTTGCGCGTCCTTGACGAGCACGGCAGCAGAGTAGAAACCCATCGGCTGGTTGTTGAGGATGGCAACCGTGAAGACCGGCAGGTAGTGGAACTTCAGCCAGGCCGATGCGTAGGCAATGAGAGCGAAGCTCGCGGCATGCGACTCTGGAAAGCCGTACAGTGCGAAGGAGCTAATCGCCAGGATGATCTCCTGCTGCGCCTTGAGTCCGACGCCGTTAGCGTCCATGCCGGCGCGAAGCTTCACCTCCAGCGTACGCATCTTCTCCTGCGACCGCCGGCTGCCAAGCGCTCGACGCAACTCCTCCGCTTCGCCTCCGGTGAAGTTGGCGATGACCATGGCCATGCGTAGCAGTTGCTCCTGGAACAGCGGAACGCCGAGGGTCCGGCGCAGCACCGGCTCCAGCAGCGGGTGCGGGTACTCGATCTGCTGCCGTCCCTGACGCCGTTCCATGTATGGGTTCATCATCTGACCTACGATCGGGCCGGGACGGATGATGGCAACCTGCACGACGAGGTCGTAGAACTTATCCGGGTTGTTGCGTGGAAGCGAGGCCATCTGGGCACGCGACTCCACTTGAAAAAGACCGATTGTGTCAGCCGCTTGAAGGGATTTGTAAACCTTGGGATCGTCGTGCGGGATCTGCGCGATGTCGACCTCTTTGCCGTAGTAGCGCGGAATCAACTCAACGCAGTCCTTCAAGACCGCCATCATGCCAAGGCCGAGCAGGTCCACCTTGATGAGGCCCATGTCCGCACAATCCTCTTTGTCCCACTGCACGACGTTGCGGCCCGGCATGGACGCAGGCTCGATGGGAACCACGGAGGCAAGCTGGTTCTGCGCGATGATCATGCCGCCTGAGTGCTGGCCCAGGTGCCGGGGCAGGTCGAGCATGCGTATGGAAAGCTCAAGGTATTTCGCGATACGCGGATGGTTGAGGTCAAATCCGGCCTGCTGGAAGTGGTGCGCCATGGTGTCGGTCGGACCCTTCCACTCGAACGAACCGACCAGCCTTGTAAGGCGTGTTTGCATGTCGGCGTCGAAGCCGAGAGACTTGCCGACCTCGCGGGCTGCGGAGCGGCCGCGGTAGGTGATGACGTTCGCGCACATGGCCGCGCCGAGCTGACCGTAGCGCTCGTAGACGTACTGGATCGCGCGCTCGCGGTCGTCCCCGGAGGGCAGGTCCAGGTCGATGTCGGGCCACTCCCCGCGGACCTCGGAGAGGAAGCGCTCGAAGAGCAGCTCCATGCCGACGGGATCGACGGCGGTAATGCCGAGCGAGTAGCAGACGGCGGAGTTGGCGGCCGACCCGCGACCCTGCACCAGAATGCCGTGCCTGCGGCAGAACTCGACGATGTCCCACACGATCAGGAAGTACCCCGCAAGACCGAGCTTCGCGATGAGAGCGAGTTCTTTCTCCACCTGCTGGTCGGCGCGTGCGCGGAGCTTGGCACTGCGCTTTGCACCATAGCGGCGGGCGACGCCCTCGAAGGTACGTTTGCGCAGGAAGCTGTCCATGCTCTCGCCTTCTGGAATCGGGTAACGTGGGAACTCGTATCCCATGTCCTTCATCTGGAAGGTGAGCCGATCGGACAACTCGACGGTGTTGGCGATGGCCTCCGGTACGTCGCGAAAAAGCCGGCACATCTCCTCGGCGGAGCGCATGTGCCGCTTGTTGTTCTGCTGCAGGAGCAGACCGGCCTCGTCGAGCGAGCAGCCGTGCCGGATGGTGGTGAGCACGTCGAGGATCTCGCGCTCGAAGTCGGTCGCCATTGCGACGGCGTTGGTCGCGAGCAAGGGAAGGTGGAACTCCCGCGCGAGCGAGAGGAGCGCCTGGTTGCGGGCCTCCTGGTCGCAGATGCCGTGACGCTGCAGTTCCACAAAGACGTTCTTCTGTCCGAAGGTATGGAGTAACCGCTGCAGGCTCTTGCGGCCTTCGTCCATGCCACCACGCACGAGGGCGGCTGCGAGTGGTCCTTCGTCACCTCCGGTCAAGCAGACAAGGCCTTCAGCGTAGGTTTGCACGCTGCGGAAAGGTGCGATGCCATCGCCCTTGGTCCTTTGCGCAAGCTTGTAGCTGGAGATCAGCAGTGAGAGGTTCTGGTAACCCCTCTGTGATTCGCAGAGCAGCGAAAGGCGCACCGGGCGGCTTGGAATCGAGTGCGGCTGCCATGATGGCGGCAACGCCTGCTCGCCGAATTCGTCCACCGACACCTCCGCTCCGATGTGCGAACGGAGGCCGAGCTTCTTCGCTGTCGTGTAGAGCCGGGGCGAACCATAGAGTCCGTCGCGGTCTAGGATGGCAAGACCGGGCAGCAGGAGGTTGGCGGCCTGCTGGGTCATGGCCTCGGGCAGGGATGCGCCTTCTAGGAAGCTGAAGGCTGACCGGGCATGCAGCTCGACATAGTATTCAGTCATACAGGCCCACGACGAACCAGCACTTGGAAGAGTGCTCATAGCGCAGTCGCAATGCCTGGACTGGTTCGACAGTCACCACATCCCAGAGGTCGCGATCCCATGCCTCTCCGTTCCACCAAGAACCGCTGGCATGCCACGGCCCGGCGCAGTAGCTGATGACGTACCTTGCACCCTGCCAGAACATCACACGTGGCTGGTCGCTCCAGCAGGTGACGCGCACGCTCTGCGGTGGGCGGAAGATACGCACGGCCAGACGGGAAGGAAGTCGCTCTTTGTCAGCACACGCCCGTAGGCTGGGCTGGAACGCTGCGATGGTGAACGCATCGTCACCGTGCCGGTTCTGCAACTGCGGCGAACCCACATTGCCTTCTCCAGCGATGGAGCGCAGCCGCGCCAGTAAAAGCTCCAATTTGTCGGCTTCTGGAAACTGCGCCTGGAACAAGCCGCGTTGCGCGGTCTGCGGCTGCGTCGGTTCCGCCTCCAACGTGACGCTCACGATGCCGCTCTGCGGTGGGTGCGCCTGCAGCTCCAGGTTGAGCAGCTTCAGCAGCACTTCCCGGTTCTGGGTCGGCGTGGCCGGGCGCACCGCAACGGAGTGCGGCTCCAAGCGTTCGAGTTGCAGTGTCAGCCGGACGGAGCGAAGAGCGTAGGCACGCTCGACCGCTTTGCGGAGTATGTCTTCCAACATGGGGGACAGCACGAAGAGCAGGGAATCGAGCAGCTCCACTGGTGTGTCGAGCGCAACGGTCTCGGAAAGCGTGAACTCACCTTCTTGCGGCACGAGCAGGTGGTCGGCATCACCGCGGGCGAGTTGTTGCAGCCTGAGGCCCTGCTGTCCTAGTCGGCTGATGAGCGCGGTCTCGGGAAGTGCAGCCAACTGACCTAGCGTGCGAATTCCCCATCGACGGAGGACAGCCTGCATCCTGTCCTCACATGGCAATAGATAAACCGAAAGTCGTGCGAGCCTGCCACGCAGGCTGTGCCGGTCGGCGAAGGCTACACCTTCGGTGCTGCGCGCAAGAAGTAACGCGGCTTCTGCATTCGGAGCGCCACCGATCCCGGCTGGAAATCCTGCCGCGTGAAGCTCGGCATACAGCCTGCGCGCATACTGCTCGGCCGTGCCGAACAACGTTCCTATACCCGAACTGTCCAGCAGCAACACTACGGCAAGCCGGCGTTCTTCCGCGTAGTTGTTCTGTGGAGACAAGATCACTTCCACGCGCGGTGTGAAGCGTTCCGCGATTTCCAGCAGTGTGGCGAACGCTGCCCGCTCCTCATCGTGCTTGCGTGCGCGGAAGACAGCGGCAGAACCCGCTTCGGCCTGCACGCGGCTCATGCCATGCTCGACACCCGCGCTCTTTGCCTGCCTGCATAGCGAGACGACTTTCTCCTGCGGCGGAACACCGTCTACAACGACGCACGCACTGGAACGTAGCTTAGGTACGTTGCGCTGCCATGCAGCAATCGGGAACTCGGCAATGTTGATTGCGGTAAACGACATGTCATCTGCCAGCCGTCCGCATCCATGCCGGAGCTGCCTCCCAGGACGTGACGCGGCCCGGTGCCTTCTTGCCGAAGGCCGGTCCGGTACGCTGCCGTGCGATCTCCGTCGAGCGTGGAGCGGCCGTGAGAACGCCCTGTATCCTCGGCGGCTCACCGGCTGAGCACTCAAGGACGCATGCAGCGCTGGAACGGGCGCAAGGCTCCTTCGTCAGCAAAAGCAGGATGGCATCGCTCTCCTGCGCCGCACGCCGGAACCGGAACCAGGTCGCGGAAGGAACGCGAAACGCTTCTTTCGGATCGACCGAGCCAAGGTCGAGAACGACCACGCGGAAGCCACCGGACTGCAAAACCTGATCGGTCGCGCGAAGCGCTCGGTCCAACCGGTCCCACGGCTTGGAATCCTTTACGCGTGGGGCCGCAACCGGAGAGGTGGGAATGGCACGCTGCCTTGCGATCCCGGCTGCCTGCCTGTCCATCACCCGCAGTGGGTCGGTGTCGTCGGCCTTGCGCAGATTCCAACGCTCCCAATCGACCTGGTCCTGCGAGGCAGTGTGCAGACCCAGCGGCTGGTTGGGATAGCCCGGTGTGCCCTCCATCTTTCGCCGGCGTCGCTCTTCCTTGTAGAAAAGCATCTGCTCCAGCGCGGGTGCCAGATCCTTCGTCTCTCCGCGCGGGTGTGAACCTCCGCAGCCTGTGTAAATGGGCCTGTGGTTCGCGGTCACGCCATCGAGAGCCTGCGCGTTCAGCGGCATGATTGGTGATGGAGCTGGCTTCTGCGCGGCCGCAAACCGCACCCAGAGCAGGTTGGAGAGCGCAACACCGGCAGCGGCTGCGCTGTGAGGCGAGAGGGTGTCGCTCACGTCGATGTACGCGCATGCTCCTTCACCTGACGCGGTGGCCAGCAAAGAGAGCGCGACGGAGCAGCGGCCCGAACCTTCCGGGCCGGTCAGCTCGCACACCGAGCCGAGAGGCATGCCGCCTCCGAGCAGGGCGTCGATACGGACATTGCCGGTCGGGTGCAGGCGAGATGCCTGCTGCGCCATGGGCGACAGTGCGGCAGGAACGCGGCCCGCCAATCTGGCTTCGATCTCACGTTTCAGAAGTGCTGCTTGTGCCTGCATGTGTATTCGCCTTATCTTCGCTTCTTGGATGCATAGGCTAACCCATGTGGAAGCGAAAGGCGAATGTGCACCGCATCTGGTGCAGAGATCGGATTGCACATTCATAATGCGCGTGGACGGCGACTCGATGAAGGATGCGGCGTCCTGGGACGGTGATCTTCTCGTGGTGGACCGTGCGGCGAAGTCGGTCAACGGCTCGGTAGTGGTGGCCGTCAATGGCGAGTACACAGTGAAACGGCTGCGCGGTGGACCAGACTGCGTGTGGCTGAACCCTGCCAACCCCAAGTACCAACCGCTGTGTGTGTCGATCGGTGAGGATCTGCATGTGTTTGGCGTGGTGAAGCATGCCATCCACACCCTGCGGTAGCCCGCGATGGGCGAAGTCTACGGTCTGATCGACTGCAACAATTTCTACGTCTCGTGTGAGCGAGTCTTCCGGCCTGACCTGGAGGGCAAGCCCGTCATTGTGCTCTCGAACAACGATGGGTGTGCTGTCTCAAGAAGTGCGGAGGCCCGAGCCTGGATACGCATGGGAGATCCCGAGTTCAAAATCCGGGACATCATCAAGCGGAAGAAAATCACCGTCCTCTCCAGCAATTATGCGCTTTACGGCAGCCTCAGTCAGAAAGTATCGGACACGATTCACACGCTGGTCCCCACAGTTGAGAACTACTCCATCGACGAGAGTTTTCTGAACCTGGGTGAGTTCAACAGCAGGGAAGTGGAAGCGCGCGCGCGCGAGCTGCGCGGCCGCGTCAAGCAATGGGTCGGCATCCCCACGTGTGTTGGAATCGCGCCGACGAAAACGCTGGCGAAGGTAGCCAACTTCATCGCAAAGAAACGGCCGCAGTACGTTGGCGTCTGCGACCTGCGTTTGGAGTCGGTGCGTCGCGAGCTGCTGCCCACGGTGCCGGTGGAAGAGGTCTGGGGCATCGGTGGAGCCTCGGCCGCCAAGCTCGCGAAGCTTGGAATCCAGACGGCGGCGGACCTAGCCGCGCTCGAACCGGACGATGCCCGCGCCCTGATGACGGTGACGGGCGGCCGCACCGTCTACGAGCTGCGTGGCGTCCCCTGCATGCCCTTGGAATTGGTGGAGCCGACACGGAAGGGGATCGCGGTCACCCGGAGCTTTGGGAAGCCGGTCACGACCTGGCTGGAGATGCGCGAAGCGCTGGCCAGCTACGCCACCCGCGCAGCGGAGAAGATGCGGCGGTACAAGGTCGCAGCCGACAATCTGTTCGTCTTCATGCACACCAACACCTTCAACAACGATCCGTTCTATTCGAACGGCGCCTCGGCCCGGTTCCCGGCCACGACGAACGACACCGGCGAAGTGGTCGCCCTCGCGGTGCGCCTGGGAGAACGACTGTTCCGCGAAGGTTTCCGCTACGCAAAATGCGGCGTGATGATTACGGAGCTGCTGCCCGAGACGGTCCAGCAGCCGGCTTTGTGGAGCGAGCTGGACCGCGAACGAAGGGAGCGGGTCTGGAAGACGATGGACCGGCTCAATGCCACGCTGGGGCGGGGAACCGTCCGAATCCTGAGCGCCGGGCCGAAGGACGCGGCTTGGAAACTCCGGGCGAAGTACCGATCGCCGCGGTGGACTACGCGGTGGGACGAGCTGCCGAAGGCTAAAGCTTGCTGAGGAGTCTTGATTGACAAAGACTCCGCTTCCGGTTAGTACGCATGGCTCTGGTAATCTGGCAGTCGTCGTATTTCTCACAAATTCTGCAGATCAGAGAAATTTTGAGTGAACATGCGCGTTGGCTGATCAGAACCCAATACTGGATTTCTTCACGGATGTGCGCGATACGCACGTCAGCGGTATAGGCGTCAAAGAGACCTCTTACTACCCCTATCTAGCAAATCTGTTTAATACCTTGGGCAAGGGACTCAAGCCCAAAGTGCGGTGCATCATTCACCCGCACAGCATCGGTGCCGGGCTCCCGGATGGTGCTTTGGTTACGCCCGACCAGAAATCTGAGGAGAATGACCCGCTTGCCTCGGGCCTCATTCCTTCCCGTGGCGTGCTGGAGATTAAGTCTCCGGCCGACGATGCTGAAGTGGTTGCAAACAGCGAGCAAGTCGCTAAATACCTTGCGACCTACGGCCTCGTCCTCGTTACAAATTTGCGGGAGTTCATCCTTGTCGGCCGTGTTCAGGGAAAGCCGGTGCACCTTGAGCGGTTTACCATCGCGGAAACCGAGAAGGCATTCTGGAAGGTCTTGGCAAATCCGGCAAGTCTCGCCGAGACCATCGGATCTTCGTTCTCTGAATATTTGCTCCGCGTCCTTCTCCAAAAGGCACCGCTCACGCTGCCCAAGGAAGTCGCATGGTTTCTGGCCTCCTATGCGCGTGACGCGCAGGCACGAATTGAAAGCAAGGCGAGCCTTCCAGGACTGGCATCATTGCGCGCGGCGCTTGAGCAGGCGCTTGGGTTGAAATTCACCGGCGACGATGGTGAGCACTTCTTCCGCTCCTCGCTGGTGCAAACGCTTTTTTACGGTGTGTTCTCTGCATGGGTGTTGTGGAGCAAGCGCAAGACCACCAAGCCCAACGATTCTTTCAACTGGCACGAAGCCGCTTGGTCATTGCATGTACCAATGATCAAGACCCTCTTCGAGCAGCTAGCAACACCCTCAAAGCTGCAGTCTCTCGGTCTTGAGGAAGTCCTGAACTGGACTGAGACCGCCCTCAATCGAGTCGAGCGCGAAGTCTTCTTTAAGAATTTTGAGCAGGAACATGCGGTTCAATACTTCTACGAACCTTTTCTTGCCGCCTTCGATCCGGTGCTTCGCAAGCGCATGGGTGTGTGGTTCACGCCACCAGAGATCGTGAAATACATGGTTGCCCGAATCGACAAGGTGTTGCGAGTTGAAATGGGCATTGCTCGGGGTTTTGCCGACCCGAACGTGTTCGTACTCGATCCCGCGTGCGGGACTGGCGCATTCCTCGTGGAGGTGCTGAGCCATATCGACGGCCAGCTTAAAGCGGAAGGAGAGGATGCCCTCTCGTCCCATGACGTTAAGACCGCTGCGATGGAACGCATCTTCGGTTTCGAGCTGCTTCCGGCACCGTTCGTCGTAGCCCATCTGCAGCTGGGACTTTTGCTGCAGGACTTCGGTGCGCCGTTGTCGCCACAATTCAACGAGCGAGTAGGCGTTTACCTCACCAACTCCCTCACCGGCTGGAGCCCTGAAAAGGGTGCGAAGCAGGACTTCATCTGGCCTGAGCTGGAAGAAGAAAAGGATGCGGCTGAGCTGGTGAAGCGCGATAAGAAAATCCTTGTCGTTCTCGGCAATCCTCCGTACTACGCCTTTTCAGGCGTTAGCCCTGAAGAGGAAGAGGGTCTTGTTGAGCCCTACAAGAAGGGCTTGGTCACTCAATGGAAGATACGCAAATTCAACCTTGATGAGCTTTATGTTCGCTTTCTGAGGCTTGCTGAACGCCGGATAGCGGAAATGAGCAAACGCGGCATCGTTTGCTACGTTTCCAGCTACTCCTACCTCAACGACCCGTCTTTCGTCGTCGTCAGGCAGAGATTCCTTAAGGAATTCCAGCATGTCTGGATCGATTGCCTAAACGGTGACAGCCGTGAAACTGGAAAGCGCACACCGGATGACGAACCAGATCCAAGCGCCTTCTCCACCGAATACAACAAGGCTGGCATAAGACTTGGCACTGCGATCGGACTATTCGCGAAGACAGGCGAGGATGAGAAAGCAGCAACTGTCAGGTACCGGGATTTTTGGGGCAAGGATAAGCGTGCAGCACTCTACGAGACGCTGGAAGTCGAAGAAAACTTCGATGAACAATACCAACTTGCCAATCCGCACCGGGATAACCGCTTCTCCTTTCGCCCAACAAAACCTGGTCTCGTTTATCAGCTCTGGCCGATGGTTAACGAGCTTGCGTCGGTCGAACCCATCAGCGGTCTGCAGGAGATGCGTCGCGGCGCGCTCATAGAACACGACAAGGAAACGCTCGAAGAGCGGCTGAAGAGCTATCTTGACCCCGAGACTGATTGGAACAGCTTCGCAGCGCTAAGAACCGGTCTCTCAAAAGCGGCAGGGCGCTTTGATCCGCCAAAGGCGCGGCAGAAAATACAGGGTGCCACAACGTTCGATAAGAAGCGCCTGGTGCGTTATGCCATCTTACCGCTCGATAATCGTTGGGCATATCACAGTGCAGCCAGGCCACTATGGAATGAACCACGCCCCGAGCTTCTGGCACAGCAAGCAAAAGACGAACCATTCCTTGTATTTCGTAGATTCGCAGAGCGCCCACGGGAAGGGAAGCCGGGGTATCTGACGACTGCTCTTCCTGACTACCACCTCTTACGACCCAATGTGGTGGCCATTCCCATGCGGCTTGCGAACAATGTACCCGATGCGGCATCGGAAACGGCCTCGCAAACAACCATGTTTGGCGGCGGGGAAGAGTCGCCTGAAACCGCTAACCTCTCAGACACCGCAAGAGCTTACTTGGCATCTCTCACCGACAAGAGCCCCGACGACGATCACGCGCTCGGCCGGGCAATCTGGCTGCACTCCCTGGCCACAACTTATTCGCCACTGTATCTGTCAGAGAATGCCGCTGGAGTGCGCTCCGATTTGCCACGTATCCCTCTTCCTAAGAGCTTGGCCTTGCTCTCGAAGTCAGCCGAACTTGGCGCGACTGTAGGTAAGCTGCTCGATACGGACAAGCCTGTCTCGGGTGTGACGGGCGGCAAGGTCCGTAAGGAATTGGCGTTCCTTGGTCGCATCGCTGGCCCAACCGGCCTGAGCCTCGAAGTGACCGCAGGCTGGGGACGGCTGCAGGGCGAGGATGTCGTCATGCCGGGCTTAGGCCTGACGAAGCCGCGCAATTTCACGGATGCTGAGAAACAGGTGATGGCCGAAGGCGCAATCGAGCTAGGTATTGATCTCGATGACTTGCTCAACATGTGGGGTTCCTCCGCTGTCGATATCTATCTGAACGGTGCGAGCTTTTGGGATGCCGTGCCGCTCGCGGTGTGGGACTACACGGTTGGGGGCTACCTTGTCCTGAAGAAGTGGCTTAGCTACCGTGAATCGTCGGTCCTTGGCAGGCCGATCACCAAAGATGAAGCTCGCGAGTTCATGCAGATGGTGCGGCGGATCGCTGCACTGCTGTTGCTCGACCCACAGCTCGATGCAAACTACAGCTCAGTGAAAGCCGATCTTTACACCTGGCCACGCGAAGAGAACGCCGCAATTCAGGTCACATCCAAAGCGGAGATGCCGACGGTTTGATCGCTGAGAACTCCTCCCGATGGAGTGGTTTGAGAGCGGCTTCAACCTGGAAGAGCAGCCTGCGGGGAGCCGGCGAACGGGTCAACACCGAAGTTGCAAAAGAAAATTTGCGCCGAGGTTGCGCTTTTGTGTCTAATAGAGGAAAGCCGAGGCGGTGTCCACCCGCCCCGGTGTTGTGATCTACCGGTGGAGCAGATGGAGCACTAAGTGCACCACTTTGCCGCCCACCAGCACGAGCGTTCCGATGATTAGGGGGATGTATTCCCCTGGGAGCTCAAAGGACGCACGGCCAAAGCGAACCCGTAAGGGTCGCATAGGCATTCACCAGCTTTCCGACTAAGAAACGCCTCGGGGCGGCAACCCCGGGGCTTTCTGCTTGTCACGGCAGAAACTAGTCCCAAGGCGCTGGTGCCGTGACGCGGACATCGGTCGGCCTCCTGTGATTATAGAGAGCCTGCTGGCGAGCTCGCAGTGCTTTCAAGGCTGGCAGCGCTACATTCCAACCACCACAAGCCTCGGTTGTCGGAAGCTATGGGCTTCGACGTGGAGGTACTGCATTCAGAGCTTAATGTCTCGCATCGACGACCAGAGGTCATGTGTTCAATCGAACAGTCACTCTGGAGGTGAAGAAAAGTTCTAATCAACGAGACTTTTCCGGTTCTGCTACATGCGCTGGTGCTATAACCGTGGTAAAGGCCGTGCATGCAAGCTAAATTGTACGTAGAACCCCGAATTGTTAAGCAGCGACTGGACGAACTCGGTGTGCCGGCCGCTGTTTTCCAGCAGGCCGGCCAGCGGGGCCTTTTCGCACGGTCACAAACGTCATCCTTCGAGCCGAAAATCGCGGCGGGCTTTACTCTCTGGTCCAAGACTGTTGGATCGCTGGGCGAGCTTTCTGCACCCCTCGGACTAGTGACCGAAGCCCCAGCGGGGCATCATCTTGTCATCGATCATGAAAGAAAAAGAGCTTACGCTGTCGCAACAGGTGACGACAGCGTCGGTAACGGTGATCTCACTAAATCGCCCCGAACTCGCGTGGACAAGGGAATACGCACAGAAGAGGGTCTTCAGGAAAATCAATATGAACTCTTTCCTGAACTCGTCCATCAGTTCGAGACACACCATCCGCTCCGTGGATACGAGTTCTGGTGGTTGCTTCTCCATGTAGTGGAAGAAACTGGTGTGCTCCAGATGGAGGTTTCGAGGGGTCTCAAGCTCGACAAGGATCGATGCATCTCTACTTGGATCGAACGCGTTATGCTTGAATCTCAGTCTCTGGGAGATGACGGCTTGCCGAAGAGAGATGCAGACGGTCCCGACGCCGCGGGCGGTGGAGAGTACGATGTCGAGATCACCCGGAGAATCAGTTGAAGACTTTAATGGTGGTCGATTGGCAGTCGCCCGGCGTCGAAGAGGATTCACCAAGGCGAGTCTTGCGACAGCCGTCGGCGTAGATTCCCGATCCATTTCTAATTACGAACGAGGAATGTCGCCACGCGCGGACGTACTTGAGAGGCTTGCCGAGAGGTTAGCCTTTCCTGCGGCCTTCTTCTACGGAAGCTCAATAGAGGAGATCTCTTCCAAGGCTGCGAGTTTCCGTTCTTTAGCGCGCATGACCACTTCTCAGCGAGAAGATGCTCTTAGCCAAGGAGCTCTCCGCATCCACTTGGATAAATGGCTCTGTAGCCGATTCAACATGCCGAAACCGGCAGTCCCTGATTTACGCTTCGAGAGTCCTGAGGCAGCTGCGACGATCGTACGGGCGGAATGGGGATTGGGCGACAAGCCCATTGGAAATCTGACACATCTTTTGGAATCGAAAGGCATAAGGGTTTACTCCCTAGAAGTTTCAGGAAACGAAGTCGATGCCTTCTCAATGTGGAGTGGAGATGCAGCATTTGTGATGCTGAATGTGCAAAAGACTGCCGAGCATAGTCGCTTTGATGCTGCTCATGAATTAGCTCACCTTGTGCTACACAGACAAGGGGCCCCGGTAGGAAAGGAAGCGGAAAGCGAAGCCAATCGTTTTGCGTCATCGTTCCTCATGCCTGAAAGTGATGTGTTAGCAAACACAATGAGAAACCCTGGGATTCGAGCACTAGTGACTTGGAAGGCCCGTTGGAGAGTATCACTGGCCGCCCTAAATTACAGGCTGCACCAGTTGGGTATGAGCACTGATCATCACTACAAATCACTCTGCATACAAATCTCTGCTATGGGACGGAGTCGAGAACCAGAACCCGCCCCACGTGAACAGTCACTTCGCCTCAACAAGATTTTCTTGATGTTGGCCGAAGATGGTGTCACTCGCGCTCAAGTCGCGGATGAACTGTGCATCAGTGTCGCTGAGCTAGACTCGATGCTCTTCAAGCTCACCTTGACTGGAATCAATGGAGGACGCAAGGCTAAGTCCTGTTCTCCACCCTCGCATCATGGTCTAGCCGTCGTTTCTTAAGGTTTAGAGGACAATAGTTGCTATCCGTTGAATAGTTGAACGAGGGTGAAGGCGTGCTTCTGCAAAAGGTAGCAATTGAAAACTTCCGCGGCTTGAAGAACCTGGCTCTCGACCTCGACGCGACAACGGTCCTCATCGGTGAAAACAATAGTGGCAAGTCATCTGTGCTTGATGCTATTAAGCTGTGTCTTTCCCGAAACGTTCGAGGCAATCCCTTTGAGGATCAGGACCATTATTTGGGGTCGAGCACAGCGGCACCAGGTGATGCTGGCGCGATTAAGATCACTCTGCAGTTCAGAGAGAGCCAAGCGGGTGAGTGGCCTCCTGAGGTGATCCAGGCATTCCCCGATGCTGCGGTGTTCGACGCTAGCGGCCTATACAACATCATCTTCATGGTCACGAGTAGCTACGACCAAGCAGTAAAGGATTTCGTCAGCTCTTGGGATTTCCTTGACCCAACAGGCAAAGCGTTGGTCAGGGCAAAGCGTTCGTCAACGCTTTCATCGTTGCAGAGCCTGTTCAACGTTTACTACTTGACTGCATTCCGAGATGCGGCAAAAGACTTTAGCGCAAAATCTGCTTTTTGGGGACCGTTCTTACGGAATCCATTGATCCCGGACAACGTAAAAGCGGATTTGGAGAAGGAATTAGCGGATCTCAATACAAAGATTCTCAATGCAGAGCAGCGATTGAAGCAGGTTGGCACAAACCTGGGTAAGGCTCAGAAAGTCGTTAGCCTTGGAAAGGTCGACACCGTCAGCATCGAAGCAATCCCAAGCCGTATTTGGGACATGCTTTCACGTGCTCAAGTGAACGTCGCTGCCATCACAGGAGCCTCGTTGCCATTGATGAAACACGGCGCCGGAACACAAAGTCTCGCAAGCATCTTCTTGTTCCAGGCTTTCCTTGCTGCCGGTATCGGCAAGGTCGATCCATTCGCCAGTTTTCTATTGCAAATTGAAGAACCCGAAGCTCATCTCCACCCGTCAGCGGTGCGCTCATTGTGGCCGACGCTAAATGCCTCGTCTGAACAGAAGATCATCGCCACTCATTCCGGCGATCTCCTTTCTGAGGTGCCGCTCTCTTCTGTGCGAAGGCTGGTGCGAACAGCTCAAGGTGTCGTGGTCAAAAGCCTGAATGCGTCTGTCTTTGATCCCGGAGAGTTGGATAAGGTTACGTTCCATATCCGCCAGTACAGGGGCGAACTGTTTTTTGCACGAGTGTGGCTCCTACACGAAGGCCAAACTGAATACTGGGTCCTGAGTGAGGCCGCGCGTGCTCTAGGAGGCTCTTTAGATCAGCAAGGCGTCCGGCTTGTGGAGTACGCCAACTTTGGTTTGGGTACTCTGATCAAGTTGGCAGATCAGTTTGGGATCGCGTGGCACGTGGTTAGCGACTCAGACCCGGCAGGTACTGACTACAACGGGATTGCAACTTCTGCACTCAGCGGGAGGCCAGCCGACGCTCACATCACGATGTTGCCGCAAGTAGATATGGAGAGTTTCCTCTGTGCTAATGGCTTCGACCAGATCTACATAGACAACGTCCCCGCCCAGAAATCACAGCAGGTAACAGCAGCACCGGGCACAGCAGAATACTGGCCGCAGGTCATTTCTGCGCTACCGAAAAGACTGAAAATTCCTTGTGCTATCAAGGTCGCTGCAGCGCTGCAGGCGGGGGGAGCGGCAGCCGTTCCCGCGCTAATCAAGTCCATCTTGGAGAAAGCTGTTCTGCTGGGGGCGTAGATGAGCATCGCACTTAACACGCTGAACGAAAATCAACGGAGAGCGGTGGAGTGGACCGAAGGTCCCCTACTTGTCCTTGCCGGACCTGGCTCCGGCAAAACATCCGTACTGGCCTACCGCATCGCCCATCTCCTGGAGGCTTCACCAGAGAAACGCTTTCGCGTTCTTGGACTGACGTTCACGAACAAAGCCGCTATCGAGATGCGCGAGAGGGTGTACGGCATCCTCCCAGGGGGTAGTGAGCGAGCGTTGCTAACGACTTTCCACGCATTCGCTGCAGATGTTCTCCGTCAGCATGGTAGTCACCTCGGCATCTCGCCGGACTTCTCGATACTCAACTCCGATGAGGATCGTGCAGATGTATTCAAGGACGCGCTTCGTTCAGCAGCCGAAAAGGGAGAACTCGTTGACGAGACTGATGTGAGACTCCTGCCCCTTCTGACGAACCTAATTGAGAAGCGAGTAGACCAAAACGCCTTTGCCACCAGAATCAGAGACGAACAGCTTGCAGAACGTCTAAAGCTGCTCTATGCGATTTACTGGCGTGGCCTAAACGAACATAACGCGTTGGATTTCCCCTTGCTCATTTCTCTCTCCTGCGATTTGCTGAAGAGATTTCCGATGATCGCTCGGCACTACCGTGTGGTCTACCCATATGTCTGTGTCGACGAATTTCAGGACACTAACGTAAGCCAGTTCGAGTTTCTGAGCGCCTTGATCGGCAAGGAGCCATCCGGTTTATTTGTGGTCGCGGATGACGATCAAATCGTCTATCAGTGGAATGGCGCGAGCCCAGAACGACTGGATGAGCTGCGCACGATGTTCAATATGACCTCTCTGGAGCTGCCACAAAACTATCGTTGTCCAGCGGCCATCATCGACATCGCAAATAAGCTCATAGCTCACAACAGCAATCGTTCGAAGGGCTCATTGCCATCAGGCGTTGCGCAAGAGAACCCTCATCCACAACCTGTTCGTGTGAAATCTTTTGTGTCACCGGATGAGGAAGCAACGTGGGTTGCTCGTGAGGCCGCGAAGCTGCCTCCAAAGGACAGAGAATTCTGTGCTGTTCTCGCTAGGACGAAGAATTTGGTGGAGCGGGTGGCGAATGCGCTCACGTCTCAAGGCGTCCCAGTTACACTCTCTGTCAAAAAGAACGAATTCCTGAGTAGTCCATTTAAGTGGCTTCATGCCATGCTTCGTCTCGCGAACTCTCGCGGTGACAAGGAGCAGCTTCGCAGGATCTGCAGCGCGTTCTACGATCTGGAAGGCATAAAGATCGTTCCTAGAGACGTTGTTGCTGCATCTTCTGATTTGGGAAACGACTTGTTTCGGGCGTTTGTGAGGGAAGTTCTGGCAAGACAGTCATCCCTCGATCCGCAGTGTTCGGGGCTCTTTGGTGCGCCAGCAACTGAGCTTGCCGATCGGATGAGCTACAAAGCTTTCGAAGTCTCTGCTCTAGAATGGTTTGCCTTCCTCAGTCTTGGAGAACTCGCACTTCCGGACGATAGTTCCGAATCATTCACTGACTACGCGGAAGAGCTCGATGTTTGGAAGGACCTCTGCAATACCGTCGCCCGTAGGCATGGGGTGGAGGACCCCTCTCTTAATCTCTTACTCCAAGAACTAGACCTAATGCCTAAGCAGGCTCCAGCACCGCCCAATGCGGTCCGGTGCTACACCATCCACACAGCAAAGGGCATGGAGTTCGAGAACGTGTTTGTTGTAGGAATGGCAGATGACATCCTGCCCTCCTATCAGAGCCTGAAGAATGGACCTCAAAGTAGAGAAGTTCAAGAGGAGCGGCGGAATTGCTTCGTAGCGATCACTCGGACGAAACGGTGCCTCACCCTTACTCGGTCTCAGAATTACTTCGGCTATGACAAGCAGCCCTCACGTTTTCTGCGAGAAATGGGCTTGAGCGCCGGCTAATGCAGATTAACTCTGCACGCAGCTAAGCTCCACGCTTGGTTCCTAGTAGATGAGCCAGGCGAGTAGCTTCGCATGATCGCGAACCGGGTGCTTCGTTCATATAACCGGGAACTCGCATCTCGCGGAAGTGTTTGGTGGTGCGCTTGTTCGCAAGATTTGGGTTGCGAAGCAGTGACGATCCGATCAGCAATTCTTCCAACTGACATGTTGTTCTGTCGCCGTTTGCGCGCTTCTTCACGAGCTTACCGCGCGGCGTTTGACGCACGATGAAATACAGCAGTGGAGTTCCACGCTTCCGAGCACGCAGAACCTCTCCGTAGATCAGCAATTTGTGCGGTTGAAAGACTTCGCCCTTGAAGGTACCTTTGTCAGTCTTGCCAACGTACCAAGGTCGTATCCCGCGGCCGGCACGGATTGCAAAGATGTAGCAACCGATTGCTCCAGTGATGCCCGGAAGCACATCCTCTGCCGAAAGCCAGAAGTCCTTCAGACGGGTTCGATCTGGAGCACCGTTCGAGAGCGGAATCTTGAATGGTCCAAAAGGTTGGAAGTCGATCATCAAACCTACCGTAAGGTAAAACGCCGTACCGATGAGGTATACGCATTTAGTACAGTCGAGCTTGGGCGGAAATGCGTACTAATAGGTTAGGTTCTGAGCTATTATGACAGCTAGTGAAGCGAAGCCAAGAGCCTATTAGGACAGAACGGGCCAGCGAAGCACCCCACAGGGGTCTTCAGGTCGGCTACCTGCGTGTGAGCGCGCTCGACCAGAAGGAATTGCGGCAGCTCGACGGCTTGGAACTCGACAAGCGGTTCACAGACAAGATTTCTGGCCGCGACCGAAACCGGCCCGGCCTGGATCGCATGATCGAGTTCGTTCGGGAAGGCGATACCCTCTTCTGCCACTCGATGGATCGGCTCGCCCGGAATCTGGATGATCTTCGTCTGCTTGTAAAAACCCTGACGGGCAAGGGAGTAAAGGTCTGCTTCGTCAAGGAGAGTCTTACCTTTACTGGGGAGGACTCTCCGATGGCGAACCTGCTTTTGAGCGTCATGGGAGCCATCGCAGAGTTTGAGCGGGAGCTGATTAAGGAACGCCAGCGGGAAGGGATTGCGCTCGCCAAGAAAGCCGGCGCGTATCAGGGCCGCAAGCGGACCCTGACGGCTCCGCAGGCTGCCGCTCTGCTGCAGCGGGTTTCGGCTGGCGAGTCGAAGACGAAGCTAGCGAAGGAACTGGGCGTATCGAGAAACACTATCTATATGTATGTGGGCCGGGGAGGGAAGTGATGCGTGTCTTGGTCGATGGTCTGGATACGGTGATCGAAGGGGAATTGATCGACGGCGAGCTGCTCGACGTCGTGAGCGGGCAATATGATCTGGACGCTGCTTTCACCGTCCAGTGCCACGACGGGGCCTGCTTTCTGGTCCACGGCTGGCTGGTGGATGTGGAAGTCCTGAATCCTCCTGCTCAATGGGTGATGTAGAAGATGGCGAAAGTGGTTCAACGGTCGATCTGCTGTCCCTGTGGGAACGACAAAGTTCTCGCTCTGGGCCTCTGTGCGACCTGTTACACGCTAAAGCGGCAGGATGAAGAATACTTCGGCGGCCACCGCGAAGAAGTTCTGGCTCGGGACGGCTGTCGCTGCGCCGTGCCTGGCTGCACGACTGTAAAGCGTGGAAAGCGTTCGGTAGCGGTACATCACCGGATGCCGGGCAACAGCGATCCTAAACTGATGATTACGCTCTGCCTGGCTTGTCATGCGAAAGTCACGCGCACGCGGGTCCTCCGTCGTGAATGGCCGCCACTGCTACGGGTTCTATGGCGCGAGCAACACCCGAAGGGGCACGAGCAGGCGGTTCTGAATTTCAAGGAAGGCAAGCCGGCTGCTGAGCCAGTCACCCTGTTCGAAATGAAGAGAGATTGCACCTGATGTACGAGAATCACGTTTAGCAGGATTATGAAGACGACTTCAGGCTTGCGCCTTGGAGCGAAGCGTAACCTCTCCGATGTTCACTTCCTCAGGCTGCTGCAGGATGTACACGATAGCCTTCGCCACAGCCTCAGGTGACATGGCGAACTTCTCTCCTGCCTTCTGCATTTGGGCCCTGAGTTCTGGATTCTTGACGTGTTCGCTGAATGCCGTATCGGTAAAGCCCGGCAGGATGGTGCTAACTCGTATCTGTCCAGCCAGCTCCTGTCGAAGACCATCCGAGAGCGCGAGGACTGCCGCTTTCGTGGCCGAATAGACCACCTGGTTCGGTACTGTCTTCCGGGCTGCCGTGGATGCCGTATGGATGAAGTGACCCGAGCCCTGTTCCCGAAATAGAGGGAGCGCAGCCGCTACCCCGTACAGGACGCCTTTAATGTTGACGTCCACCATCGTTTCCCAGTCTTCGACAGCAAGCTCGTCGAACGGCCCGATAGGCATGGCCCCGGCATTGCTGAACAAAACATCCAGCCGCCCGAAGTTCTCCTGGGCGAGGCGCACCAGAGAAATCAGGTCCTCGCGCTTGCTCACGTCCGTCGAGCGGAATACCACTTCCCCTCCGGCAAGGCGGATCTGCTCGGCAACCTGCGCAAGAGCTTCCTCATGCCGGGCACCTAACACAAGCTTTGCTCCGAGGCGAGCCAGCTCAAGGGCTGCCGCCTTGCCTATCCCACTACTCGCGCCTGTAATTGCAACGACCTGTCCTGCAATCATGAAACCTCCGACATCAAAGCTTTGTCTGGGTAAATGCTCCGAAGAACTCCTGGCAATGTCTTCGCCACAAAAGTTGGCAACCCGCCGGAAGTCAGTTGCAGTCTTTTTCAGCGGAGGCCAGACACCTTGAAGTAGGAGCAGGCGGCATCAGCCGATCTTGGGGACAGCCTTCATCTTTTCGCGCTGCCTATCGCTAAACCAGACATATTCGAGGTTGTGACCTAATCCGGCCATCTCGTCGACGAACGCGAAGCGCAGGTCGTCACCCACTGCGCCGCGTAGGCGCGGCGGGTGAGTTCGCGTCATTTCCTCCATGTAGTTGAGCCACTCGTCATGGGTTCCGGTGATCTGGAACTGCACGTGATGGACCTTGACCGCGAAGCTGCCGTCGGTCGGCAGGTTTTGGCGGAATAGGTCGGTGTCGCTGCCCCGGTCCTCGATGATCTCCAGCTCCCCGCCGTTCATCATTGCTTGCGCGACCTTCATCCTGACCTTGCAGGGCCGGCCGTTCTCCTCGGCATCCACCTCCTGCTCGCCAACCTGAAACGCAGCAACCCCGAACTGGTCGCGGAATAACATGGTGGCCTGATCGATATCGGTGGTCACATAGGCGAGTTGATCAAACAGTTGGTTCAGCATCTTCATGGGGCGGCTCCTTCGAAACTTAGATGTAAAGCGGTTCAGCCCTGCGCTCTTGAGCGAAGGGTCACCTCTCCGATGTTACCTCTGCCGGCTGCTGGAGGATGTAAACGATGGCATTCGCCACAGCCTCAGGTGACATGGCGAACTTCTCTCCTGCCCTCTGCATCTGGGCCTTCGACTCGGGAATCCTTACGTGATCGCTGAACGCCGTGTCGGTGAAGCCTGCAAGAATTGTGCTGACTCGTATGTGCCCCGCCAGCTCCTGACGGAGGCCGTCAGATAAGGCGAGTACGGCCGCCTTCGTGTTGGAAGAACAAGGCAGCCCTAGGGATCAGCGTCTGCCTGTCTGAGAACCGTTTTTTTCACAGGCGGAACTCCAGAGACACCATGAGCCTCCCACTCGAACAGGGGACGACACACTAGAGTTCCGTCGCTTATAAACCCTCGACCGCGAGTGTCTACTTTGACAAGCTAAGGACGTGATCCACCATGGTCCCCGAGCTCCCCAAGTACTTCGTCGGATCGAGTAGATCTTCCAGCGCTTTGCGGTCAAAAATCTTGCTGATGTCCGTGTCGGCGCTTAGAAGGTCGATCAACTTGCCCTTGCCTTGTGAAACCGCGATGCAGATAGTCGACAGCTTGTCGTGCGCTTTACCGCGACCCATCTTCGGCCCAAGCGCCATCATGACGGCTTCGGTGTTGACCAGGCCATCGGTCAACCGTAGATCCTTCATCATGTTCTCGGGGTGCACGATCAAACCGCTCAACATGTATTTGGCCTGCGCAAGCGCACCTGCGGCAAAACAAAAGATTTCAGGAAACACCAACCACTCTATCTCCCACGTGCCCGTCGCGCGCTCGAAGTCGGCATTCATTGCATTCAGCAACGCCGCTGCATGTTGACGCACCACGCTACTGCAAGCCGTGATGTATGCGCAGGAGATCGGGTTGCGCTTCTGCGGCATGGTGCTAGACGCGCCGCGGCCGCCTCCCCCATCCGGTTCCTGGACCTCGTTCAGTTCGGTCATCATCATGATCTTTACGTCGGTCGCAATCTTATCGAGCAGGCCACAAAGCAGCCCCAGAAAACAGCCCACCTCCGCCATCGTGTCCCGAACCGTGTGCCAGGCGATGGGTGGCTGGGCTAGCCCAAGCTCCTCCATCATGCCCTTCTGCACGGGTAAACCCTTTTCGCCGAGCGAGGCCAGAGTGCCCACAGCACCGCCGAACTCCCCCATCAACACACGCGATTTCATCTGCTGCAAGCGTTCCGCCTGCCGTTGCAGGCCAGCCAGCCAAACGGCGATCTTGTAACCGAACGTCATCGGGATAGCCTGCTGGATATTGCTGCGACCCACCATCGGGGTGTCTCGGTGTTTCTTTGCAAGCCCGGCAAGTGCCTCCAGAATTTCCCTCAGGTCGCTCTCCACAAGCTCAAGACCATCCCGGATCTGCAGCACCGTGGCCGTGTCGGTGATGTCCTGCGTTGTCGCGCCCCAGTGACACCATTGGCCTAGACCGTTCTTGCAAAGCGCAGTCAGCTGTTCGACGACGGGCAAAACGGGGTAGCCGACGTGCTCGGTGACCGACTTTAACTTGCCGAAGTCCATTTGCGCCACATCGCAACGCAGGGCGATCTCAGCGGCGGCTTCTTGAGGAATTACACCTAGCCTGCCCTGTGTCACAGACAATGCTTTTTCCACATCAAGATAGCGCTGGATGCGGGTCTGATCGGACCACACGCGACGCATGGCGTCCGTGCTGAAGATGTCGCGGTAAATCGTCGAGTCAATTGCCGTTGCGTTGGATTCCAAAGCTTTCTCCTTAGATGAGCTACTGCGGGTTAGATTGCTGGGTTGGGAGGCTGAGTCTGAGGCTCACACTTAACATTAGTGCGAGATCGTAGAGACAAGTACCGGAAAGGCTCTCGCTGCTCGGCCAGCCGACTGCTACTTTTTCCTGAATGCGAGTGCTTGGCATCGATGAGGGGCTTGGAAGAAGGTCCATCAATATGAGACCATGTCTTGCGATTCGAGCGACGACGCCTTACCGATCTGATCTCGACCGTGCCGCCGAAATAGTTGCGGAACTTTGCAGGCCATTCAGATGCCGAAGCCGTTCAGCACTTTTGAAGTACCCTTCGTACTCTCGACTGCTGTGCACTCAGGGCAGAAGGAATCCTGCTTTGTCTGCTGCATTAACACTTGCCTAGTCGCGCCATGACATTATCTTCGCGTCTCATGCCAGAAAGCCATGATCCTCGACGTAAGTTCTTCTGGACACTCTTCGGGAATGAAATGACCGCATCCCATCAGTTCGCCTCCACGCACGTCCGTTCCTGCGAGCTGCATGCTGTGCAGCATAGCCATGCCAATTCCGCCTTCGCCGCCGAGTGCTAGGATGGGCATCCTCAGCTTATGGCCGAGCCGCCTATGCATCTCGGCCAGGCCGGCCTCGGAGAATACCTCGCGATAATATGAGCAGGTCGCGCGTACCGTACCGGGGATCTGCAAGACTCGCTCATATTCATTCAGCGCTGCGGAATCGATCTCCCAACCTCGGACAGCCTTGTTCGAAAAGATCCACCTGAGATACGCGCGTTCGTGGCCGGCGATAAGTATCTCGGGAAGATCGCTAAGCCGATTGAAGCCAAATTGCCAGGTCTTTTTGTTCACTTCGTCTTGAGGGTATCCGGTCGGTGGAATAGCACCTGGAATGGTGGCCTCACTAACCACAAGGCGGCGCAGTTCCTGGGGATATGCGTGGGCATGCGCGTATCCGATCCAAGTGCCGAGGTCATGTGTTATCACATCGATGCCCTCCGGCCGTGTAAGCCCGAGTTCGGTGAGGAAGCAGTGAACGTCTTCCGCCGCAGTCGCTAGATCATATCCGTCTGCGGGTTTCTCGCTGTCACCGTATCCGCGAGGATCTAGCGCGTAGACCTGCCGGCCGGCAGCTATTAGCCTGAGCATCACATGACGCCACGCATACCAGTGCTGCGGCCATCCGGGTAGCAGCAGGACCGGATCGCCACTGCCTGCAACAACAAAATGAAGTTTGGTCCCGTTCGCTACGACAGAAGAGTGCTTGAAGGACTCAATACCAGTTTGGACGTAGTTCGGAAGCATCGTTGCTCCTAGAGGTGTGTTGAATGTGGCGGACATGATTTTCGTATAACGAGCAAGCAAGCACTATGACTCGCGAGGGGCTGTCGGCTAACGCATAGGTGCGGCACCCGTCAGCATCAGTCCGGCTGCGATCGCGCGCTTGATGCTGACAGGATGAGGCTCCAATCCAAGCAGGCCGAACCTGTCCATAGCCAGTGAGCATAGGATCTGCCCCGAGATGACCAACGCAATCAGACTTGCTGCACCCAATCGAGGGGTCAGCGAAGCTGTTGCCGCAAGTAGGAGTGCCCCACCAAAACCGCCGGCCCACGCCCACCAGGGTAGCGACGTCAGACCAGCCGTGCGTGGCCCACCGCGGAACAAAGCCCAAGCGACCAGAGTGAGTGCCACGGTAAGCACGAGTCCCGAAAATGCAGCCGCCCATATAGGCGAGCCAAGAGTTCGCGCCAGCCGAGCATTCATGGCGCCCTGCATGGGCAGCATGGAGCCGGCGGCAATTGCGACGAGAATGTAGATGATGACCAAGAGTTTTCCAGACTAGGAACGAGGGCCGTTCCCGGAGAAACAATCCTTTGTGAACGCAAGTCCTTCGCGAGCGACGTTCATCTTGCTGGTGAAGACATCTCTCCACACATGGGCGGCTTTCGCCAAAGGCTGTACATCTTTTGCAAAGGCCTCCACCATCACCCATCCATCAAAGCGAACTTCCCCAAGCGCTTTGACGATTTCCGGCCAACGCACAAGTCCGGTGCCCAGGGTGCCGCGATGGCTCTCACTAAAGTGCAACTCAGAAAGCAGGCTGCCGGCCTCATGAATGGCTTGCGCGTGGTCGCTCTCTTCGAGGTGAGCATGGTGGGTGTCGTAAACCAAGCGGAGATTGGGTGCATCGACCGTACGGGCTAGCTGCTTTGCTTTCCCAGTGGTGTTCACCATGTACGTTTCGAAACGATTAAGAAACTCAAGCGCGATGAGCGTGTCAGGCGAGTAGTCACACACCGCATGTAGCACCTCCGCCGAACGGGCAAGCTCTCCCGGTGTAGGACCTATTCCCGTAAAGACGCCGGCGGTGCCGTACAGAGGACCGGCTACGCTGCGACTGCCCAATCGTTGACTTATGTCGACGACCCACTTCAAGTCGTCAAGTGCTCTAGCTCTCACGGCTGGGTCTGCGTCCGCCGGGTTGGACGTTGGCGGCAGGTTCGTAAGCGTTGTGCATTCGAGCCCTTCGCTTTCGAGAACGTCACCAAGTTCGTCAAACTTTTCCGCATGCCCGCGTGTAATCGGCAGTTCGACACCGTCATACCCCATCTGTTTGAGTGCGCGAAGCACGGAATAGTGCTCGGGGGTGACCGCCGTCGTCCATAGAACAAGATTCATCCCATACTTCAAGGCAGGCTCCCGGTCTGTTTCAAGACGTCAACGTGCAGGGGGCGTCCAGCGAACTCTGGCTGGATCGGGATACTTGATGCCGTCTGGGTAGGTGAGCATCTCAAGTATGCCTCCCCAGGGCGGACGTCCATAAAAGCCGCGGTTGCGTGGTGCGCCTTCAATGCCGCCGATCGAGTGCGGGGGAGAGAGAAGAGTTCCACCGGCAGCGACGAACAACGCTGCAGCCGCTTCTATGTCATCGACGTAGAAGCAGACGTGATTCCAGCCAAAGTCACTGATCACGACCGGCCTCCGTTGATCTGCACGTCGAAACTCGAACAACTCAATGGTTGGAGCATCCCCGATTCGAAGAAGGCGGATTTTGCTGATCTCGGCTCCGTGCGGAATTCCGAGTTGGCGTTCGTTGTCCTCACCCTTGAGCGAACCGGTCTCGGATGTAACGACGTCATACACCACCTCTGCTCCAAGGGCCTCGATTAAGAAGGTTGTGGCTGTTTCGAGGTCGGGTACAGTCAAGCCAACGTGGTCCATGCCACGCACTACCAATTCGGTCTGCGGCTTCAGTTCTGACACTTGTATGCTCTCCTTACGATTCAGTAGGCGTGCGCTTGTGAACCCATCAGTCTCGCTCCCACTCCATCTAACTAGATGGAATCACCGGCATTGGTTACCGAGTTCATCCCTCGCTGCTCCCGGAACTAGACGTGGAGCCTGACCTGCCGCACCCAGCAACGACGCTGCCCTGAGCACCTGCACCGAAGATCCTCAAGGCTGCACGCTGGTCCAGAGGCGGGCACAAGTCTATCTCATCCGGCTCATGCGCGCGATGAACGACGATTCTGACGAGCAAGTCCTTAGCTTTCACGTTTTTCCCTCAGCATGAACTGATTCAGCGCTGTCGACGTGCTGATTGTAGGCGATGCGAACAAGCATCCGCTGTCTGATGGAAGACAGTTCTGCCTGCGGAAGCGCCCCGAATGGGACGCTGAACTCAGTAGTCGTTACGACGGTCATGATCAGAATCGGTGACGTTTTTGCCCCTTCTGTAAATACCGACAAGGCGCATTATAGAAAGTGAGGCCGAATCCGCCGTAGAAATGCCCGGTCCATACAAAGTGTGGAACGGTAGAGCTGTCCCACCCTTCGCACAGCCCGTCGGAAGACGCGATACTGCCGGCGTCTTTCACATTCGCACAGCTCTGGCGAGAAAGTTAGAGACCGTCGTCATCGGTGATGATCGACGAAATCGAGGTGGCACCCGACCTGCTGATGCTCGTTTTGGAAGAGGGCATCCCGCCCCGGTTGAACACAATTGGATTGCTCGTTCTGCGGAAGCCCACCGGGGGCATCAAGAGTCATCGCGCCTAGTGGACCGCCGGGACCCGTCACTCTTCGGCGGTCGTCGCCCGACTACCATGCCCCCGGTTTCCAAGCTTTCAAGCTGAGAGCAGTCATTAGCTAGGATGGCGGCTTATTGGGAACCGTGAACGCGTGCTGCACACCACCGTCGTCGGGAAGACGGAAGCGATCCATGCTGGTTGGCTACGCGCGTGTCTCCACTCAGGACCAAAACCTGGAGCTGCAGACCGAAGCTCTTCGAAGATAAGATCAGCGGTAATCGAGCGGAGCGCCCGGGACTCGCTCAGGCTCAAAACGGCTTCCGTAAAGGGACACCCTTGTTGTTTGGAAACTGGACCGGCTCGGCCGTAGTGCTAAGCACCTAGTCGACTTGGTCGGCGAGGCTGAGATGGAAAGGGAACTTCTCGTAGAGCGCACACGCGCACGCCTGGAAGTCGCACGCCAGCTCGGTCGCACAGGCCGCCGCAAACGGCAGATGACCGAAAGCAAGGTCGAAGCAGCGAAGAAGCTGCTGGCCAGTGGAGTACCGGCACGCGATGTGGCCAGCAACCTGGGCGTCTCCATACCTACTTATATATGGGTGCCCTCTTCGACGCATCCTTGAGCTTCTAGCCGTTACTGATGATCATGCGAGTTGTCAGGATCGCGATTTGGGCCGCGCTTCCCTAGTCTCTCAATACAAATGTCCCGCCTGCTTCAATGGCAAGTTGCATGCTAAATAGGGCGCCAGGTGTAAAGCATCCAGGCTGTCCTTGCCCCTGCAGTAAACGCTGAGCAACACCCGCCGAAGCCTTCGCTAGAAAGGCGTACCCGTCACCTGCACGCAACCATCCGGTGCGTACCGAACCATCTGGCCACTCGACTCGGGCTCGTGCCCAGGAGACGACTGTCTTCGAGGGAGGCGGCACTAGCTTTGCCAGTCGATCCGTGGCAAAACGACGGAGTGCGGGGATGGAGAGAAGCGGGGCCATCGCAGGGATTGCAAAACGAAGGAGACCGCCAGGGACAGCAGGAAATGCAGCGACAACCTCGGAGGCCCTGCTCGCGCGGCGGGCTGCTTCAAGCTCACCACTTGCAATGAGCCGGGTGACTGCTGTCGATCCATCCGGCAAGGAAAACGTTTCTTCCTCGTCGCCGGCTAAAGCTCGCTTCAGCTTACCGCCTGCGTAACGGCGACCGCCGTACGGAATGCCTTCCACAATGGTCCGCGCCAGGGTAGTTCCGAGTGGTCCAGAGGCGTCGACTGCGGCAACGCTGTCGACGCGTACCTTTGCTGCGGGAGGCCGGCCTTCGCAGAGCTTAAGGACGGCACTCTCCGTTCCCAAAACTCCCCAGCCTACGCCGAGAACAACGCATCGTTTGGTCCGGACCAGCTCATCATTCATCGCAGAGAGCAAAAGAAATGCTTCCAACTCGTTCCCGATATCAAGATAGTGCGTCCCTGGTGGGCACGCGTTGACAATCGCAGGAGCTGTCCTTGTGAAAGGCCCAATCGTATTGATGACCACTCGTGGCTTCCCGCGCGAGATGGCTGCAGCCATGTTTTCGATCGTACTGGCAACAACGATTCCGACCTCTATCTTCAAGGACCGTGCTGCCTGCTTCAGAGTCTCCTCGTCACGCCCAACGAAGGTCATCGGCAGACCTTTTTCTGCCAACTCTGCTCCAATCGCTCGTCCTGAGCGACCAGCGGCTCCCAAAATCCAGATGTCGTCTGTTGTGTTGCTCATAATTTTGCTTCATTGAAGGTAGGCCCTGAAAGGCAGACTTTCTATAGCGATTCGTACAGAATACCTTTGCGATCGTTCAAAATAGGTACTATGTATCCGTTGTCGGATGTGCTTTCGCTGCTCAAGGTTCGGGTTTATGCCGCAGGTGGATTTCAGGCTGGCAATGAGTGGTCCGTGACTTTTGGCCCCTCGAGTGGAATCAAACTCTTCGCGGTCGTGTCCGGAGAGGGATGGCTTGCTGTCGATGGACTTCAAGAGCCAGTCCGTGTTCTTGCCGGGGATTGCCTGCTGCTAGCGAGCGGGCGAGGCTATCGGGTCGCAAGTAATCTAAGCCTGCCTTCTTTGGATGGGGACTCTCTCGTCCACTCTCTTCTACCGAATGAGATAGCACGATTTAGTGCTGGGACCGACTGCTTCGGGCTGGCTGGACACTTTGACATGGCAGGCGAGAACGCAGATCTTCTGCTCGCCATGTTGCCGCCGGTCGTTCACATACGTGAAGACTCTGATAAGCAGGTGCTGCGTTGGTGCCTGGAGCGCATGAGGAAGGAACTCCATGATCCGCAGCCGGGCACATCACTAGCTACACAGCAACTTGGCACGCTGATGCTGGTGCAAATCCTTCGTACCCATCTCACCTCTCATTTGGAAGGCAACGTAGGATGGATGTTCGCACTGAAGGATAAGAAGGTGGGCATGGCACTACAGGCTATGCATCAGGCCCCGAGTCATCCGTGGACTCTGAATTCTTTGGCGCGAAAAGCGGGAATGTCGCGGACAGGATTTGCAGTCAAATTTAGAGACCTGGTTGGACTCTCACCACTCAACTATCTCGCTCGCTGGCGCATGTCGTTAGCGAAGGAGCGCGTCCTCAACTCCCCGGACGCGATTGGGACCATTGCCACGCAACTGGGGTATACATCGGAGAGTGCCTTCAGCACAGCGTTCCGACGTATGGTGGGTTGCGCACCTCGCCGGTATGCGACTTCTTTGAAGACGGAATCTCTCTCGAATGGACGACCGTGATCAAACTACCTATAAACGCCGTTGTGGAAGTTGACCGGGTTCAGAGTCTCGAAGGCACTCGGGCCGGATTGCCTCCCACAATGCGACATAGCGGGACTAATGTGCGGGTTTATCAAAGGCCGATGCTGCTTCCGACGAGAAGTAATCGCCTGTTTCCAGGTCCTGTAGAAGAGTCGGGTGAACCGGGTTCCAGCCAAGTAACTCGCGTGTACAGATACTGGACACCGGTGAATCGACAGCAAAGGCCTTGGCAAAGAATGGATTCTGGAAGTGTTCTACGGCCCTGCTTACAGGGATGGAGACTGTCGGGATGTTCAGCATTTGGCCGATCAGATGTGCGATGGTCTGGAAGGTGACGCCGCTCTCTCCTGCTCCGTGCAAAGTGCTGCCTGCCGGTGCTTTCTCGACGGCAAGCCGGTAGAGGGTAGCTGCGTCCAGACGGTGCACTGCGGGCCAGCGGTTAGCGCCCTCGGCTACATAAGCGGAGACGCCGGTTCGCCGCGCGGTCGAGATCAGAAACGGAATAAAACCGTGGTCCCCCGGCCCATGAACTGTTGGAGCGAGCCGCAGGACGATGCTGCGTACTCCCTTACTAGCGAAACCGAGACACGCCTGCTCGCCCGGTATCCTTAAAGTTCCGAGCGATTGCGGATCTGGCGCATCCTGTTCCGTCGCGACCTTTCCAGTCGGCATCACCAATGTTCCCGAGGTGATCACCAAAGGCTTGCCAGAGCCAGTAAGCACCTCTCCCATTGCTTCTATGGCTGCGCAGTCGCGTCGTGTCATGCTCGCGGGGTCTGAGAAATCCCCGCCGAACGCCATGTGGATGACCCCATCCGCAGCCCCCGCACCGTTTGCCAGCACCTGCAGGTCGTCCAGAGACCCTTCGAGCGTCTGCGCTCCGAGCCTAACCAGTCGATCGACCGCCTTTTCAGAACGCCCCAGCCCCGTGACGGTGTGGCCATTCGCGATCAGTTCCGAAACGATTGCCGGGCCAGTTTGGCCCGAGCCGCCGGTAACGAAGATATGCATGTTAAGCCTCCACCAGTAAGACTATGGGGCTGACGCTGTACCATCAATGCTGCACCGTTCAGAAAACTGTCGCGTGCGTACAGGATTATGGACCCACTCTCCGACATCCTCTCTCTTGTGCAGCCGAGTACCTATGCCACGGGCGGGTTAAGTGCTGGAGGCGTCTGGGGAGTCCGCTTCCCGGCGCACGGGATGATCAAGTGCTACAGCGTTGTCCGGGGAACGTGCTGGCTTACCGTAGAGAATGTTGCGGAGCCTATTAGATTGCAGACCGGAAGCTGTCTGCTGCTCCCGCGAGGTTGGCCTTTCAGTCTCGCCAGCGACCTTTCTTATCCGCCGAAATCATGGGAAATGCTGTCGCAGCAGGAACGGTACAACGGCATCTTGCCGTTGACGCCGGGGGATGACTTCGTGATCCTCGGCAGTCACTTCCGGCTGGAAGGCGACGCGCGCTTTCTGTTGGATGCTTTGCCTCCGGTAGTCCTGCTGGAAAGCGACGCACAGCGGGAATCGCTTCGCTGGGCAGTGGACCGGCTGCTTCGCGAAATGCGTGACCCTCAGCCAGGTAGCACCCTGATCGCACAGCAGGTTGCCTACACGATGCTTGTCGAAGCACTCCGCCTGCATGCGGCAGACGGCCTTGAACAGAACCCGGGATGGCTCTCTGCGCTTGCAGATGTACGCTTGCGGGCGGCGCTGTCTTCCATCCATCGAGCACCGGCGCGAGCATGGACCCTGGCAGATTTGGCCCACGCCGCAGGTATGTCGCGGACGGCCTTCGCGCTGCTGTTCAAGGAGAAGGTCGGCAAGGCGCCCATGGAGTACTTGACGCACTGGCGCATGACCATCGCGGCGAAGCGACTCAAGGAGCCAACGGAGTCGATCTCTTCTGTCGCGTCTGAAGTCGGTTACAAATCCGTGAGCGCCTTTAGCGCAGCGTTCAGACGGACGAGGGGTACTTCTCCCCGTGAGCATACTCGTATTGATAGTGCAGATCAGTCCTCATGAATGCCTGTCGTCATGTGAGACTACCCGCATGTTCCGGACCGCCTCTATGTCGAATTGTGGGCAAACGTGATTTCACAATCATCGCTCCCCTAATCGGGGAAGTTTCAACGACGCTGACAGGCTAGCAATGAGGCTTTCGGATGAAACCGCTGGCCGCTCACCTCAGGGTTGAACCGGAACCCTCCCGTCGGCATCATATCTATCGCTGGTAGATAAGGAGGAACCATGATTCTGATTACGGGTGCAACGGGAAACAATGGGGTAGAGATCGTCAAAGAGCTGAGTGCGCAGAGAAAATCGGTCCGGGCTATGGTCCGCAATGAGCCAGAGCAGAAGGATGGTTCTGCTGCCGGCGTTGAGTACGCGATTGCGGACTTCGATGACGCGGACAGCCTACGGAAGGCGCTCGCCGGAGTGGACCGAGCGTTCCTGGTAACGCCGTCGTCGGAGAAGGTGGAGGAACAGCAGCTTCAATTTGTCGACCTTGCACGCGAAGCTGGAGTTAAGCACATCGTCTACCTGTCACAGCTCCATGCGAGGCAAGACTCGCCTGTGCGCTTCCTGCGTTACCACGCAGCCGTTGAAGCAGCGCTTGCCCAATCCGGGATGGCATTCACCAATTTGCGGCCCAACCTTTACATGCAAGGGCTGCTGCTGTTCAAGCAATTGATCGCGTCTCAGGGCAAGATCACCGCTCCAGTGGGAGAGTCGCCCGTCAGTGTCGTGGACGTGCGGGACATCGCCGCTGTAGCAGTGGCGGCGCTAACTGAGACTGGGCATGAGGGCAAGTCGTACGACATTACAGGACCGGAGGCGCTGACTCACGCGCAGATGGCAGAAGAGCTGGCCCAGACCATCGGCAAGCCGGTCACTTTTGAGAATATTTCCGGGGCAGCGATGCGAGAAGCCTTGCTGGGCTTCCACATGCCCGGATGGCAGGCAGACGGTCTTGTCGAAGATTATGAGCACTACAGCCGTGGAGAAGCGACCACGCTGTCGACCGCCGTCCAGGATGTCACAGGCCTCAAACCGAGAACCTTCCAAACATTTGCTCAAGACTTCAGGCAGGCGTTCTTAGCCTAGGGGAACAGTGAAGCCAGAATCACCTGCTGCCAAAACGAGAATGAGCCGTGGCAAAGAACGCGTGATTGCGAACCGGCAGCAGATTCTAGCTGCAGCACGCGAGATCGGCGTGCAGGACGGTTGGAAAGCAGTCACTATTCGGGCTTTGGCGGATCGCCTGGGGTATGCCGCTCCTGTGCTCTACCAGCACTTCCGGAATAAGGAAGATGTGCTGACGCAACTCGCAGTCGAAGGTCTTGAAGAACTCAATCGCGAGTTACGAAAGCCGGTGAACACAGGAGCGGAGACGGCCATCCTCTTGCTGGCGGATCGTTACTGGAACTACATGCAGAAACAGAGTCAGATGTACCGTCTAATGAACGGCATGGACGGAGTATCCGTCGATGGCAAAGTTCTTAGCACTGCTGCAAGGGGGATCTGCGAGGTAACCGGAAGTTCTATTGAACAGTGGCTGGCTGCACAGAATGCCAGCTTCGCGGTGGTAAATGCACCAGCTTTGAACGAGCTTACCGACGCGGTGTGGGCGTTGCTGCACGGCATGGCTAGTCTCTACCTCAGTCGCGCCGCTCGCTTCGATTCGAACCAAGCAGGTCAAGCTGTGTTGCATCTACTGCTCGGAGCGCTTGCGCAGCATAGAACGACTAAGCTGATCTCCTGACAATCGCAATAGCCTCCATAATGGCGTTTGTATCGGCGCAGAGTATGCAAGGCATCGTCACAAACATCAAAAAGCGGGGATTGCTGCGCCACGCTCCGCATCCTACCCAAGGCCGTATCAGGCAGAGTAAGCTTACGCGCAAAGATACCGGGCTCCTATAAGAGCGCACAAAGTTCTCATCGGTTCGCCGAGAATGCAAGTCACTCCGAGATGAAGCGCCTCATAAGCGGCGGCGTCGGAGCTTCTTGAAACCTAGGCGGTAATCAAGTGCTGATCAGTTGACAAACTCCAGAGGTCAGTAGCCGATATCTGGTGTTGCTGATTGAACGCGGCGGAAGGTGAATGGCGTGACACGGCCTTCGCGCTCAGTATCTACTAGACCCGCTTCAACGAGCGCTCTCTCAGATAATGTGAAATGGTGGCTCGTGTACCTCGCGCTGTCTTTCGATCCGGCTTTACTGCCGACTTCTTAATGGACGGGTTCTTCTCGATATTCGCTTTGCGCCACAAACCTTGGCACAGCACTGGAAAACCAGTTTGCGAGGACGCGGATTGTCAACGATCTTGCAGAACGCATCCGATCTGAACCGCTCTCGCAATCCTTCGTTGTAGAGATCCCCAGAAGGTTTTCTGTTGCTGAGCGTCACGATTCTATTGACACGAATGTGCTGCCCTACATGCCCCAGAAGCCCGCAATCTGAATCATGCGACCAGTCTCGCCGTAGGCCGTGAAATTCGATCCTGTCATAACCACTTGGCCAGTGGCGTCGAGCAGGTTCCAATGACCGAGTGAATTCCCGTGCTGTTCCATGTATTCGGTTGTGGCAAAGACGCTCTCTGGATTCGCTGAATGGAATGCCTCGATGACCTGCGTCAGGCTTTCCAAGCCCGCACCGCTCACGACCATGTTGCTGTACACGCAATTCTCATCCACGATCTCGGCCAGTAATTGTTTCCATCCCGGAGTTCGGCTATCCCATACTCGTCCGTACGCTTCATACGTCTCTTTGTGGACTTCGCTTGCCATCACCATTCTCCTAACTTCGATTGTAATTTCTGTGACGCAGACCGTGACGATGCCGGAGTGGTTCAGATGAACTCCGTTCGGGTGTCTGAAGCCTGCGAGCTTCTTGCAAACGTGCGTTCCGGCGAACCTGGCCGTCTCGAATGTGAACTGGTTCGGGTGATGCTACGGGTTTATACGATCAGGTGCGGCGACGAAAGAGTCTGGCAGCCGTTGCGCATTGTGCCAGGATGTGGCCTCAGCCCAGCGTGGAACGAGGGCATAGAAAACTCCTCAGCTTTGATTCTTCGGCTTCAAAGGCTCGCCGAAATGTGGCTGAAGTTGGGGCTTTGCCTGAAATGAAGCCTGGCTCAATGTGATAAAGCGCGCCGCCGCCAGAAACGTTGACCCAGCCTATAACTGAGTCCCTCCACAGAAGGGGCATCGCGTAGTAGCCCATTTTTCGTTTAGAAGGCGGAGTATAAGCTTCAAACCTATAGGCCCAACCCCAAAGATGCTCAAAGCGGCGGCGGTCCCAGACCAGAGGATCGAATGGGGCCAGAAACCGCACGGCGTCCTCCTGCTCAGCGACTGGCCCGCTGTCGGCAGGAGCTACGTACCGGACCTGGTCCACCGCTTGCACTTGGAGCATTCCACGCTTGATCAAGCCGGAGAGTGCGGCGGCACGACCGGTCAACTCCGGCGACGCATGCCGTAGATGGCCTAGTGCTGCTCGAAGACTTCCTTCTGAAATGGGGCAAAGGATCTTTGCGACCAGCAGAATTAAGAAGTCCAGGCGCTCATTTGGCATCCTTGCTTCATTGATTGGGTTTGCTTTCCCATAGAGCTTTATCCCACCCTTTCGCCCTGCTACTCGAATTAGGCCGCGATAGTGCAGTCGTTCAAGGGCCTTTGTCGAGACTTTCGAATGACCTCCCCATGCGTTCGGCTCTTTTACGTCTCCAAAAACCTTCCGCAGACTGGCTGGGTGAAGCTGAGAGTTTTCCGAGACGATAGCGAGCAACTCCTGTTCCATGGGGGTGAGCGAACCTGATGCCCTTGGGTGCAATACCTGCCAGGTCGACGCCGGCATGAAGCCGTATGCGTAAAGGTAATCTTCCTCCAGAGTCAATGCAGCGTAGTTGGCATCGAGGTCGCCGATCCGGTAGTTCTTCACGCGCTGTCGCAAGATCAACTCTTGGGCGCGTGCCGGAGAGCGAATCGGATCAGCCTGAACGAAGCCGAGCGTGTTGAGGGCGTCAGGAAGTGTTGTCTCGGGAAAGAGTGTGGACGAGATTGCCCACCGACGAAGAGTGCGGAGGCTCTTGGACATCTCGGAATTATCGCTTGGCCGTCACCTTACAAGCTGTCCAGCTTGGCCCCATTGCCTAAAACGTCTTCTCGCAGAGCTTCAAAAACCACAGAAGAGCCAGTCCCAAGCGGTTATCCAAGTAGTGGCGCTCCTTGCATGGGCGGCGCTCCACTTTCCTCTTCCTTGCGGAGCAAAACGCAAGATCGCCTGTCTCTCCCTAGCTAGATACCATAGCGGCTAACGCAGTGTCAGGGACGGCATCTTCATGTTTAGCTCCTTGGAGTTGCTCATAGCCAGAGCCGGTGTCAGGCATCCGGAACGGCTCTCGCTTTGGTTTCGATCTGCCATATGCAGAGCAACTTCCGCAATCATTGCCGCAGTTGCGGTATACCCGGGATGCCCGGTTCCGGCGAGCACGCAAGTAGCAATGTTGCCATTTACTGCCGTGGCTCTGGCCTCGACCTCCCACGTCCACTGCGTGAGATGACGGCCTGAGGGACCCGAACCTGCCGGGGGAAGAAGGTTTTGAAGGATCCCAGCCAATTGCCTGCGCAGCGATAACGGCAGGCGTGTCACGCCAATGAGAAGCGTCTGCATGACCCCCTTCAATACGGCAGCGACTCTGCGTACGATGCCACGAAGACCTGCAGAAACCCCGAGATCCAGACCTTCTCGGTACCTGGCAAAAGAAAGAGCTACTTCCCGCTCCCGGGCTAGGATGGCGGCGGTTCGGTAGACAATCGGCGGGTTAAGAAAAGCAACCGGCACGACCGGACCGAACACGCGTCCTTGTTGGACCTGCGGCCGCAGCGACAAGGGGGCGGGCTGCTGCGATCTTTCATTTGCTGAAGAAATCGGCAGCAGGCCCGCCGACCGCCCTACCAGACCGGCAGTGGGTGCCTTGAGGATTTCAACGATGCTGGCCATGGTTCCCGCAGACACGGATTGCTTGAACGGCACGCCACCTTCTGGGCGACGCAGGAAGCGTACAGCCACATGGACGCTCGTAATGGGATGTGCTGCTCCTGGACCGACGTAGAGCCCACCTTGCTCGGGTCCCGCAGTCATCGAGGCGGCTGCACGCTGGCACGCGACCAATGTGGTGAGATCAGCGGGCATCGCTTCCCAGCCAGCCATCTGAACAACCTGCACACCAGCACTTCTAGCGGGCTCATCAAAGCGATCGATCACACGACGTAAAAGCGGGATCTCTCCACTGAGGTCGACATACGAAGTACCAGCCTGCACGCACGCCTCGATCAAGCCTTCGGCCCGCGAACTGTACGGTCCAGCACAGCTCAGCACGACAGCCGTTCGCGTTGCGAGATCACAGAGCGACGTTTGATCGTCGAGATCCGCATGTAACGTTTGCACGTCTTCAAGATGAAGATCGGCAAGCGTTTTGGCAAGACGGTCCGGATTCCTCCCCGCGATCGACCAGCGGCGTTTGCCGGTGAAGCCAGAGAGGGTATCGCGATGCGCAAGCTGCTCGATGACCAGGCGGCCAGTTAATCCTGTGGCTCCAATCACAACAAGATCAAAGTCCCGCTTCGGTTCCATGATGATTCCTCCTTCGCACGGCGTCCTAAGGTTTATGTGAGACACATTGACACTTGACGGCTGTGATGCCATAAAGCGATGATCCGTTTCGATGCAGGGGTGGACGACGAGCGGATCTGATGGAGTTCGGGCACACTTTACGTGGAGCCTCTGTTCTCCTCCATCTAGGGAGCCGCTCAGACAAAACGTTCAATGTTGAGCAATCCACCAGCAGGGCGGCTAGCGCGCTTGTTCTACCCTTGCCGCTTCTACTTTCTCGACGTAAGCGGCAGCGGCTGTTCCCAGTACCAACCGCCTGGGCACCGGGGTCCTACTCGGGTCTTTGCGTGTGAACTGTAATCGTGTAGCCGTCCGGATCGCAGAAGGCAAAAAACCTTCCGAATGGTCCATCGGCGAGCGGCAGCACAATCGGTACGCCAGCTTTCACCAGCTGGTCGTGCATGGCATTTGCATCGGTGACGGCTATCCAGAACGAGACACCCCATCCGAGCTTGCTGGTAGCATCCAGGTCGATCATCGGAGTCCGAATTGCAAATGGTACCGGGCGCGTAGAAAATACGATCGCTCCTGAAGGGTTCTGCTGCAACGGTACCAGTCCTAGTTTCTCAATGTAAAACACCCTAGATGCCTCAAGATCACGCACCTGGAGAGCAAGGAAACTGGGGCCGATCCATTCCACGGGGTTGGCGTTGTTGCGAGAAGATGTCATGAACCTTATATAATCATGTAAGGCTCCTTACATCAAGGGGAGGAACTAGTGCGGCGGTCTAAGTTGACGGAACATCCGATGTCAGAACGGTTGGGCTACTTGCTCAAGCGAGCGCAACATGCGTTGCGCACGAGCATAGACGATCAGCTCAGTCCGCTTGGCCTCACCACAGCACAATACAATCTCCTCTCCGCAGTCGCGTTCGAGCCGGGAATCTCCAATGCTGCCCTGGCCCGCATGGCCTTCGTAACGGCGCAGAGTATGCAAGGTGTGATCGCGAACATGGAGAAGCAGGGTTTGCTCCGCCGGGTTCCGCATCCTACCCATGGCCGTATAAGGCGAAACGAACTTACGCGTAGAGGTGCTGAAATCTTGGCAAAAGCGCACAAGGTTCTTATCGGGATCGAAGAAAGAATGACCGAAGGATTCGATCAGACAGAGATTGAGGCGTTACGGTGTGCTTTGCTTCGGTGCGCGGAGAATATGCAAGTCACTCCACAATGAAGGACCACTTGGATCAACGCGATTTGTACTGCACGCGGCTTTGCCCATTGCGCGGGCCGCCGCGACGACTGTGAACCGTGGCTTGACATTCAAGAATCCGACCACGAGCCGATACTAAGGACGGATAGGAATAGGTTAAATGTCAGGATTGATCTAGGGACAGAAGAGCGCAGGCTTGAAGCTGTACGCAGCTGGGCCTGTTCGAAGTTGGGGCCTGCTCGACAACAGTGCGGAACAGGCTTGCGACGAATTAGTCCAGCCAACAGCCTGCATCTGCCAAGTACCGCTGAGCTTGGTGACTCTGGTCGATGAGCAACGCTTATGTTTGAAGGCTAAAGTAGGTGTGCCAGTGCCGGAAGCTTACGTCGAATCGTCAGGATGGCATCCTAGCAACGATTGTTCGTCCATGACTATTTTGTCGTTGGCGCTTGCTTGCTTCTATGACGACGGCTATCTCCACCCGTTCTGGTCGACCACAATGGAGGGCTCATGCTAGGAAAAGAGCAAAGAACCCGGCGTAGCTTTGTTGGTATAACCGCAGGCACTCTCGCGGCTGCTTATACCGGCTTCGCGCGCGGAGTGCCGGCAGAGAAAGATCGAGCAAGCGTTACAGGAGCGACCATGAAACGAATCAACACCGGCCAATTGGACGTTGCTTACCTGGAAACGGGACCTGCTTCTGGCTCGGCAGTGGTACTGCTTCATGGCTTCCCATACGACGTTCATTCGTACGATGCTGCGGCGCAACAACTGGCAGCGGCAGGTCGCCGTGTGATCGTTCCTTACCTGCGAGGATACGGGCCTACGCGATTTCTAAACGATGACGCGCAGCGCGTGGGCCAACAAGCCGCGCTTGGTTCGGATTTGCTTTCGCTTCTGGACGCTTTGTCAATACAGCGTGCGACCCTTGCGGGCTACGACTGGGGTGGACGCGCCGCTTGCGTTCTCGCCGCGCTGCATCCCGAGCGAGTGAGCGGCCTCGTGAGCTGCGGCACCGGGTACAACCTGCAGAACTCAATGCAGGCGCTGAAGCCAATCGAGCCGGAAAAAGAACGACTGCACTGGTATTGGTTTTATTTGAACTCGGAACGCGGAAAGGCTGCGCTCACGCAGAATCGAGCCGGTCTTTGCCGCTATCTGTGGCAGAACTTCTCTCCCACGTGGCACTTCGACGACGCCACGTATGCACAGACGGCTTCCTCGTTCGATAATCCGGATTTCGTCGATGTGGTCCTACAGTCCTATCGTTACCGTATCGGCGCGGTTCCAGGAGATCCAAGCCTTAACGAGATGGAAAAGCGACTCTCGGCGGAGCCGCGGATCACCGTACCCACCATCGTGTTGCAAGGTGCCGACGATGGAGTTGACCGGCCCGAACCGCCGGAGAAGATCAAGCCGCACTTCACTGCTCTGCGGCGTGTCGCGACGCTCGATCATGTGGGCCATAATTTACCGCAGGAAGCCCCCGACGCGTTTGCGGCTGCTGTGCTAGAGATTGGAAAGACCGCATGACAACGGCAAGCAGCACTCCGTCATTCGCACCATACGAGGTGTACGCGATCAAGTACGCCGAAGCCGATGCTCTACCGCCAGGTAAGGTCGGGATCGGGCTTGACCCACACCACTCGCTCTTCGACATGGCCTACTATATCTGGCTCATTCGGCGCGGAGATGAGGTCGTTGTAGTTGATACCGGTTTCAATGTAAGCTCCGGCGCGAAGCGTGGCCGCAGACTACTGCGTTCCCCGGCAGAACCGCTGCAGCAACTCGGGGTCAATCTGCACATGGTCCAAACCTTGATTGTCACGCACCTGCATTACGATCACGTCGGCAACTCCAGCCTGTTTCCGGTTGCCACCTTCCATCTGCAGGACAAAGAGATGGCTTTTGCTACAGGCCGCTACATGCGCCACGCTTTCTTTCGCGACATGTACGAGATAGATGACGTGATGGGCTTCGTTCGCGATGTGTACGCAGGACGCGTCATCTTCCACGATGGAGACGCTGAAATCATGCCGGGCGTCACGGTACACTTGGCTTCCGGCCATACGCCGGGCGTCCAGTTCGTGCGCGTGTGGACGCGCTCCGGGTGGCTGGTGCTCGCCTCCGACGCCTGCCACTATACCTTTCTTAGAGAGCGGGAACAGGTGTACCCCGTCGTCTTCGATCCTGGAGGGCTGATTGAAACCTACGCACGCCTAAGTGCGCTTGCCACGGAAGACAGGCTCGTGATACCGGGTCATGATCCTTCGGTCTTACGGAACTTTCCAGCGGCTAGGCCGGACCTTGCTGGCATCGCCGTCAGGCTCGACTGAGCAGATCCGTTCGCGAGGCAAACGTCTGCTTTCTCTCACTGACTGCCCGGGGCACGAAGAGTGTAAAGGCCTCCTTAGAAGGAGCGCCGTACGCCTGAACCTAAGCGCTCCCTAATACTCACCTGAAGTCGCATTCTCGTCAGTAAAGGCGGCATAGCCAGGCAGGAAGGCTAGGGTTGCCAAAACGGTCGCCGCGTCGCCCGCTTGTTGTGGCCGTTCGCAGATACAAAACATCGATTCTAAACGCCTATTCGGTAGCGACGAGGCGGCCTAGCAGCGAACCTACGCCCCTCATCAGAACGTTCACAGGAGTACCCGGCGATGTGCTTGCTTGATTCAGCGCACCGACACGTCAGCGGAGACCGCCGCCAACCTGCAGCAGGCTTCCGGTGATCCAGCGTGCATCTTCAGATGCGAGATACGCTACAGCGAGCGCAATGTCCTCCGGCTGTCCAAGACGTCCGAGCGGCGTCAGCGATATCATTACTTTCGCCATGTCACTCTCAACCATCTGGGCAGTTCCTTCCGTGACGGTCATGCCCGGGTTGATCCCGTTGACACGGATCTTCTTCGGGCCCAGTTCTTTGGCCAAGGTCTGTGTGATGGCATCCACGGCGCCCTTGGTGCCGTTGTAGACCGACATCATGGCTGGCGTTGTTTCGCTGACGATAGAGCCGATGTTAATGATGCTTCCGCCGCTCTCTGGAAACAGGGCCAAAGCGGCCTTGGTGGTAAGTAGCAGGCCAGTCACGTTCACAGAGAACACTTCCTGAATGCTCTCTTCTGTAACCTGCTCGATGGGAGCGTGGACATACACGCCGGCATTGTTGACCAGGATGTCAACCGTTCCAAAGGTTTCCTTCACCTCGGCGAAGAGCTTGTCGATATCGGCGGGCTTGGCTACACTGCCACAAATGGCGACTGCCTTACCACCTGCCTGCACGATGGCGGCAACTGTCTTTTCCGCACCTTCCTTGCTGGAGGAGTAGTTGACGACAACCGATGCGCCCTGCGCTGCCAGTTCCTTTGCGATGCCCGCGCCGATACCCTTGGATGCGCCGGTGACTACCGCGATCTTGCCTGTGAGCTTTGCCATGTCCTGCACCTCTGATGAGTTCCGTGTATTTATGTTAGACCTTCATCTAACAGATGGCGTAGTCCGGGCTAGGATTCAATTTCCTAGAGTGCAACGAGACGATTGCAGTAAGCGCGCCACAAATCGCGGCGGAAGGTGAGTAGCATGACACGGCCTTCGCGCTCGGCATCTACTAGACCGGCTTCGACGAGTTCCTTCAGGTGATGCGAAATGGTGGCTCGTGTGACCTCGCGCTGAGCGGCGAGCGCGCTGCAGGGAAGAGCAACAGTTGAGGAGGCGATTTGCTGGAGAATGGCGAAGCGGCGCGGATCAGCAAGCACGCGGGCGATCGAGTGGAATCGTTGATCGTCGAGTTCGGTTTTTATCGCCATGTCCAAGTGTGAGGCATAAGCGGCGTGGTACCTGCACGGGCTGTGAAATCTCAGCGTGTCTCGAACCAAACACCGGGGCTGTGCAACTCCACCCCATTCCAAGTTTCGCAGCCTCGGCTTGCAGGCGCTGCGTGGAAAGCGACGTCTCGGTGTAGATGCCAGCCTTGTGCAGCAGCGTTTGGCGGAGCCGTTGCACAACCGGCGACCAATCGGAGCGTGATTCTCGAGTTCTTGGTCGAGGATGTGGATAAGGAATTTACTCGCGTGAAGGAAGCACTTGGCGAGTTCGTGCAAGAACCGACCGCCATGCCATGGGGCAATCGCTCTTTCCTCTTTCGGGATCCCGATGGCAACCTGGTTACTACTTTACCCCGGTCACTCCAAAGGCGATCAAGAAGTTCAAAGGCTAAACAAGCTCTGTGCCCCTCTAGCCGCATAGACTCCAAGTGCACTGCCGTTGCATAGGCATGGCTCCCTTGCCGAGAGGAGCCATGCTGGCTGTGCGCCGGGCGTTGCATCCACAACAGTTGGTAAGCCGTATGCTTGAACACAGACCATGTCTTCACATTCGTATCGCGTCGAAGTTCTTTACGGCTGCCCCATCGCTGAAGCGCTGATCCTTCTCAGCGTGCTCGCGATAGGCTTGCTGATCTGGCGACGAAGTCACCACGCCCTCTGGATTACTTTGGGCGGAAACGCGCTGCTGTTGTGTACGGCCTTTCTGGGAGTTTTGTATCTGACTGTCGCGTTGCCGCACCAGGATCGGGACAGGGCACCCTATGCGCTGGAGGGCAAACCGATGGCCCGCGTCGCCTACGCAGTCGCAAACGCAGCGACGCACACTGTCGACGAGCACCGCGGGAGTTCCGTGGCGCTGTATCTCTGGAATCCGCGGAGTAATGACAGCCAAGATGCCTTCGCGACGTTCAGCAGCATGGAGGGCGAGTTCAGACGCAAGGGAATCACTCTGCTGACGCTTGCGGATGTCGGCGCGCCCAACAGCGAGCCGATCGTCAGTCAGGCGCAGCTGCACCGTTCAGCAACCATCGTCGACGTGCCGGCAAATCTTTCGCCCGCGAATATAGGGCACAGCTTCACCTTTGTGATCGACCGTGAGGGCAACGTGACTCGCAGCTTCGTTTACGATCCAGACCAAGCAGGCTTACAAGAAGCGCTGGATCGACTCCGCTGAACATTCCGCCCTGCAGTGATGTCGATCTGCATCGCGCCTCGCGTGACGGCAAGCGTTAGCTCTTGCCCGGTGACGCTTACATGCTCCGCCAGAGCGGGTATGGCGGATGCGGGCTCGAGCGCTTTCGCCAAAGATCTCGGCGCAGGATGGCTGGTGCAAGAGGCGTTCGAGGAACTGTAATGCGCAGACCCTTCGTCCAAAAGCGCCGAGCATGACCCGAACGGGTCATCGTGCTCGGCTTTCGCTCGCCTCTCCAAAGCACGGCACACGGAGTCTTACAGGTTCTTGTTCAGCCACTCCTCGACCGACTGCACCGTATGAACTTTGTACGAGACGTTGTAGTGAAACAGGCCGCCATTCAGCGACTCCGACTCTTCTTTGGCATGGGAGACGACGACCTTCTGAATTTTTGCTTTCACCGCCGCCTTGCCTTCATTAGTGTTGCAAACGGAGTTGAGAGCATCTGTCACGTTCGCAAAATAAGCCCAGGGGCTCTGCTGGTTCAGATTGTCGGGGTCCGACTTGATGCCGGCGAACGAAGGATAGTCTACCGAGAAGGCGATGTTGGTTCCGCACTTCTTGTTGGTTTCTGCCGCGTACTGGGCGACCTGTATTTTGTCTTGCGCGATCATGTTCTTCTGCTCCAGGCTCTGCGCATAAGCAGTGGTTCCCAGCGGAAGAGCAGCAAGCATCCATGCAAAGCGAAACGTTTTCATAGGGGTCTCCATCGCCGAGTAGGCGTAAGCAGGATAAGAAGCGAACAGCTTCTCGCGGGATGTTTCGCGGAGCAATCTTTTCGCTGTGAACCAGCCTCCACTTCCGGCCTACGCAAATTCGCAGAACTGTCGCTGCTCAGGCTACTGAGCGTCCTTTGGCCGCAGACGCGAAAGTCGTTGCGTAGCACTCGACGGAAGACCGGCACTTCTGCCGAGGCCGCCGGTCTCGCCTGCTTCGGTTTGCTCCGTATGCACCGTCAGAATATGCCGAGAGCCCATACACGATGCACGCTTCGCAGAATTGATCAAACGTGCCACACTCACCAGCCTGCGAAGTCCGATCATCTCCGCTTTGTCAGCAGGAGGCCCGTAGGCCGATGTCATGCTCATACAGCCGAGCCCCATGGCTGAAACGCTGAGACCTTGCCCTAATGTTCGCTTCTGCATGCCTGCTCCCGTGAGACGCTCGGTTTAGATGCAAGCGAGAAGTGCAACCTGTCTCGCTCACAGTACCTCGCCGTACAAGAGTAGCAACTATACAGAACCTTTGTTATCGGACGTAACACACTCATTGCAAACGGCTTAAGCCCCATACTAGCACTAAGCTTTCGGGGGCGCGATAGCGTCTGTCGCCGCTTTGGCGATACGGAACTTTACCGTGGTCTTCGCAGCGATCTTGATCTGCTCACCGGTAGCGGGGTTGCGCCCCATGCGCTCCTTGCGTTCCGCCTTCACCAGCTTGCCCAGTCCCGGGATTGTGAACTCACCTGCTTCGCGCGTCTGCTCGGTCGCCATCTCAATCAACGCGTCGAAGAACGACTGAATCTGCTTCGGCTCCGCATCCAGCTTCTCGGCCATGCCTTTCACGATCTGAGTCTTCGTCATCTTCGCTGCTTTGACCGGTAGGACCTTCTCTGCTGAGTTCTTTGTTGCCATAGCCTTCTTGTTTCCTCTCGTGCTGAGCTTCCGGGCAGACACTCCAGCGTTCTGATGCTTGGCTCGTCTCACAAGGCGTTCCGATCAGGTCCAGCAGCTTAACTTTCCACAACGGCGTTTACCAGGACTAACGCGCCGGAGTTGCAAAAGGCTGACCGGCAGCAGTCTGCTGTAGAAATGCCGCTACTGCATCCCCTGCTGGTGGGTGTCCGACCCGCAGATCGCTATGGTGTGCCCCTGGAACCTCAACGAATGTTTTCTGCTTTGCCGGTGAGGCCGCGAACACCTCCCGCCCCTGTGTGATTGGAACCACATCGTCCTCAGAACCCTGCACCACCAGCAGCGGAGCTGAAATACTCGCGATCTCCTGAACGTTGTTGTAGATTGGTTGAACTTCAGCATCGACAGTGACTTTTACAAAACCGCGAGCGAGCCGCGGCACATCGTGCTTGGAGGACCAAGCCGCCATTTCATCTGCGCTCGCGGGCGGAGCCTGCAGAATCAACCCTGCAACAGTTCGCCGACTTGCAACATGCACCGCTAATCCCGTTCCGATCGACCAGCCGTATGTGACGATTGCGGGCAGAGAGCCATCACCTCGCGGCCCTTGGGCAGCAAGATGGTCGTGAACGAAGTCATACTCTTCCAAAGCAATTTCACGGGTCGACTTTACGTTCACTTTCCCCGTGCTGAAACCATACCCCGGGAAATCAAAACATACTGCGTTCACATGGAGCTTGTCCCTCAACCATGCGAGGCGCGCCTCCTCATGCACTAGGTCCTCGTTGCTCCCGTAAAAGAACAGCACAAACGGGTGAGTGGCGACCGTCCTCCCGTCGTCAACCTGCTTTGCACGGTAGATCCAACCACGTATACGACTTCCATCTTTGGCCGTGAACTCCACAGCCTCCCGGGTGGCTGGCTCGCTGGTCCAAACTGCCATGGCAGGAGCTTTGGGAGGTTGAAGCACGCTTGTATCGGTCAGGGTGTAACTGATTGCCGCAGCAAGCAGAAACGTCAGCATCGAACCTCCGTTTGATTGGGCAGACCCGCAATGGGAGCGGCTAAGCCGATGCGCACAACAAACGTGACACACTGACCCAAAGTACGCAGAACCAAACACAATGGTTCCATTTGAACCGACAAGTCGCATTAGCGTCAGTGACAGATATCGGAGCGAGTCCGGCCTGCCTGAGAGGCATCACTCCTACAGCGGCGTTTCTCGTGACTGAGGCGCACATCACCGACTCTGAGTGGCTGCGACGGCAAAGTAAAAGCCCCGACCGAAGCCGAGGCCTGTTCACGTCGCGCATCCGCTAGTAAGCGAACCGCTTGCGGGCGACGCCAACTGCGCCAAGCAGACCGGTACCGAGCAGAGCCAAGCTGGAAGGCTCAGGGGTGGCCGCAATGGGATCTGCTGCTGTGTAATTGTAGGTCAGCGTACCATTTACACCGGAGGTGGTCGAGAGGTTCTGAAATTGAAGAACGAGTTGCGTCTGCCCTGTTCCTTCGAGGTACTGATTAATGGAAGCGCTGTCTTGAGCGGTTCCGTTTGCCGATATGTTGAACGAATCGGAGCCTTTACCGCCTGCAGCATCACCTCCAGAGCCTGCGAACACAACAGGACGGCCCACAGCGGGAGAGACGCCCTGGAATGCATCTTGATCCCCGGCGAAACCCGCGGTGAAAGTCGCACGGCCAGAAAGCGTGAGCGAAATACTATTCAGTACTCCCAATGAAGGGTCGAACTGTTTGATCAAGCTTGATGCGATATTTTGCGAGGCATTGCTTGTATTCGCGGTGAACATCTCGCTAATAGAGTCAGCGTGAGCGGCGAGGCTGGCCGAGAGCAGGGCGGCGGCAGCAACGAGAGAGTAGGGGCGCATGGGATCTTCTCCTGGGGATAAGTGGAAAAAGGAAACGCAGGATGGCGCGGTCAAGCCTTGTACAACCTTCGCGGGAGCGAGGTGATCCGGCATGACCTTTGGTAACGCGAGTCTATGGGGCTGTTCGGCGAGCAGGATAGAGTAGGGGTACACGAAATCGTCATGCGCCCGAACAAAGGTTGTACACGACGCTATTTGGCGAGCCCGCCCAGCGACTCGCGCTCACGGAGGGCAAACTGCAGCAGTGCATTGGGCCCTGCCAGGCGGAGCTTGCTGCAGATGCGTGTGCGGTAGTTCTCGATGGTACGGCCGCTCAGGTCGAGCGCCGCCGCGATCTCACGGGAAGTCTTACCTTGGGCGATCTCCCGGACCAAGCGCAACTCCAGCGGGGTTAGCTGCTGCAACTCCGCAGGGAGCGGTCCTTTCGCCTTCGCCCCCTCGAGCGCATCGAGCACCTCCTGGCTCAGGTAGCTGCCGCCTCCGGCGACACGGCGTACGGCCTCCACCACCTGGACGACGGCAGAGCTCTTGATGATATAGCCGCGCACGCCTAAGTCCAGGGCCTCGGCGATGAGGTCGGCGCCGGTGTGGAGGGTCAGGATGATGACCCCGATCGTGATCCCTCGTCGCTTGAGTTCGCGAAGAACTGCAAGGCCGTTGCGTCCGGGCATATCGAGATCGAGGATGACGATGTCGGGTTGCCGGAAGCCGACGCACTCCAGAATCTCCTCCCCATTGGCCGCCTCGCCTACGATCGAGATGTAAGGTTCCCCGGCGAGAGACAAGCGGATCCCCTGCCGCATGAGGGGATGATCGTCGGCGATCAGGACGGTGATCGGTACGGGAATCAGGGGTTCTCCCGGCGGGTTCATGGGGTCATCCTTGCCTGGGGAGTCTGTGTGGCTTCGATGGTGACGGTGGTGCCCTGCCCGGGAACCGACATGATGGAGGCGCGCCCATGCAGGGCTTCGGCCCGTTCATGCATCCCCACCAGGCCCAGGGCGGAGCCTTTCCCCTCCGCAACGGCAGGAAAGCCTTTGCCATCGTCTTCGAGAACGAGGCGTAGAGAGTGTTCTGTGCGGATGATTGTGAAGCTGACGGAGGTGGCTTCAGCATGGCGAAGGACATTTCCGAGAGCTTCCTGCACAATGCGATAGAAGTTGATCTCGGTCTCCTTCGGAAAGAAGTTGTCAATGTTATCGACCGAGCACTGGACGCGAACCGTGCTGCTCCGTTCCAGGCTTTGGATCAGAGACAAGACGGCTTTGGTCAGGCCCAGCCGGTCGAGTTGGTACGGTCGCAGATCATACGAGATGGTTTCGACCTCCTTGATGGCGACGGCGGCCTGCTCGGCGATTGAAGCGAGGTGTCCTCCGGAGGTGGTCGACGAGCCGGGTGGCAGCATCGCCAGGGTGCGGATGAGCACGAGGTGCTGTCCGATGGAGTCGTGCAGCTCGTGAGCGATGCGCTTCCGTTCCCCTTCCTGGGTGGTAAGCAAACGGTGCGTAAAGAGGCGGCGATTGCGTTGATCTGCCAGATGCCTGCGACGCCGCAAAGCCACCTGATACACGAGAAAAGAGCCAATACTCAGAAGGACAAGCAGCAGAACCCACCACGATCGGTAGAAGGGTGTCAGCACCCTGACGTAGGTTGTGGCCGTGCCCCCAGCCCAGCCCTCGCCATCGGGATCTGCCGCCTGTACCTGAAACGTGTAACGGCCCGGTGAGAGATGGGAGTAGTACGCCACACGGCGGCTTCGCGCATAGACCCAGTCGCGATCGTAAGGCTGCAGCCGGTAGCGGAAGACAAGCTGTTCCGGGTTGTTGGAGCCAAGAGCCGAGTAGTGGATCTGCAGGTTGGTCTGCCCCGGCCGCAGCTCGATATGGTCCTGCGGAAGAGGACCGGACTGGTCCACCTCGTGCTCCTCAATGACCGGATGCGTATCGGGAGACAAAGTCCTGAGGGTCGATGGGCGGATGACGGCCACACCCTGTTCCGTTCCGAACCATAACTCTCCGTTCGGGCGGCGCAGGGCACCCTGGTCGCCAAGCGGGTCGAAGATCGAGGCGGGAAGACCATCCGCGGCGTCGAAGATGGTGACCTGTAGCCTGCCGGCAGTGTCCTGCAGCTTACGCTCGATGCTTCTGCCACGAACCCGCATCAGGCCAACATCGCTGCCCATCCAAAGATCACCTGCGTCGTCGAACTCCAGACTGTAGAGCACATCGGTCGGTAAGCCGTCCGCTGTGCCCAGCGCGTGCAAGGCATCGTCAGCGAAGCGCACAAGGCCGTGATCCTGCGTGGCTATCCAGACTGCGCCCGACCGATCCTGCCGCATTGCAACGATGGGGCCGTAGCTCCATGCGGCAAGCCCATGGTCCTGCCTGCCGTCACGAAACAGAAGCGGTCCACTCTCCGTCCCCGCCAGGAGCACACCGGCCGATGTTTGCAGCAAAGAACGGACGGGAAGCGTGCTCACGCGCTGCACAACGGGCCCCGTCATGCGGTACAGCCCTGACGTGGCCCCAATCCATGTCTCAGCCGTCCGCGTCGACAGCATCGCCTGGACCATGCCAGGTACCAGGCTGATGTGCTGGAAGCCACGCGGCGTAAGTTCTTCTACGCCGTCTAAACCTCGGGAGCCGATGAGCAGGTCTCCCCGGGCATCCTTCGCCAGCGTCTTGATCTGTATCCATTGCGGCGGCTGGTTGGGCGCCTGAACCGGATCAAAGGCAGCTTTGCGGGAGCCGGAAGAGCGATGAAGCACCCTCGTTCCGCCCGCCCATACCTGGCCACCCTGTTGTTGCAAGAGCACGGAGGCGATCTCCGGTGTGCCCGCCGTCGGCATGATGCCAAAGCTGTTCCGCCGAAACTGAAACAGGTCTGTTCCGGCCGTGCCGGCCCACAGCGCTCCGTTGCGGGTCTCGAGAACCTGTAGCAGAAAAGGTGCCTTCAGCTCAGGGAGCGGGAAAAGCCGGCCATCTTTCCAGAGCGATGTATGGGCGCTGTGATCTGTCAGCCAAAGATAGCCATCCCGATCCTCGTAGCTGACGAGAGCGTCGGGGGGAAGGCCTTCATAGTGGCTCAGCCTGCCCTGCTCTGCGCAAAAAACCGTCGTCGGATACGAAAACATCGAATACCAGACCCTGCGAGATCGGTCTTCAAAGATCTCCCGGACATCGTCTTCAAACGGCCGCTGTAGCGCAGGAGTGGGAAAGCTGGACCAGTGTCCATAGGCAAAGCGCTCCAGTCCGTTCCGGCCGTGTCTCCACAAACCGGCTTTTGCGAAATCTACGGTTCTTTGCCGAGAGTAGGGTACGACCGTTCCAGAGCTTCGGTCGCCTCCGCCAGGTATAGCCCGGCCCAGACGGCCATCCGTCCAAGCATTGACTCCAGCTTCTGTGTAGATCCAGGTGATCCCGTTCTCGTCCCCGTCGATCCGGAGTACCTTACCGCCGAAAAGTCCTTGTTTCTCCTGGTACGTCTGCCAGTGACCATGGTCGTTGCGCAGTACCCCTGAGAAATCGGTGCCGGCCCAGACCACGCCTTTAGGGTCTTCCCAGAGTGTGCCGAAGCTGATGCGATCGCCCAGCATCCCGGGCGTGTTCTGGGTAGTGAAGCTGGTAAAGCCAACCCCGTCGAAACGTAGTAGTCCCTTGCCCGTACCCAACCAGAGATACCCCTCCCGGGTTTCCAGCATCGCGAGTACGGTGCGCTGACGAGCGTCTTGGCTTGGCGTCCAGGTACGTACCAGCAGATCGCTCGCAAGAGCAGCTCGCAACCCAAGGCACAGGACAAACAGCGTAGTGAATTCGCGTCTGGTCCGGCTACGAAGCGATGTGGCTCCGAACAACGTGTGTCCTCGTGTAGGCGGGTTCTCTCCTGGAGGAGTACCGACCTAAGACTACGGAAACTGCGTCGAAGCTGCCAGAGTAGGGCTACACGCAATCGCGAATGGGCCACGACACCTGAAGAATCACGGCGACCGGGACGAATCAGTACCGATAAGTCGCATTGTAGAAGTAATCGCGTTTATGCAGAACTAGGTGTCTGGCCTTCGTTGAAAAGACTGCAGCTGACTTCCGCCGGGTTGCCGCTCCGCTTAGGCCTGTTCGGTTGTTTTAACCGCAGCGGTCTTCTTAGCGGGAGCTTTCTTGCTGGCGGTCTTCTTGGCCGCAACCTTCTTCGCCGGTGCTTTCGCAGCGGACTTGGCGGCCTTGTTCTGCTTGGCCCAGCGTGCCTTCTGCGCTTCAGCGATCTTCTGCCTGCCCTCCGCGCTCATACCCTTGCGAACGGCCTTCTCAGGCTTTGCCAACGCCTCATCCGCATCGACTGCAGCTGCTACCTGCTGACGCAGGTTCTGTAAACGTTCGATCTCGGCGTCGATGGAAGCAAGGAACTGCGTGGAGCTTGTTGCAAAGTCACGGGGCATGCTTCCAGCCTAGCGGGTCATTCATTTCCGGTCTATGTCTGAAGCATCGCGTTGCTCTTCACTTGCTGTTGAGCAACGCCATCGGTTCGCCTTCGTCGTCCGGTCCTTGCAGCATCTCCGGCCCGTTGTTGCGCACGTTGCCGACCTTGGGATGTGCTTTCGCGGCGTGCATCGCTTCGGCCTCATACGGCCGCAGGAGATCGACGGGCGGCTGTTCGACGTGGCCGCGCTCGAGCCAGCGATCGTAGTCGCGCGGGTGGAGGATGACGGGCATGCGGTCGTGGACCTCGGCCGTCAACTCATTCGGCGTGGTGGTGATGACCGCGAAGGACTGAAGCCAATCGCCGGTATCAGGGTTCTTCCATGCGTGCCACAGACCCGCAAAGGCAAACGGCAGCCCATCGGTAAGCGTGTACACCCAAGGCTGCTTCGTCTTGGGGTCGATCTTCTTCCATTCGTAGAAGCCGTCCGCGGGTACCAGGCAGCGGCGCTTTTGGAACGGTCCACGCCAGAGCGCCCGCTCCTGCAGGGTCTCGGCCTTGGCGTTGATGGTGGAGAAACCCTTCCAGTCGAGGAGGCTCTTGGCGAAGTACGGAACCAGGCCCCACCGCATGAGCACCATCTCGCGCTCGCCCGTGTCCCGGTTCAGGCGGATCACCGGCTGAAAGGTCGCGGGAGCGATGTTGTAGTCGGGAGGAAGCGGCAGCTCCGGCAGCTCGGCGAGACGGAAGGCTTCCGCGATGCGCTGTTTGTCGGAGCGGCGAACGTAACGGCCGCACATCAGTGCCTGCCTCTTGGAAGGTGCCCGCCAAGTATGCTCCCGAGCAGGCCGGCGAGACGGCTCCAGAACGTCGGTTCCACTGTCGTGTTTCGTTCGCGCTAGAGCTCCAGTTGCCGGGTCTCTTTCCGGCTCCGTGCCCGCGCGATGCGTCGTGCCTGAACGGCATCGACGCTGTTCGGGTTGGGTGCATCGCCGAAGTGAACGGCGGCATACTGCTTGACCCTGCGACGTGGCATGGCAGGGAGTGTACCGAAGTCACCGGGCTACGGCCATCCCCCTCAGGGCTGCAGGTCCTCGTCGCCCGGCAGCCACCATGGGATATCCTTCTGCGCGAAGAGATTCGGGTGACGCCCGGTGAGTTCCGTGATCACCTCCAGCGCCAGCCGAACCGCGTAGCCCACCTCCTGCCAGAGCTTGTTGTCGGGTTGGTCCCGGTTGTGCACCGTAACGGGCCACCGCGCCGTGCGGACCGCGAGGACTACGCAGGCACCGATGAGCACGGCACCGCCCAGCTTGCTCTTGTCCACTTCCTTGTCGTATCCGCCGACCTTCATGCCGCGGACCTCCGCCGTGGGCGGGTGAGCCGCTCGTACTGACCGGGTAAAAGCCGCAGCCGTACCATGCCGCGACGGACAGAGAACAGCTTGCGCTCCATCTCCCGCTCCGCGTGCATCGGTTGGTAGCTGGCGTTCACGATGCGATACAGCGGCTCCTGCGTCTTGTAGGAGCATGTCCAGGCGAGAGGCGTTCGCCCATCCGCTTCGGTGAACGTCACCCGGTAGAGGTCGTGCGCGAAGTCGAAGAGCATCACCACCGTCTTGAGCTGGGCTTCCATGCAGCGGAGGCAGAGCCGGGCGCCGACGCCGCCATCCATTCGGGGCGGCAGCGGGTTGCGGCATTTGCAACAGACAGCGCCACGTTCGATCTGCCGGATCGTGGATGATCGGGGGCCGCCCATGTGGTCTACTATAGGCGAAGAAAAGGCGAATCACACTGTGGAAGTTTGCTGCTTCCGCTTACCATTCGTCTCAGGTGCAATCCCATGCCGAAGCCAGAACACAGCGTGAACGAGTCCGCAGCAGCGCCGGGCCACGTGCCGGAGCAGTACGAGGCAGGCTACAGCGCCCGCTACGGTGAGGAGCCGTTCAGCCTCGGTGCGACCACCAGCTGGCAAGCCGGGTGGAACGATGCCAACCGGGAACTGGGGAATTTCGAAGAGCTCTTCACGCCGGCACAACCGTCCTTGCCGTTCTTCAGATCTGGCGATGAGGCAAGGCGGCGCGGTCTGCCCTTCGACGCCTCTTGCTCCGAAGAGTGGAAGCGAAGCTGGATCGCATCGGACATCCTGTTAGGCATGGCAAACCTGCAGGTCGAAAACTGAGATCGTGCTCTATCTGTGAAGCGCGCTCTCCCACACTCAGCGAACCGTGTTGCCGGGAATCTCGTTCGTGGACCGCTGCCACATGTCGTCGAACTTTCCCGAAACGCTTCCAATGCCTCCGGCGAGGACTCGTACAGAACGTCATTGTCCTGACGCTTTAACCCGGTAGGAGACCAATTTGCAGAGCCAGTGCGCAGGAGCCGTCCGTCGATGGAGTAGCTCTTGAGGTGCATGAGGTCCTTCGTGCCCTTCACCCGGACCTCGACATCCCCTGAAAGCAGGATGCTGGTTGTGGTGAAGATGCTCCCTTGCATCTCTTGTGCAAACTGGTCCCGGTCCCGGTAAACCCGGACGTGGACGCCTCGACGTGTAAGCCTTGCAAGCTCTTCTGCAAGTTCCCGGTCCGTGAAGCTGTACATTGCAACATCGACGGTGTGGGTTGCCGTTTCCAGCTGGGCCAACTCGCTCCGTTCCAGGTTGGTCCCCGGCGAGTAGAAATGACCGTCCACTTGCGACCATCCGGGAGCGACGGCCAGCAAGAAGCTGAGAAGCGCGTATGCGGCCTTGAGCATCTCGTTAGGTTAGCGGTCTGCCCAAAAAGATCAAATGCCTCAAAAGCGGCAGCGAGTGCCCGCTGCACCTCTTTATCACGTCACGCCGTCGTGTGGCAGAGGCTACTCGATGGCAAGGCCGCGAGCCGGGCCGGAAACTTGCTGTTTGAGCTGCTGGCTCAGACCATCGGTCGCGATGAACTGGAGCTTGTCTCCTCCGGCCGCGTTCGCCGGCAGATCAACGGTGTGACCCACTGCAAGCTTGCTGTCGTGCGTTTTCATGATGAAGTCTGGACCTCCTTTGGAATAGAGAAGCCCGCGGTATTCCTGCCCCGGAACGGTCGCGGCGATGTACGCGTGGGAGGTGTTCGTCTCTTCCCCATGCTTGGTTCAGGTGATCTAGTGCGCGACGCATGGCATGAACCCGGTCCGGGTCCGCTGCCTCTGCGATGAAGCGCTCCATCATGCCGTGCTGACCCTTGGTTTGCGCGATGCTGGCCTGGACGATGCGTCCTGGGTTCCGATGCTGAGGTCTACCGGGTGACCGGCACGTGAGCGATTTCTTCCAGAAAGAGCCGCTGCGTCCGGCCGTTCCCTTCAGGAAACGGGTGGAGCTGGTTCACCTCGCCGTGCAGACGCGCAAGCTGACCCACGAACTCAGGACGGGACAAGCCGCGGAGGTGGTCCTTGTCTGCAAGCTCTCGAAAGATGCGCCGACCCTCGGCCTTGATCTGCGCGGAGGGCGTGAATGCGTGCGCCGTTCCACCCACGTAATCCTGCTTGGCAGCGTCGAAACCCTCGCGAACCTTCCCGGCCCACTCGTACACGTCCTGGTACACGCGGCGGTGCATCTCTTTCAGGTGGTCGAAGTCGAGCCGTCCTGGTACTGGGTCTCGTTTCAGCTCTGCGATGCGAAGAGAGGTGAACGCTTCCTCACGCTGCTTGAGGTCTTCAGGAGAACGGGCACCTACCAGATTGCGATAGGTGCCCGTTCTTAGATCGACGTAGGATTCAGGCCGAAGTCACTGAATGCCATCAGGAAAGGCCGTAGTGACGCCTCGCGGCTTGCACGGCTTCCTCGATCTCAATCTCGCCTTCCATGTAACGCTTCTGGAGGTCCTGGCTAAACGTTGAGGGGAACAGACCTTCCATGGCGTTGTGTCCGTTGGCGCTGGCGATGGCGGCCGCGCGTGACATCCGCGCTTTGCCGCTGATTTCTCTGACCTCGGGAGGGTGCTTACCTGCTGGGTGTGGAAGAGCTGTTGTAGAAGTGCTCATACATTCCCTCAGCTCTATTTTATCAGTGTTCATGCGGGTCTGAAGCACTCGGAGCACCATGGAAATGACACGTTCGTGCAAAGCGTGGAACGGTGAAACTGTCCCACCCTTCACACCGCCGCTTGGAAGACGCCGGTGAAGCTGGGCGTCTCCCACATTCCCACGATGCTGGGTGGCGAATCTTTCGACAATGAAAGATGACAATGCAGCAAGATCGGCGGTGGGCCATCGTGAAAAACGTGAGGACACTCGCTCAGGGCTACGGCAATGCAAGTTTCGACGTTCCGGGCGCGGTTGGAAAGACTGTAGCTGCCATGCGCGTCTACGAGGCCCCACCTTATGGCAGAGAGGTGCTTCTTGCCTTCAGGGACGGGACAGAGCTGGTTGTCGAGCTGAACATCGCTATTTCGGCCCTCGCAAAGCACTACAGGCCCCACCCCGGCGAGCTAGAAACATTGGGTGAATGGAAGGATGCTCCAGCTCAGGCATAGACCTTGAGACTCAACTAATTCTCTTCCCACAGGTGTCGTAGTACGACACAATATGCGTATGGGAGAGCTCGCGTACATCTCCGAGAATTGCCCTCTCTGCGACGGTCAGGGCATGCAAATTGTTGTCGGAGAAAATGGCAATCGTTACGCCCAGCCCTGCTCCTGCAAGGAGCAACGGCGTGGCTCCCAAACCTTGTCCCGCGCCCGTATCCCGGTGCGTTATGAACATTGCGATCTGGAGTCTTACGCCTTCGACCACTCCGGTGCACACCCGTCGCTTCGCAAGGCGTACATGCTGGTGGGTCACTATCTCCAAGAGTACCCACTTGGCACCGATGGCAACGGCCTTCTCTTTACCGGTTCCATCGGTGTGGGCAAGACGCACCTCGCGGTAGCCTTGCTTCGCGAGCTCATCCTGAATCGCGGTGCGAGTGGTCTCTTCTATGACTACCGTGATCTGCTCAAGCAAGTGCAGAACAGCTACAACCCGAACGTCGCTGAAACCGAAATGGAAGTGCTTGCGCCCGTCTTCGATGCTGAAGTTCTGGTGCTCGACGAGATCGGCGCTTCCAAGCCGAGCGAGTGGGTCTGGGATACCGTCGCTCACATTCTGAACACGCGCTACAACAACCGCAGGGTGACAATTCTCACAACCAACTATCCCAACCTGCCGCCTGCGGGATCGCGCTATGCAGACAACGCAAGCGGCCAGGTGCGGGCGGCGATGCGTGAGGAAACCCTTGGGGATCGCATCGGGGAGCGTATGCGTTCGCGCCTGCAGGAGATGTGCCTGCCGATCGAGATGACCGGCCAGGACTTTCGGCAGAATATCAAACGCGCATTCCTGGATTAAGGAAGCGCGCTGCAAGCGCCATGTCCGCAGCGCCCTGCCTCAAATTTTCTCGTTGTTGTGATCAAAAGCTTTCGACAGCATCTCTAAAACGTCAGGTTTTACGGGATGAACTTCTATTCCGTCACGGGAAAACGTCACGAAACGGGCAAGCCGTGAACCGAATAGCATCGACATCTGCTTACGCCAACCCGAGGGCATACCAGGCTCGAAAACTATTTCAGGGGTCTGGCCGGGAGTAACCAACGCCGTGAGCACCGTTTCGAAATGGTCGGCAACGCGTATCCGAAACTTCAGAGCCGACGAAGTGCTCTCGGCTGTCGACAAGGATGCCGTCAAGTTTGTCCCCTTGACAAGTGCCTCATCCACCAGTTGAGTGATGCTGGCGACCTTATTTCCGCCCTGGCCGAGAAACAACACCAAAGCTGAATCTACCGATGTAGTGAACACGGCGTTCTCGACGGAGCTGTTCGTTGCTGTAGAAGTCATCCAATCTGTCCTCACCCTTGTGTGCATTTTAAGATTCCCGTCCTATTAAAGTCTCTCTTACTCTTCCGAAATACAGGACATCCGCCTTCTCCTCAGATGCCTTCCAACTCGCCCGCACACCTCGGGTCAGAAACCGATGCCGTAATCGTGCGCTGGGATGGCTGCTGCTGGGTGATGGCAGGGGAGATTGTTTCGTTCTTGATGGGCACCGCTTCCGCTGGGACGGTTGCGCTGCCGGGGTACAAGGACAGTTCTGCGTTTGGAGAGTTGCCCTGCAAAGCTTTTTGAGAGAGCTCTTCGCCTGTCGCGATAATGCGATCCGCGCGAACGGCCTGCGAACCATCGACGGCGTAGCCGTAGTCGATGCGCTGGGTCTTCTCCGGCGAAAGCTCCGTGGTCCTGCCGGAGTCCAGCTTGACTGACATGGAACGGTCCTGGCCGATGCGGGTCACCGTCCCAAGGTCGCCGGTACGAACGCCCAGCTCCTTGTCAAAGCTGGTGAAGCGAACTCGTTCGCCCTCCGCGATTTCGCGAACCTCCTCCCGAAACAGCCGGCTCTCGCGCGTTTGAGCGCGAAGCTGCGAGGGACTGTATGTGAGTTCCTCGCGGGTCCCGTCAAGCTGGACGGTGAGCAGATTCCCCTTGGATTTCGTGGAAACCACTGTGGCCTGGCTGTCATGGGGGATGCCTTCAAGATTGGGGCTGCCGGTCTTGTAATGGATCTTGTCGCCTAGATCATAGCTCTCGACGCGCATCTTGCTTTCCGCAGTCTTCTCTACCAGCACCGGAATCGCGTGAGCCTCGCGGCCGAGTTTGCCTTGCGCGTAGAGGTCGGCGCGCGCGAGCTGCGTCAGCTCCTCACGCTCCGCGCGGTTTGGAGCGACGATCACGGATTTCTCCGGCCGCGTGGCGTAGTCCGCGGCTACGGCCGCGAGACGTGAATCCGGGTGGTTGTACTCGTAGACCTGGACCGGCCTCTGTGCCTGGGAACGTGAAGGCAGGTGGTGCTGTTCGGGCTTTGCACCGAAATCCAACGCTGCGGTCTTGGTGACATCCGTGGCAAGCCGCTGGCCCAATGTCTCGGCATTGTTGGTGTAAATGTGTGCGTCCTCGGACGCGCGGGAGATGGCAACGTAGGCAAGCCGGTTGTTGATCAGGCTCCGGCTCGAATCTGTGTCGAAATGAGCAAGGACGCGATCTGCGGTCAGCCCTTGCGAACTATGCGAAGTGACGGCGTAGCCGTGATCGAACTGCCGAAATTCGGAAGGGTTGAAGCAGATAGAACGCTGCTCTTTCCCGTCCATCTGGACGGTGAGGCGGTCCGGCTCGATTTTCGTCACCGTTCCCATGTCCCGGTTTGCGACGCCGAACTCTTTGTTCTGTGCGGAAAACTGCAGCCGGTCGCCCGTCGCCAGCTCACGGCTCACCTCGCGATAGACGTTGACGCCGTAGACGCGCTTGGGGTCGTAGCTGACGGTGGAGCCGTCGCCCAGCTCGACGGTGAGGCGATTCGATGTGGCGTCGCTGGAGCGAACCACCCCAAAAGCTCCGCGCTCGATACCTTCGGCCTTGCTCCCACGGTCGTACTGCACCACATCGCCCACCCGGTACATGGCTGCCCAGGTTCGGTCCGGTCCGGTCATATCGGAGCGATGCGAGAGCGTCTGGAATTGCTGGCTGTCCTCGCCTAGCTTGCCGGCCTTTTGTAGCTCACCACGCACGGCTTCATTGATCTGCTGGCGGCTTCGGTTATCGGGCGAGACAATTAAGGTGCCTTCCGGCTTCGCGGCATAGTCCCGCGCGATCGCACGGATGCGTTCCTGGCCGTTGGCAAGTTCCGTGACACGGCCCTGCGCTGAAAGCAGCGCGACGCCCTTCTCTGTTTCGCTAGCCGCAAGATGCTGCACGGCGCGGAGCAGCTCCGGGTCTTTCTGCCGCATGATGGTTTCGAGCTTTGCCGTCTGCATCCCCGCTTCCTGCATCTGCTGGAAGGGTCGGCCTGCGTCCACGCCCTGATGTTGGCGAGTATCACCGATGACTACAACCCGGTCCTCTGGTCTGATCTTCTCCAGAAACGCCCGCATCTGCCTCGTGCTGGCGAGACTGGATTCGTCCAGCATGTAGAGATGTGTGGTGGCAGGGTCAGCCTCCTTACGCGCAAGGAAGCTCTGAAGCGTGGTCGCCTCGATCCCCGCCTCGCGAAGCTGGCCTGCCGCCTTGGACGTGGGAGCGAAACCCTCGACCTTGTACCCGCCCTGCTCCGCGCCCTCGTGGATCGCGGCAAGTGTCGTCGTCTTTCCGGTTCCGGCCAAACCCTGGAATCCGTGCACGCGGTCTGTCGAGGTAAGTACCTCCCGGATTGCGGAGCGCTGTGCTTCGTTTAGAAACTCACGCGAGGCAGACTGCCGCTCTGCGGCCGCGTCGGTTAGCATCGGCGTGCCGGCTTCACGTCCGGCTAGGACCTGCTGCATGTTGGCGCGCTCGGCCGCAATCGTCTCCGGCGTGGTGAAGCTGCGGCCGGAACTATGCTTCTGGCCTGGGACGCTGCGGAACTCGCCTTCTTCCCGGCGCCGTCGAAACTCCTCCTGAACGTCTTGAAGACTCACTTCGCCCATGCCACGACGCAATGCTTCTCGCAGGATGATGCGCTCATCGCCGACGGCCTCCCGCTCGAAGACCTTCTCCCGCGCGAACGCAACCGCGTCCCTCGCGTCGGTGTGAAGACCGGGGGCGTGCGCCTGGCTTAAGGCCCGGTCCCGAGCAGCGGCAACGACACGCTCCGGCTGGTTGCCGTACTCCGCGGCCATCTTCTTGTGCGCGGCCATCACCTCGGCGGACGTAAGGATCTGCTTCCGGTCGCGGGTTGCGTGTGCGGCGATCTGTGCGGCCTCCGGTCCCTGGAATCCGGCCCGCTCCATCTGTTCCTTGATCTGTTGGGAACGTGGGCTGGACGCATCGAGGTACGCCTGCGAGTAGCCCTTGATTTCGGGTGCGCCGCTCTGTCCCGGCGATCTCATAGCCCAGCTTGCGAAGCTGCAGGGTGAGCGCCGACTGATATACAGCGGTCGCGTAGTTCTGCGACTCGAAGAAAGCCCGCTCCTGGATGGCGCGGGTCGAACCGTCCGCGCGTTCTGTCACATTGAAGATGACGGCGTGGGTGTGGAGCTGGGGCGCGGCGTAGCCGTTCACGGGCCGTGCAGTGTCATGTTCGAACTTGGCCGCGATGAATCTCCCGGTCTGCTCAGCGGGGTTGTTGCCGCCGATCCACGCGTGGGTGTACTTCTCCAGCTCTTCCAGTGCCGTGGTGACAGCGGCCCGGTGCGCCTCCTTCACCCGCTCGTCTCCACCAACCAACGCCGTCAACGACACCGACTTGGGCGCGGAAAAGGTCGCGTCCCAACCGGCCCGGTGCTCGACCGGCTTCACCGTCTCGCCGTCCGCGTTGGTGTACTCCTTGCCATAGCGGTGCTTCACCATCTGCTCTTCAGTCTGAGGGTGCTTGCCCTCGGTGAGACGGGAGAACTCCAGCGGCGAGACTTCAACGGACAGGGCAGGTAAGTGGCACGTTAGCCTGCCACTCCCTTCACTGTGTCGTCCTAGTCAGTACTCCGCGCCTGGCCTGCATCAATCGCCCTGACAGGTTCAGCAAGAAAATGTTCCGCTCTCGACTATGGGGGCGACTTGCTCGACGGGTACCAAGACCAGCTCGGTGGATTTCGATCTTCTGCCGGGAGCGAACTCCCGGTGTAAGCACCGCAGTCGCTTTTCAGGCGAGAAAGCGCTTCTGATTCTGCGGCGTCTTCCAGCTCGTCTGCCGAGACAGAGGCTTAACGTTAAAGGCAAAAATTGTGTCTCGGGATGTGGGCTCGCTCTGCCTTCTGGTCCCGGATCCGAATACGAATTACGACAGCTTTTCGTGAGCATCGTCCGGCAGGTCAACGCTGGCAAGAAAGCCGTGCCATTCTGCCCAGCGCTTCCGATCAACGAGGGAGCGCTTGTATTCGAGCAAAACTTTAACAAGGACGAGCTGCCTCTTCATGGCCTGTTCCTGATCCAGCTTTCCCTTCCCGTGGGCAAGGTGGATCTTAACGAGGTTTCCTGCGACGCGGCGGTACCAGCGACGGTCGAAGCTGTCGATGAAGGTGTCCTCCTTGGACGGACGGACGTGCTGGCCAGCAGTGGACGAGATGTTCGTGGTGTTTTGCTTCGTCGCCCGAGACCCGGGCAGGCACTCCTTAGAACTTACATTCGGCATGATTTGTTCCTTTTCAGAGCTGTACCAGCAATAAGCTGGGATCATCAAGAGTGGCGCAGTGTGGCGTTTGGCTTTACCGGGGCGATGCGCGGACGCACACTGCTGTTTACGTAGGTTGTGTCGCGGACAACCTAAAGATTGTTTCCTTTAGGAGAGCGATTCTGCTTGCATTTGAAGACGTTGGGAACAGCTGAATCCACTACTGGCGATATGTGGCCTTGAATGTCGCTGCCGGCGGGTTGTTCGCCTTCTTAATGCAGATCGGGTGAGAATTGGGTGTTCGGGTTGGCTCTTAGCCCGTTCACTCACTGACGTTCCGGCTCAGAAAGATCTGGTTCCGTACATGCTCAAGCAACTCGACTCGCGTCACAGTGCCATTCCTCGCGATGATGTCTGCGAGCTGCCCCATGTGCCCATGCGGAACGTAAACGTGCCAGAGTTCGTTGTGATGTACCCACTTGCCCTTCGGCGCCGTTGCGAATGCCGCGTTCTTGTCTGATGTGTAATGCAAGTTCAGATCAGCCATGCACACACATACCGGGCGAAGTTCCTCGACGGGCATTATGGCTCTTTGGCCTTTCATTCACCCTGGCGAGGGTCACGAAGGGTGAATACCCGCCCGAGCTAATGTCGAAAGAAGCGCCCTCCCAAGTGCGTCCGCTGCGACCTGCTCTAGCTGGCAGTTAGCGACAGAGAAGCTTTGGAAGGTGAGACATGGGAGGGCGCATATCACGCTGGCTCTCCGAGCGCTTCGCGACCTCCACGCAGACTCAAGCCGCCTCCTACTGGACATGGACAGGGTGCTTCCCGGGTACAAGATTGTGTGCGGCGCGCTCGATGTCCGCCTCTAGACCTCAAGGTCTCGCCGCTGCAAGTAGACTGCTCAAGCGGGATGCTCGGGTGATCGTTAGTCCTTGCTCAACGCGCTTGTATTCTTCATGAATCTGAGCCCACAAGGCGGGTGATCGATATCGTCGGATGAGAGTGGTCAGCTGCGCCTGTTCCTCTTTGCTCTTGCTCAGGTAACCCACAATCTGCGTCCGATCGAACTGCTCATCTAGGGCGACGACCATCAGTGCGGTGCGTACGATCTCGGATGCAGCATCTTTTCTTTGTTGTTCTACTTGCCGCCGTGCTTCGTCGGCTTTGGCTCGCTCCGCGTTAACAGTAGTCAGCCGAGCGCTGACCTGCGCTGAATCTGCGAGCGCCTCCGCTATGCCGACCTGCTTCGTCTGCAGCGACGCGAAGACTTCTGCATCGAGCAGATCTCCAAGTGTGCGCATCGCCAGATCCTCGCGCTTGAGTGCGACACGATCACCACTCTGGCCTAAGCAAGCCTGGAGCCTGCTGGAACGTGCTTGCGCCTGCTCCTCCGTCATGCGGCTCGCTGATGCTTTCGCCGGCAGGCAACTTCTGTCGAATGGAGCGATCCGCTGGACTGCCGCACTAATCTTTGCCTTCTGAAACCCGATGATCTCCTTCAGAAAGCTACGGGTCATCGGTAGGTGTGCTGAGTTAGTCTCCATACTCTGCAATTGACGAACCGTCGTCAGCTTCTCCTGGATCGTACCTGATGGTGCCGCTGCTACCGTCTGCTTGACACGTTCTAACGAGATGAGGTCCGTACGGAGTGGCTCGGATTTTTGCAGGTAAGCGCGGATAGCGTCGGCGGGCTCCTTATCAGCTGCGAGAACCGCATAGCCGCGGGTCGCGTCCGTAAGCTTTCCTGCATCGAGTGATCGCTCAATCTCCAGCACAGTATGGATGTTGCCGACCAAACTGTCGATGTACTGAAGACCGTCCTTGGCCGAATCGTAGCCCTCCTGGCTCGCTCTTGTGCTGCCTCCAGACAGAAATGATTGATTGTACTCGGCGTTGCCGGAGCCCGGACCATACTGTTGGCCCGACGGATCTCCGGCTTGACGGAGACGAGCAAGCCTCGCACACCTGTTGTAGATGTTTGTGAGCATTGTCACGTCGGCCATTGTGCGTGGAGTGAGCTGAACTCCCAGCTGAGCCTGTTCTCCGGCGATCTCCTGAACCACATTTCTCGCCACGCTGTCTGGCACTGACGCGTACACCGATTTGCAGGCTTTGACTGCCTGCGAAATGCCCTGAGTCGCACGATTCACGTCTGCCTGTTCCCGCAGGATTTTCTTGTCTAGCAAGTCAAGCGTTTGTTTGACGTCCGCAACCGGAAGCCTCCCGGGAATGTCGGTCGTTTCCGGAGGGCGGTCGTAGCTCTGGAGCATGGCCACCGAGGCCTTCGGACTCAGTGGCACCGTTCCACTTTCGGGAGATTCGGTGGTCTTAGACGACGCTGCTTTGACGGGCAGGTTCGTCTCAACGAACTGGCTCAGCGCGTTGAGGACGGAAGCGTCATTCATCCTGGACTGCCACCCCGTGCCAAGCATCAGCTTCAATCTGCCACTGCCTTGGGTGCGAGGCGTGAGTTTGAATTCCAGACGATCCTCTTTGGCGTCCACGGAAGTGATCTGGAACACGGTCCCGCTGGGAAAGCTTCGCTCCATTCTCCGAACGTCAGCGCGTATGAGAAGCGACTCGACCTTATACATCACCTGCCCGTCTGCGTACCCAAGCGTATTCACGGAGTAGCTGGCTTGTAGCCCCGGAGGGGTAGCTTTTTCGCCCACGACAATCAGCGATGTCACATCGGAGCCATTGAGAGATTTTGACAGAGCTTGGACGTTCACCTGCGCGTTCGAGACAGAAGCTAAGCCGGTCCACGACGAAAGCAAGAGCATTAACCGAAGAATGCCCCGCAGACGCCATCTGTCCAGCTGTACGACCTCATTTTGGGGATTGGTAGCTCCGCGAACGGCGGAATGGATGATTCGGAAGATCAGTAATCCTGCACCGGTGTTCGACCCACAGCTCATTGCGCTCCTCTGTCTGGCATGCCAGACACATGCGCTTGAGAATACCGACACGATGACAAAGTGTCCACAGAGAAAAACGCGCTGTTGGAAGCTCTGGGACAGCGCATACGTGCTCTGCGGAAAAGCAAGCGCTGGACGCAGACGGACATGGCGGTCACGCTCGACATTAACCGCGGCCACCTCTCTGACATCGAAACTGGAAAGCGAGAAGCCGGGCTGATTACATTGCAGGTTATAGCGCGTGGTCTGGGCACTACGATGTCGAGCCTTCTAAAAGGTCTTTAGCACTCAGTAGCGTTAAGCAACTCGCGCTAGCGACGTTGACGATTGCCAGAGCCATGGTCTAGCGCTTTCTCCGCTCCCACAGTTGGCCGTCTTCTTCGCACCAACGTCGGACCGCCCATTAGCTACTGGCCGCCATTGCATGCGGTGCTGAAGTCGTTACGAATCTGGACCCCACCTTTGCCGGCGCGCAGAGATCGGTCGGGTCATTCGGAGCGCCAAGCTAAAGGGTGGCTCACGCAACCAGCGGACTTCGCTTGGCCGCGGTGGTTGGCTGCGCTTGCCTGAGCGCACACGGGTTACGAAGGAACTACCTGTACGGATGGCCGCCAGTGCGACTCTGATACTTGCGTGTCGGCCTGACACACAAAAAGTGGAATGAACTCTATAGATACTGCGTCGGCTAGAATCGGCAGCACTAATGCAAAACGTCCAGAAGATGCCACCGGAGCGCAACTATGTTTGCGCCCGAACGTCTTCGACTCGTGGAAGCCGCCCGCGACGCATGGGTGAGTCGTCTCATCGACGTGTCCCGCCGCAACAATCTGCTGTTCTTCCAGCCCTCCACTGCAAGCGCCATAGGCATGGAAGCTGAGGATCCGGTCGTCGCCGATCTGCTTGCGTGCAAATCGGTCAGCGCCGATCTGCTCTTCCCGGAACGCGAGACCAAAGTGGGCGAGGATGCTGGCCTTCTCACGGAAGGCACAAGAGAACAGTGAAGAAAAGGGTTTGCAGACGCTCTACCTAGCCGTCGGGTTCCTTCGTTGGCCGGCCGAGACGGCGGCCGCGACTACGCTTGCCCTGCGCTGCTGTTTCCCGTTCACATGAAGAGCAAAGGGCGCGGCCTCTCGACCATTGAGTTCCAGGTTGCCGGCGAGCCGAAGCTCAACCCCGTTCTTTGCCACATCTTCGCATCTGACCTTAATGTGCATCTGCACGAGGAAGAGATGCTGGCGCCATTCCTCAACGAAGACACGAGCGGCCTCAAGGACGGCAAGCCGGGCGAAACCGCGCTCGCGAACTGCCGCCGTGTGATCGAAGACATCGCCTTACGCGCGCAGCCCGTTCCGGGACTGCACTGCGACCTCGGCGCCGCCATCAGCAACTTCTTTCGCAAAGCTCGCGCTGGTGAACGACCTCAAGGCGGCCGGCGAACGGCTCGCAGCAAACGACGTGGTCGCAGCGATGGCAGGCGACGACGACACCCGTGGCGATCTCGCAATTACGCAAATCTCCGTCGAACCCGGACAGCTCGACTGGTGTCGCTCCCGACGCGGAGTTCTGCGTCGTCGAGGCTGACTCTAGCCAGCAGTGTGCCATCGCTGGCATCGTGGTCGGGCAGAACGCCGTGATACACGGACCGCCCGGCACGGGTAAGTCGTAGACCATCACGAACCTAATCGCAACGCTCGTCGCCGCGGGCAAGACGATCCTGTTTGTCGCTGAGAAGCGCGCGGCGCTTGAAGTCGTGCAGAGTCGGCTCAACGCGGCCGGCCTCGGCCATCTCGCCATCGATCTTCAGGGCGCTGAGAGCACACCGAAACGGGTCATGGAACAGGTGACGCGTACCCTCAACACGTGCGTCAGTCCAAGCCCGTTCGGGCCGAGACGCTTCATCGGCAGTTCTCCGACCGCCGCGACAAGCTGAACGCACACGACCAGCGGATGCACACGGTGTCGGAGCGCGTCGGCATGTCCGGTAGTTCCTGGCGCGGATCCCGGTGGCCTCAGAGATTGGGCGCGGGACCATGGCGCACAGGGTCTCCCAGGCGAGTTCGTCGAGGCGAGGGTTAGGCATCGGGGTACGATGCGGCACAATAAAAGGTGGTTGTAGAAACGATCATGGAGGCGACGTTGTCAGGAGTCCCGTTGCCGGTAACCATCCATCCTCTGCAGTTCATGACCGACCATCAGTTCCTGGTCTTCTCCCGATCTAACAGACCGCTGCGCTTAGAGCGCGAGGTGAATGGTGATCTGGTCATCAGGATTCCAACTGGTTCGGAAGTGTCCGCCATCATCGCCGAGATCGGTGTTTAACTCAGAGTTGGAATCGGGACACGGGCCGGGGTGTCGTGCTGGGATCCGATGGGGTCAGTCAAACTGCCGGACGGTTCTGTCCGTGCTGCCGACGTTGCCTGGATCTCCCGTGAGACCTGGGACACGCTCTCTGTGGACGATCGCAGGGGGTTCGCTTCGGTTCCGCCTGACTTCGTCATTGAGCTTTTGTCGTCGTCTGACAATTTCGACGAGGCCCACCGCAGGCTGGAAATGTGGGTCAGCAACGGCGCCGGGCTCGGCTGGCTGATTGATGCTTCGGGTCGCGCCGTGACGATTTACCGGCCGGGCAGGGAAGGCGAACACCGCCAAGCGGTGGACCATGTGGAGGGTGAGGGGCCAGTCGCCGGGCTTTTGTTGACGCTGTCCAATCGCTTCGCGCTGCCGTAATTGGCGTTCCGAGGCTCGCGTCGTTCGTCAGAACGGGAGCCTCAGGCTGGGCAGGTGGTGCAGGCGGAGAGCACCATGTCGAAGCGCCTCCTCGCCGGCGCGGGGCAGCTTGCGCCGCGATGAGCCGAGGGCAGCGCCGCCAGAACATGGTGAGCCATGCCGTAGCGGTCCGAAGCTATTGTCGCAACCTACAGTTACCTGGCCTCATCGTCGCGGCGTACACCGCGAGGTGCCCAGTACGGAGCAGCACGGAGGTACGGAGGACCTTTAGAAATTCTTTTTGCGCTAGGAGACAAGATCAGAGAAAACGGGAGGGGTGTGTTGCAAATCTCCTCCGTACCCCCCGTACTCCTCCGTTCCAGAGCAGCTCGCCACCAAGACCGCTGAAAAAGATCAAGTCGAAAAGCTCCCTCGGAGGAAGCAAGCGGTATATGCCTCCATGGAAGCTACCACCACGCAACATGACAGCGCAGCTAATCCGACGTCCGGGTCAGCACAGTCACTCGCCTCACTCGATCTCGCGGATCTGCGGCGCAGCGGCCTCTCGGACCTGACGATCCAAAAGATGGGCGTCGTCTCCCTTTCCGTGGAGGAGGTGTCGGATCGCCTCGGTGTTCAATCAGAGAGCGGTGGGTACGCGATTCCGTACCAGGGCTTGGCCGACCAGACCGGTGCACCCTATAGTCGTGTTCGCTTGAGGGCGGTGTCGCAAGGCCAGCGCTATTCCGGGGGCGCTGGTGATGACGCAGCCCTCTACATCCCCCTAGCCTTCGAAGATCTGAACGGTGTCGACCTGCTGGTCGTCACGGAAGGCGAGAAGAAGGCGGCCAAGGCAGTGCAGGAGGGGATCGCGTGCGTCGGGATCCAGGGTGTCTGGAGTTGGGCCGACCCGAGCGTTCGCGCCGTGGAGAAGCATGAGGGTCTGGAGACCTCAGAAGCAACGCCGGCCATGCCCGAGTTGTTGAAGCTCGCGCGAAGGTTCAAGAGGGTCCTGGTACTTGGCGACTCTGACCTCCTCTATCCGAACAAGGGACAGGCGAAAGCGGGCCTCACAACATTGGCGAATTCACTGCGGAAGTCGGGTTGCGAAGCGTACGCGCAGTTCTGCCCGCCTGTTCGGTCCAAGGGCCAGGAAGGAGATATTGCTGAAGAGAGCGTCGCAAAGCAAGGGCTGGACGACTGGCTGGTAGCCGCCGGTGCCGGGCCAGTGAAGCGCGCTCTGCCCTTGCTTCACCTGGCAGGCCTGATCAGGCAGGAAGGGCTTCCCGACACGATCGTGGCGTCTCGATTCGCTAAGTCAGCCCGCGAGGCACTCGCGTCTTCACCAGCGCGTGGATGGATGGTATTCAGCGGTACGCAGTGGGTGGAGGACAAAGACCTGAATCAACGGCTGACGCTGGTCGAAGACTTTCGTCAGCAGCTGCTGTCTACCGCGGATGCGTTCAGCGGGCTGCTGCGGCGCAACCTTCGGGGCTGGCCGGTGACCTCAAAGGATCGCCCGAAGGAGGTGTCGGCGTGGGCTGAAGCCGTAGAGCAAGCTATTTCCGCCACGATCAAGGTGTGCAACGGCCTGGGTCGACTGCAGGCCGTCGAGGACGCGCTGAGCCTCGCTCAACCCAAGCTGGTAGTCTCAGACGACCGTTGGGATTGCGACCCGCTCAGCCTCGGACTGCGCGACGGCATCGTCGACCTGCGCACCGGCGTAGTTCGTACCGCGCGCCCTACGGATTACCTGACCCGGTCAGCAGGTGCAACCTACAATGAAGAGGCGGAAAGCCCGCTCTGGCTAGCCTTTCTGGAGCGTGTGCAACCAGATCCAGAGATGCGGGAGGCTCTCCAGCGTATTGCCGGGTACACGCTGACTGGGCTGACCCGGGAACAGGCGATCTTCATCCATCGCGGCAGCGGTGCCAATGGCAAGAGCACCTTCATTCGTACCATTCTCGCAGCCATGGGCAGGTATGCCGCCGTCGCTGGCCCTGCGTTGGTAGATCGCAGGTCGGATCTCCGGGAGCAGGGGTATGAACTCGCACATCTTGATGGTGCTCGGCTGGCCACGATCAGCGAGACCGAGGAGCGGACCACGTTGGCGACGGGGGTGCTGAAGCGTCTTGCGGGTGACGAGCCGATCACCGCGCGGCACATGTATGCTTCGCATTTCAGCTTCGTGCCTCAGTGCAAGGTTCACCTTTCCACCAATCATCTTCTAGAGATGACCGACACTTCACATGGTGCATGGCGTCGCATCCACGTCATCCAGTGGCCAGAGACCATTCAAGAAGGCGAACGTGACAGGACGCTTATGGACCGGCTTAAAGCGGAACTGCCGGGCATCCTGGTCTGGATGGTGCGTGGGGCCAAGAAGTACCTCGAACACGGGCTCTTGCTGCCCACGACAACGAAGGTAGCAACGGAAGAAATGCGTGCAGGATGCGACCACATCCAGCAGTGGCTTGACGATAACGTCCTGGTGGGTCAAAGCAACCGTACAGGCTCGTCGGTGCTCTACGATGACTACTCGGTCTGGTGCACGACGCAATCGTGCGAAAGGAAAAGTCGTCCGGCTTGGGGGCGCGAGCTCGCCGAAAAGGGTTACGTGAACCGGAAAGACAGTGCTGGCTACATGATGTGGTCAGGCTTGACGATCAGGTCCCAGGTTATTGCCGGCATTTGCGTGTCTGAGCCAGCACAGAAGTGCCCGACGGAGCTGACCAGCCTGCCGCCTCGCCTGCCTGGCGGAAGCAGGGCGGCTTGAGGGTGATCAAACAACTCCTGGAGCACCTCGCGGTCCGACCAGATGGGAGTGGCTTCTGGATCGGTGCGGAGGTGAACGATGAGGAAGAAATCTTCCTCAAGGGTCAACGGACGCTCGTACTGGAGCAGCTTCGGGAACAGCAGCTCGACGCCGTGGGGTTCTATGTCTGCCTGCCACTTGTGCTCGAGCAGGAAATCCGAGCAGCGCACTCTGCTGTGGTCCACATCGAGACTACGGCGCCAACCCGCTTCAGCCCTCCGAGGCGGGTACACCGTCAGACCCGTATCGGGGAAGACCCCTGGAGCAGCTATCGCGCGCTTCACCCTGGTGTATGCGCGAGTTCAAAGCCGCGTATCCGGGCGGTCACCATCGACCTGGAGCAGGTTGGCACTGTCTGCTTCGATTGGGACCGCACCACCGGTGAGGACAAGACCAGGCTGCTGTCGGCCCTGTTTTCGCCCAAGCAGATCATCGGGCACGACCTAGCAACGACCTGCTCCTGGCTGTTTGCGGAGACGTCTGCCCGTCCAACAGAGATCGTCGACACCATGTTGCTCGTGCAGCACCTGAAGCCGGCGGCGCTGTTGCGACCCTTCGCATGGGCGGCAAAGGCGGATGATCCCCGGTCATTGATCTCGGAAAAGATGTTGCATCGTAAGAACGGCAACGTGAGCCTGTCACTGGAGTACGTCGCCACCTGCTTCAAAGCTCTTGGTGCCACAACGATGAGAAGCCACGCAGCATGGTCTCTCAGCAAGCTCTCTGCGGAACACCACAGTCACTGCCACCTCAAGATCGAGCAGATCAAGGAACTCTGGAAGGAATGCCTGCCAAACGGCCGGCTTCGTGACGCCTTTGCAGGAAGCACTGTGAGAGCTGCCACATACACCGACTACGCACAGTTCACCATCGAGTTGGCGGAAGCGCACGTCCGGGGCGTGCCGTTCGACATGGCATCCGCAGTGCGCCTGAAAGAGGGCTTGATCTTGCCAAAGCGGACGCTAGTCGCAGGCTTAATCCGGAACACAGATGAGACTGACAGGGTCCACTCCCTCATTACGTTGAAGACGTGCACGGGTCGATCGCGCAGCCGTCATCCTGCACTCCAGAATCTCCCTCGTTGTCCGAAGTGGCGGGGTCTGATCAAAGCAAGGGAGGGGCACTGCATCCTGTCCGTCGACTATTCGAGCGTGGAACTCCGCATCGCGGCAGCGCTAGCGGCTCGGGCGGTGCGTGACATCGAGCAGCGTGGCGCCGAGGACGATTGGTGGACTCGGCTCATATCGCTCGGAGCGAAAAGCCAGGAGGGATTTGCATGGCCCAGCTATGCAGCGGAGAGGAACGCAGCGTGGTACCGGATGGCAACTCTCGCGGCAGGTCATCGCGTACTCGGTCAGGGTACCCAGACAATGAAGAAAGCACTCCAGTCAGGCATAGACCTCCACCTCGTAACGGCAGTGGACCTGGCCAGGCGAAGCGGTCGCCTGACCATAGCTGAAGATGTGCTCGCTGCCCTGGGTGCGATGAGTCCGGAGGACCGCGGCCAGCTTAAAGGCGAGCTCGGATCAGAACGGCAACTCGCGAAGGCCTGTAATTTCGGCCTGCTGTATGGCATGAGCCCGGCGGGCCTGCATCAGTACGGCATCGACAGCTATGGTCTCGAATGGAGCTCATTGGATGCTGCCGCTGCGCAGGATGCATGGTTCGAACTGTACCCAGAGATCCGCTTGTGGCACCTTTGGACGCGGTACTGCTGCTCCCGTGAAGTGTATCGGAAACTGAAGCTGTGGGATCCTTCTCAGCATTGCTTGCAGCTGCCTAAATATCCGGCGCGCCTATTCGAGACCACGACCTTATCTGGTCGTCCGGTCGTCGCTCTGGATTCGCTCAGGCGTGCGCTTAACTACCAAGGGCAGGGGAGCGGGGCCGACATCCTTGCCCGTGCAGTCAGGAAGTTGCCAGCGACGATCAAGCGCATGCTACTGCTGCCAGTACATGACGAGCTCGTACTAGAGGTGCCGATCCGTGAAGCAGATGCAGCCACGGCGAGCGTTGAAGGCGCCATGCTGGATGCTGGAAGGGAGGTACTCGGCCCTGACATCCCGGTCAGCCTTGATACGCACACGGACCACAGTTGGTGCTGATTCCGCTTAAGTCGGCAGCGGCCGAGCTGGAGCTGCGAAAATCTGGCTGTCCCAAAAGGATTGTGCCTTTGAACGCCGCATTCTTTCGTGTAGCTGTCGATGGCCCGTCGTGTCTTCCGGCCGAGAAAGGAGACACCTGTAGACATCTCTCATGCTGATCCTAGAGGCCGTAGCGAGTGGTAACGGCTTTGGGCGATCTTGAATGGAACATGGGCAGTGACGTCTGATGTTGTGGGTAACATGTTGCCGGACGGCAGAGTGATCGAGCAATATGAATGGGACTGCAAGCCATATGACCGGCGTGAGCACCTCTCGCTCCAGCGGAGGTTAAAGCGCTGTCCATGCCGACCCCGGGGTGAACAGTTGGCTATGATCGGACCATGATTCCCACCACGAACGACGAACAGCTTGCCCCGGCGACGCAGCGGCTGTTCTCGCTGACGTCGCTCCCGGATGCTACCCAGACCAGGAAATGGAGATCTCGGGACTGTCCGCTGCCATCGTGGCTTATGAGCAGGTGCGGTACCCGCTGCCATACGCTACACCTGGTGAGGTCCTCCCCTACCTGCTCGAAGCCAACGGCCTAGACGCCGGGTCTCTGCCGGGGCATCGGATCTGAGGACCACGTGCAAGTGAATTTGGACGGTAAGCAGGAGCTGACGGGCGCGCAGGTCGGGGCGCTGGCCGAGCGCTTCAGGGTGAGGCCGTCCGTGTTCCGCGATTCAGGGAAGCGAAAGCATGTGAAACACATTGCAGAGCAGACTAAGGAGCAGATTGAGGCAGCAATGGCTGCTCTCGACAGCCTCCCGGACGATGAGATCGACTTCTGTGACATTCCGCCTATCTCCGACGATGCAGTATGGACGCCAGCTAAGCCGTGGCTCGATCAAAGACGATCCAGACTTCAGGCTGGCAGCCGATAGCGGTGGGGGAAAGTGCAGTTTTTTGGCCGCTTTGTACATCGCGATATACCAAGTTGTTGGGGTGAGCCTTCAAGCTGCACTAATCAGTATCGTCGATTTTGAGCACGAAAGCTCGTGAGCCCGAAGCATCGTTCCTTGCGGGTCTTGTGGCGACGAACTCAGCGAACGAAATGCGCTCTTCTCTAGGCCTGAGCTTCTGCAGCGGGATGTCCGACAGGTCAATTTACTCGTCACGGAGGGCATCCAGATGCTTGAGTTTCTGCGCTTTATCGCTCAACGTTGTCTTGGGCCACTCAAAACCTCATGGGCCCGTGCCTCGACTTCAAACGGCGCGTCCCAGTACCCGTGGTCGAACAGCCGCTGAAGGTACACCGCGAGAAAGTCAGCAAGCGAGCCAGCCCTCTCCATCTGCCGCACGTGCACCATCTCGTGGGAGAAGAGCTCAACACGCTTAAGATGATTTTGCGTGAGCAGTATGGTGTGACCGAGCGTGAGCCCCGCTGCGCTCGTCAAGCCGATCTGGTTGGCTGCGGCCCGGAGCACGGGCTCGGTCGGAGTCGGTAATCCACTCACTACGGCCAGCCGCACCGAATCCGGTTGCATCACGCCGATGCTCTGTGCCAATTTGGTTTCTTGGTCGTTCAGAGGCCGACCTCGCTCGGCATAAATGCGCTCCTGCTCTTCTGCCCACGCGATTGCGGCGGGCAGAAGCTGTGGGAGTCCTGCGGCTATATCGATCACGGGTACCTCCAATGCGGGTGGCTCGGGGTCAATCCAAGGTTTCCAGGGCTGGCCAGCACGCGGCTGCTGTTGCTTCAGTCATCGAACGAGATTTAGCAACGCAGGCGGTAACACTTTAGCGCCTTTCGCAACGTTGCATCTTCTACAGCAGCCGACGAGATTGCCCATCTTGCTGGTTCCACCCTGTGACAGCGGCAGGATGTAGTCAAGGGTGAAGGTGTCCCTACCGTGGTCAGCAACGGATCCTTCAAGTGGCAACCGGCAGGGCTGTCTGCAATACCAGCACAGGCCCTTTTGGCGCTTGTAGAGAAGGATCCTGGACTCTTCGATCGTGGCACCCTTGAGCTTGCGGATCTTTACCCGTTTTCGTCGCGCTTTCTTGCTTTAGTTCGCCATCACAGCAATCGATTTGGCTTCAACGTAGAAGGTTGCCGCTTGTCGTCATCGGAACACAGGCTGCGCTCGCGTCGCGGGATCCGCATGTGCACCGGCGGATGCTCTAGCCCACCACTCATCCCGAGGAGGGCAGCATTGATGTAGCTGGTGCCGTCCTGCTCGACGATCCCGTAAGCACCATGGACATGGCCGAACACATGCAATAACGGCTGCACTTGCTTCACCGCAGCCAGCAGCTCCGGGTCGCCCTGGTGCTCAGTCTGCCCGGGAATGCAGTCCAGGATGCCATGCGGCGGCCCATGCGTGACTAGGATGTCTGTGTCGTCCGGGATCTTTGCCCAGTGTTGCTCCCGATCTCGCGGGGACGACAGGCCGAAAGCGCCGCCGTACAGTGGAGTCACTGGGCTGGCCCAAATATTCAGGCCGCTGATCTCGACACCTTCGTTATTGAGGACAGAAATGCCTTGGCGCTCAAAGATGGACCTGCGTTTCGGCTCCGCCTCGAACAGGCATTCGTGGTTGCCGAACGTCAGCAGCTTTCCACGATACGGCTGTGCAGCGAACCAAGAGGCGAAGTCTTCGATGGCCCTGATACTTTTGCTGAAGAAGCTAAAATCGCCACAGTGGATCAGGATGTCACCGCCGGGCAAGCTGTCCAGATCACGGTGTAGCTCATGACTGTCACTGAGGATCGTGAGGCGGAGGTCTGACATCGCTACAATGTGACGCCTTAGACCACTTAGGAGTACACAAGAGAGTGCAAAAAGGCAAGGACGGGTGTAGCCTACACGACCTGCGTGGAACTGATACGTCAGGGTGCACCGCACCTGATCGCCAACGATACGCAGCTTGCCGCGTACACCGAGGAGCTATTTGCGTTGACCTCCATCGATAAGCCAAACGGGGACGAAGCCGCCGCTATCGGTCTGTTAACGCTGCTGATCCAAACCTACGAGCGCGAGGCGTACGACATGCCTCAGGCTTCACCTGTCGAGGTGCTGCAGTTCCTGCTCGACTCCAACCGGCTTACTCAGAAACATTTGCAAGAGATTGGCACGCCGTCGGACATCTCACTGATCTTGAGTGGCAAACGGGACCTGACTGCGCCGCAGATTGATGCTCTTGCCCGGCGGTTCAACGTCGCGCCCTCGGTATTCTTTGGAACCGGAAGCACCGACTGTGAGGACAGGACGGTTGCAAAATTGAGCTAATCTGCGCTCCCTCAACCTGCCACCCTGACTGCCTCCAGTGCCGGATCTGTTGACCCTTTTTCGACTCCTCGGCTGCGCTCGAAGCTCGCCCATGACACGGAGGTGGCACAGTCGGAACCCCGCACCATGTGTGATGGTGGTTCTGTCATCGCGCACGAGACGCGAGCCAGCGCGCACACAAAGTCGTCTTCCAGGTCGATGGCCCCGTCCGCGATGGACGCGGCTGTGCGCTAGTAGACCGCCGTGGGTCTCTGGCCCAGGGCGTTTCTCTGTTATAGCGGGCGCACTGCTGCAAACAGCTACTTCTCTGCTAACGCCTTCTTAAGCGCGTCCACGTCTTCGTCCAAACTATCGAACAGGTCCTGCGCACACTTTTCACTCTTGTTAACTCCACATGACTGCACGACGTGGTCGAGGTAGACGCTGTCCAAGAGGAACACCGAAGCAAAGGCAGCTGCGCCAACGGAATCACCCCCGGCCTTTTCCTCAATAGAGACGACGCCGACATTAACGGCCTTCTTCCGATTCTCTGCGGTGTCGGATAGTTCGTGGTAGCGAGGGCTCTTCGCGAGCAAATCCCGGAATGCCCGGCCATACGCACGGCCAACGGTGTTGTCACAGGAGAAGATGACGTCCGTCTTGTCGTCGGCGTGGGCCTCGTTCATCACAGACGCACCTAGGACCGCGCAAGTCACAGCTAGAAGCATTCGGCAGCGCATGACCGGAGCTTATAAGCAACGCTGCGATGAGCAATCACCCAATACGGTCAGGGTGTGACAATCACGTCTAGGCTGCCGGTGCCAACGCGGCGCATACTATCGGACATGAGTTCTGTTCCGAAACTCGACGATGCCCTCAAGATCCTTCGCGACAAAGGTCAACGTGTTGAAGGCGGAGCAGTAACCACGGCAGGTGAAATGCTCGTGAACGTCGACGGCAAGCTGCTGACCTACTCAGAGGTTTACGAACTCGCCGGAATGGCCAGATAGCTCGCTTCCATGTGCGGTCGCTATTGTCGCCGATCCGACAAGTAGCACCTCGCCGAGATTGTTCCACACGGCTAACGGCATCTCCGATCTGAGTTTCGCTCCTGACGACGACATTCGCTCAACCACTCTCCAGCCGATCACCCGAGCAAATCGGGACACCGGCGAAAGGGAACTCGTAGCTGCAAAATTGGGCTTCATACCCTCCTGGCACAAATCTGCCGAGAAGTTCCCGCCTACCACCTTTAACGCACGCGCTGAGGGGATCGAGAGGCTGGCATTCGGCGCAATGCGTTTGCCCGGCACCGGTGCCTAGTGCCAGCAGATTCGTTTTACGAATGGCACAAGATCAGGGCGAAAAACAATCCCAAGTACGAGATCGGAATGGTCGATGGGCTGCCGTTCGCGTTTGCCGGGCTCTGGGGTGCCTGGAAAACCCCCGCCATCAGCGAGTGCCCGCAGGGCTTTACGATATCACGACTGATCCCAACGAGTTGATGAGTCGATCCACACACGCATGCCTGTCATATTGCACGTCAATGACTACGACCGTTGGCTTTCGCGGGAAGCGACGGAGCATCTGCCGGTCGACCTCCTCGGGCCGTTCGAGGCTGAAACGATGCGGGCGGAACTGACGGGAATACGGCGGAGGACATGTTCGTGGAGCCGAATAGCCGGTGAGATCCTTAGGAAGGACTGAGCAAGCCAGGTGGGATCAGGAACGTTGGCTCACAGCCAACGTTCCTAGCAGAAACTCGATGGAGCTTACAAAGCCGGTGTAGGCAAGCCATATCTGAAAGCGGTTCAGGAACAGCGATGTGGAGGTGTAGGCAGCCTGTAAGCCGTCGTCACCCAACCCCGCGTGTTTGATCAGGTTCTCGTCGCTCATGCTTACATAGCGTGATGGTAAGTGCGCCTGCCGTACACTGCCTCGCGTCACAAGGATCGGCTGTTCGCCGGTTTTTGTGATCGTCACGACGTAGCTCGCTTCGAGAGCTAGAGTGGTGGTCCCAAATATTAGAGCAATCGCAAATAGAGACAGCAGCTTGTTGCTGAGGCGACCCTTGATCGCGAGCTTGTATGGTAGGACGCCAGCAGTGCTCGCCACTACCATCGCGATGAACCACCAAAGGCCCCTGTTGTCACCTAGCGGTGGAAAAGAGAAACGCGCATTCTGCTCGATGAGACCGGCGACAGGTATACCAAAGACAGCGACCTGGAGAGCGATCCATAGTGCTTTGAACCTGACGAAGCTCACTGGGCTTTGCACCCGGTTTTCGTAAGCGTAATGTTAATCGGATTATTCAGAAAAGGGTCTGGCTCCTCAACTTTCGAGCATCCATTCCAACTCACACGGAAAGTCCAGATAAGAAGGGGCAGCTCGCGGTTCTTCTGGTTCGTTGGCTCTGACCATTTTTTGTTCAGGGTTCGCTAGGCTGGAATAGAAGATGTCTGCCTTATCAGGCACGGTGGTGATCGACCACTTGAAAACCGCCGATCCCGTCTTGCCGACCGTGTCGAACCCGTGTGCAATGTCCGTGTCAACGATCAAAAGTGCCGCGAGATCTTATTCAGCCCGGCACCGCTCGCCAAACCTCGATGTTCTCCGCTCTGCTTGCGAGTTGCGCCAAGACCAAGTGGGCACTCTGGCCTTCAACGGCGGACTTCTGTTTGCCTCCGTTGGGTTGGCTTCGATCTTCGCCAATCTGAGCCTGAAATCCTCAAATAGTGCGGGTGTCGACGGAGGCGGACCTCCGCTCTGACGCCTAAGTGCAGTCTCATACCGCTCTTTGGTGATGCGAACGAGAGTCTGACTCGCAGCGACCTGGGAAAGCAGGTAGCGCCGATTCTGCTTATTGTCCAGCATCCCGTTTTTGAAAGTCTTGCTGAGTTCATCAATGAGGGTCCGTGCTCTAACTGATCCATCGAAGAACGCTTGGCTCGCCGTCAACTGGAAATGGGCGTCACCAAGCTTGGAAAAATCAGAGGCGGTTCAGGCGGAGGAGGAGGGGCAGCTTGGACATGACGGAGTCGAACCGTAAGCCTGCGTAGTCCTGCGCGGGCCGATCATGTATTTGGACACCTTCACGGGGGTACTCACCCGATATTCGCCCGCTACAAGGTCGTTTGCGGTTTGGCAGGAGAGCACCAACTCCTTCACGGTGCCCTGGATCTGTCCTTGACAGTGAAAGCTTGCGTGTTCCGGCGATGTCGTGCCGACTCTCGTGTACACGGCGAGATTGCTAAAGTCGTAGGTCGTGGTAAACGGCTCAGGGAGATTAGAGGTCACAGACAGCACCTGACCGGCAACGACGGTCGCGACTGGCACCTGAACAGAGGGGACTTGCTGCGTCAGAGCAGAGCTCATGGCAAACGCTGCGCAGAGGCGATTCAGGATCTGAAGCTTCATGGATGTGACGCAAATTTATGCCTGAAGGCGACACGCAGCAAGCAAGTCGCTCAACACGGAACTGAGTTGTCGATGGCTACCACTCTGGCTACCACTTGAGCCCAATTTTCAGCTATAACGGGCATGACGGACGTGACGTTCCTTACGGGATGGACGCCAGTCGACCGTTCGATTTCGCCAATGTTTTCGCGATTTTCGTAGTTTTCGGGGTGGTGAAAGAAAGGCTGGCGGAGAGTGGGGGATTCGAACCCCCGATAGAGCTTTTGACCCTATAACGGTTTAGCAAACCGCCGCCTTCAGCCACTCGGCCAACTCTCCGCGGCGCGCCGGCCACCCTTTTCAGGCATGGCCGACGAACGAGCTTGATTATAGCGGACGCGCTCCGCCTCTAAAAGATCAACTTGCCCACGAACTGCAGTTGGCGCGACGATCCCAGGTCGCCCACCGCGAAGCGCGTCGACGAGATCACACCGAAGTTGGTCGAGGTGACGGCGGCCGACGTTCCCGGGTTCCCAAAGCTCGCATGATTGAACACGTCGAACGCATCCGCGCGGAACTGGAACTTCAGCCCCTCGAAAATCGTCGTGTTCTTTTCCAGCGAGATGTCGGTATCCGCGAAGCCGGGACCCACCATCGAGTTGCGGCTGATATTGCCGAATGCGGCTGTTCCGGGCAGTTGATAGATGCAGCCTGCCGGGGCAGTTCCGGCGGCGCACGTGGCGGGGTTAAACCACTGCAGCGTCGTCGGGCTCGTCTTCGTCTTCAGGTATTGGTACGGCGCGAGTTTGTTCGGATGCGCCACGCCCGTGGAACCGGTGAAAGTCGTATTCGTCTGCGTAATGTTCAGCGGATTGCCGGTCTGCCACTGCGTGATGCCGGAAATCTGCCATCCCTCGACCAGGCGATTGCCCTTGAACGGCAACTGGTACACCGCGTTCAAGCTGATGCGATGGCGCGTATCGAAGTCCGACGGACCGTAGTTCAGGTAAGGCCGCGTAGCGTCCTGGAACGCGGTGCCCGACAGCGATCCCAGATCCAGCGATTTGCTCAGGTTGTAGTTGAAATTGAAGTTCAGCCCGTTGCGGAAGACCTTCGCCGCGGTCACCCACATCGCGTTGTAGTTCGACTGCCCGATCGAAGTGACCTGGTTGATGTTGACCGAGGTCGCTGCATTCGGCAGCACCGGGCTCGTTGCGGAGAGCCGCACAAATGGCCGCACGCCTGTGGCCAGGTTCGGCTGGTTGATGTTCAGCGGCTGGCGCAGCTTGCGGCCCACCGAACCGTAATACCCGATCGAGCCGACCACACCATACGGCAACTCCTGCTGCACATTGAAATTGAACGTCTGTGTGTACGCATTGCGCAGGTTGCGGTTGACCGCACTGATCGCGATACCCGCCGCTCCCGCGCCGCCATACAGGTTTTCAACCGTGATGAAGGGCTGGGAGGCGGTGGTGCTATACGTCACCGCATTGCGGTACGGCGGATTGCTGTTTAGACCGGAAACTACGTTGGTCTCCGGCTGGTCTGCCATGTATCCATACGCCGCGCGCAACACCGTCTTGTTATTGCCGAACATGTCATACGCGAAGCCGAGACGAGGCTCATAGTTCAGGTTCTGCTGGTATGGGCTCTGGCCGTATCCGTAGCTCGCCGTGCGTGCCGGCACCAGGCTGTTTGTCGCCGTGTCAAACATCACAAAGCGGTTCTTGCCCTCCACCGGCGATCCATTCCACTCAAAGCGGAAGCCGAGTTCCGCCGTCAGGTTCGGCGTAATCTTCCACGCGTCCTGCACAAACGCACCCGCCGCGTTCGCATAAATCCGATTGCTGATCAGGCCCGGCGTAATGGAGTAGCTGGTCGCGTGACCCAGCGCAAAGTTGTTGAAGGTGGTAAAGCCGACCGTACCTGTATCTCCGGTGAAGTTAGCATTCAGGAACCGCCGGAACTCACCTCCGAACTTGATGGAGTGCTTGCCCACCACATACGTCGCCGCGTCCGAAAAAATGCCAAACGTATCTTCACGTCCCTGAGGAAAGCCCGCCGGCCCGCCGAAGTTCAGGCCCACGTCGGTGATCGTGATCTGCGGAATTCCGGTCCCGCCGGTGTTGCCGGTGCCCACGCCAAGCGTCGTCGCGTCCGTGGTCACGTTGGGGTTGAACGAGATCGCGATGCGGTTAAATCCAAGCCGCGCTTCATTCACCAGCTTCGGTGAAAACACGTGCGTTTCGTTGATGGTCAGGATCTGGCGGCGCGCGGTACGGTTGTCACCGAACCCGGTGATGGTGTTGCCCTGCAGCGTGGGCTCGGTACGCTTGTCCTGCTGCAGCGCATAGAAACCGTGGATCGTATCGGCCGGGCTGAACGTGTGCGCAATGTCCGCCGTACCCTGGTCCGTTTGCACCGGGCCGGCGGCAATGCCGGCAAACCGGTTGCCCGCGGCATTGTTCGGCAGCGGCACAAACTGCAAGAGCCGCGCGGCCACAGGATCGGTCACCGCGTTGCGCTGCGCAATTGTCGGCACGCCGCTATTGATGGTCAGCCCCTGCGCCTGCCGCAAACCCTCATAGCTCAAAAAGAAGAACGTGTGGTCCCGCCAGATGGGACCGCCCACCGCACCGCCGAAGTTGTGCCGCTTGAACGGCGCCTGCCGCTGCGTGCCCGCCTGGTTAAAGTAGTTGCGCGCGTCCAGCGCCTCATTGCGCACATATTCAAACGCCTCGCCGTGAAACGCATTCGTGCCCGACCGCGTGCTCACGTTCACGATGGAACCAGACGACCGGCCGTACTCCGCCGAGTACGTCTGGTTGTTGATCTTGAACTCTGACGTCGTGTTGATCGACGGCTGAAACGTGATCTGGTTCTGCACCAGGTCGTTCAGGTTTACGCCGTTGATCTGGAAATTCGACGAGTCGTCGCGATTGCCTGCGGTGATAAAACTGTTCGCCCCCAGGCCGCGGCTCGGCGTGGTCAGGTTGCCGTTCGCGGGCGCGGTCACGCCACCCGGCGTCAGCACCGTCAGGTCCAGAAAGTGGCGGCCGTTCAGCGGCACTTCCTGCACCGTCTGCCGGTCGATCACTTGGCCGACGGTAATGCTCTCCGCCTGAATCAGCGAAGTCCCGCTCTGTACCTCAACCGTCTCCCCGGCCGAAGAGGGTGCCAGCGGCGCATCCAGGTTCGTCTTCGCGTCCACCTGCAGGGTCAGCCGCTGCACCGTAAACGGCGCAAAGCCGCTGGCGGTCACGCGAACCGTGTAGTCGCCCGGCGCCAGCGAGGGCGCTACGTACTGGCCCGCGGCGTCGCTCGTCACCGTGCGCTCCACGGCCGTGCCCAGGTTGCGAATGACCACCTGGGCGCCGGGCAGCACAGCTCCGCTGGGATCTTTCACCGTGCCCGAAAGGGTCGCGGTGGACTGCGCCAGTACAAGCGCAGGTACCGACGAAATTGCGGCAAGCGCCAGAAGGGAACAACGACGATTCATCTACAGCCTCCAAAAGTGTGCAAGGGGAACATCTCAGGGCCGCGTTGGAAAGCTTGCTCCACGCGTAGCAGACATCGGGGAAAAGCCTTCGGATCTGCTGCGAGACCAGCAGGAACGCCGAAAGGAACAGGACCGGAAAATGCACTGCGGCACCGCTCACAGAGCGACATCCGCGATCAGTTTTCAGGTAAAGTAGCCAAACTGTAACACATCCGAAACGTTTCACCCGATGCATTTTTCCGGATGGCACAGTGTGACCACGTATCATGTGGCATCGTGAAACTGCATACGTTCCGCCAATGCGCCACGCGTTTATGCGGGAGCCTGCTCGTCACCGCAGCCGCTTCCACCGTGTCCCTCGCGCAAGCCGCGCCCGCCGCAGCCAATGTCGAGTACCGCTTCGCCTTTCCCGACGCGGTGCATCACGTCATGGACGTGGAAGCGACCTTCCGTAACCTACCGCCACAGCCGCTCGACGTCCAGATGAGCCGGTCTTCACCGGGCCGTTACGCCGCCTTTGAGTTCGCCTCAAACCTCTTCCAGGAACGGTTCACCGACGAAAGCGACCAACCACTCACGGTCACGCGGCCCGACCCGCGCTCCTGGCGCGTTATCGGTCATCACGGCACGGTGCGCGTCACCTACCACCTCTTCGGCGACCGCGTCGACGGCACCTTTCTCGCGGTCGACAGGACCCACGCACACCTCAACTGGCCCGCGACGGTCCTCTGGGCCCACGGCCTCGACAACGCTCCCGTCCGTCTCACCTTCACCCTTCCGCCCGGCTCGGACTGGCAGATCGCAACCCAGCTCTATCCCACCGCCGATCCCAAGACTTTTACCGCGCCCAACCTGCAGTACCTCATGGACAGCCCGGCCGAACTCAGCCACTTCCGCCTGCACACCTTCACCGTGGCCCCGCTCACGCCGGCTGGCAAACCACAAACCATTCGCGTTGTCGCCCATGCCGCGGCAACCGATGCCGAGTTCGCCACCTACTGCGCCGGCGTCGAAAAGTTGGTGCGCGAAGAACAAGCCGTCTTCGGCGAACTGCCCCACTACGAACCCGGCTACTACACCTTCCTCATCGATGCCGAGCCGTGGGACAACGGCGACGGCATGGAACACCGCAACAGCACCGTGATCACCGGTAAGCGCCTCAGTCTTCCCACCGTCGCGCACGAGTACTTCCACAACTGGAACGTCGAGCGCATCCGGCCCGAGGGTCTGGAGCCCTTCCGCTTCACCGACGTCAACATGTCCGGCGAAATGTTTCTTGCCGAAGGCTTCACCCAGTACTACGGCGAACTCGCCATGCTGCGCACCAGCCTTACAACAGCTTCCGACGGCATGAACAGCTTCGCCGGCGCGCTCAGCTATGTGCTCCACACCCCTGGCAGCGCTTACCGTTCCGCCGTCGACATGAGCCGTCTCGCACCCTTCGTCGACGGCGCCAGCGACCTCTTTCCCACGGACTTCAACAACACCTTCGTCTCCTACTACACCTACGGCGAGGTCGTCGCTCTCGGCCTCGACCTTTCCCTTCGCGAGCGCACAAACGGCCGCGTCTCCCTCGACGACTTCATGCGTGCCATGTGGCGCGCCTATGGCAAACCGGGCGGCCCGGCGCCTGGCCTCGTCGGCCACCCCTACACCCTCGCCGACGTGCAGCAGCAGCTCGCCAACGTCAGCGGTGATCCAGCATTTGCTGCCGACTTTGTGCGCCGCTACATCGCCGGTACCGAAAAGATCGACTACGCGTCACTCTTGCTGCAGGCCGGTTTCGTTCTGCGGCCGCGCAGCGATCCGCCCTTCCTTGGCATCGGCCGGCTTGAAAAGCAGGGAACTGCCGTCGTTCTGCGGGACCCGGTCACGACCGGCTCTCCCGCGTACCAGGCTGGGCTCGACCGGGGCGACGAACTCGTCTCTGTCGCGGGCGCGCCGGTCACCGGTCCCGATGATCTCGGCAAGATCGTTGCAGCCCACAAGGCGGGCGACGCGTTGGCACTCGTATTCCGCCGGCGCGGCGGTCAGGAGGTGCAGGCGACAGCGACCCTTGCCGAGTCACGGCAGTTCGAGTGCGTTCCGGTCGAAACCACCGGAAACACCCTGACCCCGGCACAGCAACAGTTCCGCGCCGCATGGCTCAACAGCAAGGCGCGTTAGCCAAACCTCGCCGTAGCGTCTGCTGGAAGCGCCAGTCCGTTGGCCGATTGCAGCACCATCGGCAACCGCCATGCCGCCTTTGGGGGATACCCCCAGGCCCGCCTCCTCGCGTACCCAATAGGTAACTCACCAAGTTTGGTCATGGCCCCCACGTCCCCGGTGGAGTGTGATGAGCGCTGCACGGAACGAAACCAAGGCCGGTTGCAAGATCCTGCCGGCAAGACCGTGTGCATAGACCATCTGGTACTCGAGGCAGATCCATGTCACGCCCAAAATCTCGTGTGTACGCATCCGCGCTCGCTCTGCTGGCGGCATGCCTTTCGTCTTTTCAGAGTGCCCAGGGTCAAGCCGCACCGCTGCCGCCCGCCTTTGCACCAGAGACGGTCGGCAGCACCTCCGCGACGCAGACCGTCACGGTTCCGGTACGCTCGGCTGGAACAGCCGCCAGCATCTCCCTCGCACCCGCAGCTGCGAACGAGTTTCAAATCGTTCCTGGCGGCACCTGCGCCGCTGGCAAACTCTACGCCGCGGGCGACACCTGCACGGTTGCCGTCGCCTTCGCTCCCGTTGCACCCGGTGCGGCTTCAGCCGCCCTTCTGCTGCGCAGCACCGACGGTCACACGCTCGGTTTGGCGCGGATCCGTCAAACCGGTCTGGGCGCGGCGGCGGCATTTACGCCCGGCCTGGTGGAAGCGATAGCGGTACAGTCGCAATCCGGTCAGGGCTTTTCCGCGCTCACCTCCGTCGCGGACGGCACGGCATACCTGGCCGCCGCCTCCACCGGCCGGGTGTTGCGGCTCGACACCCAGACCGGCAGCACAACTCTCGTCGCAACCGCGCTCCCGGCTTCCGGCCCCGTGACCGCTCTTGCCGCGGACGTGGACGGCACCGTATTCCTGGCACAGGCTAACGGCACCGTGACCCGCGTGGACGGAACAGGCGCGCTCACCCCCATCGAACTTGCAGCAATCCCCGCCGACACCTCTGCCGTTCCCACCGCGATGGCCGTCGATCCGGAGGGCCGTCTTCTGCTGGCCTTCACCAACCGCGTCCTGCGCCTCGAGGGCGGCACCTGGACCTTGCTCGCGGGAAGCTCTGCCTGTGCCGACCCGGCAGCGGCCTGCGGCGACGGCGGCGACGCCGCCCACGCCACCTTCAACGCGATTCGCGCCATGGCGATCGACCCTGCGGGCAATCTGCTGCTGGCGGACGCGGCCGAGTCCCGCATCCGCCGCGTCGATGTCACATCCCACCTGGTCACCACCGTCGCCGGCACCGGAACCGCCTGCACCCACGGCAACTGCGGTGATAACGGCCCCGCCGCCTCGGCAGCCCTGGGAACGCTCTCCGGCCTCGCCGTGGACCCTCTCGGCAACCTCTACATCGCCGAGCAGGGCCACGGCCTGCGTCGCATCGACGCAGCCACTCACACGATCAGTCCGGTCCTGCCGCCTTCCGAAATGCGTTTCCTCTCCGGTCCCGTCCAGGTTGCTGCGCAGCGCGATGGCGGCGTCTTGCTTCTGGCCCAATCGGACCCGGCCACTGTAGCCCGTCTGACCGGAGGCGCCGCTGCGTTGACCTTTGCACAGACCGCCGTGGGCCAGACCAGCACTGATAGCGTGCAGACCGTTACGGTTAGCAATCTGGGCAATGCACCCCTGACCCTGGCAACGCCCGCGGCTGGAACCAACCCCAGCACCACGGCCGACTTCCCGCTCAGCAACACCCAGACCTGCCCGCAACTCTCCAGCAGCAGCGCCGCGCAGGCGCTCGCACCCGGCGAAAGCTGCTCGCTTCAGGTGAAGTTCACGCCGACCTCCGCCGGCAACGTCTCCGGCCGGGTCGTTCTGACGGAGTCGGCCGCCGCCGCGCCGCTTGCACATAGCATCGCGGTGCAGGGCATCGCCGCCGCCCCAACCGCACAGGCAAACATCGCGCTCGTCTCGCTTCCCACGTCGCTGGTGTACGGTCAGCCGCTCAGCCTCTTCGTCACCGTATACAGCGGCTCCAGTGGCAGCCCCATTCCGACCGGCACCGTCACGTTCTCTGAGGGATCCACCATCATCGCCGCGGGCGTAAGCCTCAGCAACGGCGTCGCCACAACCACGGTCACCCTGCCGTCCACGGCCAATCACACCTACGCCGTTTCCTACTCGGGCGACAGCAACTACGCGCCCTCCGCTCAGAACGCCACGGTCGACGTGACGGTCGCACGCGCGGCGTCGGTCTACACCGTCTCGCTGCCGACCTACCATTGGCTGCAAATTATCCGTACCGCGTTTGTTCTCTCCGGCCAGTACTCCGGCACCGGCATTGCATTGCCGACACCTGCGGTCAACTACACCCTGCTGAACAGCAGCGGCATTGTCCTGATTGCAGGCACCACTAGCTTCTCATTCAAGGTCAACAGCATCGACGAAGACGCACCCATTGGAACGCTTGATCCCGGGACCTATACGTTTCGTCTCAGCTACCCCGGAGACCAAAACTTCTTGCCCCTTCAGCAGGACTACGCACTCGTTGTGCAGCCTGCCGCTCCATTCATTGACTTCGCACCGATTAACAGCCCGGTCACCTATGGCACACCACCGATCCCGCTCTCGGCCACCGGCGGTGTGAACGTTCCGCCACTGACGCCCACGGGCCTGCCCGTCACCTTTTCGGTTCTTTCCGGCCCAGGCACCATCGTGAACGACCAACTCGTCGTCACCGGCGTGGGTACCATTGTTGTCGCTGCCGACGAGGCGGCCACCTCGACCTTCTATGCCGCCCCGCGCGTCACGCAAACCGTCATCTCGGTGCGGCCCGTCGCGAAACTTACATGGGCCACCCCCGCGCCGATCATCACCGGTACGCCGCTCGGCACGGCGCAGTTGAACGCCGCCGCAACCGGCAGCAACGGCCAGCCGCTTGCCGGCACCTACACCTACACGCCGCCCGCCGGCACCGTGCTTCCCGTCGGCAACACCACCCTCAACGTCAGCTTCGTTCCGTCGGACACCGACCACTACGGCAACGTGACCCTGACCGCGTCTGTGATCCTCACCGTGCGTGACTTGAACACGCCCGTCCTCACTTTTTCCGGCGGTACGGTGCCGTTCGGCAGCAGCCTCGCGCCCGTGCTGAACGCGACCGCAACCTACAACGGCGCTGCGGTTCCGGGTACGTTCGTCTACGCCACGGCAGCAACGCCGCTCACCGGCGCCACATCCTTGCCCGTCGGCAGCTACACCGTAACGGCAACCTTCACCCCAACCGACCCGAACACCTACCGCAGTGGTTCGGCAACGGCAACCCTCGCCGTGACCAAGGGCGCCACGGCGATGTCCCTGGTCTCGTCAGCCTCGCCGGTCCTGCTTAACTCCTCCATTACGCTCACCGCCAAGGTCAGTGGCGGTACCACAATGCCGACCGGCATGGTGCAATTCGTCAACGGTTCCACGCCTCTCGGCAGTGTTGCAATCAGCAGCAATGGAGTCGCGATGCTGACCTTCAGCACGTTGCCCGCCGGATCGCAGACGATCACCGCAACCTACAGCGGTGACGCGAACTACACAGCGGCCTCGGCGACCCTGACGGAGGTCGTCGCCGACTTTACCCTGGCGCTCGCGCCCAACGCGGCGAACAAGCAATCCGTTCTGCGAGGCAAGGTCGCGACGTACCAGTTCACCGTTGCACCCACGGTCACCACGGCGCTGGCCGGCGACGTGACCTTTACCCTGAGCGGCTTGCCCTCGGGCGCAACCTACACCGTAACCCCGTCCACCGTCGCGAGCGGTTCAAGCACAACCGGCGTAACGCTCGCGGTCACCACAGCCGCAACGTTGAAAAGCCAGGTTGAGCGGTCCCCCTGGCGCGGCAAGACTTCCATGCTCGCGGTCGCTCTGTTGCTTCTGCCGTTCGGATCTCGACTGCGGCGCGGCTCCACGCGCATGCGCCGCGCCGGCGTGCTCGCTGCGGTGCTGTTCGCCTCTGCAATGCTCCTCTCCGTCAGCGGCTGCGGCACAGGCGTCGGCTACTTCGACCAGACGCAGACCACATACCCTCTCACGCTCAGCGCCAACTCCGGCTCGCTAAGCCATACCGCGTCTGTCACGCTGGAGGTGCAGTAGTGAGAAGGCACTCAATCCAACCAATCGCTCTGTGGTGGCAGGTGCTTGCGGCGGCCCTGTTGTGCCTCACCTCCGTGACTGCCGTCTCCGCGCAGCACCGGCGCTTCCTGGACCGGCTACGCGGCTCCGAACAGCGGCCCGGAGCACACGGTGGTGTCGAGTCGGAGCAGCGATGGGACGTCGCCGTTACCTTCAGCGCGCAGCGATCCAAGACCGTCACCGGCACCGATGGCACCTTTCTGATGACCGGCATCGGCGGCAACGTCTACTACAACGCGTTTCACGGCCTCGGTCCCGTGGCCGACCTGTACTTCCTGCGTGCAGCAAACATCGCGCCCCACATCGACCTTTCGGAATACACCTACCTGGGCGGCCTCCGCTACACCCTCGGCACCGGCAGCCCCAGCCGCGCCCCCAAACGGCTGCAGGTCTTTGCCGAGGGCCTGGGCGGCCGCGTCCAGGCCTTCAACAGCCTTTTTCCCGGATCCAGTGGCAGCGGCGTCGTCAAGAACGCCACAAACCTCGCCATCGAGGGCGGCGCCGGTGTGGACTGGCGCGTTGGCCGCAAGATCGGCTTTCGCGTCATCCAGGCCGACTTTGTCCAGACCTACCTGCCAAACGGCCAGCTCAACATTCAGCGCGACGTTCGGGTCTCCAGCGGCTTTTCCGCCCACTTCTAGCCTGCGACAGCGTCTCACGGTCAGGCTGCCGTATCATGCAGTCACATCCGATTTAAGGACTGCTGCATGCAAAGGTGGTTCAGAACCGCGGCCCCGCGGCTGCTGGTAGCGTTTTCCGCGGTACTCGCCATGGGCGCAGCCGCACCGGCCTCCGCGCAGATTCACGTGGAAAGCAAGACGCTGGGCAACGGCATGAAGCTGCTGGTGCAGGAAGACAGCTCCATTCCCAACATCGCCTTCTACACCTTCTACAAGGTGGGTTCGCGCAACGAGCACGAGGGCATCACCGGCCTGTCGCACTTCTTTGAACACATGATGTTCAATGGCGCCAAACGCTACGGCAAAGGCGAGTTCGATGCCGCGCTCGACAACGCCGGCGGCACCAACAACGCCTACACCCAGACTGACATGACCGTCTACCAGGACTGGACCCCGCAAGGCGCGCTGGAACTGGTGATGGACGCCGAATCCGATCGCATGGAAAACCTCGCCTTTGTTCCGGCGGTGGTCGAAAGCGAGCGACAGGTCGTCTACTCCGAGCGCCGCCTGCGCACCGACAACAGCAACCCCGGCACGCTTGAGGAAGCCCTGCGCGCCGCCGCGTTTGAGAGCAGCCCCTACCACTGGCCCGTCGTCGGCTGGCCGTCGGACATCGAGGGCTGGACCATCGATGACCTCAAAAGCTACCACGCCATGGGCTACTCGCCGCGCAACGCTACGGCCGTGGTCGTCGGCAATGTGAAGGCGGCCGAGGTCTTCGCGCTGGCTGACAAGTACTTCGCCAACATCCCCGCCCCGGCACCGCCACCACCCGTGCGCACCAAGGGCATGCCGCAGCATGGCGAACGCCGCGTGGAAGTGCGCAAACCTGCCGAACTGCCCCTGCAGTTCATCGCCTGGCACACCGTCGATGTAAAGAGCCCCGACTATTACCCGTTGCTGGTGCTTGACTCCATCCTCAGCACGGGCCAGAGCTCCCGCCTGTACCGTTCGCTGGTGGACGGTCAGCAGCTTGCCCTCAGCATCGGTTCCAACCAGGACGAAACCATGGACCCCGGCCTGTTCTCCATCCAGCACCAGCCCCGCGCCGGTGTCGCTCCAGAGAAGGTGGAAGCCGCCATCTACGCCGAGCTGGACAAGCTGCGAACGACACCCCTGGGTGCCGCCGAACTGACCAAGGCCAAGAACCAGATCGTCGCGCAGAACTACCGTGAGCAACAGACCATCGCCGGTCGCGCGCAGGCCATCGGCGCGGCAGAGGTCCTCTTCGGCAGCTGGACCCACGTGAACGACGAGGAGAAGCTTGTGAACGCCGTTACCGCCGCCGATGTGCAGCGCGTCCTGAACAAATACCTCGTCGCATCCAATCGCACCGTGGCCACGCTCGTCCCTGACGCAACCGCCGTCGACACCAACACTCCCGCGGGCTCTCCCGCCGCCAGCGAAGGCGGTGCCGAATGATCCGCCTCACTCACACCATGCGGCTCACCTCCATCGTTCTCGGTTTTGCCGGTCTCGCCGCCCTGGCGCAATCCCCGGCTGCGGCGTCCCCATCCAACCCCGACCACATCGTCACGCCGCCGCCCAAACCCTACGTCCTGCCGGCCTATGAACGCTACGTCACGCCCAACGGCATGACGGTGCTTCTGCTCGAAAAACATGAAGTCCCGCTCGTGGCCATGAATCTGGTACTGCGATCCGGTTCCGTGGCCGACCCGGCTGGCAAAGAAGGCACGGCTTCCATCACCGCGGCACTTCTGCGCCGTGGCACCGCGTCGCGCTCCGCCGACCAGTTCTCGAACGACATCGACACCATCGGCATGCAGTACGGCTCGGGCGTCCTGCTCGACTCGTCCCAGGTCACCACCAACTTCCTCAAAAAAGACCAGGCATCCGCACTCGCGCTGTTCACCGACGCCGTGCTGCACCCCACCTTTCCCGAAGCCGAGTTCACCAAGCTGCTCGCGCAGCGCCAGGACGCCGTCCGCTCCGGCAAGGACAATCCACAAGCCGTCCTGGGCCTGTACTATCGCGCCTTCCTCTTCGGCAGCAATCCCTACGGCCGCCCGTCGACCGGTGATGAGATGTCGCTGAAGCGCATCACGCGCGACGACGTGCTCGCCTTCTACAAGGCCAACTACACGCCCGGCAACGCGATCCTCGCCGTCTCCGGCGACTTCGACGCCAAAGCCATGCGGTCCACACTGGACGCGGCGTTTGCCGGCTGGCAGGGCAAGGCTCCCGCGCCCGTGCCGCTCACCGCCATGGCGCCCGTAAAAGGCCGCCGCGTTCTGCTGGTCGACAAGCCCGACGCGACGCAAACCTACTTCGCCCTCGGCAACATCGGCATCAACGCCACCGACCCCGACCGTGGCGAACTGGACGTGGTCAACGAACTCTTCGGCGGCCGCTTTACCTCGCTGCTCAACACAGAGCTCCGCATCAAAACCGGCTACACCTACGGCGCCAGCTCCTCCTTCAGCGAAAACCGCGTCGCGGGCCCGTTCACCATCGCGACCTTTACCCGCAACGCAACAACCGGCAACGCCATCGACAAAACCCTGCAAGTGCTCGACACCGCGCGCGCCCAGGGCTTCGCCGCCAATCAGCTGACCAGCGCCAAAAACACCATCGCGGGCACCCTGCCGCCGGAGCTGGAAACAGCGCAGTCCGTCGCCGCAACGCTGGCGCACAACGAGCTGTACGGCATCACTCGCGACGACTTCAACCGCGACCTGGTCAAAACGCAGCAGACCACGCCCGAGGATGCAAAACGCCTGCTCGCGCGTGACTTCCCGGCCAGCACCGACGTCGTTCTCGTCGTGGTCGGCAAAGCCTCTGAAATCGGCCCAACCATTCGCAAGTTCAGCCCAAACGTCACCGAGCGCAAAATCACCGACCCCGGCTTCTAACCGACGTCTTAGGAACCTTCAGGCCCTGATAAATCATCGTGACAAAAGGGCTTTAGCTCCGGCCCGGCTCCACTCACAGAGTGTCATTTCGACCGAAGCCCCACAGCTTCACCGTGGGGCGCAGTGGAGAAACCTGCGTTTTTACCGCACCTGCGGAGCACTCTGCGCGTAGAGAAGATTCATCGAAACATTCTCTCGTCCTCAATTTATCGTCGCAAGCCACTTAATACCCACGCTTTCAGCCGGGCCTCCGACGCGCTACCATCCTCCAGTGATCAATCGTAGAGATCTCCTGTTAGGCACCGCCGCCGTAACCGCCGCCAGCACCCTCCCGGCCCAATACAGCACCGCGGCCTTCTCCGGCCTCTCCGGCCGGCCGCCCATCGCCAAGCGTCGCTTCACCTCCGTCGCCGTCGAGCGCGCCATCGAAAACTTTCGCACCGCAACCGCCAGCCCCCAGTTGCAGCAAATCTTTGAGCACTGCTTCCCGAACACCCTCGACACCACCGTCTTTCCCGGCACGGCAGACGACAAGCCCGACACCTACGTCATCACCGGCGACATCGACGCCATGTGGCTGCGCGACTCCGCCGCCCAGATGTGGCCGTACCTGCCCTTCGCAAAACAGGACCACGCTCTCAGCGACCTTATCGAAGGTGTCGTCCGCCGCCAGGCGCGCCTCGTCCTGCTCGACAGCTACGCCAACTCCTTCACGCGTCATCCCACCGATCACGCCCTGACCTGGGCCCTGCACGACCGCACCGACATGCGGCCCGGCGTCGCCGAGCGCAAGTGGGAGATCGACTCGCTCTGCTACGTCGTTCGCCTTGCTCACGGCTATTGGAAAGCCACGGGCAACGCCTCCGCCTTCGACGACACCTGGCGGCAGTGCGCGCACCGCATCGTGCAGACCTTCCGCGAACAGCAGCGCAAAACCGGCCCCGGACCGTACCACTTCCAGCGCGAGGCCGTGAACCCAACCGACACGCTGCCGCTCGCCGGCTACGGCAACCCTACCCGCGCCAACGGCCTCATCTGCTCCGGCTTCCGGCCGTCCGATGATGCCTGCATCTACCCGCAGTTCATCCCGGCGAACCTGTTCGCCGCTGTCACCCTCGACCGCATCGCAGAGATCAGCACCGCCGTCCTGCACGACGACAGCCTCGCCAGCGAAGCCCAGTCTTTCGCCCGCGAAGTGCGCGCCGCCATCCAGGCCCACGGCCTCGTCCATCATCCTGTCCACGGCGAAATCTACGCCTACGAGGTAGACGGCTACGGCAACACACTCTTCATGGACGATGCCAACGCCCCCGGTCTGCTGTCGCTTGCCTATCTGCAACTCGTGCCTCATAGCGATTCGGAGCCCGATCCGCTCTACGGACGCACACGCGCCTACGCCCTCAGCCTCGACAATCCCTACTTCTTCCGCGGTTCCGCGGGCGAGGGAATCGGCGGCCCCCACATCGGCCTTGACTACATCTGGCCCATGTCCATCCTCATCCGCGCACTCACCAGCACGGGCGACGCCGAGATCACCCAATGCCTGCGCACCCTCGTCAACACCACCGCCGGAACCGGCTTCATGCACGAGGCCTTCCATAAGGACGACCCGTCGAAGTACACCCGCCCCTGGTTCAGCTGGGCCAACGGCCTCTTCGGCGAACTCTGCCTCAAACTCCAGGCCGAACGCCCCGCACTCCTCCGCAACTTCAACGTGTAAGAGCAAGGCGCGTCTACTGCGTCGAGAGCATCCGTTCATTGCTGACGAGAATGCGACTCACCATTACCGACACGAGCTGCGTCAGCTGGTCGTTACGTTCTTCGCGGGACCTGTCGTAGGAGCTTAGACCTCGATGCTCTTGCCAGCAGGATCGCTCTGCAGTGTCCAAGTTCCCGCTTCCTTGAAGGTGGATGCGGTGCCGAAGGTATCTTCCATGAACTGCATGTAAACGATCTTTCCGTGCTTTACCCGGATGAGGATGCAAAAGGGTGATGTGACTGTGCGGTGCTGCGTGTTGGACTCGTAGGTAAACCTGCCGAACACGGCGGCGCTCTCGCTCGATTCGAGTCGATCCGTGATGCTCAGCCCATGGTTTTTCCAATACTTCCCAACTTGGCTGTAGGTGTCGATGACCGCTTGGGGGCCATGCGCCGTGCCCGTCCATGGCATGATGCGCTTCAGATCGGGATTATCGAAGTTGAGAGACACGTAGGTAATGTCGGGATCACACAAAGACCGCACCACATCCGGGTCTGTGGGATTTGCGAGAAGGTCTTCTATCATCTGCGTAAGAGTGCCTGACATGGAAGCTGTCCTTGTAGTTGCTGAAATGGCATTAGGAAGGATTCGCACGTTCTGAGCCGATGGGTACGTCTAAACGGGACAGTGCACTCGCTCCCTGAGTTTGATGCGCTTTCAGTAGGCAAGGCCTGAACACAACCTGTTCATTCGGCCCGCTCTCTTGATGGAAGAGCATGCCGGACATCATACTCGGACGGAGCCCCTTTATGAGCCAATCGGAAGAGACAAGAATATCGAAAACGTTGGACAGCTTCTATAAGGCCGAGAGCGCCTACTTGAGAGCGGGTGGTGGAGACTTTGCCGCGATTGCGGCCACACTGGATCCGGAGTGCGTCATTTACCAACCTGCTTCGCTCCCTTACGGCGGGGAATGGCGCGGGCATAACGGCTTTGAAAAGTGGATGCAGCTATTTACCCAGGTATGGAGCTCCATGGAGGTCACGAACCCGGAACAGACTTCCATGGGAAATGTCGTCATCAGCCGCTCCCATGTCTATGCGGAGCGGCGCGAGAACGGCGAGAGGCTCGATTGGCCATTGTTGCAGTATTTCAAATTCCGCGAGGGTCTGATCGCTGAACTCTGGCCGTTCTACTGGGATACAGCCGCGCTGATTGATCAATTGCAAAGGGGGAGTCATGCCTGAAGCAAAGACACCTAGACAGGTGCTAGAAGCCTTTTACCAAGCAGAGAAAATCTACATGCAGGCCAAGGCCTCTGGTGAGGAAGCGAGCTTCGATGACATCGCGGTCACTCTCGATCCGGCCGTGGTTCTACACCAATCGCCTGATCTGCCCTTCGGTAGAGAGTATGTAGGCCACGACCAATACGAGCAGTGGGCCAACACCATGAGTTCTATTTTCGACAGACTCGAAGTGGCTGAGCAGCAGTGGTTTGAGGGTAGCGAAGTGGTGGTCGTGGTCTGTCGCTTCAAAACGCATTCCCGAAGAAACGATTCCTACCAGGACCTGCCCATGGCCCAGGTGGTCACTGTTAAAGGCGGAAAAATCACGGACTTCGGCCTTTCTATTGGAACGTGCCTGCCTACATCGATGCTGCACGGCAGATCTAATGCCGAAAGCGTTGGCGTCAATCGATTGCACGCAGCCGCACGGCATTGCGGCGAAGACCAACTCGCAAGGATCGGCTTCTACAACGGGCAGCCCAGTTTATGAGTCCCTATGAAGGCCCTTCTCGTCAGTCCAAATCTCAGCTGAGCCATTCTGCCCCGCTCTCATACAAGCAAATCTACTTCAGCTCGTATCCCGCAAAAAAGTAGCCAATCTCGAACGCCGCCGTATCCTCTGCATCCGAGCCATGGATCGCGTTCGCCTCAATCGACTCGGCAAACTTCTTCCGAATCGTACCCTCTTCGGCGTTCGCCGGGTTGGTCGCCCCCATCAGCTTCCGCAGGTCGGCAATCGCGTTCTCTTTCTCAAGCACCATGGGAAAAATGGGACCGCCCGCCATGAACTCGGTAAGCCCGCCAAAGAACGGCCGTTCGGCGTGAACGTGGTAGAAGCCCCTGGCCTGCTCCACGCTGAGTGCCATCTTTTTGATGGCAACAATCTTGAATCCGGCCTTCTCGATTTCGGCAAGAATGGCGCCAGTGTGGCCGTTGCGGACCGCGTCCGGCTTGATGATGCTGAAGGTGCGCTGCGACATGATGCTCCTGCGGCTGGAAATAGGATCAGGATCTATTGTATCGTCGCAGGCGGCTGCTCCTGGCTCGGCAGAAACAGTGAGAACGCCGTGCCTGCCCGCCTGCCGAACGCGTTCCCCTCACGGCATGATCTTACCTGCAGCTTGCCACCATGCCGTTCGGCCAGCGTGTGCGAGATCCACAGGCCCAGACCCGATCCGGCAGCGCCCTTCGTCGTATAGAACGGCTCAAAAATGTGCGCCGCGGTCTCCCGGCTCATCCCGTGTCCCGTATCGGCGACCGTGATCCGAATCCCTGGTCGGCCCGTGTGCACGCACTGCGCAGGACGTGTCCGCACCCGCAGTTCGCCGCCACGCTGCATCGCATCAATCGCATTGCCGATCAGGTTATTCAGAATCTGGCGAATGTCGCCCTCAAACGTCCTCACCGCCGGTGCGTTGTCAAAGTCGACGGAAACCTGCACGCGCGACGACTTCAGCTTGCCCTCATACAACGCAAGCACCGGGTCGATAAGCTGCTGCGGTGTTCGTTGCACCGCCTCCGGTGCGTGCCGGTGAAACCGGAGCGTCTGCGACGCGATCCTCGACACCCGGGACAGTTCCTCCTCCGCCGAGGCAACATAGGCCCGCGATTCATCCGAAAGCTCCGGATCGCTGTGTACTAGGTACAAGAGGTTCGTCACGGCCTCCAGCGGGTTGTTGATCTCGTGCGAAATGGATGCGGCGAGCCGGCCCACCGCCGCCATCTTGTCCGATTCAACCAGTGCCTGCTGCGAAAGGGTCTGCTCCGTCACATTCTGGGCCGTCATCAGCAGGTCATCACCACTCATTGGCGTCAGCGACCACGTCCAATAGGTCCGTCCCTTCGGAAACACGTCAAACGGGAACGCCACGGCGAAAAAGGGCCTCCCGGTTCCACGCACCTCCTGCACAATCCGCACAATCTCCGGGGCTGCCGCCACGGTCGCCAGGAACGAGTTGCCGGCCACCGGCGGCTCCGCTCCCGCCTTGTCCAACATGGAGAAATAGGCACGATTGTGCCACCTGTAGCGGAATTCCCGGTCCAGCACGGCGATGCCCACCGGTGCCGCCCGTACCACGTGATTCAGCAACTCCTGCTGCTCGCGAAGCTGGCTGGCGGCGGTCTGTTCCAGCTGCGTCGTCAGCTCGCGTTGGCGGGTAGCTTGGGCCGCGGCCAGCTCGCGTTCGGCGCGCGAAGCGGCATCGCGCTGCCGCAACAGCTCCTCAGTCTCATCCTGCAGGGATTGCAGCGAAGCTTCCGCGCGCTGCTGCGAACGCAGGTCCTTGGCGGTGATCACAGCTCCGGGCTCGCCGTCCATCGTAACGTTGGCCACGCTGCACTCGACCGGCAGCAAATCGCCGTTACGACTCCACATCAGCTCCCGCACGCTGCTGATGGCCTTGCCGGACCGGCTCACACCCACCAGATTGCACTCCTCTTCTGGGTAGACCGAACCGTCTGGCCTGCGGCTGTGCAACGTCTGGTGCACGCTGCGGCCCAGCATCTCCGCTTGCGTGTAGCCGAACAGGCGTTCAGCCGCGCGATTGAACCGGCGGCACATCCCGTCTTTGTTCACGGCGTAAATCGCGGTGTCGATCTGATCCAGCAAGCCATCATCGGACCAGGCCGAGACCTGTCCAGCGTCACCCTTACCGACTTGAGCTTTTTCGATTTTCATCGCACCCAGGGCCGCAATCAGCCTCTGGTAAGTGGGATGCATGCATTCCGCAGCAGTTTACTCAGGTGGACCACGACAGACGCCGACATGCACCGCCATCGAAGAGGCAAACGTTTCACGGCAGACTCGCCGCGAATTGGCGCGCCGATGCCGTACAGCCTCGAGCGTCAGCCCTTGCCCAGCACCCGCGCCATGGTCTCGCCGATCTCCGCCGGCGATTTCACCACATGAATACCGGCCTCGGCCATCGCTGCCATCTTGCTTTCCGCCGTGCCCTCGCCGCCGCTGATGATCGCACCCGCGTGCCCCATCCGGCGTCCCGGCGGCGCGGTCTGCCCGGCGATAAAGCCCACCACCGGCTTCTTCACATGCTCCCGGATATACGCCGCCGCTGCTTCCTCGGCCGTTCCGCCAATCTCGCCGATCATGATGATCGCCTCGGTCTCCGGATCCTCGTTCAGCAGCTGCAACGCCGCCACATGGTTTGTCCCGATGATCGGATCGCCGCCAATCCCGATCGCCGTCGACTGCCCGATGCCGCGCGTCGTCAGTTGAAACACCGCCTCATACGTCAGCGTGCCCGACCGCGACACGATCCCCACGTTGCCTTCCTTGTGGATCCGCCCCGGCATAATGCCCACCTTCGCCTTGCCCGGCGAGATCACCCCCGGGCAGTTCGGCCCGATCAGCCGCGACCCCTGCCGCCCACCCGAACCGGACGCCCGCACCACCTCCCACGCCTTCACCATGTCCAGCGTCGGTATGCCCTCGGTGATGCAGATCACCAGCGGCACCTCCGCCGCCACCGCCTCCAAAATCCCGTCCGCGGCAAACGGCGGCGGCACAAAAATCACGGTCACATTCGCCCCCGTCTCCTTCACCGCCTCCTCGACAGTGTTGAACACAGGAAATCCCTCGACCACCGTCCCACCCTTGCCCGGCGTCACCCCACCCACCACGTTGGTGCCGTACTCCGCACACCCCTTGGCATGAAACAAACCCTCACGCCCGGTAATCCCCTGCACAATCAGCCGCGTATTCTTGTCGACCAGAACTGCCATTACTTGCCCCCGTTCGCAGCGTCGACCGCCAGCTTCGCCGCCTCGGCCATCGTCTCGCCCACGGCGTACTTGATGCCGCTCTCCTGCAGAATCTCGCGGCCCTCTTCCACGTTCGTGCCCTCCAGCCGCAGCACCAGTGGCAGCGTCACATTCAGGTTCCGCGCCGCCGCCACCACTGCCGTCGCCAGCACATCCACCCGCAAAATCCCACCAAAAATGTTGATAAAAATGCATTTCACATTCTTATCCGCCAGCAGAATCGCAAACGCCGCCTCAATCTGCTGCTGATTCGCCCCGCCGCCCACATCCAGAAAGTTCGCCGGCGACCCGCCCGCGTACTGAATAATGTCCATCGTCGCCATCGCCAGGCCCGCGCCGTTCACCATGCACGCGATATTCCCGTCCAGCTTGATATAGTTCAGCGAATCCTTTGAGGCCTCCACCTCAAGCGGGTCTTCCTCGGCAATATCCCGCAGCTCCTTCAAATCCTTGTGCCGGTACAGCGCATTGTCGTCAAAGTTGATCTTGCAATCCAGAGCCAAGAGCTTGCCGTCCTTCGTCGTGACCAGCGGATTGATCTCCATCAGCGAGCAGTCCGTCTCCACAAACGCCTTGTACAGCCCCAGCATGAATCCGACAGCCTGCTGAATCAGCGGCCCGCTCAGCCCCAGCTTGAACGCCAGATTCCGCGCCTGCCAAGGCTGCAGCCCAAGCGCCGGCTCAATCGCTTCTTTATAGATCGCCTCCGGCGTCTTCGCCGCGACCTCTTCAATCTCCATGCCACCGGCCTGCGACGCCATAAACGTCAGCTTGCTCGTCGCGCGGTCCAGCACAATACCCAGGTACAGCTCGCGCTCGATCGCCGAGCCCTGCTCAATCAGCAGCCGTTGCACCTTCTGCCCCGCCGGCCCGGTCTGGTGCGTTACCAGCTGCATACCCAGGATCGCCTTGGCCGCCGCGTCCGCCGCCTCCAGGTCCTTGGTCACCTTCACGCCGCCACCCTTGCCGCGCCCACCCGCGTGAATCTGCGCTTTCACCACAACCACCGGATTGCCGGCGCTGAACAGCTTCTTGGCCTCGGTGTCCGCCTGCTCCAGCGTGGTCACCATCTCGCCGTCCGGCACGGGCACACCGTACTTCCGCAGAATCTCTTTCGCCTGGTACTCGTGAATCTTCATGGGCACGCTACTCCAGCCCGCGTACGACGCGGAGACGCGTCGATGGTACGCAAGCAAAAGTACGGGCGGCAAACCAATCTCCGCACACCGGTGCGTTTATCGCATCCCATTCGCATCGACAAGCGCCAACAACAGACTGTCAGACAACAGACTCAACATTTCGACCGGACCCTGCGCTCGCGCTTCCGCACCCGGTCATCTCGACCGGACTACCCACGCTCGCTCCTCTTCAACCTTGTCATTTCGACCGGAGCATGCGCGCTGTTTGCGCATGCATAGCGGAGAAACCCGCATTTTTCTCAAAGCAAGCACCCACCCTCACCACAACCAAGCAGTGAGGAGTGACACAATACTGTCGATGTCCCCCGACGATCTCCTGCGCGCCGTTACCGCCGAAAGCGAAGCCCTCTCCCTCGACGACGCATGCGACCTCATGCGCTCTCTCCTCACCGGCGAGTTCAGCGAAAACGAGATGACCGACTTCCTCACCGCCCTCCACGACCGCGGCGAAACCGCAACCGAACTCGCCGGCTTCGCCGAGGCAATGCGCGAAGCATCCTCCCGCCTCCCACTCACCGACGCCGAGTGCGACCAACTCGTCGATACCTGCGGCACCGGCGGCGATTCGAGCGGCACCTTCAACATCTCTACCGCCGCCGCCCTCGTCGCCGCCGCCGCCGGGGCCCGTGTCGCCAAGCACGGCAATCGCTCCGTCACCTCCCGCTGCGGCTCGGCCGACGTCCTCGAAGCCCTCGGCATCCCCATCGACCACACCCCTGAGTCGGCCGCCGAATCCCTCCGCCGCCATGGCTTCGCGTTCCTGCTCGCCACCCGCATGCACCCCGCCATGCGGGTCGTCGCGCCCGTCCGCCGCGCTCTTCCGTTCCGCACCGTCTTCAACCTGCTCGGCCCCATGACCAACCCCGCCGGCGCGCGCCGCCAGGTCCTCGGTGTCTACAGCGCCCAGGCCGTTCCCCTCGTCGCGGAAGCCCTCGCCGCCTCCGCCCACATGCACGCCGCCATGGTCGTTCACGGCGACGGTCTCGATGAACTCACTCTTGCTGGCCCAAGCACCGTCGCCACGGTGCAGGGAAGCGACGTCCGCCTCCACACCCTCAGCCCTCAGGATGCTGGCATCCTCACCTCGTCCGACCCCTTGCAGGGCGGCGACGCGCAACAGAACGCCGCCATCCTCCGCGCCATCTTCACCGGAGAGGAATCCGGCAACGGGCGCTCGCCGCAACGCGACATCGTCCTGCTCAACGCCGCCGCTGTCCTCCAGGTCGCAGGTCTCGCAACCAGCCTCTTCGAGTGCAGGGAACTCGCCGCGCACGCCATCGACTCCGGTGCCGTCTCCCGCCTCGTAGAAGCACTGCAACACTCCTAAATTCATCAGCGTCTGAATGCCTGTGTCACCTCCGCTAGACTTGCGAGCGTTCGGAAGGGCACAGCTTTAGCTGTGCCATCAAGATCCTGAACAACTCAGGGCTTTAGCTCCTGGGGTCATGGCGCGAACGCAAATCTGAAGCGCAGCCCGCGCATCGCCCCGCGTCAGCCACCCTGTCTTTCAGTCTTCATACAGCGCCCGGCGCGCACACCGCATCCGTAATCCCATCCATGCTTCCCATCCTGCAACGGCGCTTCCGCGCGCTGGAGAACAGCAAAGCGGCCATGCTGGACCAACTGCGCGCCATCCCCGCGGAGCGCCTCAGCGAACATCCCATCTCCGGCAAGTGGTCCGCCGCACAACTCCTCGATCACATCGCCCGTGTCGAGGGCGGCGTTCTGCAACTTGTCAAGCAGAAGCTCGCCGAAGACGGGCGTGAGCCGGTCAAAATAGGCGATCGCGTCGGTTCCCTCATCGTGCGCAACGTCATGCGCTCTCCGCTGCGGGTGAAAGTACCAGCTGAGGCCGCCGTGATCCATCCAGACGAAAACGCGAATGCCGTCGAAGCTCTTGCCGAATGGGACCGGGTTCGCAGCGACTGGCACGACTTCCTCACCCACGTTCGCGGCCCCGAACTCAAGGGTGGCGTCTTCTCCCACCCAAAGAGCGGCTGGTTCACCCTTCCCGAAACCGTTCTCTTCCTGCGCCTGCACCACGATCACCACCGCGCCCAGGTGGCTCGCCTCGCAAAGGCGCTGGCAGCCACACCCGTGCCCGTCGCTACCTGATCTGCTGTCGCCGTCCGCAACGCAAGCAACTATTTCAAATACGCTTGCGCCGTCGCGGGCACCGGCTTGTCGGCGTCCTTCATCAGGTTCGTGACCTCCCACATCTCGGTGTCGCTCAACACGTTCACATACGACGGCATACCCGCCAGCCGGATGCCGTTCTTCACCTTCCAATAGCTTTCGCCCACCGGGTCGTCGGACACGCCCACATCCTCGCCATTGTGGTGCCGCTCCCACAGCTGCGGCGCCTTCGGAAACATGCTCGCGCCGATCACTGACTTCCGTCCCGGCACGCCATGGCAGAACGCGCACTGCTGCTGGTACACGCGTGCGCCGTCTGTCAGCGTCGCATCGTTCACCGGGACCGGCGAACTCGCGGGCATCTCCTTGGCAATGCGCGCCTGCAGCGGTTTATGCACCAATTCTTTTTCCATCGGCAGCGTGGGATCCGCCACCGCTACCGGAACATTGCCGTGTGTCAGCCACAGGTACACGCCTGCCGGCACCGCAAGCACACCCAGCACAAAAAACAACACCGCAACCGCGGCTCGACTCATCGCTTCTCCCTTGGCCTTGCAACTTCGTGACTGTGCCGGAACTCAGGCAGCATCCGCCACCAGCTCTACCTCATCCTCCACAATCTCACCCGCATCCTCAACCGGCTGGTCCAGCTTGATCGCGTACCGCGCTGCCAGGTCCGGCGCAAACTTCGCAATATCGTTCCGCAGCCGCAGCAACGACAAATCCTTCGCCTTCGACTCCAGCATGATGTCCGTGTCCAGGTGCGCGATCGACCGCAGGAACGGGATCGTCTCAAACGGATTGTTGAAGTCCGCATGCCCCGTCCAGATCGGCGGCTGCAGCACCGTTTCCAGCAGCCCGGTCTTCCGGCTCTTGCGCTTGATCTCGCGCATCTCTGTCCGCGCGCAACTGTAGTGCATCTTTGGCCGCACACCCGCCGGCCAGGTCTTCAGGAAGCGCTCCAGCGTCTCCACCATCGGCAGCCCCTCCGGGTTGAAGCACCAGTGATGCTGATAATCAAATACGCATTTCACACCCGTCCGCTCGTGCACACTCAGCACGTCCGCCGCACTGAACCGGATGTCATCGTTCTCCAAGACCAGCCGCCGCTGCACCCGCTCGCTCAGCCGCGGCCACGTCTTCACCCAGTTCGCCGTACCCAGCTCGCGGTTGCCGTACGCCCCGCCCACGTGCACGACCATAATCGCTTCGGGTGGCAGCTCCATGTAGTCCAGCATCGTCGCCTGCGACTCCAAATCCGCAATTGACTTCCGCGTCAGCGTCTCGTTGTCGCTATTCAGCACAATGTACTGCGATGGATGAAAGCTCAGCCGCAGCCCCTGCGCCCGCGCGATCTTACCCACGTGTGCCAGGTCCGCGCGGCTCTCCTCCACCATGCCGTGAAACTGCGGCATGTCAGGATGCGTGTGGTACGGCGCCAGGTCGCTCGACATCCGATACATGCGAATATCGTGCTTCCGGCAGTACGCGAATATGTCACAGAGGTAGCCCAGGCTCACCCGCAGGTGCGGATTCAGCCGCCACCCTCGCGTGTCATTGCTCTTCAGGTCCGGCGCGCCCATCACCTTCACCGGAAACCCAAGCCGCATCGCCTCGGCAGGGAAGGGCGGCATCGTCAACCCGTCGCTGTCCGTCGCGGGCATTCGGCAATAGCTCATCGGATCGATCAGCCGCCGCTCCGCCTCTTCGGCAGCATCCTGCTTCTGCCGCTCGCGCGCCGCCTTCATTGCGGCCTTCTTCTTCGCGACCTTCTCCTTGGCCTTTCGCTTCGCCTCACGCTCCTGCTGCGCCGGCGTCAGCTCCTTGGCAGCCTTGCCCGTCGTCTTCTTGGTCATGGCCGATTCGATGCCGATTTTCTGCCGGTATGTCTTTCCGCGCGAGTAAGCTGCTTGCACCGTGCAATCTCCCGCCCAGGAACTCTCCCAACAAACCCCAAACGACTGGCAGAACCCCGTCGCGGAAGCGCTCGCTTGGCTCGACAACAACTGGCACGCCGCCGGTGCTGTCGCGGCAGTGTTCTACCTCCTGCTGTTCGGCTTGCAATCGCGCTGGAACGGATGGCAGTTCTGGCTTGCAATACAGTTGCCGATCTACGTGGTCCACCAGCTCGAAGAACATGTCCACGATCGCTTCCGTCTCGCCATCAACCGCGACATCGGCCGCGGCAGCGACGTCCTGTCGCACCGTGCCGTGCTCCTGATCAACGTCATCGGCGTCTGGGTAATCGAATGGACCGCTCTGTACCTCGCCATCTACGTCCACCCCGGCTGGGCCATGCTCGCCTTCGCGCTTGCCGTGATCAACGCCCTCTCCCATATCGGGGGAGCTATTGCGCTGCGCTCCTACAACCCCGGCCTGGTCACGGCGCTTCTGCTGCTCCTTCCCTCCGGCATCGCGGGTGCGCGTGCCCTCCGCGCAGCCACGCCCCTCACCAGCGCGCCGTCGCTGGCCTCCATCGCCATCATCGTCGTCGAGCACATCTGGATCGTCGCGCACGTCCTGCACCGCCGCGTCCAACTGCAGCAACACAGCTCCCCTGCCGGAAGAGCCGCATCAGCATGAGAAAATAAAGGGAAATGATCCAAGTTTCCAACGTCACCATGCGATACGGCTCCAAGATCCTCTTCGAGGACGTATCCACCCAGTTCATCGCGGGCCGCCGCTACGGCCTGACCGGGCCCAACGGCGCCGGCAAATCCACCTTCATGAAGTGCCTGACCGGCGAGATCGAGGCCCAGAAGGGCACCGTCATCCGCCCGCGCAAAATGGGCATCCTTCGCCAGGACCAGTACCAGTTCGACAACTACCGCGTCATCGACACCGTCATCATGGGCAACGCCCCGCTCTGGGCCGCCTTGGAAGAGCGCGAAACCCTCTATAACAAGGCCGAACTCACCGACGACGACGGCATGCGCCTCGGCGAGCTCGAGGGCACAGTCGCCGAAGAAAACGGCTACGAAGCCGAGTCCGACGCCGCCATCCTCCTCCAGGGCCTCGACATCGCCAACGACGTCCACGAGCGCAAAATGTCCGAGCTCCAGGGCGGCCAGAAAGTCCGCGTCCTCCTCGCCCAGGCCCTCTTCGGCGATCCCGAAGCCCTCCTCCTCGACGAGCCCACCAACTACCTCGATCTCGAGTCCATCCACTGGCTCCAGGACTTCCTGCTCAACTACCGCGGCACCCTCATCACCATCTCGCACGACCGCCACTTCCTCAACGCCGTCTGCACCCACATCGCCGACATCGATTACCAGACGATCATCACCTACCCCGGCGGCTATGACGATATGGTCCTGCAAAAGACCAGCGTCCGCACCCGCATCGAGGGCCAGAACGAAGAGCGCGAAAAGAAGATCGCCCAGCTCAACGACTTTATCGCCCGCTTCTCCGCCGGCACCCGCTCCTCCCAGGTGAACAGCCGCAAGAAAGAAGTCGAGCGCCTCGCCACCACGGAACTCGCGCGCTCCAACATCCAGCGCCCCTTCATCCGCTTCGACCTGCTCCGCCCCTCCGGCAAGCACGTGCTCGACGTGAGCGCCGTCACCCACACCTACGCGACACCCGCGCCCGACGGCACGCACGGCCCCGTCTTCAAGCCCTTCACCTCCGCCCTCATGCGCGGCGACAAGGTCATGCTCATGGGCCGCAACGGCACCGGCAAGACGACCATGATCAAGTCGCTCCTCTCCGGCATGCCCGACCTGCAGGACAACGACTTCCCGCGCTCCACCGGCGAAGTCAAGTGGGGCCACGAGGCCCAGATCGGCTACTTCGCCCAGGACCACACCGCCGCCATCCCCAACGGCACCACCGTCGCCGAGTGGCTCCACTCCTGGGACCCCAAAAAGTCCACCGAAGAAATCCGCGGCATCCTCGGCCAAATGCTCTTCCGCGGTGAAGAGGGCATGAAGAAGACCGACGCCCTCTCCGGCGGCGAGGCAGCCCGCCTCCTCTTCTGCAAGCTCATGCTCCAGAAGCCCAACATCCTCATCCTCGACGAGCCCACCAACCATCTCGACCTCGAGTCCATCAACGCCCTCAACCAGGCGCTGCAAAAGTACGAGGGCACCGTCCTCCTCGTCACCCACGACCAGGACCTCATCGAAGAAGTCGGCACCCGCATCTGGCACTTCCAGGACGGCACCGTCACCGACCACAAAGGCCCCTACGAGGAGTACCAGCAACAACTCGCCCTCGCCGCCCAATAACCACAACGGTTCGTGTGCCCCACGTCCGGAATCTCGGACGTGGGTTCATCACCCTCTCCTTCACAAACACACCGATCTGGAGTCCGCACCCCATGCCGTCCGAATACGAACAAGCCGAATCCCGCAACGTCCTCGGCCAGCCGCTCCAAACCTGCGGCGCCGATCCCGTCACCGGCTTCTATCGCGACGGCTGCTGCAATACCGGCCCTGACGACCGCGGCGTCCACACCGTCTGCGCCGTCGTCACCGACGAGTTCCTCGAAGCCTCCCGACAGCTCGGCAATGACCTCATCACCCCCGCCCCCCACTTCGGCTTTCCCGGTCTCCGCGCCGGCGACCGCTGGTGCGTCTGCGCCGCCCGCTGGCTGCAGGCCTACGAAGCAGGCTCACCCTGCCCCGTCGTCCTCGAAGCCACCCACGAAAACACCCTCCGCATCGTTCCCTTCGAAATCCTCCTCCAATACGCCGTCATCCCCGACAAACTCGTGTAACACCATTCACCCTGGGGCTTCGCAAATCCCGGGTCCGCGTAATCAGTGAACCCGGACGTCACGAGACTTATTAAGATCGGGAAGCACGGAACCTCTTGATCGGCAGAACAGCCACTGCCTTGATCGGCACAACCGCCCTGCCTTGATCGGCAGAACCGCCCTGCCATGATCGGCAGAACTGCCCTGCCATCAAATTGTCATTTCGACCGGAGCACCCACAGCTTCATCGTGGGTGCGCAGCGGAGAAACCTGCATTTCCGCGGCCGTCGCCCTCCTCCTCCGTGTGGCACCCCGAAAGCTCGCGCCCTGCGGATTCCACACGCCCCTCGGGTCCTCATCTGTGCAACACCGCCCCGTTCTGTGCAAAACACGGCCACCCACAGCGAACTTTCATCGTCCGTTCGCCATCCCGGCTTGACACCGGCGTTGACCTCCGCGAACCTGAAGGCAACACCTAAATCCGAGAACCGGTCGTGCGCAAACGTGCGCGGAAGTCAGAACCGGCCTCCTCTGCCCGAAGAGCGGGCCTATTACCCGGGCGGAACCATGCGTTGTGGTGTCCGGAAGCATTTCAGGAGCCTACCAGTTGAACACCAAGTCTTCCGTCCTGCGGGCGGGTGTGTTTGCCGCCACCCTGGCAATGTCCGCCGTCACCGTGTCGGCGTTCGCGCAAACCGCTGCCCTCGGTAACATCTCCGGCGTCGTGCGAGACGCATCCGGCTCCGTGGTTCCTAGCGCCAACGTCACCGTCATCAACACCGGCACCGCCGCGAAAAAGGATTTGACCACCGACTCCGACGGCCACTACGCCGCCACCTTCCTGCAGCCCGGCACCTACGAGGTCATCATCTCCGGCTCGGGCTTTGGCCGCGTCGACCAGAAAAACGTCGCAGTCACCGTCGGCAATACCAACACGGTCGACGCCACCCTGCCCGCCGCCTCCATCTCGTCTGAGGTCACCGTCACCACCGACCAGGTCCTCGTCGACGCCGACCGCACCGATCAATCCCAGGTCGTCGGCCAGCAGCTCGTGAGCAACCTACCCGTCAACGGCCGCCGCTTCGACAACTTCGTTCTGCTCACGCCCAACGTCGTGCCCGACGGCAACTCCGGCCTGCTCAGCTTCCGCGGCATCTCTGGCCTCTACAACACCAACCTCGTCGACGGCGCCAACAACAACCAGGCCTTCTTTTCCGAGTCGCGCGGCCGCTCCATCGGCGCTCCCTACGTCTTCCCCATCGACGCCATTCAGGAGTTTCAGTCCGCCACCTCCAGCTACTCGGCGGAGTTCGGCCAGGCCGCCGGCGGCGTCATCAATGCCATCACCAAATCCGGCAGCAACGCCTTCCACGGCGACGCCTACGAGTACTACCGCACGCCCGGCTTCAACGCCCTCGACCCCCAGAATAAGTACCAGGGCCGTACCGGCAACAACGCGCTTCTGCTGCAGCAGCCCATCAAAACGCAGCACCAGTTCGGTGTGGCCGTTGGCGGCCCCATCCTCCGCGACAAGCTCTTCTTCCACGCCGTGTACGACGGGTATCGCCGCCGCAATCCCATCACCTACCTGTCCACCTACAACACCGCCACGCAGAACATTGCACAGCTCGCTGCGCTATGCGATCAGCGGACCAACAACTTCCTGACCCGCGGCGCAGCCGTCTTCCCGTCCACCATCGCCGGTGTCACGCCCGCGCAGTGCAGCGCCGCTGTCAACTTCCTCAACAACACCCAGCTCGGCTCCTTCCAGCGCAACACCAAGCAGGACATCTTCCTCCCTCGCCTCGACTTCCAGGCGACTTCGAAGACGCATCTTTCCGCCTCCTTCCTTTTCGAAAATCTGCAGATCCCCAACGGCTATAACAGCAGCACCACGGTAAACAACGGCGGCGTCTCGCAGAACGGCACCATCAACTTTCACGAGCGCTTCCTCTTCGCCAACGCGGAAACCTCGCTCTCCAGCACCAGCACCAACGTCGTCCACTTCCAGTGGTCGCGCGATCTGGAAACGGCTTCCACCAACTCCGGTGGCCCGGCCATCAACATCACTAACCTCGCCTCCTATGGCGAAACCAGCGCTCTGCCCCGCGGCGCCTTTCCTGACGAGCACCGCTGGCAGATTACGGACATCTTCAACACCGTTCGCGGCAAGCACAATCTGAAGCTCGGCGTCGACGTCAACCTCATCCACGAACAGATCTCCAACCTGTTCCAGGGCGATGGCTCCTTCACTTACGGCACCGGCACCACTGAATACAACTTCGCCAACTGGGTGCAGGACGTCTACCAGGTCAACGGCGGTCGCCACTACAACTCCTTCACCCAGGTCAACGACCCCATCACCCATGTGGGCGCCGACGACTTCTGGAACAAGGACCTCGATATCTTCCTGCAGGACGATTGGAAGATCACGCCCAAGCTCTTGCTCAGCCTGGGTGCCCGCTATGACGTGCAGCTTGTGCCTCAGCCGGAAATGCCGAACATGTCGTCTGCCGTTGCGCGGACCTACACCAGCACCATCAACATCGATTACCACATGGCTGCGCCGCGCTTCGGCTTTGCGTGGACGCCGCATGAAGGCATGGTCGTGCGCGGTGGCTATGGTCTCTTTTTCGCCCTCACCTCCAACTCCACCTTCTATGCGAACCGTCGTGAAAACGGTGTCTACCAGCAGCAATTCAACGTAAGCGCCATCACCAACCCGAACACGCCGTATATCGCGTCAACCTCAACCAATGGCTGCACCCCCGCTCCCGGCACGAACCGTTGCTTCGTGCAGTCGGGTACTTACGCCAGCTACGCTCCGCAGGGTGGCATTCCGGAATTCACGCCACCAGGCCCGGCCCCTGTCAACCAGGTCACGGGGAACGCGACCCCCGCCGTCTCGACCAACCTGCCTGCCGGCACGCTCGGCGCACGCGGCAACGACCCGAATTTCCTGAACCCCTACACCCACTCCTATGACCTGTCGGTCGAGCAGCAGCTTCCCTTCCACTCCACCCTGAGCGTCGCGTATGTGGGCACCCGCGCCATGCGCCTGCCCATCTTCGTCGACACCAACGTCGATCCCACCTCGGCCGTGGTTCGGAATTACACCTACATCAACGCCCAGGGCGTTTCCAAGGTTGTTCCCACGCCCTACTACACCCGCCGCCTCTACACCACGACGGGGTCCATGCTCACGGGCTTTTCTGACGTGAACAGCTGGTACAACTCCATGGCGGTCAGTGTCAGAAAACCGCTCTCCAACAGCATTCAGGTTCTCGCCAACTACACCTGGGCACATGCCATGGATGGCGGACAGGTCTCCGGCGTCAACGGCACCTTCAACGGTACCGATATTGCCTTCGACCCATTCGCCCGCGGTCACAGTGCGGGACGTGCGGCCGAGTATTCGCGTTCCGATCTTGACGTTCGCGGACGCTTCGTTGGCTCTCTTGTCGCCATCTCGAAGCTCCCCATCGGCAACAAATTCGCAGCCTACGCAGCGAATGGCTGGCAGCTGACCACCACCGTCACCGCCCAGACCGGCTTGCCGCTCACCGCCTTCATGAGCAACTCGCCCGTTTCCCTGATCGGCGACGGCGGTCTCACGGGCGCCGAGCTCTCCCTCAACAACGCGGGAACTCCCGGACGTGTACCGACCGCAGTGGCACCTCGCAACGCATTCAAGGGACCCGGCATCCACAACACCGACCTGCGTCTCTCGCGTGAGTTCCCGCTTCACGAAGGCGTGCGCATCGAGATCGCGGCCGAAGCCTTCAACATTGCGAACCACCGCAACCTCCTGGGCGTCAACCAGACTTTCTCAACATTCCAGACCGCCGGCACCAGCACCACCGCCGGTTCCGGCGCAGCCGCAACGGCCTGCCCGTCGACCGCGACAGACGGCTGCATCGTTCCGTATACGCAGACCGGCTTCGGCGTGCAGACCAGCACTTCGGGCGTCCTCTACACACCCCGCCAGCTGCAGTTCCTGGGCCGTCTCTTCTTCTAACGCACCCCGCACAACCAAAAAGCCCCGGCTCCGGCCGGGGCTTTCGCTTGTCTGTGGAAAATTTCTTGTCAAGCCCCACGAGGCGTTAAGCCGATTTTCCTCACCAACTTACGCCTGCCAAGAATTACCGCCCCATTTCCTACAATAGAAACAGCAGCATATGTATGAGCGGTCCTTGGAAGAACGGCATAGGCAAGGGCGACCCAAAAACCGGAAACCCGCCAACATACTGTCATTTCGACCGGAGCAGGACAGCTTCACCGTCCTGCGTAGCGGACTCGGTGCTTGCACCGAAACCCGCATCTTCTCAGAAGCATGCTACTAACCCTTGCCGCAGCAGGAACTTACCCCTAAGTTCCTGCTCATGAGGAACTTACGAGAAGTAAAAAACACAACCCAAATGGAATGAGGAACTTAAAAAACGCGGGGGGGGGGGGGGTAGAAAGGAAAGGTTGGTGCACCCGAGAAGATTCGAACTTCTGACCTACAGCTTCGGAGGCTGCCGCTCTATCCAGCTGAGCTACGGGTGCACTTCCAGCAGTTTACACCGCATCGCTCGCCGCAGAAGCCGCGCGCTCTGCGTCCCGCCTCTTCCGAATCTCTTCCATCGCCGACCCAATCAACTCCTTCGCATCGTTGATGCCGCGCATCACCGCCTGCAAATCCAGCGCCGGCTTCGACGGATTGCGATTGGAAACGCAATACACACCGTGCTGCCCCACCAGCGCGAGTGCATCCGTCAATACGTCAAGCGAAACCGCCAGTCGCCCGCGCTCCGCACCCATCATGAACTCGTATTTCTCGAGCTCATCCTTGCGGTCCCAGAAGACGCTCAAATTACCACTCCTTCGCCGCCGCGTCCGGCTGAACCGGCGAACTCGCTTCCGGCGCCTTCCAGCGCAGCACCGGCTTGCGCGCCGCCGCCGTCTCGTCCAGCCGCCGGATGCGCGTGGAGTGCGGCGCCGTTTTCACGAGTTCAGGATTTTCCTCGGCTTCGCGCGCAATCTGCTGCAAAGCATCGATCAGGTAATCGAGTTCTTCCCGCGACTCGCTTTCCGTCGGCTCGATCATCATCGCGCCGCTCACAATCATCGGAAAGCTGACCGTGTAGGCGTGAAAGCCGTAATCGATCAGCCGTTTGCCCATGTCGCCCGTTTTCACACCGTTCTTCGCCTGCAGCTTGTCGCTGAACACAACCTCATGCATCGAGCGCGTCTTGTACGGCAGATCGAACACGCCCTCCAGCTTGGCGCGAATGTAATTCGCATTCAGCACGGCATCTTCCGTGGTCTGCCGCAAGCCGTCGGGACCGTTTGCCAGCGTGTACGCCAGAGCGCGCACAAACATGCCGAAGTTGCCGTAGAACATACGCACGCGACCTACCGACTTCGGCCGGTCAAAGTCGAAACCAAGCGATCCATCCGCCTTTTCGACCACAGTTGGCTTCGGCAGAAACGGCTCCAGAATCGCCTTGCACGCCACCGGGCCCGAGCCCGGACCGCCGCCGCCGTGCGGCGTGGAAAACGTCTTGTGCAGGTTCAGGTGCATCACGTCCACGCCAAAGTCGCCCGGCCGCGTTTTGCCGACCAGCGCATTCATGTTCGCGCCGTCCATGTAGAGCAGCGCGCCCTTGGCATGCAGAATGTCCGCGATCTCGTGAATCTGCGACTCAAAGACGCCGATCGTTGAGGGGTTCGTCAGCATCAGCGCCGCCGTGTCCTCATCGACTGCCTTGCGCAGCTCTTCCAGATCGACCGCGCCTTCCGCGTTCGACTTCAGGTTCTGCACCTGGTAGCCGACGACCGCAGCAGTGGCGGGATTCGTTCCGTGCGCCGAGTCGGGAACCAGCACCTTCTTGCGCGCGTTGCCCTTGCTCTCGTGGTACGCGCGCACCATCAGAATGCCGGTGAATTCGCCGTGAGCGCCCGCCGCCGGCTGCAGCGTGATCGCGTCCATGCCCGTGATCTCGAGCAGGCAGTCCTGCAATGTCTTCATAATGCGCAGCGAACCCTGGCTGAGCGCTTCCGGTTGGTAAGGGTGCGCCTCGGCAATGCCCTCAAGTCGCGAGACGGCCTCGTTCACGCGGCCGTTGTACTTCATCGTGCAGCTGCCCAGCGGAAACATGCCAAGGTCGATCGCGTAGTTCCAGGTGGAAAGCCGCGTGAAGTGCCGCACGATCTCGATTTCGCTCAGTTCCGGCATCACGCCCAGGTCGGTGCGCACGGCGTCCCCAAGCAGTGCCGCCGCGTCGACCGCGGGCACGTCCAGCTCGCTCATGCGATAGGCCTTCTTGCCTGGCGAGCTCTTCTCGAAGATCAAACCTTCGTTCTGATTGGTGTGGGTCGTAGCCTTTTTCGGCGTCCCAACGAATGCGTCCGGCATTGTGTCTCCTTGCTGCTAAACCGCTTCCTGCAGATGCAGGGTGGGCAACTCTGTTGCATGTGCCGTGCGAACATTGATCGTGGCCTGGCAGTGAACGGCGAAGTTAACGGAGTTCGCAATGAAGCATTTTTCGTGCGCCAAATGGTGCAGAATCTGCGCAGTTTCCGGATCGCTGCCCTCCGCGACCACGACGTGCGGACGCAACGTCACTTCCGTGAAGCGCCCGCTGCCGTCCGTGCGCAGCTCCATGCTGCCGTCAGGGGCGTCGCGGTACGCGACGACGTTGATGCCGGCATCGGCGCATACGTGCAGGTAGCTCAGCATGTGGCACGATGACAGCGCGCCAAGCAGCATCTCCTCCGGATTCCACTTCGCACGATCGCCTCGGAACGTAGCGTCCGCCGATCCGGCCAGCGCCGGCTTTCCCCCGGCGCTCAGGTCATACGAGCGGTCATAGGCGCGATAGCCGCTCGTGCCCTTGCCGCGGTTCCCGGTCCAATGCAGTTCGAGCGCGTAGCGGTGTGGATTGCCGATCATCGTCAACTCCTTAAAACTCACTAAAAGTCAATGGAGGAACCGTCCGCAGCGGTGAAGCTGCCCGCTTCGGGCGTGTCCAGATCTTCGTCGCGCAGGCTCATCGCCAGCAAGGTGCCGTTCTCAAACTCAATGGTGAGCGAACGCCCAGGGTCGAGCGCGGCGGTAGTGGCAGTTTCGCCGATCAAGCTGCACAGCGCATCGCGATACCCAGGCTCGCCAAACGCGATCGAGATGCCGTCGGCATCGGCAACATCCGGCCATACGTACAGACGCAACAGCGAATCGCTGAAGCGGAGCTGCACAAAGCGCTCCACAAATTCAACCGCGGCCAGCTCTTCGCCTTGCAGTGTGGATAATTCGCTCATCGTCCCGCCGCGGCCGTTACGGAAACGCTGATGGACAGTTGCTGGTCTCCCTGTGCCGTGGCGATCGGCGGTGGCGGCGGCTCCCCGGCCCTCATCATGGCTGGCATTGCAACCATTGCTGGAGATGGAATGTCCGGGGTCCCTGGAGATGCAGAGCCAACGGAGATGTCGCGCATCGAGAGCACATGCAAACCGACCGCCCTGGCGATCGTTTCCACCTGCGCAACCGCGGTTTTTGTCGCCTGTGCTGCCAGATCGCGCCGAGCGTCTTCAATCTCCTGCTCGGTCGGCGTAAATACAGTGCCATCGATTGTGTTTGCACCGTTGGCGAGGGCGCCTGCCAGCAGGTCGGGCGCCTTCTCCGGTGTGGTGCGGAACGATACGCTGGTTGTTCCCGTGTAGCCGACCGTCTTGTCCAGGGAGTGCTTTTGGTAACGAGTTTCCGGCGTGAACGAGACGTTGGTCGTGATCAGCCGCTGCGCTCCCTGCGCCCGCAGAAAGGTCAGCAGCGTACCAGACTGCGCGGCCAGCGCACGCTGCGTCGCGGGCAAGCCGACCTTCATCACGGTGAGCCCGAGCGTGATGTCGACCGCGGTGTTCGGAATGCGGGTCTGCGCCGTGCCCGTGGTTGAGATGTACGTGGGGAAGTTCTGCGGCGTGGTGGCGCAAGGATCAGGGGCTGCACTCTGCGCGCGCAGGGAACTTGCGCCAAGGCTCAGTGCCACACAAGCTGCTATTAAAAAGGAACGCGGCCCGCGATAGGACCTGCTTCCGAGTACCATTGTCGCCGTCACGTTCGCCGGGATCTTCGCATACTTGCTGCTACTGGTCATCGTTTCTCCTCACGCAAGAAAGACACCGCACAAAGGCGAATCGTTCCTGCTGGCAGCTTACGTAAGCGCGAGTTCCTGGTTGCGTTCCGCCGAGCGGGTCAGCGCCATCGCCGCAGCGTCCATCTGCGCGCGTGTGGTCAGCTCCGTGGCGCACCACAGCGATGCACCCTCGCCCAGTTCGGGATACCAGCGCGCCAGCGGCAGGCCGCCGATGATCTTCTCTTCCAGAAGCGCGGCATTGTTCTCCGCGGCTGTGGACGGCGTGCGCAACACGAACTCATTGAAACGCGGGGCACCCGCAAAGAGAAGGGAAGCGCCTTCGATCTGTTCCAACGATTGCGACAGGTAGTGCGCCTTGGCCAGGTTTTGTTCGGCAAGCTCACGCAGACCCTTGCCGTAAACGGTCAGAAAGATGGTGACCATGAGCGCGACCAGCGACTGGTTCGTGCAGATGTTGCTGGTCGCCTTTTCACGGCGGATGTGCTGTTCGCGCGTGGAGAGGGTGAGCACGAAACCGCGCCGGCCCTCGGTGTCTTTCGCTTCGCCGACCAGGCGCCCTGGCATCTGGCGCAGGAACTTCTCCTTGGCCGCGATGACACCGCAGTACGGTCCGCCAAAGCCGACCGCAACACCGAAGCTCTGCGCCTCCAGCGAAACGATGTCCGCCTCCTTCGGCGGCTTCACAATGCCCAGCGAGACGGCTTCCGCAATGGACACGATCAGCAGCGCGCCCTTTGCATGCGCCAGCTCGGCGATTGCGGCAATGTCCTCGATCGTGCCGAAGAAGTTCGGGGACTGAATCAGCACGCATGCCGTGTCGCCGGTAATCGCTGCGTCCAATGCAGCCGGGTCAATGCGGCCGGTGCTGTCATAGCCGACTTCGGCCGTTGGAATTCCCTGATGCTGCGCGTAGGTGCCGAGCACCTCGCGGTACTCCGGGTGCACCGTGCGCGCGATCACGGCACCGCTGCGTCCGGTCACGCGAACGGCCATCATCACCGCTTCGGCCGCGCCGGTGGAGCCGTCGTACATGCTGGCGTTCGCGATGTCCATGCCGGTCAGCTCGCAGATCATTGTCTGGAACTCGAACAGCGCCTGCAGCGTGCCCTGCGCGATCTCCGGCTGGTAGGGGGTGTAGCTGGTCAGAAACTCGCCGCGCTGCGAGAGCACATCAATCAGCACGGGCCGGTAATGGCGATACGCGCCCGCGCCCAGAAAGCTGGCGTAGCCGGTTGCGTTCTCGGCGGCATAGGCCTTGAACGCCTCGATGACCTCGTGTTCGCTGTGCTGGCGCGGAATCGCCAGGTCGCGGTTCAGGCGGTACTCCGCGGGTACCGTCTCAAATAGAGTATCGATCGACGCGGCGCCGATCTCCTGCAGCATCGCCTCACGGTCCGCAGGCGATTTGGGTAAGTAACGCATGGCTGTTCTCCCGAACCGCTTAGTGACCGGTCTCTTCGCTTACGTACTGTTCATACGCGGCTGCATCCAACAGGCTGTCCAGCTCCGCGGCATCGCTCAGCGTCGCCTTGATCAGCCAGGTGCCATTGGCGTCTTCGTTGATTTTTTCCGGCGCGCTCGTCAGCTCGTCGTTGATCGCGGTCACCTGGCCGGAAGCTGGAGCGTACACGTCGCTCACCGCTTTCACGCTCTCGACGGAGCCGAAGGACTCCTTCTGTTTCAGTGCCGTGCCGATCTTGGGCAGGTCCACAAAGACGATGTCTCCCAGCAGGCTCTGCGCATGTTCGGTAATGCCGATGGTGGCTTCGGTGCCGTTGGCCTCAATCCACTCATGCTCCTTGGTGAAGCGGTACGAAGACGGGTAGCTCATGTGTCGATTCTAAGCCGTTCTTTTGGGCTGCCGGCCAGCGTCCATTGTCCTGTTGGAAAAGTCGGCGCTTCTGCGGCGGGATGCAAAAGTCGTCTGAGTGCGTAACATCGTAGAGACCGGCAGGATATGGCAGACCAGGCGCAGACCGAGCAGCAAACCGGACAACCGGCAGCCGAAGCGACTCCAAGCGCGGCAAGCATCTGGCTGGTGCTGATGAAGGCGCATCGGTCGCTTGCCGCCTTGATGGAGCAGTCCATCGCATCGCTCGGCATCGGCGTGTCAGACTTTATCCTGCTTGAGGCCTTGCTGCACAGGGGCGCCATGAACATCTCGCAGCTTGGCGAAAAGGTGCAGCTTGCCAACAGCAGCATGACCGCCGCCGTCGACCGCCTGGTGCAACGAGGCCTGGTCGAACGGCAGAGTGGCACCTGCGACCGGCGGGTGCGCACCGTGGACCTGACGCCTTGCGGCCGAGCGCTGATCAGCAAGCTGTTCGCGAAGCATGAGAAAGACATCGATGCGCTGATGGAACCGCTGTGCCCCGAAGAGCGCGCCGCGTTGCGCACCAGCTTGAAGAAAGTCGGTCTGGCTGCACAGGCGCGGCTTGAAGGACAGCCTTAGCTATTCGGGCCGACGTTTCGGCCGCTGCGTCAGATACAACAACCCGGCCTGCCGGATTCGTGAATCAGCCAATGACCTCGGCCTGCTTTTCCGGCAGCTTCTTTGCCCGCTTGTAGAAAGGTGTCGCTACGACGCGCGCCTTGACCAGCTGGCCTCGGATCTCCACCCCGACTTCATTGCCGTGTTCCGCTTCGGCAAGCGGTACAAAGGCCATCGCGATGTTCTTCTTGAGCGTCGGCGAGGGTGAGCCACTGGTGACGATGCCCAGTTCTTCGCCTTCGAGCGAGCAAACGCGGTAGCCGTCGCGCGCAATGCCGCGGTCGATCATCTCCAGGCCGACAAGCTTGCGCTGCGGCGCACCGGCGGCAGCCAGGGCTTCTTTTCCGATAAAGTCCATCGGTTTGTCCAGCTTGCAGTAGCGGTTCAGTCCAGCCTCAAACACATTGATCGTGTCGCTGATCTCGTGGCCGTACAGCGCCATGCTGCACTCCAGCCGCAGCGTGTTGCGCGCGCCCAGGCCACAGGCTTTGATGCCGAACTCCTCGCCGGCCTGGAAGACCTGCCGCCACACATCGGCGCTGATCTTTTCATCGCTCGGGACGTAGATTTCAAAGCCGTCCTCGCCGGTGTAACCCGTGCGTGCGATCAGCACGTTGTACTGACCGGCGACCTTGCCCCATGCGAACCAGTAGTTCTTGATCGCGCTCAGGTTCACGTCGGTCAGCTTCTGCAGTGTTGCCTCGGCCTTTGGGCCCTGAATGGCGATTTGGGTATAAAGATCGCTGTAATCGCTGATGTGGCAGTGCGGCATCATGCCGATCGTCTGCCGCACCCAGCGGATGTCCTTTTCGCGCGTTCCGGCGTTGATCACGATCAGGTAATCGTTGTCGCTCAGCTTGTGCAGCACAACGTCGTCCATAAACGTGCCCTGCTGTGTGAGCATGGCGCTGTAGTGCGCCTGGCCAATCTGCAGGCGGCTGGCGTCGTTCATCAAGAGCCGCTGCACGGCATCCAGTGATCCCGGCCCGCGCAGTTGAATGCAGCCCATGTGTGAAACGTCGAAGACACCCACGGAAGTGCGCACTGCATGGTGCTCGGCGAGGAGGCCGGCGTATTCAACGGGCATCTCCCAGCCGCCGAAATCAACCATTTTCGCGCGCAGCTCCTTGTGCGTGCCGTGCAAACCGGTGCGGCGCAGCACCTGCTGCGGCGGTGCGGAAAGGTCGAGCGAAAGTGCGCCATCCGGCGGTTTAGCTGCCTCGGTCTGGTCTGGTGCGGCGCTCATGAATAAAGCCTCCCTGCGCTCCCCATCCTAGCAGCGTGGCCGAGCGTCGCGCGGCCCGGAGCGGCGTATGACCTGCGGTTCTGCCGGTGAAATTTCCTTACGAAGATTGCGACTGCCGGCGACCCGCCCGCGTCTGAATGGGCGTGCTGCGGTTTCACTTCCTGCCGATCCGGTCCTTGCTGCGTACGGGCATCTGCGCCTGCGCTGTTTGGCCCGCGATAGGCTCCCTTGCGCAAACGGCAGATCCCAGCGCCGTTCCGCCAAGCGCCAGCAGCGCGCCCGCGGCCAAGGCAGGCACCTACGCGGTGTCTGGCGGCAACCTGACCGCCGCGCCGGGTCTGCAAGTGCCCAACGGCAACCTGCCCTGGGCATTGGACACGACCGCAGATGGGAAGCCCGCGCTCGTCCCGGTGCATCACTCCGTGATCAGTGAGCCGGCCGGCGTGGCGATCGCTCCGCCCAGCGAACACACCTTGCACGGGCCACATGCCCGCACCATCGTGCGGTCGGCGACCCCGGTCTTCTTTGTTCACACAAACGACCGGACTGAGAACACGGGTGATGCCGGCCACGGCAACCCAACCGGTTGGGTGCTGGTGCAGGCCATGGCCAGGGCTGGCGACCGGACCATCCCCCACGTGCAGTTTTCTGAGATTGCCCAGGGCACCTCGTGCGCCGGGCCCACGCTCTGCCTAAGCGCGGAAACGCTGCCCGACGGCTGGGCGCGGCTTACACCGCGCCAGCCCCTGCGGCCAGGTGAGTACGTTCTGCTACCCGTACAGCGGCAGCCTAAACCGGGCGTGATCGTGGTGTACGACTTCAGCAATGATCCGTCCGCGCCAACTGCCCGGGATGCGGTGGTTGCCGGTGCTGCCCCGGTAAACCGGCCCCGCCGCTAGCTGCGGGGCGACGCGCGATCTATGCTCGGGAGATTCGTCGTGCGCGAAGGAAGCTGCTCAGCGCGAAATACCCAAACAGTGCCGCCAATCCCACATACACCCAAAGCCGCTGCCCGCCGCCCGTCTGTGCCAGGCCCCGAAAGCGCCACGCCGCCCCGCTGAACGAAAGCGCAAACAGCACAAAGAAACTGCCGGCAAGCTCCAGGGAAAGGGCGCGCGAGGCCCGCTTGACCGGCGCCAGCACACCCTGCTGGGCCGCCCGCGCGGAGCTGTGCAGTCGCCCGGCCGTGCGCACAGCCTGCTGCACCGTGTAGCGCGGTTCCGGCCCGGGCGCTGCCGGTCGTGGCTGCGCTGCTGGCAGCGGCTGTGCTGCGGGCCGTGGTTGCGCTGCCGGCTGACTTCTTCGTTGATTCTGCGCCGGGGGCGGGGAGGCAGTTGCCGCGTCCACAGCCTCGTAGACGGTGCGCGCCGCCATGCGCGCTCCCCGCCCCAGCACTCGACCCAGCCTGACCCGGTCCATGCAAACCAGTCTACCCAGCGCACGCGTTTCTGCGCCGGGCGCATCGTTCGGCATCAAGCGAATCGCTGCAATACTGCATCAAATTAGAAAGCCAAAACGGGGCATTTCGCACCAGCGCCCCGCGGCAACAGAGGAGATCGGCACGTATGAAGAGTTTTATGTGGACCCTGGGTGGTGTTTGCGCCGCGGCTGCCGGCTTTCTGGTATGGCATCGCTCCCGGATCCAACCCGTGGAACTGCTGGCAGATCAGCTAGAGCACGCCTGGGCAGATCACCACACACGCGCATGATTGTGCGGCATCAAAACAGACTGCGCGGCTCGCTTTTACACAGCGAAACGCAATGCTCTGTCGTATTAATGGTTGTACCTCGGCTGTACGCCGCATAAGAAACGGGGTGGCAATGAACGGACGCATCAAGGAACTGATCCAGCAACTCGGTGAAGCCATTCACGAATCGGTTTCGGATTCGGAGAGCATCTCGGGCGTCGTTCGCGAAATTCGTGATGAGGGTTTCGACGTGATGCTGATGCTTGAAGCCACGATCGGGCTGAATGAAGTCACCGAGTCCGCGGACGTTTCAGAGCACGAACCGGCCAGCAGCGGCACGGATTTTACCCGGAATGACCTGAGCTTTCTCAAGTCGCTGCGCATCTCGCTGCCGGATGAGGATATTCCTTCCGCGGAACGCGACGCGTAGATCTGGTGTGTGGACGGCGGGGGCGCGCTGCGGCGTGCCTTTGCTCTTTTAAAAAGTGCCGACAGGCGGCACTCGCCATGCTGCCCGCTTTCAGCATCCAATCCCAACGTTCGGGGTGCTCGCAGGAATGGCACCAGGGCATTTGGGGTGAAGCGACATGAAAGACACGCTTGGAGTTCTGCTTGCCGGTGGTGCCGGTGAGCGCCTTTTCCCGTTGACGCGCGAGCGTGCAAAGCCCGCCGTCCCCTTCGCGGGCCAATACCGCATCATCGATATCACCCTGTCGAACTGCATCAACAGCGGCCTGCGCAAGGTCTATATCATGACGCAGTACAAGGCTCTGTCGCTGAACCGGCACATCCGCGAGGGCTGGGGCACCACGGTTGCCAGCGAACTCGGCGAGTTTATTGAAATCCTGCCGCCCATGCAGCGCGTAAACAAGAGCTGGTACCAGGGCACCGCGGACGCCGTGTACCAGAACATCTACTCCATCGGTTCCGAGCAGCCGAAATACGTCCTGATCCTGTCCGGCGACCACATCTACAAGATGAACTACGGCCTGATGATGGAGCACCATTGCCAGAGCGGCGCCGCCGTCACCCTGGCTACACTGCCCATCAACCCGGATGAGGTTTCGCAGTTCGGCGTGGTCGAGATTTCTCGCTCCGGCGAGGTGACCGGCTTTCAGGAAAAGCCGAAGACGACCGACGTGCGCTCGCCTTTCAACCCGGAAAAGGTCGACGCGTCCATGGGCATTTATCTGTTCAATACAGATGTCCTGATCCCGGAACTGATTGCTGACGCTGAAGATCCCGACTCGAAGCACGACTTCGGCCACAACATCCTGCCCAAGCTGCTGGGCCGCTACAAGGCGCAGGCCTTCAACTTCGTCGATGAGAACCGCAAAGAGGCGCTGTACTGGCGCGACGTGGGCACGCTCGACGCTTACTACGAGGCCAACATCGATATCTGCGCGGTCGCGCCGACCTTTAACCTGTATGACCGCGATTGGCCGGTACGCACGCGGCCGACCCAATACCCACCAGCCAAATTCGTCTTTGGCGAAATGGGCCGCACCGGCATGGCCATCAATTCGGTCGTTTCGCCGGGGTGTGTCGTTTCTGGCTCGGCGGTGCGGCAGTCCGTGCTTTCGCAGGACGTGCGTGTGAACAGCTACTCCGACATCGACTCGTCGTTGCTCTTCCAGCACGTCAACGTCGGCCGGCATTGCCGGATCCGTCGCGCGATCATTGACCGCGACGTCCACATCCCGGACGGCACCGTGATCGGCTATGACGCGAACGAGGACCGGAAGCGGTATTTCGTGACGCCGAGTGGCCTAACCGTGGTCACGCGGAACGGTTCGCTCTATGAGAATCCTGTCTCGCAGGAGTTTCTGCAAACGATGTGAAGTTCGTGAGTTCGGCGAATGCTACTTCGAAGTAGAAAAGGCACAGCCCTGAGGGCTGTGCCTTTTCTGCGTATCAGGGCCTAAGTTCTAGCGGTTCCCGAACCGGTACACCACGCCGCCGGACACAGAGACGAACTCGCGCAGTTCCGTTCCAAAGTCCTCAAAGACGATGTCTGGCGAAATGCGCACCGCCCACCGCGCGGAGCGATTGAAGTCGATGCTGGCGCCTGCCACTCCGTTAAACGAGGTCCGGTTGGAGTAGAGGCCCGTTGCCGCCGTGAAACTCTGGGGCGGCAGACCTGGGTTGCTGTGGTCAAACGTGCCGTGCGACACGCCTGCCAAGCCGTGCAGGTTCACACCGGCGAAGTGATTGCCGAACCAGTGATACTGCGCGCCGCCCATGCCGATGAACTGGCTGACCAGGGGGCGCGTTTGTACCGGCGGGCTGGTCGCCTGGCCGGAAGGGAACACGGGCGTGGTGCCTGCGTCGTAGCGAACGTCTCCCGCAATGCCGAATTTTGGCGTAATCCAGTCGGTAAACATCACCTCGCCGCCACCCAGGTTGTAGCGTTTGGGCAGGTTCTGCCCGGCTTGCCCGTTCAGGAAGTTGAAGCCGCCGAACACCTCATACCGCTGCGTGTAGGTGACCGGTTCCGCCGGTTTGAATACCTGGGCGTGCGCCGCCCCCGCCATTGCGACCGAACCTGCAAACCCGGCCAGCACAGCACGGGACAAAAGCTTGAACATGTTCCTCCAGAATGCGACGCGCCTAGTGGCACCGGCACAGCAGTGACCGGCTGCCCGGGCCGCGCCGGCGGAGCGGCGGGCAGGCACACTTACGCGCAGATCTCATCATACCGGTCGGACTCGCCGGCGGTGAAAACGCGAGCAGGATGGCGCTGCCGATGCGGCGGTGGATGTGCGACAATGATTTCGCTCGGTATGTGCCGCTGCAGCAGTCTGGAGAGTCGTTATGTTTGGAAACTTGTTTGAAGGTCCACACCTCATCTTCATCGGCGTACTCCTGCTTCTTGTCTTTGGCGGCCGCAAGCTGCCAGAGCTCGGCAAAGGCCTTGGCGAAGGCCTGCGCGGGTTCAAGGATGGCATGAAGGGCGTTACCGATGACGCAAAGAACGACGCCCATATCATCACGCCTGACCCGAAAGACACCACGACGACGACGAAGTAAGCGCGAGACATTGGTGCGACAGGGACGGCTTTGGCCGTCCCTGTCTGCTTTGCCCACTGAAATGCTCGGCGGTCCTGCGGCTGGAAGAGGTGCGATTCTCGATCATCGGCAACAGTGCCGCGCCGTACCCGGCATCTCACTAAGTTAGAAAGCGAGTGCCCCGTTTGAAAGATCATTCCGCCTACCGCATCGACCCCGACAAGCCGCTCCGGCTCAAGAAAATACCGGCGGACACGACCGGCGACTTCGCCGACGCAGACGCGGCAAAAGAAGCGCTGAAGAAGCATCGCGACACCGTGGACAAGCTGCAGGAACTGCTGTACGCCAGCGCGACACACGGTTTGCTGATCGTGTTGCAGGGCATGGATACCAGCGGCAAGGACGGCACCATCCGCAGCATCTTTGCCGGCGTGAACCCGCAGGGGTGCAACGTGACCTCATTCAAGGTGCCGACGGCGACGGAGGCGAAGCACGATTTTCTGTGGCGCGTACACAATGCGGTGCCCGCACGCGGCATGATCGGCATCTTCAACCGCTCGCACTATGAGGACGTGCTGGCGCCGCGCGTGCATGGCCAGATCGACGGCAAGACGGCCAAGCGCCGCCTGGAGCAGATTCGCACGTTCGAATCCATGCTGACGGAGAACGGCATCACGATCCGCAAATTCTTCCTGCACATCTCTTTTGAGGAACAGGGCAGGCGGTTGCAGGCCCGTATCGACGACCCTGACAAGCACTGGAAGCTCTCTGAAGGCGACTTCGCCGAGCGGAAGTTTTGGGGTGAGTACCAGGACGCCTACGATGACATCTTCGCGGCGACCAGCACCGATGAGGCACCCTGGTATGTCATCCCGGCGGAGCACAAATGGCAACGGAATGTGGCGATCTCCGGCGTGATCGCCGACACGCTGGCTTCGATGAAGCTGGCGTATCCCAAGCCGACGATCGATGTGAAAAAGCTTGAGGTCGTGAACAGCTACAAGTAGGGATCGTCCGTGGTTGAGCGAGAAGGTGCGGTGTGCATTCGCTGACCTTGTTCGCCACTACCGGTATGAGTTTGAGCCTCCACCGCAGATCTACAGAGTAACCAGCACCACCGCCGGCAGCGCCAGCACCATGCCCAGCCGCTGCCGTGCGTTGGTTTTTTCATGCAGCAGGCCCGCTGCCAGCAGGATGGTGCCTGCCGGGTACAACGACGCCAACACCGCGGCAACGTCCAGCCGTCCCATGCGGGTGGCGGTGACGAAGCTCAGGTTTCCGCCCAGGTCCAGAAAGGATCCGCCCAGAACCCACCAGAAGTTCCTGGCGATCCGGCCGGTGGGCTCCACGTCCTCCGCAGGGCGCGCGAAGATCCACATGCCGGCAAGCAGCAACGCGGAGACGCCCCAGCTTCCCACGCGAGCCGCGGCCGTCGACCAGACCACACCCGCGACGCCGCTGAACTTCAAGGCGGTGAAGTACACGCCGAAACCCAGGCCGCCCAGGACCGAAAGCAGCATCGATTTGCGGGCAGCCGCGCGATCTTCATCCGTCTGCTCGGGGTCACTTGCACTGGCGACCAGCCAGATGGCCGAAGCTGCCAGCGCAAAGCCCAGCAGCCGTGTTGTACCGGGCGCACCTTCCTGAAAGGCGGAGACGACTGCCGGGATGGCAGCGCACAGCAGACCGCTCACCGCCGCGCCCGCTCCCATGTGCCCATTTGCGAGCGCCAGGTAGAAGGCCATGAGCGCCGCTCCGCTGATCACGCCGCCACCCAGGGCCCACAGCAGCACATGCGGATCGTGCAGCGGAACGCGAAGTGCAACGCCGGTGGCAAGGAGTGCCAGCAAGCTCAACAGGTGGCCGACCACCACCACCCGCAGCGATGCGCGGACTGTGCCGCCGCCCAGCTTCACCGCGTAGCTGCCGGCAAAGTCGCCCCCGCCCCACAGTGCCGCCGCCAGCAGGCCGGGCAGGGCACTGCCGCCCACAAGCGTGCTGGTCAGCAGGGCAGTCATCCTGATTTGATGTTTAACCATGTCGGGCGACGCAAGCCACCCGGATCACAGCGGAATGAAATCTATTGCTGAGGCGTCGCTGGCGTCGGGCTGCCCATAGTCACGCGGGTAGCATTGACCGGTCCGCGCAGCGCCTCGGGCGTGGGGTAGTAACCCTTTTTGGCGATCACATCCAGGTCGGGCTTCAGCACTCGCACTTCCACGCTGCGGTATTTGCCGTCAGCCAGCGGCTCTCTGCTGTAGTAGCCGACCGTGTACTGCAGGCGTACGTCATCGCCGATGCGCGCAAAGCTCTGCTCTATACCCTTCACGCGAAACTCCGAAAGCGACTCGCCGCCGGTGAGCGAGGCCAGCCGGGGCAGGGCGTTGTCACGCAAGTGCGTGAAGGGGATGTGGTACTTGTCCAAAAAGCCGACATACGGGGTCGCCGAATCGCCGACCACGGTGCCGTAGACCGCGATCTGGTGCCCTTGCAAGTAACGCACCAATTCCTTCTCGCGGATCTTCGAGCCGGACTCTTTGCCATCGCTAACGACGTAGAGAACACGCCGCCGTCCCTTGCCGGTCTTGGCCAGATCCTGCGCGGCCTGGAACACCGCGTCATAGAGCGGATGGAATTCCTTTACCGGGTTCGCCGTCGCTCCTGTTGGCCGCGATCCGTGGGTTTCGTTCCCGAGCGGGTTCAGGTTTGCCTGCGCACCGTTGTTGATCGAGATGTTCTGCGACATCGGGCCGTCCGTCACGTAGTTCATCTCGCGTCCGCTGGATTTGCTCTGCTCCAGAACCGCGCTGAGGCGTGGACTTTGGGCTCCGGTGAAGTCGGTTCTGCGGCTCACGCCGTTGGCGTAGGTGTAGACTGCGACTTCGTCATAGGCGGAAAATGCGCCCTGCACGGCACCCAGGCTGTAATTGACCTGCTTCATTACCTCAAACGGAAGGCTCTGGTCGATCACAAATGCCACGCTCAGCGGGTATGGATCGACGGTGAACAGGCTCATGTGTTTGCGCACGCCGTTCTCATATACCTGCACGTCGCGCCAGGTCAGCCCCGGTACAAGAGCACCATGCTTGTCCTTCACGGTAAAGGGAACTTCGACAAAATTGGTCTGCGTGCGCAGCGTGACGCCGGAGTCTTGAAGATCGGCCACGCGGCTCCCCGCGCCCAGTACCGGGTTGATGTTGGGGGCCACATTGTCCTGCGGCTCCGACTGCAACGCGCTGCTCGCGGGCGAGCTTTTCAGTGTCGTGCCGGGGGCGTTCGGGTCCGTATCGGCGATTGGATTATCAGTGCTTGCACTGCTGCCCTTGCCCGGCGCTACCGACGTAACGTCCGGCAATACCTGTGGCCTGGGGCTGTCAGGCACGGCTCCGCCTGCCTGCGGCGCAGGGCCATCCGGCAACGCCTGTGCCCACGCCGACTGCCCGACCGTCATCAACGCACCTGCCACCAAAACCGCTGCCAAGCTCAACTTCACGCGACACACCCTCACAACAGAACAAGACTACCAACGGAAACACCGTATTGGACGCACGGACCCTACCGCCGGGTGCCTTACGCGTGCGTGACGCTCGCGCGGGTTGCACGCCCGCGCCATTGGGCCGGGTCAGTAGACCGAACCGGGCCGAAACTCGTCCAACCATCGTATGCGTGCGCTCCTCTGTGCTGCCCTGTTCGCCGGACTTTCTATTTTGCCTGTGTTGCCCGTTGCCCATGCGCAGGAGGCGCCTTCGCCCGGAGGCCCACCACCCGCCAGCGCCGCTCCACCGCCGGCCGACGACGATCTGCCCCAGGGTGGCACCCTGAAGGTTCGGGTCAACCTGGTGAACACCTACTTTTCCGCGCGCGACAAAGGCGGCTACCTGACGGGCCTGCACAAGGACGACTGCCAGGTGTTTGAAAACAAGGAGCCGCAAACGATTAAGAACTTCACCCAGGAGAAGAACCTGCCGCTGACCATCGGCATTTTGCTGGACACCTCCGGTTCCATGCAGAACGTGCTTCCACTGGAAAAGGACGCCGCCGCGGATTTTCTGCGCGATGTGATCAAGCCCAAGGATGAAGCGTTCCTGATCAACTTCGATATCAACGTCGACCTGCTGGCGGATTACACGAACTCGACGCGCGAACTGCGGCGCGGCCTGGACAAGGCCGAAATCAACACCGGTGCCGGCACTGGCTCCGTGACCGGAAACAGCACGCCACGCGGCACGCTGCTGTACGACGCGGTTTACCTCGCCACGCATGACAAGCTGCGGCAGGAAGCCGGCCGCAAGGTCGTGGTGATCCTGAGCGATGGCGACGACCAGGGTTCGCAGGTGAAGCTGAAGGAGGCGGTCGAGGCGGCGCAGAAAGCCAACACCATCGTCTACGTGATCCTGATTCGCGACTCGGGGTTCAGCTTTGGTGGCGGCTACAGCATGAGCTTCGGCGGCGGCGCGATGGATCAGCTGACCAGGGAAACCGGCGGACGTGTGATCAATGGCGGCAACGGCAAGCACCTGGACGAGGCATTCCAGCAAATCTCGGACGAGCTGCGCACGCAATATCTGCTGAGCTACACACCCAAGAACCCAAACATCGACGGCACCTTTCGAGCCATCAACATCACCTGCGGCAATGGCGTAAAAATCCAGAGCCGCAAGGGCTACTACGCCGTGGCGGACAGCACCACGGAGTAGCGGCCAGCTAAGGCTAGCCGTTATAGGGCGGCATGCCCGGGGCGGTCACCGGATATGCAGGCGCACGCATTGCAAACTGCCGGTCCAGCACAATGGCAGCGGTCAACAGAAAAACACCGCCCAGGATGCTCTCAATCCCAAACAGGATGATGCTGAATGCGGCGACGGACGTCACGCTCGTGTGCTGCGTCGCGATCCAAAACGGCATGGCGATTGTGCTGAGCCGCGCGATGATGGGCCAGACCACCACAGCCACCAGCAGCCAAAGAAAGCCGGACATCCGTGTGCGCTGGTACAGCCGCACCAGATAAATCAGCACCACCAGCGCGATTAGCAACCAGACAAACTGAAATGTGGTGCTCATCGCACCTAACGCCAAGGGATTCATGCGGTTTAGGAGAAGCGCTCGGCGGTGAGCGTTGCCTCTGGAGGCGCAGTTGTGTCCGTAGCGCCTGCAGCGGCTGCAGGCGTTTCGACGCGCACCGGTTCCGGCGTAGCCAGTTTCGCGGCCCCGTGCACCATGCGCCGCAACGGCCATGCCCCACGATCCGGTTGGAACAGCAGGCCGTTGCGCTGTTTTTCCGGACGGTAATACCAGCGCCGCAGCAGGGCCAGATAGTCGCCGAGGGTCGCGGTCTCCTGTGCGCCCGGCCCTTCTTCCAGACGAGCAATCGCAGCCGCCATGCGCTCTTCAGGCGTCACCTGAATGCTGGGGTGCGTAGGTTCGGGTGAGTTTGCCGCAGGCGCGGTGTCTTCGCCTGAAGCGCCACCCCGGCTTGCGTCCAGCGAAACCGCACTCACCATGTGCGGCTGTGCAAACAAGCTCGATCCCACTTCGGCCTGCTTTCTCGCAAGGCGGACGCCGAGCAGAGAAACGCGCTCCGGGCCGCGCAGGCAGCCATCGGCAAAGACGAAGACCTGCACTTCCGGCGTTTCACCCGGCACACGCAACGGCACCAGCAGAACGGCGCGAAGCGCATCCAGCGGGCCGACCAGTGCGTCCGCGATCGCGCCTGTGCTCTTTGCCTTGGTCGCGCGTGCATGGGCCGCCGCCGCTTCTTCAAACAGCATGTCGGCACTGGCGGCATCGCGTGCCGATTCGTGCTCGGCGGCCAGCGACTCGCCGCGTGTCTTCAGAAACGCGAGCGAGCGCTCGGCTTCCGCGTGGTATTCCGCATCGGTGCAGCGCTGCTGGCACGGCGCCAGGCACTTGTGCATCTCGCCATAGATGCAGCCTGGGTCATCCTGCGACGGGTGCAGTTCCAGAAAGCACCGGCGAACGACGAACAGGTCTTCCACCGCCTCGCGATATCGCTCCGCATCCAGCCGCGACGCGAACGGCCCGAACGTGGTGTGCAGCGATCGCCGTCGCAGATGATTGGTTACATAGATACGCGGGAAGCGATTCTCCACGGCATAGCGCACCGTGAACGGCGGCGAAAGACGCAGCTTGCGCCGAGCCTCGTCCGCGCCAAACGCTGTCCGCATTGCGCGATAGAGAAGCAGCAACGACTCCAGCTCGCTTTGCGTCTCGCGCCAGGCCACGCGCGCCACACGATCGCGCAGGTTCAGGCGCTTCGTTTGTCCCTCCGGCGGCAACAGCAATCGTTGCAGCCGCCGCCGCAGGTTTGCCGACTGCATCAAAAACGGCCGGTCGTTGCTGCTGTGGCCGAACAGTGCCACAACGCCCGCGCGCGTCGGCACCTCGCGCAGCGTTTCTGCCGCCGACTCGGGCGCAAAGCTCACCTCGTGCTCGAAAACCGGCAGAACGCTCACCCGCTCATCCTACCCACAAACCCGATGCGTTATCCGGTATCGGCAGCATCAATGCCGCTGATTGGGTGTCGCCATCGTGACTGGAACATCGGACCGAATGCTCTGCACCAGGTCGAGCACCTCTTTCACCCGGCCGAAGTTCGTGTGAGGCGAGGGCTGGATGCGCACGCTCGAGGTCCGGCCTCTTTCTTTGCAGCCTCCGCCGATATCGTTTCGCAGGGTCGCATCCGTCACGCGATAACGCCCACCGAAGCGGCTGTCATACAAGCGGCCCTGTGCGTCGATGAAGATGGTGAGCGGACACAGGTCGGCGGAAGCAGGCGGAGGGCTGACGCCATGCGCGTTCGGCGGCGTCACCGGTAGTTGGGCAACCGCGGCCGTTGCGGCCACTACGCCGGCCGTGAGCAAAGCGAACCTAAGCGCCTGCAATGGTCATGCCCTCCACGCGGATCGCCGGGCTCGCCGACGAGCCTCGAAAAATCAAATCGTTCGCGACCGCGACGATGTTTCGGTACATGTCTTTCAAGTTGCCGGCGATGGTAATTTCCTCAACGGCGCCGGCGAATTCGCCATTCTCAATCCAGATGCCGCTCGCGCCCTGGGAGTAGTCACCCGTGACCAGGTTCACGCCGCTGCCCAGCGTTTCGGTCACGTACAGGCCGTTCTCGACACCCGCAATCATCTCGCGCAGGCTTTGCGTTCCTGGCTCCAGGTAAAAATTGCCGCTGCCGATACCCGGCGCGCCGGCCAGACCGCGTGAGGCGTTGCCGGTGGAACGCGTCTTGAGCTTGCGCGCGGTGTAGCTGTTCGTCACGTAGGTCTGCAGCACGCCACGGTCGACGATCACTTTGCGCTGCATCGGCAAGCCGTCGCCGTCAAAGGGGAGCGTGCCGAAGCCGGCCAGCCCGGGCTCGAGCATCATCGTGCCGTCGTCCACCACGGTGACCAGCGGCGACGCAACCTCCTCGCCAAGCTTGTCCGCGAACATGCTCGCATGGCGATAGACCGCTTCGCCGTTCACCGCGTCGAAGATGCCGCCCATGATGGCGCGGGAGACGTTGCGGTCAAAGACCATGGTGGCCTGTTGCGTCTTCACGCGCCTCGCGCCCAGCCGGCGCACGGCACGCTTGGCTGCCTCGCGGCCCACCTGCTCCGGCGTTTCCAGCTTGCGCAGCGTGCGCGCGGCGTGCGACCAGCCATCGCGCTGCATGCCGCTTTCGTCCTGCGCAATGGGCGTGGTGCCCAGGCCGCAATAGCTCTTGCGGTACTCGCCCGCAAAGCCGCGCGAGTTCGCCATCGCTCTCCAACTCGTGGCCGCGGTAAAGGTGCCGCCGTCTGAGTTCTGGATGCGTACATCGGTTGCCATGGCCGCTGCTTCCACCGCACGCGCCATTTCAATGCGGTCCTTCGCGGGCAGGGAATAGACGTCGTCGAAGTACAGCCCCAGGTCATCGCCATTGCGGCGCTCGCTGTAGGTGTCGGCATCCGGCAAACCGGCGAACGGGTCTTCCTCGGTGATGCGTGCCAGATCGACAGCCCCCTGGACCAGCCGCGCCAGCGACGTTTCGCTCAAATCATTTGTGCTGGTCGACGCGGTTCGCTGTCCCATGAAGACGCGCAGACCCACCGCGCGCGATTGCGATTCGGTCAGCGTTTCCACCTGGCCCAGCCGGACCTTGGTCGAGAACTCATCACCTTCATAAACGACCGCCTCGGCATCGGTCGCACCCGCGAGCATGGCGCGATCGACCAGGTCAAGCGCAAGCTGCGTCGTCAAGGGCTTGTGTTCGATGACCATCACAGGACAGGCGCCTCCGACAGCCGCGGCGCTCTGCCATCGGTCGCGTCGCGGAAGTACATGCCGGCCGGGCAGTATTCAGAATCAGCGCGATCAACATGTTCAATGTGCGGTGCCGCGGCATGGGCGACGTGCCTTCGGAACAGCTTGACCTTGCCGTGGCAATCCTTGCAGCGAAACTCGCTGTCGCCGTCTTCAAGTGCGTCGAGCACGGTCTTCGTCTTCCAGAAGGATCCATAGCCGCCTCCGGGAAGCACCCGTTTTCGTTTCACTTCGCACTCATAAATCTTTTCGCGTTGAACCGCGGCTTTCTTCGTCATCGTCCCGTGCCTCCCACTGTCATGTGATCCAGCTTTACTGTTGGAGCGCCCACGCAGACCGGCACGCCCTGACCCTTCTTGCCGCAGGTGCCAACGCCCTCATCCAGGGCAAGGTCATGGCCGACCATGCTTACGCGCGTCAGCGCTGTCGCGCCGTCGCCGATCAGCATGGCGCCCTTGACCGGCGCGGTCACCTTTCCGTCTTCGATCAGGTATGCCTCATTCGCGGCGAAGACAAATTTGCCGTTCGTGATGTCGACCGAGCCGCCTGAAAAGTTCACGGCGTAAATGCCCTTCTGCACCGACCGCAGAATGTCGGCCGGGTCGTCCTCGCCCGCGAGCATGTAGGTGTTGGTCATGCGGGGCATGGGGATGGAGGCGTAGCTTTCGCGGCGGCCGCTACCGGTGGAGCGCGCGCCCATCAGCTTCGCTGAGAGCTTGTCGCTCATATAGCGGCACAGCATGCCCTTCTCAATCAACACGTTGTTTGCCGTGGGCACACCTTCGTCGTCCACGTTCAACGAGCCGCGCCGGTTCGGCATGATGCCGTTGTCCGCGACGGTGACCTTAGCGGTGCCGACGCGCTGGCCCATCAACCCCGCAAAGGCGGACTGCTTCTTGCGGTTGAAGTCCGCTTCCAGACCATGTCCAACGGCTTCATGAATCAGCACGCCGGGCCAGCCCGGGCCAAGCACCACGGGCATCTCGCCCGCGGGAGCAGGTTGCGCCGTGAGCTGCAGGATTGCCTGCCGCGCCGCCTCGCGGGCGTAGTGCTCCGGTGTGCGCTCCGTCGTGTACCAGTCGAAGCCGCGGCGTCCGCCGCCACCGCTGGTGCCGCTTGCGGACGCGCCCTTGCCTCCGTCGCCCGCGGCATCTTTCGCGATCACGCCGACGCTGAAGCGGCTCAGCGGCTGTACGTCGCTCGCGTATGTTCCGTCGCTTGCGACCACCAGGATGTGCCGCACCTCATCATTGAATGTGGCGCGCACCTGCGTAATGCGCGGATCGTAGGCACGCGCCGCGCGGTCGGCTCGCTGCACCAGCTGCAGCTTTTGCGCGATCTCCACGTCCGTTGTTGCTGCGGGATAGAGGTCGTGGGTCTTCGCAACCGAAAACCCCTGCACGTCTGCGCCCGATGTCGCGGAGTCGGCGATCAGCGCGGCCGTTCGCGCCGCGTGCAGCATCTTCTCCTCGGTCAGTTCATCGGTGTAGCTGTAGCCGGTGCGTTCACCGTTCAGCACACGCACGCCGCAACCCATGGAGTGCCCCTGGCTCGCTGACTTGACGATGCCTTCGTCGACACTGATGCCGTTCGATGCCGTGCTTTCAAAGAACAGTTCGGCAAAATCACCGCCGCGCTCCAGAGCAGCGGCCAGGCAGCGCTCTATCAAGCGATCGGTTACGCCAAACTGCTGATGAAAGATGGTGTTTGCGCGGGCAGATGGCGTGGGAGCAAAGGCAGAACTCATCTAAAGCAATTTTACGCGTTCTGCCTCGTGAGGGCTGTGCTACGTTCGAGCCATGAGCCCCAGTGCTGCCGAGTTCACCACTTCAACCAGCGGTGCAGACCCGCGCTATCCGGTAGGGCGGTTCGAGCGTTCCGCAACCATCACGGAAGCAGATCGCGCCGCTGCGATGGAAACGATCGCGGCGCTGCCCTCGCAGCTTCGTGCTGCCGTCGCGGGCTGGACCGAAGCACAGCTCGACACGCCGTATCGCGAGGGCGGCTGGACCGTGCGTCAGCTTGTTCACCACATCGCCGACTCGCACGGGCAGTCCAGCACGCGTTTGCGCAAGGCGCTGACCGAGGACAGTCCGGCGATTCAGCCGTATGACGAAAAGCTGTGGGCCGAGCTGCCCGACAGTCGTGAAGCGCCGGTTGCGTTCTCGCTCGCGATCCTGGACGGCGTGCACGCGCGTTGGAGCTATCTGTTGCACCAGCTCTCGCCGGAGCAGTGGCAGCGCACGTTTGTTCATCCCGAGTCGGGAACGTGGACGATCGACGCCGTGACGCAACTGTATGCCTGGCACTCGCGCCACCATTTAGCGCACATTGCGGAACTCGCGAAGGCGCGGGGCTGGTAGGCGTTCACGCGATACTTCGATGGCCGCTGAGCAAACACCGGAAGAGATTGCGTCGCTGCTGCAGGAGTTTCTGACGACGCACCCGAAGGCTGTCGTGCTGGAAGACGGCCGCATCGCGTTCGACTTGCAGACTGCGCAGTACACGGTGCAGCAACAGCCGGGCCGGTGCACGCTGCAGCTGTGGAGTGACACGCGCAACCTTTCGCGCCGCGTGCTTGCCGTGGCGCAGCGCCGCGACACGCTGAAGCTGAGCACGCTGCGCCTGGGCCAAAGCAAGCCGCAAACGTTGGAGATTGTCGCGCAGCCCGAGCGCCGGGCACCCTCTGCGCGTGAGGGAACGCGTCAGCGATTTCTGCCTGTGCTGCAACGCATGCTGCAGCGCGAATTCCCTGATTGGACCATCGACCCGCTGCAGTCGGCCATGGACCTGGAGCGGTCGTTTGGCCCGGCCTACGCGCGCGGCACGCTGCACAAGGGACAGAAGGCGTGGGCCGCCGTTGGCGTAAACGCGGAGGAATCACAGAGCACCGTCGACGGCATTCTGACGATCGGCATCCTTTGGCTGCAGGTGTGCCGCGAGCGCGCCGCGGGCAAGCGGCTTTTCCAAGGGCTTGTGCTGTTCGTGCCCGGCGGAACGGCAACGGTGACGCTGAGCCGCATCGGTTGGTTGCGCAGCGACGCGGCACAGTGGCGGCTGTTCGAGTTTTCGCCTCGGACCGAGGACCTGGAGGAACGCGACGCGGCGGACGTTGGCAATCTGTCCACGCACCTGGTTCACTTGCCCGACGAGGGTGCCGCGCGCGAGCGGTTTGCTTCGCCGCTTGCCGTGGTCATGGAGTTGTTGCCGCCGGCCGCGCAGGCAGAGGTTGAGCAGCGGCTGCGCTCCTCGTCAGAACTGGCGCTGCTGCTGTATGGGCTTGAGTTCGCCCGCATTCGGATTCGCGCGGCGGCGCGGACGTTTACGTCGGACGCGGAGATCAGCATCGGCGCCGGCGCGAACGAGACGGTGCTGACGCCGGCAACAGAGCCGCAACTGCGGGCGTTTTTGCAGGAGCTGTTCGAGCGGCGGCATCCGACCGGTTCGCCGCGTGACCCGCTGTTTCGGGCTGCGCCGGAGGCATGGCTTGAGTCGGTGCTGCGGCAGAACATCGGTCCGCTCGCGGCGGGGCAGGGCAGCTTTGCGCAGTTTGATCCGGAGCACGTGTACCCGCAGGTGCCCGCGTTTCAGGCGGGCGACCGCGGCATGCTGGACCTGCTGAGTGTGACTCGCGACGGCCGGCTTGCCGTGCTGGAACTGAAGGCCAATGAGGATCTGCATTTCGCGTTGCAGGGGCTGGATTACTGGATTCGCGTGCGCTGGCACCACGTGCAGGCGATCGATCCGCAAACGGGGCTCGGCATGCTACAGCGGCACGGGTATTTTCGCGGCGTGCGCCTGGCACCGGAGCCGCCACGGCTGTTCCTGGTAGCTCCGTCGCTGCGCATTCACCCCGCGACGGAGCAGGTGCTGCGCTTCTTCAAGCGCGAGGTCGAGTGGACGTTGCTCGGCCTGCACGAGCAATGGCGGCGCACGCTGAAGGTAATCACGCGATTCCGCAGTACGTAAGCGCTAACGCTCGCTCACGCTGCGCCAAAGGTCAATGGCCGGCGTGTCGATCGCGAACGCATCGATCTGCTTAAGCTCTTCGTCTGTGAATCGCAGGTTGTTGAGCGAGTCAAGCGAATTGTTGAGCTGGTGTACGGTGCGCGCGCCGATCAGTGATGACGTGACGCGCGGATCGCGGAGCGACCAGGCAATCGCCATCTGCGCCAGGCTCTGGCCGCGCCGCTCGGCTATGTCATGCAGCCCGCGCACGCGCTGCAGGTTCTCGTCGGTCAGCATGGTTTGCTGGAACGATCCGACCTCGCTGTGGACGCGCGCACCCTCGGGCTTGCCGCTGAGGTACTTGTTCGTGAGCAGGCCCTGCGCCAGCGGGCTGAAGGCGATGCAGCCGATGCCGAGCTCGTCCAACGTGCCGAGCAGATCGTTCTCAATCCAGCGGTTCAGCATGGAGTACGACGGCTGGTGAATGAAAAGGTGGATGCCTTCGGCCGCAAGCAGCTTCGAGACTTCGCGGGTGCGTTCCGGTGAGTAGCTGCTGATGCCCACGTAGAGCGCCTTGCCCTGCCGCACGATCTGCGCGAGCGCGGCGACGGTCTCCTCGATGGGGCAGTCGAAGTCGGGCCGGTGATGATAGAAGATATCGACGTAATCCAGGCCCATGCGCTTCAGGCTTTGGTCGAGCGAGGCCATCAGGTACTTGCGCGATCCGCCCATGCCGTAGGGGCCGGGCCACATGTCCCAGCCGGCTTTGGAGGAAATGATCAACTCGTCGCGAAGATTACGGAAGTCGTCGGCGAGCACCTTGCCAAAATTCTCCTCGGCGGAGCCGTATGGAGGGCCGTAGTTGTTGGCCAGGTCGAAGTGGGTGACGCCGCGATCAAAGGCGCGGCGGATCATGGCACGGCCAGTTTCGAACTGGTCGACGCCACCAAAGTTCTGCCACAGGCCGAGCGAAATGGGCGGCAGCACGACGCCACTGCGACCGCAGCGGCGAAAGCTCGCCTGCTCGTACCGCTTCGCGTTTGGAACGTATTGCGTGACCAGTGGCATGATCTTGCGTCTCCCTGCGCCTGTGGCGCTCTACCTAGGATGCACGCCGCAAGCGCGTCTAGCTTTCGCCCGCATCGGCGAAGGCCGGTTCGGGTGCCGGCTCCGCGTGCAGGCGGTCTTCAAGGCGGGTGCTGAAGAAACGGTCAACCGCGGCCATTACCTCGTCGCCGCGCTTTGCTTCAAAGATGGACTTGCGCAGTGCACCGCCGCCGGCCACGCCGTGGGTAAACCAGCTGGCGAACTGCTTCATCTTGCCCATGCCGTCGCGGCGTGCGCTTTCGCGGTCACGCTTGAGGCGGCGCAGGTGGTTGTGCGCGTCTTTCTCGGCGACGGAAAGTGAGTCGAAGTCGAGGAGTTCGGGCACGTCGACCTCGGGGTGCTCCTGCTCCAGTTCGTTAAGCAGCATGCGGAAGTAGGTGCGGATCATGCCGTGACGGTCTTCCTCGGTCGCGACGGTGTAGCTGCCGGTGCCGGTGGCGGCGCGCGAGGCGGTGTATTCGGCGATCTGGCGAAAGATCCAGGGATTTGCGGGCGCGGCGCGGCCGATCATGACGGCGTCGCAGCCCGTAGCCGCGACCATGGCGGCGGCGTCCTCAGGGGTGCGTACGTCGCCGTTGCCGATCACAGGAATGCGCACGGCGTCTTTGACGGCGGCGATCCACTCCCAACGGGCGTTGCCGGTATAACCCTGTTCGCGCGTGCGGGCGTGCAGGGCGACGGCGTTCAGGCCGCATTCCTGCGCCATTCTTGCGAGGGGCACGCAGACGATTTGCGAGTCCGACCAGCCCATGCGGAACTTGACGGTGAAGGGGATCGTCACGGCGGCGCGGACACGCTCGAAGATGGTCTGAATGTGCGGCAGGTCGCGCAAAAGGCCGCTGCCGCCGTTGCAGCTGACGACGCGCTTGGCGGGGCAGCCCAGGTTCAGGTCGACAATGTCGAAGCCGGCGTCCTGGCAGATGCGGGCGGAGTCGGCGAGCGTTTCGGGGTTGGACCCGAAGAGTTGCGCGCTGATGGGGTGCTCGTCATCGTAATAAGTCAGGTAGCGCTTGCGCTTCACCTCGCGCATGCGGGCCAGGCCGTCGGCAGAGGTGAACTCCGTCATGATGAGGCCGCAGCCGGACTGCTGGTTGGTCGTGACGGTGTCTACGTTAGCGCTAACGTGACTGGAAGAAGCGGAGAACAGGGAAGCGTTCTTGATGAAGCGGCGAAAGACGGTGTCGGTGACGCCGGCCATGGGGGCCAGGACCGTCGCAGGCGCAATGCGGACGGGGCCGATGTGGAACGCAGCCGGGACCGCGGCGTCTGCGGCGGCCGGGTGGTCGAGGACGGCGGTTCCGGATTCTTCCCAGTGCTTCTTCATGTCTCTTGATCGAGTGACGATTCAGACGAAAGAGCCTCCGCAATGCGGAGGCTCCCGGTTCTGTGCTTCTGCGGAGCTTACTTGTTGGCGGTCGCCGGAGCTGCTTCCTTGCCGGCGTACTTGCGCTTAAAGCGTTCGATGCGGCCGGCGGTGTCGATCAGCTTCTGCTTGCCGGTGAAGAACGGGTGGCAGGCGGAGCAGATTTCCAGAACGATGTCGCCCTTGTGAGTGGAACGGGTCTGGAAGCTGTTGCCGCACGCGCACTTGACGGTGGTGTCGTTATAGTTCGGATGAATTCCCTGCTTGGGCATTGTTCGTCTCGCAATCCTGAAGTTGGCCCGGATCCGGGGTGCGGTTCGCTTGCGGCGGTCAGAGTCACGCCACATCGATTGTCCTGTCGCACGGTCCGCGGAAGGCCTCTGCTATACAGATGCAGGGGCTGGGCGCTCGATTCAGTCTAGCCGGTTCGGGGTGGAAGGGCAATGACCGCTGTGATGAATCAGGCGCAGCTCGGGCTTCGTTGCTGGGCTGTGTTCGAACAAATTGTGCCGATCTGCGAAAAACTTTCCCGCTGCACGTCGTTATCCCGCGGCGCAGACTCCTTCTACGGTTGTGAAGGAGGCGAGAACGATGCGGATGATCAAAGCAATGATCGCACTTGCACTGTTGCTGGATGGAGCGATGGTCCTGCAGCATGAACGCGCCGAGCGTTCGAACGCCGTGGAGCAGGCAATCACGATGACCGCCGACTCTGGTGACGCGCCGTCGTTGACGGCTCGGTAGGGTTCGGCGCGGGAGCGGACGCGATCGGTGCACCAATATACATTGCCATCACCTGCGATACTGAAGACGGCGTACAAAGGTGGACCGCGATGGGGCTGATCGGTTATGTAATTAGTTTTGAGGGGGAGCTTGCCTGAGCTTCTATGGATCCGTCACTTCTCTCGCTCCGAGATCAAATCAAGCACCACGAAGACAAAGAATGTCGGCTGTGCCAAGGCATGGGTATGCGTGTGATTGAGGAGGACGGCGCACGGTACGCAGTGAAGTGTGAGTGTACCTACGTCCTGCGTGGATTGCGTGCTTTAGAAAGAGCCAACATACCTAGGCAGTATGAAGGATGTACCTTCGAGAATTTTGATGTTGATGTCGCACCTCTTGGCTCATCCCTAGCCTCAGCTCTTGCTTACACGAAGCGATTCGTTGATAAGTGGGAGGATGAAGAGGTGAAGAAAGGCTTGCTTCTCACAGGCGCTGTAGGCGTTGGAAAAACTCATTTGGCGGTTGCGACGCTCCGCTCTTTGATCTCCAAGTACAACGCTCGAGGCCTCTTCTACGACCACAAAGCGCTCCTCAAAGCGATTCAAAACACGTATGACAAACGTTCACTTGAATCAGAGTTAGATGTACTAGGACCGGTTTTCAAAGCGGATGTTCTTGTATTGGACGAACTCGGACGTGAGAACCGTACCGAGTGGGCTGGGGAGATGATTGAACATATTCTTAATACCCGGTATAACGACCGGCTCACTACCATTATTACAACCAATTTCCCGAACAAAGCGCCGCACCCAATGTCTTCATTGAGGAGTGATCGGGAGAAGGCAGAACATGCAACGCGGGAAGTGACGCTCGGCGACCGAGTGGGTCAGCAAATTTTTTCACGGCTGCAAGAAATGTGCTTTGAAATACGTGTAAGTAACCAGTCTTGGAAGAGCGACTACCGCCAGACTATGAAGAAGGCCACGCCCGAAGCTCACCTCTACACCATTCGTAAGTACCGAACTTTGCGACAGCTTCACGACGGACTGCAGTTGTACCAGCCAGGACAAATCATCGAGCTATCAGACGAGGACGCCCGCTCACTTTTAGACGATAAGGTGATCGAGATCGCAGCCCTCCTTGTGCCAAGATAGTGAGCTAGCCCGCAGCATGCAGAACAGAGCCTAAGCTTTGCCGGAACTGCTGATCCATCGCGGCGACATTACCAAGCTGGACGTGGACGCGATCGTAAATGCGGCTAACAAGTCGCTGCTGGGCGGCGGCGGCGTGGATGGGGCGATTCACCGCGCGGCGGGTAAGGAACTGCTGGCAGCGTGCGAGGTGCTGGGCGGTTGCGAGACCGGCGATGCGAAGGCGACGCCGGGGTTCAAGCTGCCGGCGAAGTGGGTCTTTCACGCGGTGGGGCCGCGGTGGAAGGGTGGCGCGAAGGGCGAGGATGCGCTGCTGGCGGGGTGCTATCAACGCTCGATGGAGCTGGCGCGCGAGCACGGTTGCAGGTCCATCGCGTTCCCTGCGATCGCAACGGGCATCTATCACTCCCCGCCGGAGCGAGCGGCAGCCATCGCGGTGGCAACGGTGCAGAACGCGCTGCCAGGAAGCGGCGTGGAGCGGGTGGTCTTCTGCTGCTTTAACGAAGAGACGGAGCAGATTTATCGCGGGCTGCTGGAACAGGGCTGAGCCTGTCGTCGCGTGCTGTGGCGGAACGGGCTCTGCCTATACTGGCAAAGGTTCGCCGCCCCTGGCGAACGGAGGATGAGCGATGGCTGCACTGCTGGAAGCGCTGGAGATCAAGCGCAAAACCGTGTTTGAGTTTGAGGACGCGCCGTATGTTTGCATGGATTCGGACGTGAGCACGCCGACGGCGCGTGGCGGGCAGACGCTGGTGCGGCTGAAGATGCGAAACCTGGTTACGGGCGCGGTGTTCGACAAGACGTTTAAGGCGAACGACAAGTTCAAGGAACCGGACGTGTCGCTGGTGCCCGCGTCCTTTTTGTACAGCGACGGTGAGGGCTTCCACTTTATGGACCAGGAGAGCTATGAAACGCTCACTTTAGCCGGAGACAAAGTCGGCGACGCGGTGGACTTCCTGACCGAGGGATTGATGCTGCAGATGCACACGTATAACGGCAACCCGATTGCGCTGCAACTGCCGCTGTTTGTGGAATTGGAAGTGACGGAGACGGAGCCAGCGGCGCGCGGCGACTTCTCCAGCGGGAGTGGAACGAAGTCGGCGAAGGTGGAGACGGGCATGACGGTCCGTGTACCGCCATTCGTGAAGCAGGGCGAGCGGATCAAGATATCGACGGACAGCCGGGAGTTTGCGGGGCGAGTGTAGGAGGTTCCGACGATCCTGCGCTTTGGCGCGTTCCGAATCATGATCTACACGGACGATCATGGGCCGCCGCATGTGCATGCGACGGATGGCTCACAAGCGGCCTCATTCTGGCTGCATTGCTCTGAGCAAAGGGTCAGCTTGCGTGACAGAAAACGCATTCCGAATCAAACGCTCACGCGTCTCCAGAGTTTTGTTGAGGCACACACGGATGTGCTGTGCGAAGCTTGGAAAGGGGTGCATGGCGGATGAGTGACGAAATTACTGAAGAGGAACTTCGAGCCGCTGAGCAGCGATGGGAGGATGAGGTTGGTTGTTATCCGTTTGCAACGGAAGTACGTTTCGACGGGAACTGGCGCAGGATCATTGTGAAGCTTTCGACGACGTTGGAGATCGCACTCGATCCGTTGCGTTATCGAGGGTTTGAGAGTGCCTCAGACGATGCGTTGTCCAATATCGAAATTTCGGGAGTCGGGTATGAGCTTTTCTTTCCCATGCTCGATGATGGAATCTGGCTCCCCAACACTTTTCGTGACAGCTTCCCGAACCTGAGGACACCAGCCGCGGTGAAGCAGGTGGCGGAGCAAATGTTGGCCGCTTAGGCTGAGCCGCCTAGCGCCAGTCGTCGCGCATACGTTCCTGGTGGGCGAGGACGTCGTCGAAGCTGTCGGTTTTCTTGATGACGATGTCGCCAAGTTTGTGGGCCTGGCGAAGCATGACAGCCTGCAGGCGGACGAGCTCGAGCAAGGCCAGGAACATGCAGATGAGTGCCTGCTGCGAGTGAGTGTTCTGCAGCAGTTTGCGCAGGCTGGTGGGGCGGTCTTCCAGCATCAGGCGACGCTTGGTATACTCGAGCATCTGGGCGACGGTGACGGTATCCTCATCGACGTTGAGCACGGGGCGCTTGCGAATGCGCTCCTGTATATGACTGAACACGCGGGCTACATCAGTTACGTCTGCCGCTATCTCCTCGTAGTCCTCTTCTGATTCAAATTCCCAAATTCCGGGGTTCGTCCAAGTAGCGTCTTGCAACTGCTGCATTTGCAGCAGCATTTGCGCGGCGGCTTTAAATCGCTCATGTTCCAGCAGGCGTTCTACAAGTTCGCGGCGAGGGTCTTCGGCTTCACCGGCGGCGATCAATGAGGCTTCGCGCGGCAGCAGCATCTTGCTCTTGATGTGGATGAGCAGGGAAGCGGTGTAGATAAAGTCGCCGGCGGAGTCGACGTCGGCCTGCTTGAGCTGCTCGGTGTAGGTGAGGAACTGGGCGGTGATCTTCGCGATCGGAATGTCGTAGATGTCGATGTCCTGCTTGCGGATCAAGTCGAGCAGCAGGTCCATGGGACCGTCGTAAACGAGGCCCACGGTGATAGAGAAAGGCGAATGGGAGACCTCCTCTTTGACGGTCTCTTTCTTCTTCGCTGGGGCAGGTTTGGGCGGCGCGGGCGCGGGAGGGTGCTCTAGAACCAGCGGCGTTACGGAGGGCTGCTGGTCCTGCGTACCGTCCGGAGTGGCTTCGGTGACCGGCGCGTCCTGTTGCATCGTTTCAGCCATGCGACAGTTCTATTATCGTCGCCCGCTCTGGCTGAGGGTGAGGAAGACGCGTCCCAAACTCCTACTGGTCGATGGTCTCGTACGGATCGTTCGCGGAGGGCGGGATGTTGGGAACGGGCTCGTGATCGCCCTCCGGGGTCCACTTGTCGTCGCCCGGCATGTCGGTCTGCATGGGGCCTTGCGGGGACAGGTTGGAGTCATGGCGACGATCGGCGTCGGTTGCGGGAATGACGTCGGGGTCGTTGGGGATGGGTTTGGGATCGTTCGGGAAAATGTCGCTCATTTGGCGTACTCCTGTCGCTTTGGTCAGATGCAGCGGAGGATGACAGCGGGTTTGAGCAGCGTGCGAGGTCCAAGTGTTTCCTAAGCAGCTTTGGCCGGGCGAACAAAATGCGGCTTTCTCCACTGCGCACGCGCAAAGTGCGCGCGTGCTCCGGTCGAAATGACAATGCCTCTCGGAACAAAGGCTCAGCAGTGTGATTTCTGAGCAACGGAGCGTTCTGCTGTTCAAAGGCCCATGGCAGCGCGGACCTCGGCCATGGTGGCGTCGGCCTGTTGGCGGGCTTTGGACGCGCCGGTGGTGAGGATTTCGTGGACGAGGTTCGGTTGGGTCTCGAAGGTGCGGCGGCGGTCGGCGATGGGTTCGATCTCGCGCAGGATGGAGTCGGCGCACCAGCCCTTGCACTCGATGCAGCCGATGGAGGCGTTGCGGCAGCCGTCGTAGACTTTCGCGAGCGTCTCGGGCGTCGAGAAGACCTTGTGCAAATCGCCGACGGGGCACTTGTCGGGGTCGCCGGGGTCGGTGCGGCGCACGCGCGCCGGGTCGGTGACCATGGGGCGCATCTTCTTCTTGAGCTCGTCGGCGGAGTCGGTCAGGCCGATGGTGTTGCCGTAGCTCTTGGACATCTTGCGGCCGTCCAGGCCGGGCAGCTTGGGCGAGGGGGTAAGCAGGGCCTTGGGCTCTGGCAGTAGCTCGGCCTCAATCACGTTCTCGCTGATCTCGGCCTTCATGCGTTCCTTGTCGCTGGCAGCAGCGGCGACCTCGGGCGTTTCGGCGGAGCTGTACAGCTGGTTGAAGCGGCGGGCGACCTCGCGGGTCAACTCCACATGCGAGACCTGATCCTGTCCGACGGGCACGAAGTCCGGCTTATAGAGCAGGATGTCCGCAGACTGCAGTAGAGGGTAGCCGAGAAAGCCGTGGGTGTTCAGGTCTTTCTCGCGCAGTTGCTCCTGCTGGTCCTTGTAAGTGGGAACGCGCTCGAGCCAGCCGAGTGGCGTGATCATGCCGAACAACGTGTAAAGCTCCGAGTGTGCCGCGACGTGGCTTTGGCGGAAGATCACACACTGCTCGGGGTCCAGGCCGGCGCCGAGGAAGTCGAGCGCGACTTCGAAGGACTTGGAGCGAATGTCGCCGGGGTCGGCGTAGTCGGTGGTGAGCGCGTGGATGTCGGCGATGAAGAAGTAGCAGCTGTAGTCACGTTGCAGGCGCACCCAGTTATAGAGCGCACCCATGTAGTTGCCCAGGTGAAGGCGGCCGGTGGGGCGCATGCCGCTCAGCACGCGGCGCTTGGTGTTGGCTTCGGTCATGCGAGTTCACTCATGCAGAGTCGATGGTAGCGGAACTGCGTGGGAGCTGCGGCGGCAGTGCGCTAAAGACGAACGAGCAGGTTCACGAACCAACCCAGCACCGGCGTAAAGAGGAAGCCCATGAGCCGGCCGCCAACCAGAAAGAGAAGCAGCAGACTGTAGCCGCCGATCCGGTCGTAGCTTTCGGTCCAGCTATAGGGCAGAAAGTGCCGCAGTATGCGCGAACCGTCGAGCGGTGGAATCGGGATGACGTTGAAGACGGCCAGCGTGAGATTCATGAGCATGCCGCAGAAGAGCAGAAGCGTGAGTGGAAAGAGCGTGCCGCCGGGACGGTCTTCTCCAGCACCGCCGAACATGGCGAAGACGAGGGAGGCTCCGACGGCGTCGGACCCGCCCGGGACCAGATGCTTTACAACCACCAGAAGCAACAGGCAGACCGTTGCCAGAACCAGGTTGATGGCTGGCCCGGCAAGCGTGACCAGAATGTCGTCGCGCTTGTAGTTGCGCAGGTTGCGGGTGATGACCGGCGTCGGCCTGGCCCAGCCGAGCAGCGGCAGGTGCATAAAGGCGGAGACCAGCGGCAGCAGCACGGAGCCGAGCGGATCCAGGTGCCGAATGGGGTTGAGCGTGACGCGGCCCAGCATGCGGGCGGTCTGGTCGCCGCAGCGCGAGGCCGTCCAGGCGTGGGCTGCCTCGTGGATGGAAAAGGCAAAGAGGAGCGCCACGAACTCGAAAATGATCAGGATTGCGCTTTGACTCATAAACCTCAACGAAAGCTGCTAAGCTAGCTTAGCAGACATTGCGGGGGCACAAATGACAGTGGGAATGTTTGAGGCGAAGACGCGTCTTTCCGAACTTGTGAAGCAGGCGCAGCAAGGGGAAGAGGTCATTATCACCACTGGTCGTGAGAAGCGGCCGGTGGCACGAATCACGCCGATCGAAAAGCCCCAAATCCGTCGTCTTGGTCTGCTTGCCGATCCCGGGTACAAATTTCCTGACTCATTTTGGGATCCGCTGCCGGAAGAAGAACTGGCGCTCTGGGAAGGCGGTGCGGAGTGACCTATGTGATGGACACGCATACCGTAATCTGGGCGATCGAATTCCCTGAGAAGTTGAGCAACACGATACGCGAGATCGTTGCGAACGAGAACAACGTTCTGCTCGTGTCTTCAATGACCGCCTTCGAGTTGGCCACGAAGGTTCGACTCGGTAAGCTGCCCGCGGGTGAAAAGCTTCACGCCAACTATGAATCCATGCTGCTTGGTGCAGGCATTGGGACCGTGCCGGTGAATGACAGCATTGCTCTTCGTGCGGGACGCTTGTCTGGAACTCACCGCGACCCGTTCGACCGTCTGATTGCCGCAACAGCCCTGGCCGCAGATCTTCCGCTGCTAAGTGCCGATGAGCAGATGGACGCGTTTCACGTGCGGCGGGTTTGGTAGCGGGTCTACTCCAGCGCAAAGACAGCGTAGACGGTAGCTGACTCGGTAACTTTGTCGGGAACAATGGCGAGCGGCGCGGTTTTGCGGAGAACGGTCGCGACGGAGGCGGCTTCGGTGTTCAGCACAAGGCCAGCGGGGAAGCGCGAGGGTGCTTGATTGCTCGCGTAGATGAGAGTTCCGAGCTTGCCGTGCAGTCCATCGGCCATCCGTTCCGCAATAGCTCGCGCATGCTCCAAAGCTTTGCCCGCGGCTTCAGCTTGTAAGACGTCGCGTTTCTCAAGGCTCCACTGGATGTCGCCGCTTTGGTTTGCGCCCGCGCTGATCGCCACTTGTAAGAGCGAAGCGGCATCCGCGGCATGGACTGCAACGCGCCAAGTTTGCGCTAACGAGAAGCGTAGGCCTTTGCCGAAACGGAGCTTATCTTCGTCGCCGAGCGGTTGTAGGTTCTGGCCTGTGCTGCGAATCTGCTTGTCGGTTGCACCCGTAGCGCGCACGTTGGACAGCACCGCGTTCGAGACCTTCGAGGCTTCTGCATAGGTGCTGTCCGCATCCGTGCCGTAGACGACGAAGCCGATGCTCACCTCGGTGGTGTCGGCTGGCGCTGTGGCCTCATCAGTTGTGGTAATGGCGATGGTGCGATTGTCCTTGTTGACCTGTATCGTCTGCGCGGGCACTGTCAGGGCAGCGCAAACGACGAGGGCAGGAAGAAAGACGCGGGTAAAGCACATGGTGCGGTTCTCCGAGATGGTGTGACTGCTAGGTTTGCGGGCTAGACAGTGTCTAATGAATTCTTTTTTACGCGCACAATGCCTGGCGGGTGCCGTCAATGCAGGTTTCTGCACTACGCAGGACGATGAAGCTGTCCTGCTCCGGTCGAAACGACAATTTTCATTCGTATTGCAATTCATCAAACACTACCTAATCGCGTTCGGTCTGATGCAGGAGCTTGGGAAGTGTGACCTTGTGCTTGGCGGCGCGGTGTTCGGCTTTGGATTTTTCGTCGGGCAGCACTTTTTCCGGGCGTGGTGTGCCGACGCGGTCGCGGGCGTTGCGTTTGACCGCTTTGGTGACCGAGAAAATTTTGGGGCGGCGTTTCACGTTATTTCTCCGGAATCAGCACGGCAGGTTTGTGTCCACCACACAGCATAAGATTGTGAACGGAGGGCTCATGCCCATGGAAGAGCGCGAATTCTTCGACGAGAAGACGGAACAGCGCAAGCACCAGCTCACCTGCACCAAGTGCGGCGTTGCGGGGGAGTATGCGCTGAATTGGCTGGTGCGGCGCAAAAAGCGGCAGTTGCCGCCCCGGGCGGACGACCGGGACCGGGCGCGTTTCGCCAAGGCGCAGAGTTATATGGTGCTGCGCGACGACACCGCGAACTGCACGAATATGCGCTGCCGCAAGCGGTTTGACATCGCGGGTATAAAAACCATGGCGTTTCTGGATTAGATCTGCATTGCAGCGCCGTCTTTGCGTGGGTGCGGATGCCTCGACTGCGAAGCAAGCTGGTCCTGTCGCGGTTGGAATGTAGCGCCTGGACGTCCTGAACCACGTGAACTGTCGCCGATTTGCGGGAGTGCACTGCACGTTGTGCGAACACCGTGCGCCGGTGAACAGGCTGTTGTACTCTTTCGGAGAGAGGATCCGACGTTGATGGCTAACCTGCGCCTGCCCCTGGAAGAACGAAACCTGACCCCGGCTGAGGTCGAAGCGCTGGATCAGCGCCGCCGTCGCGGACAGCTAGGCCTGACGATCGGGTTTCAGGCTGCCATTATCACGACGCTGCTTACGCTGTGGGTCGGGCAGGATCTGACCTACTCGCCCGGCTGGCAGCGGCCGATTTTTTATTGGGCATGTGTCACGGGCCTGCTATCTGTATGCGCATTTCTGTATGGCATCGCGGTGCGCCGGGGCAATCGCGAATTTATGAGCTACTAGGTACGTGAAAGCTTAGGAAGTGAGAGCCCGTGCTTCGGCACGGGCTTGCTGTTCTGGGATGACTATCTTGGGATGGCGCACGGGAAATCAGCAGCAATGCCTCCAAACGGTCGCTGCCGCACTCTAATGAATGCAAGCTTGTCGACCCTCGCCCCAATCCCGGATTGCTTCCCGATGCCGCTGAGCCCGGCGTCGGAGCCGCGGCTGCGCGACCGCTTCGGCCGGGCCATCACGGACCTGCGCGTTTCCGTGACCGATCGTTGTAATTACCGCTGTGTGTATTGCCGTACCGGCAACGATGGCGTGCAGTTTTCAGAGCTTCGGATTGAGGATTACGCGGCCATGGTGCGGCTGATGATTGACCTGGGCGTGGAGAAAATTCGCCTGACCGGGGGTGAACCGCTGCTGCGGCGAGGCCTGCTGGACCTGATCCGCGAGGTGCGAGAGATGCCGCTTGCGTATCCGGAGCAGGCGAACGGCGGGCAACAGGGCGTTGAGATCGCGATGACCACGAACGGCCACCTGCTGGCGGGCATGGCGCGCGACCTGAAAGATGCGGGCCTGGATCGCATCACCGTCAGCATGGACGCGGTGACGCCCGAGACGTTTGCGCGCATTACGCGGGTGCCGGATTCGCTGCGGCGCGTGCTGGACGGGATTCATGCGGCACAGGATGCGGGGCTGGAACCGGTCAAGGTAAATTGCGTGCTGCTGCGCGGTTGGAACGACGACCAGATCGAGGCCTTCGGCGAGTTTGCCCGCCGCGAGCGCGTGGTGTTGCGCTTTATCGAGTTCATGCCCCTGGAAGAGGACCGTATCTGGGCGCCGGACACCGTGGTGCGCGAGGCGGAAATCGTGGAGCGGCTCCAGCGGGTCGCGCCCCTGGAGCTGATACCGCCCAACCATGTCAGCGAAACCGCGCGCCGATATGGCTTCATCGACGGTGTGGGCGAGGTGGGTGTGATTGCGCCGGTGTCGCGGCCTTTCTGCGGGCACTGTTCACGCATCCGGCTTACCAGCGATGGTAAGATACGCACTTGCTTGTTCTCCCAGGCCGAGCATGATTTGTACGGCCGCATGCACCGGGGCGCGACTGCCGAGCAACTGCGCGCGTATGTCCGCTCTGTTGTCCACGACAAGGAAGAGCGTCACCATATTGGCGAGCCAGGCTTTCTGAAGCCGTCGCGCAGTATGGTGCATATTGGAGGCTGATTTTTGCGTTGCATCACCCGGCATACCCCCAAAGTGGGATGGTGTTTGGTGTTGCGATTGCGCTAAGGTCGCCAGCAAAACCATTTTCCAGAAACCCGTCTCCGCCCATCCCCTCTAGAGCAAGTCGAAGGGTTCATGCTTTTTCGCAAGTCACAACGTGAGCAGCAGCTAGCCTTTGAGCGAGCGCTGCAGCAGGACTATTCGCGCCTGTTTGTCGAGCTTGGGCGCGCGCTCACGTCGAACCTGGAACTCGAGCTGGTGCTGAACAGCGTAATGAACAAGATGGCCGAGTTCATCGGGCCGGAGCGATGGTCGCTGATGCTGATCGACAAGCAGCGGCAGGAGCTGTTTTACGCTATTTCCGTCGGTGAGAACGCGGCATCGCTGGCGGGTTTGCGCGTGCCGCTGGGCGAGGGTGTAGCGGGGTGGGTCGCCGTGACTGGAAGCCCCATGGTTGTGCCGGACACAAGCGTGGAGCCGCGCTGGATGGAGTGGAGCCAGCACACCGGATTGAGTGTGCATTCCATGGCTTGCGTCCCGGTTGTGTCCGCGCAGGGCGTGATCGGCGTCGTGCAGTTGCTGAATCCGAAAATAGATCTGCTTTCCGACCATGCGATTCAGTTCCTGCGCGTTCTTTGCGATTTTTCCGCGATTGCGGTGCGCAATGCGGAGGACATGAAGCGGATCTACGAGCTCTCGATCTCGGACGACTGCACGGGCCTGTTCAATGCGCGGCACCTGTACACGCTGATGGGTGAGCTGTTTGCGAGCAAGCAGGTTCCCGCCTTCAGCCTGGTGTTCATGGACCTGGACCACTTCAAGGAGATCAATGACACCTACGGTCACCTGGTGGGAAGCCGCCTGCTGCGGGAGGTGGGCGGGCTGATCCACCGCGTCTCCGGGCCGAGAAACCCGGCATTCCGCTACGGCGGGGATGAATTTGTGTTGCTGCTGCCGGGGTACGACAAAGCCGCCGCAATCGAATTGGTGAAGCGTCTGTATTATGCGCTTCGCGATGAGTCGTTTTTGCGTGGTGAACGGCTGGATCTGCGTCTGCGCGGGTCTTTTGGTCTGGCGAGTTTTCCGGATGACGGCGGCGACATGGAGGCGATGATCAAAGCGTCGGACTCGGAGATGTACAAAGCCAAGGAAGAGTCGCGGGACAACATTGCGGTTGCCGGCATGGGGATGCTGTTTCCGCGCAACAAGGGCGTGGCGCCGAGGCGCTCGCTGGCGAGCGATGTCACCGTGTCTTCGAACGTTGCGGAAGACGTGCAGGAAGTGCCGGAGAATGCCGGCGATCTGCAGCACTCCTCGTAGTTGCACGTTGGTTCGGGTAGGCCAACGTACAGACCGGTGCCGCTTAGTCGGAGGGTGAGGGGCGGGCCTTGCGGCGCTCGAGCTCGGGGGCGCGCGGCGTCTCCGGCAGGATGGCATCGCGGTTCTCGCCCGCGGTGGGGTGAACACCGAAGTCCCACACGCCCAGGTTCACATTCTTTGCATCCAGCACCTCCATCAAGGCGTACTCGCCGAACGGCAGCGGCTCGGTCGGGGTGATTTTGAGCCAATGGCCGCCGGGCAGTGCTGCCGTGGTAGTCGGGATCACATCTGCCTGGCGCTTTGCGGAGCCGAGCGTGCTGATGCTGAAGCTGGTCACAATGCGCTCGCCGCGGCGCACGTCCACACGGACGATGACGTATTCGCTATCTGCCGAAACTTTGGGCTGCGGGATGCAGCGGTTGCCGTGGGTATCGACGACCAGGGCACCCGGAGGCGCTTCGTCGTCCTTGTCGGGTGTGTCTTCCAGGCGGACGAAGAGCGCCGGATCGGGGACGTGCAGCTGGACGGAGGCGCGCTCGCCGGGAATTTCTACCAACTGATGCGCGGTGGAGAAGGGGTTGACCGTGGCGCGCAGGACGTTGTGCGCGGTCTGGCGGTTCAGCTGTCCGTCGGTCTGTTGCAGGACGGCGAGCTGCGGCTGACCGTGGAAGGTGTCGAGTGCAAGAACGCTGTCGTCTTCGGGAAGGTGCAGGTTCGGCGCGACGATCGGTGTGCGCGCGGCCAGGTCGGCTTCTTCGCGGGCGAGCTCGGGGTCGATCTGCACGGCCGGTTCTTTGCCGCCGCTGCTTTGTTGCTGCTCCCAGTGGTGGGTTGCGTCCAGATCGACGAGGTTTACGGGAATCTCCTCCTGCTCGCCGGCACGCTCGGCGGAGCGGTAGACCACGTTGTTGCCGATGACGCGGTAAATTAACACGACCTGGTAGGAGCCGTCCTTGAGGTAGAGGCGGGTGCGTTTCAGGCCGCTGCCGGAATCGCGTTCCGTTGGGATCTGGGTACGCGTTTGCGCGAGGGCAGCACATGCGGGCACGGCGGCTGTGGCGGCGAGCAGCAGCGTGGCTGCTGAGAGGCGGCGATGGAAGGCTGCGGGCACAACAGGTTGGACGCGGCTGCGCCACGATGCGTAGCAGGTTGCCCGGCGCTGGCGGTGCGCATCCCAAAATGCATGAGCGAGACAGCAAACGGGAAGACGTTTCAGCTGGGCGGCGATCTGTCGATCAACCGCCTTGGCTTCGGTGCCATGCGCGTGACCGGTGAGGGCGTGTGGGGACCGCCAAAGGACGTGGAGGCCGCGAAGGCGGTGCTGCGGCGAGTTGTGGAACTGGGCGTGAACTTCATCGACACAGCGGACAGCTACGGCCCGTACGTGAGCGAGCAGCTGCTGGGCGACACGCTGGCGCCGTACCCGGCCGGCGTGGTGATCGCGACCAAGGCAGGTCTGGTGCGGACCGGCCCTGGCAAGTGGCCGGTGGTTGGCCGGCCTGAGTACCTGGAGCAGGAGGTGCACATGAGCCTGCGGCGGCTGAAGCTGGAAAGGTTGGATCTGTGGCAGTTGCACCGGATCGATCCGAAGGTGCCGGTCGAGGAGTCGCTGGCACCGATTGCGAAGCTGCAGAAACAGGGCAAGATCCGGCACGTGGGTTTGTCAGAGGTGACGCCAGAGGAGATCGAGCAGGCGAGCAAAGTGGTGAAGATCGTGTCCGTGCAGAACGAATACAACCTGAGCAATCGCAAGAGCGAGAAGACCCTGGAGTATTGCGAGAAGAACAACATCGCGTTCATTCCGTGGTACCCGGTGGCCGCGGGCAAGCTGGCACAGCCGGGTGGCGCGCTGGATACGCTTGCCAAGAAGCACAACGCGACCGTGTCGCAGATTTCGCTGGCTTGGCTGCTGCACCGCAGTCCGGTGATGCTGCCGATTCCTGGTACGTCCTCCGTGGAGCACCTGGAGGAGAATGTGAAGGCGCAGGAACTGCAGTTGAGCGCGGAGGAATGGCAAGAGGTTGAGGCGGCGGCTTCGGCTGCGGCGAAGTAGCGCTGGCGCCAAAGAGGTGAGGACGGGGGCGACGTGCTTTCACGCGTCGCCCCCACTTCGTTCCCGGAGGCTGAAATTTCCACATGCCTCTTTGCATGCGGTGCATGCGGAGAGCGTCACGAACCGCCGCAGGCGTCGCCTCGCCGTTTTAATTCGCATCCATCTTGACGTGAAGAGATTGGTGAAGCAGAGCTCTGCAGCGCACTCCGAAAGGGAGAGCGCTCCTTCCTCTCCGTTGGAGAGCGAAAACCGTTGCAACCCCACACGGTTGAGCAGCGAGGTGCCGTGGCCGAAGTTGCGGCGCGAGGCAAAGCGGCGGTTTGGCGTGGAGCGCTTCCGTTCCGCGCAGAAAGACGTACTGGAGTCAGTGTTCGCCGGGTGCGACACGCTGGCGATCATGCCGACCGGCTCGGGCAAGAGCCTGACGTACCAGTTGGCTGCGATCTTGTTCGACAAACCTGTGCTGGTCGTTTCGCCGCTGATCGCGTTGATGCAGGACCAGCAGAGGCATGCGCAGCAGGCGTCGATCGGTGTAGAGAAGATCGACTCAACCTTGTCGGCCGAAGAACGTCGCGAGGCGGATGAAAACATTCACAGCGGCCGGCGCGGGTTGATTTATGTGACGCCTGAGCGCCTGGAAAACCGTGAGTTTCTGGATGAGTTGAACGAACACGGCATCTCGCTGTTCGTGGTCGATGAGGCACACACGATTTCGCAGTGGGGACATGATTTTCGACCAGCGTACCTGGGTCTTGGCTTTGCGCGGAAGAAGCTGGGAAACCCACCTGTGCTGGCGCTGACGGCGACCGCAACTCCCGATGTGGCGAACGAGATTCTGGAGGTCTTGCACGCTCCCGAGGCGCGCGTGATCAATGTGGGATCGGAGCGCACGAACCTGTTCCTGACGGTGCACCCCACGGTCAACAACGATGCGAAGCTCGATCGCATTCAGCAGATGCTGGCTGATGAGAAGGGGACGGGCATCCTGTATACGGCGTCGGTTCGCAGCACGGAGGAACTGTACGAGCGGCTATCTGATGCCGGCGTGGCGGTCGGCAAGTATCACGGGCGCATGCCGAAGCGTGCGCGGGAAGAGGCGCAGCGCGCCTTCATGAACGACGACTACCGGCTGATGGTTGCGACGAAGGCATTCGGACTTGGCATTGACAAGCCGGACATCCGTTTCGTGTACCACTATGAGTTTCCGGATTCGCTGGAAAGCTACTACCAGGAGGCTGGCCGTGCGGGCCGCGATGAACAACCGGCGCGTGCCGTGCTGTTGTACCGGTTGGAGGACAAGCGGATCCAAAGCTTCTTTTCGCGTGGGAGATACCCGAAGGCGGCGGAGATGGACCAGCTGCTCTCCGCGGTGAGCGACACGGAGCCGAAGTCAGCGCGCCAGCTTGCGGAGGAGGCCGGCGTGGGCCAGCGACACGCGCAGGTGACGCTGCAGATGTTGCGCGAGGCCAAGCTGGTCAAGCGCAAGCGCGCTGGGTATGTGCGCAAGTCGAGCGCGGCGATCTCGGCGGAAGAAGTGCACCACCTGATCCACACGTCGGAGGAGCGCGCGGCGCGCGACCGCAAGCGGTTGGACGAGATGATGCACTATGCGGAGAGTACGAACTGCCGCCGGCAGATGCTGCGGGAGTACTTCGGCGAGCCGCTTGGCGAGTCCTGCGGCAGCTGCGACAACTGCGTGAACCGCACGGCCAACGTAGAGCGCGAGGCTGCGGTTTCCATGCTGGAGCGGAGCGGCGCCCAGCGAGTGGAGACGGTGAATGGAACCATTTTCACGACCGCACCGCAAACGCTGCCTCGCCTCCATGCGGCTGCGGCGTTCGCTCCGGGTGCAACGGTGCGGCATGGAAAATTCGGCGAAGGTGTGGTGAAGGAGGTTGAGGGAGATGTGCTGACGATCCGCTTTCGTGGGGGCGAGGGGGTGCGCAGGTTAAAGAGCAGTTTTGTCGAGGCGCTTGCGGCGGCGGCCTAGCGCTCTTGTTCTGAGGGCGTGCGGAGCGTGAGATACTGAGCGCCGAGCATGTACAAACGTGTCCTTCTAAAAATCTCTGGCGAAGCCCTGGCCGCTGGCCGTGGATTCGGCATTGACGCTATTTTTGCAAGCCGTGTCGCATCAGAGATTGTGGAGCTTTGCAACAGCGGCTGCCAGGTTGGCGTGGTCGTGGGCGGCGGTAACTTTTTCCGCGGTGTGGCCGAGCAGGCGATTCATATGGACCGTGTCGCCGCGGATCACATGGGCATGCTTTCCACCGTGATCAATGCGATCGCAATGCAGGACGCGATTGAGAAGCTCGGCGTGAACTGCCGGGTTATGTCCGCGATTGCGATGCATGAGATTGCAGAGCCGTATATCCGCCGCCGCGCGATCCGTCACCTGGAAAAAGGCCGCGTGGTGATCTTCGGTGCCGGGACGGGAAACCCATATTTTTCGACGGACACGGCTGCGGCGCTGCGTGCGATGGAGATTCGCGCGGACGTTCTGCTGAAGGCGACCTCGGTGGACGGCATCTACACAGCCGACCCGAAGAAGGACCCGGACGCGACCAGGTTCGACACCATTACGTACATGGACATCATTCAGCGCAACCTGCGCGTGATGGACACGAGCGCGGTGAGCCTGTGCAACGAAAACCGCATGCCAATGATCATTTTTTCGATGCGGGAGCAGGGAAATATCGTGCGCGTGGCGGGCGGGGAACGGCTGGGAACATTAGTGGTGAGCCAAGTCACGAAAGCCAGCCCGGCTCTCGTAGGTGCGGTAGCGGAGACAGCCGACAGCACGGTTCCCAGCGGTAGCTAGCGGCATGCCTCAACAGCCGCTGCCGCATATGCTTGCGCCGGACCGCAAACCACCTCTGCCGGGACTGACAGGCATCCGCACTTTTCTTGCGATCGGCATCCTCTTCTTTCACTACACGCCGCCGCATGCGACGTACATCCGGCCGATGATTGAGGCCGGGTTTACGTATATCGGCTGTTTTCTGCTGATCAGCGGATTTGTGCTGAGCTACAACTATGCGCATCGCGCGGACACGCTGAAGGCGGGCCGGTTTTATGCGGCGCGCGGATCGCGGCTGTACCCGGTGTATCTGCTGTCGCTGCTGGTGTCGTTGGGTATGCTGCATGCCGAGTGGATGGCGCGTTCGCATGGTGAGTTCTGGACCGGTTTTGTGTTGACGCCGCTGCTGCTGCAGGGGTGGAGTCCGTCGCTGGCGACGTTCTGGAACACCGTGGCCTGGACGCTGTCGACCGAGGCGATGCTGTACCTGGCGTTTCCGTTCATCAACCGCGCGAAGTGGTGGCCCAAGGACTCGCGCAAGCTGCTGCTGCTGTTTTTGGGTTTGTGGTGTTGCGAACTGGTGCTGCCAATCACGTACATGATCTTCAACCCGGATCATCTGCAGCAGATTGACCGGTACTCGTCGGGATGGTGGCTGCGGCTGTACAAGTACACGCCGCTGGCGTATCTACCGATCTTCATGGCCGGCATCACATTGGGCCGGCTGAACAATGCCGTGGCGCTGAAAGACCGCACAAAGCTGTGGATGGCTCTTGGCGGGGGCAGCTTCATGGTGCTTTGCTTCTACCTTGCGGTGCCGCACCTGCCGTACGTTCTGCTGCATGGCGGTTTGCTGACGCCGGTGTTCGCAACGCTGATCCTGGGGCTGACGGGCGTGCACTGGGTTTCGCGGGCGTTTGGATGGGGGCCGATGGGACTGTTTGGACGGGCAAGTTTCTGCCTGTACCTGCTGCACTTCAACCTGTGGAACATCTTGCATGAACACCACGTGCCGGAGCGTCTACACCTGACGGCGTGGGATCCGTGGCTATCGTACGCGCTGATCCTGCTGGCCTCATACCTGGCGTACCGGTGGGTCGAACGTCCGGTGCAAGGTTTTCTGTTGACGAATTACGTGTACAGGACGCCGAACCCGGCATTGCCGGCGTCGCCCGCGCAGACGCCGCTCGGCTGACTTGTGCCGTCATTGCACCGTCTTTGAAGACGTGCCCCTTTACAGTGCTGAAATATCTGCCATACTGTGGCTGTAACCCCTGACATTTTGATCGTTCTACCGCGTTTCAATCGCGGCTGAGCCGTTGCATCGCTACACGTTGCGCTAGTTGTCCCGTTGCTTCGCCACCATGCGTGGCGATAACGCTTCACCTTACCCGTGAGACCACAAGGAGCATGCCACTGATGTCGATGACCCGTCGCAATTTCCTGATGCGTGTTGGCCAGGCCGGAGGTTACTCGGCCGCGTTTGCCACGATGCAGTCGCTGGGGCTGATGCCCATGAAGGCGATTGCGGCTGAGCCGATTGCGGCCGCACCCGGTTCGGGCAAGGGGATAAAGCTGGTGGTTGCGGGTGCCGGCATTGGCGGCCTGGTTGCGGCGTATGAGGCGAAGAAGCTAGGGTACGACGTGACCCTGCTGGAGGCGCGCGGCCGGCCGGGTGGGCGCAATTTTTCCGCGCGCAAGGGCGTAAAGGTCGAGTTCGTAGATGGCGAAACGCAGACCTGTACGTGGGACGACGGGAACTACCAGAACATGGGTCCCGGCCGTCTGCCTTCGGTCCATGCAACCATGCTGGGTTACTGCCGCGAGTTGAACGTGCCGCTCGAAGTGGAGGTCAACAGTTCGCGTTCGACGTTCCTGCAGAACGATAATGCCAACGGTGGCAAGCCGGTGGTGCAGCGCAAGGCGGTAAACGATACGCGCGGGCATGTGTCGGAGCTGCTCTCAAAAAGCATCAGTGGCGGCGCGCTGGACCAGGAACTGACCAAGGAAGACCGGGAGCGCATGGTCACGTTCCTGAAGATCTATGGTCCACTCAACAAAGACGGCAAGTATGTGGGCAGCGACCGCGCGGGGTACAAGACCCCCGCAGGTGCCGGGCCGGTCGTTGGCGTGGTCGACGATCCGTTGGACATGCACACGCTGCTGGATGAAAACTTCTGGACGGGCGTGCTGTACGAGGAGACATGGGACTGGCAGGCGACCATGATGCAGCCGGTCGGCGGCATGGACCGCATCCCGTACGCGTTTGACAAGGCCCTGGGCAAGGCGGTGGTCTACAACGCACCCGCGAGCGAGATCAAGAAAACGGACAGCGGCGTCGAGATCAGCTACAAGCAGGGCAACGGAACCAAGACGGTGCACGCGGATTACTTTATCTGCGCCATGCCGCTCACGATTCTGAAAGACATTCCGAATAACCTGTCGCCGGCGTACAAGACGGCGGTGGATGGTGCCACCTATGCCGGCGCGTACAAAATTGCCTGGCAGTCGCGACGCTTCTGGGAGCAGGACTACAACATCTACGGCGGTTTGTCGTTCATGAACCCGGGTCCGACCACGATTGTCTGGTACCCCTCCGGAGGGCTGATGTCACACAACGGCATCCTGGTCACGGGGTACGAGGAAGAGAACAACTGGGGATTCAGCAAGTTGTCGACGCAGGAGAAGTTTGAGAAGGCGCGCACGCAGCTGGAGCGTATTCACCCGGGCCACGGCAAAGAGCTGACGCAGCCGATGTTCTGCGGATGGCGGCGGGTGAAGTGGAACGAGGGATCCTGGATTCGGAGCTACGGCGGAGGCCCGAGCGGTTACGACACGATCATTCAGCCGGACGGCGCGATCTATTTTGCCGGCGACCACACCAGCCACATTGTGGGTTGGCAAGAGGGCGCGGCGCTGAGTGCGCGGCGCGCGGTCAACATGATTTCGGAGCGGGTCCGGTCGGCGCGTCTGGCTGGCGGTCACGCGGGACAGAACGCATAACCGTTGCATCAGGAAAGGGAACTATGAAGAAGATTACATTTGCAGCGGCGGCGCTTTGTGGTGCGGCACTTGCCGCGCAGGCACAGGTTACGGTCAAGCACATTCAGACGGAGAAGAGCCCGATCGCTTCCGGCGTGTGGGCGGGCGACACCTTCTACCTGAGTGGCCAGCTTGCAAGCCCTGTGACGCCGGCGGACCAGGCCAAGGGGACACCGGCTGACTACGGCGACACGAAGACGCAGACCGCGAGCATCTTCACGAAGATTCAGGCAGCGTTGCGCGAGCAGGGGCTGGACATGAAGGACGTGGTGAAGATGACCGTGTTCCTGGTTGCCGATCCGAAAACGAGCAAGCTCGATTTCCCGGGACTGCAGGCAAGCTATACGCAGTTTTTCGGAACCAAGGATCAGCCGAATAAGCCTGCGAGGTCGGCGGTGCAGGTGGCGGCGCTGGTTTCTCCGACGGCGCTGGCCGAGATCGAAGTGATTGCGGTGCGCGCGAAGTAAGTCACGCTTGACTGCATTCGTACAGAAGTTCGCGGCGAGGTGTGAGACGCGGCAACATGCGCGTACCCATGCCCGCCGCGTCCTTGTTTATTGCGCAGGAAATGCACTTTTCCTCAGCTTTCCTGAAATTTCAGCGTGAAAGCGGCAGTTTCCTGTTGACATGAAATTGACGATTCTTTAATGTGGCTCTTACATTGCACATGTTTCACGCGGAAAGTAGATTTCAGGAACACTGAAGCTAGATTCCGCGTCCGATCGTTGATCCGGATCGTCTTTACCGCAAGGTGAGTCGATCCCGCCTATCGCCGTCGCCGTAACTCTGTACCTGCTCTATCCACGCCGCTTCAGCGGCAGGCAGTCGCAACAGATTCACTTCCGAACTCTCTGGGAACCGCAAACGCTTTCCCTCTGCAGCACAGGCAGTAAGGCTTCGGGCCAACCTTCCGAATGCCGGTACGACTCGATCTGAAGTCCGCATCCTGAACTGATCCACGATCGCCGCGACAGCGCGCGCATCGCCCCCGCACACCACGCGCAAGAAGCCTTCCGGCTTGCGCGCACGCAGCACGCTATCTGCCATGGCGTGGCCGCTCCACATAGCGGCCGCGTTGCCGCATACACGCGCCCTGAAGCGCGGATGCACAGCCGTACTCATTGATAACCCTGCAGGAGGCCCGCTTGACCCGATACACCCGCTTGTCGCATCACGCAGTGCTGACCACCGCCGCGATCGTGCTGTCCCTTACGCCGGTTGCCGCGGCACAGTCCTATTACGGCACGTTGAAAGGACTGGTCAAAGACCCGTCCGGCGCTGCTGTTCCCAATGCCGAGGTGCGGATCGTGGATGAAGCCACGAAGGTGGAACGCAAGACGACGACGACCGGTGCGGGCGAGTACGTGTTCAACGCGGTCGACCCGGGCACGTTTACGATCCGTGTGGTGCAGGAAGGTTTTCAGAAGTACGAGAACATGCACGTGGTGGTGCAGACGCAGCAGACCGTCGCGATCGACGTGCCCCTGACGCTTGGCAGCTCAAACACCGTGGTCGAGGTGACCAGTGCGGAGCCGGTGATCGACACATCCACCGCGCAGAACGGACAGGTGTTCGACACGCAGAAGCTGGTCGACCTGCCGAACCTGGGCCGCAATCCATACCTGCTGACCAAGCTGAACAATAACGTGACGGCCACGGGCGATCCGCGTTTCAACCGCTTTCAGGATCAGTCGGGATCGTCGGCGATCTCCATCGCGGGCGGCCCGGTCAACATGAATAACTACCTGATCGACGGCGTGCCTGTGACCGACTTTTCAAACCGCGCGACCATCATCCCGTCGGTGGAAGCGGTGCAGGAGATGAAGACGCAGGCGAACACCTATGACGCGGAGGCGGGCCGCACCGGGGGCGGTGTGTTCAACACGCTGCTGAAAAGCGGCACCAACACGCTACACGGCAACCTGTATGGCTCCACGCGGCAGACCAACTGGTCCGCGAATACATGGTTGAACAATCACAATCACGTGGGGCGGCCCACCATCACGCAGTACAGCTACGAGGGCTCCATCGGTGGACCGATCTGGAAGGACCGGGCTTGGTTCATCGCGACGGAGGAGGGCTACCGGCAGCGGTCTCCCCTCGGCAGCAACTACTTCCTGCCATCGGATGCGGAGCGGAGCGGCAACTTCGCTGGTTCCGGAATCACTATCTATGACCCGGCGACGACGGACCCCGTTACGGGCAACCGGCAACCGTTTGCGAATAACTTGATTCCGACAAACCGGATCAACCCGGTGGGTGCCAAGCTGCTGGCGGGCCTGCCTGTGTGCGGGGCGGGCTGCAACAACAATGTGCGCTATGGCGCGGTGAACTTTCAGCCAACGGACCTGTTGGGGGATCGCGCGGACGAGTTCATCAGCAAGGTCGATCTCCAGGTGACTAAGTGGTGGCTGGCCAACGCGAGCTACCTGCACTACGGTTCGAAAGAACCGGGCGGAAACCCCCTGGGGTCCTTCGCCGGCGGCACAACGGCGTACCTGCTGTATCGCAAGGTCGACGACTTTAACCAGAACAACGTCATTACGTTGAACCCAACAACGATCCTGACGGTGAGTTATGGGCAGAACCGCTTCCCAAACAACACACTGGACCTGACGACCAACTACGACCAGGCGGCAAACCTGGGATTCCCGACCTCCTACGCGAACGCATTGCAGAAGAAGGCGTTTCCGGCGATCACGATGCAGACGGCGGCTTCGTTCGGCACGAACAACTCCGGCCCGGCGGTGTTCTATTCGCGCAGTGCGGTGGCTTCCGTTGCGAAGAGCCTGGGGCGGCACTCGATCAAGGCGGGTTATAACTTCCGCACCATCTCGGTCGATTTCACCAACGTAAGCACCGGCAATGGCAGCTATACCTTCCAGAACACCTTCAGCAGCTTGAACGCGAACCCCGCAAGTGGATCGCCTGTAGGTGGTGCGGACCTGGCTGATTTGCTGCTCGGGTACCCGACGAGCGGATCGGTGCAGGTGGTAACGCCGCTGGCGCTGAATGTGAAGTACAACGCGGTCTATGTGCAGGACGACATACGCGTGAACGATCGGCTCACCGTGAACGCCGGTTTGCGGTATGAGTTGGAGCCGGGCATTCACGAGCGGAACAATCACTATGCGGTCGGCTTCGATCAGGGTGTGGCGAACCCAATCTCCTCCACTTCTGGCGTGCAGACGAAGGGCGCGATCGAGTTTGCCGGCCAGAACGGGTACAAGGACCACTGCTGCGACAACGGCGTGCTGAAGTTCGGACCTCGCGCGGGCTTTGCCTATGCGGTAAATCCGAAGATGGTGGTGCGCGGCGGCTATGGCGTGTTCTATGCGCCGATCTACTACAGCACGAGCGCATCCCTGGCGCCGGGCTACGCGCAGACCAACACGTATGTGGCGTCGAACGATTCCAACAAGACACCGGCAACGGCGGCGGGTATCGCCAATCCGTTCCCGAACGGCCTGGCACAGCCGAGCGGCAATTCTGCAGGGCTGGCGCAGGGCATCGGCACGAGCCTGACCACGATCGATCAGAACCGCCGCAACCCGATCATTCAGCAGTATTCGTTTGATATTCAGCAGGAACTGGGCTCGGGCGTTTCGTTTGAGATGGGGTACGTAGGCGCGCACGGGCGTAATCTGCTGCCGTCGAACGGCGGCACCTACAACATCGACCAGGTGAACCCGGCGGCGATTCCGTATGGTGTGGGCGCATGCCCGGCGAACTCGGCGAACTTGTCGCCCGCGGCGTTTCTGACGGCAAAGAGTGCAAACCCGTACGCGGGTCGTGGCGGCACCGGAGTCATCGGTGCGGCGACTGTTTCGAACGCGCAGCTGTGCCGGCCGTTCCCGCAGTTCAGCGCGGTCGCTATCCAGCCGAGCACATCCAAGTCGAACTACAACTCGCTGATCCTGAACGCTCGCAAGCGGTATGGCAAGGGCTTCTCTCTGACCACGGGTTACACCTGGTCCAAGAACATGGACAGCCAGTTCAGCCAGGGCAGCAGTTTGAATGTGGGCGCGGCAAATGGGCCGCAAGACGTCTACAACATCAACGGTCCGGGCGGGGAGTACTCGCTTGCGATCAATGACATTCCACACCGGTTCACCTTTGGCGGATCGTGGGACCTGCCGTTTGGCAAAGGACGGCAATACCTGAACACCAGCAACTGGATGGACCTGCTGATTGGCGGTTACCAGGCGAACATGACGTTTGTGGCGCAGGACGGCGGCCCGGTACCGCTGCAGTCGAACGCGAACCAGAACTCCAGCGCCCTGGGTACGGCGGTGCAGCGGCCCAACCTGGTCGCGGGGGTGCCGCTGTGCACGGCGGGCTCGGTGCAGGGCCGGCTGTCTTCGTACTTCAACCCGGCGGCGTTCGCGGCGGTGCAACCGGGTGTGGGTCAGTTCGGCAATGCACCACGTACCGATGGTGCCTGCCGCGCGCCGGGCATGCGGAACGCGGATGCTTCGGTGTTCAAGGAGTTTCAGTTCGAGCGCGTTCACTTCCGCTTCCAGGCGGAAGCTCTAAATGTGTTCAACACGCCTCTGTTCGCGCTGAACTCGAATGGTCTGAAGTATGGCAACTCGCAGTTTGGAACGGTCAACACGAGTGCGATCAACTTTCCGCGGCTGATCTCGCTGGGAGGCAGGATCTCGTTTTAAGGGCCGTTTCGGCCTTTTCCGGGCAGCTCCACCGCTGACAGTGGCCTGGGGTGCGGTTCGCCGCATCCCGGCGCTGTTTTGCACGGGAGATTGCCGCATCGCGATGGAGCGGGCCTGCATCTGAAATGGCGACTGTCTTGCTCGGAGTTTCGGGCGGGCATACACTAAGACTGTCAGTTTGACGGAGGTTTGATTCATGGCTACTGCTGTTGTCCCTACCCCTGAAGTTGTCGGCGGTCCCGAGGTTGTGACCGGCGCGGCTGCAACGCAACCCGTTTCGCTGACCTCCTCTGCCATTGCCAAGGTGAAAGAGATTATGGCTACCCAAGACCCGCTGCCGGCCGGTCTGCGCATCGGCGTTGTAGGCGGCGGCTGCTCCGGGTTTCAATACTCCATGAGCTTTGAGAACGCGCAGGGCATGATGGACAAGGTTGTGCGGTTTGAAGACCTGAAAGTGTTTGTGGATGCGACCAGCGCCATGTACCTGAACGGCTGCACGGTGGACTATGTGGAGACGCTGGAGGCTGCCGGGTTTAAATTTGAGAACCCGCAGGTGAAGAGCACATGCGGCTGCGGATCGTCGTTTTCAGTGTAGATCGCTGACAATCGCTGGAACAGCAAGGCCCGCTTTGGCGGGCCTTGGCTATTGCATGCTTCGACTCGCGCGCTTCTGGATTCTGTTTAGGTCTACGGCGATGTCTGTTCCTTCGATGCCTAACACGGGGTCGCTTGTCCAGCGCGACACTCCTTCATGAACGAGCATCACGCGTCCGAGATCTTTCGGATCAAAAAGCCACACGTGCCCGACGCCCATGTTGCTGTAATCCTGCACGCGTTTTTGTATCCTTTTGAAGGTGTCCCGGGAGAGACAATATCTCAATGCAGAGCAGGGGCGCGGACGTCACAATTCGCTCCGGTTCTGGTCCATCGAGAGAAAGAACCTGGAGATCGGGAACGCGGAATCGATTGGAACTTACTTGCAAGCGGCACTCCTGGAGCACCTCAATGCGCCAGTCTTCCGCGCGAATGAGGAAAGCTTCCAGCAGAGCGCGTTGGAGACGTGCATGGTCCAACTCCCCCAAATTTCTCACCTCCAGATGTCCATCTACATAGTCCATGTCGGGCCGGTAAGAAGAGGTCAAGTATTCCTCTAGAGAAATGAAGCGCTCCTCCGCGTAGAGCAGGCAAGACGGCCTACTCAAGAGCTTCTCGATCTCCGGTGCTGGAACACTGGCCATACGCAAAGTATCGCATTGGCTGTAGAGCGCTTCAACGCCTTTCCGCCGCGTCCGTCTAAACTTAGGCTGACTGATGACCGACTTTGTTGTGAAACTCGCGGATGAACGGGGACGCGTGCAGGAGCAGACGCATCCTGCATCGACCGCGGAGGAGTTGCGCGCGCGGTTCAGCCAGGCGGGGTACCTGGTTTATTCGGTAAAGCCTCGCAGTGCGATCGCGGGGAACCGTCGCAAAAAGGTTAAGCTGCAGAGCTTTCTAGTATTTAACCAGCAGTTTGTGACGCTGATTCGCGCGGGCCTGCCGATTCCGGGATCGCTGGAGCTGCTGGCACGACGGCAGAAGGACGAGAACTTCAAGGCGCAGCTGGAGAACGTTGCCGCGCGCATTAAGACTGGCGAGTCACTGTCTGGCGCGTTCGATGCGCAGGGCGGGTTTCCGCTGATTTTCACGACGACGCTGCTGGCGGGTGAGCGGTCTGGCAACCTGGAAGAGGTGCTGCAGCGGTACACGGACTTTCAGCGCGTTGCGCTGTCTACCCGCAAGAAGCTGACCAGCGCGCTGGTGTACCCGTCGCTGCTGATCTGCCTGGTGATCGGGCTTCTCATCTTTCTGCTGACGTTTGTGGTGCCGCGCTTTGCGCAGTTGTACGACCAGCTGGATGCAAGGCTGCCCGCGATCACCACGTTTATGCTGGCCGTCGGGCACTTTGCGCAGACCTACGGGCTGTATGTTGCCGTTGCGCTCGCGCTCGGCGGGTTTTTGTTTTATCGCTGGTCACGCACCGATGCGGGTGCGAACTTCGTCGACAAGCTGCGATTGAATATTCCGGGCCTGGGAAACATCTGGCTGCGGTACCAGGTTGCGCTGTTTGCGCGGACGCTCTCAACGCTGCTGACCGGCGGCTTGCCGCCCGTGCCGGCGCTGGAGACGGCGGCACGCTCGATCTCATCGCGACAGGTGTCGGGTGCCGTGTTCGCCTCGGTCACGCAGGTGCGTGAGGGGCAGGGGCTTGCTCGATCGCTTGAGGGCACACGCGTCTTCCCCGAACTGGCGATCGAAATGATCGAAGTCGGCGAGTCCACGGGAGCGCTGCCGACCATGCTGAACTCCGTCGCCGGCTTTTTTGAGGAAGATGTGGAGACATCGCTGAGCGCGGTACTGAGCCTGATTGAGCCGGCGCTGCTGGTGGGCATGGGCGTGCTGGTCGCGTTTATTCTGCTTTCTCTGTATTTGCCGATTCTGCAGCTCGGCGCAAACTCGATCAATCACTAGCGCTCGCACGTCAATGCTTCGGGTGGGCTGGTAGTCTTGCAGCCATCCCGCACCAGCAAGGAGGCCGCGCACTTGGCCCATGTTTCCTTCTCGGAACTTCAGCAGACGATTCAGCAGGCGTTTCTACAGGCGGGTGTGCCCCCTGCGGATGCCGCCGTATGCGCGCGAATTCACACGGAGTCCACGGCCGACGGCGTGACCTCGCACGGTATAAACCGTGTGCCGCGGTTCGTGGATTATGTGCGGCGCGGCTGGGTTGATGTGAACGCGAAGCCGGAGCCGGTGAAGCAGCTTGGCGCACTGGAGGTGTGGGATGGCCGGCGCGCGCCCGGTGTGCTGAACGCGTTGTGGGCGACCGAGCGCGGCATTGAGGTTGCGAGCGAACAGGGCATCGCGCTGATCGGCTTGCGCAATACGAATCACTGGATGCGGGGCGGATCGTATGGCTGGCACGCCGCAAGCAAGGGCTTCGTGCTGATCGCGTGGACGAACACGGAAAGCTGCATGCCCGCGTGGGGTGGCAAGGATCCTCGGCTTGGCAACAACCCATTCATCATGGCCGCACCACGCGAAGGCGGCCCCGTGGTGCTGGACATGGCGATGTCGCAGTACAGCTATGGCAAGCTGCAGGTGACGCGGCTGAAAGGGGAGCGCCTGCCGTTTCCAGGCGGGTTCGATGGTGAGGGCCGGCTGACCGATGAGCCGGGGCCGATCGAAGAGTCGCAGCGCATTCTGCCGATGGGCATGTGGAAGGGATCAGGCTTTGCGGTGATGCTGGACCTGCTGGCGGCAGTGCTGTCGGAAGGGCTGCCGACGAACGGCATCGACGCACTGCAACAAGGAAGCTGCGTGGGCTGCTCGCAGATTTTCATTGTGGTGGACCCGCGCAAGTTGGGCGGCGCGTCCGCCGTGCAGGGAATCGCGGACAGCGTCGTGGATTACGTGAACGCTTCCGTACCAAACGAGGCGGGTCGGCCCGCGGACTACCCCGGCGAAGGCGCGATTCGCCGGCGCGAACGCAGCATGCGCGCCGGCATGGACGTAGACGATGGCGTTTGGGCCGAGGTGCAGGCATTGGCGGCAGATCACCTTGTTTCCGACACACAACCAAAAGAAGACGACGAGTAGCAATGATGGCTGCACCCGCTGCCGAGTCGATGGACGAAGACGCTTTGTATCGCAAAGTGATTCGGCGCATCGTGCCGTTGTTCTTTCTCGGCTTCGTCTGTTCCTACCTGGACCGCGTGAACATCAGCCTAGCAAAGCTGCCGATGCAGCACGACTTCGGGCTGACGGAGCATGCGTTCACGCTGGGTGCGAGCATCTTCTTCTGGGGCTACATGGTGTTTGAGGTGCCCAGCAATCTGCTGCTGCAACGCGTGGGAGCGCGGGTGTGGATTGCTCGCATCATGATCACGTGGGGCCTGGTCAGCATGCTGATGGTCTTCTCGCGCAGCCTGCCGGTGTTTTATGGCTTGCGATTGCTGCTGGGTTTGTGTGAAGCAGGCTTCGTGCCGGGTGTCCTGTATTACGCGAATCAATGGCTGCCGGCGCGGCGGCAGAGCGGTATGTTCGCGCTGTTTCTGCTGGCGCTACCGGTAGCGGAGGTGATCGGCGCACCGGTGTCGGGCTTCATCGTCGAGCACACGACCGGCGTCGGCGGGCTGCATGGCTGGCAGTGGCTGTTCCTGCTGGAGGGAGCGCCAACCGTCGTGCTGGGTGTCGTGCTCTTTGCGGTGCTGCGCAATCGGCCAGATCAGGTGCGCTGGCTTACGCCTGCGGAGCAAGCAGTGGTGGTGCGCAATGTGAGTGACACAACGCAACGCTCGCATCGCGTGCTCGATGCATTTCTGCTGCCGGGTGTGTACTTGCTGATCGCGATTATGCTGCTGTTCAACACCAGTTTCTACGGCCTGGTGTTTTGGCTGCCCAGCATCGTGGAGCAATCCGGGGTGAAGAGCACAACGGCCATCGGTTTGCTGACTGCAATCCCGTTCGCCGTGGGTGGCGTGTCGATGCTGCTGGTGTCGCGGTATGCGGAGCGCAGCGGCTGTGTGCGACTGCGAGTGCCGTGGCGGCATGCGTCGGCATGATCGCGGCATGGTTCTTCGCAGACGATTTTCCGCTCGCGCTCGCAGGGCTGTCCGTTGCCGCCGCAGGTGTGTTGTCACTGATGCCGATCTTCTGGACGCTGCCCGGCCGCATGCTTGCCGGCCCCGCTGCCGCGGGCGGCCTGGCGTTGATTAATTCGTGCGGCAGCCTCTCCGGTGTGTTGGGTGTATGGGTAATCCGCGCCGCGGGTGTGCGCAGCGGCATGGGCATCTTCGCGATCATGCTGCTGGTGTGCGCCGTGCTGCTCAATGTGGCAGTCGCGGCAGGGCGGCATCCGCAGCCGGAGTTGCAGGCGGCAATGGCGGAACTGTAGTCCTGAAAGGAATAGGAATGATCGCTGCTGTGCTGCACGAACCGAAGAAGATCTTGCTGGAGGAGTGGGAGGCGCCGGAGCCCGGACCCGGCCAGGTGCTGGTGCGCGTGCGTGCCGGCGGCATCTGCGGATCGGACCTGAGTTACTACTTCAAGGGCAAGAGCGGCGACTTTGCGATGCGCGATCCGTTCGTGCTGGGCCATGAGCTTGCGGGTGAGGTGGCGGCGGTCGGCACGGATGTAGCGGCGTTCCCGGTAGGCCAACGTGTTGCCGTGAACCCCGGGCTGAACTGCGGCACCTGCCGCTTCTGCGTGCGGGGTATGACGAACCATTGCCTGCATATGCGGTTCCTCGGGTCGGCTTCGGTATACCCGCACTCGCAGGGTGCGTTTCGCGAGTATGTTGCGGTCGCGGAGTCGCAGTGTGTGGCAATCCCGCATGATTTTGATTTCGCCACGGCGTCCATGGCGGAGCCGCTTGCCGTAACGCTGCACGCTCTGCGGCACGCGCCCACGCTGCTGGGCGCCCGTGTGCTGGTTGTGGGCTGCGGGCCCATCGGATGTTTGCTGGTGGCTGCCGCCAGGCGTGCGGGTGCGCACCACCTGACCGCGATCGATCTTGCCCAGCCTGCGCTGGACAAAGCTATGGAGATGCGCGCGGATACGGCAGTGTCCGCAACCGACACGGCGCAGATCGATGCATGGCAGCAGCATCGAGGAACGTTTGACGTGGTCATCGAGGCGTCTGGCTCACCCGCGGGTCTGGACACCGCGCTGCGCACTGCGATTGCGGGCGGCACCGTGCTGCAGGTGGGTAACATGCCAAGCGGGCAATCGCCGGTCGCCATGAACCTCATCATGAGCAAGGAGCTTCGCTTGCTTGGGTCGTTCCGCTTTGGCGCGGAGTACGCGACGGCAGTGGAGGAGATTGTGAGCGGCAAGCTGGATCTGCGGCCGCTGATGAGCCACACATTTCCACTTGCCGAGGCGAACAAAGCATTTGCGATTGCGCAGGACCGAAGTCAAAGTATGAAGGTCCACCTGCAGTTCGACTGAGCGCATCTGAGGCCATGACGGAGTGAGTCATGACAGAATTTCGCAACGCCGTGGTCATGGGTACGGGCATGATGGGCCCCGGCATCGCTGCCGTGCTCGCGCTGGGCGGCCTGCGCGTGACATTGTTGAGCCGCACCCTGGACCGTGCGGAGGCGGGTGTAGCGGAAGCACATGCGACGCTTGCCTTTTTGCGCAGGCACGGCCTGATCGACTATCCCGAACAGGCGTGTGAGGCGTCCGAGGCGATCACGCCCGGTGCCGACATGGCCGGCGCGGTAGGCAAAGCCGACCTGGTTATCGAGTCGCTGCCGGAAAATCTGGCGCTCAAGCAACAGCTCTTCCGCGACCTGGATCTTGCAGCGCCGCCGCATGCCGCGCTGTGCAGCAATACGAGTGGGCTGAGCATTACCCCGATTGCCTCGCAATGCGATCGGCATTCGGAGCGCGTGCTGACCACACACTTCTGGAACCCGCCGCACCTGATGCCGCTGGTCGACGTTGTGTGTGCGGAGAGGACCTCCGTTCCGCTGGCGCAGAGTGTGATCGACCTTCTGCGCCATTGCAACAAAACGCCGGTGCTGGTGCGCAAGGATCGCCCCGGCCAGCTTGGCAACCGGCTGCACCAGGCCGTGGTGCGCGAGGCCGCGAACATTGTTGCCGAGGGCATTGCAACGGCGGAGGACGTGGACCTTGCGGCGCGCCGGGGTTTCGGGTTTCGCCTGCCCGCGTACGGCATTCTTGAGCACCAGGATCTAGTCGGGCTGGAGCTCTGCTCCGGTGTGGTCGGGTACGTTGCGCAAGACTTGTACAACGAGCCACAAGCGCCGCCGATCTACGCCGAAAAGCTGGCGGAGGGCCATACCGGCGCCGCCGCCGGCAATGGTTTTTACGATTGGACACAGGGAAAGTCCGCTGCGGACGTCAAAGCCCGCCGCGATGCCTTCCTGGTTTACCTGCTGCAGCAGGAGCGCCGGACGTAGCCGACGTTCGCACGTTTCTACGTGCGTTTCATCACGACGGTCATGCATCTTACCCAGTTGGCTACGGCCAGCGCCCTCGCCAGACAGGATGCGCGCCGCTTCGACGGCAGGAAGAGCAGAATGCAACTTTGGGGCGGCATTGAATGCACGATCAATCGTGTCAAGGATCAATATTTCGACCAGCACGCCTGGTCACGCCATCGGCTCCACACGCGTGAGGATCTGGAGCTCATCGCCTCGCTTGGCATCCGCACATTGCGCACCGCGCTGCATTGGGAGTTCTTTGAGGCAAGCGGCTGGGACTTCTTCGACGGGATGCTGCATGAGATGCGGCGCCTTGAGCTGGAGCCGATCGCGGGTCTTGTGCATCACGGCAGCGGTCCACTCGGCACAGACCTGCTGGATCCCGCTTTTCCTGAGAAGCTTGCGGTCTATGCTGCGCAGGTGGCACAGCGCTACCCGGAGATTACGCGGTACACGCCGGTGAATGAGCCTCACACCACGGCACGCTTTTCCTGCCTGTATGGGCACTGGTACCCGCATCATCGAGACATCGCAAGCTACCTGCGCGCGCTGCTGCATGAGGTAAAGGCGACGGTGCTGAGTATGCGTGCGATCCGGCAAATTCAGCCGGCGGCAGAGTTCGTCTACACCGAAGATGGCGGCAGCGTCTTCGGCACGGCACGGCTGGAGTCGTTCCGGGTGGAACGCGAGGCAAGACGCTGGTTGGGAACCGACCTGTTGTGCGGGCGCGTGACGCCGGACCACCTGCTGCATGGATACCTTCTGAAGCACGGCATCACCGCCGCAGAGATCGGCTGGTTTCACGAGCAGCCCTGCCCGCCGGCCGTCCTTGGGTTCAACTACTACCCGACTAGCGATCGTTTTCTGGATCATCGCGTAGACTTGTACCCGGACAATTTTCGGGGAGGAGATACCGGGGCAGAGCCGCTTGTCGACATTGAAGCCATTCGGGTTTACCCCGCCGGCATTGCGGGCGTGGGTGGTGTGCTGCGCGAAGCTTGGCAACGGTATGGAATTCCGGTCGCCGTGACCGAGGCGCACCTCGGAGGCGATCCCGCGGACCAGGTGCGATGGCTGGCTGAAATGTGGAAAGACGCAGCGGAGGCGTCGGCCGCTGGTGTGGACGTGGCGGCGGTCACGGTGTGGGCGCTGCTGGGATCCTGGAATTGGTCAAACCTGTGCACCAGGGACATTCGAAACTATGAGGCTGGCGTGTTTCGCATTGAAGGCGGTGCGCGTCATCGCACGCCTCTGGCGGATTTCGTAGCAGAGCTTGCCGGGCGGGGCGCGTCCGCTCTGCCCGCGGACGCGACGGTGCCGTGGTGGCACCATCCTGACCGGATCACCTACCAGGGTGCCGATGCCTGAGCGACGCCGTGCGGCGCAGCCGTGGTAAACCAATGGCAAAGGGCAAAGTCCAATCAGCATGGCCACACCTGTTGCGATTCCATTCGCTACCCCGGAACTGAATGATGCGGAGCGCGCGCAAATGCTGGCGCGCCGGTACCACGCCGAGTTCGTCGATCTTCGCGAGCACAAGATTCAGCACGACCTGGTCAAGTCCGTGCCGGTCGAACTGATGTTTCGCTACAACTTTATTCCGTTGGAGCAGCAGGGCGACCGCCTCGTCATCGCCGTCTCCGACCCGTCGCGCCTCATGGTGCTGGACGAGATCAGCGGCCTGCTGGGCACGCGGCTGGTCACACGCGTCGCCACACTGACGCAGATCACCGACCTGCTGAAGAAGACCGAGCAGTCGCAGCGCGTGCTGGAGGAAGCGACTGAGGGACTCGCCTACGAGATGGTGTCGAGCGATGATTCGCTTGACTCCAACATCTCGATCGAGCGGCTGACCAGCGAAGACGACATCTCGCCGATCATCCGGCTAGTCGACACCACGATCTTCTCCGCCCTGGAGCGCCGCGCGTCGGACATCCACCTTGAAACCTACGAGGACTCGCTACTGGTGAAGTACCGCATTGACGGCGTGCTGCAGCAGGCAATGGCGCCGATTGCGCGCGAGCACCACCAGACCATCCTGAGCCGTATCAAGGTCATGAGCGAGCTCGACATTGCGGAGCGCCGCGTGCCGCAGGACGGCCGTTTTCGCGTTCGGTACAAGGGCCGGCTGATCGACTTCCGCGTCAGCATCATGCCGACCGTGCATGGCGAAAATGCCGTCCTCCGCGTGCTCGACAAAGAGTCCATGAGCGAAAAGTTCAAACAGCTTTCGCTGGATGTGGTCGGCTTCGCCGCCGAGGACCTCCGCCGCTTTCGCAAGTACATCAAGGAACCCTACGGCATGGTGCTCGTCACCGGCCCGACCGGCTCCGGCAAGACCACCACGCTCTACGCCGCGCTGAACGAGATCAAGTCCGAAGACGACAAGATCATCACCATCGAGGACCCGGTCGAGTACCAGATCCGCGGCATCACGCAGATCCCGGTCAACGAGAAGAAGGGCCTCACCTTCGCCCGCGGCCTGCGCTCCATCCTTCGTCACGACCCAGACAAGATCCTTGTCGGCGAAATTCGCGACGCCGAAACCGCGCAGATCGCCATCAACTCCGCGCTCACCGGCCATCTCGTCTTCACCACCGTCCACGCCAACAACGTAGTCGACGTGCTCGGCCGCTTTCTCAACATGGGCGTCGAGCCGTACAACTTTGTTTCCGCGCTGAACTGCATACTCGCCCAGCGCCTCGTCCGCCAGAACTGCGACTTTTGCTCGGTTCTCGTCACGCACAGCGACGAGCACCTGGAAGTCAACGGCCTGAACCCTGACGAGTGGCGCGGCTTCCAGTTCCGCGAAGGCCAGGGCTGCATCGAGTGCGGCGGCACCGGCTACCGCGGCCGCTCCGCCATCCACGAACTGCTCGAACTCGACGACGAAGTCCGTGAAATGCTCCTCGACAAAAAGCCCGGCTCCGAAATCCGCAAGCGCGCCCGCGACAAGGGCATGAGTTTCCTGCGCGACTCCGCCCTGGACCGCGTCCGCCACGGCATCACCACGCTGAAGGAAATCAACAAGGTTACGTTTATCGAAGCTGGGCGGTAGCCAGCGGCACTTTGCTCTGTGGGTGCCTGCTTTACGGGCGCGCCTCGTACACGATATTGAACGGGGTTTCCGTTGCCTGGCGAAACCGCGTAAAGCCCGCTTGCATCACCACATCCCGAATACGTGAGGCTCCTGCCTGCGCACCAAGGCACAGGGCAACCTCCTGTGACCGGGAACATGGGGTGCAGAGCAGCGTCGAGAAGGAGTAATAAATCCGGCCCACCGGGTTTAGATTATCCTTCAGGTCGTCATGCGCAAACGGCTCCACAATCATCCATGTGCCGTCGGGCTTGAGAGCGCCAAGGATGTGCTTTGCCGCTCCCACGGGATCGCCCATGTCGTGAAGGCTGTCGAAGACGGTCACCAGGTCGAAACCAGTACCTGGGAAAGTCTTCGCCGCGGCAGTCGCGAACTGAGCGTTCGCGATGCCCCGACGATCTGCTGTCGCCTGTGCTCCCGCTATGGATTTGTCATGGTAATCAAATCCCGCGAACTCCGAACCGGGGAAAGCCTCCGCCATGAGTAGAGTCGATGCACCTTTACCGCAACCCACATCGGCGACCCGCGCCCCTGATTCCAGTTTCTTCTGCACATTCTCCAGAGCTGGGATCCAATGGCTGACCAGATTGCCGATATAGCCGGCACGGAAAAATTTCTCGCACCCATGAAACACGCCCTCGTCGTGTTCACCCCACGGCACGCCGGTACCGGTACGGAATGCCTCGGTGATCCGAGGCACCGCGGCCAGCGTTCCAAGGGCAAACTCGAATGCGCCTGGTAAATACGCTGGACTCTCTTCATCCGCCAGCGTGAAGGCCTGCTCTTCACTCATGCTGAATTTCTTTGTATCTCCGTCGTAGTTCACATATCCGCTCGCCGCCTGCGAGGCCAGCCACTCGCGTACGTATCTCTCATCCGTACCGGTTTTTGCAGCCAACTCCGCAGAAGTCATCGGCGTAGCGGCAAGGGCTTTGTACAGGCCCAGCTTGTCCCCAATCACGACCATGCCGGCGTGGATGGTCGCGCCCAGGTCACCAACGAATTGCCCAACGAACCCGTTGAGCTTGTCCATATCCAGCGCCATAGTTGTACCCTCGACCGCGCGATGATTGTAGGCCCTCCATTCGCTCCACAGCAGCAATTTCTAAACTTCGTCGTTCGCGTCGTCTGCGAACGACGGAAGCCGGCAGAACCATCAAGCGCGCATTCCGACCTGAGCGGAACATCTGCTACGGATGCCCCTTGGAGCCGTCCGAAAGCATGTAGCCTCGGGCTTGTAGATCTGCATGTTCAACGGCCTCTAAAACGCAGGCGATCGAGGGCGCACGAGCCCGTCTCAAACCTTACGAGTTCCGAGAAACGCTGTTCTCGCAACCTCTGAACAAAGCCGACCCTCATCCACTCAGGGCACCATTCCATCTCCTAAGCCCGCATCACACAGGGCAGGGAGTCGCGTTATGCCGAGTGACAGCATCCAGACCGAGTTCGTCGAGGCCAACGGAATCCGCTTCGAGGTGCTCACCTGCGGCGAAGGTCCGCGCCTCGCGCTGTGCCTGCACGGCTTTCCCGAGGTTGCCGATAGCTGGCGCGAGCAGATGCCTGCCCTCGCCGCCCTCGGCTACCGGGTCTGGGCGCCCAACCAGCGCGGCTACGGCCAAACCTCGCGGCCGCCGCGCGTTGCCGACTATGCGATCGAGCACCTGATGGCCGATGTTGCCGGCCTGATCGACGCCTCGGGAGCCACCGAAGTCGTTCTGATCGCGCACGACTGGGGCGCGCTCGTCGCCTGGGCCTTTGCCGCCCGCCAGCTCCGACCCCTGCGCGCGCTCGCCATCATCAATGTCCCGCACCCGGTCACGTTCGCGCGCACCCTGCGCCACAGCCTCGGCCAGATGCTCCGCTCCTGGTACATGCTCTTCTTTCAGATCCCGTGGCTGCCGGAGTGGCTGCTCAGCCGCCGCGGCGGCGCTCTGGTCCGCCAGATGATGCTGCGCACCTCCACCGCGCCCGCCACCTTTCCGCGCGACCTTCTGGCCGCGAGCGCCGCCAACGCCGCACAGCCCGGCGCCGCCCGCGCCATGATCCATTGGTACCGCGCCTTTCTCCGCGGCGGCGGCTTCCGCCGGCAACTTCGCCTCGGCTTTCCACCCATCACCATCCCCGTTCTCCTGCTCTGGGGCATGGGAGACGCCTACCTTTCCTACGCCACCACCGCGGGAACCGAGGCCTTTGCGCCGCGCCTGATTCGGCACGATCTGCCCGGGGTTTCGCACTGGGTGCAGCAGGATGCCACGGAGGCGTGCAACGCGGCGCTGGTGCAGTTCCTGTCGTCGGTGGATAAGCTCTGAATGCGCAACGCGCTATCAAGTGCTTCGGATGGCCGTCTCAAGCATGTAGCCTAGAAGCTGTACGTCTGCATGCCGTCTCTGATTCCGAAATCGAGTTATGAAGCCCGCCCCCGCATCGCGGTGGAGATCCGCCCAGAGGGCGTCTTTGCCGCGCGCGCAAACGACGCGAGCGGTTTTATGGCGCAGGTCGCGCGGGCGGAGCTGCCGCGGCAGGCGGTGCAGCCCGGCTTGCGGCAGCAGAACATTACCGATCCGCAACGCGTTGCCGCTGCCGTGCGCCAGGTGCTGGGGCAGTTGCAACAGGGCAAGCTGCGCGACGTGACGCTGATCGTGCCCGACGCGGCGGTTCGCGTCATCCTGCTCGATTTCGATTCGCTGCCGTCGGACACCGACGACGCGCTCGCAGTGGTTCGTTTCCGCCTGGCCAAACTGCTGCCGTTCCCCACGGACGCTGCGCAGATCAGCTACCAGGTCATGACGGAGCGCGCCCGGCAATTGCAGGTGCTCACGGTCGCGATCCCATACGCGGTACTGGCGGAGTACGAAGCCGCCGTGCGCGATGCAGGCTTTGAGCCGGGTGCTGTGCTACCCAGTACGCTTGCGGTGGCGAGCGCGGTGAACGACGCTGCACCCGGTGCGTCCGGCACTGCGGCGCTGGTAATCAATACCAGCGCGGACACGATGACCACGGCAATTCTTCGCCGCGGTGAGCTGTTGCTGCACCGCATGCTGGAGACGGCACCGGCCGCGCTTGCACCGGCGGCGCAGTTGCCGGCTGCGTCTTCGATCGCCGTGGTGCCAACGATGCCGGTGGACGGGATGTATGCGGCGGTTGAGCCGCGGGAGTACGGAGCGGATGACCTTGCCGGCTCCGATGTGGATGAGGGCCCGGTGGTGGAAAGCTTCGTGCCGGCGCGCGAGCTTGCCGAGGCGGAGGCCACAGCCACTGCGCTGGAAATGCAGCGCGCCGTTGCGGTAGCCGCTGCATATTACGAGGATTCTCTGGCGGCTCCGCCTGAGCTGGTGCTGACATCCGGCAGCATGAGCGCACTGCAGGTTGCCGTGCTCCTCGAAGGATCGGGGCTGCAAACGCGCGAGCTGATGCAGGCCGGCGACCTGCTTGGGACAGTCACCACGCCCATGCCATACGGCTTGCTGGCCGGGCTGCGCGGGGCATTGCGCAATGATGCGCGAATCGTGACGCGCCCAGGCGCACGTGTGGGGGCGCGCCCGTAGATGCGGATCACTGTCAATCTCGCAACGCGGCCCTATGTCCAGCTGGACCGCGTATTCCGGCAGCTTCGGATCGCCATTGCCGTGCTCGCGGTCACCGCGGCCGGCCTGCTGATCTGGCTGCACAGCCGGTCGGCGTCGGCGCGCGCGCAGCAGGCGCAGATCGAGACGATCCAGGCCCGTACGGCCGCGCTCAATTCCGAACGTGCCCGCAACGAGGCGAGGCTGCGGGAGCCGGCGAACGCCGCCGTGCTGCGGCAGATCGACTTTCTGAATGCTTTGTACCAGCGGAAAAGTTTCAGCTGGACCGCCGTGCTGATGGACTTGGAAGAAGTGCTGCCCGCCGGACTGCAGGTGACCAGCATCGACCCGCAGATTGCAACCAACGGTCAGGTCAACATTCATATGCGGGTGAGTGGTCCGCGCGAACGCTCCGTGCTGTTGATCCGCAACCTGGAAGCGTCGCACCGCTTTGTTGCACCGCGGCTGGTGGGCGAAGCGCAGCAGACGCAGGAAAAGAGCGGTGCCGGTGTCCAGATGGCGGCGGCTTACCTGAGCGGTTCGCAAGCCGCCCAGAACACCGATCCGACCGCGCTCGTCAACAGTAATGGCAACACGGGCCCGGCCGGACCGCCACCGACCGACTTTGATATTGTCGCCGGCTATAATCCGCTGCAATTGCGCGTGCGCGAGCGTGCGACTCATGCCAAGCCGTCGGCCGCCGACGCCGCGAGTGCGAAAGCCATGCAGCCGCAAGCGGGGCAGCCGGAAGCGGGGCAGCCATGAGCACCGTACCGGTGAACCCGCTGGAGGCCGCGGTTCCGGCAAGTCCTCGCGCGCAGCAGCTCGATCGCCTGCGCACATGGATGTCGCCGCTCAACGTGCACGTGGCAGCGGCGGCGCTGCTGGCTGTCTTTAATGTGTGGCTCCTGGTACAGCTGGTGCTCGCCTTCACCTCCGGCGGTTCCCGCGGGGAGGAGGCGATCGCCCAGGCGCGGACACAGCAGGTGGCGGCCGAGTTGGCCGCGCGCAGGCTGCGCGGGCTGGACGGCAAGCTTGCCGCCTCGCAGACGGAGGCCGCGCAGTTCTATGAAACACGCCTGCCGTACGGCTTTGCCGACGTGGCAGCCGAGCTTGGCAAGCTACGCGAACACTCCGGCGTCCGGTTGAGCCGCGTGCAATACATCACGGCTGCTCCGGCGAACGGCCTGACGGAGGTGCGGCTGGATGCCTCCGTGACCGGCGCGTACAAGCCGCTGGCGCTGTTCATCAATGGCCTGGAGCGCGACCGCGTTTTCTTCCAAATCCAGAACGTCACGTTGAACGGTCAGCAGGGCGGCCAGGTCAGTCTGCGGCTGCGCATCAGTACCTTTCTTCGCGAGCCGATGCCGGGGCTGGCCGCGGCGCAGGTAGAAAGCGGAGCGCAGCCATGAAGATCGGCAGCGAAGACCGAAAGAAACTGATTCTGGCCGGCAGCCTGGGCGTCCTGGCGCTTGGCACCATGATCTACGAATTTGCCGGCAGCGGAAGCGATGCACCCAGCGCGGCGCCGGCGCCCACCACTACGGTGCGGCAGGCCACGCCGAGCCCCGTCGCTGCCCACGTCTCCAACGCGGCGCTCGACCCCGCACTGCATCCCGAAGGGATGGAAGCGGCCGAGGCACTGTTGTACACCGGCAGTGGCCGCAACATCTTCCTGGCCGGCTCGGAACCGGCGGCAAATATTCCGATCCCGAGACCGATCGTCTCGCCCCGCACGCCCGCGCAGCCGCAGCCGATCAGCAACCCGGGACCACCGCCACCGCCGCCGATCGACCTTCGCTTCTTCGGGACGGAGCAGCGGCAGGGTGGCAGCCGGCAGGCGTTTTTCCTGAAGGGCGATGACGTGTTTCTTGCCTCCGAAGGCGAGATTGTCGGCCGGCGCTATAAAGTCGGCACCATTAGCGCGAACTCGGCGCAAGTCACCGACCTGACGAACAACAACACGCAACTGCTGCCCCTGGTGCAGCAATGATGCGCGGTCTCCTGCCGGCGCAAGGCGAGCTTGTTCTGTCGGTGGTGGAGATTCGACGCCCGGCAACGGAAGAACCTGATGCGTGTTCGGGGCTGGCAACCTCGCCTGGGCAGCCGCAAGCCGCCGCGGGCAGACCCAGCGAGCAGGGCTTCCTCCTGATCGCTCTTGTTGTCGCCGTCTTTATCATCGCTCTTCTTCTCACGGTGGCCGCGCCCACCGTAGCGCGCTCGCTGGAGCGCGATAAAGAGCTCGAATCCGAGCACCGCGCACAGCAGTATGTGCGCGCGATCCACAACTACTACCTGAAGTTCAACACTTATCCCACTTCGATCGACCAGTTGCTGAACCAGAACAACATGCACTTTCTGCGCCAGCAATATAAGGATCCACTGACCCGGGGAGACTATCGCCTGATCCATTTCGGCGAGGCGAAGACCCAGGTGAAAGGCTTCTTTGGCGAGCCGCTGGGGAGCGTTGGGCAGGGCAGCCTCGGTGCATCCGCTGGCACCGCCTCCGGGTTCGGCAGCGGCGTGAGTGGTGCAGGCAGCACTCCCGGATCCGGGGCGGCCGCGTCGCCGGTCTCCGGCTCTGGTTTCAGTCTTGGCACATCCAGCTTCTCCTCTCCGGGATCGTCGGGCGGCATCGGTTCTACAGCGGGTGCGAGCACCACCGGCGTGACCGGAGGCTCCAGCGGCTCCGGGTCGAGCCCCAGCGGCATCAGCTCGAATCAGGTCCAGGGGAGCAAAGGGGCGATCGTCGGTGTGGGCAGCAGCGCGAGCGGACACGGCCTGGTGGAGTGGAATGGCTCGGCAAATATCGAGGACTGGGAGTTTCTGTACGACCACCGTACCTGGCTGCTGAAGCAGCAGGTGAGCATCTTTGGCGGCTCGGTTGGGCAGGGCGGGGGCAGCACCTTCGGCACACCAGGCATCGGTTCCGCAAACGGAAGCAGCACCGCTCCAATCGGTAGCACGCCTTTTGCACCGTCTTCATCGGCCAGTCCTTCATCGTCGCCGGGTAGCACCGGAAGCTCCGCCTCCGGCGGCGCGCAACCGGCACAAAACCCATAGATCGTCTCGCGCGAGTTCCGGTAACCTCCAACTCCGGTCGGGCAACAGCTTCAACCTTTTGTAAAAAACGCTGTCGCCCTTTGGCAACATGTCCCGCGCGTTCCTACAAAGCGTGGTCACATCATAGAAACGGCTGAGTACAACCACCGAGCGTAATTGACTCGGAGCACGCAAAGTTGCCTACGATTTGCAAGCAGACTCAGCCCCAAATCACTAAGCGAGCACAAAAATGCGCCTTTTCACCCCATCTCTGTTGGCAGCGGCCGCCGTTATGTTTTGCGTGGCAGCCCACGCCGATACCGTTTCGTTCGTCTCTTCCGCGGCTACCACCACCTATGGTTCCAGCGTGACTGGTTCCTACGCTGGCACAGGGACAGCTGCCGTTCAGGTCACCAGCCCCAATGCCGTCTACTCAACGGCTCAGCCCGGCAGCTCGTACATTTCGACCAACGCCGCCGGCAACCAGGCGGTCGGAACCACCTACTATTCGGACAGCTTCACGCTCCTGGCGAACCAGACCTACACAGGATCGGTTCTCTTCAGCGCCGATGACTTTGCCTCCATTTTTGTCAATGGCACCTCTGTCTACACGGCGCAGTCCAATGCGCAGTACCTAAGCGCGGTAAACGTGGCTCTGGGTTCATCGGCCTTCACCTCCGGCCTGAACACAATTACGTTTGCCCTGACCAACACAGGCGGCCCTGGCGCTATCGATTTCGCCGGCAGCCTGACCGGGACCAACGTCACTCCGGAGCCTTCTTCCCTGGTCCTTCTGGGAACAGGCATCCTCGGCGTAGCCGGTGCAATGCGTCGCCGTTTTTTGGCCGCATAACCGCGAAACACGATCCATCAAAGCAGCCTCCGGCAATGCCGGAGGCTTTTTGCTGTCTGCAAACGAAATCCTCGACCCAACTCCCTTTCAGAAATAGCACTTTCACGCCGGAGCAGCCCAGCCTGTCTGCAATGAGTTCCCGCATCCTTTGCGGCATCTTCCCACCATGTCGGCCGGAGACTGGCAAAGCATGAGTCCTTGGCGTGGGAAGATGCATCAGTTTGCGCGGCTAACGCATCATATTAGTTGACAGCAAGTCACTCACATGTGATCCTGAACATGCCTGAGTGACGAAGTGTCAAGGGTTTGATTGATCGGTATCGACAGGCTGGAATGCCTGTCCGGAGGAGAACGAAGTGGGCAAGATTATTGGAATCGACCTGGGAACCACCAACAGTTGCGTCGCCGTCATGGAAGGCGGCGAGGCCAAAGTGATTCCCAACGAAGAGGGCGGACGCACGACGCCTTCCGTCGTTGCATTCACCAAAACGGGTGAGCGCCTTGTCGGGCAGGTCGCGAAACGGCAGGCAATCACCAATCCTGAGAACACCATTTACTCGATCAAGCGCTTCATGGGCCGTCGCCCGAATGAAGTCAACGACGAGATGAAGATGGTGCCCTACAAGGTCATCGCAAAGGGCGACAACATCGCCATCGAAGCGCAGGGCAAGGAGTACACCGCGCCCGAAATCAGCGCGATGATCCTGCAGAAGCTGAAAAAGGCCGCCGAAGACTACCTGGGCCAATCCGTGACCGAGGCCGTCATCACCGTTCCGGCATACTTCAACGACTCGCAGCGCCAGGCGACCAAGGATGCGGGCAAGATCGCCGGCCTGGATGTGAAGCGCATCGTCAACGAGCCGACTGCGGCAGCGCTCGCCTACGGCCTGGATAAGAAGAAGGACGAGACCATCGTGGTCTATGACTTCGGCGGCGGTACGTTTGACGTGTCCGTGCTCGAAGTTGGCGAAGGTGTGATCGAAGTCAAGGCCACCAACGGTGACACGCACCTTGGCGGCGACAACCTGGACCAGCGCCTGGTGGACTTCCTGATCGACGAGTTCCGTAAGCAGGAAGGCCTGGATCTGCGTGGCAAGGGCAACGAAATGGCCCTGCAACGCCTGAAGGACGCGGCCGAGCGCGCCAAGATCGAGCTCTCCACAACCATGGAGACCGAGATCAACCTGCCGTTCATCACGGCAGACGCGACCGGACCGAAGCACCTTGTGGTCAAACTGACCCGCGCCAAGTTCGAGTCGCTCGTGGAGGATCTGCTGCAGAAGTCCGTTGGGCCCTGTAAGCAGGCCATGTCCGACGCCGGCATCACCGCGTCGCAGGTCGATGAGGTTGTGCTGGTCGGCGGTCAGACCCGCATGCCCCGCATGCAGGCGCTGGTCAAGGAGTTGTTCGGCAAGGAGCCGCACAAAGGCGTAAACCCGGACGAGGTCGTCGCAATCGGCGCTGCGGTGCAGGGTGGCGTTCTGGGTGGCGAGGTGAAGGACCTGCTGCTGCTGGACGTCACGCCGCTGACCCTGGCCATCGAGACGATGGGTTCGGTCGCGACGCCGATGATCCCGCGCAACACGACCATCCCGACCAAGAAGACGGAAACCTTCTCCACGGCTGCGGACTCGCAGACTGAGGTTGAGGTGCACGTGCTGCAGGGTGAGCGCCCGATGGCGGGCCAGAACCGTACGCTTGGTAAGTTCAAGCTCTCGGGCATCCCTCCGGCTCCGCGTGGCGTGCCGCAGATTGAGGTGACGTTCGACATCGACGCGAACGGCATCCTGAATGTGACGGCAAAGGACAACGCCACCGGCAAGGACCAGAAGATCACCATCACCAGCTCTTCAGGTCTGAGCAAGGACGAGGTGGAGCGCATGGCGAAGGAAGCCGAGGCGCACGCCAGTGAGGACAAGGACAAGCGTGACGAGATCGAGTCGCGCAACCAGCTGGACTCGTTGGTCTACCAGGTCGAGAAGATGTTCAAGGAGAACGGCGACAAGATCAGCGGCGACGAGCGCGGACAGGTAGAAACTGCCCTGGCCGACGCGAAGACGACGCTGAGCGGTAGTCCCAGCGCCGGTGAGCTGAAGTCCGCGCACGAGAAGCTGCAGCAGTCGAGCTTCAAGCTGGCTGAGGCCATGTACAAGTCCAACGCGGCGCCCACCGATGGTGCGGCCGCTGCGGAAGGCACCACGGCAGAGACCAAGCCCGAAGAGGGCGTGATCGATGCCGAGTACGTGGACACGAAGTAAGCAGCAGCACCCATCGCGGGTGTCTCAGATCAGGTGTGCGGGGAGTGTGGAGGCTCCCTGCACACCTGACACAAAGCGCAACAGGTTGGAGCCGGAGTGTCCGACGAACCGCAACTGAGTTCACTCGGCGCTCCGGTCTCCTCCGGGTTTTCACCGCATCGCAATCTCGGCTCCGGCCTGCGCGTATCAGGCACACGGGTGCAACTCATCCGTCGAGCCGGTGTCTAACATTTGCAACACAAGATGATTTGGTGAACTGGACGGGGAGGGAACAGGCCATGAACACAGTGATTTGGAAATGCGAGCAGTACGTGGGAGGCAAGCTCCACGAGAAGACGATCTTCGACTCCGAGGAGCAGGCGCGCGAGTTCGCCAAAAAGCTTTACGGCGTTCGTCCCGACACCATACTGCGCATCGAGCCCATGCCGATCCAGCATGTGTGGAACTGAAATTCGGGCAATGGTTGTGAAGAGGGGGAGCGCCTGGCGCTCCCCCTCCTGCTTGCCGGTCATGTGAACCTTGACCCTATCGCACGCGACCGCACCGTTCCGGCAGCACCGGCGTAAACCGCTCAGTAAGCACCTGCGCGCAGCGGTTCAGTAAAACGGCAAGCGCGTTGGCGGTGATTGCGATTTCTTCATCACGGTAAAATCGAGTGGGATGCCCCAAAACATCACGGCGCACCGGCCGAAACAGAACAGCCTGCAACTGCTTCGCGTTCTGGCGGCAACCATGGTCGTGGTGCACCATACGACTCTTGAAATAGCCCGGCGACACGCGACGTTCCCCGTTTGGATGGAGGGACGGTACGGCGTTGATTTGTTCTTTGTCCTAAGCGGCTATGTGATGGTGTACTCATCCAGCCGGCTGGAAGCTGCCACAAACGGTTGGCTTGTGTTTCTGCAGCGCCGGGTGGCGCGCGTTGTTCCGCTCTATTGGATCGTGACAACGATCGTGTTGCTTGGACAGATGTGGCTTGTTTTTGAACAGCGCGGACCCATGCATCTTGCCAGGCGCGCCGTGGACTCCTACCTGTTCTTGCCATACACCGGTTCCGGAGGCGACTGGCTGCCATTGCTGGGCGTGGGGTGGACGCTCGTCTTCGAGATGTTCTTCTACATCGTCTTTGCCGTTGCTCTGCTGTTGCGGGCAAACGTGCTGTGGTTTGTGAGTCTGTTTCTTGGAGTAGTCGCCGCTGGTATGTTTCACAACTTCGAGCGATTTCCTGCGCTGAACGTTTACTGTCGGCCGATTGTGCTTGAGTTTGTCTTCGGCATGGTATTGGCGCGGTTGCCGTTAGCCTCAATGCGAAGAACGCCATGGCTTGCGTGTATCTTGCTTGGTGGCGGGTTGCTGCTGCTCGTCTGGCCGTCCCAGCTTTCCGAGTATTGGCGCGCCGTTCGCATGGGTTTACCGGCGGCTCTGGTGGTGTACGCTGCATTGCAGCTTGAGCCCTGGTTCCATCGCGCACCGCGGTTCCTGCTTTTTTTAGCGGATGCGACCTACTCCATTTACCTGGTCCATCTTCCCCTGCTGCCTTTTCTTGGCCGTATCGGCGAAGTACACCAGAACCGAGTCCTTCTCACCGCGCTTTGCGCGGGGATCGTGGGGGTTCTGATCCTTTTCGGTGCGCTTATTTATTACTGGTTCGAACGGCCGCTCCTGCGCTGGATCCAGAAGCATTGGCGCTTGGAAGGAAAACGCCCAATCCAGTTGCCAATCAGCAACTACAGCTGACGAAGAGCACATGCGTGCTTCGGTGCGTCCGGGCCGCGCGCAGGTGAGGCGCTGGCCGTTGCGAGAACTGCATCCCATACAGCGGAGAGTTTTTGGCATGCCAGAGGGGAATGAGGTACATCGCTGGGCGGCGCGTCACACCGCGGCGTTTGCCGGGCGCAAGCTGAACGTGTTGCCGGGGCCGAACCACCGCTTCAAAGATGCGCACCTGGTCGATGGCAAGAAACTTCGCCGGGTGCACGCGGTGGGCAAGCACCTGGGCTACGAGTTCGGCGACGATCTGTATTTGCACATTCACCTGGGGCGGTTCGGCGACTTTACGGAAGGCTGCGGCCCCTTGCCGGAGCCGAAGGGTGCGTTGCGCTCTGTCCTGCAGCGCGCGGGCAGCGGCAAGGCACCGCGGGGCGCGAAAGGGCAACCGCACAACATGCGCTGCTACGCGGACGACGGCACACAGCCGTTTCCGGCGGAGGACGTGGACTGGTGCGAGTTGCGCGGGCCAACCGATTGCAGCGTCTACGACCAGGCAAAGTGGCAGGCGCTGCTGGACCGCCTGGGCCCAGATCCGCTGGCGCATGAGCCGGGCGATCATGACAATCCGCAGCGGGCGTATGACGCCATCCTGAAGTCGAAGAAGCCGATCGCGGAGTTGCTGATGGACCAGCAGATCATTGCGGGCATCGGCAATATCTATCGCGCCGAGCTGCTTTTCCGGCACCGCGTCAACCCGTTTACGCCGGGCGAGGCGATGGACGCGAAGACGCTAAAAGCGGTGTGGAAGGATTCGATCCCGCTGCTGAAGGAGGGCATGGTGGACCGTCGCATCGTGTGCACGAAACGCTCGGACCGGCCATCGAGGAAAGAGCCTGCGCAGCGCGGCGAGGAGCACTATGTCTACCGGCGGCACGGCAAGCCATGCTTTGTATGCGGTGAAATGATCCTGCGGCGTGACCTTGCAGGGCGCACGCTGTACTGGTGCCCCAAGGACCAGCACACAACGGCGGCGGAAAATGAAACGGCCTATGCGCAGGGTGCAAGCCTGCGCGCATCGCGCGAAGCGGCAAAGCCCGGCGCCAAAGCTCGCAAGCGTGCGGCTGCAGTGCTCACAGACTGAGAACTCATCGTCCGGCGCTTCCTGCGTGTGTTTCACTCATCTAATCTGTCAGTAACGGTGATACAGGAAAACGATGGCAGGACCACAGAACAAGGATTATTACGGCACGCTCGGTGTCAAGAAGACGGCCTCGCAGGATGAGATCCGCAAGGCGTTTCGCAAGCTGGCGCGCAAGTACCACCCGGATGTGAACCCGGGCGACAAGAAGGCCGAAGAGAAATTCAAGGAAATCTCTGAGGCGAACGACATTCTGAGCGATGAAAAGAAGCGCAAGGTCTATGACCAGGTCGGCTTCTACTCTGACTCGATTGACTCGGCGCAGGCCGAGGCGGCGGCGCGTGGCGGCTACGGAGGCAGTGTGTACACCGGCGGCGCGCCGGGTGCGCAGGGCGGTGGCGTGCCGTTTGATTTCGGCGGCTTCGATTTCTCGGGCTTCCAGGGTGGCGGTGCTGGCGGCCGCGTGCAGCAGGAGCAGGCGGGCGGCGGCTTCGGCTCGTCGTTCAAGGACATCTTCGGCGGCATGTTCGGAGGCCGAGGCGCGCAAAGCCGTGGGCCTGAGCCCGGAACCGACTTGGAATACCAGGTGCAGGTCGACTTCTGGACGGCGATTCGCGGCGGCACGGCGAAGATCGAGTTGCAGCGCAACGACCTATGTCCGACCTGCAAAGGGCAGGGCACGGTGGGTACGCCACATACCTGCCCGCAGTGCAACGGCACCGGCCAGGTGCAGCAGATGAGCGGCCGTATGAAGTTCAACACGGCCTGCCCTATGTGCGGCGGCACGGGGAAGGTTGGGGATGCTTGCCCGGCCTGCCATGGCGAAGGCACGATCACGCGGCATGACCCGTTGGAGTTTCGTGTCAAGCCCGGTACGCGCGATGGGCAGCGCATCCGGCTGGCGGGGAAGGGCAATGCGGGCACGAAAGGAGCACCAGCGGGTGATCTGTACCTGATCATCAAAGCGGGCACGCACCCGGTCTTCACGCGCATGGGCGACGACATCCGGCTCACCCTGCCGGTGATGGCGTTTGAAGCGGCGCTGGGAACAAAGGTCGATGTGCCGACGATCGACGGCCGCACGCAGTTGAAGATTCCGCCCGGTACGCAAACAGGGCAGAAGCTACGGCTGCGTGACAAGGGTGTGGTCTCCGGCTCGGCAGAGGGTGTGCGTGGTGATCAGATCGTGGAGATCAGGATCGTGGTGCCGAAGATTCAGGATGAGCGGTCAAAGGAGATCCTGCGAGAGTTGGCAAAGCTGAATCCAGAGGATCCGCGCGAGGAACTATTCCGAAAGGTGTAGCTGAAGCGAAACAGCAAAGGCCGGGCTCAAGCCCGGCCTTTGCTGTTTCCTCAATGATTGCTACGCGTGATAATCGTCATCCAGGCCGGTGTAGATGTTTTCGCCTTCGAAGGCGACCGGCTTGGGGGTTTTTGCGTGTGTGGGATGGCCGTACTCGTCGACTAAACGCGTCGCTGCGGCGCGGATGCCGCTGAAGAATGCACCTGCCTGCCGCACCGGTGCGAGTACGGCATTTTCGACACGGCCCACAACGCTGCCTGCCGTGTTCAAGGTTGTGGTGACCATGCCGTCGATGCGGTCGCTCTGCCGCTTGGCCTTGCCCGTGGTGTCACTGATCAGTGCATCGACCTGGGCTAGTTTGGCGCGGTAAACATCTGTAGTGTCGGCAATGCTCTCCGTAACCCGCTTGATCTTGGGCACGGTGTCATTCATCAGGTCCTGAAAGTTGTCGACCAGCGGGTAGAGCTTGCCTTCAAAACGGTCCGTGATGGCGAGCGTTTTGGCTTCGATGCGCGTCGTGAACTCGTTAATCGTTCGCAGCAGTTTGACCACCATGAACGCGACCGCGACCAGGGCCGCAGCTTGCAGAAGGAGCCAGAAAGCGATCAACCCGGTAAACCACAGCAGGGTGTGAAACTGTCCGTCAGACATGGTGTAGGTCGGTGCCTGGAAAAGCGCGAGTGCGGAGGTGGCGGCGTGCATGATTGGAGGACTCCTGGGGGAGAGCTTGCCCGCGTTTGCTGCGAGCGATGCAAAAAGCCGGCGACGGATCGCCGGCTCCTGAAATCGGGGCGAGCGACGGCCTAGCTGTTCTGGCCTGCCTGCTCCTGGTAAGCCTGCTTGCCGGCGTCCACAGCACCGTTCAGCTTAGTCTGCTGCTCAGTCAAGAAGTCCTTGCCCTTGTCGACATACTGCGACCACTGGGTGCGTCCCTTTTCGTAGTAGTCGCGGCCCTTGTCCACATAGTCGTTCAGTTGGTCTTTGCTCTGCGAGACAGCTGTGTTCAGCTGCTCCTTGCCCTGCTGCACGTACTGGTTCGCCTTTTCCTTGGCGTCGCGTGCGCCAGACGCAAGATCGTCCCGCGTTTCGCGGCCGCTCTTGGGCGCGTACAGCACACCAATCAGCGCACCGATGCCCAAGCCCGCCAGAAACCATCCCAAACCGCTGCTGTTCTCGTCTGCCATTTCTTTCCCCTTCTCATATACCGGCCAGTTTGCCGGGATGCGACACTTGCACCCGCCCGGGGTGAAATGCGACTAGGTGGACGGATGCGGCAGCGTTGCGCGCGGTTGCCGCAACTGTGTCGCGTACAGCGCGGAGGCGCGCCTTGGTGCATCGTCCGGTGGAGCCAACTGCATCGAAAGGATGCGTGTGAGGACGCGGCCTGGCGAACGACGGCCTGCCGCAACCGGACGCAAAGGGGATTCGAGATGGCACAGACTACTCAATTACAGGCGCGCACGGCCAGCATGATGGCCGGCCTGGCCTTGGCTGCAACGTTGTTGCTGCCGACCGGCTGCAGGAAGAGCGCGCCAACGGTGGCCGATCCGACGGTGACCGCCGCAGTGCAGTCGCGTTTGCAGGGCGATGGCGCCATCAGCACCGAGCCGATTCAAGTTTCCACCACGGGCGGCACCGTCACACTGACCGGCCAAGTGAGCAACTCCGCCGCACGTTCGCTGGCCGCCAACGATGCCGCAGGCGTGCAGGGCGTACTGAAAGTGGTGAACGACATCACCGTGGCGCCAAACACACCGCCGGTTTCCGCCACCAGCACCACGCCGCAACCTATGGTGCAACCGGAACCGGTCCCGCAGCCGCGAGCACGGGTGACGCCACGCGAGCCTGCGCCCGTGACCCGGCAGACGCCAAGAATCGTGAACACACCACCTCCCGTGCAGCCGCCGGCACCGGTGCAGCGCGCGCAGGCTGCACCCCCGCCACCGTCGGCGCCTGCGTTCCGCACCGTCACCGTGCCCGCGGGATCGACCCTGCCGGTGCGCATTACGCAGACGCTGGATAGCGACGATTCACACCCGGGCGACTCCTTCAGCGGCGCGCTCGCCACTGACTTCGTGCAGGACGGCGTGGTCGTACTGGCTCGTGGCAGCGCGGTTTCCGGCACGGTCGTGGATGCCAAGGACGCAGGACACTTCAAGGGCCAGTCGCGGATCAGCATTCAATTGACCAGCATCAGCCGCCGCGGGCAGCAGATCGCCATCTCCACCGATCCAGTGGTGAAGGAAGGCGCGGCGCGCGGTAAGAACACCGCCATCAAGACTGGTGTCGGCGCCGTAGGTGGCGCCGTCCTGGGCGGTATCTTCGGCGGAGGCAAGGGTGCGGCGATCGGCAGCATTGCCGGCGGCGGTACAGGCGCGGCCATCAACGGCGTGACCCGCGGCCAGCAGGTGTCGTTTCCCAGTGAGACGGTGGTTCGCTTCTCAACAACGAATTCCTTTACTGTCCGCGTTCCCAACAACCAGGGCGCCTACGGCAATGGAAATCAGGGAGCGTACGGCAGGGGGGATCAGGGAGCATACGGCAGAGGGAACACGGACAACGGGCCAGTGTTGAACCGGCAGTAGTTGGCATGGCAACGGTGTGGGCCTGTCGCGTCGCGGCAGGCACGCCGCCCTTTCAGGGAAGGTGCTGGCCGTACACTGAAAAAGTAGTCGGCAGCTGCGCTCGGCACCTGTCCGGTGCGAGCAGCTTCTCCGCAACAGCATTGGCTGATCATGTGGCCACGATCGCGGACCGTCAGTTCGCAGGATCTCTCAGTGCCAGGCACGCGCGGTTTTCTCAACATCCACCTCCATGCGCACTTGCCCTTCGTGGTGAACCACGGAACGTGGCCCCACGGGCTGGAGTGGTTGCACGAGGCCGCCGCTGAGACCTATCTGCCACTGCTGCAGGTCTTGCGACGGCTGGGCGCGGAGGGCATTCGCGCGCGCTGGAGCATTGACGTGTCGCCCGTGCTGCTGGAGCAGTTAGCGCACCCCGTGTTTGTGCGCGAGTTCCCGGAGTACCTTCGCCGCAAAATCCAGTTTGCGCAGGAGGACGAGGCGTTTTTTGCGCAAGCAGGCGAAGATCACCTGCGGTGGCTGGCGCAGTTCTGGCAGCAACGCTACGGTGACGCGCTGTCTCTTTTCGAAGAGCTGAAGGGCGACCTGATCGCGGCACTGCGCACGGAGCAGGAGCGTGGCAGCATCGACCTGCTTACCTGTGCGGCGACACACGGATACATGCCGCTGTTGGGGACCGATGAAAGCGTGCGCGCACAGTGGCGTGTTGCCACTGCAGTGCACCGCAGGCACTTTGGCGTGACGCCGCCGGGCGTATGGCTGCCGGAGTGCGGCTACCGGCCGGCCGGTTACTGGCAGGTGCCGCTGTTGCCCGATACGGACCCGCGCGCCTATCCAGGATTTCACCGCATCGGCGTGGAAGAGGCGCTGGAGGAAAGTTCGCTGCACTTCTTCTACGCCGATGGGCACCTGGTCGAGGGCAGCGATCGCTTTGCCTCTCCCTACAGCGCGATGCAGCAGGGCAACATGCCGCCACCAAACTTGGAAGGCAGCGACGGCCAGCTCTATCGCAGCTATACGGTGCAGGGCAGCGAGCGTCCGTCGCGCGTTGCCGTGTTGCCGCGCGACCCGCGCACCGGCTACCAGGTCTGGAGCGGCGACGGGGGCTACCCCGCCGACGGTACGTACCTCGACTTCCACAAAAAGCGCTGGCCGGGTGGCCACCGCTACTGGCGCGTGACCGGGCCCAACGTTGAGATGAACGCGAAGCACGCCTACCAGCCGCACGAAGCGGAGCAGCAGGCTCGCGAGCACGCGCGCCACTTCATCGGGCTCGTAAGCGAGAGCATCGCTGGAGCGACACAGGAGGTTGAGCGTCCCGTAATCGCGGCTCCGTTCGATGCGGAGCTCTTTGGGCATTGGTGGTACGAAGGCGTGATCTTTCTGGAAGAGGTGACGCGGCTGCTCGCCCGTGGAGAAGGCACGGCCGATCGCAACATGCCACAGATGGTCACGCCAGCCGAGTACCTTCGGCGCGAGGGCACGGCGATGCCGCTGCGTTTGCCCGAGGGGTCGTGGGGTGCTGGCGGCGACAACCGCGTATGGCTCAACCAGGACACAAGCTGGACCTATGCGCGCATTTACGCCGCGGAGTATGAGCTGCGCGAGTTGTGCACGGGGGGTGCATGGCGCGATGGCGGCCTGGGCGAGCGACTAGCCAAGCAGCTCTGCCGCGAGCTTCTGCTGCTGGAGTCCAGCGACTGGCAATTCCTGATAACCACCGGTGCGGCACGTGATTATGCAGAGCGCCGTTTTCGCGAACACGATGACGCATTTGGCTCGCTGCTTCGGTTCTGGCGTGCGTGGCGCGAGACGGGCGCGCTGGATCAGGAGCAGATCGCTGGGCTTGTTGCGCTGGAAGCGCAGGACAGCATTTTTGCCGAGGTGAACCCGGAGTTCTGGGTGCGCGGCGCGCATGCCGAGCCCGTGCCCACGGCCCAAGGCGAATAGCCGTTGGGCGCGCCCGCGGTTGTTCTCAACTCGCCCACGCGGCAGGTGGCAGCGCCGCTGCGATTGCTCCACGCGTGGCACCTTCTCAGTCTGGACGCTCCAACCGTCGCTTTCTGTTGGACTTTGCTCTTTGCACAAATCATGCACGTGCCGCATGCGCTGGCGACGGCTGGCGCTCTGGCTTGCGCCGTGTGGCTGGTGTACGTCGCGGATCGCCTTCTAGACACCCGGAGTGAGCCAGCGCCGTGGCCGAGCGCCCCACACGCGGCGTTGTCGCAAATGTATCGGGAGCACGCGCGTGAGTTCCTGCTGGCCGGTGCCGCGGTCGCGCTCTTGACCGCGGTGCTGCTCTCGGCGCTGCCACGAATTTTGGTGGAGGCCTGGCTGCTGCTGGCCGTGCCGCTTGCCATGTATGCGGCTGCGGTGCACGTTCTTCACTTGCCAGCGCGGTGGAAAGCAGTGTGCGTCAGCGTCTTCTTCGCCGTGGCAGTTGCTCTGCCCGCGGCCGTGCACGGCAGCATGGGGTGGCCGCTGCTGACCGCTGCCCTGGCCTTTGGCGGCGTGTGCCGCACGAATTGCGCGGTGTTGCGAGCGGCTTCCAGGCGCTTGCGTATTGTGCTCGCCACAAGCTTGGCCGTGGCGCTGCTGCCGTTGTTGTTTGTGGAGGCACGAGTGATCGTGCCCGCGTGCGCCGGTGCTCTGCTTCTGCTTTGGTTGCTGGTGCGCAAGCGCGAGTCTGCCTCTGCGCGGTTGGGGTGGCTTTCCTGGCGCGCCCTGGTGGATGCGGTGCTGGTCGCCCCGGCGCTGCTCGTTTCGGTTTGTGTGCTGATTGCCCGCTGACATGACCCGGTCGAACGGCTTCGACAAGCTAGCGCGCCTGTATCGCTGGATGGAGTACCTGAGCTTCGGCCCGCTGCTCTGGCGCACGCGCACGGCGTTTCTGCCGCGCATGCGACGAGCACGCCACGTATTGGTGCTGGGCGATGGAGATGGCCGGTTCACCGCGGCGCTGCTGCGAAACAATGATGCAGCTGTTGTGCATGCCGTGGACGCGAGCGGCGCGATGCTCGACCGGCTGCGGCGGCGCGCCGTTGCGCAGGGCGATGGCGCACGCCTGCGAACCCTGCACGCAGATGCGACGGCGACGCTGCCAGCGGACTGCTTTGACCTGGTGTGCAGCCACTTTTTTCTGGACTGCCTGGACGATGCGCAGTGCCGTGCGCTCGCGGCCCGGGTCGCGGCACAGATGAATTCCGCGGCATGCTGGGTCGTCTCAGAATTCGCCGTGCCGCAAGGCCGTTGGCGCTGGCCCGCGCGCGTTCTGGTGCGGGGGTTGTACGCGGCGTTCGCGCTGCTTACCGGCTTACGCGTGCAGCACTTGCCGAACCACGCGGCAGCACTGCGGGAAGCTGGGCTTGCATGCATTGCCGTGCAAACACGGCTCGGCGGCATTTTGCGCGCGGAGATCTGGACAGCTGCGACGGAACGGAGCAGTCCGGAAGTGGACGCGTGACATCTAAACCGGCATGAGTGAACTTTCACGTTTGGATAATGTGCCCGGCTCCGTGGACGACGGCTTCCCCGGCGCGAGCTATCCACCTTACCCAGAGGACGAGATCCTGCCGTCGATCCCAAGCGACCCGGTTCCGAACCCGGAACCGGAGCAGCCTTCGCTGGGCGTGCCGGACCCCGGCATTTACGAGGGCACGGGCGGTACGGCCTCGTTGGCATCCGCGTGATGAACCTGTATGTGCTGCGGCACGCATCAGCCGGAACGCGCCGCGCAAACCCGGCGCTCGATGTGCGCCGGCCGCTGGATAAGTCAGGAAAGCGCGACTGCCTTTTGCTCGGCAATACCTTATCCAGCATGAATGTCTCGTTCGACCTGATCGTGTCGAGCCCGCTGAAGCGCAGCCTGCAAACGGCATCGCTGGTCGGCACCGAGACCGGGTATGAGCAGAAGATTCTGCTGTCGGATGCGTTGGCGCCGCAGGCCACCTTTGCGCAGTTTCAAAAGATGCTCGCCGAGTGCAGCGGCTATGACTCACTGCTCGTCGTGGGACATAGCCCGAACCTGGTGCAGTTCCTGGGATTGTTGCTGCAACCGGCCGCTACCGCGCAGGATTGCGAGCGGCGGCCCGCGGCGGTGCGGCTGCGGAAGGGTGCCATTGCGCGGCTCAGCCTGGATCGCGGCGCGGCCATGCTGCAGTGGATGCTCGATCCGCGCGTGGTCGGCAAGCTTTATGCCAGCTCCACGTCTAAATCGCGGCGGAAGACTTCGCGAAAATAGGCGCGCTCTTTGCGCAGCGCCCAGCGTTCCAGTTCCGCCGACCCGCGGCGCACCTGCAGTTGCAGCATCACACGCTTGGGAAAGACGCGTGTGGTGAAGCGCGTGGGCTCGCTCGCCAGGTCCTGGTTCAGCGCGATCCCAAGCCGCAAGAGGGCGATAGAGCGCACCACTGACGTGTGCAGCTCCACCGGCACCGAGCGCATGGGCTTGTCCATAGGGTCGGGGCGGCTCTTGCCCTGGTAGCGCCCGATCGCCGCGACCAGCGCTCGTTGCGACGGGGAGAAGCCGAACATCTCCGAATTTGCAATCAGGTAGTGCGTGTGCCGGTGGTGCCCCTGGTGCGAGACGAAGCGGCCGACGCCCTGCATCATTGCGGCGGCGGCGAGCCACTCGCGGAACTCAGGCGAGAGCGTGTGTACGCGCTGCAGGTCGTCAAAAAGCCGCGTTGCATCGTTGCGGATCGGCTCGGCACGCTTCATGTCCACGCTGTAGCGCTTGCAGATTTGCAACACACCCTCCCAGCGCTCCTGCTCGATGGCGCGGTGCACGGAGGCGCGGTTGTCCACGTCGGCGAGCATCTGCGCCAGCATGCCGTCGCGCAGGCCCAACGGTGAGTAGCGGAAGCCGGAAAGCTTCAGCCGCTCCAGTAGCTCGGCATAGACAAACGCGCCACCGATGATGATCTCGCTGCGCTTTGGACCGATGCCGGGAACGGCCATGCGCTGCTCGTTGTTCATGGCGACGAGCCGCGTCGCCAACGAGCGCACTGTTGCGGTCGATGCGGTAAGCGGATCCAAACGCAGCGCGGACCGTAACTCGTGCGCGGCGAAACTTTGTGGCTTGCGCGCGGGCTGCTTGGTAGGGGCCTTGCTCTTCGGCTTTGCCGGCTTGCTTTCCGCGAGTGCAGTGCTTGCCTCGGCCAGCGCCGCGGCGGAACCGCTGGTTGCAATCACCAGCGGAATCGGCGCCTGTGGTCCGAATTTGCGCTCCAGCTTGCGCAGTTCTCGGTCGATGTAGGTCCTGAGCTGGTTCTGCTCCTCGCGGGTGGGCGGGTCGGTGCGCAGGAACTCCTGCTGCAACCGGACGGACCCCAGCGGAAGGGAGACCATTTCCTGGACGCGGCCGTCTTCGGAAAGTGTGATCTCGCACGATCCGCCGCCAAGGTCGATCAGCAGGCAGCGTCCGCGCGCGCCGGGCTCGTGCGTCGTCACGCCCAGGTGGATCAGGCGGCCTTCTTCCAGGCCGGAGATCACCTCGACGTTCCAGCCAAGCTCCGACTTGACCCAGGCGATGAAGGCGCCAGCATTCTGCGCGTCGCGCATGGCGCTGGTTGCCACCACACGTACGCGATCCACGACCTCTGCCTGCACCGTTTTCTGAAATCTCTTGAGCGCGCGAATGGTGGTGGCCATCGCGTCCGGTGAGATCAGTCCGGTCTCAAAGACGCTCTCGCCGAGCCGCACGACTTCCCGGTCTTCGTGCAGGATGTGCAGCTTGTGCTGCTGCACCTCTGCAATGGCGACGCGGCATGAGTTGGAACCAATGTCAATGGCGGCAAACTTGGGCAAGCGGAACTCCAGGCCGTGGCGCTGCGGAACACTTTGCACCATACACGACCCGGCCCCTCGCCGCCCGGTACGGGCCTACTCGTGATTCAGCAGCACAAACTTGCCGCCGAACTCCGCTACGCGCGTGCCGCCGAACTGCGCAAGCCAGCCGTCTGTACGGGCGGCCGAGTGTGTCACGAAAAAAACGCGCCGCGGGCTGTGCCACAGCGCAGCCATGCTCCTATCGTCCTGCCACCGGCTCGGAGCGTCCGCATAGAGCGAGCCGTACCACAGGTTGTTCACGCGACCGTTCAGCATGGACACCGGCTGCCGCGTGTAGAAATTGATACTTGAATTATTGGAGTACTCGCCATCGATCACGATCTGGTCGCCTGTTCGCCAATGCGACTGGATCGAGCTTCCAAGCGACTGTGAGCCCAGGATCGGATAGAAGTATTCCAGTCCAAGATGTACGCAGCCCAGCACCGCGCACATGCCCAGGGCCAGCGTCATGTTCGCGGCAAGGGTACGTCCGCCACGCTTGAACCACCATGCCAGCGTTGCGGGGACCAGCAGGCTCACGCTCATAAGCAGTAGCGGCAGGCGGAAGAACCCGAAGGCGCCCTCCGTAAAGTCGAATAGGTGGCCGAACGACAACGCGTAATCTTCAGGGTGCGTTTGCAGCACCTGCCACAACTCCTGGTGCGCGGGTGCGTGCGAGATGACCGCGACGGCCACGCAGAGTGCGCCGAGCAGCACGCCGGTAATGGCAAGCGACGCATACGCGAGTTGCCGGGTACGCTCCCCGTCGCGCCGCGCCAGGGCCACGCCGGCCAGCAGCGCAAGCGCCGGTATGGCGGGCAGCGTGTAGTATTCCTGCCGCGTGGAGAACGTGAAAAAACCGACAATCACGATCGTCCACCACGCCAGCAGCACGCCCGGCGTGCGCAGGTTGTGGTTGCCCAGGCGCCAGCCGCGAACCCGCTCCGCCGCTGCATGCCACAGGAAAACGCCCCACGGCAGGATCCAGGCGAACAGCAGCCCATAGAACAGCAGCAGCGGCACCTTGTCATAGTCGCGCGGAATGCGCGTGTTCAGATACCGGTCGATCTGGTCGTTGACAAAGTAAAACCAGAAGAAGCCCTTGGACGCGCCAGTTGCACGATTCTGCACGATCGCCAGCCAGTGCCACGGCACCGCGGTCACCAGGAACACGGCGCTGCCCAGCAGCGGACGCATGCGTAGCAGCAGTCGCAGCCGTCCCGTGAACAGCAGGAATCCAAGCAGGAGCCCCAGCGGAAAAACAACGCCGATCAGGCCCTTGGTCAGCACGGCCGCCGTGCACGCCAACGCAAACCACGCGGCGCTGCGTGCGGAGGCTCTCCCGTCGCGCTCGATGTGATCGAGCAGGCGTAGGGTCAGGTCAAAGGCCACCGTCATCCACAGCGCAAGAATGATGTCCGGAATAAAAAACCGTGTGTAAATGAACGGACCGATGGCGGTGGCAATGGCACACCCGGCGTAAAAGCCCGCGCGTTCGCCGTAAAGCCTCGAGCCAAGCCCGTATAGATATAGCGTCAGCACAAGCATGGCCGCCGCAAGCGTGAAGCGGATCGCCCAGTCGTGCTGCCCGAAGATGGCCATGGAACCCGCGGCTAGCCAATAGGGCAGAGGCGGTTTGTCCAGGTAGCGGATTCCGTCCACATACAGCGTGACGAAATCGTGACGCGTCAGCATCTCTCGCGCCGCCTCCGCGTGGATCGAATCCACGTCATCCAGCAGCGGCTGTCTTAGGATTGCAACGGCTTGCGTGAGCAGCCAGAGCAGCACCAGAAACGCAATGGAGCCACGCTTCCGATTCGGTCGTACCTCGCCCATTGGTTCTGCTCTTGCTCCCTTCAGGACCTCACATGAGGATACGCGGTGTGGCACCGGGGACACGTCTGTCAATACGCTCCCCGACATGATCCGTCCATGCCTTCAGCAAAGTGGCAGCCATTGGACGGTTCTGCCGGAGCGAAGATGCAGCACAGCACCGTAGAATCTGCGCAGGCCCTCCCGTGTCAACAGTAATCTCCCCAGTTCTGGACCGGTCCTCTCAACCGGTGCCTGTTGTTTCCGCGGCACGACCGCGGTCGCTGCTGGTGCTGGCCGGCGTGTGGCTGGTGCTGCACCTGGGATGCCTGTTTTCTCCGGGTCTGCTGGACGATGTGGATTCCATCTACATCGAAGTGGCGCGCGAGATGAACCTGCGCCACGACTATGTGACGCCCTACGTGGACGGCATTCGGTTCTTTGATAAGCCGCCGCTCATGTATTGGATGGCCGCAGGTTCCATGCGCGTTTTTGGACCGTATGACTGGGCCGCACGTCTGCCGCTGTCATTGTGCGTGCTGGGATTGTTCTTTGCGGTGTATGCGCTGGGCAAGCGGCTCTTCGGCGAGCGCGGCGGCTTCTATGCGGCGCTGGCCATGTGCACCAGCCTGGGGCCGTACCTGTTCACGCGGTTCTATATTCCCGACATCCTGAATGCCCTGTGGATGACGCTTGGCGTACACCTGTTCCTGATCGCACTGGACCGCGTGCGCGAGCACCGCAGCGCACTCATACCCATGGTGTGGTTCGCCGTCGTGATGGCGTTGAACCTGCTGACCAAAGGGCTGATCGGCATCGTGTTTCCGATCGGCTTTGTTGTGCTGTATGCGCTGCTCACGCGCCAGGTACGTGCACTGCGTCGCATGCATCTGCTGCTCAGCGAGGCAGTGTTCTGCATTGTGGCTCTGCCATGGCATCTGCTGGCAGCGCTGCGGAATCCTGCCATCGCCATGCCTGCCGGAATGGGTCTGCCCGCTCGCGCTGGCTGGTTCTGGTTTTATGTCGTCAACGAACACTTCCAGCGCTTCCGCGGCCTGCGCATCCCGCACGACTACGGTCAGTTGCCAATTCCTTTGTTCTGGGCCATGTTTGTGCTTTGGCTTATGCCGTGGTCGGTGTTTCTGCCCGCGGCGCTGACGCAGTATGCGCGCGTGTGGCGGGCGCGGCCCGTCGAAACATTCAAGCGGAAGCATGCGGCTTTGGCGCTGGTGCTATGGGCCGGCATGGTGCTGGGCTTTTTCACACTTTCGTCGCGCCAGGAGTACTACTCGCTGCCGGCGCTGCCGGCGCTTGCCTTGATGGCCGGCGGTGTAATGGCCGCTGCGCAGTCCGGCGATGCGCGCGCGCGCCGCTCCATGCTGCTGTGGACGAAGTGGCTGCTGTTGCCGGCCTGCGTGCTGATCGCCACGATCTGCGGCGTTCTGGGCGCAATTGCACCATCAGCCCGCGCCGGCACGGATGTATCAGAGGTGCTGACCAGCAACCCCGACCAGTACAACCTGGCGCTCGGCCACATGCACGATTTAACCGCGCGCGCCATGGGGTTCTTTCGTGCGCCGCTGCTTGGGGTCGTACTCGGCATGCTGATTGTGGGTCCGCTTGTCCTTGTGCTTCGGCGGCGCGGGCGCGATTTGCAGGCGAACCTGACCATGGCGGCTGGCATGGTCATCGTGCTGCTCTCCGTGCACAGCGGCCTGGCGCGGTTCTATCCCATCATCGGTTCCAAGGGGCTGGCGAAGCAGGTAGCGCGGGTCGTTCAGCCGGCGGATGGCGTTTGGCTTGACGGTGAGTTGACCAGCGGCTCGACCATGCTGTTCTACACGCGGCACCCGCTGGTGCTGGTGAACGGTCGCGTGAACGGGCCGTGGTTCGGCTCGTTCTGGCCGGACGCGCCGCCAATCTTTGCGGATGAAGCCGCACTGGAGCGCGCTTGGGCAGGTCCGCAGCGCATCTTCCTGCTCACGTATGAGGAGAACCGCGTCGCCGGTTTGAGCCGGTTCGGGCCGACGCATGTCTTCGCCTCATCAGGCGGAAAACTGGTTCTGGTGAACCGCTAAGGGCGCGGCTCCGGTGGCAGCAGCCGCCCATCCGGCATGATGCGGAATTGCGTGCCGTGGTAGCGCGTGTCCGCCGGCAAGTAGCTGCCAAGCCAGATCAAGAACCCGTACAGATCGCGCAGCGAATACAGCATTGCACCGCGCCATGCCATCGTGGACCCCAGGGCACGCAAGACACTGCCGGCCAGCACTGCGCGTTGCAACAACGCGGCGGCCAGGAACAGCAACGCTGTCAGCAGATTGCCTCTTGCGAATCCCACTGCGCAGCCAAGCAGAGCAAAGGGCGCAGCGAAGGTTAGACCGGTGCCAAAATGACCGAGCGGCCGCGAGCGCCGCGTGCTTTGTGCCCATCGCAACTGGTTTTCAAAGCTTTGCCTGGCGCTGGCGGCCGAGACGGTCAGGCCAATCACATGCGTGCTGATACGGACACCGCGACCCTGCTTTGCGAGCCGATTGCCAAGCACAAAATCTTCGGCCCAATACGTGCCGAGATCCGCGAAGCCGCCTGCGCGTGCGAAGACATCGCGCCGTTGGATGACGGTCACGCCAAGCGAGAAATCCGTGCCTGCGAGCATGTCAGCTACCAGGACGCCCGCGTTCATCTCTACCGATTTGCCGAGCGCGTCAAGAGCGAGGTTCAAGCTGGGCGCATCGGCCTGCGCCAGGTACAAACTGAACGCAAGATCGATCTCAGGATCCCGCAATTCCTGCGCCAGCCGCTGCAGATGGTCCGGCGCGACCTGTGCGTCGGCGTCGCTGGTCACCAGGATTTCGGCCGTTGCTGCGTCAGCCATGACCGAGAGCGAGTACATCTTCGGGTTTGGAAATCGCGGCTCGCCGCAGGTCAGAATGCGTGCTCGCGTCTCCGGGTATTCCGTGGCGAGTTTGCGTGCAATCGCGAGTCCTGCGTCGCTCTCGTAGCGCGCGCAAAAGAGCAATTCATAGGAACCCGCGTACGCCTGTGTGAAAAAGCCGCGCAGGTTCCGCTCGAGCTCGGGCTCCGCACCGTGCAACGGTTTCAACACGCTGAGTGGTGGCGTGTAGCGAGCGGGCTCGTTCAGGGCTTTGCGGCGTCGTCTGCCGAAACGCTGTGCTGCCGTGACGACCAGCGCGGCGTAGATCGCGGAAGTCACGCTGCCAACCCCCGCCACGGCGAGTGCGGTGGTCGAAATCCACGGCGTCATCGTTTCTTCGGGGCGGTCCTGCCCAGCAGCGTGGGCGCATCCTGCGCGCTCGACGATCCTTGCGCGTTGCGGATGCGGGTCTGCTCCTCGCGCGGCACCAGCACCGGCCGGCGCAGCGGGACCAGGCCCGCGCCGGGCTGCTGCGCCTGCTGCATGCGGGTCAGCATTTCCGTGCGCACGTAATCGACAAAGCCCTGCATGTCGCTGTTCATCTGCTCCATGCGCTCGCGCATCTGCAGAATGATCGCGATGCCCGCAATGTTGACCCCGAGGTCGCGCGCGAGGTTCAGGATGAACTCCAGGCGTTCCAGGTCGCCCTCGGTATAGAGGCGCGTGTTGCCCTCGGACCGCGACGGCCGCAACAAGCCTTCGCGTTCATAGAGCCGCAGGGTCTGCGGATGAATCTCGTACATCTCGGCGACGGCCGAAATCATGTACGCTCCGCTTTTCTTTCTGCGCGTTGCCATCGCTGTCCATCTTAGCGGAGTGGCGTGGCGTCTTAGCAGAGATGGTCGGCAAAGTGGTCAAGTACGGCGGGAAAACCTTGTGCTGGTACGGCAAACGGAAGCTGCGCAAACACGCGGCTGAGAGCGCGTTGGCGCTCGGCATCCTTGGCGCCGCGATAACCGCAACGGCGGCGCTGGCAGCGGCGCAACGGCGGCGCGCGATGCTGGGCAAGGTCGTCGTCATCACCGGCGGCAGCCGCGGCCTTGGCTTGCAGATCGCGGAAGTATTTGGCAGGCACGGCGCGCACCTGGTGCTTGCAGCGCGAGACGCGGAAGAGCTTAATGAAGCGCTGGCGGTGCTGCACCAGCGCGGCGCGATCCTGAACAGCGGAACGGCGCTGACGGTGGTGTGCGATGTCACGAAAACCGAGGACTGCGCACGCCTGGTGGCGCAGGCGATTGAGCGTTATGGCCGCATCGATGTGCTCATTAATTGTGCCGGCATTATCGATGTTGCGCCGTTTCAGGATCAGCCGCTCGCGGCATTCGAGCAGGCGATGGCAATCAACTTCTTCGGAGCGCTGCACACGATTCAGGCGGCGCTGCCGCATATGCAGCAGGTGCGGTCCGGTTCCATTGTGAACATCGGTTCCATCGGCGGCAAAATCGGCGTGCCGCACATGCTGCCGTACGTGGCAAGCAAGTTTGCGCTGACCGGTTTCACCGAAGGTCTGCGCGCGGAGTTGGCGGGCACGGGCGTGACGGTCACATTAGTCTCACCGGGGCTGATGCGCACAGGATCGCACGTGAATGCGCGCTTTGGCGGCGATTCGCAGGCGGAGTACCAATGGTTTGCACTGGGCGCGACGCTGCCGGGCGCGTCGGCTTCGGCGAAGTCGGCGGCGCGAACCATTTACAACGCCACGGTTGACGGCAAAGCCGAGATCACCATTACGCCGCAGGCCTGGCTGGCGGCACGGATTGTAGGCGTAGCGCCAGCGTTTGCGGCCAACGCCGCTGGGTTAATGACGCGCGCGTTCCTACCGAAGCCCAACGGCAACACGCGGGCGGTACCAGGCGGCGAGTTGCAGCAGCCGAGCTTTGGGCCCTTGCGCAAATGGAGCGACGCGCTGCAGCGGCAGAGCAACGAGAACGCTGCCTAACACGGCGTTTTCGTGAGCGTAAAACGAGCTGCTCATCGCAGCCAGCCGCCGCCGACCACATTTTCGCCGCTGAAGAAGATGGCGGCCTGGCCGGGGGTGATGGCGCGCTGGGGTTCGTCGAAGTCGATCTGGATCTGGCTGTCGCCGAGCGGGCGAATGGTGGCAGGTGCGGGTTCGTGGCGGTGGCGAATTTTGGCCAGGATGCGCATGGGTTCGCGCAGGTCCGAGATTGAGATCCAGTTGAGGCGGTCGGCGGTTGCAGTGCGCGCGTGCAGCAGCGGCTCTTCGCCGACCACGACGCGGTTCTTCGCGGGCTCGATGCCAAGTACATAGAAGGGCGTCGAGTGGTGTGCGTGCAGGCGCTGTTGCACGCCTTTTTTTTGGCCGACGGTGAAGTGGTGGATGCCGTCGTGGGCGCCGACGACTTCGCCGTCGGGCGTGACCAGGTCGCCGGCAGTGTCGGGCATGTCGCGGCCCTGTTCATCGAGGTAGGCGGCGAGGAAGGTCTTGTAGTCGCCGCCGGGGATGAAGCAGATTTCCTGTGAATCGGGCTTGTGGGCGACGCGGAGGTTTTCGGCTTCGGCCAGGGCGCGGACTTCGGGTTTGACCATGTTGCCGAGCGGGAAAAGTGAGTGCGCGAGCTGATCCTGCGTCAGGCCGAAGAGGAAATAGCTCTGGTCCTTGGCGGTGTCGGCGGGGCGCTTTAGGAGCCAGCGGCCGCGCCCGGCGTCGGCGGTTTCATCGAACAGGACGCGGGCGTAGTGGCCGGTGGCGACCTTGTGCGCGCCGATCTGGCGGGCGGTGAGCAGGAGCTGGTCGAACTTGAGGTGGTTGTTGCAGAGCGTGCAGGGAATCGGCGTGCGGCCGGCGAGGTATTCGTTCACGAAGGGCTGGACGACATCCTGCTCGAAGCGGCGCTGGTGATTCACGACGTAGTAGGGAATGCCGAGCTGCTCGGCGACGCGGCGGGCGTCGTAGACGTCGTCGATGGAGCAGCAGCGGCCCTGGACGGCTTCGGGCATGCCTTCGTGGCCGGCGAGGCGTCGCTGATCCCAGAGCTGAAGGGTCAGGCCGATCAGGTTGTAGCCTTCGCGCTTGAGCAGGGCGGCGACGGTGGAGGAGTCGACGCCGCCGGACATGGCGACCGCGATGGTGTCTGGCATACCCCCTCCCCCTTTCTTTTTTGCTAAGTTCTTCATTCCAAAGGAATGGGTTTTGTAAGTTCTTCTGCCGCAAGATGTTATGCGTAAGTTCCTGCGGTTGTGGAGTTTAGCTCTGCCCTGGCGGATCTTCTCTGCGGCCTGTTTCTATTTTAGCGAGTTGGGTGGAAATAGCATGCCAAGTTTGTTTGAGGTGGAAGTTATTTGTCGTGAATGGGTTGCGGGACGGGGGAGGGTTTTGAGGGGTTGACAAGATTTCGGGGCTGGTCACCTCGGAGGCTGAAGGCGTGCGGGTGCGGTGGTTCGCCCACCTTAGCCGCAAAGAGCGCGGCGAAGGTGGGGCACGTGATGAGGAGGTGGTCTTACGTGAGGGAGCGGAGGCGGGTGATGGTTTGTTCGAGGAGGGTGAGGGCGAGGTTGAGGTCTTCGGGGGTGGTGAGGCGGGAGAGGGAGATGCGGACGGTGGAACGGGCCTCCTCGTTGGTGAGGCCCATGGCGCGGAGGACGTGGGAGGGCTCGACGGCGCCGGAGGTGCAGGCGGAGCCTCCGCTGAGGGCGAGGCCCTGGAGATCGAGAGCGATCACGAGGGCTTCGGCGTCGATGCCGGGGAAGCGGACGGAGGTGGTGTTGGGAAGGCGGGGGACGTGTTGGCCGTGGATGATGGCGTTCGGGATGCGGCGGAGGAGTTCGGATTCGAAGTGGTGATGGAGGCGGGCGAGGGCGGCGGGGCCTTCGGGCAGCCAGGACTGGGCGAGGGCGGTGGCATGGCCGAAGGCTACGATGCCGGGGACGTTTTCGGTGCCGGCGCGGCGCTGCCGTTCGTGGGGGCCGCCGAAGAGCAGAGGGCGGAGTTGCACGCCGCGGCGGGACCAGAGCGCGCCGACGCCCTGGGGTGCGTGCATTTTGTGGGCGGACAGACTGAGCAGGTCGCAGCCGAGGTCGCGGACGCGGATGGGGAGCTTGCCGCCGCACTGCACGGCGTCGGTGTGCACGAGGATCTTGCGTTCGTGGGCGATTGCCGCGACTTCGCGCACGGGCTGCAGAACGCCGGTTTCGTTGTTGGCGAGCATGAGGCTGATGAGCGCGGTGTTTGGGCGGATAGCGGCGCGGATGGTCTCAACGGGGACAACACCGTTGCTGCCCGGGTCGACGACCGTGAGCTCGACGCCGCGACGCTCAAGTTCGTGCCCGGCGTGGAGAACGGCGTGGTGCTCGATGCTGCTGGTGATGAGGTGCTGGCCTGGCTGGAGCGTGCCGAACAGGGCGTGATTGTCGGACTCGGTGCCGCTGCCGGTAAAGGTGATTTCAGTGGCGCGGGCGCCGAGGAGGGCGGCGACCTGTTCGCGGGCGTGGTCGACGGCCTCGCGCGCGACGCGGCCGTGTTCATGAACGGCGGAGGCGTTGCCGAAGCGCTCGGTCCACCAGGGCTGCATGGCCACGACCACTTCGGGCAGGACCGGGGTGGTGGCGTTGTTGTCCAGATAGATGCGGCGCATGGAGATAGGAGAACAGCGAGTCAGCTAGCGGCTGCCCGTGCATTGGCGAATCGCGGTGTCCAGCTGTGGCTGCATGGCAGGGGTGAGTTGAAAGGGTGGTGCGAACTGCTGTTTGTGAGTTTGTAGCGGTTTGATTTGCTCGCCCGTCAGGGAGGCGGCGAATTTGTCGCCGGCACACATGCAGGTGCTGCGCAGACTGTCCTCGGGAAGGCCGGCGTGAGCCTGTTGCGTGAAGCATTGCACAAGCCCGGCCTTGCCGGCGCTATGGCGTACGGTTTCGGCATCGTCGTGGTAGGGAAGGAAGACTGCAAGGGCACCCTTGATGAGGCCGAAGGCAAGACAGAACCCTAGAAAGATTTTGACGCCGGGATGAAGTTTCGACCATGAAAACATGCACTGTTCCTTTGCAAGCAGGGTACCAAAGCCGTCATCGGGTTGGCGGGTTGAGGGTAATTGACCTGTGTCCGAGAATCCGGACGCGGGGCACCCGGCGAGGCGCGCTGGGCTTTTGGCACACGCGCGAAGTGTATCGCTAGCTCGGCCTTTTTCAGGTGCCCGGTATAGTGGGGCGATGCCAGGCCAACCAGAGGAGGAGGAAGCGCAAGGGACTGCACTGCTCCGTGTGGCCGGGCAGATGCTGTGCGCTCTGGCCCTGTTGGTGCTGAGTACCATTCCATTTGCCTTCGGGCTTGTGGTGCAGGCGTTTGTGCCGCGTCGTTTGTCTCGCGTTGTGGCGTGTGGCTTTGCTACTGCTGCGTTTCTGGCGGCGTGGCTTGCGTTCGATCATGCGCCGCTGCTGGTGATGACGCGCGGAGGCAGGCTTTACTGGTTCGGTCTTGTTCTGGACTGGCTGCTATCGCTGGCGAGCTTTGTGTATGCGAGCTTCCTGTTGCGGGCGTTCTGGCCGCGGCGGTTTCACGGGGCGATGATGGGCTTGGCGCGGGAACTCGAGCCCAAGAGCGGCGCTACTGACGCGGAAGCGGGCGTGCGTTTGCGGCACGATGTACGGCTGGCGCTGGCATGGATGCGGTTCTGGTTCCGGGAGCTAAGGTTTTCGGTGGTCGCGGCGGGAGTGGTGTTTGTGCTTGGGTTGGTGAGCATGGGCCTGCTTGGGGCGATGCTTCACGGTGCGGTGATGCCGGTGCTTGCCCTGCTGTTCCCACACGCGAAGACATTGCTGGGCGACTGGGTGTGGCCTGCGATGATCGGAACGGGCCAGGCGTGGGCTGTGGCGTTTCTGATCGCGGGTGCGGCGGACCGGCTGCTGAAACGGCGGAGTGCGGGCGTTCCGGTACGCGTTCTGCTGTACGTTGCGATCCTGTGGTGCTGGGACCTGGTGATCTGGAGTGTGACGCTGCTCTTTGCACCGGTGCCGCAACAGTAAATTCGTCTGGGTGTGGTTGGCCGGTTCGCCTGTGGCTCCATTTCGTGAAGCCGCAGACATCGCGACCGGGCTTTACCGCATCCCCGGCGGTGATGAGGTACTCTTACGTGGCTCAGGCTAATGAGCTTACAGCGTCAGTTCGCCTCCATGAAGCTCAATAGATGAGAGAAGTCACACATGCAGTTCCCCAATTTTCGAAATACGGTGTTAAAGAACCTTCCGCCGCCTGTGGTGGAGCGTTTGCAGATTAAACGGATCGACCTACCGAGGTTGCACGAGATGGAGCGGCCCGGGGACGAGATACGGAGTTTGATCTTTGTTGAAGATGGCGTCGCCTCGATGACGACGCTGTTTCAGGACGGGGAAGAGGTGGAGGTGGCCCTCGCCGGGTATGAGTCGGTGCTGGGAGCTTCGAGCATGCTGGGGACCTCGCGCAGCCTGAACCGCGTGTTCATGCAGATCAAGGGCTGGGGCTACACGACTTCAAAGGCGGTCGCGAGCGAGGAGTTCCGAAAGCACGGAGAGTTTGAACGGCTGGTGTTGCGTTACACGCAGGCGCAGTTTATTCAGACGGCGCAGACCGCGGCGTGCAACGCGAGCCACACGGTGCGGCAACGGCTGGCACGCTGGCTGCTGCTGTGCAGTGACCGCATGGAATCGGATGTCCTGGAGCTTTCGCAGGAGTTCGTGGGGGAGATGTTGGGCGTCCGGCGAACCAGCGTGAACAGTGAAATTGGCAAGTTCCAGGAAGCAGGGCTGATCGGGACCACACGCAATCGGATCAAGGTGCTGGACCGCCCAGGGCTGGAGCATATTGCCTGCGAGTGCTATGGCGTGGTGCGGCAGCACTTGAACAGCTATGAAAGCAGTGATGAGGGATTTGGCGCTTAGGGAGGCGAAGCGCTGCGGCACCAGGTGAGTTAAGCGGGTCAGCAGACGCCGTGGCGCGGCGCAGGAGCGCGGCTACACTGAAGAAGGCGGCCGATTCGGCGGGTTTGATCCCGGATTCCTGCCCTGAGCACCCCATGAGCGATCCGCCTATCTCGGCCCACCGGATTGCCGAAGTGAGTTCGTTCGCCGGTCCGAAATTCTTGGTGCTGGAACGGCAGAGGCTGCCGCTGTGGGTCGTGTTGCTTGCGGCGTTGCTTGCGGCGGCGGTGCTCCTGCTGATTTCAGTGGGCTTGCGGCACAGCAGAGGCCGGCATCTTCGCGAGGATGCGGCACCGTATGCACGGGGCGCCGCGGATGCAAGCGCGGATGACGACAAGGATGACGATCCGAACCAGGTGGACGTGATTGCTCTGGGCGATGCGGCGGATGCGCCGGTGCCGGCGCGGCGGTTTGGCCATGGCGGGAATGTGCATCCGACGATCATCGTGCACCTGCCGCGGTTTGGGCCGCAGGAGGGGTTGATTCCGAACTCGGCGGTGGGGCACCTGCTGTACGGGTGGCTGGCGGCATTCAACCAGACGAACGCGACGGCAATGGAAGACGTCTTGCCGAGCGCGATGCCCGGCATGACGGCCGAGGCGCAGATGGAGTTGCGGCAGCAGACGGGCGGGTTTTCGCTGCTATCGGCAAAGGAAGTTGCGCCCGGGGTGCTGGTGTTCCGGATGCGGGACCAGACGCCGATGGGGACCGAGGTGCTGGGGACGCTGGTGATGCGGCCGGGATCGGAGCCGGCGAAGATTCAGAGCTTCAGTATGCGGGCGGTAGCGGCGGGGGAATAAGCCGGCTTCATAAATCTTGTCGATGTGACATCACACATTCGAGGCAGGCGTTGTGGGCGTCACTGCCGTGAGTATGCTCTTTCGTGCACGGCATGAATGTGTCCGAAATCGTCTCATCTGTTCTGTCAATGTCAACGTTCCCCTGATGACCATGCCGATCGCGGCGAGGCGAATACAGGAGAAGACATGAAGAAGATGACAAAGATGCTGCTTGGCCTTGCGCTGGCGCTGGGCGTTGTTTCAGCGCAGTCTGCGATGGCACAGAAGGACCCGGACGTGGGCGGCGCGCCAATGTATGCGACCAAGACGATTGTGGAGAATGCGGTGAATTCGCCGATTCACAAAACGTTGGTGGCGGCGGTGAAGGCCGCGGGCCTGGTGGATACGTTGAACAGCGCGGGGCCGTTCACGGTGTTTGCGCCGACCGATGACGCGTTCGGCAAACTGCCCGCGGGAACGGTGGAGAACCTGACGCAGCCGGAGAACAAGGCGACGCTGACGAAAATTCTGACCTATCACGTGGTGAAGGGAAAGATTTCTTCCAAGGACCTGGCGAAGATGATCAAGAAGGGCCACGGCACCGCGACGCTGACCACGGTCGAGGGCGGCACGTTGAAGGCGATGATGAGCGGCAACATGATCACGCTGACGGATGAAAAGGGTGGGACGGCCAACATTACGACCGCCGATGTGTTTCAGAGCAACGGCGTGATCCATGTGATCGATACGGTGCTGATGCCGATGTAATTGGGGTGTTAGTGACGTGTGAAAAAGGCGCCCTATGTGGGCGCCTTTTTTGTGCTTATGCCGCTGGTTGTGAGTGCGAGAGCGGCTGCTGAAGCAGTGGCATTCTCGCGGGTTCGAAATGGAGGTTTGGTGCAAGCACCAAGTCCACTCCGCACCCACAGTGAAGCTGTGGGGTGCTCCGGTCGAAATGACAACTTTTTGGGAAGCGATAGGTCGCGAAGGCACGAACTGAGTTAGCGGTCCTGGATGGGGATGTAGGGCGCTGGGTAGGCGGGTCCGGTGTAGTCGGCGCGAGGGCGGATGAGGCGGTTGTTTTCGTGCTGCTCCATGACGTGGGCGGCCCAGCCGGAGATGCGGCTGACAGCGAAGATGGGCGTGAAGAGGTCGGTGGGGATGCCGAGGGTTGTGTAGGTGCTGGCGGAGTAGAAGTCGACGTTTGCGTTGAGCATTTTTTCGCCGCGGACGAACTGCTCGATCGCCTCGGACATGTCGTACCAGCGAGTGTTGCCGGCGGCGGTGGAGAGATCTTTGGACATGGCACGGAGATGGGTGGCGCGGGGGTCCTCGGTTTTGTAGACGCGGTGGCCGAAGCCGCTGATTTTTTCCTTGCGGCTGAGCATGCCGCGGACGTGCTCGACGGGGTCGGTGTGGGCGGCTTCGATCTCGGTGAGGAGTTTGGCGACGGCTTCGTTCGCGCCACCGTGGAGTGGGCCTTTGAGCGCGCCGATGGCGCCGGTGATGGCGGAGTGGACGTCGGACAGGGTGGCGGCGATGACGCGGGCGGCGAAGGTGGAGGCGTTGAGTTCGTGGTCGGCGTGGAGGATGAGGGCGACGTCAAAGGCGCGCTCGGCTTCGTGGATCGGGCGTTCGCCGGTGAGCATGTAGAGAAAGTTGCCGGCGTGGGAGAGCGAGCGGTCGGGGTCGATGATGGGCAGCTTGCGGCGCAGGCGGTCGAAGATCGCGACGACCATAGCGATTTGCGCGGTGAGGCGGAAGCTTTTGCGGGTGTTGGCGGCGGCGGAGCTGTCTTTGTCGTCCGGGTCGGAGATGCCCATGAGGGAGACGGCGGTGCGGAGGACCTCCATGGGGTTGGACTTGGGCGGAATCTGCTTGAGGAACTCGACGACGCGCCAGTCGAGGGCGCGGGCATCGCAGAGCTTCTGGCGGAAGTCTTTGAGCTCGACCTGCGTTGGCAGGTGGCCGAACCAGAGGAGGAAGGTGGTTTCTTCGAATGTGGAGTGGGCGGCGAGTTCGTGGATGTCGATGCCGCGGTAAGAGAGGACGCCGATGTCGCCGTCGATCCAGCAGATGGAGCTGGTGGTTGCGACGATACCTTCGAGGCCGCGCGGAGCGGAGTTTTCGGGTTTGGTGCTGGCGGTTTCGGTCGGCATGTGTGCTCCTGCGGGCGCGTGTTGGACGGAGTTATAGCTGTTGGATTGTGCGGTTGTCATCACGGAGGTGCGTTTATCGAGAGAGGGTTGGGGCGGGGCGGTCGGGGGAGAAGGGGGCGAGCGGAATGGTGGTGGGTTCGTTCGTGAGGAGCTGGGCCATGACGCGGGCAACGGCGGGGGCGAGCAGAATGCCGTTGCGGAAGAGGCCGTTGGCGACGTAGTGGTTCGGTGCGAGCTCCCCGAGGATGGGAAGGTCGTCGGGGGTGCGGGGGCGGAGGCCGGACCAGCGTTCGAGCTCGGGGGCGTGGACTGCGGCGGGCAGCAGGGCGGCGGCCTGGGCGCGGAGGTGGTCGAGGTCGGTGTCGTGAGGGGTGAGGTCGAAGCCGGCGTCCTCGACCGTGGCGCCGATGAGAGTGGAGCCGTCGAGGCGGGGGACGAGGTAGATGTGCTCGGTGCGAATGGTGGTGTTGCCGTTGTGTGGGAGGCGCAGGGTGTTTGGGGGGAGTTGGACGCGGAGCATCTGGCCTTTGCTGGGGCGGGTGTGGGTGGGGGACCAGGCGCCGGTACAGTCGATGAATTGGGCGTGTTCCTGCGCTTCTTGTTCACTCATAAAGAAAGCAGGTTTCGGTGCAAGCACCGACTCCAGTGCGCCTCCACGATGAAGCTGTGGAGGCTTCGGTCGAAATGACAATGTGTCGGAGTCGCTCGTGGTGCTTTGGAAGCGGACGCCTGCATTGCGTGTTGCGGCGCGGAGGGCGGTGTGAAGGTCGCGGGGATCGAGGCTTTGTTCGGGGCGGAGGATGAAGTTGCCGGCGGTGGTTGCAAGCGCGGGAAGGAGCGTGTGGCCGGGGTGGCCGCCGGGGCCGGGTTCGAGGATGTGTTCTGTGTGGATGGGGACGGGATGGCCGCTTCCGCTGCGGATTTGATCGAGGTAGGCGGGGTAAAGCTCCAGGGCTAGGGCGGCGAGCGGGCGCAGCGCGGGTGGGTTGTGCGGGTCGTGGGCGGCGAGCATGCCGGCGGCGGCGCGGCTGGCCAAGCCAGGTGTTTCGCGGTCGAGGACGAGGACGTTTCGGCCGCGCCGGCGGAGCTCGAGCGCGAGCGAAAGGCCGAGGACGCCGGCTCCGGCAATGACGACGTCGGGGTGCTGCATCGTGTTCATCTTACGGTCCACCGGCGAAGCAACGTTGCGGACGCAAGGTGCAACGCATCAGACTGGCAGGGTTGCGGCGGCCTGCCGCAGAAGATGCGGCTGCTTGCCGCGTGGGAGATGGAATGCTGGAGCCTGATCCGAACCGGGTGCATGACCCACAGGTGCGAAGTGGTGCCGACCCGTTGACGCCGGAACCGTTGGATTCGCCGGAGCGCGATGATTCTGAGCCGTTTTCACGCAGGGTGTCTGAGCCGCAGGATCTTGGCGGATCTGAGCCGTTTGCGCAGAGAGGGGCTGAGCCGCGGAAGCAGCGTATTTTTGAGCCGCAGACGCGCGCTGCCACTGGTTCGCGGACGCGGAGCATACCCGATGCGCAGGCGCGGCGGATGACTCCCTCGCAAGGGCATGGGGCGTGGCTGCCGATTGCGACGGCGACGGCGCTGGTGCTGGCGGTGGGTGCGCTGCTGTGGGCATTTCTGCTGCAGCAGCGGCTGACGGACACCGAGGAGAAGCTGACCATCGCGGAACAGGGCAGCACCGCATTCAGCCGCCGGCTGGCGGAGGCGGATGCGAAGATCCGCGCGAACTCCGCGAACGTGGACCAGCAGTTGACGGAGGCGCAGAAGCAGCAGCAGGAGCTGGTCAATCGAGCCGCGATCATCGCCAATCAGCAGATGATCGAAGCTTCGCGGCTGCAGCGGGGTGTTGCGGACACGTCGAAGCGGCTGGGCGCGGTACAGGCGGACGTGTCTTCCGTGAAGACCGAAGTAGCTTCGACGAAGACGGAGGTTGCGGCGGCCAGGACGGACCTGGCGGACACGAAGCAGATTCTGCAGCGGACGATTGGCGATGCGGGTGTGATGAGCGGGCTAATTGCGCGCAACCACGATGAGCTGCAGGGTTTGAAGCACAGGGGCGACCGCAGCTACTACGAGTTCACGCTGCAGAAGAATGCGCCGCCGACGCTTTTGTCGACGGTGAAGCTGCAGTTGAAGAAGACGAATGAGAAGAAGGGCCGCTACACGCTGCTGGTGTCGAGCGACGACCGGAATATTGAGAAGAAGGACAAAACGGTTCTGGAGCCGGTGCAGTTTTATAGCGGGAAGAACCCGCAGTTGTTTGAGATTGTGGTGAACAGCATGGGCAAGAATGTGGTGGGCGGGTATCTGTCGGTGCCGAAGGGGTTGTGAAGGGGGAGTCGTGACACCTTTCTACCTCGGCGGCTAAAGCCGCGTTTATCGTGGAACCTTCCTACCTCGGCGGCTAAAGCAACTACCTGGGAAGTGGGATGGTGACGGCGTCCTGGTGGTAGAAGTCGAGGCGGACGTTGCTGGACTGACGGTGGTCCCACTCGGTGGGCGGGATGGAGTAGAGGAAGATGGCGTAGCCTTCGGCGGTGGCGTTGGGGGCGACCTGTTGTTCGGGGTCGAGGGCGGGCAGGTTGGCTTGCTTGAGCACAGGGGCAATGCCGGGGACGAGCTGCTGCAGTCGGCTGCGGTCACGTGCGCCGATGAGGCGGCCTGCGAGTTCGCGGCCGTCCTGGAGGGTGACGGCGCCGGTCACGTCCTTGATGAAGAGGGGAACGTCGCTCTGGTTGCGGATGCGGAGAAGCGGGACGATGTAGATGACGTCCTCCGATTGATCGGGGGCGATCGCGCCGACTTCGCCTTTGACATGGCCGCTGTAGACGGTGTGGAGCGGAAGGGTGAGGACCCTGGTTGCCGTGGCTTCGAGCGGCGCGTGGTTTTCGTGGTGGTAGAAGAGGCCGAAGGCAGCGGCGAGGGCGAGCGCGACGAGGAGGCCGGTGATGAGCAAATTGCGAAGGGTGTAGTTGGGTTCCTGAGTGGAGCTGAGGAGGTCGGCCATGGAGGGATTATCGCCGGTTCAGCGAGAGAGCGGGTTGGCGAGATAGGAGTTCCGCGGGTAGCGGGGCAGGTTGGGTTTGTCGCTGGGGGTGGGGCTGTCGACCCCACCCTTCGCGCAGAGAGCGCGCGAAGAATGGGGCACGGGAGTTGATGCTGCTTCGCCCACCTTGGCCGCAAAGAGCGCGGCGAAGGTGGGGCACATGCCGTTTAGAGTTGCCGTTACTATGGGCGGGGGCGTAGGGCGGCCAGAAAGGCGTTGGCGTCGAGGGTGTTGAGGACGTCGGTGGGGGTGAGCCAGGCGCGGCGGAGCTGGGTGATGCCGAAGCGGAGTCGGTCCATGTCGCTGACGGCGTGGGCGTCGGTGTTGACGCTGATTTTGCAGCCAAGTTCTTTGGCGAGGCGGAGGTTCGAGTCGCTGAGGTCGGCGCGGGCGGGTGCGGCGTTGTGCTCGACGGCGATGCCGAGTTCGGCGCAGCGCTTCAGGACGGTGTGCAGGTCGTACTCGTGCGGGTCGCGCTTGAGGACCTTGCGGCCGGTGGGGTGGCCGAGGATCTGCAGGTAGGGGTTTTCGAGGGCGCGGAGAACGCGCTCGGTCTGCTCGGCGACGGGAAGCTGGAAATGGGAGTGGACGCTGGCGACGACGACATCCATTTGCGCAAAGGTCTCGTCGGACAGGTCGAGATCGCCGGCCTGGAGGATGTCGACCTCGATGCCGGCGAAGACGCGGATGTGGCCTTCCATCTCGGCGTCGACTTCGCGGATGCGGCGGATGTGTTCCTGGGCGCGGGCGTCGTCGAGGCCATTGGTCATGGCGAGGTTTTTGCTGTGGTCGGTGATGGCGATGTACTGGCGGCCGCGGGCGAGGGCGGCCTCGGCCATCTCGCGGACGGTGCAGGTGCCGTCGGTGGCGACGGTGTGCATGTGGACGTCGCCGCGGATGTCGGCGAGGGTGATGAGTTGCGGGAGTTCGTGCTTGATGGCGGCTTCGATTTCGCCGCAGTTTTCGCGGAGCTCGGGCGGGATGCACTGCATGCCGAGCGCGGCGTAGATCTCGTCCTCGGTGGCGGCGGCGACAATGCTGGACTGGCCTTCGGCGGGCTCGATGCGGGCGAGTGCGTATTCGGAGAGTGTGTAGCCCATGCGGATGGCGCGCTGGCGAAGGGTGACGTTGTGCATCTTGGAGCCGGTGAAGTACTGGAGCGCCGCGCCGTAGCTGCCGCGGGGCAGAAGGCGGACGTCGACCTGGAGGTGATTGCGGAGGGTGAAGCTGACCTTGTTCTGACCCTTGGCGATGAGATTGTCGATGACCGGGAGCGCGGCAACGTGCTCGACCGCGGCAGCGACGACGCCCGGTTCGCAGGCGGGGCCGGTGACGAGCAGGTCGAGGTCGCCGACGGACTCGCGGCCGCGGCGCAGTGAGCCGGCGTAGGTGATGGTTTCGATGCCGGGGAACTCGCGGATGAGGGCGGCGATGCGGTCGGCCCATTCTTCAGCGACGTCGATGCGGAAGCGGCCGGTGTTCTTGCGGTGATCCTCGATGCCTTTCAGGATTTTGTCGACCTGCTTCTGGCCGAAGCGGGGGAGCTTGTTAAGGTGGCCGGCCTTGGCGGCGGCTTCGAGCTCGTCGAGGTTGGAGACTTGGAGGGCGCTCCAGAGCAGGGCGACGGTTTTTGGGCCCATGCTGGGGAGGCGAAGTAGCTCGAGCATGGATGGCTTGTATTTGGTGAGGAGCTCGTCGCGGAGGGGCATGGTGCCGGTGCGGACGAGGTCGACGATGTTGGTGGCCATGCCCTTGCCGATGCCGCCTATGGCGGTGAGCTGCTTGGGATCGTCGATCATGCCGGCGAGCGGCTGGGTTTGCTGCTCGACAGATTCGGCGGCGCGGCGATAGGAGCGGATGCGGAAGGGGTCGGCGGCGTCTATTTCGAGGAGCGCGGCAGTTTCGTCGAGCAGGCGCGCGATGGTGATGTTGTCCATGGCTGTGGGATGAGATGCGGTGGGTTGGGTGGGGTTCGTCCGGGGCTCGCGTGCCGCGTTCGAAAATGCAGGTTCCTCCTCTACGCACCCACGATAAAGCTGTGGGTGCTCCGGTCGGAATGACACATCTTTGGTGTGCTTGACGCGAGCGATGGGTTGGCGCGCATCGTTGCCGGGCCGTCCCACCTCCGCCGCAAACAGCGCGGCGAAGGTAGGGCACGCAGGATCGGTGCAAAATAAAACCCATGTCCCTGGGGGACATGGGGCACGGGTTCGGAACGACGCCAGTGGTTGCTGGCGTGGCCCGTTGCTTTAGTTGGTGAGGATGACCTGGTCGGCCTGGGGGCCTTTGCCGCCCTGGACGACGTCGAATTCGACGGGATCGCCTTCTTTCAGGCTTTTGTAGCCTTCCGTCTGGATCGAGCTGTAGTGTACGAAGACATCCGCGCCGCCGTCATCGCGGCCGAGGAAGCCATAGCCCTTGGCGTTGTTGAACCACTTCACTGTTCCTTTGTACTGTGCCACCGCGTTTGTCCCTTGCACCATCAGTCTTTCGCTCTCGCCTGGGAAGACCTGCGGCGAGGATGGTGCTAGGTAGACGTGGCGGAACGGTGGGTGGATCACGGCGAAAGGGGCGTGGGCGCAGTCCGGCGCACACGGTTTTTTACCACGTGCAATTATTCGGCCTTCAAAGTTTTTGTTACGAAGCCGAAGCATTTCCCATGCGCTGACGAGCGGCGAAGCGGCGAGCGTAGAGCAGGACGCCGATGAGGGTTTTGCCGTCGTGGATCTGTCCTTCGTCGATCATGCGGAGGGCGCGGGAGAGCGGGACGAGGTAGGTGTCGATGCGCTCGTCTTCCTCGGGTTGTGCCTCGCCGGTGGTGATGCCGGTGGCGAGAAAGATTTCCATCCACTCGGCGACGAAGCCGGGGCTGGCGTAGTACTTGACCAGGCTTTCCCAGTGGGCGGCGCGGTAGCCGGTTTCTTCGATCAGTTCGCGCTCGGCGGCGTGGCGGGTGGTCTCGCCGGGGTCGACGCGGCCGGCGGGCAGCTCAAAGAGGAACTGGTTCGCGGCGTGGCGGAACTGCTGCTCAAGGACGAGAAGCGGGTCGGCGGGGTCGGTGGTTTCGTCCACGGCCAGGACGACGACGGAGCCGTTGTGGCGAACGACGTCGCGGGTGGCCCGGACACCGTTGGGCTCCTGGATTTCTTCGGTGTGGACGGAGAAGATGTGGCCGTGGAAGCTTTCGTGCGAGGAGAGAATGTTAGCCTCGCCGGATTTAAGCTCGGGCGCGGCGACGGGCAGGTTGGGCATTTGCGACGAGGTTTCGGCGCCGCTTGCGGTGTGGGTGGGATGGGCGGCTGCGTCGTCGGTCTGGCTCATAAGTTTGAAGCTAACATCTGCTGCTTGCTCCTGCGTGAAGCTGGCGGTCGAAGGAAAATGCAGACTTCGGTGCAGGCATCAAGTCCACTGCGCACCCACGATAGAGCTGTGGGTGCTCCGGTCCAAATGACAAGTGGTCTTGGTCCAGAGTTGAGGACGTTGGTGTGCCGGAACCTGCATCCAACAAGGGTCGGGTACCATCTGACACGGGGCGGCACGCTCGCGCCACTTTAACAGGCCAGAGAATCGTGATGACCGCAGAGTGTTACCCCATCTCCGTGCTGCCGCATTTGTCGGCAATCTTTCAGGAGTTCACGGAGATGCGGTCGGCGGCGGCGGATGCGCCTGTGCGGCAGTTCTATCCGTGCAGTCCGTTTGACCCGTGTTGGAAGCAGGGGACGTCGCCGCGATTACAGCCGGATCGCGGGGAGCTGGTGCGGGTGTTGCGCGAGCAGAACATGAGCTGGGGTTGCGGAGAGGCGACGATCGCGAATCTGGACAAGCTGGCGAACGGTGCGCGCGCGGTGGTGACCGGGCAGCAGGTGGGGCTGTTTGGTGGGCCGCTGCTGACGCTAATGAAGGCGGCGACCGCGATCCGGAAGGCGCAGGTGGCAAGCGAGGCCGGTGTGCCGCATGTGCCGGTGTTCTGGATGGCGACGGAAGATCACGATCTGGACGAGGTGAACCAGGCGGCGTTCCTGGGCAAGAACATCGAGGGCAAGGCCGGCGTGGAGGTGTTGCGGTCGGAGTTTCCGCACCACGGGACGCGCGAGGTTGGGTCGCTGTTGTTGGGCGATGCGATTACGCCGGTGGTGGAACGCGCCGAAGAGCTGCTTGGGTTTGCGCCGGTTGCGGAGCTGCTGCGGGAGTGTTACGGGCCGGGGGAGACGCTGGCGTCGAGCTTTGCGAAGCTGATCACGGCGCTGTTTCGAGAATTTGGGCTGATCGTGATCGATGCGAGCCGGCGGGAGTTCCATGCGATGGGCGCGCCGGTGCTGAAGTATGCGCTGGAGCATGCGGATGAGTTGCACGATGCGTTGCTGGCGAACAGCGAGGCATTGCAGGCTGCGGGTTTTCACGCACAGGTGTTGATCGCGGAGAACAGTTCGCTGCTATTTGTGGTGAACGAGCAGGGGAACCGCTTGCCGCTGCGGCGGGTGCCTCGCGCGGGTGGAGCGGGACGCGAATGGAAGGCTGGCGCGCGGGTGTACGCGCAAGATGAGTTGCTCCTATTGCTGGAAAGTGAGCCCGAGCGGCTGAGTCCGAATGCGCTCTTGCGGCCCGTGTTTCAGGATGCGTTGCTGCCGACGTCGGCGTATGTGGGCGGGCCGGCGGAGGTCGCGTACTTTGCGCAGTGCCGGGTGCTGTATGAGCGCATTCTGGGCGTGGTGACGCCGGTTTTGCCGCGATTGAGCGCGACACTGGTCGATGAGCCGGTGCGGGCGGTCATGGAGCAGCATGAGCTGTCGCTGCGCGATGCGCTGGAGCCAGCTGGTGACCTGCTACAGAAGCTGGGAGCGCGGGCGATTCCGATTGAGGGCAAGCGGAAGATTGCGGCGGCGGGAAACGCGCTGGATGCTGAGTTGTCGCAGGTGACGCAGTGGATGGGTGCGATGGATGAGGGCCTGGGCCGCTCGGCGGGCGTGGCCGCGAACAAGATGCGCTACCAGATGAACCGGCTGCGGCGGCTGGCGGCGAACTGGCAGGTGCAGAAGGAAACGCACCTGGCGAAGCATGCGGCGGCGGTGAGCGACTTGCTGTTTCCCGAGGGGCATCCGCAGGAGCGGTTTCTGGCGGGTGTGGCGCTGCTGGCGCGGACGGATGTGGATGTGCCGCGGCTTCTGGTGGAGAACGCGGAGCAGGATTGCCCGGGCCACCGGGTGTTTGGGGTCTGATTTCAGCGAGTCAGCGAAATGCAGCAGGAAGGGCGCGCCAGTTGGCGCGCCCTTCCTGTTACCCGGGAGAAGAGGAGCTAAGCAATGGGAGCGGGTTGCGGTCCGACGTAGTTCGCGAGGTCGAGGAATTTGACCTCTGCGCTGTCGGATCCGTTGAGTTTCTGGAGCAGCCTGGACTTCCAGCCGTTGTTCGTTTCGGTGAAGTAGGACACGTCGCCCCAATGGATGGCGCCGAGGACGACCTCGCCGACAAGCCGGCTGCCGAGCGGTCCCAGCTTGCTGGTGGTTGGGGTGCCGTGGTGCTGTGCCTCGCGCAGGATGTAGTACCAGAGTGGAGTGAGGAAGGCTGCGCCGTCCTGCTCAAAGAGGGTGCGCTTGTCGTGATGGGGTTCGATGTCGCTGGGAGCGAGCCTTGCGATGCCGTAGGCGTCGGCGAGGTCCTCGCCGCTGCAGAGGCCAATCTGCTGGCTGCGGATCAGGTTGCGGTGGACGAGGTTGCCGATGAACTTGATGTCGTCGGGGATCGCGGATTCCGGGAGATCGAAGACAACGCTGGTGACCTTGCCATCGATGCGGTTGCCGCGGAACTGCGTGGTCGCAAAGAAATTCCAGTCGATGACGTGGTCCTTCGGAAGGGCCTGTCCGCCGCGCAGATCGGTGCTGGCACCGTTGGCGGCGGGCACCTCTGTGTTGTCGAACAGGCGGAAGGGCTGTCCACCGGCACGGAAGATATAGCCGGGCTTGAGTTGGCTGTGGCCGTAACGAAAGGCAATAGCAAACTCGTGCGGCAGGCTGGTGACGTAGGTCTTGGAATGGAGGTCGTAGAGCGGCTTGTAGAAGAAGTCGCCGAAGTCCGGTTTGACGATCTCCCCGAGCAGGAAGGTCAGGGTTGCCCCGTCCAGCACGTTGGGCAAATGGTCGTTTACCAGGACGGACTGCCAGGTGAGGATGGTTTCGCGGCGCAGCTCGTCGGCGGAAAGGGCGGGGTAGTCGGCGGCGAGCTTGTTGTGGACGCGCATGAGCAGCAGGTGGACCTGCAGGATCATCTGATTTTCGTCGTTGCGCTTGTCGGAGATGGTGCCTTCGCCGGTGGCGGCATCGCGAACAAGATCGTAGTAAGCGTTGCCGTCGCCGGTCTTGACCGTCTGCAAGCGCAGGGTTCTGCCGTCGGCTTCGTACAGGTCGCTGCCGGCGGTGTTCAGCAAACTTCGAGGACCGTAGACGCTGTCCAGGTCGATCAGCGGCGAGGCGGTGTTCTGTACATTGCCGTCCTGGCTAATGAAGAGGTCGACCGCGTTCATGGTCAGGTCGTGATCGATGAACTGGCCGATGAAGGTGGTGGCGGCGGGCAGTTCCGGACTTTCGAGCTTTGCGGCCTCGGCCGGGTTGGTTTCCTCGGATTTTTTGGTGTAGGCGACGCCTTCGTGCGGGAAGGCGATGTGGGACATGAGATTGGAGTGGATGGTGTAGGGCTTCTGCACCAGGTGCTGGAAGAAGCTTTGCGCCGAGGCGCTGACGGAGGCGACAAAAGAACTGACGGTGGAGTGCGGCTGCAACATTTGCGGCAGGGTTTCTGCCACCGCCGTAAGCCGCGCGGTCATCATCTGCGTGTCCAGCAGGGAATAAAGGCCGCCATGACGCATCATGGTGGTCATGGCACGGCTGGTGGCGACACGGGGATGCAGGGTTGGGTGCTTCGTAAGGGCTTTGACCGCTCTGGAATGCGCGGACAGTGTGGAGGTTTCGCTGGTATTCAGCATGGCGTGCTTCACCTTTCGAGATGCAGGACTCCGTACACCGGCACAACTGAGAAGGGACTGAAGGTTCGGTTGTTCGGGGGACTTCATAATCGTCGGACTGGATCGACTTGAAGCAAGACCAAAGTACGCCCAATCGGCGAGGGTGCAACAGAGAAAGCCGGTGGCTTCGGACAGAGGAGACAGGATGGCACTTGTTGCGGTGTTTTTACGCGTATGGCGCGTACAGCGTGTTTTGTGGGGACTGCGGCCGGTTCGGTTAGAACAGGTCCGGTTCGGGCAGAACAGCGGACAGACTAGAATGGCGCGCATGGCGAAGAAAAGTGCGGCGGCGAAGGCGATTGGATTTGAGGTGATGTGCCCGGATTGTGGCGCGGTGTTGCGCGTGGACCCGGTGACGCAAACGGTGATCAGCCATACGCCGGCGCCGCGCAAGAAGACGTTTGAGGACCTTTCGGCGGCGGCGCAGGGTTTGCGCGAGCAGGAGGCGCGGCGGGACTCATTGTTTGCGCAGTCGGTGGAGGCGCAGAAGAACCGGGATGACATTCTGAGCAAGAAGTTTGAGGAAGCGTTCCGGAAGGCGAAGGAGTCGCCGGATACGGGACGGCCGCTGCGGGAGTTTGATCTGGATTAAGGGTGCGGTTCTAATTCAGTTCGTTTCGACCGGGACAATGGTACCGCTTCGAGCAGAATGCGGGTTTCTCCACTGCGCACCCACGATAAAGCTGTGTGCTTCGGTCGAAATGACAATACTTGTGAAGGGTACGATCCATGAAGGTCGTCTGGGTTCGGACAAAATGCAGGTTTCTCCGCTGCGCAGGACGATAGAACTGTCCTGCTCCGGTCGAAATGACAGATAAATCGCAGGTTCGGGAGGGAGAACGCGTGCGTGCTGTAGAGAAGCGGCTGAATGAGATGGACCGGCTTGGGGACATGCTCCACTTTCCGGCGGCGGTGAACGCGGGTGCGACGATGAACGTGTTGATCACGGTGCTGGCGACCTGGTTTGTGGAGCCGCGCTATCCGTTGCTGGCGGCGGCCTGGGTTGCGCTGGTGCTGCTGTTGAACCTGTTGCCGGTCGTGCTGCTGCGGCTCCAGATTGGGCCGGCGACGGTGTATCCCACGTTGCCCGACATGGATTTCGTTCGCGACCAGCACAAGTTTTCGGACTGGGTGTATGTGGCGGCGAGCGCGAATATGGCGTTCTGGGTGTTGTTAACGTGGACGTTGAGCGCGGTACATCGGACGGGGTTTGCGCTTGCCGCGCTGGAGGCCATGGCGTTTCTGGTGACGTTTTCGCCGGTGCTGCTGCGGCGTAGTGGCTCCACGCGCAATTAGTCGCCGAGCTGGATGAGACCTTGCTGCTTGCTGCGTTGGGCGCGGGCGGAGCTGTTCATGCGGTCGGGGGTCCAGGGTTCGTCGGCGAAAGTCACGTGTGCTCGCGAGATTGCGAAGATGCCGAGCAGTCGATTGGTGATGAGGGCGGCGAGCATGCTGTCCTGCTCTTCGTGGCTGGGGAAAAGGTCGATGATGACGTGCGCGCGCGGGGTTGGGCCGGGTGCTTCGCTATCGGCCTCGATGTGGATGCGGTCGACGCGGCCAAGATCGACGATGTTGATCTGGAGTTCCGGGTCGTAGCAGACGCGGAGGGCTTCGAGAATGTCGGATTCCGTAAGCATGTTGCTGTCCTGATCAGGTCTCTACACAGGCGACAGGTCTTTCAAGAGGAGCGTTGGCGCCTGCCTGCTGTGACTGCGTTTCTGGTGGCGAGACTTACATCGGTACAGGTCGCTGTTGGTAAGTTGCCAGTGCGCGTGTCTCTTTAGAGATATGTCTACCTGCGGCACGCATGTGAAACCGATGACGATACGAAATGTCCGACCGGTGCAGGAGTAGCAGCGGTTGTGAGAGTCGCGAACGAGACGGCGCTCCCGCTATCGCAGCGGAGCTACTTGCAGGTTGCGGTAGTAAATCTCAGCGCCTTCGGATTGAAACAAGATTTTGCCTTCGGTGGGAAAGGGATCGGTGCCGACGTTGGCGAGGTGGCCGTTGACGTATTGGTGAACGACGTTGCCGTCTTCAACGAGTTCGAGCAGGTTCCACTCGCCGTGGGGTTTCTCAAACTCGCCGGTGGTGTTGCAGAAGCCGACGACGTTCTGCTGCGGTCCCTTGTCAATGTGGCCGATGTTGAGCGCCGAACCTGGAGGGCCGGTGACGCGTTTGCCGTCGGCGCCGGTGATGGCAGCGCCGTCGGTAAGCCAGAAGTCGCCGGTTTCGCCTTCCTTGATCTGGAACTCGACAGAGCGTGGCCAAACCTTCGGCTCACCCTGCACGCAGTAGAGGATGCCACTGTCGCGGGCCTGACCGGCGCGCTCGCCAAAGGTGCCGGTGCCCCACTTGAACTCGGCACGCAGATAGAAGCGGGTATAGGGCTGTTTGGTGATGACATAGCCCATCTCCTGGCCCGAGACGTGAAGGATGCCGTCGGCGACGGTGAAGACGTGTGCTGGGTCGGTGTTGAGACCTCTGCCGCGGATAAAGGTGTCGAAGCGGTTGAGCGTGGAACCGGCGAGCAGGTCGAGGGCGGCCCCATGCTGAGGAACGGCTGAGGCCGGGGCACTTTGCGCAACGGCGAAGTGGGCAAAGAATCCGAAGCAGAGAAAGAGGACGGCGGAACGCATGATGCGGGAGGAGCGTGGCTGCGGCGGGCGAGGGTGCATGTGCGCGGGGATCTCCGGAATGGTGTCTGCCGTTGCGATGAGGACAGTGTACGCGCCGGAGAGAACGCTGCCTGGTTGGAAAAAGCCGCCGTGCCTGTTGCTGGCCTAACTTGCCTGAGCCCTGTCGCAGCAAGTGCGGCTATATGCGTGGGCAACGCCTGGATGCTGCCTGGTCTAAGTTAGGCAAGCGTCCTGAGGAGCTTCCGTCCGAGTTAGGCGTGTAGGATTTCCTGTCTCTTCTGGTGAGTCGGCTTGGGAGCCAAGTTAGATTCGCAACCTTTGCGCTCAGCCGTAGTAGAGATGGTGCGCGACCGTTGCGGTGCTGCTTGCTGCGAGTTAGTGAGTGCGTTCGGTGAGGTAGTTGGCGATGGCTTTCAAGTTGCCGGCGCGGGGGCCGAAGGTGTCGAGTTCGGTGAAGGCGTCGCGGATGAGGGCGGCGGCTTGTTCGCGGGAGGCTTCGAGGCCGAAGACCGCGGGCCAAGTGGCTTTTTCGGTGGCGGTGTCTTTCCCGGCGGTCTTGCCGAGGGCTTCGGAGGACTGGGTGACGTCGAGGATGTCATCGACGATCTGGAAGGCAAGGCCGGCTCGTTCGCCGAAGGCCCGGAGATGCGCGACCTCTACGGCGGTGGCGCCGGCGAGGATGCCTCCCGTGACGATGGAGACGGTGATGAGGGCGCCGGTTTTGGCACGGTGGATGGCTTCGACGAGCTCGGGGGTGGGGCGCTGGTGTTCACTTTCGATGTCGACGACCTGGCCGCCGATCATGCCGGGAGCCAGGGCGCCTGCATCGATGGGCGCGAGCGGGTCGCCTGTGCCGGAGCTGATGGGACGGCCGACGCCGGTGCCGGTGGCGATTGCGATCTCGCGAACAATTTGGATAGCGGCTTCGGCGGGCGCATGGAGCTGCGCGAGGGTCTGGTAGGCGAGGGTCTGTAGGGCGTCGCCGGCAAGGATGGCGGTGGCTTCGCCGAAGACGACGTGGCAGGTAGGTTTGCCGCGGCGCAGGTCGTCGTTGTCGAGCGCGGGCAGGTCGTCGTGGATGAGGGAGTAGGTGTGCAGCATCTCGATCGCGGCGCCGAGGCCGGGTGCGGCGGGCGGCAGGGTGCCGGCGATCATCTCCGCGGTTTGCATGGCGAGCAGCGGGCGAAGGCGTTTGCCGCCGGCGAAGACGGAGTGACGCATGGCGCGGTGAATGGAGTGGGGCAGGACGTCGGTGCCGGGCAGGAGGCGTTCGAGGGCGTCGTCGGTACGGGCGACGCCTTCGGCGAGCAGGTCTTTCACAGAGAGAGGCATGTCCGTGAGTAGTGTAAGCGAGCAGGTCAGCGAGTCAGCGAGTCAGCGGAGTTGTTCTGGGGCGTAACGAGTACGGTAGCGGTGGTTGCGGAGTGCGACGGCGAGTGCAAGGGCGGCGATGCCGGAGATGAGAAGGCCGGCGTAAACGTCGGGGCCTTGTTCGTAGACGATGTAGACCATGTGTCGGCCGGTGTTCGGAAGGGGAACGGCGATAAGTCCGTCGTCGCGAAAATACTGGTCGGTGAGTTCACGGTTGTCAAGCAGGAATGGGCGGTTCGGAAAGCGGTGTTGGCGAAGAATGAGGAAGTGGTCGGTGGGGGTGGGTTGGACCCAGATGAGTGGGGAGTTGGGCACGGTCGTGGTGTCGATTTGGATGTGGGGCCGGTTGGCGGGTGAGATCGGCTCAGTGGGTGAAAAAACGATGCCGGCTGCGGATGACGGTGGCGGATCGTTCAGGCCGGTGGCGGTCCAGGCGGGTGGTTCGTTGGGGTGCAGGAGGTCGTTGTTGGCGTCCTTGGGGGTGTACTCGTCGTAGGGCTCGAAGCCGGCGCCGCGGTTGTATTGGGCCAGGAGACTGGAGGGTGCGTCTTCGTCGTCGCAGAACTGGGCGTAGCTGTGGTGGGCGGTAAAGCTGAGCGCGGCAACGGCGAGCAGAGCGATGGGGACGGCCCAGCGGGTGCGCAGTGGTGTGCGGACGGCGAGGACGATGAGTGTGACGGTGACGATGCCTTGCAGCATGAGGGTGCGCCAGGGGAACTGGAGGAATTGGAGCTCGGGCAGATGGTGCCAAAGGAACAGGCTGGCGGGCGTGAGCAGGAAGGCGGTGAGGGCGGTGAGGGTGAGAAAGGTTGGGGTGAGAGTTGCGAGTTGTGGGTTGTGAGTGCGGTGAAGGATCAGGTCGCGCATCTTGTGCAGCCGGTGGGCGCGGCGGTGCCCGGCGAGGCGGATGAGCGCGGCAATGACGGCGGTGCCGAGGAGGATGACGGCCAGGACGGAGGCCTGGTGCACGACGTGGTCGTGGAGCGGCTCGCCGGTGTGGGTGAACAGGGTGCTGTCTTCGGGGCGCATGCCGGAGGTGAAGGCTTGTCCGACCTCGACGGCATTGTGCTGGACCAGGGCGGGGAGGAGATAGAGGGCGGAGAGGGCGATGCCCCAGAGATAGCCGAGGGTGGCGGGCAGGAGGAGGGGTTTGAGGACGGGTTGTGCGCTGCGGATCGCCAGGATGGTGCGGATGGCGAGGAGGACAGCGAGGGTGTAGGTGCCGAGGACGGCGGAGGGGGTGTTGGTGAGCCAGAGGAGGGCGACGGGGATGGCGAGACGTGACGGGTTGATGCGCTCGCGGAGAGCTTCGTGGAGGAGCCAGGGGAGCCAGGCGGCGGCGAGGAGTTCGGCGTAGGCGGTGCGCTCGGTGGCGGTGAAGAGCAGATAGGGATGAGCGAGGTAGAAGCAGGCGCCGAGCAGGGCAAGCGGTGGGGTGACGTAGCTCGCGAGGAAGCGGCGCATGGTGATGCCAGAGGCGGTGAGCGCGAGGAAGGTGTAGGCGACGGGGGCGTGGGTGGCGCCCAGGATGAGGGTGAGCAGGGCACCGAAGACCCACGAGACAGGCGGATAGAAGAGGAAGCGCGGCTCGCCGGCGTTCCAGGCGGCGGGGGCGCACCACCAGGGGCGGAGGGTGCCGGTGCGCCACTGGTGGGCGGCGTCCATCCAGTTGAGCATGTGGAAGGGGAGGTCGTGGCCGCAGCTGGGGCCGTAGAGGAGCAGCGGCAGCGTGGCGAGCAGGGCCGCGGTGAGGATGACGGCGTAGGGGGTGAGTTGGTGCGGAGTGGGCCGGGTCATCGGGTGTGGTCAGGATGACATGAGTCGGCGTTCACGTTGCTCCGAAATGCGGGTTTCTCAGCTACGCGCCCACGATGAAGCCGTGGGCGCTCCGGTCGAAATGACAGATCTGTCTTGGGGGTGAAAGGAAGCAGATTTTTCGATTGAGCTCAGGATGGCGCGGTTCGCCCTGAGGTTCGTGGCGGGTAGCCCACCTTAGCCGCAAAGAGCGCGGCGAAGGTGGGGCACAGGTCAACGAGGCGAAGGTGGGGCACGGGTCAACCAGGCGAAGGTGGGGCACGGGTCAACCAGGCGAAGGTGGGGCACGGGTCAACGCGAAGGTGGGGCACGGGTCAACGCGAAGGTGGGGCACGGAGCCGCGATTCATCCGGCGTACTTGTTGCTTAAGGTGCCAGCGTGAGTTGGTGGGTGGAGGAGGGTTGGGTCATGGGCAGGGCGCGGCCTGCGGACCAGGCGGGGAACTGGTCGGCGAAGTGGGTGGAGCTCATGTTGCCGGATTCGCCCATGGGCAGGGTCATGGTGCTTTCCTGCGGCTCGGAGAGGTCGACGACGAAACGTTCGCTGGCGCCGTGAACGCCGTAGGCAGCGCGGACGGTGTAGGCGTTGCCTGGAAGGGCGGCGTGAGCGTTGTGTTCGCCGGAAAGCCAGCGAAGGTACCAGGTCTTGCCGAAGACGGGGTGGGCGAGGGTGATGCCGTTGGTCGCGGACCAGTGCCAGCTGGCGAGCTTGCCGGGGGCATTGCTGTCCTTCAGGCCCTGTTCCAGGGCGGCGGTCAGCAGCGTGTTCCAGTCGGAGTAGCCGGCGGGCAGCCAGCGGGGCTCTGCGTGCTCGACAAGCATTTCGAGAGCGTAGCCGCGGGCGTGCGGAGTGTAGAGAGCGAGGGCTTCCTTGCCGAGACGGGGCTGGAGCACCATGCCGAGCAGGGCGTTGCGTACGGCCTGCGTGATGTTGGGCTGTGGGGCCTGCAGGGTGACGCGGCCGTCCCAGGAGCGGAGGAGGTTGGCGGCTTCGCGGGCGCGTTTGGACGGGGATTTCGCGTGATCGACGGCATAGGCGACGCGCTGGCCGAGGGTCTGGTCAAGGGCGGAGAAGACATCGTTCTGCAGAACGGTCATGTCAGCCGGGGTGAGCCTGTTGCGGTCGCCCAGGGCGCGCCAGATGCGCTCATTGCGGTAGGGAGACTCCCAGTCGAGCGAGATGGGGTAGGGATAGCTGTCGGCCGTGATGCGGGCGTTGGCGGTGGCGAGGACGCCGGAGGGTGGATCGGTGACGCGCGGGAGCTGGTCGTAGGGGATCCTCTGCGCCCACTCGTACTGGCCGGCGGGGACGGGGATGGGCGCGAGCGCGTGCTGGCCGGGGATGGGAACGAAAGCGAGGGGTGAGGGCGTCGTGGGCTGCGGTGTGGCGGCTTGCGCGGAGGTGTTGGGTGCGGAAGGTATAGGAAGCGGGTTGCCGTTGAGGCTGACGGGTTGTGAGCCGTCGCTGCCAGGCTGTGGAACCCACGTCCGAGAGTCCGGACGTGGGGCACCCGGTGTGTCGTCGCTGGTTCCCGGTATCAGCGGTGATACGGTCGCGGCTGAAGCGCCATTCGTAATGGGAGCATTTCGGAGTGGGACGAAGCCGATGAGGTGATAGCCGATGTGGCCCGCGTCGTCGCCCCAGACCAGGTTTTGCGAGGGCCCGCCGAAGTTGCGGAAGGCGGCTTCGAGCTCGGCGCCGGTTGCGGCGTGGTTGGCGCGGCCGAAGGGCATGCTGGCGAAGTTGGGATCGTAGAGCGTCCAGCGAAGCGCAAGGGTGCGGGTTTCGTGCGGGAAGAGCGGGGTCAGGATGGGCGTGAGAACGGTGCCGTGACGGGTGAAGGCGACGTCGAGCGTGGTGCTGAGGCCGTGCTTCACCTGGATGATCTCGGTGCGGTGTTCGACGGGTTGGGTCGTACCGTCGGCGGCGCGGTAGGAGTTGCCGCTGCGCTGCTCGACGTAGAGGTCCTGCGCGTCTGCGGTCGAGTTGGTGAAACCCCAGGCGACGTGCCCGTTGTGGCCGACGATGATGTACGGCACGCCGGGCAGGGTGACGCCGGCGGCGCTGATGCCGGGCGCGTCCAGAGCGGCCGTGTACCAGATGCCGGGCACGGTGATGCCAAGGTGCATGTCATTGGCGAGCATGGGCTTGCCGCTGTACGAGTGCGCGCCGCTAACGACCCAGTTGTTGGATCCGGCGGCGCAGCCGTCGCACCGCAGGGCGGAGACGCTTTGGGCGAGGATGGTGTTGGCTTGCTGGAGATCCAGCAGGTGTTCGGGTGTGTGGAGCTTCACCTGCGAGTCGTCAAGCGGGATTTCGATCATCTCGCGCGGTGTGGAGAGGTCTTTGTGGCCTTCGGCCGGAGGGTGGTCGCGGAAGGTGGTGACGGGGTAAAGGTCGGCGGCCATCTGCGGCGATAGGCGGGCGGAGACGGCTTCACGGTTGAGCTTGTTGGGGTAGCTGGTGCTGAGGTCCTCGGCCATGGCGAAGCCGACGAGGAGGGAGTCGCGGGGCGTCCAGGGACGGGGCGTGTAGCCGAGCAGGCGGAACTCGGCGGGCAGAGGGTCGGCTGCGGCGATGGCGGCGTTGACGCCTTTCGCGTACTGCTGGAGGGCGTGGAGTTCGGAGGGGTCCAGGGTGTTGACGCCGTTGTCGGCGACGGCGCGGAGCTGTAGAAAGCGCTGGGTGCGGTCGTGCTCGAGCATGGAGGAACCGAGGACTTCCGCGAGCTCGCCGGCGGCGTGGCGGCGGAGCATGTCCATTTGCCAGAGACGATCCTGCGCGGTGATGTAGCCCTGCGCGAGGAGCAGGTCGTCCTCGGTGGCGGCCTGGATGTGGGGAATGCCGTAGGCGTCGCGGCGGACGGTGACCGGCGCGGACAGGCCGGCAACGTGAAGGCTGCCATCGATCTCTGGTGCGCCGGCGCGGATCGCGTGGCGGAGCCAAAGCCGTGCGGCGACGGCGGTGCCGAGGAGCAGAAAGATCAGCGCGAGGGCGGCTATGGCGATGCGGCGATTGCGGCGTCGGCGGCGATAGGCCGTAGGTGTGAGCGGGGGCTGATTGGCGGGGGGTGCGATCGGCATTGCTGGTTTGAGGATAGAGGCGTCTGCGGTGGCGGCAAAGACGCTCCGTTGGTGCGGATTTCAGTTTGGAGGCTTTTGGGGGAGAAGGTGTACGGAGAGGAGAGTTCGTCGAGCCACCCTTCGCGCAAAAAGCGCGAAAATGAGGCACGGGAGTCGTGGCGCTCCAAATGCGGGTTTCGGTGCAAGCACCGAGTCCACTGCGCACCCACGATAAAGCTGTGGGCGCTCCGGTCGAAATGATAGTGTTCAGGGTGATTCGAGGAGGTTGTTCGGTCACGATGGCGTCAGCTGCGGGCGGTGGTGCGATCGGAGTCGGGGAGCAGTTTGCCGGTTTCGTCGCTGTCGCGAGCGGCTTCGTCCCAAAGGTCGGGGTAGACGCGGCGGGGGTGGAGCAGCATGAGGATGCCGAAGCCGGCGAGCAGTGCGCCAAGCGTGTAGAGGCTGCCCTCGGGGCCGGCGCTGCCGCCGCTCCGCAGGGCGGAGCCGGTCGGCTCCGTGAGGAAGAGATGGTCGCGGGTCAGGGTGCCGCTGTTGGGTACGCCCCATAGGAAGCTCTGCGCCCAGTCCCAGGCGGCGTGGTAGCCGAATGCCCACCAGAGAGAGCCGGTGCGCCACAGGCTGAAAGCCATGAGCAGCGCAAAGAGCGCGGCATTGAGCAGGCCGAGGGGTGTTTCGCCGCCGTTGATCTGGTGCAGAAGGGCGAAGACCGTGGACAGCAGAGCGGCGGCGATCCAGAAACCGCCCCGGACGCCGGAGGTGGCGGCGAAGTAGTGCCGCAGCAGCCAGGCAAAGCCGCGGGTCAGCGTGTGCTGCAGGTACCCGTGCGCCAGGCTTTCTTCCACAAAGGCGGCCAGGGCGTAGAAGCCGATCCACTCCAGGGCGAGCCTCCACTGGAGGGCCGCGCCAAAGAGGACCTGACCGCGAAAGACGAGCAGGCCAAGCTGGTGCAGCAGCAGTACCAGCGCCGAGAGCAGGGCGAGGCCGGCGAGAGCTCCGCCCAGTAGGTTGCGCAGGGGATGCGGGGCGCGGAAGCCGTAATCCGCGAAGCGGCGCTCCACCTGCGTGCTGAGCACCCACGTTGCGACGGTAACGGCGATTGCCATGATGCCGTTGGCAAGGCAGTCGCGGGGTGTGAGTAGGGTATGCGGGGTATCGCGGAGGTGGGCGAACCGGACCAGGATGAGCGTTTGCGTTGCGATGGCTGCGATCAAGACGAGCAGAAACAGGAGGACGCCCCAGCCCGGGCGCAGAACGCTGTCGCGATAGAAGAGCTGTGAGTGGTGCATAAGCCGCTGCGAGCGTCGACCCGATTCTGCTGCTTGTGGCTGCTGGCGGGCCATGGCAAGCTTCAGCATACGCGAGCTTTTCGGCGCGAAAACCGTGATTTGCAGCTTCGGACAGCGGGGCTGGCGCTAACCTGAAGGCATGTTTGGCAGCATGACCCCGATTCACACGCTGGAGCTGGTGCTGTTGAGTTTGCTGATCGCGGTGGCTGCGATCAGCGGTGTGGCGCGCCGGTTTTCCATGTCGTACCCGATCGTGCTGGTACTGGTGGGACTGCTTGGGTCGCTGGTGCCACACCTGCCGCGCGTTCCGTTGCCGCCGGACATTGTGTTCCTGGTGTTTCTGCCGCCGCTCTTGTTCAGTGCGGCGTGGACGACGTCGTGGCGCGAGTTCAAGTTCAACATTGTGGCGATCGCTCTGCTGGCGTTCGGGCTTGTGTTCTTTACGGCGTTCGGCGTGGCGTTTACGGCGCACTACTTTCTGCCGTCGTTCGATTGGCGGATGGGCTTTTTGCTGGGGGCGGTGGTCAGTACGACGGACGCGGTAGCGGCGAGCTCCGTGGCGCGGAAGGTTGGCATGCCGCAGCGAATCGTGGACATTCTGGAAGGCGAAAGCCTCCTGAATGATGCGACGGGTCTCTTGGCGCTGGAGTTCGGCGTGGCGATGCTGACGGAAGGCATGGCGCCGACCGTACACGAGGGATTGCTGCGGCTGCTGTGGCTCCTGTTGGGCGGCCTGGGTGTGGGACTGGCGATTGGCGCGGCTGTGATCTGGATGGAGCGATGGGTGGACGACGGTCCGGTGGAGATTGCGATCACCATCATTACGCCGTACACGTGCTACTTGGCTGGTGAGTCGATTCATGCGTCGGGCGTGATCGCGGTGGTGGCGGCCGGCCTGCTGATGAGCCGGCAGTCGGCGCGTTTTTTTTCAGCGAACACGCGGCTGCAGGCGTATTCGGTGTGGGAGGCGCTGGAATTTCTGCTGAACGGGCTGGTGTTTATTCTGCTGGGACTGCAGTTGCCGGCGGTGATGCAGGGGCTGGGCCGGTACAGCCACTTGCAGCTGCTGGCCTACGGAACGGTCTTTAGCCTGGTGCTAATTGCGTTGCGCATGCTGTGGGTCTACCCGGGAGCGATGGTCTCAAACCGGCTGCGGCGCGTTTTGCAGCACCAGACGAGTCCCGCGAGTCCGCGCGGCATTTTTGTGGTGGGCTGGACGGGCATGCGCGGCGTTGTGGCGCTGGCTGCGGCGAACTCGCTGCCGTACACGCGAGAGAACGGAGAGCCGTTTCCACAGCGGAACCTGATTATCTTTCTGACCTACGCGGTGATTCTGTTCACGCTGGTGCTGCAGGGGATTTCGCTACCGTGGCTGGTGCGGAAGTTGCGGTTGCGGGAAGATGATACCGCGTCGTGCGAGGAAGGCGAGGCGCGGCGGATCATTCTGCGAGCGGCGGTGGATCACCTGGAGCAGGAGCGCGCGCGCGACCGGGAGAACGACCACACCTATGAAGACCTGCTGCACACGTATGAGCACCGGTTGGAGATGGTTCAGGATTGCGGCCCGGTTGATATTGCAGGCGCAAACGTGAACCCGCTGTTACGGATCCTGCAGGACACAACGACGGTGGAGCGCGAGGCGCTGCTACACCTGCGCGATGAAGGCCGCATTGGCGACCAGTTGCATCGAACGTTGGAGCGAGAGCTGGACCTGAACCAGTCCCGGTTGATGTTGCTGAGCGGGCAAACGGAGAATGCATGAAGCTGCGGGTGCTGTTTCACAACAATTGTTTCGATGGAGCTTGCTCGGCGTCATTGTTTACGCGGTTCCATCGCGAGTGCATCGGCACGGCAAGCGAGTACGACTACTGCGGGCTGCAGCACCAGGCAGGTGGTGGGTTGGACGAAGCGGATTTCACCGGAGACGAGAACGCGATTGTGGACTTCAAGTACTCCGCGTCGCCGAAGGTGACATGGTGGTTCGACCATCACGTGAGCGCGTTCATGACGGAGGAGCTGCGGAAGCAGTTTGAGGCGGAGCAGAAGCGGGCAGGTGAGGCGACGCGGAAGTTTTTCGATCCGGCGTATGTGTCGTGCACGCGGCTGATCGCGGACGTGGCGCGTGAGCGGTTTGGGTTTTCGACGGCCGGACTCGAAGACCTGCTGCACTGGGCGGACGTGATCGATGGAGCGCGGTTTGAGTCGGCGGAGGCGGCGGTGGGCCTGGCCGCGCCTGCGATGAAACTGGCGACGGCGATCGAGTCGACGAACGATCCGGCGTTCATCCCGCGGCTGATTCCGTTGCTTACCGCGCAGCCGCTGGTGGACACGCTGCAGGAAGTGTTTGTGCAGGAGTCGCTGGAGCCGCGGCTTGCGAAACAGCATGCGGACATAACGCTGCTGCGGTCGCGTGTGAACGCCGAACAGGGCGTGATTACGTTCGACATTACGGACCAGCCGACGGAGGGATATTCGAAGTTCATCCCGTACTACCTGCTGCCGGAGGCGGTGTATGCGGTGGGGCTGTCGCAGTCGAGCTTTCGAGTAAAGATTTCGGTTGGGACCTCGCCGTGGACCACGGTGCCAAAGGAGCGGCTGGCGGACATCTCGAAGATCTGCGAGCGGTTCGGCGGGGGCGGGCATCCGCGTGTGGGGGCGATCAGTCTGGCGAAGGGTGAGTTGCAGGAGGCACGGCGGATTGCCGGTGTGGTAGCGGATGAGTTGAAGGCGCTGGGGCAGTGGAATGAGACGCCGGTGCGGACGCTGGGAGCTTGAGCGCGCCGGGCTGGCGCGGCGCACTGCCGATGCCCGCGACGGGATGCGTTGCATTGCAAACGTGCGCCGAGGGGTAACGCAGGAGATGCCGCTTATCTTCCTGCCCGGTTGATAGGTCCGGGCAGGATTTGCCATGCGTGCAGGCGGTTGACGTAGCGCTTCAACGGGAAAGCGCGCTGCGTGCTGCGGTTTGGCTTTGGTCGCCAACGTGCAGTTCCTATCACCTACTTCACCCCAGGATCGACACCTATGCACCTTTGGACCGAATACGAAGGCAACACGCTGGCGGGCTACTCGCTTGGCCGGCTCAGCCGCTCAGAAGGCCGGAGTGCCTTTTTCATTACCACTGCGGAAGGGCAACCGGCACTGCTGCGCCTGACGGAATCGCACTTTGACGAAGGCGAACTGATCGAGAGGTGGCGCAAGGCAGCCGCGGTGTCCCACCCTGGGCTGCAGGCGATCCGGGCCTCGGGACAGACGACGTTTGATGGTGTCGCGCTGGCGTTTTGCCTGCTGGAGCCAACGGATGCCAGCTTGTCTGACGTGCTTCGGGAACGTGTTCTGTCGGTCGAGGAGGCTGCCGAGGTGACCGAAGCGATCGCCGGCGCGCTGGCAGCGTTGCATGCCGCGGGCCTGATCCACGGACATGTGGACGCGATTAACGTATTTGCGATGGCCGAGGCGGTGAAGCTGCGGAGCGACTGCGCGCGCGAGTGTACGGGCGATTTTGAGGCGGACACCCCAGAGGCACGCGAGGCGCTGCGGCAGCGCGACGTTCACGACCTGGGCCTGTTGCTGCGCCGCTGCTTGACGCCGCAGTGGGAGGAGACCACGGCGATGCAACTGCCGAGTCCGTTTGACCGGATTGTGCGGCGTGCGCTGAATGGATCGGTGGACGCAGCGGGCATCGTTGCCGAGGTGGAGGGATTGAAGCCGGCGCGGCCTGTGGAGATGAGGGAGCCGGTGCCTGCGGCAGCGGTGATGACGCCGGTGGTGCCGGTCGCGGCGGCGGTGCGTGCGACGGAAGCCGCGCGTGTTGCGGAGCCGGCGGTGAGGGCTGCCGGTGTGAGTGCGGGAAGACGGGTTGTGTCGACGCCCCCAAGGGCCAGCATGGCGGGGGCGAACTCGCCCGCTGCGGTATCAGCGCTGCTGGCGGAGCGCGAACCACGGTCTGCGGGTACGGTGGGTGCTGCATCGGCGGTGGATGCGGAAGCAGATGGTGTTCGCTTTGCGTCACCCAGGAGCGGGCGGACCGGATCGCGACCGGAGGGGGACGGACCGGCTTACGGATCACTGAATCTGCGACTGGACCGGGTGCGAAACCGGCTGCGGCACAACACGGGCATGGCGTCCCGAGGAGGCCTGCTGCAAAGTCTGGAGATGGTGCGGAACGGGCTTGTGCGGCGCAAGGCCTGGGTGGCCTCCGGAGTGGGGGCGGCGGTGCTGGGGTTTGTTCTGTGGAACACGACGGGTGGAGCGCACGATGCGTCGGCGTCGGCGGGTCAGGGTCAGGGAGTCGCTGTGGCTACGGCGAAAGCTGGCGCGGAACCGGCTAGTACGGCGGGTCCGCAGGTGCCAACGCACGCACCACAGCAGGCGACAACAGCTGGTGGGGCGCGTTCGCAGGCGGCAAAGACTTCGCTGTTTACGTCGGGAGCGCAGGCGGGCTGGCACGTGATCGCGTACACCTATCGCTACCAGAACCAGGCGCAGACGAAGGCGGTGAAGTTGAAGGAGAAGTACACGGGCATGGAGCCGCAGGTGTACTCGCCGACAGGACGGGCGCCCTATTTCGTAGCGCTGGGTGGGCCGTTGGACTCGGTGAGTGCGATGGCGTTGCGGAACCGTGCGCGGCGGGCGGGGTTGCCGCGGGATACCTACGCGCGGAACTTCTGATCGGACCGCTCTCGCTACGTCCACTCCGGGAAAAGGGAGCGGTTTTCGTCGAGGGCGGCGATAGTGCGCATATCTTCGGGGGTGAGCTGGAAATCGAAGATGGCGAGGTTTTCGCGGCGGTGGGCCGGGTTGGACGAGCGTGGGATGGCGATGACGCCGCGCTGAAAGTGCCAGCGGAGCATGGTCTGGGCGACGGTTTTGTTGTGCTTTTTGCCGATCGCTTCGAGGGTGGGGTTCGTGAACAGGCCGCTGCGGCCTTCGCCGAAGGGTGCCCAGGCTTCCATGCGCACCGTCGCCGGTTCCAGGGATGCGAGTTCCGCTTTTTCCTGGAGAATCGGGTGGGTTTCCACCTGGTTGACGGCAGGCCTGGTCTTTGCGGCGGCCATTAGGCTGCTGTACTGCGCGGGGTCGAAGTTGCTGAGGCCGATGGCGCGGATCTTGCCGGCGGCGTTGAGCTCTTCCATGGCGCGCCAGGAGCCGTTCACGTCGCCGCGCGGGCGGTGGATAAGGTAGAGGTCAAGGTACTCAAGCTCCAGCTTGTCGAGGGTGACCTGGAAGGCTTTCTTCGCGTTTTCGTAGCCGGAGTCTTCCACCCAGATTTTAGAGGTGACGAAGAGGGACTTACGATCGATGCCGCTCTTGCGTATGCCGGCGCCGACCGCTTCTTCGTTCTGGTAGACCTTGGCGGTGTCGAGGAGGCGGTAGCCGGCGGAGATGGCATCGGCGACGCTCTCGGTGCACAGATCGCCGCGCAGACTGTAGGTGCCGAAGCCGAGCATCGGCATGCTGATGCCGTTGTTGAGGCGGACCTGCGGGATGGAAGGTTGGCCGGCGTAGGCGAAGCCTGCGCGGTTGCATGCGAGTGCTGTGGCGGCGATTGCGCCGCCCTTCAGCAGTGCGCGCCGGGTGAGGTTGCCTGTTGCGCCGTTGCGGCTCATTTTGGACTGCATTGCACCTTCCAGGTTGTATTAATTTGCCCAACGGGGCTCATGGAGATGGTACTGGTAATTCGCTTCCTGATAGAACTGCGAAGTGGTATTGCAGAGGCTGGAGGAAATGCCTTGAAGCGTGATGCAGGACAGCGACTGCTTTGGTGTGCCGGTGCGTTGACCGGTCTGAGCCTTGCTCTGGGGACGGTTGGGGCGGCGGTTGGGCAATCGGGGCGAGGTGCGCCCGTGGACGTGGCCAATCCACTTGTCGGCACGGCGCCGCTGGACAGGCAGGACCTGATCGGCAATGCGCCGCCGCCGGGTGAGCCGGTCTACTCGGGACAAACCTCGCCGGGAGCCCGCGTGCCGCACAGCTCGGTGGAGGCAGCGCCGGTCAACAACAATATCGCGCTGTCGTTCCCGAACGGTGTTCCTACGCCGTACTACTACACGAATCCGACCATGCTGGGATTTACGGGCGGGGGCGGTTCGACCTATGGCGGATCGGCCGAGCCGATCGTTTCGCCCGTGGTAGGCGACTGGTCCATGCCGCCGGCTTACCGCGAGAGCTTTTATGACAAGGCGCGGGAGAAAGCATCGCCGGGCTATTACTCGGTGTACCTCGACACGTTTCAGACAAAGGTGGAACTGACGGCGACGCGGTGGGCGAGCCTGATGCGCTTTACCTTTCCGGCGAGCGAGCGGGCGAACGTGCTGCTGAACTTTCGGGAGCATGGCGGCCGCATGGAGATTGTGGACGACCACACCGTGCGAGGCATCGCGCAGGACAGCAGGGCGATCGACGGGGCGTACTTTGTTGCGGAGTTTTCCCGTCCGTTTCGCGATTGCGGAGTCTTCCGCAAGTCTCCGGGCAAGGACGCGGGCTGGGGCATTGGCGACAAGGACGTTCAACCAGGCGCAAAGCAGATAGCAGGCACGTATGCGGGAGGCTATCTGACCTTTCGCACGACGGCCGGCGAGCAGGTGCTGGTAAAGATTGCGCATGGCACGAGCTATGCTCAGGCCGAGCAGCGCCTGCGCGATGAGTTACCGGGTTGGGATTTCGAAGGCGTTCACCGGGCGGCCCGGGATGCGTGGGCAGCGCTGCTGAACCGTGTCGAGGTGGAGGGCGGCACGGCGAAGCAGCGGGCGATGTTTTACTCCACGCTGTTTCAATCGTTCAGCAGTCCGCGGCTGATTGCCGCGAAGGGCGAGCCGTTTACGGACCTGAACGGCAAGGTGCAGACCGCGACGCACGATCGCTATGGCCCGGTGCCTTTCTGGGACACAGGCCGCAACCAGATTGTGCTGCTGGAGATGATGGAGCCCGAGCGGGTGCGTGACATCATGGCGTCGGAGCTCGACATGGCGCGCGAGAAGGGGTTCATGAACACCTCCTTCCACGGCGACAATGCGGTGTTTCTGTTTTTGGGGTCGTGGAAGCGCGGCATCCCGTTCGACTATGCCGCGGCGTACGAGTATCTGCGCAAGAACGCAACCGACCCCGCCGGTCCGCGGCAGTTCCTGGCCGAGTATGACAAGAACGGCTGGATTTCGGATTTCATTCCGAAGGGAAACCCGAGTCCGCCGTATGCCGGAGGAAAGGCGGGAGCCGCGACCACACTGGAGTATGCATGGGACGACCATGCCATGGCGGAATACGCGCACCGGCTTGGCAAAAAGGAAGATGAGGCGCTGTTTTTGAAGCGCGCGGCAAACTACAGGAATGTGTTTGATTCGTCGATCGGGTTCGTTCGTGGGCGGACTGAAGATGGGAAATGGATCGCTCCGTTCGACCCGCAGGAGCCGTACTACAACTTCATGATGAAGGAGGCGTCGGGCTGGTCGACGCTGTGGCTCGAACCACACGATGTGCAGGGCTTGATAAACCTGCTGGGCGGGCGCGATGCGTTCGACCGGAAGCTTGATGAATTCTTCTCAACGCCTTACACGCCAAAGGGCATTTGCCGCGATTGCACGGGCTTGATCGGCCAATATGTGCAGGGTAACCAGCCTGACCAGCAGGTTGCCTACTACTACGACTGGGGAGGACAGCCCTGGAAGACGCAGAAGCTGGTTCGGGAGATCCTGGCGAAGATGTACGGCAGCGATTCTTCCGGGTATGGGTACCCCGGCATGGACGACCAGGGCGCGACTTCGTCGTGGTACGCGCTGAGCGCGATGGGTTTCTATCCAGTGGACCCGTCGAGCGACGAGTACATTCTCGGTTCGCCCCTGTTCGACAGAGTCAGCCTGGTGATGGGCAGCGGCAAGAGGCTTGAGGTGCTTGCGCGGAACAACTCGCCGCAAAACATGTTTATTCAATCGGCAACGCTAAATGGCAAGCCGTGGACGAAGACCTGGTTCAGCTTCAATGACGTCAAAGACGGCGCGGTGCTGGCGCTGACGATGGGACCGAAGCCGAATACGGCATGGGGTGCTGGACCGGAGGCGGCACCGCCGTCGATGAGCTCGGGCAGGGAACAGCCGCGGAGTGCGCCGGAGATCGGCAGGGCTGGAGGAGTCTGAGTCGCGGTCGCTGTGGCTTGCCTTTGGGATGGGTTATGGGGCCGAGCGGGGAACGCGACTTTGCGACCGATTGGGCGTGGAATTGATGCGGTGTTGCCGGATCGGAAAAGCAGGTCCTTCGCTGCGCTCAGGATGACAGTGTCGCGCTCATGACACTGTCATGAGGCAGCAAGGTTCGAGAGAAGTCAGCTGTGGTGGGTGGTGATGATGCGGCTGATGTCGTTCCACATGACGAAGCAAAAGAATGCGAGGATGCAGACGAAAGCAGCCTGGTAGACGCGTTCCTTGACGACGGGTTTTACGTCGCGGCGGGCGATGCTTTCGATGATGAGGAAGAGGATCAGGCCGCCGTCGAGGATGGGGATGGGCAGGAGATTGAAGATGCCCAGGTTGAGGCTGATGGCGGCGGTGAGGGAGGCGACCTCCCAGATGCCGTTTTTGGATGCTTCGGCAACCTGCTGCTCGATGCCGACCGGGCCGCTCATGTTCTTCATGGAGACCTGGCGGGTGAAGAGGCCGTGCAGGATCTGGCCGATGAGTAGGGAGAAGTGGATGTTGTCGCGCCAGGACTGCGCGGCGGCGGCGCCGACGGGCATGCGCGTGACCGTGAAGGGCGGAGGTTCGGGTTCGAAGCCGAGGCGGAACTGTTTGCGGTTTTCGGCGACGGCGCCGATTTCAGGATGTGCGTTGAGCTGGAGAATTTGCGTGCCGCGCTGAACGTTCAGAACGACGAGTTTGCCGTTGCCGTCGGTCAGGTAGTTAAGCAGCGAAGCGACGGAGTGGAAGGTGTGGCCGTCGACGGAGTTCAGGTGGTCGCCGGCTTTGAGACCGGCCTGTTCGGCGGGCGTGCCGGGCTGGACGCGATGAACGACGATGGGGCCGGGCTGCTGCTGCGGGATGATGCCGATCTTGTCCGTGAGGCCGCGCTCGTCATCGACCGGTTCCAAGTAAATCTGACTGGTGTGGGCAGTGCCGTTGTGCAGAAAAGCGATGGAGACGGTGTTACGCAGGGCGGCGCCGGTCTGCTCCATCAGGTTCTGCCAATTGGGCGTGGCGTGGTCTCCAATGGAAGTGATGGTGTCGCCAGACTGCAGGCCGGCCTTCGCGGCGGCAGAGTTCACGGGCACGTAGTCGAGGGTGGCGGGGCCGTTTAGAAAAAGCGCGTCCTCGTGATGAAAGGCGTTGACGGCGAAGAGGACGAGGAAGGCGAGGATGAAGTTAGCGACGGGGCCGGCGAGGGCGATGATGATGCGCTTCCAGCGGGGGACGGCGGTGAACTCGACGCCGGTGCCTTCGCGAACGGAGATGGCGGCGGTTTCGGCTTCGATCTCGCGCTCGTGTTCGCCGCCGAGGGCGCGCTCGGTTGCAGCGCCGTAGGGTTCTGCCGCGAGCAGATGTTTGTCCTGGGAGATGGCCGGTGCCGAGGTCTTTTCGATGCCGGCCATTTCGTCCTGGCCGGCCATTTTGACGTAGCCGCCGAGGGGCAGCAGGTTGACGCGGTAGTCGGTGCCTTTGTGGATGACGCCGAAGAGGCGCTTGCCGAAGCCGATGGCGAAGGCCTCGACGCGCACGCCGGCCCATTTGGCGGCGAAGAAGTGGCCGGCCTCGTGAATGAGGACCATGAAGCCGAGGACGACAAGAAAGATGAGAAAGCCGGTCAAATTTGCCTCAGGCGCGAGTGTGACGCCGTGGTAGTGGGCGGCATGCTGCCGCGAACGTGCTGCGGATATTAGACGCTGTTTGGGCCTTTTCTGCTCAGTTGCGCCTTGCGTTCTTCGGAAGTCTGTCCACCCCCTTCTTCGCGCAACGTGCGAGCGAAGAAGGGGCACTTTGCTTCAGGGGCGCCTCCACATGCGGGTTTCTCCACTACGCAGGACGATACAGCCGTCCTGCTCCGGTCGAAATGACACATTCTGACTACTACGAAGGGAGAGTCCTGTGCTGCTCCGGCCACCTTAGCTTCGCGAAGGTGGGGCACCGTTGCAATGGCACATCGGGGCAAGGATGCTATGCCACGACGGGGGTATGTTGCCGGACGAGTTCGCGGGCGAGTTGGCGGGCGGATTCGTCGGCAGTCAGGACTTCGGCGATGGATGCCGGAGTGCGGACGGGGGTGGCGGCGAGAACGCGCTCAATGGTTTCGGGGATGCCGAGGAACGGGAGGTCGCCGCTGAGGAAGGCTTCGACCGCGATCTCGTCGGCGGCGTTGAGGGCGATGCAATGGGTGCCGCCGACGCGGGCGGCTTGATACGCGAGGCCCAGGCAGGGGAAGCGGGTGAGGTCGGGCTGCTGGAAGTCGAGCTGCGAGAGTGTGGCGAGATCGAAGGTGAGGTCGGACGGAACGCGCTCAGGGTAGGCCATGGCGTAGAGGATGGGCAGGCGCATGTCCGTGACGGAGAGCTGGGCGAGGATGGAGCCGTCGACGTACTCGACCAGGGAATGAATGGTGCTCTGCGGGTGGATGGTGACGCGGACGCGGTCAGGCGGGAGGTCGAAGAGACGGCAGGCTTCGATGATTTCAAGGCCCTTGTTGAGCATGGTGGCGGAGTCGACCGTGATGCGCTGGCCCATGACCCAGGTGGGGTGCTTGAGGGCTTGCTGCGGCGTGATGCGGGCGAAGTCGGCGAGCGGCGTGTTGCGGAAGGGACCACCGGATGCGGTGAGCCAGATCTGCTTGACCTCGGCCGGGGTGCCGCCGCGCATGCACTGGTGGATGGCATTGTGCTCGGAGTCGATGGGGAGGATGGTGCTGCCGGTCTCGCGGGCTTTGGCGATGATGAGTTCGCCGGCGGCGACCATGGCCTCCTTGTTGGCGAGGCCGATCTCGCGGCCGAGGGCGGCGGCGGCGTAGGTGGCCTGGAGGCCGGCGACGCCGACAATGGCGCTGACGACGAAGGTGACATCGGGATGGGTGGCGACGGCCACGGTGCCGGCGGTGCCGTGGACGACTTCGGTGCCGGTGATTTGGTGGTTGCGTAGTTCGGTTTTGAGCTGATCGGCGGAGGGCTCGTCGGCCATGCTGATGACGGCGGGGCGCCACTTGCGGCATTGTTCAAGGGCGGCGGCGACGTTGCGGCCGGCGGCGAGGGCGACGACGTGGTAGCGGTCCGGGTAGCGCTGGCAGATGTCGAGGGTGGAGGTGCCGATGGAGCCGGTCGATCCGAGGATCGCGATGTTCTTCACATCGAGTATTTTAGAAGCCGCCGAGGCCGGCGGAGTCTTTGAGGAGCAAGAGGTACCAGAGGACGGGGGCGGCGACGAGAAGGGCGTCGATGCGGTCGAGGACGCCGCCGTGGCCGGGCAGCAGGGTGCCGGAGTCTTTCACGCCGACGCCGCGCTTGATGCCGGACTCGACCAGGTCGCCGATTTGGGCGGCGATGTTGACGAGGAGGGCGAGCAGAAGCGTCTGCCAAAGCGGTTCGCTGATGTGGAGGACTGTCGTGCCCCGGCGCGCCACGGCATCGCAGATAGCAACGAGGATGCCTGCAATCAGCATGCTGCCGACGACGGAGGCGATGGCGCCTTCCCAGGTCTTATTGGGGCTGAGCGCGGGGGCAAGCTTGTGTTTGCCGAATGCTTTGCCGATGTAGAGGGCGGCGATGTCGCCGGTCCAGACAACGAGCATGAGGAAGACGAGGAGGGTCTTGCCGTTCTCCTTTGCCGCGAACATGGGCAGAAGCATGAGCGGGTAACCGACGTAGATCAGGCCGAAGAAGCCCTCTGCGGTGGTGGGCAGGACGAATTGGAGCTTACCGGTGCGGGCGTAAAAGAAGGCGGCGAAGGTGAATAGGCTGAGGCCGAGAAAGCTGAGCAGGGGTAGCGGGCCTTCGAGCGGGAGGAACTGGCTTTGTGCGAAGAGCAGGATGATGGCAGGCAGCAGCCACCAGACAGGGACGCCCGCGCCGCCGGTGCGGGTGAGTTCCGCGTACTCGTAGGCGGCGAGCAGGGCGATGAGGCAGGCAAGGATCGCCAGGGCGATGCCGTTGCCGACGAAGATGACGCCGAGGACGATCGCGATCAGGATGGTCGCGGTGAGGATGCGCTTCATGCCTTGGGTGAGGATACGCGAATGAGCGTCGAACGTGAGCGGGAGTGCTTTCTTCTCGCAGGGTTCTGGGGAGAGCAAAATGCGGGTTTCTCCGCTGCGCACGCGCAAAGTGCGCGCGTGCTTCGGTCGAAATGACAATGCTGTGGTGGAGCGAGTGAATGCGGAGTTTCTCCGCTGCGCACCCACGGTGAAGCTGTGGGTGCTTCGGTCGAAATGACAGTGCTTTGGTGGGGGCGGGGCGCAATGCTGTGAGGGTGGGGTGAAGAAAAGCAGATCTTCGCTGCGCTCAGGATGACACTGCTTATGACGAAGACAAGACCCTAGGTGCGGACGAGTTCGGGCATGTGGGGGTCGGGGAGGTCTTCGTCGCTGCTTTCGGAATCGAGGCCGCCGAAGCGGCGATTGCGCTGCTGGAAGGCGGCGATGCATTCCAGGAGATGTTCGCCGCGGAAGTCGGGCCAGAGGCGGGCGGTGACGAAGATTTCGGAGTAGGCGATCTGCCAGAGGAGGTAATTGGAAATGCGCATTTCGCCGGAGGTACGAATGAGCAGGTCCGGGTCGGGCATGTCGCGCGTGTAGAGGTGACGGGCGAGGGCGGACTCGTCGACGGCGTCGAGGCCCGAGACGCTGAGGAGGTCATCGACCGAGCAGCCGCGGCGGTGGGCTTCGTCGAGCAGGTCCTGCAGGACGCCTCGGGTGGCGTCCACGATTTCAGCGCGGGAGCCGTAGTTGAGCGCAAGGGTAAGGGTGGTGCCGCTGTTCTGGGCGGTCTCGGCCTCGGCCCAGCGCATGGTTTCCTGCACGTCAGGCGGCAACTCGTGGATGCGGCCGATGTAGCGCATGCGGACGTTGTTGTCGTTCATGCGGCGCACGTTGCCGACCAGGTAGTTGCGCAGGAGCTTCATGAGGAAGCCGACTTCGCTTTTGGGGCGGCGCAGGTTGTTTTCGATGGAAAAGGCGTAGAGCGTGAGGTAGGGAAGGTTGATGCGGCTGGCGGCTTCGACGACGAAGTGCACGCTTTCCGCGCCCTGCTGGTGGCCGACGAAGCGCTTCAGGGTGCGGTTGCCGGCCCAGCGGCCGTTGCCGTCCATGATGATGGCCACGTGCTCGGGCATGCGCGCTTGGTCCAGCGTGCGGTACATCGCAAGCTCCGCGGGGGAAAGCTCGTGAATGCGCAGCGGCTGGGTAAGCGGCAAGGCGTCTGTCTCCGCGATTGACCGTAGCACGTCCCGCAAAGCCGTTGCAAAAGACTGCAACGGCTTTGCGATGGTGCTGGAGGAGAGGAGTGTGCGGTGAAACCGGGTTTACCGTCGCGCCTAGGCGATGCGGCGGCGGCCAGAGGCGAGCTCGCGGACGTGGTTCAGGAAGATGGACTTCTGGACCGGGTCGAGCTTGGCGCAGAAGCCGGCGATCTCTGCCAGGAACGGGTCGTTCATGAGCAGGGAAGCCTCGTTGGAGTGACGTGATTTGGCGTCGCGGAGGAGGGCGCTGATGTCGACCTGGAGGGCGCGTGCGAGTCGTTCCAGGCTGCCCAGTGTTGGCATGGCTTTGCCGTTTTCGATCTTGCTGATGTACGTGCGGGGCACGTTCATGCGGGTGGCAAGCTGGCGCTGGCTCAGATTGCGGACGCGGCGCAGATCACGTACGGCCTTGCTCACCTGCAGGCCTTCGCTTTCAGCGGCTGCGGGTGGCGGAACCAGGGTAAGCGCGGGTGGTGTGGGCTTGGCCTCGACCACGTCCAGAGGCTTCTTGCATTTGCGGCAAGAGTTGGAAGCGGTGCGAAACTGCACGAGCTGGCAGAAGTCACAGCGCAGGACCTCACGCTGTTCTACGGGTGCCATCATAGTTGCCATTTGTTGTGTAGCGGATGGGTGCCAGAGCAAGGCCCCATATCGCGCACGTCCGATAACGGGCGACCGCGATGTGCCTAGAATGGCAACCCGTCAGTGGTTCGTCAAGGGGAATCCCGCTGATTCGCAGCGAATGGCGGAAGAAAACGGGAAGAGAACCAAATTAGTAACGCCTGGTTCTGGGTCTAGCCGAGCAGGTCACCGCTGTGGATATGCCGGATGCCGGCGTCCTGCCAGCGGGTGGTCATCGCCTCCATGGCTTTGGGGTCGATGCCGCGGACGGCGTCTTCGATGACGACCGTTTCGAAGCCGAGCGAACTGGCGTCGAGGGCGGAAAAGCCGACGCAGTAGTCCCAGGCGAGGCCGCACAGGAAGAGGCGGTTCAGGTTGCGTTCGCGGAGATAGCCGCCCAGACCGGTTGGCGTGCGGTGGTCATTTTCGAGGAAAGCGGAGTAGGAGTCGACGTCGCGGCGGAAGCCCTTGCGGACGATGAGGCCGGCGTGAGGCAGGTGGAGCGCGGGTGCGACGGCGGCGCCGGGCGAATCCTGCAGGGTGTGGTCGGGCCAGAGGGACTGTGTGCCGTAGGCGGCCTCGACGGTGTCGCTGAAGGGCTGCTTGCCGTGGGTACTGGCGAAGGAGATGTGCATGGGCGGGTGCCAGTCCTGGGTCAGGACCACCTCCTGAAAGCGTTGGCCGAGCCGGTTGATGAGCGGGATGATCTGATCGCCTTCGGCGACGGCGAGCGGGCCGCCGGGCAGGAAGTCCGGTTGCACGTCGATCACGAGCAGAACGTCGGTTGGGTTCACGGTCATGCGGCAGCCTCCTGTGCTTCAGATGCGGCGCGGCCGGGTGCGACGCCGGAGGCGCGTTTCTGTATCGTTCGGGTATGCGCTTTCGCATTCTGCTGCTGTTTGTGTTCGCGAGCCTGCTGGGAACGCCGGTGTTGTTGCATCGCTCAGAGCGGGTGAGCGCATGCATGAACCTGGATGCAGCGGCGTGCGCGGTGACGTTCCCCGACCCGTGGTGGATGGTGCCTCTGGGATTGCTGTCGCTGTTGGTGCTGGGCTATGGCACGTATGTGCTGGCGACGGCATGGGCCGAGCGGCGGCATGAGAAAGACATGCTGGATGCGGTGGGCGTACACGTTCGAGAGGAAGACCTGCCGCTGGAAGAGTAGGGCGCTACAACGAACGCTCTGGAAGAGGGACGATGGCGCAGTGGATGGAAACGCGCGTGCGGGTGCGCTACGCCGAGACCGACCAGATGGGTGTGGTCTACCACGCGAACTACCTGGTGTGGTTTGAGGTGGGCCGGGTCGAGTTCATGCGGTCGCTTGGGCTGGAGTACCGCCGGCTGGAAGAAGATTTCGGCTGCCTAATCAGCGTGGTGGAGGCACAGGCGCGGTATAAGCTCCCGGCGCGGTATGACGACGATCTGCTGATCCGCACGGGCATCTTGATGTTGCGTGGGTCGCTGATGCGAATCGGATATGAGATTGTGCGCGTGGCCGATGGTGTGCTGCTGGCGACGGGTGAGACGACGCACATGGTGGTGGGGCGGGACATGAAGCGGAGGGCGCTGCCGGAGCCGTATGAGCGCGCATTTCGGGCAATGCTGGAGCGGTGAGTTGTTTCGAGACTTCGTGCCGCTGCGAGCGAAAATGCAGGTCTTTATGCAAGCACCACGTCCACTGCGCACCTACGGTGAAGCTGTCCTGCTCCGGTCGAGAGGACAATCTGTGGTGAGCGTGCGCTTTAGCTGTCTGTGCTGAGCGGGCGGCTCAACTTTCGGTTGAGGCCGAAGCGTCGCGGGCGGCGGTGGCGGCGTTGACCTGGTCGCGAAGTTCTTTAGAGGGTTTGAAGTAGGGAACGCGCTTGGCGGGCACCTCGACGCGTTGGCCGGTTTTGGGGTTACGGCCGGTGCGGGATTTGCGCTGGCGCGAGCGGAAGGAACCGAAGCCGCGGATTTCGATCTTGTCGTCGGCGCGCAGGGCGTCAATCATGCCGTTGAAGATGGTTTCCACGATTACGTCCGCGTCACGGCGCGTCAGATCGCCGAGTGCCGCGACTTCATCCACCAGGTCCGCTTTGGTCACTGCCACCTCCCTGGTGGTCTCAACGTGTAGTGAGTGTATCGAACCTGGCGGTTGCTTCCGAGCGCACAACGCGTCATTTCCAGAGGAAATAGAAGCCGGGGGACTGATTGAGCGAGTCCGTGGCGAGCGGGGCACCGGCGGAGGTCCCGATTGCCGACAGAATGCGGAGCATGCCTGCTTCTGGCGCGCGGCTCAGGTCGTCGGTGTCGGTGCCGCTCAGGGCTGCGAGCAGCCCGAGCTTCTTTTTCGGCGGACGCTTCACGCTGGGTTCGCCGGTGATGCCGACAGAGCGTGCGGTGTCGATCAGCGCGATGCGGAAGCCGCCTTCCTTGTCGATAAGGCCGAGGCCCTTGGCCTGCTGGCCGGTCCAAACCTGGCCGGTGGCAAGTGGCTTGATGCGGTCATCCGCGACATTGCGGCCATGTGCCACGTCATGAATGAACTGGCCGTACATGTTGTCGATCAGGCCCTGGAAGTATTGCTGCTCGCGCGGCGTGAGATCGCGGGTTGGATCGCCCGCGTCTTTGAGTTCGCCGGCGTGCAGGACCACGGGCTTCAGCTTGGCCCAGCGGAGCAGGTCGCCGTAGTTGGTCCACTCCATGATGACGCCAATGGAGCCGACGACGGAGGCATCATTCGCGTAGATCTTGTCGCAAGCCGAAGCGATGTAATAGGCCCCGCTGGCTCCGACGGTTTCGATGGAAGCGACTATCTTTTTGTGCTTTTCCTGACGGATACGAAGGACTTCGTTGTAGAGCTCCTGCGATACGGCCGCGCCGCCGCCGGGTGAGTTAATGTGCAGGACGATTGCCTTTACGTCGTCGTCGTCGCCGAATTTGCGGAGCTGTTCGCCGAGTTTGTCCGCGTCGAGCAAAACGCCGCTGACCTCGATGACGCCGATCTGTTTGCCGCCGGAGAGGGCGGAGGAAGAGTCGCCGTCGCTGCTGACGGACTTGACCGCCAACCATGTGAGCAGGCCGAGCACCGCGACGATCGCGACGACAGAGCCGCCGATGACCATGGCCCAGAAGGCACCGGAGCGGCGGCGGCGTGGCTCTGGTGGCGGCGGGGGCGGATAAGCGTAGTTGCCGTAACTGGGCGGCGGTGGTGGAACGGGTGGCTGGCTAGGGTACACGGGGTCCTGCATCGGCCTGAGTGTAGCACCGGCTTGTTCGCAGGATGGGCGCGGTGGCGGCGGTTCGGCGGCGATGCGAAAGCGATGGCCGGCTCCTGCCTGGCGACGCGACGTAAATGCGTTTCCTTCCGTCTTATACATCGGATATCATCGCGCATTAGTGTCTGCTGCTTCAGCGCACTCTGCCGGGGCCGAACGATGGCGTCACCACACCTGAGTATCGTGATTCCCGCCTACAACGAGGCGGCACGCATTGAGCGCACGCTGACGCGCGTGCTGCAGTGTGTGCGGGAAAACCGGTGGGATGCCGAGGTGCTCGTGGTGGACGACGGGTCGTGGGATGAGACGGCCGCGATCGTGCGCAGATACATGCAGAGTTCGCCCGAGCTGCACCTGATCCAGAACCCGGGCAACCGGGGCAAGGGGTATTCGGTGCGCAACGGCCTGCTGCAAGCCGCAGGCGAGGTTGTGATGTTTACCGATGCGGATTTGTCCGCGCCGATGGGCGAGGCCGAACGGCTGTTTGCGGCAATCGAAGAGGGCGCGGATGTGGCGATCGGGTCGCGCTGGCTGGACCGCAGCCGGCAGACGCTGCACCAGCCGCTGTACCGGCGTTTCTTCGGCCGCTGTTTCAATGCGCTGACGCGCGCGGTGATGGGTTTGCCCTATGCCGATACGCAATGTGGATTCAAGGCGTTCAAGCGCAAGGCTGCGCAGGTGATCTTCCGGCTGCAGCGGGTGGAACGTTGGGGCTTCGATCCGGAAATCCTGTTTATCGCACGCAAGCTGGGCTTCACGATTGCGGAAGTGCCCGTGTCATGGGGGCATGATGAGCGGTCGAAGATCAGCTACCTGCGGGATGGATCGCGAATGCTGCAGGACATGGCGACGATCCGCTCAAACAGTATGCTGGGCCGGTACGACGCGGCGATCGCTGCTATGGCGGACACGAGCCGGATGACGACGCCGGTGACCTCGGCGGTGTCGACGCCGGTAACGTCAGGCGTGCCACTGCGCGATATTGCGAGGTAGCGGACAGCTAGTGTGCGCCTAGTTTCTCTGTCAGCGATTTCAGATCCAGGGTGTTGATGAAGCCGGCGATTTCTCGGCGCGCGTCTGCCTGCACCTCGGGCGTTTCCTGACCGCCGGGAACGGACTGCACGCGGAAGAGCAAAGGCAGGCGGCGGTTCATGCGAACGTCGACCGGGTTCAATGCGATGATCCAGCCGGTCTGTTGAAAGCCCGCTTCCTGCACGCTGCAGTGGCTCCGCACGCAGATGGTCTCAGCGAAGTAGGTGGGGATGGGAAGCGAGTGCTCGACGAGGTCGTCCTGGAGCGTGAAGGTGGAAAGCTCGACGGGCAGGGCATCGGCGGCCGTAGTGTTCAGATGGTTGCCGACCAGAGGCTTGCTGCCGTTCATCAGGCGGCTCTGGATGGCGTAGTGGCGCTTGGGTGAGAGCCAGACGGCAAGGGCAATGGAGGCACCATCGTCGCGGTGGTAGGCGGTCCAAAGCCAAACGGTTTGGCCGTAGTAATCCTCGCGCCAGTGTTCGCCCATGTGCCACGGCCCGGCCTGCGCCGGCAGCGCCGCTTCGGCAACCGCGGGAGCGATATAGTCATCGGGCGTGAAGAGCAGAGCCCAGGCGGATGGAACCGCGGTTACAGCGGCGGCGGCGAGGAGAAGGGTAGCGGCGATCCATCGGGGAGTTTGAAAGGTTTGCCGCCACGGAACGCGTGACGGACGGGTTGACCGAGGAGCGGCGGCCGTGAGGCTGGAACGGGGAAGCGGGCGAAACAGCAGGTAGCCCGCGACGACACTGACCAGCAGAAACAGCGTACCGCCGATGCAGTAATCGATGAGTTCGCCGTTGCCGCGCAGGTGCGGGAAGTGCACGCCGACCCAGCAGTAGAGGACGAGGGTGCAGAGACGTGTGAGGTTCAGGAGGTAGCCCGTGGCCAGACCGGCGAGCATGAGCAGGGCGGTGCGGACGGTGCCCATGCGACGCAGGTAGCCGATGAGCAGCGCGAGATAGACCATGGTCGCGGAACCGCGGATGCCGTCACAGCCGGGGACGATGACCATGCCGAAGCGGGGCGCGAACATCATTTGCAGCTGTTCGCCCGAGGGCCGCAGGCCGAGCAGGGTGGCGAAGCCGCGGGCGATGTGGCGGAGATGGTCTGCAGGGGGAAGTCAAGACGTTCAAAAAGGTGCGGAACGGGATTGACGCACAGCAAAAGGCACAGCGGAAACAGGGAAGCCCGCCACAGCCGGGTGCCGCCGAGCAGAAGCACGACGCCGGAGCCATAGGCGAAACAGAGCAGGCCGGGCTGCGCCGGAGAGATCTGGATGCCATGGAAACCGTAGGCGATGAGGACCGAGCCGATCGTGCGGGCGAGAAGGATCGCACCGGCAAGTGGCAACAGACCCCACAGGGTGCCCTGCCGCTGCCAACCCTGCTCGCGCCATACACGCAGGATCAGGGCGAAGCTGATGAAGGGAAGGAGTGCGCCGAAGCTGCGCAGCGGGTCATCACGCCAGAGCTGGAGAAGGTCGGCGACGATGGGCAGCATGGCAAGCGCGCCCAAAAGCAAAAGCAGCAGCAGGATCGCGCCTGCTGCTGCTTCATTGGTAAAGTTATGTCGCGGTGATGAGCGCTGACGAGCCGGGAACGCGGCCGGATGCTTCGACTGGTCTGTAGCGGTCGGCACTGCGTAGAGGATCTCTACGTTCGATTATGCCGCAACCGAGGTAGCGAGTGCGTTACGGTTCCGCATGCGGCCGTAGCCGAGACGGCCGACCAGCAACCCGGTGGCGCCGAGAACGGCCAGCAGCGCGGTCGGGTTTTCCGGCGAACTAGAACAGGGAGCCGGATTGATGCAGGGGCCGCCGCCTACACAGGGTGCCTGCATTGCGGCGATGACCGGCTTCGCCCCGATGGCGCTGGAAGTGATGCCGAGATTCTTATTGACGCTGCCGACGGTTGCGCCAAGGTTGAGACTGGCGGCAGATGCGGCAGCGGGAACACACAGGGACAGAAGAAGGAAGGGAAGAAACTTTTTCATGAGCACAGCTCCAGGGAGGTTTCGCGACAGTCGCGCGTGGAAGGGTAAAGCAGACGCACCTCGACCCGGGTGCTAGAAAGTCACTAACACGAAAGGGTTATGGCTTTCGGGCGAGTTCTGAGAATCCACTTGACGCGCTTACACTGCTTGTTGATGATGATGCGTTCGATTTTGATTTCGCTGTCGCAGAACAGCTCACTTCGTAAGCTTTTAGAGCAGACGCGTCCGGGGCGAAAGCTGTCCGGGCGTTTTGTTGCCGGGACGACGCTGGACGACGCAGTCCGGGTCACCGAGACGCTGAATGCCGAGGGATTCAGCGTCTCCCTGGACTCGCTTGGGGAAAGTGTTCGCACGGCGGCGGGAGCGCGGGCGGCGGCGGAAATCTATCATCTTTTACTTGATCGCATCGCAGGTAAGTCGCTGAATGCAAATGTGTCGGTGAAGTTGACGGGTGTCGGGCTGGATGTGTCTGCGGGGCTGGGCGAGCAGGTGACGGGCGAAATCGTGGAGCATGCGGCGCGGCTCGGCAACTTCGTACGCATTGACATGGAAGGCACGCCCTATACCGAGGTGACCCTGAAGCTGACGGAAGATCTGCACGGCCGCTTCCCGGGCGCAGTGGGAACGGTATTGCAGTCGTATCTATACCGGACGAAGGACGATGCGGAGCGGCTGCTGGGGCAGGGAATCCGCATCCGCCTGTGTAAAGGCGCCTACAAGGAAGGGCCGGAGCATGCGTTTCCGTCAAAGGCGGACGTGGACGGCAGCTACGTGACGCTGGCCGAGCGCATGGTCGCTTCGGACGTGTACTGCGGCATGGCGACCCACGACGAAAAGATGATCGCGGCCGTGGAGCGCTTTGTGAAGGAACGCGGGATCGCACGGGACCGGTTTGAGTTCCAGATGCTGTACGGTGTGCGGCGAGACCTGCAGCGAGAGCTGCTGGGACGTGGCTACGGGGTGCGGGTGTACCTGCCGTTTGGCACGGACTGGTTTCCGTACTTCATGCGGCGCCTGGCGGAGCGGCCAGCGAACGTAATCTTTATCCTAAAGAACCTGTTCAAGAGCTAGGAGAACAATGTCGGACGGATGGGGCATTGTGATCCAGTAGTGGAGGTGCGTGAGAACCGCCTCGTTCTTCTCTCTGATCGGGTGTTCAGTTTGTACCTGCTGGGGCTGGCGGGGTGGGTTGCGTGAGGAGTTCTTCCACGAGTTTGAAGGTTTCGTTGCGTAGCTCGGTATAGGCGGCACCGGTGGCAGGGCCGCTGAAGCCAGCATGAACCTGTTTGACCAGACCGTCGCGGCCAATAAAGAAGCTGGTCGGCCAGCTGTTCAGGTTTTTGCCTTGTGGCAGCTTTTCGTTCAGCTGGTCCGGTGTGCCCATGAGCAGCACGGTGTAGGGGACACGATAGCGAGTCAGGAACGCACGGAGCCGCTCTGGATTGTGCAGTTGATCCTCTTCTTCAAAGAAAAGATCGACGACTTCCAGGCCACGGGCGTGAAACCGGTTGTAGAGCTCGACGAGCATCGGTGCTTCGTCGTGGCAGTTGGGGCACCAGCTGCCGCCGACGGCAGCAATGACGACCTTGCCCCGGAAACGCGGGTCGCTGCTGGTGACAGTCTGGCCGGACAGGTCTGTGCCGGAAAAACGCAAGGGCTCGCGCGGGTCGACGACGGACGTCTGCTCCGTGGGGCGTGTGGGGCCGGGCAGGTTCTGGCGGCGTGCGTCGGCTGTGCGCCGGGCGGTCCAGGGCGCGTCGTCGCTGAGCATGTTGCGGACCTGCAAGGTGCCGTCTGGTTCTGGGTGCAGCGCGTAGAGAGCGGGGCCGTTCGCAGCGAAGCGTGCCACGCGGTACTCGCCGGTTGCGGGGTCGAAGCCGCCGTAGAGACCGCCGGTGTCACCGTCGATGCGTTGGATGGTGGCTTGGACCTCGCCGGTGCCGCCGTAGGGCTGAACGTGCAGCGTCCAAGCCGATTCGCCTTTGGCGGAGTGAACCGAAATCTCCCAATCACCGTTGATGGTTGCTGGCGCGGTTGTGGCGGCGGCGACGAAGCGGGTGGCGGGCTTGCCGTCGCGGTCAGGATGCAGGACGACGGGGATGGGAGCCTTCATGCGCGCGCCGCTGTACTCGCCGCGGAACTCGGTAGCGGTGAGCGAACCTTCCAGCTTGCGTGCGAAGTAGTCGAAGTGAAGGCTGAGGCGGCCGTTCGACTCCAAACCGTTGCTGGAGGGCGACTGCTCTTGCCCGTTGACGAGCGCGCCGGAGACGCTGTCGCCGAGGCCGGGTGCTCCGAGGTTCAGTTGCACGGGGATGGCCTGACCGCGATACGTCGCGGTGCCGCTCCAGTGACGAACGTTTGTGGTTCGCGGTGCGCCGTGAGCGGCAGCAGCGGGCAGGAGCAGAGATGCACCAAGAATGCGGGCGAGCAAACGAAGCATGGCAGTCCTTTCAGAGGCGGAAGGCAGCTAAAGATTGTGGGGAGCGTGTGCGCAGGACTGCGCGAGAGCGGGGAGATCAGCGACAACAACAGTGGCGGCGAGAGGCCGGCTTCACTGCGAGGTTGGAAACGCTGTGCACACGTGTACGGTAAACCGGCCCGGGTGAGGGGTCAAATGAGCGCGCTGGATTGAGGAGTGGGCCGCGTGGAGATTGGCAGTATTGCCAAAGATGGACAGGCCTATCTTCGCGCGAAACCGGGGCGCAGGCGACTGAAGGTGATGCTGCCGCTATGCCGGGTTATTGCTGCGGGAGCATGGGGCTGACCGTCAATAGGTTTTCCAGGGTGCCGCGTTCCTGATCGTTGAACTGCTGACGAAAGGCTGGGGAGTTCAGGAACTGATTGCGCTGGTCGGGGGACATGGGGCGCAGCTCGCGGAAGGTGCGGGCGACGGCGCGGCGGCGATCTTGAGAAAGGGCGCCGAGCTCGCCCATGGCGCTGCGCACCTCCCCGCGCTGCACGGGAGAGAGGCGTTCCATCTGCTCACTGCGCTGCAGTGTGCGTTCGCGCTGCTTCGGGGGCATGCTGTTGAGCCGTTGCAGGCGGTCGAGCATGCGTTGCTGTGTTTGCTGGGGAAGCTGGTTGAAGCCGGGCTCGCGTTGCAGGGCGCGTTGCTGGTCCTGGGTGGTCAAACTGTTATGCTGCTGCATCCACTGCTGCAGGTGCTCACCGCGCGTGGAGTTGGGGCCCATGCCGTTTGGTTGCTGCCGCCAGAAGCTCTGCTGCGGGCTTTGTCGCGCAGGCTGCTGGTTCATGCCGTTGTAGTTGGCGTTGCGATTGGGAACGGATGGTTGCGCTGGACCATTTTGCGGAGTGGTTCCGCGCTGCGCGTAGCCGCTGGCCTGGCCGTAGCCGTTTGGTTGGCCGTAGCCATTGCCGTGGCCATAGCCGCTGCCCTGTGGCAAGCCGCGCTGCGCCGGACCGTAACCGTTCCCCTGCGGCTGGCCGTAGGCCGGTTGGGGCCGGCCGGAGTTCCGCCCAGCTTGTCCGTAAGTGCTGCCGGTGTAACCGCCGCGGCCTGCATACGGCTGCTGTGGCATGGTCTGGAATTGGGATCGTGGCTGGGATTGTGGGTATTGCCCACCGGAGTAGCCGCGCTGCCGAGGTGCCTGGGGCTGCGATTGCGCCAGTTGTGTACACACCAACGCCGCAGAGGCAAGCAGCATCGCGGCATGGGGCAGGAGCTTACGCGTTGGCAGACCGAGTGTCATAAGCGGCAGGGAACAGCAAATGGCAGTGCCGGAAAGTGCAGTGGTTCATCGGTGTGGCGGACAGCGCCTAAAGCGCGCTGCCATTGCTGGAGCTATTGTCGTCCTGGCCGTCTAGCAGTTGATCCATCTGCTGAATGGCCTGATCGTCATTGTCGAGCACCTGCAGATCCTGCAGAGTGCGGCTGGTGACAGCTGGTGCAGTGTGCTGCGTGTGCGTGAATCCGAAGTAGCTGCCGCCACCGGCGAGCAGAAGCAGTGCCGTGGCACCGGCGAGTAAAGGCCGGTAACCGATGGGGTTGCCGAACTGCAGCCGGTCACGCATGCGTGCAAGCCAGCCTGCAGGAGCCTGCGTCTGCTCTTCACGAAAACGCGCCATCATGCGGCCTTCGAACCAGGGTGAGGGCTCAGACGCTTCCCACTCGTCCAGCAGTGCCATCATTTCGAGCATGGCCTGCTCGTCGGAAACGGCCCCGTCCCTTTCCTTTGCGTTCAGTATGGTGCTCATTGCATTACCTTCTTCCAATGTATCGAAACCGGTGAAAGCCGCGGCTGAAAGTGATCCCTTGAGTGCTGCACTAGACGAAATTCTTGAGCTTTTCGCGCAAGGTCTGGTAGGCGCGAAACAGCAGGGACTTGGTGGCAGACTCGCTTAGCTTCAGCACGGCGCCGATCTGCTTGTAGTCCATTTCCTGGTATTTGTGCATTAGGACGGCCATACGCTGCCGTTCGGGCAGTTCCAACACGTGCTGCTTGATGGCGCGCATGCGCTCGGCACGGAGGAGGTCTGCCTCAACGGTGGGCGTGGTGTCGGCCACCTCGGGCGTCGTTCCGCTTTCCTCGTCCGGCGCGTCCAGCTGAACCTTGGCCGCCATGCGCTCGTTCTTTGTGTCACGCGCGTGGTTCACGGCCAGGTTGGTGGCGATGCGATAGAGCCAGGTGGAGAACTTCGCCTCTGCACGATAGCTTTCGCGGGCACGGTAAACGCGCAGAAACACTTCCTGCGCCATTTCTTCCGCCACGGCCTGATTGCGCACCATGCGAAACATGAAGTGCACCATGGCGCGGCGGTACTTGTTCATCAGGACTTCGAAGCAGTCCAAATCGCCGGCCTTGAGCCGCAGCATCAGTTCAGCGTCGCCGCCGTCCACCACGCGGTCGGTTAGAGCGCCGCGCGTGGGTTGGGTGGCTTGGACCATGGTTCCGGGATTGATTGCCAGTGTCGCCACGTCGTTCGCAACCTCGGTAGTGTGGACACCGTTTGAACCGAAAGGTTGCGATGGCGGCACGGAATCCTGCCCGGCATCTGGTACATTCGCCGATTCTGCCGGACTGTGTGGCAATCGTTCTGGCATAAACTGCTCTGCGGTTGGATGGTATCGCGCGGGAAAGGTGCACTGCCGCCGAAGCGGAAGGAGGGAACCTTGGCTGGCAACCGGGACGTAGATGGCTGTGAGCTCGATGGAGCCCGAAGCGCCGGGCGGCTGGCAGCCTCGGATAGGGAATCAACGTCAAGCAGGCATCGGCTGGTACTATGATTCAAGTGTGGCGGGCGGGATGCGACGCCATTGCCTTCCGAAGCCAGGATGGGCGCATAACTCAGCGGTAGAGTGCCACCTTCACACGGTGGAAGTCGTAGGTTCGAATCCTGCTGTGCCCACCATTAAATAAACAACTTAGCGGCCTCGGGCAACTGCGGCCTTGCTCCATGCTGCTCCAAATACTTAAAGACGAGACTCATCCTGTGCAGTTGGAACGGGTGGCGGGATCCACGGCTCTTCCTCCAGCAGAGATTCGACTAGGCGAAGCTGCGCAGCACGCTTGGTTCGGGCTTGAGCCTGGCTATAGATCTGTAGCGTGAAGTGGCTGCTGGCATGACGCATCAGCTCTTGAACGACCTTGACGTTTTCCCCGTTCGCGATGAGCAGAGTGGCGTAGGTGTGCCGAAACGTGTGCCACCCGACGCGCTTGCTGATGCCGGCCTTCATGGCTGCGGGTTGAATGATCTTCTGCAGAACAGTTCCCGGCCACACCGGAAGCCGGCCTTGGTGCACGCGGCTGGCGAAGATCCAGTCAGCGGGTTCCGCGTATGGAGTTGACTCCTTCCAAATCCACAAATCCGCGGCGACTCGATGCGTTAGCGGAACCGGTTTTCGCGAAGCTTCGGTCTTACAACGACCAACCGTTCCTCGGTAGACCGAGCGGGCAATGGAAATCTCAAGACCAGTGAAATCGACATCGGACCACTTGAGGCCAAAGAGTTCGCTTCTTCTCAGACCGGTCGTGACGGCGAGTACCACCATCAAGCGGAACTCGCGATCCAGTTGCGAGAGCAAGGATTGGATTTCTTGCACTTCGAGAAACGCGGGTGTGCACCTGCGCTGAGCACTCTGCCGGACCAGTAGAATTGGGTTCCTCCCCTGCTCCAACCATTCGCAGCGGATCGCGTGGTTGAGAAAAGCAAGCTCATAAGGCTGCGGATCTTAGCCTTAGTGCTGTTGGCCATAGGATCGCCCTTTGCATTTCTGAGATTTCGCAGCCAGTGCTCGACCGCTAACGTACGAACGCTGCGGATCGTCATTGTTCCCCATTGAGGACGGATCCATTTCCTGAAAAAGTAATCGTAGTTCATCCTGCTGGAGGCAGAATGCCAGCCTGCATCTGCTAAGAGGTTGGTTGCGATGTAGTGATCCAATAGGTCGCTGATCAGAATGGGTTTGTAAGAGTGGCGCAACAAATCTGCATTGAGACGCATCCGGATGACGTTCGCAGCCCCTTGGGCCGCGACTTCATCGGGATACTCTTCGATCGACCCAAGAATTGCCGTACGCCGACGAATGAATCCGTTTTCGTCGCATTCTCTCCAGAGAAACTCCCACCGATCAGCGCCCGTCTTGCGTTTGCTTCGGCGAAGGTATCCATGTTGATAGGTTTGCCTCATCTATCTTCCTCCCGAAGTGAGATTAAGGCTGACCCTTCCGAGCTACTCAAGATCTCTGCTGTTGCGGCTCTCGGCTCCCGGTGCTGTGGTGCAGCAATCGAGTGTTCGCCAAGAGTTGAACCACGAAGATCAGCTACACGCACTCACCGAAGCTAGAGGGGAAGATCGCTGCCTGAAGAGGACAGGGCCTCACTCTCGATCTGGACGACAGATTCGCGATCACTGCGAACCTGACAGCAGACTGTTAGCCGAACTTCTGAGCCTGAAGCTGTGCCAACGCAGTCAAGGCTCTGTCTCGTGCTACCAGAATGTCAGACTGATGTTACTCGTGAAGACCGTCAGCCCGCGTATCTGGCGACAACTCGCGAGTATGTAGAAAGCTGAGAAGATCATTGGTTTCTTCAGGCTTGAGAATGCCCGCAAACGCAGGCATGTTGTGGCCGCCATTCAAGATGCGCCATTCCATCTGCTGCGTGTTCATCCGGTCGGCAACCCGGGTCAGGTTTGGCCCCCGTAGGCCGCCGTACCCCTGAACCATGTGACAGGACTCGCATCGCTTGTCATGGAACAGCGCCGCTCCGTGTTGTGCGCTTGGCGTCAGCGAAGCTGTCATGGAAGCGGGCAGAGGAGGAGCGTCAAATCGTGGCGACCACGGCGACACCTTGCCCTCATACCAGAGGGTGCAGACACCCACCACCACAATAGCCACCCAAGCCGCAGCCCAGGGCCGACGTCTCAGGCTACGTTCACCGCTGTTACAGAGAAAGGGGAGTGCAAACATGGAGCCGAAGACGGCTGCTGGCGCGAGAATCATGATGCCAGATTCGAGTTGGTGCGGGCTCATGGCGAGAATCGCGAAATACCAGAGGAGATACCAGTCGGGCCGGGGGGATGCTTCGAGAAGGGTGGGATTCGGTGGCGGAGCGAGATGCGGTGGCCCGTAGATGAAGCCGAGCGTCACGATGCCGGCTATCACCAAGCAACCGAACAGCGCATCGCGCCAAGCAGCGTCGGGCCAAAAGGGCACACCGTTCTTCTTAACCAGTTCCTTGTATCGCCGGCGATAAGTGCGTGGGTTGACCGGAATCCCCTCAACTGGCGGTTCTGAAATGCCGTTGTAGAGCACCAGATAGAGGTGGACTCCGATGAAGGCGAACATCAGGCCCGGGATGATGAAGACGTGGAGGTCGAAAAAGTGATTCAACGTCATGCCATTGAGGCGATCACCGGAATACACGAACTGCTGCAGGTACTGACCAACGTAGGGCACGCGGACTGCCTGTCTCGCAGCAATGTTCACAGACCAGACTGCCGTCTGGTCCCAGCGCAGTAGCTGCCCGGTGAAGCCCATTCCGAGGGTGAACATGAGCAGTACAACGCCGGTAAGCCAATTGCCTTCGCGTGGAAACTTGTACGCTGCGTAAAGAAATACGCGGAGCATGTGAATGCCAATAAACAGGACCATGGCAGACGCGCCGAAGTAGTGCAGCCCGCGCACGAAGTTGCCGAGCGTCGCTGCACGGCTGATGTATTCCAGACTCTCATACGCTCCACTCGCGGACGGAACATAGACAGTGGCGAGGACGACGCCGGTGAGCACCTGCAGCAGGAAAGCAAACAGTGTCGCTGAGCCAAAGACATAGGCCCACTTGCTTTCCTTGGGCACGCGGTGGTCCATAATCGGCTTGAGGTTTTTGACAATGCCGAATCGGTCATCCACCGTGCGCCAGATCTTGAAGAGCAGCGCAATCACGCGTCCACCTCGCGGTTGGTCGGCGCGTGCCCCGGGCAGGGGCCGTTGCGTGCGATCGGCGGAAGCTTCCGCCACTCCACCTGCACGGAATTGTTGAGAATGCGAACGGGGAACTGCTGCAGCGCGTGCGGCGGCGGCCCAGCGGCGACTTTGCCATCCTTGTAGTACACGCCACCATGGCACGGACACATGAAGAGCTCGGCGTCAGCCTCCCAACGCACAGGGCAGCCGAGATGGGTGCAGTCGACCGCGAAGGCCTCGAAGGTGTGCTCATCCACGCGGCGCAGCCAGGCCGCGGTCTCGGAGTCTTCGCCGCCCCAGGCGATTGCGGAGGAATCTTCAAACGTGACCTTGGAGGTGTGGCCCACAGAAAAATCCTTGAGGGCGCCAACGTCGCGCCACACCGCCGGTTCCTTGCGGAAAATCGGTGCAATCAGGAAGCCTACCAGCGGCAGACCGACCAGGGTTGCGGCGAGGCCGCCGGCTGCCACGCTGACAAACATCAGCAGATGACGGCGTGTGAGTAGCGAACCCGGGCTCAGGTCGGTAATCTCGTTACTGTCGTTGTGATCAGTCATGCAGCAGTTCTCCGATCCACTTCGCAATACCTGCTACAAAGATGAGCGCGCCGACGATGCTGAGAGGCCACACGGTGACGGCCCCAAGTGCGACGAACACGATGCCGAAGGCCGTCATCACTGGCGCGTAGGTAGGAATCGGCAGCCGCGTTGGGTGGGGAACGTGCCAGCCGGGAGTGTGCTGCGTGAGTAATTGGGCGTCTTCAGAATGCTGCTCGGGTATGGGCAGAGCGAGCGGCAACCTGGTGCGGAGTGCGGCATTCGCATGCGCCGGAACTCCTATTGTTGGAAGAGGATCTTTGCCCCCGAAAGCGCGGCCAAGATCAAGCACTGATCTGCCCAGCGCCATGAGCGACGCGAAGAACCCCACTTTCTCAGTGTTCCGATCAGCCATGGCTTGCTCCTTCGTGAGGCTTCCGTAACGAAGACATCAACATCTGCTTGTCCGCATCCGGCGTTCGATACCAGCAGCCGAGTTCGAACAGAATGATGCTGAAGTAGATGGTGCACCCGGGCACCCACATCAGCAGCCCGGCGAGTTTTTCGTCTTCCACAGCGGACACGCCCCACACGTCCCGAACGAGGTGAAGAGCTCCAAGCTCGTCTTCCGGGTGTAGGTAAGGTTCATAGTGACCCACGGGGAGGAATGTGATCAGGATGCCGAGCACCGTGCTCACGACGGCAGCAGCGAACAGGTACACGATCGCTTTGCCGGGCTGCATACGCTCCTTTTCGAGAGGCGAGAAGATAGGCCACCAGAACATGCAGCCAGTCACCAGGAAGGTGAGGTGTTCGAAGACATGAATTGCAGTTACAGCGTTGGCCGCGTTGTACAGCGACGGTATGTGCCATACCGCCATCATTAGCATGTTGGCGCTCCACGCCATGGAGGGCCGCGCGAGAACCTTCTCAAAGTGGCGGACGCGGCGTTGCTGCATCCATGAGCTCACGCGCTGCGGTGTCAACCCTGCAATGAGCAACGGTGGAACGCTGAGGATCAGGAGCAGATGCTGCAACATGTGTGCCGAAAAGAGGTATTCATCGCCCAGCGGATCAATGGGCGAGATAAGAGAAAGACAGAGAACAAGCACACCGAGACAGAAGTACACCGCACGCTTCGCGATCCAGGGTCTGCTCGCGAAGTACCAGCCAATCACTGCGAGGCAGCCAACGACGACCGTGGGATGCACCTCCCATCCATGGAGCAGAAGATCGTGTGTGTCGTTGATGCGTGGAGTCATAGGGCCGACCACAGATACACCACGCTGAAAACCATGACCCACACGAGGTCGACAAAGTGCCAGTAGTAGCTCACGGCGCGAAAGGCTGTGTGGCGCTTGTGTCCGAGCTTGCCTGCCATCACCAAACTGAAGATGGTGAGCAGCATAAGAAGGCCTAACGTCACGTGGATGCCGTGAAAACCCGTCAATGTGAAATAGGTACTGCCGAAAAGGTTTCGGCTGATCGTGATGTCTTTGTGCAGCAGGCCGAGGTATTCTCGCGCCTCACCAAACAGGAACGCGGTGCCAAGCAGGATCGTGGCGACCATCCACAACGCAAAGTGCTTGCGGTTTTTGTCGAGACATCTTTCGGCAAGATAGATGGTTCCGCTGCTGAGTAACAGAAGCACCGTATAGATGCCGGTCTTCCATGGGACAAGGCTACTGTGCGCCGTAGGCCCGTTGATCTCGGAAGGTTGCGAGTAGATATACGCGACGATCAGAAAAACAAAGAAGACGAATTCAGAAACAAGAAACAGAAGGACCGCGAGACGTGTCTTCTCATGCAGTAGGGGATGGGACTCGTTCACGCCTGACGGGGCGAACACGTCGAGACTGTCTGGTGACGGGCTGCCTTGCGCGGCGCGTGTGCCGGGCGAGGGCGGGCTCGCGGGCGGCGTCTGTATGGGAGGCGGCTGTGTAGGAAAGCTCATGGCTGATCCTCGCGCATCCAGTCCGCCTCATCTGGATGATGGATGTCCCACAGCGGGCGACGGCTATGCACGGGCGGCACCTCCGCGAAGTTATAGGCGGGCGGTGGAGAGGTTGTTGCCCATTCCAGTGTCCATGCCTGCCACGGGTTATCTCCGGCCAACTCACCATGCTTGCGGCTACGATAGAGATTGACGAGCAATAACAGCATCGACCCGCCAAGGATGAATGCGCCGACCGTCGAGATCATGTTGAGGAGACCCCAGCCAGGAAGATCGGGGTAGGTCCAGACACGGCGCGTCATGCCCCGGAAGCCCAGCAGATGTTGAACGAAGAACGTGGCGTTGAAACCAACGACCGTAAGCCAGAAGTGCCATCGGCCGAGTCGTTCGTTGAGCATCCGCCCGGTCATCTTCGGATACCAGTAATAGATTCCGGCGAAGAGGCCGAAGAGCGTTCCGCCAAACAGTACATAGTGAATGTGCGCGACGATGACGTAGGTATCGGTGAGCTGCCAGTCCATGGGAACCACGGCGAAGATCACGCCGCTCAGGCCGCCGATCGTGAACTCGATGAGGAAAGCCGAGGCGAACTGCATCGCGGTGGTAAAACGTATCCTGCCGCCCCACATCGTCGCGATCCAATTAAAGATCTTGATGCCCGTGGGCACGGCGATCAGCGCGCTTCCGGCAGCGAAGAAGACATCGACATCATGGCCCATGCCGGTGGCGAACATATGGTGCGCCCAGACGGCAAAACTTAACAGAGCGATGGCCACCGTAGAGCCTGCCACGAAACCATAGCCAAAAATTGGCTGCCGCGAGAACACCGGGATCACTTCCGAGATGATCCCGAACGCAGGCAGGATCATGATGTAGACCTCGGGGTGGCCGAAGTTCCAGAAGATGTGCTGCCAGAGAATTGGCGAACCGCCGCCCGTGGCGTTGAAGAAGCGGCCATGCAGGTTGCGGTCAATCAACAGCATGAAAAGCGCGGAGTTCAGCGCAGGGAACGCGAGAATGATCAGAAAGCTGTTCACCGCGGACATCCACGTGAATAGCGGCAGGCGCTTGAAGCTCATGCCCGGAGCGCGAAGAGCAGCAATGGTGATCAGGAAGTTAATCGCCGTCGCAACTGTGCCAATGCCAATGACCAGCAGCCCCAGTGCCCAGTAGTCAACGCCTCCCAAGGAACTGTATGGTTTCTCGCTGAGCGGGGCGTAGCTGAACCAACCCATGTCCGGCGCGTTGCCAGCCAAGATGCTGCCGTAGAGCAGCACGCCGCCGAAGAGGAAGAGCCAATAACTCATAGCGTTCAGCCGCGGGAAGGCTATGTCCCTTGCGCCGATCTGCAACGGAATGAAGTAATTACCAAACGCCAGCAGCGCGGGCACGGCGACGAGGAAAATCATTGTTGTGCCATGCAGCGTGAAGAGCTGGTTGTACGCTTCGGGTCCCATGAAGTGGCTATTGGGACGTGCCAGCTGCCAGCGCATCAGCAGGGCTTCGACGCCACCCACCAGAAAGAAGAACAGGCTGGTGAGCAGGTACATCACAGCGATCTGCTTGTGGTCCACCGAGGCGACCCACTTGAGCATCCCGGCGTGCTTCTGAAAGCGCTCCAGCCTCTCGATCTGCTCGGGAACAATCTCGATCTCGCTCATGCTCACTTGAGTGTCTCCAGGTACTGCACGATGTCGCTGCGCTGATCGTCCGTAAGCCTCAGGTTGGGCATGTGACTGCCCGGCTTGAATGCGTCGGGATCGTGCAGCCATGCAGAGAGCTGGTCCGGCGTGTTACGCATGCGACCTGCGGCAAGGGTGTCGCGGCCGGCCAAGTGCGTCAGATCGGGGCCGATCACTCCGTGTGCCGACGTACCCATGACTGTGTGACAGTTGGCGCACGGCATATTTGTGACGTACTGGAGACCGCGCTGCTCCGCAGCTGTCTGAGGTAGTGGCTCGATCTTCTTTTGTTGCGAGGCCCATACCTGAAACGCATCCGGGTCATCGGCGATGACGCGGATGCGCATCCAGGCGTGCTCCTTTCCGCAAAACTCCGCGCAGGCTCCGAGGTAGGTGCCGGGATGATCGGCTGCAAGCCAGATCTTGGCGTGCCGTCCGGGAATCATATCAATCTTGCGGCCCAGTTCCGGAACCCAGAAATCGTGAATCACGTCAACCGATTCGAAACCGAATTGGATGTTTTTGCCCGCGGGAATATGAACTTCATTCCCCGTCGTGAATCCGAGTTTCGGATACCGAACTTCCCACCACCACTGATGGCCGACAACCACGATGTCATCGCCACTTGCCTGGGCTGGCGGATCGGAGGTGTGCATCACGCGCAGGGTGAAGGCGAAGATCACCGCAAGTAAGATCGTAGGCGGGATGAAGTAGATCATCTCCCACTTCGTGCTGCCGAACACTTGCTTCGGGTCGTCCTCACCGGGGCGCGCGCGGAACTTCCAGCCTGCGTAGCTGACTAAGCCCGCAACGATTAGGAAGATAACGAGGCAGACCCATAAAACCCACGAGGAAAGCTCAAAGATGGATCGCGCGTAGTGAGACTGTGGGTGCAGAACGGGAATCTGGACGGTCAGAGCGGGAAGGAAGGAAGTTCGAATCAGGTACGAGAGGCCTGCGGTCATCGTTCGAGCCCTCGTGAAATCTACTGTTCTGGTGGCTCCATCTTACGGTATGTCCGCTGCCATACATATTTCTCTCTCGAGGCGATGAGCGCGATGCTTTCGAGCATCGAATAGCTATCGGAAAGCACGTTCGTTTCCTCGAACGTCGGGAAACATCATGTCAAAAGCACTTGTAGTTGTTGTGACAGGCTCCTCGGCGGGCTTGGGACGTGCGATCGCCCATGGATTTGCCAAGCGTGGGGCTTACCTCGGTCTCATTGCGCGCAACCCTGATGCACTACAGGCCGCAAAGGAAGAATGCGAGGCGCTTGGCGGCAAAGCGCTGGTTCTGCCGGTGGACGTGTCTGACTCCGAAGCTGTCGATGCGGCGGCGAGTAAAGTAGAAGAAGAGTTCGGCCCTATCGACGTCTGGGTGAACGACGCGATGGTAAGCGTCTTCTCTCCTGTTAAGGAGATGGAGGCTTCCGACTACAAACGGGTCACGGACGTTCTGTACCTCGGATTCGTTCACGGCACCCTGGCCGCCCTTAAACGAATGCTTCCTCGCGACCGGGGCGCCATCATTCAGATAGGCTCGGCGCTTTCCTACCGTTCGATTCCGCTGCAATCTGCTTACTGCGCCTGCAAACATGCGATCAATGGCTTCACAGATTCGCTCCGGTGCGAACTTCACCACGACAAGAGCAATGTGAAAGTTACTGCGGTGCAGATGCCCGCAATGAACACCACGCAGTTCGATTGGGTGAAGAACCGGATGCCCAACGATACGCAGCCTGTTCCGCCGATCTACGAACCGGAGCTGGCGGCGGAAGTAGTAGTGGCTGCCGGATTGGCGAAGAGTCCCCGTCGCGAGTACTGGGTTGGCACCCCAACGGTCGCCGCAATTGTGGGTCAGAAATTCATTCCCGGGCTTTTGGATTTGTACCTCGGCAAAACGGGGTATAAGTCGCAGCAGATTCCCAACGAACCGAAAGACCCGAACGCGCTGAATAATCTTTACAACTATGTGCCGGGCAAGCACAGCGCGCGCGGTAAGTTTGCGGATCGCTCCACGATGACCAGCATGGAGGTGGCTGTTGTTCTGCACCGCAACCTGTTTGCGGTTGGGGCTGCTGTGTTGCTGACTGCAGTGGGTAGCGCAATGGTGGCGAAGCGGAGAATATCCTGATGCCGCCTACAGAATCGGTCACTCCATCGCCACAAAAGGACGTGGTGCTCACCGCGGCCTGCTGTAGTGCGATCGCAACCCTGGTTCCGATCGCGCTGTACCAAACGGGCATGCTGTCCGGCCTGCCTGAACCACCGGCTCCGATCTTCGATTCGGAGCGAATCACTTCCTACAAGGCCGCTCATCCTCTTGGAGTGCCTGACGCCCTTCTTGGACTTGCGAGTTTCGGAACCACTCTGACGCTGATCCTGCTCGCAAAGCGCAGCCCTGGAGCCCGAAAGCTTCTCGGCGCAAAGCTGTCACTCGATGCGGCTGCTGGTGCCTTCAACGCCGGGCGACAGGTCGTGAGCTTTGGCAAGCTTTGCTCTTGGTGCACCGGGACCGCGATTGCTGCTGGCGTGATGGCGTACGCGGGCCGGAACGTCATTGAGGAAAGCTGGCGCGACGCTACCCTCGCGGTGAGGTCTGCTTACAAAGAGAGGGACTGATGGACAAGGGGATTGAAAAGCACGACACGACCCAGCCCAAAGATGTCCGAAAGGCCCACGGCAAGCCCGGCAATGAGCCCACCTGGTCTTCGGGTGCAAAGACTCTGGTCGGCACTGCAGCATCTGCCCGCAGCCGCATCTGGTACACCGTCGGACAAGGTGTTCTGAATGAAATCTATTTCCCAGATGTAGATCAGGCCAACACTCGCTCTGTCCGATTCCTCGTAACGGATGGTGAGGCTTTCTTCTCTGACGAGGAGTGGGATGCGGAGCACACGGTCACGTGGTTGGCTGCCGGCGTTCCCGGTTGTCACATCGAATCGCGGTGTAAGGCCGGACGTTACATGCTCGTGAAAGACATTGTGACGGACCCGGTGCGGGATACGCTGATCATGCGTGTAAGCTTCAGAACTCCGCAGGCAGAGCCTGACTTGAAGCTCTACCTGTTCGCGGAGCCACAAATGGGTGATCGCGGTGCAAATAATGACGCGTGGATCGGGCAGTACAAGAGTGTCACGATGCTGCTGTCGCAACGTGACCGCACGTGCCTGGCGATTACCTCACAACCCCCCATGCTGCAGACAAGCTGTGGGTACATGGGTGTCTCCGATGGCTGTACTGCGCTTTCAAAGTTCAAAGAGCTTCCAGATGCGAACTCCGCTCCAAAAGGCAATGTCGCCCTGACCGGGGAAATTGACTGGAAGACTTCAGGCGAAAGCTTCACGATCTCGCTCGCGTGCGGATCAGACCCCGCGGAAGCTGCACAGCAGGCCCGGGCCGGTATTCTCGAGATCGGTGACAAGACTTGGGCTTTGTTCGAAAAACTCTGGAAAGAGCAGCAGTCGGAGTACGCCGACATCGAAGACCTGTCAGGTCACACGCTCGATATGTACCGCGTCAGCACGACGGTCCTTGAGACGCATCAGTCCAAGCGCTTTCCCGGTGCATTCGTGGCCAGCCTGTCATTGCCCTGGGGCTTTGACCGATCCGATGCGGACATCGGCGGTTACCACGTGCTGTGGCCGCGGGACATGGTCGAGACTGCCATGGGTAAGCTCGCAAGCGGCGACGCCCGCTCAGTTCGCTCAACCCTCTTCTATCTAGCGTGCACCCAGGATGCCAACGGAGGCTGGAGTCAGAACATGTGGCTTGACGGCACCATGCATTGGGGTGCCATCCAGATGGATGGGATGGCGCTGCCGATCCTATTGGCAGACAAGATCAGGCAGGAACACGCACTGGACGGATACGACCCAGGACCCATGGTCCTTGGAGCTGCAAGCTTTCTGCTGAAGCAAGGTCCGGTGTCGCAACAGGGACGCTGGGAGGCAACGGCCGGATACTCGATCTATACGGTTGCAACGGAAATCGCCGCTCTGCTTGCAGCTGCAGACTTCGCGGAAGCAACGAACGAGACGGCGAAGGCCAGCTTCCTGCGCGACACCGCAGATGCCTGGAACGACGCAATCGACGAGCTGACGTATGCCACAGATACATCGCTGGCAAGAGAACACGGCGTGAGCGGATACTACATGCGCGTCACCCCGCCAGAGATCATCGAGCATAAAGAGGTTGGGAGCTTGTTGATCAAGATGCCCAATCTGCCGTTCGGAAGCAAGCACCAGAAAGCCATCGATATCGTGAGTCCCGATGCACTCGCACTGGTACGCTACGGCCTGCGCTCCGCCGACGATCCAAGGATCCTCGATACGATCACGATCATCGACGCGACCCTGAAACGCGAAACGAAGACGGGTCCTGTCTGGGTGCGGTCGAGCAAGGACGGATATGGCGAGCATGCTGACGGCAGCCCCTTTAATAAGACCGGAATCGGTCGCGGATGGCCCTTGCTCGCCGGTGAGCGTGCCCACTACGAAATCGCTGCCGGCAATCGCGAGTACGCGCTCGAGCTCCTGCGCACCATGTCGCGACAGACTAGCCAGGGCGGCATGATCCCAGAACAGGTCTGGGATGCGGAGGATATTCCGGAGCGATTCCTATTTAATGGGCACCCGGCAGGCTCGGGCATGCCGCTCGTGTGGGCACATAGCGAGTACATCAAGTTGTTGCGTTCGCTTCATGGTGGCGCTGTTTGGGACATGCCCACACAGACCGTTGAACGGTATCTACACCGGAAGCAAACCGCTGGCTTCCAGATCTGGACCACAAAGCAACGTCGCTCATGGCTCGTCCCCGGAAAAGACCTCCGCGTTGATCTGGATGCACCTGCAAGCGTCACCTGGACTGCAGGGGAGCAAACGGGTTCCGTCACAACTTCCGACACCGGCTTCGATCTCCATTCGGCAATGTTGCCTCTTTCGAGCTTGTCTCTCGGAATGAAAATCCATGTGAAGATCGCTCCCTCCAAGCAGGACGGAGATCTGAAGTCTGATTCGTTCTCGATCCAATTGCGTCCGTGATCTCAGGAGGTACGTTCCGGGCAGTACAGGAGAGTCGTTGCACACTGCAGACAAACGCGAGGCAGAAATCGGAAAGCGAACGGCCGTCGCCGCGTTCACGCGTGATTGGCCTCTTTACCTTTACGAAGGTGCGGAACTCGCCATTTTCATGATCTCCGCCTGTGTCGCTACCGTCGTGCTGTTCCATCCTGGCTACCCCGCCCTGCAGCTGCTTCCGAGTGCCATTCTTAGAAGACTGCTCATGGGCATCGCCATGGGACTCACGGCGGTGCTCATCATCCACTCCCCGATGGGCAAGCGCTCCGGAGCACACTTCAATCCCGCGATTACGCTGACCTATCTGCGTTTGCGCAAGATTGCCTCCTGGGATGCGGTCTTCTACGTGACATTCCAGTTTGCAGGTGGAGTTGTCGGCGTAGGTGTCTCGGCCCTGTTGCTGGGCGGACAGCTTGCCGACCGTGGAGTCGATTACGCGGTAACGGTTCCCGGGCAGTACGGAACAGCCGCTGCCTTCGCTTCGGAGTGGTTCATGGCGTCTCTTCTGATGGGCGTGGTGCTCTTGACATCCAATCGCCCGCGCCTCGCTCCATACACAAGCTACTTCGTTGGCGTTCTGATCATGTTGTACATCCTGCTGTTCGCTCCCGTTTCCGGCTTCAGCATCAACCCGGCACGCACGGTTGGCTCGGCTGTGTTTGCGCACCTATGGACGGCTTTATGGGTGTACTTCACCGCGCCGTTGCTCGGAATGCTGGGCGCCGCGGAGCTCTATCTCAGGTCCTACGGCCCGGATCGCATTCTTTGTGCGAAGCTGCACCCTGATCCGCGTTATCCCTGCCCGTTCCTCTGTCACTATCCCTTTCATCAGCATTCATCTGGTACCTCGGGCCACGGCTTCACCGATGTCTCATCGTCCACATAATGCAACAAAGCCACGCGAGGCGTGATGATCTCGCCCTCAACTTGGAGGTACTTCATGCAATACGACGCAATCGTGATTGGCACGGGAGCTGGTGGAGGCACATTGGCGCTCCATCTGGCGAAGGCCGGCAAGAACATCCTCGTCCTCGAGCGTGGTCCTTTCATGCCGCAGGAGAAACTGAACTGGGACACGCAGGCCGTCTTCCTCAATAACCGCTATCACACAAAAGAAACCTGGCAGGACAAGGACGGCAAAGACCTCCATCCGCAACAGGCGTACTACGTAGGCGGCCAGACAAAGGTATACGGCGCCGCCATGTTCCGCATGCGTGCCGAGGACTTCGGCGTCATCCAGCACAAGGGCGGCATCTCTCCTGCGTGGCCCATCTCCTACGCCGACATGGAGCCGTACTACACCCAAGCAGAGGAGTTGTTTCACGTACACGGGGATCTGGGGACTGCACCGGCCGTTCCCGGTGGCTTTGGCTCTTCCTTTGACCCGACGGAGCCGTTCCATTCCAAGAAGTATCCGTACCCCGCATTCGCCAATGAGCCCCGCATGCAAAGCATTGAGAACGATGTTCGTAAATTCGGAATCAATACCTTCCCCATACCGCTTGGCCTGAAGCGGAACGAGGCCGATCCGCTCGCTTCCAAGTGCGTGCGTTGCGATACTTGCGATGGTTATCCGTGTCTCGTTCACGCCAAATCGGACGCTGACATCAACTGCATTCGCGAAATCATGCACCTGCCCAACGTCACGCTGATGACGAACTCCCGCGTGACGCGCTTGATCACGAACGCCGCGGGCACGGCGGTGACCGCTGTCGAGGTGCTGCACTCAGGCTCCGGAAAGCCCTACGGAAGCGCGTCGGATCCTTCGGAAACCGACGCTCCGTCACCATCGAAGAATGGAAAGACAGCGACCTACACCGCCGGCTTCTTCGCAGTCTGTGCGGGCGCAATCAACTCTGCCGTCCTTCTACTCGCTTCGGCAAACGACAAGCATCCGACCGGGCTGGCGAACAGCTCAGACCAGGTTGGCCGCAACTTTATGTACCACCAAGCCGATGCGCTGCTTGCGCTTTCGACCGAGCGCAATGAAGACTCTTACACCAAAACGTGGGGCACGAACGACTTCTACTTTAAGGACAGCGACCCTGCCTATCCGTTTCCGCTTGGACAGGTACAGCCGGTGGGCAGCTTTCATTACGAGATGATGAAGGGCGATGCGCCGCCGCTCACACCGGGGTTCGTTTTGGAAGGCATGAAGCACCATGCGGTGCCGTGGTGGTTGACCACAGAAGATTTGCCTGCGGCGGAAAATAGGGTCACGCTGCACAACACGACGCCGCTCTCGGTAGAGAGCCTGCAGCCGGGGCTGGTGGGTGCTCATCCTTCTGGGGACACAGGCCGCACAAACGAATCGGAGCCCGTAACGGACAACGCTCCCCACCGTATCCAGCTCTCGTATACGCCGAACAATGTGGAATCGTTTGACCGCTTGAAGGACCGCTGGGTCGACGTTCTGAAGAAGTCGGGTCATGCAACGACACACGTTCCGCTGCATGCTTACTTCAAGAAACGTATCCCGTTGGAAGGCGTAGGTCACCAAAATGGAACGTGCCGCATGGGAGATGACCCCGCAAGCAGCGTGCTCGACCCATTCTGCAAGGCACACGATCTGGACAATCTCTACGTGGTCGACGCTTCGTGCTTTGTATCTGCCAGTGCGGTCAACCCATCGCTCACCATCATCGCAAATGCAATCCGTGTGTCCCATCACCTGCTGCAGGCACGTCTCAAGTGAGTGGCGGTCTGCTGATGTAAGCCTCGCGTGCGTGTCTTCTGACACGAGTTGTAGGGACATATTCAGCGTCTAACCGTTCAGAATTGATCGGCGACAAGCACGTGGAGCGAATCGTGTATGTCGTTCCCCGAACAAAAGCGTCAGTTTTGACAGCGAATACCACAAACAATGGCATCAGATTGCGTATTGGCAACTATTGAGCTCTCTGGGCGATAGACCATGCTGTCCAGTCAAGGAGACTCGATGAAAACTTCTGCTCGTCTTATTGCGCTCGTAGCGCTTTCTACTCTTCCCGCCGCCGCTCTTTATGCACAGAAGATGAGCGACCTCGCCGAGCGTTTGAGCTCAGCATCACAGGTGGTTCGTGAAATTGAGGGCGCTCCCGATGGTGGCATCCCCGATTTCATCGTGAGCAAGGCCAATTGCATCGCCGTCATCCCCAGCGTCAAAAAGGGGGCCTTCATCGTGGGCGCCTCTTACGGACAGGGTGCCGTGACCTGCCGCACGCCCCGAGGTTGGAGCGCTCCGGTCTTCATACGGCTTGAAGGTGCAAGCTTCGGATTTCAGATTGGTGGGCAGGCTACCGACCTCATTCTTGTGTCAGTGAACGACAGGGGTTTCGAGGATCTGCTTCATTCCAAGTTCAAGATCGGTGCGGACGCTTCCGCAGCGGCGGGTCCTGTGGGCCGGCACGCAGCCGCTTCCACCGACATCCTCCTGAGTGCGGAGTTGCTGACCTACTCTCGCGCAAAGGGAGTCTTCGCAGGCGTTGACCTGAATGGAGCCGTGGTGTCTCAGAACACAGATGACACCAACCTCTTCTACGGCGGCCAGGCGCAGTCTTACGGAGACATCCTGCATGGCAAAGTTCCTGTACCCAGCCCGGCACGGCGTTTTGTGAGCACGGTGGCTCGCTACTTCCATTCCACACGTTAGGATCCCGTGCATGGCCTGACGCTCGCAGCGTCAGGCCTTTGCGCTTCCGCTCCACTCAACCAACTCAGTCAGGACACCGTATGCAAGGCTCTTGGAAGTCACTTGGACTTGCCGCGCTTGCCGGGCTCATCATTGGCCTGCTCGTCGGCTTTGTCCCCACCCACTCCAGCAACACCAAGCTTGTGGAACAGAATTCTACGCTGACCCAGCAGAACAACAGCCTGCAGAGTCAACTTAACGCAGAGCGGAACCGGCTTGCCCTGAGTAATTTCGCCGTACAAGCTGGTGTGATCACGGCACAGGCTGAAGCAAACAACTATTCGCAGGCAGGCAGCAGCGCTTCCGCATTGTTCACCGACCTACGGCGCTATGTCGATGGAACTACGGACGACCAAGCGAAGCAGCAGGTGACTGAGGTTCTTGGAGCGCGGGACCGCGCAATCGCTGGTCTGGCCCAGGCCGATCCAGGAACCAAGGCCTTGCTGCAACAGATCTTCGCGAAGCTGCAGGGCGTGTCGGACTTCGCGAACCACAAGTAATACACCGCTCGCATGAGCGCGAAAGATGACCATGAACACACCGATCTTCGAACTGGTTGGTCCGACTCATAACGTGAAGTTGTTCGGCATCCGCCTGCTTGGCGTTGACGCTCAGAACGGCCGCAAACTGATTTTCACTCTTGTCTTCTTTGCCATCCTGTACGGCATCAGCAGACTGCTGCGCTTGCTTGCGAGAGGGACCAGTTCCAAGTCCAGCAAGACCGTGAGCTTCTGGACACGCCAGGGCATCAGCCTCATCACTTTCCTGCTTGGCCTCATTGGGTTCGTTTCGATCTGGTTCGACGATCCAACAAGGCTCGCGACTGGCATCGGGCTGCTTGGAGCTGGCCTGGCCTTCGCCCTGCAAAAGGTCGTCACCAGCTTCGCCGGCTATTTTGTCATCCTGCGTGGCAAGACGTTCAACGTCGGTGACAGGATCACCATGGGCGGCGTTCGTGGCGATGTGATCGCGCTCAACTTCATCCAGACGGTCATCATGGAGATGGGCGAGCCGCCCAGCGTACAAGGCGCCGATCCTGGCCAGTGGGTGCAATCTCGCCAGTACTCCGGCCGTATTGTGACAGTCACCAATGCGAAGATCTTCGATGAGCCGGTTTACAACTACACGCGTGATTTTCCATTCATCTGGGAGGAAATCCACATACCGATCTCCTACAAAGACGATCGGTATCAGGCCGAGAAGATCTTGCTCGCAGCAGCCGAGAAAGAAACAGTTCAGCTGGCCGAACTCGCGGAGGAGACGCTCACCGTTTTGGAGCAGCGCTTCTCGATCAAGAAGCTGCAACTACGACCGCAGGTCTACATGCGCCTGACCGATAACTGGGTGGAGCTCACCGTCCGCTTCCTCTGTAAGGAGCACGACATCCGTGGGCTCAAGGATCGGATGAGCCGCGAGATTATCGACAACCTAGATAAGGCAAAGATCGGCATCGCTTCTGGAACGTACGAGATCGTCGGACTTCCACCGATCCGAGTCGAGATGCAGTCTTGAAACGGATGCTGTTCAACGCCCTTCTTTTTACATCAGCAAGCGGTGCGGCGCTTGCCCAGACAGCCACCCCGGTGCCACACACCGCGGTGGCTGTCGAGAACACCAACTCCACATTTTCGCCTTCGTCAGAGCAGATGCCTCAGGCATCACCGGCACGTCCCACGGTCACGCTACCCGCGCACATTCCACCTACTGGTTATCTGCAATTCGAGCAGGGCTTCAATCAGGCAAACGACTCACCAGCAGGAACGAACGGTCAGTTCGCACTCGCGCAGACGACAAAGATCGCTTTGACTACGCGGCTTATGGTGCAGTTCATCACACAGCCCTACACATTCAATCGGGTGGCTTCTCCACCGGCAGGTGACATGCGAAGCAGCGATCCTGGGGACCTCCAGGTCGGTGGACAAGCCATCTTGCGCAAGGGCGTAGGCCCCGTTCCCGTCGTCGCGGTTGGATACATCCGTCGCGCCCGGACGGGTACGTCCGCTGACCTGGACGTAGGAAGCTACTCGCAGTCTGCTCTGGTTCTGCTCAGTGGTGATGTAAGAGGCGGGTTCCACTACGACTCGAACTTGGTCTTCAACGAGCAGAACAGCGGACCTGTGCGCCGTGCGCAGTTTGTCCAGACACTGGCTGTATCTCACCCGCTCTTCGAGGAGAGTACGGAGGGGAAGCTGGGCGGCGTTTTAGAGCTGTCGCACTTCACGCAGCCCTTTGTCGTCGCTTCCGTGTCTGGGAAACCCGTGAGCAGGGCGAACACGGCTGACCTGCTTTTCGCTGCGGTATATTCCATTCACCCGAACCTAGTGCTCGACGCAGCGTTTGAGCATGGCCTCACCTCAACATCGACGCAGTGGCAAGGGTCGTTTGGCTTCACGTATGTGCTGCCCCACCGTCTTTGGAAAGACCGCCATCCGGTACCGATCCCCGTCGGTCCGTATCGCTACCGCAACTCACGATAAGCAGCAGAAGTAGCTAAGAGGATAAAAAAGGAGATGCGAGCAGTCCTAAGCCGGTGGTTGGAGACGATTCGAACCGGCTTCTGGTTCGTACCGATGGTCATGCTTGCAGCGTCGGCAGCACTCGCGCTGCTGTTATTGCACGTGGACCGGCAACTCGATCCCGGGACCAAGTCGATGCTCGACTGGGCTTACTCCGGCGGTCCGGAAGGTGCGCGTTCGCTGCTGAGTACCATTGCGGGCTCCATGATCACGGCTGCAAGCGTAACGTTCTCGCTTGCCTCCGTTGCCCTCTCGATTGCTTCGCAACAGTATGGCTCGCGCGTGTTGCGGAACTTCATGCGCGACCGGATTACTCAGGTACTGCTGGGCACCTTCGTTGCGACGTTCATTTACAGCGTCTTGGTCGTACGCACCATCCGTGGCTCTGACTTCTCCGGTGGCTTCGTCCCGGCAATCTCCGTCACCATGGCCATTGTTCTTTCCTTGGCCAGCCTCGTCCTGTTGATTTATTTCATTCACCACGTCTCTGCGTCGATCCAGGCGTCGCGCATCATCCGTGTGATCGCGGAGGATGTCGAAGCAGCGATCCCGAAGCTCTACCCCTCTGAAACGGGTAAGGCGCTTGAAGATGCCGCTTTAACTGAGGAGATGAAGAGGCGCGGAAGCCTGACGCTTGCGTTGGAGAAAAGCGGGTACTTGCAGACCATCGATCTCGACACCTTGATGGAAGTGGCCGGTCAGAGGGATTTCATCGCCAGATTGCTGCTGAAACCGGGAGACCATGCCCTGGCCGGATCGTCGATCGCGGAGATCTGGGGAACGTCAGCGTTAGCTCCTGAAGACACCAAGAAACTGGTCGACTGTTTTTACGTGGATCGGGAGCGTACACCTGCCCAGGACATCCGCTACCAATTCCAGCAGCTCACCGATGTGATCGTGCGTGCTCTATCGCCCGGCATCAATGACCCCTTCACTGCAATCAACGGTATCGACGAACTGGCAGCAGCAATGCTCCTCTTCACTGAGCGACCGGAGATCAGCGACAAGCGGCAGGACGACAAGGGTGCACTACGAATCATCGTAAAGACGGCAAAGGCCGGGGAGCTTCTCCGCGCGACAGTTGGCCATATCGCAATCTATGCCGCTTCCGACCACTTCGTGATGGACAGGCTTCGCCGGGTTCTAACCAGCGTCAAACCACAGCTAACTTCTCCGAAAGACTTTGCCGAGGTTGAGGCCTTAACAGCAGAGTTGACGAAGCGGCAGGAGGAGTCATCCAAGTAGCGATGACTCTCACGCGTTAAGTTTGCCACTGTTCTCCTGCGGTGGCCGCCAGTTCGGTGGGCAGCCACAACATGATCGCTGTTCCTTTATGTCTGGCCTTTGTTGAGCTATAAGCCCGGATGAAGCCGCGGTGCTTATGCACGATGCGACACGAGATCCAAAGACCAAGGCCGGTTCCCCCGATCCCCTTTGTCGAGTAGAACGCATCGAAGATCTTGCCCAGGAATTCTTTCGCGATACCGGTTCCATTGTCGGCGACGGTGACGCGTACACCTTCGTCACCCGTTGACCAGCGCCTCACCTTCCGGGTTCGGATCGTCAGTGTACCTCCACCCGGCATCGCATCGACGGCGTTGCTGACCATTTTGTTCAGCACCTGCCGAATATCTCCCTCATAACAGGTCAGCCACGTGTCTTTTCCGTAGTCCTGGATCACTTCCACTCGCCTGTTTTGCAGCCGTGAGTGAAACAGGTTCAACACTTCGGCAAAGAGGAACTTCGGTCGGATGCGGGTCGGGGCTGTGCTTTGACGGTGGAAGCGCAAGGTTTGTGAAGTGAGCTGAGACGCCCTGGCAACCTCGCGATCCGCGATTTGTACGAAATCCCGAGTGCTCTGGGACAGTTCAGAGTCTTGCCCGATGAGGTAGAGCAGGTTCGTGACTGCCTCTAGCGGATTATTGATCTCGTGAGCAATGGAGCTTGCCAAGCGTCCAACCGCAGCAAGCTTCGCGCTCTCAACAAGTGCAGCGTCGGCGGTACGCTGTGCGGTGATGTCTCGTGAAACAGTGGCGAAGCCGAGCGGCTCTTCGCCCGGCCCTTTCAGCAGAAAGACGTGGTAATCCATCCAGATTGCCGCACCGGTAATGAAGTGACGAAACCGTATCTCGATTCCGGCCCGGCCTTCGCGGAGCACTTTGGGCAGAAACTCCTCGTCAATCACCTTGCGGTCTTCCGGAAAGAAGAACTCGGGCAGCGGCGTCTGTCTGAACCGGTCGAAGTCGGCGATGCCCATGATCGCTAGGGCTGCCGGGTTTCCATAAAACACCGCTCCTTGCATGTCGCACATGCCTATAAAGTCCGTCGAACTCTCCGCGAGGGCAGTCATTCGATCCTGGACGACCTTGAGCTGACGGCTAGTGTTCTTCGCGGATTTCTCCACGATGCGGAGGCGCTGCTCTTTCTCTTGAGCAGCTTCAGTCCAAAAGCGTAACTCCAGCAGTGCCGTAGCCTGGCGTGAGAGAGCCTGCAAGGCCTGGATCTGCTCAGGTGTGACTTTCTTGGGTCTTGTATCGAAGACGCAGACTGCGCCGATACGGGTACCCTCCGGTGTCACAAGCGGGACTCCGGCATAGAACCGAATGTTGAGTTGGCCCTGCACAAAGCGGTTGCCGCTCCACTGCGGATCCCCGAACGTGTCTTCCACAACAAGTGCCTCAGATTGGTTCATCGCCACGGCGCAGAAGCTTCCTTCCAGCGTGGTTTCCCGGGCTCCGATACCTTCTCGCTGAGGAACCACTGTCGTTCGGCGTTCACAAGGGTGATCATTCCGGACGATGTTCCCAGGATGCCGCAGGCAATCTGGACGATGTCATCGAAGGCAGCCTCACGTTCCTGATCGAGAATCGCGTAGCGTTCGATTGCTTCGAGCCGGGTTGAATCGACTTGTCGGTCGTTCATCTTCTTGCGCTTCCTTGCAGCGCTCAGAGGCATTCTACAAACCGCGGCTCGGATTCGACCTTCACGTTCATGGAACGTTCGCATCCTAAGCGGTGGCATATTGGAACGGGGAGATGAAGCCATGCCCTTGCGCACCAGCGAACTCGCTCGAAACGGCGGTGTCAATCCGCAAACGCTGCGCTACTACGAACGCGAGGGACTCCTCCCCGAGCCGCCAAGACTCGATTCCGGCTATCGTCTCTACCCGGAAAATGCCGTCTCACGAATCCGCTTCATCAAGCGCTCCCAGGAACTCGGCTTCACGCTTGATGAGATCCGCGACCTTCTCGCTCTCCGCGTCGACAGACAACGCGACCGTGGAGAGGTGCGAAGGATTGCGAAAAGCCGTCTTGCCGAGATTGACGCTCGAATCCAATCACTTCAGACCATGCGCACCGCCCTGGAGCATGTCGCACGTAACTGCCACGGGCATGGTCCAGCGGACGAGTGCCCCATCCTGTTGGCGATCGATTCTGCAGGCGAGCTCTGACCTTTGCTTGACCCTGTACCCGGCTACAGGCTTTAGGGTGGAAAGAGTAATAGGACCGGAGAAAGCCATGCTCACTCACATCCTCGAAGCTCTTCGCATGACCGGCATCATGGCATGGTCCATGCTGTGGGCGCTCTGCCTCGGGTTTCTTATCTCCGGAGTCGTCGAGGCAGTCGTCTCGAAGGAACAGCTGAGTAAGCTGCTCCCAGACTCGTCTCCCAAGACGATCCTGATTGCAAGCGGCCTGGGTGCGGCCAGCTCTTCCTGCTCCTACGCGGCAACGGCGCTTGCGCGAACCCTCTTCCGCAAAGGCGCGGACTTCATCGCCGCGATCGCCTTTCAGTTTGCTAGCACCAACCTTGTGGTCGAGCTGTCGGTACTGCTCGCCGTCATGCTGGGCTGGCAGTTCACCCTAGCCGAGTTCACCGGCGGACCGATCATGATCGGACTCATCGTGGTGCTTCTGCGCATCACGCTCAAGCCCGCTCTGATCGAAGCCGCGCGAAAGCAGGCACAGCGAGGGCTTGAGGGCAAGATGGAAGGCCACGCAGCCATGGACATGAGCCTGCATTCCGGCTCGTTCTGGCAGAAGCTTTCCAGCGCAAAAGGGATTACAGCAACGAGTCACTACTTCTGGATGGACTGGTACTCGCTTTGGCCGGACATCGCGGGTGGCCTGCTCATTTCCGGATGCCTTGCGGCATGGGTTCCCCAGACTTTTTGGAAAGGCCTGTTCCTGGTCGGCCACCCCCTGCTCGCCAAGTTTTGGGGACCGTTGATCGGACCCATGGTGGCCGTTCTCTCGTTCGTCTGCTCGGTCGGCAACGTCCCTCTTGCGGCCGTGCTCTGGAACGGCGGCATCAGCTTCGGTGGTGTGATCTCGTTCCTGTTTGCCGACCTCATCATCCTGCCTATCCTCAACATCTACAGGAAGTACTACGGCCTGAAGGTCGCCGCAGTTTTGTTCTTCACCTTCTACGCGGCGATGTCGCTTGCTTCTCTTTGCATTGAGTTTCTCTTCGCTGCGTTGCACCTGATTCCAGCCCACGGCGGAGCGAGTGTGATGGAGGAGCACATCAGCTGGAATTACACGTCCATCCTCAATATCGTCTTTCTCGCCATCACGGCGCTGCTCCTGTGGCTATTCCTGCGCACCGGAGGACCTGAAATGATGAGAATGATGGATCACGCCCCCGATAAGAACGACGAGACAGCACACCACCACTGCCACTGAGTCAGCTTGGAAGTTGTGGCAGGTCCTCCGCTGCACGCTGACTTGAACCGAGACTCTCGGCTTCGATGTAGATGTGGTGTACATGGGGAAAACGGCTGCGCACACGCGCTTCGATCCGATCGATACACGTCTGGATTCCATCGCGATGGAGCGCTTTTGCGAAGCGAATGTTCATCGTCAACAAAATGCTTTGGGGCCCGAAATACATCGTGAGCGGATAACCGACAACTTCGACTCCGGGTTCTGCCTGCGCCAAGGATCGTATAACGCGCAGCGTCGATAGATCGGCTCCCTCGCCAACCAGGAGAGCTCTGCTTTCTACAATCAAAAGCAAGGCCACGCCAATGAGGGTGACACCGATCACGATGGCTGCGATCCCGTCCGCCAGATGCCAGTGGAGGACTTGATCTAAGAGCGTGCCTACGAACGCGATCGCAAGACCACCAGTGCCGCGCTGTCCTCGATGATCACGGTAAAGGTCGCTGGGTTCTTGCTTGCGTGAATCGCCTTGAGCGATGCGGGAACGTCCTCGGCACGTTGGAACTCCCGACGGCCCACGAAGAGCGAATAGCCTTCAAGAAGGGCTGCCACGGCCAGGGTGACGTAGTTCCAAAGAATGTTTCGGATGGGTTCGGAATGCCGCACGTGCTCGATCCCGTCAAAGATGGACAGACCCCCGCCCACGAGAAAGATGAAGAGGGCAACCAGGAGGGTCCAGAAATAAAGCTCCCTGCCGTACCCGAACGGATGCGTTTCGTCCGCGGGCTGATTGCTACGGTGAAGTCCAAAGACGAGCAGGGAGCTGTTCCCCGCGTCCACCAGCGAGTGAATGCTCTCCGACAACATAGCCGCCGACCCGTTGAAGAGAAACGCCGTCAGCTTCGCTGCTGCAATCGCCAGGTCAGCAACAACAGCCGTCCACACCGCCTTGCGTGAGGAGCTCATGCCCCGAAGCTGCTCTCTATCGTGGTAGCGGCGAATACCGACGGTACATCTCGATTGAGAAAATGTGCGTCTGCAGCGTGGCTCATGGTGAACCTGTCAAGGTTGCTGGATTACTTCTGGCCCACATCGTCTGATGCGAGAGAGATTGGCTTTCTTTGTCGAGCGGAAGACAATACCCGCTCGCACAGAATGAGGATTAATCAACGCTTGCAGAGCCGTACACTCGACGAGTGTCGATAGGCCTCCGTCTAGCCCGCGTTCCAGGACTGCTGCAGCGCTCGATTCTAATTGGGACTACTCTGCTGATCGCAGCGGTACCAGCGGGGGCATACTCCGTTCAGACGCATCAGCAACTTGTTGACCTGTCCTGGAAACCGGCAATTGAACCCCTGCTGATGGCCCGCTACCCTGGCCTCACCGCCGGTCAACTGCGCGAGGCACATGCGTATGCGTATGGCGGCTGTGCCATTCAGGACCTGGGCTACTATCCATTCGGCGATCAATTCTTCAGCGATCTCCTGCACTATGTGCGCTCGGGCGATTTTGTTCAAGCACTTCTGCATGACGCATCTTCGCCGGACGAGTTGGCCTTTGCCCTGGGCGCACTCTCTCACTACGTAGGTGATTCGCTGGGCCACTCACTCGCAACCAATCTGGCAGTGCCAGTAGCGTTCCGGAGGCTTCGAGCGGAATACGGTCCCTGGGTGACCTATGACGAAGATCCGCATGCCCATGTACAGGCCGAGTTTGCCTTCGATGTCAACGAAATCCATAAAGACCGGTTCGCACCCGTTGATTACCTGGATTCTGTCGGGCTGGAGGTGCCTTCGGAGCTCCTCTCTCGGGCGTTCCAAGAGGTGTACGGCATCCCACTTCATGACATCCTCGGCGGCAGCCAGCACCCGAACCTCTTCGGTCACCAATTGTCCGTGCATCACATTCTGCCGCGCATCGCTGCCGCAGAAGCCATACTGCACGCTGATGACATGCCCCGGGACACGCCAAGCGTTGAACTGGACCGCATGGCTCGGGAACTCAGGCGATCCGGTCTCGATAACGGTTGGGACAAGTTTCGGCACCCGGCAGGAGTCGGGACTCGGCTTCTGGCTACGCTCGTCCACTTCACCCCGAAGATCGGTCCAGCAACCATGCTGGCGATCAAGGTGCCGACAGAGGAGACTGACCAGGAGTATGTGCACAGCCTGAACCAATCGATCGACGCAATGCGTTCCATTCTTTCCGACCTGCGCACAGCTCCGTCGAAAGGAGCGCAGGATCTCCCGAACAGGGACTTGGACACAGGAAAAGAGGTCGAACCCGGTGCCTACCGTCTCACCGATACCACCTATCAAAAGCTTCTGCACGAGCTGACACACAGGCCCGATGCCGCCGCGCCTGCCGCGCTTCAACGAAATATCGCAACGTACTATAGCGATCCGGCCGTGTTCGGTTCTCTCATCAGCCCGAAGCAGTGGACCCTGATTCAGGCCGACCTCCTCTTGATTCAGGAGTCAGCTAGCCAACACACTTCAGGCACGCAAGGAGGCATTTCAGCCATGTTCTTCGACAGCTGGATGGGACTGCTTCGCGTGGTGCTGGTAGGCATCCTCGCCTACTTCGCACTGGTGCTCATGCTGCGCATCTCCGGCAAGCGAACACTGTCGAAGATGAATGTCTTCGACCTGATCGTCACCGTTGCACTGGGATCGACGCTGGCGACCGTTCTGTTGTCGAAAGATGTGGCTTTGGCAGAAGGTGTTCTTGCACTCGCACTCTTGATCCTTCTGCAGTTCCTCGTCGCGTGGAGTTCCGTCCGCTCCGCCACGTTCAGCAAGCTGGTGAAAGCTTCTCCGCGCCTGCTCTTTTCCGGTGGAGAGTACCTTCCAGGAGCAATGCGCTCGGAACGTGTAACGGAAGCAGAGGTACTGGCCGCGATGCGCGCAAGCGGCATGACAAATCTTGACGAAGTCGGAGCCGTTATCCTCGAAACGGATGGTTCCTTCACGGTCCTGCCCGGGCCTGTTCCGGTCAGAAGATCCACATTGGATACGGTGGTAGGTAGAGCTTCAGAGAGCGCCACAGTCGGTGATAGTCCAGCTGCGAGAAGCGGATCTGATTCTTGATTTGCTCAACAACGCCCTGGCCTAAGCATGCTGGGTGAATACCCCAAGCAAGCTGCGGGCAGGTTCACCTTGCAGAAGTACTCCTACTCCGTTGCCTCGCGGAATGTGTGGCATACATCAGACGAGAACTCGCAGCATGTGGACGTGCACCCGTATGAGGAGGCGCAAGGCCTCCAGCGCCTCTTGAACTCTGCCGGCTATGAGGTATCGTCGTTGGTCGAAAACTCCGGCAAGAGGGTCCAGCAGCCCAGGAAGATCACCTCCGCGTCTGTGACGGAAGAATGCCAGACATCCGTGATCCGAAGAGAGACTTCTATTTCTGGTAACAAGTTTCTGTGAAGCTCATTGATGTACACCGTCGTGTCGAGAAGGAGCTTTGGAAGCGAGCGTTTCATCCCGCTCAGCAGGGGAGTGCAGAGCGATCGCGCTGCAACAAGCGTCGTGCTATGCTTCTCCGGCTCCAGCTGGCGAAGCGAGCGCTGGACGAGACGTCAGAGTTCAAGATCCAAGTCCGGGTCGACCGTCGCACGCTGCGAGTAGAGCCACTCGGCATAGTCATCCGTAACCGCGAGGCTGACAAGAGCGGCTTCGAGTAACTCGGAATCGGAGGTGATGCCGGTCTTCTGGCGGGCGGCTGCCAGCAGTTCCTTTGGTATGCGACTGCGAATCCCGAGACTACGGCGGCCCTCTAAGAGGCCTTTTCTCTCAGCAAGGGCCAGCATCCCATCCAGGCCGTTCGAGCAAACACTGGGTGCGACCTTGGATTCGTCGCTTCGAGAAGAAGGGGATGGACTGTGAGATGAAGTCCTTGATGCCATAGCAGACCTCCTGACGCAACGTAGCACGTAGCGAAATCAATGTGCTACATAGCCGCTGCCGGACTAGGTGAAACGACAAGTGAGGTTAGCGGCGACTCGAGCTAGCGAAGGGCCGATCCCCACGACCGGCCCTCCTGCCCACGTCCTTTGTTGATGCCAAATTGATGCCAAAACACGGCTGGAAGGCCGGTTTTTGACCGCTGCGCCGGCTCCTAAGTCTTTTAAAATGTGCATCCGGCTGGTTCGACTTCACCTTCACACGTGGAAGTCGTAGGTTCGAATCCTGCTGTGCCCACCATCAAATCAACAACTTAGATATTTTCTTCTGGTGGCATACGTCACAGACACGTCATAGCGCTGTTCGGGTCTGTGTGTCACGGATAATGCGGGTATGCAGTCCAGTACGTCCACAATTGTGCTGCTTCTCGGTTCAGCCGGTTCGCGAACTAAGCAAAGCGATAAAGAAGAGCTTGAACGAAAGCATGGTGGATGGGCCTAAGCGCCTTCCCAACGCCTAAGCTGTTCGAATCTGATACAGGTGGACAGTTTTCCGTCCAAGTAGCGCTTTTGGCACTGTCCTGTGTGGCATAGTCTCCTCACTTGAGGAGGCGGAACGCGCCAATGCAAACCGAAACATCACAAAATACAACAGTTCCTTTAGTCGAAGCCTTCGATTCGCTCTTGCGTTTGGAGGAGTGATGAAGCTGACTGGCCTCTGCCGTAGTGCTCTTTATGCGCTTCAAGAGCAAGGTGCGTTTCCATCTTCAATCACTCTCGGAACGCGCTCTGCACGATGGAGCGAACTAGAAGTTCGTCGCTGGTCAACAGACCGTTGCAAATGCCCGTAAAGCTAACGACAAAGCGGGTATCGCGTGATTCGTTGGAGACAGTTTCCGTGTGAAGCCAGAGGCAAACGTCCACTGACTTCAAACGGTGTGTAAGACGCTTCAGACAAGCTTTCACAGCTAGAGCCGTGGAAGCAGCTACCCCAACTGCAAATGGGGTCTAGCGACCGGACGGAAATCAGGTGTGTTCGTTCTGGACATTAACGGTCAGAGCGGTTTGGACTCCATCAGTGCGTTTCGAAAGCAAGGTTTAGAGCTTCCTAAAACTCTCACTGTAAAGACAGGAAACGGTTGGCACCTGTACTTTGAAATGCCAAGCATCACCATAATGAACTCTGTTGGAAAGATTGCATCCGGAGAACGTTCGCGGATGCGAGCCATGACACGATGAGTCCACCGAAGGAATGGCCGATTATTAAGAAACGCAATGCGAGAGGAATCTGAGATCAGGCGAGTTGCGCCCGACAGGTCAGAGCTCCAGCGAAGCTGCCGAGAGCTGTCCTGCTTCCTCAAATGTCGCCAAACTCTAATGGGCGGGACTGCGACACTTCTAACGAGCGCCGACAATACGCTATACAGAATCATCTTTTATCGGACGTACAAGCCGCGGGTTGACATAACTCAGAACGCTTGCATGGGCGAGACAGCGTATAGTTTCGCGACATTAGGGGACCGCTCCAAACCCGACCGCACCTTACGTCCATGCGGGCATTTCAAACGACTCGGCAATTTACCAGGAGTAAGAGCTTACAAACTGCGGTGCACTTGGTCTGCCAAACGTTAGGTCGGTGGCGATCAGCACCTGCAGGTTCTTGTTCTGCCATCCCTTGGGCAATTGTTTTGCAAACTCCGCCAGACGGTCGGGCGACGTGATCACTTCGCTAGCCGCTTGGGTTCCACTGTCGCTGATGCCGGCAACCTCAATGACAAACATGCCGGTCCTGGAAGACATCTGACGGGTGATCAGGCCGTAGTCACGCGAATACCTGCCCTGTGCGTTCCGTTCCATGCTCCAGATGCGGCCGTTCAACACATTTTCCCGAATGCGAAGCTCTCCATCCTGATCGATGAAAGTAAAGTGCAGGCCAGAATCAATATCTGCGAGCGTGCGGCTGTTCAGTGCTCCGACTACGACCGCATTCGCCTCGCGCAAATCTGCCAGGGATGGTTCGTCCCCGAAACGCACGTTGAACTGTGTGTTTCGTCGGCCGAATAGAGTGCCGAACCTGATAGCTGCCGTGACGCCTCCAATGGCAGGCCCACTGTTTGTAGATGCCCGCAGATCCCGCCATTGAAGCTTTTCATCCGCGCGAAACGGTATCGGAGTGATCTCCTGATCGATCTTGTCATGCAGGCCGCTGGCGTACTCCTTGTTGAAACGTGCAAACAGCTCAGCCGTCGGGCGATACATCACCGGTTTGGCCAAACAGAGAAGAACTGACTTGTTACTGTGATCCAGGGGCGCCCAAAATTGCGAGAGGGCATCGCCACGACCGTGCGATTCGTTGCCCCGGCGCAGAAGAACAGCGGCAAGGATGACGGCAAGCAGCGCAATCAGCAAGCCGGTGCCAGTAAGTAGCATGCGGAGAGTGATACGCGCCCTGGTATGCAGCCGCAAGCTCGGCATTACCGGAGCGGGAGCGGAAGCGATTTCTTCGGTCAAGGCTGTGTTCCGGTCGTCTTCTACCTTTAACGGCAGAGCAGCCTTCTCCTCGATTCTTTTAAAGATCGGGATGTACGAGCCCAGCGGAAGCACGATGACAAGTGGCTCATGGTCGGTCAGCGCGGCGTAATAAAGCTCCAGGCGCCGGCGAACGTCGGTCGCTTGTACTCGCACGACAGCGTCTTCGCCGGTGGCGTAATTCGCGCTGCGGCCGAACACGTCTGCGCCGATGATCCGCTCTTTCAGCAGATGTTCATGACCGGCTACTTTTTGATCCACAACGTACTGCAGGAACTGTTTGCTTCGGCGGCTCGTTCGGAATTGGCGGCTCTCCAAAACGCGCTGGAGAGCCTCCCGGACGGCTTCAGCCTCGGGTACCACACCTAACGGCTCCAACTCCTGAACTGCCACAGCTTTATCTCTCGCTTCCCTCGACATGCTCCGTCGCGGAATTGCGCAAGTATACCTGTCTATTTGGATCGCTTACCACCTGCAGAGAAGGCCCGAAACTTAATTCTTAACTGTTTGAAGCCGTCGCGAACCTGCACTTGTGACCTTTCGCACTTGATATTTGAGGGATGAGGCAGAGGATTGCGGCCATCCCGGTGCCCTGTGACTCGCCTGAGACGAATTCTTGCTTCGCGGCCACTATCCGCAAGAGAAAGCATCGGCCTCGGTCCGTGCGCGGGCAGGCTGGCAGGTCAACTGGTAGAAATTCCACGGGTGCGAGTCAGAACGAGAAACACCGGTCGATGATGAGGACACCGTCGCCGCGCGGATGCCCAACCGAAACAGCAATGGAGGATAGGCCGTGAATCGAATGAAGAGCACTCTGCTGTCTGGAACACCACTTCGCGGTTCCCTGAGGAGCGGTGGCACACACCTGGTGCAGCGCCACACACTGGCCTCTCTCACAACGTACACGCGCAGCTTCGTAAAGGGCATGGCTCTTACGCTCCCTATGTTCGCGCTGCCCGTCGCTGCGGTTTCCACACTCACGTTGCAGGCCCAGGTGCTGCAAGGCTCCCTGACCGGTGTGGTGACCGACAACACCGGCGCCGTCCTCAACGGAGCAAAGGTTGTTGCAAAAAGCCCTGAGACTGGATTTACGCGCGAGGCCACGTCCAACAAGGAAGGCATTTTCAATTTCAACGACCTCCAGCCCGGTACGTATACCGTCACGGTTTCCGCAGAAGGTTTTGCGGAGTTCCAGCAGAACGCCACCCCGATCCTGGCGAACAGCACGGCTCGTGTGAACGCGGCCATGAGCGCTGCAGGCACAACGCAGGAGGTGACCGTCACCGATGCCGCGCCGGTTCTGCAGACGGACCGGGCCGAAACCAACTACAACATCTCCGCGCAGCAGGTCACGGAACTGCCGACGACGAGCACGACCGGGCGCAACTACCAGAGCCTGTACCGGCTGGTTCCCGGTGCCACGCCCCCGGCGGAGCAGAACTCGGCGGCCACCAACCCGCAGCGGTCGCAGTCGATCAACGTGAACGGCGCGAGTGCCGGCGCCAACGCAACACGCGTGGATGGCGCGCTGGATCAGCACCCGTATCTGCCGATCAATGTCGCCTATGTGCCACCAGAAGACGCGATCCAAAACGTGAATGTGGTGACCAGCAATTTCAACGCCGAGCAGGGCACGGCCGGTGGTGCCGCAGTGAATGTGGTCATCAAGAGCGGCACGAATGCCTTGCACGGCACCGTATTCGAATACAACACCATCACGCAATTTAATGCGCGGAACGTTTTCCAGACTCCCGCCGCACTCCCGCGACTGCCGAAGTACGTCTTTAACCAGTACGGGGGGTCGATCGGCGGACCGATCAAGAAAAACAAGCTGTTCTTCTTTGCAGACTGGGAAAGCACTCACATCTCCCAGGCGGTGAGTACGATTGCGTCCGTTCCTACAGCGGCTATCCGGGCGGGTAACTTCTCCGGAATAGGAACAACCATCTACAATCCCGCCACCGGAACTGCGGCAGGCGCTGGAAAGACACCATTCGCGAGTAACCAGGTGCCCATCAGCAAGGCCGCTAGTCTTCTGCTGGCCAAGTTGCCTCTTCCAAACTATGGCGCCGCCGGGGCGCAGGTGAACAACTACTTCGGGTCCGTCTCCACGCTTTTTCGGCGGGACGACATCGACGCGAAGGTCAACTACAACGTTTCCGATGCAACGCAGATCTACGGCCACTACAGTCTCTCGCCGAACCGAATTACAAGCCCGCAGCTCTTTGGACCGAATCCGGGAGGTCCGACTCTTGATGGCGGTCAGCCCGGCAAGTCGACCGGACTGATTCAGATGGCCGTGCTGAACGGCACGCACACGTTTACGCCTCATCTGCTGCTGGATGGCAACGCCGGATACACACGCTTTCACGTAGGAGGGCAGGCGGACGACCTTGCGCTTGGCGATTACGGAACACAGGTACTCGGGATTCCCGGCACAAATTACAACGGGCAATACCTATACGGCGGCATCCCAGCATTCAACATCAGCAATTACACCGGCCTAGGCAATACAAACACCGCCAGCCCTTTCTCCTTTCGCGACGCGCAATACACTGGCGACCTGAATTTGAGCTACACACGCGGACGCCACGCGCTTCGCTTTGGCGGGGAGTATATCCACACGGCGATCAATCACTTCCAGCCGCAGATGGGTACACCCCGAGGCGCCCTGAACTTCACTGGGGGTGCGACAACACAAAGCGGCAGCAATCCGAACAACTACAACTCGTTTGCCGATTTTCTGCTGGGCGATGCCAACTCCGCGTCCAAGGGCATCCAGACCACAAACCCGATTGCCGGCCGCTGGTCTACGTTCGGCTTCTTTGCGCAGGACACTTGGGAGGCGAGCAAGAGCCTGACTTTGAACTTCGGCGTTCGTTATGAGTTCTACACCCTGCCCGTGCACGACCACGCCGGTATCTACCAGTACGACCCGTCCATTCGGACGACCGTTACCGATGCTGTCGGCACGCACACGGTCGGCACGGTTCTGATCGGTGGCAAGGGCTCGACCCCGAACTACGCGGGCATCGATGACGGAAAAGGGATGATCGTCCCGCGGATCGGCTTAAACTATCGCATCAACGACAAAACGGTCATTCGTGGTGGGTACGGCATTACTGTCGATCCGCAGGCGATCGTCAATGAACGGAATACCTATCCCGCGCAAGTCAATCTCACGCTGAACGCTCCCAACGCGTACACCGTAGCAACGACGACGGTAACTGGCTTGCCGCAGATTGCACTGCCGGACATCAGTAGTGGTCGGGTGCCTTTGCCGTACAACATCTCTACATACAATTACCCGTCCAAGTTCCGGCGCGGCTATATCGAAACCGACACTCTCGCCATTCAGCGTGAGCTGCCGGGTTCTCTTGTAGCAGATGTGGCCTATGTGGGTTCGTTGGCGATTCGGCAGCAAGCAAGTCTGAATATCAACGCGGCGCCCATCGGTGGGGGAACGGCCGGTCGTGCGCTGAATACTACCTACGGCGCCAACACCAGCATCGCGGATATTCTGCTGCAAACGCCATTTCGGGGGTCGAATTACAACGGACTCCAGGCGCAGCTGTCGCGCCGGACTGCAAAGAAGATATCAACCGGCATCATTTACACCTATTCCAAATCGATGAACTTCTTTGACAATGGTCAGAGCACTGTGGCATTTCCGTATCCGGCGTACTGGGATAAAAACTATGCACTGGCCGGGTACGATCGCACCAACAACTTCGAATGGTGGTCGATCGCTCAATCGCCGTTCGGCAGAGACGGTTCGTATCTGAAGAGCGGCTTGGCTGGGGCCGTGTTGGGTGGCTGGCAGCTGCAGAATGTTATGAGTTGGTACAGCGGCACGCCCTTTACTGTTACAGCAAGCGGAGCGTCGCTGAACGCTCCGGGCAATACGCAGGTCGCGGATCAGCTTGTGCCCAGGGTGCGCATTCTCGGCTCTCACAATTTTGTCGGCGCAAGTCGTGTGTATTTTGATACCACAGATTTCGCACAACCCACGGGCGTCCGGTTCGGCACCGCGGGCCGCAACTCCGTGCGCGGCCCGGGTACATTCGATCTGGACTCCGGCATCAAGCGGCGCTTCCAATTCTTCGACAAGTACAGCCTGGAGTTTCAGGGCGAGGCGTTCAACGTGACGAATACGCCTCAGTTCTCCAGTCCTGCGTCGACCGTGGGCTCGTCCTCTCTGGGTACGGTAACTTCCACCTCGGGTAACAACCGGCGGTTGCGGTTGAGTGCACGCATCGCGTTTTAAGAAAGGTCACGTCGTTCGATTGATGAACACGAGGATCCGGCGTCTACCCCAATGCTTGCTTAAGAGCAACGGCATAGTCATGGCCCTGTGCCGCGGGCCGCTGCTGGGGAATCGCCTCATTTTGGATGGACGCCGCCCTCCGATGGTGCCGCGCCGGACTACATAGAAAGCTCCGCCCTCGGCGAAATGCTCAGCAAAGTCTTTTGCGAGAGCTGATTGCCGGTTGCGATCCCGCGATCCCGCGCGTATAGCCTGCGACCCATCGACGGCTTAGCCGTAATCGATGCGCCGGGTCTTCTCCGGCGTGAGCTCTGCGGTCTTCCCGGAGTCGAGCTGGACGGTCATAGAGCGGTCCTGGCCGATGAGGGTCATGGTGCAGAGATCGCCCATCCGCACACCAGCCTCCGGTCCGAACTGGTGAACCGGATACGCTCACCCTCGGCAATCTCCGAACCTCTTCCGGAAGATCCGGCTCTCGCGCGTCTGAGCGCGGAGCTGCGAGGGACTGTACGTGATTTCGTTGCGGGTGGTGTTGATCTGGACCGTGAGCAGGTTGTCCTTGGGCTTCGTGGAAACGACCGTGCCTGGCTGTCGTGGGGAATGGGTTCGAGATTGGGACTGCCACTCTTGTACTGAATCTGTCTCCAGGTGCGTAGCTCTCCACACGCATCTTGCTTTCGGTAGTCTTCTCCACCAACACCGGGATCGTGTGTGCCTCGCGGCCGAGTTTGCTTTGGGCGTAGAGGTCGGCGCGGGCGAGCTGCGTTAGATCGTCACGCTCCGTACGGTTCGGGCGGCGATGACACTCTTCCGGACGCGCGGAGTAGTCTGCGGCCACGGCCGCGAGACGCGAATCGGGGTTGTTGTACTCATGCATCTGGACTGCCTTCAGTGCTTTGGAAGCTCGTAACGACTCCTGCTGCTGTGGCTTCACGCCGAACGGCTGCCCGGAACAGTACATAGCTATGCACGGAGAATTTCTCGATAGCCGTAACGGACCTGTGAGGAACCCGTAAGGAGTTACGACCGTGATGTTTGCACCATGCGGCATGGCAAGCGACCAGGAACGGGTCTTGCCCAATCTGCTCCAGTTCGCTGTCGTTAAGGTCGACAGCATAGCCCTTGGTGATGACTTGCTGCAAAATGCTGCCGTCCACCTGACCACTCAGTCTGAGTTTCTTGCGGCACAAGGTAGCAAGGTTAAGAAGGATCTAATTCGTCCTGCCAAGTCGCGAAGCCTAGCGAGGGCGTGTGGGGCTTTTTTCCTGAAGCCCGATGTACGTGGAGCTACGCAGACGGATGTTTTCAGACGATGTGCCGACCAGCACATCCACCATGCCTGGCTCAACGCGAAAATCGTGGAAGGCGACGTCGTACCAGCCGAGCGAAGAAATAGGAACGTTCAACGTGATGACGCGGCTTTCGTTTGGCTGTAGCTCTACCCGTGCAAAGGCACGCAATGTGCGCAGCGGTTGCACCGCACGACTTTTCTGCAGATGGGTGTAGACCTGCGATACTTCCGCACCGGCAACACTGCCCGTATTGGCCAAGGTGAAGCTCAAGTTCATAGACGCGTTCGGTCCGGTTGTCTGCGTCACTTTTAGATCGCGGTATTCAAAGCGGGTGTAGCTCAGGCCGTGGCCGAAGGGATAAAGCGGCACGCCCTTGAAATACTGATAGGTGAACCCTCGTGACACGTCGTACTCGTTTTGCGGAGGAACGCCGTCCAGACTGGCGTATACGGTGTAGGGCAGGTGACCGCCAGGATTGTTCAAGCCGAACAGTGTTCGAGCGACAACGCGTCCTCCAAACTCGCCCGGGTACCACGCTCCGAGAATTGCAGGTACGTGGTCATCCGCCCAGGTGGTTGCGAGCGGCCCGGCGTTCATCAGTACGAGCGCAATGTTCGGGTTGGCTGCATATACCGTCTCCAGCAGGCGCTGTTGCGCTCCAGGCAGGTTCAGATCGCGGCGATCATGGCCTTCTGCTTCCACGCGGAGGTTTGTTCCAAGACAGAGCACGACGATATCGCTTTCGCGCGCCAGTTCTGCCGCACGGGCAAGCTGATCGTCGTCGGCTGCTTCCACGAAGCCGACACCCGCTGCGTAACCAACCTGCACGGCGGGTCCAAGCAGTTCCCGCAAGCCATCTACTACGCTTGTCTTGTGTGCCGGCATGCCGTAATAGTTACCGGTCTCGTACATATCTCCACCAGCGGGACCGATAACCGCGACGGAGCGGATATGCTCGCGCTTTAGCGGCAAAAAATTCCGGCGGTTTACGAGTAATGTCATGGATTCTTCTGCGAGGCGGTCGGAAAGGGCAAGATGATCCTTCGACCGCACGACGTCCATGCCGATGTGGCTGTACGGACTGGCTCCCGGCGGATCGTAAGCACCGAGCCGGACACCAACGCGCAGCACGTTCCGTAGCGCGCCGTTTACATCCTGCTCCGTAAGCAAACCACGCTGCACTGCGAGCGGGACGTTGGTTTCAAACTCCGAGTCGTCGCTATCGTTTCCGGCCTTAATGGCTGCCGCGGTCGCGACGACAGGATCCTCTGAGAAATGCTGACCGGGTTCGACGCTGTTCGTCGATCTGGAACCTGTGAGCAGGGCAACCGCGCCCAGATCGTCGGTTACAAACCCGTCGAAACCCCACTTCTTCCGAAGAATGTCGGACAGCAAGTAATGGTTCACCGCATCGGGCACTCCATTGATGGCGTTATAGCTGGACATGACAGACTGCGCATGCCCTTCCGTGATGACGGCACGCCAGTGCGGCAACCAGAACTCGAACAGGTTGCGTTCGTCAACCTCAGCGTTCAGGTGCTGACGGCCGGTCTCGACGTTGTTGACCGCGAAGTGCTTTACCGTTGCCGCAAGCTTCAGGTGCTGCACGTCGTCGCCTTGCAGACCGCGCACATAAGCAACACCCATGCGAGCGGTGAGCAGAGGATCTTCGCTGAAGACCTCCTGGATGCGGCCCCAGCGAGGATCGCGGCTGATGTTAATCACGGGCGAACGAAAGACGAGCCCGTGCGTTGTACGCGGTCCCTCGGCGTGCGCGTTGTAAAGCGCGCGTCCCTCATCGCTCATCGCCTCCGCTACAGTGTGCACAAGTTCCGGATCCCACGTAGCTCCCATTGCGGTCGGAATGGGAAAAAGCGTAGTGGGCTGCTTCGACCACACACCGTGCAGTGTCTGGTTCCAGCCGCCCCAAGCCGGCAGGCCGAGCCGCGGTATGCCGTGATTCATGTGATTGAGCAAAGCGGCCTTCTCCTGCAGTGTGAGGCGCTGCAGCAGGTCGGTGATGCGCAGCTCGATCGGCTGCTTCGGATCGCGAAATCGCTCAACGCCTGTTGCAGCAGGTATCTGCTGCGCTAGAACGGTAGAACAGGTGAAGACAGCGGCAGACAGCGCGATCAGGCTAATACGCATACACCTCTCCTTTAAATGTGTTTCGCGGTTCGTTTTTGTAAGTTGTTGCTAGCCATCCAAAAACATTTCGCTGTTGGGATGCGAGCAGAACTTCCTAGCGCTTGCGACATCTGCCATGCTCCATTCAACAAGACAGGTTTTCACAACGACTCCTCTTTTACTGTTCTGCGGGGGCTTGTGACGCGCGCAAGACCTCGACGACCGCAGCCATGTCCCGCTCACCATAGCCCTCATTCTGGGCGCGTACAAAGAGTTGCTCTGCGTTCGCCGCGGTCGTAAGTGGCACGCCAAAGTGATTCGCCGCGGTGTGTGCGTAGTGGAGATCTTTGCGCATGAGGCCGAGCGCGAAGTTCACCTCGTAAGTGCGCGCGGTCATGCGTTCTGTCATCGCGGCCAAGATGCCGCTGCCCGGCGCAGCTGTTTTCAGGAACTCCAGCGCGGTCGCGCGGTCCAGGCCGTTGCGCTCGATCCAGGTCAGCGCCTCAGCAAACGATGCGACCTGCACGCCGCAGAGGAAGTTGTTGATCAGTTTCAGTTGCGCGCCGCTACCGACAGGCCCAAGTGGCAGCACCTGCTTGCTCATGGCTGCAAGCACCGGTCGCGCCGCGTCAATCGTCGCTTCGTCGCCGCCGGTTAGAAAGACGAGCTGGCCGCCCTCGGCTTGCATGCGGCTGCCGGTCACGGGGGCGTCTAACAGGCGTATACCACGGGCCCGCGCGGCAGCGTGTAACTCTGCGATCCACGCCGGGCTTGCCGTGCTGCTTTCGACTGCGATGGTGTCCGGGCGCATGGCGGCAAGCGCACCGTTAGCACCAAGCCATGCCGCTCGTGAAGCCGTGTCGTCCGCCAGCATGCTTAATACCACGTCTGCGTCTTCGGCGGCTTCAGCAGGCGTGCGTGCGGCGCTGCCGCCATCCTGTGCGAAGACATTGGCCTTGGCCGCGGTGCGGTTCCATACGGCTGTTTCGAAGCCGGCTTCTCGCAGGTTTTGCGCCATGCCAAGGCCCATTACACCCAGCCCCAATACGGCTACTTTGCTCGCCATCTTATGCTCCTTTTAGAGATACGTTGTCACCGCATAACCTGTACCCGCACCGGTGCTTTCAGCGGCTCGTCTGCCACGATAGGGTTGCGCAGTGCGCGTCCGAATCCCTCAAACTGCACCTCTGCAATGTCGCCACTTGTCAGGCGCACGCCGCTGCCGAATGACAGCGCGTCTGCACCGAGAAAATGAATGTGCACCATGCCCGCCTGGCGGTGGCCGGCGAACTTGAAATGGTGGTGCTCCATGTTGGCTAAGCTGTGCGCCATATTGGTTTCGCCCGTGCGAATCTGCTTCTCCCAAAGAATTTCGCTGCCGCGCAAGACGCGCGCGAAGCCGGGCACATCTTGGAAGTCAGGATCGAGTACCAGCTCCGGTCCGATGGAGCACTCACGCAGCTTGGAACCCGCAAGATTCAGGTAGTTCCTGCGCTCAAACACGTGGTCGGAAAATTCGTTGCCCGTGGTCATGCCGATGCGGTGCGGCACGCCATTCGCTGCGATGACATATACGGTTGCGATCTCCGCTTCTTCACCGCCGTCTTCGGCGTGACCGGGCACAGTCAGTGCCTCCCCGGGCGCCTTCACTACGGAGCCGTCACCCTTGTAGAACCACTCGGGCGCGATGCCGATCTCGCCTGCGGCGGGTCTGCCGCGCTGCTGACCCCATGCAAACATGCGCATGCTGTCGGTCATCCTGGACTCGTCAACTTCCTCCACCACGGTGCCTGCCGCTGCGTGCATGGCCTGCCGCTCGCGTGCGCTGCCAAGATGAGTTAGTCCCGTGCCAGAGACGAGCACCTTCTGCGGATCGCCCGGCACGTCAATGGGCGCAAGCAGCCGCCAGGGCGATGCGCCGCCGTAGACTTCGTCGTAAGGAAGACGATCGCCGCTCTGCAAGGACAGCACCAGCTCCGAAAGACTCTGCTGCGTTTCAAGCGCGCGCAGTGCAAGCGCATAAGTAGAGGTTACGTCCTGCTGTAGCAGCACCAGCTCTGGCTCGTCCACCACGGCAACGCGCCGTTCGCTTCCGTTTGTAATCTGTACCAGCCGCATCCCGCGCTCCCTTACTCCATGATGCGGAATCGCTTCAGCGATTCCTCGTTTACGGTCAAGCCCAGCCCGGGCGTTGTGTCGTCCAGGTTGATGAAGCCGTTCTGTGGCGTGGGCTCACCGTCGAAGATGTACCAGAAGAGCTCGTTGCCTACTTCCACATCGACCTTGGGGAAGAACTCCGCAATCGGTGAGTTCAGATTCGCCATAACGACGTGGTAATTGTGCATCTGCCCGGCGTGCGGCACCACGGGTATTTGGAAGCTTTCCGCGAGGGCCGAAATCTTGCGAGCCTGGCTGATGCCGCCGACGCGGTTGGTGTCGAACTGGATGTAGTCGACGGCGTTTGTTTCGAGAAGCTCGCGGAAGCCGAAGATGGTGAACTCATGCTCGCCGCCGGCGATGGGAACGCAGCCGTACTCCTTGAGCTTCGCGTAGCCGCGGGTGTCGTCCGGGATGACGGGCTCTTCCAGCCAGCGCAGATGAAACGGCTCAAGCAGCGGAAGCATGCGCTTTGCGTAGTCGAGCGACCAGCCCATGTAGGCATCGGTCATCAGGTCGACGTCGTAGCCGATGACCTCGCGCACGTTGCGCACCAGCTCCAAGTTCTTCTGCATGCCAGCGGCACCGTCAAGCGGACCCCAGCCGAAGCGCAGCTTCATCGCCTGGTAGCCCTCGTCCTTGTACTTCTGCGCTTCGGCACGAAGTTCGGGAATCGGCATGGCGTATAGCCGGCTGGCGTAGACGGGAATGCGGTCTTTGGTGCGGCCACCCAAGAGGCGGAAGACGGGCTGTTTCGCGTCCTTGCCGAGCAGGTCCCACAGCGCGATGTCAACGGCGGAGATTGCGGTGAGCGCGACGCCCTTGCGGCCGAAGGCGAGCGTGCGCCGGTACATCTGCTGCCACAGGTATTCCACGTCCCACGGGTCCGCGCCCAGCAGCAGCGGCTTCAGGTAGATGTCGAGCAACTGCTTGGTCACCATGGGTGCCAGCGCGGCGTTGCCGATGCCCACCAGGCCGTTGTCGGTGAAGATCTCAACCAGGAGCCAATTGTGGAATGCGAAGTTTCCCATGGAGGCTTCGCGGAACGCCACCAGGTCCATGGGATTCGTGCAGAAGTGTGGCGGCAGCGGAACAGTTGCGCCTTCCCACTGGACGACGCGCGTACGAACTTCGGTGATCTTCATGCAGCTCCTTCGATGGCTTGGAGTTCTGTAGAGCGAAGTGGTTGGATGGGTCCGGCAAACAGGGCGATTGCCAGGAAGCCGATCAGGTGGAAGCTGCCGACCAGCACGAATAGTGTGGCGTACGTGAAGCCGTGACCCAGCAAAAAGCCTGCGATCAGGCCGAAGATAGCGCCACCGATTGCACCGCCGAAGCCAATCAGCCCAGCAACTGTTCCGACCACGGTGAGCGGGAAGACGTCAGTAGGCAGGGTCATAATCAGGCCCGACCATGCCTGCTGACAGAAGAACGCGATGCTGAACAAAACAATCGCCACGCGGACCGGCGTAACGGAGACTAGCATCACGACCGGCATGCCCGCCGCGCACAGCCCAAGCGCGATCTTGCGCGCGCGATCGAGTGAATGACCGCGCCGCAATAGCCAGGATGAAAACCAGCCTCCAAGGAAGCTGCCCACTCCGCTGGCAGCGTAGGGAATCCAGCCGTAGTAGCTGACCTGCTTCACGTCAAAGCCGCGTGCGTCATACAGGTACTTCGGCAACCAGAACAGAAGGAAGTACCACGCGGAGTCGCTCATGAACTTGGCGAAGACGAACATCTGCACGTTGCGCTGTCGGAGCACCTCGGCCCAGCCCAGATGCGTGCCGACCAGGCGAGCGTCCAGCGTGTTTATGCTCACGGTGACGGCGTTGCCGCGGTACGAAACGGCCCACCAGACAACCCATGCCAGGCCGGCAGCACCCGCGGCGAGGAAGACAGCGCGCCATCCCCGGTGAATCAGGACGTAGCCGATAACTGGAGGCGCGAGCACCGAACCAACCGCCGTTCCGGCGTTGATCAACCCCATCGCCGTGGAGCGCTGATGTGCGGGAACCCACTCCGCCACAACGCGTGTGGCTGCGGGGAAGGCGCCGCCCTCGCCACCACCAAGCAGAAAGCGTGCAACCAGCAGCAAGGCGAAGCCGCTCGCCAGGCCGTGCAGTGCGCAGGCGAGCGACCACCAAATCATGATCAGCAGAAAGCCGCGCCGCGTGCCCAGGCGATCGAGCATGCGGCCACCCAGCGCGTACAGTGCCGCATACGAGAGCAGAAACGCAGTCTGCAGATAAGAGAACTGCTGATTGCTGATGGGGATGTTGCGTTGAATTGCAGCAATGGCGACGGGCAGCGTCTGCCGATCAAAATAGCTGATCGCAATCGCCGCCGCTACCAGCAGCACAAAATACCATCGCCGTTCCATGCCGTACCCCGCCCGTCTCCGGTTCGTTCCGTCTTACCACTTCAACGTGACAAGCGAGATGCTCTGCCGCGGCATATCAGTGTTCAGCGTTACCGTGCCGCTGCCCGCCTCCATCCACACGGGCGAGGTAAGCAGCTGCAGACCGTCCTCTGCTTTGAGCCGTTCATATTGTTCGGTGGTCGGGTGCTGTGGCGACCCCATCGCCTTCCAGATGGTGTACGCGTTGCTGTGCGTGTCGTCGATGCGGTACTGCGTTACAAGCACGCGCTTCGCCGTCGCTGGCAATCCGTTGATCGCGACCTCGGTGGGAACCACCGGGCCAGGGCCATCTACATCGTGGTAGTTCCACAGCATAACCGCTGCTGAGTTCGCGGCGGCCCTGGTCGCGAGCGCGTCCACATCGCTCTCGTTGCGCACGCCGTTCTGCACGATGTCGTTCATGGGGACCGCGCCGGAGCTGGTCGTTGCCACACGCGTGCCAGACATGAGTGCGGTCATGCGGAAGAAGTTCAGCACCGGCTTGTCGATGCCGTTGGTCGACAGGTCACGAAAGCCTTCGAAGTAGTCGCGACTTTCGAATTCGAAGGACCAGCTCAGCATCGAGAGCAGGTTCACTTTGTACTTGTCCTGCAACTCAAACAAGCGCTTGTACGCCGCCGCCGTGTAGGCCGGGTACAGTGTGCCGTTGCGGTAGTTGTTGGCCGGGTTCACCTTGCTGGAGCAGGCGGCACAGCCCTCCGGGTCGGCCTCGCTGATGATGATTGGCAGATTGCGGAAGCGTGGGAAAGTAGAGATGAGCTGGAAGCCATGGTCGGCGTCCATCAGCTCGCCCATTATGCCCATGGTGACCTTGCCTTCGACGATCTTCGGCTGACCCTTCGCGTGGAACGAAATGAAATCCATGGGCAGCGGCTTGCCATTGGCGGCGCTCTTGCCGGTGTTCACGTGATCCAGGAAGTTCTTGAGAAAGGCGTAGGCCTTGGGATTCCGCGGGCTCGTCGTCGCCGGGCCGCCGACCTTTGCCTCCGGCAACGCTGCGCGCACACCGGCGACGCCGTAGTCATACAGCTTCCAGTACTCCTCGGGCGCGGTGTGCCAGTAATCGATGTCCGGCTCGTTCCAGACTTCGAAATACCACTGCTTCACCGTGTCGCGTCCATACCGCTCGACCAGGTGAGCCGTGACGACACGAGCTAGTTCGCCCCACTTTGCATAATCTTTTGGCGGGTTGTTGCTCTTGCCGCTGATGGCGCTCTGCGGGTAATGCACCTGGTACGGTTCGTGTCGATTCGGCAGATCTGCCGCAAGGTCCTTTGGCATAAAGCCAAGCTCGACCATGGGGCGCACGCCGGCCGCCTTGTACTCGTCGAAGATGCCGTCCAGGATTTTGAAGTCGTACACCGGCTTTCCGCTTGCGTCTTCGGTGTACACGTTGGTGGAGCTCCACTTGAGCTCGGGGACGCCATTGCCGCTGGTCAACAGGTGGTGCACGCGAATGTACACCGGCACGGGGCTCAGGTCGTGCAGCTTGCTCAGGAGCACCTTGCCATCGCGCATGGTGGTGAAGTTCGCCTCGTCCGCGCCGAACCAGCTGTAGATTGGCTTGTACTCGCCCACAGGCTTATTCAAATCGACGGTGATGTTTACCGCTCTACCGGTGGGAGCCGGAGGCGGCGCAGGCACCGTGCCCTGTGCCAGCGCACTTACCGAGGCGATCGCGAGGGTGCCAGTTGCGGCCCAGTGGTTGATTCTGCTAACCATGGTCGGACGTCGTGTCGTTCTGCTCTGCATGCTTGCGCGCTCCTGCGGGTGCTGGCTTAGAAGTTGTACTTCAGCGCAAACTGCAGGTTGCGCGAGTTGTTGGAGGTGGTGGTGACCTGGCCTGCGGAACCCGAGTCGACCGTCGCGTTTGGCGCGCCGAAGCTGGGCGTGTTGGGCAGGTTGAAGAACTCCGCGCGGAACGACAGCGTGCTCTCATGCGGCAGGCTGAAGTTCTTAAAGACGGAAGCGTCGAACTGGCGATAGATGTCGGACCGGAGCGTGTTGGCACGGACCTGGCCGTAGCGGTATACGTCAGTCCCGGTGCGGGTTCCGCCGCCCAGGGTGCCATTGGCAAAGCGGTCACCACGGATATAACGCCCCTTGTCATACCATGCAGCAAGCGTCTTCACATAACCAGGTGTTGAGACCAGACTCAAGTCGGGTCGTTGACCTCCAACACCCGTGTTGGCGATGTCGCTTGAAACGACGGGCGTGTAGGGAGTTCCGCTGCGCACTATGTCGATGGACTGTAGTTGCCACCCACCAACAATCGCATTCACGAAGCTGTTGGTATTGCCCAGGAATTTACGTCCGCGCCCAACAGGTAATTGCAGCGTTCCGCTGATCGCCAGGTTATGCGGAGTGTCATAGGGAGAAAGAGCGTATTCATACCCTGTGTTCCCGCCCAGTGCTGGGGACTGGTTGTACTGCAGCCACTTCGAAAAGGTATACGACGCCAGTACATTAAAGCCGTGGCTAAAGCGGTGGTCGAACTTCATCTGCAGTGAGTCATAGTTGCTGCTCAGATCCTGCGTCTGAAATGTAATGTTGGCCCAGGGCTGATACGGCCTGCGACCCTGTACAGACCCGGGACCCGGCGTGGGCGTGTTGAAGTTGTTGGTTGAGTTCAGGTGCACACCACGATTGTGTACATACGCAATCTCGAACAGATCCTTGCTAGAAAGCTGCCGCTGCACACCCAAACTGAAATGGATGTTGGTGCCCATGTTGGCGTTGATGCGCGCAGGATTCAAATTTGGATTGGCCGTAGCAGATCCGAGTGGATTGCCTAGAAAGTAGTTCGCCAGCGTTCTCGTGGGTGTCACGTTCTGCGTCTGGTTCTGCGTTTCCTCCAGCAGATACGGAAGTATGTTTAGGTTGACGCGACCGCCCGTGGTCTCCGGCTCATAGAACATGCCGAAGCCGCCGCGCAGGACTGTCTTGTTATCGAGGGAATAAGCCAGTCCAAACCGTGGCGCGAACTGCGTCTTGTCAGCACGCGTAATCGTGGAGGGCAGCCCGACCTGGCTGCTGGTCGTGATGTACTGACCGAAGATTTGATACGCGCGCGGTGCGGCGTACTGTGCCGACAGGTCAGGCGTAGGCCCGCTGCCGCTGACAACAATGGGTTTTGCGCTGTTCGGAATGAAGGTGCCGATCTGGCCCTTGTAGCCGTCCAGCCAGGGCGAGTATTCGTAGCGCAGACCCATGTTCAGCGTCAGCCGGTCGCTGGCGCGGAAGTCATCCTGAAAGAAGAACTGCCGATACAGCCCCTGCCCACCGAAGTTGTCGGCCGGGTAGGAACGGGTTACCGCGGAGGGATAGCCGAGCAGGAAGTCGGCATAGGCATCGCCGGTGTTTGCAGACGCTGACGTCGAGCTTGTTCCGTTGCTGGTGGCGTTCCCGTTAAACGTGAACGAGCCTGTGTAGTTGCGGCTATCATAGCCAAGCCACTGATAGTAACGAATCAGCGTGCCAATCTTGAACGAGTGCCGCCCATACAGAATGGTGTAGTTGTCAGCACCTTCAAAAGCTTTACGGTCCTGCGATTTGGGACGCTGATCGAATCCCTGTCCCTGCAATGAGTTGTAACCGCTCCAGAGGTAATCGGGAAACGCTCCGCCTGCGTTGGGCCGCAGCAGATCGCTGAATCCCGCCACGCCAAACTGACTGTTGAAGTCTGTTCCCTGCAGGAAGGCGGTCAGGCGTACGTGGCTGGGCAGGTAGTGAGCACGGGCCTCGTTCACCATCGTCGCGCCAACATTGCTCGTAAGGCTTGCCTCGATGTCCTGTCCCCACGAGGTCAGCCTTGCGGTATTCAACGAGGGCGAGAAGTTCGGGTCGACCTCGCTCTGCTTCACGTAGACCCAGCGCCCGGTCAATCGATTCTTTGGCGTGATCTGATGGTCGATACGCGTGATGAACTGATCGAACTTGATCGTTTGGTTTGGCGCGTAGCTGAACGTTCCAGAGGTAGTGTTCTGGTGCGGGTAGTATTCCTGGATCCTGAGAGCCTGCGGCGAGATGCGCCCTGCGGGGATCGTATTGTTTGCGAATCGTTGCGGAACGCCGTTGACCAGGTTCATGCGGTCGTAGATGTTACGCGTGAACACACCGTTTCGCTGATTGTCAGACGGTACCACGCCGTTGAAGAGCATACCGTTTCCAAGCCGCAGGCCCTCATAGTTGAAGAAAAAGAAGGAGCGGTCAGCGCCCTTGTATAAGCCGGGAATCGTCAGCGGACCACCGATGTTGCCACCGAACTGATTCCGGCGCAGCTTCTGCTTGCGTTGCGTGGTGGGCAGGAAGTAGCGCTTAGCGTCAAAAGCGTCGTTGCGAATAAATTCGAATAGTGTCCCGTGGAAGCGGTTCGTTCCCGACTTGGTAGTCGCGTTGAAGAAAGCGCCACCGCGGTTAAACTCCGCTGAATACGGACTTTGCTGCACCGAGAACTCCTGCAGCGCGTCGATGGAGGTCTGGATAAACGTTCCGCCCTGGTGTTGCTCGCTCACGTCCACGCCATCCAGCAGGAACGAGGTTGCGCTGCCACGGATTCCGCTGATCACGTTACCGTTGACCACTTCTGGCCGAATCGCCAGCGAGTTGCCGGTGGGCGGCAGCAGGGCAGCGCCCGGTGTAAGGCTGGCAAGCTGGTAGAAGCCGCGTCCATTCAACGGCAACTCCGTGAGTTGCTGGTTCGTGACAACTTGGCCTGATGTCGCAGAGTCTGTGGAGAGCAGCGGTGCCGTCGTGTTCACTTCCACAACCTCACTCGTCGAGCCGATGACCAAGCCCACATCCTGTCGAACGATCTGCCCGACTTGAACCTCGATACGCTTCGTCGCAGACGTGCTGAAGCCAGTCGCATTCACCGTAATTACATAATTGCCAGCGGGTACCGGAGTGATCACATACTCGCCCACGTCGTTGGTCACGGAAGTTTGCGTAAAATTCGTGTCCAGATTACGCGCCTGCACCGTCACGCCCGGGACCGAAGCGCCCTGAGGGTCGCTCACACGCCCCACAAAACGGCCCTGTTCCACCTGTCCGTGCACGACTGCCGTACTTGCTGCGGCCAAGGTAAGGCACTGCATCACCGGTCTGCTGAAGCGAAAGAGTGACTGCACTTGCATACTGCCTCCGGAAGCGCTCTCCGGCTCGTCTCCGGTGAGCTTTTCTAAACCGCCGCAAAGGTACAACCAATTCAAAAACGATGTCAAGACTTTGGTCCTACCTTTTCGAACGCCTCGGATTTCGCCCGTATATGCTTGCTTTCCATGGCTGACGTTGACGCAAACAGCCGAGTGCCCGCATGATCGCCACATGCTGAGGGATTCCGCCGCGCTCATCCAAATGGCTCTGCCACCCGTTGCGCCGGGCAAGGTCGATGTAACCCAGAGCCTCATCTTGCAATTCCAACAGATGCTGCGCGAAGGACGTTTCACTCAGGGAGACCGTCTTCCTCCCGAACGCGAGCTGGCCTCGCATTTCAATGTGGCGCGCTCCTCATTGCGCCAAGCTCTGAAGGTGTTGGAAATTCTGGGCATAATTACGCAGCGGGTTGGCGATGGGAGCTACCTTAACTCCGACGCAGCGGCGCTTCTTTCCGTTCCGCTCGAATTTCTCTTCCTGCTCGACGACACCTCCGTGGAAGACCTCACGGAGCTTCGACTACTCATGGAGCCAGGCCTTGCGAGTCTAGCCGCACAGCGTGCTAATGAGGAAGATCTACGTATGTTGCGCCGGTCCATCAGCGATTTTGAACATAGCGACGGAGACAAGCTCAAGCTTGTTTCTTCCGATTTACTTTTTCATCGCTCTATTTTTCAAGCGTCGAAGAATCGTACTGCGGAGAACCTCTTTCACAACATCCACCGCGCTATGGCGAAGATGATGTTGGTGACGTCGCAACTTGTTGAGTTGGAGCACACGCTCGCCTTTCATAAGCCAATCTTCAAAGCTATTGAGAGTGGCAATGGAGCGAGCGCCGCCCGGCTTATGCAGGAACATCTGGAAGATGCGCGGCACCTACTCATGTCCAAGAAGAAGGTGCAAAAGAACGCGGGAAAGAAGCACACAGCCAAAAAGGCGCAAAGGAAAATCGGCCACTCGTAAACGGCCACCCATCTGGTCGCGCTGATTCTCCTATACATGCACCATCTCGGCACAAACCGTTCAGGCCGTCGCAGCTCGAGAACTGATGAGATCACATTTCCGCGAACGGCGAACAATCCATTTTCGTTACAGCGTTTTCAAGACCGAAGTTTGATTGAGGAGATTATTTTGGGCTCACCGCTCGACTGTCGAAGGCAGCTCTTGCTTGCTTGCTCGAGCCCCAACTGCTGCCGATCCAATCGACCAAGTTCCGCATTGGCTCCAAGAGGCTGAGCCAAGTCGGGTCAATTCGTATTCCACTCGTGGCGGAACCTCCGGAAACACTTCACGAGACAGCAAACCATCGCGTTCCAACTGACGCAAAGTCGTTGTCAGCATCCGCTGCGAGATCCCGTCGATCGATTTCTGAAGCTCAGAAAAGCGGGCACGATGATTCGGCTTTCTTGAGAGCGTGACGACGAGGAGGATGCTCCATTTATCCCCGACTCTTGCGAGGAACTCGCGCAGCGGTTCCGTCTCTTCACTCCTGCAGGTGAGGGCCACGGGTCCCAGGACGGCGTCTTTGCTGATCTGTTTCAAAAGTTACCTCCACGTCATTACCTAAGCTAAAGGTGCCGTCTTCCTTTTCTTTCGCTCTCATTCCATCATGTAGGTATCTACGAGTAACTATCAAGCTCTCGAGTGATCTTTGACCTATGCCCAACGCACCATCATGGAACGCATGTGCGCTCGGCTTCAACCAGTAAAGGAGAACCAAATGCGCGTGTTTCTTACCGGGGCCACTGGACTTATCGGTTCGGCTCTCGTTCCGGAACTTATCAACGCTGGCCATCAGGTACTCGGGCTCACACGGTCTGAATCCGGCACCCGAAACCTGCTTGCCGCAGGCGCCGAGGCGCTTCGGGGAAGTCTCGAAGATCTGGAGGTCCTGCGCAATGGGGCTGCACAGTCCGACGGAGTCATTCACTGTGCCTTTGACCACGAGAACTTTGAGCAGAGCGGCGCAATCGAGAAGCAAGCGATCACGACTTTCGGCAGCTCGCTTTTTGGCTCCGACCGCCCCCTGATTGTCAGCGCGGGGCTCGGTCTGCCTTCGCCAAAGCGACCCATAACGGAGGATGTGGATGCACCGGCTGTTTCACCGACGCCTCGCAGCCCGGAACAGGCGGCTCACGCGCTCAGCGTGCAGGGAGTAAACGTGACAGTGGTGCGCGTTCCTCAGGTTCACAACACCGTGAAGCAAGGCCTCATCACCACGCTTATTGCCGTCGCCCGACAAAAGGGGGTTTCGGCGTATGTGGCTGAGGGACTGAACCGCTGGCCAGCAGCGCACGTATCCGATGTTGCACGTCTTTACAGACTTGCCCTGGAAAAGCGCGAACCCTCGCGCTACCATGCGGTCGCCGAAGAGGGCATACCGCTACGGAACATCGCCGCCGTGATCGGACAGAGCTTGAAAATGTCAGTTGTCTCAATCCCTCCGGAGGAGGCACTGACCCACTTCGGCCGGGTCGGCGGGTACGTCGGTCTAGACCTTTCGGCGTCAAGCGCAATCACTCAGCAGAAACTCAGTTGGCTACCAACCGGACCGGGGCTTATCGAAGATCTCGAGAACATGCGCTAATAAAGGTCTAATTAGAGTCAGCGACTGATTGCTCATCGATCGCTTCCTCGAAGGAAGATCGAGCGGCTCTTGACTTTCCGGTGTTTACTACGTGCCTTAGCTAAAAGGTGCAACACCATGAGCGATGCTCCATTCGACAGCAAATCCCTTCCAACCTCGGCTCTCGGCAACGAGCCAACAGCCGAAGGGCGGCCGACCCTGCAAATGAGAAGTGGCCGTGGAACCGTCGGATTCGATGACACAGGCGGTTCTGGTCCTATGGTGATTGCAGTGCCCGGTATGGGAGACCTCCGGCGTGAGTACAGGTACTTGACGCCGTACTTAACTGCGGCGGGGTATCGCGTCGTCACGATGGATGTACGAGGGCACGGCGCGACGAGTCCGCAATGGAGCGATTATTCAGCGCGAGCGATTGGGCAGGATGTTTTGGATCTGATGACGCACCTTGGGCAGACAAGGGCCAGCATCATCGGAAATTCGTTCTCGGCCGGAGCGGCGCTGTGGGCAGCCCATGACGCCCCGGAAAAAGCGAGCCAGGCGGTGTTGATTGGGCCGGTGCTGCGCGACCCTCCGAAAGGCATCCCTGGTACCTGCGAGCCGCGCTCGCACTTGGTTTCGGCGGACCGTGGCGCGTTCGTTTCTGGCTCACATACTGGACCAGTCTTTTTCCGACCCGCAAGCCAGCGGACTTTGCCGCGTATCGCAAGACTCTGGGAGAGAACCTGCGAGAACCCGGCCGCATGGCTGCCTTGAAGAGCATGGTCTTTCTGCCCAAGTCGGACACCGAGGCCATGCTCACAAAAACGGAACTGCCCGTGCTGGTGGTGATGGGAACCAAGGACGCCGACTTCCCGGACCCTGCAGCCGAAGCTGAATGGGCAAAAGACCGACTCGGGGCGGAGTTGCTCCTGGTTCAAGGTGCCGGACACTACCCGCATACAGAGATGCCGGAACAGGTGGGGCCGGCTGTGGTGAGCTTCTTACAGAACGGCAGGTCGTAGATGCCGCGCGCGGGATTGGATCTAAACGCGGTGTTGCAGGCCGCTGTCGCGCTTGCGGACTCCGACGGTCTAGAGACTCTGACCGTCGCGAAGCTTGCCTCGTTCCTGGGCATCAAGGCTCCATCCCTCTATAACCACATCCGCAGTCTGGAAGCGCTAAAAGATCATCTGACGGCACAAGGATTGCGATCACTTCTGGACCGCTCGCGGGACGCCTTGGCAGGCGTGGCAGGGCAAGACGCACTTGAGGCGCTCGGGCATTCCCAACGCCGGTTTGCGAAAGAGCATCCGGGTTTATGGGCAGCAATGCAGCTGCCTGTGGCCGGGTGGAGCGAAGCTTCGCAAACAGCAGGGGATGCTTACCTTGCCTTGGTTTTGGCCGCTCTTCGCGGTTACGGAGTCACGGGCGATGCGGCGATCCACGCAGCTCGGTTCATACGTGCCTCAATGCGAGGTTTCATTGATCTTGAGTTAGGAGGCGGCTTCGGTTTACCGCAGGACGTAGATGCAAGTTTCAGCACACTCCTGAAAATGCTTGATGCGGGCCTCCGTACCCTGCTCGACACTTCGGTCTCCGGAAGTCCTCGCTCTCACGCATAAGGCGCAGCAAGGCGGACCCGAGTTGCTCGCAAAGCACGGTCTATGCTGTGCCGTCGCCTCGTGATCTGCAATCAGGGGTCGGCAAGTTGAGACTTCCAATTGCATCGGCAGGCGGTGCTTTAGGTTCGCTTGTGCGGCGGATGATACGGGACGCAGCGTCAAGCTGGATAGGAGAAGCGGGCCGGTACGAACTGCCTGCATGTCTGAGGGAGCGCACAGTCGCGGTTGCGATGGTGGTTTCGAAGCTCTCATTAAGTCTGACCTATAACAACTCAGCAACAGCACCGCGTGGTAGTCTCCTCAGCAGTTCCTGACATGGGAATTGCGGCTCCGATGTTTTGGAGAAAGGTAAGAGTGTTGAAGCGTCTGTACTACGTTCTCTTCGGTCTCCTTACTTCTTTTGCGGGCCATTCCGCACCTTCCTTGCGGGCACAGACGACCCTTACCATTGCTACCGTCAACAACGGCGACATGGTCGTGATGCAGCGGCTTTCCAAGGAATTCGAGCGGCAACATCCGGACATCAAGCTCGACTGGGTGATGCTTGAAGAGAACATCCTTCGTCAGAAGACCACGACAGACGCGGCGACGCACGGCGGCCAGTACGACATAGTCACGATCGGACCATTGGAAGCGCCGATCTGGGGCAGGCGCGGCTGGCTGTTGCCACTGGAGAGCAGACTTGCGCCGGACTATCAACTGGACGACCTGCTGAAGCCGATCCGTGATGCGGCGTCGGACCAGGGTCACCTGTATGCGTTGCCTTTCTACGCGGAAAGCTCCCTGACTTATTACCGCAAAGACCTATTCGCGGCGGCGGGACTGCAGATGCCGGCGCAGCCGACCTATCAAGACATAGCTCGCTTTGCCAAGGCGCTGCACGATCCCGCGAAGGGCATTTATGGCGTGTGCCTGCGCGGCAAGCCGGGATGGGGAGAAAACATGGCGTTCGTCTCCACCATGGTGAATACCTTTGGCGGGCGCTGGTTCGACGAGAGCTGGAAGCCGCAGCTCGACTCGCCGGAGTGGCACAACGCACTCTCTCTTTATGTTGACCTGCTGCAGAAGTACGGGCCGCCGGGCAGCAGCTCCAACGGCTTCAACGAGTCGCTCACGCTTTTTGAAAATGGGCGTTGTGGCATGTGGATCGATGCGACGGTCGCGGCCGGCACGCTTTCTAATCCGAAGCAGTCGTTAGTGGCCCAAAGTGTAGGCTTTGCGCCCGCGCCCGTTGCCGTCACGCCGCGTGGTGCGCAGTGGCTCTGGTTCTGGGGGTTGGGCGTGCCGTCCGCAACGCACCATCCCGAGGCGGCCACTGCCTTCGTGCAGTGGGCGACCTCGAAGGAGTACATCCGCCTTGTTGCCGACCGGTATGGATGGGCTGCCGTGCCGCCGGGCACCCGGCGGTCCACCTATGAGCAGCCGCAGTATCTTGCCAACGCGCCGTTTGCCGAGCTGGTCTACCGGTCGATCCTGGCAGCCGATCCATTGCACCCCACGCTCAAACCCGTACCCTACACTGGCATTCAGTGCATTGTGTTACCCGCATTCCCGACCATTGGAAATCAAGTGGGACAACTGATCGCTGCCGCCCTGGTCGGGAATATGTCGGTCGATGAAAGCCTGCACAAGGCACAGGCTGCAACGGAGCGCGTCGTGAACCGCATGGGTGTGGAGCGCTGATATGACCGCAACGCAACCAGACACGGCGGTTACGGTTGGTCTTCAACGGCCGGGCGGCAGAACCCGTGGCCGCCTGCTTACGCTGCCCGCCATCGTAATGCTGCTGCTGTGGTCGGTGCTGCCGTTAATCGTGACGCTCTGGTTTTCGCTGCGGCGCTACAACCTGATGAACCCGGGCCGCACGGGCTTTGACGGACTTGGGAACTATCGCTACCTGCTCACCGACCCCGGTCTCGGCATCGCAATCTGGAACACTGTTCTGCTGCTGGGGTCAGTGCTGGTCATCACAATAGGCCTTGGAACGCTTATCGCGATTCTGCTCGACCAGGACTTCTACGGACGTGGCATTGCCCGTGTGCTGATGCTGGCGCCGTTCTTCGTGATGCCGACGGTGAGCGCGCTGCTCTGGAAGAACATGATGATGCATCCAGATAACGGCTTTCTCGCCTTTCTGATGCGTTTAGTCGGCCTGAAGCCCATCGACTGGTTTGCGTCTGCGCCGCTTACCTCGATCATCATCATCGTCTCCTGGGAGTGGCTGCCCTTTGCCGTGCTTACGCTGCTCACAGCTATCCAATCGCTCGATGCGGAACGCAAGGAGGCCGCGCGTATGGATGGTGCGGGGCCCATCGCCATGTTCCGCTACATCATCTGGCCGCACCTTGGCCGCGCCGTTGCCGCAACGACGATGATTGAAACGATCTTCATCCTGGGGATCTTCGCGGAGATCTACGTAACCAGCTCGGGCGGCCCGGGCTTTGCCTCCACAAACTTGTCTTTCCTGATCTATCGTTACGTGCTGATGGAATATGACATCGGCGGGGCCGCCGTTGCGGGACTGCTCGCCATTGTGCTTGCCAATGTTCTGGCCTTCTTTCTCCTGCGATCCTTCGCACGCAATCTTGATACGTAAGTAAGACGAAATGACTGTGACTGCCAGCTCAATTTCGCGCAAGCTGCTCATGACTCTGCTGGGTTGGACCGTTGCCCTTGTGATTGCCTTTCCGGTGATTTGGATGGTGCTGACCAGCTTCAAGAGTGAGACGGAAGCGATCTCCCGCGTGCCGCACCTCTTCGCGCGCGCATCGCTGGACAACTACGTTGCCGTGCAGGAGCAAGCCAAATATCTGCGTTTCGCGTGGAACAGCATCGTTGTGTCCCTCGGCTCCACGCTGCTGGCGCTGCTGCTCGCAGTTCCCGCAGCTTACTCCATGGCTTTCGCGCCAACGCGCCGCACCCGCAGCACGCTCTTGTGGATGCTTTCGACCAAGATGATGCCGGCGGTCGGCGTGCTGGTGCCGGTTTACCTATTCTTCCGCGATATAGGGCTGCTCGATACGCGTACCGGACTGTTGCTGGTAGACGCGCTGGGCAATCTTCCCATCGTGATCTGGATGCTTTACATCTTCTTTAAAGAAGTGCCCCGGGAGGTACTGGAAGCAGCACGCATGGACGGTGCGGGACCGCTGCGCGAGGTCTACAACCTCCTGTTGCCGCTCTCGATGCCGGGTATCGTTTCGACCAGCCTCTTGGCGGTAATCCTTACGTGGAATGAGGCATTCTGGAGTCTTACTCTCACCACGTCGAAAGCGGCGCCGCTGACGGCGTTCATCGCCTCGTTTTCGAGCCCGGAAGGACTCTTTTACGCCAAGCTTTCCGCGGCGTCTACCATGGCCATCGCGCCCATTGTTGTCCTGGGCTGGGCAAGCCAGAAGCAACTGGTGCGCGGCCTCACCTTTGGTGCGGTCAAATAAGCAGGGGGGCGCGCTATGGCGACAATTGATCTGCAACAACTACGCAAGAGTTATAACTCGACCGAGATCATTAAAGGCATCGACCTCACGATTCGCGATCAGGAATTCACAGTTTTCGTGGGCCCTTCCGGTTGCGGCAAATCCACCCTGCTGCGCATGATCGCGGGCCTGGAAGAGATCACCTCTGGCGAGCTGCGAATTGACGGGCAGCGCGTGAATGAAGTCGCCCCGGCAAAGCGTGGACTTGCGCTAGTTTTTCAGAGCTACGCGCTATACCCGCACATGACCGTGGCAGAGAACATGTCGTTCAGCCTCAAGCTGGCCGGCGTGAACAAAACTGAACGCGAGGCCAAGGTCACCGAGGCGGCACGCATTCTGCACCTGGAGCCGCTGCTCGACCGTAAGCCGAAGGACCTGTCGGGCGGTCAGCGGCAGCGGGTTGCGATCGGCCGGGCCATCGTGCGGCATCCACGGGTCTTCCTCTTCGACGAGCCGCTTTCGAATCTTGACGCCGCCCTGCGCGTCCGCATGCGTCAGGAGCTGACGAAGCTGCACCGAGAACTGAAGGCGACCATGGTTTACGTGACCCACGACCAAGTCGAAGCCATGACGATGGCCGACCGCATCGTGGTGCTGCAGGGCGGTCTGGTGGAGCAGGTGGGCACGCCGATGGAGCTGTACCGGCAACCGGCAAACCTTTTCGTCGCCGGCTTTATCGGCTCGCCGCGCATGAACTTTTTTACCGCAACGGTGCAGGCCGTGAGCGATGCAAGCACCGCTCTGGCACTCACCGATGGCACACTGATCCATGCGCCCGCGTCTGCATCCAGCCTGCGTGTTGGAGACACCGTCACCCTCGGCATTCGGCCGGAGCACCTAGAAATCACAGGGGCAGGCGCGATTCGTGCGCAGGTGCAATCAGTCGAGCACCTTGGCAGTGACAGCTATGTTTACCTGCAGGCGAGTTCAGGCGAGGCTCTGACGGTTCGGGTGAGTGGCGAAACGAAAGTTGCCCCGGAACAGGACGTGCAGCTCGCGCCGGATCTCAGTTTCCTTCATCTGTTCGACGCGACTGCTCAACGCATTTTCTAGTGGAGTTCCCATGAGTGACAACCCTGCAATCAAGCTGAGCGAAGCGACTCTGCAAGCCCTTTCGCCGGAGGTCCGCATCCCAACGTACCGCCGCGACGAACTCAAGCAGCACACGGTCCACATCGGCGTGGGTGGCTTCCATCGCGCGCACCAGGCGCTCTACCTGGACGACCTGCTGGCGGTTCCCGGTAGTGAGCGGTGGGGTGAGTGCGGCGTGGGTGTGCTGCCGGCGGACGACCGCATGCGCGATGCGCTGTGCGGGCAGGACTGCCTCTACACACTCGTGGAGCGCAGTGGTGACGGGCAGACGGCGCGCGTAATTGGCTCGCTGGTGGATTCGCTGCACGCACCGAGCGAACGCGAGACGGTGATCGAGCGCATGGCCGCGCCGGACACGCGCATCGTGTCGCTCACCATTACAGAGGGTGGCTACTTCCTGGACGAGGGCACTGGTAACTTTCTGGCCGATCATCCCGCGATTCAGTATGACGTGCAGCACCCGGAGGCGCCCGCCACGTCCCTGGGCCTGATCGCGGCCGCACTCGATCGCCGCCGCCAGCGCGGGCTGCCCGCCTTTACCGTGATGTCATGTGACAATCTGCAGGGCAACGGGGACATCACCCGCCGTGTGCTGCTCGGCTTCACCGGTCTCGGCAACCCCGCACTGCAGCAGTGGATCGCTGAAAACGTCGCGTTCCCGAACAGCATGGTGGACCGCATCACCCCGGTCACCACCGCCGCCGACCGCGCCTTCGTGGCCGAGCATTTCAAAGTGCAGGACGCCTGGCCCGTTGTGGCGGAACCCTTCCGGCAGTGGGTGATTGAGGACCACTTCTGCAACGGCCGACCCGCGTGGGAGACCGTCGGCGCGCAGATGATTCAGGATGTCGCGCCATACGAGATCATGAAAATGCGCCTGCTCAACGGGAGTCATCTTGCCATGGCCTACTTGGGCGCACTTGCGGGCTTCATCTACGTGCACGAGATCCTGGCCGACCCCCTGTTCCGCAGTTTCATCGCCGCCTTCATGGAGGAGGTCACGCCCGTAGTGCCGTTCATTCCGGGTACCTCTGTGACGGAGTACAAACAGACGTTGATGGAGCGGTTCTCAAACCCCACCATTAACGACCAAGTCACGCGCATCTGTTCCGAGGGATCGGCCAAGCATCCAAAGTGGCTGCTGCCCTCCATTGTGGATTTGAACAGGAAGGGCGGGCGAACGAAGCTCTTGAGCCTGGTGGTAGCAGCCTGGATTTTCTACCTTGGCCATGGCCGGAACGAGCGTGGTGAGCCGCTCGAGATTTTGGATGCACGCGCCGGCGAGCTGACAAAGCTTGCAGCCTCCGCCGACTTGTCACCGGTTCCTGTGCTGCAGGTGCGAACGATCTTCGGGGAACAGCTTCCTGCAAACGCCGCATTTGTGAAGGCAGTCGAGAAAGCGATGCGCTCGCTGGCGGCGGAAGGAACCCGCAGCACCATCCAGGCCTGGATGCGTGATTGATGGCGGTAAAGAAACGAAGGCGTTTCGCGCTCGAGTTCCCGATGTTGTTGCGTGCGTCGGGGTCAGCATCGGGCGCGCGGATTTCTACGGTGTATCGCTCAGTTCGTAATGGCTGAGTGAAAGATCTGAGGACTCTCAGCGATCCCGTGAATTGATCGTCCATTTACCTGCTGTTCGTATTATGTAGGCATGCAATCTTTTCATTTTGGTGGCGGCCGGACACGGCCCCGTTATGCTTTGCCCTTGTTGGGGTTGGTCGCAACGCTTTCACTTGGGGCGCAGGGCGGCAACCAGGGAACGCTGCAGGGTACGGTGATAGACGCATCGGGCGCTCTGCTGCCGGACGCCGTGGTGACGGTGATGAATCCGGCGCGGGGCACCAGTGTCTCGGTGCACACAAGCGATCGGGGCACATTTACGTTGCCAGCGCTGCCGGTCGGCTTTTATAACGTGACGATCGAGCACGCCGGCTTCGGAACAGTAGAGCGGCGCAATGTGGATGTGGAAGTCGGCAACCGCGTGGATCTGCCGGTAACGCTGCCCGTAGCGGCAAGCGCGGCAGTGGTTGAGGTGACGACAGGAGCGCCGGTGGTGGACATTGCGCGAACCAACGTGGCGGAGAGTGTGAACGAACGCGCCGTGGCGAACCTGCCGGTGCTGGGCCGCAACTTCTTGGATTTTGTACTGCTGACGCCCGGCGTTACGCGCGATGTGCGCGGCGGCGACCTGAGCTTTGCGGGGCAGCGCGGTACGCTGAACAGCCTGACGATTGACGGCGCGGACAACAACAACACCTTTTACGGCCAGACGCTGGGCCGCACCGGGAGCGGTCGCGCGCCGTACCAGTTCAGCCAGGACGCGGTGCAGGAGTTCCAGGTAAACACGTCGACGTTTGCACCGGAGTTTGGACGTGCGGGCGGAGCATTGATTAACGTGGTGACCAAGTCGGGCACCAATCAATTTCACGGCACGGGCTTTGAATTTTACCGGGACCGCAGCCTGAACGCGAATGACCAGGTGTACTCGCTGCAGCGCAACTACTTTCTGCGTGGGCTGCGTTCGACAGCACCGATCAAGCCGGGATACCACTTTCACCAGTTCGGCGGGAATGTGGGCGGACCGGTGTTGCACGACAAGCTGTTCTTCTTTTTCGACTATGACGGCCAGCGCAACACGGTCGGCATTCCGGTGGCGCTGACGATTCCGTCGATTGCGGCCCCGACGGCCGCGCAGACGGCCGCGATCAACTACTTGACGGCGCGGAGTGGAACGTACCTGACGCAGTTCAACCAGGACGTGTACCTGGGCAAGCTGGACTACCGGATCAATGCGGCGAACCTGATCAGCGCGCGCTACAACGGGCAGCGGTTTACCGGTACCAACCTGGAGAACAGCGGCACCGCCAGCGCGCAGGAACACACCGGCAACAGCAACGTAAACACCGATACCTTTGCGCTGGAGTTGAACACGCAGTTCAATCAGCACTTCCTAAACCAACTGCGCGGAAGTTATCAGCGCGATAACGAGCCGGGGCTGGCGAACTCGCAGAACGCCGAAGCGGCCGTGCGGCAGAACGGGACGACGCTGCTGACCGTGGGCCGGAACAACTTCAGCCCGCGTGAAACGACGCTGCACCGGCAGCAGTACGCGGATTCGATCAGCTACATTGCGAGCACTCACACGATCAAGCTCGGCTTCGACTTTCTGCGGGACCAGATCCTGAACTTCTTTCCGGGAAACTTTTCGGGTGCGTACACCTTTGATTCGCTGGAAAACTTCGGCAGGTCGTTGCTGGGTCAGCCGTTGCAGGTAACGGGCGCGGGCAGCGCGTCGCTGCAACTGATTCAGGCGTATGCCGGTGCGGGCACAAGCGGCGGAACCACGCACCCGGACAACGGGCAGATGGCGGCATTTGTGCAGGACGATTGGCACGCGTCGCGGCGGTTGCAGTTGACGTATGGCGTGCGGTGGGACCGGCAGACGTTTCATCAGCCGGGCGTAGTGAACCCAGTGGCGTTGACCACGGGTTTCAACACCAGCCAGGTGCCGGTAGATAACCTGAACTTTCAGCCGAGGCTTGGCATTGCATACCAACCCTTTGCGCAGAGTGACCGCACGGTGATCCGGGCGGGCGGCGGCATCTTTTACGGCAACACACCGTCGATCCTGACGGGGACGGCGAGCTCCAACAACGGCGTGAATCTGCAGACGTTTACCTTTCAGCCTTCAACCGGGGTGGCGCCGACAAACGCGAATGCGACAGGTGGGCCGTTCTTCCCCGGCAGCGTAGCGTATCCAGGGAATACTTGCGGCGCGCCGACGCCAGCACCGAGTTGCGCTCCCCCCGCAGGGTTTGCGGCGGCGAAATCGAATCTGTTTCTGTTTTCGACCGGCTACCACGAGCCGCGAGTGGTGCAATACAACGCACAGGTGCAGCAGCAAATGTTTCGTGACACGTCGCTAACGCTGGGGTATCTTGGCGCGCGCGGCACACGGCTGACGCGGACGCGCAATGCGAACTTCGTGTCAGAGTCGCCGGCAACGATCACCAACACGGCGGGGCAGGTATTCCGCTATCAGCGGATCAACTCGACCCAGCTGGTCAACCCGAATTTTAACCAGGTGTACCTGTTCGAGGCGACGGCGCATTCCGCCTACAACGGCCTGACTGCGCAACTGGATCGCCGGTTCAGCGGCGGCGTGCAGTTCAGCACGTCGTACACGTGGAGCAAGGTGATTGACGACGCGCCGGACGCGACGGCGGTCGTGGTGGGCAGCGACGATGCCAAGGAAGCATACGACCCGCTCAATCCGCGGCTGGATCTGGCACCGGGCAACGACGATGTGCGGCACCGGTTCGTGTTCTCCAGCGTGTGGGACCTGAACTACTTCGCCCGTTCACTGCATGGTGCAACGCGGCAGGTCGCGGGTGGATGGAGCATCAGCAGCATTGTGACGGCGCAGAGCGGCTTGCCGTACACAGCGCTGATCAACACCGCGCTGAACGGCTCGCTACTGACGGCGAACCAGCGCACGCCTGGGTCGGCGCGCAATCAGTACCGATACCCCAGGTTTGTGTCGTTCGATCCGCGCATTACCAAGACGATCGGCGCGGAACGGGTGCACCTGTTGCTGATTGGCGAAGCGTTCAATGTGCTAAACCATAGCAACCTGACGGGGGTGAACCGCCAGCAGTATGTGGTGACGAACAACGTGCTGGTGCCGAATACAAACCCGACGACGGGATTCCAAACGCCAAGCGCGTTTGGCAGCGCGGCGTCGTACAACGGCCGCGTGATCCAGTTGGCGGCGAAGATCATGTTTTAAACGGAAGCATAAAACGCGAGGCCGCCTGGATACAACGGCCTCGCGTTGTTATCAGAGGAACGGATGCATTCGCTGGAAGCGGACCGGGCCAGCTTAAGAAGCTGGGCCTGCGATGCTAAGCGGCGTGGCTCATCGTGTCGCCACTTACATGAGGCAGGCGAATCTTGAAAACGGAACCGGTGCGTCCCGGCCGTACGCTACTCCGGACGGAGAGCTTGCCACCGTGGTCCTCAACGATCCGTTTGGATAGAGAAAGGCCCAAACCGTTTCCTCCATCTGTTTTCGTTGTGAAGAAAGGTTGGAACAGCTTTTTCATAGAATCGGGCTTGATCCCATGACCATTATCGGCGACCAGGAACTCGATAGAGCCGGCATGCTTCTTCACTCTGATCGTGAGTCGGCCTTCGTTCGGCATCGATTCCAAGGCGTTTGAGATCAGGTTCGAAAGAACTTGCAGAATACGTGAGGCCTGAAGGTTCGCCACCAGATCGTTCGGAAGTTTTCGGACCAAGTGGATGCGTTTGGCAGTGATGGTTCGTTGATGGATGCGAAGCGCCGTCTCCGCCAACGTGGCCAAATCCATTGGTTTGCGATCCTGAGAAGATTTGGCGAAGCTGAGCGTCTGGCTGGCGATTCGGCTGAGATTCCGTAGTTGTTCCTCTGCCATGCTCATGTATGCGCGAACCTGTGCCGGGTTCTCGGCTTCCTGCTCGGTCAGATAGCAGAGGTGACCCAGAATCTCAAGTGGGTTGCGGATCTCGTGCATGGTTTCCAGCGCGAGCTGGCCTGCGGTCACACGTTGGCTGGCAGCCTCCCGTTTGAGATCAGGAAGCTCTGACCCGTGTTGCGTGACCGTGCCCGCCATGTTTTCGTCTCGACGCCTAGTGGGCGGTATGTGGGTACGATGCGTTCTCGCAACCTGGGGATTTCCCCAGCCGCCTCTACGCGCTGAGCAGTCGGCTCACAACCTGCAGCATTTTTCGAGGCCCCGCGAATGAATCCAGGGTCGGGACACCACGTTGCGGCGCGTTTTTATGCGGCACAAGGCAGAGCGCTTGCACTTGTGGGCAACCGTAGCAAGCGTAGAAAGATCGTTTTCACGTTCTGCTGCATTCAGTGTGTGACAAACAATTAGCAGGCGAACGGTGTCAAGAGCGGCGAACCGCGCAACCGGTCGCAGCGTCGTGGACACCTGATAGCCTGCCGATTGCAGCACGTGGCCCCGTGTGTCAAGGAGTTCTGAGTCTCGTCCACTAATGAGGATATGAGCGTGCTGCTGGTACATCGCTTCGTGGTTTCCCACAACTAGGATTTCCCGAAGTGGAGGAGCTTCGTCCATACCTAAGAGGGTCTGCTGCGCGTTTTGATCGTGGTCTATTGTCGACCGAAGCAAGGTACGATCCAATCTTCTTGTGAATGGATTTCTAGTGAGGGTGCCTCTTATCCGGTGCGTTAGTCGGCGGCGGTCCCAGGGGAGCGACGAGCTGGTTATTCAGGGCATACCGGGTAAGTTCGGCCGTAGTCCGAAGACCGAGTTCATTCATCAGGCAGCTCTTGTGAAATTCGACCGTCTTTGTGGAGATGGTGAGGACCGCGGAAATCTCCTTGGCAGTTTTGCCTTCCGCAATGAGCTGCAGCACCTCGCGTTGGCGGGGACTTAGCGGGTCGTTAAAAACGCTGGATGGGTCGGGCCTGAGGTCCTCAGGATGCTCCGCCGCATGTTGCGCCAGCGCGGGCGTAATGTAAATGCCGCCAGAAATCACCTTGCGCAGCGCGGCTACCAGTTCGCTGCCCGCGGACTGCTTGGAAACATAGCCGGAAGCACCGGCGTGGAACGCTGCCCGTAAATAGGGAAGCTCAACCTGTTGCGTGACAAAGATAAGTTTGATCCGTGGGTGAAGCCGGTGCAACTCGACTGCAGCCTGGATCCCATTCAGGCCGGGCATGCCGATGTCGAGGGACACAATATCTGGCGCGAGTGCAGCCACGCTGGCTAGTAACTGTCTGCCATCGGACACAATGCCCACCACGTCAAAGTCGGCCGCCAGGATGCGCGCGACACCATCCGTCATCAGGGCATGGTCGTCCGCAATGATCACGCGTCTTCTACGCATCTGCATGGACGGAACCTCCCAGGCAGAAGAAAAGAAAACATGCGGCACTCGGAATATCCCTAGTTTCCACAGCAGAGGTGCGGGTAGACACTCCACACATGCGAACGTCTCCCAGGCGTGTGCAGACGGCCTGCGGGCTGGGTCTACAGAAGGAAAGTAAGATCCCCCGCAGGTTGTCAGTAACCTGAGATTGCGAAGTTCGTTCTCCCCTTCCGTTCACGCACACTTGCGAGAGTCCTTTACTTTGGGCGTACCAATGCATGTTTTCTTTGCCTGTACAGAATGTTGTCTCAGGACAAGAAGATCAACCGGCTTGACTACAACCAGGCCTGCGCGTTGGGTAAAGACGACGACTGCGCTCGTTGTGTTCTGTTCCTGTGCAGGTCTCTTCAGCCAGATGAGCTCGCCCATGTGCAGCACACCACCATCTTCTTCCGAGTAGAGATGCTGATCGCAGCACCGATAGGGAAGCGAGCGGCCCAGGAAGTAGGGAAAGTGAAATCCGTTCGGAAGATCTCGCCTGCCAGTGGAGTCCTTTGGAGGCCAGCCTTGCTGGTCCGCTTTCATCGCTCGTCTCAGAACACCGCTCATCGCCACACTCCCATGACCACGATGGAGAGCAGGATTTTCACAATCAACTAGGAAAACTCCTAGCAAGTTGATCCAGTCATCCCTCTGCGTTGTTGTGCGCTGCGCAACAGCATTGAACTGCTATCGAGCAGAGAAAAAGCGCCTAAGATAAACCTCCTTTTTAGAAGGCTGTCGCACAAAGAAGCACTGCCGGTCATGCTCGCCAGCATAGGCGGCATGAACTTGATAAAAGACGGTGCGGGTGCTTCCGGGAGCGGCACACGCACTGACGGCATGGAAGATTCCATCTGGCTGAGAGTACATGAGGATTGACAACGCTCGTACTGTCGGTCTCAGGGTTTGTTCTTCTGAAGACTACGTGGTGCAAGCGTGCCAATACTTGCCGCCAGGGGCGCGACAACAGCCATAGCCAAACACGTACCCCGCAATCGACGTCATTCACTCGAAACTTTGTTCTTTTTCGCTGCAGGTTCTACCGTTGCAAAGGCGGACGCGTGCCAGAGGTTTCACGATGCAAGAGAAAAGTTCCGCAACTTCGAACCCATCGGTCGCAGATTCAGGGCTGACGGTTGTAGGAATCGGCGCATCCGCAGGTGGTTTGGCCGCGCTGAAGGAGTTTTTTGCGTCGATCCCTCCTGATAGCGGGATCGCGTTCGTCGTTGTCGTTCATCTGTCACCCGAACACAAGAGCATGCTTGCCGACCTGCTACAGCCCAGTGTGCGGTTCCCCGTGCAGCAGGTGACCGAAACCGTGCCGATCGAGGTGAATCACGTGTATGTGATTCCGCCCAATGCGAACTTGAGCGCGATTGACACACACCTACGTCTCTCCAGGCTGGAAGCGAAGCGGCGGGAGCGCTCTCCCATCGATCACTTCTTTCGCACCCTGGCAGCAACGCACGATGGCCATTCCATCGGAATCGTGCTGACGGGAACCGGTTCCGACGGAACCCTTGGCTTGAAAGAGATCAAAGCCAAAGGCGGCGTGATCCTGGTGCAGGACCCAAACGAGGCCGAGTTCGACGGCATGCCGCAAAGCGCTATTGCGACCGGCATCGTGGATCGCGTGCTGCCGATTGCGGAACTTGCGGAAGCACTGCTTCGGCTGGTCGCTGTGGGGTCGCGGATTCCCGCGCAGGAGAGTGTTGACCCACCGCCACCCACAGAACAGACACTTCTGCCAAAAATTCTGGCAATTCTGCGGACGCGCACGGACCGGGACTTCAGCCGTTACAAACCCGCGACGATCCTGCGGCGCATCTCCCGGCGCATGCAGTTGAACTATGTGGATGACTTCGCTCGCTACGTAGAGCTACTTCGTGAACAGCCCGAGGAAGCACGCGCCTTGGCTGACGATCTCTTGATTACGGTGACCAGCTTCTTTCGCGATCCTGAGGTCTTTAAGCGGCTGGAGCGGGACATCATTCCCCACCTGTTTGAGGGCAAAGGGGCCGCCGACACGCTGCGGGCCTGGTCGGTCGGTTGTGCCACCGGAGAAGAGGCCTATTCGATCGCGATGCTTCTGCTGGAAGAAGCATCGCGGATGAGCGACCCACCCAGGATTCAAATCTTTGCATCGGATCTGCACAAGAATTCGCTCGACGGAGCGAGAGAAGGACTGTATCCGGAAGAGATCGAGGGCGATGTCAGCGCCGAACGGCTCGACCGCTTTTTCCGCAAAGAAAATGGCGGCTATCGAATCTCCAAGGAGTTGCGGGATACGGTCGTGTTCGCACCACACAACCTGTTGGGCGATCCGCCGTTCTCGCGTATGGACTTGATCACGTGCCGCAATCTGCTGATCTATCTGGATCGTGGCGTGCAGCGCGACGTGATCGGGCTGTTCCACTATGCACTTTGCCCAAACGGCTACCTGCTGCTTGGCTCTGCGGAAACGACGGATGCCGCGGAGTTGTTCCGCACCGAAGACAAGAAGCTGTGCCTGTACCAGAAGCGGAATGTGGCGGTCCCGGAGCCCCGTTTACCTGTCTTTCCGCTGACGCGTTTGCGGTTGTCGCCAGACGGAACCGGCGCAAAAGGCGAGAACGGGTCGGTGAGCGTTCCACTGCAGGCGGTTCATGGCAATCTGCTTGAGAAGTACGCTCCTCCAAGCATCCTGGTCGGCCCGGAAAACAACCTCGCACGACTTTCGGAACGTGCCGGGCGCTACCTGATTCACCCCGGCGGAGAGGTGACGACCAGTGCTCTGCGTCTGATTCGCGAAGAGCTGCGCGTCGAATTGCAATCGCTTTTGCAACTCGCGAAAGAGAAGAGGATCGCGCTCAGTTCCCGAACGATCACCTTGCGCTTGGATGGTGAAGATACGCCTGTTGTGATGCACGTGCGTCCGGCTCAGGACAAGGATCAGGATGGCTTCGTTCTGGTGATCTTTGAGGAACAGCTCGCGACGCGCAGACAGGAACGTGCGCAGGCTGATGCAACGGCGGACGGCAAGCCCGGGCCGGAGTCCCAGGCGGAACTGGACGCCGTGCGTCAGCGTTTGCAGGCCATCATCGAGGAATACGAGACCAGCCAGGAGGAAATGAAGGCGGCGAACGAGGAGATGCAGTCCACCAATGAGGAACTGCGCTCCACCATGGAGGAGCTGGAAACTTCCAAAGAACAACTGCAAAGCATCAACGAGGAATTGCAGACCGTCAACCAGGAAAACCGGCACAAGGTGGACGAGCTTTCGCAGCTCTCCAGCGATCTGCAGAATCTGCTGTCCGCAACTGACATCGCGACCCTGTTCCTCGATCGCGATCTGCGGATTCTTCGGTTCACGCCCCGGCTCTCCAAGCTGTTCAACATCCGCACCACGGACAGGGGACGACCGATTTCGGACCTGACACACCGGCTCGGCTACGGGCAGTTGAGTGTGGACGCGCAGGCCGTTCTGGATTCGCTGGTTCCCATCGAGCGTGAAATCCGCGATGACGAGGAGCACTGGTATTTCGTCCGCTTGCTGCCGTACCGCAGCGCCGAGGAGCGGATTGAGGGCGTGGTCATCACCTTCTTCGAAATTTCCGCTCTGAAGAAGGCGGAACAGGCGCTGCGCGAAAGTGAAAGCCGCTTTCGAGCTCTCATCACGGCTGGCAATCATCCCATTTACCGCATGAGCCCCGATTGGCGGTTGATGTACCAGCTTGATGGGAATCACATTTTGGCCGACACCGTGAAGCCGGTAGACAACTGGGCCGACAACTATCTGCTCGCGGAAGACCGCCCTATGATCATGGCCGCGATTGATCAGGCGATCCAGAACCGGTCGGTCTTCGAGTTAGAACAACGCGTTTGGCTTGCCAACGGCAGCGTCGGTTGGGTGTTGTCGCGAGCCGTGCCGATCTTTGGCCCCAACGACGAAATTGTTGAGTGGTTCGGCTCGACGGTGGACATCACCATTCGCAAAAAGGCAGAGGATGCCCTTCGGGTGAGCGAGGCACGAAAAACCTTTCTGCTGAAGCTGAGTGATGCGTTTCGCAACATTACCAGCGCGGTGGAAATCCAGGGTAAGGCGTGCGAACTGCTCAACGAGCAGCTTCAGGTCGATCGCTCGTACTATCTCGAGGTCGACGAGGTCGCAGGTACCGCGCGTGTGGAACGGGATTTTGTACGGAACGGCGCGACATCTATACAGGGTGAGTACCGCATTGCGGACTTCGCCTGGTCAATCGCGATCCTTCGCCGGGCAGAGAGCTACGCGATTGTTGACACGCGTTCGTCGAAACTGGTGCCCGCGGCCGATCGTGCTGCTTCCGCAGCGCTGGCCATTATCGCCTGCATGGGAACGCCGATTATCAAGAATGACCGCTTGCTGGGCGCGCTCTGCGTGACCCTGTCGCAGCCGCGCACCTGGACAGAAGCTGAGGCCGACTTGCTTCGAGAGGTGAGTGAGCGCATATGGGAAGCAGTGCAACGGGCCCGTGTGGAAGCAAGGGTTCGAGAAGAAGAAGAGCGGCAGGCTTTCCTGCTTCGATTGAGCGATGCACTTCGCCCGGTCGCGGAACCTGTCGAAATCCAGAACGTGGCGGTGCGCCTGCTGGGGACGCACCTTGCGGTGAATCGCGCCACGTTTCTTGAAGTGATGCCGGATTTCGACACGCTGAAAGCCGGCCCGGCTTTTGCCGACGGAGTCGGTGACATGCCTGCGGTGATTCAGCTAGGCGATTTCGGTCAGCTCTTGTCGCGGCAGTACCGTAGCGGTCAGACCATCGTTGTCGACGACGTTCGATCGGATTTACGCTTTGGCGTTCCTGTAGCCGACGCCTTCGAGTCCATCCAGGTGCGTGCTGTCATTGGCATACCGTTCCTCAAGGAAGGGCGGTTGGTCGCAATTCTTGCGGTGCAGCAGGCCGTTCCCAGAAAGTGGGGCAAGCTGGATGTCGCACTTGTGGAGGAGGTGGCACAACGCGTGTGGGCAGCACTGGAACGCGCCCAGGTCGAAGCCGCCCTTCGCGAAAGTGAAGAGAATCAACGAATTCTGCTACAAGGAATTCCGCAGTTGGTCTGGCGTTCCCAGGACAACGGCTTCTGGACGTGGTCCAGCCTGCAATGGCAGGAGTTCACAGGACAAAGCCAGGAAGAAAGCCACGGCCGGGGATGGCTTGGTGTTCTGCATCCCGACGATGTGGAACCAACGCTGCAGGCCTGGGCTAGAGCGCAGGCTGAGGGAGAAATGGATGTGGAACATCGCATACGAAATGCGGAAACCGGTTTGTACCGGTGTTATCACACACGCTCCATTCCTCTGCACGACAGCAAGGGCGGCATTGTCGAGTGGCTTGGCACCTCTACCGACATCGAGGGATTAAAGCAGGCTGAAGCCGCGCGACGCACGCTTGAGGGGCAGTTCCGGCTGTTCGTGGAAAATGTGCAGGAGTACGGGCTGGTGCAGACCGATGACTCCGGACATGTTACCCACTGGAATCCTGGCGCCGAGCGGCTTTTCGGCTACGCTGCGGAATCGATGACCGGCAAGGATTTTGCAACGCTGCTTACGCGAGAAGATCAGGAAGCTGCACTCCTTCCGCACGAGCTGGAGGAAGTCAAAAAGGGGCACCGCAACGAGGATGCTCGATGGTTTGTGCGAAAAGACGGTTCGCGCTTCTGGGGCAGGTGGATCACCGAACCCATCTTGAACGATGCTGGTCAGTTCCTGGGCATGGCCAAAATTATTCGGGACGAGACGGAGCGCGAACGCGCCGCCGCGGTCACGGAAGGGGCACTGGCTGAAAAAGAAGAGCTGCTGAAAGAAGTTCACCACCGGGTAAAAAACAATCTGCAAGTCATCACCAGCTTGTTAAACCTGCAGGCAAACCAGATTCAGGATCAGCAAACACTTGGACATTTCGACGAGGCGCGAAATCGTGTCGCTTCGATTGCGTCCATTCATGAGCTTCTGTACCGTTCCGGTTCCATGGCTGCCATTCGCCTGGCGGACTATGCGAGACAGTTCGCGCCGGATCTGGTTGAGTTTTACGGGGCAAAAGACCGCGTCGAGATCGAAGTCAGGGGCGACGGCATGACGCTGGAATTGGAGCGGGCCGTCCCGTACGGCCTGCTGCTGAATGAGCTGCTTTCGAATGCTTTGAAACACGCATTTCCAGGCGAACGTCCTGGACGGATTCAGATCACGCTGGATTATCAGGATGATCAGACGATTCAACTTTGTGTGCTCGATGACGGGATCGGTATGCCCACTGGCGTTGACGTGGCGACCGCGAACTCACTTGGCCTGAAGCTGGTACACAGGCTTGCCCGGCAACTGAAGGGTTCCGTAGAATTCCGCAGCAGCGGAAACGGAACGGACGTGAAAGTGCATTTCCCCAAGCTTAGTTCTTGACAGGCTGCCAGAGCGGCGCTTAGCAATGCTTTACCACCGATGCGGCACCATGCCACGCACCTGTCAGGGAGACACGTGAGCACACCTGAGAACGAGCCCTGTCGAGTCCTGATCGTTGAAGACGAGTTAGTGGTCACAATGGACCTGGAGACGAATCTGGGCAGACTCGGCTACAACGTGATCGGCAGCGCGACCTCTGGAGAAGAGGCGCTGGACAGCCTTGGCAACAAGGCTGCAAACGACAATCCAAACCTCATCCTGATGGACATACAGCTGAGCGGCGACATGGATGGCCTCACCACCGCGGCGATGATTCAGCAAAGGTTCGACATCCCCATCGTGTTCCTTACCGCAAATGTGAATGAGGACACGATCGTCAGGGCGAAGGAATCGGGATCCTATGGGTTCCTGAACAAGCCTTTCCGCGTCAAGGAACTGAATGCAACGATTGAAATTGCGTTGCACCAGCATCGAGCGGGGAAGGCCATCTTCGCGGAGAAGGGATGGCTTCGCACTACTCTGGGCAGCATCAGTGACGGCGTCATTGCGACGGATGCAAGTGGCGTCATAAGGTTCCTGAACTCGGCGGCTGCGGAACTGACTGGCTGGTCTTCCGTAGACGCCCTCGGCAAGCCGATTGAACAGGGCTATTCGCTTACCCATCTGGATGGTCAAGCGGTGGAGCACTGCCAGATACGAAGGGCTTTACAGGAAGTCCGGTCCGTTCCGAAGGAGCGTTTTCTGCTCGATCTTCGCGAAGGCGGCACACGGGCCATTGAAGGCGCCGCATCGCCCATCGTGGAAAATGGTCAGCTCGTAGGGGCCGTGACGATCTTTCTTGACATCTCGGTGCAACTACAGCGTGAAAGGGACTCCCAGGATGAGCGGAACCGGCTCAATGAACAGGTTCAGCTCACCTCGGAGGCTCTAGGGCAGACACGGGAAGAGCTGCAGGCGCTCTCCCGTTACTTGATGAAGGTTCAGGAAGAAGAACGTCGGCGCGTCGCGCGTGAACTGCACGACGACCTCGGACAGCAGGCTGCCCTCGTGAGTATGCAACTGGACCGGTTCGAAGCGGAGCGGCCTTCTACCTCCGCGGAATTAGCCACGATACGAGCCGGGCTGAACACCCTGGCCCAGGGCCTCAGGGAGGTGTCGCACCGCCTTCACCCTTCAGTCCTGGAGGATCTGGGTCTGACCGCTGCGCTTGACGCCTTGGTGACCGACTTCCGCCGCCAGGGACTTGCTCTGACCGACTCCATCGCTCATGTCGAGAAGTTGCCAGCCGATGCAGGCACATCCCTGTTTCGTATCGCACAGGAAAGCCTTCGAAACGTGCTGAAGCATGCGTCTGGATCGGATGTGCGCTTGACCCTGCATGCAAGCCGGACAGAAGTGGTGTTGCGCATCACCGACAACGGACCGGGGTTCTTTTTGGCAGAGGCCAAGTCTCGCGGCGGCCTGGGTTTGGTGAGTATGCAGGAGCGTGCCAGCCTGGCGGGTGGCAACCTTTCGCTTACCGCCGAGCCGGACAAGGGCACCACGGTGCTGGCACGCATTCCTTTAAGGCCGTGATACCGCGAGTCAAATGCATTCCGGCCAATGTCTCATCCTTAAAGGCATCAAGTGGTCGCAGAGTTCCCAAAAACTTGCAAGCCACTGGGAACGGGCCACCACCATACGGACGGAAGCCGGGCGCCGCTACACGGACAATTGCCAGGTGACCGTCAATGTACCTGCGTTGGCAACCTCCACCGTCACGTTCCGACCGTACGCGTTGACAAGGGAAACCGGCGAGAGAACACTCGAATTGTGGCCGCACACACGCCAGCACAGGTTTTGAACACGGGCGATGTGACAGGCCATATTCCTGGGCACGATCGCGGCCTGCTGATCATTGCGATCTTCAAGCTGAGCAAGGCCGTGTTCTTCCTCGCAATCGCGGCCGGCGCGATGCACTTTATCCACCACGACCTGGGTCAGGCGCTCGACCGGCTTGTGGCGATTCTGAACCTGGATACGGAGAACCGGTTTGTGTCGCTGATTTTGGGCAAGGCCGACCTGGTCACGCACCATCGCATCCGGCAGTTCAGCATGTTGAGCGTGGGGTATGCGCTGCTCTGTTTAACCGAAGGATACGGTCTGGTCCGGCGGCGCGTATGGGCCGAGTACTTCACCCTGTGGCTGAGTACGGCATTCGTGCCGTGGGAGATCTGGGAGCTGATACGGCATCCACAGTGGTGGCGCATTGCGGTTCCAGTGATCAACCTGCTGATCGTGGCATACCTGGTCTGGCTGCTTCGCCGAAAGCGTCGTCAGGGCATCGTGTAGGCTTCTAACCGCAACGTCGATGGCGCAAGGCAACCCTTTTCCGGAAGCCGCTAGACGCCGGGCGAAAACAGCTCAGAACCAAATTCGCAAACGCAACATGTTGTGCATCAATCACGTGCACCACAACAACATGTGATTTCCACATACCACGTCATTTTGTCCACATTTCCACTCTGATTCCCCCTTGCTTCGTGACGTGGAACGAGTCACCATGTGGCTGTTGGTGGAGTGAAGTGGAGTGAAAGGGACAAAACAGTCCCAAGAACTTCCCTCCTAGAGCAGAATACGGCTGCAGTGGCGGAACGGCACTTCGGCAGGGAGCCAATCGGGTGTTTCGCGGGAACCATCCAGCGCGCGTGGACGAGAAAGGCCGCCTTAAGCTGCCTGCGGAATTCAAGCGTCGCGTGGATGAGGCATACGGTCCGCAGTTCTACGTAACGAGCAAAGACGGCAAGCGGGCAGAGATTTATCCGCTTCGTGAGTGGGAAAAGGTCGAGGAGAAGCTGGCGGGCATTCCCTCAATGAACCCGGCCAAAAAGAAGTTTCTGGACGTGACGAACTATTACGGCCAAATGGCAGAGCTGGACGCGCAGGGCCGGCTCACCTTGCCACAACTGCTGCGCGACAGCGCCCGGGTCACCGCTGAAGTGGTGGTGCTTGGAGCGCAGACATACCTGGAAGTCGTGAATCATGACGACTTCAAGGCGAAGTTGGAAGCCGAACCGTTGAATGAGGCCGACCTGGCCGCGCTGGCGGATCTCGGACTGTAAGGCGATTTGGAAGTCGGCCCCCAGGGGCCCACATGGAGGCGGAAAGTGACGGTTCCGCAGCATGTACCGGTTCTTCCTCAACAGGTGTTGGACCTTCTGGATATAAAGCCGGGCGGCGTCTATGTGGACGCGACGCTCGGTCTGGCCGGCCATGCGACTGCGATCGCGCGGCGGCTGGGAGCGGCCGGAACGCTGATCGCGTTCGACCGCGACCCGCAAGCGATGATCCTGGCGCGAGAGCGGCTTTCGGAACTCCGCGACGAGCTCGGATCCGCGATGCCCCAGGTGCGGTTGATCGAGCGTGCATTTTCGACAGCCGGGGAAGAGATTGCACCTGGCAGCCTGGACGGCGTGCTGGCGGATTTCGGTGTCAGCAGTCTGCAGCTGGACGAAGCTCACAGAGGATTTAGTTTTCGGCAGGATGCTCCCCTGGACATGCGTATGGATACGCGCGAGGGAGTTACTGCCGGTCAAGTGGTAAATCAGATGGACGAGGAAGAGCTCGCCGATCTGATTTACGAATTCGGAGAGGAAAGGAGGTCGCGGAGAATCGCCAGAGCCATTGTCAGGGCACGGCCGATACTTACTACGGCGGAATTAGCCAAGGTAGTATCGGTCGCTGCCCCAGCAATGAAAGGCGACAAGTTACACCCTGCGACGCTAACCTTTCAGGCAATCCGAATTCACGTGAATGATGAGTTAGGCGAGATCAGGTCGCTGCTGGAAAGCGCGCCATCTCTGCTGAAAAGGGGAGGCCGGCTGGTGCTGATCAGCTTCCATTCCCTTGAGGACCGCCAGGTAAAAGACGCCTTGCGCGATGGCGCGAAACAGGGAATCTGGGAAGTGCTGACACGCAAGCCGGTCGTTGCCGACGAGGAGGAGCAACGCCGCAACCCTCGATCCCGCAGTGCGAAGTTACGCGCGGCAATCCGGACAGAACCTCAGAAGGTGAGCAGGATAGCTCCGGAAGGTGGAAGTCTGCGAGGAAGAAGATAAGTGTGGATAAAACGGTGGATTGTTAGGATAACTTTCCTAACTGCGACGGGTTCCACTGGAAGTTAGTTGTCAAAGATTGATCGTGCTGCAGATAGTCCCTGTACTAAAGACGCGTGCAGCAAAATCGGTGCAACATAGATTTTTGGAAGGGGAATCAAGCAAGGTTCCCGCGTGTGTGTGGCGAAGGAGAAGGACGATGGAACAGGCAATGACGGCAACGGGCACTTTGGGCCGGGCGCAGCGCGAGCGCGCCGAGTCATTCCGCGATCACAATCGCACGGTGTTCGACGCACAGCGCCGCGCACGCCGTGGTCCCACGCCGGAAATCTTCTTCACCAAGCACCTGGATAACACTCGGCTGGTCAAAGAGGACGATCCGGAGCGCCGGAAAGAGGTGCGCTCGTTTACCCTCGCCATGTCGATCCTGTTTCTGCTGACGATGACGTATGTTTGGCAGCACTTCTCATCGATCGAGCTTGGTTACTCTATCGAATCGCAGAAGATCCAGGTGGACCACCTTCGCGAAGAGAACCGGCAACTCCGGCTTACCGAGGCGCAATTGGCTGACCCCGACCGCATCGACCGGATCGCTAAGCAGCTTGGTTTGGACATGCCGCAGCCTGGGCAGGTCGTGCGCCCGGAGCTGACATTTATGGGCGGCGAGGGTGTTTTGGCGGAAGCAAAAATTCCAACGCAGCTGAACCGGTAAGCCGGTTCAAGCGCCCTGCCCAAGTCAGCGCGAACCTGCAGAGGTTCGCGCTTCTTGCAGCAGCACGGATTCCGCAGTGTCTCTTCTGTACCGCGCCACATAAGCTGGTGGCACCTTTACTTCTGGAGTTTCTTCAACCATGCAAACGCAGTCCCGCCAGCCACTCACCGCACCGATCCGGCGCAAGCGTTTTGCGCAAGTCGCGGTGTTCTTCATGGTGTGGACTGTAGTGATTTCGGGGCGGCTGATATGGATCCAGATCGTGAAGCACCACGACTGGGTAGAGCGCGCGGCCAAGCAGCAGCAGCGCACGTTTGAGGTGGCGCCGCGCCGGGGTGTGCTGTACGACCGTAACCTTCGCGAACTTGCGGTAACGGTTCTGGCCGAATCGGTATACGCAGTGCCAACTGAACTTGGCGACAATCGTGAGAATGTAGCCGACATTATCTCCGGCATTGTGCATACAGATCCGACGGACACGTTTACGGCTCGCAACACGATCCTTGCCCGGTTGAACGCGTCGCGCAACTTTGCGTGGATCGCCCGCAAGCTGAACCCGGAACAGGTACAGCGCATCCGCGAGCTGAACCTGAAGGGCGTGTATCTGCAAAAGGAGTACAAGCGCTTTTACCCGAACACTGACCTGGCATCGCAGACGCTGGGCTATGTTGGTTTGGACGACACGGGTCTGGGCGGCCTGGAGCAGGAGTTTGAAGATGAGCTGCACGGTGCGCCCGGCCACGTGCTGACCGCGGTGGACGCGAAGCGGCACGCGCTTGGCTCGGAAGAACGTGAACCGTTGCCCGGCGAAAACCTTGTGCTGACCCTGGACGCCAACATTCAACACATGGCGGAGCAGGCGCTGGACCGCCAGATGGAGAAATTCAAGGCCGCGCATGGAACGGTGGTGGTGCAGGATCCGCACACGGGTCAAATTCTTGCACTTGCCATCGCGCCGCGCTACAACCCCAACGATCTGAAACACCAGGATCCGGCGATCCTGAAGAACCTGGCCGTAAGCGATATTTACGAGCCGGGGTCGACTTTTAAGCTGGTGACCTACTCGGCGGCGCTGGACGGCGCTGGCGTGCAACCGACCGATATCGTCGATTGCCAGGGCGGCGCCATGACCATGTACGGCCGCACCCTGCACGACGACAAGTCCGATCACTTTGGTCGCGTAACCGTGAAGTACGCGCTGGAGCACTCCAGCGACGTGGGCGCCGCAAAGATGGCGTTGAAGCTGGGAAACAGCAAGTTTTACGATTACATACGCGGCTTCGGTTTCGGCGATCGAACGGGTGTAGAGCTGCCAAGCGAGACGCGCGGCCTGCTGCGTGCGCCGCGCAAATGGGGGGCGACCAGCATCCTGTCGATCGCGATCGGGCAGGAGATCGGTGTAACGCCAATTCAATTGGTGAGCATGGTTTCGTCCATCGCGAACGGCGGCACGTACCTGCCGCCGCACGTGCTTCTGAACGCCAGCGATTACGTGAAAGGTGACCCGCATCTGCAGCCCGCGGCGTTCCACCCGACGACCTCGCTCACCTCGAATCTGCCCGACGGCACACATCGCGTCATCAGTGAGCTGACTGCCGCCAAGATGCGCATGATCATGGAGGGCGTCGTCACAGAGGGCACAGGATCGCAGGCCCGGCTGAACGGTTACAGCTCCGCGGGTAAGACAGGCACGGCAGAGAAGGTTGATCCCGTTACGCACACCTACTCGCACACCAAGCTGGTGGCGAGCTTTGCTGGCTTCGCGCCGGTGAACAACCCGGCGATCTCGGTTGCGGTCGTTATCGACACGCCAACCGTTGGCACCGGATACGGCGGTACGACCAGCGCCCCGGTCTTCGCGGAGGTCGCGCAGCAGATCCTGGAGTACCTGGGCGTTCCGCACGACCAGCCGATTCACCCGCCCAAGCCGGGCGATATACCTGCGCACGCACCGACGATGATTGCGGAAGACGGGCCTTCTGAGGAGACGGGCGATTTGGCCGCGCTGTTTGCGGAAGCCAACGCATTACCGGCGGACGACCCGCTGCACGGCGACGTTTCAGGCACGGCAAAGCCGGCGCAAACGGCCCAGGTCTCCACTTCGGCATCGCCGTCCAGCAAGGCGGCGAGCATCTTCGCTGCACTGCCGCAGAAGATACTGCAGGCCTTTCGCGAGCACGGCGGCTCGTCGCTGATGCCGGAAGAAGCGGCGGTGCAGCCGATGCCCAAGCCGCAACCCTCGACGATCGTGCGTGCCGACGGTGCTGTGGTCGTGGATGCGAGCCGCAAGGTTGCCGTACCCGTCTTTGACGGCAGCGGCCTGCGCTCCGCTATTGAAAAGGCGGGCACTGCGGGCCTGCGGGTGCAACCCGTGGGCAGCGGTTTGGCACGGGAGCAGATGCCGGCGGCGGGCACCATGGTCCCCATCGGCACGGAGGTCGTCGTTCGCTTCGGACGATGATGCAGTATATGCAGCACGGCTCTGTAAAATTCGTGCAGCTTTGGATTTCTGATTATTTGCCGCAGCGATAAAGCGTGCCATCTTCCGTCGCGCAAACCTGCGAGCTGCCCTTGCCCGCAAGAGCGTTGACGCGTGCGGTGCCAAGCCTTGCCCCTGCTGCGGTTTCGATGGCGATATCCTGGCTGTCACTATGCTGGCGGTCCACGACTAATTCGACGACGCCCAGAAACTCGAACGGGCCTTGAAGTCCGGGTGGAGGAGTGACGCTGGCCTGCAGCCGTCCGTTCGCGTCCAGGCTGAAGCGGAACGCGGTGGGACCAACCTGAACCGTGGGACTCTTGCTGGTGATCAGGAACTCGTGCGCGACCTTGGGTGTGCCGTCGCCCGTGACCCAGTGTCCGACCAGCCGTGCCGACCACGCGGCACTGTGCGGGTGCTGCAGCATACCAATCGCGATCGGCTGCGCAGGCGTAAAGCGCCAGCTACCCGGCAAGATCTCAACAGGTTCGGCATCCGGTGTTGCCATCGGTTTCACTACCGTGGGAATGCCGGTCGCGTAGAACCCAAACCCATTCGCGTCGGTTGTGATGTTGACCCAATGATCCAGTTCATTGGGCGACTCCCCCGAGATCGGCGAGCCAGCGATGAAGTTGTCGGTGAGCGTCAGGCCAATGCCAGAAGACTCGGCAGCATCTAGAAACTTGCCCGTGCGGGTATTTTCCTGGTGAATGCCGGAGATCTTCAACGTGCGCCCGTTTATGCCGGCGAGTTTGATGCCGCTGGTATTCTCCATTGTCGTGCGTCCGCTGAAGCTTATGGTCTGGCCGTCGTGGATGTACACGGCGAAACTGCCGGTGTCGCTAAAGGTAGACAGGCCGTCGACGTTGACCGTAGTCGTTGCGAAGCCCGGGTTTTTATCGCTCTCCAGCATTAAACCGTGGCGTCCTGCGGCGTTGCACTTTACGTTATGCAGGCTTTCGTAGCCACCCTGCTCAATAAAAATGCAGTCCTGCTTCGAATACTGGATCGAGACGTTATCCAAACGCACGTCGTACCCCAGGTAAGGCGGCTTGGCCGCCGGGTCCGAAAGCATGGCGAAACCTGCCCCAGTGAGACCGCCCGTGTGACCGTCCCAACCGCCAAAAATTTCAAGGTCACGCAAGAGGGTGTTGCCGCGTGACACAACCGCATTCTGCTGCACCGCTCCGTCCAGATGGATGATGGTGTTCTCGCGCCCCGCTCCAATCACGCTAAGGCCCGTCACGTCCAGAGTGGACAAGATGCGGTACGTGCCTTGCGGCAGATAGAGCAGCGCATGCGTCCGGCGCGCGTCATTGATGGCAGAGTTCAACGCCGCAGTATCCTCCGTAGCACCGTCCGCTTTGGCGCCGTATGGCTGTGCGCGTGCGTTTACGATTCCGCTCGGCCCTGCGGCGTCCGAAGCGCTTGCCTGACTTCGTCCGCCAGCGGTGACGAGCAGGGCGGTGCTGAGCAACAAGGCAAGCTGGCGCGCGAGAGACATGAATGTAGGACGCTTTACTGCGGACACGCGGGCGCTGGCAGTCATCCTTGTGTGATCTACGAGTGGTCAGAGCGACGCTGCGGCGATGGAAGGGGTCATCTGAATCGCTCATCCCGAAACATCGCTCGCCTTTTAAACCTCGCTACGGGCGAGGCGCGCTCCGCGCCACGTTGTGGTCACCTTCACTGAGCAGTCAAACGTAACGCGCGCCTGGACCAGAGGCGTTTCGTTCAGAGGAGTGTGGAGCACCGGGTCGGGATTGAACCGACGAATACTGGTTTTGCAGACCAGCGCGTTAGCCACTTCGCCACCGGTGCTCATTCGCTCAAGGCGAACGCCTTGATCCTGTCGCGAGAACTATTGCGGCTGTGCCGCGGTACGCAGATACGGCTTCACCGTTTTGTAGCCGGGGAAGCTCTTGTCGGCCTCGTCGTTGGAAACAGCGGCGGTGATGATGATGTCGTCCCCCTGCTTCCAATTGGCGGGCGTCGCAACCTTGTGCTTTGCGGTCAGTTGCATAGAGTCGAGCACGCGCAGGATTTCGTCAAAGTTGCGACCCGTGGTCATCGGATAGGCGAGATGGAGCTTGATCTTCTTGTCCGGCCCGATGACGAAAACAGTGCGCACCGGAGCGTTCAGCGCAGGTGTGCGGCCCTCGCTGGTGTCACCCGCATCGGCGGCCAGCATGTCGTACAGCTTGGCAATCTTCAGATCGGGGTCGCCAATCATCGGGTAATTGACGGGATGACCGCCCACATCCTCAATGTCCTGCGCCCACTTGCTGTGGCTATCCACCGGATCGACGCTCAGCCCGATCACCTTGGCGCCACGCTTCGCGAACTCCGATTCAAGACTCGCCACTGCGCCCAGTTCCGTCGTGCACACCGGGGTGAAATCCTTGGGGTGGCTGAACAGAACGGCCCAATTGTCGCCAATCCACTCATGAAAATGGATCGGGCCCTGCGTGGTTTCAGCGGTGAAGTCTGGTGCGGTGTCGTTGATGCGCAGTGACATTCATTCCTCTCGCGAACGGCCGTGTTGCACAAGCCGGTGATGCCCGTTAGCTGAAGTTCCCGGCCGAAACCGGACTCTCACTTACTTCGATGCAAATTACAAAGCCCACTGAAGCAGATGCTTGAGTGGGCCGAGGCGGTGCAATCTGTGCGAAGCGATCAGACCGACGACCCTGCCAGGCCACAGCAACAGCAGCAGGGAACAAACGAATTCATGGTCAATCGCTTCATCTGCTGCAACCATAGCGTTGGAGGTGTGGCATGTCAAACAACTGGCCCGACAGGGCAGCGGGCGCGCGCTGGCTGGACTGGGCGCAAGTGGATGTGTTCGCCGATGCACCGTACCAAGGCAATATGCTCGCCATCTTCCCCGACGCAACCGGGCTTACCAGCGAACAGATGCAGGCAATTGCGCGGGAAACGAACCTTTCGGAAACCACGTTTGTCTTCCCTCGAGACACCGCCACCGAGCAGAAGGACGGCGTACGTGTTCGCATCTTCACCACAGAGGAGGAGCTGCCGTTTGCCGGCCATCCCACGCTTGGTACGGCAAGCTGGCTACGGCTGCAACGGCATGAGCTGGCGCATGCGGAAGAGATCGTGCTGCGCCTGAATGTTGGACCGGTTCGTGTGCAGTTCCCGCAGAATCCTGCTGCGGCGAGCGACGGTCGCGTCGTGGCCGAGATGCTGCAGCCGACACCCGCTTTCCTGGGCGGCGTGGACCGCAACGCGGTCGCGCTGGCACTCGGTCTCAGCCAAGCGCAACTGCACCCTCGCCTGCAACCGGAGATCGTCAGCACGGGCCTGCCGATCCTCATCGTCCCGCTCGCGTCGTACGGGGCGCTTGCCGCGATGCAACCCGACTTCCCTCGCGAAAAAGCGCTGCTCGCTGCCACGCCGGCCAAATTTCTGTACTGCATCGCGCCGGATGAAAACGAGTGGCGTGCGCGGCTACCGCTATACGGCGGGGAAGATCCGGCGACCGGTTCCGCCGCGGGCTGCGCCATCAGCTACCTTGTCGCGCACGAGGCGGCCCGCCCGGGCGAGCCGGTGACGATCCTGCAGGGCGAATTCGTACACCGGCCCAGCCGGATCCTTGTCCAGGCATCGCGCGACGGGAACAAGGTGCACGACGTGCGTGTTCGTGGCTGCACCATTCCCGTGGCAACCGGACGGTTTCTCCGTCCGTGATCCTGCGGCTTTCCACACGGCTTGCAGAAGGCAACTTGCTCACAGCGTTCGAGTTCGCCTCGCACTGGAAAGCTGGACGGATTCTAGCGTGCTTGTTTCGCCATACTTTCGCCGTTGCCACGGCAGGTACATGGCCGTAGTGTGAGGAACGTTGATCGCGCTTTGCCGCGGTCGTGCTGAGTACCCCGCAGCAGTAATTTCCGACAACCTCTGACACGGGCAACGTGCCGCAACGGCGCGAACGCCAGTGTTCGTTTTCACGGGTGAGAAGTTCGCCCGGTCCCCGGCTTGCCCTGGCAAGTCAAACGCCCTCTTGCGCCCAAACAGCGCCCGAGGAATGAAAGGTCCTATGCGCCCCCGTAAGGTAATCCTCTGTGTTGACGACAACGAACAAACGCTTGCCGTTCGCAAGTTCCTGCTGGAAACGCGCGGCTATCGCGTGCTGACCGCGTCCTGTGCGCTGGACGCGCTTGCGTTGCTGGAGGCATCGGAAACGGGCGCCATCGACCTGCTGCTGTGCGATCTGATCATGCCGCACGTGGATGGCAGCGAACTGGTGCGGCGCGCCCGTATTGTGCGCCCGGGCGTCCCTACGCTGATGATCTCCGGCACCGTCTCGCAATTGGAACGCGGCGCGGAAGCCGATGCGTTTCTTCCAAAGGGCGCATGCTCCGCGGTCGAGCTGCTGGAGCGCGTGCGCATCCTGGTCGCACGCAAGCGCGGGCCCAGAAAAGCGGTTGTCTCTGCCCCAGCGTGGAACGCGGGCGTGCCGATGAATGTTGGGTCTCACCAGGTGCAGCGCGCTTTGTAACCTGCTGAGAATCTGCACTTTGGCAGCGTGTGCTTACGCCTCGATCAGGCCGTAGCGCCGCTGCCATTGCTCTTTTAACTGCGTGCGCACAATATCCCGCTCTGCATCGGTGATGTCATGCAGCCGGCCCGCGGCCAAATCCTGCGCTTCGCTTTTTGCAATCTCCAGCATGCGGCGGTCGCGGACCAGGCTGGCAACACGCAGGTCCGGCATGCCCGCCTGCCGGGTGCCAAAGAACTCGCCCGGGCCGCGCTGCTGGAGATCAAACTCGGCAAGCTCGAAGCCGTTCTGGGTACGCACCATGGCATCCAACCGAAGCTCGGCCTCTTCCGACACCCGCTCGCCGGTCATCAGCACGCAATAGCTCTTTGCGGCGCCGCGGCCCACGCGTCCGCGCAACTGGTGCATCTGTGCCAGACCGAAGCGTTCGGCGTGCTCCACAACCATCACGGTCGCGTTCGGCACATCCACACCGACCTCAATCACAGTGGTCGCGACCAGCACATCCAGTTCGCCCCGTTGAAAGCGGCGCATCGTGATCTCTTTGTCGTCAGCCGCCATGCGGCCGTGCAGCAGACCAACGCGCAGATCGGCGAACGCGCCGTGGCGCAGATCGTCGTACATCTCGACCGCGGAACGCAGCGGCGAGCGTGACTGGAGGCTGGCAAGTGGAGCCTGCTTGCCGCCGCGTTTCGCGGTTGTACTCTTCGGCATGCGCTTAGCGGACGCCGTAAGCGCTTCTGTAACGGGCATTGGTTCCGCGGCAAAGTCGAGTTCCGGCTGATCGTCGCTGGCGCCTTCCACCAGGGGATACACCATGTAGGCCTGCCGGCCGAGACGCACCTGCTTCCGCACAAAATCCCAAACGTCCGCCGCCTTTTCCTGGCCGACGCGACGCGTGACCACGGGTGTGCGGCCCGGCGGCAGTTCATCGATCACGCTTACGTCCAGGTCGCCATAGATGGTCATGGCCAGCGTGCGCGGGATGGGTGTAGCGGTCATGACCAGCACATCTGGCTCGGCCGCGCCCGGCTTCTTCATCAACGTGAAGCGCTGGCGCACACCGAAGCGGTGCTGCTCATCCACAATCACCAGGCCCAGATTCGCGAAGTCGATCTTCTCCTGGATCAGGGCCTGCGTGCCGATGATCAGTTCCGCTTCGCCACGCAGGATGCGCGCCCGCGCCCATCGCTTGCTCGCATCGTCCAGCGATCCCGTCAGTAGCGTCACGTGGTAGGGCCGGGTGCCGTTCGCGAGCAGCTTTTTTGCGGAAAGGTAATGCTGCATCGCCAGGATTTCGGTTGGCGCCATCAGCACCGCCTGCGCTCCGTTTTCAATCGCGACCAGGGCCGCCTGCAACGCCACAATCGTCTTGCCGCTGCCCACATCGCCCTGCAAGAGGCGTCGCATGGGTGTGGGCTTGCGCATGTCGTCAACAATTTCGCCCAGGACGCGCTTTTGCGCCGGTGTGGGGCGGAACGGCAAGACCTGCTTCAGCGCCTCGCGTACCGTGTCACCGGTTTGAAAGGCGTTGCCCTCGCGCTCACGCAGGCGCTTGCGCTTCAACTCCAGGCCAAGCTCCAGGTAAAACAGTTCCTCAAACACGAGCCGCTGCTGCGCCGCCGTTCCGAAGCTTTGCAGCAGGTCGCTCGGTGTGCCTTCAGGAGGGAAGTGCGTCTCCCGCAACGCCTGCAATCGTCCGGGCAGTCCAAGGCGCTTCAGCATGGCCGCAGGCAGCACCTCCGGCAGCGGCGGCCCCTGCGCCAAATCTTCCAGCAGCTGCCAGAGCAGCCGCCGCGCCCAGCGCGATGTCAGCCGGGCACCGCTGGCCGTCGTGCCTCCCAGCGACTCGTACACAGGGACGATCCGGCCGACTTCGAGCAATTGCGCCAGCGGATCGGTGTCTCCTGTAGCGCTGGGCAAGACTTCAAATTGCGGTTGGATCATTTTGAAGCGGTCACCCTGCGACCGGCTGGGCTCCGCGCGGCCGTGCAGCGCGACCATGTCACCCAGCTTGAACCGGTCTTTCAGGTACACGCCCCCGAACCACATCGCCTTGAGCGACTGCAGGCCGTGACCCACGGTCAGTTCAAAGATCGGCTGGCGCCGCGTGCGCAGCAGAACGCTACCGCGCACCTCTGCAACGATGCTTGCGGTTTCGCCTGCAACCAGCTCACCGAGCGGCTTGGGGTGCAGCCGGTCTTCGTAGCGGAAAGGCAGGTGATACAGCAGGTCTTCGACGGTGTGTACGCCGCGCCGAGCCAGCGCTTCGCCATTGCGCGGCCCGACACCCTTCAACTGCTGCACGGGCGTTTGAAGCGCGATCATCCCCAGCGATGGTAGCAGCGGCCTCGCGGATCTTCAGGCCGCTGCCGTCTGGCATCACTGCTAGACTAGATAGAGCTAAAGCCCGCGTCCGCAGCGGAGATTTCGCGCCCATTCATGCCCACCGTCCAACTGAATCAAGTCCGAAAAGTGTACGAGAACAAGGTCGCGGTCGAGGGCCTGACGCTTCGTATCGACCCGGGCACCATGTTCGGCCTGCTGGGGCCAAACGGCTCCGGTAAAACGTCGTCCATCCGCATGATGATCGGCATCACGGTGCCCGACTCCGGCACGGTCGAACTCTTTGATCGTCCGTTCACGCGCGACGCGCTGAAGCGGGTTGGCTATCTGCCGGAAGAGCGTGGCCTGTACAAGAAGATGATCGTCTTGCAGCAGCTCATTTTTATGGGCAGGCTGCACGGCCTGTCCGCCGCGGAAGCCGAGCGGCGTTCCAAGACCTGGGCCGACCGGCTGCAGATCAGTGAAGCTTTGCCAAAGAAGACCGAAGAGCTCAGTAAAGGCATGCAGCAGAAAATCCAGTTCATCGCCGCTCTGCTGCACGAGCCGGACCTGATCATTCTTGACGAGCCGTTCAGCGGCCTTGACCCGGTCAACGGAGCTCTGCTGCAGGACACGATGCTTGAGCTGCGTGCGGCCGGCAGGGCCATCCTGTTCTCCACACATCGCATGGACCAGGTCGAACGCATGTGCGACGGCATCGCGCTGATTCATCGCGGCCGCGTGGTGCTGCAGGGCGGCATGCGCGAGATCAAGTCGCGCTACCCGCGCAACCGCGTCGAAATTCTCTATGACGGCGACCCGAGCTTCCTGCGCAATACGGAAGTCGCTGACGTGAAGGAATATACCGGGCGTGCCGAGGTGACGCTGCGCGGTGACGTGCCGAACGCACAGCCGCTGCTGGCCGAGGCGGTCCGCAACGGCGTTCGCATCGACAAGTTCGAGGTGAAGGAACCCACGCTCGAAGAGATCTTCATCAGCGCCGTGGGAGGTCGTGTCGATGCATAACACTGCGAGGCAGCCTGGAAACATCCGGAGCCACAATGCTTAACAATATCTTTCTGATCGCGGGTCGCGAGTACCTGGAGCGCGTGCGTACACGCTCGTTCCTGATTGCGACCATCCTGATTCCTGTACTCATGGCTGCCGGCATCGGTGGCTCCATTCTGATCGCAAAGCACAGCAAGTCCAACTCGCACCTGGCGGTCGTCTCCACCGATACGCAGTTGGCAGCGGACCTGCAAAGCGAGTTGGAGCACGGCAAAGACTCGGAGATGACGATCGACGTGATCTCGCCCCCCAGCGAAAAGACCCGCAGCAATCTGAACGACCTGCTCAAGCGCAAAGATCTGGACGGCTACTTGTGGATCAGCCCGCCGCGCCATGCGGGTGGCCGCCCGGTGCTGCAGTACAAACAGGGCTCGTCGGCGGACATAGCCACGCGTTCCTCAGTACAGCACGCGATCGATAAAGTGCTGACGCGCGAGCGTCTGGTGCAGCAAGGCCTGTCGAAATCGCAGGTTGAGGACATGATGAGCCCGGCCGAACTGGAGTCGACCGACGCTGGCGAGTCCGATCACACCGCAGCGAACTTCGCCGCGGCGTACGTCACTTTCTTCCTGATGTACATGGTGATCATGCTTTACGGCATGAATGTGGCGCGTTCCATCATTGAAGAGAAAACCTCGCGTGTCTTCGAGGTCATGCTCGCCACCGTCAAGCCGCTCGAGATGATGGCAGGCAAGGTGATCGGCGTGGGTTCGGTGGGTCTTACCCAGGTCGGCATTTGGATGCTGGCCGCTGTTCTACTCACGCACACCGCGATCATCGCGCATTATGTGGGCGGCGGCGCCGCATCGGGTATTTCGTTCTCCGCGGCCCAGGTCATCTTCTTCATCGCGTACTTCCTCATGGGCTACCTGCTGTACTCCTCCATGGCAGCGGCTCTGGGCGCGATGACGAACTCCGAGCAGGAATTGCAGCAGCTCAACATGTTCCTGGTTCTGCCGCTCGCGGGCTGCATGGTCGCGCTCCCGCTCATCCTGAATTCGCCCGGCAGCCCGGCGGCGCGCATCCTCTCGCTGATTCCGTTCTGCACGCCGCTGCTCATGTACATGCGCATCTCGGTCTCGCCCGTGCCCTGGTATGAGATCGCAGCATCGTTCGCCATCATGGCGGTCACGATATACGCGATTCTGTGGGTCACCAGCCGCATCTACCGCGTCGGCATTCTGATGTACGGCAAAAAGCCGAACCTGCCGGAAATCATCCGCTGGGTCAAGTACAGCGGATGAGCGCGGCGCCGGACAAAGCGAGCGACGCCACCCCGGAGCTGGAGCAGTTCCTTCGGCTCAAACACAAGCACCACACGCTGATCCCGGTGTACCGCACCGTCAACGCGGACCTGGAAACGCCCGTATCGGCTTTTCTTCGCGTCGCCGTGGCTGAGCCGGAAGCCTTCCTGCTGGAGTCGGTCGAGGGAGGTGAGCGCGTCGGGCGCTACACCTTTATCGGCGTCCGTCCGTACCGGAAGCTGACCGCCTATGGCCGCACGTTGACCGACACGCAAGGCAAAAAGAGCCGCACCTTCGATGGCGACATCTTCCAGGTACTGCATCAGGCGCTCAGCGAGCACAGTCCGGCCAAGCTGCCGGGCCTGCCGCCGTTCACCGCAGGCGCGGTCGGCTTCTTCAGCTACGACGTCGTGCGACAAATCGAGCGCCTGCCCGAACTCACCATCGATGAGCTGCACGCGCCTGACGCCTGCCTCATGTTCTTCGATGAAGTGCTCGCGTTCGATCACGTGAAGAAGCAAATCTTTTTGATCGTGACGGCGGACCTGCTGCGTGAACCGGACGCGGACAAGGCCTACCGCGCCGCTCTGCAAAGGCTGGATCGGCTCGAGCAGCAGATCACCGCGCCACTGCCGCTCTCGCTAACGAGGCCCAACCGCAAGCCGTTGCCGGCGCTTGAACTGAAGCCTCGAACGCCAAAGAAAGACTTCCTGAAAGCAGTGGAGCGTGTGAAGGAGTACATCGCCGCAGGCGACGTTTTCCAATGCGTGCTGTCGCAGCGCTTCGACTGCAAGCCGGAAGTCGATGCGTTCGAGATCTACCGCGCGCTCCGCATCGTGAACCCGTCGCCCTACATGTATTACCTGCGCTTTCCGCTCGCGCGCGGCGCGGGCGAAAGCGAAACGCCCGCGCATATCGTCGGCTCATCGCCCGAACTGCTGGTGCGCGTGCATGATCGGAACGTCGACTATCGGCCCATTGCTGGCAGTCGTCCACGTGGCGATGACGAGGCGAGCGATACGCGGCTGGAAGAAGATCTGCGCCGCGACGCGAAGGAAACAGCCGAGCACGTCATGCTCGTCGACCTGGGCCGCAACGACCTCGGTCGCGTCAGCGATTTCGGCACCGTGCAGGTCAAGGACCTGATGGTGGTTGAGCGCTACTCGCACATCATGCACCTGGTCAGCTCGCTCCGCAGCCGCTTGCGCGCAGACCTGAGCGCCATCGATGCCTTTCGCTCCTGCTTCCCGGCGGGAACGCTTTCGGGCGCGCCAAAAATTCGCGCGATGGAGATCATCGAGGAACTCGAGCCCGCCCGCCGTGGTGTCTACGGCGGCTCCATCTTCTACGCCGATTTTTCCGGCAACCTGGACAGCTGCATCGCGATACGCACCCTCTTCATGCACGGCGAAGACGCGTCCGTGCAGGCCGGCGCCGGCATTGTTGCTGACTCAGTGCCCGCGACCGAGTTCGAAGAGTGCGTCAACAAGAGCAAGGCAGTTGTACGCGCTATCGAGCGGGCCCGCGGCAACTAACGTCGACGTAGCTCAAACTCCCGACGCACAATGTGCGTGCACGGTCTCGCCCTCAACGTGCTCTTAGGCTCCCGAGTTCGGCGCGACAACGGCATCAATAGCTCGGAACCGGCCAGAGATACACTGGAAACGGATGGTCTTCGTGCTCGATAACTACGATTCGTTCACCTACAACCTCGTCCAGTACATCGGCGAGCTTGGGGAGGAGGTTGTCGTGCGCCGCAACGACGAGGTCACGCCCGAGCAGGTTGAGGCGATGCAGCCTGAGCGAATCGTCATTTCGCCGGGCCCGTGTACGCCGCATGAAGCGGGAATCTCGATCGACCTCATCAAGCACTTCGCGAATGTCGAGCTTCAGAATCATCGTCGCACGCCTGTCCTCGGCGTCTGCCTGGGGCACCAATCGCTGGGCGCGGCGTTTGGCGGAGAGGTCGTCCGCGCCGCGCGCCTGATGCACGGCAAGACCAGTGAAGTCGAACACGACGGCAGGACTATCTTTGCCGGTATCGCACCGCGCATGGTCTGCACGCGCTATCACTCGCTGGTGGTCAAGCCGGAGACGCTGCCTTCCGAACTCGAAGTGACCGCGCGCACGCAGGACCCTGAGGGCGAGGTCATCATGGGTCTGCGGCATCGCGAGCTGCCGATCGAAGGTGTGCAGTTCCACCCGGAAAGCGTGCTGACGCGCGATGGCAAGCAGCTGCTGAAGAATTTCCTGGAGCTCTAAACCGTTATGCTTACTCTCCGCGCCTGCTTCGCCGCATCCGCGTTCCCGTTTGCCTGCGTCGCGGCCGGCCACACGCAGAGCATCGGTACGGTGCGTACGCCGAGTGCGCAGGTGCAAGGCATGGTTTCGGTTTCCTCCGGCAAATCAACCATTCAAAACAATGCAACGGTGACAGCGGGCCGCGAGACTGCGGAGGTGTCGCTGACGCGCGGTGGCTCGGTACATATCTGTATCGGGAGCGCCGTCAGCTTTTCGCAGGCGTCTAATGGTGCTCCGAACGCGCAGCGTCCGCTGTTGTTTGCGCTGCAGCGCGGTGCCACGGAGATCACTACACCCCTCTTGCGCAGCGATGCCGTTGTAACCCCGGACCTGCGCATTGAGAGTTCTGATCCCGCCCCGCTGGATCTTCACTTGCGTGTGAACGATGCTGGCGACACCTGCGTCGAGAATCTGGGAAAGAACGCTCCGATCCTGCACGTCACCGAGCAGCTCAGCGGCGCGGGGTATCTGGTGAAACCGGGGCAGCACATCGTCTTTGAGAAAGGCAGCGTGCGGTCTGTGGTAAACCGCGCCACCACGCAATGTGGCTGCCCACGGTCTGGCAAGGCTGACGACTTTCCGGAAGCGGTCAGCGCCGGCCTTGTGCCGTCGACCGTACCGGCGGCGCCCGCTGGAGCGCAGCACACGCAGGTTTCCGCGGGTGTGGATTACAACGGGGCTACGGGCGCGGCGAGCGGACCTCCTCTGCCCGATGGCACCGTCCCGGTGACTACAGCGGCAGGCGCGGCGGCACCGGCCAGCACCACACAACCGGCTGCAACTTCCACGCGCAACGCCCGTGCAGACCAGGCATCGCATAACCCGTTTCGCGCCATTGCGCATTTCTTCCGCAAGCTGTTCGGCGGCTCGTAAGGGTCTCTCCTCAAATGAACTGTGCGACCCTGCACGATACAATCGACAAGCGATACGGATACCCAAGCACCTGAAGGAGCTGTTTTCTATGGCGATTCCCGCCACTCAAATGCGTCCGGGCATGATCATCAAGCACAACGACGTGCTGCACGCCGTCTTCTCGGTGGAACACCGGACGCCCGGCAACCTGCGTGCGTTTATCCAGGCCAAGCTGCGAAACCTGCGGTCCGGTGCCATGTTTGAGCACCGTTTCCGCTCCGGCGACGCAATCGACCGTGTCATTGTGGACGAAATCGCAATGGAGTACCTGTACAACGACGGCGACGACTACTACTTCATGGACACGGAGAATTTTGAACAGACTCCGCTGAAACGCGACACGCTTGGCGATGCGGTCGATTACCTGCTGCCCAACTTGAACATCCACGTCAGCTTCTACGACGGCAAACCCGTCGGCATCGAACTGCCGCAGGTCGTCGAGATGACCATTGTCGAAACCGAGCCGGGCATTAAGTCGGCAACGGCCAGCAGCGTAACGAAACCGGCTAAAACCGAAACCGGACTTGTCGTGCAGGTGCCGCCGTTTATCAACGAGGGCGAAAAGGTGCGCATTGACACGGCAGAGGGTGCCTATATGTCGCGCGCGTAATCGCCGCGACCAGGGTTCGCTCGCTTTCAAAGAGACGGCATCGCTTCGGCGGTGCCGTTTCCTGTGTAAGCCGCATCCAACCGGCATATGCGCGTTCAGGAAGTGAAGACGCCGGTCTTGCGGCTGGCCTACGAGGAAAGCGGACCGAAAAAGGGTGAGCGGCTGCTCCTGCTGCATGGCTGGCCGGATTCGCCCCGAACCTGGGACAAGGTGCTGCCGTTTCTGCACGATGCGGGCTATCGGACAGTTGCACCTTATCTGCGCGGCTATGGGCCGAGCGAATACCGGGACCGGGTTCTGGGCAGCAATCCACGGCGCAGCGGTCAGCCCGTGGCGTTTGCCCAGGACATGATCGACCTTGCCGACGCGCTCGGCATGCGGAAGTTTCACTTCATCGGGCATGACTGGGGTGCGGACACGGCTTACCCACTTGCGGCCTTGTTTCCGAAACGTTTGAAGAGCATCACCGCTCTGGCTGTCCCCTTTCAGCCGCTCAGCACGGAAGTGCCGAAGTTTCCGCAGGCACAGGCGATCTGGTACCAGTGGCTGTTGTGCACTGAACCTGGAGCGAAGAAGTTTCGGGAAGATCCAATTGCGTTTGGCAAGGCACAGTGGGATGCGTGGAGTCCGTACGGCTGGTATACCGCAGGCGAACTGGCGGAGGCGGCACGGAGTTGGGTGGGCAAAGACTACGAGGACACTGTATTACACAAATACCGTTCGCGTTGGGGACACGCCGACAATGATCCGAGGTATGCCGCGTTGCAGGCCCGGTATAAGGCAACTACGCAGCTTGCCACGCCCGCGCTGCTCATCCACGGCATGGAAGATGCTTGCACCCTGGCGGAGACGACGGATGGCGCGGGCCGTTACTTTACCAATGGATACCGCCGCATTTTGCTGGACCACTCGGGGCATTTCCCGCAGCGTGAGCAGCCGAAGGAGACCGCGGCAGCAATTTTGGAGCACATTCAGGACCATGATTCCGGCGGCGAGAGCAGGCATTGATCCGTCACTATCAGATTCTGGGTCGCGTGCAGGGCGTCGGGTTTCGCTGGTTCGTGCAGCGCGAGGCAGCCGAGCTTAGGTTGCGCGGATGGGTGCGCAATACTGACGCCGGGCACGTGGAGGCAGTTGCGATGGGTGAGCCCGAGCAGTTGGCCGAGTTGGAGCAGGCATTGCGGAAGGGTTCACGCGGCAGCCGAGTTGATCGTGTGCAGGTGCATGAGTTGGCCGAGGGCGAGGGTGCGGCTTTGGGCGAGTTTCGGATTGATGGTGCGATGTAGTGACGGACCGCACAACTTAGAATGGATCTATGTCGACACCGATCAATTGCGAGCCGCTGAAGCAGCTCATTCGTACTGTTCCTGACTTTCCAAAGCCCGGAATTCTGTTCTACGACATTACGACGCTGCTGAAGGACAAGGCCGGCTTTGCGCAGATGATCGATGCGTTTGCGAGTTACTACATCGACAAGCATGTCGATCTGGTGCTGGGCATCGAAGCGCGCGGTTTCATTTTTGGGCCGGCGATGGCGTATCGATTGAATGCGGGTTTTGTGCCGGTGCGGAAGCCGAAGAAGCTGCCCGCTCCGGTGGCAAAAGTGACTTACGACCTGGAATACGGGTCGGATTCGCTGGAAATCCATCTGGATGCGATTCAGCCTGGACAGCGCGTGGTGATTGTGGACGATCTGTTGGCGACGGGCGGAACGATGCAGGCGACGGTGCAGTTGGTGCGGCAACTCCGTGGCGAAATCGCGGGTGTTGCATTTGCGGTGGAGCTGGATTTTCTGAAGGGGCGCGAGAAATTTCCGGACGTGGATGTGTACAGCTTGCTGCATTACAGTGAGTGACCCCCCTCCCTATCTATTTTGTAAGTTCTTGCTTTGGAAAGACTTACGTTGTGGTGTGACGGTAAGTTCTTCTGCGGCAGGAACTTGGGTGTAAGTTCCTGTGCTGCATCGAGTTAGCGTGGAAATGAAAAGGCCGGCGCTGGTGCGCCGGCCTTTTTGCTGCTGTTTCTATTCTACGTTGCGTGTCAAGGAATTGCTGTGATGCGAAGTGTGTCGCCGGGCTGAAGATACTGCTTGCGGCGGAACCAATCGGTCATGGCGAGGTGAAGGCGGTCGAGCGGGACGAGGGAGCCGGCTTCGAGCCGGCCGTCGGCGATGGGGAGGGTGTCGTCGAACGCGGCATCGTTGGTGAAGTTGCGCATGGCGAAGTTATCGAGATGCGCGATGGGGACGGGGTGGGCTTCGCCAGCGGGCGTGATGCGCTTGATGCTGAGGGTGTGGAGGAACATGGCGGTGACTTTATGATCTCGCGTTGAGCAGCGGGTGGGGCCCGGGCGCGAGGTGAGGCCGATCTCGCTCAAGTTGTTCTCCTCGATGCATGGTGCCGCTCGGAGAAGAAAGTAGAATCCTCCCCTTCAGCAAGTTCAGGGTCAGGATGACACTCTTAACGGACGAGGAGCTATACCTGAGTGGAAAAGGCTTTAGGAGCTTCCGTGTGAGAGGTGCGTTTGTTGCGACGAATCGGTGCTGTTAGCCACGGTAGCTTCCGCTTTCTTCTGGCCCGGTTGGGATTCTTCGCGGATTTCCTTTTCCAGAAAGTAGTTCAGGGCGGTCCGGAGAGCAGCGATTGCGGCCAGCTTTTCAATGTCACTCCACGTGGGCGTCACGGCTGTGTTCAGCACGTCCGCGGCAAGTTCGAATTCGAGTGCGACGGCGAGCCAACGGCCGAGCGTGAGCCGCACGGCGACTTTCGCCTCCGGCGGAGCATCTGCGCTGAACAGCAATCGAAGTGACTGCCATGTGGCACGCGCGGCTGCGATCGCGATAATCAGCGCCGCGGCAAACTCCACGCCGCGGGCCAGGTATTCAATGACCTGCTTCGAAATATCAAGAAGATGAAGCGATTCCAAGGGTGCACTCCAAGCAGGGTTACTTAAAGCTACCGTTGCGCAGCATTTCAGAAAAACTCATCAGGTTGCGTGGCGGAATACGGCAGTCGCGCGGTGCATGTTTGCCAATGTGGTCTATCCAGAGATGATTGCTTTTGTCTCCGTGTCCACTTTGTTCGCTGCCGCAACGCGTCCGTACCACAGGCCAGAGTCTTTCACCGTGCGTGTCTGGTCTCGGAAGTCGACATACGTCAGACCATAGCGTTCCGCGTAACCATCGGCCCACTCGAAATTATCCAGAAGGCTCCAGGCATGAAAGGCGCGCACACGTGCACCATCGGCAATGGCCCGTGATAGTTCCTTCAATTCTTCCCGGAAGAACGCGATGCGGCGCACGTCGGGCACACGGCCGTTCTGTTTGGCGAAGGGTGTATCGAGGTAACTGCATCCGCTCTCAGTAATTTCGATTACGGGATTGTTGTAATCGCGGCTGATTCGGCTTACCAGGTCATAGATACCGCGGGGCCACACTTCAAGACCACCGTCCGTCAGCATGCCTTCTGCCGGCATGACTGCGTCGAGTTGCGTCCACGGGTCACCTCCGTGAGCGGTGTCCTGCGTTTCCGTCGCGATGGTGCCTGTTGTTCCACGTCGTGAGGCCCGGGAATCTGAGACGATGCGGCGCGTGTAGTAGTGGAAGCCAATCCAGTCCAGCGGCACCTGCATGATCTTGTCGTCGCCACTGCGAAACCCCATCTGCTCATACGGGGTCGGCACCACAAAAGCATTGGGATACCTGCCATGGATTGCCGTTTCGAGGAAATAAAGATTGTTGAAGGCGTGGTAACGCTCCGCAGCGGCTCGGTCTTCGGGGCTGTCCGTCTTCGGGTATGCCGGCGACATGCCATATGCGCTGCCTACCGTGGCCTTGGCCGAGGCGGCTTTGATTGCCCGGAACGCCTGTCCCTGCGCAAGATTGATGGTGTGCGCCGCTTTCAGAAAATCGGTGTAGCTGGAGCGGGCGGGCGGAAAGGCGCCAACGCCGTAGCCAAGGTAGGCGACCGTCCACGGCATGTTGAAGGGTGCCCAAACCGTGATGCGGTCGCCCAGGTGCTGAGCGAGGATGCCGGCATAATCAGCGAAATATCCGGCCAGGTCACGGTTCGGCCACCCACCCCGGTCCTCCAACGCCTGAGGCAGGTCCCAGTGGTAAAGGGTACAGAAGGGCCGTATGCCGGCTTCAAGTGCCGCATCGACCACGCGGCTATAGTGATCGAGGCCCTTGGGATTCGGAGCGCCGGTCCCGCCTGGCTGGATACGCGGCCACGAGATCGAGAAGCGGTAGCTCTTCTGATTCAGCTGTTTCAGGATTGCGATGTCTTCGCGGTAGCGATGGTAGTGGTCGCAGGCGACGTCTGCGGTGGCAGCGCCCTTGATCTTGCCCGGCGTATGACAAAAGCGATCCCAGATGGACTCGCCTTTTCCATCCTCCTTCCACGCACCCTCGACCTGGAAGGCGGCTGTCGCCATGCCCCACAGGAAGCCGGATGGAAAGGCGCCGGGGGAAAGGCCAGCGGCAAGCTGGGCCTGTGCGCCGCTGTGAGACAGAAGGCCACTCGCGGCTGCAGCGAGCGAAGTTTGCAGAAACATACGACGGTCCATAGCAGGCGAGGTTCCTCGATGGGGGCTGGAATCTTTCTCAGAGTCTGAAGACGGGACGCATTGTTGTCCAATGAATTAAGCAGACCCACTTAATGGCTGCAGTTATGGCCTTGGGACCTGGGGAGAGGCAAGCCTTCACTGTGCTGTGCGAGCAGCGCCATTTTGGCGAGCGACGGCTTGGTGTAAACGGCTTGGTGTAAACGTAGAACGGAACCTAGAAGGGAAACGATGAAGATAGTCGCTCTTGAAGAACACTTTGCTTTTCCGAACGTGATCGAGGCCTGGCGTTCCGCAGACGCCCGGGCGCAAGGGCCGTCGCTCGCCTCATTTGCGCAGGGGCCGACCGGCGAACGTTTGACTGAGTTCGGTGATGCCCGCCTGGCAGCGATGGACGCCGCCGGGATCGATGTCCAGGTTCTTTCACTTACGACGCCCGGGGTTCAGGGGCTTTCCGCGGGCGAGGCCGTCACGCTTGCAACCGAATCGAACGACCTGCTTGCAAACGTGATCCGTTCGCGGCCGGATCGCTTTCAGGGCTTCGCAACGCTGCCGACTCCGAGTCCGCACGCGGCCGCCCGGGAGTTGGAACGGGCGGTACAGCAGCTGCACTTACAAGGTGCCATGATCTTTGGCCGTACCGGTGATCGTAACGCCGATCACGCGGACTTCTGGCCCATTTTCGAAGCAGCCTCAGCGATGCGCGTCCCGCTGTATCTTCACCCGCAAACTCCGCAGGACGGCGTGGTCCATGCGTGCTACGCGGGACTGGATGACCAGGTCAGTTCCTTGTTTGCCCGGCCCGGCATCGGCTGGCATTACGAAGCTGGCATTCAGATTGTTCGGCTGGTACTTGCCGGCGTGTTCGACCGCTTTCCCGATCTGAAGATCATCACCGGACATTGGGGAGAGGTGATTCTGTTCTACCTCGACCGGCTCGACATGCTTTCTGGCCCGGCAAAGCTGTCCGGCAAAGTTTCCGAGTATCTGCAGCGGCACCTGTATGTCACTCCCAGCGGCCTTTTCAGCGACCGGTACTTGCGATGGACCCTGGAGATTCTTGGGGCCGAGCACATCCTTTTTTCGACGGACTACCCGTATCAGCAGGCCTCCCGCGACGCAGTGCAAGGTTTGCTACAGCACGCGGAGCTCAGCGCCGAGGACCGGGATAACATCGCATGGCGCAACTGGGAACGGCTCTGCTCGGAGGTCCGGCGGAACGTGGTTCTGTGATGTGATGCGAGGAGGATCTTGATGGTGTGGCAGGTCAGCCCACCCTAGCCGCAAAGAGCGCGGCGAAGTTGGGGCACGCTAGCGGTGTCTATCTGGGCGGCTGAAGATGATGTGAAGCTCGGGGTTTGCACAAGCGGTCGAGAATGCGGGTTTCGGTGCAAGCACCGAGTCCGCTGCGCACCCACGGTGAAGCTGTGGGTGCTTCGGTCGAAATGACAGTGGATCGGCGGTGCGAAGAAAGCAGATCCCTTTGCTGCGCTACGGGATGACAAACAATTGCGCTCGGGATGACAGACAAATTGCGCTACGTGGATAAAAAAACTACGTTACGTGGATGACAAACAAATGCGCTACGGGATGACAACAAGCTGCTCTACGGATGAGAAACAAGCTGCGCTCGTGAGACACGGTTGAGGGGCTTCGTCCCGACTGGAAACGCGGTTGACGGCGAGAACTTTGTCAGGCGAAGAGGAGGCAGCTGGGGCCGCCGAGTTTGACCATGGCGGTGCGTTCGCTGAGTTTGCCGGTGGTGGTGTCGATGGGAAAGACGCTGACGTCATCGGAGAACTGGTTGGCGCTGAGGAAGTATTTGCCGTCAGGACTGACGGCGATGTGACGGGATTCCTTGCCAGGGTTGGGCAGGTGCTGGATGAGGGTGAGCGCGCCGGTGTGCGCGTCGATGCTGTAAGTGGTGAAGTACTCGTTGACGCGGGTGCTGGCATAGAGGTACTTGAGGTCGCGGGAGAAGGCGAGCTCGCAGGCGCGGCTCTTTGAGACGTCGAGGTCGTTGGGCAGGGTGGGGACGGGGGTGCCGAGGGTGGTGAGGGTGCCTTTGCTGCTGTCCCACTGGAGCAGGGCCACGGTCGAGTTGAGCTCGTGGATGCAGTAGATCCAGTGGCCGTTGGGGTGAATGGCGAGGTGGCGCGGGCCGGAGCCGGGCGCGGCGTGCCACTCGCCGTGCGGTGTGAGTTTGGCGGTGGCGCGGTCAAGCCGGAAGATGTGGATGCGGTCGAGACCGAGGTCGTTGACGAGGACGTAGTTACCGTCGGGCGAGCTGAGCGCGGAGTGGATGTAGCTCTGCTTCTGGCGGTCGGGGTTGGGGCCGTGGCCGTCGGGAGGGAAGTCGATGTGGGAGGCGAGGGTGAGCGTGCCTGCGTCGTCGGCGTGAAAGGAGGCGACGCTGGCGCCGCCGTAATTGGCGACGAAGACGGCATGGCCGTCGGAGGTGACACCGACGTGGCAGCCGCCGACGCGCTCGGAGGCGGCGTCGCTGATGTGCTGGAACTGCTCGCCCGGGCGGTCGGACATGGGCGGGTGTGTGAAGGACGAGGCGTGCGAGGTGAGGTTTTCCGGCTGGGTGACGGCGAAGAACGCGGGGTAGGCCTGGCTGGGAATGGCGAGAAAGCTGGGGTTCGCGGCTTCGACGGCGAGCGTGGGATCGGAGAGGTGGCCGTTGGAGAGATAGGCGGCGTAGACGCCTTTGGAGCCGCGGCCGCCCGTGCCGATGAGGAGGCGTGCGGTGCCGGGGGCGCGTTTGGCGGACTGGCTGACGGCGGATTCGGCTTGAAGCATGAGGGCACCTGCGGGTAGGGCGGCGAGAAGCTCGCGGCGATTCATGGGGATAAGGGTACGCCCCAGAGGGTGCAGGACGGGATGCGGATGGGATGGGGTTTAGATTGGGCTTGACTACCTCAGCGGCTAAAGCCGCGTTCGAGGGTGCGTGCGTTGGCTACCTCGGCGGCTAAAGCCACCCACCTTAGCCGCAAACAGCGCGGCGAAGGTGGGGCACAGCACTGCAGTCTTCCCTGAGCGGTGAAGGTGTGGCACGGGGCTTGGGGAGGTCGCGCTAGCGGTTGGGGGCGGCTACCGGTTCGGTGACGTTGTCTGAGGGGAGGTGGCCGGCGTAGGTTTCGGGGGCGACGTCGTCGTTGATGACGGGGAGTGTTGGGAGGGCGCCGGTGGAGCCGGCTTCGTTGACGACGGCGTTGACGTTCTCGATGACCTCTTCGATAGTCATGGTGTAGAACTCGCGGCCGTTGTCATAGCCGGTGTCGATGATGCTTTTCAGGAAGCGGCCGGCGGCCTGGGCGGCTGCGTAGTCGGTGATGACGTGGTTGTGGCGGCGCTTCATCTCGACCCAGGCGACGTTGGGCATGGCGATCCACATGGGGCGGTCGTTGACGGCGAAGCGGATGTCGGTGGCGTCGGCGTGGCGGGTGGCGATGGCGACAAAGGTGCCCTTCCAGACGCAGTGGAGGTCCTCGCCGGTCCAGCGGTCGGTTACGTGGAAGTTCTCGTACATGCGGCGGCGCTCCTTTGGGTGTGGTTAGGGTAGCAGTTCAGCGGGAGTGATCCGGGGGATTCGCGGGTTGCGGCTGCTGGATGCCATGCGACGAGGAAGCAGGCCGTTGCTGCGCTTCGGATGACAACGTTCAGAGAAGTAGATGGTGGCGCTGGTAAACTTTGGGATGGCACAGTGTGTGCCGATGGACATCTCTTTTTTGAAACGAGCCGCATACCTTTGAACACGAACGTTGCTTCCCGAACGAACCCCGCGCTTGCCACCAACCCGAAGAAGAGCGGACCGCTGTATGTGCCGCAGGACCGCAAGCTGATGCTGGCGTATGTGATCGGTGCGGTGGGGGTGGTTATCCTTCTGCTGGGGGCGGTGCTGCTGTACAACCATCGCTCGGCGGTGGCGAACCAGGCGTTGAGTGATGCGATGCGGACGTTTCAGACGCCGGTGGTGCAGCCGGGCCAGCCGGTGCCGGCGGGGGAGCGCAGCTTTCCGAGCAGTGAGGACCGGGCGCGGGCGGCGAACACGGAGTTTGCCGCCGTGGCGAATCACTACGGCATGACGCCGGCGGGGCGGAATGCGCTGTACCTGCAGGGCGTGACGGCGATGCAGATTGGGCAGACGTCGACGGCGGAGGAGCTGCTGAAGAAGTCGGCTTCGTCGTGGAACAGCGATGTGGCGAGCATGGCGAAGCTGGCGCTGGCCAACCTGTACCACGGGTCGAACCGGGATGCGCAGGCGATCGAGATTTACCAGAAGCTGACGGCGAAGCCCACGACTGCGGTGCCGGCGGGGCTGGCGCAGTTGCAGTTGGCCGATCTGTACAACAGCGAGGGCAAGAAGGACCAGGCGCGGAAGATTTACGCGCAGATCAAGGACAAGGACCCGAAGAGCGCGGCGGCGGAGATTGCCACGCAGGATTTGGGTGAGGCTCCGGCGCGGTAGCGACTGAGGAAACCGATGGGGAGCGAACCGGTGGCACGGAGCCTGGCGCAACTGCATGTGCAGCGGAATCGCGCGCGGCAGGGGGCTTGGTCCGCAGAGCCGCAGGCGGATGCTCTGGGGCAGTTTGGGTTGTTGTTTGAAGCGCCGGTGGTTGCGGCTGTTCCGGATGCGGTGGCTGCGGGAGCGGTCGCTCCTCAGGGTTCGGCGGCGGTCGCGGACTCGTTAGACCCCGTGGCCGGTGTGGCGGCGAAGTGTGTCTTGCCGGAGCGGCAGCGGGATGATGCTCCGTGGACCGTGGGTGAGCTGGTCAGCACACTGCGCGGGCGGCTGGAGAACCACGGCACGGTGTGGGTCGTGGGCGAGATTTGTAACTTTCGGCCGGCGCAATCGGGGCATGTGTACTTCACGTTGAAAGATGGCGAGGCGCAGTTGGGCGCGGTGCTGTTTCGGCGGCAGGCGGCGATGCTGCGCTGGCAGCCGAGTGATGGCGCGGCAGTGCTGTTGCGCGGTCGGCTTTCGGTGTTTGAGGGTCGCGGACAACTGCAGTTGATCGCGGAGTCGCTGGAGCCTCGGGGCGCGGGCGCGCTGCAGGTGCAGTTTGAGCAGTTGAAGGCGAAGCTGCGCGATGAGGGGCTGTTTGAGGCGGCGCGCAAGCGGACGCTGCCGGCGTTTCCGCGGCGCGTGGGCGTGGTGACGTCACTGCAAGGCGCGGTGATCCGGGACATTGTGACGGTGTGCCGGAGGCGGCATGGGTGCATCAACCTCTTGGTGTACCCGGCGGCGGTGCAGGGTGTAGGTGCGGCGGCGGAGATTGCGGCGGGCATTCGATATCTGAACCGGGCGGCAGAGCAGCCAACCCACCTCCACCGCAAAGAGCGCGGCGAAGGTGGGGCACGTAGTTCGCAGGCGGTGGACCTGATCGTGATTGCGCGCGGGGGCGGGTCGGCGGAGGACCTCCATGCGTTCAATGATGAGGCGCTGGCGCGGGCGATCGCGGGGTCAGCGCTGCCGGTGGTTTCGGCGGTGGGGCACGAGACGGACTTTACGATCGCCGACTTTGTCGCGGACCTGCGCGCGCCCACACCGAGCGCCGCGGCGGAGATGATTACGGAGTCGCAGCACCGGGTGGAGGAGCGGCTGCAGGCGCTTGGAGCGCGGTTGTACCGGGCGGTGCGGTTTCAACAGGTGAGTGCCCGGCAGAGGTTTACGCGGCTGGCGACGGGTGGTGTGCTGCAGCGAACGCAGGATGCGATCGAGCGGCGGCAGCAGCGGGCAGACGTGCTGGGGGAGCGGCTGGAGCGGGCGTCGGCGGACCTGCGCCGGGACATGCGGGAACGGCTGCGTGGCTTAGAGGCGCGGTTGCAGCGGCAGGATACTCGAGTGCAGCTGCGGCATGCGCGGACGATGTTGCTGGGGCGCGAGGAACGCTTGCTTCGCGTGGGTATGGGGCTGGCGCTGAGGCCGGCGCAGCAGTTGGAACGGGCGTCGGCGCGCTTGCAGCAGAGGGGGGCGGCGCTTCTGGTACGGCCGAGGCAGCGGCTGGAGCGGGCAGCGGCGCGGTTGGAAGCGTTGTCGCCGTTGGCGGTGCTGGAGCGAGGGTATGCGCTGGCGTTTACGGAAGATGGGCGGCTGGTGCGGTCGGCGGGGCAGCTTGCGGCGGGCGATACCCTGGTTGCGCGGTTTGCCAAAGGGAGTGTGGTGGCGCGGGTGAGCGAGGTTCGGAGTGAGACGGGTTAAGGTTTTGACGTGTCTGCCGGGGGAAAGCAGCGGCTGTTCAAAGGAAATGCAGGTTTCTCCGCTCCGCACCGACGATGAAGCTGTCGGTGCTCCGGTCGAAATGACAATGCTTGAGTGGTGATGTGGATTTGTGGCGTAGTTGAATTTGTGGCGTAGTTGAATTTGTGGCGATGTGGAATTTGTGGTGATGTGGAATTTGTAGCGGTGTGGGATTCGTGGCGGTGTGCGAGGGGGATAACGCGCTGCCTGGGGAGAGGGCATGAGAAAGCTGTTTGGTACGGACGGGATTCGCGGGGTGGCGGGTGTGGCTCCGCTGGACCGCCGGACGGTGTTTGCGGTGGGCGTGGCACTTGCAAAGCACACGGGGGCGCAAGGGTGCGAGTCGTGCCGCGTGGTGCTGGGCATGGACACGCGTGAGTCGAGCGAGTGGATTGCGGCGACGCTGGCGGCTGGGCTGCGCAGTGGCGGGGCCATGGTGGAAAGCGCGGGCGTGATTACGACGCCGGCGGTCGCGTTCCTGACGGTGTCGCACGGATTCAGCGCGGGCGTGGTGATTTCGGCGTCGCACAATCCATGGCAGGACAACGGCATCAAGGTGTTCGGGCCGGATGGGTACAAGTTGCCGGATACTACGGAACTTGCCATTGAGGAAGAGATTTTCCGGCAACTGGAAGCAGACCACGGGGACCACGAGCATGAGCCGGTGCCTGAGGTGGAGGAGAGCGACCGTGCGGAGTACATGCGGGCGCTGCTGGCGGCGGCGCCGGGATTGTCGCTGGATGGCAAGCGGATCGTCCTGGATTGCGCCAACGGGGCCGCGAGCGCGGTGGCGCCGCAATTATTTGCCGGGATGGCGGGCGAGGTGCAGGTTCGGAATGCGTCGCCGGATGGACGCAACATCAACGAGGGTTGCGGGGCGCTGCACCCTGATGTGGTGGCGCGCATGGTGGTGGAGGCGAAAGCCGACCTGGGTGCGACATTTGACGGTGATGCCGACCGTGCGCTGTTCGCGGACCGGCACGGCCGCGTGGTCAACGGCGATGCGGTGCTGCTGCTGGCGGCACGCGACCTGAAGAGGCGCGGTCTGCTGGCGGGCGACGTGGTGGTGGCGACGACCATGTCGAACATGGGCCTGGAGAGCGCGCTGAAACGGGACGGCATCCGCATGCTGCGCGCACCGGTGGGCGACAAGTATGTGCTGGAGGAGATGCGCACGTCGGGCGCGTGCCTGGGCGGGGAGCAGAGCGGGCACGTGCTGTTCGCGGGCCGCAGCACGACGGGCGACGGCCTGTTGACGGCGCTGCTGGTGCTGGACATTGTGCACCGGTCGGGCAAGGCGCTGGATGAGCTGATTGCCGACCTGAAGACGTTTCCGCAGACGATTGTGAATGTGCGAGTGCGGGAGAAGAAGCCGCTGGAGACGTTACCCGCAGTGCAGAGCGCGATACGGGCCGCGGAGCAGGAGTTGCAGGATTCGGGCCGGGTGGTGATTCGCTACTCAGGCACGGAGGCGCTGGCGCGCGTGATGATTGAGGCGGAGGATGAGGGCGCGATGCGGAAGCACGCGGATGCGATCGCGGGGGCGATTCGGGCGGAGCTTGGGGTGTAGGCAACGGGCTTAGACGGAGGGACTATGGCGTATCGACATACTCAGTGGAACTGCCCAACTGCCCAAATCGAAGACGTCGAACACTTAGGTAGTGTCTGATGAATTTTCTTTACGCACATAGTGCCCAGTAGGTGCCGGCAGAAATGCAGGTTTCTCCACTCCGGCCCCACGGTGAAGCTGTGGGGCCTGCGGTCGAAATGACAAGTCTCAGGAACGGAATTCATCAGACAGAAGCTAGCGGTGCTGGGCTTGTGATCGGTTGAGACGGTGGACGCGCAAAGTCTTCACTGAGAGCAGTGTTCCTGGTGGAGCAGAAATGCAGGTTTCGGTGCAAGCACCAAGTCCACTCCGGCCCACGGTGAAGCTGTGGGGCCTGCGGTCGGAATGACAAGTTTAGTCATACCCTGAAGGGTGAGTTAGAACCTAGTGGACCTGGTTGGGCGGGGTCTGGGGATGGATTTCGGATTGCTGCAATCCGCTCCCATCGAGCATGCTGTGCAGCAGCTTGTCGCCGCAGTCCATTTCGGTGAGCTGCTGCAGGAGCTGGGCGCGGGCTTGTTCGCCGGCGGCGGTTGACGGTTTCAAGTGATGGAGGACGTCAACGAATTCGCGATTGGCCTCGCGGCAGCGCTCGGCGGCGCGCAGGAACTGCTCGGCAAGCGCACTGTCGCTGCTGTGAAGGCTGTCGGCCATGTGAACGGCCCGACGAACCTTTGCCAACATCTCGTCCCCACTCATCCAGAGATGGATGCGATGTGGTGCGGAACTGTTCGCCAGATGACAGTTCGACCTTTTGCGCCAATTCAGTCTTTTTGCACAAGCGCGGCGTAGACGGCGGTGCGCATGGCCTCGCGTGGGGCTGCGTGCCCGGTCCAGGTTTCGTACTGGGCGGCTCCCTGGGCGAGGAACATGTCGACGCCGGGGATGACGGCGATGCTGTGCTGGCGAGCCGAGCGGATCAGCGGCGTTTCGATTGGATTGTAGACGAGGTCGAAGAAGAGGTCGCAGCGGGTTGTGGCGAAGTTGATTGGAGCATTCATGACCGATGTGGGCATGCCGTAGGGCGTGCCGTTGAGGACGACGTCGAAGTGCTTGCCGGGAACTTTGGAGGCGCGTAGGAAGCTTGCGCCGGTCGCGGCGGCGAGCGTTTCGGCGCGGCTTTCTGTGCGGTTGGTGATGGTGACCCGGCATCCGCGTTGCTGCAGGGCGAAGACGGCCGCGCGCGCGACGCCGCCGGCACCGAGCACGAGGGCGGTTTTGCCGGGCAGGGAGGTGCGGGCTTCCAGCGGAGCGAGGATGCCGAGGACGTCTGTGTTGCTGCCGCGCAGGGTGCCGTCCGGTTGGCGCGTGAGGGTGTTGGCGGCGCCAAGTGCCTGGGCCTGTGGCTCGAGGTTGTGAAGCTGTGGCAGGATGGTTTCTTTGAGCGGCATGGTGACGCTGGCGCCGGAAAGGTGGAGGCGGTCGAAGGTGGCGAAAAGTTCGGCGGCGTCGCCGGTTTCGAGCGGGAGGTAGACGGCGTCCTTGCTGCCGTTGAGGCCTGCGGTGTGGAAGGCGGTGTTGAGCATGACGGGCGAGCGTGAGCCGGAGATGGGTTTGCCGAAGACGCCGTAGAGTTCGGTTGCAGGCGTGATGGCATCGATGCGGTAGAGGTCGCGCAGGGAGTGGGCGCTGAGTTGGCCGGGCGCGGTTTCGGCACCGGTCGCGCCGGAGGCAAAGGTGAAGCGTGAGCCGAAGCGGGGGCCGAGGACGCGGGTGAGGATGCCGGGCACGCCCATGCTGATGGCGATGAGATTGCGGTCGGCGGCGTGCCCGTCGAGCAAGTCGAGCAGGACGAAGCTGTCGCGGAGGCTGGTGGCGGTGGGCACGATTTTGTAGAGATCGGCGCCGATGGTGTGCATGCGTTCGAGGACGGGAGCGAGCGGGGGTGTGCCGTGGAAATCGTGCCAGGAGAGTAGGAGGGCGTTGGGACCGCGGCGCAGGGGAGCGAGTACGTGGGGGTTGATGGCGGCTTCTTCCGCGGTCTCGAGGGACAGGTCGACGATGTGGGCGCCGACGGCGATGCTCTGGCGGAGCATCTCGATTTCGTCGGCGGCGGTGCCGTGGAAGCTGCCGCCGTTTGCGGTGCGGCGGCAGGTGGCGATGGCGCGGACTGCGGGGTGCTTGCGGAGGAAGGCGCCCATCTCGAAGATGGCTTCGAAGGGGTCAGGGGCGGTGTCGAGGCGGAACTCGAGGAAGGGGAAGCCGGGGGCGAGCTGGGCGGCGCGGACGGGCATGTTGTCGCCGCTGAGGGCGACGCAGATGCGGGGGAGGTCGTGGTGTTGGGAGGAGAGCATGGGTGCGGCCTTGCCTATCGTACAAAGTTTGGGGTCAGGGAGGGGCTTGCATTCGCGCTCACCTGGGGGATGCGGGTTTCTCCACTCCGCGGCGGTGAAGCTGTCGCTTCGGTCGAAATGACAAGGGAGTGGCGCTGCAAAGAGCGATAGTTGACGGTTGTTCTGCTAGGCTTTGGTTGATTCCGATTGGGGTGTGCGCATGGCAAAGGGTGTGAATAAGGTATTGCTGCTGGGAAACGTGGGGAAGGACCCCGAGATGCGTGCAACGCAGGGCGGCATGGTGATCGCGCAGTTGACGCTGGCGACGGCGGACCGGCAGAAGGACCAGAGCGGCAACTGGACGGATAAAACGGAGTGGCACAACCTGGTCTGCTTTGGACGGACAGCCGAGATTGTGCGCGATTATGTGAAGAAGGGCACGCAGCTCTTTATCGAGGGAAAAATTCAGACGCGTTCCTGGGACGACAAGGAGAGCGGCCAAAAGAAGTACCGCACCGAGATCCTGGTCAATGAATTGTCGCTGCTGGGTGGTCGTGGCGGCGAACGTGAAGGCGGGTCCAGTTACAGTGGCGGCCAGAGTTCCGGTGGTTACGGTGGCGGCAACCAGGGCGGGAATCAGGGCGGCAATCAGGGCGGGTATAGCCGGGGCGGCGGCAATGCGTCCAGCAATACGGCCAGCTTCGATCAGCGCTCTCCCGCGCCGCAGGATGACTACGCGAACGAGGGGATTACGGACGACGACATCCCGTTTTAGCCGGGATGGTTCCCGGTCTGGAACTATGTTGCTTGTTCAGGTACGTTGGATCAAACGATTGATCGTCGGAAGTTGCCCTCTCGCTGTGTTACGCCGAGTGCGTGCTTAGATAGAAGCCGAGCGCTCACGCGCACGCCCTCAAAATCTTGACTGGCAGGAAGTTCTACTCGGTGCGATCGCGTCGTTGCGCCCTTGTGCGCATGGCATATGGATCTGTTGGATGGAGCAACGCGGCTTGCTGCGTCGCCCTGGCTGGGGTGTTTGTCACTGCGCCTGCGAATGCGCAGGTGACGGCCGCCGCGGCGGATGCGGCGAGCTCGCCGGTGCGGGTGGTGGTGCTCGATCCGTCGGGTGCGAAGGTGCCGCATGCGCAGGTGCGCGTGTTTCAGGCGCGCACGACGGATGATGCCGCGGTGCAGACGCTGCGTACGGATCGAAGTGGAGAGCTGCTGCTGGCGCTGCCGGCCGGGGAATACAACCTGCAGATCAGCGCCGAGGGCTTCCTGAATGCGCAGCAGACGGTGGAGATCGGTCGCAATGCCCGGGCGCAGGTCGTGGTGAGGCTGCGGATCGCGGCAAAGGACGAGACGGTCGATGTGTCGAGCGCGGAGACCGGTGACGGCGGCTCCGACGGTCAGTCGCTGGTGTTGCGCGGCAATCAGCTGAATGCGTTGTCGAGCAATCCGGGGACGCTGCAGCAGCAGATTAACTCACTGGTGCAAACGGACGATGGGTCGGCGCCGGAGCTGCGGGTGGACGGCTTCAGCAATGGCCGGCTGCCGCCCAAGTCGAGCATTCGCGAGATTCGCGTGAATCAGAATGCATTTTCAACGCAGTTCGACCAGCGTGGGAATGCGGTGGTCGACATCTTTACCAAGCCCGGCGGGGACAAGCTGCAAGGCAGCGTGTACCTGAGCGGCAACGCGGATGCGCTGAACGCGCGCAATCCGTACCTGCCGACGAAGCCGCAGTATCACTCGATTTTTCTGGACGCGAACGTGAACGGGCCGATGGGCAAGCACACGTCGTATTTTGTGGGAACGACGGTGAACGACCTGCAGAACAATGCGGCGGTGAACGCGCAGGTACTGGATGCCGGCCTGAACATTGTGCCGTTTTCAGAGACGGTGGCCGATCCGCTGCTGACGCGGTCGGGCAGCTTGCGCCTCGATCACCAGTTTGGCGAGAAGAACACGTGGACCAGCCGGGCGGAGTGGTCCGGGACGCATGAGAAGAACGCCGGCATCGACGGTGGGCAACTGGTGCTGCGGTCGCAGGCGTACACGTCGGGCATTGAAGCGTTCACGCTGCAACTGGGTGATACGACGGTCGTGAACGCGAGCACGGTGGTAGAGACGCGTTTTCAATACCGGCGCACGCGCACGTCGCAAACGCCGAACAGCACGGCGGCGTCGGTGATTGTGCAAGGCGGATTCAGTGGCGGTGGGAGCCCGGCGCAGACATATCGGGATGCGCTGGATAACTACGAGTTTCAGGAGTATCTGAGCTTCGATCGCGGCAAGCACTTTTTGCGCGGAGGTGTGCGCTACCGGTTAACGCGCGATAGTAACGCGTCCACGGCGAGTTACAACGGGCGGTACACGTTTGCTTCGCTCGAGGCGTATCAGACGACGCTGCGCGGGCTGGCCGCGGGGCAGACGCCGGCGCAGATCCGGGCGGAGGGCGGTGGCGCGTCGCAGTACAACGTGACGGCGGGCAGGCCGTCGGCGGTGATCACGACGGGCGACCTGGGGGCCTATTTTGAGGACGAATGGAAGGTGGCGCCGGGTTTTTCGCTGACCGGCGGCGTCCGGTATGAGTCGCAGTACGGGATACCCGACCACAACGATCCCGCGCCGCGGCTTGGGTTTGCCTGGACGATCGGGCCGCAGGGCAAGCCGCCGGTGGTGCGGCTTCGCGGTGGAGTTGGATTGTTTTACGACCGGTTTGGCGCGGGAAACATCCTGACGGCGGCGCGCGAGAACGGGATATTGCAGCAGTCGTATTACCTGCAAAACCCGGACACGTTTCCTGGGGTGCCGCCGGCCGCGGCGCTGGGTTCGTTGACGTCGACGGTGTACCAGATTGCGCCGAACCTGCAATCAACGTATGTGCTGAGCGAGGGGATCACGGCGGAGCGGCGGGTGTGGCGCGGCAACCTGTCGCTGGCGTTCACGCACGAGCACGGCGCGCATCAGATGCTGTCGCGGAATGCGAATGCACCGCTGAACGGTGTGCGTCCGCTGGGTGGGACGCAGAACGTGTACCAGTTTGCGTCGCTGGGCTGGTCGAACACGACGACACTGGCGCCGTACTACACGTTTCAGGTGGGCAGCCACTTTGGGATGTGGGTGAATTACACGCTGCGGTTCCGGGATATGGCCGGGTTTGGCCCGAATAGTTTTGTGTCGAATTCGTACGATGTAGCGGCGGATTATGGGCGGACGCCGTCGGTAACACGGCATCGGCTGTTTGTGGGTTCGTGGTTTACGCTGCCGTTTGGGTTCAGTGGGTCGGCGTTTTTAGTAACGCATTCGGCGACGCGGTTCAACGTGACGACGGGGCAGGACAATAACGGCGACTCGATCTTCAATGACCGGCCTGCGTTTGCGACGGACCTGAGCCGGCCATCGGTGGTGCGGACTGCGTTGGGGAACTTTGACACGTCGCCCATGGCGGGGCAGACCATGGTGCCGATCGATTACGGCGTCGCGCCGGGGGTTGTGTCGCTACAGGGGCAGTTGGCGCGGGACTTCATGTTTGGCCCGAAGGTGGCTGCGGAGCCGGTTGCTCCGGGCGGCAAGCCGGCCCCGATTGATCGTTTCTTCCATTGCTCGTTCGGTGTGGACGGTCAAAATATTCTGAATCAGAGGAACCCGTCGACGCCGATCGGGCAGTTGAGTTCGCCGTATTTCGGGCGGAGTTTGTCGCTGAACCCGGAGCAGACGGGCAGCACGGCGGCGAACCGGATTTTCAATTTGTTTCTTTCGTTTCGATTTTGATGGGGCAGCGGGGATGGGGCTTGGGCTAGGTGGTGTCTGATGAATTTTCCTTACGCACACAATTGTCCTGGGTGTCGGCAAAAATGCGGGTTTCTCCACTACGCGGACGATAAAGCTGTCCTGCTTCGGTCGAAATGACAAGTTTTCTGGTCGAACCGCGATTCGTCCTTGATTATTCCCTGACATGCCTGCGCGATAGACTGGGCGCATGATGGACGAGACGACTTTTCGGCGCGAGGCGGACCGCGCGCTGCATGCGCTGAAGCAGAGCCTGATCGACGCGGAAGAAGATGGCGGCTTTGAGGCGGAGGAGAACGGCGGCGTTCTGAACGTGGTCTTCGATGAGCCCAAGGGTAAGTTCGTGTTTACGCCGAACACACCGGTGCGGCAGATCTGGATATCGGCGCTGTCGACGAGCTTCAAGCTGGATTGGAATGGCGAGGCGTTTGCGCTGGGGAAGACGGGCGAGGTGTTGCTGGTGCTGACGGAGCGGTTGGTGCGGGAGCATACGGGGGATGATTCGATTCAGTTGCGGTGAGGCGCAGGTCGCCGACTCGAAACGGGCTTCGTTGCCGAAGTGACCTTATATCAAGTCGGATCGTGGAGCTGTTGCGATGGGAAGCGTGATCAAAGGACTGCAGTACTTCCTCGCAGGTTTACTTGGCCTTGTGATGGCGGTCCTTCCCACAGTCCTGATCTGCTGGTTAATCCTTCCGCCCGACGGTCCTGTCGGTGAAGGCTTCATCATCATGCCAATCCACTTGTTTTCTCGTTGTGCCTGTATCCCCTCTTACGTTGCATTGATGGGACTACATAGAAACGGTCGGCGGAACACTCGGAAGCTGGTCGCCTGCGAAGTGGGTCTGCGGCTCTCTGCGACTATCGCAGCATGCTTCGTCTGCTTTATGGTGATCAAGTTACCGACGCACCTGTCGACCAAGCTGGTTTTCTGCCTTCTTGCGGCGTTTGTGCTTGCCTGGTCGCTAAACCCGAAAACGTGGGAAGAGAAGCTGGAGCACACGGCGTCCTAGAATAGAGGAGATGCCCGAAGCTGCCCAGAACGTCTTAGAGAACGCCCCGGAGATCCGCTACAACCCGGCTGAGATTGAGCCGCGCCTGCAGGCGCAGTGGGATGCCGATCCCACGCTGTATGCCGCCGAGCCGCACACCGGTGGCAAGCCGAAGTACTACCTGGTGGAGATGCTGCCGTACCCGAGTGGCGTGCTGCACATGGGGCACATGCGGCTGTACGCAATTGGCGATGCGCTGGCGCGGCAGGGGTGGATGAGCGGCAAAAACGTGCTGCACCCGATGGGGTGGGACGCGTTCGGTCTGCCGGCGGAGAACGCAGCGATCAAGAACAACGTGGCTCCGCGCGAGTGGACGTTGCGCAACATCGCCGCGATGCGCAAGCAGATGCAGCGCATTGGCTTGAGCTATGACTGGGGCAGCGAGGTGACCACGTGCCTGCCCGAGTATTACCGGTGGAACCAGTGGTTCTTCCTGGAGATGCTGAAGCGCGACCTGGCTTACCGCAAGCAAAGCAGGCTGAACTGGTGCCCGAAGTGCAATACCGTGCTGGCGAATGAACAGGTGGCGGGCGGCTATTGCTGGCGGCACGAGGACACGCTTGTCGAGCAGCGCGACCTGACGCAGTGGTTCTATCGCATCACGAACTACGCGGAGGAGTTGCTGCAGGGGCTGGATGCGCTGCCGGGCTGGCCGGAGAAGGTGCGCACGATGCAGCGCAACTGGATCGGGCGGAGCGAGGGCGCGGAGGTCACGTTTGCCGTTGAGGGATGTACGGATGACATGAGCGTGACGGTGTTTACGACGCGCATCGATACGATCTTTGGCGCGACGAGTTTGCAGGTGGCGCCCGACCACCCGATCGTGACGCACTGGTGCGGATTTGACGAAAAGCTGCGGCCCGAGGTGGAGGCCATGCTCGCCGAGCAAAAGATGGCGCGCGATACCGATGCGCTGGGCGAGTTGCCGAAGCACGGCATCGACACGGGACGGCGTGCGGTGAACCCGTTTACGGGCGAGGCGATTCCGGTGTGGGTGGCGAACTACGTGCTGAGCGGCTACGGCACGGGGGCGGTGATGAGTGTGCCGGCGCACGACGAGCGCGACTTTGAGTTTGCGACGAAGTACGGTTTGCCGATCAAGCGGGTAGTGGCGCCGTACCTGGATACGGATGAGCTGAGCCTGCCGTACACCGACAAGGCGGAGAGCGTTCTGATCGAGAGCGGCCAGTGGACGGGCGAGCCGGTGCTGGAAGCGCTGGAAAAGATGGCGAAGCATGCCGAGGCGGAGGGCTTCGGCAAGGCGACAGTGACCTATCGCCTGAAGGACTGGGGCGTGAGCCGGCAGCGTTACTGGGGCACGCCGATTCCGGTGGTGTACTGCGATGCGTGCGGGATGCAGCCGGTGCCGGCGGAGCAGTTGCCGGTGCTGTTGCCGGAAACCATCGACGTGCAGAACGTGCAGGGGTCGCCGCTGGCGAGTGTGCCGGAGTTTCTGAACACGACCTGCCCAGCGTGTGGCGGAGCGGCGAAGCGCGAGACGGACACGATGGATACGTTCGTGGACTCGTCCTGGTACTTCTATCGCTACACGGACCCGAAGAATGCGGCGGCGCCGTTCGCGAGTGAAGTGGCGAATTACTGGTTTGAGATCGATCAGTACATTGGCGGCGTGGAGCACGCGATTCTGCACCTGATCTATTCGCGGTTCTGGACCAAGGTGATGCGCGACCTCCGCCTGATTGAGAACAGTGAGCCGGCGACGCGGTTGTTCACGCAGGGCATGGTGATCAAGAACGGCGCGAAGATGTCGAAGTCGAAGGGCAATGTGGTATCGCCGGACGACATGATTGCGAAGTACGGCGCGGACGCGACGCGGATGTACGCGCTGTTTGCGGCGCCGCCGGATCGGGATTTGGAGTGGCAGGAAGAGGGTGTCGCGGGTGTGTCGCGGTTCCTGTCGCGGGTGTACCGGATCACGATGAAGTTCGCGCCGGTGCTGCGGGCGCATGAGGGATCGAGCGCGACCGAAGCGTTGAGCCCAGCCGGACAGAAGCTGTTGCGGAAACTGCACCAGACCATCGCGAAGATCACGCTGGACTTTAGCGGGCGTTGGCACTTCAACACGTGCATTGCGAGCGTGATGGTGCTGGTGAATGAGCTGATCGCGAGCGAGAGCGCGATGGACTCGGGCGAGGTGAGCGAGGCGACGCAGCGAGAGTTGTTCCGCACGCTTGTGCTGCTGCTGGCACCGTTCGCGCCGTTCCTGGCGCAGGAGTTGTGGGGTGAGCTGGGGCATGAGGGCGTGGTGTTTCGTCATACGTGGCCGGTGGCGGATGCGGAGCTGGCGCGCGAGGACGAGATTGAGATCCCGGTGCAGATCAACGGCAAGCTGGCGAATGTTGTGACGGTTCCCGCTGAAGCGGATAAGGATGCGCTGTTGGCTGCGGCGATGAGGGACGAGCGAATTGCCGCGCGGCTTGCGGGCAAGACGGTGGTGAAGACGATCGTGGTGCCGGGCAAGCTGGTCAACCTGGTTGTGAAGTAGAGCATGGCTGCGCAGCACACAGGCGCGTCGCCGGAGCGGGTGACGCAGGGGTTTGTCGCGAACCTGACGTGGGCCTGGCGTCATCCTTCGCTGTCGCTGCTGGAGATTGGCTGGCGGTGGCTATACGGTGCGCCGGCGCTTTGGCTGGTGTGGGGCGTGTGGCAGGGAGGGCTGGCGGCGGTGCCATGGCAGAGCACGGGCGTGCAGCGCGTGACAGCGAATCAGTTGCTGACGGACCCGATGGGCGCGGCGCTCGCGTTCTCGCAGTTTGTGCAGATGGTGGTGCCGCAACTGCTTGGACCTGCGCGTTGGCTGGCGCCGGTACTGCTGGTGAGTTGGATTGCGGTTTCGTCGGTGGGTCGCACGCTGGTGTTGCGGCGGATGGACCACGCGCTGCGGCCGCGGATGGGCACGATGTTTGCGCTGCAGGCGGTGCGGGTGGCGGTGTCTGCCGCCGTGGCGTTGCTCTGGTGGTTCGGTGTGCGATGGTTGGCGGGCGCGACTATTGCCGGCCCGATCGCGGCGGGGCGCGACCCGGAGATTATGGCCTACACGGGTGGAGCGATTGCCTTGACGCTGGGGCTGTTTGTGCTTGCGGGCGCGATCAGCTGGGTGTTTGCGGCGGCGCCGATTGTTGCGATGCGGGACCAGGTCGGGGTTCTACGGAGCCTTGGGGGTGCGGCGCGGGCGCATGGTGCGCGCGCGGGCATGGCGGAGATCAACCTGGTGCTGTCCGTGGTGAAAATTATGCTGATCGTGCTGGCGATGGCGTTCTCGGCATTTCCGCTGCCGTTTACGACGATCGAAACGGAGCAGTACGTGCTGATCTGGACGGCGCTGGTGGGGCTCTGGTATTTCGCGGCTTCGGATTTCTTTCATGTGACGCGGCTGCATGCCTTTACACAGCTTCTGCGGCGGCGCGAGTTGACGCAAGCGGCAGTGGCTGCATCCGAGTAGACGCGGCACTTGTGCGGTGTGCGATTGTCTGCGTAGGAGCGACCTTCCATGAATTTTGGCATTTATCTGATCGGGTACATCATCGTGATTGCGGGTGTGGTGTATTTCATGAATCTCGCTCACATCCACTCGCAATGGATTGCCGCGGTCGCGGTGATCATGCTGGGGATTGGGATTTTGACCGCAGTGAAGAACACGCGGACAAAGGATCCGAGTTAAGGTTCCTCGGCGACGTTTTCGGAAGACACGACCTGAGGGGCTAAGGCCCCTGCTGCTTACTACCACCCGCAGTTATACTGAATAGGTCGATGTTTCGGATGCCCTACGCCGTCCCTACAAGCCGGCTTCGTCCGTGCGTAGACGGTCCAGCAGAAAAAACAGCGGGATCGCCACCAAGGTGTTCGCGCCGGCGCGCAGCAACTCATGCAGCCATCGCCCCGCATAGCCCTGAACGCCCAGCAAAACACGTTCCAGCACAAAGAGCATTGCGGACTGCGCCATGGAGAATCCGAAAACCAGCAGGGCGCGCGTGATTGCATTCTCAACGTCGACCTTGAGCCCGACCGACGACGCAGCGAAGCCGACCAGCGTCTTGGCAATGCCGTTCACGCCGATGTACTGGTTGCTGAGCGTGTCCTGCAGCAGACCGACAAAGGCGCCCATGAACGTGCCGCCGATCGCGCTGCGTTGCGATAGTGAAAAGAAGATCACGATCAGCAGCGGCAGGTCCACCATCGCGCTTGCCGGCAGCAGCTTGGGCAGGTACGCAGCCAGCAGCAGCGTCAGCAGGGGAACGCCCAGCAGTACAATCCACGGGAAATGGTGTTCTTCCAGCTCACGCCGGGAGGCAAGGTGACGCACTCGCATCAGCGGCCTCCTCCCGGTTGCAGGTCTGCCGCATTCGGTGCTGCGCCGGGTGAATAACGGTCCGGGTGCAACGCAGGCTTCGCACTGACCCTGCCCGCCGCCTTTGCCTGCTCCTCCGTTTGCGGAGGCGCATCCTTTGGCGCATCCCCAGGCTTCTTGTCAGGCTCTTTCAACCCGGGCAGGTGCTCGGCCACGATCTCGGAGGCACGGCGGTTGGCATCGTCGCCGTCTGCGTTCGCGGAAGCCGTCAGCTGTTCCGGCACGTTCGTGACGACCAGGACTTCTTCCAGCCGGTCCAGGTTCGCGGCGGTTCGCAGCGTAATGGTGGTGTAGGGCTGGTGATCCGGGTCCATTTCAACCGACTCGACCGTACCCACATTCAGGCCGCGCGGAAAGACGCGATCGCCACCGCTGGTTACGACCGGTTCGCCAGGCTTGATGCGATCGTCCGGCAAGAGGGAGGTGATGCGCACGCGGCCGTTCGGCCCGCCGTGCAGCACGCCGCGGCTGCGCACGTTCGTCAGCAGCACGCCCGTGCCGCTGCTCACATCGTTGATCAGTAGCAGTTGCGAGCTGTTGGGGTACACATCGCGCAGCTTGCCCACAATGCCATCCGGCGTGATCACGGCCATGTCTGGCTGTAGCCCGTCGTTGCTGCCCTTGTTCACAATCAGAATGCGTGCGCGATCGCTGCTGCCTGTACCGATCACCTGCGCGGGCACGGTCTTGCCTACGTACTGTTCCTTGAAGCCGAGCAGCCGCTGCAACCGCTGACCCTGGCGCGCGTCCTCCAGCATGCCAGCCTCCTGCAGCCGCAGTTGGTCGATCTGGTACTGCAGATCTCGGTCGTGCTGTCGCACATGGCGCAGGTCCACATAGCCATGCCAGGCGGTCCGTACTGTGTGCCCCATGCGCCAAAAGACCTTCTCCACGGGCACAATCGTCCACGCCGTCCATGCGCGCGCGATGCGAACGTGGTGGCCGTCCTGCCGCTCACCGTAACTCACACGGTGCATCTGCGTTGCAAGCGCAACGAACTGCAGCAGCAGAACGCTGAACAGCGTGATCAGGGTTTTGTAACGCGCGAAAAGGGAGTCCACGTGCGAGCGGCCTCTTCGGGGCTAGTCGATGCTGATCTTGCGCAGCAGGCTGAAGTCAGACAGCATGCGCCCGGTGCCCAGCACCACCGACGCAAGCGGGTCGTCCGCGATGGAAACCGGCAGGCCCGTTTCTTCGCGAATGCGGCGATCCAGATTTTTGATCAGCGCGCCGCCACCGGTCAGCACAATGCCGCGGTCGGAAATGTCCGCCGAAAGCTCCGGCGGGGTGCGTTCCAGCGCCACGCGAATGGCATTCATGATGGTCGCAATGCACTCGCTCAGCGACTCGCGAATCTCCGAATCGTCGATCGTGATCGTCTTCGGCACACCCTCAATCAGGTTGCGGCCTTTGATTTCCATCGTCAGCGGCTTGTCCAGCGGAAACGCCGACCCGATCTCAATCTTGATCTGCTCTGCCGTGCGCTCCCCGATCAGGAGGTTGTACTTGCGCTTCAAGTAGTTCATCACGGCTTCGTCCATCTGATTGCCGGCCATGCGGACCGAGCGCGAATACACGATGCCAGCAAGCGAGATGACCGCGATGTCCGTAGTCCCGCCGCCGATATCGACCACCATATTGCCGCCCGGTTCTGTGATCGGCAGGCCGGCGCCAATCGCGGCGACCATCGCCTGCTCCACCAGGTACACCTCGCTGGCCTTGGCGCGATACGCCGAATCTTCGACCGCCCGCTTCTCCACCTGCGTGATCTCGCTGGGCACACCGATAATGATGCGTGGGTGCACCAGCATTTTGCGGTTGTGCGCCTTCTGGATGAAGTAGTTCAACATCTTTTCCGTCTGCTTGAAGTCGGCGATCACGCCGTCCTTCATGGGGCGAATGGCGACGATATTTCCCGGCGTGCGGCCCACCATCTCCTTGGCCTCTTTGCCGACGGCCTCTACCTCCTTCGTCACGGTATTCACCGCAATGATCGAGGGCTCATTCACCACAACCCCCTTGCCGCTGGCGAACACGAGCGTATTCGCCGTGCCCAGGTCGATGGCCAGGTCATTGGAAAAAATAGAAAAGAGTGAGCGCAGGCTGCGCGATCTGGAGTTGCGGCCTTTGTAATCGTTCTGCGGCATCGGCGTGGGGTAATCCTGATGTGGCGGCGTTGTCTTGATTCTAGCGCCTTGCAGCAAATCTGCCGCTGAGTGAACGTTTGTCACTTCGACCGGAGCGGCACCCTGGTCGTCGCGTGGTGCGAAACCTGCACTTCGCCGGTTACGGCCGCCGCTGTGATGTATGCCTTCCCGATCGGCAGTGGAACAAACGCCGGCCGCGCTACCATAAAAGCGAGGTTCAGAAGCAGCAATGATTGTTGGCGTTCCCAAAGAGATCAAAGACCACGAAAGCCGCGTCGGCGTTACTCCTGCCGGTGTGCGTGCCCTCACCGAAGCCGGTCACAAAGTGCTCGTCGAAACCGGCGCAGGCGACCTTTCCGCCTTTCCCGACGACGACTACCAGAACGCTGGCGCGGAAATCGTCGGCACCGCGTTCGACACCTGGCGGCTCGCCGACATGGTTGTCAAGGTCAAGGAGCCGACCGAAAAAGAGTACAAGCAGTTCCGCGACGGTCTGACCCTGTTCACCTATCTGCACCTGGCGCCGCTGCCCGAATTGACCGACGCCCTGATCAGCAAGGGCGTCACCGGCATCGCGTATGAAACCGTGCGCGACGCCGCCGGCACGCTGCCGCTGCTGACGCCCATGAGCGAGGTCGCCGGCCGCCTGAGTGTTCAAATGGGCGCGGCCTATCTGCAAAAAGAACACGGCGGCCGCGGCGTCCTGCTCGGCGGTGTTCCCGGTGTCCTGCCCGGCTCCGTCGTCATCCTCGGCGGCGGCATTGTCGGCACCAACGCTGCCAAAATGGCCCTTGGTTTGGGCGCGCGCGTCACCATGATCGACCTGAACCTGAACCGCTTGCGCGAAATCGATGACATCTTCGGCGGTCGCGTGCTCACGCTCGCCTCGAACAGCTACAACATCGCGAAAAGTGCAGCCGAAGCCGACCTGCTCGTCGGCGGCGTTCTTATCCCAGGCCACGCCGCGCCCAAGCTCGTCACGGCGGCCATGGTGCGCGATATGAAAAAGGGCGCCGTCATCGTCGACGTTGCCATCGACCAGGGCGGATGCATCGAAACCGCGCGTCCCACCACGCACAGCGATCCGTCCTATGTGGTCGACGGCGTCGTCCACTACTGCGTCACCAACATGCCCGCCGCGGTCCCGAACACTTCGACACTCGCGCTCACGAATGCCACGTTCCCCTACGTGCTGCGGCTTGCGAATGAGGGCGCGGACCAAGCCATTCGCAACAGCCCGGGCCTAGCCGAGGGCGTGAATACCTATAAGCAGAACCTGACCTACGCTGCCGTCGCAGAGTCGCAGAATCGCGCCTGCAAACCCGTCGCGGAACTGCTCTAGGAACAAACCGATGCACTGCTCGGGAAATGAATGTTTTCTCAAGCGCAAAGAGCTTGGAGGTCGGTTTATCGGAAGGGCACAGCATGGAAATGAATGTGTTCGGAGACGCACAGCTTTAGCTGTGCCGTATAGCCGGCCTCTAACAAAAGGGTCTTTCTTTCCGTTCGCCGCAGACGAACGGAAGGAAAGATGAGAGAAGATAGGAGCACTTTCGGCACAGCTGAAGCTGTGCCCTTCCGAAGAGTCGAGTCATATCCGGATCAGGGGCTTTAGCCCCGGCTCCAGGGAGCAAACGTTGGGAAGCAGGAAACAGCGCGACATCATTCTGCTGGCGGTCGGGGCCACGGTCCTGTCGCTGCTGATTGCCGCGCTGAACGCCTTCCGCCTGCCTTTCCTGAATCCGTCCACCGCCGGTGAAATCCTCGCATTCTCGACCGTCACGGTCGTGGCGTTTCTGCTGTTCCTGGTCGCCCTGGTCCTGCTGGTGCGCAACATTCTGCGCATCTACGCGGAGGGCAGCAGCCGCGTCCTGGGCGCACGTCTGCGCACCCGCATGGTCTGGGGAGCTTTGCTCATCTCGTTGTTGCCGATCACGGGCATGTTCGCCTTCAGCTACCAGCTGATGAACCGCGCCGTGGAGCGCTGGTTCTCCCAGCCCGCGGCAGCTCTTCGCGCGGAGAGCGTCAGCCTGGCGCAGGACCTGTCGCTCTACGTCACGGCAAACGCGCGTGCCGAAGCCGCCAGCATCGCAGTCGATTTCTCCAACGACACCCGGGCGAAAGACAGCGCAAAATTGTTCGCGGAAGATCTGCGCTCCCATGAATCAACACTGCAGGGCGGCTTCGTCGTTCTGTACCAGGACGGCGTGCCGGTAACACGCTTCCGCGCGCCCGTTGCAGACGACGCGATCGTTGCCCTGGAGCCCTCACAGGCAAGCGCGGTCACGCTGCCCGACCCCTACGCGCACACCGCCGCCCCGGCCAGGACGGGCCAGCTGCGTACCCTGCTGTGGCAGGCAGCGCAGACCGAAGACGTCGGCGTGCTCGGCATCAACGGCACCGATTACCTGGTTGGCTCCGCATGGCACACGCCTCACTCCCTGATCGTGGTTGCACTGCCGCTGCCGGCCGGCTTGAACAGCAGCATGCAGCGGTTGCGGCACGATGGCGACCAGTACTGGATCCTTTTTCGCCAGCGCAAACAGATTCGTCTCACGTACATGCTGCTGATGCTCATGATCAGCACGCTTGCCCTGTTCTGCGCAAGCTGGCTCGCGCTGCAGCTGTCGCGGCAGGTGACGCGCCCGGTGGAGGCGCTGGCCGAGGCCATGACCGCGCTGGCACACGGCGACTACGGCCGGCGCGTGGACGCCGCAACCACAGAGGAGCTTGGCGAGCTCGTCGCCGTCTACAACACCATGGCCGGCGAGCTGCAGAACAGCCGCCGTCTGGTCGAGCGGTCCACGCAGCAGGTGATCGACGCAAACGCCACGCTGGAGTGGCGACGCCGCGAGCTGGAAACCATGTTGCAGACCATTCCAAACGGCGTCGTCATGCTCGACCCCGAGCGCCGCATCCAGCTTGCGAACCGCGCCTTCAGCGAGATGCTCGATCCCGGCGGGCAGCGATCGTTCGTCGGGGAAGCTCTCCGCGATGTGCTGCCGGCCGACAACGTCGAGCAGGTCGAGCGCCTCCTGCAGCGCTCCCATCGCATGAGCTCCGCCTCCGCCGAAATGGAGATGCGCGCGCCGGCGGGTACGCTCAACATCGCCGTGACCACGGCACTGCTCGAACCGGGCGGACCGGCAGAGCGCACCGCCATCGGCTACGTCATCGTGATTGAGAACGCGACGGAGCTTCTGCGCGCGCAAAAGCAATCCGCATGGAAAGAAGTGGCGCGGCGCGTCGCGCACGAAATCAAAAATCCGCTCACGCCCATCTCGCTTTCGGCGGAGCAGATTCGCCGCCACATCGGCCGCATCGCCGACCTGCTCAGCGCCAACGCCCTCGAATCGCCATCCGTCGCGACCATTCAGCGTTCGAGCGAGGTCATCAGCGGCTCGGTTGAAAGCATGCGCTCGCTGGTCGATCAGTTCTCATCGCTTGCAGAATTTCCCCACGCCCGCCCGCGTCCGGCCGACCTGAACACCATCGTGGAGAACACGCTCGCCATGTTCGCGGGCCGCCTGCAGGGCATCGCGGTCACTAGCGAACTGGGCACCTCGCTTCCGCTGGTCCTTGCCGACCCTGAGGCCCTGAAGCGTGCTCTTTCCAACCTTGTCGACAACGCCGCCGAGGCAATGAACCAGAGCCTCTTTCGCGAAATTCGCATCGGCACCGCGATCAGCAGAACCGCGGAAAATATGGTGGAACTTATCGTCGCCGACACGGGTCCCGGTGTCACCGACGAAATGCGCGAGCGGCTCTTCCTGCCTTATTTTTCCACCAAGCAGCGCGGCAGCGGCCTTGGCCTGACCATCGCGGCCAAGATCGTCGCCGATCACCGGGGGACGATTCGCGTGGAAAAGAACCAGCCCTCCGGTGCGCGCTTCGTCATCGAGGTGCCGATCGCATCGCAGACCGCAGAGGCTGTTCCTCAGCCTCAGCTCGCAACGCAGCAAGTCACCACTGGCAGCTCTCCACTCACCACGCCCGAGTCGGTCGAGGCACACGCATGAAGCACGTCCTCATCGTCGATGACGAGTCCGACATTCGCTCGCTGCTTGAGGAAATCCTGCGCGACGAAGAGTACATCGTCACCACGAGTGGCTCCGCGGTCGAAGCACTCGAACTCATCCGCGACGCCGAGTATGACGCCGTGCTGCTCGACATCTGGCTGCCCGATGGGGACGGACTTGACGTGCTCGGCAAGGTGCGTGACCTGGGCCTGACATCGCCGCCCGAGATCATCATGATCTCGGGCCATGGCACGATCGAGTCGGCCGTGCGCGCCACCAAGCTGGGTGCGTACGATTTCCTTGAAAAGCCGCTCTCGCTTGACCGCACCCTGCTGATGCTGAAGAACGCAATCGAGGCGCGCCAGCTCAGGCTCGACAACCGTGAATTTCAGCACCAGCTCGCGCAAACGGCGTATGTCACGGGCGAAAGCGTTCCGCTCAAGGCGTTGCGGCAACAGATACGGTTGATGGCGCCCACCAACGGCCGCGTGCTCATCTTCGGCGAATCCGGCACCGGCAAGGAACGCATCGCCCGCACCATGCATGCTCAAAGCCAGCGGGCCGAACGCGTCTTTGTCGAGCTGAACTGCGCCGCCATCCCCGAAAACCACATCGAAAGCGAACTCTTCGGCCACCGCCACGGCGCGGTGGCCGGCGGCGCGCAGGAAAAGCGCGGCACATTTGAACGCGCGGATGGTGGCACGCTCTTTCTGGACGAGGTCGGCGACATGAGCCTCAAAACCCAAGCCAAGGTGTTGCGTGCGCTCGACGAACAGCGATTCTACCCTGTCGGTGCCAACAACCCGGTCCACGTGGACGTGCGCGTCATCGCCGCGACCAACAAGAATCTGGAAGACGAAATCGCCCGCGGCAACTTCCGCGAGGACCTCTTCTACCGCCTGAATGTCATCCCGTTCTTCGTTCCGCCGCTGCGCGACCGCACCGAAGACATTCCGTTGCTCGTTCGCGAGTTCCTGCAAGAGTTCGGCCGCCAGTACGGTCGTCCGCGCGTGGAAATCGCACCCGACGCCATCGCCGCGCTGCAAAGCTACCGCTGGCCCGGAAACGTCCGCGAACTGCGTAACGTGATCGAGCGCGTCCTCATTCTGAACCCAAAAGCACTGCGCATCGAACGCAAGCACCTGCCAACGCTCGTCTATCGAGAGCCGAAAGGCGAAGCGGCCCCCAACGGCCCCGATCGCTTTGGCCCCGCCGAAGGCTCACGCACTCTGCTCGAAGCCCGCGAAGCCTACGAACGCGACTACATCCTGAAAAAGCTCGACGACTGCCACGGCAACGTCAGCCGCGCCGCCGAAGCCCTCGGCCTGGAACGGTCGCACCTCTACCGCAAAATGAAAGCCCTCAACGTCGCCGTCCGCGAATAGCCCTACGTTCCCATTTGACAGCAACTCGACCGTCTTCTTTCGCCAATAGCCTGGCATGAACGTCCGTAAATAATCGCCGCTGCCATTCGCGAATGCTGCGCAGTTCGGAGGGAGCAGCGGCCTTCAGGCCGCTAAAAACCACCGGCCCAAAATGCGTTTCACTCCGCTCCGGCACCGGCACAGCATTGTCATTTCGACCGGAGTACCCACAGCTTTACCGTGGGTACGCAGTGGAGAGACCTGCATTTCTGGACTGCCGCGCTTCAAGGTGAACCAGCGCTACTCCTCGATCTTCGCCGCGCTCTGCTGCTCCCCCAGAGCCTCCAACTGCCGCCGCCAGTCCAGCTCCTCCACAAAGCCCCGCGACGAACGCCAGTCCTCGCGCACCTTTACAAACAGTTCCAGAAACACGCGCGTGCCGAGCAGCGACTCCAATTCCTTGCGGGCCGCCGTGCCGATTTGCTTCAGCATCGCGCCGCCCTTGCCGATCAAGATCGCCTTCTGCCCTGAGCGCTCCACAAAAATCGCCGCTGCAATTTTCGTCAACGGCAATTTCGGCAACTCACCTTTGCGGGGCTTCGGCACAGGTCCGGGTTCTTCCCACCGCTCAATGATCACTGCCGAGGCATACGGAACCTCCTCGCCGGTGTAGAGCAGAATCTTCTCCCGAATCAGCTCCGCGGCCAGGAACCGCTCCGGCTGGTCCGTCAGTTGATCGGCAGGAAAGTAGCGGTCGCCCTCCGGCAGCAGCGCTATCATCGCGCTCAGCAGCTCCTCCAGACCATCGCGCTTTTTCGCGGAGATCAGCATGACCTGCGCAAAATTGTGTTTGCTCGACCAGTGCTGAATCAGCGGCAACAGCTTGTCCCGCTCCAGCAGGTCGATTTTGTTCAGCACCAGGATCACCGGCGCGTCCACATTGCGCAGCAGGCTTAGTGCAAAGGCGTCCTCCTCCGCGCTCAGCGCCTTGCGGTCCTCCCGGTCCACCGTCCGGCTCGCGTCGTGCACGCGATGCGTCGCGTCCACCAGGAACAGCACGGCATCGCGCGACTCCAGCGCGTCGTGCACCTCCTGCATCATGCGTTTGTCCAGCTGTGTGCTCGGCTTGTGTACGCCGGGCGTGTCCACCAGCACCACTTGTGCGGCGGGCTGCGCGGGGCGCGAACGCAGTTTCGGCCGCGCCGGCACCTCCAGCACACCCAGAATGCGGTTGCGCGTCGTCTGCGCCTTGTGCGTTACGATCGCGACCTTCTCGCCGACCAGCGCATTCAGCAGCGTCGACTTGCCCGCGTTGGGTCGGCCAATGATCGAAACGAATCCGGAGCGGAAGGGAAGACTTGCCATGCATGGACCAGTCTACGTGGACAGCTACCGCTTGGGCCTGGTTAACGTCACTCCGGCTCGGCCGCCGGCTTGATCTCCACCCGCACTCGCGTGACCAGACGCGCGGTCGACGCCAGCACCTCCAGACGCAGCCCCTCGGCTTCCACAATCTCACCCGGCAGAGGTATATGCCCCGCCAGCTCCGATACCAGGCCGCCCACGGTTGTCGATTCCAGGTCCTCCGGCAAACGGTAGCGGGAGCGCGTCTCATCCCCGTCCTCGTTTTCCTCGGCCTCGTCGCCGTGCGCCTGCAACAGGTCGCGCAGATCGCTCATGTCCAGGTTGCCGGGCACCACCCAAACGCCATCTTCCTCGGCCTGAATAGCCTCATGCGGCACCGGCGGCTCGTCGTGCTCGTCTTCAATGTTGCCGACGATCGCCTCCAACAGGTCCTCAATCGTCACCAGCCCCGCGACCGCCCCGTACTCGTCGATCACGATGCGCATGTGCTGCTTCTCGCTCTGCATCTCGCGCAAGAGCTCGTTCACGCGCTTCGGCTCCGGCGTGAACGCGGCAGGCCGCTGCATATCGCGCACCGTTTGCCATACCGCATCCGCATCGGACACGTGCAGCAGGTCGTGTGCGAACGCGATGCCGGTAATGTTGTCCAGCGATCCGCTGTACACCGGCACACGCGAAAACGCGCTCTCCACCAGCTGCTCCGTGAACTGCGCCAGGGTGGTCGTATCCGGAATGGCAAAAATCTCGGGGCGCGGTGTCATCACTTCGCGCACTACCATGTCGCCGAATTCGACCACGCTGCGCACCAGTGCGCGGTCGCTTTCCTCCAGAATGCCTTCTTCTTCGCCGGCCTCCAGCAGCGCATCCACGCCCTCGCCGGCCGTAGGCACCTCGTCCGCGTCCTCGTTTTCAGCCAGTTGCGCAATGCCCAGCAGCAAGCCCACCAGCATCGTTAGCGGCGACACCAGGTAGAACAACGCCTGATAGATCAGCCGCACTCGCCGCACCCAGTTGCCGCGTGTGCGTAGAAACAGCATCTGCGGCACCAGACGATCAAACACCACGACCACCAGCGCAAGCTCAACAAGCTGCAGCAGATAGCGTAAGGCGCCGGGTTCATGCGAATGTCGCCCCAGCAGCAACGCCAGTGCCGCGACCGTGGTGAACCGCAGAATCGTCGCGGACAGGGCCAGCGAGTCGCGCGACAAGCCGAATCGCGGCTCAATCTGGTCCACCCACGCATCCAGGTTGTCCTGGTAGGCGCGCGCCAGGAACTTGCCCATCTCCGAATACACGCGGTCGGCATACGCGCTCAGCACAAGCGCGGCAAACAGCAGCAGCGTTGCAAGCAACAGCATCACGCCCGCGCCTTACCGGCGAAACGCCTGCCCGGCCGCTGCCGCGCTCCAGCCGTGTCCGGCTCGATTCGCTCGATCAAACCACCGGGCAGCTTCAGCTTCGCCCGCAGCTGGCTTTCCAGCGCGCGCATCTCGCCATCATCCGCCTCGTGATCGTACCCGGCCAGGTGCAGCAGGCCGTGCAGCATCAGAACGCGCAACTCATCTTCTGTCGAATGGCCGTGTTCGGCGGCCTGCCGCGCCGCGGTTTCTACGGAGATCGCCAGGTCGCCCGCCATCTGCCCATCGCCGTGCTCCCCCGCAACGGGAAATGACAACACATCCGTCGCCTTGTTCTTGCCCCGGTATGCTTTGTTCAGCGCCTTCAGGCGGGCATCGCCGGCCAGCAATAGGTTCACCTCACCCGGCACTTGTACCGCACGCTGCGCAGCCAGCAAAAACCGGGCCAGCACCGCTTTGCGCAGTGTGGCAAATACACGGTCGCCGCTGCCGTCTTCCGGGGCTTCGATCACGATCAAGCGCGATACCCGCTTCGATATGGGTCGTCCTGCATCCTGGTTTCGATGCTACCGGAACGCAGAACGGCCCTGCCAATCACCGGCAGGGCCGTTCCATAACGTCCGTGCCGCGCTTATTGCATCGTCTTGGGCGCCGCCGTCAGGTCTCCTGTACCCTCCATGCCCTCGGTCAGCGTCAGCGACATCTGCTGCTGCCGCGCGTGGGTGTCGTACGCCTTCACAATGCGCTGCACCAGGCTGTGGCGCACCACATCGTTGTCCTCAAAGTGCGTAAACCGCACACCCTCCACGTCGCTCAAGACGTGCAGAGCATCCAGCAGGCCGGACCGTTTCGGGTTCGGCAAGTCGATCTGCGTCAGGTCGCCCGTGATCACGGCCTTCGAGTTCATGCCAAGACGCGTCACAAACATCTTCATCTGTTCGATCGTCGTATTCTGCGCCTCGTCCATAATGATGAACGCGTCACTCAGCGTCCGGCCACGCATAAACGCCAGCGGCGCGATCTCGATGATGCCTTTCTCCAACAGCTTGTCGACGCGCTCCTTGTCCAGGAGGTCGTACAGCGCGTCATACAGCGGCCGCAGGTACGGATCGACCTTCTCCTGCAGCGATCCGGGCAGAAATCCCAGACGCTCTCCGGCCTCCACCGCCGGTCGCACCAGGATGATGCGGCTTACCTTCTTTGCCATGAGCGCGCTCGCCGCCATCGCCACCGCCAGGTACGTCTTGCCCGTACCCGCCGGCCCAATGCCAAACGTCATGTCCGCGGCTTCGATGTTCTCGACATACTTGCGCTGGTTGGGCGACCGTGGATTCACCATCCGCTTGATGCCGGTCGCGGTCCGCTGCCGGCCGGCGTCCACAAGCTGTCGCAGACTGGTGTTCGGGTCGGCCACCGCCAGCTTGATCAAAGCATGCAGCTCCGGCCCGGCAATGTGGACTCCCGACCGTCGCAGCGCCTCAAAGTCGGTTACGATGCCTTCGACTCGATGGACCGCCTCGGGCTCACCGGACACTTCCAGACCGTGGGAGCGCAGGTCGATTGCGACCCCTAGCGCCTGTTCCATCAGAAAAAGATTCTCATCACGCGCGCCAAACAGTGCTTCGGTGTTCGGCGAGATCTCCAGCGAACTCTTCACGGGCGTATGGACCAATGCGGGCTATGCCTCCAGACAACAGGTTGGCGTACAGGAATTAGATGTGCAGGGTGGAACTTCGTTACAGCCCTCGACGCACCGCACAGCGCGGGGAATGCGCGTGATGCGTGAAGGGCAGCGAGTTTGGCGCGTGTCACCAAATCGGGTCGAAGTTGGGCAAAGAATAGCGCCGGGGAATGGGGCCGTCAAGAGTCAAGTGCACGAATTCGTGTGCAGCCGCAACCGAAGGGAGCAGTGGCCTTCAGGCCACTGAATACAGCCTCCTCAAATGGGCTTCAGCCCGGGCAATCGCACCTGCACCCATTGCGAAACCAGCCCATCTCACGTACCCTAGAAGAGTTGCGTGTTGCGCGGCAGCGATATGCTGTGTGCCCGCCCAAGACTTAGCCCTGAACCCGGGCACCTGGAAAAGAGAAGCAATGGCAAACCACGTATCCTCCCTGAAGCGCGCCAAGCAGACGCTGGCCAAGACCGCGGTCAACCGCTCCAACCGCTCCAAGCTGCGCGGCAGCCTTCGCATGCTGCGCGAGGCACTCGTCAAGGGCGATGCGACTGCCGCCAAAGAGCAGTACCGCTCCACCGTCTCCGTCCTCGACAAGGCCGTGCAGAAAGGCGTTCTGCACGACAACACCGCCTCCCGCTACAAGAGCCGCCTCAACGCTCGCCTGAAGGCACTCGCAACCAAGGCCGCTTAATCACCAACACCAAGTCCTGAAGCGCTCTTTGTTTGTCATCCCGTAACTCTTGCGTTTCCATCCTGTAACTCTCTTTGATCGGCATCCAGTAGCGAAGCGCAGGGATCCGCTTTCTTCCCGAAGCGGCACGGACCTCCTCCGTGCCGCTTTGCTGTTCCCCCCTACAATCGACTGTCATATTCGACCGGAGCCCGCGCGCTCTTTGCGCGGGCGAAGTGGAGAAACCTGCATTTCTTTCGAAGTTGTGAGGCTTTCACCCGGAAGAGCTATCAATGCCTTTAACGGGGTAGGCACCTTGGCGTGATTCTTCACGTCACTTCCCATCTACACTAACCACAAGTGCTGCCTACCGAACAAATCCCAGCCTCCGCCGGAACGCGCGAGGAAAAAATCTCGCCGGTAAAGCTGGCTGCCGTGCAATACGTCATCGCGGCGGTGGTGCTCATCCTGCTGGCCGGCCTCTGGCGGCTACAGGTGCTCAACGCCAGTGACTTCCGCATGCTCGCCGAGGCAAACCGTATTCGCAAGGTTCCTATCCTTGCACCTCGCGGCAAGTTGCTCGATCGCGAAGGCCGCCTGCTCGTCGATAACTATTCCTCCGTCGCTTGCTACCTGCTGCGCGAGCAAATGCACGATGCCGACGCTGAAGTCCGCATGATCGCGGACGGCTTGCACCTCACCCCCGATCAGGTGCAGGAGACCATCCGGCACTACCAGTACGCTCCCAAATATGAGCCGATCCCGCTCAAGGCCGACATCTCACCCGACGAGCAGGCCTTCATCGAGGCCCACCGCAACGAACTGCCCGAACTTGAATTGCTTGAGGAGCAGCGCCGCCTTTACCCCCGCGACGGCTTTGCGGCCCACCTCATCGGCTACGTAGGTGAGATCAGTGAACAGGACCTGAATAACTCGAAGTACGCCTTTTACGAACCCGGCGATGTCGTTGGCAAATCAGGAGTTGAGCAGGCCTATGATTCGCTCCTGCGTGGTGAAGACGGCTCCCGCGACCTGATCGTCAACAGTCACGGGCGCGAAATCGGCAAGCTCGGCGAAGAACTCGCCAAGCCAGGCGAGGACCTGAAACTGACCATCGACCTGGACCTGCAGATGGCAGCGGAAAAGGCGATGGAGGGCAAGAATGGCGCCCTGGTCGCCCTCGACCCGCACACGGGTGAGGTACTGGCCATGGTCTCGCGGCCCGTCTTCGACCCGAACCAGTTCGCCGTTCGCCTCACGCGCACCTATTGGAACAGCATCATCACCGACCCTGAGCACCCGCTGCTCAACAAGGCGATTCAGGCGCAGGTCGCTCCCGGCTCCACCTTCAAGATCATCATGAGCGTCGCCGGCCTGGAAGAGGGAATCGCCGAAACCGAACACGTGGTCTGCTCCGGCGGTGCGGAGTTTTACGGCCACTACTATCACTGCGACGCGCACCACGGCAACGTCACCATCAACAACGCCATCCCGATGTCGTGCGACGTCTTTTATTACGTGCTCGCCCAGCGGCTTGGCATCGACGCCATTGCCAAATACGCCACCTCCTTCGGCCTGGGGCAGAAGACCGGCATCGACCTGCCGGAGGAAGCCGCCGGCACCATGCCCAGCTCCCAATGGAAGCTGAAAAACTATCACCAGCAGTGGTACGCCGGCGAAACCATCTCGGTCGGCATCGGCCAGGGCGCCATTGCGGCCACGCCGCTGCAGATGGTCCGGGCACTCGGCGGTATCGCCTCCGGAGGCGCGCTCAAACGGCCGCACGTGGTCTTCCCCGAAGAGATTCCTGCCGACCAGCGCGAAGCGTTTGCGGAGAGCTTTCCGGGCAGCGGCAATAAAAACGTGCCCATCCATTCCAACGTTTGGCAGACCGTCACCGAGGGCATGGCCGCGGTTACGACCAGCGGCACCGCCGCTATCACACACCTTGAGGGCATTGACTTCGCCGGAAAGACCGGGACCGCGCAGGTCATGAGCCATGACGCTTTGGCGCGCAACGGCGGTGGCAAGAAGACGCAGCCGAACTCCTGGTTCGTCGGCATCGCCCCGCGCCGCAATCCCGACATTGCCGTTGCCGTCCTGTGGGAGAACGGCAACTGGGGCTGGCACTCCGGCCAGGTCGCCGCACAGGTGGTCAACGCCTTCGTCGAAAAGCAGCGTGCGCGCAGCAAGAACCTGTTGATCGCGCAGGCACCGGCCCCAGCCGCCGCCCCAGTCCCAGCCCAGCCCACTCCCAACGCAGTGCAACAGGGTGACACCGTCGACAAGCAGGACCAGAACGCCGACGGTGAGACGGGTCAGGTGGAACACACAGGAGTTGCTGCACCGAAACCTGTGCGTCCCAAGGTAAGTTCCGCGAATGGAGGAACTTAGACCAAACATGAAGAACTTACACCAGAAATGAAGAACTTACGGCTTACCTGAAACGGTAAGTCGTGTGCAAAGAATAACTTGCAAAAAAAGGTAGGGAGGGGGTACGTGCCTGGAACAGGACGTCTTTGCCGAAGCCCTGAACTGCTGCTCTAATACGGTTTCAATACGGTCTAGATGTTCCGCTTTTCCAGCTTTCGCGATTTCGACTGGGTGTTGCTCGGCATGGTGCTGCTCATGTCGACCGTAAGCGTGTTTGAGATTTACTCCGCGACGCTGCACACCAAATTCCATGGATTTCACACCAAGCAGATCGGCTTTTTGCTGGCCGGTCTCGTGGTCATGTTCATCGTGTCGCAGATCGATTATCACAAACTAATCGACGTGACGCCCTGGGCTTACGGCATCAGCATCGTTTCGCTCGTTGCGGTGCTGGTCGTCGGACAAAAGGTGCTCGGCGCCCGCCGCTGGATCAGGCTGCCCGGCGGCATTCACTTTCAGCCGTCGGAATGGGTCAAGCTGGTCCTGATTCTCGCGATGGCCCGCTATCTTTGGGGCCTGCTAGGCAGGGAGCTGGACTGGCGCGAGATCGGGAAGGCCTTCGCGCTGATCGGCGTGCCCATGCTGCTGGTGCTGAAGCAGCCGGACCTGGGAACGTCGCTGACCTACCTTCCGGTGCTGATTGTGGGGCTGTTTCTGGGCGGTATTCACTGGAAACGCGCACTCATGATCGTGATCACGGCAGCCGTGCTGATTACGGGCATCTGGAAGAGCGGCAAGGTGCTGAAGCCCTATCAGAAGGCTCGCCTGACCAGCTTTCGACACCCGGAGGACGACCCGAAGGGCACCGGCTACCAGGTGCGCCAGTCGCTCATCGCGGTGGGCTCCGGCGGTATTTGGGGCAAGGGCGCGACCAAGGGAACGCAAACCCAAGGCGATTTTTTACCAATTCCGTATACCGATTTTATCTTTGCCGCCTTGTGCGAGGAGCACGGCTTCATCGGTGCGGCATTGGTTCTGCTGCTGTATCTCTTCATCCTGCTACGGCTGATACAGAACGCGCAGATCGCGGCCGATCCGCCAGGAACCTTCCTGATTATGGGTGTCACGGCGGTGCTGATCTTCCAGATCGCGGTGAATGTCGGCATGGTCGTCGGCCTGATGCCGGTGACAGGTATTCCGCTTCCGCTGCTCAGCTACGGTGGTTCGAGCGTGATCTTCACGTTTCTGGCGCTTGGGATTGTTATGAATGTGAGGATGCGGCGGTTCGTGAACTGATTCCCAGGTCACATAGCTGGCGTGAAACGCTTTCCTGTTGCACAATGAACGCAGCGAGAATGTACCCGTACCGCTGAGGAGCGGTGGGAAAGCCGGGCGAGCTGCCCGGCAGCAACAATCGAGTTTTGAAGCTTTGCAGTAAGAACAAGCCGCCGGGGAGAGGGCTACAGTCCACCGGGGCGGATGCAGAAATTAAGCGGTGCTCGCGGATGGCGAACGTTCCCTACCGGCCACGTGGCTTGGTCCGTGCGAACACAAGTCCTGCAAGGGCCCGCATAGGTTGAGGTTTGTATTTGGCAGCACGAACGCAGCATCGTGATCGCGAGTTCGACCGGACCCCACCGGTAGCGCTAACGTTCGCGTTCCTGCAGCCCAGGTGTGACCGGTTCTCCGGTTGCGCTGGTGTCGCCTTGCATTCTGTCTGCGCCGCCCTTCAAGGGTAGCAGCGTACGCGCTGCGGATCGTGGCCCTCTTTCCGTGTGGCGGAAAGAGTAAACAGAAGTGTCCAAGGAAATCTATATCTCCACAACGCCGCATGAGACGCGGCTGGCCATTGTCGAAGACGAACAGTTGGCGGAAATCTACTACGAGCGCGAGAACGAGTACACGCTCGCGGGATCCATTTACAACGGCAAAGTGACCCGCGTGCTGCCCGGCATGCAGTCCTCGTTCGTCGACATCGGATTGGAACGCGACGCGTTCCTGTATGTGACGGACTTTATGGAGGAGCAGGGCGATGCCGCCGATTTTGAAACGGACGGAGGCAGCCGCCGGGCCGCCCCGCGCGAAGCTGGCAGCCGGGACGAAGGCCGCCGTGACGAGCCTCGCCGGGATGAGCCGCGCCGCGAAGAAGTCCGCCGCGATGAGCCTCGCCGCGAGGAAGTTCGGCGCGATGACGGCAGCCGTGGAGCCCGCGACCGAGGCCGCCGTGGCCGCCGCGAGGCGACGGAACCCGTGCAAGAGACGACGAGTTTCGATGAGCCGATTGCGCCCGCGCCCATCGAAGATTCCGCCGCCGCGCACGACAATCAAGTCGCATTGGACGAACAGGGCAGCCGCCGTTGGCGCGGCCGTCGAGGCCGTCGGCGCGGGCGTGGCGGACGCGAAGGTTCGAACGCGGAAGTCGCGACCGGCACGTACGCCGAGCAGGTCGAGCCCGAGTTGGTTGGCAATGGCGAGACCATCGTTTTGGAAGGATCGTCAGAGGACGAGGATTTCCCCGACGCGGGCGTAAGCGCTAACGGAACCATCACCATCGATCTGGAGAGCGCGGCCGAGCCGGAGAATCTGGGCCGTCGCAACGTCCACCGCCCGGGCCGCATGGGGCGCCCAGGCAGTGAGGAGCGCGCCGCACGCCAGACGCAGACGGAGGAGCGTGAGCCACGCCGCCGTGACGACCGTGGCCGCGGTGACCGGCGAGACTTCGGTTCGCGCGACCGTGAGACCGAGTATGTGCCGGCCGGTGCTGCCGTGACCACGCTTCCTGGCGAGTCCATCCGGAAGTATCGCGATCCGGCGGAAGTCGCTGCCGAGGACGCTGCTCACAAGGCTGCGGCGCCGCGTGCGCCGGAGCCGGTTGCGTCATCGCGGCCTTCGCTCGAGATCTCTGGCTGGAACGGAGAAGCGACGCTGCCCGGCGAGTCGATCTCGCGCTACCGGAAGCCGTCGCGTCCAGTGCGGACGGAGGCCCAGAAATGGGCCCGAACCGAGGTTGCTTCCGGGGATGCGGAAGACGGAACGAGCGTCGCCGGGTCCGCGGAGGAGCCCGTGGTGGAAGCAAGCAACCGTGCGCGTGTGCAGGAGATAGCTGCGGCCGTGGTCGCGGAAGATATCGCGCCGACGCCCGTTCCCGATCAGCAGGCGGAGGTCGCCGCCGCAGCCGCGCCGGAGGAGACGGGTGGGTTGACCCAGCACCCGGCGCACGCGTACGAGCACGCGGCCGTAAGTCCGGAAGTCATTCCGGAGCCGCAAAGCATTGTGGATGCTGCCAAAGAAGATGTGCCGGTGCCCAGTGCCGGCGAATATGAACCAGTCGAAGGTGAAGCGGCGAGCTTCGGTGAGAACAGCCGCCGTGATCTGCGCCGGCGGGAGCAGCGTTCCGAACCAGCCGCGCAGGCGACGGATGCGGCGATTGCGCCCGTTGCAGCCGACACTGCAGTTGAGCATTCGCAGGATCAGGTTGCCCCGGATGCGTCACGCGAGGAATCGCGAGGGGATGAATCGAGCGGCGGGTTAATCAGCCTGTTCGGTGCTGCAGGCGTGCCCGGCCCCGTCGAATCAGCCGGTGTTTCTGCCGCGAGCACGGAGCCTGTGGTTAGCACGGAGCCTGTGATTACCACGGAGCCTGTGATTTCCGATGCGGACGTTGCCGTGGCGCACGAGTTCACCAGCATTCAGCCGGATGGAGCGATGCTGCCCGAACCGGCGCAGGATGAAGCGGCTGAGGCACCGCACGACGAAGTCGTCGAAGCGAGTGAGTCGCGCATCTACGACGAGACGGACCTGACCCCGGCGGAACTGTCGGGCTCGGAGCCCGTGCCGCAGGTGCACGCCTACGGCGAAGGTGACTTCCACGAAGAAGAGGTGGACGGCGACGAGTATGAGTACGAGATGGCTGTCGCCGCGACGGACGAAGACGAATCTGACGAGTACGAAGAGGAGACCCTGGAGGGAACCGCGGACCTGGGCGCGATGCTGCAGGAGATGTCCATCGACGAGCGCACCCTGCCCGAAGAGGACGAGGACGAGGAACTGGAAGCTGCGCCGGATGCGGGCGGCTTCACCGTGGATGACTTCGGCGGCGAGCCCGACGAAGAGGAGCAGGAGCAGACGAACGGCAACGCTCCTGCAACCGGCGGGGATCGCCGGGAACGCCGCGACAACCGCCGTGGCGGACGCGATCGCGGCGTACGCGGGGAACGGCCGTTCCGGGGTGGCGCCGGCGCGGATCGTGGCCGCGGGCGCGGCCGGCAGAGCGTGCAGACGATGGATTTGCCCGCCATTACCGACCTGCTGAAGCCTGGGCAGGAGGTGCTGGTCCAAATCGCGAAGGAGCCGATCGCCAAGAAGGGCGCGCGCATCACATCGCACATCGCGCTGCCGGGCCGATTCCTGGTCTTCATGCCCACGGTCAACCACACGGGCGTATCGCGCAAGATTTCATCGGACGAGGAGCGCCGCCGGCTGAAGTCGATCCTGCTTTCGGAAAAGGGAGAGCAGCAGGGTGGTTTCATTGTGCGGACCGCCGCAGATGGCGCCAGCGAAGAAGAGCTACGCAACGATTTGCGCTTCCTGATTCAGCTGTGGCAGGACATCAAGATGCGTTCGGAGACGTCGAAGTCCCCGGCGCTGATCTACCACGATCTGGGTCTGATCGAGCGCATTCTGCGCGATCAGGTGACGGATAACTTCTCGGCCATCTGGGTTGATTCCGAGCAGGAGTACGAGCGCGTGCTGCGCTTCCTGCAGCGGTTCCAGCCGTCGCTGGTGCGCCGCGTGAAGCTGTACACCAAGGAAACGCCGCTGTTCGAGCACTTCGGTGTCACGACTGAGATCGACAAGGCACTGAAGAGCAAGGTGTGGTTGAAGTCGGGCGGCTCCATTGTTATCAATCAGACGGAGGCGCTGGTCGCGATCGACATCAATACCGGAAAGTACGTCGGCAAGACGGCACGGCTGGAAGACACGATTCTGAAGACGAACCTGGATGCAATTCCGGAGATTGTGCGGCAGATTCGGTTGCGCGACCTGGGCGGCATCATTGTGATCGACTTCATCGACATGGATGAACGAAAGAACCGGGCCAAGGTGATGCAGGCGCTGGAGGATGAGTTGAAGACGGACCGCGCACCGTCAAAGGTGCTGCCTTTCAATGATTTCGGTCTGGTGATCATGACGCGCAAGCGTGTGAAGCAGAGCCTGGAGCGCACCCTGTGCATTCCGGACCCGGTCACCGAAGGCACCGGCATGATCAAGTCGCCCATCACGGTGGCGAACGAAATCTACGTGGAAACCCGCAAAATGTACCGGCACATCGATAAAGCGGACATGATGCTGCGGGTGCATCCGGAAGTGGTGAAGCAACTGAAGTCGAATGGGGCGCGACGCCTTCAGGAACTTGAGGAGATGACGCACAAGACGATTCTGCTGAAAAGCGATCCGTCGCTGAGTCCGGAGCAGTTCGACATTCACTAGGCAAGGCGTGAGCTGATAGGGGACGGGGGCCGGTAATCGGCTCCCCGTTCGTTTTGCGCGCTACACAACATGGCGCGTTGGGACGTCGTCTAAACCGACCAGATCTGCGTCGAACAACTTAGGGAAACGGGCCGGGTTACAGGCCAGTAGAGAAGTTCTGCCCTGTTCAGGAGTGCCACACACATGACATCGTCGCACCGCTCATTTGCAAAAGCTGTGTTCGCCGCGGGTACGCTTGCGGCCTCTGCCGTGCTTTACGCTGCTGCACCTGCAGCGTCGTCGCAGCCTTCCACTGATATTGCGCAACTCAACCGCAGCCTGCTTACGCCCGGTGCGTACTCGCTGGCGGACGTGAACGCGGACTTGCGGTATCGCACGGATGGTGTGAGCAGTTCAAGTGACGCGGTGGACGATGAGGTTGCGAGCCTTTCCGCTTCGCCGGCCGACGTCGCGGAAGGAAGTGGCGCAGGCGCGGGGCAGTATGGCAGCCATCGCCGGCGATACGGACGTTCGCGCTATCAGGACCGTCTGCATAATTCGGACGGGTCGACCAAAATCGCGTTTTTGGGTGGTGCTGGCTTGAACGTCCCGGTCGGCAACACAGGCAAGTTCTACACGCCCAGCTATGACATTGAGGTGGGTGGCGGTTGGAATTTCAATCAGAATTTTGGTGTCCTTGCCGAGTTCCACTATGACCACGTTGGTTTGAGTGGCGGGGCAATCAATTCTGAGTACAACAATCTGCTCGCTGCCGGAGTTACCGCGGACGAACTCGACGGATTCGACGCAAATGGGCACGTGCTCTCGTTTTCCATCGATCCGGTGATCAGCCTGACGCAGAGCCACAGCAAGTTGGGCGCTTACGTGACGGGTGGCGTGGGCTACTACCGCAAGACGACGAACTTCACGCTGCCAAGCATCGGCACCACCTGCGACTACTATTACTGCTACCAATACAGCAGCAATGTGAACGTGGACCAGTACACTGCGAGCGGTTTTGGTGCGAACGCAGGTCTGGGCCTGACATACAAGCTGTCAGAGTTTTCCAGTGAGCGTTTGTTTGTAGAAGCCCGGTATCACTGGTTGAAGTTGAACGATAACAACAATCAGGACTTTTTCCAGTTCAACCGGCGCAACTCCGAGTACATTCCGGTGACAGTCGGCATTCGGTTCTAAGCAGGGTAGAGCGCAAGACGGGACAGGGTATAAGCCCTGTCCCGTTTTGTTGCGTGTTGCTGCGTTATGCGCGGAGCGCGGCAAATGCGTGATGCGCATACAGCGCCGCCACGGTGCCACCCAGGATGCCGCCGAGGTTCAGGATCAATGCCAACGCCGACATTTGGCCGGGCAGTTGACGGAAGCTGCGTAGCAGCACCAGGGTGAGCCCAACTGCCAGGCACAGCGGGAAGCCGATGTTTCCATAAGGCGGCAACGGTGACATACCGCAGCACACATAGGCACCCGTAACGGACGCCAGGCACCATGTGCCGGCATGCAGCGCAGTGTAGGTCCAGCTTGCAGTGCTGTCGTTCAGCAGGACGCGCCGGCCCAGCCGTGTTATGAGAAAGAGCAGGCCCATGTAGACGGCGATTGCCGCGACGTAGCCCGCCAGCAGAGCCTCCACAATCGGTATGAAGAAGCTGATCACTTGTGGGGAACTCCGGGTTCAGTGTAGCCAGCCATTTGCGCGTGTATTACACGCCAACGGGGTATGGCTTTTCGTGCAAGGCGTTGGCTGTGCCCAAACGCTCAAAGCGGCCCTGCAGCAGGCTGAGCAGGCCGGTGTACCAGTAGCCCAGCACAAAGAGCAGTAGAAACGGGACCGTGAAATAGTTTTCGCTGGCGATGGCGTACCAGACTGTTGCGGCGAAGTAGCAGCCGATGGCGAGCTCGATCCATGGAATGATGCCGAGCCGTTTGCGATATTTTTGCGCCTGGGTCTTCTCGCCCTTTTTCTGCACGCGGTATTTCGGTGTGCGGGCGAAGGCGCTTTTGATCCCGAACAGTGCCTCAAGCACGGCCTTGGTGTTGGTGATGGTCAGGCCGACGCCGAGTGCCATCAGGAAGGGCAGATACAGGAAGGTGCGATACCAGCGGCGGGGAAACAGCTCTTTTTGCGAGACCAGATAAAAGCTGGAAATGGAGAAGGTGCTCGCCATGAAGAGAGGAAAGTCGATCAGCAGCATCTGCCAGATGCCCTGCCACGAACGGATGATCATGGCCGGCATGAGCAGGGTGCTGAGTACGATCATGAGCGGGTAGCTGAGATTGGCGGTTAAGTGGTACCAGGCTTCGAGCTTGGTGTGCCACGGAGCGTCGGAGTTGAGGACGCGCGGCAGGATCTTTTTGGCTGTTTGGATGAGGCCCTTAGCCCAGCGCGCCTGCTGGGTCTTGAACGCGGTCATCTCGATGGGCAGCTCGGCGGGGCACTCCACATCCTGCAGGTAGCGGAACTGCCAGCCTTTGAGTTGGGCACGGTACGACAAGTCGGTGTCTTCGGTCAGGGTGTCGTGCTGCCAGCCGCCGGCCTCTTCGATGGCTCGGCGACGCCACATGCCTGCGGTGCCATTGAAATTGAAGAAGACACCAGCGCGCGAGCGGCCTCCGTGCTCCAGGACGAAGTGGCCGTCCAGCAGGATGGCTTCCACCTGGGTGAGAAAGCTGTAGTTGCGGTTGAGGTGGGTCCAGCGGGTTTGCACCATGCCGACGGCGGGGTCGGCAAACTGATCCACGACGCGGCGCAGCCAGTCGGTTGGGGGCACAAAATCGGCGTCGAAGATGGCGACCAGCTCGCCGTGAGCGGTTTTCAGGCCGGCATCCAACGCACCGGCCTTGTAGCCGTAACGGTCGGTGCGGTGGATGTACTCGATGGGTTGCGGAGGCAGGCCCTCGGCGCCTTCTGCGTAACGCTGGACGATGCCGCCGGCGACCTGCTCAGTTTCGTCCGTTGAATCGTCGAGCACCTGAACTTGGTAGCGGTCGCGCGGGTATTCCATGCGGCAGCAGGCATCGATCAGGCGGTCGATCACATACTGCTCGTTAAAGATGGGCAACTGCACCGTGATGAAGGGGAGATCGGCTTCATGGAAACGTGCCGGCGGAGTCGACGAGTGCTGCGCGCGTTTGCGGTTGCGGTAGTACAGCCACACCAGTTGGTAGCGGTGAACACCGTAGAACGCCAGGATGAGCATGACGATGAAGTAGGGAATCAGCAGGCCGATGTCGAACCAGTTCCAGCGGTACATGCCCTGAAAGGTTCGCTGCGCGTAGTGCGTTCGCCAGTAATGGCCGAGCCCATGAGGTTCGGCGTAGAACAGCGTCAACGCAAGCGTCTGAATCGTTGCGAACAGGTTGGTGCTCCAAGTGGGGATGAGTCGGATTCAGTTTACGTGAAACCGGTGAAATCACTGGAAGGTGTATGTACCTGTTCGCGTAGGCTATCGCCCGACAGCCACGTGATCGCGATCGGGTTTTCGCACTGTAGCCGCTGAGCGGACGTGCCTCTCCATGAGTTTGCAGCGGAGCCTTCTGCCGGCGTGCTTAGTTCAGGAACAGGGTGGTGTAGAGCGTGTCGCGCTGCACGGGCTTAAAGCCGGCGTCGCGAATGATGCGGCGTAGCTCCTCTTCCGTGGTGCAGTTCGCGGTGCCGGCTGCCTTGACGACGTTCTCTTCCAGCATGACCGAGCCGACGTCGTTGCCGCCGAAGCGTAAGCCCATCTGCAGCACTTTCAGACCCTGCGTGACCCAACTGCTCTGAACATTCTCGATGTTGTCGAGATAAAGACGGCTGATCGCGAGCGTCTTCAGGTACTCGACGGAGGTCGCCTCTTCCCAGCCGCGGCCGCCCAGCGCGGTGTGATTGGGCTGAAAGCTCCAGGGGATGAAGGCGGTGAAGCCACCGGTCTCCTCCTGCAGGCGGCGTACCACGTCGAAGTGATTGACGCGCTGTTCCATGGTCTCGCCCACGCCAAACATCATGGTGGCGGTGGTGCGCATGCCAAGCTCGTGCGCGGTGCGATGCACGCTGACCCAGTCTTCGGTGCGGCACTTCAGGCGAGCGATGCGCTTGCGCACTTCGTCATCGAGAATCTCCGCGCCGCCGCCGGGGATGGAATCGAGGCCGGCGTCGCGCAGGCGGGCAATGGTCGTGCGCAGATCCATGTCGGAATATTCGGCGATGGCCAGAATTTCACTGGCGGAAAGGCAGTGCAGCCAGATGTTGGGAAACCGCTGCTTGATGCCGGTGAAGAGTGCTTCGAACCAATCGATTTTCAGGTCGGGGTGAATGCCACCCTGCATCAGCACGCCGGTGCCGCCCATCTCTTCGGTTTCTGCGATTTTCTGGTAGATCGTCTCGAAGTCGAGGATGTAACCCTCAGACGCGAGCTTGCCTTTCAGCGGCCGGTAGAAGGCGCAGAAGGTGCAATATTCCGTGCAGAAATTGGTGTAGTTGATGTTGCGGTCGATGATGTAGGTGACGACGCCATCCGGGTGCAGACGGCGGCGGACCGCGTCGGCTTCCATGCCGATGCCAATCAGGTCGTCTGACCGGAAGCAGTCAATCGCTTGCTCGCGCGTAATACCCATACCTGACTAGATTACGCCGCGCCGTGACCGGATGCGGTTGTGGCGGCGCTGCTTTCCGCCGCATCGCACAGCTTGCAGCGGAGTGTTCGTCCGAGCATCGCGGCGCGGCCTTGCGGTGTAACGACCCAGGGCCGCAGTTGCCAGGGCGGATCGTGACGCACGTGTTGGGTGTGACCGCAGGCGAGGCTGGCGATCCAGTGGCGCGCTTCATCCTGGTGGAAGCCGGTGATCGGTTGCGCGCTCACCGGTGCAGAAGGAGAACGGCAACGGCGGCGCCGCAGGCCAGTGCGGAAAACCCGGCGGCGAGCAGGGCGAGATTGCGCGTGGAGCGATCGGCCCTTGCCGCCCCCACGGCGTTGCTGGCCAGTTGACGGGTCAGCGACTCCACGGCTTTGTGCAGCAACTCGACTTTGCGGTCGGTTACGGTTACCTGTTCGCGAAGTGCGTTCAGATGATCGCGCTGCTCGGTCACCGCGGAGGTCAGGCCCGCGTGGGTGCGGGCAACGGATGCCATCTCCGCATCGACGGCAGCCTTGATGTCGCGGGTGTCCTTGCGAAAGCGATCAGTCAGACCTGTAATCATCTGCATCAGGTGCGGCGTGGCTTCGCGCACCAGAGTCGGACCAAGCTTCGCCAGCAAACCTTCGAACGCCATGGGGCCAGCTTACGCGTTATGCGGCACGCAGGTGCAAGCCGGCGCGGGCACGACGGCGGCTGGCTACAAGCCAATTCGCGCAGCTTAACAGGAAGATGACCGCCATGATCGATTGCGACCAGACGCAGTAAATGCACCACTTCTCAAGGATGTATTTCTCGACAAAGGTAAGGCCGAGGGCGAGGAACAGCCCGATCTGGCTGAGCTCAAACGTCCAAAAGTCGCGGCCGAGCAGGGCCAGCAGTGCAATCAGAATGTAGCCGGCGATGCCAGCGATGGCGACCGGCATGTGGCCCTTTGCGTTCGGGTCTTCATCAAAGCTGCGCGGCGGGAAAACAGCAAAGCGCGAGTGGTTTACGGCGCCGCAATCCCAGTGCTCGTTCACGGCGCATGGTGGCGCTGCATTGGGATCCTGCAGGTGAACACGAAGTGCAAGAACACTCACTACAGCTCCCGCGACGGCGAGCAGCGCAATTAACACACGAAGCAAACGCATATCTGTTTGACTGTACCGCGCGGCGAAAGGCTCTGTCCGGCACACCTCCCATTCAGCGCGATCTGTAGTGCGTCAGGTAGGCGTGCGCAGCAGCAGGTAGCCGCCGAGCATGGCGAAGAGGACGTCCGGCGACCACGCGGCCAGTGTGGGAGGCAGGGCGTTAACGTTGCCCATGGCTTCGAAAACGCCGGAGACGAGTGTGTAGGCGACTGCCATGGCAATGGCGATGCCGACGCCGGCCAGAGAGCCGCGTTTGCCCATGGACATGGCAAAAGGCACGGCCAGCAACGCCATAATGAGCGTGATGAGCGGATAAGCCAGCTTGCGGTTGAGCTGCACGCGCAGCCGCATGGTGTCGAAGCCGCTCTGCTTCAGGTCGGAGATGTAGCCGTTCAGCTCGTTAAAGCTCATCTCCTGCGACGGGCGGATTTCTTTTTTGAAATATGAAGGTTGTTCACGGATTTCGGCGAAGCTGTTCAGCGTGAATGGCTGATATGTCGCGACGGCGCCGTTCTGGAAGGTGCGCTGCCAACCGTTTTCCAGGATCCAGCGCTGCACTTGCGCATCCCAATGCGCGCTGCCGGCGAAGATGCGGCGGCTTAGCTGAAAGGTGCCGGGCTGGAACTCAAAGACAGTGAGGTTGGCGAAGACGTCTTTGTCCGGATCGAAAAACTGGTAGTAAAAGATGCGCGCTGGCTGGCCGACCGAGTCCTGTTGACCGCTGATCCATTTGCGATCGGGACGCAGAAAGGTTTGCGCAGGCTTGCCCTTGATGACGGAGCGTAACGCTTCCTGCCGCCGATTCGCGAGCGGCAAATAGAACTCATCGAAGGCGAACATGGAGACGGCGATGATCGCGGTCAGCACCATGATGGGTGCGATCAGGCGGTAGATGGAAACGCCGCTGGCCTTCATGGCGGTCAGTTCGCTGGACCTGCTGAGCGCGCCAAAGGTGACCAGCACCGCCAGCAGAGCGCAGAGCGGCGTCAGGTTGTAGAGCATGTAGGGGATCAGGTTGAGCAGGTAGTCGCCCACCGTGATCAGCGCGGTCCGGTTGCGGATAATGTCGCCCAGGAGCTCGAAAAAGCTGAAGAAGAGCGAAAGCATGATGAAGCTGACCAGGATGAGCGCAAGCGTGGAGATGAACTCGCGCAGAACGTAGTCGTCGAAGATCAATGGGAAGCGATGGGTGCGCCGTGATGCGGGCCGGCGTGTCGCTTCTTCCTGCCGCTGCTTGCCGGGCCGCAGCCGCTCGAGCGTGGTGCGGGTCCAATCCATCAGGTTCAGCAGGCCGGCATTGCGCGTACTCAGGTCGCCACGGGCCATGCGCCAGAGCAGCACGGTGCCAAAGAGCGCAAAGATGATGTTGGCGCCCCAGACGCCAAGCACCGCGCTGACCTTGCCCTGCTTTGCGAGTGCCACGCCCACCGACGAGAAGAAGTAATAGACAAAGACGAGGAGCACGGTGAGGACGAAGCCGCCGCTTTTTCCGCCACGCCGCGACGCCAGGCCCAGCGGCGTGCCGACCAGCATCAGCACGATGCAGGCCGCAGGGTAGGAGAAGCGTTTCTGCAGCTCGATGCTGTATTGCCGGCCCCCGGGTGCGCGGCTGCGTTGCAGCAGTTCGCCGGGTGACAACGCAAGCAGCGGCGTTTCAGTGCGGGTCAGGCGGATGTCGTCCTGCGGTGCCGCCTGGATCGGCGTGTCCGCTTCTGTAAAGGTGGTGATGTCGTACTGGTTCGGGTCCTTCGGCGAGATTTCGTGGCGCGAGCCGTCCTCAAAGTGCAGCCGGATCACGCCTTTTGGCCCGTTCTGCACGATGGCCTGCTGCGCGGTGGTGATGTAGGGGCTTGCCGGCTGCGACAGGTCGGCGAGAAAGACATGTTTCCAGAGCGCCGCACCCTGTGCCACGCTTGCGTCCTGCACGTACAGAACGTAATTGCGGAAGTCTTCGTAGAAGACGCGGGGCTGCACCTCAAAGCTGGCCTGTGAGGTCTTCAAGTCGTTCTCAAGCCGGAGCAGAGCTGACGCGGCGCGCGGTGCCACATAGAGCGAGTTGCAGAGGCCGATGAGCACGGCGAGACCCGCGGCAAGGGACACGACGCGCACGAAGTTGAGCACGCCGAAGCCAGCAGCGCGCATGGCGGTGACTTCACTGTCGGCAGCGAGCCGGCTGAGGCCGAGCAGGATGCCGACGAGCACCGCCATGGGAATGGTCAGCACCAGCGTGCTGGGCAAGGTGTAGGCGATTACGCGTGCAACGTCGAGCAAGGAGGCTGAGCCGCGCACCACAAGCTCCAGGATTTTGCCCAGATCACGAATGAACAGAACAAATGTGAAGAGAACGCCGCCCAGCAGTGTGTGCGACAGCACTTCGCGAAGAATGTAGCGAGAAAGGATACGCACGAGCCGAAGGCCTTACCTGTTCAGTGTAAGGTTTGGACGCGCCCGGGACCGTAGCCGGTTCAGATCAGCTCCACGTACCCTCGGCAACGAAGCGGTAACCGACGCCGCGCACCGTGAGCAGGTGGACCGGCCGCGCGGGGTCGGGTTCCAGATAGCGGCGCAGGCGCACGACAAAGTTGTCGATGGCGCGAGTGTCGGTGTCTTCGCGCACGCGCCAGACTTCTTCCAGGATTTCGCCGCGCGAGACTACCTTGCCGTGGCGCTCAATCAGGTACCGCAGCAACTCGGCTTCCATCAGGGTCAGCCGGATGCTTTGACCGGGCGAGGTCAGCTCCAGCGTGTCAAAGCGGATCTCGCGGCTGTCAAATTGAAAGGTGCTGCGCGGTTCCAGCTCCGGTTCGGGGACGAGAGACGGCGTTTGCAGCGGCGGCAGGTTTGACCGCTGCCAGTGCATGCGCCGAAGCAGGCCGTTCAGCCGTGCGATCAGAATCGAAAGCTCGAAGGGCTTGGGCAGGTAGTCGTCCGCACCCGCCTCGAAGCCCTCCAGCACGTCTTCCGGCCGGCTGCGCGCGGTGAGCATCATGACCGGCACGAAGTTACCGGCAGCGCGCATCTGCCTTGCGACCTCAAAGCCTTCAATGCCCGGCAGCATCACATCCAGCAGAACGGCATCCGGCGAGGTGCTTGCCAGGTATTCGAGCGCACTTTCGCCATCGGGGGCGTGGTGGGTGCGGAAACCTTCGGCCCGCAGATTGAAGAGCAGGACCTCGGCGAGGTGCGCCTCGTCCTCGACCAGCAGCACGAGCGGCTCTGCGGACGCGGTGGCCGGCGCGGCTTGCGCGACCGCGCTCAAGAAACGATCTCCGCAACCGGGGCTTGCGTCTGTGCCGCTGCCGCGGTTGCGGACAACAGCGGGAGCTGCAGGGTGATGGTGGTGCCCAACCCTGCGCCATAACTCTGCGCGGTCGCGTCGCCGCCATGTTCGCGCGCGATCGCACGCGTAATGAAGAGGCCGAGGCCGGTGCCTTTGATTTTGCTGAGCTCCCGTGATCCAACGCGATAGAAGCGGTGGAAGACGCGCTTCAACTGTGGTGGCGGGATGCCCACGCCCTTGTCCGTGATGCGCAGCATTGCCACGTTGCCGCGCAAGACGCTCAGCTCCGCTGTAATATGGACGCCGCCGGGCGAGTACTTCACGGCGTTGTCGAGCACGTTGAGTATCGCGGTCCGCAGGCTCTGTGCATTGCCCGACACATAGACCGCGGCGGGCGAGCGATCTTCCAGGCGAACCTGCGTGGGTTCCAGATGATGGCGGCGCACGGTCTCGGCAAGCGCTTCGCTGGCCAACTCACGCAGGTCGATAGGAAGCCGCGCTTTGGCGTTGCGGATGACTCCTTTCGCGTTGGCCTCGCCCGCGCGCAGCACCTGCTCGACCGTGTGCAGAAGCCGGTCGTTGTCCTCCATCATGCGGGTGTAGAACTCTTGCCGCTGAGCGTCGTCCAGCGGCCTTCGTTGCAGTGTTTCCAGGTACAGGCGGATGGACGCGATGGGCGTCTTCAGCTCGTGCGTGACGGCATTCAGGAAGCTGTCCTGCCGCTCGTTGCGGCGCACCTCGCGCACCAGAAAGATCGTATTCAGGATCAGGCCAGCGATCAGCACGCTGAAAAAACAGATACCCAGCACCAGGAACATGACGTGGCGCTGGTGCACGTTCAGGATGATCCAGCCAACGTTGAGCGCGACCGCGAGACCCACAAGGCAGATGCCGAGTGTGATGAAAAACGCGATTGCGCCGCGACGGCGGGTGATGTTCATACCGTTGTCAGTTTAGAAGTGGAAGGCAACAGATCAAAGTAAAAAGCCGGACCTAAGCCCGGCTTTTCGCAATTCATCTTCGGCCAACTTACACGCCGGCAGGCTTCGGATCCATCGGGTCCCACTTGGCGATTTGCACCTTCTTCGCCAGGCCGAACTTCTCCATCAACCAGATGCCGTAGTAGTTGATGTCGAACTCGTACCAGACCAGGCCGTGACGTGCGCTGACCGGGTGAGCGTGGTGATTGTTGTGCCAACCCTCGCCGCCGGTGAGCAGCGCAACCAGCCAGTTGTTGCGGCTGTCGTCCTTGGTTTCAAAGCGGCGCGGACCCCACAGGTGCGTCGCGGAATTTACCAGCCACGTGCTGTGCAGGCCGCACGTGACGCGCAGGAACGTGCCCCACAGCATCATGCCGATGGCGCCCTTGACGCCGCCGAATGCGTAGCCGATGCCCATCTGCGCGAAGCCTGATAGCGTCAGCGGCAGCCAGTGGTACTTGCTCAACCAGCGCTGTCCAGGATCGCGGGTCAGATCCGGGGCGTAGCGGCCCAGCAGGGCGGTTTCACTGTGCAATGCGCGGCCAGAGAGAATCCAGCCGGCGTGCGACCACCACGTGCCGTCGTGCGGCGTGTGCGGATCGCCTTCCTGATCGCTGTTCTGGTGATGGACGCGGTGCGTGGCCACCCAGAAGATCGGTCCACCCTCAAGCGCCAGGGTGCCGCACATGCTGATGGCAAGCTCAAGCCAGCGCGGTACGCGATAGCCGCGGTGCGTCAGCAAGCGGTGGTAGCCCATGCCGATGCCGACGTTAATCGCAAGAAAATACATCACCACGAAGGCGAGCAGATTCTTCCACGAGAAGAAGAACAGCGCCGCGATGGCACCCACGTGAAACAGGCCCATGAAGATGCTGGTGATCCAGTTGATGCGACCTTCCTGGTGCTCGCGCCCCATGCGGAGATCTTCACGCATCTTGCGGCGCGTTTCCGTGACGAGCGTGCGCGCGTCAATCGGAGTAACGGAAGGAACATTGGATTTTGCGGACTCGCGCGGATCGACCGGTGACACAACAGCAGACATGCAACCTCTATTCTGGACAGCGTGCGTTGAAGCACGTTATCTCTATTTCCACGCTAGCAGCGTTCGTCGCGGTGCTTTGTAATGTTTGTGTAAGGTCGCTGTTGCGACAGCTGTGGCGCAGCTTGACGCGGCTAGGCGGCGTACCCGCTACCATGGTCAGCATGGCCTCGCCACTCGCACCCTTTCTGCTGAAACCTTTCTTTTCGCCGCGCCCGTGGGGCCGCCGCGACCTGCGGCCCTGGTACTCCGCTGCGGTGACCGGCGAGACGGCGGAGCCCATCGGGGAAGCCTGGCTTACCGCGCCCACCGGCGAGGCGCTGGAGGGGGCACATGCGGGAGAGACGCTGCAGCAGATTGCCGCGGCCGATACCGAAGCGCTGCTGGGGGACTGGCGCGAGGAGCACGAATTTCCGCTGCTGCTGAAGCTGCTCTTTCCCGATGACAAGCTCTCGGTGCAGGTGCATCCGGACGATGCGCACGCCCGCACGCTGGGCCAGCCCCGTGGCAAAACCGAGTGCTGGTACGTGGTCGATGCGGAGTCCGGGGCCGTCGTGGCGTGCGGGCTGCTGCCCGGCGTCGACCCACAGCAAATGCATGCCGCCGCCGCGGACGGAAGCATGGAGTCGCTGTTGCGTTACATACCCGTGCAGCGTGGAGACATGGTCTTTGTGGACGCGGGTACGGTACACGCGATCGGACCCGGCGTGACGTTGCTGGAAACGCAGCAAACCTCCGACACGACCTTTCGCCTGTATGACTACGGACGCCCCCGCGAGCTGCACCTGGAAGAGGGGGTCGCGGTCAGCCGTGCCGAAACCCGCGCGGGCAAGGTTGCGCCCGTCGCCATTGCGCAAGGTACCCGCCTGATTCAGGAGCGGTACTTCACGGTGGACCGCTTTGCGCTGCGCGCGGGTGAGTCGCTGCAGTTGGATGATGCCGTTGGCAAGCCGCACTGCCTGACCGTCTTGCAAGGGAACGGTAGCGCGGCGACACCGGCCGGAACGGGAACGCTGCAGTACGCGGCAGCCACGGTGGTGCCGGCCAGCGCGGGTGTGCTCACCTTGCGCGCCAACGAGGACATGGTTGTGGTTCGATCCATGCCTTCGCAGGTTCTGTGAGCGCTGCAGCAGGCAAGGCACGTTAGACTCAAGCCATGCGCGTCTTCGGCATCGACTGCGGCACTGAGCTCACCGGATGGGGTGTCGTCGATTTTGTAGACGGCCCGCGCGAAAGCCGGTTGGAGCCGATTGCCGCGGGCGCGATCAGGCTGGACAAGAAGCACCGGACCCCGCAGCGGCTGCACCAGGTGCACCTGGAGTTGACGGCTCTGCTGGAGGCGTACACGCCTGAGGTTGTCGCGATTGAGGACGTCTTCTTCGCCGCCAATGCAAAAAGCGCACTGAAGTTGGGCCATGTGCGGGGTGTGGCGATGCTTTCCGCTGCCGCGTGCGGTCTACCTGTCATGGAGTACGCTCCGCTTTCTATCAAGTCGGCCGTGGTCGGCCATGGCCTGGCGGCAAAGGAGCAGGTGCAGTTCATGGTGGCCCGGCTGCTGGATCTGGAACGCGCACCGGAGCCCGCCGACGCGGCCGACGCGCTTGCCATCGCTATTTGTCACATTCACAACGCGCGCACCGCGCAGGGACTTCTCCGTTGACGTTTCGCCGCAGTGTGCTACCCGGTTTTCTTTTGTTCTCTGCCTTCTGCGCCGTTCGTCCGGTGTCCGCGCAGGACGCGTCGGGCTTTCGCCTGACGGCAACTTATGACCGGCCGGGGCTGCCGGTACCGCACTGGCAGATGCGCATCGCGCCGTCCGGACAGGTGGAGTACACCTCTGACCACGCCACCGGCACACCCCCGGCTTCGTCAGGTCCCCTGGTGTTCCGGTTGTCGCAGGGCGGTGGCGTCAAGCTGCAGCACTGGTTCGATGACTCGCACGGTATGCGGCCCTGCGAAACGAAAGCCAAGGGTCTGGCGAGGATGGGCATGAAGACGCTTGATTATCAAAACGGCGCATCAACCGCCCAGTGCACGTTCAATTACACCGACAACAAGCCGCTTGCCGCGGCGGCAGAGTACCTGCTGGGGGTGAGTTACACCATCGAGCAGGGAGCTACGCTGGACCACCTGCACCGGTACGATCGTCTGGGGCTGGATCCGGTGATGACGCAGCTGGCCACGGCATTCAAAGCAGGGCAGGCGCAGGAGATCCAGGCAATCCGCCCCACGCTGGACGCGCTGGCGAATGATGATGCCGTGCTGGAACGGGTCCGCCAAAAGGCTGCGGAGCTGCTCGTCGCGGCGAACCGGCCGTAACCTCGCAAGACCGGGGCTCGACGGCGTATGCTCACTCTGTCGTGAGGTAACGCAGCGATGTTTCGTTGGCAGGTCAGCACCTTAAACAGAGCCGCGCTTGGCTGCATGCTCTCCGCTTCGCTTTGCCTGCCGATGACGCCTGCTCTCCGGGCGCAAGCCGCTGCGACGGAGTCAGCCGCGGCCATCGCTCGCCTGAGCCTGGTGGATGGCGACGTTCACGTGGCAACACCTGGCTACCATGCGGAGGCGCTCGACGCGGTTGTAAACATGCCGCTTGGGGCGGGGCAGTCGCTGCAGACCGGCACCAATGCCGATGCAGAAGTGGAGTTTTCGGACGGATCGGTCCTGCGTGCAACCGCGTCCAGCTCCGCGACGATCGTTCGGCTGCAACCGCAGACTGAGATTGGGTTGGATGACGGCCTGTACTACCTGGAACTTCGCGCCGGTACCGATCCGCAGTTTGTGGTGTACGCCGGCGACGTGACCATTGGGCCGCAGGAGAACGCGAGTCTTCGTGTTCGCGTGCAGAATGGGCAAGCGGAGATCGCGGTGCTGCGCGGCGCGATCAGCGTGACCCGTGCAAACAACTACACGGTCGACCTCGAGCGCGGGGAAAGCCTGCGCACCGATGCGAAGGACAGCCGCCGTTACCTGCTGGCCGACACCATCGGCCCGGAACCGGGCGACAGCTGGAACGAGCGGCGGGCTCAACAGATAGCGGATGCCGCGGCGAGTCAGACGATTGCGCGCGATGAGTACGCCGGGGATCAGGGCTACGGTTGGAGCGACCTGGACAACAGCGGGGCATGGTATCCCCTGCCAGGGGAGGGTCTGGTTTGGCAGCCCTACGGGGTGGATGCGAGCTTTGACCCATATGGCTATGGGAACTGGGTTTACGGCGGGTACGGTGCGAGTGGCGGCTATGTGTGGGCGTCGGGGTACTCGTGGGGTTGGCTCCCGTACCACTGCGGGTCGTGGGGATTCTTTTCGGGCTTTGGCTGGGGCTGGCAACCGGCTGCCGGTTGCCGCAGCTTTGGCGGTGGCTGGCCCGTTGGCGGATTTCCGGTGAAGCATCCGCCGCACGGTTGGCGCGGGCCGCTGCCGCCCCGGCCTCCTGCTTCCGGCGGCATCGTGACGCGGCATCCCACGCTGCCGGGGTCGCCTGCCCACGACGGCGTGCACCTGATCGCGGTCAGGCCGCGCTCGCCGCAGGCGATTCAGATGAATGGCGTCACACTGCACGCGTTATCACCCGTGGCACCTGCACCCACGCCGCGTGGCAGCTCCGCCGTGGGCTCGGCGCTGCGACGCGACTACCCGGTGCAAACCGAGACACACCGGCCGCTGCTGGGCCTGGAGAGGGAAGGCGCCGCTGCCATGCCGGGGCGCGCGCCCGAGTGGCATACGCCAGCCGCGGTGGCGGGCAGAGCCGAGACGCAGAGCCAGGCCGAGGCAAACGAGAGGACCGCTGTGGCGGCCAGGTCCGCTGCAGGGCATGAGCGGGCCGAACCAGCGACCACGTTTATTGCGCCGGGCGGAATCGCCGTCGCGCCGGCAGCCGCAGCGCCGAACCCGGTCTTCACGACAGGTTGGCGTAACCGCGTCCTGTCGGCGCAACCGGCACCTCCATCGCAACCTGAACCTGTATCGCGACCGGCCGGAGCTGGTGCCGTGCCCTTTACGCCAAGCGGCATTCGCGTTGCGCCTGCGTCGATCAGGCCGGTGCCCGTGCCCGTGCCCGCGCAGCCGCCTGCCGCGCGGGCTCCAATCGTCGTGGCACCCACGCGTCCCATGCCGGTCGTAACGGCTCCGCCGCGCGCTATCGCGCCCGCACCCGTATCCGCACCGCGGCCGATCGCACCCCCGCCGCACTTCAACCCGCCGGCACCGTCAGCGCCGGTGCACATGGGTCCAGCACCGGCCGCATCGCACCGCTAGGAAATGCCGCCGGGGCTCGGGAGCGCATGGTACAGCGCCGCGAACTGCTCGAGCGTAAGCGCTTCCGCGCGCAGGTTCGGCGTGATGCCAGCAGCTACGCACGCTGCCCCGATCTGATCGATGCTGAAGCTTGCGGCGCGCAGATTGTTGCCCAGCGTCTTGCGTTTTTGCGCAAAGGCGGCCCGCAGCATACGTGTGAACGCTGCATCGTCGATCTCGCCCAGGCCGGCGGAACGGTCACGCATGCGAAGGTGCAGAACGGTCGAAAAGACCTCTGGCGGTGGCGAGAAGGCCGAGGGCGGAAGCGTGAACAGTGTGTTCACGTCCGCATGGCGTTGCACGGAGACGGACAGCACGCCGTAGTCGCGCACGCCGGGCGCGGCGGCAACGCGGTCCGCCACCTCGCGCTGCATCATGACCACTGCGGTGTCGATCGCGTTGGCATGCCGGCACAAGTGCAGCAGGATATCTGAAGTGATGTAGTAGGGCAGGTTGCCGATCACGTGCAGTTTGGCGGCGTTCTGCCGCAGAGCAGACAGATTCACCGTAAGAACGTCCGCCTCGACGATCTCCACGTTGGGCGCACCACGGAAACGGAAGCGCAACTCCGCGGCAAGCGAGCGGTCTAGTTCGATGCAGATAAGCCGGCCGGTGCGCGGCGCAAGCAGAGCGGTGATGGCGCCGTGACCCGGGCCGATTTCGACAACCGTCTCGTTGTGCACATCGCCAAGCGCGTCCGCGATGCGCCGGGCAGCACTCTCATCTATCAGGAAGTTCTGCCCGAGCTTTGGTTTGTGCTTCATCGGTCGATGCTCAGGCGCAATCCGGTTGAGATGCAGGCGTAACGCAGAATGTGGTGCATCGTAGGAGTAGGGCCTCTGCTTCAGAGTAACGGGCAGGTAACGCCGTCAGGAGATCACCGTCCATGCACATTGTCTTTGTTGCGCCGGAGTGCGCGCCCTGCGTGAAAACCGGTGGTTTGGGCGAGGTCCTGGGTGCGCTGCCGGCGGCGATTGCTTCTTTGGGGCATCGCATCACGATGTTTGTGCCGTACTACCGCACGGTCCGGCTCGCGATGGAGACACAGCCGGATGCGACGGTGCCGTCAGTTGTCCTGGAGAGCGTGACGATTCCTTTCCCGGAACGGAACCGGTTTGTCCGGGTTCTTGACGGCGGAAATCATGGCGGCGTTCAGACGTACCTGATTGACTGCCCAGAGTTTTTCGACCGTGAAGACGTGTACGGTCCGCCGGGCGAAAACTACCCCGACAACGCGCTGCGGTTTGGCCTGTACTGCCGTGCGGTGCTTGAGGCTTGCAAGCTGCTGGGCGTGCCCGACGTGTTTCACCTGCACGACTGGCAGGCTTCGTTCGTTTCGATTCTGCTGCATACGACCTATGCCGCCGACCCGCTGCTGCGCGATGCCGCCACCGTTTTCACGATCCACAACGGCGGTTATCAAGGCATGTTTCCGCCAGGGCAACTACGGGATCTGCTGCTGCCGGCTGCGCTCTTCACGGGCGGCGCGCTTGCGACCGATAGCAAGGTGAACCCGTTCCTGGGAGCCCTGCGGAACAGCGATGCGGTGACTGCCGTGAGCCCCAGCTATGCCGAGGAACTGAAGACGCCCGAATATGGCGAAGGGCTGGAAAAGGTATACCGGGAGCGCGGCGATGCGTTCAGCGGCATCCTGAACGGCATTGATGCCGACGAGTGGAATTCTGCGATTGACCCGCACCTGGCCGCGCATTACTCGGCAAACGATCTGGAAGGCAAGCAGGAGTGCCGCCGCGATCTGCTGCATGCCTTCGATGCCGATGGCACAGCGGACCACACCGCAGTCGTTGGCATGGTGTCCCGCCTGGCCGCGCAGAAGGGCTTTGACCTGATCGCCGGCGCGATGAGCGAGTTGGCCGAGCTTGACTTGCTGTTGCTGATCGTGGGCCGGGGCGAGCCCGAACTGGAAGAAAGCTTTCGCGAGCTGGCGGAGATCTATCCGAAGCACCTGCGTGTCAGTCCGGAGTTCCACGAGACGCTGGCGCACAAGGTGCAGGCTGGCGCGGACATGACGTTGATGCCGTCGCGCTACGAGCCGTCTGGGCTGACGCAGATGTACAGCCTGCGCTACGGCACGGTGCCGATCGTGCGCGCGACAGGCGGCCTTCGCGATACCGTGCAGGACGGAGAGGACGGCAATGGCTTCGCGTTTACGGAGTACACGAGCGATGCGTTGGTCACGACAGTGAAGCGCGCCCTCGCGGAGTTCGCTGACACAGCAAACTGGCAGGAACGGATGCGTCGAGGCATGCGGGCCGACCTAAGCTGGAAGAGAGCGGCGGCTGAGTACGTTGCTGTCTACGAGCGCGCCGTCGCGGCGCATGCAGCAGGGCAAAGCGCAGGACGTGGTTAGCTCGGCAGGGCCACACGGCGTTCCGCAAACCAAAGATATAGCGGGATACCCAGCGCGATCACGAGCATGCCGAGCAGGGAATCGACGGGCTTGTCAAGGATGGAGAACACCGTGACCACGGCCGCCGCCATGACAAACAGTAGGGGCACGAAAGGGTACAGAGGCGTGGAAAACGGCCGCGCGGTTCCACTTGCTGCGTCGCGCCGGCGGAAGATAAAGATCGTGCTCGCAGCCAGGCCATAGGTCATCCAGTCGGCGAAGATGGCAAGTGAAAACAGCCGCTGGAAACGCCCCAGGGCCAACACCAGAACGCTTGCCAGGCACGCCTGCACAACCAGGGACGCTGCGGGTGTTTGGAATCGCGGATTCACTCGCGCGATGCCACGGAAGAACAGGCCGTCACGGGCGGCTGCAAACAGGATACGGGCCCCGGACAAAGACGATCCGACAAATGACGAGGTGATGCTGACAATCATGCCAACTGCGACCAGCTCCGCGCCGAAACCGAGGTGGTGCGCCAGCAGTACGCGCTGCAATGCGCTTACGGCCGGCCGTTCGCTGGCGGCGATGGACGCCGCGGGCAACACGTACTGGATCGCCGCGTTCGTCAGCATGTAAAGAGCAGCCACGGCCAGAGTGCCTCCTGCCAGCGCGATCGGCAGGTTGCGTTGGGGCCGTTCCACCTCGCCGGCCATGGGCGCCACGTCGGACCAGCCGTCATAGGCCCACAGCGCCGCGATCAGCGCGACCATGAACCCGCCGAAGCCCCCATGCGCCCCGGCGAACGTTGTCGTGAAGTGCTGCATGGTCCCGATCGGTCCGGCTGCAAGGAAGCAGACCGCGGCGACCAACACGATCAGCACAACCTTCAGCCAGGTCAGCGCGAGTTGCACATTTGCGGCGCGCCGCGTGCCCACGATGTCCAGAAGCGTTACGGACCAGAGCGCGACGAGTGCGGCCACCTGTCCCCAGGTGAGAAACCCGATCGCCGAGTTGGTGAAAAACGCAAACACCGGGAACAGGGCAAGGGTGCGCACCAGCCCGGCGCAGATGCTGGCCAGCGAGGCCGGTTTGGCAATGGTGAACCAGGTCCACATGTGCAGAAACGCGACCAGGTCGCCGTAAGCCTCGCGCAGGAACGCGTACTCGCCACCGTACGCCGGACGCGCCGCGGCAATCTCCGCGTAGGTGAGCGCGCCCGCCAGGGACAACAGGCCGCCCACGATCCACACGGCATAGACTTTGGTCGCGGAGCCGACCGCGATCATCATCTCCTGCGGAACAAGAAAGATGCCGCTGCCGATAATAATGCCGACCACAATGGACGTGGCGTGGCGAACGGAAAGGACGCGCGGCAGGTCGTGTTGCGTGTCAGTCGGCATGCGGCATTTGCAGCGTAGCACCGGCGAGCGCCAGCATTGCTGGTAGCGGCAGGATCGCGGCAAGCTGAATGCGTTCTCTCTGCATCCAATTGCACGATTCAGCAAAGAGCCAGGTCAGGAGAGCAGCACGATGGAATGGACGCCCGGGGGTATGAGCAATGATGTGGAGGACCGGCGCGGCGACTCCGGCGGCGGCGGCGGAGGTTTCCTGCCGTTCGGCGGAGGCGGCCTCGGTATCGTCGGCGTGATCGTGCTCGTGGTGCTCAGCCTTGTCACCGGACGCAATTTCCTGGGCTTTCTTGGCGGTGGAGGAAGTGCGCCGCAGACACAGACGCGTCAGCAGAGCGAAGGTCCGGTGCAGGAGAGTGCCGGCGAACATCGCGATACGCAGTTGCTGAGCTTTGTGCTGGACGATGTGCAGAAGTTCTGGACGGCGACGCTGCCGGAGCAAATGGGGCACCCGTACCGCCATGCCAAGCTGGTTCTCTTCCGCAACCAGACCCAGAGCGGTTGCGGCGCGGCGCAGGAGGCCACCGGCCCGTTCTATTGCCCGGAAGACGAACGCGTCTACATCGACCTGGACTTCTGGGACGACCTGAAGCGGCTGGGCGGCAACACCGCAGACTTTTCGCAGTCGTACGTGCTGGCGCATGAGCTTGGACACCATGTGCAGAACATCCTCGGCATTGAGCAAAAGGCGCAGCAGATGATGCAGGACCGCAGCCAGCGCAGCCGGGCGTCGGTGGAACTGGAACTGCAGGCGGACTGCTTCGCCGGCGTTTGGGGCCACTCCATGCAGCAGCGTGGAAAACTGGATCCAGGCGATATGGACCAGGCGCTCAAGAACGCGGCCGCTGTCGGTGACGATCACATTCAGAAGATGGAGCGCGGCACGGTCAGCCCGGAGAGCTGGACGCACGGCAGCAGCGCAGAGCGGCAGGGCTGGTTCAGCCGCGGCATGAACTCCGGCGACGCGCGGCGGTGCAACACGTTTCAGGTGGGGCCGGACGGGTACAACCAGTAGCTGCTTCCGTTCAGAGCGCTACTGCAGGATGCGAAGGCTGCCGCTGTTCGAGTTGGCGGTTCCTGACCCGTCGATGGCCGCCTCGCGTTCGGCGAGAAAGTAAGCGCGGATTTTCGCGGCGGTCTTTACGTTGACGACCGCGGTCAGGGCGTCCGGTCCGGCGGCCTTGATGCCGCGCACGCTGCCGAAGTGCTCGACCAGCCGTTTGCGTGTGGTCGGTCCAACGCCGGGAATGTTCAAGAGTTCGGAGTCGCGGTCGCGCATCTCGCGCCGCTTGCGGTGATAGCTGATCGCAAAGCGGTGCGACTCGTCGCGAATGCGCTGGACGAGGTGCAGCACGGGTGAGCGGCGGTCGAGCACGACCGGGTCGTCCTCCTGGCCGTAGACGTAGATGACCTCTTCGCGTTTGGCAATGGAGGCGAGCGGCTGCAGCGTCACACCGATCTCTTCGAGCGCAGCGTAGGCCGCGTGCAGTTGACCCAGGCCGCCGTCGATCAGGATCAGCGAAGGGAAGGGTTCGCCGGACTCCTGCAGCTTGCGGTAGCGCCGCTGGATGATCTCGCGCATGCTGGCGAAGTCGTCCACGCCGCTCACGGTTTTCACCTTGTATTTGCGGTAGTCAGCCTTCTTCATCTCGCCCTTTTCCCAAACCACCATGCTGGCGACGGTTTCCGCACCCTGGATGTGCGAGATGTCGAAGCACTCGATGCGGGTCGGCACTTCAGGTAGATTCAGGGCGTCCTGCAGCGCGTCAGCAATGGCGTTTTTCGACGGCTGCAGGGTCCGGAAGCGCTGGTCGTAGCTTTGCTTTGCATTTTGGCCGACCAAATCAACGAGCGAGCGCTTGTCGCCGCGCTGCGGTGCAAGGATCTCAACCTTGCGGCCGCCTTGCGTGCTGAGCAGCGAGGCAAGCGCGGCGCGGTCCGGGAACTCCAGCGGAACGTAGATTGTGCGTGGGACATACGGCTGGTCCAGGTAAAGCTGCTTCAGGAACGCTGAGAAAAACGAAGCCGGCGAAAACGCCTGGGGCTGAGGCGGCAGCTCGTTCTGCGAGACCGGTGACAGGACGCCGGCTTCCGCTTCGCTCCAGGCCGGTTCGGGTTCTTCACCCGATGCGGTTTCCTCTTCATCGCCGGCGGCAAGCTCGGATGCAGGCAGGTCTTCCCAGAAGAAGTCGCGCTTGTCGACGATCTTGCCCTCGCGCATGTGGAACTGCGCCACGGCAAGCATCTCGTGGTCAAAGTGATAGCCGAAAACGTCGGCATCCTCGTTCTCAGCCGACGCGATGCGCTGCTTTTCCTGCAGTTGGTGTACCGTCACCAGCTGGTCGCGATACCTGGCGGCCAGTTCGAACTGCTCGCTCATCGCAGCGTCCGTCATGCGGTGCGTGATGCGCGATTCGAGCTCGTTTTCTTTGCCATCCAGGAAAAGCTGCACGTCGCGGATCGCTTCGCGGTAGATCTCCGGCGCAACCAGGTTCTCAACGCACGGCCCCATGCAGCGCTTGATGTAGTACTCCAGGCAAGGCCGCGGGTGATAGCGATTCAGGTCGACCTTGCAACTTGGAATCAGAAACGAGCGGTGGATCAAATCCACGATGCGATGCGCCAGATTGCCGGGGAAGTAGGGTCCGAAGTACTGACCGCCATCCTTGCGCAGCTTGCGCGTGACGAAGACTTTCGGGTGCCTGTCACCCTTGGTCAGCTTCACGTAAGGGTAGGTCTTGTCGTCGCGCAGCAGGATATTAAAGCGGGGCTTGCGCTGCTTGATCAGGTTGTTTTCCAGCGCGAGCGCCTCGTGCTCGTTGGCGACCTGGATGTAGTCGACGTCGACGGCCTCGCGCATGAGCGTGCCCGTCTTGGAGTTCATCTGGTTCTTTTCCAAGAGATAGCTGGAGACGCGGTTGCGAAGATTCTTCGCTTTACCGACGTAGATGACCTCACCCTCGGCGTTTTTGTACAGGTAGACGCCGGGCTGACGGGGCAATGACCGAATTTTTTGCTGAAGATCCATCAGGGCTACTTGACTCGCATATCCAGTTTAGTCTTCAGAATCGGGAAGAATCTTCCTGAGATGGATAGAGCCCGAAATCGACAGCCGCCCTGTTAGGCGGAAGAAAGTCTTTTGCAGGCAAGCACTTAGCTCGGCGGGATGGGTTTGGCTCATGACGTGCATAAACCTGATCGAGAAAGCCCCGCCCATCGGGCTGAAAGAGAGAAGACGCGAGTGACGAAGCCGCACACTGTTGCATGGAGGTTGGGTGTCGCCGCAACGGCTGCACTGGTGGTTATGTTGAGCACGGGCTGCACAACGAAGAATTACGTGCGGTCGCAGGCCGGTCCGCTGATTAATCAGACGAACGACCTGGACGCGAAAACTTCCTCCGACCATCGGGCCATTGTTGATACGGACCAGCGTGCCCAGCAAGGCATTTCGACGGCGAAGAGCAACGCTGCCGCCGCAGACCAGCACGCGGGCACGGCGCAGACCGCCGCGGATGCCGCGAACGGGAGCGCGCAGCAGGCATACAACCGAGTGGATTCACTGTCTGGTGTGGTCGCCGGGCTGGATCAGTACAAGCAGGTTTCCGATACCAGCGTGACGTTCGGCTTTGATAAATCGGCGTTGACCGCAAGCGATAAGCGCCAGTTGGACACACTCGCCGCCAGCCTGCAGAGCTCGCGCCACTACATCGTTCAGTTGACCGGCGGCACCGATTCGGTCGGCAGTGCGCAATATAACTATGAGCTGAGCCAGAAGCGTGCGGATATCGTGGCGAACTACCTGCAAGCCAAGTACGGTATCGCGCCCCACAAGTTCTACCTGGTGGGCATCGGCAAGGACTCCGCCGTGGCTTCCAACCGGACAGCTTCAGGCCGTTCCAAGAACCGTCGCGTCGATGTCCAGGTGCTCTCGAACATGCAGGATGAGAACACCACCACGGCGACAAGCTCCGCTCCCGCGAATCCGAGCTGATCGGGTCTTTTGCGCAATTAAGAATGCCCCGCCACGGCGGGGCATTCTTAATTGCTTTACGAGAAATCGCAAAAGTCGCAGCGCGACTGATTACATGGATCCGATCAGGTGACCCATCCTGTCCCGCTTCACCTGCAGGTAACTCTCTGAGTTGGCGGTGGGCTCAACTTCAGCTGAAAGCCGCTCGGTCACGTGCACGCCACGCGCTTCCAGCGCAGCTACTTTCTGCGGATTGTTTGTGATCAGGCGTACAGAATCAATCCCCATCTGCCGCAGGATTTCTGCAGGCAGACTGAAGTCGCGGTGATCGCTCTTGTAGCCCAGCCGCTCGTTGGCTTCGATGGTGTCCAGACCCTGGTCCTGCAGCTCATACGCGCGCAGCTTGGCCATCAGGCCGATGCCGCGGCCCTCCTGCTCTTCATAAATGATCAGACCTGCGCCGTGTGCCGTGATGGTGTCGATCGCGAGCTCCAGCTGCTGCCTGCAATCACAACGCAGAGAGTGGAACACGTCTCCAGTAAGGCATTGGGAGTGGATGCGGAGAATGGGAGAAGGCTGGGCCGCGATGTCGCCGTATATCAGAGCGACTGCTTCTTCGACCAGTTTGCCTTGTGGTCCGGGCGTTTCACCCGGAGACAGTTCACCTTCGAATCCTAAAATCCGGAAGTCACCCGAGCGGGTCGGCAGCTTGGCCTCGGCGACTTTGGTAACACGGCTGTACGACATAGCTGGTGTATAGATGCGTGTGCACGGCGACCGATGCAAGCCCCACACAGCGCATGGGGAGCGCATACAGTAGAAGCGTGAACCAGTTCGACAGCAAGCTGGTACTGATCTCTCTGCTGGTGAAGCTGGGCGTGGCCGCCGCGGTATCCAGTTCGCTCACCCGCTCTGTTGCGTTCCGCCGCCTGCTGCTGGAAGGTGAGCGGCCGCTACGGGACCGGCTGAAGCTGATGCTGCTGATCGTAATGCCTCTGGTGCTGGGGGTGTGGATCCGCAACGTGGTGCCGAACTTCCTGGCTGCCGATCTTTCGCTCGAAATCACAGTCCTGCTCGGCGTCGTGATCGGGCCGTCCGCCGCTGCTCTTGGCGGTGTGCTGCTTGCCATACCGGCCATGTTGCACGGCGAATACCTGGCGCTCCCTGTAAACCTGCTGATCGCGGCGATCGCCGGCGCCTTCCACAGCTTTGTCGATCTGGAGGATGTCTGGTCCTTTTCGCCGCTCATTGATCTGAGCCTGTACCGCTGGGTTCGCCGCAACCTGAAGCGTCCTCACCTGGACCGCCAGATCCTGCTCTTGCTTCTGGTTATGGTGCTGCAGGCCGCCGCGAGCGTGCTCTCGCATTTCTATCCGCACCTTTATTTCAGCCTGCGCGACGAGCACCTGTGGCTAGAGGCGCTTGTCTGTGCCACCGCCCCGGTGGTGGTCGGCATTCCGCTGAAGGTCTGGAACGCCATCCGCATTCAGCAGAAGCTGGAAGAGCAGACGCGGCTATTGCTGGAGGCGCGGCTGGACGCCCTGCAGCGGCAGATCAATCCACATTTCCTGTTCAACACGCTGAACTCCATCGGCTCGCTGATTCGTCTGGAGCCGGAGCTGGCCCGCGAAATGGTCGTGAAGCTCGCAAACATTTTGCGCGTGCTGCTGAAACAGCGTGACGCTTTCGTGCCCTTTCGCGAAGAGCTCGCCTTTACCGACGACTACCTTGCGATCGAAGTCGTGCGTTTTGGCGAGAAGCTGCAGGTGGTGAAGGAAATCGCGCCCGATACGCTGGACCTGCAGGTACCGAGCATGCTGCTGCAGCCGCTGATTGAGAACAGCATCAAGCACGGGCTGGAACCGCGCATCAGCGGTGGCACCGTAACGATTCGCAGCAGATTGGTCGGCAGTTGTCTGCGCCTGGAAGTAGAGGACGATGGCGTGGGCATTGCACCGGGGCGCGAGGCCGTTTCACCCGTGAGCGGACTGGTGCGGGCGGGCACCGGCATCGGCATGCGAAACGTGCGCGAACGGCTGCTGGTGCTGTTTGGAACTGCGGCACATGTCCACATTGAGAGCCGGCCGGGCCGAGGCACACGCGTCAGCATCGAAATGCCGCTGGTCTCAGCCGAGGAAACTGCCGGCAGCGAGCTTTCACTGATGCGCGATGATATGGTTTCCGCGCTACAGACGCTACGTGCCTTCGGCGAACGCGCCGGCTGATTCGTTATACTGAAGCGGCAGGCCGGCAAAGCTGATCCGTTCAAACTGGGTGGGCGCGAGATGCGGGATGATCGCCAGCAGCGCCTCGCGCTCGACCTCTCGCGACGCACGCAATTTGGTCCTGATCTGCTGCAATTCGGTATCGTTGTGGCCGGGATGACAGACCAGTTCATACTCGCCGGGTGGGGCGGCGTTCAGGATGCGCCGCAGCACCGCCGCGTCCAGCGAGCCGGTCGCAATCAAGCCCAGCGAAGCCGTTGTGCTGCGCATGCCCTCGCTTGCAAGCAGTTGATCGAAGAAGCTCTTGAATCGGTGAAGAAAGCGAAAAGGCGCCCTGCGGGCCAGCGGCGCGGGCGAAAGTGCAGAGCACCAAGCCGGTTCGAATGGATTGCGAATTCGCTCCACACCCATGCGCCGCGCGCCGCGCATGACGGCACGCGCGACCGACGGTAGCAGGTGTGTGTGCTTGTGCGTATCAACGTGCGTCACGTTCACGCCGGCATCCTGCAGCTTGGCGATCTGTGCCGCGACCTCCTGCTCTATGTGCTCGGGCCTTGTGTAGCGGGCCGCGACCGCCAGGGTGAAGTCGGCCATCGAAGAGGTGAAGGTGCCATTGCGCGCGAGCAGAGAAGAGCCGTTCGAGGCCTGGCTTGTTGGCGTACCGTCAACCAGAACCACGTGGCAGCCCACGCCCAGGGCCGGCCGCTCGCGGGCAATGCGGACCGCATTGTCGAACGCCGCGCCACCGGCCATCAGCGTCGTACTGGTAAGCGCGCCGGCGTCGTGCAACTCTGCGACCGCGCGGTTCACACCCATGGTCATACCGAAGTCGTCGGCGTTCACGATGAGCCGGATGGGTGCGACGTCTGCCATGCTCTGCCCAGCCTCTCACATCGCGGCTGGTGCTACACTCACAACGGCGTGGGCGAGTAGCTCAGTTGGTTAGAGCGCCTGCCTTACAAGCAGGATGTCGGGGGTTCGAGTCCCTCCTTGCCCACCATGCCTCCCGCTGCAATCTGCGATTCGGTAACTCCGCGGATTGCTCCCATCGCGATTTAGTTCGGCTTTGACCCACCCGCGCCGGTGCGGCCGCTGAGTCACTGGTAGCATCAAGGGCGGAGACCTAAGGCATAGAGCTCCGCCCCCCTGTGATGCGGCCCGTCTTTACTAACCCGAGATAGAGGGGCAATACGAAAGGTATCGTCCATGTTGTCGATGGGCGATACTACTTTCGAGTACGAACGCGACCCGTTTGGCGTATTCGGCCGACTCGCAGGGTGCGAGTTGAGTGGGTGCACTTCGCAGCACAGCAGCAGAAAGGCCTTAGCTCTCAACTTCACCAGTTGGTGAACGTTTGGAAGCTAAGGCCTTTTCTTGCGTGTACTGCTGTTGGCGAGCTACTGCTGAGTGCCCGCCGGAGGCGTGGTGCGTGGCTTGGTAATGTCGTCCAGGTAATCCGGCGTATTATCCACGCGCACCATCGCGGGGTACTTCTCGCCGTCGTGGTAGTTCACGTCGATGGGAAACACTGCGTCCTCCTGCTGCACTAGCAGATGGATGGGGCTGCTGTCCGTCTTCGACGCGCGAATCACATCGTGTAACGTCTCTCCGCTGTACGGCTTCCCGTTCACGGCGAGCAGGGTCATGGAAGGCGCCAGTTTCGCCATGTCGGAAGGCCCGCCGTAGCGCACATCGCCGATTTTGCCGTGTTCATCCAGACGCATGCCGAGCGAATACCAAACGTTTGTGCCGCCACTGCGACGGCTGCGCGCCCTCTGCAACAGTTCCTCCGACGCGGAGGGCTTTTCCTGATACACGAGCTTGTAGCCGCCCTGCTCGATACCTTCCAGATCCGCGCGTTCGTTAATGTTGCGGATGCGATCGCTCAGGAACTTCGCCCAATCGTACTTCACCACCTGGTTCAGGTCCGCGACGAGCTCCGGAAACTCGTATGGGACGATGAGTGGGCCCGTGTTGCCGCCTTTGCCCAGAAAGATTTTCACGAAGTCATCCAGTGACTTCTGGTTATTCGTGAGCTTGCGAATGGTCGTGTCTGCATCCAGCCAAACCAACTCGCCTTCCTGGTAGTAATCCTGGCCGCGACGCCAGTTCACCCACTCTGCGTTGCCACCGCGAATCAGGCTGCCAGCAACCGCGGTGTCCTCCGTGGGACGCCAGTCGCGACCCGCCTTGTAGTCCAACTGCGCCGCCGAGGCCGCCAGCAGATCACGGTATTGCGCCTGATTCTTCAGTCCGGCGCGCGTCGCCAGCACGTTGCCCCAGTACTGCGTCATGCCCTCGTACACCCACATCAGATCGCCTTGCTGCGGCGTGGCGAAGTCCGGCTGGTACAGGCGGGCCGGACGGCGATACTTGCCATTCCAGGAATGCGTAAACTCGTGTGCCAGCAGGTCGGCCTCGCCAAGCTGGTGCGCGTCGTCGGCGAAGCCTTTCTCGCCAACGCCGTTGTCCGACGACTGCCCGTGTTCCAAACCTTCGCCGCCGGCCACATCGCTCAACGTCAGCAGAAAGTGGTACTCAAAATAATGGTGCGAAGCATAGTTCGCATCCGCCTCGCGCACCAGGTTGTTGATTTCGGCCAGAGTCTTGGGCCGTATCTTTACATCATCCGCATCATCACCGACCACATCCAGAAAGTGGGCCGGCTTGATCTCCGGCGCCAGCGCGTACTCGTGAAAATACTTGCCCGTAATCACCGGGCTGTCTTCCAATTGCTCCACATTGGTCACGGCATACTTGGTCGTGACCGCGTCGGCTGGCGGATGATGCGCGTCCTCATTCACACCGGTGGTCTGCGGCGTGGGCACCGTGCCCTGCGGCTTCAGCGCCGTACCCGTGCCCCAGCCCGCCGGTACCGTGACCGATGGCTGAATCGCGATCTCTTTCACCGGCACGTTGGCCGGGTACATCATCAGCCGTTCCCATTCCAGAACGCTCATATTGCGCGTGACGCGATGGCTAGTGATCGAGTCCAGGTGCACATGCAGGTTGCTCACGCCACGGGGAATCTCCACGTGGAACTCCGCCAGGTTCACGTCATCGCGCCGCCACTTCAGGGTTTGCCCATTGGCAGTGAAAACGACGCCGGTGATGTCCGCCAAAGGTCCGCCAGGAGCATGTGTGCCGGGAATCCAGCGCGGCGTGATGAACGTGGCTGGCCCGGGCTTCACCGGAAGATCGATCTCAGCGTGATAGAGATGCCGGTAGCCTTCCGTCAGATCCGCCGTGATCTGAATGGGCGTCTGCGCCGAGAGCAGCGGGGCAGAGCAGGAAAGCAGCAGCGATGCGACAAACGCAAGTGTCTGTTTCAAATGAAAACGGTCTCCTGAGGAAAGTTGAACAGGTCGCGAGCGTCAACATCTGCGCTCGGATCAACGCTAGCATGTTGACGCGGCGGAACCCGCAATAGCCGCACGCCAGCTCTACTTCGTTGCTTTCTGCTCCTTTTCGACAGATGCGATGATTCCCGGCCTGTCTGCCTCGCCACATCTCTTTGCCTTCAACCCATCATGCAGGCAAGATCGGCTGGCATGATGGCAAAGATCGGCTAGGAACCAGCTGTCGATTGCGGCATGCTCCGGACGCTTCTGCTACACTCGGTTGTGTTGATGGTGCGGCGCAGCGTACGCGCGGCAGCGCCAAAGACAATCGAAGGTCGAGTTTCCTCGCTCCCTTCGATGTGACTATCCAGCACTACGCTGGGGACGTAGCTCAGTTGGTTAGAGCGCTGCCCTGTCACGGCAGAGGTCGCGGGTTCGAGCCCCGTCGTCCCCGCCACTAAGATGCTTGAACAAGCGGCTTAGCGGCACTCCAGCACAAGGCCAAACACCTCAATATTGCAAACACCCGTCGAGGGGACCATACGCTCCACCGCACGTGCGTTCGCAATGCGCTTGTCGGCTGAGATGGTCAGCGTAATACAGTCCATCGTGATCCGGCTGCTGACCCTTGATCCAGTCAAAACCGCGACGCAGGCAAGCCTCTCTCAGGTTCGCCAAGCCGAACAGTGCTATCGGTATTCTCCGCGAATGTATGCGGACGTTAGCCGGTTCGAAGGCGTCCGACAGGCATTCGACTGGTCCGAGAAATAGAGGCAGTGCGGCCGTCCCTCTTCAAACGACAGCGTTACCCTGCCGCTTTGCTGCGCCGTAAACAAGCTACTGTACGCATATTCGGCAGACACGGAAGACGGCCGCCCGATCCCGTCGCGCTTTTCCACCTGGGTTGCGCCGATGGATCCTGGAATGTACCGGTTCATCGCCCAACTCTTGCCCTGCTCGTTCACCAAGTCATCGATCAGCCGCCGATAGTCGGAATCACGGTACTTCGTGCCGGGTGTGGCTGGAAGCAGCGCAACGCCCATCTCCACGGTATGGTTTAAGCGCAGCCCACCCTGGCCGAGCGCAAATCGTTCCAGGTTTTTCTGAAACTGTATGAGTGATGGGTTCGTGCACCCGGTCTGCGGCACCATCTGGCTCACATCCGCTTGCATCTGCGCAACGTTTGCAACAAGGTTGACCCCAGCCGTGAATGGGTTTCCGCCACCGGTCAGCATGTCCGTAAACACACGCAGCGTGCTGCCCGCCTGCTGAATAGGGTTGCTGTTCAGCGCCGCGTATAACTTTGGATCGGCAAAAATTCCCGTGCCTTGCTTGTGAGAGGCACTGCAGCCTTCCCGAACGATCATGCCGTACCCGTTCGTGATGACATAGGGCGCATCGCACACCGTTTCAGTCAACTCCACCCGATTGGCAGGTAGCTGAGCCTTGCAGCTCCCTGAAAAAGCCTCAATATATCCGCTGCCAATGGCCGCAAACTCCGGTGAGGACCGATCAAACCTGATCTTGTCGAACGCCCCTTCGTAGATTGCGTTCAGCAGCTCCGCATCAGGCCCGCTGCCCGTCTTCAGGCCACCCGGACGCAGCGATCCTGCGCTCACCAGTGTCTCTTCTTTCCCACTCGCTGCGTTTGCAAGTGTTGCGGATGAGGTGTTCGCGGCCCGACTACCACCTGTCCTGACTCCCGAATGTGAGGTACTGGTGCCGCGTACAGTCACCTGGTCCGCGGGAGCAGGCGCCAGCGCCTCTCCTGAGGTCCGCGCGGCCTCTTCAGCCGCGGCGCGTTCCGCCTGTGCAAGTCGCCGCTGTTCGTCAGCCGCCATCGCTGCATCGAACTGCGCCTGCCGCTGCCGAACCGGCTCCTCAAACTGCTGGAAGAGCGGCAGCGCTCGATCTGCCGGGGCCACGAACAGGGTGCGCAGGTCGTCGCGGAGCGCCAGCAACTCGCCCGATTGTGGCTTCGATGCCGCCACCTTTCTGCGCCACTCAGGAAGCACGGCGGGAAAGATCCGCTCACGGGTCGCGTCAAAGCGCGATGCCGCCGTTGCGTACGATGACGTGCTCTGAAACTCTCCAAACTCCGCCAGAAATGCGCTCTCTTTCACACCGAAAGCTCTGGCCCCCTGCCAGTCTGCCGGCAGCGTAGCCAGCGGCGCGGTCGCTGCTTGCATCAGGGGAGTCAGTTGTCTTTCGAGTCGCTCACTATATTCCGACTCAATCCTCTTCCTCTCCTCCGGCTCCAGCGCAGCAAGCACTCCGCCCACCTCGGCGTGACTGGCCGCCAGAGCCTTCGCCGATGGCAGATCGCTGGTTCCGTCGGTCCGACCCGCCAACCATTTCTTCGCAATCGTGGGAGCAATCGCAACTTCACGTCGCCGGAGATACGCCCGCAACTCCTCGCGTTCGGCTGCCGTCAACTGCGGTGCCTTCTGGCCCGCCTCGCCCTCGGCCGACTGCATGCGCCGGAAGGCTTCCAGTGTCGCCGAAGCTTCCGCCGCGGTGGTGACTTCCTCGTTCGCCCACTTCATGCCATCCCGCACCTGCTGCACATACGCCGTTACCGCTGACGGCTCGTAGCGTCCCGGACTGCCGCCGAACGCCTCATGCAGCAGCTCGTTGTATTGCGCAAACTCCTGACGGTATTCCGGCGGCAGCGGCGCCTCTGGCTGCTGTCCTACGTTGATGGCGCCGATGCGTACACCGCCGATCACGATCGGTTTGTTGCCGATCGGGGATCGTTGTGGCGGCGTGCGACGTGCCGTGCCCGTGCATGTGCCAAATGTCTTCTCGTATAACTCGATGCGCGCGCTGTTCTCCATCCCGTCGTAAGTCCGCCCAAATACCGCAGTCATCGCGCGGTCCTGGAAGATCTCCAGCATCTGCGTGGGTTGTGCCGCGCCTACCCTGCGGCCGGGCGTTGAGGCCTTGCCCGTTTCCAGCCAGCGGAAGAGTACGTCGCACTTCGCCTGAGCGCCGTGCGCCGAAGACAGACTGGGCAAAGAGCTTTGACGGGGAAAATGCGGCGGCGCTTCGCGATCGTCCGCGCCAGGCTGCCGTTCCGCCTCATTGGGCACCCGTGTGCTCGCACGCGATCCGCGGTTCGTTGCTCCGCTCAGCAACGGAACCCTGTCGGTTGTCTCAACTGGTGTACCTGGTGAAGCCCCGGACACTGCGGCATTTGCAGCGCTCGCATCCTTCGCCAACGGAGTCAGTCGCACCAGCTTGCGCGTGCGTCCATTCGCTAGAATGACCTCAGTTACGCCGGGGCACACCCGGCCCAGGGCGTTTACCACGGCACCCTGCAGGCTCGCGAGTTGCGCAGCATTTCCTGCGTCGAACAGAGTGCCCGGCCCCTTTACCTGCAGCACGGGCAGGGAACTGCAGCCGCCTGCCGGAGCGTCCACGCTCCACTGCGCCTGCCGCGCCAACTCTCCTGCCTGCGCTCGCACTTGTGGCAGCATCGCTGTCGCAATAACGAAGGCACAAGCCACACCGAACCCGCTCACGCGAACGGCACGATCCGTTCCAACCCGGTTCTGTATCTGCATCTTCGCCTCAATGCGTTACAAACGTCAGCACAGTCTCCGGCGCCACCTTTACCTGGGGCCCACGCGTCAGCGCCGCTGTTGCCACACCCGCACCAGTCCCGGCGCCCGCGCCAATGGCAGCCCCTCTTCGTCCACCGAAGATGGCGCCAAGGCCAGCACCTGCCGCAGCACCGATCCCTGCTTTCGTCACCGTAGCCTTGCCTTTGCCTGAGCCCGCCACTGCTGCCGGGTCTGACGACACGTCGACCAGCTCTTTGCCTTCGCGAACGGCGACCAATTCAAGCTTCAGTTCCGCATTGCCGGTCAGCCTGCCGGCCTCCTTGGTTTCGGCAATTCGCAGCACGCAGTCCGCGCCTCTCGATACCAACGGCTGCCCATCCACCACCACGGGTGATTCCACCGTGCAGCGGTAGCTCTGACCCGCTTCCGCCTGCTTCGAGTCGATCGCCTCGACTGTCCGCACGCTTACAGACGTGCCTGCAGGAATCCTCGGCGGGGCCGCCGCGCCGGCCGCTGCAACCAACTGCAGGCCCGCGCAAGCGGCCAGAAAAACTACCGCGCGTCGTGGTCGGGTGGCGATCAAATGTCTGCTAAAGAAGAGCGTCATGGAAGAAGCCTCACTTGCAATGTTGATTTCGATTTGGGATCACAGCAGTCCAGACGACAGTGCCCGCCTAGAAGCAAAAGCATTCCTTACGGCTCATCCGCGGCGACGCATTGGGAATGGTACCGATGATTGCCATCCAGTTCGGCTTCCTTGAAATCGAAGTACAGCTGCTGTCGCCCTGCTGGCAGCAGCGTCAGCGATGACTCTCGTATCGCCACCGATTCGGTGCCGTCCAGAAGTTGTGCGCCAATGGATCTCAGCCCCGCAGCGTTGCCGTCGTTATAAAACGTGCAGTGCACCCGAATGCAGTAGTCACCCACTTCGGTGCATTCATCGTCGCGTTGCGAATGCTCCAGCACCACAAACTTCGCGGCAGGAGGCGGAGGAGGTGGATCCTGAATCTTGACAACAGCGCTACCGCTGTCACCGACAAGCGGCGGCTTCGACGAAGTTTCGCTGCCGATAAGGGCCAGTACCGCAAAGCAGAGCGCCGCGCCGCCTCCAAAGATCAGCAGCCACTTCACCGCGCGCCCAAGTCGCGAGCCGCCGTCGCGCACCACGTGTCCGCAGTGCGGACACGTGGGCGCAGTGTCCGAGACTTCCTTACCGCATGCCGGACAAAACATAAGCGCCATGTCGCTCCTCCTGAACACGTTTTTCCAAGCGTCGCTTCCCGAACCGAAAGCAGAAAGGATTGGAGACAGTGCGGCCCGGTGCTACCATTCACTCGTTCCGCTTCACTATCTATTTGCGAAATTACCCGCCGAAAACCGTCACAAACTTTTCGCGAAGAGCAGAATTTTTTTCAGCAAGGACTCCGGTCATGCCGCCGCCTCTCTCCAGGAAGGAGCTGGACGACCTTTTCAGCCTCATTTATGAGGAGTTGCGCCGGCTCGCCCGAAACGTGCTCCGCCGCGACCGCGATGCAAATGTCTCACCCACCACACTCGTTCACGAAGCATGGGTGAAGCTTTCCAAGGCGCCTGCGCTGGCTTCGCTCTCACGCATCCACTTCCAGAACCTGGCCGCCCGCGCCATGCGCCAAATTCTCGTGGACGCCGTTCGGCATCGCGCCGCGGCCATGCACGGTGGTGGCATCACACACGTCACCTTTGACACTGCGCTCGGTCCCGGCACGGTGGTGGACGACCGCGAGTTCCAGGCGCTGCATGCTGCGCTGGACCGCCTTGAACAACTCCATCTCCGACAGGCCAAAGTGGTCGAGGCTCGCTATTTTGGCGGCCTTACCTTTGCGGAGTGTTCGGAGCTCCTCGACATCTCCGTGGAAACGGCACAGCGCGACTGGCGCATGGCCCGGGCTTGGCTCGAGCTTGAAATCCGCAGGGAACTCCACCTCACGGCTAAACCTGGCGATGCTGGGGAAGCTGACAACAGTCAGGGGGGTGTAAGAGGTCTCGGCCATGCTGCCTGACGAGTGGGAACGCGCCCAGTGCGCCTTGGAACAGCTATTCACGTTGCACCGGGACGCCCGGCAGGTAGCCCTGGACGCGCTGCACGCTGAAGATCCCGCCCTCGCCGAAACCGTCGCCAACCTCCTTCGCGCCGACGGCGAGACCTCTGTTCTTGACGCCTCGCTGACCAGCCTTGCCGAAGCCGCTCTGCACCACGACTTTGTCGGTGCGCTCGTGGAAACTCAGATCGGTCCCTACCGCCTTCTGAGCGTGCTGGGTGAGGGCGGCATGGGCGTGGTGTACCGTGCCGAGCGCCTTCATCTTGGCGGCCAGGTCGCCATCAAGCTGTTGCGCGACGCTTGGATGTCGCCCATGCGCCGCGACCGCTTTCGGCTGGAGCAGCGGACCCTTGCCCGCCTCAACCATCCCAACATCGCACAGATTCATGACGCTGGTTCCCTGCACGGCGACACACCCTGGTTTGTCATGGAATATGTAGATGGCTTGCCGCTTACCGCCTGGGCACGCGAACACCACGCCAACCTGCCACAAATTCTTGCGCTTATCCGGCAGGTGACCGGCGCGGTTGCCTGCGCCCACCGCCATGCTCTGGTGCATCGCGACCTCAAGCCGTCTAACATCCTGGTCACTCCTGCGGGCGAGGTAAAGCTGCTTGACTTCGGTATCGTAAAGGACTTGGCGGAGACGGCCTTCGACGGCCGCACCGTGGATGGACTGATCCCCCTCACTCCCGGCTATGCCGCGCCCGAGCAGCGAACAGCCGCGCCCATTGGCCTATTCACCGACATTTACAGCCTCGGCGTGCTCTTGTACGAACTCCTCACCGGTGAACTCCCACGTCTCAATGCCGAAGGCTTCGCCGACAGACCGTCGCGTGTCGCCCGTCTCGCCTCCTCCAACCGGCTGCAGTTCACGCGCGCGCAGTGGTCAGACCTGGATGCCATTTGTGATCACGCCCTGCAGCCGGAACCGGCACGCCGGTACAGCTCCGCGGACGCCTTTCTCCGGGACATTGAGGCATTTGAAAGTGGCCGCACCCTCGCAGCCCGCCCTCCCGGCGTTTTCTACGCAATGGGCAAGTTTGTCCGGCGCAACCATCTTCCGCTTTCCGTGGCCGCTGTTGCGACGATTCTGCTTGCCATCACGGTCGTCGTCGCTGCCGTGCGGGTTACACGCTCCCGCGATCTCGCACTCCGCCAACTCAGCCGCATGGCCCGTCTCCAGCGCTTCACCCTCGACCTGTTTGACGGCGGCACGCCCGACCAAGGCCCTTCCGCCGAGGTCACTACCGCCATGCTTCTGCAGCGAGGTGAACTCGCCGCAGATGGCATGCACGACGATGCGGAGTTGCAGGCCGCCATGTTCGCCACCTTGGGCCGCACTTGGCAGCACCTCGGTAATCTGAACCGCGCTGACACTCTCCTGCGCCGCGCGCTTGCGGAGCGCAGCCCAAACGTACAGAACCATGCGGACGCCGACAGCCACACCTTGTACATCGAAAGCCTCGTTGATCTCGGCCTGCTTCGCCTTGATCAGCGCCGTATGATCGAAGCAGAAGCTCTGCTGCGTAACGCTGTCGCGCTTACGGCAGATCGCAAAACCATCACGCCAGAGGCTGCACGCGCCTTAGGCGCTCTTGGTGACGCGCTTGCAATCCAAGGCAATTACAGGGAAAGCCGTGCGGTGCTGGAGCGTGCAATCGCCGCGGAGCACCATTCCGGCCTGGCTGGCACGCAGCAGTTCGCCGACAATCTTTCCCTTCTCGCAGACACGCAGTTTTACATGGCTGAATTTACAAAAGCCATAGAGCTTGATCAGCAGGCACTCGCGATCTATCACCGCACTGTCGGAGAAAATCATCCCTCAGTGGCGCACGTCAACAACACGCTGGGCAACATCGCAAAGGACCAGGGCCACTTCGCCGATGCTGAAGTTGAACTCAGCCGCAGTCTCGCCATCGACCAGCGTTGGTACGGTCCGGACAATCCGCGCGCTGCAGAGGACTACGTCGGGCTGTCGCAAGTGTTCGCCCTTACCAATCGGGAGGGCGACGCAAAGATTGCGCTGGAGCACGCCCTCGCTATCCAGGAGCACACCTATGGGCATCGGCACGCCGCCGTGGCGCTCATCCTCAATCAGTTGGGCATCCTCGCCGACAACCACGACCACGAGGATGAAGCGGAAGCCGATTTTCAAGAAGCACTGGCCATCTGGCGAACTGTTTACGGCGACAACCACCAGTTCGTCGGGATGTCTTACTCCAACTTGGCTGGCGTCTACCTCTTTCGAAAAGACTATTCCCGTGCTGAGAGCATGGCTCGGCGCGCTTTAACCGTGTATCAGCGGACGCTGCCTCCCGAACATCCCAATCTTGCCGCCGTGCACGTCAGGCTCGGTCGCATCCTCCTGCGCGAAGGCAGGTTCGCTGAAGCCGAACCGGAAACCCGCCAGGGTTACGACTTCTTTCGCAGCCATGACAGCGCTGACTCTACTTATCTGAAGGGCGCTCGCAAAGATCTCGACCTCATCATGAGCTCGCAACGTGACGCGGCGCGAGCAAACAAAGCTGCAGTGCACAGCAGCGTAGGACCACAGTTCATGATGAAGTGAAGATCACCTTGAACTCAGGACTCCTTCGCTGACACTCATGCCTGGCTGCATGTGAAGCTGTTCGGAAATGCATGCCTTCTTCTCTGCTCCGAGCACAGGCTTTTCTCGCCGAATCCAGCATGCTGCAGCGAGTCTCGCGCATCCTTCGGGAACCGCCGCCGTGACACAGGTTCCTGACAGCGGATACAGTGAGTGTTCGAGATGGACTCTCTTCCGTGCCAAAGGAAGGCGGCCACTTCATAGGAGATCGAATCCCATGCGGCTTGGAAGAACTACGGGAGTTGCCATCGTACTCACGTTGGTGAGCGTTGTAACGGCGCTGGCCCAGATCGGGCAGAAGAATGCCACGGCATCTCTGGCCCGGCCGCAGGGGCCGTGCGACATCTATGCCGCGGCCGGCGATCCCTGCGTCGGCGCCCACAGCACCACGCGCGCTTTGTATCAGTCCTACAACGGGCCGCTCTACCAGGTTCTGCGTCAGTCCGACGGCAAGACGCTGGACATCAAAGTCGTCCAAGCGGGAGCCTCGCCTGCCCACGATGCGGGCGGCTATGCCGATGCAGCGGCACAGGACGCCTTTTGCGCGAACACCTACTGCTGGATCAGCAAAATCTACGACCAGTCCCCGAAACACAATGACCTGTCGCAGGCGCCGCGCGGCGGCTTCAGCGGCCCCGCGATGGGTGGGTTGAACAATCTGCCGGTGGCGGACATGGCTCCCGTCACAATCATGGGCCACAAGGTATATGGCGTTTTCATCGAGCCGGGCACCGGCCTTCGCATCGACGACCCCAAGGGCACGGCCGTCGACGACCAGGCCGAGGGTCAGTACTGGGTCATTAACGGACACCACTTCAACGGTGGGTGCTGTTTCGATTACGGCAATGCCGAGATCGACAGCCGTGACGACGACAACGGCACCATGGAGACCGCATATTTCGGCGACACCACGGGCTGGATCCACGGCAATCCTCCGGGTCCCTGGATCGAAACCGACCAGGAGAACAACCTGGTCGGATGCGTGAACACGGACGGCTCCAGGCTGTGCGCCCACCTGCCGGACATCCACTGGCGCTTCGTCACCGCCATGGCGAAAGGCGAACCGCACCGATGGGCAGCGCTGGGCGGCGATGCCCAACGCGGCCCTCTTACCGTCATGTTCGACGGCCAACGGGTCAACTCCACCTACGACCCCATGCGGAAGCAGGGGGCCATTCTGCTCGGCAATGGCGGCGACAACAGCAATAGCTCACAGGGCACGTTCTATGAGGGTGCTGTAACCGCATCGGGCACCTTTCCAACCGATGCCACCGATCAACAGGTTCAGGCAAACGTGGTCGCCGCGGGGTACGACGTGCCGCGCCTCACCATCAAACCGGCCTCGGCGCACAACCCTACCGGCGTTCAGACGTTCTCTCCTGGCGCCGCCAAGGACACCACCATCACCTTCACCAACACCACCGGCGCGCCCGTGAAGGGACTTTCCCTGGCGCTCGATCTTCCGAAGCAGTGGACCGCTGTCGTTCAGGGCACCACCAGGCCAGCCCAGATGTTTCCTGACGCGATTGCGCCCGGCGCCAGCGTCAGTGCGACCTTCACCGTGACTGCCGGGTCCAAGCCCTTCAACGGCGACCTGGTTGCCAATGCCACTTGGACAGCTGCGGCGAACGGCGCGAAGCAAACCGGCACCATGGCACAGAAGGTGCGAAGTGCCGCACCGGTGCGCATCAATGAATTCCGCATCAGCTCTAACGCAGCCGGCAATGCAACCGACTCCTTTGTTGAGCTTTACAACGCCGGCACGACCGAAGTGGACCTTTCCAACTGGAGCCTGACAGGCCGGCCGGCGCAACAAACAATCTTTTCGTCCGTGCAGATCCCTGCCGGGACCAAGCTACAACCGAAAGCCTTCTACCTGCTCGGCTTGTCCAACTCCGGGCTCGCTATACCGGCACAAGCCGGGGACGCCACCCTGAGCGTTCGCGACGTGAAGGGAATCTCAGCCGGGGACACGTTGGAGATTGGCACCGGCAAGGACGTGGAGAGCCGCAAAGTCGCGTCCGTGGGAACCGCGGCCAGCGTTCACACCACCCTGTGGCAGCCTCTGCCCGACGGTCCCATCTCGCTTCTGCCGGGATCCACAAATGTTCCGGTCCAAAGCTCTGCAGGCTTCAAGGTAGGCGAGAAAATCGCGCTTGGGTATGGTTCCGTGGTGCCGTTTGCCGCTCGCGGCATAGAGCAGTACGAGACGGCCACGGTCACCGCCGTCGGCAAGCCGGGCACGCAAGCCTACCTTGCAGTCGACGCGTCTGCGGGCGTCACCAACCTGCAAGTCACCGATGTGGAAAACATCTCTACCGGTGACAAAATCCGCTTGGACATCGATAGCCCCGGCCACGGCATTGAGACCGTGACCGTCACAGGCGTTGGCACCAAAGCGAACCAGACGAACCTCACAGAAGATGTCAGCGCCGGTGCCACTCAAATCCGCGTTCGCCGCGCGGACGGCCTCACCGCGGGCAACAAAATTACTGTCGGTACCCCCGCGACTCAGGAAGTGGTCACCGTGAGCGCGGTGCAGCGGGAGGGCAGAGACGGTGCGGAGATCACCTTTGCCCCGGCGCTCTCGGCCAAACATGGCCGCGATGAGTGGGTCGTGTCTCCCGGGACCGGCCTTACGATCGCAGCGCCACTTCGCTTCGCCCACGCGGCGAACCTGCCCTTCAGCGACCGCGGCACGGGCATCTCCTTCTCGCCCGCGACCAAGTTCGTCCACATCAGCGACGAGCCCGTCCAGGCGCTTGGCTCCGGCATCACCCTGGACAAGCCGCTTACCAACCGCCATGCGATCAACGCGGCCGTTCGCGATGCAAAGGTGACCACCGCGGGCTACCAGGGAGACCCGAAGCCGGATCAATGGTTTGGCGGTCCCGAACTCACGACCCGGTACATCCTGTTCGGCCGCATGATTCCGTTGCGTCAGGGTAGCTTCGTTCTGCGGAACGCCTCCGGAGTCGTGGCAGACAGCCTGAACTATGGTGGCTTGGCCGATCCCTGGGCAGCCAAGGGCTACCAGGCTGAATCGGGCGAACGCGAAGAGGGCTGCTTCGTTCCATCGCCAGATCCCGGTCCAGCCTTTGCAATCGGCAACGGCACTGCGGCGACCAATCGAAGCGCCAGCCGCTATCCAGATGGCGCAGACACCGACAGCAACTGTGCGGACTTCGCCCCGACACCCGCGACCGTGTTGCCCTTCGCATCCAACGCGGGCGATACAACACTCAAGGTCGCCAGCGTGAATGGATTCCACGCAGGCGACACGGTGCTCGTCGGCGCGGGTGCCGAAGCTGAGCGCGGGACGATTGCCAGCGTCGGCACAGGCGGGGCAACGACCGCGAGCAAAGATGTGCCTGCCAGCGCAACCTCCATCCCTGTCGCGATGCCGTTCGGCTTCCAGGATGGGCAGACGATCACGGTTGGCAGCGGGCCTGACGCGGAGACAGCCAAAGTAGCTTCAATCCGGAGATTTGAAGGATTTGCAATCGTCCTCGCAGCTCCGCTCAAACAGGCGCACAGTGCCGGTATCCGGGTATCCGGCACCGGCCTCACGCTCGCCACCGCTTTGAGCAAGCCGCATGCTGCGGGAACACAAATGGGCATCAACCTGCCGACACCGGGCAGCGCGAACCAGGCAACACAAACTGCGGCAATCAGCGCAACACGATGACTGCGTCGCATGCGTTCGCAGACCATTTTTCTTGCGAACGCATGCCCTGCGGCATCACCGAATGGCGCCTGCGGTGCTGCAATCTGGATTGCCGGCCCAAAACCTTTTCACTTCTAATCACAGCCGCAGAGCGATGCGTCACTGATCGGCGAAAAGGACTGCTTTGCTCTTTACTACGGGATACGGAATGGGCCAGATGCAATCTTGGAACAGGTGCCTGATTTACGCGCTCACGCTGGTTTGGGCCGGCATCGCGGGCGCGCAGCAAACCGCGCCGGTCGACCTGATCCATTCGCTAGTCGGCACGGCAAACGACGGCCAGACCTTCCCCATTGCGGGCGTACCCTTTGCCATGAGTGACTGGACGCCGCAGACCCGCTCGGGCGAACCCAAGTGCATCACGCCCTATTACTACAAAGACACAAAGATCCAGGGCTTCCGCGGCAGCCACTTCATCAGTGGTTCGTGTACGCAGGACTACGGCAGCTTCACCGTCATGCCTTTGCGTGATGCGGTCAGGCTGCAGCCCGAGGAACGCGCCTCCACCTTTTCGCACGCGGCCGAGCATGCCACCGCGTACCGCTACAGTGTTGACCTGCAAGACAGCGGTATCCATGCGGATCTGACCGGCACGTTGCGTTGCGGCATGATGCAGTTCCGCTACCCGGCGGATGCAACGACCGCGACCATCCTGCTGCAATCCAACCTGCGACTGGGCGAAAACAGGGTGGATGTGGACGCCGCACATGGTGAGATCACCGGCAACAATCCCGTATTCCGCGTCTATAATGGTAACGGCCTGCCGGCGGGTTTCTCGGGCTATGCGGTGTTGCAAATCGACGCTCCCGTGCGCACGTTTGGAACCTTCAGCGTGGGCCCGGACAGATCGGTAGGGCCACGCAGCACGTGGATGGGTGGTAACACGCCCGTGGGCGCGTACGTCACCGTCGACCTACCCCGGGATCACATCGTCCGTGTGCGCGTCGGCACCTCGTTCGTCAGCATCGGCGAAGCTCGCCGCAACCTGCAATCCGAGATTCCTGGTTGGAGCTTCGATCAGGTGGCACAGCAGGCAAAGGCCGCCTGGGAACGGCAGCTTGCCCGCATTCAGGTGCAGGGGTCCGACGCGAATCGCACCATCTTTTACACCGCTATGTATCACGCCAGCATCGTGCCCCGGACGGAAAGCGATGTGAGCGGAACCTACCCTCGTTTCGCGGACGGCAAACACATCGAGCACGCGACGGGCTGGACCTATTACGACGACTTTTCGGTATGGGATACCTTTCGCGGCGTGCATCCGCTCTACACCATCATCGACCCGCAGCGCGATGCCGACATGGTCCAGTCGCTGGTTGTGAAAGGCGAGCAGGGAGGCTTCTTTCCAATCTTTCCCGCCTGGAACAGCTACACCTCCGAGATGATCGGCGACCATGTTGCCGCCATCGTCGCGGACGCGTATGTGAAAGGAATTCGCGGCTTCGATGTGGATCTGGCATGGCAGCTCGTCAAGCGGAACGCAACCGTCACGCCGCCGCACGATCAATACGTTCTGGGCAAAGGCCGTCGTGCGTTGGGCGACTACGATTCGCTGGGCTACATCCCGCTGGAAAACCCTGTGACCGACGCCTTTCACCAGGGCGAGCAGGTGTCGCGCACGCTGGAATATGCGTATGACGCCTTCACAGTAAGTGAGTTCGCACAGGCCTTGGGCCATACCGGAGACGCAGCTGTGTTTGCAAAGCGCTCCGGCGATTGGCGCAACGTCATCGACCCAGAGACACGCTTTGCGCGCGGCCGCCATCGCGACGGCACGTGGGACTCACCCTTTGACCCCACCAAACCCTACCACTACATCACCGAAGGCCTGCCCTACCAGTACACCTTCTTCGTTCCGCAGGATGTACCCGGACTGATCGCGCTCGAAGGCGGCAACGCGGCCTTCGTCAAGCGACTCGACGGCCTCTTCGATGGCGGCTATTACAACCACGGCAACGAACCCAGCCACCACATCGCGTACCTGTACGACTTCGCCGGTGCCCCTGAGAAAACGCAGCGCCGCGTGCATGACGCTCTGCTCGCAAATTATCAGGACGGTCCCGGCGGCTACACCGGCAACGACGACGCGGGCCAGATGTCCGCGTGGTACATCCTATCGTCGCTCGGCTTCTACCCCGTCACGCCCGGCACGCCACGCTACGAAATCGGCACGCCGCACTTTGACCGTATGACGATCAACCTGCCCGGCGGCAAGGCTTTCCACATCACCGCCACAGGCGCCGAAGCCGGCGCCATCTACGTCCGGTCGATCCGGCTCAACGGCAAGCCGCTCAACCGCTGGTATCTCCTGCACTCCGAAATCGTGAACGGCGGCAAACTCGAGTTCGTCATGGCAACCACACCGGCACCGTCCCACTAGCTTGCTCCCGATGAACCTTTTACACTCGCCTCACAAACAAAGTGGGTGCACTGATTCTCGTGCAATTGCGCCTAAACTCCGCAAAAGCAGGAACTTACGCCGAAACCTAAGGGATTGAGGAACTTACATCGGTCACTCGAGCTAAACCTTTTCCCAGCAGGAACTTACCAAATTCGAAGGGGGAGGGGGCCAAGGTAGAAAGCACGCCAAAAAGCCGGCCCGCATTTCAGGCCGGGCCGACTTCTTGGAGAAAGGCAGATCAGTGTTTCAAAGCGAGGCTGTTGGCCGAAGCGAGCAACACGCTGGTCGTCGCCGCGTTTGTTTGCAGAGCAATCGCCGACATCTCAGCCTTGCTCCTTGTAAACCGCAGGCCTTGGCTCGACCCGGCTGTCCAGAAGCTATCCAGCAGGTAAGTGCTTCCGTAATTACGGAAGACGAGCTTGCTCGATTCAGGCATCTTTGCGGCTGCATCGGTGTAGACCATTGCTGACGCCCCGAACGACCAATCACGAGAACGCAGCGAGTAGATGTTTTGAGTCACGCGGTAAAGGACGTAGTCACCTGCCGGCATCTGTTGTCCGTTGATAGTGAAGGAGAAGGGGATGCTTGCTGTGGAGACGGCCCTGGTTTGGCCCAAGGCCGGCAACGGCAGGAACAGCAGCACTTTGAGTAGGAGAGAACCAAGGCGGAACGCAGGACGTTGGCTGCACAGACGGGGGAGAAGAGAGGTGATCATAGTTTCCTTTGGTGTAAAGCTGTTTCAGCTCTTATCCCTTAAGGCGCAAGCAATGCTGGAAACGTGCCAGGATGCAAAGAGAAATAATTTGCTGCAAACCAGCAGCGTTCTCTGACTTTCCAGAGCTAGACTGTTGCGTAAGTCAGAGGTGCGCCTTTTGGTTTCGTCGACGCAAAGTACGCCGTTGCATCCGAAGCAGCACGCGGTCACCCAGTTGCTGCAGCAGGTCCGCGCAGGAGACGAGCAAGCCGCAGCTGACCTGATTCCGATGCTCTATCGTGAGCTGCACCAAATGGCAAACCGCGCCATGTATGCGGAGCGGCAGGGGCATACCTTGCAACCGACGGTCTTAGTGCACGAGGCCTATCTCCAGTTACTCAAAACGGACAAGGTCGATTGGCAAAACAAGGCGCACTTCCTCGCCTTGGCAGCGAATACGATGCGGCGCGTTCTGGTAGATCACGCACGCGCGGCAAAGGCGCAAAAGCGCCCGGGCGGGCACCAGCAGGCGGATCTGAACTCGCGGCTCCAAATCGCCGAGCAGCCGGTCGAAGTGCTGGATCTTCACGAGGCGCTTGAACGGCTAGCGGCCTTTGACAAGCGTTCGTCAGACGTGGTGGAGATGCATTTCTTCGGTGGTCTTTCGTTTGAGGAGATTGCCGAGGCACTCACTATCTCCGTGCGGACGGCGAAGCGAGACTGGGGGGCGGCAAAGGCCTGGCTCTACCGAGAACTTGGTGGCGCGCAGAGCAGTTCATGAACCCGGAACACTGGGAACGGATCAAGGCCACGCTGGATGAGCTGCTGGAGAAGCCGCCGGACGAACGGCCGAAGCTGCTGCATGCTCTCTGCGGGAGCGATCCGACGCTGGAAGCGGAAGTTTCGAAACTGCTGCATGCCTACCAGACCTCCGAAGACTTTCTTGAGCGAGGGCCAGCGCTTTTATGCGCTCCGCCTGCGCCGCGGGCGCCGGAAAGACCAGCTTTGGAATCCGGAACGGTTCTGGCAAACCGTTTTCAGATCCGCTCCTTCATCAACCGCGGTGGCATGGGCGAAGTGTACGAAGCATGGGACTCGGAACTCAATCAAGCGGTCGCATTGAAAACGATCCTGCCTTCCATCTCTGCACACACTGCCGTCATCCAGCGATTCAAACAGGAAGTTCGCCACGCGCGTGAGGTGTCGCACCCGAACATCTGCCGTGTGCATGAGCTGTTCTGCGATGCAACAGGCGTGGGCGGGCCTGTGTGGTTCCTAAGCATGGAGCTGATTCCGGGAACCACACTGCTGGATTACATCTGCAGCCGAGGAAACCTGCCTGCGAAGCTCGCGTTGCGGATCGCGGACCAGATGCTTGCAGGCCTTGAAGCGGCTCACGCGCGCGGGCTGGTCCATCGCGACCTGAAGTCGAGTAACGTCATGTTGATCGAGTCCGACGGAGCGCTGGTTCGCGCAGTCATCACCGACTTCGGTCTTGCCATTCGCAACGTGGAAGGCAGCACTCCGGGAGACATGGTCGCGACGGGAACTCCAGGCTACATGGCGCCTGAGCAGAGACGTGGTGAAAACGTCGGGCCCGCAGCTGACCAATACGCCTTTGGCGTGGTGCTCTGCGAGATGATGACGGGCCTGCTGCCGCAGGAGCGTGCCGATGACCGTCATGGGCCCAGGCAGATCGGCTATCCGACTAGTTGGTCCAAGGTGATCCACCGCTGCACCCGTGAGCAGGTCAGCCAGCGATTCCGCGACATGGCGGCGGTCCGCGCCGCTCTGTTGCCCGAATCCGGCAGGAAGCGTTTGAGCTGGACGATTGCTGCAACCTTAGTAGCTGCGATGAGCATGACCTGGCCGATGCTGCGGCGACCACAAGCTGCGGCACTGCCGGTTTGCGTCATCTGTAACTCAACCCAGATCACGCCAGACGTGGACAAATCGGAGAGTCCGTCATTATCCCAGGACGGCAGTCTGGTCGCATACTCCTCAGACCGCGCCGAGCCAGGCAACCTCGACATCTTTGTTCAACAGCTGCCGTCCGGAAGGCTCACCCGCATCACGCATGACGGATCGCGTGACACGGCTCCAAGTCTTTCTCCTGACGGCAAGCTTGTTGCCTTTCGGTCGGAACGCGCAGGTGGCGGTATCTATATCTCGTACACACAAGTGCCGGAAGAGCCCAAGCTGCTGGTGAAGAGCGGGCGTGATCCGAAAATCTCACCCGACGGCAAGACCCTGCTGTATTGGACGGGCGAACCAGATTCCAACATGTCCGCCGGAAAAGCGTTTCGCATCGATCTGGAGCGGGGAGCGCCTGAGCAGATCGCCACGTCCTTCGCAGACGCACGATACCCCGTGTGGAGCGACGACGGCCGTCATGTCATGCTGACGGGTTGTTCCTTGCCCGGCCTGGTACCCGACTGTTTCGATTGGTGGATTGGAACCCCGCAGGGCGATTCATTCACAGCAACACACGCCTTTGGTGCGCTGCGGTCGCGAGGCTTTTCACCCGGCAGGCTCGCCTCTGTCGAGTGGACGGATGACCAGGTTGTGTTCAGCGCGATCGCGCCAGAGGGCAGGCTCAACCTGGCTGCTGTGACGATACCGGCCAACACTTCACCGAGTCTCGGTGTTCCGCATTGGCTGGTCCAGAGTGACGCGGGTGAACTGGAACCTTCAATTGCTGGGAAGCGTGTCGCGTTTACAAAGACCTCCGGCGCGCTGCATGTCTGGCAAATGCGTGGCTTGGGCGAGGGTGCAAAACCGGTGCTGGAAAAGGTGACTGCTGACCCAGAGGTCGACAGCACGCCATTCATTTCAGCAGGTGGGAGCTATCTTGTATTCGCGCGAGGACGCGGTCTTCGCCGCACGATCGTTCTACACGACATGGCAAGCGGACAGGAGTCAGTGGTCGTGAATCAGGGGACGCCGGTGCAGTCGCCCATTATTGACCGCACCGGTAAATGGCTGGCTTATCAGCAAGCGGCTCCGGATGGATCTGCAGCGATTTACGCGGGACGTGTGGGCGGACCCATGGGGCGCATCTGCCAGAACTGCACAGAGCCGTTCGGCTGGTTTGGCGACAGGCCTGCGTTTCTGTTTCGCGATGGCGCTCACACGCTTGCTCTGTTCGATATCGAAACTCAGCAGCGGCGGGCGATTTTAACGGATGCTACCGCTGTGCTTGGCGACGCCTGCTGGTCTTCTGACGTGAACGGCCTTGTGTTGATCAAGACTGCCGGTACGCGCAAGCAAATCACCGTGCTGAACCTAAACCGCGCCACGGCACAGCCAGAAGGGCCTGAAACTTCGGTGGTGGAAGACCGAGGCAATCCCATGCGGCCGCGATGGTTCAACAAAGGCAGAAACCTGCTCTATGTTTCCAACCGCGACGGGTTCATGTGTCTGTACCTTCGCCGGTTCGACGAGAAGAAGAGGGTATTCGGCGAACCGTTCGCCCTTGCTCATTTCCACCATCAACGCGCTTCGATTGATGACGTGCTGCCGCGTGCGCTGAATTTATCTGTAGATCAAGATTCACTGTTTCTGAATTTGGGGGAGCAGAGTTCCACGATTCAAGTGGGCGAGCTGCGAAGTAAGCCCTGAATACTTCGGCGATTTGGTGAGATTTTAGTTTCGCTCACAATTGCGGTGGGATATAACAGGTCGGGAGAAGCGTGAGGGAGTAATTTATGGCACTAGCTCATCGACTAGGTTTTGCGCCAACCAGATATGGAAAGGAGTCGCACTTGTATGTCGGACAATGAGAAAATATTTAAGCCCACAGTCAAGTCTCAGCCATCGCTCAAGGTACAGGTCCCGAATACACCGGAGGGCAGAGAGTTTCTGGAAAAGCTAAGGCAGTTGCTGAGAATTGAGGAGTTGCCGTTTGTGCAGTCTTGCCCGAGCCAGCATGGCCATGCAATCGTGGCAGCGGCCATGAAGCCAGCGGCTGCCGGCAGTTCCACGGGCTCGACTAGTTATGCACTGGATCTTCGGATCGAACAGGAAGGCTTTGCGCCGTAGTGCAGTCGAACCCAGAAGTTTTGCAAGCTGACGATCATGCACTTTGCTTTGTTCACCGCCCCCACAGTCACGGAGTTTCGCGCCCGAGAAGAGATCCTGAGCAGGGCTGTGCAGCAGGCCGCGCTACAACCGCAGCTTGGCATTTTGAATGTGGCCGCGGTTCTGGAGCAATGGGGTGACCAGCCACACCTCTTGGATGTGAACGCGGAATATCTCCGTTTTGCTGCGAGTGTCGATGAGAGACGGATTGATGAGTTTGCACATCACTTAGCGGAAGTTGCCGTTCGCACCAATGCAGATGTGTATGGTTTCAGCTCCATCTGCAGCACGTTTCCGCTGAGTTTGCGCGTGGCAACTGCAGTCAAGCAATTGCGCCCGTACGCGACCATTTTATTTGGGGGACCACAGGCGTCGGTGGTGGACGAAGCAGTCCTGCAGAAATTTCCCGCAGTCGACTTCGTTCTGCGCGGTGAAGTCGAGAAATCGTTACCAGTTTTCGTTGACCAGTTGTTCGGTGACTCCCGATTTTCGGACGTCCCAGGGCTGACGTACCGCGATGGTGCGCACGTGCGGAGAACTGCAAACGCTGCGGTCATCGACGATCTCGACACTTTGCCTGCGGCGGCGTATCACCTCAGCAAATACCTTCAAAACAGCAAGTCTGCCTCGATTGAGCTGGGCCGCGGATGTCCGTTCTCCTGCACCTTTTGCTCGACAAACGACTTTTTCCGCAGGCGTTTCCGTTTGCGGTCGCCAGAGCGTGTGCTGGCGGAGATGCGATCGATCTCCGAACAATATGGAATTCGTCATTTCGAACTGGTGCACGACATGTTCACTGTCGATCGCAAACGGGTGATCGCCTTTTGCGACGTCATGCGCGGCGCTGGGGAGGAGTTCACGTGGGATTGCAGCGCTCGAACGGATTGTGTGGATGACGAACTGCTGCAGCACATGGCGGCGAGCGGTTGCCGCGGCCTCTTCTTCGGCATTGAGTCAGGTTCGGTGCGTATGCAACGCATCATCGACAAAGACCTGGACCCTGCAAAAGCTGAACGGGTGCTGGATACCTGTGAGCGGCTTGGCATTCGTACCACCGCGTCATTGATCGTCGGCTTCCCGGAGGAGAACTGGACGGATGTTGCAGACACACTTCGCATCTATATGAAGTCAGCTCGATGCGTAGATTCGCACCCGCAACTCAATCTGCTTGCACCGCTTGCCGGGACGGCACTTCACACCGAATATGGGGATCATCTGACATTCGCGGATTTCAGTTCGAGTATGTCGCACCAGGGCCTCCGCCTGGCGGATGAAGACACCGATCTGATTCGAATGCATCCGGAAATCTTTCCGAACTTCTACACGCTGCCGGCTCCGGGGCTCGACTTGCGAACACTGTTCCATCTTCGCGAGTTCTTGAGCATGGCGGTGGAACACTACCGTTGGCTTCTTTGCGCGATTGCGCAAAGGGTAGAGTTGCTGCACTTCCACAAGCAGTGGTTGGCCTGGAGGGGAGAGAGTTACGCGTTAGAAGGTTCAGGAGATTTACGTCGATACTACGCAAGTGCCGCGTCACGATCCGACTTCCTCGATTTTATGGGTACTGGAGAACTGCGGGCCGATCCGGTTGTGGGAGCTTTGCTGCACGTAGAAAGAACACTGATCTTAGCGCGCGAGTTATCGCCTACTGTGTCAGAGTCGGGAGAACCACGACTCGCGGATCACGTCCGCGTAGTTGAGCTGAATTACGATTTAGCATCGCTGCTGAAAGCCACTGCGGCTGAAGAGGAGCCCGTAACAGCGCAGTGCTTCTATGCCACGCGTGCCGACAGTGAACAGAATGTAAAGCTGCATCGGATCTCCGCATTTCTCGCGACCGTGCTGGACAATCAGCTAGACAGGATCGCTTCGTGTCTTCGCGAAGAGTTCGGCTTGCATGAAGCCTTCGATGTTTCCATGCTTGCTGGCGAATTAATGAATCAGCTCCATCGTGACGGCTGGGTTACGCTTAGCCGGCCTCAAGACCTAAGCGATCAGGAGTCGCCGTAGCGAGATACAGCCAAGTAGATTGGCCTCACTTATCCAAGAGTGATCTGCAGAGTTGTCACGCTGGCTGGTGGAAAGGTGTGGACGAGGCGGCCGCCGGAGACAGCGCCTACTGCGGCGGGTGCAGTCTTTACCGTTTCCGGATGCGCGAAGTCGTTATGGTCGTGGACGTCATGCGATCTCAGCACGCTTCCCGTAGCTGCTGCGACGGACGCACCTCGCACGGCGATTTCCGTGGTCATCGGTTTCTGCAGATGCGGGTTGACCACCGTCAACGTCAGCAGCTTGCCATTGCCGTTGGCGGCGAGCGATGCCGAACCGCTCAGGCCGGCCAACGTCTTCACCGGCGCCAACTGGCCGATGTAGCTGTTGCCGCCTACCTGGATCGGCGTATCGCCGAGCGGATTGTCGATCAACGATGCCGTGAACTCGGTGCGTACTGCCGTTGCGCCATGATGTGGCAGGTACATGCGGAAGACGTGGAAGGTCGGCGTGACGCAGAAGCGATCTTCCTGCGCCAGCATGAGCGAGTGGATACAGTTCACGCTTTGCGCGACGGCGGCCACCGCCACTTTGTCAGCGTTGCGTTGAAAGATGTCGAACGTAATGCCTGTCAGCAGCGCGTCGCGCATTGTGGACTGCTGCGACAGGTTGTAGTTCGGACCAAGCTGCGTCCCTTTGCCGTACCACGCACCCCACTCATCCACAACCAGCTTCACGTTCGGCTGGCCCGGCGTGTCGCCCATGGCGCGCCAATGGTCGGTTACGACCTTGTCCATCAGACTGCCGCGGGTCAGCAGGTCGTAGTATTCGTCGTCTGAGAAGTTCAGCGCGTCACCCGCTGCGAACTTTTGCGCGGAGCCCGACGTGTAGTAGTGGATGGAAAGGCCCCACAGTTTACGCCGCTCCGGGTTCGCATAGAGGGATTTGAACAAACGCGTGGTCCAATCCACGTCATCGCCGTTGGGACCGACCGCGACGAAGCGCATGGGCTTACCGTAATCCGGTGTCCACGCGGTGTAACGGCGGAATGCCGCGGCATACTCTTCTGGGGTCATGGTGCCGCCGCATCCCCAGCTCTCGTTGCCAATGCCCCACAGTTCTACGTTGAAGGCCTCGGCGTCGCCGTTTGCCGCGCGCATGGTGGCCAGGCTGTCGGGCATAGCGGGTGCGGCCGAATTCGAGGGAATGTTGCCTGCGGGCGCGTTGCAGTACTCGATCTCTTCGATGAGCTCCTTCGCGGGCTGCCCGCGTAGGTTCGCCGCCAGGTAAGGTTTGCAGCCAATCAGCCGGCAGGTGTGCATGAACTCGTGCAGGCCGTATTGATTGGAATCCTGCTGGTCCCAGAATGCCGCGCGTGCACGCCGCTTATCACGAGGGCCTAGACCGTCGTGCCAATCGTATGAATCGGCAAAGCACCCTCCTGGCCAGCGCAGAACGGGCGCTTGTACCGCCCGCATGGTGTCGATGAAGTCTTTGCGAATGCCGTTGACGTTTCGGATTTTAGATCGTTCACCGACCCACACGCCGTCATAGATAACGCCACCCAGGTGCTCGATAAAGTGCGAGTAGATTTCTGGAGAGATGACGCCGATCGTTTCGGCAGGCATCACCTCAATGTGGGCGTCCACCTGCATCGCCTGCCCATGAAGAGGGAGTCGAACGAGTCCCGCCGCTGACGCCGCCAGAGCAGATTGCCGCAAAAAGGTGCGCCTGGAAGTGTGCGTTGCCGTGCGGGTCTCGGCCGTTGCGGGGGTCTTCATGGATGCAGTCTTCTCCTGGTCGGCGCGGGGCTGTTGACAATGAGGCGGCGCACCCATTAGCTGTCAGGGGCAATGGTAAACGCTGCCAATGATCGATGATCGACGCGCACTCGCTCTTGCACACTGTGCAGGAGTTCTACGGCTACCGTGTTCTCTTCGTCCAGTGCGTTTTGGCTTTGGCCCTGGTCACGCTATACGCGTCTGCCCTTTGCAAGTGCAAAGACATTGCCGCCCACGCCGCGCGTGAGGTGAAAGAGCTGGCAAGCTCCTGCCTGGCGGCCAAAAAGGACGAGGTGAGGCGCAACAATGCGGCGAACCGCGGTCAGCACCGCGAATCGCATTGTTTGCTACGGATGCGTAGACTGCGCGGGCTCGTAAAGAGGCGCGCCAGCGCTGAGTTGCTGGGCTCTCTGAATCGCCTGAGCGCACCTGGTCCGGAACTTCGTCCAGGGAAACTGCTCCGCGCGCAGTCTCGCGTTGCGCCCCATCTCGGCCAGGTCCTCGCGATGCGTTAAAGCCCAGGTGATTCGGTCCGCCAGCAGATCGGGCCGGCGAGGCTCCACGATGAAGCCCTGCACTCCGTCTTCGATCAGGTCCGGTGCGGCCGTGTGGGTTGTCGACAGGACGGGCAGGCCGCACGCAATTGCTTCCAACAGGACTTGGCCGAAACCTTCTCCGACTGAAGGGAAGACGAACAGATCAGCAGTTTGATAAGCCAGAACGAGTTCTTCCGCACTCACCGACGGACGGATCGTGACCTGGTTTGCGAACGGGGCGAAGATTTGCAGATCGTCCACCACGCGCCCGCAGATTGTCAGGTGAACATCTTTTCCTGCCAGCAGCTTCAACGCTTCAAGAAGGTAGCTCAGGCCTTTGCGCTGGTTAATGCGGCCGACGAAGAGTAGCTGCAGGGTGGCGTCAGAAGCCGCCTTGACAGGAAGCGGCCGGAACCGCTGGAGATCGACTCCGTATGGAATGACGTCGATTGCGCCCGGGGACACGCCGTGATCGATCAGGCTTTGCCGCGTAAAGCTGGAGGCGACGAGGTAATGCGATGCGCTGTGTGATTCGTCCACGAGACGTTGAAAGTCTGCCGGCGGCAGCGCCAGTTCCCATTCCAAATTGAGGGATGCCGCGCACTCTGGATGTTCCGCGAGTTCCTGCTGCAGGATGTGGCGCATCGTCTCTGGATGAGGATGAAGCTGAAAGAGGATGGCGGGCTTGCGATATGCGCGGAACGCCTGATACCCGTAGTAGCTATAGCTGACCAGGCCAGTGCCCGTGCGACGGGCCAGATTGCCGGCGAATTGGCCCAGCCGTGCATCCGAAAGGCGGCGGATGGCGCGGCGGGTGGAAAACGGCAGAACGGATAAACGATCTGCGATGTGGGCGAGAAAACCGCTCATGGCTGTCTGCTGGATTCTGACCGCCGGCAAGCCAACCTGGCTGCGCTGGCGTAGCAACGTCTTTACCCGTTCCGGCAAGGTACGTTCCAGAAGTCTGGCCCAGGCCGCGTCCTGAGGCCAGAACAGGTCGGTCACGAATGCCTCCAGCATGCCGTGTTCTTGCAGTGCGAGCGCTAGCTGGTAATTGTCGCGAGCACCCCCGTGCACAACGACGACTCGTGTCGGTTCGTTCGCGGAAAGCGGTGGGGCCGCTGCCGGGGATGCATTGCGGCTAGTGGCGCTCGTGTGAATGGCTTCCTCTGGACTCGGCATCGTAGCAGGCACCTTATAGAAGAGCGGCAAAGTGGTCGTGCAGTTCCGACGCACAGCGCTCCCAGGTGAAAAGGCGCGCCCGCTGGCGGCCAGCTTCTGCATAGCGCTTCCGCGCGACGTCATCTTCCAGCATGCCACTTAACGCTGCCAAGTGTGCGGTCGACGATGCCGGGTCGGCAAGCAGGGCGGCATCGCCTGCAATTTCCGGGATGGAGGAACTGTTGCTGCCCAGAACTGCTCCACCGCACGCCATGGCTTCGACGATGGGCAAGCCGAACCCCTCATACCGTGACGGATACCAGACCACGGTGGCCGTTGCATACAGCGCATGCAGTGCTTCATCGGATACAAAGCCGAGCAAGCGGAAGCGCTCGCCGAAATTGCTCGTCTGTGAGGCGTAATGAGGGTCTGTGTGGTTCACGACTGCGACCACCAGATCAGGGAAGCGCTTCAGAAGCAAGGGAACAACGGCCAGAATGAGTTCGGCGTTTTTGCGGTAGTGCAGCCCGCCTGGGATAAGGACGAATGGGCGGTCTGCCAGGTGCTGCTGCTGAATGTAGGCGTTCCCCTCAGCGCTGACGGGGTCGAAGAAATGAGGCGTGACTCCGTTGTAGACGGTTCGTATGCGCGAGGCAATGCCAGGAAAGTGATGTGCAAGGCGCTCTGCCGAAAACTGCGAGACGGTGTGGAAGATATCTACCTTCCGCTCCAGTTTCTTGAAGAGTAATGCCCACTTAGATCGCGTTTTCCAATATGCAATATCTCGCCGATGTGCGTTTGCTTCAAAGTAGCTTGCATCGTGGGCCGTGACCACAAGCTTCGCCTTGTTAGCCGGAACATAGGACTCGCCCGTGCAATAGACAACTTCCGCATCAGGCCAGTAAGTTTCGGCCACGGGACGATCGGTAAGAAACCACCGGGCCTGCTGTTTGGAAGTGTCGCTGGCAAACGTGTGATAACGGAACTTTTGCCAAGGCTCTTTCACAAGTGGAAGGACCCGTTGTTTATCGTTCGCGTCCGCCAGCACGCGAAGCTCGATATCAGGCCTGTCCGCGAGGTGCTCAGTAATCTGCCGGGCCGTTCTACCGGCTCCCGTTGATCCATGAATGTTTCGCAAATGGACATACGCAAGCAGTTTGATCGCGTGAGGTGGTATGCCAAGCTGCGACACCTGCGACATTTCACTCATGGCAGCCCCCTCTCCAGCCTAGATGTGTAACACATAAGACAGTTCGCATTGCGCTCCAATGGTTCTCGCGACGGCCCAAGCCGCTCACAATTCTTGAATTATTGAGAGTCGAAAAACGCTGTCGCTTACTACCGTCAGCTAAGCACCCGTTCTGTCGTTTATCACCGTCAATTCAAGTACAAGACCCATCTAAAACTACAGGTGACCTCGTACAGAGAGCGATATGGCAATGCTGGATTTGGACAAGAAAAGGTTTTTTGCGCTACTGTTGCTGTTTGCTTTGCTGCGCTTGTCGTGTGTAGCGGAAGCTTTTGGGCAGGCGACTCTCCAGCGCCGGGAGGCTCCAAGCGCCGAGTACAGCCTCGGACCCGGAGACCAGGTCCGGATTATGGTCGCTGACGTCGACAATCTTCCAGACCGGCCCATCCGCATTGATCCTGTTGGTCAGATTGACCTTCCTCTGGTGGGAACTGTGCAAGCGGCCGGACTGACGCCTGAGCAGCTGCGAGCGGCTCTGCAGACGAAGTTCGCGAAGTATGTGACCGATCCACAGGTCACGGTAAACGTCGCTGAATATGAGAGCCGTCCCGTATCTGTCCTTGGCTCTGTCACGCATGCGGGCGTGTACCAGATGACCAGCCCCAAGCACCTGGTGGATGTGCTGTCGCTTGCCGGCGGAACCGCACCGGATGCGGGCGCTACCGTGGTGGTGACACGGCAAACCGACCGCGGATCTCTGTCCGTCGCTGGTTTGCAAACAGAGAAGAGCGGGTCGTCCAGCATCGTTCACATCTCTTTAAATGCACTCACCTCCGGCAGCCGCCCAAGCGACAACATTCTGATCCAGCCAGACGACGTGATCACCGTGCCGAAGGCTGAAGTCATTTACGTTCTGGGCAATGTACGCAGGGCAGGCGGCTTCTCCCTGGCCTCACACCCATCCATGACGGTGTTGCAAGCCGTCACCCTGGCAGAAGGCTTCACTCCCAATGCAGCCGCAAGCCATGCGCGCATTCTGCGCAAGGTTGAGGAAAACGCTCCTGCGAAGGAGATCAAGGTGGACGCAAGCCGGATTTTGGCCGGCAAGGAACCGGATCAGCCTCTCTTCGCCAACGACATTCTCTTTATTCCCAACAGCGCGTGGAAAGCTTCGTCGAAGCGTGCCCTCGAAGCGGCCATCGGGGTTTCAACGGCCGCAGCGATTTACCGCTAGGAACGACAACGGCAGAGCGGCGACGAGGATTTTATGGAATTACAAAAACACGAACGTTCAAGGGTCATCACTTCAGAACCGCGCAGGCCTCGTCCCGTTGTGGCTCAGGAGCCTGTTGCCGCGCCGGAGCAGGAGAGCGTGCTGGCGGAATACGGGTCCTTGCTGCGACGGCACCGGCTGACCATCTTTTTGTGCGCCATCGCGGGATTGATTCTGGCGCTTCTGAGTACGATCGCCTCGCGGCCGCTGTACCGCGCGCGCGCCTCGATCAACGTGCAAGGCATCAACGGCGACTTCATGAACATCCGTGAGGTATCGCGGGTCGGCATGGAAAGCAATGAAACGGCCCAGCAAACCCAGATCAAACTGCTCCAGAGCGATACGCTTTCTGCTCGTACGGTGGTATCTCTTCTGCGTGATCCGCACCCGGCGACGGTACAGAAGATGGACATGCTTTCACGCACGATGCGTGCGCTGCATCTGCCCGGCTCTGAGGCGATCCCCTACGCTACCGTCGTAGACGATGCGGCGCGAAGGGTCGAGATCAAGCCACTCGGCGTCACCCTGCTGGTGGAGTTGCGGTGTGAGTCATGGGACCCCACGGTGGCGCAGACCTTTTGCAACCGCCTGATCCGCGAGTACAAGGATGAGGACGTGGAGACCCGGTCGGATGAGGCGAAAAGTACCAGCGTCTGGTTAACACGTCAGCTCGCCGACATCAAGGCAAAGGCGACGGAGTCACAGCAGAAGCTGGCGGCCGCTGTCGACGGAAATGGGCTGATGCTGAGCCAGGACACCTCATCCACGGGTGAGGAAAGACTGCGCGAACTGCAAACGGAGCTGGTGCGTGCGCAAGCTGACCGCATGCAGAAGGAAGCCGAGGCGAATGTGGCGCGCACGGCCACCGCTGACACGCTTCCCAACGTCATGGACAACCCCATATATCGGCAGTACCAAACTCAAATTGCCGACCTGAAAAGCAAGCTAAGTGCCTCTCCCCTGACAGAGGCAAACCCGAAGATGATTCGTCTGCGTGCGCAGCTTGCGGATGCAGAACAGGGGCTTGCCGCTTCGCAGTCGACCAGTTCGGGCCGGCAAAACAATGAATTATCGGCGGCGCGCCATCGGGAACAGCTGCTGAAGGTTGCCTATGATGCGCAGCTGGCGACTGTGTCTACGGATTTGCAAAAGGCTTCGCAGGTCAGCCTGCTGCGGCGTGAGGTGGAATCGGAACAGCAGCTTTATCAAACAATGCTGCAGCGGGCAAAAGAAGCAGGCTTCGCTTCGGCAATGCAGGCGTCCACAATGCGAGTGGTTGATGCCGCAGCTCTTCCCATCGTGCCGATCTCGCCGCGCCCGGTGTTGAGCGGCATCGCAGGGTTGGTGCTGGGTGGTTTTGGCAGTGCAGCATTCTTCCTGTTCACTAACAGGGCGCGACGTATCCTTCGCACCCCGGGACAGGTTCCGCAGTTACTGGAGATTCAGGAGCTTGGAGTCATCCCGCGGGCTGTGTCCCCGACAGACAACGGGTTGTTTGCAAAAGCCAAGGGCTGGCCCGCCCGCCGATTCGGCTCGGGTCCTTCCACGAAGCCCGGACATGCCCTTGCCATGACAGGGTGGGGCGAGCGATTTTCCATCGTTGCGGAGGCTTATCGGAGCACGAGTTTCTCCATTCTGCTCGCGGACATGTCGCAGCGGTCGCACACCTATGTAATTACCAGTCCGGCTGATGGCGAAGGCAAGACGACCGTCGTGTCGAACATCGGCGTGGCTCTGAGCCGGTCGCGCATGCGCGTGCTGCTGATCGACGGAGATATGCGCAAGCCCCGGCTGCATCATTCGTTTGGAATTCGTGAGGACTTCGGTTTGCGCAACCTGTTGCGCGGTGAGTTGGACCTTGAAAAGGTGCCACTGCCGTTTTTCGTCAAGGAGACGGCAACGCCCAATCTGTGGATGATCCCCGCCGGCAGGGGCAGTGAAGACACCGTGCAACTGCTTCACTCCGAAAACATGCAGCGGCTGCTGACCCGTGTTGAGGGCGAATTCGACATCATCCTGATCGACACGCCACCGATGCTGCATATGACGGACGCCCGGATCTTGGGAGGTCGGAGCGACGGAGGCATTCTGGTCTTCCGCGCGGGTGCGACGACTTTGGAGCAAGCGCAGGCAGCTCGCGATCTGCTGGACCGCGACGGCATTCCGCTCGTCGGCGCTGTGCTGAACGACTTTGCTCCGGAGCGGGAAGGCCTCTCCAACTACTACTCTTCGTACACGCGCTATCAGACCGAGGACGCCGCATCGGAGACGACGCTGGCATGAGTTCTTGTGTGTCGTTGGAGGAGGTGCCGCTTGTGACAGTGCCGGCGGACAGCTTGATCGCGACGGAGGCGGCGGCGCTGGACCTGGAAGGCGGCGCGCCCGTTGTTCCCGTCGTCTCGACCGGCCTTTCTTCTGAGACGAAGGGCCATCTGGTCAGTGGCACGGCTGCACTGGCGACCGGCGTCATGCTGGAACGCGGTGCCGGGTTTCTCGCCAATATCCTTGCGGCACGCCTGGGCGGTGCGCCGGTCTTCGGGGCGTATTCGCTCGCGATCTCCACGGCCAACAACATTTCCACGTATGCCGCGGGCGGGATTGGTGCAACGGCAACGCGGTTTTCCGGCAAGTACCCCTACGGCTCAGGATCGTATGCGGTCCTGGCAAGGGTGCTGGCGGTGGTTTCGCTTGCGTCTGCGCTGATGGCTGGAGCGGCCCTGTGGTTTGGGGCTGGTCCGATCGCTCACCTTCTGGGCAAAGACTCCCTGACCTCTCTTCTGCGATGGGCTTCTATTTCAGCGGTAGGCATCATCGTGCTGGAATGCGCTCGTGGCTTCTTTGTCGGTCAGCGCCGCATCGCGGCATTGCTGCTGCTGTCAGTGTTTGTGGGCGGGGGCATGCTGCTCTTCCTGCCCTGGGCGGCTGCCGCGCATAACCCGTCGCGGATGATCCTGGCGCAGGGCTGCGTAACCGGTGGTGCCGTCCTGTTGTGCCTGCTCTTTGCGAGCAAGCTGCGCCTGAAAGACAGGGAAGTGCAGCGGTACAGGTTTGCCCCGATGTTGCGCGAGGTTTGGGGCTTCGGCTTTGTTCAGCTTGCCGGTCTGGTCGGTTCCAACCTTGCGGGCTGGTGGCTGACAACGCTCATCGCACGGTCGGACACAACGCTGGTGCAGATGAGCTTCTTTGCCATTGCAAGCCAGTTGCGTAACCTGGCCGGCATTGCGCCAGGTTTGATGACCGAAGGCAGCTATGCCGTAATGGCATCGCCTGACGACGCGGATGCGAGAACGCCGCACCGAGTGATGGCGTTGTGCAGTTTTGCCTCGCTCTCTGTCGCTTTGGTACTTGGCTGTGCGGGCATGGCAATCGCTCCCTGGCTGCTGCAGCTTCTGTATGGAGCAACATACCGGGCCGCCGGGCTGACAGCAGCCATGGCTTTAGCCGTTGCTGTGGTTCACATGGGTAATGCACCCGCGGCGGCGCGGCTGACGATTGTTTCCGTGCGCACGACCGGCGCGATCAACACTGGCTGGGCAATCTTTGTTGCCGTGGCCGGCACGCTGTTACTGCTGCACGGTGGCGCTGCCTGGCAAGGTATGGCGATCCTGCTGGCGGCGCATCTGCTGTCCTCCACGCTTGTGCTTTCCGCACTGCATCGTCGTGACCAGCTGCCAGAGGGTATGGCGCTGGTGTACGGCGTTGGCGCGCTCGCGAGTGTGGTGCTGGCGTCGCTCGCTCTGCTGCGAGCCAGCCATCCGGGTAAAGAGGGGCTGCTTACGCTGGCAATGTTGCTGGTTGCGGCAGGCACGTCGGCTGCACTGTTTCTGCTTGGGCGGCGGTATCGCTGGCTTCCTTCCAAGCAATCCTTGCAAGCACTGGTGGCGAAGTTGCGGTCTCGCGCGAGTGGGCTGGGGAAAGGCTCAGTTGTGGGAGGAAGCCATGTTTGAGTTCCTCCTGGTCGTCGTAGTCGTGGCAGCCATCGGCGGCATGTTGCTGGCGTTCGACAGCAGCCGCGATGTCTTCCATCCCATCATGTATTTGGCTCCCATGCTGCTGCTGGTGTATGCGTGGATGCCTTTTCAGCTTTTGCGGGAAGACGGTCTGGAACGATTCTTCGACAAAGGCGAACTGGTCCATGTTCAGCTGCTAAATGCCCTGGGTGTCATCGCGTTCGTCGCGTGCTGCGTTCTGCCAGGGCTCTCCGTCCGCCGCTTCCGGCCGGGACAGCCTTTGGCATTCAGCCGGCGCGTCATGAACCGGCTGCTGCTCGCATCCTTTGTGCTCGGCACAGTCGGCCTCGCGTGCTGGATGGTGACAATCATCAACGTGGGCGGCATCGTCAATGCATTCAGCACGGCGTACGCCGGGGGTTATGACGATAGCGGCTACGTTCGCGATGGCGCCATGCTCCTGCTGGTCGGAGTTCTGCTTGCGGTAACAGTGCTCGCCGCCAAGGGGCCAAAGCTCGCGTCCTGGATTGCAATCGCCGCATTCGGCGTGCCTTGGATGTGCAGTGCGGTGCTCATGGGACGGCGCGGTCCAACCTTCGGCTTCACGGTCGTTGTAATGATGGGCTGGTTCTTTGCCCGCGGAAAACGGCCGCCGGTGCTGATCACCGCGGTCAGTGGGCTTCTACTTGGTTGGCTTGTGCTGTTCCTAGTAACGAACCGGCAAAGTATCTATCTCGGGTCCGACTTCGATGTGAAGACAGACGTGGGGGAGATAGTCGATAAGCCGCAAACCGGCAACGAGTTCATTTACGGCACCGGTACTGTTCTAAGTTCGGAGCGCCGGGATCATTACTTCTGGATGCGGCGGTATCTCGCGCAGCTTCTCGTCAGGCCCATTCCTACGGCAGTCTGGCCGACGAAGTACGCGGATTTCGGTGTGCCGGAGCTCTTGCACAACGCCGGAACCGGCGAAGGTTTTGGCGACACCCTGGGGTGGGAAGGCGCGCCTGGATCCGCTCCAGGCATCATCGCCGATCTTTGGTTGGAAGTCTGGTGGTTCGCGATCCCGTTCATGGGCGTTCTCGGCTGGTGCTATGGGGCGGTGTGGCGGAAGGCCGTGCTGGCTGGCGGACCCTGGACCTCGATTTACGTCATCCTTGCTGCGCTTTCCATTTACCTGGTCATGCAAACCATGGAGGCCGTGATTTTCCGCACGCTTGAGTTGGGTGTGCCCTGCTGGCTGGCGTGGAAGTGGGCACAGCGGCCCGCAGTGAGACGCAGGAGCCGTCGCCGTATCGCGCGGCGATTTGCCTGGAATACAGAAACCGTGGAGGCGCGCCAGCATGCCTGAAAACCGTTCCTCTAAAAAGCCCTGTGTGTTGGCCGTGATCTGGATCGATTGGTACGCGTACCATGTGGCACGTTTCCGCGGTCTTTTATCTGCACCCGGACTGGCGGGGCAAACCGCCGGAATCGAGTTGGTGGGCGGAGTTGGCGTCCATGCGGGCCTGAAATTCCGTCAGCCGCTACCCGCGGACCTGCCTGTCGACACGCTGCTGCCGGAGGGTGACTGGCAGAGCGCGAACAAGTGGGCGCTCGCCTGGGCAGTTTGGAAAAAGCTAAGTGCTCTGCAGCCACAGGCGGTGTTGGTACCCGGCTACTACACGCTTCCCGCAATCGCGGCGGCGCTGTGGGCCAGGCTGCATCGGCGGACGAGCGTGTTGATGACGGAGAGCGCCAGCTATGACCACGTGCGCGTTGCCACAAAAGAGTGGGCGAAAGGTGCGTTGCTGCGCGTCCTATTCCAATGGGCGGTCGCTGGCGGCAAGGATCACGTGACCTACCTTCGCAGCTTGCGTTTTCCCGAAGATCGCATTGCAGGCTTCTACGATGTGGTGGACAACCGCATGTACGAAGAAGGTGTAAGCCGCCTGCGCGCGGAAGCATCAAAGGCTTCGGCAACCACACCGGACGCCTTCCTGTTTGTTGGCCGCCTTTCGCCGGAAAAGAATGTGCAGGGCTTGTTGCAGGCCTGGACGGCTTACCGCGCCAAGGGAGGGACGTGGTCGCTGGTGCTGGCAGGAGACGGTCCGGAGAGAACGGTACTGCAGCAGCTCGCAAAGGACTCCGGTTACGAGTCAGACGTCGTCATCACGGGGTTGAAGTCCTCAGAAGAGCTGTTGCCTTACTTCGCGTCAGCTTCTTGCTTTGTTTTGCCGAGTACGCGCGAGCCGTGGGGCTTGGTGGTAAACGAGGCGATGGCAAGCGGTCTTCCCGTTCTTGTTTCCAATCGCTGCGGGTGCGCTCATGACCTGGTGCACGCAGGCTTGAACGGCTTTGTATTCGATCCACACGTAGCGGATGAGCTCACAGCCTGCATGCAACGCATGGAAGCACTCGGTGCCGAAGCCAGGTCGAATATGGGCGCATATAGCCGGCAAGTGATTCAGGCCTACTCCCCGGAAGCATTCGGAAGGGAAGTCGCGCGCATCGTTGCAACGACTTCGGCCATGGGCAGCTTGGATCTAGCGAGGCAGGTCCCATGATCGGCCTACTCGAACCGGAACTTCAAATGCAAGCCATTCCCAGACTGTCCACAGGGCGATGGATGCAGGTGTTATCACATATGCAGCCGAAATACGGTGGCATCAGCACAGTAGTGCCTTCGCTCGTGCATGCTTTAAATGCGCAAGAAGTGGATACGAGCGTCGATGCGTTCTGCGCACCTGGAGAAGAGTTCCGACCGTCGGGACTCGATCCAAACGGCATTCATTTCTGGCCAATCAGCAGGGTTGGTTGGCTGCGTGACGCCGCGGTGCGAACACGCTTCGCAACCGAGGTTCGCCATTGCGACGGCGTCCACATCCACGGCCTTTGGGATGTAACGTCCGCGGCAGCATCCCGCGCCGCCCTGCAATGGCATAAGCCTTACGTGCTCTCGTGCCATGGCATGTTAGAACCGTGGGCGCTGCATCATGGAAAGCTGAAGAAGCGCATTTACTCCGCTTTGATTGAGCGCGACGTAGTTCGCAAAGCACGGTGCTTGCACGCCCTGACGCAGGCCGAGGCGATTCAGTGTCGTGACTTCGGAGGCACAAACACTCCGGCGGTTGTCATTCCGAATGGTGTGTCCGTTCCAGACGAACTCTCGCCGGAGCTGTTCCTGAGCAGGTATCCGGAGCTGCGCGGCCGGCGCATTGTTCTCTTCCTGGCAAGGCTCCACGTGAAGAAAGGTATCGACCTGCTCGTTCGCGCCTGGGGCGACGTTGTCGCAAAGGCGCCGGATGCGGTGCTGGTCGTTGCGGGACCGGACGCAGATGGCTTCGGCGCGGCTCTGCAAGAAGATGCCGCGTCACGAGGCGTTCAGGACAGCATTGCCTTCACTGGCATGCTTTCTGGAGAGAACAAATGGAGCGCAATCGCTGCAGCAGAGTGCATGGTCCTTCCTTCTCACTCGGAAGGTCTGAGCATGAGCGTGCTGGAGGCCATGGGAGCTGGTGTTCCCGTTCTGGTTACCCCTCAATGCAACATGCCTTGGGTGCCCCAGATCGGAGCGGGTTGGTTGATGGAGCCCGCGACGGGCGCAATCAGCGATGCCCTGATCGAAATCCTTAGCCGAGGCAAGCAGGCGAACGCTGCGACTGGGGCGGTTGGCCGCGAGTTCATTCGGCAGAACTACAGCTGGTCTTCCGTGGCGGAGCGCATTGCCGAGGTCTACCGGTGGTGTTTGGGTGATAACGAACCCACGTTGAGCGAGGTAGTGCGATGACGCCTCGTCCGACAGCACGACTCAAAACTTACGACAATTCCTGGTACAGGCCAGGTCCTTTTTGGAAGCGGACGGCGTGGTTTTTTCTGGGCCAGCCACTTGTCGCCTCAGGCTGGTTGCCATGGTCCGGAATGCGGGTTTTTCTGCTGCGGGCCTTCGGCTCCACCATCGGTGATGGTGTCGTTATCAAGCCTGGTGTTCGCGTAAAACATCCGTGGTTTTTCACCGTCGGCAATGATTGCTGGATCGGGGAAGACTGCTGGATCGACAACCTGACTGAGGTTCGGTTGGGAAATGACGTTTGCTTGTCGCAAGGAGCCTACTTGTGCACGGGCAATCACAACTGGAGCGATCCCGCCTTCGGACTGATCGTCAGGCCGATCGAGTGCATGGACGGATCGTGGGCCGCTGCCAGATCTTTGCTTTTACCGGGAACAGTATTGGGCCGCGGCGCCATCGCTGCCGCAGGTTCTGTTGTGAACGGTGTTGTTCCAGATTTCCAAATCTACGCTGGAAATCCTGCCTCGTACCTTCGTGAACGCGTGATTGCGGAAACAACCGCAACACCAGAAAGGACGCTCGCGTGAAAATCGTTTTGCTGAATCAATTCTTCTGGCCGGACTCTGCTGCGACAAGTCAACAAATGAGTGACTTGACCACGACACTCGCTGCACGTGGTCATGAAGTTCACGTCATCTGCAGCAAGGGTGGCTATGCCAAGGCTGCTTCTACTGCACCTCCGCCCGCAACGATTCACCGGGTGAGCGGGTTGCCGTTCGTTCGGGGGAAGATCGGCCGAGTGCTCTCCTACTTGTCGTTTTACCCGTTTGCGCTGGTGCGTGCACTTACCCTGCCAAGGTTTGACATGGTGGTTTCGCTCACCACGCCACCACTCGTATCCCTGGTTGGTACTGCGGTGAAGGTGTTCCGCGGTTCCAGGCACTTCATCTGGGAACAGGACATTTATCCCGATGTTGCGTTGAACTTGGGGTACATCAAGCCGCGCGGTGTTATCGACCGGACGGTAGGCTGGCTCGCGGACACTTCACGCAAACATGCAGATGGCATACTTTCGCTCGGTAAGTGCATGACGCACCGTCTGGTTCGTCGTGGTATTCCGGCGACCCACATGCACCTGACGGAAAACTGGTCCAACGGAGACCAGATCCATCCGCTGCCGCGTCCCGGAAATCCGGACGAACTGACATTGCTCTACTCGGGCAATCTCGGTCTGGCTCACGACGTCCGGACCTTCGCTCTCGCCGCCTTGGAACTGAAAGACGATCCACGATTCCGCTTTATCTTTGTCGGCAGTGGAAGCCGCAGGGAAGAGCTGAGACAGTTCGTCAAGGCTTACGGACTTGAATCGGTAGAAGAGCGTGGATACGTGCCGCGCGACCAGTTGAACGAGGGGCTCGCAGTTGGAGATATCGGTCTCGTATTGCAGCAGGACTCATGCTCAGGCCTGGTCGTGCCAAGCAAGGTGTACGGGATCATGGCATCCGGTCGGCCAATCCTTTTTGTAGGTCCTGCGGATGCCACGCCAGCACTCCACATCCGGGAACACCAATGCGGGTGGCAGGTGGACAACGGAGACCATGCGGGTCTTAGCCGCCTACTTCAATATCTTGCCGACCACAAAGACGAGGTGCATGCCGCAGGCGCGCGTGCCCGCCAGGCTTTGATGGAACATTACGATCTTCCAGTTGGGACGGCTCGCATTGCGTCTGTTCTTGAAGGTCAACCGGTGCACGCGGTACAAACCGTCATGCACCTCCACTCCAACTCGCCATTAGGGGCAAAGCTACCTAAAGGGAGCGCAACATGATTATTGCAGGGCTTGTCTTCTCCTCGTTTCTCGCATGTCTGGTTCTTACGCCCGTAATCCGTAATCTGTTCCTAAGATTCGGACTCGTCGACTTACCAGACGACATACGCAAACTACACGCGCGTCCTACGCCACGTTCGGGCGGTATCGCGATTGTGTTGGCCTGCGCCGTCTCTTTGGGCTGCGGTTACCTGCTGTTGCCGGCAGGCGCAGTAATTTACATCCAGCATCGCGTACTGCTCACGGCAGTTCTGCCGGCCACGCTTCTGATGTTTGCGGTAGGCGTGGCAGACGACTTAGCTGACCTGCGGCCACGCTTCAAATTGTTAGGGCAGTGCGCGGCTGCGGTGTGTGCGGTACTGCTTGGAGCGCACCTGACACTACCCCACGCGCCTGTCTGGCTGAGCGCGATCATCAGCGTGGTCTGGTTGTTGGCGTGTACCAATGCCGTGAACCTGATTGACGGAATGGATGGTCTTGCCTCGGGCGTAAGCCTGCTTGCCGCTGTTACAACCCTGGCAGTCGCTGTACTGCACCATAACTTCGGCCTGATGCTCGCCACTGCGCCGCTCGTTGGTGCACTTTTCGGATTCCTGCGGTACAACTTTGCGCCTGCATCCGTCTTCCTTGGAGATGCTGGCAGCTTAACCATCGGGTTTGTTCTTGGTTGCTTAGGCATGGTTTGGACGAGTCACAGCGACGGCCTTGGCCTGCTTGGTCCTCTTCTGGCCCTTGCGCTTCCGCTCATTGATGTAACACTCGCGATCAGTCGTCGCTACCTACGGCGTGTGCCCATTTTCAAAGCGGACCGCGGTCACATTCACCATCGCGTATTAGCACTAGGCTTTTCCACGAAACACGCCACGCTGATTCTGTATGGTTGCTGTTTGATCTTCGCCGCGCTTGCCTTGCTCCAGAGCTTCGGCAAGCGAGAATACGACATTGTGGTAGTCGTTTTCTTCATCATCTTTATCCTCCTTGGTGTCCGCCGCTTAGAATACGTCGAGTTCCGCGCAGTCCGTCACGTGCTTCGCAACGGCGCCCTTCGCAACATCGTTGCGGACGAGATCAATGTGCAGGAGCTTCAACATGAACTGCTGGCAGCATCCACGGCGGAGGGCTGCTGGAAGGCACTAAGTCGCGTGTGCGAAGACCCGCATATCAGCCAGGTCACGTTACATATCGCGGGACTGGAGTTCAAATACAGAAATGCACTTCTAAACGGGGTGCCCACCTATTCGGTCCATTTGCCAATCGGCGAGGACAACAGTCTTACTTTGTCCGGGTCGATTCACAACACGCCGCGATCCATGACAACTCGTTTGTATCAATTGCATGCGGCGTTGACAGAGAAGGTCCTGTCTTTGGAGACAGGACCACACATTGTGAAGAAAGCGGCGTAGTGCCATGGACTCTGCGCCGCACTGGCACATGTTGCAAATCTCAGATGTGCTGGACGAAGAATTAGCTTGTGCATTAAGCCGTGATGTCGAAGTTACAGGATGGGTACCCGAATTCAGCTTCTCTCGTGCGTTGTTCGGGCGGAACGGCTTAGCACGACGATCGTCGTCACCGGGCACTCGCTTTACCACGCAGGCTCTTCCTTTGCTACGTGGTTATGCGAGAGCTCCGGAATGGCTTGGATCGTATCTGGCGAAACGCTTGGCACAGCTGATAAATGAGACGAGTGCTGCGCCTTCGCGGGACGTTCTCGTCTGTACGGTTCCGTACTTCGCGGGTGTCGCGGAACGCTGGCCCGGACCGGTTGTTTATTGGCTCACAGATATGATTGCTCAGTATGAAAGCGCACGCGGCGTCAACGTGCCACTGTTGGATCGGCGCATGTGTGCGGCTTCTACACTTGTCTGCCCTAACTCTCAGCGATTGGCAGAGTATCTGGAGCAACAGGGATGCGATGAAAGGAAGATAGTCGTCCTGCCGAATGCAACTCGTCAGAGGAATACCCTGCCAGGTCCGCTTCGGGAACCTTTACTTCTGAAGGAATTTGCGGGAGACAACCGGCCCATCGCTGGTGTGATCGGCAACCTGGCCGGGAACATGGATTGGCTTCTGCTCGAGGCATTGGTGCGCCAGACCTGCTGGTTGCAATGGGTTTTCGTTGGGCCTACCGAAATGCACATCCCTGATGCGGCCCAGAGCCGTGCCCGGATGGCCGTCCAGCACACGGAGAATACTCGATTTGTTGGGAAAAAGTCTTACGGAGCGCTTGCCGAGTACGCTCGCGGTTTTCATGTCGCCGTGCTGCCGTACCGCAAATGTGAACCCACCTACTCGGGGTCGAGCACTCGCTTTTATGAGCATCTTGCTGCATGCCGTCCCATGCTCGCGACGCGCGGCTTCGAGGAGCTTCTACACAAGGAACCGCTACTCACTTTGGTCGATACGCCTGAACAGGCCATCGCTGCTCTGGATCGTTTGCGCGAATGTGGCTTCAACGACGGTGCTGCGGAAGAGCGTTGGAAGGCGAGCCAGGATGGCACCTGGGAAAACAGGGCCAGAACGATGCAGAATGCGTTGGCTGACCGGCTGTTAGTCACGCGATCTGTTCCCGATTCCCTTGTACAAGAGCGATCTATGCACGAGTCCTTCATCTAGCTGTGAAGAGCGTCCATAGTAGACCGAGATATTTCTATCAGCTTGCAAGGTTCCGAGCACTTATGTGAATAGCTCTGGCTTCGTGATGATGAAGTCTGAGCAACGTAGAGGTCTATGAGACGCCGTCCACAGAAATTAGATGCGCATGGACGATGAACCGTTTTGGCGCAGCACCTACGTAGTTGAATGGAAAGCACGTGATCAAAGTGAGCTCCGGTTGATCTCGGATTGCTAACACCGATATGTCATCGGCTGGTACAACGACCATTGTGTCCACACTGTACTGAAAATGACCTTCCTCAGCGAAGATGTCGATCAGCTGCCCGGCTCGAATGTTCCGCAACGAACGAAACGTCCCGTCACGGTGTCCAGCGATGCCCATATTGCCCAAACCGCCTGCAACAGCGGTTCCTGGAACGTGGCAACTGCCGAGTCGCAGAGCGCTATCGCTGCATTCTGAGAGAATCGGCGCTGACAAATTTAGGGCAGCGATTTGAAGTCGTCCTTCGACATGGGCGCCTGGCGAGGTCTGGTGAGATGCCTCGGCCGAAACTTGTTGTGTGTGAACGGAGCTTGCCGGATAACGCTGAGATGCCTCTCTGTCGGTCCGCACTCCCATGAGCAGAGTTACTGAGCCGAAGCCGAGGCAAACAAGAGCGCCGAGCCATAGGATGCGCTCGGCGATCAAATTGCGGGTTGATAGATGACCCGAGTTCCGCATCCCAATCACGCTGTGAAGCTTCGCCGTGCTCGCAGTGCAAGCGCACCCAACAGGGAAGAGCTGCCTAAAAGCCATATGATCGGCATCTCGCTTCCCGTTTGCGGTAATCGCTTGATTGTCGGCCGATACGCCTTCACTGCAGGCGGCACATGCAAGCGCGACATCTGTGCCGGTGACGATGTATTCGTATTTGCAGGCGCAACGGGGATACGGGTTGAGGATGACGCGGTGTTTGTGGAAGTGATGCTCGTTGTGTTGCCTGTTGCCACTACCGGGGCTGCGGCTGTGTAATGCTGTGCGCTGATGCCTTTCTGATGAGGCCCAACCTCGACCGGGGTCAGCATCCACAGGCCGACCATCTCGCGGTCTTGCGAGGTGAGTTTGGTCAGCTCCGGCCTACCTTCGGATGCCGGGTCAATTGCAACCACACCAGCGTCGTTAGAGTTCGCCAGCGCAACGGCTTCTTTCTTCGGATATACAAACTCGACGAACTGGTCTCCAAAGTTGTATCCGCGGAGTGCGTGTTTACTCGATCCACTCGCATTCCATTCCACGGGGTGCGTGCCCGCTACGCCCATCGGAGGCTTCGGCACTCCCAAAAACAGGAGATGCGTCTTGCCTGAATCACCATCGATGTGCACGACCATCCGGTCCTTCAGACTATCCACAATGCCGATGGTATACACGCCTGGCTTCAGCACTCCACCGGGAACTTCGGTGGTCTTGTCAACCGTTAGCGTAGCCGCTGTCGTATCGGCGCGCATCACCCCTGAAAAGCAGCCCAGCAAGCAAACCGTTGCAAGACTACGAATCGAACCTGCTTTCGTCATGCATCACCTCCCTGTATCAGAACTTAGAGAGAACCAGAAGAGATAAGATGCCTGAGTTCTGACGGCCATTGCCTAACAAAGGCGTTCGCAAGTCTCGCCGACAATCATTAATGATTTGATCAAAGCGATTGTTCAGGAGCCAAAGTCGCCGTCTCGTTGCTGGATAACTTTTCCAAGACTCGAAATGAGCTAATTAGCGACGAGGATTGGAACCTGGGCAGAGAGCGTGACATGATCGCCGATATCGTGAGCCCAAATCTGTAGGATGTGAGTTCCGTTGCTGAGCTTGCGTGTGTCAAGCGTGTACAAGTATGGACCATCCACGACTCTTCGATCACCCACTTGCATTCCGTCCGCCACCAGATACGTACCAGCAGAATCCAAGGTAAGTCTGCATACCGCGGCTACCGTGACCACTCCACTGAGCACATCGCCAGCTGACGGTGACGTAATATAGAGATTGCTGTTACTTATTGGTGAAGATGGAGTTATCGGAATGTTTACCGAGGTCGACGATGCTGTGTAGTTTCCGCTATCAGCAGGGGTAAACTGCGCAACCAGTTTTTGCAAACCGGGCGGCAACACTGTACCGGCTGCTGGAGAGTATTGGAATGTACCTGCGACGGACGCACTGGCATTCAACTGCGCTGAAGTGAGCGGAACGCCGCTGGCGATAGGAGCGGGATTTGTCCAGCTAATAATAGGTTGCGCTTTCGTCACATTGATCTGAACGGAAGCCGCTGACGATTGATAGGCCTTCGGATTTAGTGGTGAAAATACAGCTTGAAGCGTGCTGGTGCCTGCGGGTAGGACCGTGTTGAGCCCCGGCACGTAAGCAATAGTTCCAGGAGCCGAGAACGAGGCGTTCAACTGCTGGGCAGAGAGTGGAGTGCCATAAACAATCGATGCTGGGGTCGGCCAAGTTGCCACAGGACGCGTAGCGTTCGCCGGCACTACTGAAAGGCTGACTGCAGCGATCGCGGAGGTGTAGTCCACGGAGTCGGACGGAAGAAATGTGACCGCCAGCTGTGCTGTCCCGGAGGAGAGCACTGTGCCGACGGGAGGGTTGTAGGTAAAGATTCCTGGAACATTCGCGCTTGCGCTAAGTTGGGCCGCGCTAAGCGGTATACCGGAGCTAATTGGATCTGGCTGTGGCCATGTCACAGTCGGAACGGCCCGGTTCACGGTGAGCGTCGTTACGGCGGTCGCACTGGTATAGTCTTGAGCGTCAGCCGGCGTGAATGTTGTCATAAGAGTATTCACGCCACCAGGCAGGACACTTCCGAAACCTGGGCTATACGTAAAGGAGCCAGCAGTCGAGGCGGATGCATTGAGTTGAGCACTTGAAAGGGAGGTTCCATAAGTGACCGCTGCGGGTGTATTCCAGGTGATGGCAGGCTTTACCTGAACCGGTGGCGGAGAAGCCGCCCCCGCCGCCTGGTATATGGATACCAGAGTGGGATCGTTTGCTTGCCAGTAATCCGCATGCCCCATCAGGATGTCACCCTTTGCAACAGCCTGAGTCAGAGCAGGAATAGCGGCTTGCAGCGTTGGAGCGGCTACATCGTTGACGAGGGTGACTCCGAAAGCCTTGGGGTAAGACTGGTAAATAGCTGGATCGGTCCCAATCGTCCCATGAAAGAGAAATGAGGAAAAGGGCGCACTGTAGGCGTAGTAACGTGGAGTCGTCTCTTCCGGGATGAAGAGAAAGCTTGGAAAATCTGTAATGAGTTGTTGAAAGATAGCCGGGTCGAGCGTTCCACCGATGTTATCTACAGTGCTGTCGACGTAGAAAACGGTTACTCCCCAACGCGTATTGGCGAAACTTATCTTTTTTTCCAGGTTGGCGACGATCGCGCTGTTTGTAGTTAGAAAGCTCTGGCTCGCGGAGCCGTTCGGCGCAAGCGCGAAAACCTGTGGACGAACACAGACGCCGACGCGCAGACCTGCATCTGTCATAGTTTTGAAGTAAGCGTCGTCAAGCCTGGTGCCAAAATAGGGAGACCGCTTATTCAGGACCAGTGATTCCATTTCAGGCGCGACGGTTGCGATCTGGTCCGGCGAACAGACGTAACTTGTATCCTGCGGGTACTGCTCACCTTCAAGGTCCCACGTTACAATACCCTGACCATTCATAGCGCGTGTATTTGCTACGTTGCTTGCGGCTTGAGCGAGCACCCGATCTTGAAAGGTCTGTAGGCCCGCTTGCTGCGTAACGTTTACTGATGGGTCGTTAAAGTACCGGCGCGGGTTGTTTGGAAATCCGCCGGGCTTAGTCTTGTCACCCGGGTTTGCGGGAGAGCTTGCCAGATATGCAGTGCCAAGAATGCGATGATCACTCCATGTCATTTGACTGGGGTACGTCGAGCTGAAGCTGGTGTAACCATCTCTTGCGTCGGCAGCGACGCCCTCTGCGGTAAATCGCAGAGAAAGGGTATAGCGAAGGGTCGTACCAGGAGCGAGCGGGTGGTCCGTGTGCGGCAGAAATGCGGCTAGACCATCTGGAGAGGTGGTCGACATGAGCGGACTGTAAGTGCTCGCCGAAAGATTTTTCCAGCCGCCGTACATCGCAAAAGATTCATCAGGTAACACAGCAGTTACCATTCCAGAGCCGAAATCCGCTGTACTGACCGCCGGCCCAGTGGTGGTGTTTAAAAACTGGGAGTAGCCACCGAAACCATTGGGGTCACGCGGAAAGTGAAGAGCTAGTGGGAAGATCTCCGCTCCATCAAGCTTGATTCCGGAGTTGGCGGCATTCGTTTCGGTCACAACCAGGTCAAGGTTATTGCCAGTCTGCACAAAGCGAACGGCAATCGATCCCCAAGAAAAGATGTAGGTTTCCGTATTAGTCGCACCGTCCCACGCTGTACCGTTGTTGTTCTCTCCCCAGCCGTACTGGCCGGAGGTGATGGGCTGTCCGCCTAAATCCTCACACTTCATGTGGTGAATATGGAAAGAGTCGGATGGGTACGCACTAACATCTTCAAGCACTGTACCGGCAAACGAAAGTGTTTGGATTCCCTTCGCACCGTAGGTGACCTTCAAGCTTTGTGCACCGGCTAAGCCGAACACGGCCGCTATGGCAAACAGCAGCAAGATACGAATGCAGCTATGACCCGAAAGGGGGATTCCTTTTTTGTAGACGGTTGTTGTTGCAGAAAGGTGCGGGGTTGCAGCGGGCAGTACTCCGCTAGGAGCTTCTGAAAGAGCATGGTGCGCGAGAGTCATGGATAGATTCCTGTTGGATGTTACTGGATCATCGACCTCGGGCCATCCTGCAGACACGCGGGATGACCTTCAGCAAAATTCCAGACGTGCAGGGACAATCCAAATGTTACACAGACACTGTAGTCAGGTCACGCAAATCATTTCGGAGAACCAGCATGTTCACCGAGAAGACACACAGAGACACCTGTGCTGCGGAAGTATCGGGTTTGGTGCGTCAACCCAATAGCCTTCGCGAACGGAGCGGCCCATGCTAAGCGGGAAGCGTAACAGCAAGGGGGCCTTACAGGTGTTTGCGATTAGGTGCCGGCGAGAACAAGAGGAAGGGTCGGTGTCTGCGATCCTCCCTGATTTTCTATGGTCACCGCGAAACCATTTGCGGCCACGTTTTGCCGGAATTTCGCGTTGACTACCGTGGCATTGCCCGCTGCGTCAGGTACGAAGGTTCCTGCCGGTATTGGTGCCGAGCCATCACTCGGCATCAACCAGAGCTCGTAAACTTTGTTCGTTTCGGGAACTGGCAGATTGCTTCCGATGAAGACCAGAGCTCCGGTGCTGGCCAGGTACGCGCCGCGTCCGGACGGGTTGATTTTCTTTTTCGGAACCGTCAGGGTGACTCGGAGTGCGGACGGATTACTAAGGGCGGCTACCACGCTTTGTGCGTCAGCGGATTGCGCGGCGATCTGCGCGGCCCGGGCAGATTGAGCACTCAATTGACCTTGTAAAATATCGCGCTCGCGGCTTGCCTCTTTCGCGACAGACGCCGAATCATCCGCTTTGACACCTTGCTTGGTTGCTTCTGCGATCGCGGCATCCGCCTTCGCCCGCAGAGCTGCGGCCTGACGCTCAGCGTCGGAAGCTTTGTTTTGCGTGGCTGCTGCCTGTTCCGAAGTCTGCTGCAACGCAGTTCGAAGAGCGCTGTTTTCTGCATTGATTTGTTTGGCTGCAGTAGCCGCCTGCCGAGCCTTGGCTTGTGCACCGGCAAGCTCGTTGGCGAAATGTGTTTGACGCGGTGCGTAGTGGCCGGCAACAAGCAATGCGAGTGTGGCTGCGACGGCCCAGCCAGCCCAGGGGAGCAGATCGAAAATCGACCATTGACGGCCTTTCACGCGAGCCGCAACAGGTTTGGGTAATGGTGCCAGCTTCTTCGGTTCCTCAATCGCTTGCAGCAGCCGATTCAAGCTGTTCTCAGGGACCGGCTGCATCTCTACATTCAATTCGGCGAAAATGCCCAACGTCAGCTCGATCAATGCAAGCCTGCGGCGATCACCCGTATTTTCTTCAAGGTGACGGGCGATCAATGCAGCTTCTGCATCGGGCAGCAGTCGCAACGCGTACAGAGTCAGATCGTCGTCGTTCAGGATGAATTGCGCGCTCATTCGGCAACCTCCCTCGTCAAACGCTGAACAGCCGTACGAATCCGCGTCTTGACTGTGCCGAGCGGAACACCCGTCTGCGCCGCTATCTCTGAATGGGTCAGACCGTCAAAAAATGCTAATTCTAAAACCTGCCTCTGGTTGGACGGAAGGGTGTCCATCTGGGAACGCACCCGCTGCACAAGCAATCTCTGTTCGGAGTCCTCGATCAGGTTGTACGAGGAAGCAATCTGGACATCGTCGATTCCAACTGTGTTCTTTTGTTTTCGGATCTGGTCGATGCATCTGTTTCTGGTCATCACCGCCAGCAGGGCGGGAATGTTTGCCTCGGTCCGCAGATCTTGGATCGGCTTACGCCAAAGCTGCATAAAAATGTCTTGAAGCAAATCTTCCGCTAGGCGCGGATCGCGAAGGACTCGGAGCGCAACGGAGTAGACGAGTTTTGAGTGGCGTTGAAATAGAACTTCCAAGGCGTGTGCGTTCCCCGTCTGGACTCGCGCTAAAAGCGCACTGTCCGATTCGGACTCCGGCAGACCGTGATCCGGCCCATCTGCTCGTCCGGTCACAGAACGCCCCGAACGGAGCGCCTGGATTGTTGCTCCCAAAGAACCATGTTCACACCATACATCTCTGTTGAACCCCGGACCATTCGGCCGGCTTCCTCCGGGCGAGCAGATCGCGCAACGCCTGGGGGTACGATGCACGTTCGTGCCCCACAAGCGTAGAGAGCATGCATATCACATCGCGATCCGACATGCCGAGGCGGCGAAAAAACCGGTGTTGCGACGAGTCGATGTGCATGCGAAACTGTGATTGCGCCGGGATGGCGGAACTGGCAGACGCAGCGGACTCAAAATCCGCCGAGGGCAACCTCGTGGGGGTTCGACCCCCCCTCCCGGCACCACATAAATCGTTCACAAATCACAAGTTAGGAGCACAGGAGTTTCCTCCGTGGGAGGCTATTGCTGCGTGATTCTGCTTGGTGATACTTCCAGGGATACTTTGCTAAGGTGTTTGTGGGCGAGGTGATATATGGCGAACCGCAGCGCAGCACGTGCCAAAGGCGTCTGGGAAAAGGAGCCGGGTTCAGGTGTTTGGTGGATTCGTTACCGTGTGAACGGCAGACTGAAGCGCGAGCGCGTCGGACGTAAGAAGGACGCAATCAGCCTCTATGCGATCCGCAAATCGGACCTAATCCGCGGCGCTAAGATGCCTGCAAATCTTCGCGGCCGCGGGCTCAAGTTCGAGGTCATCGGTCGCGAGGCGATCGAGTGGTACATCGAACACGGTCGCAAAGATGTTCGCAGCTTCCGCATACGCATGAACATCATCTTGAAAGACTTTGGCGGGCGGATTGCGGACGAGATAAAACCCTCCGAGATCGACGCTTGGTTAAAGGCACACGAGTGGGCGCCTGCCACAAAGAATCGCTACAAGAATGTCTTTGGGAAGACATTCAAGATTGCTTTGTCTGACGGGAAAGTTAGTGGAAATCCGGCTCGTCTGGTCGAGCAGCGTCCTGAGAAGAATGCTCGTCTCAGGTTCTTATCGCATGACGAAGAAGCGGTACTTAGACGTGTGATTCTCAAGCGCTGTGCCCATCACATCGAAGAGTTCGATATAGCCCTCCATACAGGGATGCGAAAGGGCGAGCAATACAGTGTGGAGTGGCCGGAAGTGTTCTTCAAGCGCAACCGAATCCAGCTTGAGGAAACAAAAAACGGCAGTAGCCGGGAGATCCCGTTGAATAGAACTAGCCGTGCGGCCTATGAGGCTCTCTACGCGCGGCGGCCAGAAGTGAACGATGAGGACGGTAAGGCAGTCGGGCGACACGCTGGGCGAGTCCATCTCACGAAGTGGGGCGCGAATCTGAACGATTCTCGCACTTGGTGGGAGCTTGCAGTTGAAGAGGCCGCACGCGAGATGCTTGGGCTGCAAGGCTTTACTTGGCATTGCCTCCGCCACACCTTTATCAGTCGTTTGGTCATGGCCGGAGTGGACCTGAGAACTGCGCAGGAACTCGCTGGCCACAAAACGATTTCAATGACGGTTCGGTACGCTCACCTCGCTCCAGAACACAATCAAGCCGCAATCGATCGTCTCGATCCAGGGATGAAAGCTAGCTAGGCGGCGGAGCTTTTTACGTCCGCCAGGGGCCGTGGATGGTCGCCGCTTGCGTACTGCCTGAGTTCCTTGTGGAAAGGAGCACGCGCGCTCCAAGGGAAAGGTCGGCAGTTAGAACCTGCCCCGTGCCATCCCATATCTAGTAATCAACGAAAAGCTTGCATCGGTCAGCAGAATTGAAGGCGATCCGGCGCTTGTCTTTTTGGGATGCCCTTGGGTTCTCAGGATGCCCCACCGCATGCGATTGTGTGCAAACCGATGCGGCCTTGGTGAAAGCTTACGTTGCTAGCGCACGTAGTCGCGGCAGATCGCTTTCAACAACTTATGTGTTCGTTCACTCTCGGGAGTGCTAGGCCATACGTGTTGCGGTCGCCAACGGCGCCGGATGGTCACCCGTCGCGTATCGTCGTAGTTCCTGCGTGGAAAGTAGCACACGGGCACCGATGCGCCTTGCCGAGAGTTGTTTGTTCGAAATGAGGTAGTCGAGGGCGCGCTCGCTTATAGAGAGCATCTGGGCGGCTTCCCTGCGGCCTACGAGCAAACGGTTGTCAGAATCACCCGTAGCGCGGGCCGGTGGCTTCTTTTCGAGAAGGCTTCTCTCGTGCATAGAGGCGACCTCCAACTTGTGTATTCAGCTTCCATAGTTCCTGCCGCGAAGTCCAATTCCCAGGCGTCACACAAGTATTCCGCGGTGGAATCGTTCGCGGACGAGGAACTGTTCCGAGCGGCGTCAATCTCTGCTCCGTTTGTGCAATGGACGAGTCTAAGTTCTGTGTTCTACAGTTTTCCCGGGATGTTGGCGGTATGCGAGACCTCGAGATCAAGCATCTACGTGCGGTCGTTACCCTCGCCGAAGTGCGACACTTTTCTCGCGCTGCAGCTCGGCTCCGCATTGGGCAGTCTGGATTGACCAAGCAAATAGTGGTAGTCGAAAGCTATCTCGGATACCCGTTGTTTTTGCGTCAATCAAAGCGTGTCACGGTAACATCTGCCGGAGAGGTCTTTGTTGCCGAGGCAAGGCTTGCACTGCAGCACGTCGATCGCGCCGTAAATCTATCCAGGGCCGCCAATGAACCGATCGGGCTTACGGTCCATGTGGGCAGATGCCCCTACACTGACCCGTATCTAATAACGAAACTGCTGTCCCTGCGCCTACCACTTTACCCCAACCTGAAGGTCCATTTGTCTAGCAGGTTGTGCGACGAACTGACGCTCGATTTGCTGGACGGTACTCTTGACCTAGCCTTCCTTTCTGGACTATCCGAAACTCCCCGCCTCTCTGGCTTTCTCATCGCCGATGAACCCTTCTGGATTGCAATGCCGAGTGAGGATGATCTAGCGTTTCAGCGTGAGATCGCGCCTGACGCTTTACAAGAACGCTCCTGCATACTCTTCGAACGCCAGGTGCAACCAGATCTCCACGACGCGGTCGTGCGCACCGTTCGTCCTGCAACAAAGCCCGGTTGTTCTTTGCACCATGTGTTGACGGCAGACGACGCTCTGCAGCTGATTCTGAGGGGCTTTGGGATTGCCGTCTTGCCGGCAAACAGCGCTTGGAGAGTTCTGGGTACGGGGATCACAATTCGGCCACTTGCAGTGCCGGAAGTCCGCCTGCGAACCAGACTGGTCGCTCGGGCAGACAATGACAGTAAGGTGATAGGGGACGTTGTTCGGAGCTTAGTGCGATCCCTCCGCCCTCCAGACAATGACCAGTTTTCTCTCGCACTCTCTCGCTAGAGTGGCGAAGAAGTTTTGGAGCCAAAGCGCGACGGTCACGATAGCTTCCCGACTCTATCTGCCCGGCAGTTTATTCGCTCTCGTGGGCACATTGGAAATGTAGGTGTCGAATTCCGGGACACCCGGTAATCGTTGACTACCCAGTCCGACCGAAAGAGAGCAGTCGCTCGCAACACCGTTCCGCCAAAGTTGCCCGCTCTCAGACCCGATTCGGCGCTCGAGAGACGCGAACTTCGAGATCCACAGATCAGCGCAGGAAACAAGGTCTAGATAGGCTGAACTGCTAGCCACATGTCTGAAGACGAGCTTCATACTAGAGGGCGTGAGTTCAACACATGTCGAGTTGGCAGAACACCTGATCGGGGGCAGCCCATACGGTCGCCGCGCTGTCGACAGCAACTAACAAAGAGGACGTCATCAAAGCCGTCGCGCAGTTGTGATTTGAGACAGACTCTGACGATATTCATCCGCGCCAGGTCTTCAAGCCTGAGCACGTTTGGGCCGTGAAATTGCTCTGTTTCCGCTCGCGACGGCAATCAATCGTCATTGCGGCGAACCAAGGTGGACTCGAGAAACAAGCCAGCTATGGGCTACTCGCGCTTTTCTCGACGGTGGTAATGCGAGAAAATCGTGATGTGAAGAAACACGACTCGCACGCAGGCAAGGTAAGGAAAACCGAAGGGCACGCGCGACGTCAAGCCGCCAAGCGTGACGAGATTCTGGCTGCTGCCAAAAAGGTTTTCTTTGTTAAGGGGTATGCTCGCGCATCCATGGACGATATTCAGCAGATCGTCGGCGGCTCAAAGCTGACGTTGTATCGGTATTTCCCAAGCAAAGAGGCTCTGTATGCGGAGATCGTTCACGAAGTTGCAAATCAGATGGTCCCTGGGTCCGAATCGGAATTCACGAATGACCTCATTGCCGACATTCGGGCACTCGGAAAGCGTTACGTTTCCACATTGCTGTTGCCGGAAACACTGGAACTCTTCCGGGGTGTGATTGCGGAGGCGCCGCACTTTCCCGAACTTGGACCCCTTTTCTTTAAGAATGGCCCAGGGCGTTTGATGGAGAGCTTGGAGAAACGTTTTCAAATTGCCAACGAAAGCGGTGAATGGAAAATTCCAAGATCCAGCCTCGCCGCTGAACATTTTGCGGGAATGCTTCGTACAAACATCCATTGGAAAGCCCTGATTGTAGGGCACATTGCGTCCGAAAGAGAAATCAACAGCTGCGTCGAAGAAGCGATACAGACGCTGCTTCACGGGTCGGTTTCCTCGTAGTAGAGAAGATCTTGCTCTAGATTGAACGCCAGCTTGCCTCTCCGTGGACTTGCCATATACGATACTGTACGATACAGTACTGTCTAAAGGGATGAGCAGTGAGTGAAGAGGAGCAGCACTCGTCGTTAGATCGAGTACTTATCAGCCGACAACGATCTGCGCCTACGAAGGCCAGTCCTCACAGGGATGGTGGTGACTATGAGTGAGGTTAACAAGGAACTGCAGTGGAAACCCAGGGTGAACCCTTGGCTCATCGCGGCAACAGTGGCTCTTGCAGCCTTCATGGAGGTGCTCGACACCTCCATTGCAAACGTTGCCCTTCCGCACATAGCTGGTGACCTGGCTGTCAGCACCGACGACAGCACCTGGGTGCTTACCAGCTACCTGGTTTCGAATGCCATCGTTCTTCCTCTCGGAGCATGGGCATCGGGGGTGATGGGTAGAAGGAACTTCTTTCTCCTGTGTATAGCCATTTTTACTTTCTCGAGTTTTCTTTGCGGTATCGCGTTTTCCCTTCCCATCTTGCTACTCGCCAGGGTCATCCAGGGGGCTGGAGGAGGCGGCTTGCAACCTATGGCGCAGGCTATTATGGCTGACTCGTTCCCGGAAGATAAGCGCGGCCAAGCATTTGCTTTGTACGGGGTGGTAGCCGTCTTGGCGCCATCCATCGGCCCAACTCTGGGCGGATGGATCACCGATAACTATTCTTGGCGTTGGATCTTTTACATCAACATTCCAGTCGGAATCCTGGCTTCTTTTCTTGTTACTCGCTTCGTCGAGGACCCACCCTGGATAAAAGCAAGTTGGGCCAACTTAAAGAAACTGGATTATCTCGGGCTAAGCTTCCTTTCGCTGGCCATGGCAGGCCTGCAGATCTTTCTCGACAAGGGAGAAGAAGAAGACTGGTTGCAGTCCAACTTAATTCGAACGTGCTTATTGATATTTGTCGTCAGCATCGTTGGGCTGGTATGGCAGGAATGGAGAAGCAAGAACCCGATTATAAATGTGAGGCTTTTTCGATATAAGAACTTCACAATTTGTGTTGTGCTCATGATGCTTGTGGGGGGCGTGCTGAACTCGGGAACCGTCCTTCTGCCCCAATTCACTCAGCAAGTGCTCGGTTATACCGCGACACTGGCGGGCGAGGCACTGACACTTGGAGGGTTCCTGCTGCTCTTTCTGATGCCCTTAGGGGGGCTGACTCCAAGTAAATTCCCCGCTCGGAACATCATCGCTTGCGCCTTCGCGGGATTCGCTGCTGCTTTTTACTACACTTCCACTCACATCAACTTACAAATGACCTTTGGAGTTGCGTCCTGGATGCGCGTGGTCCAAATGGCGCCGTTTCCATTTTGTTTTATCGCTGTGAACACCGCAGCTTATATCGGTCTGCCGCGAGAAGCCAGCAACCAGATTTCCGGAATCATCAACTTTGCACGCAATATCGGGGGCAGCATCCTCATCTCGACAACGGGAGCTATGCAGCAAAATCGGGCGCTCTTTCATCAGGAACGGTTGGGATCCAACATGAATCCTTCGAATCCCTTACTTGTAGATCGCCTCTCGATCTTAGCTGGTCATTTTGGTGGCGTCCGGGCAATGCCGATGGCTAGGAGCCGGGTGTATATGCAGCTTAATACGCAAGCTGCTGTGATGGGCTATGAGGACGTTTACCGGATGTTGTGCTGGTTGGCAGTGGCGATGAGTCTTTGCGCTCTAGTGCTTAGCAGAAATGATCCAGGCGAGGGTTCGTCATCCGGGGAGGCTATGGCGTGAGAGTATTGCTATCCAGATCGATTGCAGATAGATCCGCTGCCGTTCGCTATCGCGTTACCTCACACCAACGTCCGAGCTTGAGAAGGCGGCTTCGGTTTCTTACGTTGCTGCTGTGTGCGACTGTTTGCTCCTGCAAGTCCAGCTTTGGCCAAGGAAACTCCTCCCAGGCTACGCCTACGGCGCAGCAGTTGCAGCTATCGGGCAGGAACCAGTTTGGTGGCGTCCAGGCACAGCAGTCTTCCAGCAGCATCGGGACCTCCAGTGTTGACACGGTCAGGAGTTCTGTTCAAGTGTCGGGTGCGTATCGGGGCAGCGTTCCAGACCCGAATCCGCCGCACAGCACTTTGACTCTGACGATTGCGGACGCAATTCAGCGCGGTCTGAGATTCAATCTTGGTTCAATCACCGCGAACTCTTCTCTCAAACAGCTCCGCGGGGAACGGCTGGCCGTACTTAGTGGCATGCTTCCGCATATCTATGGCACTGTGACCGTGGTAGGCCAGAAGCTGGATTTGCAGACTCTCGGTTTAGCAACCGGAATCTTTGGCCCGACCCCAGTACCAGTCACGATCGGCCCGTTCCATTACTACAGCGCGTTAGCCAACTTCGACGAAAACGTCAGTATGACATCTGTCTACAACCTGCGTCAGTCGAAGGCTTCCGCGGACGCGGCAGAGATGAGCGCCCGAGATGCAAGAGAACTTGTGGTTCTTGCGGTCGCTGGTACTTATCTGAACGTGCTTGCCGCGAAAGCCAATGTCGTTTCGGAAGAAGCTCAGGTGAAACAAGCGGAAGCTACCTTCAGGCTGTCCGACGATCAAGTCCGCGCCGGCACGATTCCTGTGATCGACCGCAACCGCAACGTCGTTGAATTCCACACGGAGCAGCAGAGATTGAGTTCACTGCGCGGCGACCTAACGAAGCAAATGATGCAGTTGGACCGGCTGATCGGTCTGCCTGTCGATCAGCAGCTTTCCCTCAGTGAGCAGCTTCTCCCGCAAGTTATGAGGGCACCCACGATCGACGAGGCGCTCAAAGCCGCTGCTGAAACTCGGCCTGATCTGCAAGCGGCTCGAATCCAACTGCAAGCCGCGAAGGACGCATTGCGGGCTTCCAAGGCGGAATACCTGCCTTCGCTTGGAGTGAATGGCATGTACGGAGTGCAGGGAGTAAACCCGAACAAAGGAGCTTCCGTGTTTCAAGCCTCAGCTTCGGTTCATATTCCTATTTTCGAAGGGGGTAGAGCCAAAGCGGATGTCGCTCAGGCTGACTCAGCCGTGAGTCAGCGGCAAGCTGAGTATGCCGATCAGAAGGGCGTTGTGGAGCTTGAGGTACGGGAAGCCTATGTCGATTTGCAGGTGGCGACAGATCAGATTGCTACGGCCACTGATAATCGCGCTGTGGCGGCTGAAACTCTAAATCAGTCTCTCGACAGATTCCGCGCTGGCGTAACGAATTCAGTGGAAGTCGTGCAGTCGGAGGAAACAGTTGCTTCTGCAGAGCGCGACTATATCAGCAGTCTCCTCATCCTGAATCTCGCTCGCATCAGTGTAGCCCGAGCCTCCGGTCAAGCTGAGCTGTTCACACCTAATATGTTGAAAGGAAATTGATCATGACGTCTCAAGCTGAGGACCGAGTGGCAACGAATGACGCTAGTAGTTCCGAACATGTGGAGGATCAGACCCAAGCCGGAAGCGACAACACAAAAGATGAGAGGTCTCCGAAAGATCTCGCGAGGAAGCGCCGCGGCATCTTCATTGCTTTTATGGTTGGTACCCTGCTTATCGTCGGAGGAATAATTTGGCTCCTTCACTCTCGGACGTACGAATCTACCGATGACGCACAAATCGACGGGCACCTTAACTCCATTGCTTCCCGGGTGAATGGGACGATCACTGGGGTGCACGCGGAAAATGGGCAGCCGGTCCAGGCCGGACAAATACTGGTCGATTTGGACCCAAAAGATTACGAAGTTCAGGTCGCACAGGCCCGGGCCAATTACGAGCAAGCCCGCGCCCAACTCGACGCGCAAAATCCGAATGTTCCCATCACTCGGACTTCCAACGAAAGCACGCTTTCAGTAGACAGGCAAGGAGTCCTCGATGCACAGGCTACTCTCGCTAGTGCCCAAAGCGACTATGAGAACAACCTCGCCTCACTTCGCCGGGCGCAGGCGAACAACAGCAAGAGTCAGGCGGACCTGGCTCGCTACAAACAACTCGTTGAGAAGTCGGAGATCTCAAAGGCCGATTTCGACCAATATGTGGCTAATGCGGGTTCTGGGAACGCGACAGTGGATGCAGCTCAGGCTGCAGCAGCCTCTTCCGCCAAGGTAGCGGAGGCGCGTACAGCGCAATTGCGGCAGCAGCAGGATAGAGCTGCTCAGGATGCAACAAATTCGCCTCGCCAGTTAGCAATTCAAAGCGCGACCGTGGAATCTCGCAAAGCTCAGGCCGGTGCTGCAAAAGCGCAGCTGGACAGCGCACTTCTCAACCTAAGCTACTGCCACATCGTCTCGCCGGTAGATGGTATCGCAAGCGAACGCAGCGCGGAGATGGGAGGAAGAGTCTCTGCGGGACAACAACTCATTACAATTGTGCAAACTGAAAGCGTTTGGGTCACAGCCAACTTCAAAGAGACGCAACTCCGCAGGATGCGCGTCGGCCAGAAAGTGACCATTAAGGTGGACTCACTTGCTGAGTCATTCGACGGCGTGGTGGAGTACATGCCGGCGGCTACTGGGGACAAGGCAAGTCTGTTTCCGGCGGAGAACGCGACAGGCAATTACGTGAAAATCGTGCAACGCCTGCCGGTGAGAATCCGCATCGTCCCCCAGCAGCGGGATCTCAACAAACTGCGACCAGGAATGTCAGCGGTACCGGACGTACACCTTGATTAGCTGCTGAATATCGCGTTCCCCTCATGAGCAAAGTTCTCACGCTAGCGAGGTGGTCCGCTGCGTACTGAGCCCCTCAATTTTGGACTCCGAAAATTGGCTTTTGAGCGCATCCGTGCAACGAGCTTCGGCATCGAATGTACTGTACCACACCGTATCGTCAAGAGGTGATTGTTGATGAAGAACGAAACCAAAAACCTGGCCCCGGATACGAATCCTCGTAAACGCATTGCAGTCGGCGCTTTCGAAATGTCTTACGTCGACATCGGCGAAGGCGACCCAATCGTTTTCCTGCACGGCAACCCCACTTCCTCTTACTTGTGGCGAAACATCATTCCCTCTGTAAAGCATCTCGGTCGTTGTTTGGCGCCGGATCTGATCGGTATGGGCGAGTCGTCAAAAGACCCTCTGTATTCTTACCGCTTTTCCGATCACGCTGCTCTTCTTGATCGATGGTTCGATCAGGTCGGTGCGACGCGCAACGTACATCTCGTGATTCATGACTGGGGGTCGGCTTTGGGTTTTTATCGTGCCCAGCGCTTTCCGGATCAAATTGCCTCCGTTACGTACATGGAAGCACTCGTACAGCCGCGGCCATGGAGCGGCTTCGGAGAGGCCGAAAAGATGTTCCGTCTTCTTCGCTCGCCGGCCGGCGAGGAACTTGCTTTAGGCCAGAACGTCTTTGTGGAGAAAGTACTGACCACGATGACAGCCCGGCAGCTTAGCACAGCAGAAATGGAACGTTACCGCGCCCCTTATCCCACTCGCGAAAGCCGTATTCCCACCCTTATCTGGGGACGAGAGATCCCGATGGAGGGCGAAACCGATCCTGTCGACCTGCACCAGATCGTGAACTCCTACGCCCACTTCATGAAGTCAAGTCCGATTCCAAAGCTCTTTATTCGGGCTGAGGATGGTGTGATCCTGCGCGAGGGCGGTGAAGAGGTGGACGCCTGCCGCAAGTGGGCCAATCAGAAAGAAATAGCTGTGCCGGGACGACATTTCGTAATGGAAGACTCCCCTGCCGCGATCGGCGAAGCCCTCCGGCAATTCCTCAGTGAGCATACGTCTCAGCCCAAGGGCAGGACATAAGCCCGCACTTCGCTAACAGTTGCCGCATATTTCTTGCGGTCCGTTCATTTCATCTAACCTGAAAGGATTCACAATGCCGACTGACTTCACCAAATTTCCGTTTCCCGGAATCGGAAATCCACAAGCTCCCTCCCTCACGGAGGCTATTACATGGGAGCCGAGCGACTCAGGCTTCATCGTCGTGATGATCAAAACGGACGATTCTGACAAGTTCGTCGGAGCCGTTCGGGAGTTTGCAAAGAGTCTGAGAAGTGATGCTCCCTCCAACGGTTTCATCGAAGTGCTTGCATTCCGGCATCTTCACCGCGAAGAGATGGGCGGAGCAATGCCGTTCGATCAGGCCATTTGCGAAACGATGCTCAAAGACGCCGATCGCCATCTGGAAAAAGATCCTGACCGCTTCCCGGCACTCAAGGCAGCCCTGAAAGTAGCTGAGGGTGCCAACCCGGGTGCCGATTGGATACTGCTGCTGGAATACAAGGATTGCGAACAGGCAAAGATTGCGGTAGACGCTTTCACCTCGAAGCAAAGTGGTTTCTCGTTCCTCACGCAGAACTCGACGACTCAAAGCGTGAACCTTTTCAAGAATACCAACCGCTACGCCCACGTTGTGCGTGATCCGAGTGTCATTCACTTCTTCAATCTCTTTCCCGGTCCTGGCGATCCGGAAGGTCTTTGGCCGCAATGGCAGGCGGCGCTTCCATGGTTCTTTGAAGTCGGTGAGTTTCGTTCGTCACTACCTCTCGTGGCGCTTGATGCGAAGCAGCAATATATTGTGGTCAACTACGCCCACCTGGATTCCGTGAAGCACTTTTTTCTCGGAGCATTCTATGATCCGACGTACCTCGAAACAATCAAGAAGTGCTATTCGGATCATGGATTCACTCTTCCACTGCCGTTCTTTTGCAAGATAGTACCGGTTTAGCGGAACTATCCAGCAACGGTGGCAAAAGCGCCAAGCTCTTGTCTCCCATGTTTCCATCGCACTTCTTTTCTATTGGGTCGGACGAGTGCATCGTTTCGGCGTCGCTGGGTGAGCATCTGGGTCAAATAGAAGGGGCTCGGGCAGAGGTCGCAGGCAGAGGACGTTAGTCCAAATAAGGGTTCGGCGTCCCTCCGCCAACGCGTTTCCTAGACAGCCTTCGAGCCGGACATGATCGCCCCGACGCCGAGAGGCGGATTGTGCCAAGTCAGACGGGGAACCGGCGATGGAACTTGCTGGTGCTCGACAGCCTTTAGGAAGGTTCGTGATGAACTTGGGCCAAAGCAATCCGTTCGTAGTTGTGCACAGGTGCTTTCGATGCGGAAGCGTCAATAAGAAAAGCGACGTTAATGAAGACGGAGCGGTGACCGGTCTGATTATCTGTCCCGCTTGCGGCCAAAGCGGTCCTCTACACATCGAAGTGGTCCCTAGTAAGGATTTCTCCCGGTATTTTCGGAACTAAACATCTCACCTGAGGAGCTTATGCTGCACAGTGCAAAGCTTGGCCGAAAGGACATACTTGTCGCTCCAGATCAGTTGCATGAGGCTCTGGCGAGCGCGCCCGTTATGACCAGTCCTGCGGAAGACTGGCGAAATGTGGTCCTACAGCACTACTCTTCTCTCCCTCGTAAGATAAGTGTCCCAGCTCTACGGGACAATATGCTCGTGTGCCATTTGGCTGGTCCGTTCTTCGTGGAGGCTAACATTGGATGTGCCTTGCAGAAACGTTGGGTCGTCCCCGGGCAGATTGGGGTGAACCCGTCTGGGTCGACCGTGCAGAGAGTGTTTCGCGGCGGACCTGAAGTCGTTCTCGTGAATCTATCGACTTCAGCACTGGCAGATGTCGTTTCGGCGGATTTCGATCTTGATCCGAGCAGAGTATATCTTTTGCCGAAACTGGCCGAATCCGATGAGGCAGCATACCGGCTCATCGGCATCCTACGCTCAGAGGCTGAGCACCCCTGTCTAGGTGCACGTCTGATGGTGGAATCAATCACCAACGCTCTCTTGGTCCATCTTCTTCGAAGCCATTCCAACATCCATGTGCGAAGTCGGCCTCCGAAGGTTAGTATCTCTCCGGGTAGGCTCAGGCGCGTCATCGACTACATGAACGAACATCTCGATTTATGCCTCAGCCTTGATCAGCTGGCGAAGTTGGGGCAACTTAGCAAGCCGCAGTTCACTCGAGCGTTTCGTCAAGCCACCGGCTACTCGCCTCATAACTTCTTGATCACCTTGCGGGTGAAGCGAGCCTGTCAACTCCTCAAAAGTACGAGGAAACCTGTGACAACGATTGCTGGCCAGTGCGGCTTTTCGCAGCACAGCCATTTCTCGACGGCATTCCGCCAAGCAACTGGTATGAGCCCGCGGATGTGGAGGCAGGAGCATGGTGCAGTGTCCTTAGGCGCGTACACAAGTGGATGTGATGACGTAGTATGCCCTCGTAGCGATGATCTGAAATCGTAAGTTTGATCCGGTTTCGAAAGTGTTAACGTTGTGCGCGTGCAATGATCGTCTGGTGCATTGCGATATAGATTCGACTACATCAGGGCGATCGATGTCAGCAGAATTCAAGTCATCCGTTTTGAGCTTTCCAGGTCCAGGCGATGTGGACGCGCTTTGGCAAGGATGGCAGGACGCACTACCTTGGTTTTGAAACCGGAAAATGCGCTCTTCCTATCCCTTTGCGGCAGTCTACTTAATCCAAGCTATTCTCGTCATCAACTACGCTCACTTCGACTCGATCAAGCACTTCTTTTCTGGTGCTGCTTACGATCCGGACTACTTGGCGACTGTCACAAGCTGTTACACAGACCGGGGCTTTAAGATGCCACTACCGTTCTTTTGCAAGATCGTGCCGGTCTAGTCGGGCAAGTGACACCTGTTGCAACACGACACACAGCGTTAGGCGGTGCTCTTTGAAATGCGAAGTCCTCCACTTTTCTTACCAAGCTAAGCACCTCCGTCTGCACTGCCGCCGGATCGGCAACGGTCCGGAGCCGGTTTTGTGTCTCCACGGCTTTCCGCAGACCGGCCGCCTATGGGAAAAGCTCGGCTGCTTCATTGGAGAACGCTACACATTGATCGCGCCAGACCTTCGGGGGGTTGGTGAGTCTCAACGGCCTTCGGACGGCTATGACAAGAAGGCACTCGCGAGCGACTTAATTGAGCTGCTTAATTCCTTAGGTATCGATGCGATTCACGTTGTCGGTCATGACATCGGCGCGGCAGTGGCCTACTCCTTTGCTTCACAATGGCCTAAGCGTACCAGAACGCTAACAATGGTCGAGATGCTGTTACCAGGTTTCGGACTTGAACAGATGTACGCCATCCGTAAGCCCGGCGAGTTCGCGCACATGCCCTTCTTCATGGTGCCTGACCTTCCAGAATGGCTCATTTTCGGACACGAGAAGCCATTTCTCGACTGGTTCATTCGAAACATGGTTTCTGACCAGTCAGCGTTTGCTTCGCAGGACATCGAAGCTTACGCAGAAGAGTACAGTCGTCCTGGTGCGCTCAGGGCGAGTTTTGATATGTATCGAGCATTTTGGCAGGATGCGGAAGATAACCGGGTGTTCGCCCGAACAAAGCTCAGTATGCCTGTCTTGGCAATAGGTGCAAGTTTGAGCCTAGGAAAAGCTCTGGAACTGTCTTTGAAACCTCTGACGAAGAACCTGCGCGGGTTAGTCTTTGAGCGTTCTGGTCACTTTATTCCTGATGAACAGCCAGGACGCCTTGCCCACGAACTCACAGGATTCTTCACCGCTTGATTGTTATTCAGCAAATTGGTCTAAGCGTTCCTTAGTGAAGTATCCCCTGCATTAGTGGCCAAAAGATCGGCTGCAACTCGCGGGAGATTGCCTGTCGTAACGCCCGTCATTCAGTCGGTGTAGGTACAGTTTCTTTAGGGGTACAGAATGCGCAAAGACGACTTTAGATCAGGACTGCCGTCCGCTAACGGCAGTCCTTTCCGAACAAAAAACTTCAACAAGTTCTTCTTCGGCATCATGCTTGCGGCCATCATCCTCGTTGCTTTGTTCTTCGCCTTTTTCTACCACGCTAGAAAGGCACATCCACCAGCGACAGTGTCCCCGGCTGGCGCTAACAGTTTGGATCAGCCTAAAGGGTCGAGGGTGGACCTGCTAAATGGAGCAGATGCAGCAAGGGTTGAGCTTAGCTGAGCGTTCGCTGCTTCCACTCGCTTATCGTTACCAGATGAAGGAAGTCCAGCGGACGTAAGCTCGTCAATGAAGGCGATAACGACGGGATCAACGATACAGGTGAGAACGCGGAAAACGCCCTGACGCCGATGATGCGCAACCTGATCGGTCGCCTGTATGAGGAGTGGAAGGCCGTTGAAGAGCAGATTGATGAACTCACCGACAGCCTCGAACAGATCGCTGCCAACGATGCGGGGTGCTGCCGCATACGGAAGATCCCAGGCATCGGCCCCGTTGTTGCTACGGCCATCGTCGCCGCGATAGGCAACGGCGCTGCGTTTCGCAAGGGCCGAGACTTCGCAGCATGGCTCGGCCTGGTGCCGCGGCAATACTCGACTGGCGGCAAGGCGAGGTTGTTGGGCATCAGCAAGCGGGGCAACACCTACCTTCGCAAGATTCTGATTCACGGAGCACGCGCTGCCGCGATGCGAATAAAGCGCGATCGCTACTCAATCGGGGCATGGATGAACGCACTCGAAGCCAGAGCCCCACGCAACGTACTGGTGGTCGCCATGGCAAACAAGCTCGCCCGCATCGCATGGGCCGTGCTTTCCAGCGGAGAAGACTACAGGCCTGTAGCGAGTCTCGCAGCGGCATGAAATAGAGCGGAAAAGACGCCTGCGGCTTGGAAGCGCTGACGCGCTCCCACTTTCCCGCTCTACGACGACGGCTTTCCCACCAAGGTCTGCACAGGAACAGCAAGGACGAAAGAACAGTCACAACGGCGCATCTGAAACTTGTTGACGATCAGGGCCGCATCGCCTGATCGGCTTGTTTAGGACAGATGCGCAGCGGAACTCATCCTGGCCGGGAGCACGCGGCTCCACCAAAGGTTGAATACATTGCCGCAGACTTGTCTCTCGATCAAACTCAACCTTGCAGTCACGCCGCGGACCATACATTCTCGTCACAATGGCCTGATCGCTTCCCACAAGAGCGTTTCTCATTACCTAGCCCGGTTGTGGATCAGTCGATGAGTGCATCGCCCTGTTCTCGCCACTTGGAACGGATCGGTGGGTTGCTGACGAGATGCCGAAATAGCGTTGGTCATTGCGTAGAGTGCATTCGTATCTATATCAGGGCCACTCTCAGGCTTCCCGAAGAAGCTGTACTCAATCTGACAGGAGAACATCTATCGTCGTGTTGAGAAGGGTAATCCGTGTGAGGCAGAGCTGTAGCCATGACTGAGAACTTTCGTTTGGTGGTTTTTCGGGCTGTAGCCAGGCACTCAAGTTTTAGCAGGGCCGCAGAGGAGTTGCTTTTGACGCAACCTGCGGTCACACAGCAGATTAAGGCGCTCGAGGAACAGTTCGGGCACCCGCTCTTTCATCGCGCGGGTGGACGCGTCTCACTCACTCCGGGTGGCGCGGCATTGCTCCCCTTTGCGGAACAGATTAAATCACTGACGGACGATGCGACTGCGGCTGTTTCGAGGGCATATGGCCAGGAGGCGGGAGATCTAAGTCTTGGAGCATCGCAGACGATTGCTCAGTATCTGCTGCCTACGTTCATCGCGGCTTTTCTGCGGACGAGTCCGTTAGTCCGAATAACAGCGCGAAGTGGAAACACCGATGAGATGCTCGCATTGCTGGTGGCCGGTGACATTCAGGTCGCGTTATTAGAAGGACCGGAACAGCGAACGGATGTGCATATAGAACCGTTTATGGCGGACCATATGGTGCTCGTAGTCCCGTCCAGCCATGAGTGGGCCGATCGTAAGATCACGCTCGAAGAACTTCGCAGGGAACCTCTGATAGTCCGTGAGTTCGGTTCAGGCTCGCGACGCATCATCGAGCAGGCACTTGCCGACGCAGGTCTGAAGACCAAAGACCTTAACACAAGAATGGAACTTGACTCCACGGAAGGTCTCCTGAGTGGAGTCGAAGCTGGACTTGGCGTCACCTTTGTTTCGCGATGGGCCGTGCGCAATCAACTTGCACTTGGCACACTAAAACTTGCACGGGTCGACGGCCTGAAACTGTCACGCAGCTTTTCGTTGGCTTATCGAGCGGGCCCTGAGCCCACCGGCAAGTTGGGGAGTTTTCTAACATTTCTCCGGGAATATGCCGCTGTCGCTCCCCCAAGACGCTCCACCAAAATCAAACCCGCTTGAGCCTCTGTGGTGCGGGCCTTATGGGGCATTAGAACTTCTACTTGGACGCGGTCCTGGCGGGGCTCGATAGTCACTGTAGAGGAACACACGTGACTAACACGATGACACAGGAGTGCGCCGTAGCAGCAAGCAGACCAATCTACTTCATCACGGAGACGGCCGAAGATATCCACCCGGCGTATGCGCCGGCTTCCGGGAATCTTGGCCAGACGGGTCCTGGAACCCCAAAGAAGGCCTTTGATGCGCGCTCGATCTTCTTTCTCGGTCTGCTGGTAGCCGGTAGCGGACTCGTATCTCCGCCGGTGGCCCTTGTTGGTGGCATCGCGTTTGGCTTCGCCGTTGTCCATCCATATCGGATCGAGGCCAGCTCTCTGGCTAAGCTGCTGCTGCAAGTCTCAGTCGTCCTGCTGGGGTTTGGGATAGATCTTGAGCAGGTCGTCCATGCCGGGAAGTCCGGGTTTCTGTACACAGCGATCAGCATCTGCTGTGCGGTGGTGCTGGGCCTTCTGTTGGGCAGGGTTTTCCATGTCGGCGGCAAGGCTAGTTACCTGATCACCCTGGGCACGGCCATCTGTGGCGGATCGGCGATCGCTGCCATCGCGCCGATCACGGACGCGAACGAGCAAGAAATCTCCGTGTCGATGGGCACTGTGTTTCTGCTGAACTCGGTCGGCTTGCTGCTCTTCCCAGCCATTGGCTGGTGGCTCCATCTGAACCAAAACCAGTTTGGACTGTGGGCGGCTCTGGCGATTCACGATACCTCATCGGTTGTCGGAGCGGCGGCCAAGTATGGCCCGCAGGCCCTGGCGATCGGTACAACCGTAAAACTTGCAAGAGCGCTCTGGATTGTTCCGGTTTCGCTTATCACGGCAACGTATATGAGCCGGTTGGCTAAGCGTGACGGAAGCTCACAACATCAAACGAAAGTGAAGGTCCCCTGGTTCATCTTCCTATTCGTCGGAGCATCGGTGCTGAGTACGTATCTCCCGCGCTTCATGGGTACGTATCTGGATCTCAACCGATTAGGAAAGGCAGGGTTGACTGCCACACTCTTCCTGATCGGTACCTCCCTCTCAAAGCAGACACTCAAGGCCGTCGGTATCAAGCCCTTCCTTCAAGGGGTCATCCTCTGGATCATCATCGGTACAGCCTCACTCGCAGCCATTTTCAAGGGCTTGATCTCTATCTAGCTGGCAGCGCACCTATTCGAACGCGCTCTGCACTCATGCACGCAGGACATCGAATTGCCTTCAGTTTCAGTCTTGATGAGCACAAAATCGCCAATGCGCTCACCCAGCAGGATTAGTACCGATATGCCGGCTTGTCGTCAGTGACGAGCGGAATTCCTTCCGCCACGCGTCGCCAGGAGTTATAAGAGTGGGTCGATGAGCGCCGGAACAGATTCAGAAGGGTCGTTCTCTTCGCCCGGCAGACTCTTTCCGGTTAGAAGGTCCAGCCTGGTAAGGCTCATCGCGGTACCAAGAGTTGGATGAGGGTCTCAAGGCCGTTTTCTACGCCGTGCAAACCCTTTTCAGGGTGCATACGACCGTTCGCCTCCAGGGCGATTAAGCCATGCATGGTGGCGAACAGCAGTCCGGCTATCGTTGTTTCCGAAGCGTCAGGCAAAGTGCCCGCAGCCTGGCATTCTTTGACGATTGCAATGAACTCCGAAAACGCCGCGGTGGCGGTCTGTTCCAGTTTGCCCTTCTGCGCCGCGATGGCAGGATCATTGAACAGCAGACGATAGCGTGCCGGGTGTTGGACGCTGAAGTCGACCACGACTTTGAGGGCCTGCATCAGCTTTCCGGTGGCCTTGGCGCGACGCTGACGTACCGCTTTGAAGGTGTGGGTCAGCGCGACGAAGTCGGCCGTGGCGACAGCAGCAAGCAGGGCGTCCCGGCTCTTAAAGTGCTTGTACGGTGCATTGTGGCTGATGCCGGATGCATGCGCGACCGCCCGCAAGGTGACAGCTTCCTCACCGCCGCTGTCTAGCAATGCCGTCGCAGCGCCAATGAGTCGCTTGTCCGTGGTCAGCGGAGCTTCGGAGCTTCTTCGCCGGGCTGCAGCCGGACGAGCTGTTTTGAGTCGTTCCATAGTTTGCCGGCACGCCCTTCGTCGTAAGACATTTTAGAAGAATGCCTCTCGATGAGCCGGCCTGCACTGGACTGGAAGTACTTGCCCGAGGCGTTTGCATAGGCTGCATCGGCGGCGAGTCTGGCAAGCGATGCGCCCGAAAAGCCGAGCGAGCCCTGCGTGATGCCGACGCGCTTCATTACAAACTTCATCAGCGCGGTCTTGGCAAGCCATTGCACCGGCTTAGGCATACCACGCAGAAAGCCGGTTTCGGGAATGGATCCGGGGTCGAAGGCGATGGAGGCCACAGAACTGTCCGCACGCCGCAGGCGTCGGTCGATCTCATAGGCGTACAGTACCGTGCAAAGCTTTGAGGTCGTGTACCGGACACCCCCGGACAGCGCCTTCCCCCCGTTCCTCCCATCGTTGGCCAGGGCGACTGCATTTGGCTCCACGACCTTTCCGACCATCTTGCCGTCCGGCGTATCCGGGTCGTGGGTGCCGCTCGCGGTAAACAGGATGCGACCGTTCGCCGCGATCCGGCTTTCTAACAGCTCGACGAGCAGGAAGTGGCCCAGGCAGTTGGTAGCGAAGGTCGTCTCGTACCCGTCCGCGCTGTACGTAAGCGCGCCATCGTGCCTGCCCCCGGCATTGCAGAGCAGCGCCTGGAATGTGTCGACTTGGCCAGTATCGAGGAGCTTACGAAAGTGGCTTGCGGCGTTCCGCACCGATTCGAGAGAGGAGGTGTCAAGCTTCAGCGTACTAACCTTGACCTTGTAGCGCTTCCTGAGTTGTTCCGCCACCGGCTCCATGTGATCAGGATTTCGCCCAGCCAGAACCAGGTTGTACTTCCACCGCGACGCAAGCTGCCGCGCGCACTCCAGACCGATGCCGGCATGACCGCCCGTAATGAGTGCTGTTGCCATTAAGTTCCTCCATAGGTAGACACCGTCAACCTTATGCACTATGGTGGACGTTGTCAACCGTCTGGCGCGACCACCTCTGCGGTGCCATCGGATCAGACTCGTTGACTAGGAGAAAAACGCATGGACAAGAAGGTTTGGTTTATCACCGGTGCCTCCCGTGGCATGGGGCGTATCTGGGCGGAAGCTGCACTCACCCGTGGCGACAAGGTCGCGGTGACCGCCCGCAAGATCGACGACGTCGCCGACTTCAAGCAGCGTTTCGGCGATGCCGTGCTGACGCTGGCGTTGGACGTTGCCGAAGTAGGACAGGCGGAAGCCGCCGTGCACCATGCCTTCGAACACTTCGGCCGGCTTGACGTTGTGGTGAACAACGCCGCCTATGCTTTGGTCGGCATGATTGAAGAAGCGACCGAAGCGGACGTTCGCGCCCTGTTTGAGACGAACTGCTTCGGCACGCTTCGGGTCGTTCAAGCGGCACTTCCTCTGCTTCGCAAGCAGGGCAACGGGCATATCGTCGGCGTGTCCAGCACCTTGGGTATTGTGGCCATGCCGCTGATTGGCTTTTATGCCGCGACGAAGTGGGCTGTTGAGGCGCTTCACGAAAGCCTCGCGGCTGAAGTCAAGGCGTTCGGCATCAAGGTCACACTAGTTGAACCGGGTGCCTACGCGACCGAGTTCGGGAGTCCTGCGTCGTTTAGAACGTCGGAGGGCATCGAAGCCTATAGCGCGATGCGGGCGCAGATCTTCGGGCATCTGGGCCAGGCAGTGAAGGGCGACCCCGCTGCGACAGCGCAAGCGGTGCTCAAGCTGGTCGACGCGGAAGAGCCGCCGCTGCGCTTCATCCTGGGAAACACCAATCTCCCGCTGGCGCGCAAGACGTATGCCGCGCGGCTGACCACATGGGAGGCTTGGGAAGAGGTTTCGAATGCAGCGCAGGGCGAAGCCAGGAGATAGACCTGGATACGCCTGGCCGTCAGGACCGGAATGCATCCGTTTCAGGCTCGCTCCGGTCCTGGCGCTCGGTGCGAAGGTGGTACATATCTATGGAGAAGTATGGGCAACCGCTACTATTCCGGCCCGGTCTCGGATCATTTCGACGGGAAGCGCTTCTTTGTTCCCGGGGCACCGTCTACTGACAAGACTCTGGTCGACCTTTGGAAGTGGCACCGGCAAGGCACGCGCACGAAGTGGCCGAGGGCAGTGCCGGCTGTGAGTGGAGTTCGCCCGGAGACGCGAATAGAAGCCCTTACGGTCACGCACATCGGCCACGCCAGTGTGCTTCTGCAGTTGCACCGGTACAACGTTCTGATCGATCCGGTCTGGTCCGACAGGGCAAGCCCGTTGCGCTGGCTCGGTCCGCGGCGATACAACGCACCGGCGATCCGTCTTCGTGACTTGCCTCCAATCGACGCGATCCTGCTTACGCACAACCACTACGACCACATGGATGTGCCCACCCTGCGGAGACTTGTGAAGACGCACAATCCCGTGGTTCTGACTCCGCTCGGGAACGACACGGTATTGCGGAAGAGCATCGCGGACGTTCGTGTCGTCCCGGGCGACTGGTGGACCGAGCATGCGCTGCTACCGGAACTGCAGGCCGTGATCGCACCTGCCTACCACTGGTCGTCGCGCAGCGCCTTCGACAGGCGAATGGCCCTGTGGGGCGGTTTTGTTCTAAAGGCGGCGGGCACCACGATCTACTGCGCCGGCGATACAGGGTTTGCCGATGGCGGCGTCTTTAGGCAGGTCGCTGCCCGCTTCCCGAAGATCGATCTGGCCTTGCTTCCCATCGGAGCGTACGATCCGCGCTGGTTCATGCAGGCGCAGCACGCCGACCCGGAGGATGCGCTGCAGATCGCAGACATCCTGCACGCCCGGGCTGCCTTGGGCATTCATTGGGGAACGTTTCACCTCACCGATGAGCCGTGGGACGAACCGGCTCGCCGCTTTGCCGATGGCGTCGTTCGAAGAGGATGGGATGGGCAGCACTTCCTTCCTCTCCACGCCGGTGACACATGGACAGCAGCGGCATCATTGCAAATTTCACGAGCCGCTACGTAACCAAAAGGAAGGATCGAGAAATTGACCGCTCGTCCCGTTTCCTTCCTGCGTTGCGCCCAGCAGACCCCCACGCGAGCTTGCCAGCGAAGCCAGCACGGAGGCGCCCGATGAGGGTCTGGGAAACATCGGAGCGGCCTATCATCGCACCCGGTAAAGCGAGGAAAACGAAAGCGACCCCGGACGATCCGGGGCCTCATTTCTGCAAGTGGCTAGGCGGCCTTCCTGAGGGACGCAGTTCTCTTTGGTGAGGATTTGGCAGCAGGTACCTTAGGCTTCTTGGAAGAGGTCACCTTCGGTTTTTCTGCCTTGACCTTCTTGGGTGAGAACACCTGCTCGGCCTCCGTGAGGAAGTCGGGCTGGTTCTCGTGCGGGATGCCAAAATGGTCAGACAAGACGATGCGCAGGGCGAGGCCGGTCAGCTTCTCATTTGCGGTGCCTTCCAAAGCGGTCAGCACAATCTCCTCGTCGGACTGCTGCGTGTTCTCGTCGCCGTTGGCGAAGTGAGCAGCAACATTTTCAAGGAAGCTGTAGTCGAGATGCACAAGCAAGCGCAGGAAGACGCGTAGCTGTGCGGCGCTGAACGTGGCGGGAGCCTGTTCGACGATGCGCTCGAAGGTGGCATTCCGCGCTTTCTGCTGTTTGTCGCGGCGGGCTTGCTCGGCCTCGTACTTCTTCTGCTGGCGCTCCCACTCAGCCTTGCGCTCTTCCTCCTTACGCTTCTGCTCGGCTTCGTACTCCGCCACGCGCTTCTCATGCTCGGCTTGGCGCTGGGCTGCTTCCTCGTCCGTCTCCTGTTCCGGTGCGGATGTCATCACGCGCGGCGGGTCGGCGGGGCGCTCCACCACTGGTTGCGGGTGGTGAACCGGGCAGTCGTTGTCCAAGCAGACCGTCACCGTGCGTCCGGCATGTTTGCCGAACACGATGATGGCGGCTTTGGCGCTAGCGCATGGCGGCTCGGCGTCCGGGTTCTCCGGGGCAAGCTCGCGGGTCTGGTTGACCTGCAAGGCTCCGGGGTGCCGCTCCTTGGGAGCTCGGTATGCTGTCTCGATGGTTACAAGCTCCGGCCGCACCGCAAGCTGGCGGTCGATGTGGGCCGTCACCTTGGCTTGGTAGCACGGTGCGTCAAGGCACTGGTCGCCCTGCACGTCATGAAACAGGCGGGTGTTGTGTCCGCTACGGCGCGGGCAGGTGACACAGGCTCCGGCCTCCGGCTTCAGCAGTGCATCCTCACGGTCGAACGGAGCCTCGGCAAGGTTCAGGTAGAGGTTGGTCTGAATCCATGCGCTCAGGTGCTTGGCGGGGAGCAGGTGCGCCTCCTTGTCGCTCCAGTCCTTGCGCCAGCAGTTGTCGTAAGCGGTCTGCTGATGCTCCTGCGGCAAGCGTGCAATCAGGTTGGCGTGACTGGCCGTGATGCGCTCCCGCAAAAACGCCTCGGCGACTGCCGGAATGAGTTGCAAGAGGCTCAGCCGCGCGTAGATGTGGGCGGCGCTCTTGCCGGACTTCTCGACCAACGCGGTTACGTCATAGCCGGGTAAGTCCAAGAGGCGCTGGAAGCCCTGCGCCTCTTCGTACGGGTGCACGTCCACGCGCTGCGAGTTCTCGACCAACTGCCACTCTATGGCTCGCGAGTTGGTGAGTTCCACGATGCGAGCGGGGAGAGAGAACAGTTCGGCAAGCTGCGCAGCGCGGAAACGCCTCGCACCGGCAACGATCTCAAAGCCGTTGGCGTTCGGGCGAACGGTGATGGGCTGAATCAGGCCGTGTTGCCGGATGCTCTCGGCAAGCTCTTCCAGCTTGCACGGCTCGAAGGTCTGGCGGGGGTTGGTGGTGGACTCGTGGATGGTGTCGATGGCGAGAAACTGGAATGCGCTGCTGTCCTGCATGGTGCCCTCCTGTGGACGTGGTTGTGGTGCGGTGGTGGCGTAGAGCGGCCCTGAGTCTCCGCTCCATGGCGGGAGAACTTGGGCTAACCGCGCGTGTGCTTGGCCGGGTCGAACACGTCTGCGAAGCCCTGCTGTCGCAGATTGCGGTCCCACAGCTTGGCAAAGCGTTCGTGCTGCTCGTGTAGCTGCGTGTGGAAGCGATAGAGGCCATCGCTAGCGAAGCGGCTCCACTGCTCGATGGCGACGTAGTCGTTGCGCCAGTGGAAGGGGTTCAGGTGTGCGCCACCGGCGAAGCCCAACTCAAAAGACATCTCCGGGTCGCGCATGGCATCGCCGTTTTGCTCTCCGTAATGAAAGACAGAAAGAGCCGGTAGACCGCATGGACCTGACTCGTCGGTTGCCTCGATGACAAGCTCCATATAGGGCGGGTTGTCAACCTTGAGGTACAGGCCGTGGTGCCACCCTCCGGCCCGTTGCAGGATGTCGAGGACGGTCTGCATCATGCCGCCTCCGCTAGTTCTGCCGGCTCGGTCTGCTCGGCTTCGGTGGGCTGAGCCGCCTCGTCTTCGACGGGCGGCTCCAGTGCGGCAAGGATGACGCTGGCGGTCTGCTGAATCACTTCCAAGCTCTCGGCCAAAAGAGAGGCATTGCCGTGGTAGAGCTGGATGTAGTCGGCGGATGCATTGCCGGTCACAAGTCCAACTGCCTTGCCTACCACAAAGGCCACGGCCTCGGCTTCCGTCTCCTTCACTGTCTTGTTGGTCGCGGTGCGGCGCTCGGCCTTGTGCAACATCTCGTGTGCCGTTTCATGCACAAGGGTGCTGAACTCCTCGGCCTTGCTTTGACCGGGAAGAATGGCGATGCGTCCGCCGTAGCTCATGCCCAGCGCAGGAGCGATCTTCGGGTTGTAGACAAGCTGGATGTCCTGAGTGTTCAGGAACGCGGAAAGCCGCTCGATGCCTTCGCCGGGGTCGCCGCTGGTGCGCTCGATGGTCGGCAGGTCTACGCCGTTGGTCTGGCTGATGTCGAACACATACGCGTTGCGAAACCCGAGCAGGGTGCGGGTGTTCTGGGTGGTGATGTCCCGCGCGGCCTCCTCGTCCTTCTTGCGGCGAACACCGACGATAGGGGCAAGGATGCGGATGCCCTTGGCTCCGCTGTTGACGGAACGGCCTAAGTTCTTCCACGTCCAGAAGCCAGCCACACGGGTCGCGGTGGGCATCTGCCGTGCAATCTCCAGCACGTTGCCAAAGCTGTAGTTGTGGAAGCGGCTCATGGCCGTGAGGTAGTTCGTAAGGGCGTCGGAGTGTCCCGCCTCTAACTGCTCAATCAAGAGCTTGATGTTGGCGATGATGAGTTCCTGTTTGGTGGTGGGCTTCTTGCTGTCGAATGTGGCTGCGCTGCTCATGGTGGTGACTCCCTCGCTTTAGCTTTTGCACTTCCGCGTGGAAACGCGGCATGTACATGCCGAACGCCACCTGGCGAAGGCGGGGGTAGCAAACGGAAAGGTCTGCGAGCGCAGCTTTTTGGGGGGACCGCGAAGCGGGGGAGCCAAAACCCGGAGGGCGAATGGCCTTGGAGAGCGCGATCGGGGCAGAGCCCCTTAGCGAATGGATCTGGTCTCTGTTCCAAACGCGCGTCAGCGCGATACGGAGATAGGGTGGGCGTTGCGGGCAGGAACAGGCCCGCTCGAAGAGGGAGCCAAGCCGCAGAGCGGCTGCAGCGCGGGAGGAACCTCCTCCCGGAGAGCAGGTTTGGTTGAGAAGGTAGATATCGAAGGTGACCTAAACGGTCCTCAAGGATTTAGACCATTGCTTGTTCCACGTAATCAAGCATCGCGGTGATTCGTCAGGAGTACGAGACGGCCATTTAAACGGCGTGGCCACTCGACCTCGAGAGTGTTGCTGACCAGATGATCCGCAGAGTCGCAGGTACCGACAGGTACCCAAGCATGTATGACTTCCCACTGTTCTGACGGATTATCCAGGATCGAGAAGGCCTACGGCAACGAAGCTGGCCTTTCCTGAAAACTCACGTCGCGTATCCCTATACGCCCCAAAAGTTCGTCGAACTCGCCCACAAATATGGTTCACAGGGCCTCGTGCTTCTTGGCCCGCAACGGACCGCTGTGATGCAAAAGATGTCTCGAACTGGTCCGACTGCGGAATGAGGAGTCCGGCACTTAGCTTCACGTCTGTCACCCTCTACTAACCGGAAGAGCAAGTTGCTTTATGGGAGATGTGAGCTGTGCTGAAGCACGGCCTTGTGCCTCTCTAGCTCAGATCAAGTTCGCTGGCGGCTTGAGGCTACCTTGCTCAACTTGGCGACGTTTGTGCGTATGCCGCCAGCGTCGCAGTGGTTCCCCTGCGATAGTGAGCAGGATGATTGCGGCCATGATGATGGGCGCATCTTGGAGACGCTGCATGGAGCCAGTCGCGACCATTAAGGTTGTCGAGAGCGCCGCTGGCTGTGTTGCTTTCAGCAACATCGTGCCAAATACCGTGAGGAGCGTCGCTATGACGGACGCCCAAACTCGTGCCCAGGTGATGCCACTTGTGGTGACGGCAGGCGTGTACCAGGCGTGCGTTATCCACAAGGAAAAGAACCCAGAGACTACACCGACGAGATGCCCAACGATGACGCTATAGGGTCTTGCGCTCTGTCGCTCTGGCGTCTCGGCGAGTTCATACGCGGTTGGGCCTAGGCTCGCGAAGAACAGGGGTTTATGTAACAACATGGCAGCGATGCCTGCAAGAAGCAGGAGCGCAGCTTCGCACATTGGGGCAATGATGATGTCGTAAGTGCCTAGGGCTCTCTTCATTAGCTTTGACAGGACCTCCAGAGCTTCATAAACAATTGTGGCGACGGCATGACCATCAGTAATGTAATGAGGAGAAAGCAGGCCCTAAGCATCTTCGTTGAAGATCTTAGTTCCGCTGAGGTGTAAATTTCGGCTGGCGAGAAGTGCCTCCCAGCCCTTCTTCGTCCCGATGTCGGTACGCGACAGCAAACCGAGCTCTTCTTCCTGCTTTGTGAGTTGCGCGTACTCCGCATAGCGGGGGTGCAGCTGATCGATGAACGTCTCCTTGCGATGGAGGATCGGGGGATTTTGCGAGTCGATGTAACTGCGGAGATCGTATGACGCTTTTGGGAGGTATAGCCGTAGGCTGTACGCGAGTTCGGGGTGGGGGTCGTCATCGAAATTCTTGTATGCGAGGAAGGAGAGCTTTTTCCCGTCGGTTGCAATCTTTATAAGGTCGTAAGTGACTTCACCGACAATCTGCCGGGCTGTGAGAATCATCAACTGCAGCAAAGGCGAAAGCTGCGACTCGGTGCTCGTATGTACATAGAGCGCATCGGGCAGCTTCTTGCCGATCTTCGTGCGCTTGCACTCCTCAGCGATTTGTCCGGGCTTGCCTAGTTCAAACAGGAATTCTGTTCCTGCCTGCATCGCCGCTTTGTAGTTGGGCCACAGCATCTTCACGTCCGCCTGCACCTCATTCGAGAGGCTGCGGATCGGTGGTGGAGTGAGACCCTGCAGGCGAAGCATGGCAAGGAATATGAGGATGTTTACACGCCGCTCTTCCTGAGCTGACGCAAGCATGTCTGAGTCGAGGAGGCTCTTTGCGATCCGCTCAACCCGAGAGATAGAACCGTATCGTTCGGTGAGGCGAGGAAAAGACTTAAACTCACTTTCGAGCGGAGTCCTGCCCAGAGACTTAGCCAGCGTCATGTACTTCTGCGCTGTACGGTCCTTCGAAAACTGAGCTCGAACAGTTTCATGGAAGCTTACTGGACGGTAGAGGGCGAGCTGGGCCAAATAGTCTGCTTCTGCTTGATCATCGCGGAATACATAAGCGATGCCAAGACTCGCCATGTGAGGTCGGCGGTCTAGTGCGTTGCGGATGTACTCTCGGAACTCATCTTGGGTATACAGCTTTTGGAATGAGCCAATCTTCGTGAGAACACCGTCCGAAAACTCGGAGGCGTCGTCTAAGGCTTGGTCCACTCGTACGGCAACGATGAGAACCCGGCTCGCTAGTGAGAAGGCGCGTTGCAGCGTGGCCGTTCTTTCCTCCGGGCTCTCAATTACATTGAGAACATAGCCAAGGTTCACACAATCGGCCGCTCTGATTTCTGTTTCAGGTTGGAAGTGAGGGTCCCATCCAGAGGCTGCAATGCCGGCCTTCTGAAGCAGCCGAACATCTGTTCCACGCCCGCAGCCGTAGTCGAAGAGACTCCAAGGTCGGTGGAGCACGTGGTGAGCGAGCGCGAGATGCAGGGGCTTCGAGAGGGAGTACCGCTGCATTGCCGTGCGGTGTCGCTTGATCGCCAGAGCTTGTGTCGTCATGAACATCCTCGCTTCGAGCTCGCATGACAGAACTGGTGCAATCTCGCATTTTCTTTGCACGCGCCGCCGGAAACAGGATAACGTGTATGAGCGTGTCATTACATGCTCTACGGGGTGTCGGGTGCCAACTTCAAAAGCTCGCAAAGCGACGACCATAACAACGGCGAGGCGGACGGGAAAGCCTTTGACGGTCTATCTGGCTGACGACTTGAGCAGAGCGCTCGCAGCAGCTTCGGAAAAGCGGATGGTGCACAAGTCAGTGATAGTGCGAGTTGCCGTCGAACGCCTCTTGAACGACCTGGAAGCGGGGCAGCTCCAACTGCCTCTGGGGATATAGGCGGGCTATGGCATCGTTCGATTTAGCTGGCCACACGTTTTCGTTCTCAGGGCACGAGACCTTTGTCTTCCGGTACTTCTGGCTCAAGAAGGCCGTCGATGCGGTCGGCGCCGATCCGCGCGTCTTTGCTCAAGAGGATGCAATCGTGACGCTTGGGGTCGGAAAGAACATGGTGCGTTCGATTCGGCATTGGGGATTAGCTACTGGCGTCCTGGAGGAGGAGCCAAAGAGTCGCGGAACGATCATGAAGGTTTCCGCTTTCGGCGAATTCCTGTTTGGAGGCGCGAGAGCGGGCGTTGATCCTTTCCTGGAAGACCCAAACTCGCTTTGGCTGCTCCACTGGCATCTGATCGCCAACTCTGAACGAAGCACTACGTGGCAGTGGGCCTTCAATCGGTTTCCTTCAAATGAGTTCACGCGCGAAGGGTTGCTGCAAAGCGTAGAGGATGAGAGTCGTAGACTCAACCTCATCCCTCCCAGCGAAAGCACGTTGAAACGTGACATCGAAGTGTTTGTTCGCACGTACCTGAGTGGGCGTGGCAGCCGGTCTGTCGCGGTCGAGGACTCTCTGGATTGCCCCCTGACGGAGCTTGGACTGCTCGAAGAACTGTCTGGTGCGAGCCTGCTCAAAATCAAACGTGGTCCAAAAAGTACGTTGTCGAATCCAGTGTTCGCATATTGCTTGCTTCAGTTTTGGGATCGTGTGGCCTCGGCAGGAAAGAGCCTTGCGTTCAGTGAGATTGCGTACGCCCAGAATGGACCGGGAACGATTTTTAAGCTGGACGAGAACAGCTTGATTGAGCGTTTGGAGAAGCTCCAGATCACCACCTCTGGCTGTCTTGGCTATACAGAGAGTGCCGGCCTAAAGCAGGTGTACCGTCAGGGCGATTGCGACGGGCTCTCCTGGCTGAGAGCTCACTACGAAGAGAGTAATCCGATTTTGGTGGGGGTCTAAATGAATCACCTAAGTGACCTCATTATGATCGCTCCGCGGTACGCCCGATCCGTGAACCTGGAGCGTGACGGATTTACTGACGCGGCAGTTGAGGGCTATGTAGTCACGGCGACGGCTGAGGAGTTCCTGCGTCGGTTCGGACGAGCTCTTGCCGGAGTTGGGGGGCATCGAGCGTGGACGCTGACTGGACCGTACGGTGCAGGAAAGTCGTCTTTCGCTATCTTTCTGGCAAACCTCTTCAGTCCCTTGGCGTTTGGTGGAGCGTCCGCGGCTCGTCGCCTTCTTAGAGAGCAGCACGCCGAAACCCATGGAGAGCTGTTCGCAGCACAAAGCAAAGGTGGCCTGGGCAAGGAGGGTTTCACCGCAGTAGTTGTGAGTGGAGCGGCGGAACCGTTGCTAGGGGCCATCCTGAGATGTGCCATCCGAGACGTGGGAGTGTACTTCCATCAGGGACGGAAGCCCGATGCACTCAAAGAGCTGGATCAACTGGAACAACGGTTTCTCGCGAAGGAAGAGATCTCCACTACTGCGGTCCTGAACGCGATCACACGTCTATCCGAAAGCCTCATCAGCACAGGGCGGTCCCGGGGAATTCTCATCGTCGTTGACGAACTGGGAAAGTTCTTGGAATATGCGGCCCGAACCCAGTCAGCCGGAGACGTCTTTGTGCTTCAGCAGCTTGCTGAAGCAACAAATGAAGGCACATCCGATGGGCTCTATCTCGTCACGATTCTTCACCAATCGTTTGAGCGCTATGCTGCGGACCTTAGACAACAGGACCGCCTGGAGTGGGCTAAAGTCCAAGGTCGGTTTGAGGATATTGCGTTTCAGGAACCACCTGAGCAATTGCTCGAACTGATTTCGAGGGCACTGATTGCGAAGCCGGCCGGAATGGTGGCTTTGCGTCCTCTCTATAAGGAAGCTGGGGTCCTCGCACGACGGGCTGATGAACTGCGACTCGCTCCAAAGGGGATGACGAGCAGCGCCTTCTGCCGGGCTTTGGAACGTTGCGCGCCGTTGCATCCACTCACGGCTCTAGCTTTGGTCCGTCTGTGCCGGAAGTTCGGCCAGAATCAGCGTTCCTTGTTCTCATTCCTCACATCGCCAGAAAAGCACGGCCTGAACAGCTTCATGCAGCGCCCCGCGCAACCGCCGGAGTTCTATGGGCTGGCTGAGCTTTACGACTACCTGGCTGAAGGATTTGGTTCGGGACTGGCTCTTGGTGAGTCTGCGGCTCGGTGGGCAGAGGTACAGAGTGCCCTTGATCGTGCAGCCTCGCTCGGCCCACAAGAGCAGCGCTTCATCAAGGTAGTCGGTGTACTGGCTGCAATAGGCCAGGTCGAAACCTTCAAGGCTAGTCCTGAGATTGTTCGATTCGCTCTTGGAATAGAACCGCAAGAGTACAAGCGTTGTAAGGCAACTCTCTCTGCCCACTCGGTGATCGTGGACCGGAAACACAGCGGCACGATTGCACTGTGGGAAGGCAGCGATCTTGACCTTGACGACGAGGTTCGGAAAGCGGGCCGGTACATCGCCGGTAACGCATCGTTGGCGGAAAAGCTGAACCAGCTCTGGGCACCACGCCCCTTCGTAGCCAAGGGACACTCTTTCCGCACAGGAACGTTAAGATACTTCTCGGTTCGTTTTGCAGACGCCGCGACACTTGGCAAAAGCCTCACCGTGGAAGACGGCGCCGATGGACTCCTGCTCTACTGCCTCCCTTTGAACGCGGAGGAGCAGAAAACACTGATCGAATTGGCTGCCAGTCTTCTTCAGGACAAACCAGAGATTCTGGTTGCTATTCCTCAGGAAGTGAGTGCCTTGCACGACGTCATCCGTGAGCTTGAGGCGTTGCGCTATGTCCAGGCCCATACTCGCGAACTCGAAGCGGATGCTGTCGCGCGGCGGGAGATGAGGGCAAGGATTTCCGCCGCTGAAAGCCGAGTCTCGTTGGAAGTTCAGCGTCTGTTCTCTCCGGAGGAACAGACGGCAGGGAAGACGCTGTGGTTCCACCACGGCATGCGCCAAGCTCTCCCGACAAGCAGGAAACTCGCCAGCTATCTGAGTGGCATCTGTGATCGGGTTTACGACAAAACGCCTGTTCTGCGGAATGAACTGGTGAACCGTCGGAACCTGTCGTCAGCGGCTGCTGCCGCACGTCGGAATTTACTTGAGGCGATGATTTCTCGCCAGCCTGAAGCTAAGTTGGGTTTCGTCGGAACCCCGCCAGAAGTCAGCATCTACAGTTCGGTTCTGGCCGCTCCCGGCATCCACTATGCCGTTGAAGGAGTCTATGCATTTGGACCACCGGAGCGTGATCCTGCTTTAGCAGCTGTCTGGCAGGAGATAGTCAGTTTCTTTGATGATTGCGAGATCAAACGACACACACTTGCTGAGCTTTTCGGCAGGCTTCAAAGAGCACCATACGGACTGAAGCTCGGGGTCATCCCTATCCTGTTCTGTGCGGCTGTGATGGCCCACGACACAGAAATCGCTTTTTATGAGAATGGAGCCTTCCTCCCTGAAATAACCGTCGATGCCTTCGAGCGGCTTGTACGTAACCCCAACTCGTTCGAACTGCGACGCTACCGGATACAGGGCGTTCGACGGGATGTGTACGTGGAGCTAGCAAAGCTCTTCGGTCGTCCAGGTCCTGCTAAGGGGGAAAGCCTACTCTCCGTCGTCAAGCCACTATTCCGATTCCTGCGCCGCCTTCCGCAATATTGCCAGACAACAAAGCGGCTCACTGAGCGGACGGTAAAAGTACGGGCAGCATTAATGCACGCCAAGGAACCAGACCAGCTCTTGTTCAACGCCCTGCCGCTGGCGTGTAGCATGGAGCCATTTTCGGCTGGAGAAACGGACAGCGAGAGAGCTAACCAATTCTTCGCTGTGCTGCGCGATTCCATCACCGAGTTGCAGCGAGCGTACGACGACCTGTTGAGGGATCTGCAGAGCCTGCTTCTTGCCGCGTTCGACGTGACAGAACGGAGCAAGCTCCAACAGCGCGCACAAGCCATCTCCTCCTACTGTGTAGAGCCACGTCTTAAGGCGGCTGTGAGCCATATGGGAAACGAGCATATGGAAGATTCGCTTTGGATCGAGCAAATCGCTACTACGTTGGTAGTGAAAGCTCCGAAGTCTTGGACTGATGATGATCGGGTCCGCTTCGAGATCGGCCTTTCGGAGATGTCGCGGAACATTCGACATCTGGAAGCGTTGCTCTACGAGGAGCAGAAGCGCCTCACTGCTGGCCAGCGTCTCGAAGAGGTTTATCGGATTGGAGTCGCAGACCGGCATTCGATGGAAGTTGGCGCTGTAGTGGTCGTCGAGAAACATGAGGAGCAAGCCTTCCGTAAAACGGTCGTCGAGCTGGAGGAGCTCTTTCAAGCATCCACAGGATCGCGCCAGTTAGTATTAGCCGCCCTTGCTGCGGTCGCTCAGTCGCGGCTTGCGGATTACGTGGGAGAAGAGGGCAAGACTGCAGTGGAGGAGGTCGAGCATGGCTGACACAACACGGCACGTTTTGGGCATTTCAGGCGGGAAAGACAGCACCGCGCTGGCCATCTACATGCGAGACCGTGTTCCAAACATGGAGTATTTCTTCTGCGACACAGGCGCAGAGCTGAAGGAAACTCATGAATACATCGACCGAGTAGAGGTTTATCTGGGGAAAAAGGTCGAGCGCTTGAACCCCGAACGCGACTTCGACCACTGGCTGCAAATCTTCGGAAATTACCTGCCCTCGTCGCGGATGCGCTGGTGTACCCGCAAGCTGAAGATTGAGCCTTTCGAGAGATTTGTAGGGACGTCACCAGTCGTCAGCTATGTCGGCATTCGCGCAGATGAGGACCGGGAAGGCTATATCTCGACGAAGCCGAACATTCAAGCAGTGTTTCCGTTCCGTGAGGATGGAATCCGCCTGAATGACGTCTACCGGATTCTGGAAGAAAGTGGGCTTGGCATCCCGAAGTACTACGAATGGCGAAGCCGGTCTGGGTGCTATTTCTGCTTCTTCCAAAGGAAGGCCGAGTGGGCGGGCTTGCGCGAACGCCATCCTGCTGACTACGAAAGAGCGAAGGCGTACGAAAAGCTGAACACTGTGACAGGTGAGCGATTTACCTGGAACCAACGAGAGAGCCTCGAAGAATTGGAAGATCCAGATCGGCTGAAGGAGATTTGGGAGAGGCACGAAAAGGTCATGAAGTCGGCGTCTGCGGTTCGTCCTGGTGACAGCCTCTTCAACATTCTTGGAGCAGCTCTGGACGAAGAAGACGACACGGAGCCCTGCACAATCTGCAGCTTGTAATGTTCTGGAGGGGTGTACTCGATGGTGTTGTATTCGTGGCAGGACATCCATGAGGTTCCAGACTCTCCTGGGGTCTATGCCTGGTACTACAGGCATCAACTTGGGACCTGGGACATCAACCAGATTTCCGCTCAAGTAACTGAGCTGAACCAGAAAGGTCAGATGGAGGAGGCTGAGAACGTGGTTCGGACGTTTCTAGAGACTAAGCTGTTCCGTCCCTTCATGGAAATGCCCTATAAAGTTGTCATCCGTGGCCCGCTCAAGCCTACATACAAGGGGGACCTGGCCCATGATCTTCCCATCTCCGGGGATGTTGTTCGAAGAATCTCTGAGGACCCGGGCAGGCTCTTCTTCATAAAGCAGGTGTTGGAAAACGCTGTGCCGCGATTCTCGTCACCTATCTACATCGGCATGTCTGACCGTCTTCGCCGTCGGCTACTCAAGCACAAGCACCTCATCAACAGCTACCTGGAAGATGGCCTCTATACTCCGACGGGACTGACTGAAGTTGCGGACCAATCGTTCGCAAAGCAGGTGATTCGACGGGGATTCGACGTGACGAGACTGGTGGTCACAGTTCAGCCCATCGAAGCTACCGCTAATGAACATCTCGATGTGGAGAACATCCTCAATCGCATCAACTTTCCTCTCTGTGGGAGCCAATAACATGCTGAAACTATCGACTCAATCTGCTCTCACCCTGACTCTCCAAGGTTCTATGGGGCGCTTCCGTGTCTCCAACGAGACGACAAACTCCGAAAGTCTGGAGCTGCGGTACCTCCAGACGCATGTAGGCTTCGACTTCGAAGACAGTGCTGCGAACGAGGTTCTGTTGGATACCATGCAGCCTGTCCGTGAGCTCTTCGATTTCAAGATGCTCAACTTCAACGAGATCATGCAGCGCGATATTGACGATGCGCGCGTGTCTAAGGATCTCATCCCGTACATTTTGGACGAGCACTCTCAAGGTTCAGTGAAGCTCTTCCCTCCGTTGATTGTCGTTGCCCTACCGACGGAGTCACAGGGAACACGGCCGGCGGGTCTATACCCCAAAATAGAAACGACAGTGCAACCGGACGTGGCGGGCAACGGCTACGAAATGCATTCCATTCGCAGTGGACCGATCGGCCAGGAAACGTTCGAGTTCGAGTTTCCTGTGCAGGCAAACAAAACCTTCTATCACGATCTCGTTAAGCTGAAGCTTAATCCGAATCGGACGAAGCTCGTGATTATTGACGGACAGCATCGGGCCATGGCGCTGCTTGCGCTCTACAGAAATATCAAGAATGGTGGCTGGAGCGATGCCCGTCGAAAGCCCTACGAGGACTTCTACTCTTTGTGGACGCCTTCTCGTATCGGCGCTTTTTCTCTAAAGGAGATTCAGCTCCCAGTGATGATCTGCACGTATCCCCAGCTAGATGTGACGTACCAAGGAAGCATGGACATCATCAAAGCTGCCAGGGCGACATTTCTAACTCTCAACAAGACGGCGAAGCGCGTTTCGGAATCGCGGAATCGCCTCTTAAACGATAAGGATTTGGTGGCGGTATTCCTTCGCCAGACACTTGGTTTGGTCAAGAGCCGGGATTCTAGCTCGACGTCTGCGTTTCGCATTTGGAATGTTGAGCTAGACCAATCCGCAGATAAGCAGAAGCTCGAAAGCCCCGTCGCGTGCACAGGCGTTTCCCACGTGTATTACGTCATCGAGCACCTCCTGCTTTCTGTAGATGAAGACCTGAAGGGGGTGACTGCCCGTTCTGGCAAGTTCCATAAACGAACGAAGAACCCAGAGCTGCGGAGCCGTCTAAATGCAACGGACATCCTGGGCTCAGACAAAGCACAGACGCTACAACGTGATGTGTTCTCTGAAGAGTCCGCAGAAGCGTTGTGGAAAGTCTTCGAGGAGCGCTATGGGGCTTACATCCTGAAGGCCTTCGATACTTTTGCGCCGTACAGTATCCACAACACGGCAACGCTGAACATCTCCAAAGCCTTGGAGGGGAACGCGAATCCTCAGATCAGCAACATCCTTTTCGATCAGCAGGGAACGGGACGCACGTTTAATGCTCATCGGGAGAACCTACAGCAGATTTCCCCAGTCACGCCAGAGCTGCAGAGTGTTATGACGCGACTCGAAGGTACTGCGAAGGCTGTAGACAACATCTTGCAAGAGCTGTACTCCGCTCGCGCGGAGGCGTACCTAGCACCTATGCCAGACCGGTCGAAACTCCGTCAAGACAAGGTCATTTCTAAGCTCGTCGCAACCGTAATCAAACGGCTGTACGACGAAGTTTTCTCAACAGTCGCGTTCCAGGCGGCATTGGTCGACGGCTTCTTTTACATAATGGAACGCGCTGAAAGAAAAGCAGCACAGTCAACAACCAGCATCATGTCGCGCGATGATGGATTCGCGGAATACATCCAGCAGCTCAATGCTTACTTCGTACCCGCGACCGCAGAGAAGTTTAAGAAGCTCAGTGCGGTCATGTTCTTCGGTCTGCAGGAAAAGGAGAACTCGCCGGGCGAGTTCGAGATGGTGCCCTCCAACTCGAATTTCCGAAGTGTGGTTTACCAAGGAGAAATGAAGCCTGACGAATGGCCCCGCTACCGTTATCTCTTCTTGGAGCTTTGGACGCCCTCAGACCTGACCATTGCAGACATTGTGGATGCGGATAAGGCATTCTGTCGGTCTCAGCTCCTAAAGAGCCTGCGGGTGCGGAGACAGGAAGCGTTCTGCGAAGCGAATAACAAAGCAGAGGCGAACCTGTCTCCCACAGAGAAGGAAGCTATTAAGACGGAGTGTTTGGAGAGCTTCATCACCTTCCTACGCAACTTGGGTCTTACCGGCTTGAAAACGGCGATGTTCAAAGACGCTTTCGATGATGCGAAAGTCCCGCTACCAAGTGACATCGGCGAGCCTGAAGAATCCCTAGAAGTCAAAGTCGTTGCCGAGGAACTGGCCAACGCTGAAGCAGAATCTGATGGTGGGGTCGAGAGCGTCGAAGCTGCTGAGTGACCCATCTCCTTGTTCAACCGGCGAGACTGTCACGAAACGGTCTACGACAGTCCGCCGTAACCGAACCTCCCAACCTTCAGAGATCGGTGTTTGTCATCATTTGTCTCGGTAGCACAATCGCTGGCAGAACAAAGCAAAGACATTCTCTGAGCGTGACGCGTTTGATTAGGATCGAGGTGGTCTTCAATGGCTTCTAAGCGGGCTATGTAATCGGGCGGAAGTGTGTGCTCGCGAGCGCCTTCCACAATCAAACGTTTGTACCAAGAATAGGGGTGCAATCGCGTTGTTGTAACGGGTCGTTTCGCGATGTACAACCACGCCGTGACGGGTTGGTCCTCAACCAAAACGATCGCGATCTCACGACCATATCCCTGTTCTCCGCCGTCGAGCATAGAGACGTCCGCTGTCGGGACTTCATAGAGGACACCCCATAGAGGATTGCCTGGGCTCTGAAAGATTGTCGCCTTACCCGAACCATCTGTGTTCTGTTTGTTGAACCTCAACACGTACCCATCAAGCATTGCAGCACGCCCCGATCCCAGGGGCGTCATGTTGTAAGCTCGGAACCTGCCCGAACACATATTCGAACCATAAGCAAAGACAAAAGAGGTCATCGGAGCGCCCTAGGGGATTTTGCAACCAGTCACAGCGCACACCGCTGCAACGAAGGCCTCGAGAATTTGTTCGTCGGGCAGTTCTGAGAAGATGGGAAAGTCCGTGGCGTTTCCACTGGGGCCTCCATCCGCTGTCGCGGTTCGAACAATGTTCAGATACCGTTTTGTACCTGCCCAGTCGCCATCGCCATCCTTCGTCTGAATCCACGCTCGCTTCCAGCCGCCGGGTGCCTGTTCCCACTGAATGTAAGGTTGTCCCTTGCCGTCCTGCTGAATGTTGATCACGTATCCGTCCTTTTCCTTATGGAGTGTTAGCGGGCATCGACCATCCGAAACAGGTGGCAGGCGAGCATGAGCATCTTGCCTGCTCGGTCGCATCATCGGTCTTATATGTCTCTGCCTGTGGCAAAGGGTTTACCTCAGCCGAGCTTAGTAGCCGGTTCTTACGCTCGCCTTGACTCTGGATCGTGCTACTTAGCCGCAGTGAAAATCGGCGGGTCAGACACAACGTCCCAGGTGAATCCAGTCGGCGTGCTAGCGAACGGAGTAGGGATTCCGAGAAAACGTTTGGCATGAGTGAAATGCCCAAGAACGACCACTTTTACTCCGATCGCTACCGGAGTGGGCGAGACCAAATGAGCTACGTCATGACTGTCTCTGCAAGAAAAGCCCGAGACTGTAATGAGCGAGCCACTCACCAGTTTCGTGGCAACATCAGCAGCGCTGGATGCAACGGTTGTGGCGGCAGCGACACCGGCCTGAATGTTAGCGGCGGTGGTCTTCTTCGAAGTAGACGGCTTGCTGACGCCTAAGGATACTGTGTCGCCAGCGATAGTACCTGCGATATTCAAAGATGGCGCTGGTGTTGAGCCTGCCGCTGGTGTTGAGCCTGCCGCTGGTGTTGAGCCTGCCGCTGGTGTTGAGCCTGCCGCTGGTGTTGAGGTTGCTGCATTGCTTAGAGATGGCGTCATAGACGGTAGAGACGCTGGGCAATCAGGCAGCTTCCCTCCAGTAGCAAGAGTGAGCTGACGTGCAGTGCTGTTTGCAACGTTCAGTTCCTTCGTATAGAAAACCGATACAACTAAATAGACATTCCGCGCTGCCTCACCGGGCTTGTGCCAATCGTCCCATATCTGCTCTAGGTCCGGCTGATGGAGCACAAGCTTGTCAATTTGCGTTGAACTGATTTCTGCAACACTGAACAACGCTTGGTCCGACTTCATGCCCGTTGCTGTTTTCACGGTCACGCCCGGGGCCCACTTAGCGACCGTTGCACCTCCTCCGTTCGCGCCGTCACTGCTCCCATCGACAGACTCTAACGGGACTATGTTCATGTCTTGTAGGGCGGCATCCGAAAAGGAGATGTCGCTTGCTGAAATCTCATAAGGAAGAATGTGAATCGAACCGAGCTCGCCGCCGCCCACGAGTAGGCTTCCGGGCACTATGACCCCCTCGGCATCAAATGGGGTTCGCGACAATTTATACCTTCCCAGCAACGCTGCGATAGGGTCGCTTTGAGCGCCAGCAAAAGCAGGAACGAGCATAAAGCAGCTTGAAACGACTAGTCTTTTGAGCATTCTCCTCATGGCACACTCCAGGAATCTGTGATCTGAATATTGTCGAGCGGGGGTCCCAAACGAGGATACGAGCAGCCCCTCTTAAAAAGAAGGAAATTGTGCGGAACTTTCTTGGCAAACGAACTTGCGGTGAGAGCTCATCACAAACGAACGGGTTTTATGGTGAGATCAGGAGCTCATGGAAGATCGCGGCCCCGCACCGCTGAAACCTCCTCAAAACTCTTCTCAGAATCGACCTGTCAGAATTGAGCTTATCTGGCGACACCAAGCCTCTAGTCCATTCCTCTGTCTAGAGAACCGGGAGGGACCGGAGCCGTGGCTGGCCTAAACGGTTTCTCCAGTTTGAGAATTGTGCAACCGTCGCCTGAGACGTAGTCGGTCGGCTTGAAATTCCAATCCGTGAACATACGATTTCGGAGAGACGTGACCCCAGTTTGAACGAAGAGAGGAGGGTAAGCTTCGCCTGGCCCCGTGGGGCTGAACAACGACCAGGCATGATGCCTAATGCAGGCTAAGAAATATAGGGAAAAGTCCCGTGCGGCGGCGCTCTTTACGAATGAATATGCTGGCAGAAGGTGCATAGCAAAAACAAGGACCCCTGCTGTTTGTTCTTGATTCTCTGCAACTAGTGCGGAGGGAATGTCAGCGTCTTTCAGCGCGCCGTCCAAATAGCATTCGAGGCCCTCCACCGTTAGCGGGACCATGGCTGAATAGCCGAGGTGTTTGTCTGGTGCAAAAGGATTGTTTATGAACAGGAAAACTCGGGGGTTCTTTGCGATGTAGCGTCTATTGCGCTTGAGCAGCTTCTCCTTGCTAATACCGAAGCGGCCATCCTTGAACGCTTCATAGTTCATTTCCGACAGCTCATCTATATCTGTTGAGTCACTGTATTTCACGATCGGTGTGATCGAATCAGCGTCGGATCGTTGAAATAGCCCTTTGAGCGCCTCCTGCAGTTCGCGGTCATTCAAGGCTCCGGACCACTCAACGTTGTCTCGTCTCATCAAGAAGTGTCTATAGATAAGCGCAATGGCAAGCAACATCGCTATCACTACATCGGCCGCGTTTACGACCTGGTGTAAGACCTCCGTAAGCTTCTGAAGGCTGGATTCTCCTGTGGGGTCTGGTTTTCCTCTGTGAATCGAGTTTGCAAGGTGTCCGATGATGGGCGTCAGCAATAGGCAGACCACCAGCACGGCTGCGAGCCGATGCGTCTGCTCTTCAAGCCAGCGAATGCCTTCATTGATCTCGTTTCGAAGCACGAACACCACCCGTCTTAGAGTTCCGCCAGCGAGGCTGGTGAGTTTCGAAACACAAGGCTATCAGGAGTGCTCTAACCCGTCCCGTTTGGGCATACCTCAACGGTGCGACTCTCCGACCTGAAATTCGCGCTAGGTTAGGGTCCTAAATCAGCTTTCCTGGCTCTGCAGTAGCAACGCCTGAGACCCAAACGTACACATCCGGTTTGCGCAACCGCTTCTGCATTGCCTAGATCGCGACAATGCGTATTGTCACATTTCTAGGGCATACCCTTCCTGTTCAAGGGAAGGCAAGCTTACTTCCGCTGTGGCGAGATCCGTTGGCATAGGCATGGAAAGATCGGTTGCGAGATCCGGTGCGGGTGTCTGTAGTGGCTGGTAGCCGTCCGATGTGTAGACACTCAGTTCGTGGAGCTTGGCCGGAAGATGGGCGAGTGCGTCACGCTGACCTGTAATGTGCTCGGCTTCGCCGCTCAGAATGACGCGATTGACGGAGAGACGTTTGGTAGATTCGATCGCATAGCCGTGCTCGACGTGTTGCGCCTGTTCGGGAGTGAGCTGCAGGTTGGCTCCGGAGTCCACTTTGACGGACAGGCCGCCGTCTTCGTGGATCCGCTCGATGGTCGCAAGATTGCCAACCCGGATGCCCTGGTCCCATTCGGAGCGGGTGAGTTGCACCCGGTCGCCCTCGGCTAGCTCCCGGTCCTCGCGCGTGTAGACGTCCGCTTTGAGTCGCATCTTCCATTCGGCGGCTGGGTCGTAGGTGTGTGGTGCATCGTCGGAGCCGGAGACCGTGATGAGATTGTTCTCGGCATCGACGGCGGTCACCATGCCATAGGTGTTGGGTGAGATGCCCAGCTCATCGCTGCCTTTGCTCCCATAACGGATGACATCACCCACCTCGTAGTTCGCGGCATTCTTAGCCTCTTTGTCAGAGAGCCCTTTGTCGGCCAAGACACTTGCGCTGTACGTCTCGCCCAACCGTCGCTGCTCATACAGGTCAGAACGGATGAGGCGCGTTAGCTCCTCTCGTTCTGTCTTCTCCGGCGCAAAGATCACAGCGCGGTCATCCTTGGAAATGTAGTCCCTCGCGACAGCGGCGATGCGGTGGTCTGGATCGCTATAGATTTGGATACGGTTCGTGTCCCGTAGCAGGTTGGTAGCGGTCTCCGGGTCGTTACGGCGAAAGCTATCGACGGCCTGACGCACTTCGCTCAAGTCGATTGCTGCGGTTTTGGAAACGTCTGTCGATAGACGCTCTCCGAGGGTCGCGGTATCGTTCGTGTAAATCTTGACGTCGTGGGCTGCGCGAGAGATTGCGACGTAGGCGAGCCGGTCATTGATAAGCGAACGGCTGGAATCCGTGTTGATGTTGACAAGCACGCGGTCTGCCGTAAGCCCCTGGGAGCTGTGTGACGTGACGGCATAGCCATGGTCCATTTGCCGGAACTCGGTTGGGTCAAAGGTGATTTCGCGTGCCGTCTTGCCATCCATGCGGACGGTTACGGAACGTTCCTCAAGAGCGGTGATGGTGGCAAGATCGCGGTTCGCAACGCCCAGGTCCCGGTTTGCTGCGGTGAACTGGATGCGGTCTCCGATACTGAACTCGCGCGTACGCTCTTCAAAAACATTCACGCCATACAGGCGTTTGGGGTCATAGGAAACATCAGCCCCACCCTGAGTCTGAACAGTCAGCGTGTTTGTCCTCGCGTCTACTGCCGTGACACGCGCCTCTGAGCCGCGCTCAAGGCCGATGGCCTGGCTGCCAGACTCGTACCGAATCACATCGCCGGGGTTGTAGAGTGCCGCCCACGTGCGGCCTGCTCCGGTGAGGTCCGACCGATGGGCTAGCGTTTGCAGCTCGCGCCCTTCCTGGGCAAGCTGCCCTGTCGTCTGTAACTCCGCGCGGATGGCCTCGTTGATCTGCTGGCGGCTTCTGTTGTCCGGCGAAACAACGATGGTGTTCTCTGGCTGCGTCGCATAGTCCTTTGCGATAGCAGCGATACGGTCTGTGCCATTGCGCAGTTCCGTGACACGCTCCTGGTCAACAAGGAGCTGCACGCCCTTTGCGGTTTCGCCAGTGGCAAGGTGCTGCACGGCTTTCAGCAGCTCCGGGTCTTTCTGCCGCATGATTTGGTCTAGCTGCGAGGTCTGCATCCCGGCCTGCTGCATCTGCTCGAAGGGCTTGCCGGCTTCTACGCCCTGGTGCTGCCGGGTGTCTCCAATCACTAGAACGCGGTCCTCCGGGGAGACCTTCTGAAGAAATGCCCGCATCTGCTTGGAAGAGGCGAGAGAGGATTCATCCAGCATGTAAAGATAGCGCTGGCCGGGGGCCTCGTCCAGCTTGCGAGCGAGAAAACTCTGCAAGGTGGTGGCTTCGATCCCAGCCTCGCGGAGCTGCCCTGCGGCGCGGGATGTGGGCGCGAATCCCTCGACCTTGTAGCCCTTCAGCTCTGCGCCTTCCCGAATGGTTTCAAGGGTGGTCGTCTTGCCTGAACCTGCCAAGCCCTGCAGCCCATGTATCCGGTCCTGTGAGGTCAAAACCTGGTGGAGGACCCGCCGCTGTGAATCGTTCAGAAACTCGCGCGTGTCTGCCTGGGCGAATGCCTCACGGTGCGTCATCACAGGCGCTAACGCTTCTTTTCCTTTTTGCACTGCCTGGATGTTCGCGCGTTCTGCGGCTAAGGTCTCCGGTGTTGTAAAGCGGAGAGTGGAGCCGTATTTTTCTTTGCCAACCTCCCGGAAGTCGCCGCGCTCCTGACGCGCCGCAAACTCGCTACGAACTTCAGGAAAGGTCGCTTCTCCCATGCCACGCCGGAGCGCGGCGGTCATGATCGCACGCTGATCCGACACAGCCTCGCGCTCAAACAGGTGGTCTCGCGCGAAGGTCATTGCTTCCTGCGCGCGCATGGGCGACTGCGGCCGGATGGTCTGCTCGTTCACTCGCTGACGAGCCTCTGCAATCACTCGAGCCGCCTGATTGCCGAAGTCAGACGCCATGTCACGATGCGCTTGTAAAACCTGCTCTTTCGAGAGGTCTTGCTTCTTCTCGCGTGTGGCGTGAGCGGCGATCTGCGCCGCCTCTGGACCGGAGCGACCGACGCGTTCCAAGTGCTCGCGAATCTTCTCGGACCTGGGACTAGATGCGTCAAGGTATTCCTGGGAATAGCCTTTGATCTCTGGGGCGCCCGAGCGTCCACGCTCCAGCTCGTACCCCAGCTCACGCAACCGGTACATCAGGTGCGATTGGTACACCGCTGTCACGTAGGTCTGGCTCTCAAAGAATGCCTTCGGGTCCAACGCTCGCTTGCTGCCGTCCTCTCGCTCGGTCACGTTGAAAACGACCGCGTGGGTGTGAAGCTGAGGGGCCGCGTAGCCGTCCACCGGGCGGGCTGTATCGTGCTCAAACTTAGCAGCGATGAACCGTCCGGTAGTCTCTGCGGGATGATTGCCACCGATGCGTGCGTGGGTATAGCGCTCCAGCTCTGTAAGCGCTACGGTGACCGCTTCGCGGTGGGCCTCTGTCACCCTGTCATCCCGGCCGACCAGCGCGGTCAACGATACAGACTTGGGTGCGGAGAACGTCGCGTCCCAACCCGCCCGGTGCTCGACGGTCTGCGTTACCGAACCATCCGCGTTGGTCTGCTCCGACGCGATGCGATGGCGCACCATCTGCTCCCCGGTTTGCGGGTGCTGGCCGTTTGCAAGGGAAAGAAACGCTTCTTTGCTCACGGACCCCGAGAGGCCGAAACGCTCGGAAAGCTGGCCCTGCCACTCGCCCATCGTGGCGTCGTCCTTGGCGTAGTAGCTCTGCGTCTCGGAGGCGAAGTCCTTAGTGTGATAAATCGCCGCTTGCGACGCATTTAGAGGCTTGGAGATGGTCAGCATGGGCTACTCCAGAGACATGCTGAACTGGTGGTGGTCGTGCCTGGGAATCAGGTACGGGTCAAGATCGGTCAGCATAATCGGGTCTGCGGTCGCCTGCTCCGGTACACCGTCTGCACGCTTCACAATATCGGCCCATTCCTCTTTGACCACCTTCACTTCATCGTCGGAAAGGTCGCGGCCTTCCGCGTCCAGACCTTCGCGGAATAGCTCAAGCTGTTCAAAAAACTCGGCTGCCACTTGCCCCATATTCGGCTGTGCAATCTCCGGTTCTTTCGCGACTTGCGGTGTAGCAGGGGCTTCCGGCTTATTCCACTCCAAGGTCAGCGCGCGACGGTATTGAGCACCGCCCTTTTGTTTGGGTTCAGTGACCTCGGACGCATCCGCTTTCTTTTCTGACGCTGGCTCGGTCTTTGCCTCGGGTGTCGCTCCACCCAGCGTCTCCTGAACCGGGATCGGCGACGCAAACGGTTGCTCTTCAGGAGCCAGCGGCGAAAGCGTCGTCCGTTCGTATTTCAATGCGTCGTCCAGGTTCTCTCGCGGAACAAAGCTCTTGGTGACGATAGGCAGATCGTTGTAGAGAAAGTCGAACCGGGCGATGCGGTTTCCCAGCTTCAGATATGCGCGGCGGTCCTCCAGTCCGGAGATTTCCGAAGCCATCACCAGCGGCTCGATCTGCCGGTCGATGGTGAAGTTCTTGCCAGCTCGCGAGCCGTTGAAATGCGTCTCCTTCAGCCGTTCGATCTCGACCTTGCCCAGCGTCTCGGAGATCCATTCCGCAGCCTTGCCCTCGGTCGTCTTCATAAAAATCTTGGTAGCGGGCTGGCTCAGCATCACCTCGGCAATCTTGCCGTAGATGTCCTCAAGCTGCGCTCGTCCCTGGAAGCCGACCACAAGCGGGTTTTTGGACTTGCGGCTCTCGGTCATGGCGCTGTGAAGCTGGGGCAACTTCTGGAGACTTGCCAGCTCGTCGATCACAAACCAAACCTGCTTCTGCCCTGGCTTGGGCATCTCCATCAGACGCATGACGAGAATGTCGATCCAGAGGGAGATGAGGGGCCGTAGCACCTCCCGCTGAGACTTCTTGGAAGTGATGAAGATCCATCCCTTGCGCTCTTTCGCCCAATCGGTTGCATTCCAAGTGCTGGTGGTTTCTTCCTTACGGGGAAGCAGCCGAAGGCTCTGCGCAACAAGGCCCAAGCTCGCCAGCACACCCGCAGCCTGGGGGCCAGCCTTGCGGTCGATGTAGAAAGCCATCTCCGTCCCTTTGACCTTCTTTTGAAGGAACGATTCATCGGCCATCCACTTCGCAAGGTCGTGCGGCGTGGGGCCTTCGCGAAGTAGGTGCGCGAAGATTTGGGCCGGGGTCCGGTAAAAGAATTCCTTGTTGGTGCTGTTCGATCCGCCGCCTGCCGGCTGGTACAGGGATTCGGCAATCGTGGTGGCTTCTTGCTGGCTCTCAATCTCCATGGCCGGTGACCAGAACGGGCATCGCGCATCAAGCGGATTGAGGATGATGTCGCCCCGCTTCTCATCGTAGAAGCGCTGGACGAACTCTGAGGCCGGGTCGTAGACAATCGCCGCGTCGCCCCTGTCCCGAATCTGGCGCAATAGCTGCATGATGAGGGTCGTCTTACCCGCCCCGGTGTCACCCATCATTTGGAAATGTTGTGACTCCTTGCCGGGCGGAATCCGCATCAGCTCCTTCATCTCCGAAGTCTTGAAACCCAGGCCCAGGTGCGAGTGCTTCCCCGCCTGTTTCGCCACTCGTCGCGCCTGAAAGTCAGCAAGCGGGTGCTTCCAGATGTCCCGGCTGACAGCCTTGTTGAACTCACGAGGATTCATCATTTCGGGTCCGCGAAGGACGCGCCCATACTTCAGGGTCTTCAAACGCTTCACGTCCGCTGGGATTGAGAAGAAGAGCATCACGGCGAGGCATACTCCCGCTTCGATCGCGCTCAGAAGGTACAAGCGCGGAACGCTCTGACCCTCGAAGAAAATGAGGCGTAACCAGCGGGACAGAGACGCATCGTTGAACTTCTGCGGAGCGCCGCGGCCGAACCAGCGGTAACCCTGCGCCAGCGGCAATTCAGTAAGTTGCACCGGCTGTACCGTGCCATTCGGCAGCACCGTTGTGCCATCACGAAAGTCCACAGGCAAAGCGCGTCGTGGCTGCGCTTTATTAGGTCCGTCCAGGTAGATCAATCGGTACTCACCGGTCTGGTGCGCAAGCGCACCAACCGACGCGCGAACGTAGTCAGCGAGGTAGCTGCGCTGCATGACGGGAAGCGAGAGAGCTGCACGCTGCCAGACGAAAAGGCAGAGACACAGCAGGCCGACTCCGATTGCGGAGAACGTGTAAATCGGTACGGTCGGCGGTGTGATGATGGTTTCGTTTCTGCCCCAGGTCGCTGCCATCCGTTAGCTCTCCTTTCCGCTGTTGATCCGCTTGGTCTGCTCTGCTATCTCGCTTGCAACACGACGCTTCGCGCTTTGTACTTGCGTGTTGATCTTGGCGTAGTCTGCATCGGTAATCTGGAGGCCCTGGCCGATCATCTTGACCATGTTCACGAGCAACATTCGCGTAGCGACTAACTCGACGAGAACGGCGTCAGGACCGCTTTGCTGAGCGGCCTCCACCAAGACTTCGCGTGCCCACTCACCTACCGCCTTGCCGTTCTCGGCGGCTGCTTTCTCGAGAGCGCGGAACTCCTGCTCCGTCACCCTGGAGCTGACCGAGAAAGCCCGAGCGCTCCGGCCGCGTGAGCGACGCAGGCGGCCTCCCACATCGATTGCAACTGGTACGGCTGAGGCGGTCATAATCACTCCGAAAGACTGGATTCCAATTGAGATCCTTGGGATTTCAGTTGAGATCCGACACGTCCTAAGCTGTTCACCCGCAAGTGGATCACAACTGAAATCCACTTTCGGCCTTTGCGACACCCTTCGAGGGGTGGAGTGTCATCGTTCTTCCGGCGCAGAGCGCCGTAGTGGCCTTGCCACTGATGTGGGTGCGGGATCATGCTCTTGATCCCGCCACTGCTGCTGTAGTTTGGATCGCCTGTGGGGCGGCGATGGCCGACTTCTTCGGCAGAGCTTCTGGCTGCTCCGCGACGGGCGCTTTGCGAATGCGAAGCGTAGCTGCAACCTGCCGGGCTTCCGGGGTCTTCAGGAACTCCTGGAAGTCTCGGTCCTTGCTGAAGACATAGGTGAGGGCTTGCTCCACGACATCATCCGCGCAGGCACGAATGAACGCCGCGTACTGATCGACCTGGGTTGCGGTGGTGTCGGACAGTCGGATGGAGGCGCTGATCTGACGCGTTTGGACGACTTCAAGTAGGGGCATCGTGGTTCTCCTTCGTAGTGAAATCAGGTGAGCTTCCGGCACGCAATCATGTGGGCCGCAGTCTGCGCGATCTCCCGAGCACGAGTGAAGCAGAGTGCAGCGGGAAGCGTAGCCGCGTGGCGAGCTTCAAGGCTGGCAATTACGTCGTGGACGGATGTCCCGGCGAGCAGGGCGAGACGGGCAGAAGCCATGTCCACGGTGCGCTGGGCGTAGTACAGCGGGTTGGGTTTGTCAGCACGGCGACCTGCGAGCTCTTCCGTAAGCTGCGTCGCAGATTTACCACTTGAAAGCTCTGACAGAACCCATGCCCAATCCTGCTCGGAATGCGTATGCTTTCCGGTGGCAGATGGCGGAAGGGATCCGCGAAGCGGGAGCACAGCAGGGGGCAATTCAGAGACAAGCTGGAAGTCATCTGGTCTAACAGCCGAACCGGAGAGGTACTCGATGGTGACGGGGTGAGGGGGCGTGTACTTGGCATTATGGAAGCCAGGAACGCGAAGCACCCGGTTGCAGTCTGTGCAGGCAGCATCGCCGCCGAAGGCAGATGCAAGCTGCTTTAGCTTCAGTTCCTGCGTGGCGAAGTCGAAGCCCTCCACAGACCAGAGAACTTGGTACTTGGCCGCCGAGGTGGCGACGATCGCGTTTGGTTCTGGAACAATGTCGGACGCGCGGAGTGCAGCGATGCGGGAATCTCCATCAGAATCGATGTCCAGGTACAGATGCCGGACTTCAGCGATGCATTCTTTGGTCCGCTTTCGGCTGCCGGAGCGAAGCGGATTGGCAGCCACATAGACGTTCACGCCACTCGCATTCTCATGCGCGAGCCAACGCATATACGCCGGTGCCGTTACTTGTTCCAGACGCACTATGCGCTGCACGATTCTGACCGGTTGTTCCCGGCGAAGCAGGAGCGCAATCGTCTCTCCGGGACGGAAACAACGGGTGAGGAAGTCGGTGGCCATCGTCGTGTTCATTGCGGGCTCTCAGAGGGCTGGAAGCCCGGCGTCAGCCGAGCTTCCGGGTTGACGGAGGGAAAGCGGCTTATGCGGCCGCTTCCTCGTGGGCTTCGTCTGCCGCGTTCTGCTCTTCCGGGCCTGACTTCTCGGCCCGGTCGAGCTTGAGAATCGAGTCCACCCGGATCTCCCAGATGGTCTTCTTCTCCGGCTGCTTCTTGCCCACCTTCGCCGGCTGGTACTCCCGGCTGCGCAGCTCGCCTTCAACCTGGAGATGGGCGCCCTTCTTCAGCGTGGCGGCGAAGTCCCCGAGCTTCTTGCCGAAGACCACGCAACGGTGCCATTCGGTGTGCGAGACGTATTTGCCGTCTTTTTTGTAGGAGCTCTTGGTTGCCAGCGAGAGTGTGGTGAAGCTGCGGTTGTCGTTGGAGCGAACTTCTGCGTCGTTGCCGAGGAAGCCGATGAGAGTGACTTTGTTCTGGTACATGGTGATGATCTCCGTTTCGTGTATTTCCCGTATCCTGCTCGGGTCACATTCACAACGTGAGCGAGTGGGCCCGGCTCCCAAGTGCCAAGGAGTGCTTTCTGGGAGGGGTCCGGAAGAAGTTTGTGCGGCGTTTTTTGCCGAGCGTTGACAAACTTCTTTTGGGAGGAACCGTGACCCCGCAGGGGCGCTGCAAGCGAAGCAGAACGACGCCGTGCCGCAGGGCGCCGGTTTGGCCCCGAAGCCGTGACCGAGCAGAGGACGGGATACGAGGCGGATGAAAGCCACAGGACCGTGTCACCCCAAAGCGTCTCGGCTGCAGAAGTCTGCGCCCACTGCAGCGCAATACTGCTGGCAAAGGCTCCGGTAAAGGACGGCCTCTCGGCCCCTCCGTTGCGCTCTTCGCGGCTCGCCGCTGACGCGCTGAAGATGCTTAGGGACAGGTGGGGCTGTGCAGCCGGTTTGGCAGCATGTGGGTGCATCGGGAAGACCTCGGATTCGGGTTTGGGTTCCTCTGGCTGGAACAGGCTGAATTAGCTTGGGGGAGCGCGGTAAACTTCCTCGGTCTGGAAGCGTTGCTCCGCATTGTCATATCCGCTGACCATAATCAACTCCCTGACGCGACGCCGGCCGGTATGGTCGCGCTCACAATGCAACACGAAGTCGATGGCCTCCGCGGTCTCGGACCGCATGAACCCGTGATTGAGATTCGGCCTTGCACTCAGGGCAAGATTGGAGAGGCGATTGAGGGCATCCCAGGCGGATTTCGCGTGGATGGTGGAGAGCGTTCCTCCGTGCCCGGTATTCATGGCCTGCAGCAAGTCGTAACCGCATTCATTCCGAATCTCGCCCATGATGATCCGGTCCGGACGGTGCCGCAAAGCCGCCGCCACAAGTTCGCTCGGAGTGATAGCCACTTGTCCGGGGATCTCCTCGACAGCTTCCCAACGAACGGCATTCGGATGGGAAATCTTCAACTCGGCTGGTTGCTCGATAATGACGAGCCGTTCGTAGGCCGGAACGTGATCCAACACGGCTTTCATCAAGGTGGTTTTGCCCGAACCGGTCCCGCCCGAGATGAGGCCGTTCTTCTTTGCGAGCATGAACGACACGACCGTGTCGCGAACATCAGCAGGCAAGCTCCCGGACGCGATCAGCTCATCCGAGGTGTACCAGCGGTTGAACTTGCGGATCGTGAGCGTCGGCCCGTTGATGGACGAAGGCGCACCGACCACCGCGACGCGCGAGCCGTCCGGCAACCGTGTGTTCAGGATAGGGTTCTGGCTCGAAAGGTCCTGTCCCAAGATGCGCGCAACACGCTCAATGGCGGCGGTGAGACGTTCGTTGGTGTACGGCGTGGAAAGCGGGATATGGTGAACCACGCCATTCTTGTCAGCGTAGACTCCGGTTGCCCCGTTGATCATGAGATCGGAGATGGAGGGGTCAAGCAGGAGTCCGCGGAGCTCTTCAGGAAAGAACGGAAGAATGAGTTCGAAGCTCATCGCGCACCCCTTGCAGGAGGCGGTTGCGGAGCCCCTGCATTCTGCGAGGTACTGACCGGCGTAAGCGAATCGACAGAAACGCGGTTTTCATGGAACTCGGTGATCGTCAATCCAAGCGGGTTGATCGTCTCAAACTGCGGGAAGATGCGGGCCTGGTCAGATACCTGTTTGGGGTTGAGATAGTAGGTGACACTGAGGAGCCAATGCTCCGTTCGTGGCTCACGGGAGTTCTGGGCGGAGTAGAGCTTGTCGAGAGCAATGAGGGCGGTGCCACGGGCCATCTCCGCGCCCTGCAAAGTCTCCTGCGACATGGATGTGATGGTCACGTTCTTCACCTCGTCATCGCTCTGCTCCACTTGTCCCGCGGCGACCTGGGAGACGAGATGATTATTGTTGTCTTCGAGCATCAGTCTTGAGGCGAGAGGCTGGGCCATGAAGTAGTAGTTCAGGGGGTACTTCTTCGCGATGGTGTCGCGGCTGACCGTGTAACGGTAGTTGGCCCAATCTGTCAGATAGGTGCGAACTTCACCCTCGCGCGGGCTATAGCTCAGGTCTGTGTACTGGATCGCCTGCGCGCGTCCCATCTCGTCGATCCGGATGTACCGATTCGCAATCGGACGGTGCGCCAGTGAGAAGTTCATCCAGAGCGAACCGAAAAGCAGAACGGTGCCGCAACCGATCACGAACCGGTACGCTTTCCATTCCGAGTAGTGCGAAGCGTAGACCTCATTGCCAATCTGGTCTGTGAGGACCGAGTGCGCCGGCGTAAGCGTTTGCTCAATTTGTGCTGCGTGCGTGGACATGACGGTTATTCCTTTCGTCTAGTGCTTTGAACACCACTGCTGCGTAGATCAGCCCGGCAACTAAACCGCCTACCAGCAGCAGGGGGAGGAGCACGCGCACAATGCGCGAGCGTCCAACAGCTTGTGTGAGGAAAAATCCTGTAAGTATGTCCCACACGGCTAGGCACCTCCAGCCATCATTGCGAGCGATCCAACTACTCCACTGACCACCTTGGTAGCGGCTGATGTAAGGCCAGCTGCGCCGCCGAAAATCGCCTGCGTCATGCTCGGAATGAAGAGCATATTCACAATGAACGCAATGAACACCATTAGGCAAGGTATCAGGTTCGCAATCCACATCTCCATTGAGTAGTTTCCGTTGAAGGTCTGCTGAATGAAGCCGTTGAGGAACCCGGCCCACACGAAGATAAAGGCGGCCGCAACCGCGCGGATCATCGCGAAGCTGATGAGCACGTCGAGGAACTGGAAGAACTTGGCCTTAAAGTTCTGCGTCATCAGGAGCGGAATGAAGATCGGACCGAAGAGTGCAGTAACGCCGTAGAGGATGAATGCGCTGCAGTTGATCACGAAGAGAACGGCGGACGCGAGCCCAAGCAGGATCTGAACCAGAATGTAGCAAAGGATCTGAACGGGAGCGGTAATGGACGGCATCGCCGTCCCGTCGCCAGCCGTCTTGAGAAGTTGAAGCAGGTTGTCCAATGAACTCTGGTCGAACGCAGCTACCATCGCCTGGGCGATGTAGGAGAAGAAGTGATTGATGCCGAAGCTGGCGCCGGGAAACGGATTAACCCAGTAGTTCTCCAGCAGGCAGCAGACGATCAGCTTCAGCAGGAAGTTGGTAAGGTCGCCCGCACGCACTGGCTGGGTGTGGAAGCGGAGCGTCATGCCGCTGGTGTTCCAGTTGATGACCATGCTGATGAGCGTGAATAGAGCAATGGCGCTTAGCTCTGCCAGTCCGAGCTGGGTGAGCGCGCCCCCGTTCTGGGTCGTCAGGTTGGTCAGGTTGTTGGTGAACTGATAAAGCCAATCCATTGCCTTCTCGCTTTGGGTTTAGGGGATGTAATTTCGCCAGGTCTTGCCTTCGTTGCCGGCGGTGTGACTGTGTTGCTTCTTCTGTTCCTCGACGCGCTTTCGAAATGCCTCGTCTTCCTGCCTCTGGCGCTCGGCATCGCGCTGCTGCTGTAGCAGTATGGCCGCAGCTTTCTCAGCCTCATGCCGTTGGTAAAGGACGGCGCTGGCGATAGTCGCCAGCACCGCAAGGATGGCAATCAACAGCTTCGTATTCGGGAGCTTCAACATCATCTCTCCGCTAGGGCAGGTAGGTTGCCCAGGTGTTGCTCTCGTTGGCCGCGTTCACGTTGTTGGTCTGCCGTTGGGATTGCACAAACGCTGCCGTGTTCAGGTCTGTAGCCGCCGCATTCCGCTGCTGCATATTGGCGACGGCCATTTGCGAAGCCAGACAAGCCTGCATCGTGCCCTGGTTCTGCATTTCGGCCATCTTCTGCGCCTCGGCCGCGTTGAGCAGGTTGAGCTGCGCTACCTCCGTATTGGTGTCGTCCGAGCCGTCAACCTGCTGCCCAGCGAGACTGCTCGTAGCGGAGGCGTTTTGGGTCCGAGCCGCGCGGTACTGTCCCACCGCCGTGAGGCAGTCCGGTGAGATCGAATCCGACATCTCCACCATGGCAAGCTGGGACATCTGAGCGCTGCCAAGCGTCTGCCCTTGCAGGTAAGTGCTTGTGCCGGAACCGACGGGTACCGTCGCAGAGTTCCAGGCGCTGGAAGAAGCGGATGGCGAGTTGGTGTTGAGCGCGACCGTCATGCCGTTGGTCTCGCCGAAGAGGTTGGGAACGTTGACATGCTCCAGCGCGGTCAGTGTGCTCTGCCACTGCTGCTTGAAGGAGAAGTGGGTGATATTGTTCTTCAGCATCGTGTACTGCGTTTGCAGCGTAGTGAGCTGCGACACGAGGCTCGCGTAGCTCGTCGGGTCGAAGACAATGTCGCCGAGACCGAAAAGAGCAAAGCTCGGGGTGGCGGTTAGGAGCACAAGGCTGCCTCCAAGAAGCCACTTCCGTCGTTTAGTGAGTTGTATGTTCATAGAAACTCCTTACTTAGGGTTCAGTCGATTCGAGATACGTCGGATCCAGCCGCTCCAGGGGGAAGCGAAGATGCTGGCTAATCAGGTCGCCGACAGAGTCGAGCGTGGCATCGCCCGCGCGCGCGAGTCCGGAGCGACTCCACACCAAACCCATGCCGAGCGGAATCGCAAACGACAGGCTGATGAGGATCTGGGCGAGCGAGCGAGCGATGCGAAATGGCATACTTCCTCCTTTCCTAAAGGGTGGGATCGACGCGATGTTCCGCGTACGAAGGGATGAGGATGTCGCGTCCGATGTACACACGGGCACGGGAGCCTTCCTTGAGCGTGATGACCGGCAACCGGTTCAGGAAGTGATTGAGCACTTGCTCGCCCTCAGCTCCGGTCTGTTCCGAAATGCCGTTCCGAATCTCTGTAGAAGGCGTGAACACGCTGCCGTTATTGCCAATTTGGGTCAAGCCACCTAGGCCGCCGATGGCAGCGGCCGCACCGAACGCCATCAGGTAACCGTGGTCTACCTTGGTCGCGAGTCCGGCAGTACCGATCTGATCGAGTCCGAGGTACTTGTCGAAGTCGAGCGAAAAGCCATCCGGGCAGACCGCACGATGGAAGGTGACGAACATTTTGCGTTGTTGCGCATTGCCGACGCTCTGCACCGTTCCGATCAGGCGCGTGCCCTGCGGCATCAGAAGCTGTTGGTGATCGTGCGAGTAATAGTCCGTCGTCAGCATCACGAGGATCGGTCCACTCAGCCCGCCGTCAATGTGGTTGGTGACGACACCCTCCAACACCGTTCCTTCGAACACCCGGAACAGGCGGCCCTGGTACTGATCGAAGTCGTAGGACGACATCGGGTCAGACTTCGCCGTCGCTTTCGGCTGTGTTCCGCCCGCTATTGTCAGGTCGGAAGAGGAGGTGCTGTCCTTGGCTTCTGCCGTTTCAGCGGCGACCTGCACCGGCTTAGCTGTTGGAGGCGTGCTCGCTTCATGAGAGAAGTCGATGGCCACGGTACCGCTGGCGAGCGCGTCTTCATGCTGCTTCTCCTTAGCAAGCGCTTTCTGCTTCGCTTGAGCTTGCACTTCAGAAACACCTGATAACTTCTGCGGCGCGTTTGGGCTGTCGCCGTAAATCGCGGAACGCTGGGCCGTCGTCATCGGTGGCGTCCCCGCCGCTTCCGGTCCGGGAACGCTCTGCTCCTGCTGGAGCTGCTGCATCTGCGCGGCAAGGAGTTGTTGCCGCTGCCGCTCCTCCATGTCCCGGCGTGCCTGAATCTGTTGCTGCGTTTCGAAGCTCGTCACCTGCTGCGCATTAGGCGCGCTCGGGCGCATGGATAATGCAGACTGCGGAGCGGCCTTTTTGTTGCCACTGATGAGGCTGGAAATGTTCGCCAGTCCGATGAGCGCAACGATGACGATGAGTGCGAGCACTAAAGGTGCACCCTTGCGGAGCGGCGGTTTCGCTTCTGGCTGGTCCGGGATGGTCGGTTGTACCTGGTCTTGGTCGGGCATGGCTAATTGCTCCCTAGGGTGCGATGGAACTCGACCTTCTGTTTGCCAATGGTGAGATAACCGGTGTCCAGCTGTTTTGGCACGGTGTACAGGCCGTTTGCGAAGTCGAAGTTGATGAGCGAAAGCTTCTTGTCCTTGACCTCGTAGAGAGCAGGCGTTTCCTGGAACTTGCCACGCAGATAGGTGAACCGGTCATCGTGCCAAATCTCTTGGAGGCCAAGCTCCTTGCCCTTCTTCTCATCCCAGGCATAGTCGAAGCGCAACGAGCCGGGATACTGACTGCGGTACAGCTCGGCTTTCGTCTCTTCGGCCTTCAGTTCCGCCGCCTGCGCGGCCTTGGCGGTAGCAACTTCCTGCTTGGCTTTGTCGAGGTCGGCGGCCGGCACGAAGACCGGGAGGTCAGTCAGGCGCTGCTGCGCAGTTTTGTCGCCGGCGTTGATGAACACTTTGGAATCGAAGTGTGTGTCTTCTTCCGCCGAAACCTCATGCAGTTGCAAGGTGTACTCGTTGCCGTGGTCCGAGACGATGTGGATGTCCGTCGAACTGCCAGCCAGCTTCGGTTTCACGCTGATGAAGCGCGAAGCCACGTGACCGCCGTCGAAGACCCAATCGACCGTGTCGCCCGCGAATACGTTCGCGACCTTCTCCTCGGCAGGCAGCACGATCAGCGTCGATTGCAGTAGACCGGCGCGCACCACTGGCAGGGTAGTAGACTCCGAGATCGTCACGGTGCGTGGCGTGCTCGGTTCCAATGAGTGAGCCGGGGCGAGCGCTTGCAGCGAAGCAGAGCCGAGAGTGAGGCCGGTAGCAATCAGGATGGGAATAGGTGGTTTCATGGCTGTGTTCCTTTCTTCCTTCAAGCGGTCTCACCCTGGGCGAAGCGGGTGATTCCTTCGGTGAGTCCGTATTTCGCGATCAGCTTGGACCGGCGTACCCGATCTTTCGGCTTGGTCGAGAACGTGGCGTAGCTGCGCGGGTCAAGATTGAGCGTGACCACTTTCGTGATCCCGTCCCTCCGCATGTACAGTGCCTCGCGATCCTGTAAGCTCTCGAAGAGCGCGATCTGCTGCTCGTTCATCTTGAAGAGCTCGGCATAACGCTTTCGGTTGAAGGTCGCATCCTTTAGGAAAAGGAATGAAGTGCAAGAGTTCACGATGGCGTCGGCGTTCTCGCCCAAGTCTTCCGCGGACTGACCGATCATGGTCACGCCACCCAAGTTCTTTCGGACAGTCTTGATCGAAGTCAGCGCACCTTCAAGCAGCTGGCGGTTCTTCATCGAAGAGAAGATCTCCTCGATGAGGATGTGCTTCGGCACACCCAGATTGGCGGGGTTGTACAGCACGTCGTTGATGCGGCGGAGCAGCCACACCATCAAAGGCTCGATCAGGTCGGCGTATTGCTCGTTGTTCACCCCGGCGAAGTCGAAGCATTGCACGCGTGACAGCGAGAGCGAATCTTCAACGTTGTCGAAGATGGCGTTGTATACGCCTTTGCCGACCCACTTCGACATGTACCGGTCGAGCTTTTTGGGCAGGAAAAGATTGGAAAGGCGGCGGTTCTCCCGGTCGAGCAGGTACATGTCCTGCACGGCCTTGTGGATCACGTCGTCGTCTTCGGGCTCCAGCTCAGCGCCGCCCTTGGTCAGTAGCAGCCTGATGAAGCTGTACAGGAACTTCACGTTGTTCTCGGTAGGCTCCAGCGCGAACGGATTGACGCGCGGGCCGTCCTTGCCGATACGGTCCACCCTGCCACCGTATAATTCCACTACACTCTCGTAGCTGGCGCCGATGTCGAAAACATAGGTAAAGCCGCCGTACTTCTGCTCAAGTGCGACCAGGGTATTGCCGTGCACCGACTTCCCGGTTCCTGTAGGACCGAGGATCAGCATGACGCGGACGCCGTCCACATAGGCATCTTGGAAGAACGGTGTCCGAGTACGTGTTTCCAGGACGTTCAGGTATTCCGCATCAAGGTCCTCGGAGTGCGGATGGCCGAGATGCGGCGCGAATACGGAGGAGAGCCGCGCATGGTGCTCTTCAGAAAGCCACAGTGGAAAGACGTTGAACTTCTGGTTGCCGGGAAACATGGCATAGAAGGCGGACAGAATCCCAAGCGTCTCCTCCACGACCTGGGCACGAGCACCGACGAAGACGCGGTGCACTGCAGGAACCGCGTCGCGTAATTGTGCCTGGCTGTCCGCCGCCAGAAGCAGACGCAGAGAGAACTCTCCTTGCGCCTTCTTATCGAGGGAACGGATCACCTCGCTGAGGTCGTCAACCGCGTTGTTGGCGGCCTTCGCGCCTGCACCGGTGTCGAGTGAAGATGTGTCACGCCCACTCATCACACGGGTCAACACGCCGACCTTGAAGAAGGAGATGAACTTCTCCTGCTGGTCGATCTCCCGGCGAGCGGAGGCCGTGGATTTCACCCGCCAGGTGGAGCACAAGATGCTGTCGCAGTCGAGCGTAAGAAGGTCTGAGAAGAGACCGGGACGTGACGCCTCCGGCGTGGCCTGGAGCGAGAACATCTGCACGGCGCGCCTACCGATCAGGAGGTGATCGCTCTGCCAGGCGACGGGACTCTTCACGACTTGTCGATCGACTCCTTCGTCGCTGCGGAGCTCGTCTTTGCCCGACCAGTCCTGCAGGTTGAAGAGATAGCTGAAGAACTGGAAAGCCTCTTGCTTACCACGCAAACGCAAGCCCAGCATCGTTCCGAGATGCCCTTCGAGAAGTGTGGCGGTTTTCCGCAGGTCAGCAAGCATCCGTGCGTTGTCGGAGCTATGTTCTTCCGGCTTACGCGTGAACGACTTCACCTTAGGCGGCTCAAGCGTGAGACACCAGTGCAGGTCGATGCGGCGAAAGCGCGCATTGGCCTCAAGATATGCGAGGCGATCGGTAGCGAAGTTGTGAGTGATGGCACTGTCGTAGCGGTCCTGACGCGGGAGAAGAGCACCGGAAAGCACGCGGGTGTATTGGTGAAGGCAAGAGCCTTCCGGTAGTCCACGTAACGCCCCCTCGACCGACCGCACCAGCGAAGCGAGCTCCTGATCGGTCTTGCCCTCCTCGTCCACCCCGGTTAGCGAGAACAGGCATCCGTACCCGCCGCCCTTGAGCGCGAAGGTATTAGGGCCGACGAAGCGCGCGATCGGCACGATGCTGCACGCTGCCCCGGCTTTGGCGAACCATGGCGTGTGCTTCAGTTGTTCAGCGTTGGCGCGGGTCATAATAGCTCTTCTGGTTGAGGCTGAGGCCCCAGAGTTGAAACATCTTTGGGTGTTTGCGGACAATCAGCCATGCCGCGATAGCAAGCGTTGGGAACGCGAGTATCGCAAGAAGTCGGAAGCCGACGAGGAAAACCGTTACGCAGACGAAAACGATCGCCATCCATGCTGTGAGGTCCAAGCCGAGCTTGGCTCGGGGCCGGTTCAGCGCCTGATTGATTGGTAACGGTTCTCCCCGTTTGGCCATGTCGATGTCACCTCCTACATCGACTGCCCGGTGAGTGAACCAATCCAGCCGGCTCCCCAACCGAGAACACCGGCGCCAAAGAGAGCGCCGAACAGACCCGGAATGGCATCTTGAAAGCGGCCGCTCATCATCCGGATACCGGCAAAGATGAGGCCGCCGAGACAGATAACCGCCCCTGCGTACATGGCGAAGGTCTTGAAGGTGCCCATAAGTGTCTGGGCACCGGAAAAGTCCATCGTGCCTTGAGCGTGCGCGACGCTGGCAAGCGATAGAGCGAACAGGGTGGGAAAGAGGGTGCGTGCGACCAGCCTCGTCCGTTGTCGAACAGCAACGGTCGAACGAAGTGTTTGCGCACGAGCGGGAGTGACGTGGCCGAGGCGAACCGGCAACCGGACGGATGCGTTATCCGAACGGAGGGTGGGGTATAAAACTTGCATTTGTACCTCCGCTGACGATGAATCGTCAGCAATGGCGCAAACGTAGTACGCGCTTCCGGAGGAAGTCCAATTCCACAGCGGGATCGAGCTATTCCTCTGTGGAATAGCTGACCGTTACTCAGGCTTCAGTTGCCTCAATATCTCCGGCTCTCCGATGCCGGTACGGAGGAGATTAGCTTCGAATACTGGTTTGCTTGTGAAACAGCAGTTGAAGCTTGTACCGTCCGTGAACTCGATCTGAAGTTCCGGGCCATCACCAGAGTCTCGGTAGATTCGAAGACTCGTGATTGTTTTACCTTCTGCTTCCTGACACTCGACAAAGTCGTTGTTCAAAACGAGCCTCTTGCTTGGAACCTTTTGACGCTCAACTTGGCGAATACCTGATCATGCCGCCTCCCGCGTTTTGGGACGCGATTGACTGATTGTGCCGACCCGTCGGCGAAAGGTTATCACACTCATCGTGTGTAGACTCATAGTAGTCACCCCGAAACGATGAAGGGGTGCCTACCTCCGCCGTCAAGAAGCGATTCGGTCTTTCGCTCCGCAGATTGCGGGATGAGCGGGCCCTTTCTCAAGAGGCTCTGGCGGAAAGGGCTGGATTGCACCGGAACTACGTCGGCGGTGTGGAGCGCGGCGAGCGAAATGTCAGCCTGGAGAACATCGTGAGGCTGGCCAAAGCGCTGTCCGTGCGTTCACGTGAGCTTTTCGAGGACCTGCCATAGATTTTGGGGATACATTTGGGGATACTTCGTCTGATCTTTCGGTGCGGCTCTGTGCGGCGGTGTGCGAATCCGCAAGCGCCATAAAGCCCAGTGTTTACCAGTGTTCTGCGGCTCTGAGCAATCCCGTGCTACTGTATGCAGGGCTGTGGAAAACGGACTCAAAATCCGCCGAGGGCAACCTCGTGGGGGTTCGACCCCCCCTCCCGGCACCAACCAGACAAGAGACTTAAATCAACAAAGCAACGGCTCTTCTTCAACGAGAAGGGTCGGTGCCAGTGATTGTGCCAATTCGGAATTACTGGTTTGCCTCTCATACCTCGGATCAAGCTCTGCAAGCAGTGCTCAGAAATCTTTCTTCGCCGGCGATCTTTTTCGCAGAAGTTCCGGGCCATCTTCCTACGCCGTCGTGAGTGGAACGGATATCGTTTTCGCTTACGATAAGCAGCAGAACCGGGGGAAGGGTGGCTCATGCTGCAGGCAGTCGAACTCCACGAGGTAGCACTTCGCTTCGCAGGTGAGATCGCCGTATTGCGCAAGTTCTTCTCGCTGGCCGCGATTCCGGTAGATACATCACAGGCGACCCATGAAGCTGCTGTTCGGGTAAGAGAGGATCGCGCGTTTCATCGTGATCTCACGTCGCACATCTGGGTGCTGTTGGATGAAAGTGGCCCAGATCTGCAGTATGCGGATTTGCTCGGGATGGTAACGATTGCAGCTGCTGGTGTGCGTGGTGCCGCAGAGAGCGACGAGGAGGATGCTCATGCGTTGCTTCGCTTCTTGATGGAAGCGAAGCATGCGTTGAAGGGAAATCCTTTACAGAGAGAACAGGGACAAGCGCCGAATGCCCCTTCAAGTCTGCCCGTGCCGGCGACACCCTCGCAGAACCCACATGCACCGATCGCAATGGATGTAGAACTCCGGCGCATGCCACAGTTCTCAGTTGCGAGTAAGCCGCAGGAAGAGGTTGCACCGTCTGAAGAGGGCGTTACGGCATCTTCGCAACGACCAAGGCGCCGACGGTCAATCCTCATTGCAAGCGCTCTCTGCGCATTGACGGCGCTCTTGGCTTGGTACCTTGTAAGTATCAGACAAAGAGCATCGTCGAGCAGCAATTCGCTTATCGCTCGAACCGCAACATCAGGCGTCGTAGCTGTACTTAGACCCGCCCCGCAGGGTCAAGAAATAAAAAGGTCGAACGCAAGTGTCCCGTCTGGCGCAACGATGTACTCAGGAGCTGCGAGCACGTTGCATTCCGCAGGAAGCAAACCGCCTGCAACACACTCCTCAGACTCTCAACCCCGGTCTATAAACGAGCACGATCCGAAGGGTGGCAATGTAGGGTCATCTATAAGTGTGCCGATCGAACGGCAGGGTATCGATACCCTCAAAAACACATCAGTCCATCCCTCCACGACAACAGCTGCGACGGAGCAACCTGCTGTGGCGCGATCGCCCAGGCTCGGCAGCTCCGCCCCAGTGGCAGTCTCCGCAGACACGCTCAGCAGAAGACTCGATTCACCTCGGCTCCCGGCCTACGCCTCAGATCCCGCTGAGTCCGCAACCAAGAGATACCCGCGGCTGCTACGGCGCCGTGCGTACGATGCCAGTAACGAGGACTCGGGAGCAGCGCCGACATTGTCCGCCGAATTGCGCGCACCTGATCTCCCCGAGCGTAAGACCGTGTCGCGGAACACGACTTCCAGCGCCGCAACTCGTGGGATCGTGCGTTCCACTTGTCTCGGCATGATGGCCGGCAACCTCGTGTACGGTCCCACGCCATCGTATCCCGTGGCTGCAGCCGCGGCCCGCGTCGAAGGTGAGGTCAAAATCCAGGCCACTATTGACCGCGATGGCACGGTCAACGCTGCCCGCGTCGTGAGTGGTCCACCGCTGCTGCGCGATGCCGCGTTGGACGCGGTACAACATTGGCGTTATAAGCCCTACATGGCCGCCGGCAAACCAGCCCCCACAGGGACCATGGCGGTGGTGGACTTCGAATTGCAGTAGCGCTGCCGGAACCCGAGTCACCGTTGCGCTGCGCGTCTGGACGATGGTCATGCGCAGCATGTACAGTGACGCGCATGACACACATGAATCGCCGTGATGTGCTGCGCGGTACATTGCTTGCCTCTGCCGCCTCCATGTTGCCGGTCTCAGTGCTTGCTGCCAAGGCGTCGCCGCTCAAGCTGGGGCAATGTTCCTACAGTTTCCGCAGCTTCAAAGCACCGCAGATGATCGACATGCTGCACCAGCTCGGCCTGCGCGATCTGAACATCAAGCCCGATTTCCATCTGCCAATGGAACCGCTCGACACCGTTGCGCAGCGGGCGCAGGTCTATCGCGACGCAGGGATCAAGCTGACTGCAGCTGGAACGATCTACTTCAAAACCGACACAGACGAGGCGGTTCGGCCCGCATTCGAATACTTGAAAGCGGCGAAGATTCCGCTGTTTGTCGGTTCGCCCTCGCATGAGGCGCTGGGCCGTGTAGCGCGCTTCTGCGTTGAGTACGACATTCGCATGGCCATTCACAACCACGGACCCGAGGACAAGGAATGGCCGTCGCCCTTCGACATTCAAAAGTTCATCGAACCGCTGGATCATCGCGTCGGCTACTGCATTGATTTCGGTCACACGCTTCGCGCCGGAACAGATCCGGTAGCGGCGGTCAACATGGCCGGCAAACGCCTGTATGACTGCCACATCAAGGATCTCGCCGATCCGCACAGCCGCGAAAGTCAGGTCGCGGTGGGCGAGGGCGTCATGCCAATCCCGAAGATCTTCAAAGCCCTGATCGACATTGACTATCCCGGATATGTTGACCTTGAGTACGAGATCAAAGCTGACGACCCGCTGCCCGGCGTTCGGAAAAGTCACGAATATATGAGGAAAGTGCTGCGCGATATGGGTTACAACGTGCCGCCTCTTGCACCGTATTCGGTGTAAGCGGCAGTGCCGTTCCTTTCCAAAAGCAAGTTGGCTGGGCTGATTGGAGCGATCCTTCTCCTGGCGTGTGTGGCGGAGGTGCTGCTCACAAAACATGACACGGTGACACGTCGGCGCTTTCTTATCCCGCAAAGCTTCAGCGGTCAGGTATATCTGATCCACACCGGTGCCTATAACGGACCAGATGCGGCTGGCGATCGTGTGCAAACCATGTCTGTGCCGGGAAGCGGCGTTCTGGTAACGACCGATCGCATGCCCACCCGATACGAAGATACCTACTCCGACGTAACGCCGTCTGGCAGGTTGGCACAACTGCAGGTACAGGAGTTAGGCGTCATCCAGGACACGCCGGCAAGCCGCAACGATCCGCACCGGCTCGTCTTCAATCCCAATGCGGGCATTCTGGAGTTGCCCAACTGCAAGATCTTCGCTGAGTCGTTCTATGTCGGGACGCGTCGCTTTCTGCTGCAGGACCATACCTCTGATGTGTTGGAAAACTTCGCAGAAACGCATCCAGAGGTATGCGTCCGGAAGTAACGGCAAGGCTGGCGGAGTATCCTTTTCAGGTGAGTGCCGCTGCCCCGTTGCTGCAAGACCCGCTCGTGCAAATCGAGCCGCTGCCGCCTTCCTCGCACGCCTACTCCGCAGAGAACTTCTCCCGCGCGAGCGAGCTGGAAGCAGCGTTGCGCGCCGTCGTGGCTGGTGAGGTCCGCTTCGATCACGGCTCTCGCGCGCTCTACGCCACGGATGCCTCCAACTACCGCCACATTCCCATCGGTGTCGTGTTGCCGCGCACGCGGGAAGACGTGATTGCCGCGCTTGACGTCTGCCGCCGCTTTGACGCGCCGGTCCTTTCCCGCGGAGCGGGCACGTCCTTGGCAGGGCAGTGCACCAACGTGGCTGTGATCTTCGACTTTTCGAAGTACATGAATCGCGTGCTGCAGGTGAATGCCGAGGAAGGCTGGGTTCGCGTTGAGCCCGGCATTGTGCTGGACGCCCTGCAAGAAGTGGTAAAACCCCTCGGTTGGTTTTTCGCGCCCGACCCAGCGACGCATTCACACTGCACGCTGGGCGGCATGCTCGGCAACAATTCCTGCGGCTCGCACGCGCTCTTCGGTGGCAAAACCGACGACAATACGCTCGAACTCGAGATCCTGTTATACGACGGAACCATCCTGACCGTAGGCGCAACCAGCGAGGCGGAACTGTCCAGCATCATCGCCGCTGGCGGACGCCGCAGCCAAATCTACGCAGGCCTGCGCGACCTCCGTAATGAGTACGGCAAGCTGGTGCGCAAACGTTTCCCAGACATTCCGCGACGCGTAAGCGGCTATAACTTGAACGAGCTTTTACCGGAACGCGGCTTCCAGGTCGCGCGTGCCTTGGTCGGCAGTGAAGCAACCTGCGTCACAATTCTTTCCGCCAAATTGCAGCTGAAGCGGAACCCTTCCTGTCGCACACTCGTCGTGGTCGGCTACCCCGACATTTTCCTTGCGAGCGACCGCGTGCCCTCCATCTTGGAGCACAAGCCGATCGCGGTGGAGGGCTTTGACGGCAAGCTGGTGGAGTTCATGCGGCGTAAGTCCATGCTAAGCACCAGCATCGGTCTGCTGCCGGCCGGCGGCGGTTGGCTGTATGTCGAATTTGGAGAAAACAGCGAGGCCGAAAGCCGCGCGCGAGCGGATGCATTTGCGGCTTCGCTACAACGAACGGACGCGCATGCTCTCGTCGTCGGGCCGATTGCAGAGCAACGCCAGCTTTGGGAAGTTCGCGAAGCCGCGTTAGGCGCAACGGCCTTTGTGCCCGGCCAGAAGCCCGCCTGGGAGGGTTGGGAGGATCACGCAGTCGCGCCGGAAAAGTTGGGTGCATACCTCCGTGAATTCCGCTCGCTGCTCGACGAGTTCGGTTATGACACTGCGTTCTATGGTCACTTCGGCCAGGGCTGCGTACACGTGCGCATCGACTTTGACCTGCGCAGCGAGCCCGGCATTCGGCTTTTCCGTGCATTCCTAGACCGCGCGGCCGATCTCACCGTCAGCTTCGGCGGTTCGCTCAGCGGCGAGCACGGCGATGGCCAGGCACGCGGCGCGCTGCTCGAAAAGATGTACGGTCCGGAACTGATACAAGCCTTCGAGCGATTCAAAGATCTCTGGGACCCGGCCGGCAAAATGAATCCCGGCAAGCTCGTCCGCGCGCGGCAGCCTCACGCAAACCTACGCTACGGCGCGGACTTTGCGCCGGCTAAGCCGCAACACTTGCACTTTGCCTACGCGCAGGACGGCGGCAGCTTCGCGCATGCGACCGAGCGTTGCGTCGGGGTCGGCAAGTGTCGTAAAGAGTCCGCCGGGACCATGTGCCCCAGCTACATGGTGACCCGCGACGAACGTCACTCTACCCGCGGTCGTGCCCACGCGCTGTTTGAAATGCTGCAGGGCGAAATCATCGGTGGCGATGGCGCAGGAGAAGCGCTTTGGGACGACGGCGATGTGAAGGACACGCTTGAGCTTTGCCTGAGTTGCAAGGCTTGCAAAAGCGAGTGTCCGGTCAACGTAGACATTGCCACGTACAAGGCCGAGTTCATGGCGCACTATTACCGCCGCCATCGCCGCCCGCTGCGCGCCTACGCTTTCGGCCTGATCGACAAATGGGCGCGGCTTGCTTCCTGGACCTCGCCCGAGTTATTGAACCTCAGTCTTCGCCTTCCCGGTGCAGCCACTGCCGCGAAGGCAATGCTTGGCATCGCGCAGCCGCGACAAATCCCGCAATTTGCACCGTGCAGCTACCAACAAATGCGCAGGAGCAAGGATCCACGCACAGGTCTGCGTGATGTTCTGCTCTGGCCGGACACCTTCAACAACTACTTCCAACCCCAGGTCTCATCCGCAGCGCAGCGCGTGCTGGAAGCTGCGGGCTTCACGGTACACGTGCCGCGTGGTCACGTCTGCTGCGGACGTCCGTTGTACGACTTCGGCTTCCTCGCTGAGGCAAAGCGTTACCTGCTGCGAACCCTTGATCGTATCGGGCCGGAGATCGATGCCGGCATGCCGGTCGTCGTGCTGGAGCCGAGCTGCGCCTCCGTCTTCCGCGATGAGCTGATCGAAATGCTGCCCGGCAATGCGCGAGCAGAGCGGCTCCGCCTGCAGACCTACCTGCTCTCAGAATTCCTGCAGCAGCACGCCCCCGGCTGGAAGCCGCCGCAATGGCCGGTTCAGGTTACGGTGCAGGGCCACTGTCATCACAAGGCGCTGATGAAAATGACCGCCGAGGAACAGGTGCTGCAACAAATGGGCGCACAAGCGGCGGTACTCGATTCAGGTTGCTGCGGCATGGCGGGACCGTTCGGCTTTGAAGAGGAGAAATTCTCCATTTCTCAGGCGCTTGCGGAACGCGTTCTGCTGCCTGCGGTTCGTAAGACTGCGCCGCACGCCGCCATCCTCGCCGATGGGTTCTCATGCCGCGAGGCAATCTCGCAAAACGTGCAGCGGCACGGTGTTCATTTGGCGGAGTTGCTCAACCTTGCGAGCCATCCTGAACGCGACACAGCGCCGCCGGAGGAACTCGCACGGAGACCCCTGCTGACGCAGCGACGCCGAGCAAGGGCGCGCCTTGGCGTAGCCGGGGTTGGGGCGGTTATGGTGTTTGCGGCAGCGGTGTGGTGGTCACGCCGCCGGTCGTTAAAGTTTTGAGAGGAAGCTCTCGATTTCCGGCGATGTCCAATCCTGCGACCCGATGAACTTACGGCGGATGACGCCTTTCCGATCCACCACATAAGTCTCCGGCACCTTCACGGAACCGAAGCGCAGGTTCGCACCCTCCGATCCGTCGCGCACACTCAGCAGCTTCACCTCGTACTGCTTCAGGAAATTCCGATAAGCCTCGGCATCGTCATCAATGGAAACCGCAAGCACCTGCACCTGCGGTAGTTGCTGCTGCATCTGTTGCAGGCTCGGCAACTCATCCAGGCAGGGCGCGCACCACGTCGCCCAGAAGTTCAGCACAACAACCTTCCCGCGATAATCCCGCAGGCGAACGGTGCGTGCTCCGTCGTGCACAACGAAATCGGGAGCCTGTCGAGAAACCTGCTGCGGATGATCGCCACGGTTGCAGCCGCTCGCAGTCAGCAGGGCGCAAAGCAGCAGAAGCTTAACGGAACGGCGGGCGATCGGGAAAGTGGACAGCACAGGTCCTATGATACGAAGCGATGGTCGAACCGGAACAGCCTACGCCCACAGCGGAGCCGGATTTCTCATTGCGTCTGGACGGCAGCGCGCCCCGACACGATCCAGCGTCCTCGCTGCGCCCCCGATCGCACGTGGAACTGGAGCAGGATGAGCCAGCGACCCACGAACTGACCGTGCTCATCCCGGCTCGCAACGAGGCGCACAATCTGCCCGCCTGCCTGGCCTCCCTCATCGCGCAGTCGGAGCCGGGCTTCGAACTTGGGAGGCAGTGGCACATCTTCGTCATCGACGACGACTCGACGGATGAGACGCTCGCCATCGCACAGGCTCTCGCGCGCGATCGCGAAGGTCTGCACGTGCTGCGTGCGCCAGAACTGAAGCCGCGCCGCCACGGGTTTACCGGCAAAAACGCCGCACTGTGGTTCGGCGTGAACCAGCCCGTCGCGCGCACGGCGGCTTGGTTTCTCTTCACCGACGCCGACACGCTCCACGAACCTGCAACGACACACCGCGCCGTCGTGGAAGCCGAGCGCCACGATCTTTCCATGCTCAGCTACTCGCCGCGCCAGATCGCGGCCAATCTGGCGCAGCGCGCGCTTCTGCCCCTCATTTTTTCAGAGCTTGCAACGGCCTACCCGCCGAAGCAGGTCAACGACCCAAGCAGTCCCATTGCCGCGGCGAACGGCCAATTTCTGCTCGTGAGCCGCGACGCCTACTTCAGCGTCGGCGGGCACCAGGCCGTCGCCGATCGCGTCCTGGAAGATGTTGCGCTTGCGCGGCTACTCAAGCGGCGTCATGCGATCCGCCTGCGCTACGCTCCAGAAAGCGTCGCCGCGCGAATGTACCAAACCACAGGCGAGATGGTCGCCGGCTGGACCAAAAATCTCGCACTGCTGTTCAGTCGTCCGGTCTGGCTCGCAGCCTCGCGCAGCATCGATTTCCTACTGCTGCTCGGCCTGCCTTTGCTCGCCATCGCGTTGCCGTGGCTCATCACGTGGCAAAAGGCCGCGATCTGGATACTGTGGCTGCGGGTCATCCTTCGCTACTGGACCCGGACGCGCCGCTCCAATGCAGGCGCGCTCGACATGTTGCTGGCCGTGTTCGCCCTGCCGCTCTTCGCCGTGCTGCTGGTGCGCTCCTGGCAACAGGTCACGCTAACAAAACGTGTCACATGGAAGGGCAGGGAATACACGCCATAGCCGCTACTCTTCTCGCAGAACCTCAAGCGGCTTTTGCCCCAGCACACGGTAGCTTGCCAACCAGCCTGTGCTCACCGTGAGCACCGCGACAAGCAGCCATGCCAGCATGTTCTGTAGCAGATGCAGGTGATAGCCAAGGTCCATCTGCCGTAGCAGCGTACGGGTGCTCAAATTCGCAAAGAGCAAACCGACCAGACCTGCAACAAGGCCGAGCACGGCAAACTCAATCGTAAAGATCGACCCGATGCGGAACCGCGTTGCCCCCAGGGTCTTCAGCACCACGACTTCACGGATGCGCCTGTAGCGCGTGCCTGCCACGGCAGAAGCAAGGATTACCAGACCGGCGAAGATCGAAAATCCTGCCAGGAACTGCACGACTAGCTGCACCTGTAGCAGAATCTTGCGTAGCTGCTCGAACGCCTGTGCCACATTGATCACGGTAACGGTTGGAAATTTCACGTACAGCGCACGCTGCAGCTCACCCACGTGATCCGGATCCGAGTGCACCGCGCCATACCAAACCTCGGAGATGCCATCGAGCGGCGCGCGAGGCAGAATGAACTCCGCGCGCGAGTAAGCATGTTGCCCGTCTGAGCGAATAATCGCGCTTACTTCCGCATCGATCGGCCGGTCCGCATCGCCGCCCGCAGCGAAGATGATGTGCGAGTGCAGCTTCACCCCAAGCCGCTCCGCATGCCGCTCGCCAATGGCAAGCTGTGGTTTCGTTTCGCCTGGCTGCCAAAACTTACCTTTCACCACCGTCACGCCTTCGGGTTCCGACTCCGACCAGGTCAGCGTAATCGACTGCAGCATGCGTTGCGGAAAATTCTTCAGCTTCAGCTGCGACGCAGGAATACCGTCGACCGCCAGAATGCGCGAAGCAATAACTGGAACGAACTCCGGTGTCCCCCGCACCTCAGGCTGCTGCTTCAGCAGGGCTTGCATCCCCAGCAGCTCATTATCCGCAATGTCGACCAGGAAAACGTTCGGCAGGTTCGGCCTGGTAGACAGCTTCAACTCCTGCGTAAACGCCTGGCCCAGAAAGAAGACAATGGCTACCTGCATCACGCCCAGACCCAGCGCGGCCAACAGCGCGGCCGATGGGTTGCCAGGCCGGTACAGATTTGCAAGCCCATGCCGCACCACCGGCGGCAGCGACAAGCGCGTGCGTTGCAGCAGTTGTCGCAAGAGCCACAGCAGCAACGTCGCCGTAGCAATCAGCACCAGCAGAACAGCCACCAGAGTCACGACAAAAACGATCCCGGATTTGCGCGATTCTGAAAGCAGTCCCGCGATTGCGCCCAGTCCCAACAGGATGATTGCGATCGCGACCACCTGCGCAGCGTTGGCGCGCAGCCATTGTCGAAACCGCTGCATCGCGGGCGCGGGCTCGGCCTCCACATTGCGCCGCAGGATCAGGATCGGTCGCACATTCCGGATGTCCAGCAGCGGCGGCAGCGTAAATAGCACCGTGATCACCAGCCCGGTCAAAATGCCTGTGGCAATCGCCGCACCGGCCAGGTGAAGCTCCGGTGTAATTCCCAGTAAACGCCCAAGCAGCAGGGGTAACGCCAGCTGCACACCAGCGCCAAGCAGCACCCCCAGCACGCCACCCATCAGACCCAGCATCACCGTCTGCAGCAGGTAAATGCGAAGCACGCTGCCGCTCTGCGCTCCCAGCGACTTCATAATCGCGATCGTATCCAGCCGCTCCAACAGGTGCGTCCGCATCGCCATCGCGACTCCCAGCGCGCCCAGCACCAGGGCCACCAGCGATACCAGCGAGAGGATGTTTGTCGCGCGATCCAACGCAAACGTGATCGCCGGGTTCGTCTCCCGATAGTCGCTCACGCTGGCTTCCGGCAGCGCATCCTCCACCGCCGATTTCAACTTCGCGACAACGCGGTCATCCGGCTGGGGCAGCTTGAACAAGTACCGCTCACTTGCCCGCGATCCCGCCGCCAGCAGGTGAGTCCCCGCTAGCTGCTGCTGCGTCAGCAACACCCGTGGGCCCGCGGCAAAGGCACCGGAAAGCCGGTCCGGCTCACTGTCCACCACGGCGGCAATGCGAAACGTGCTGTCACCCAGAGTAATGCTGTCGCCGACGTGCAGCTTCAGCCGGATCAGCATATCTTCGCCGACCGCAACATGGTTCCCGCCCACCGCCTGTGGCAGCGGCATCGCGGGTCGCAGCTCGACGGTGCCGTAATACGGGTACTCCGCCGGATCGATCGCCTTCAGCGCGACCAGCAGCGGGTCCATCGCGCCCGCCGCTGTCGCCATCGACGCCATTTCTGTCACGGTCGTGCGGCGCAGACCCTTTGCAGCGTTGTCCAGTTTGGCGATCTGCTTCGGCGTGGGCTGCTGAAACATGCGCGCGCCCAGGTCGCCGGCCAGAATCGAACGCGCCCGCACCAGCAGCGTCTGGCGGAACGCGGCAGAAAAGCCCCGCACTCCCGTCAGCGCTGCCACACCCACAGCAACGCTCAACACAACAAACAGAAATTTCGTGCGCGAAGACTTAAATTCGCGCAGCGCGATGCGTGCAGCCGTGGACCAGGGCAGGGCTGCCATCAGGCGCTCGCCGCCTTGGCGTGCATCGTTGGTGTAATGGGCACGTTTCGTTGGTCCGACAGCAGCGCTCCGTCACGAATCGTCAGAATGCGCGAGGCATGCGCCGCCACCGCCGGGTCGTGCGTCACCAGCACCAGGGTCGTGCCCTCCTGCCGGTTCAGGTCCAGCAACAGACGCATCACCTGCTCTCCATTGCTTGAGTCCAGGTTGCCGGTCGGTTCATCCGCCAGCACGATTGGCGGCCGCAGTACAAAGGCGCGCGCCAGCGCCACACGCTGCTGTTCACCGCCTGAAAGCTGCACTGGGTAATGATCGCCTCGATCGCCCAGGCCCACGGACCCCAGCAGCGCCCGCGCGCGCTCCAGACCTTCGCGTTGCCCGCCCGTCCCGTTCAATTCATACGGCAGCAGAACATTTTCCAGCGCGGTGAGCGTCGGAATCAGCTGGTAGCTCTGAAACACAAAGCCGATCAGTTTGCCGCGCAACAGCGCGAGCTGGTCTTCCTGCAGGTAGCTGATCGTGGTGCCGGCCAGCGTCACATCGCCGCTTGTCGGTGTATCCAGCCCGGCCAGCAGACCCAGCAACGTACTTTTCCCCGAACCGGACGCGCCGACCATTGCGACAAATTCACCCGGCTCTACGTCAAAACTGATGCCGCGAAGAATCTCCACGGTGCGAACGCCGTTGCGGATGATTTTCGTCAGGTTGGAAACGCGAATGCTTGGCGTGGAACTCACGCGCTCAGTATCGCATCCGTATCCTAAAGAACGGACGCTATGCCCACGACCATGCACCTCCGATTCGCCAGGCACGCAATCTTCCTGTTACTGCTATGCACCACATGCATGAGCGGCTGCAAAACCGACCAGGCAACGCGGCACACCGAAGACCAGAACAGCGCCGTGAACTACCAGGCCGCCGTCGCGCGTGCCCACTCGCAACCGATGAGCGCCAATGATCAGCAGACCGTGAACGACGGCCGTCCCGTCATCGCCTGTTTTGGCGACAGCCTTACCGCCGGCTACGGCGTCGACGCGGCCGACTCCTACCCCTCACGCTTGCAGGGCTTGCTTGACAAGGCTGGCTATCACTACCGCGTGGTGAACCTGGGCATCAGCGGCGAGACGACGAAAGACGGCCTGGCCCGCGTCGACCGTGTCCTCGCTCTGCACCCGGCCATCACCGTTGTGGAGTTCGGTGGCAACGACGGCTTGCGAGGTCTACCAGTCGCGAGCTCGCGCGCCAATCTTGACAGCATCGTCGACCGCCTGCGCAGCGGTGGAACGTCCGTAGCCATGGCAGGCATCACGCTGCCGCCGCAGTTCGGCCAAGCATACATCCAGCAATTTAACCAGACGTACCACCTGATCGCAGGCAAATACTCGGTGCCCCTTTACCCATTTCTTCTGCAGGACGTGTGGGGCGTGAGTGGAAGCATTCAGCAGGACGGCGTTCATCCCACCGCGCAAGGCTGCCGTCAGGTCGCCAAAAACATCTTTGGTTTCCTGCAACCGCTGCTGAAAAAGTAACGCGGTCAGAGCAGGTTAAGGTGCGGCTGAAATAGAGTTCCGGCGATGCGCCTGCCGATCGCTGCAAGCTCGGTCTGCCCTCGAAAGACCTTCACCATGGCCGCCTCGGAGTACTCCGGCAGGTTCGCCGCCTGCCCATTGCGCAACTTCGCCAATGAGGGCTCATCCGCGGCCACGGCGGGAAACTCCGGCAAGACCGTACGTGGATGCAGCAGCAAGTCCCGCACCGTACCCACGTTGGCTGCTTCAATCAACTGCTCGCGCGTCACTGCCTCCGATAACCCGAACGGGCCCGCCTGCACGCGGCGCAGGCTGCTCAGGTGCGCGCCGCATCCGGCCAACTCGCCCAACTCGTGCGCCACGGAACGCACGTACCCACCTGACGACACGCGCATGCTGAAGCGCACCGTGTCGCCTTCCGCGCCTTCCAGTTTGAAGCTGTGGATTGTAATGCGCGCCGTTTTCATCTCGACCGGCTTGCCCTGCCGCGCCAGCTTGTACGCAGGCACACCGCCGATCTTCTTGGCAGAGAACACAGGCGGCACCTGGTCAATCGTGCCCTGGAACCGCTGCGCCAGTACGCGCAGATCTTCCAGCGACCGCTCCAGCGGCTTCAGCTCGCTCGTTGGCGTGCCTTCGACATCGAAAGTGTCCGTGCTGAAGCCAAACCGGATCGTTCCGGTGTAGTGCTTGTCCGCCGTCGAAAAGAACGGTGCAAGCCGCGTCCATTTGCCGATCAGCAGCGGCAAGACACCCGTCGCCATCGGATCCAGCGTGCCCAGATGCCCGATGGACCGCTCGCCCGCAGCGCGCCGCGCCAGAGAGACTACGTCGTGTGAGGTAAGACCGGCTGGCTTGTCCAGAACCAGCAGACCGTGAATCGGAGAGGATTGCATCGATTTCGATTACAACAGACGTGCACTGGACGACTCAGTTCTGCTTCGCCGTCTCAGGAAAGAGCCGGTGCAGTTCCTGCCGGTACGCTTGCATCGCCGCCCGATACGGCTCGCGCTTCGCAGCATCCGGCTTTGCCGTCTTCACTTCATCCATGTGTACGTACCGCTCTGCAAGCGCCTGAAACGTGACCGCCTCTCCTGTCGCTTGCGCGTGCGCATAGATCGCCTGGATCGCCGCGCCCAGGCAGCCTGCTTCTTCTTCCGCCGGAACCTGGATCACCGCGCCCGTCGCATCCGCCAGCAACTGACGCCAGGCAGCCGACTTGGAGCCGCCGCCGATCAGCACAATGCGCTCCGCCGCCGCACCCTGCAGAATCAACTCCAGACCGGCCAGCATGCCGAAGCTCACGCCTTCCACCATGGCGCGGATCAGGTGCTGCCGCGTGTAATTATTGGCCGAAACGCCCAGGAGCGCGCCGCGCGCCGTCGGCAGGTCAGGCGTACGTTCCCCATTCAGAAATGGCAACCACACCAGACCGTCGGCACCGGGCGGCGTGTCGCGCAGTGCCGGCTCCAACGCCGCCACCGTCTCACGAACAAGCTCGACCGTTTGCGTCACCACATTGGTCGCGTTCATCGTGCACACCAACGGCAGCCACCCACCGCTGCTGCTGCAAAACGGCGCAACGCTGCCGCTCCTGTCCTCCGCTGGGGCGTTCCGGAAGCTGTACACGGTAGACGACGTGCCCAGGCTCATCGTCACCACGCCCTGCTGTACGTTGCCCGTGCCCAGAGCGCCCATCATGTTGTCGCCACCACCGCTCGACACAGTGCAGTCCTGGGGCAGACCCAACTCCGTCGCGACCTCCGGCCGCACGGTACCCACGCTCTGCTCAGGCGTCAGCAACTCCGGTATCGCTGCCCGTAACTGCCCACTTCCGCCGTCAATCCAGTCCAGCACTTCCGGAATCCACTTACGGCTGCGCGGATCGAAATACCCGGTTCCCGATGCATCGCCGTACTCCGCGCGCATCTGTCCCGTCAGCCACATATTCAGGTATTCGTGCGGCAACAGGATATGGCGCACCCGCGCAAGGTTCTCAGGCTCCATTTCCTTCAGCCAAAGCAGCTTGCTTACGGTATAGCCGGTCAGCGGAACAATGCCGAACCGCTCAATCCATTGCGCCGGGCCACCGAATGCCGCGACCAGCTCCGCGTTCTGCGGCGCGGTCTCCGTGTCATTCCAAAGTTTGGCCGGTCGAATGACCTGTTGCTGCTCGTCCAGCACCACCAGCCCGTGCTGCTGGCCGGAAACACCGATCGCCCGCACCGCCGCATGTGGATGCGCCGCCATGGCAGCGGCCACGCTCACTTTAAGCGCGTCAACCCACCACTGCGGCTGCTGCTCGCGGGCGCCGTTCGCTCGCTCGATGATCTCGTGCTTTGCATACCCTCGGCCCAGGGCCACGCCATCCCGCTGCAACAGCAGAGCTTTTGTTCCTTGTGTTCCACAGTCGATGCCCAGAAAAGCCGCTTCGTTCGCCATGGCCGCATTGTCGCCTGACCGATGAACGGCTGCCAACCGTCAGAATTCAGTGCCGAATCCAGGAGAGCTGCATCCAAAGGGCAGACCACCGGGGAACGAAGCAGGGATGTGGATCGTACGCCTGGCGTTACGGCGCCCGTATACCTTTGTCGTGTTTTCGCTGCTGATGCTGCTGTTGGGCATCGGCACTGCGGTTACTGCGCCGAAAGACATTTACCCCTATATCAATATCCCGGTCGTCACGATTGTGTGGAGCTATAGTGGCCTGCCACCACAGGACATGGAAGGCCGCATCGTCACGGTGTGCGAGCGAGCGCTCACCACCACCGTGAACGACATTGAGCACACCAGCAGCGAGAGCTACCAGGGCGTCGCGGTTGTCAAGGTCTTCTTCCAACCCACCGTCAAGGTCGAGCTTGCACTCGCGCAGATCACCGCGGTCGTGCAGACAATCCTACGTGTTCTTCCGCCCGGTACGTATCCGCCAAACATCATCAAGTACGACGCGTCGAGCGTGCCCATCGTTCAACTCGCGCTCAATGGCCAGGGTCTTACGGAAGAAGACCTCTACGACGACGGTCTTTCGTTCGTGCGCCCACGCCTCGCAACGGTTAAAGGTGCATCCGTCCCTTTGCCCTACGGCGGCAAGGTGCGCCAGGTACAGGTCGACGTCGACCCAAACCTGATGTACTCGCACCACCTGGCCGCCACCGACGTTTCCACCGCGCTCAACCAGCAGAACCTGATCCTGCCGGCCGGCGTTGCCCGCATCGGCGACCGGGAATTCAGCATCAAGCTCAACTCTTCGCCAGCCGTGGTCGGCGCAATCAACGATATGCCGATCCGCGCCGCCAACGGTGCGGTCGTCCAAATGAAAGACGTCGCCCAGGTGCGCCTGGGCTACGCGCCACAGGTGAACGTGGTGCGCGAAGACGGCAAGCGGGCCGCTCTGCTCACCGTCCTCAAAAACGGCCAAACCAGCACGCTGGACATCGTGACCGGTGTGAAGAACTTGGTCCCTACGATCGAAGCGGGACTGCCGGGGCTGAAAATTACGCCGCTCTTCGATCAGTCCATCTTTGTCCGTGAATCCATCAACGAGGTGGTTCGCGAAGCCACCATCGCCGCCGCCCTCACCGGCCTCATGATCCTGCTCTTTCTGGGTTCATGGCGCTCGACCATCATTGTCTGCACCTCCATCCCGCTTTCCATTGCCACATCGCTTGTCATTCTGTATGCGCTTGGGCAAACCATCAACGTCATGACGCTTGGCGGACTTGCGCTCGCCGTCGGCATTCTGGTAGACGACGCGACCGTCGAGATTGAAAACACGCATCGCAACATGGGCGAGAAAAAGCCTCTCGTGCGCTCCATTCTGGACAGCGCGCAGCAGGTTGCCGCACCCGCCTTTGTCTCGACTCTGGCCATCTGCATCGTGTTCACGCCGGTGCTGTTGCTGACCGGTCCCGCGCGATTCCTGTTCACGCCGCTCGCCATGGCGGTCGTCTTCGCCATGCTGGCGTCGTACTTTCTTTCGCGAACGCTGGTGCCGACCATGATGCACTTTCTGCTCGCCAAAGAGCTGCCGCTCTACCAGGACGAAAAGGCGAGTGATGAAGAAGCTGAACGCAACTTCGTCTGGCGCTGGCATCATCGCTTCGACGAATGGTTCGAGCGCCGCCGTGAGCAGTACCGCAAGGCGCTCGCCTGGACGCTCGACAACAAAGGGCTGACCATCGCCTGCTTCGGCTTGTTCGTCCTTCTGTCGTTGCCGCTGGCACTCTTCATCGGCCAGGATTTCTTCCCCTACGTCGACTCCGGCCAGATGCGCCTGCACATTTTCCCGCCGCAGGGCATGCGTCCCGAGGATTCTGAGCAGTACTTTGCCCGGGTTGAGGCCGAGATCCGGCAGGTCTTACCGGCCGAAGAAGTAAAGCTCATCCTCGACAACATCGGCCTGCCGAACGGCGGCATCAATCTCGCCTTCGCCTCCAGCGGCGTCACCTCGGATTCCGACGGCGACATCCTCATCTCGCTTGAACCCGGCAAGCGCCACACCCAGCAATACATGCGCGAATTGCGCCACGACTTGCATCAGAAGTTCCCGGACGCGATCTTCTTCTTTACGCCGGCAAACATCACTAACCAGATTCTCGATTTCGGCCTGCCTGCACCCATCGACTTACAGATCTCCGGTCGTGCCCGCCAGAACTATCAGCTTGCCCAGCAACTGTTGAAGCAGGTGCAGGGCATACCTGGCGTCGCCGACGCACACATCCACCAGCAGATCGCGTTGCCTTCCATCAACGTCAATGTGGACCGCCTCAAAGCGCGCCAGATCGGACTCACGCAGCAGGACGTTGCACAAAGCATGCTCATCTCGCTCACAGGTACCGGCCAGACCGCGCCCAATGAGTGGCTGAATCCGGCTACCGGAGTCAACTACCAGGTTGTCGTGCAAACGCCGCAATACCGCATCGACTCACTGCAGGCGATGGGGCGCATCCCGGTCACCTCACCAGCCGGCAACACAAGCCAGCTGCTCGGCAATGTCGCAAACTTCGAGCGCGACATCACACCCGTCATCATTGACCACTACAACATCCAGCCGACGTATGACATCTACGCCGATGTCGACCAGCGCGACCTCGGTGGTGTCGCGAGCGACATCCGCAAGATCATGCGGAATGCGGAAAAAGACGTCCCCAAAGGCACCCAGCTCGCGCTTCGCGGTGAAGTCGAGACCATGACGAACTCGTTCCAGCGCCTCGGCCTCGGCATCATCTTCGCGGTCATCCTGGTCTACTTGCTCATGGCGGTGAACTTTCAGAGTTGGCTCGATCCACTCATCATCCTCATGTCGCTGCCGGTCGCGTTCGCGGGCATCCTCTGGATGCTCTTCCTCACGGGAACTACCTTCAACGTGCCTTCTCTCATGGGCGCCATCATGACCATCGGCGTCGCAACGGCGAATTCCATTCTGATGGTCGTCTTCGCGAACGATGAGCGCGAGGCAGGCCGGGACAACATGGAAGCCGCCGAGAACGCCGGCTTCACCCGGCTTCGGCCCGTTCTGATGACCGCTCTCGCCATGATCATCGGCATGTTGCCCATGGCGCTTGCGCTGGGCGAGGGCGGCGAGCAGAACGCTCCACTTGGCCGCGCCGTCATAGGCGGCCTGCTCTTCGCCACCCTTGGCACGCTGTTCGTCGTACCCATCATGTATGCCTGGCTGCGCAAGGATCCGCCCACAAACTGGGCTGCTGAAATCGAAGAAACGGAGCGCGAGGAAGCCGAAGAAAAGCAGCGCGCCATGCAAGCAAACCAGAAAGGGAAGCCGGCCGCCGGCAACGCCCATCCGCAACCCGCATAGGCCTGCGACCCCTAAAGGAACCCACCACGCATGAGCGACGACCTGCAGCAGCGGATCTATTCGGAAGACGAGCGGCTCCGCGCGATCAGCGAAGACCCCGACCGCCGCATGACCCGCGCCGAGTGGGAGCATGAGGAATCGCTCGCGCGTCAGGCGGCACACAAGCGCCACCAGCAGGTGCAGCACGACCGCGACGTGCAACAGGATTTCGACAAACGCCACCGCCAGAAACACCGGAACTGGAAGCCGATCCTGCTCTGGGGTGCTACTGCTCTGGGCATGTTGCTGCTCATATTTCTTGTTGGCTATCTGCCGCGCCACAACCGTAACAAACGGATTCAGGCCGAAGCCCAGCAACGGGAACGCGAACAGCCACAAGTGGATGTCGTCAGGGTCAGCCGCACCGCCGCCCCCGGCCAGCTCACAGTCCCGGGTACGACCGCACCGCTCACTGAGGCATTTCTCTACGCCCGTTCCAACGGCTACCTGAAGCGGCGCTTCGTCGATATTGGCGACCACGTCCGCAAGGGTCAGCTTCTCGCCTTGATCGACGCACCAGACCTCGACCAGCAAGTCGATCAGGCACGCGAACAACTCCGCCAGGCCGAGGCTCAGGAAGCACAGCAGCAGGCACAGCTCGACTTGACGCGCGTCACCTGGGAGCGCTGGCGCACCCTGGTCGCCAAAGGCGTCTTCTCCCGTCAGGATGGCGATCGGCGCGAAACCGACTATCGCACTCAGCTTGCCAACGTCGCCTCCGCCCAGCGCAACGTGGAAAGCTACCGCGCAAACCTCCGCCGCGTCATCGCACTGCAAAGCTATGAGCGTGTGACCGCCCCGTTTGACGGCATCGTTACGCAGCGCAACGCCGACGTCGGAGCGCTGGTGGGCAGCAACGGCGCAGCCATGAACGCGTCGAATCCGACCTCCTCGTCCACCAACGGCGGTTCCGCGGGCACCGCCTCCGCGAACACCAGCGGCACCAGCGGCACGTCCACCAGCGTGTCGTCGCCGACCACCGGCGGCGCTCAGGGCGGACCCATCTTTGCCGTCGCGCAGATCAACACGCTGCGCATCCTGGTCAGTGTGCCCGAGGGTTATGCAACCAGCATCCGCCCCGGCATGACCGCTTCGGTCTTTTCACAGGAACATATGGGCGCACCCGTGCGCGGCACCGTGACACGGGCCGCCAACTCGCTCGACCAGAACACTCGCACCATGCTGACGGAGGTGGACGTCGACAACCACAACGGCAGTCTCTATCCCGGTATGTACACCGTTGTTACATTCCAGCAGGTGCGAGGTCAGGCGCCGCTCGCCGTCCCTGGTGACGCCGTCGTGATCCGCAACGACCGCACGACGCTCGCCGTTGTCGACCAGACGAATCATGTGCACTTTGTCCCGGTCACGATCGGCCGCGACTATGGCCCTTCGGTAGAAATTGTTAGCGGCCTCCGCGAAGGTGACACCGTCATCACCAGCGTGAGCGACGGCGTACGCGAAGGCGCAACTGTCCGTCCGGAGCTCACCCAGCAGAGCGAGGCGGAGGCGACCGGCACCGGCGCGCAGCCTCCGACCCGCCGTGAACCGGACAGCGGCCCCAACCAGTACGGCGACCAAAGCATCGTGAACTCCACCCCTGAGGGCACCAACAACAAGGGCAACCGCGGCCAAAACAACGGCACCAGCAAACAGGGCCAGAACGTAAAGCAGCACGGCCCACAGCAAAAGTCCGGCAACGGAAAGTCGGCGAGCCAATGAGTGGCCGCATTCACCCGGCGCGCCGCGCATGGCCGCTCAGCATCGCTGCGGTTTTGCTCGCAGCGCTGCCTTTGCCGGCACAGCAGGATCCGCAAGGCCGCCAGCAACCCGCGCCCTACAGCGCGCCCCAGTCGGCAACGCCGCCCGTCCCCAACGCTCCTGGTCAGCAGCCGTTGCCGCAGGCGCAGCAGCCAAATGTGTCCCCGGACGCCCCTCTGCCGCGGCCGGACGGGACTTCTGTCGACCTGCGGGATGTGAAGCCTCTAACACCGGAAACACCCGGTGCGATCGGCGGCACCCAACAGACGCAGCAGGTCCGCACAAATACGAACGCACCCAGGCGCGAAGCCTCAGCACCTTTTCAGACCAGCCCATTCCGCTTGATTGCGCCGTATCGTGCCGCGCACGTGCCACCTGTGCCGGCCGCCAATCCCGCGCGCATCGACTCGCTCGTTCGCGACGGCAAGCTGTACCTTTCGCTGCACGACGCCATCGCGCTCGCCGTTGAAAACAATCTTGACGTTGAGGTGAGCCGCTACAACATCCTGCTGGCCGACACGGACCTGATTCGTGCGAAAGGCGGTGGCAACCTTCGCGGCCTCGACTACAACATTACGCAGACCTCTCCGGGCGTCGGCGCGCAAACCAGTCCGCTGCTCAACGCCGCGACCAACGGCACAACCGCCGCGGCGGCGCCGCAGGTGACAGACCTGAGCCAGATCACCCAGGCCGGCAACACGACGCAGCAGACACTCAGCAGCACAAACAGTCTTGCCTATGCGCCTGGCCCGCAGGTCCCGCTCTTCGACCCCATCGTCACGGCACAGGCCGGCTACCTGCGCCGCTCCGACCAGAAATCGCTCATCGAAACTGGCAATGGCACCACGGGCACGGGAACCGGCGCAGCAGCAGGAAGCGGCTCCGATGTCAGCAGTCAGCCGCTGTCCTTCGTGAACACGGGCGTCGATTACCAGCAGGGCTTCTCCTTCGGCGCGCAGATCGAAGCCTTTGTGAGTAACGCACCACAGGTCCTGTACTCACAAACCTCGCAATACAATCCATTCCACGCACCTTCGACAAACGTCACATTTACGCAGTCTCTGCTGCGCGGCCGGGGCAGGGCAGTCAACCTTCGCTTCGTGCGCATTGCGCGGCTCGACCAGCAGGTTTCGCGTCTGCTCTTCGAACAGCAGCTGCTTGAGACCGTCTATGGCACTTCGCGGCTCTACTACGATCTGGTCTCGCTGGGCGAAAACATCGGCGTCAAAGAGGAAGCTCTCGCGGCCGCGGAACGCCTCTTCCGTGACGACCAGAGCCAGGTCGCTGAGGGCACGCTCGCACCCATCGAGCTCACGCGAGTGCAGGCCTTGCTCGCGGCCAGCCGGCTCGACCTCATCCAGGCTCGTGGAGAGTACCGCCAGCAGGAAGTGATTCTTCGCCAGAATCTGCTGCGCCGCGTTGGAGATCCGGTCACGCAGTTCGCCTCCATCGTTCCAACAGACCGCATCCAGGTCCCCGCCACGCCGCCTCAACTCGACGTTCCCGGACTCACCGCGGACGCGCTCGCCACCCGTCCCGACCTCCTGCAGGCCGGTATCCAGGTCCAGGCAAACGAAATTGCCGCGCGCGGCACGGCAAACGGGGTAAAACCCCTGCTCAACCTCTATGCCAACGTGCAGACTAGGGGATCATCGCTGGTTCCTTACGAACTGCTCGGTTCGCCTGGCACCGGCAATGCGCAGGTTCCCGCCGCGCTTACGCAGGGCGGTCTCCGGCTTTCCACCATCTACCAGGGCGGCATCCAGCTTACCTTGCCTCTGCGAAACCGCATCGCGCAGGCCGACGCGGCCCGCGACGCCGTCCAGCTTCGGCAATCCCAGGGCCGGGCCGCCAAACTTGAGAATGACGTTCGCCAGCAGGTCGAGAACGCAACCGTGGCGCTCGAAAACGCGCACCAGGCCTACGCCGCTGCCGTGGAAAGCCGCAACTACCAACAGCAGCTGCTTCAGGCAGAGATCGACAAATTTGCCGTGGGTGCCAGCACCAACTTCCTCATCGTGCAGGACCAGGCATACCTCGCGCAAGCACGGTCCACTGAGGTCGCCGCACGGTCCGATTATCAGAAAGCGCAGCTCGCCCTTGACCGCTCTCTTGGCGATCTGCTCCAGAAGAACGGCATCATTTTCGACGAAGCTGTGCAGGGGGAGCTCGCCGACCATCCGTAACCCGGCGAAAGGCCACTTTCGCAACACGCAACCATTGCATTGCCGTCACACCGCGCCACACCGTATGCTTAGGCTGTTCTCTGCATCCAAACGCAGGACGATTGCCGTAGACATGTCGCGCGGCAACCGACAAATGGACGCAAAGCAAGAGCGGCCTGTGCGCCGCGTGGAGCGCATCGTAATGGCAGAACCCGTCAGCACAGACATCGTCGGTGGCTGTTGTCCTCCGTCCGACAGCCTGTTTGAGCGCTGCGGCTGGTTTTACGCGCTTTGCCGCGAACACCTCTTTCATGACCACTCGCCGGAAATCGCCAAGGACTTCTGGCGCGATCAGGGACCCACGCCTGGAACCCACCTTTTGGAACTTGGCTGCGGACCGGGCTTTTACGCCTGCCGCTTCGCGGAAAAATATCCAGATCTCCGTACCACCGGGATTGACCTAAGCAAGGCGCTGCTCACCCGCGCTCGCACTCGCGCCGCCGCCATGAAGCTCCAGAACTGCAGCTTCCACCTTGCCGATGTTCACCAGCTTCCCGCCACCGTCGGCACCGTGGACGCGATCGTCGTCTCCCGTCTCTTCCTGGTCGTTCCCAACCGGGACGATGTCATGCGCGAAATCTTTCGAGTGCTGCGCCCCGGCGGCAAATGCTTCGTCGCGGAGCCCGTGCAAAGCGCGCGGACACAGTTTCCGCTCAGCGTCATGTGGCTGCTCGCAAAGCTCACCTCATTCACGAAAGTTCCTTACGTCGAACCCCACCGCGTGACGACCATGACAGAAGGTGAATTTCACTCCTTGGTCGAGGCACAGCCCTGGCAGCACATCGCGTTTCGCCGCGAGGGTCGCTACCAGACGGCGGTCTGCACCAAGCCCTGCGCCGCGGAAGAGGCCGCTCTGCCGCGCGCCACGGAAACGCTGCTGGAGCCGTGTGTTGCCTGATCCAGTTTCCGCCCCACCGTATTCGATTCTGAATCCCGCTTCCCCGCGCACTGAACTTCAGGGCCTGTGCGCGCTGGCCGTCATGGCAAAGGCGCCACGGCCAGGCAAGGTAAAAACCCGGCTCGCACCGCCGCTTACGCTGGAACAATCTGCCGCGCTCAACGTTTGTTTCTTGCGGGACACCACGGCGAATATCGCGCAAGTGCAGGGCGGCGTCGGCGTCCTCTGCTACACGCCGGTCGGCGATGAAGCGGCGTTCACCGGCATCGCGCCCCCGGGCTTCTCACTCATTCCGCAGCGCGGCGATGGCTTCGGCGAACGCCTCCACCTGGCCGCTACCGACCTTTTCGCCTGCGGCTTCGGCTCGGTCTGCCTGATCGACTCCGATTCGCCGACCCTGCCGCACACCGCGCTGCAGCAGGCCGTCAACGCCCTCAGCGAACCCGGCGACCGCGTGGTTCTGGGCGGTTCGCACGACGGCGGCTACTACCTGATCGGTCTCAAGCAGCCGCACGTCGCCCCTTTCGAGCGCATCACCTGGAGCACCGAATTCGTCTTCGCCGAGACGCTCGAGCGCTGCGCCGAAGCCGACCTCAACGTCGTCCCTCTACCCACCTGGTACGACGTGGACGACGGCGCCACGCTCCAGGTGCTCGCCGCGGAACTGCTCGACGGCGCGCGCCCTCACTTCGCGACCGTCGCCGGCTACGATGCCCCGCACTCCCGCGTTTTCCTCGCAGACCTGGCCTCCGCCGGCGAAGTCTCCTGGCGTCCGGCAAACGTTACAAGTGCGCAATGAGCATCTTCCTTCCGGTATGAGCACAGCGACCGCCAAAGCTCGTTCTCTCATACGCAACGTTGTCATTTCGACCGGAGCAGGACAGCTCCATCGTCCTGCATAGTGAACTCGGTGCTTGCACACCGAAACCCGCATTTAAACCGCTTCATACCGTCGGGGAGAACCGCTCGACCATGACGTCTTCCTTCCGCAACCTGCTCTACCGCGGCTCCGCCACCCACACCAACGTCATTCTCACCCTGCTCGGCCTGGCGCTGCTCTTCCTCTCGCGGCACCTTGCCGTCGAGTTTGACGATTTCGTCATCGGCTACTCCGAAACGTCCACCTGTGCGCTCGCCGTGTACTTCGCCGCGGCCATCATTGTGTGGACGCAACCCGTGGACCGCCGCACCTTCTGGATCATCGCTGCCACTGCGCTGCTGTGCCGTCTTGCCCTGCTCACGCCGGAGCCGCATCTTTCCAGCGATATCTACCGTTACGTGTGGGACGGCTACGTGCAGCACCACGGCATCAACCCGTACCGCTATTTTCCGGGCAACGAACACCTGCGATCCCTGCGCGAAGACGACATTTTTCCCTACATCAATCGCCGCGACTATGCGCCGACCATCTATCCCCCCGTAGCCCAGATGCTGTATTGGGTCGCAACCTGGTTCTCGCCCACGCTCACGCTCATGAAGCTGACCATGTATGCGTTAGAGGGCGTCACCGTGTTCGCGCTCGTGCGCATCCTGGAAGCGATGGGCCGCCGCCGCGAAGAGGCGATTGTCTATGCCTGGAGCCCGCTCTGCATTTGGGAGTTCGGCTCCAGTGGCCACGTGGACGCAGCGGTCATCGCAGCCATCTGCCTTGCGCTCCTGTTTCGCTTCCGAAATCGCCCGTGGCTTACTGGCTTCGCCCTGGGTGCGGCCGTCATGATCAAGTTCTATCCCTTGCTGCTCTTTCCCGCCCTGTGGCGGCGGCGCGACTGGCGCATGCCCGCGGCACTTACAGCCGGGGTCGTCGGCGGCTACGCGATCTACTCCAGCGTAGGCGTGAAGGTCTTCGGCTTCGCTGGCGGCTACGCCTCTGAGGAGGGCATGAGCTCCGGTTCGCGCTACTTCGTGCTGGACGCCGCGCGCCGTGTGCCCGGCCTGGGCAGCCTTGGCATTCCAGCTTTCCTGGCGCTCTGCGTTCTCGTGTTCCTGCCGCTGCTGGTCTGGTGCTGGCGTGCGAATCGCCAGCCCGGTACGGCGTTCGTCGCTCCCGCGGCCGCGCTTGCTTTTGCGCTCATGCTGCTGTTTTCGCCACATTATCCCTGGTACGTGGCCTGGCTGATTCCATTTCTCGTGCTGCTGCCGGAGCTCCCCGGGTTCGTCTACACCTACAGCATCTTTTACTGGCTGACGACCCAATACGCTGAGCCCGGCCCCAAGATGTTCCACGCCAACACCCGGGTGTACGGCGCAACCCTGATCGCCCTGGTTCTGTGGCTCGCCTGGCGCCGGTGGGGCCGGCAGAGCACATTGCCGCTGCCGCTGCCATGGCACCCACAGCGGACCTCCGCATGAGCGTCGCCGTCATCATCCCCGCCCTGAACGAAGCTGAATCTATCGGCTTCACCGTCCGCGAGTTGCCGTGGCCGCACATCCATGAGTGCCTCGTCGTCGACAACGGCAGTACCGACGCAACCGCACAGGTCGCAGCCGCCGCCGGCGCGCGGGTCGTCAACGCTCCACGCGGTTACGGTTCGGCCTGCCTGGCCGGTGTAGCCGCTGCTTGGCCCGAATGCGACATCCTCGTTTTCATGGACGGCGATGGTGCCGACGTCCCCGCGCACCTGCCCGAGCTGGTCGAACCCATCGAACGGGGTGAACAGGACTTTGTAATCGGCACGCGCCTCGGTGGCGACCGCCAGGGCCGCTTCCGGCAGCCCGGCTCCATGCTCGGTTCGCAGATCTTCGCGGGTTGGTTCGTCGGGCAAATCGTCCGGCTTGTGTACCGCTTTCGCTATACCGACATGTGCGCCTTTCGCGCGATCCGCCGCGACGCCCTGGCGTCGTTGAACATGCAGGAGCGCACCTACGGCTGGAACCTTGAAATGCAGATCAAGGCCGTGCAGCACCGCTTGCGCATCCTTGAGGTCCCTGTCAGTTACCGTGTCCGCTACGGCGGCGTTTCCAAGGTTTCGGGTGACTGGAAAGCATCGATCAAAGCCGCGACGCGCATCCTGCAAGTTCTCGTTCGTGTCACCCGTCAGGGAAAGCAATGATGAAGGCGAGTTCCGCAACTTCGGCTGCGGAACTGCGTCTGAACCGCTAGCGAGCGGCGACGTCCCCGTCTCATGTGGAGTAGCACCATGCATCAGAGCTTTCGGTTTGCGGCAGCGTTAGCTGTTTCTGCCGTCCTTGCCACCGGCGCGATCGCGCAGCAGTCCACCACCAGCGATGCCCTGATCCAGGCCAACGTGCTGAAGGCGATGGCCGCCGATAACCGGCTCGCCTCGCAACAGATTCAAACAACAACCGCCTTCGGCACCGTGACGCTGACAGGTTCCGTCCCAGACGAGGCCACGCGCACCGATGCCGAGCAGGTGGTGGCGCACACCGCGGGCGTGAAGAAGGTCATCGACCAGCTCACGATCGGCAACACGGGAACTGAAGCGAGTGCGGAGCCGGCCAATGATGCCCAGCGGACTGCAAATGAGCAGGCAGGCATGGACGCATTGAACGAGTCAAACGGCCCCACGCCGCAGCCGGCGACTCCGGACACAGCTCGTGCGCAGGCTCCTCAGCAGTTGCCGCAGCCCTACCCGCTGCCGAGCCCGCAGCAGCAGGTTGGTCAGCCCTATCCCCAACAGCAGCCCTACCCGCAGCAACAGCCGTATCCACAGCAACAGCCCTACCCGCAGCAACAGCCCTACCCACAGCAGCAGACATACCCTCAACAGGGCTACCCACAGCAGCAGACATACCCCCAACAGGGCTACCCACAGCAGCAGACATACCCTCAACAGGGCTACCCCCAACAGCAGTACCCACAGCAGCAAGGGCCGTATGCGACCAATAACGGCTATCCCCAACAGCCCGCACCTGGCATGTACCGCCGCCAGTATGAGGCGCAGCAGCGGGGTTACAGCCAGCCCTACGGGTATGCCCCACAGGGTGGGCAGCCGGGCGGCCAGCACGTGACCCTTGCTCCAGGAGTTGTGCTGCCGGTCCGTATCACGCGCTGGCTTTCGAGCGGTGACGCCCAGCCGGGTTCCACCTTCAACGCGGTGGTTGAAAACGACATCATTGCGGCCAACCAGGTTGCGATTCCACGCGGGGCCGAGGTGCAGGGTACCGTGGTCGGAGCCAGGGATGCCGGCGCGCTCAAGGGTCGCGGCACTCTCACCCTGCAACTCAACGCCCTCCACCTGGGCGGACAGGTCATCCCGCTGCAAAGCCAGGCGTTCACCGTTACCGGTCATGACAAAGCGGCCCAGTCGGTAAACTCCGCCATTGGCGGCGCCGCTGTTGGCGCGATTATCGGAGCCATTGCCGGGCGCGGTACCGGCGCCGCAATTGGTGCCGGGGTTGGCGGCGCGGCCGGCCTGGGCGCTTCCGCGATCAGCGGTGGCGGGAATGCCCATATTCCGGCGGAAGCGCTCTTGCGGTTCCCACTCACCGCACCCGTCGACCTCGTCACCGTTTCCGAGGCCGAAATGCAGCGGCTGGGCAGCTATGCCGGACCAGAGGGCGCACGCCAGCCGCTTCCGCCTCCGGATTACGGCTACGGTACATACCCAGCCCCGTATCCCGGACCGTACGCCTATCCATACGGCTACCGGCGCGGTTATTACTACTGAGGCCGCGTTACCTTCCGGCTGAAAGTGTTTGAGCCGCCTGTCGCAACATGGCATGCCTCGACCGCCAGGGTGACGAACTGCACGATCTCGTCATCCCGAAGTCCTCGCCAGCTTTCTCGCGATCTCCAGTACTCGATATTCCCGTTCTCAGAACACCCTGCGTAACACGAACGGGTGATTGTCTACCCTGTCCGCGTTACATTTGTATGGCCCAGGTGATTGTTCCACGTGGAACATTGACCCGCCGCCGCTTGCGCCGCAACCGGGCCGCCACATCCTTTCGCCGCATCCAACGGTGCGATGAGTTTGAAAGTAACGGCCCGATCCAGGCAGAAGCGGCAACCCTCCACGCGCAAAGTGGAGTCCATCAGCGTCCTGAACGATCCCGCGGATTTCGCAAAGGCGGCAGGTCTTCGCTATGTGACGGACCACCGCCCCGGCATCGCCCGGAAGCGCGTTCGCGACAGCTTCCGCTACACCAATCCTGATGGAGCGCCTGTCAAGGACGCGGACACGCTCGCCCGCATCAAGTCTCTGGTGATCCCGCCTGCCTGGGTGGATGTGTGGATTTGCAAAGAAGCAAACGGGCATCTGCAAGCCACTGGCCGCGACGCGCGGGGACGCAAGCAGAGCCGCTATCACCCCAAGTGGCGGGCCATCCGCGACGAGAACAAGTACGAGCGCATGACCCACTTTGCGGAGGCATTACCCGGCATCCGTGCCCGTGTGCACCACGACCTGGGGCTGCATGAAATGCCGCGGAACAAGGTGCTCGCCACCATCGTCAGCCTTATGGAGGCCACGCACATTCGTGTTGGCAACACGGAATATGCCAGGGAAAATCACTCCTACGGTCTGACCACCATGCGCAACAAGCACGTCGACGTCCACGGCTCCGAGGTCACGTTCAGCTTCCAGGGCAAGAGCCGGGTCCATCACACCATCCACCTGCACGACAAGCGGCTTGCCCGCATCATTCGCCAATGCGAAGACATCCCCGGCCACGAGCTTTTTCAGTACCTGGACCATGACGGCAATCACCACGTCATTGACTCGCAGGCGGTCAACGACTACCTGCGAGAGATTACAGGCCAGCACTTCACGGCAAAGGACTTCCGCACCTGGCACGGCACAGTGATGGCAGCCAAGATGCTGCATGGATTCGAACCGTTTCGGAACGTGACCGAGGCGAAGAAAAACATCGTCACCGCCATCAAGCAGGTCGCCTCTGAGCTTGGAAACACGCCTTCCGTCTGCCGCAAATGTTATGTGCATCCCGCCGTGCTGGACGCCTATATGGGCGGCATGAGCAAAGAAGAGGCCAAGGAACAGTTGGACGAGCAGATCGCCGAACACGGCCAGGCGATCGCCGAAGCCGACGATCGGCATGGTCTGAACGAAGAAGAACGAGCGCTGGTCAGCCTGCTGCAGCAGCGCATGCTGCTGGAAGCCGCGGCGTAGGCGCCTCATTCGCTGCTCTATACTGAAAGCAGCGCTTCGGCGTGAAGCGGCGCAATGCCGCGTATGCACTGCGGCCGTCTGGCGCGCAGCACTTCAACAAGGATTTTCGTCCCACCACCAGACATGATTCGTTTTCTGCAGAGTGACAATCGCCTGACCAAGGCGATCTTCGGTGTGGTCATCGGCGCGGCCATCATCGCGATGGTGGTTACGCTCGTTCCCGGCATTTATGAGGGCTTCGCCGGCGCGCCCCAGGGTGTATACGCCACGGTGCGAGAGCCTGGCGTGATTGGCCGGCTTTTCGGCAGCTCCGAAAACATTCAGAGCACCGAGGTTGCCAACCTGGCGAATAACCTTGCGCAGCGCCAGGGCTACCCCGCGCAGTTCGCGCAATTTCTACAGCCGCAGGCCCAGCAGATTCTGCTCGCCGGCGCCGTGGAAAAGCGGGAAGCGCAGCGGCTCGGCCTGATCGCCACCGACGAGGACGTGCGCTACGACCTGCAGCACGGTCAGCTTGGCCAGCTCTTCTTTCCCGGCGGTCAATACATCGGTGACGACAAGTATCGCCAGTTCGTAACCCAGCAGATCGGCTTCGCCTCGACCCAGGAATTTGAGGACAAGCTGCGCGATGAACTCACGCAGCGCAAGCTGGTGGCGTTTATCACCGCGAACGCTGCCGTGAGCGATAACGCCGTTCGCGAAGAGGTTCGCCAGCAGGGAAGCAAGATCAAGTTCGACTACGCCGCCATCACGCAGGACGATGTGGCAAAAGCGATCAACCCAATTGACAGCGAACTGCAAAGCTTTTTCCAGAAGAATCAGGCGCGCTATGCGACGGCAATCCCGGAGGAGCGCAAGATTACCTTCATCGCCGTCGACGCCGGCAACCTGCCTGGCGGGCGTCCGCAGGTGACGGATGCCGACCTGCAGGCGTACTACAACGCCCACAAAGCCGATTACCACGTGGATGAACAGGTCAAGGTCCGTCACATCCTGATCAGCGCGCCAAAGGGAGCCGACGCCAAGACAGACGCTGCTGCAAAGGCCAAAGCGCAATCGTTGCTCGACCAGATTCGCAAGGGCGCTGATTTCGCCGCACTGGCCAAAGCAAACTCGCAGGATCCCGGGTCGAAGGACTCAGGCGGCGAGCTCGGCTATGTGAAGCGCAACCACCAGATGGTGCCCGAGTTTGAAAAGGCCGCCATGGCGTTGAAGCCGGGTGAGACCAGCGATCTGGTTCGTAGTGATTTCGGCTACCACATTATTCAGGCGGAAGCCCGCGACGAGGCTCACGACAAGCCGTTGAGTGAAGTTGCGCCGGAGATTCGGCCAATTCTGGAGCAGCAGAAGTCAGCGGGAGCACTACAGAGCTTTGCCTCGCAGCTTGCCTCAGAAGCCGCAAAGAACGGTTTGGACAAGACCGCAGCCGCACATAACCTGCATGCAACCACGACGGACTACGTGCCTTCCGGCGGACCCGTGGCCGGCCTGCCCGATGCCACGCAGATGCTGCAAGGTGCCTTCGCCCAGAAAAAGGGGGACGCGCCTCGCGTTGCATCGGCAGGTACAGGCGAGTTTGTGGTGTACAGCACCGACGACATTCACGCGGCGCACGCACCGACGTTTGCGGAGTGGAAAGGGCACTTGCTGGACGATTACAGGGCAGATCAGGTACCCAATCTGTTGCAGGCACGCCTGACCAAGCTGGCAACCCGCGCGCAGGAGCTGCACGATCTGCGCAAGGCGGCAGCGGAGCAGAACGTTCCGGTCAAGACCAGCGACCTGGTGGGCCGCGATGCCAACGTTCCGGATGTGGGCCAGATGAGCGGCCCGGCCAGCGTCGCTTTTGATCTGCCCAAGGGCGGTATCACGGGTGGCCTGAACAGCGGCAGTTCGGGCGCTGTGCTGCAGGTGCTGGATAAGCAGGAGCCCTCGCCGGACGAGATCGCAAAGACGTATGCGACCCGCCGCACGGAGCTGATCGAACGCAAGCGCGCCGAAGTCTTCGGCGTCTACATGGGCACACTGCTCGACCGTTACAAAGCCAAGGGCGCCATCCGCGTGTATCAGCAGCCGAAGCAACCAGGCCTGCCGATTGGCATGTAGTCGCATCTGCAAACCAGACAGGAACTGCCTGGCCACCTGGCCGGGCAGTTTTCTTTTCGACACCATGCTTTTCACTGCTTTCCAAGGTGTTTTCGCATCGTATTAGGCGCATGGTTTCTGAACGGCTTTCCGGTGTACTGGTTCACGTCACGTCTCTGCCTTCCCATGGAGGCATCGGCGACTTTGGTCCTGAGGCCTACGGCCTGCTCGACTGGCTCGCGTCGGCCAAGCAGCGAGTGTGGCAGGTGCTGCCGCTCAGTCCAGTCGGCTACGGCAACTCGCCATACAGCGCAATTTCCGCGTTCGCCGGGAACCCGCTGCTGATCTCGTTGGAGTTGCTGCGGCAGCAGGGATGGCTTGAAGAACACGAGATCGCCAATCTGCCGGGCGCAGAGGGGAACGTTGACTTCGGACAGGTTTCCGCGCAGAAGCTGCCCCTGGTGGAAGAAGCTGCGCGCCGCTTCCTGAAGGGCACCACGGGCGAAACCTGTGAGCGATATGACAGCTTCCGCGAGCGCAATGCGTACTGGTTGATCGATTACGCGCGCTACGTCGTGATTCGTCGCGAGAGTGAATACAAGCATTGGAATGCCTGGCCGGAGGGTCTTTCGCAGCATGACCCGGAGTCGTTGAAGACCTTCGACCGGGAGCACACCGATGCGCTCAACACCGAATACGCGATGCAGTTCCTGTTCCAGGAACAGTGGATCGCTCTGCGCAATTACGCCATGTCGCGAGACGTTCGCATCATGGGGGACATGGCGATCTTCGTCTCCTACGATTCGGCGGACGTGTGGGCGAACCGCGAACTGTTCGAATTGGATGAGCAGGCGCAACCGACTGCCGTCTCTGGTGTGCCGCCCGACTACTTCTCTGCAACCGGCCAGCGGTGGGGCAATCCGCTGTATCGCTGGCGCTATATCGAGCAGCATGGCTTTGACTGGTGGGTGCAGCGCGTCAAGCGGCAACTCGAGCTTTACGACCTTTTGCGGCTCGATCACTTCCGTGGTTTTGAGGCGTACTGGCGCATCCCCGCGGACGAGGAGACAGCACTCAACGGGGAGTGGATTGAGGCGCCTGGTCATGCGCTTTTCGATCGGCTGAAATCCGCTCTGGGCGGTTCGCTGCCATTTGTGGCGGAGGACCTGGGCGTCATTACGGACAAAGTCGAGAAACTGCGCACCGACTTCGACATGCCCGGCATGCGCGTGATGCAGTTTGGCTTTGCTGGGCGGGGTGCGCACCTGCACCTGCCACACAAGTACGTGACCAACATGGTGGTGTACACCGGCACGCATGACAACAACACCACACTGGGCTGGTGGCGGGATGCCCCGGAGACCGACCGTAACAATCTGCTCACATACCTTGGCCCGCTGGCGCACGACAATGACGTGGTCTGGGCGATGATTCGCGCGGCGGAGCGATCGGTTGCGGCAATCTGCCTTGTTCCGCTACAGGACCTGTTACACCTGGGCAGTGAGGGCCGGATGAACACGCCCTCAGTGCCGGAAGACAATTGGACGTGGCGCTACGCTCCCGAGGCGCTGCACGAAGACATCGCCCTGCAACTGCGGCACATTACCGAGCAATGCGACCGCGACAGCTACGTACCGGAGGAGATGGAAGTGGAGGCCGCGCCCAAGCCCGCCGAAGCCATGGAAAGCCAGCAGCCCGGCTCGAACACCGTTGAATCGACGACGCAAGTGTCAGATTGATCAGACAAGCAGCACGATACACTTCTTGGGAAGGAGTTTTGCATGCCACTTTCCGGAGAAGCCATTCGTACGATGAATTACGTGGACGATATTGCCGTGACGCTGCGCCGCATTCTAGCGACGCTGCCGGAGCTGACGCCCGAGGAGCGCGATCGGGTGGGTGAGCACATCCGCGCCTCCGATCCCAGCTACAGCGCGGTTCTGCAGGCGCTGGAGACCGAAGTGGAAAAGGCGTAGAGCGGCGTGTCCGCGACCGCTTCAAAACAGCACGGCTCGCTAACCGTCGCAATCATCGGCGCGGGTCAGGCGGGCCGTTCGCTTGCTGCGGAGGCAGTCCGCGCCGGTCACCGGGTGGTGCTGGAAGATGTGTTGCCGTCGCGGTTGCGCGATGCCCTGGAAGAGATTTCAGTCGAAGGTCAACCGGGCACGCTGGAGTTCGCCACCGAGGTTGAGAACGCGGTCCGGGACGCGGACCTCGCCATTGACTTCGTACCGGATGAACTTGAGTCGAAGCTAGAGATTGTCAGCCTTCTGGACCGCATGGCGCCGCCGAAGACTGTCTTCTGCATACCGACGCGCGTGCTCAGCGTCGATGACCTCGCTTCCTGCACCTATCGGGCTGACCAGTTCGTAAGCGTGGAGTACTCAGAGCTGACTGCAAGCGTGATCGGGAGCAGCTTGTGCAGTCACGAAGCGGTCGAGCTTGCCGTGATGTTCTGGCGTTCCGTTGGCCGCGTGACGGATGTGCACGGGGCTGAAGTACGCGTCTAGCGGCGATGCGTCTCAGGAACTTTTGTTGTGAGTGATGGGTGCCTGGCAATATAGGGTGTAAAGCCGGTCGCCCAACTGGCTGAAGGGCACAAACAGGCGGGTGCCTGCGGTGTCCTGGACGGTCCACTGCGCCGGACCGGTGCGTTTGGCTCCAAGCAGGGCGTCGCGCGAAATCGCTAACGGGCCACTTTCACCGGGCTGGCGTATCGGGAACAGCACCAGTGGGCCGTAGAGCAAGGCAACAACGTCCGGGTGCGCCGGGCCGCCGTTTGCGGGCAGAGCTTCCAGTCGCAGGGGCATCGGCAGCAATAGCTCGACCGTGTCGTTGTTGCGCCACACACGCCGGAGGGCGGCGAAGCCATCGGTCGGAGTGACCGCTTGAGGCTTGCCGTTGACCTTGATTTCGGCGTTGCTCGCCCACTGTGGAATGCGGAGTTGCAGCGTGAGGGCGCATGGCTTCGCTGCGTTCAGATGCAGGCGGATATTGCCATCTGTTGGATACGTGCCGGTTTGTGTGAGCACGACGGCATTACCGCTTTCATTCAGGCGCAACTCGCTTGGGTGGTACAGGTTGACCCACACAGCCCCGGGCTCGCGCAGGTACGTGTTGATGCCGTAGTCGGCGACCACCTGTGCATAGGTTCCGCTGCAGCAGGGCCATCGGTGAACCGAGTAGATGCGCTTGGCAACCTGGTTGTAATCGGCGTAATAAAAGGTGCGGCCGTCCGGCTGCAGCGGCAGAATGCCCGCGGTCGTGTTCAGCAGCACGCGTTCCATGCTGTCGCCATATCGGCCGTCGCGTGTAGCGCGCAGCAAGTACCGCGTGAGCTTGCAGTGTGCAAAGCTGCTACACGGTGCTTCGAATCCGTTGTGGCTCGCTGCAAGCGTCTTGATCAGTTCGTCATAGCCTTGCTTGCGCAGCAGTTCTTCCGGTCCCCATCCGCCGGTTGCGAAGCTCTGCTCCTGCAGCATGGCAAAGCCGTTCAGCGTGGCCAGGCGATGCATGGTGCTGCCGGTGGAGAACCATGCCTGCATGGCTGAGTTGAGTGAGTTGACATAGCTGTACGCGTGACGATCCGCCATCACGTTCACGCTGCGGCTGAGCGGTTCGAAAAAGGTTTGGTCGTTCAAGTAGGCCAAGCCCGTGCGGCGAAATGCCGCATTGCCGGGTTGATCGTCGCTCGCCTTCAGCAGGTTCTCCGGGAGGGTGAAGCTCTCGTCCCACATGTACGAGATGTCCTTGCCGACCTTCCACTGCACTTCGCGGTCGACCGCGTGGCCGGGCAAGGACGGCGCGGCGGCCTCGATCAACGCGTTGAGTGTGTCGTAGGCCTGCGGATCGTGCAGGACGCGATGCATGTCCACCATGGCGCAGGCAAGCTTTTCCAGCGAGTACGCCGGGAAGCGAGTCGTCGCGAAGTACTGTGGCGTGACCTCCGTGCGAAGCTGCGCGGTTAGCCGGCGCGCCTTGGCGGCCAGTTCCGGTCCACGCGCTTCATCCTGTACCGACAGCCGCGCCATGGCGCTGATCCACTGCCCGAGCGCGTGGCCGGGGCACAGGCCCGCATCGTCGTGGTGGTGGTCGTAGTCAGGTTTGTACTCGTACCAGCCGCCCAGATTCACGCCGGGCGCGGGCCGGCCCGCCATGGCGCGAAAAGGCTGAAGAAGTGAGTCATCGGACAAGCCGAGCAGGATATCGATAGCGTTCTGCCGCTGCGCGGTCGGGATTGCGGCGCTGACGCCAACCTGATCGTACGAGAACTCCTCCAGCGGCGCTTGCTGTGACTCCGCGGCGATCAGCGGTGCAAAGCGCAACGCGGCGGCGGCCAGCAGGGCAGAGCGAAGCGCGGTTCTACGCGTTATGCGGGACATAGGGACAGTCGGCGAAGTGTACCGCGCGCACGGGACGCGTGTCGCGCGGCTGGTCCGCATGCAGCTTTACTGGCCCTGCGCCTCTCGAGTGTAGGGCTTGGTAAGCCACTGGCGTGCTTCGTTGATTGCGCCCTGGGTGTTGTCGTTGGTCTGCACGGCAAGGCGGTACTCGTTGACGGCGCGGTCGCGCTGGCCGGTCACGTCAAAGATTTTGCCCAGGCCGATGTGGCTCCAGACCTCCGTCCACTTCGGCTCGCCGTCGCCGCGGAGTGCGTCGCGGTAGCTGTTGGCGCTGGACTGATAGTTCCGCTGGGTGAAGAAGATCTCCGCGATGCGATAGTTGGCCAGCGAGGAGCTGTGGTTCTGGTCAAGCGCCTTCTGGTACTCAGCCAGAGCGCCGATCAGGTCGCCCTGCGCCACCAGCAATTGGCCGCGCAGCACGGAAACACGCACCGCCAAATCGGGCGTGGACTTCAAGATCCAGTTATCCGGGTCGATTACGATGCGGCGCGGCCGGCCAAAGGTCTCGATGGTGTAGCTGGAGTCGGTGCCACTCACGTCGATACGCTGCGACTCGGTCTTGCCGTCGGTTTCGATGCGCAGCTCGACCGGCATGCGGAACAGGTCCAGGTCCTGTGAGATCGCCCCGATGGTGCGGAACCCCTTGTTGCCGCCCAGCCGGAAGACCGAGAACTTGTCATTGAAGTTGGGAGCGCCGGTACCGTCGATCCACTGCGCAAAGAAGCCGGCGGTGTTCACGCCGCTGTTCTGGGCGTTCAGCACGGCCGCTACGTCGGTGCCCCGCACAGACTTGTCGGTGTACTGCGAGAGCAGGCCGCGCAAAAACGCGGTGAACTTATCGTCGCCCATCTCGTAGCGCAGCATGTGGAAGATCATGGCGCCCTTGTCGGGCGTTTCCGACTGGAACTGCGGAGAGAACGGATCGACGCGGGTCAGGGTGCTCAGTGGAGCGGTGTCGTAGGCAAGCGCGCTCGCCTCGATGTCCGGCAGTGTGGCCTGCAGCGCGCCTTTGCCCGCGGACTCTTCCAGATACATCAGCTCGGCATAGCGCGCCATGCCGTTCGTGATCCAGGCGTCACCCAGAGTCGCGGGACTCATCTCAGAACCCCACCACTGATGCGCGATCGTGTTCGACAGCAGGCGATAGCTGTTTGTCTGGCCGATGCGGTTGCCGGCGATGCCCGCCAGTTCGGGTGCCCAGGTGCCGGTAAAGGTGTCATTCGGCAGCTCGACAATCTGCAGCTTGCTGGTTTCCGGCTGACCGAAGGTGGTGGTGAAATATTCCAATTGCCGCTGCGCCACAGCGCCATACTCGGCCGCGGTCGCCTTGTTCTTGTCGAGCACGAAGAGCGAAATCGTTGAAGCACCCGCCGGTCGGATCTCCGGCAGGAACTTGCCCGCAATCAGCGTGCCAGGGAAGCCCGGCCTGGACCATGCGAAGTCGAATTCGGTGCGATTGCCAGGAAGACTCTTCTTGCCGGTGAAGCCGGAGGCGATTGCTGTTTGGTCACCCGGCACGCGCACGTGCAGGTTCATGGTGAACCGGTTTGTGAACAGGCCGACCACGGGGAACCAGCGGCCGGGGTACAGCAGCGTGGAGATGGGGTTGGCTACCTCAGCCGTCTTGATGCCTTCGACCGGGCTGGTGTCCGACCCGGAAAGCGTACCGCTGTACACAAACTTCATGGTGCCGGCTGTGCCCTTTGTGACGGTGACCGGCAGGGCAACGGCAATGGTGGAGTTTTGCGCGTTGCGCTCGGATTGCAGCGGCTTGCCATCGCCGCCCGTGAGCTGCGTGACGCGGAGGCCGTTATTTAGCTCAAACGTCGCAGTCGAGATGTCCTCCAACGCCGTGAGCGAAACGGTAGCGGTGGCGCTCAGCTTGTTCGTCGCCGGGTCCAGGTCGGCATCAATCGTGTAGCCGGTGACCTGAACGTTCTGACGCGGCGGAGTTTGAGCAACCAGCGGTGCGGCAAACACGAGCGCGACCAAAAGAGCGGCTCGGGAAAGTCGTGCAGCGATAAGCATCCAGTCCTCGGGGACAGCAAAGTGCAGCGCACGCGGGCGCTCGTCAGGTTGTTAGACGCGGTTGCCACGCCGCGGGATGAACGGGCCGCCCCGTACCTTTTCAGGAAACCGAAGCAAGCTCCTGCAACACGGCGTCGCGTAGCCGGTCCATGGAAGTCTGTTCGCCGGGCGCAAGCAGCGCTTGGCGAACTTCGCGCAGGCCGGCAATGGCTTCGTCGCGTTCCGGCCCGTCCTGCAGCAGTGGACGGAGCGCGGCAACGACGTTTTCTGCCGTGAACTGATTCTGCAACAGCTCTCGCGTGACCCGCCGGCCAGCGATCAGGTTCGGCATGGCGACGGGCAGATTGCCGAAGCTGTCGGGCGTTGCGAGAACCTCAGGCGGGTAGGCGACAAGGCGCTTTGCCGCCCGAAAGGTCGCGTTCGAAACGCGATAAACGGTAACGAAGGGAGTTCCCAAAACAGCCGCCTGCACGGTTGCGGTTCCGCTGGCGACCACAGCCGCGCGGCTGTGCAGAAGCGCCGCCCGTGCGTCGTGCACTAGGGTGACACGCGGCTCAGGAGTCGCTTTCAGGTAAACCGCCACGGTCCGCTGCATGCCGTAGAGCTGCTGCGCAGTGAGACCTGGAGCGATCGGAATCAGGTATTCATACTCGTTTCCCAGCAGTTTTGCCGCTTGCACCAATCCGGGCAGGTTGGCTGCGATTTCCCCTGCGCGGCTGCCGGGCAGCAGCGCGACCCATGGCTTCTGCGGGTCAAGAGGGTAGTGCAGCAGTGCCGGATCCGTCTCGATGGTCCAATATGGCCGAGGGTGAGTGCGCCTGGGGAGCTCGCTCAAAAGATATTGCCGTTGTTCGAGTGCAGCCGCAAGCTGGGCATACTCCTCTCGCGGGATGGAGGGCAGCGGTGCCTCGGCAAGCGGGTGGCCGACAAATGTCGCGCTGACGCCCCGAGCCTGATAAAACGGCTGCTCGAACGGGAAGATCGTCAGCATTTGCGACACGCGCTGTTGCACCCAGCGTAAGCGCTTACGCTTCCACGCCCAGAGCTGCGGACTGACAAACCAGATCACCGGGATGCCGAGCCGCTTGCAGTGCTTTGCCAGCCGGAAATTCACGTCGGGAAAATCAATCAGAACTGCGACGCTGGGCCGCTCGCTTCGGATGGTTCGCACCAGCCTGCGATAGCTGTTCAGCACGCGCGGCACATGGCGCAGTATCTCTGTAATGCCCATAAAGGCGACGTCTTCGGCTCGCACGATCCTGCGTTGTCCCGCGGCCAGCATCGCGCTGCCACCCAGACCGACGAAGGTCGCCTCCGGCAAAGCCTGCCGTAGCCCGGTAATGAGCTGCGCACCGTAGTGGTCGCCGGATGCCTCGCCGGCCGAGACGAAGATGAGTGGGTCAGCGCGCATCCTGACCCAGTGTAGGCCGCAACCCGCGAAGGCAATCGCCGCAAGAGCAGTTGGAATCGTGTGCGGCAACTCGCGACACGGAACGGCAGTCTCTTGTGCAACAGGGGAGGTTCTGCGTGATTGTCTGGTCTGGTCTTGGATTTCTTGGGGCGTTGATTCCGTTCGTGACGGCGATTCTTGCGGTGTTTGCGGCCAATGCCGCGCTCGGAAGAGGGTACGGTGCCATGCACATGTGGCCCATGGCGCTCGGCGTGCTGATTGGGGCGGGTCTTGTGTACCTGTTGAGTGTGCGCCTGGACAAGCCGGGCCGCCTGCTGATCGATCCGGCAACAGGGCAGCGGGTGGTAATGAAGTCACGCCACACCCTCTTCTGGATCCCGCTGCAGTGGATCGCGCTTATCGCCGCGGTCGTCGGTCTGCTGCTGTTTCTGGTTCCCGCGAACACGATGGGTAAGGGTGGGAAATACGACACGTCGACACCGTCAGAAAACACAAGACTTATGCAGCCGCAGCACGTCCCTTCCGCGTAAGGGACCCGTTCATTCAGGCGAAACGGCCGTAGTCGCGGCCTTTCGGCCGTAGTTGCGGTCTTTCGCCGGCGTTCATAATCTTAGTGAATGGCGGCCGCGTTGACGAACGGTTCCAGCCCGAAGTGGAGCATCAGGTAGAACAATCCGCCCATCAGCGCCGCACCCGGGAAGGTAAGTATCCAACCGTAAACAATGCGGCGCGCCCAAATCCATCGGACGGCGTGCAGGCCGCGCGTGGCACCCACGCCGCTAATGGCACCGCCGATCGCATGCGTGGTCGAAATCGGCACCTTGGCAAAAGTCGCCAGGCCGATGGTGAAGGCCGCTGCAAGTTCCGCGGAGAAGCCGCCCATGGGCCGCAGATGCGGTGTGATGCGAGAACCCATCGTCTTCACGATTCGCCAACCGCCAATCATGGTGCCAAGGGCGATGGCCGCGTGGCAGCTCAGGATGATCCAGAGCGAGATTTCGTGGTGCAGTCCGAAGAGTACATGCTTCGAGTTGGCGTACTTCGCATAGCCTGAACTGACCAGCAGGGCGACGATAATGCCCATGGTCTTCTGTGCGTCATTCGTGCCGTGGCCTAGCGAGTACGCTCCGGCAGAGACCAGCTGCAGCGAACGGAAGAGCTTGCTTGCTTTCTCGCGCGGCACCTTGAACGTGCTCCACGCCACGATGTGCATGAACACGTAGCCGAGCACCATGCCGATGATTGGGGACATAACCAGAAACACCAGCACCGGAACCCAGCCGCTGACCAGAATTGCGTGCCAGCCGGCCTTCATGATGGCCGCACCCGCCAGGGCCGAGATGATGGCGTGCGAGGAACTGGTTGGCAACGCTAAGTACCAGGTGAGCAGGTTCCACATCACGGCGCCGAGCAGGCCGCCAAAGACGATGTAGACGCTCATGACCGCCGGATCGATCAGATTGTTGCTGATGGTGTGAGCAACACCGGTGCCGAACACGAACGCCGCGACGAAGTTAAAGAACGCGGCCCAGACGACCGCCTGCGGAGGCGTGAGCACCCGCGTGGTTACGATGGTGGCGATGGAATTGGCGGCGTCATGCACGCCATTCAAAAAGTCAAACAGCAGCGCGACGAAGACGACGACAATGACCAGGGCTAACGGAGTGGCGTGCATGCAGGCGTCGGTTCGTCCCTTGGTCAGTCGTTTTTCAGAAGGATGCGTTCGACGGTGCGGCCCAGGTTATCCAGCAGGTAAATTGCTTCCAGCATCAGGTCGTGGACTTCACGCTTCTTCATCACCTGCAGCGGGTCCGGCTGACCGGAATACAGCTCCAGCAGAAAGCGGTCGCGCGCCTGGCGGGCCTGCTCTTCCTGCCTGCCGATCTCATCCAGGTTCGGCCGCAGCGAGGTCAGCTTGGCATCCTTGCGCAGGTGCTTCAACGCCGCGGCGAGCTCACGTGCCATCACTTCAATCGCGGTCGTGTGCGAGCGCAACGAAGGATGCATTTCTTCCAGCCGGTACAGCTCCATGCGGCGTGCGCTGGTCGCGATGACAGAGATCACCTCATACAGCTCACTCGCGAGCTCCAGGATGTCCTCACGGTCGAATGGCGTGATGAATGCCGTGTCCAGGCGGAGCAGGCTTTCACGCATGACGCGGTGAGCCTCATGGCGGGTCGCCTCCATTTGCCCGACGTGACCGTTGGAACCCGGCCAAAGGTTCATCGATTGGCTGAGATCGGTGGCTTCGCGTTCGAGGCATTGCCCCAACTCCTCAAAGTGGTCGAAGAAGCTGCGGTCTTTGGGCATGACGCTGAACATTGCGTTGCCTGGTTCCTTTCCGTGACACGTTCGACGCCGGTTGAGCGGGCGGGCACGCTAAGCGATGGGGCTCGTTCCGAAGGATAGCTTACCTAACCCGTAAGTTGTACGCGGCAGTGCTGAATTCACGCAGCTGTCATCGGGTGCCGCGCGATGTGGGCAGACGCCTGCTCGACCAGAGCAGGCGTCGACGTCGCGGCCAGTCCATGCGTCAGCTCCTGGTCCTTGTATTGCAGTTCATACAGCTTCCAATACAGGCCCCGTTCCGCGAGCAGTTGGTTGTGGGTGCCCGACTCGCGCAGTTGGCCCTTGTGCATCACCAGGATGACGTCCGCGCGCTGAATCGTCGATAGCCGATGCGCAATCAGCACGGAGGTGCGACCCGTGATCATGGTTTCGAGCGCGGCTCGCACACGCAGCTCGGTTTCGGTATCCACCGACGAAGTTGCTTCATCGAGAATCAGGATCGCGGGACGGTGTGCCAGGGCGCGCGCAAAGCTGATGAGCTGCTTCTGTCCGGTGGACAGCGTTGCGCCGCGTTCATGCACCTCCGTGTCGAAGCCGTGCGGAAGTGTGCGGATAAAGTCGCCAACATTGACCTCATCGGCGGCGTGTTCCACCTCGGCATCGGTGATGCGTTCGGTGCCAAGGCGGATGTTCGTACGAACCGTACCCGTGAACAGGAAGGCGTCTTGCAGCACCACGCCAAAGCGCTGCCGAAGCAGATGCACTGATTGCTGGCGCACGTCCACGCCGTCGATCAGAACGCCGCCGCGCTGAATGTCGTAGAAGCGCATCATGAGCGCGGTGATCGTGGTCTTGCCTGCGCCGGTATGGCCCACGATCGCCGCTGTCTGGTCCGGCGCGATGGTGAACGACACGCCCCGCAGGATCCACTCGATACCGGTGTCAGCCGCAAGCTGTTCGTCGGTCGCGTTCGCAACGAAGCTCTGTTGCTCCGGCGTGAGCGCCTGGTAGGTGAACCACACGTTACGGAACTCGATGGAGCCGAGCGCGGGATTGCCGGTCTGTGCCGGGGCCACAGGAGAGCTGGGTGTGACGATCTCAGGCGCGGTGTCGATCAGCGCGAACACGCGCTCCGAGGCTGCCATGGCCGCCTGCAGGATGTTGTATTTCTCGCTCAAATCCTGGATGGGGCGAAAGAACCGCTGCGCGTACTGAATAAACGCCACCAAGATGCCCAGCGTGACGGCGCTGCCCAGAAATCGCCGTTCGAACAGAACGCTCAGGCCGCCCTTCCAAAGAACAAAGGCGATCGCCAGCGTGGAAAGGAACTCCACCGCGGGGTAGTACAGCGAGTACGCCTGCACCTGGTCCACATAGGCGTCACGATGTTCGGCGTTGGTCCGCTCGAATTCGCGGAACGACCGTTCCTCGCGGTTGAAAAGCTGCACCACGCTCATGCCGCTGATGTGTTCCTGCGTGTACGAATTGATCTTTGCAATGGCCGTACGAATGAGGCGGTAGCTTCTGCGGACGGCGATGCGGAACAGCCGCGTGATGTACATGATCACCGGCAGCACGGCGAGGGTCAGCAGCGCCAAGGCCCAGCTCATGCGAAGCATGATGGCGACGATGAAGACGAGCACAAACACGTCTTCAAAGATGGCGAGCACGCCGGAGGTGAACATTTCGTTCAGCGCGTCCACATCGCTGGTCACACGGGTCACCAAGCGGCCGACGGGGTTCTTGTCATAGAAACCGATGTGCATGCTCTGCAGGTGCCGGAAGATTTGCGAGCGCAGATCGAACATGACCCGCTGGCCTGTCCACTGCATCAGGTAGGTCTGCACGAACTCAAGGCCGAAGCTGAGCAAGAGCGCCGCCAGGTAAACGCCCGCGCACTGCGCGATGCCGGTCAACGCATCCGGCGAGAGATAATGCACAAACCACGGCGGGTTTGCCGATGGGGTGTGGATCATGTAGCGGTCGAGCGCGAGCTTGACCATGTAGGGGCCGACCACGTCCGCGCCGGCTTTCAGCAGGACGGCGATCAAGCTCAGCGCAACGGACGCCTTGTAGGGGCGCAGGTAGGTGAGCAGCCGGCGCATCAACCGGCTGTCGTACGCCTTGCCAAGCACATCGTCGTCAACGGACGTGGCCTGCTTCTTCTTGCTCTTTGGCTTTGCTGGATCGGCTTGCGCCATGTAATTGCCATTCTAGATGCGGCAAGCAGCACTCCCGGTGCAGCCTGGCCGCGAAAAGGCAATTGAGAGGCGCATGGGAAAATAGTGAAGTGTCGCGCCCGGTTGGAATCTACGTCTCGGTGCCATTTTGCCGGGCGAAGTGTACGTTCTGCAACTTTGCATCGGAGGCGTTTCCGCCGGAACGGATGCAGGTGTATGCGGATCGCGTGACGCAGGAGATTGCAGAGCTGCCGCAGCTTGCGGGAGCGCTGGGCTGTACGCTGCCGGAGATCGCGGATTCGATTTACCTGGGCGGGGGTACGCCGTCGCTGCTGGATCCGGCGCAGTTTCGCGCGTTGTTTGCGGCTTTGCAGCAGCGCTTTGTGATCGACACGAATGCAGAGATCACGCTGGAGGCCGCGCCCGGTCAGATTGGTCAGGAACTGCTGGACACTGCGCTGCGGGCTGGCGTCAATCGCATCTCGTTGGGTGTGCAGTCGTTTGTCGACCGAGAAGCGCGAGCCGTGGGGCGGTTGCATACCGCCGCGGTGTGCAGAGCGGAGATCGAGAGGCTAAGCATCATGGGCGTGCCGCGGCTGAGCGTGGATCTGATCGCGGGACTACCGTTTCAGACGCCTGCAAGCTGGGCCGAGTCGCTGCTGCAAGTGCTGGAAAGTGGCGTCGAGCACGTGTCGGTGTACATGTTGGAGACGGATGGTGACTCGCGGCTCGGCACGGAGGTCGAGCGTCTGCGCGCGACATCGCAGTTGACGGTTCTTGGAGAGCAGGCCCGCTATCATGCCAGCGCCGTACCTTCAGAAGACATGTGCGCGGACCTGTACGCCCAGGCCTGTGACACGCTCGCGGCACACGGGTTTCTGCAGTACGAGATTTCGAACTTTGCGCTTCCGGCAGCAGAGTCGCGCCACAACCGCAAGTACTGGGAGCGGGCACCCTACGTGGGTCTCGGACTCGATGCGCATTCCATGCTGTACAACGCGGATGGCGGGACGGTGCGCTTTCAAAACGGGGACGAACTCGATACGTATTTGGTAGAGAGCGGGCCGAGCGAGACGTTCAGTATTTCCAGCGAGCAGGCGTTTGAAGAAGCTGTCTTCCTCGGCCTGCGGATGGTTGAGGGTGTGACGCTTGAGCAGCTTGCCTCTATGCAGCAGCCGGCGATGTTGCAGGCTTTGCTGGAGCGTGCACATGCGTTGGCGATGGATGGCCTGATGACTGTCTCTAACGATCGCCTGGCTCTCACGGGAAAGGGCCGAGTGCTGTCCTCGGCCATCTTCGGCGAGCTGCTTACCACCGCTGCTTAGAACACGATTAGGAGAAAGATAATGCCACCCAAGACTGAAATGATCGACCTGCGCAGCGACACCGTGACCAAACCTACGCCTGCCATGCGTCAGGCCATGGCGAATGCCGACGTTGGCGACGACGTGTATGGGGAAGACCCGACGGTCAATCGCCTTGAGCAGCGTGCCGCGGAGATCTTCGGCCGCGAAGCTGCAATTTTTGTGCCCACCGGCAGCATGGGCAACCAGATCGCATTGCATCTGCACACCCAACCAGGCCGTGACGTGATCTGCGAAGCGCGCGCGCACGTGTTGGATTGGGAGATGAACATGGCGGCGATGTTCAGCGGTTGCCAGCTGCGCACCGTTGTGGGTGAGCGCGGCGTGCTTACGTGGCACCACATTGCGCCTGTGCTTTCGACGGGAGGTTTGTATTACAAGGCGCAGACCGGGCTCGTTTGGCTTGAGAATACGCACAACATGGCGGGCGGCACGGTGAGCTCTGCGCAGATCATGCGCGAAGTAATCGAGGGTGCTCACGCGGCAGGTCTGCCCGTGCATCTGGATGGCGCACGCGTCTTCAATGCCGCGGCGGCGCTCGACGCTGACGTGGCGACGCTCACGGCCGGCTTTGACTCCGTAAATTTTTGCTTGTCCAAGGGGCTCTGCGCGCCGGTGGGCTCGGTGCTGGTCGGCTCGCGTCCGTTCATCGACGGTGCGCGTTCGGTACGCAAGGCGCTTGGTGGAGGCATGCGGCAGGCCGGTATTCTTGCCGCTGCAGGCTTGATCGCGCTTGAGGAGATGCCGAAGCGACTGCACGAGGACCACGCAAATGCGAAGCTGCTGGCAGCGCGGCTCGGCAACGCACCGGGCATCGCGGTGGAGGGCACGCCGGAGACGAACATCCTGTTTTTTGCTGTGGAGCGGGGCGCCCCGGAGCTAGTGGCCGCCATGCGCGAACGAGGCGTGCTTGCCAGCGCGATCGGTGACCAGCGCATCCGGCTCGTCACGCATCGGGACGTTTCCACCGAACAATGCGAACAGGCGGCACGCGTGATCGGTGAGGTACTCGCAAAGGCCGCTTAGCCGGCCGCACCGTGGCAACAGGTAGACTGAGTTCTCCTCCACCCTGCAATCTCGCCGCTGCGCGTGTTGCGTGTCATGAACCCCAAGCGCACCGGAATGCAATGGGAAGCGCGGTGAAAGTCCGCCACTGCCCCGCAACTGTAAGCGCGCCTGCTGTGCCGAGAGGTACGGCACGTCACGGTCTCGATGCCGGTCCGTCACTGCGTTCGCGTGGGAAGACGGCACGGTAGCTCGACGAGCCGGGGACGTGAGCGCGTAAGTCAGGAGACCGATTCCGGCTGCCGGCTTCGAACCAGCGCTCCGAGGGGAGCGTAGGAGATTCCTGCATGTTCGGACTTCCGTCCTGTCGAGGACGCGCACTCTCGCGCGCCTTCACTACGCTGCTAACCCTGGCACTTTCCTCCTCACTTGTATACGCCGCAACACTCCGCGGCACCGTTCGCGACCCGCTTGGACACGGTCTCGCCTCCACCGTGACGCTGCTGCGCAACGGCCAGGAAATCGCCGCAACGGCCACCGATGCGAACGGCAGCTTTACGCTCCATGCCTCCGGCAGCGGGCGCTACGTTCTACGCGCTACAGCACCAGGCTTTGCATCGCAAAGTTCGCAGGCGCTTTTCGTCCAAACGGACAGCAGTGTAGCGCAGGACTTATACCTGCATCTTGCGCCGCGGCGGGATGACATCACCGTTTCCGCAACCGGTCTTCCTACACCTATCGAGCAGACCAGCGTCGCCGTCACGCTGATTCCAACAGAAGAGCTTGCGACGCGCTTCGGCATTGCGGACGAGCTTCGATTGCAGCCCGGCGTTTCGGTCGTGCAAAGCGGCGGTTACGGCGGCGTGACGAGTCTTTTCGTGCGTGGCGGCGACTCCACGTCAAACCAGGTACTTATCGACGGTGTTCCAGCCGGCGACGTAGGTGGGCGTTTCGACTTCAGCAATGTGGCAAGCACAGCAGTCAGCGGCCTGGAGTCGCAGCGCGGCCCCAACAGCGTGCTGTACGGCACGGACGCACTCGCGGGCACTGTGCGCTTCGACACGCCACGCGGCGGTGCGCGGCCCGTGCTGAACTACTCAGGAGATGCCGGCAACTTTCACACCTGGCGCAACGAGGCAGAACTCTCGGGAGCATACCGGCACGTGGATGGCTACGTGGCGGTGAGCCGTTTCGACTCATCCAACGCATTGCCGAACGACCGCTATCACCTGATTACCGTGGCGGCGAATGTTGGCGTTCAGATTGCGCCTGAGTTTTCGTTGCGCGGTACCGTGCGAGACGGCGTCAGTGCCACGGGAGTTCCCGGCGCGTTTAACTTTTACGGCGTTGCCGCGCAAGCAAGGCAGGGCGATCAGGACCTTTACCTGTCCGCCGCACTCGACGGTACGGTGCACGGCAACCTGCACCAGAGTGCGCGTTACCTGGGCGCGCGCAAGCGTGAGCAGTTCGTTGAATTCGGTGCAGTCGGCACGCCGATCACTGTCGGCTCCGGACCGTTTGCGTATACAGCTAACTTCGGCAACAACGTTACGATTCACGGCGCCAATGGCACAGTCGCCACTGGCCGCGCGCAACTGCTGAACGGCGTGAATGACCGCTCGGATTCTGTATCGAACCGCGATGGTGTGCAGTACAACGCGGACTACCGCTTCACGCCGCACCTGTCAGGCTTGGCCGGCTTCCGCTTTCTTGACGAACGCGGCAGCTATCGTTATCCCACCTACGGCATCGATCAGACGGCAGAGCGCCGCGACTACCAGTACACCTTGCAATTGCAGGGTGACCTGTTCCGCAGAATCTTCTACTCGCTTGGTGGCGCCGTGCAGCGCAACACGCTGTACGGTACGGAGGGAACGCCGCGGCTTGGCATTGCCGGGTATGCGGTGCGGCCCGGCGCGGGCTGGTTCCAAGGTACGCGGCTCCACTTCAACTTTTCGAAAGGTGTGCAGGAACCGAATCTCAACACACAGTTGACGTCGCTCTACGGCCAGCTAAGCGCAGCAGGCAACGCTTCAGCCATCGCGCGTTACGGCATCTCGCCCATCGGTGCGCTCCGCGCACGTACCTACGAAGGCGGTGTGGAGCAGAGTATCGCCGGACAACGCTTGCTTTTCCGTGCGAACTATTTCCATAACGAGTTCGGCCGGCAGATTGAATATGTGAGCGGCGGCGACCTGCAGCAGTACTTTGGCCTGCCGCTCGGCAGCCTTCTCGGCAACCCGTATGCGGGCGCGTACCTGAACTCGCTCCATTTTCGGGCACAAGGCGCTGAGTCGCAATTGGAGTTCAGCCCGATGCGACACGTCTTCCTGCGTGGCGGGTATACATACCTGGACGCGCGCGTGCAGCGATCGTTCAGCGGAGACGTGACTGCGGCGCTTGGGGGTTATGCGAACACCAATCCGAACTACCCGGACACGCCCATAGGGAGCAGCTCGCCGCTGATCGGGGCACGGCCGTTTCGCCGCGCGCCGCACACCGGCTTTGCCGTGGCAGAATACTCGTCCGGGAAGTGGAGTGCCGGCTTGAAAGCGGCGTTCTCATCGCGCTCCGACGACAGCACGTTTTTGTCTTACAGCAGCCTTGCGGGGGACAACTCGTTGCTGTTGCCCAACCGCAATCTTGCATTCGGTTACACAAAGCTGGACGCAAACGCGACCTGGCAGATGCTGCCAAAGGTTGCGCTCTTTACGCAGATGAACAACCTGCTCGGCCAGCAGCATACCGGGCCGATCGGCTATCCGGCGCTGCCGTTCAATGTTCGCCTGGGCATTAAGCTTCGGCTCAGCCGGGATTAGCTTCCGCCAACCGACGCCTGCTGCCGGTACATGGCCGGCAGCAGGCATTCCTCGTCCTGCGCGGCGCGTCCAATATACAGGCGTGCCAACCGCGCACGCGGAGGAATTCAATGATTTCAGGCGTACGATTCGCCCCGGTAATGCTGCTGTTCGCCGCACTCAGCGGCTCCGTTCTGGCCCAACAGGAAGGCCCGGTCACCACGCGCGTGCTGGTGCGCGCAGAAGCAAAGAAGAACAGCGCTGCGCCAACGTTGCGCACCAGCGACATAAAGGTCGACGTCGCTGGCCGCGACCTTCCTGTCCTGAGCGTTGCGCCCGCGCTTGCGTCGCCCGGCCTTTCCGGCAGCCGCAATAGCCGGCCGCTGGAGATTGCCGTGCTGCTCGACGACGGTCTGCGCACCAACTTCGACACGAACCTGGGTGAGGTCACTGATTTCGTGCGGAGTGCAGCGTCGCCCAGCACCTCGGTCGGTGTTGGTTACATGCGCAACGGGTCCGTTTATTTTAGCCACGGCTTCAGCAGTGATCCTGATGTTGTCGCAAAGTCCGTGCGCATTCCGCTGGCATCCGGCGGCATCAGCGCAAGCCCTTATTTTTGCCTGCAGGATCTGGTGAAGCATTGGCCGACCAACACCGGGGCGTCCCGCGTTGTTCTGATGATCACCAACGGTATCGACTACTACAACGGTTCGGTGAGCCCGCTGAACCAGGACAGCCCTTACGTGGATGGGGCCATTCGCGATGCGCAGCGTGCAGCGGTGCCGGTTTACTCCATTTACTTTGGTGGCCGCGGCGTGAATGGTTTTTACAGCAGCGCGTCCGGGCAAAACTACCTGGGCCGGCTCGCGCAGGAAACAGGCGGCGATACCTACAATCAGGGCCAGATCACTCCGCCTTCTATCGCTCCGTTCTTCCGGCAGTTCCAGCAGGCGCTGGCGCAGACGTACGAAGTGAGTTTTCAGGACAGCGGTCGTAACCTGCAGCGCCTGAAGGTGAGTACGGCAGTTCCGGGTGTCAAACTGCAGGCGCAAACGGAAGTACAAGCCGGTTCGCCCGCCAGCGCGCGCGAGTAAGCACGGGCTTCCCAAAGACGCACGCCCGCAGTACGCTTGGGGCGTGCGTTTCCTTTCAAGATTGCTGCTTCCAATCATCGCCGGAATGACTCTTCTTTCCCCTGCTGCATCTACCGCGTCGGCACAGGCCGCACCCTCACAATTTGGTGCGGGTGTCACGGTGCTCAACGGCTACGCGCGGCGATGGTGGAAAGAGGCAGTGATCTACCAGATCTACCCGCGTTCTTTTCAGGATTCCAATGGCGACGGCATCGGTGATCTGAACGGCATCACCAGCCGGTTGGATTACTTGCAGCAGTTGGGAATCAACGTGATCTGGTTGAGCCCACATTTCGATTCGCCCAATGCTGACAACGGTTATGACATCCGCGATTACCGCAAGGTGATGACGGAATTCGGCACCATGGCCGACTTTGATCGCATGCTCGCCGGGATCAAGAAGCGGCACATGCGGCTGATCATCGACCTGGTCGTGAACCACACCAGTGACGAGCACCGCTGGTTTCAGGAGTCGCGCAAATCGAGAAACAATCCCTATCGCGATTACTACATTTGGCGTGACGGCAAGCCGAATCCGAACGCGCCGCATGGCTTCGATCCGCCCAATAACTATCCTTCCTACTTCAGCGGCTCCGCTTGGCAGTGGGACGACGCAACGAAACAGTTCTATCTGCACCTGTTTGCCGTCAAGCAGCCCGACCTGAACTGGGAAAACCCGAAAGTGCGGCAGGAGGTGTACAGCCTGATGCGCTTCTGGCTCGACAAGGGCGTGGACGGATTCCGCATGGACGTGATTCCGCTCATCAGCAAGATTCCGGGCCTGCCGAATTTGTCTGCCGAGCAGCTGAAAGATCCATCCAAGGTTTGGGCGAACGGTCCGCGCCGCGATGAGTTCCTGCAGGAGATGAATCGCGAGGTGCTGTCGAAGTATGACGACATGAGCGTGGGCGAGGCGATCGGTATCTCGCTCGCCGAAACGCACAACATCGTTGGTGAGGACCGGCACGAGTTGAGCGAGATTTTCAACTTCGATGCCACTCGCATCGGAGCAACCGGTGAGTATGAGTACAAGCCACTCCATTTGCCGGACCTGAAGGCGATCTACGCCGCGCACGCACGTGTGCTGGGCAAGCAGGATTGGGACACGGTGTTTTTGGGCAATCACGACATGTCACGCGTGGTCTCCCGCTGGGGCGACGTGTCGACACCGGAATACCGTGCGCTCTCGGCGAAGATGCTGCAGACCATGGTGCTCACGCTGCGCGGCACAGCGTATTTGTACCAGGGCGATGAACTCGCCATGACCAACTATCCCTGGACGAAGATCAGCGAGTTCAACGACATCGAAGTACAGAACCGGTTCAAGACGGACGTCGCCGCCGGCAGGCTTACAGAGCAGCAACTGATTACCGGTGCAGCTGCGTACGGTCGCGATAACTCTCGCACACCCATGCAGTGGGACGCCACGAAGAACGCGGGTTTCAGCACGGGCGACCACACCTGGGAGCCGGTGAATCCGAACTATAAAACGATCAATGCCGCAGACCAGTTGAAGGATCCTGATTCGGTCTACCACTACAACCAGCGGGCAATCGCGCTGCGTCGTTCCGACCCGGCGTTCATTTACGGCGATTACCAGGATTTGGATCCGCAGCAGGAGCAGATCTTTATCTACACGCGCACGCTTGGCACGGCGAAGTATCTGGTGGTGCTGAACTTCTCACGTAAGCCGATCGACTACACATTGCCTGGCGGTATCAGCTCTGGCCAGCTGCGGCTTGGCAACTACAGCGAAACGCCTGACGCGCCCAACTCCACCGTGGTACACCTGCGGCCGTGGGAGGCGCGGGTGTACCAGCAGTAGAGACTTTTTTATCGAACGGCCTGCACCAGTTCCGTCAGCGTGTCCTGAAAGACAAAGCGCACGATCGCGGACGGCTGTTTGGCCGTTTCGAGCTGCTTCAGACTATTCGCCTTCCAGCCAGACGGCGCCGCCTGACGGCTGGACAGGTACTGTACTGCCTGAACACCGATCTGGCTCAACGTCGTCAGTTGCTGTGCTCGCTGCGCCATGGGTCGCAGCCGCGGTGCGAAAGGGAACAGTGCCTGCACCTGCGGCACCGATGCGCCCACCGAACGGAAGTACGACGTAAGTTCAGCCGCGGCGCTGGCTGCGGAGGATGCGTCACCCTTCTGCGTCAGGATTGCCGAGGCGAGTGCAAGCCGATGCTTTACCGGCGGATCGGGTACGACCGCATCGACGAAGTTTGTGAGCGGCGTCAGCTGCGACGTGTGCTGCTCCAGGTAGCGGTTGTAGAACGGAACGGGCTCGAACGCCTGGGCAAAGATGCGCAATGCGCTGATCTGCTGAGTTCCCGCAAGCGAACGCAAACCTGCGTCCTCGCTCGACAGATGTTTGAGGCCGAACGTTTCCAACTCCAGCGACGTGGCGTCAAGTCGGTGGTACATGTCCACCACGTCGCGCACATTTTGTGGAGACCAGAACCGCTCCGCGATGGCTGCCGTGCGGGGCCAAACACGGGAGTCGATCGTGCGTTCATTCACCTGCTCGGCCCACATGCACACTTCGCCGCCCAGAATCAGTTGCTGCTGTTGCGGCGTCAGCTTCGTGTCTGCCGGCACAGGGTCGGCCAGGTAAGGAACGCTCGCTGGCTTCATCGCGTCCAGGTAGTATGGCTGCGAGAGCACGCCCTGAAAACCCATTTGCGCACCCTTGGCCAACGACTCACCGCCGCGCCATGACTGGATCACGATGTCTTTCGGCAGGTCGGGATGCAAAATCTCATCCCAGCCGACCATCTTGCGGTTCAGCTTCGTCACGATGGCCAGCACACGCGTGTTGAAGTAGGCCTGCAGGGCATCGTTGTTTGTCAGATTGTGCGCCCGCATAAACGCCACGATGCGCGGGTTGGTCTTCCAGTCAGGTGCGGGTGTCTCATCGCCGCCAATGTGCAGATACGGGTCCGGGAAGATGGCCGTCATCTCCGCCAAGAAGCGGCCGATGAAGGTGTACGTCTCTTCGCGTGTGGGGTCGAGCGCCGTGTCCGATATGCCGAACTCTTGCCGGATACCGTTCGGCTCGGTGCCGCTGTTCAGCTCAGGGTATGCGACCAGCCAAGCCGCCGAATGGCCGGGCATTTCGAATTCGGGCAACACGCGGATGCCGCGTTCCCGCGCATACTGCACCAACTCACGCGCCTGGTCCTGGGTGTAGAACTTTCCATCCGACCCAAGCTCGGTCAGCTTTGGAAAGACATGGCTCTGGATGCGAAAGCCCTGGTCATCAATCAGGTGCCAATGAAAGACGTTCAGCTTGACCGCGGCCATTGCGTCGATGTTGCGCTTCAGCACGTCAAGCGGTTCGAAATGCCGGGCGCAATCAAGCATCAGTCCGCGCCAGCGGAAACGAGGACTGTCCTGGACCGATGCGGCCTGGATCATGTAACCGTTGGCAGACGGCTGCGTCAGTTGGAAGAGCGTTTCCATCCCGTGCAGTGCGCCCAAGGTTGTCGCGGCCTTCAGGTGAACCGTCGCCGAGGTGACGTCCAACGTGTAGCTCTCATCTTCGTCTGGCCCCTGCACCGCTTCGCCATCGCTGGCCACGTCAAGCACGATCGTGCCGGTCGTGGCATTGCCGATGGATCGCGGCAACGGTGTGCCTGTCTTGTCCTCCATGCGCTTCAGAAAACGCAACGTTGCGGCCTGCAGCCTGGGCGATCGAGTCTGCACCAGAGCGATCGTCAGATCTGGCCCGACCCGCAAACCGTCCGCCGCAAAGTGCACACTTGCAGGTTTCGGCATGAGCAGATCGTTCGCAGCGCCGCCCTGAGCGAACAGGGCAGCAGGAACACACAGCAGAACAGCAGACGCAGCGAGACAGCGCAGCGGGCGCAACGGCATCAGGAACTCTCCGGTAAGCCGCGCAAAGAAAGCGGCACCGCAACAGATTCTCACGCCATGCAAATTCGCGCTCTAGCTGCCGACCAGAACACCCTGTGCAAGCTGTGTCCGCGCGGCCCGGCGGGCCTGCCATCTGCTGCAGAGTTCGGCACCGCCGACCGCGATCAGCACCACGATCTCCGGTTCAATTGGCTGCCGGTAGTCGACCGAAGCATGCGTCAGGTAGTACGGCAACGGAAAGAGCACCACTACTGCCAGGAAGCACAAAGCTGCCCGGCGGTGCTGGCGCAGGAGCGACCGAAGGCCGAAGAAGGTGAGCAGCGCCAGCGCAGTGCAGAAGGGAACGTTTGGAACGTCCAGCGCCTGGCCCTGCAGATAACTGGAAGAGAAGCTCCAAAAGCCCGTCCAGAAGCGAACCGTGCGGCGAAGGCACTGCACCGCGAAGAGGCCCGGCTTTTCTGAAACGTGCTTCAGCGCGATCGTGCGCTTCTCTGCCATGTAGCGCACCTCACCAAGCTGTTCATACCGCCGCAGCTCTGCCGCGTTACTGGCGGGATGCGTCCAGTCTGGGTTGGTATGGCTGGTGTCGTCGTTGTTGCCGGCGTAGAACTCACCCCAGTAGCCATCGCGCATCGGCACAAGCGCATGCAGCGTGCGCACGTTGCGTACTGTCCACGGCAGCAGCGTAAGCGCCAGCACTGCTGCGGCGACAGCTACGCGGGTCAGCCCTCTGCGCACTGGCATGCCCTGGCCGATCACCGCAATGAGTACAAGTGCTGGCAGCAGTGACAGCACGCTGGGGTTTGACAGCGCCGTCACGCCGTACAGCAGTCCCCAGCTCGCCCAACCCAGCACGCCAAATCGGCGCAATTGCAGAGCGAACAGAAACGTCCATGCGAACAGCGCGCCGGTCAGGGTGTGATCCCAAATGTATGACCCGGAGAACGTAACGGAGTAGGGGTAAACGGACCACAGTGCCGCGGCCATCCATGGCACGCGCCGAACCCACAAAGGTGTGAGCGCCGTTGCCGGTGCGTGGCTCGACAGCCCGGTGCGTACCGAGTGGAGCGAGCCTGCAACCGCCCGGCGTGCCATCTCATACACCGGAAATACGACGGAAGCGCTGATCAGGGCATTCAGCCCGAGTGCCACCAGCGCCGACACTGCGGAGTACAGCCCGAACACGCGAAAGATGCCAGCGAGCAGATATGGGTAAAGCGGCGCGACCAGCGCAGTGGGTACGTCGTCCAGTGGTTGGAATGGGGAAGAGAAGCCGTGACCCAACGCGATCGAGCGGGCGATCCAGCCCTGCTCCCATCCGAACTCGTTGTGATCGGCAGACACCGGCAGGTCGCGGTAAAAGCAAAGCACCACGATCCCACGAATGATGAACGCTAGCAATGCGAGCAGCAGCAAGCCTCTGACGGCCGACTTATGCGGAACGGTCCGGCTTTGCGCCGGAACAGTGCCGGCCTTCCTGCCTCCCCAGCGTACCGTGAAGCTTTGACCTGGGCGAGGCGAGGGGCGATGCGAGAGGGTGGAAATGCGGCGTGTCTCCTGTGCAGTCAGACGTAACGTTTCTGCAAAAGAGAACAGAAGCGAGCACGCTGTTGCGCCACCGGACCTGCAGTCGTTTGCCGATCGACGTAGCCCAAAAAAACAGCATAGACGCATGGTGGTCCATCGTCTGCGCCATGAGCCACTCCGACCCTGCTTGTGGCCACTGAGTTGCGAAGAGTCACAGATTGGCGTCCAGCACTAGGTGGAAGTCTGTTGCCAGACCTCCGCCTACTGCCGGGTGCTGCGCCAAATTACTTTCCGATCTGATCCAGCGAGGCCAGAGACTCTTTCGGCAGCTGCAACTGCGCCGCCGCCAGATTCTCCTTCAGATGCTCCACTGACGACGTGCCCGGAATCAGCAGGATGTTGCCCGAGCGGTGCAGTAGCCATGCCAGCGCGACCTGCATCGGCGTCGCGTTCAGAGACTTAGCGACGCCGTCCAGCTCAGAGGATTGCAGCGGCGAAAAGCCGCCAAGCGGAAAGAATGGTACATAGGCAATGCCGTCCGCCGCGAGCTCATCCACCAAAGCTTCGTCTTCACGGTGCGCCAGGTTGTATAGATTCTGCACGCACACGATCGGGACGATGCCGCGTGCCTCGCGAACCTGTGCCGCCGTCGTGTTGCTCAACCCGATATGCCGGATCTTCCCTTCCTGTTGCAGCTTTGCGAGCGCCTCGATGCGCTCGCCGACCGGCTCTTCGGTCGGCCCGTGCGGACCGTCGCCCATCAGTCTCATGTTCACGATGTGTAACGAATCCAACCCGAGGTTACGCAGGTTGTCCTCGACCGCGGAACGGAGTTCAGCGGCAGACTGCGCGGGCTTCCAGGATTTGTCCGCCTCGCGCCGTGCGCCGACTTTTGTCACGATGACCAAATCCTCCGGGTAGGGAAACAGCGCCTCGCGGATCAGTTGATTCGTCACGTGCGGGCCGTAAAAGTCGCTCGTATCGATGTGGTTTACGCCGGCGTCGACCGCCTCCTGCAGCACTGCAATTGCCGCATCATGATCTTTCGGCGGTCCGTACACGCCCGGTCCGGCAAGCTGCATGGCGCCATAGCCCATGCGATTTACGGTCAAAGTGGTGCCGGGAAAGGTGAAAGTGCCGCCAAGATTGCTACTTGCCATGTTTCCTCCAAGGGCTGTGGGCCACGCCCACAACCGATCTCGCGTCTTTAGATGAAGAAGTCTTCCGCCTCGGAGTTCGCATTTGCCTACCGTCGTTCGATCCGCGATTCAGCCGCGAAAACAGCCGGTGCAGGCGCGTTCGACTGAGACGGTCGATGCCATTCTGGACGCTACGCTTCAGGTTTTAACCGCGGTCGGCAAGGAGCGGCTGACCACCACACGTGTGGCGGCACGTGCCGGCGTCTCGGTTGGCACGCTCTATCAATATTTCCCGAACAAGGTTGCGCTGCTGCAGGCTTGCCTTCGGCGGCATATGCAAGAGGTGATCGCCGCGGTCGAAGCGGCTTGCGCGGATTGCCAGGGTGAAGATGCGCTGCACATGGCAGAGGCAATCATCGAAGCCTACCTGATGGCGAAGCTCAAGCACATGCAACATAGTGTGGCGCTGTACTCAATCAGTGCAGACGTGGACGGCATGCAGATTGCCAAAGATGCTTACGTGGAGGCACGGCAAGCGGTGTCCCTGATGTTTGCCACGGCACCGGGTTTGACCAAGGATCCAGAGATCGTGGCAACGGTCGTTCTGGCCGCCATGAACGGCATCGCGCGGCGTCTGCTTGAATCCGCAACTCCCGAGCGCGATTACGAGCCGCTGAAAAGCGAGCTGATTCTGCTGGTGCACTCGTATCTGCGGGCGTGCATGGGGTACTTAAGTTCCTGAAACCATGCATTCTCGTGTTGTATCAACAGAAAGCCCCGGATTGCTCCGGGGCTTTCTGTTTTGCATAGAGCGCTTCCGCTGCATGCAAGGGTTAGTACATGCCGTCCATGCCGCCGCCATGCGAGTGGCCGCCGCCCGCGGGCGCTGATTTCTCCGGAACTTCGGAGATGAGCGCTTCGGTGGTTAGCAGCAGGCCGCTGATGGAGGCCGCGTTCTGCAGCGCTGTGCGGGTGACCTTGGTCGGGTCGATGACGCCGGCCGCAACCAGGTCTTCGAACTGACCGGTGGCAGCGTTGTAACCGATGCCTTCCTTACCTTCCAGGATCTTGCCGACAACCACGGCACCTTCAACGCCCGCGTTCTGGACGATCTGGCGCAGCGGCTCCTCGATGGCGCGGCGGATGATGGTCGCACCAATCTTCTCGTCGCCTTCCAGCGTCTTGATCAGCGCGTCCACGTCAGCAGCGCAGCGGACCAGGGCCACACCACCGCCCGGGACGATGCCTTCTTCGACGGCAGCGCGCGTTGCGTGCATCGCGTCTTCGACGCGGGCCTTCTTTTCCTTCATCTCGGTTTCGGTAGCTGCACCGACCTTGATGACGGCGACGCCACCGACCAGCTTGGCGAGACGCTCCTGCAGCTTCTCACGGTCGTAGTCGCTGGAGGTCTTCTCAACCTGCGAACGAATCTCGCGGACGCGGCCCTCGATCTTATCGTCCTGGCCTGCGCCGTCGATGATCGTGGTGTTGTCCTTGTCGATGGTGACGCGCTTCGCACGGCCCAGGTCTTCGATCTTGACGGACTCGAGCTTGATGCCCAGGTCCTCCGTGATCGCCTGACCGCCGGTCAGCGTTGCGATGTCGCCCAGCATGGCCTTGCGACGGTCACCGAAGCCAGGAGCCTTGACCGCAGCAACGTTGAGCGTGCCACGCAACTTGTTGACCACCAGGGTCGCCAGCGCCTCACCATCTACGTCTTCCGCGATGATGACGAGCGGCTTGCCGGTGCGGGCAATCTGCTCCAGGAGCGGCAGCAGGTCCTTCATGGAGCTGATCTTCTTTTCGTAGATCAGGATGTACGGATCGTCCAGCGCCACTTCCATGCGCTCGGCATCGGTCACGAAGTAGGGCGACAGGTAGCCGCGGTCAAACTGCATGCCTTCGACCACGTCCAACTGCGTTTCCATGGTCTTGGATTCTTCGACCGTGATTACGCCGTCCTTGCCGACCTTCTTCATCGCTTCGGCAATGATGGTGCCGATCTGCGAGTCCGAGTTGGCGGAGATGGTACCGACCTGCGCAATCATGTCGCCGGAAACAGGCTTGGAGAACTTCGCCAGCGCACCACCGGAGACGGTGCCGTCTTCCGCGCGCTTGCCGACAATGGCCTCAACAGCCTTATCGATGCCGCGCTTCAGGGCGGTCGGGTTCGCGCCGGCGGCAACGGTCTTCACGCCTTCGCGGTAGATGGCCTGCGCCAGGACGGTCGCGGTCGTGGTGCCGTCACCGGCTACGTCGCTGGTCTTCGACGCGACTTCCTTTACCAGTTGCGCGCCCACGTTTTCGATCGGATCCTTGAGCTCGATTTCCTTGGCAACGGTCACGCCGTCCTTGGTGATCGTGGGGGAGCCGAACTTCTTCTCGATAACGACGTTGCGGCCCTTCGGACCGAGCGTCACCTTGACCGCGTCGGCGAGGGTGTTCACGCCGCGCAGAATCGCCTGACGGGAATCTTCACCGTGCAGAATTGTCTTTGCCATTGCCTTGTCTTCCTTTGCGACCGGAGTCGCGGAGTTGAATGTCGGAATTGCGGAGGCTCAACCCCCGCTCGTGATGCGAACGTGGGGCACAGGCCGCACTAGCTCTTGAGGATGCCGAGAACTTCTTCTTCACGCATGATGAGAAGGTCTTCGCCGTCGAGCTTGATCTCGTTGCCGGAATACTTGCCGAACAGGATCACGTCGCCCGCTTTGACATCCAGCGGGAAAACCTTGCCTTCGTCGTTCGACTTGCCTTTGCCGACGGACACAACCGTGCCCTGCTGCGGCTTTTCTTTGGCGGAATCCGGAATGATGATGCCGCCGCGCATTGTCTCGCCCTCTTCGGTCCGGCGGACCAGGATGCGGTCGTGCAGCGGAGTAAACGTGGATGCCATGTGAGTCCTTGCTCCTTGCTTGTGGGGTTGGTGCTTTTGTCAGTGTCTGCAGATCGGGGCGAGGCGTTGGCACTCGCACCCTCCGATTGCTAAAGTACCCAGCCGAAGCTACGCCTGTCAAGCAGCTTCGGCATGAAATGTGAGTGAATCGTACTCACGTTGTGGCGAATTGCTGAAATGCCGCACCTCCTCCGTCAGGTTTAGGACGGTTCACCTCCCGCGCAGCTAGAATGTTCGGCATGGTTGTGGCAGTCAGCACAAGGAATTGGAAGCGGGTAAGCCTCTGGGCAGCAGCGGCTCTCGTCACGGCGGGAACACTGTTGGGACAATCGGAGCGGCATGGGCGCAAGTACAAAGCTCCCGCCGAAACCAGTCACTTCGAGGTATTGATCGTTCGCGACAGCAGCGGCAAGGTGATTGAGAACGCCGGCGTGGTGTTTCACCCCGTGAAGGATGGTGTCGATGAAGGCAATCTTGAGGTCAAATCGGGCACTGATGGTAAAGCGTTCATCGACATCATTCCCACCGGCTCCGTCGTCCAGGTGCAAGTGATCGCGAACGGCTTTTCCACATACTCCGGCACTGTAACTCTGGATGGTCCATCAAAGCAGCTGACCGTTCGCATGAGACGACCGCAAGAGCAGTACTCCATATACGAGAACAGGTCGGGAGCGTCGACCGAAAAGGCGGGTGTGCAGGAGCCGGACCACCGCACGGTCAAGCCCACACAGAACAAGCCAATCACCGCAACCGACCCGGTCCTGAAGCTGCCGACCGCACCCGCTGACCCGAAGCAAACGGGTGACCCGACGGTCTCGCCCGCGGCGGATCACAACGTGAGTGTGCCGCCTTCCACGACACCGCCTCGCCAGCCAAATCGGTCCAGCGCGCCGACCGGCAACCAGGGTGCGACCACCGGCACCACGGGACCGAACTAACCCGTGCCCGTGCTTGCTGGAAAACGCGCGCTGGTCACGGGCGGAGCGCGGCGCATCGGACGTGCGTTAGCGCTTTCGCTGGCCGCGGAAGGCGCTGACGTCGTCATCACCTCCCGCCAGGTTAATTGCAAGGTAGAGGATGCCGTTACCGAGCTGCAGCGGCTTGGCGTGCGGGCGCGGGCCGTTGCGTGCCAAGTGGGCGACCCGGCATCGGTTCGAACCGCGATCGCATCGGCAACCGAATATCTGGGCGGTCTCGATCTGCTCGTCAACAACGCCGGTGCGTTCGAAACCGCGGCGTTGCAGGACATAACTCCCGAGCAGTGGGACGCGATGTTTTCCACGAATACCCGTGGCCCGTTCCTGACGGCGCAGGCAGCGTACCCGCACCTGAAAGCCGCCCATGGGCGCATCGTCAACATCGGCTCGCTCGGCGGCATGCACCCGTGGGCGACCCACGCGCACTACTGCACCAGCAAGGCAGCGCTGCACATGCTGAGCCAGACCATGGCGAAGACCTGGGCGCCGGAAATCGCGGTGAACTGCGTCGCTCCCGGCATGATCGTTCTGGGCGAAACACACGATGCTGCGTATGACAGCTTTGCGAAGAAAACGCCGATGCAGAGGAACGGCAGCGCGGACGATGTCGCGGCGGCGGTACTGTTTTTCGCAAGCTGCCCCAGCTTCATCACCGGGCAGCTGCTCGCGGTCGACGGCGGCCTCGGCCTGAACTGACCCTAGCGGAAATGCTCGATCAGCGAGTCGAGCCAGCCCTTCTTCTCTTCTTCGAAAACGCCCGTTGGATCCGGCTGGGACGGCATCGCTCGGCCCTCGAACACAGCCAGGGGATTCGTCAGAAAGAGTCGCTCCGCCGTGTCCTCGCCCATGCGCTTTCGGACGACCTCATAGGCGGCGCTCAGGCGCGGCGTGCGGCGGCTCAGGTCGTGCGCGTCGCTGCTGACAAAGTGAACCCATTGCTTTTCCATCAGCTCCCATGCGACGCGTTCGGCGAGCTTGCCGAAATGGCCGGTCAGCGAATTGGCGGTGACCTGTACCAGCATGTCGGCTTTCATCCACTCGCGCAATCTGCCGCGTGATCGCTGCAAGGTGCTGTTGCGCTCCGGGTGGGTCAGGATCGGCACCAGGCCGACGACGCGCATTTTGTAGAGCACTTCGTCGATGCGCGCAGGGATGCCCGTGTCGGACAACTCAATGAGCAGATAGGGTCCATCGTTGATGGCGAATTGTTTGTTGATGTTGCCGATGTCCACCGTATTGTCGTAGTCCAGGTGGAAATCTGAGCCGAGTCCCAGCTCAATCTGTGTGGCAATTGCCGAAGGCAGAGCGTTGCGAATCTGCTGCAGGCGCTGCGCGTGTGCCGCGCGATCGTAGGCGAACTGCTCATTGGCATGCGGCGTCGCGACCAGGTGCGTGACGCCGTCCTCGGCCGCCATCTGCACCATGGCCACCGATGTTTCCAGGTCCGGCGAGCCGTCGTCGACGCCGAAGATTAGGTGATGATGCAGGTCAACCATGGTTATGCTTGGGTCAGAGTAGAAGCCAGCGATGCAAATAAACGGAGACCGTCCGCCGACCCCAGCAGCGCCTCGCTGGACCGGTCGGGATGCGGCATCATCCCCAGCACATTGCGTCCTTCACCTAGGATGCCTGCAATGTTGTCCAGGGAACCGTTCGGGTTCGCGCCGGCCGTGGTCGCTCCCTCGGCGTCGCAATAACGAAAGGCGATGCGATCATCCCGCTGCAGCAATGCAAGAGCGTCCGCATCACAGAAGTAGTTGCCTTCCATGTGACCGATCGGCATCCGCAGCACCTCGCCTTTGGTCAGCAGACTGGTGAATGGCGAGTCAGCCGTTTCGGCGCGCAGGTGAACCTCCCGGCAGATATAGCGCTGGTTCTGATTGCGCAGCAGGGCGCCCGGCAACAGGCCGGCCTCGCACAAGATTTGAAATCCGTTGCAGATGCCCATGACCGGCCCACCCGCAGCGGCAAACTTCTGCACACTCGCCATCACGGGTGCGAACCGCGCCAGTGCTCCGGTCCGCAGGTAATCGCCATAGGCGAATCCTCCCGGCACCAGAATGGCGTCGCAGTCCTGCAGGTCCGCGGACGCGTGCCACAGAAAAGTGACCGGCTGCTGCAGAACGCTTCGGAATACGTTGTACGTGTCGTGGTCGCAGTTCGACCCAGGAAAGACCAGAACGCCAAACTTCATATCGGTAGAGTACCGCGCACCGGCCAGGAGCTTCTGCCCTGAACCTGCATCTGAACCACTATGAGCGCCGAAGAGCGGGAAGCGAGTTACAGCCGTCGCGCCGGTGCCGCGCTCGGCGGTTGGTTCCGCGCCACGCTGTTGGACGCGGTCATTGTTGGCGCGATGTGGCTGGTGGGCCTGCTATGGATTGGCGTGCCGTTCGCCCCGCTATGGGCCGTACTCGGCGCGCTTTTCCAGTTCGTTCCCGGTGTTGGCGCGGTGTTGGGTGTGTGTGGGCCTGCGGTGGCTGCGGTTTTCTCTACGAATGACAATGACTACAGCCGGCTTTGGTGGGTGCTGGGTCTGTATGCAGTCATTGCCGTGACTGACGGCCTGCTGATCCAGCCGCTTCTGCTGAAGCGGCAGACGCGCGTCCCCTGGTGGGCTGCGCTGTTGGGGCCGATTCTGGGCGGCATCCTGCTGCCACCCTGGGGAGCACTGCTGGCGCCCCCGATTCTTGCAGTGGTGTTCGCGTTCCGCCGGCCACGGCTCACGCAGGTCTAACGTCAGGCGCTCAAGCGATATTTCGTTTCCGCCAGCCGGAACAGAGGCCGCCACACCAGGCGGTTGATGGTGACGACCATCAGGGCCATCAGGATGGTGCCGAGCAGCAGGCCGCCGAAGCGCCCCGCATCCGTCGCTGCGCTGATCTGCTCGCCAAGCCCGAACGCAGTAAACGTCTGGCCTTTGAGCCGGAAGTACTCGGCAATGATGCTGGCGTTCCACGCGCCGCCTGACGCGGTCACCAGGCCTGTGATCAGGAATGGGAAGATGCCGGGCAGGATGACTGTTCGCCAGCGCTGCCAGCGCGAAAAGTGAAACAGGTTCGCAACCTCTCTCAAGTCACTCGGGATCGCGATCGCCCCGGCAATGACGTTGAACAGGATGTACCACTGCGTGCCGAGCAGCATCAGCAGAATGGCTCCGGCATTCATGCCTCCGCCGCTGCGGATTAACAGCAAAAGCAGCACGGGGAACAATGCCGTCGCGGGCACGCTGGCGGCGATCTGGGCCAGCGGCTGTACGACCCGTGCAAGCCGCGGATGAAAGCCGATGGCGACGCCGGCAGGAATCGTCCAGGCCGAGGCGAGCAGCAAGGCTACCATGACACGCAAAAACGTCGCTCCGGCACCCAGAATAAGCTGCCGCAGGTCGGTGGCGTGCAGCCCCCGCAGCAAACCGATGGCCTGCCAGGCGAAATAGAGTAGAGCGGCCACAACGACGGTGTAGAGCAACGTTTGCAGCAGGCGCGGCGAACTCCTGCGGCCATCCTCATCCACGCGGACCGCCTGCTTTTTCTGCGTTGCGAAGTGATGGTAGAGCCGCTCCTGCAACGGAAGCAGCGTGCGGCGGCCAACGCCGTTCAGCAGCGACGAGGACTGCAGTGCCGCCAGCAGCGGAGAGCGGATCCCGCGCGCACTTTCAACCTGCTCGAACTTGAAGCGGTCGGACCAGGCGATCACAGGCCGCCAGATCAATTGATCGGTGGCAACGATGATGCCGACCATGACTAGTAAGCCCCAGAAAATCGCAGAAACGTTTCCGGCCGAGGCCGCGGTCTGCAGGTAGCTGCCCAAACCGGGCAGGCGGAAGTCGCGGTCGCCCAGCACGAACATCTCGCAGGCCATCAGAAAAAACCAGCCGCCTGCCACGGAAACCATGCTGTTCCATACCAAACCGATTGCGGCATACGGCAGTTCCAACTGCCAAAGCCTCTGCCAGCGGGAGTACTGAAAGATGGCGGAAGCTTCCACCAGTTCGCGAGGCAGGCTCTTCAACGAAGAGTAGAAGCTGAAGGCCATGTTCCAGACCTGGCCTGTAAAGATCAGCAGCACGGCGCCAAGCTCCAGGCCGACCTGCCGGGAAGGGAACAGCGCCATCATAGCAAGCATCACGCCCGGCAAAAAGCTGAGTACCGGGATCGACTGCAGGATGTCGAGCGCTGCAATCATCAGCGCTTCCAGGCGGCGGCTGTATGCAGCGGCATAGCCGTAGCCGATCGCGAACACCAGGCTGAGCAGGTACGCCAGCCCCATGCGCACAACGGAGTAGAAGGCGTACCGCGGAAGAGCTGAGGCCGACAGCGAAATCCGAACGTCGGGCTGTGCGCTGCCGGCCCATAGCCGCGCGATCAGCACGATTGCGTAGAAGCAGGCGAGGCCGATCAGGGCAACCGTTACATCCAGCAGAAAGGGCCATGATCGCCGCAGCACCTGGCTGCGCGACATGGTGTGTGGCAGCCGCGCGTCCAGTTGGGCACGTACCCGAGTGAAGCTGCCCGGCAACAGCTTCACGCATCGCCTCCGGCCGTAGTCAGTTGCTCGTGTGGCACGCTGGATTCAATGAAGCGGTGCCGGTTGCTGTCGTAGTCGAACAGCTCCGCGTAGCGGCCCCAGTTGATCGCGGTTTCAAGCTGCCGCTGCGTCTCGTCTTCGCTGAACTGCTCGTCCAGAACGTCGTGGAAGAACTCCTCGGGCACGCTGCGATCGGACTTGGCCTGAATGGCACGAACAATCTGGCGCAACAGCAGGACTCTGTCGATCGCCGCCGTACGGAAGATTTCTTTCTGCCTCAGGATCTCGGCATGGCCGTACTCGGCACCTTCGGCTGTCATCATGGCGTCACCTTCCTGAACGGTCAGGAAGCCAAGCAGCGCGGCGGCGTCCACGATTGGTAATAGATCGTCAATTTCAAACGCAAGATCGTCGGCCAACCTGTAGATGTCCGCTTTGCCGCCGTGGTCGATCAGCAGCTCCAGCAGTCCGGCAATGCCGCCGGGGCGTGCATGCGGCAACATCTGGTAGCTCATCAGGCGTTGATCGCGCACGCGCCGGCCATCGCTGGTCCGCGGCAGCTCGGGCGGCTGCGACTCAGGCTGCGTCAGCACCTTATAGATGTAGTCGACCAGCTGTGTAAACGCCGCAGTCTTGCGGTTACGCGGATGCTGCAGGTTAACGCGGAAATCCGTGCGGATGTGGCCCGGGTTGCGTCCCAGCACGATGATGCGGTCCGCCAGCAGCACCGCCTCTTCAATGTTGTGGGTCACGATGAAAATGGACTGCGTCGGCATGGTTTGCTTATGCCAAAGCTCGAGTAACTCTGAGCGCAGGTTTTCGGCGGTAAGCACGTCGAGCGCCGAGAACGGCTCATCCATGAAGAGCACCTCCGGCTCAACGACCAGGGCACGTGCAAAGCCGACGCGCTGCCGCATGCCACCGGAGAGCTCTTTCGGAAACGCGGACTGGAAGCCGTCCAGGCCGACGGTGTCCAGCATCTTCATGGCGCGGCGGGTTCGCTCATCGGGTGCGATGCCCTTGGCCTGCAGCGGCGCTTCCACATTTTGCAGAACGGTGAGCCACGGAAACAGCGCGAAGCTTTGAAAAACGATGGAAACGTTGCTGTTGGACTCAGAGATTGGCCGCCCGTGCCAGTAGACCTCGCCTGCCGAAGGCTTTGATAGACCGGTCAGCATCCGCAACAGCGTCGATTTTCCCGACCCGGATGGGCCGAGCAAAGCGACGATCTCGCCCGGCACGATCGACAGGTCCGTCGGCGAGATCACCTGAATGCGGTTCTCACTCGGCTGCGCATAATATTTTTCGACCCGCTCGGCGCGGATGATCGCTTCTCCCACGGGGCAGGACCTCCATTGGCAAGTGGCTGGACTGTGGCTGGCGCAGGACGGCGACTGCAATGCTCTTGTGGCGCGACAGTCCTGTGACTTGCGTTGAGCCTAACACTTGCTCCTGCGCTTTCATGCGTTTGCAACAGTGCATGGCGTCGCTTGCCATGCAGCTTTTCCGTGGGTACTCTTACTGGAGACATGACGAACGGCAACGCAAAACCGAAGGTCCTCGTCGCCGACGACGAGCAGGTCATCGCCAATACTTTGGCAATCATTCTGAACCAGGCTGGGTTTGAGGCGCGCGCCGTGTATTCCGGCGAAAACGCGTTGGAGACGATCGACGCATTCCAGCCAAACATGCTGATCAGCGACGTGATCATGACGGGCATGACCGGCATTGAGGCCGCCATCCAGATTCGGCAGAAGCTGCCGCATTGCAAAGTGCTGCTGTTCAGCGGTCAGGCTGCCACGGCTGACCTGTTGGAAAAAGCGCGCGCCCAGGGCCACGAGTTTGAGATTCTGGCAAAGCCGGTGCATCCGACCGATCTGCTTGCAAAGCTGCGAAGCTAACCGGATTCCAACGTGCAGCACGAGCGCGGCAGAACGCCGCGCTTTTCCTTTTTCATGGGATCGTTTGCGGTCCGCCCGCTTCCAACTCGCGCGTCTTTGCCACAATCAGGTACTCATAAATGCTCTGCAGGATTGCGACTTGCAGGCCGGCACGCCCGTCCAGGAACCCGCGCTTTCCAAAGTAAATGGCTAGAAACTTGAGCAGCGGGCGGCCAGGCAACCGGTAAAAAATCGCCTTCTGCATGCGCCGCCTGGTCTGGAAGTCTTGTGCGAACAGGGCTGTGCGCAAGCTTAAGGGTGGTTCGTTTGCGCGCCCGGCAATAATCTCGCGCGCCTCTTTTCCGCTATAGTCGTTGTGCCGTGCGATCCACCAGCCGATGCCTTTGCTGAAAGGGTAGTGGTCGAGGTAGCCCTGCAGACGGCCGGTTTCCCCATCCACACGCGTCACAGGATTGACCAACCGCTCATAGCGGATGCTCTCAGGCCGGAACAGGCGCACGTAGAAGCTGGAGAGCTGTACATGCTGCAGCCAAGTGCTGCCCAGCAGGTCGCGCCGGTGTATTTCATAGGCCACGGGGAACGATGACGCAGCGGTCGGAGCCGCGTCGGATGCGTCCTGTCGCGCACCGGTCACACCGCGCAGCGACGCCGCCAACTCCGGTGTCACGCGTTCATCGGCATCCAGGTAAAACACCCAAGGATGACGGAACGGAATGTTCTGCAGGGCCCAGTTCTGGTGGGCGGACCAGTTGTCGAAGGCGCGTTCGATCACGCGCGCGCCGGCAGCCCGGGCGATTGCCTGCGTGTCGTCGGTGGAAAGCGAGTCCAACACCCACACGTCGTCGGACCAGTCAACAGAGCGCAAGCAGCCCGGCAGATCCTGCTGCTCGTTTTTTGTCAGGATCAGGACGGAGATCAATCGAGCCTTCCTCCCGCGTCGGCGGCTTTTGAAGAGCGGATTTGCTTGCGAGGTTTTAACGCGACCGCGGGAGTTCCTCCGTAAACGGTCCACGGCTCCAGGTCACGCGTGGCGACGGAAGCGAGCCCCAGAACGGCACCCTCACCCACTTGAACTCCCGGCGCAACGCAGGCCCGTGCGCAGATCCAGGCCCGGGCGCCTATGCTCATCTCAAACGCGAGCAGCGGAAAATCAGGATCGTTGTAGTCGTGCGTCGCACCGCATACGAAGCTGTCCTGCGAGACGACGCAGAACTCTCCGAAGTGCATCGGAGCCGGGTTATAGATGTCCGTGCCATCGCCGATGCCGGCGTAGTCCGCGCAATCGAGATTCCAGGGCGCCCAGACCTTTGCCTTTGGATACACGTGAACGCCTTTGCCCAGCCTGGCTCCGAAACACCGCAGCAGGAACGCGCGCCACGCATGCATCGGGCGCGGCGAAGTGCGGAACAGTAGCGCCGCTGTGATGTTCCAGGCCAGACGCGCGAGCCGGTTCCCGAGAGAAAACGCCGGACGCTGCGAAGGATGCAGGTCCGAAGCGGCGACGTGCTCGTCGGCTCTATAGTGTGCTGGCGGCATGCTCTTCCTGGGTTCGCGTCACGATAGTGTCTCCGTCTGCTCCGACCGGAAGGCGCGTTACAAAGGCGAGTGCTGCCTTGAGTCCGTTGCGGTCCTCCGCAAAACTCCACTTCGCGATGCGTTCGCGGCTGCATTGGCCCATGCGGGCGGCAACGCCGGGCACCAGGACGGCACGAAGCGCATCTTGCAATGCCGGGACGTTGCGAGCAGGGAGGACGAAGCCGTTCGCGCCGCCCTGTACCAGATCCACCGCGCAGCCGACCTCGTCGGAGACAATCACCGGCAGCCCGCAGGCCATCGCTTCATTCACGATCAGCCCCCAGGGTTCGTGTCTGGAGGGCAGCACGAACACCGTGCTCAGCGCAAAGATGCCGGGCAACTCTGTTTGATTGCGGAATCCAGCGAATCGAACGAGGGACGCGCCAGTCTGCTCCACTCTGGTCCGGAGCGCCTGCATCTGCTCGCCATCGCCAACGATGAGCAGATGGGGTTGTGTGTCGGCCGGCATAGTTTGGATCAGGCGCAGGTAGGCTTCCAGCAGGTCATCGCAATGCTTGCGCTGCTGCAGCTTTGAGGCGAACAGAATGACGGGCCGGCCTGCCTGGAGGCCGAGTGATTCCCGTAGTTCCGGCGACGCCGCGGACATGCCAGCGGCGAAACGATCGTTGTCCACCGCATAGGGCATCAGGAATGACGGAAAGCGATGGCCGAGGTAATAGGCCCAGTATTCGGCATTGCGTGTGCCGATGGGGAGCACCGCGGCAACCAGGCCACGCAATCCCGTAAAGAATGCGCGCTTCGCCCACAGCTTCCATCCGGCACGTCTGCGATCCTGCAGCCAAGGCTCCGCCCGCAGTAGAACAGGGATGCCGAGCGCCCGGGCCGCCAGAATTGCGTGCAGGCTGTTGACCGTGCTGTACCCGTGGACCCACACCGCATCGAATCGATGCCCATCCAGCCCACGCGCGAGTTGACGAAAAATCCCCCGCGCAATCGGTGCAAAGGTGCCCGGACTCGTGGTGTCGCGCCACCGTGGCAAGACAACCGATCGATAGCCGGCGGTAAGCGGCACATCCCACCGCACCTCCGCGCCGAAGCCGCTGTCCCGGTAGGCGCGCATCGAAAAGTCAGAGCAGAAGAAGACGCAGAGATCGATGGCTGAGTCCGCTGCAAGCTCCCGGAGCAGCGGCGCCTGGTATTGAATGGGGTGACTGACGACATAGGCGAGCCGGACTCGACAGAGCTCCCGTTGCTGCGAACTCACACGACCCTCCAGCGACTCAGTTAAAGCGCAGTGCTGCATACAGCGTCAGGGCGAGGCCAATCGCGGTGTTCACGCCCCCTTGCCGGATAGCGGCAAGCACCTTGCTCGACGGTAGGTACAGAATGTCGTCAGCCTGCAGCACCGGGTCCGGCTGCCTTCCCTTGAGCACGTCATCCATTCTGACGATGGTCAGCGTGCGCGTGGTTCCCCGCGTCCGGATCAGGTGCAGCTCATTCGCCTTGGCCTCGAAAAACTTGCCGTCGCCGATGGTGTACGCCTGCAGCAAGGTAAGAGGAGCGGTGTTCTGTAGCGGAAACGCACCCTGACGTTTCCAGGCACCCACAAGATAGTAGCTGCCGATGCGAGACGTGACGATCGTATCGCCGGGAAAGATCGGAATGTTGGCATACTTGCTGTGCTCGGGATCGGTGCCGAGATCAACGTTGATCGATTGCGCCTCCCCTGGGCGGTCGATCGTGATCAGGTGGCTGGTGGTTGGCTGCAAACCTCCAACGGTGGCGAGCACATCAAAGAGTCGCCTGCTTCCGGCCAGCCCAGGCACCGTCCCACGTGCCTCACCGATTAGGGTGATTTGTGACTTCAGGGATTCGGTCACCTCAATCTGAACGGCGGCATTCCGGAACATTTGCGCTTCGCCAAGCCGCTCGCTGATCAGGGCCTCCGCCTCCGTCACGGTCAGACCGTCGACCTGCACCGGGTCGATCAGCGGAACCGTGACAAAGCCCTGCTGGGAGATGCGGCCGGAGAAGTTGTAGTCGGGAATGCCGTACACGCTGAGCCGGATCTGATCGCCGCCGTGCAGTACCGTGTCGTGCTTCGCCGGGTACAGAATTGCCGGATCGGTGGTCAGCGCATGCGGCGTGTTGACAGGGTCGGCGGCAGTGTCGGCCGGGCCATTGAACTGTGCGCGAGCGAACGGGGCGCACAGCATTGCCATGCCCAGCAACGCGGTATGGAATGCGCGCTTCATGCGGCACCTGCCGGGGTCGAGGTCTTCCGGGGCTCCGTCTCCCAGCTTTCCGAGTCGATGTTGCTGTAGCTGTACCCGGAGTAGCCGTAGTACCCGTAGTACTCCGGAGCATTCACATCCACGGCGTTCAGCACAATGCCAGTGACCGGAGCGCCGGCGCGGATCAGCAGGTCGCGCGCACGCCGCACCACATGACGGCTGCTCTTTCCATGCCGCACCACCAGGGCCAGAGCGTCGCACTGCCGCGCCAGGATCACGCCATCCGTTACGGAAAGAATCGGCGGCGAATCGATCACGATGTGTGTGTACTGGTCACAGCAGCGGACGAGCAGGTCGTGCATCGCCTCGGACGACAGCATTTCGGTCGGGAAGGGCGGCACGGGGCCGCAGCAGAGAATGTCAAGATTCGGAACTTCTGCCACTTGGCGCAGAGCGTCTTCCAGCGTCGCGGCGCCGGCAAGAACGGTCGAAAGGCCCACGCGGCCATTCAGGCCAAAGCGATGGTGTACGTTGGGTCGGCGAAGATCTGAATCGATGAGCAGGACGCGCGTCTCGCGCTGCGCCAGGATGCACGCCAGGTTCGTCGCAACCGTAGTCTTGCCCTCAGCCGGAGTGGAGCTTGAAATGACAATAATCTTCGGCGGATGACCCGTGGTGGAAAGCAGCAGGGAGGTACGCAGCGATCGAAAGGCTTCGGAAAACTGCGATTTCGAAGTGGCCAGCACGTTGATGTTGCTTTGTGCCACGCTCAACGCGCCATCGCCATCGCTGCCGACCCGCCGGACGCGCGGTATCACGGCGAGCGAGGGCAGCTGCATCACGTTCTCAATCTCGGCCACGCTGCGCAGGCCCGTGTCCAGGCTTTCCAGCAGGAACGAGAGCACCACGCCGCCGATCAGTCCGAAGATGCCGTTCTGGATCAGAATGCTGCTGGTCGGCTTCAATGTCGGCGCGGGCGGCTGTTGCGCCCGATCAATGATGTCGATCTCCAAAGATTCCAGGCCGGCCTGCACGCCGGCGGTACGCAGGCGAGAGAGCAGACCGTCGTAAAGTGTGCGGTTTGTATCATATTCGCGCTGCCGCAGGGTGTACTCCACCGTGGCATCGCGCAGCTGGTACGCCTCATTTTTGGCCTGGTCTAACGCCGATGTGGTCTGCGCCTCGTTCGCCTGGGCGGCAACGTACGCGTCCTTGGCCTGGCTGAGCAACCGATTTTGTTCGGTGTCCACCTCGCGTTGCAACTCGGCCAAGTGCCGTTGGTCGGCCTCGACCTTCGGATTGCGCGGTCCGCGCATGACCAGCTCTTCCGCAATGGTCGCTTTGGTGGTTGCGATGTCACCCCGCAGCCGGTTCAACTCTCCATCCAGGCCGGAAACATCGAGTAGGCCTTCCAGGTTATTGGGATCTGCGTTCCGCAGAGTCCGGAACTTGGATTCGGCCAGGATTCGAGCAATCCGGGCCGAGCTCAACGCGCTGGACAGGGCATCGACTTTGGCCGCGGTTTCCGTCTGGGGCACATGAGTCGGGTCGAAGCTGAGCCCGAGCACGCCCAGCTTGCGCTGCATGTCGATGAGCTGCTCCTGCGACGCCTCCACCTGCGCTTTCAGATCGCTCAAGGTATTGCTCAGCCAACGCGAGACCCGATCCGTCGACGCGTACCGGCTCTGGATGGAGCGCTGAATGTACGCGTCCATGACGTGGTTCACGATGTCGGCCGAGAGTTTCGGGTTTGCAGAGACGCAGCTGATGACCAGAATCTGCGTTCCCGGAATGTTGGCTGCCTTGACGCTGCCGAGCAACGTCCCAACAACCGCCTGGCGAACGCCGGGATCGTCGATGTTGCGGTGGGGCAGGGTGCCTTTGGTAATCCCGAAGAACGCGGGATTATTGGCCAGGTCCATCTCGCGGCCGACCGTCAGCATCAACGATTCGCTCTGCAGGATGAGCATCTCGTTGTTCAGATTTTCACCCTGGGTGAAGCCAGGCTGCCGGTATGCCGCCGTTGCACCCGAGCCGATCTCCAGGCGGCCGGCTGCGGTATAGCGTACCGGTTGTGTGAAAGCCTGGTATAGGCCATACAGCAGCCCAAGCACCACCATCGCAAGCAGAACCCACTTGCGCTTCCGAAGAACAAGCAGCGCCTCAGAGAGCGTGCTGTCGGCGGACGCAGTCGTAAATTCCGGCTGGGCTTCGCCGTCGTCAGACGCCGGAGCCGCTGGAAACTGCGATCGAAGGGGAGCCATCTTGGTTGATGATAAACGACATTTTGTCGAAAAGATGAGTAGGCGCGGGCCGTCGTACTCCTGCCGGATGTGCCCCCGTAGACGGTGCAGCTTCTTCTACACTGGTGGAGCAACAGGAAGAGTGTCCCGCCTGCCGCACGAGGCGAGGACGGCCAATCAGCAGGAGCAATCGCACGCGCATGGATCGAACTATCAACATCGCCGTCGTCGGATCCGGGTATGTCGGCCTAGTCGCCGCCGTCTGTTTCGCAGAGATCGGTCACCAGGTGACCTGTGTCGACAACGATCAGAAGAAAGTCGACGCCCTTCGTGGCGGCGACACCCTGATTCACGAGGAACATCTGCCAGAGCTGTTGAACCGTTATCGCAATGACAAGGTTGTCTTTACGACCGATCTGGGCGAGGCGACGCGGCAGGCAGATGCCATTTTCGTCGCGGTTGGCACACCGCAGTCTGAAACCGGCGATGCCGACCTGTCGTATGTGGAGGCGGTGGCCAACGAGATTGCACGCCACCTGGACTCCTATAAAGTCATCGTCGAAAAGAGCACGGTTCCGGTGTACACCAACGAGTGGGTTCGGCGCACCATTGAGCGCAATGGCGTGGACCGCAGCCTGTTCGACGTCGTATCGAACCCCGAGTTTCTGCGCGAGGGCACCGCAGTCGAGGATTTTCTGCACCCGGATCGCATCGTTGTGGGCGCCGACAATGCGCGCGCGGCAGAGGTGTTGGAGGCGATCTACAAGCCGTTGACTTCCGGCTCCTATTACACGCGGCAGAACGCCATCGGAGGCCGGCTGGATGACAAGACACCGGCGCCGCTGCTGCTCACCTCCACCAAGAGCGCGGAGATCATCAAGCACGCGTCCAACGCCTTTCTTGCGATGAAGATCTCCTTCATCAACGCGGTCGCGAATCTGTGCGAGGCGGCCGACGCCAACGTGGAGCAGGTGGCGCGCGGCATCGGCATGGACAGCCGCATCGGTCCCAAGTTCCTGCGACCTGGCGTTGGATATGGTGGCTCCTGCTTTCCTAAGGACGTCGCGGCTTTCCGTTCTGTTGCCGACCAGCTCGGCGTCGATTTTTCCCTTCTGACCGAGGTGGAAAAGATCAACGTCGAACAGAAGAAGCGCTTTTTGCGTAAGGTGCGCGCGGCGCTGTGGACGCTGCGCGGCAAGCGTATCGGCGTGCTCGGCCTGGCCTTCAAAGGTGAAACGGACGACATTCGCGAAAGCCCGGCGCTCGAGGTCATCGAAATGCTGCTCGGCGAGGGCTGCAGCATCTGCGCCTTCGACCCGGCTGCTATGGAGCGCAGTCGCGCACAGATTCCCGAGTCCGGTGCAATGCAGTACGTGGACAACGCCTACGCCGCTGCGGAGAACGCGGATGCCTTGTTGATCCTGACAGACTGGGCAGAGTTCGCCGCGCTCGATTTGAAGCGGCTGAAGCAGACGTTGCGCTATCCCATCCTGCTGGATGGCCGCAACCTCTACGATCCTGAAGCAGTTGCCTCTGCCGGGCTTTCCTACGTCAGTGTCGGCCGGCCGGCCGCGCACCCGGTGCGGCAAGGGGAAGCGGTACTCGCCTAAGCAGTCGCAACGCGCAACAGGGATGAGCCCGGTCCGATCGGCGTTCGGCAGGCGGATACGGGCGAGTCTCGCGAATGAGAAGGAGTCTTTGTGGCACAGGTCTGGAGTCGCGTGCTGGTGACCGGCGCGGCAGGTTTTCTTGGGTCGCACCTATGCGACGCTCTGCTGGCGGAGGGCTGTTCGGTCGTCGGTGTCGACAACCTGGCCACCGGTTCGCTGGACAACCTGAAACACCTCGCGGGTGAGTCTCGCTTCTGCTACGAGCAGGCGGACATCTGCCGGCCGTTTGATTTCGGGGAAGTAGATTTCGTTTTCAACTTCGCGTCGCCGGCCAGCCCGGCGGACTATATGCGCCTGGGACCGGAAACGCTGCGTGTCGGGTCCGATGGCACGGTCAACGCGCTTGAAGTTGCAAAGAGGTATAGCGCCGGTTTTCTGCACGCATCCACCTCGGAATGTTATGGCGACCCGCTGCAACACCCGCAACGCGAAAGCTACTGGGGCAACGTGAACCCCATCGGCCCGCGGTCGGTGTACGACGAGGCCAAACGTTTCAGCGAGGCCACCATCATGGCCTATCAGCGCTACTACGGTGTGCGCACCGGCATGGTGCGCATCTTCAACACCTACGGTCCGCGGCTGCAGCCGAATGATGGCCGCGTGATCAGCAATCTCATGATGCAGGCCCTCAAGGGCGAACCGCTCACCATCTACGGCGACGGGAAGCAGACACGCTCGTTCTGCTATGTGAGCGATCTGGTTCGCGGCATCGTGCTGCTGGCCAAGTCGGGCGAGCCGCTGCCGACCAATATCGGCAATCCGGAGGAGTGGACGATCCTGGAGTGCGCCAAAACCGTGCTGAAGGTGACTGGTGCCGCCTCGGGAATCACGTTCAAACCGATGCCGGAGGACGACCCGAAACAGCGCCGTCCCGACATCTCCAAGGCGCAGCAACTGCTGGGCTGGGCGCCCGAGGTGCCGCTGGAAGAGGGTCTTCAAAAATCGCTGGCGTACTTCCGCTCGAAGGTGTAGCGAGCCTGAATACACCTGGCCCGGCTCGGCACGCCGCGACAGGGAATTGCTTAGTACAGATCGTTCGTCGACCGTAGGCGCGGGTACCACTTTATCTGCAGACTTCCCGTGTTGTTTGCCTGCTGTCCGGCGCGGACGAACGGTGCCGTCCACGTCTCGCGCTGGTACCAGGCACCCAGCTCTATATTCGGTCGCACACGCTTCAGCAGGTCAATTCGGTAGTCGTTCTGCGTCGTCCCTGCCTGGATGAAGTCCTTCGCATTCTTCTTGCGCGCGTAGCTGAACGACAGCCACTCATTGCCGGAAAAGTGGTAGGTGAGCGAAGCATTGCCGCCCTTGCCCTCACGCCCGATCCAGTCGCCCAGCAGGAAGCCCTTGTTGGTGTAGCCCTGGCGCTGCACCACTTCCCAGTACTGGCCCGTTCCGAACTCGGAGCGTGTCGTGACAAAGTCCGTGTACGTCGCTTCCACGCGCAGATCGAGCTTGGGGGCAAATGGCAGCTGCGACAGGTAAATGCCGGGCCGCCAGGCGGCGCGCCGGGGCGCGGCCAGCGGGAACACATCGTCATGCGTCTCTGAATCGGTATACAGCGTTGCAACCCTGCGCAGAAACGGCAGCCGCCACGACGCCGTGACGGACGAAAAGCGCGCCCCGGGATTGTCCCTCGAATACTTCTGCGCCGAAGTTGTGTCCGTAACGCTGAAGAAGCCCTTCAGAAAGGTGTGAAGGGTTACCGGCTGCACACCTTCGCCGCCAAACAGAATCGTGCGCTGGCCGCTGAACTGGAAATCGCGAAACGGCTGAACCGAAATCATCTCGGAGTGTGCCCACGGCGCGTTCGGGTACGTGTGGCCCTTCAGGCTGCCAATGAAAAAGTCATAGCGAAAGTTGCCGAAGATGCGGCTGACTCCCGGGATCCAGAGCGGCTCGACCCGGTTGATGCGGAAGGTGTACATGTCCTCCGCGTTGTTGGACCACGCCATGGCACCACCCAGCCCCGGCCCCAGCCACGCGTCGGATTTGCCGAATGAGACCTCGTGCCCATAAAGGTGCACAGAGGCGTTTGCTTCAAGGATCCGGAAGTTGTTCTGCGCTGGCTGTACGCCTTCAGGAAGGGTGTCGTTCGGCCGGTTCGGTCCGTTGTAGTCGATCTCGTCGATGCTGGAGAGCGCGCTGGCCTGCGCGAACGTGTAGCCGGTAAAGTGCGGTGCGTGCTGGTACTCCGCGCGAACGTAGATTGAGAACGGACCCTTCTCCGCAAGCGTCGCGAAACCGTCGTAGGTGTTGAAGCCGGTACTGTAGGGACGTCCGTAGTCGTTCACGAACGTCTGACCGACGTGGTAGCTGTCGCGCAGCACCGGGCCGCCGACCTGACGCACGCCCGTGTACACCTGCTCCAGCCCATACACCAGGCCGCGTGGCTGCGTGCCGCCGTTATCGGGTTCGCCCGCTAGCGCGTCTTCCAGCGTATTCAGCAGCTGAAGCGCATCTTCATTGCCGCTGTTGCGAACGTCGCTTTCGGTCTGCAGAAGCATGTGCAGCACGCTGCGACGAGTGTACGGCCGCATGCTTAGGAACGCCGTGTCCAGAAAGCCCATGGAATAAAGCCGTAACAGTGCGGGGTACATCCAGCTGTCCACCGGGATGTATGCCGAGCCGAGCCGATCATAGGTGACCTGCGGCGTTCCGTCATAGGCGTTCCGGGCCACCACAGGATGGCGCGGTGTTGGCCGCGCCGCAACCACGGGCGGGGCTGTCGGATTCGGGAGTTCGCCCGGCGCTTCCACCTGCGGCTTGCTATGCGTCTTTGTCTTCGGAGGCAGGTAGGCAGGCCGCGCCGGGAGCGGTCCATCCGGAAGCCGCTGCGGCGCGGGGACAACAGGCACCTGGCCACCGGACGTCGCGGGAGCGGGCACCTGCGAATTCTGCTGGAAAGGCGGGGCCGGTTGATCCTGTGGCGTGGGCACACTGGTGGCGGCGGCTTGTGCGCCGGCGGAGACTGCCGAGGTTGTGCTTAGGGCCAGCAATACCACCGTCGCTGTCGTCGCAACACGACAGCGATGCGCAAGCCGGTTGTGCCATGGTGCCACGGTTTTAGTCTACCGGGTTTCACCCGCGGGCAGAATCGGGCGTAAACCGCGACGCTCCAGGTGCGCCCCAAAAGCCGCGATCGGGTCGGTACTGCCGGGCAGCGTAACGGCTCGCAAGACGACCGCGCCCCAGCGATTGCGAGCCCGCAGCATGGATTCCTGTACCACACGGCACACGGCCACGGCGTCTTCCGCGTCCACCGCAACGACTTCTACGTTCTTCGGGGCGAGCAGTGGCGGCCGTGGCTTGCCCGGCTCATCGCGCACGACAGCTAACAGCGGCAGCAGGTGCTGACCGGCAAGCTGCAGCGCGTCCGCCAGCGGTGCATGCACCGGCAGCAGAGCCAGCGTTAATGGTGCATGGTCGCCGGGCCGCGTGGCATGGCTTTGCGCAAAGGCGTGACCGGCTGCTGCCGCGGCGGCACTGTCCGGGGTGCATGCGAGCGTGAACGGCAGCAGGTCCGGGTGAAACGATGCTTGCCGCGCGCGGCTCAGGGCGGCCTCGGCAAGCGGCAGTTCGCCCGCCGTCACAAGCAGGTCCTCACTACGCAACTGCAGCAACGCCGCTGCCAGAAATGCGATGGGCCACGCAGACTGCGCTGCTGCCGCGGAGCGCCGCGGCGCTGCCTGGCGAAGCTGCAGCATGACGGCATGCATCGCGACCATCTGCGCGTCACTGATCAGTGGTTTGCCCAAGGTCCTTTCATCCTTACATAAAGTTGAGGAACGAAATGCCCGGCATCGATGCCGGGCATTTCGTTCTTCAACATGATGAAGCGGGCTATTTGCGCGACGGATCACCTGCTTCCGTGTCGATCCCAAGATCGGCGAACGCCTTCTGCGCCACCTTGGCCTTCACGCTGCCTTCGCGCACCAGCTTGGCGAGCGTCGCGGCAACGATGGCGTTCGCGTCCACCTCGAAGTGACGGCGCAGATACTCGCGATTGTCCGAGCGCCCAAAGCCATCGGTACCCAGCGTGACCAGCCGCTGCCCAAGCCACGGCGACAGGCCGTCCGGCATCGCCTTCATGTAATCGCTCGCCGCAATGACAGGCCCCTTGGAATCGCCCAGCGCGGTCAGCAGATAGGGCTTGCGTTCCGGCTCGGCGGGGTGCAGCCGGTTCCAGCGCTCCACCGCGAGTGCGTCGCGTCGCAACTCCACGTAGCTGGTTGAGGACCAAACGTCGGCCTCAATGGAGTACTTCTCGCTCAGCATCTGCTGCGCCTTCAGCACTTCGTTCAGGATCGGACCCGAGCCGAAGAGCTGTACCGTCGCGTTGCCTTTGGCGGCTGCCTTGAATTTGTACAGGCCGCGCACAATGCCCTCGCGCACGGCGTCGCCTTGGGGCATTTCCGGCTGCGCGTAGTCCTCGTTGTACATGGTGATGTAGTAGAAGACCTGCTCGTTCTCCGCGTACATGCGGTGCAGACCGTCCTGGATAATCACCGACATCTCAAACGCAAAGGCCGGGTCGTAGCTCAGGCACGTAGGCACGGTGCTCGCGATCACGTGCGAGTGACCGTCCTGATGCTGCAAACCCTCGCCCAGCATGGTCGTGCGGCCCGCGGTGCCGCCCATCAGGAAGCCCTTGCCGCGCGAGTCTGCAAACGCCCACACCATATCGCCGATGCGCTGGAAGCCGAACATGGAGTAATACATGTAGAACGGCACGGTCGGCACGTTGTAATTGACATAGGCGCAGCCCGCGGCGGTAAAGCTGGCCATCGAGCCCGCTTCGGTAATGCCCTCCTCCAGGATCTGGCCGTCCTTCTCCTCGCGGTAGCTCAGCAGCATGTCGCTGTCGTGCGGCGTGTACTTTTGCCCTTCCGAGGCGTAGATGCCGACCTGCTTGATCGCCGATTCCAAGCCAAAGGTGCGGCCTTCATCGGGAACGATCGGCACCAGCAGCCGGCCGATTGCCGGGTCCTTCAGCAGCGTGCGCAGGATGGCGACGAAGACCATTGTGGTGGAAACTGCGCGGCCCTTTGATCCGCCGAGCCACTCCTTGAAAAACTCCAGTTCCGGTGCTTTAAATTCAAATGGCTTTTCAACACGCGCCGGCAGGAATCCGCCCAGCTCCGCGCGGCGTGCCTGCAGGTATTGCAGTTCCGGCGCGGACTCCTCCGGCTTCCAGGGCTTGCCGTTCTTCGCTTCCTCCTCGGGCACGGGAATGTTGAACCGCTGCACGAACTGCATCACGCCATCGTCCGTCAGCTTCTTCTCGTTGTGCGCGGCGTTGCGCGCCTCTGTGGAGCCAAAGCCATAGCCCTTTACCGTCTTCGCCAGAATGACGGTCGGTCCGCCCTTGTGCTCCGTCGCGCGCTTGTACGCGTTGAAGATTTTCACCGGATCGTGACCGCCACGGTGCAAGCGTCCAAGCTGCTCGTCGGTGTAGTCCTTTACCAGTTCCAGCAGTTCCGGGTATTTGCCGAAGAAGTGCTGCCGCAGGTAAGCCCCGCCCTTGGCCTTGTACGCCTGAAAATCGCCGTCCACGGCCTCTTCCATGCGCTTCAGCAGCAGGCCGGTGTGGTCGCGTTCAAACAGCGCATCCCAATCCGAACCCCAGATGACCTTGATTACGTTCCATCCGGCGCCTCGGAAGTGGCCTTCCAACTCGTCGATGATCCGCTTGTTGCCGCGCACCGGACCATCCAGCCGCTGCAGGTTACAGTTCACGACGAAGATAAGGTTGTCCAGGTTCTCGCGCGTGGCAAGGCCGATCGCGCCGAGGGTGTCGACCTCGTCCGTCTCGCCATCCCCCACGAACGCCCACACCTTGCGGTCGGTCGCCGGGATCAGCTTGCGGTTCTCGAGATAGCGCATGAAGCGCGCCTGGTAAATCGCGTTCAGTGGTCCTATGCCCATGCTGACGGTCGGAAAGCGCCAGAACTCCGGCATCAGCCAGGGGTGCGGGTAGCTGGACAGGCCGGGCTTGTCGCGCAGCTCGTGCCGGAAGTTCAAAAGGTGATCGATAGAGAGCCGGCCCTCAAGGAAGGCGCGGCCGTAAATGCCGGGCGAGGCGTGGCCCTGGAAATAGATCATGTCGCCGGGCTGATCGCCCTCGGGCGTCGCATACTTTGCGCGGAAGAAGTGGTTGAAGCCGACTTCCAACAGCGTCGCCAGCGAGGAGTAAGTGGAGATATGACCGCCGATGCCGGCGTCCTTCTTATTCTGGCCGTGCACCATCGCCATCGCATTCCAGCGGATCAGCGCCTCGACGCGGCGTTCCAGATCGCGGTCGCCGGGGTAGGGCACCTCGTCGTGCTTGGGTATGGTGTTGCGGTACGGTGTTGCAAGCTCGTTTTCGGCCTGTACCCCGGCCTCACGCGCGCGCTGACGCAGGGCGGTCATCAACTCCGCGCCCTGCTCGGGGCCTTCCGCGACGATCATCTCGTCGAAGGCTTCAATCCATTCCTGGATTTCGTTTTGCAGGTCCAGATTCGCTGCGGGCTGTGCCAGTTGCGTTGCCATGGGTGCTCCGGTGCGGTAGGGAAGTGGGTACGCGGCGCACTGCGGCGCGCGCCGCGAAAAGCAGATTGATTATAAGTTGCAGACCCCAAGCAAATCACACGGGCTTATGCCGCGTCCGGTAACCGCGCTCCGCTCGCTAGGTCGAGTAGTCAGCATTGATGTGGACGTACTCGACTGTCAGGTCGCAGGCCAGGAAGCGGCACACGCCCGGTCCCGTCCCAAGATCAATCGCGATTTCATACTCGCGATCCAACATGCGCCGGTGCACGGCGGCTTCGTCGATCGCGGCGGAGCGCGCTCCTCGTTCGAAGACCGGCAGTCCGCCAATGTGAATCGAAACCTGCGCCGGATCGAACCGCACACCCGCATACCCCGCCGCAGCCAGAATGCGCCCCCAGTTCGGATCGGCGCTCGACCATGCGGTTTTACAAAGTGGGGAGTTCGCAACGGACCTGGCGACCCGCTTCGCCGCAACATCATCATCCGCCCCACTCACAAGGAGACGCACCACGTGCGTCACGCCCTCACCGTCATCGATGATGGCATGCGCCAGGGTGTCGCAAACGTGTCCCAGCGCGTCGCGAAATGCCTGCTGCTCCCCGATTTGCGCCTGGTCGTAAATTACACCACTGGCACCGCTCGCAAACAGCAGCACTGTGTCGTTCGTACTCGTGTCGCCGTCCACAGAGATGCTGTGAAAGCTCGTCTCCACGGCGGTCGCAAGCATTGTCTGCAACTCCGCCGGTGAGGCTTGCAGGTCGGTGAACAGGTACACCAGCATCGTGGCATGCGGTATCAATTGCGGACCGATCATGCCCGCGCCTTTGCAGCAACCAAAGATGCGCACCGGCCGGTGGCCCACCGAAACTTCCGACTGCGCGATCTTCACCCGCGTGTCCGTCGTCATGATCGCGGTGGCGAAGGCCTCCGCTGCGTCACTGCTGTCGCTCAGCCCGGCTACCGCGCCAGGCAGGGCAGCGGTCAGCTTGTCAACAGGCAGCGGCACGCCAATGATGCCGGTGGAAGAAGGGAAGACCTCTTCCGCGGCAACGCCCAGGCACGTGGCAAGTTGCGTACAGCTCTCACGGGCCGCGGCCAGCCCCTGCGCACCCGTGGCACAGTTCGCGTTACCCGCGTTGACCAGCACCGCTCGCACATAACCGCCGGTTGCACGCAGGTGCTCCGCGTCCACCTGCAGCGGCGCGGCTTTCACCTGATTGCTTGTGAACATCGCCGCTGCGGCGGCAGGCTTGTCCGCAACCGCTACCGCAACGTCAGGCCGTCCGCTCGCCTTGATGCCAGCCCTGACGGATGCCCAACGAAATCCGAGGGGAAGTGCTTGATCAATTGATGCCACTGCTTTGTACTGCTCCTTTTCGACGGTTGCGGCGAGCCCTACCAGGTCTCGGGTGAAACAGGGAGCGTGCGTCCGGTACGACTCGACTCCCGCGCCATCTCAAGCAACCGGGCCACGCGAATCGCGTCCCGCGGCGTGGTCGGCGGTGTCGCCCCGTCGCGGATCGCCTCGGCGATGCCCTGGTAGAACACGCGATAGTTCCCGCGCTCCGTCGGCACCGGCTCGCTGCGCAGCCGGGTCGGGTCACCGGGATGAACCGGTGTGGTCAGCGTGCCCCAGGCGGCACGGTCTTCGGTGAACCATTCGTCGGCAGCCTCGGCCTGCGCGGGAACGGTCGCGCCAGCAAGAATGGCCGGCTCCTGCGGATCCACGCCGCTTTTGCGGAAGCTTCCCGCCGTGCCGTGCAATAGGAAGCGCGGCTGCGGTTCGGCTGCAATCATTGTGCTGCCCAGATCGACACGAATCTTGCGGCCGTCGCGCTCAAAATGCAGCGTGATGTCAAAGGCATCTTCAATGTTTGTGGCGTCGCGATCGGTGCGTACGTCGGCAGTGATGCTTTCCGGCCGGCCAAACAGCACCAACGACTGGTCGACCAGGTGCGGGCCCAGATCCATCAGCAAGCCATGCTCGGCGCCTTCGGTTTCTTTCCACGTATTCGGGCGCGGAACGGGCCGAAAGCGGTCAAAGCGCGACAGCAGCGTCACGGGACGGCCCAGGCTGCCTTCGTCCAAGAGCTTGCGGAGCGTCAGAAAATCTCCATCGAAGCGCCGGTTATGAAACGGCGCAAGCAGCACGCCCTGCTTCTGCGCAAGCGCCTCCAACTCCTCTGCCTCGGCACTGGTCGGCGCGAAAGGCTTGTCGATCACCACATGCTTGCCGGCCTCGATCGCGGCCCGGGCCAGGGGAACATGCGTGTTGTTGGGTGTTCCAACCACCACCAGTTCCACGTCGCTGTGGAACAGGTCATCCGCCAAGCGCAGGACCTGTGCATGAGGAAAGGCACGCGCCGCTTCATCGCCGTTCCGCTGCACGATGCTGTGGAGGTCCAGACCCCGCGCGGCGTGTACGAATGGCGCGTGAAACACGCGGCCAGCAAGGCCAAACCCGATGACTCCCGTGCGAATTCCCATATCAAGTCCTCAAACCTGCCGCGGTAAGCGCGCAAGCAGCAGACTACATCGTTCCGCATCGGGGCAGCGGTGTGCAAAGTTTCTGCATCGCCAGCCCCAGGGGTATGCATCTGATAGTGGACAGCGCATTTGCACCGTGGCCGCTACAGCTTCCGCCGCGTTGTGCCGCGCAAATTCCGCACTGGCAGAGGTGTATGCACAACGCAACAGAGGCAAGCGGCTGTTGCCGACTTCTGGGCAAAGTCACGATTGCGTTGGCGATGACTGCGGCGCTGGCGATGCCAGGCCGGTCGCAAACGCAGGGGCAGAGCGGTAACGGAACCAGCCAGGGCTCCTCTGGCGGCGGGCAACAGGCATCTGGACCGGCTACGGTACAGGCAGCGCAGCAAACCCTTAACGGTCTGAACGGCGGCAGTAATGTGCAGGCCGGTGGCTCGGCAGCCAGCCAGAACGACTACAGGGGCTCGATCGTGCAGGGCAAGGCAACGGCCGGCATTCTCGACCTTTCCCTTGATGATGCGATCGGGCGTGGCCTCCGCAACAACCTTGGCCTGATTCTGAACGCGAGCGCCGTGCAGAATGCCGGCGGTACACGCCTGCAACAACTGCAATCGCTGCTGCCGACCGTGACCGGCAACGCGAACTATACCGTGCAGCAGATCAACCTGGCGGCGTATGGTCTGAACTTTCCAGGCTTCAACCCGATCGTCGGGCCGTTTCAGACCCTGGACTTTCGGGCGTACCTTTCGCAGAGCCTGCTGAATCTCCAATCTATCGATCGTTACCTGGCGTCGAAACACAACCTCACGGGTGCCAAGCTGTCTGCGGAGGACGCGCGGAACATGGTGGTGCTCACGGTTGGCAATGCTTACCTGCTCTGTATCGCGGATGCCTCGCGCATCACCGCAGAAGAGGCGATTCTGGCGCAGACCAAGGTCTCGCTGGACCAGGCCACCGCCGCGCATGAAGCCGGCACCAGCCCGCGGCTTGACGTGCTGCGCGCGCAGGTGGATTACCAGAATGCACAGCAGCAACTGGTACAGGCGCGCAACGGTCTGGAAAAAGACAAACTCGCGTTGGCCCGTGCCATCGGCCTGCCAACCGAGCAGCAGTTTCGCCTGACGGACCCGGTGCCCTACGCGGAAGCGGATGCCGTTACGCCGGAACAGGCCTTTGCGCAGGCGCTGGCAAACCGCAAAGATCTGCAGGGCATGGCGGAAAACGTGAAGGGCTCGGAGTTGCAGAAGAAAGCTGCCGTCGCCGAGCAGTATCCGACGATTGACTTCACCGGCGATTACGGTGGTCTGGGGACCCGGTTCAGCAACCTGCACGATACCTACACCGCCACCGGCGAGGTCAACGCGCCCATCCTCCAGATCGCGAAGAACCGTGGCGACAAAGAGGTTGCCGATGCCACCTTGCAACAGCAGCGGGCCCGCTACAGCGACCAGGTGCAGCAGGTGAATCAGGACGTGCGCGATGCCTTGCTGGACATTGAGGCCGCGCGGCAACTGGTGCAGACCGCTCGCTCCAACGTCGATCTGGCTAACGAAGCGCTTTCCGAGGCGCAGCAGCGCTTCCGCGCCGGCGTTACGGACAACCTCGCCGTTTCCGAAGCTCAGGCGCAGACCCAGCAGGCCAACGATCAGTACATCAGTGCGCTGTACCAGCACAACGTGGCGAAGCTTTCGCTGGCGCGCGCAACCGGCACCGCCGGGACCAACTACAAGAACGCTCTTCAAGCCGGAGGACATTGATCGTGGCAGAAAACGATCCGCAAGGGAACGCACAGCAGAACCAGCAGGGCAATGCGCCGGGCGGTGGCGAGAGCTCCGTTGGTGGCTCTGGAGCGCAGGCACAGGCCGCGCCCTCCGGAAGCCCGCAGACGCCGCCCGCAAAGCCAGAAAACCCCGCGGCGAAGGCGCGTCGCAATTTCATCATTATTGTCGTGGTGCTCTTGCTTGCCCTGGTTGCCGGTTTCTTCTACTACCGTTCCACGTTTACGGAGGGAACCGACGACGCGCAGGTGGATGGCGATCTCTACCAGGTTTCGGCGCGTGTGAACGGCCAGATCGTCAAGGTCGACGTGACGGATAACCAAAAGGTGAACCAGGGCGACGTCATCGCCGAGATCGATCCACGCGACTACCAGGTTGCGTTGGAGCAGGCCGAGGCGCAGTTGGCGAACGCGAAAGCCAGCTCTGTTCAGGCCAATGCCAACGTGCCGATCACGGGTGTGCAGACGCGGACCACCGTCGCAACCAGCGGCCAGGACGTCGCGACCGCGGAGGCCGGTGTCGCCCAGTCGAACAAGCAGGTTGCCGCGGCGCAGGCCCGCGTGGACCAGGCCAAGGCCAATGCTCTGAAGGCGCAACTGGATGTGGACCGTTACACCCCGCTCGTCGCCAAGGACGTGATCAGTAAGCAGCAGTTCGATCAGGCCGTGGCACAAGCCGCTGCCAACAATGGCGCCTTGCTGGAATCGCAGCAGAACGTGATTGCGCAGCAGGCCGGGGTACGCCAGGCGCAGGCCCGGCTCGACTCAGCCCGCGAGAACGCCCGCCAGGCACAGGTGAACGGGCCAAAGCAGGTTCAGGTGCAGCAGGCACGTGCTAGCGCCGCGGACGCCGACATCCAGCAACAGCAGGCGCGGGTCGATCAGGCTCGTCTGAACCTGGGTTACTGCCGAATCACCGCTCCCGTCACCGGGATCATCAACCGGAAAACGGTCTCCGTTGGCGGCAACGTCAGCGTTGGGCAGAATCTGCTGACCATCGTTCCGCTCACCAACTTGTGGGTGACGGCCAACTACAAGGAAACGCAACTGCAGCACATGAAGGTAGGCCAGAAGGTCGACGTGAAGGTCGACGCTTTGGGCGGCCGCGATTACCACGGCACGGTCGCGCAGATTGGCGGCGCAACCGGTTCCCGTCTGTCCCTGTTCCCACCGGAGAACGCGACCGGCAACTACGTAAAAGTCGTCCAGCGCATTCCTGTCCGCATCAACCTGGATCAGGGTGAGAACAACGACCAATTGCTGCGGCCCGGCTACTCCGTTGACCCGGAAGTGCACGTGAAGTAATGGAGGTAAGGCGACCTGCTCCTCGTTCCGCATTCGGCGCTGCGAGAAGCCGGAATCCCGGCCCGATCACGCAAACAAGGCCCGCTTCGGCGGGCCTTGTTTGCATGATGCGCAACAACTTTCGCATCGCACCCTGAACTCCTGTCATCCTTACAGGCAGGTATCCCCATGCCGATCGCGCTCGACTTCTTTCTCCATTACGCCTACGGAATCCTGTTCCTCTGGGTTCTGGTGGAGCAGCTGGGTGTTCCGGTGCCGTCGGTCCCGCTACTGCTTACGGCGGGTTCGCTGACCGCTGCTCACAAGTTGCATGCAGTCCCGGTCATGCTGTCCGTGTTGGTGGCGTGCGCCGTGGCGGATTCCGTCTGGTATTTCGCGGGTGTCCGCTACGGCGGCCGTGTGGTGCGGCTGATCTGCCGCCTTTCACTGGAAGCCGGAACCTGCGTGAAGAAGACAGAAGGCTACTTCGGCCGTCACGGCGGCGTTACGCTGCTCTTTGCGAAGTTCATCCCCGGCCTGTCTGCCGTCGCGCCACCCATCGCGGGGCAGAGCGGCATGCCGTACATGCGTTTTCTGGCCTATGACCTTGCCGGCTCGTTGATCTGGTCGTCGGTATACGTCTTTGGCGGCCGCTTTGTCGGCGACGTCGCGAAGCGCTCACGGCCAGTGCTTCACTTCGCCGTGCAGCATGGCGTCCTTCTCTTCGGTCTCGCCGTGCTCGCCATCGTGTTGCGCCGTTTCTGGAAGCAGCGCGCCTTTCTGCAGGAGTTGCGCGAGGCGCGCATCACCTCGGAAGAGCTACACACCCTTGTGGACGCCGCCGCTGCGGACGACGTGCTGGCCCCGTTTATCGTGGACCTGCGCCACCCGCTCGAGTTCCTGCCCGATGGCCGCGTCATCCCCGGCGCTGTCCACATTCCACCCGCCGAACTCGAAAAGAACGCCGACCTGATCCCGCGAGACCGCGACGTGATTCTGTACTGCACGTGCCCGAATGAGGAAACAAGTGCCTCGCTGGCGAAGCGGCTGCAGAAGATCGGCGTGCATCGTGTGCGTCCGCTCAAGGGCGGCTACGAAGGTTGGCGCGACGCGGGCTACCCGTTGGAAACCTACGATCGCGAGGCAAAGCTGCACGTGCTGCCCGCGCTCGCCGAAGTCGCGGCTGTTTAATCCCGGCTAACTCGCCACAGCGATCTCTTCTTCTAGTTGCTGCTTCGCGAACAGGTCCGCGTAGAAACCACCGCGCGCCAGCAGATCTTCATGCCTTCCATACTCCGCGATACTGCCGTTTCCCAGCACTGCAATGCGGTCTGCCGTGCGAGCGGTCGAAACGCGGTGCGCAATCAGGATGGTCGTTCTGTCCTGCATCGCCTCACGCAAACCGTTCAGAATGCGCTCTTCGGTCAGGGTGTCCACCGACGCAAGAGCATCATCCAGGATCAGGATGCGGGGGTCGCGCAGCAGCGCCCGCGCAATTGCCGTTCGCTGCTTTTGACCGCCTGACAGCGTAATGCCACGCTCGCCCACAATCGTTGCGAACCCATTCGGGAACTCCTCGATCTCCCGCGCGATCTGTGCACACTTTGCGGCAGCCACAATCTGCTGATCCGTCGCGGATGTGACGCCAAACGCGATATTCTCCCGGATGGTCGACGAGAACAGAAACGTTTCCTGCGGCACGAAGCCAATCGCGCGGCGCAGGTCGGCCAGGGGCCATTCGCGGATGGGCAAGCCATCGATCAGCACCTGTCCTGGCGCAGCGTCCAGCAGCCGCGGAATCAGGTTGACCAGCGTTGTCTTGCCGGATCCCGTCGGACCTAGAATCGCCAGGCTTGAGCCTGCTGGAATGGTCAGCGATACATCGCGCAGCACGTCTCCGCCTGCGCCATAGCTGAAGGTCAGGTTGCGAAACTCCACCTCACCCCGTGGCACCAGAGGCGTTTCACCGGGGGAACGGCCGCTCTCATCCCGGATTGCCGGTTCTTGCCGCAGCAATTCCTCAATGCGAACCACGGACGCGGTGCCTCGCTGGAACAGGTTCACCACGTAACCCAGCGCAATCATCGGAAAGGTGAGCTGCACCATGAAGACCATGTAGCTGGTGAACTCGCCCGGTGTGATGCGGTGCAGCACCACTTCACGCCCGCCCACATACAGCGTCACCACGATGGCGATGCCCAGCACGAACTCCAGCGTCGGCCACAGCATCGCCATCAGCCGCACCAGCATCAGCGAACGCCGAATGTACTCGCGGTTCGCCTCTTCAAACCGCTCGATCTCCGCTGGCTCCTGCGCGAAGGCGCGCACCAGCCGCGCGCCGGAAAAGTTCTCCTGCGCCTTGGCGCTGATATCCGAGAACATCGCCTGGATGCGTTCAAAGCGCGTGTGGATCTTGCGTCCCACGTACTGCACCAGCACACTTGCAATCGGCAGCGGCAAGAACGCCCACAGCGTCAACCGGGGAGAAATCCGCAGCATCAACGGGATCGCCGCGGCCGTGTACACCACTGTGTTGGCCGAGTACATGATTGCCGGCCCAAGCAACTGCCGCACCGCGTTCAGGTCGTTGGTCATGCGCGCCATAATGTCGCCCGTGCGCTGGGTATGGTAAAAGCTGAGCGCCTGCCGCTCCAGGTTGCGAAACAGGTCATTGCGCAGGTCGAATTCGATCTCACGCGAAGCCCCGATCAGGATCCAGCGCGAACCGTACAGGCACACCGCGGCAACGGCGGCAACGCCCAGCAGTTCCCACACGGAGCGCAGCACGATGCCCGCCGGGCCGTGTTGCTCCATGCCGTCCACGGCACGGCCAATGATCAGGGGAATCGCGATTTTGGACAGGTTGTACAGCAGCACGGCACCCGCCCCCTGCCAGAACGCTTTTTGGTAGCGCCGCAGGTACGGTGTCAGCGGTTGCAGTTTGCCCAGGGTCACGCGGTTACTCGGGCTTCGTGGCTGGCTTGTTCGCCGGTTCCGTCACGGGATTGGTCCCGGGCTGCTGCACTGGCTTCTGCTGCTGCGGCACGCCGGCTCCGGGCGATGCGGCCGGCGGCGGGGTCTGCTGCTGTGGCGGCGTATCGCTCTGTGCCAGCAGCTCTACGTCGAAGATCAGATCAGCCTTCGGCGGAATCGGGGGGCGGCCGCGCTCACCATAGGCAAGCTGGTAGGGCACGATCAGGCGGCGCTTGCCACCGACGCGCATGCCTTCGAAACCGGTGTCCCAACCGATGATGACCTGACGTGCGCCTACCGGAAACACGATCGGCTCCTGTCCTTCGTGATCGAACGAGGAGTCGAACTTCTGGCCGTCCGTCGTCCAGCCCGTGTAGTGCACGGTGTAGAACTTGCGTGTTTCCGCCGGCTCGCCGGTGCCGATTTTCAGGTCCACATAGCGCAACGAGAACAGGGTCTTCACCGTACCGGTCACCGCCGGCATCGACCCCACCGCGGCAGTGCCTTCCTGCGGTGCTGCGGCGGCTGCGGTGCTGCGGTGCGCGCCGGTGCTGCGGTGCGTCGTGGATGTTTGTGCATACGTGCACACGCTGATTGTCAGGGCAGCGGCAACGGCCACGGCAGAAACAGGTCGCATCAGGTTCTCCTGCTTCCAGTGTAGATGTTCGGGTCGTAGATTCGGCTCCATGTGCCCACACCGCCCGCTCAGGTAAAGTGAAGAGAAGAAATCTGTTGCCGAGGTGAGACCATGAGCGAGCACACGCACGATCCGGAAGGCGCACACGAGCACGCGCACGGCTTCGATTCCTTTCTGGACCGCCACTGGGGCGCGATGGTCGTCGCCTTCGGTTGCATCTTCGTCTACATTCTGGCGATGTATAATCCAACCGCAAACTAGCTCATTTAGGCGCTCCGGTCTCGGCTAAGCTCACTTGCGGCACCCCGGCCCGGAACAATGGTGCGAGCCGGCCTTACAGGACAGCCGATAAAAGGGCCGGCGCGCTGACAAAAGCCGATTGACGAGCCTGCAGTGCGGCAGGAGAATGGGCGCGCGGCGCGTTGCCGCGACGGAGCTCGCCCATGAGCAAGAAAGTCATTTTCTGTGCCGATGGCACGTGGAACACCTCCCACGGACCAGAGTTGATGCCGGCCGATACCAACGTGCGCCGGCTTTATCTCTCGCTTAACGAGGACGCCTCGCAGCTTCGCTATTACGACAGCGGCGTCGGGACGCACGGCACCGTGTCGGAACACCTGTTTGGCGGGGCCCTGGGCGATGGGCTTTTCCAAAAGGTGCAGGATGGCTACGAGTTCCTCGCCTACGTCTGGGACCCCGGAGACGAGATTTATCTGTTCGGCTTCAGCCGCGGCGCGTACACCGCGCGCAGTCTGGCCGGTATGATCGCTCTCTTCGGCGTGCCAACCAGAAGCCTGGACAATCGGACCGTGCCACGCATCTTTCAGGCGTACCGCACGCACGACCATGACCAGCGTCAACTGTTAAAAACTGCGCTGGTGGCTGAGTACGGATTGCAGGACGTAGACATTCAAATGGTGGGCGTCTGGGATACGGTGGGCGCGCTCGGCATCCCGGGCCATCTGTTCGGCACGCTCGATGAGTTGAAGTACGGATTTCTGGATACCTCGCTAAATCCCTGCATCAAGAATGCAGTTCACGCAATCTCCATCGACGAGCGCCGCGCTGCCTTCCTCCCGACCCTGTGGACCAAATCTGACGGCACTCCGCGTCCGAATGACGATCAACTGACACAAGTCTGGTTCGCGGGTGTCCATACCGATGTGGGCGGCGGCGAAACGGAAAGTCAACTGGCCAACATCACGCTGCGCTGGATGCTTGATCACGCCGAGCGTTGCGGACTGAGGTTCAACGAAAAACTCGTAGAACAGTGCTTTGCTCCAAAGCCCTTCCAGCCACTCGGCGCGGCGCACGATTATTGGTCGCTGATCCCATGGGGGTTGCCGAAACATCGATCGGTCCCGGAGGGGGCCGCACTGTCCAACACTGTCGTGCTGCGCTACCAGGGAACGCCGTCCTACCGCCCTTCCGGTATGTCTGGCATCGAAAGCTATCCGCGAGTGGAAGTGATCCCACCGGGCGAGCTACCCTAAACCAGTCTTCAGCAGGTGCAAGACTGAACGGCCAATGCTTCGGTGCTGCCGGACAATCGACCCTATGGGCCGACATTAGTCGGGCAAATGCTTTTCGTGACGAGCTCAAAACACTTTCGCCGGCTGCTCGTTAATAACTTGCGGGCAGCACGTCATACAATGTCGCAACATTTCGCGAGTTGCGCTTGCGGCCTCGGTCCTGATTTGTTTGCTATCGTACAGAATCTGGTAGAGCAGCAGACCTAAGCTGATTCTTGATGAACCACCTCGAGTTCAGAAACGAATCCCCTTCGCTCCTCAGTTTGTGCAAGATTGCCGATCTGCGTGAGGTGCGGAAGCGCGTTCTCAAAACGCGCTATCGCGTCAATTCGCTTTCCAGTGTTGCGGAATTGGCGTCGCAGCCAGACGGTTGCGACTATCCAGTTCTTGTCGTTTGTCATTCATTCGACGCGGATGAATATGCGGCCGCGATTCAGATCGCGCGGCAACGCTGGCCCGGAATCAAGATACTAAGTCTTTCCGCTCCGTATCAGAGCAGCAAACCGTACCTGTCCGACGTTGTAGTCGGTGCGCTTGCCGGCCCCTACGTCCTACTCGCAACGATCGACTCCATGCTGCAGTCGGCCGGTGCCCTTCAGGCATAAAGCTGCTGGAAGAGTTTGTGGATGATTGCATAACATTCGCAACTGGCTTTCTGAAGGCCGTCGCGATCTTCGATCCGGATGCGGCCGCGGCTGTATGAGATCAGGCCGGCACGCTGCAGAGCGCTGGCCGCCAGGTTTACGCTGGATCGGCGCGCCCCCAGCATCTCCCCCAGAAACTCCTGTGTAAGTTTCAACTCAGGTGTTTGCGTTCGGTCCTGCACCATCAGGAGCCAGCGTGCGAGCCGGGCCTCGACGGCATGCAGGCGATTGCAGGCCCCTATTTGTGCAAGCACAAGACTGTCATGCTGTATGTATCGGTGTACGGCATCCTGTAACTCGGGCGACTCCAGAAACAGAGTCTTGAAACGCCTCAGGTCCATGCGCAAAGCGGAGCCGACCAGCTGCATGAAACAGCGCGTCTCACCCAGTTGCGGGCCCAGAAGGTGAATCTTCTCCGGGAAGCCTTCGTGGCCAACAATACAAATCTCTACGGCTTCGCTATTCGCCATGCTGGTCAGAATAGAAGCGATGCCGGACAGAAGGAAATGGACGTGCCGGGGTTGAACGTGTGCGTCGAACAACACGGTGCGCAGTGGCAACTGCACTGTTTCCAGCTGTGACAGCAGCATGGACTGTACCTGCGCAGGCAGGCTATCGAGGAGCAGGTTACCTATTTGAATACTTCACTCCTACGCTTCCGCGGAGGGTACGTGAAGCAAGCCCCCTGGGTAGACCACAACTGCGCTACCGGTGAAAGTAGCAGGGTTGTATTAGACCTCTCTGCCCGTTACTGGACTCTTATCTGTATTTCAACCAGCACATGTGCCTGCCACGAAAGAATGGTGGCTTTCGGGTGAGCGCAATGCGCTTTGGAAGCGGCGCTGCGGCCCGCCTATTGATACAGGGCGCGGTAGAGATCTCGCAGGATCGGGTAACACTCGCAGGCCACGCCCTCCAGTGCTTCCCGGCTCTTGATCAGGACGCGCCCGCGGCGGAAATCGATCACCTCCGCGCGTTGCAGTTCTCCCGCGGCCAGGTTCACCGTAGAGCGTCTGCTGCCAATCATGGCTCCCAGCCCTTCCTGCGTGATCAACAGTTCGTCTTCACCGGTGCGGTCCTGCACCATCAGCAGCCAGCGCGCGAGCCGTGCATCGACCTCATGCAGGCGGTTACAGGCGCCAAGCTGCGATAGCACAAGGGCTTCGTGTTGCACCAACCGGTGCACGGCTCGCAAAATCTCACGATCCGTGCGGAAGAACTCGCGGAACTGATCGAAGCTCATACGCAGCGCGACGCCCGCAACCTGCATGAAGCACCGGGTGGCACCTACCTGCGGACCCAGCAGGTGCAGATGCTCCGGGAAGCCCTCACGGCCGATGACGCCGACCTCGACCGACTCTCCATCCTGCATGGTTGTCACAATGGAGGCAACGCCCGAGAGCATCAAATGGACGTACCTGGGCGTCTCCTCGTACTCGTACAGGACGGCCCGCTGCGGCAACTCCACCGGTTCCAGGTGGGCCGCAAGCGCCGATTGCACTTGCGGACTCAAACTATCCAGCAGCAGATTTGACGCGCGCAACTCCACGTGGACACTCCGGGACGCCTCTGCACGTGCCTGCGCTTTCAGGGACGGAGCAATCAACGCGCTTGTATGAAACTAGCTGTCAAGCTGCTGCTTGACTGTCGCATAGCGAACAGAGTTGACCATTTCTCCGAGGTGTGACGAGCGTGGCCACGCGGCCGGAGATATCCAGCCGCGCGGCCACGAGTTTAATTCCGCTATGTCCAGAACCGGTTGACAGGTTTGTTGTGAGAAGAGGCTTTCAACCGCACATGTCCGTTGTATCCCGCGCGAAGATTGAGGGCTGGAACGGCATTGTGCCTACGGCTGCAACGCGGCCAACACGTCTGCCGCGGAGGTCCGATCGCCGTGGCTCTTGCTGATATGGGCAAAGGTGACGTGGCCGTCGGGTGCGAGCACGAAGGTGCTGGGATAGGCGGTTTCATGCGGAGCGTCCCAGCGCAGGCTGTACTGGTTGGTTACGGCGTAGTCGGGGTCCGTCACCAGAGTAATGTTCGCGGGCAGGTTTGCCTGTTTGGTCAGGAACTCTTTGGCGTGCTGATCCAGGTCGGCGGGCGGGCCGGGGTAGACGAGCAGGACTTGCGTATGAGCGGCCTGGAAGTCCGAGGCGTGTTCCACGAAGTCGTGTACCTGCTTGGTGCAGTAAGGGCACTGATAACCGGGAAAGCCGCGAAGGAAAACCAACGCGACCTTGCCCTGGTGCTCCAGGTCGGCAAGGGCGACCGGTTTGGCATCGGGCGTCTGGGCGGTGAAGTTCGGCGCCTTGTCGCCGACGGCGGGCGTTGCGGCGAGTGCCGGAAGCGAGAGCAGAAGTGCGGCAACGGCGGGAATGAATCTGCGGAACATGCGTGAGGTTCTCCTGAGTATCTGATCCTGGCATTGGCCGCAGGCTGCAGAGAGGCAAGGCCAGCAGAGCGGTGGCCTGCTTTTTAGCTCCTGGTTGCTGCCAGCAGAGGTATGTGGCGAATCCGATTTGACACCATGAATGCGGCGTGTTGGAGGCGTGTTGCCTCTGGCCAGCAAGTCGTGAGGTGGCGTGTGCATGGGCAAGAGGCGGGCAGTAGTCTTCGGCTGCAACCCTGTCAGGAGTTTTCATGCGCCTTTGCTTGGTTTCCGCTGCTTGCCTGCTTGCCACAAGCATGGCCGCACACGCCGATACGCTGCAGTACAGCTTTTCGCAGACGTACCCGAACTTGCCCACTCACACCTTCACCCTGGATCTGCCGTCGAACCCCACGCCGGACATGCTGTTTGCCAACAACCAGGGCTTTGTCGCAGTACGGAACGTTTCAGGCACGGTGGATGGCACACCGGGAACGTACTTGGCGGTATTCCGGGACAACTCGGGAGACCTTGTGCTGTCGGGACCTTTTTACAACGGGAATGAGCCGACGCTGACATATGGCAACGAGAGTGGCATGCCGTTCTTCAGCGGTGATCCGACCGCGCCTATGTTTCTGACCGGCACCTTCAGCCTGCGGGAGGTGGGTGCGCCGTATGGTGGCGCGCTGGGTACGCTGACGGTGACGAACCTGACGACGGCAGCGACGCCGGAGCCTTCAAGCCTGGCGCTGCTGGGAAGCGGGCTGGTTGGGCTGGCGGGGTTTGCCCGCCGGCGGATACTTCGCTGAGCCCAACCCACGGGTATCCCTCCCCCCACCTTCTATTTTCGTAAGTTCTTCTTTTCAGAGGACATCGGGGGAGTTCACCTCGTAAGTTCTTCAAACCTTGTGGGTTGAATGTAAGTTCCTGCCGTTCAGCAAGTTGCGAGACGTTGCACAAATCCTGGTGCACCCGCTTTTAGCCAAGGCACCCAGTGCCCGTCGGGCAAGTTGTGCAGGCGGGCGGGGTAGCTGGTGCCCTTGGCGGGTTGTTCCACGTGGCGATCCGGTGGCGGGCGCGTCTGCGGTATGACTTCGCGGTCGCTGAATAGCGTTAGTGCCGGAACACCTGCGTCTGCTGGTGAGCGAGCCTCGGGTTGGGGTGCTGGCGGATGCCACGAGGACGTTCAGGGGATCTGTGGCGCTGCGGCAGCAGCATAGGCCGTACTGGTAGAAGCGTTCCTGCGATGCGAAGCTGTGTTCGCCTGACGCCATGGTGGCGTGTCTTCACTACACCACCGGAAATCTGGTCAAGCGCGGACTGGTTTGCGACGCAGAGGCGTGGCGCCCGTCGAGTTACCGGCACTACCTGACGGTGCGCCGACCACGATGTCGGTGGATTCGGATTGAGCGAGGGTGGAGCCGCGTGGGAGGTGTTCGGGAGGGACCGGATCGGGATTCGATGGCGGAGATTGAGATGTGAGTCGTGTTAGGACCCATGTCCGAAAATCCGGATATGGGGCACCCGGCGATGTATGGGGCACCCGCACCCGGCTCTCGGTTTTCCACTCCTCACAGAAGAATCACATAGTGTTCCCCATTCGGGTAATAGGCGCGAAACTATCCTTCGCCGAGAATGAGAAAAACTCAGTAATTTTCTTTCTAAATTAAGGAGCAGGTCATTGCATTTTTGCGCGCGCCGTTCACTGCTGGTTCTCACTCTATCTGGAAGCACTGTCGCAGCTTCCGCTCAAAAAACTTATAAGCATGCTTCAGATTACAAGGTCGCTGTTTTGGATCAAACCATTCGTTTGCATACTGGTACTGACCTTACAACTTCCCACACATCAACAGACGCGAAGCTCGATCAAGGTGGACAAGGTATGCATTTCCTGCACACCGAGACAGGTGACTACCGAGTGGAAGCTCCCGTGAATAAAGGAGCTACCTTTCTTGCTGCAATGGCAACGCCGAGATATCAGGTTGCACCAACGGTGCATAACAAATGGTTTCTCGACAAGGTGCAGTCGAACACTCAAGTGCTTTTCGCGCCTCAGTGTTCTAAGCCGAACAAAAAGCACCCGAACGATGTTGTCCGCTGTGTGTTCTGGTTTCCGGATCCGGACAGCAACGATCATGAATACATGACCACAGGCGATTTCACACCATATGTTACCGGCGACGGAGCAAACACCGCCAAAGTGGCGAATAACCTTTGCGGCACCGGCAAGCTAAACGCGGATACTGAAGCGAAACTTTGTGCTGCAGTCCCGAAGGCCATGACGGAAGCAAACACGGTTGGTAAACCCACGGTGGAGTAAGCAGCCAAACCTGCGCGACTTAGTTGGCGTCGCGCCAGTTGGGGCCTTGGCCTACTTCGGCGACGATGGGGATGGAGAGGGTGATGACGCTCTCCATTTCGTGTTTGACGAGGGCCGTGACTTCTTCGACTTCGGTGGGTGGGGCGTCGAAGAGGAGTTCGTCGTGGACCTGAAGGGTCATCTCCGTCTGGAGGTTGCGGGCGCGTTGCGGGCGCGGAGGGCGGCGTCGATGCGGAGCATGGCGACCTTGATTGGGGTGCGGCGCTTCCGCCAGGATTGCGACTCGCGGAATGTTATTCCAATTCGTCGCCCAAGTCGGGAGGGTGGGCCGGAATGCGATCCAAGAGGTTCTGACCGGAGCCTGCGGCGGCTCGCTCACGGCGAACGCGAAAGAATTCTTCCGTTGCCGTTCGCGCTTTGAGGCGGTCAGCCACTTCGTCCCGCAGCCATTCGCCAACGGAGGTGCCATGGCGCTGCGCCTCCGCTGCTGCAAAGCTGAGCAGCGGCTCGGGAAGTTCCACGGAAACGATGGACGAACTCATAGGCCAGCCTCCAACCTGATGATAGCCCCCGGTCGCTCCACGCGCATGCCGTAGAGCGATGCTTCCGGCAGGAAGTCGCGGAGGTTGTGCGTGACGATGGCGAAGGCTCCTGCGCTGACCGCTGCCTCCAAAACATGGTCGTCGTCTGGATCGCGCAGTGCCGGGCGGAGCCGCGCGGTGATCTCCACGGGTTCTACCTGCAACAGCAGATTGCTCAAATCTGCAAGATTCTGCTCTGGGGAGCATCCGAGAGACACCGTGTGTTCGGGCCGGGTGATGACGCTCTCATATTCGAGCATGAGCGCGGTGGAGGCGACGAGTTGAACGCGACCATCCCTGACGAGTTCGAGGAGGCGGAAGCTCGCGCCGAGTCTGCTGCGCAAGGCAGAGACGAGGACGCTGGTGTCCATAACGACACGAAGGAGTGGACTCACTTGGCGTCGCGCCAGTTGGGGCCTTGGCCTACTTCGGCGACGATGGGGATGGAGAGGGTGATGACGCTCTCCATTTCGTGTTTGACGAGGGCGGTGACTTCTTTGACTTCGTCCGGCGGGGCGTCGAAGAGGAGTTCGTCGTGGACCTGGAGGGTCATTTCGGTCTGGAGGTTGCGGGCGCGGAGTCGGGCGTCGATGCGGAGCATGGCGACCTTGATCATGTCGGCGGCGGTACCCTGCAGCGGTGTGTTGACGGCGGTGCGTTCGGCGAAGCCACGTGCGTTGGGGTTGCGGGAGTGGATGTCCGGGATGGGTCGGGTCCGGCCGAAGAGGGTAGAGACCTTGCCGGATTCGCGGGTTTCGGCCAGGGTGCGTTCGATAAAGGTGCGGACGCCCGCGTACCGGTCGAAGTAGGTTTCGATGTAGGTCTTGGCGGTCTTCTGATCGATGCCGAGGTTGGCGGCGAGGCCGAAGGGGCTGATGCCGTAGACGATGCCGAAGTTGACGGCCTTAGCGCGGCCGCGGGTCTCCTTGTCCATGTTGGCTTCGGGAACGCCGAAGACCTCGGAGGCGGTGAGGGTGTGTATGTCGATGTTGTTCTGGTAGGCGTGGACGAGCAGCGGGTCCTGGGAGAAGTGGGCCATGAGGCGGAGCTCGATCTGGGAGTAGTCGGCGGCTAGGAGGATGTTGTCCTGGGTGAGACTCGGGCTCGCGCTTCGCGCTCGCGTTGGAGATGCAGGTTTCTCCGCTGCGGACGAACGATGAAGCTGTTCGTCCTCCGGTCGAAATGACATATCTGTGGTGACGTCGGAAGTCTTGTACTTCGCGGGGCGAGCGGTGAAGGCGGCGCGGATTTCGCGGCCGAGCTCGGTGCGGACGGGAATGTTTTGCAGGTTGGGGTTGGTGGCGGAGAGGCGGCCGGTGGAGGTGGCGACCTGGTTGAAGGTGGTGTGGACGCGGCTGGCTTTGTCCACGAGCAGGGGGAGCTGCTCGGTGTAGTTGCTGCGGAGCTTGGCCAGTTGACGGTACTCGAGGACGAGGCGCGGGGCCTCATGGTGGACGGAGAGCTCTTCGAGCACATCCTGGGCCGTCGACACGACTTTGCCCTTGCCGTATTTGAGCGGCTTGGGCAGGCCCATGGTGTTGAAGAGGACGTCGCCGAGCTGCTTGGGGGAGTTGATGTTGAAGGTGACGCCGGCCATTTCGTGGATGCGTTTGGCGAGGTCGTCCATCATGAGGGCGAGGCGGGAGTTCTGATTGCGGAGGAGCGCGGTGTCGACCTGGCAGCCGGCCTGTTCCATGCGGAGGAGGACGGGGACGAGCGGTAGGTCGATGGTGGTGTAGGTGTCGCGGAGGCTGGCTTCGGTGACCTGGGGGCCGAGGGTGCGTTGGAGCTGGAGGACGGCGGAGGCGGCCTCGGGGAGGCGGTTGGGGTTTTCGACGGGCTTGGCTTTTTTGCTGGTCGCTTCGCGGTTGGTGCCGGTGAGCGCGCGGTCGTTAAAGCGGGCGGCGACGTCGGCCAGGGTGTGGCTGAGGTGGGTGGGGTTGATGAGGTAGCTGTAGAGCATGACGTCGTCGCGGACACCGGCGAGGGAGAGATGCGCGAGGGCGAGGGTGCGGAGGACGGATTTGAGGTCGTGGAGGATTTTGGGAAGGGTTGGGTCGGCGAGGGCTTCGCGTATGGGGGCGGCGAGGTCGCTATGAAGGTCGAGGAGGATGGCGGTGTCTGCGGTGGCGGCGAGGCCGATGAGGAGTGGGTCGGTGGTGGGCGGGGCGAAGGGCTCTGCCTCGGAACCTACCCTGGCCTGCGGCGAAGGTGGGGCACTGCCGTCGTTCGCGTTGCCGAAGAGGTTCAGGTTGCTGGCGGGCAGGTCGGCGGGTTCTTCCGGCTCGGCGTCGGCGTCTTCGGGGGTCGTTTCTTCGGCGATGGCTTGCGGGTCTTCGGGCAGGAAGATGGCAAGGCCGGCGAGGTTGAGGCCGGTGTAGAAGAGCGGGTCGGTTGCGGCGGCGATGTTTGCGGCAGTAGGGTTGACGTTTTCGTCTTCCTGCTGCATCTGTGGAGCTTCGAAGAGAGAAGCAGGTTTCTCCACTACGGACGAACGGTGAAGCTGTTCGTCCTCCGGTCGAAATGACAGTTGTGCGGTGGTGTTGGAGGTGGTTTTCGCTGACTTCTTCGGTACGCGGGAACCCGGCTTGGCCTGTGGCGAAGGTGGGGCACTGGTGCTTGTGTCGCTGCTTGCACTTCCTGCGTCGTCACCTGCCGTGCTCGTTTCTGAGGTCGTACCGGGGAGCTGTTGACGGGCGGCGGTTAGGAGAGTGGCGATGTCTTCAGCGGTGGGGTTGAGGTTGTAGGTGATGGGGGCGGTTTCGGGGGCGGGGAGTTCTTTGAGCAGGGTCGTGAATTCTAGTTCGGTGTAGAGGGCGCGGACTGCGGCGAGGTCGGGTTCGGTGGTCTGCATGGCGTCGAGCGTGTACTCGACCGGCAGCGATTTGTGGATGGTGACGAGTTCCTTGGAGATGAGCACGGCTTCGCGATTATTGGCGAGGGACTCGCGCTGGCGTTTGCCCTTGATGCTGTCGGGGTTGTCGCGGGCGGTGTCGAGCGCGGCCTCGACGGTGCCGAACTGCTGGATCAGGTCGACGGAGCCCTTGTCGCCGATGCCGGGAGCGCCGGGAATGTTGTCGATGGAGTCACCGCGAAGGGCCATGACGTCGATGACCTGTTCGGGGCGGACGCCGAGGGCCTGTTCGACGCCGCTGGGGTCGAGGATGAGGTTGTCCTTCATCGGGTTCAGGATGCTGACGTTGTTATTGACGAGCTGCATCATGTCCTTGTCGGAGGAGACGATGTACACGTGGTGGCCCTGCTCGGCGAGGCGGCAGCTAAGGGTGCCGATGACGTCGTCGGCCTCGTAGCCCTCGTAGTTCAGGATGGGGATGTGGAAGGCATCGAGCGCACGGCGGATATAGGGCTGCTGCTGCTTGAGGTCGTCGGGCGTTTCGGCGCGGGTGGCCTTGTAGCCGCCGTAGTCGACCTTGTCGAACTGCTGGGTTTTGATGTTGAACTTCTGGATGATCTTCATCTCGGCCGCGCGCTCGTTGCGGTGGACCGGGGCTCCGCCCTCGTAGATGGCGGCGAGGTACTTCGGCTGGAAGTCCTGCCGCAGCTTGTTGATCATGTTGATGAAGACATACGTCGCTGCGGTCGGAATTCCGGTGCGCGTGGACATGGGCCGCGAGCGCTGCATGGCGTGGTAGGCGCGAAAGACGAAGGCCATGCTGTCGAGCAGGTAAACGGGCGGCTTGGTAGTGGTGTCCGGCATAGGTGTTCAGGATAGATGCCGGAGGGCTGCGGCGGCCATTGAGGGATGGCTACTTATCAAGGTGGTGAGTAGCGATGGCCTGCATGTGCGGCTACGACAAGCCGTCGCGTCGTTTTCGTTTTCGGAGGCCGAGGAGCGACACAAATAACGCGATTCGACGCATCCTATACAGGTAGCAGCACCGTACGGAGGTGCATGATGAGTTCAGGGCATGAGGAGAAATTCGGGCCGGAGATTCTGGATGTAAACCACTTCGATTCGATGGTCTGGATCCGGTTTACGGATGGAACGTGCGTGAAGCTGAGTGCGAAGCAGGTGCTGAAGGCGGCAAGCAGCCCCGCACCGGAACGCGAGGCTGAATCCGGGAACGGCCAGGCGATTTCGACGGCCTAGATTGTGTGTCGCGGCGGAGCTGGTTGAGGGTGGGGAACGGCGCAATCAAATGCGACGTATCTCATGCTGAGGCTTCCCATGATCAAGTTTCTGCTGTTCTGCATTCTGCTTGTGGTCTGTTGGCCGCTGGCGCTGGTCGCGCTTGTGCTGTACCCGATGGTGTGGGTTGTGTTGCTGCCATTCCGGATTGTCGGGGTTGCGGTGGATGGCGTATTCAATTTGATACGAGCGTTGTTCACGTTGCCATTGCGGCTGGCCGGAGCGCGTTAGGGCGCTGCCTCGAAAGCAGATCCTTCGCTACGCTCAGGATGACACTTGCATCGTCAGGCTCAGGGTGGCACTACGTTGTTCACGGTCAGGTGACGCTGCGTGCTTCATGCCCAGGATGACATTACTTGGTTGCGTGTTGACGCGCGTTATGCTTCGACGACAGCCTTGGGCTTCTTCGGCTTTGATGGCTTCGGCGGCTTCGAGTTGGCCTGGGCGAGCAGGGTGATGAGGTTGGGGATGTTGGGTGTGCCGAGGCCGGTGCAGGCGTCCCAGCCCTTGGCGGCCTTGAAGGCGCCATTGTTCCCGGCGGTGATGTCGCGGAAGCTGGACGCGGCGTTGCTGGCGTAGAGCTTCCGCTGAACGAAGCCAACGGTGGTTTTGCTTTGCGCGTTGACGATGGCGAGCAGGCCGGCCCAGAGCGGTGCGACGGGGCTGGTGCCGCCGATGACAAAATTCTGTCCGTCGACGCGGACCTGGTAACCGGTGGTGGGGTCCGCGTTGCCGCTGACGTCGGGCACGCCGCGGCCTTTCTTAGTGGCGGCGATGTTCGACTGCCACGAGGGCTGCGGAAACACGGAGGAAATGCCACCGCCGGTGGCGCCTTCGTTGGCAGCGGTTTCGTTCCAGACCACTTCGGACTGGATGGTTGTGCCGGAGCCGGTCAGCTTGGTGCCGCCGCAGGCCAGGACGTGCGGGCTGGAGGCGGGAAAGTCGACGTGAGGCTGGTTGTCCGTCTCGCCGTCGGAGGAGCCGTTGTCGCCGGAGGCGGCGAGCACGGTGATGCCGAGCGCGGCGGCGGACTGGCAGGCGGCGTCCAGCGCGTTGCGAGATTGCGCGGTCCAAGTGTCTTCCGGGCCGCCCCAAGAAATGGAGATGATCGAGGGGTTGTTCTTGCTATCGTGAACAGCCGTCGCAATGGCGTCGATGAAACCCTGGTCGGTGTTGGGAGCGAAGTACACAACGATCTTCGCGCCAGGTGCAACTGCCGCGGCGACCTCGATGTCGAGCATCACCTCGCCGTCAGCGCCGTTCGGACCGTCGGACTTGTTCTTGCCGCCATCCACCAGGACGGCGGTGACTGTGGGCGCGGGCACCCCGATTGTCTTGAAGTAAGCCTTGATGTCGGCCGGCTTGTAGCCGCCACCAAGTTCGATGATCGCGATGGTTTGACCGTTGGCGTTGCTGCCCGGTGGCAGGCCATAGAGCTGCGCAACCTGAACCGGTGTGAACGAGGCAGAAACCGCGTGCGGGTGAACGATGCCGCCCAGTGTTTCAGGACTCTTTGCGAGACGAAAGTGCGGCTTTGCCTGTGGCCGGTTATCCAGCCCGAGCACGGCTTCCACTAAGCCAGAGAGCGATTCCGGAATGCAGATGTCTCCCTGCCGAACGCGGTAGGTTTCGCCGTCCGGGCCAGTTTGACGCTTCAGCTTCACGCCAAAGGCCTCTTCCATCTGCGATGCCGTGCCGGAGAGCTTGACGACGCGGCGGGGCGGGTCAATTTCTGAGGTGAGGCCAAACTCCTTTGCAAACGCGAGCACGGCTTTCAACGCTGCAGGGTCAGCGGCGTGATTCGCCCGGTACTGGGCGCGAGTCAAGCGCTTCTCACCCAGGGTGTCCGTGGCGAGCGGAGACTTGCGGCGGACCAGCACAGAAACGTTGACGGACGCGTTTGGATGAACTGGCTGGCTTTCCTGAGTGCCGGGAAGCGCGGTTTTGTGGCTGCCGGGCAGTGCTGTGCGGGGCTGCGTGGCGAAGGTGGGCTTTGGCATGTGGGAACCTCGCTTGGTGTGGTGATTGTAGGCGCGGGAGCGATGACAATTTCGCCTTTTGTTCGCTTTTGCGCGATATGGCGTTCCTCTCCGCCGGGAAGTGGTGCCGCTCTGACGAGCCGAGAACAAGCGTGCATCGTGTACCCACGTGAGATGGGAACGCTTTTGCCCGGTCGTGGAATTTGGGCCGCGCGTGTGCGCGAGCATCGCATTAGGTACTGCTGTGATCCGTTCTTGCGCAGAGTAAGGCGCCAAGAACGGGCACGCATCGGTGATGGAGGCGGTCAGCTTAGAAACATGCAATCGCCATAGCTGAAGAAGCGGTACTTGTGGACGACGGCGTGTTGGTAGGCGGCGAGGACGCTTGCCATGCCGTGGGCGGGTGAGGATGTTTGGGCGGCGAAGGCGCAGACCAGCATCAGCAGCGTGGATTCGGGCAGGTGGAAGTTGGTGAGCAGGGCGTCGATCAGGTGGAAGTTGTCGCCAGGCTTCAGGAAGATGCTGGTGTTGCCGGAGTGGGGTTGGAGTTGCCAATTGTCCGTTGCGTGGTGTGAGGGAGGCGTTGCGAAACTGGTCGCGATGGCTTCACGGGCGCAGTGTTCGAGAGTGCGGACAGTGGTTGTGCCGACGGCGATGATGCGGCGGTGTTCGCGGCGGGTCCGGTTGATGGCCTCTGCCGTCGCGGCGGGAAGGGTGTAGTGCTCGGCATGAAGGCGGATGTCCTCCACCGCGTCAACGTGGACGGGCTGAAAGGTGCCGAGGCCGACGTGGAGGGTAATGTGGGCTGTTTCGACGCCCTTGCGGTGCAGCTGGTCGAGAACCGCCGGCGTGAAGTGGAGGCCGGCGGTGGGTGCGGCGGCGGAGCCCGGCTGGGCGGGGTCGGCGTAGACGGTTTGGTAGCGGGCGCGGTCCTGTGGCGTGTCGGCGCGGTGCAGGTAGGGTGGCAACGGGATGTGGCCGAGGGTGTCGAGGCGGGCGAAGAAGTCGGGCGTGGCAGCGAAGCGAAGAGTGCGCTCGCCGCGATCGGCGGCAGCGAGCACCTCCGCGGTCAAGGCGGTTTCGCCTTCGCTGTCGCTGAAGAGGAGAGTCTCGCCGGGTTGGACCTTGCGGCTGGGTTTAACGAGGGTGCGCCAGTCGGTTTGGTTGAGTTGCGCGGTGAGCAGGACTTCAACGCTGCCGGTGGGCGCGGGCGAGTTTGGTTGTGTGTGCAGGCCGGCGCGACGTCCGAAAAGGCGTGCGGGGATAACGCGAGAATTATTGAAGATGACAAGGTCGCCGGGTTGGAGCAGCGATGGGAGGTCGCGGAAGAGACGGTCTTCTGTTTGGCCCGTCGCGCGATCGAAGGTGAGCATGCGGGCGCCGTCGCGTTCGGCGGGTGGGTGTTTCGCGATGAGCTCCGGCGGAAGGTCGAAGTGAAAGTCGGTGACGCGCACTGATGTATGAGAGCAGCAGGTTAGCGAGTCAGCAAGTCAGCATCCGTGTGTCACTCTTCGTGCGTCAGCGGATCGCTGCCTGTTTCGCGGCATCCAGGGTGGCTTGCAGTGCTTGCGGAAGGCCGGGCGCTGTGGCGGGAAGAGGTGTCTGCCAGGCGACGGTCACGAGGCTGAACGGTTTGGGAATGAGGAAGCCGTCCCAGGAGCGGAGTCGCCAGGCGCGGTGCGGGTGGAGGTAGAAGGCGCTGACCAGGATGGGATCGGAACCCGAAGCGGAGCGGCGTTGCGCGGCATTGGTTGCGATAGCTGCGGCACCCGGCTTGCTGAGGAAAGCGGGGCCGCGCGGGCCGTCGGCGGTGATGGCGCACTTGTGCCCGGCGGCAAGGGCGCGCGAGATGCTGAGCAGGCCGGCGGCGCCTCCGCGTGAGGAGGAGCCGCGGACCGGCACGAAGCCGAGGCGGGCAACGGTGCGGGCGATCAGTTCGCCATCGAACGAGGGCGAGATGAGGATGTGGATGCCGAGGTTGCGATAGCGGTACGCGGCCAGCAGCAGGCAATTGTGCCAGAACGGATAAAGGCCGGCGCTTTGGTCGCGGTCGGCGGGGTGAGCGCCGGGGGCGAGAACCTCTTGAAAGTGAAGCGTGGCGCAGAGAACCCGGATCAGGGAAGCGGCGAATCCCGGGACGATCCGGAGCAGCCATTGTTGCTGCTTTGTAAATGGCTGGTGGGTGCTGCTGCCGGTCCGCGACATCGCTTGATTATAGGAGTTACCCCGGTGCGCGTGGGTCGTGAGTACACTGCATTTACATGGACACCCCGGTTCCCAGCCGCGAGAGCTTCGCGGACACGGTTATGCCCGTTGATGTGAGTCAAAGCCTTGCCGAAGCGGTGCATGCCCTTGCCGATGGCCTTCTCCTGCTGGACCGTGACTATCGCATTGTGTTTGCGAACGCGCAAGCCCGGCGCATCAGCCGCATCCGGCCGCAAGATCTGCACGGGCCGACGCACTGGGAGCTGTATCCGGCAACGCTGGGCACGGAGATCGAGCGCAAATACCGCCGCGTGATGAGAGAGCGTGTGCAGGAAGAGTTCGAGGTCTATTACGAACCTTTTGACCTGTGGCTCAAAATGCGTGCGTTCCCTGCCGGTGACGGCATTGCGGTGAGCTACGCCGACGTGTCTGAGCTGAAGCGCGCAACGCAGAAGAAAGATGAGGGAGCGCAACGCATGCGCGCCGCCCTGGAGGCGACGACCGACGGTGTGTTCATCGTCGACCACAACTGGATCATTACGTTCGTGAACGCGGCCGCGAAGCAGTTGGTGGCGGCGGTCGGGGATGTGGTTGGGCGGGGTGCGTTTCATGCGTTTCCGGGCCTGGTGTATCCGGATTCGCCCTATGTGAAGCATTACTTCGCGGCGATGAATGATGGTGTGTCCGCCACCTTTGAGGGGGTCTATGGCGAGCCGCTGAACGTGGAAATTGAAGTCACCGTGCAGCCGTCTGACGAAGGCATCATGATCTTTGTCCGCGATGTGACGCAGCAGAGAAGGGACGAGCGCGCGATCCGGGCGAGTGAAGAGAAGTATCGCGTCCTGACGGAACTGGGGCCGCAGGCGATCTGGACGGGGGCTCCGGACGGGCGGGTCACGTATGCCAACCAGCGTTTTCTGAGCTACCTGGGCACGTTTGAAGTGACGGATGGGCCGGAGTGGCTGGAGGGCTTTGACGCCAGAGATCGCGACCGCGTGCTGCAGGTGTGGATGCACTCGGTGCAGACGGGCGAACACTACGACATCGAAGCGCGTCTGATTCGCGGGTCCGATCAGGCTTCGCGATGGTGGCGGCTGCAGGCCGTTCCTCTTCGCGACGATGCCGGCGCGATCACGTTGTGGGTTGGCATCGCGAACGACATTCACGATGGAAAGGTTGCGCGCGAGCGGCTGCATGCCGAACGCGTCGAGACGGAGCAGCAACGCCGTGAACTGCAGGCGGTGTACGACACCGCGCCGGTGGGCCTGGCGCTGTTTGAGCCGAAAGAGTTCCGGTACTTGCAGGTGAATGAGCGCCAGGCTGAGATCATCGGCTTGCCTCGAACGGAGATTCTGGGCCGGCGCTTTCAGGAGATCGCGACGACGCAGCTGGTTCCGGCATTGTTCGCCAGGGTCGCGCAGGGCGAGTACGTGCGGGACCAGACGTTTACCACGGAGTTTCATAGCCGTCCGGGAGAGCAGAGGTCGTTCAACGTGAACTACTCGCCGGTGTTCGGTGAGGACGGGTCGGTGCGCGCGATCAGTGCGGCGATCCTGGAGATTACGCAACTGCGGCGCGCCGAGGCCGCGCTGGTGCAAAGCGAGAAGCTGGCGGCGGTGGGCCGGCTGGCGTCTTCAATCTCGCACGAGATCAACAATCCGCTGGAGGCGGTGACCAACCTGCTGTACCTGGCGGCGACCGATCCCGGCCTGGGCGAAGACACTGCCAGCTACTTACGGCTGGCGCAGGATGAGTTGGGCCGTGTATCGCAGATCGCGACGCAGACGCTGCGGTTCCATCGGCAGGCGGACAGCCCAACGGCGGTGACGGCAGCGCAATTGGTCGATCCCGTCCTGAACTTGTATGCGGGGCGGCTGGTCAACAGCGGAGTTCATGTGGAAGCCGGCTATAGCACCGCGCGGAAGATGCTTTGCTTCGAGAACGACATACGGCAGGTGTTGAACAACTTGATCGCGAATGCGATTGACGCGATGCGAACCGGCGGCCGCTTGATGTTGCGGGCGCACGATGCCTGCGATCTGCGGACGGGAACGCCGGGCGTGTGAATCGCGATCGCGGACACCGGTCACGGGATGACGCCGGAGACGGTGAGCAAGATCTTCGAGCCGTTTTATACGACCAAGGGTTTGAACGGAAACGGTCTCGGGCTTTGGATCTCAAAGGGTATTGTGGAGCGGCACCGTGGACAGTTGCGGGTGCGGTCGACGCAGGATGCGGCGCTGCATGGGACGGTGTTCACGCTGTTTCTGCCCGGAGCGGATTAGCCCGCGCTCGCGTGACGGGTTGCTACGGCCCTTCCTTAACACCGATGCACCATTGCCAATGCAGTTCACAAAGGCGTATGTTCGACGGGTTTGTCCGGTAGGCTGCCTCCGCGCATGCGCCTGTTTTCATGCGCCATGCATGGAGCAAGGAGTGGCTTTCCGCGTCAGATGAAAAGTGTGCCGCCGTCCTGGAACTGGGAAACGCGCGGCCGACCGTGAGGAAAGGCAAGGCGTTGTTGTATGGCAGTAGCGGAACTGGAGTTAACGGCAGAGGAAAACGAGAGCTTGCAGGCGTCTGGAAGCGTGGCAAGCGCAGCGATGAGCAAAGAGCTGAACCCGTGGGAGGCGCAGGCAGCGCGCTTCGACTATGCGGCACAGAAGCTTGGGCTGGATGAGGGCATTTGGAAAATTTTGCGGCAGCCGTCGCGCGAGATCATCGTGCACTTTCCGGTGCTGATGGACGACGGAAAAATCGAGGTATTCACGGGTTACCGGGTGCAGCACTCCATCGCTCGCGGGCCGGCAAAGGGCGGCATTCGCTACGCGCCGGACGTGAGCCTGGACGAGGTGCGTGCGCTGGCGAGCTGGATGACCTGGAAGTGTGCGGTAGTCAATATCCCGTTTGGTGGTGCGAAGGGTGGCGTGATCTGTGACCCGAAGCGCATGAGCCAGGGCGAACTGGAGCGCATGACGCGCCGGTATACGAGCGAACTGATCGAGTTCATCGGGCCGGAGAAGGATGTGCCGGCGCCGGATATGAACACGAACGAGCAAACCATGGCGTGGATCATGGACACCTACTCCATGCACGTGCGGCAGACCGTGACGAGCGTGGTCACGGGCAAGCCGGTCAACATTGGCGGCTCTCGGGGCCGCACGGCAGCGACAGGCCGCGGCGTAAGCGTAGCGTGTGACCAGAGCCTGCGTTACCTTGGCATGACGCCGGGCGAATGCCGCGTGATCGTGCAGGGCTTCGGAAACGTGGGATCGAACGCGGCGCTGCTGCTGCAGGAGAAGGGCTACCGCGTGGTGGGCATCGCCGAGTGGGATGGCGGCCTGTACAACTCGGTCGGGATTAACATTCCGGCGCTGATTGAGCACCGGAAGCGGACGGGTTCGATTCGCGGATTCGCGGGCGCTGAGGAGGCGAACTCGGACGAGCTGATCACGAGTGAGTGCGAAATCCTGATTCCGGCGGCAACAGAGAATGTGCTGACCAGCCGCAACGCCGGCCGCGTGCGCGCAAAGATTGTGTGCGAGGGCGCGAACGGTCCCACAACGCCGAAAGCGGACGAAATCCTGGCGAGCAACGGTGTGTTTGTGGTGCCGGACATCTTGGCGAATGCCGGTGGCGTGACGGCGAGCTACTTCGAGTGGGTGCAAGACCGCATGGGCTATTTCTGGACCGAGGATGAGGTGAACGAGCGGCTGGATCGCATCATGATGGCGAGCTTTACCGATGTGATCCGGTATGCGGAGTCGCATGAGGTGAACAACCGGATCGCAAGCTATATGCTCGCGATTGATCGGGTGGCGTACACGACCAAGCAGCGCGGCATTTACGCCTAGTAATCTGGCAGCCGGGCCTGTCGGCGGACCCGGCTGCCACCGAAACAGCCAGTGTCCGCGGGTTCGAGAGTATGACAGAATGAGGGCACCTGCGGGTGCGGTCCCTTGAACCTTCCGAATTCCATGACGCTCAGCCGGATTGCGGTGGTTCCACTGCTGATCTGGCTCTTGTCCGCAAGCTCGCCGTTGCACGGGCATGCACAGGAGTGGGTCGCGTCGCTGCTGTTCATCGCCGCGAGCGTTACGGACGGGCTGGATGGCTACCTGGCGCGGAAACGTGGGCAGATCACCACCATGGGCATGCTGCTGGATCCGCTGGCGGACAAACTGCTGGTCACCTCGGCGTACATCGTTCTGGTCGCGTTTGACCCGGGAGTCGTGAAGCCGTGGATCGCGGTGATTGTGATTGGCCGCGAGTTCCTGGTGAGCGGGTTGCGAACCATCGCGGCGAACGAGGGCTTCACGATCGACGCGAGCGAGATTGGAAAGCTGAAAACAGTGATCCAGATTGTGAGCGTAGTTGCGTGCATCTTTGACCGCGGCTACTCGGAGTGGACGTTTGGGCCGGGATCGAACCTGCTGGGCGGCAACGGGCCGGGGTGGTTCATGCTGCCGGTGCACTGGATCGCGGTGGCTGCCATTTACTGGATGACGGTCGTGTCGATTATCAGTGCGGTGGATTATTTCGCAGCATTCTGGAGCAAGGTGGATTCGACGGCGAAGCATGCGCGGGCGGCGAAGGTGCTGAGCCGGCGCGGTGTGGTTGGGCCGGGGCTGTAGAGAGCAGAGATCAACAGAAAGGCCCGCCACGTCAGCGGGCCTTTCTTGGTTGCAGAGATGCGCTAGGCGTGGGCGTGCGTGCGGTGGACGAAGTGGTACGGCGGCCAGGGGCCGCTGAGCTGCATGCGGCAGCCCTTCAACTCATTCGTCGCGGTGGAGTACTTGTTCTGGTAGCGCTCGACGCACTTGGAGTCGATCAGGTGGGCGATGTCGAGCAGCATCTTGCCTTCACCCGCGCGTTTGCAGGTGACCTCTTCTTCGAGCGGCAGGAACATGCGGTGCATCTGCACCTGCAGGGCGCGGGCGCGGGACTGGCGTTCACGCTGCGCGGAGGCGGACTCGCGGAGGCTCGACAGGTATTCCTTGCCGGCTGTTGCCGAGTGGCGCAAGCCTGACTTCGCGGCAGCGCAGTTGTCGTCGACCAGCACTTTCAAATGCATTTCGGACTTGCCGCGCAGGCGCTCCAGGGTGCCGGTGAAGTGGCGGTGGTTGGAGCGGATGGAGCGGCGGAGCGCGTCGTCATCCTCAAAGGTGGTGCCGAAGCGAAAGGGCAGCACGGGCGAGTGCTTGAAGGTTTCGGCGATCACGCGGGCGTGGTCGTGCTGGGGCTTGTCGGGGTTGTCTGGGGTGGCGACGCGGGTGTTGTCTTCCAGGTCGTGCTCGGACACCACAATGGCGAGATCGCTGGCAGGGAATAGAAAGGTTTGGTTACCAAAAAGGCCGGACACGCCTTCGAGAGGCATGGGGCGGCGGTGGCGGAGAAGCTCTGGGAATGCGCTTCGTTCCGCGATGCAGTATGCGTACCAGGACATCTGGGTGGCTCCGTTCAGGCGGTGTTGCGACCGCTTTGAGATCTAGGCAAATCGCTCAAAACAGGCACTCTGGCTCGCTCAAGGAAAATGGCTGAACTGAATGCGAGTCGGATACTAAGCGCACGGAAGAACGATTGGCAAGCACACAAATAGGGGCATGTGAACGGTTACGGGCGACAGAGACGGTGCCACAGCGACCGTTAGCGCTAACGTAACGAGTTCCGCGGGGCGCTGCCTTCAGCCGACACGGGGTCCCGGCTCGCTGCATCCAATGCGTTGGAAAGCTGAGGAGACCCATGGCAGAGAAGAACTACTCGGGCGCGGAAGGCATTGAAAAGGTTCGCGAGCTAATCAAGGATGTGCACATCGCCATGCTGACCACGGTCGCAGAGGACGGCGCACTACGCGCACGGCCGATGGCAAACCCGGACCGGCCGTTTGACGGCACGCTCTGGTTCATCACGCGCATCGATTCGTCAAAGACGGACGAGATCCGGCATGACAGCGAGGTGCTGGTGAGTTACGCGGAGCCGAAAGACGGAAAGTACATTGCGTTAAGCGGGCGTGCCAGCATCGTGCGCGACCGGGCCCAGATTCACGAGCACTGGACGCCGGCGGCGAAGGCGTGGTTTCCGGAGGGCGAGGACGATCCTGCCGCGGCGTTGATCCAGGTGTCCGTGGATTCGGCGGAGTATTGGGACGCGAACCGCAGCACCATTGTGCGGTTGGCAAAGCTGGCGATCGCGAGCGTGACCGGGGCTGACAAGACAAGCGTCGGCGATTCCGGCAGGATTACGGTGTAGATCTGTCCCGAAGCACGCTCACGCCGCAATGAAGTGGGCAATAAGCACGGCAATCGCCGCGCCGATTACCAAAACGATCAGGCCGGATGTGCGGCGCTTGTAGACGAAGAAGAGCAGGCACAGGCCGGTTAGTGAGACGAGAACGAGAAAAACGGCGGAGACGTCGATGACCCAGGACCAGCCTTTACCGGTGACAGCGCCGCGGTGCAGGTCGTTCAGGGCGGCGACCGCACCGAAGCGTGTTTCGATGACCTGGTACGTGCCGCGCGGCCGGTCAACGAAGGCATCTGCGGAATAGCCCGCGCCCTTGAAGGAAAGCGTGACCTGGTCGGGGTCGTCGCGGACATCGGTCATGGCTCCGCGGATGCCGTGCTCGCGGCGAAGTTGGGCGGCGATGGCGGTGTGGTCGGGATTCGGCTGCATTGCCGCGGCGGCGATGACGCCGGTGTAGCGGGTGACGCGTTCCTTGCCGCTGAGGTTGTCGGCATGATTCAGGGTCAAACCCGTGGCGCTGAAGAAGAGGATCACGCCGAAGCTGACCATCGATAAGTAGATGTGGAGCCAGCGTGAGGCCACGGCGATCCGTTTGCGCCAGCGGCTGCGCGGCTGGCTTGCAGGAACAGCCTTGCGATCTACCTTCGAGGATTGTGCTGGGCCGGGCAAAATGCGGGTTTCTCCACTGCGCAGGACGATAGAGCCGTCCTGCTTCGGTCGAAATGACAACGCTTAGGTTACCGAATGCTTACTCGCGAGTTGCAAGATAGCTGCTGCTCTGGTGCCATGTGGCGGTTGCTCTGGTGCCATGTGTCATTGCGTTAGCGTTTGGCATAGTCGAGCTGGACGGTGCCAATTTCGGGCTGGGCGGGTAGCGTGGTCTGCTGCGGTGTGCCGTTGAAGTCCATTTTGTAGCGGCTCAGACCGTAGCCGCCGTGTTCGCGCGCTGCTTCGACACAGACGGTGTACTTGCCGGGTTTGACTAGCTTGCCTTCGTTGTCTTTGCCGTCCCACTTGAGGGTGTACGCACCGGGTGCGCGTGTGGCGGAGGAGATGGTTCTGGAAAGGTCCGTACCCTCGGTCAGGTTGCGGAGACGATCGTCGCGGTACCAGGTCTTGAGTTCATCAAGCCATTTGGGCTTCTGAAACCAGAGTGCGACTGTGCGGACGGGGTACTTGTTTTCGTCCTCGATCCAAACGGCGACATAAGGGCGGCGGTAGCGCGGATCGTCCAGGCGCGGAAGGTTGAGCTTAATGGTGAGGTCGTAATTTTGGTTCCAGACGGCGGCCGCCGGCGCCGACGCGGGGCGGTTTGCGGCAGCGCGGAAGACGGTGCGGTCGAGGCGCGGCTCCTGAAGGCGCGCCCAGTTCGGGGTCTGCAGGCGTTCGCCGCCGCGGTACAGGATGAGCGCGTCGGCGCTCGGGGAGTCACAGAGGAGGGCACGAGCCTCGGCGGGCGAGGCGATGGCGAGCGCGGTGGCAAGGGCTCCGGCCTGCTCGGCGTCCGGTGCCACCACAGTGGCAGAGAGTACGGCGCGGGCGGGTTCCGCGGTGCGCGGGTCAATCAGGTGCGAGATTTGTTCGCTGTCCAGGGTGACGCTGCGACGGTAGCCTCCGCTGGTCGCAATGGCGCGATCGCGTAGCAGGACGGTGTCGAGCGGGGCATCATTTTCGGCGTCGGCTGCGGGGTCGGCGATGCTGACACGCTCCGCCATGTCGCCGCGCAGGACGATGTCGCCGCCGACGTTAAGCATCACGCCAGACGCGCCGGCGCGGAGGGCGGCATCGGCTGCTGCGGCGGTGATGCGGGATTTAGTGAAGCTGGCGAGCACGAGCGGCGAGGCGGTGAGGCGGGTCGCGGTGCGGTGGAAAGCGTCCAGCTGCCATTGCGGCTGCCGCATGCGGTCGGCGCTGGCTTCGAGGATGGCGGGGGTGGGGCGTTCGCCCGTGGCGGCGGCGTGCTGCCAAAGTTGGGCTGCATCGGCAGCGGCGGCATTGAGCAGGCCGCCGGTCTGGCGTAGCCAGTGGTCGAAGCGGGCGAGGGTCATGAGGAGTTCGGGCGAGACAGGGACGGCGCTGCGGCGGGTGCTCTGCCAACGGGAGAACTCGCTCTGCGGGTTCCAGGCGCTGAGGATGTTGGATTGGCGGTCGAACTCGGCAAGTGCTGCCTGTTCGGCGCGGTGGGCTGCGGAATCCGAGGCGGCGCGGACGCGGAGTTCGAGCGAGGTGCCGAGGACGTTCTCGTGGTGCGCCGTCCAGACGCCGGAGTGTTGAGACGCAGGCTGCGGTGCGGCGGCGGTAAGGGGCGCAGGAGCAGCGGCGAGCAGGGTAGAGACGGCGGCGAGGGCGAGAGAAAGCGGGCGTGGCATAGAGATCCTGGGCGTGTCGTTGGACGAGAGGCCGATCATTCGTTTGTTCAAGGTCACGTTATTTGGGTCTGGGATGTCCCATTCGTGGCTGCTTGCCTGGATGGACGTAACTTTGCTTACAACGAAGACATGACCTCAGGGGCTGAAGCCTTGTTTTCTCAGCTTTATGGCACAAGCAAAGCTGTGCCCTTCCTAACTGTCTTCCACCGTGGTCGATGCGAAGTTCAGCGGGGCTGGGTGGGTGTGGCGGTCCCGCCGCTGGCTGGCGGCAGTCTGGGCGCGGACGGCGCGTCGTTGCGGGGCGCGCCGGGGCTGCGGCCTTGTGGCTGCGTTGCGAAAAAGGTGGTGAGCTCTTCGGCGTTCAGCTTGCCGTCGTGGTTGGTGTCGATCGCCTGGAATTGTGTTTGCAGACGGTCGGGGCATTCTGCCTTGGTCAGGCTGCCGTCTTTGTTGGTGTCCCACTCGTCGAGAACATGCGCGGCGCGCTCGGCGGGCGTCTGCTGGCGGACGAGAATTTCATTGGCTTGGAGGGTGCCATCGGCGTTGGTGTCGAGGGACTTCAGGGCTCCGGGGGCGCTGGCAATTTCGGCGGCGGTGAGCGTGCCATCGTGGTCGATGTCGATGATATTGAGGATCGGGTCGAGGCGGGCCATGCCTTCGGCACCGTTACGGCCGACGGGTCGGCCCTGCGGGCTGGATTGCGAAGCGGAGACCGCGGCGATCTCGTCCGGGGTGAGCTTCCCGTCGTGATCCGTGTCGGCGCGCTGAAAAAGCGGCTGCATGCGCTCGGGCACCTCGTCGGGCGTGAGTACGCCGTCGCCGTTTCGGTCAAGGGCCATGAGGCGCTGCTGAAGTTCGGACTGGCCGGCGCGGGTGGGTTGCTGCGGAAGGTACTCGTCGGCGGTGAGCTCCCCGTCGTGATTGCGGTCCAGGGTGAGCAGGCTTTGCGGAGCGGCTTGGATTTCGTCGGGCGAAAGCTCACCGTCGCGGTTCAGATCCAGAGCCTCAAGCACCAGGCGGCGCGGGGGCTGGCGGTCGGGGACGGGCTGCGCGCGGAGGGCGGGTGCGGCGAGGGCAGCAAGGGTCAAGCAGAGCGCGGCAAGGTGGCGGGTCACAAGCTGAGGGTCCTGAGTGGAATGCGGACTGGTTCGGTCGCTGTTCTGTTTGTAGGGGATTCTGAGCCGGATTGCAAGCCGGACGGGAGAACGGGTCCGGTAAGCGCTTGCGTCGGGTTTGGCTCTGTCGAACTAGCACCTCGCGCGAGAACGCGAAGAATGGGGCACATGGAGTGTGCGGAGGTTCCGGCTAGGAGGGTGGGAGGCCGTCGACGACGGTCACGCCGGTGGGCGGCTGGAAGCGGAAGTCGGCGTCGGTGACGGGAGCGTTTTCCTGTTGGGCGGCGAAGTGGAACTCGGTCGTGCTCTCGTCGATTTCGGTAATGCGCAGGGCGTGAATCTGGCCGGTGGCGGAATCGACAGTGACGGCGATTGCCTGGATGCGCTCGGGTTCGGTGCCGGGGGTGAGGCGGTAGTGCGGTGTGCCGGTGAGGGTAGTGCCCTCTGGGGAGGGCGTGGTGGTGAGGTGGTCGAGTTCTTTCTCGAGTTCGGTGTGGCCGAGCAGGAAGCGCAGGGGGGAGCGGAGGTCATCGAGCTGTTTGGCGGGGATGCGTTGGGCTTCGGTATCGCCGGGGGTGTAGCTGGTGGCGAACTTGCCGTCGAGCACGAAGAGCTTGCCGCTGTTGTAGGTCCAGCGCATGCGGCCGGGTTTTTTCAGGAGGAGGGTGCCGTGTTCTTCGCGGGTCTGGCCCATGCCGCTGTATCGCTCACTGTAGGTGGCGCGCAGGCTGGAGAGGTGGTTGTAGTGGGCGTCGACGCGCTTGGCGAGCGTGAGGGGGTCCTGGCTCTGTGCCCGCGACGTTGTTGCCGTCGCCAAGAATGTCAGGGCCATGAGCGCACATGAGATGCGAGAGATGACAGCCAGCTTGGCGAAGCGAAGCAAGATGCAGGTTTCTCCACTCCGCACCCACGGTGAAGCTGTGGGTGCTCCGGTCGAAATGACAACTTTGTGTTGGCCCAGGTCCAAGCCCAGGTCGAGTTGCATGTGCGTGCTACTGCTGCTCAATAGCCGAGGTTTACTGCAGTGGGACGGAGCAGGAGGTGCCGCCTTTGGGGTCGACCATAATCTGCTGGTTCTCATCGGAGCAGAAGCCGCGGTCGCCGGTCTTGCCGATGGCCTGCGGCACGGCGGTGATCTGGTATCCGGTGTACTGGTCCTGGTTGTTGATGGTGACCTTGGGGCAGTTCACGATGGCAAAGGTGTAGCCGGCCTTCTGGCCGGTGGCCAGGTCCGGAGGGATGAGGCCTGCCGCGGCGGGTGTGGGCGATGTTCCTTTTTCGCCGCCCAGAGCGCCGATGGAACAGGAGTAGCCGTTCTGCGGGTAGGTTTGCGAATACTGCAACTCCGCCGCGACAAGAGCGCGGATGGAGCCGACTGCGGAGGTCTCGTTACCCTGGCGGCGATACCGGGTGATGTTGGGCAGAGCAATCGTGACGATGATGATGATGATCGACATGACGATCAGGAGTTCGATCAGCGTGAAGCCCTGTTCGGAACGGCGGTCGGCGAGGTTGCGGTGCATGGTTCTTATCCTTGGTTCAGTCGGGCTGTATGGTGTGACGTTCTGGCCGGAGCTTTGATTCGTGAAGGGTAGCAGTTCTCCGGGGGCGGGGGTAAGCCGGCGCTGCAGTCCGTGCCGATTGGAGTCTGTCAGACCCCATTCTTCGCGCAAAAAAGCGCGCGAGGATGGGGCACATGAGAGTTCCAAAAATGCAGGTTTCTCCACTACAGGCGAACGATGAAGCTGTTCGCCTTCCGGTCGAAATGACAATGTCTACGGTTTCCGCCGAAATGACAATGTCGTGACGCGATCCTCAACAGTGCATTAGCAGGCGAGTTGGTCGCGGGTGATCTTGAGGGTGCCGAGATTGCCGAGGAGTGTCAGTGAGATCTCCTCGGAAAGGAAGAGTTCGCGGGCGACGCGCTGGAGATCGGCGGCGGAGACGCGGTTGACCTCGCGGGTGATCTCTTCTGTGGTGACGAAGCGGCCGTAGTACATCTGCTGGCGCGCGAGGTTGGACATGCGCGAGGCGGAGCTTTCGAGGCCAAGGATGATGTTGCCCTTGGACTGGTCCTTGGCGCGGGTGAGCTCTTCTTCGCTGACAGGTTCGTCCTTGAGCAGGCGCAGTTCCTTGAGTATGAGTTCAATCATCTCCGGTGTTTTTTCGATGGAGGTGCCGGCGTAGATATTGAGCGCGCCGGTGTCGCGGAAGGGGGAAAGCTCGGAATAGATGGAGTAGGCGAGGCCGGCCTCTTCGCGGACCGTCTGGAAGAGGCGCGAGCTCATGCCGCCGCCCAGGATGTTGTTGAGCAGATAGAGCACGAAGCGGTCGGGTGAGTCTACGGGCGGCGCTGGAACGCCGAGGCAGAGCTGGACCTGTTCGAGTGATTTCTTGTTGCGCAGGGTGATATGCGGCGTGGCGGTCGGGGCGGGGAAGCCTTCGTGGGTGAAGCTGCTGGCCGGAAGGCCGCCGAAGTGTTGTTCGATGAGGGCGAGCATGGTGTCGTGCTCGAGATTGCCGGCGGCGGAGAAGACCATGTTGGCAGGCGTGAAGCGCGCGGTGTGGAAGGCGCGGACGGCGTCGGCGTCGAAGGAGGAGACGGTTTTGGCGGTGCCGAGGATGGAACGCGCGAGCGGGTCGCCTTTCCAGAAGTTGGCGACGTGCAGCTCATGAACGAGGTAGTCGGGATTGTCCTCGTCCATTTTGATTTCTTCCAGGATGACGGACTGTTCGCGGGTGACGTCGTCGGCCGCGAATGTGGGGTGCAGGACAAGATCGGCGAGGATGTCCATGGCGCGTGGAACGTTTTCGTCGAGCACCTTGATGTTGAAGCAGACGGTTTCCTTGCCAGTAAAGGCGTCGAGGTTGCCGCCGATGGCGTCGGTCTCACGGGCGAGCTGTTTGGCGTCTCGGGTCGTGGTGCCTTTGAAGACCATGTGTTCGACAAAGTGCGAGATGCCGTTTTGCTCGGCGGCTTCGTCGCGGGAGCCGGTGCCGATCCACACGCCCATGCTGACGGAGCGCATGTGGGGCATTGATTCGGTGAGGACAAGCAGGCCGTTGGGCAGGTTGGTTTTACGAATGTTGCGTTCGGGAGTTGCGGTGGCCGCCAGGGTGGGATTGTCGGCGGCGAGGAGGATTTCTGCCATGGCTCTAGTTTAGTCGTGCGTGACGATGCCCTTATACGGGCAGAGGTTCTGCGGCGATACGGGCGAGCAGGCGGGCTTCGACGGCGGGCCATTCGCGGTCGAGAATGCTGTACCAGTGGGTGTCGCGAGAGGTGCCGTCGGGCATGATGAGGTGATTGCGGAAGACACCTTCAAAGGTGGCGCCGATCTTTTCCATGGCGCGCTGCGAGCGCAGGTTCGCGTGATGCGTCTTCAGGGCGACGCGGCGCAGGTGCAGGGTTTCGAAGCAATGGCGAAGCTGGAGCAGCTTGACGCGCACGTTGAAGCCGGTGCCGCGCAGATCGGGCGCGATCCACGTCCAGCCGATTTCGCCGGTGCGGTGTTGCTGGTTCCAGTCGGCGAGGCGCGTGGAGCCTGCGATACGTGGGTTGCCGTCTCCCAGCAGTGCCGTCGTCCAGACTTGCGCGGTGCCGGCATCTGCTTGTGCGAGTGCGCGGTCGATGAAAGCCGCGAGCAGATCGGGGGTTGCGCCGGACTCAGACATCCACTGCCAGGTCGAGGGATCGTGCGTCTCGCTGAGCGCCGATGCATGCGAGCGCGCGATCGGGATGAGCCGGACGCCGTAGCCCTGGAGCACGGGCGTGGTGTTTGCAGAACCGTTCACCGGGGCCGCCCACGGCCGCCGAGATCGATCAGGGTTTCCGCGAGCCGGTCGTAGTCATGACGCAGCACCTGGCCTTCGCGGACGAAGTTGCCGGTGATGGGCGTGACGTTGAGGGCGCGCACAGCTTCCAAATCCGGCAGGATCGGGGTCTGACCCTCGCGCGCATATCGTTCCACCAGGTCGGGCGACAGAGGAGCGTCGTTAATCAGGGCGTAGTCGAAGATGCGGCCGCCGGTGTGGTCCTGGATGCGGCTGAGATGTTGCGACGCGGTCAGGCCGAGCGACTCGTTCGCCTGCGTCATCAGGTTGCAGATGTAGACGCGGGTGGCGCGCGATGCGGCCAGCGCCTCCGGGATGCCGTGTACCAGCAGGTTGGTGATGAGCGAGGTGTAGAGCGAGCCGGGGCCGAGTGTGATCAGGTCTGCCTCCGCGATGGCGCGCAGCGTCTGTGGCATGGGTGGCGCGTCGGCGGGACGCATGTGCAGCTCGCGGATGGTTTTCTGGGAGGCGGTGATGTTGGTTTCACCTTCAACAATCGTGCCGTCGTTCATGACGGCGGACAGATGGACGTCGGTATTGGTGGCAGGGAAGATCTGGCCGCGCGCGGCGAGCACCTGCGACGACATCTGGACGGCCTGCGAGAAGTCGCCGGTGATATGGGTGAGTGCAGCGAGGAAAAGATTGCCGAAGGAATGGCCGCCAAGGCCGGTTTCCTGTCCGTCTTCCGCTTCCGGGAAACGGAACTGAAAGAGATGCGAAAGCAGCGACTCGTCTTCTGAGAGCGCGGCGATGCAGTTGCGCACGTCGCCCGGCGGAAGCATGCGAAGATCGCGGCGCAGGCGCCCCGAGGAGCCGCCGTCGTCGGTGACGGTGACCACGGCGGTGAGCTGCGCGATGCAGGCGGGCGTCGGGCCGGTGTCGGTCGCGGCAGCCGCGAGCGGCTTCGTGAAATGCTTGAGACCGCGCAACAGGGTGGACAGGCCGGTGCCGCCGCCGATGGCAACGACACGCAGCGGCCGCTCAGTGCTGCACATGATTATGGGTCGGTGTCATGCGTCCGGGTAGAGCAGCTCGGTGAAGCGTGGGTCGTCGCTCATTCCCTGGAAATCGGAGTCGGCCCGCGCCTGGAAGCGGTTTTGCGCCTTTAGACGGATGGCCTGACCCAGCTTGTCCAGGCAGCTTTCCGCGTCACCGGTCATGCTGGCGAGAACCGCCAGGCCGTAGAAGCCGTAATCGGCGTTCGGATCACCAGCAATGATCTCGGTCAGGTGTTCACGGGCTTCTTCGTACTGGCCGTCGTTCAGCAGGCTGATTGCGAAGTCGTACTGCTCTTCGGCGTTGCTGAAGTGGTGTTCGCCCTTTGCGGACTGCGCCACACACGCGGCCAGGTACATCCGAATGCGGTCTGTCAGTTCGGGCGGCGCCTGCTTCAGCAATCTTTCCATGGCCGGGTGGGCTTCACCGAATTTTCCCTGCTGCATGAGGGTGACCGCAGCCTGGTAGTCGGCCATGACAGCCTCGCGTTTCGGGTCGGGAATGGCGGCGATGACGCCTTCCAGAGTCCTGGGCTTCTTTGCAGCTTTTCCAGCGGATTGGTTCGGAGTCTTCGTCAGTGCCATAAGCTTTGTGTCCTAGGAGGCGCGGGTCTCCTGATGAGAAACCGCCGTGAAATGGAATGTCGCGCCCGTCTCAGCGTTATACGCAAGCGGCGTCAAGCGGTCAAGGCGACACGCTTAGACGGCAAAAGCTAACGGGAAATCTGCTGCTGCTGTCTTTCGGCAGAATAAAGTACGGGGTTGAGCGAAGGATCGTTGTACATCTTCATCTGGCGGTAGCGTTTAAAGCGTCGTTCGCCGTTCAGAATGGCCGCCCACAGGGCGGCGAGACAGCCCGCCAGGTCATTCTGCTGTTCGCGGAGCGCCGCGAGCCGGAGCCCGTTCTGCTCGCGATGCGCGGCATCGGTGTCCTCGCGCTGTGCCTCAAAGGCCGTGTGAAACAGCTTGAGCGACAGAATGGACAGGCGGTCGAGTATCTGGCCGGGCGTTTCCGAGTGCAGGGGCGCGCCGGCCGCCGGCAGATTGCGACCTGCGAGTGCCTGCAGGAGCGCGTCGTCGATCCGTTCCGCGGTGTCGTTGCGGCGCTGATTCACCTCGTCGATGGCGCGCTTCGTTGCCGCGACGGCCGCGTCGCCGCTTGTGAGATCGCGGGCCTGGTCTTCCAGATGCCAGAGCTCAAAGTTGGCAAGGTGAAGATCGAAGAGTTCGCCCTGAGGGGCCGGCTTTTCCTGGTGCCAGCGAGCCGTGGCTCGATTCAGGGCAGCGGTGGTGGCGGATGCCTGAGCGCACGCCTGCTCCAATTCTCTTGTCTGCCCCTCTTGTAGCATGTCCCTGATGAGTGTAGACGCGCAGGGTGACGATGCGCAGCGTGAGGGTACGCAGCCGGCTGAGCCAGAACGTCGTTCCGCGCGGGGGTCAGCGGCAAAGCCTGCGCACGATGCTGCTTTACGCGTCGATGCGGATGTGCGGCGGGTGCTTGTCTTCCGGCTGGGCAGCCTGGGGGACACGCTGGTCGCGCTGCCCAGCTTTCACCTGATCGAGCAGGCGTTTCCGAAGGCGGAGCGCCGGCTGCTGACCAACATTCCCGTTACGTCGCGCGCGCCAGCAGCAGCGGCTGTGCTGGGCGATTCGGGGCTGATCCACCGTTACGAGAGCTACCCGGTGGGCACTCGGAATCCATTGCGGCTGCTGGCGCTGTTGTTGCGTCTGCGGCGGTTTCGCCCGGAGGTGGCGATTTATCTAAAGGCCGAAACGAACGCGCAACGCAGCTTGCGCGACCGCCGCTTTTTGCGGCTGACCGGGGCCAGGCGGATCGTGGGCGTTGCCGCAGGTAGCGAGACAGAGGCGCACCGCATGCCGGACGGGTCATGGGAGCCCGAGGTGGAGCGGTTGCTGCGAAGTCTTGCCGATTTGGGGTCAATGGACGCGGGCAGCCGGGCGGCCTGGGACTTGCGGCTGACGAATGCGGAGCGGGACCGTGCCGATGCGGTGCGAGCGCCGCTTCGCGAGCGGCCCTTCTTCGCGGCGAGCATCGGGACCAAGGTGCAGGCAAAGGATTGGGGCGTTCGCAACTGGGCCGAGTTGTTGCGTGAGGTCGCGAAGCAGCACCCCGGCTATGGTCTGCTGCTGGCCGGTGCGCCGGAAGAGCGGGAGAGCAGCGAAACGGTCGCGGCCGCATGGAGGGACGTTGCCGAAGCGGGCCCGGCGCTGAACGTGTGCGGTGCGCTTTCTCCACGCGAGACGGCGGCAGCCTTTTCGAACGCGCGTGCGTTCCTGGGGCATGACAGCGGTCCGATGCACCTTGCCGCCGCGATGGGAGTGCCCGTGATCGCAGTTTTTTCCGCACGCAACCAGCCGCGCACCTGGTTTCCGTACGGCACGCCCTCGCGCGTGCTCTACCATCGGGTGGACTGCTGGGGTTGCGGGCTGGAGACCTGCATCGCGCAGCGAAAGAAATGCCTGCTCTCCATTACCGTTCCAGAGGTGCTGACCGCATTGCATGATCTGTTAGAAGGAGCCGCGTAGGCATGTTGCCGGAAGTTGCAAGGGTGCTGGAGTTGTTGGAGCACGGATTCCGTTCGCTGCGGGTGCTTGTGGTGGGCGACCTGATGCTGGACCGCTACGTGGAAGGCGATGTGGAGCGCATATCGCCCGAGGCGCCGGTGCCCGTGTTGCGGCAGGTGCGCGAGTATAGCCGGCCTGGTGGCGCCGCCAATGTGGCGATGAACCTGGCGGGTCTTGGCTTGCAGACTTCGCTGTGTGGACGGCTTGGGGTGGATGCTGCGGGTGCTGAATTGCGACAGCTTGTGCAAGAAGCGGGCGTCCATGCCGAGAATGTCATTGCGTCTGCGGCGGCGACGATCACCAAAACGCGCGTGGTCAGCCGCACCCAGCAACTGCTTCGCCTGGACGTGGAGACCAGGGAAGCGCCGCCGCAGCACGAAGATGACGCGCTGGTGGAGCGCGCGGCAGGTGCTGTCGCCGGCATGCATGCGGTCGTGCTTTCGGATTACGCGAAGGGCACGCTTTCGCCGCAGGTCTGCCGTGCCGTGATTGGGGCTGCAAGGCGCAGGGGCATTCCCGTGCTGGTCGACCCGAAGACGCGCGACCTGGGGCGCTACCGTGGAAGCACGACGATCTGCCCCAATCTAGCGGAACTTTCCATGGCGACCGGCGTCGCTGCGCATCAGACGGAGGCGCTGCTGGCTGCGGCGCACGAACTTCTGCAGCAGCTTGACATCGAGTTTCTGACCGTGACGATGAGCGAGCGCGGCATCCGCGTGTTGCAGCGGGAGCAGCCCGATTTCGTCTCGCCGGCAAAGGCGCGAGAGGTGTACGACGTTTCCGGCGCGGGCGACACCGTGATTGCGACGTTGGCTGCAAGCCTGGCCGCGGGTTTAGGCTTGCCGGCCGCGGTAGAGCTGGCAAATTTGGCAGCTGGTATTGTAGTTGGCAAGCTTGGCACGGTTCCTGTCCACGCGGGCGAACTGGTCAGCCAACTCACGCAGTCGCCTACTGTGTCCTCCAACGAGAAGGTGCTTGCGCGTGAGCGCGCCAGGGCGCGTGTGGAGGAGTGGCGTGCCGCGGGTGAGACGATTGTGTTCACCAATGGCTGCTTTGACCTGCTGCATGTGGGTCATATCACGTTGCTGGAAGATTGCCACCGCTTCGGCAGCAAGCTGGTCGTTGCATTGAATACGGACGCGTCTGTTTCCAGGCTGAAGGGACCGAGCCGCCCGATTGTTGGCGAGAACGAGCGCGCGAAGGTGATGGCCGCGCTGGCTGCGGTGGACCTGGTAACCCTGTTCGACGAGCCGACGCCACTGAACCTGATTGAGATCTTGCGGCCCGACGTTCTTGTAAAGGGTGGAGACTACACCGTGCAGACGGTCGTGGGACACGAGGTCGTGGCAGGGTATGGTGGCCGCGTTCAGATTGTGCCTACCGTCGCGGGCTTTTCAACGACAAACATCGTGCGCAAATTGACCGCAGGAGTGAGCGCGTGACCGATCGCAAACCGGTGATGCTGTGCATCGCGAGTTATGAGAAGGGCCAGGCGTTTCTACGGACCGCTGCCGCCAAGGGTTGCAGTGTCGTTCTGCTGACGGCGGAGCGGCTGCGCGATGGAAACTGGCCTCGCGATGCGTTGTACGAGATGCACACGATGAGCGACGAGGCGAGCCCGGCGGAGGTGTTGCGCCGTGTGCAATACCTGGCGCGTCACTTGCACATCGATCGCGTGGTGCCGCTGGATGAGTTTGATCTGGAAGCCGCGGCGCTGGTCCGCGAGGAGCTGCGTCTGCCCGGCATGGGCCAGACGACCACACGCAACTTCCGCGACAAGCTGGCGATGCGCTTTGCCGCACAACGTGCCGGACTGCTGGTGCCGCCGTTCTCGCCGGTACTGAACTACGACGATCTGCGTGTCTTTCTGGAAAACACGCGCGGGCCGTGGCTGCTGAAGCCGAGGACAAGTGCCTCGGCAGTGGGCATCCGCGTAATTCAGACTGCGGGCGAACTGTGGCGCAACCTGGAGGAGCTGGGCGAAGAACAGACCAAGTTCCTGCTGGAATGTTTTATTCCCGGCGAGGTGTACCACGTCGATTCAATCTGCTGGAGCCGCAACCTGCTGGCGCAGGCGGTGCACCGGTACGGTACCCCGCCGATGTCCCTGATGCACAAGGGCGGTGTGTTCACCACGCAGACTGTGGCGCGCAGCAGCATGGAAGCGCGCGATCTGCGAGCGGCCGATGCCAAGCTGCTGCCTGCGTTGGGCATGGTCAGCGGCGTGACTCATTCGGAGTTCATTCGGAGCGAAAGCGGGAACCTGTATTTTCTGGAAACGGCGGCACGGGTGGGCGGTGCCTTCATTGCGGAGCTGATCGAGTTTTCGACTGGCGTGAATCCGTGGATGGAGTGGGCGCGCATCGAAGTTGCCATGCTACGCGGAGAGGACTACCACCTGACGAATTTGCGCGAGCAGTACGCGGGTTCGGTTATTTGCCTTGCCAAGCAGGAGGCGCCGGACCTGAGTGCCTACCACGATCCCGAGGTGGTTTTCCGCATCAAGCAGAAGCATCACGCAGGGTTGATTGTGCTGTCGCCATCGGCAGACCGTGTTCGAGATCTGGTTGGCAGCTACCAGCATCGTTTCGAGCGCGACTTCTGCACCTCTTTGCCCGCGCCCGACAAGCCGACCAGCTAGTAATGGCACATAGCGCCACGCCGTGAGAAGGACGTGGCCGATGCGATATGCTGGTGAAGACATCCTTCAGGGCTGGCGTCGATTGTGCCGGCATCGTGTGAGAGCTTAGCTCAGTTGGTAGAGCATCGCCCTTTTAAGGCGCTGGTCCTGGGTTCGAGCCCCAGAGCTCTCACCACTTAATTTCCGTAAATGAATAGGTAGAGTGGGCTTAGTAGCCCGCCCTTATCGCTGGATGGTTACATCGGCAAGATCCGCAGGAAACCGAGCCTTTCTCTTGAAGCTCTCGATACTTTAGTCAAGTCGTTCCTGCTTCATACCTATCTTCCAGGCCAGAGCCGAGGACGAGCTTTCGCCTGTCCAGCGCTGAGAGAAAGGCGGTTTCCTGCCACGCATGCCGGACTCGCTGGAACGTCTCGATCTGCTGCTGGTGCACGAGGCGAAGGAGCGCAAGGTTCGCCCCGGCAGAGTTCACTTTCTGCGTCTGCGTTACCTCTCCCCTGTTCTTGCCGCGTATACAGGCGAATCGGTCACGGTGCGATTTGATCCACGCGATTTGGGCGTCGGCATCGAAGCTGAGAGACTTGCCGACCTCGCGTGCTGCGGAACGGCCGCGATAAGTGATGACGTTGGCACACATGGCCGCACTGAGCTGGCCGTAGCGTTGGTAGACGTACTGGATCGCGCGCTCGGTCGTCACCGGAAGGCAGGTCCAGGTCGATGTCAGGCCACTCGCCGCGAACCTCGGAGAGGATCAGGCTCGTAGGATCAGTGATCAGCCTCAGTTTCGCCTCGCACTTCAAAACCTGAAAATAAGTAGGAGAGAGCGGAACCGGACCGGAAGAGCTGTAGCTAGGGTCATCGCGGTGCGCATCACGCCATGCTTCGTCACGCATCCGTACAGCCTCAAGGCGAGTGCGTGAAGTCGCAGAGAGAACAGCACGAGGGTCCAAAACGCAGCCGATAGGGAGCGTAGAACCGAGGCGGCTCACAAAAGCACTTGCCTGCAAGCAGCAGAACCGGGAACGGCGCCTCGCACGCCATCGGGAGCTGATCACACTCATAGACAGCGGGATGAATCGATCCGAAGCCGCGCGGCACATGAGCCTTCCGCTCCGCACCGTGCAGCGCTGGCTCTCGTATGGCGTCATCCCGGAGCGCAAGCAGCGCGTCTACCCGAGCATTGTCGACGAATATGGACCCTACCTGGAAAAGCGCTACGCCGAAAGCTGCCGGCAGATAACGCGGCTCTGGCGGGAGGTGCAAAGGATGGGCTTCGAAGGGCAGGCCTCCGCAATGCGCCACTGGTTGCGGCAGCGCTTCGGTTCGCCGAAGGATGCGAGGACGCAAGTACCGTAGAAGCGATCCGCACCTGTCTCACCGCAGCGGGTTGCATGGCTGATGCTGAGGGCTGATCCATACGGCATCGCTACCTGAAGAAGCTGTACCGGCAGTCTCCAGAGATCGCCTCGCTCGGCCACGTTGCGCGTGAGCTCTTCGAGATGATCCGCACTCACAATGCTGTTGCATGGCCGCAATGGCTGGAGAAAGCTGATACTTCACCACTGGCCCCTTCGCTAGACGACTTTCTGAGAGATCAGAAGGCAGTCCTGGCGGCGCTGGAACTGCCCTGGAGTAACGGCATGGTAGAAGGACAGATCCACCGCTTGAAGCTGCTCAATCGACAGATGTATGGCCGAGCCGGCTTCGACCTGCTAAAGCTGCGCGTCCTGCGCGCTGCCTGATCGTGCTGCCGGGCAAGCTTCCGCGGACCCGCGCGGCTGCTTCACCAAATGTGTGCCAGAACCCAACTTCCGGCCCCGAAACGACACTCCACGACAAGCGAACTCGCAATCTAACAACCTCATAATCAGGGGTTTAGAAAGCTTCTCGTCGATCGAATGTGGTGAACGCTTAAGATTACTGAAATGGACTTCCCGCTGACCACCTTCCCAATCACACAAGAGAAACGTGATTTTCCTTCCTCTTCCGGAGAGATGTTCGGGGACTACTTTGCAGCGAGCCGCTCATGGAGCTTCAAAAAAACAGACCTCTTGGACGCACGCGCCCGCCGCATTTTCGAGGGTACTGCCCTTGCGGTCGCCTCCGATGCCTATCCGTTCCATATGCCGCTACAGGCAAAAGCGGGTCCCTATGTGACCGCGGACGGGCACCAGATGTTGATGATGTCGTCCTACGACTACTTGGGACTCATTGGGGATGCGCGAATCGATCAAGCTGCAATCGAAGCGGTCAATCAGTACGGCACAAGCACGAGTGGCGCTCGGCTGCTTACAGGAACGCTCGATATTCATCGCAAGATGGAAGCGAAATTGGCGGCATTCAAGGGAACACAAGACGCGCTCACCGTAAGCTCTGGCTACCTTGCGAATCTTGCGGTGATCTATGGATTATTCGGCCCATCTGACCGCGTGATTATCGATGAGCTCTGTCACCGTAGTCTGCTGGACGCTTGCCGGATGGCAGGTGTCCAGTTGCAGCGGTTTCGTCATAACAATCCGCAATCCCTGCGTGATGAGCTGAGCAAAGCGTCGTCAACAAACCGGACTCTGGTGATCTCGGATGGTGTGTTTTCGATGGATGGCGACATCTGCTGTCTGCCAGACTTGATCAGTCTCAAGAAAGAGTTTGGTTTCTTCCTCATGATCGACGAGGCGCATGCATCCGGCGTCCTTGGTCGCACCGGCCGTGGCACCGATGAGCACTTCGGTGTTCTCACCGGGGACATCGACATCTGGACCGGCTCCCTCGCGAAGTCGATTCCGGCAAGTGGCGGCTTTGTCGCTGTATCGCAGGAGGTTGCGATCTACCTGCAACATGCGTCCTCGCCCTACATCTTCTCGGCTGCGATGGCAGCTTCGTCAGTGGCCGCAATCTCGATGGCGCTTTCCATTCTTCATGACGAGCCCGAGCGAGTGAGTGTGCTTCGGCGCAATTCTGACTTTCTTCGCAAAGGTCTCCAGCAACTCGGCTACGACACCGGTCTGTCGCAGACCGCGGTGATTCCCGTGATTCTGAGGGACGAAGCGACAACAGCCCTCTTCGCCAGAAAGCTCCGAAATTACGGCATCATTGCCGCGCCTGTCATGTTCCCAGCTGTGGCGCAGGGCTTGGCCAGGTTAAGGTTATGCGTAACCGCAGCGCATACTCTTGAACAACTGACCTTCGTTCTGGACGTGTTTCGGCAGATAGCGGAGGAGTAGCGCTGCGAGCCACGGTTACTGGAGCAAGCGGATTTCTTGGTGGTCGCCTCTGCCAAATGCTCGATGCCCTTGGCGTCGAGGTGGTCGCGCTCATTCGGCCAAATTCTGAGATTCGGCACCTGAAGCAAACTTCCGTCCGTATCGTTCGAGGAGACTTACTGGACCAAGTAGCCGTGACGGAAGCGCTTCACGGTGCAACGCACATCTTTCATTGCGCGGCCTGTTCTACCGACTGGGCGCCCGAGAAGACCTACTTCGAGGCGAACGTTCTCGGGACACAGAGCCTGGTACATGCCGCGGTCCAGCTTCCAAAATTTGAACGCTTCCTGCATGTGAGCACGACGGATGTCTACGGCTATCCAGAGACTCCGTGCGATGAAACGCAAGCGCCGGTGGAGACCGCATTACCTTACAACCGCACCAAGCTGCAGGGTGAGAGAGCAGTGTGGTCGGCTGGCCGGGAGCAGGGACTGCCCTTCACCATCGTTCGGCCCGGTACGATCTATGGGCCGCGTGGAAAAGACTTCACGACCGATATGGCTGCCTTGCTCAAGCAACGACTCATGGCGTACATCAATGGAGGTTCGGCAACTGGGGGCTTCACGTATGTTGACAACGTGGTAGAAGCCATGCTGGCTGCTTCGCAGAGCCCGGCGACGCTGGAGGAGGCCTTCAACGTCGCGGACGGCACGGGTGCAACGTGGAAGAACTACCTGGAACAGTTCGCCGCACAGCTTGGAACAAAGCCACCGTGGATTGATCTTTCTTTCCGGGCAGCCATATCAATCGCACGCGTCCTGGAAACGCCGCACCGCCTCGGAATTCCTGGAAAGCCCTTGCTGACCCGACACGCGGTGTATCTTCTCGGGCGTGACCAGGAATTTCCGAATCGAAAGGCAAGGAATGCTTTTGGATTCGTTCCGACGGTCGGCATCGAAGAAGGGATTAGTCGCTCGGTGAGATGGCTGCGGGATGGCCGTATAGATCGGCGTAGAGCGGAGTGAACCGCGACTATGGATACGCCCGAAAGGCCAGAACGGCATTCAGTCCGCCGAAAGCAAAGGAATTGGACAGACAGGCTTCAACAGATACATGTCTCGCTTCGTTCGGGATCACGTCGAGATCGCACTCAGGATCAAATTTGGTGAAGTTTGCGGTCGGTGGCAGCAATCCATTGCGTAGGGACAGAGCACACGCAACAGCTTCCAGCGCGCCGGCGGCCCCCAGTGCGTGGCCGTGCATTGACTTGGTCGAACTTACCAGCAGTTTGTCACTCAAACTGCCGAACGCCTGTTTGATTCCACTTGTTTCGCTGCGATCGTTGGCTTGTGTCGCTGTTCCATGTGCATTGATGTAGCCGAACTGCTCGTCGGCAAGACCTGAATCGCGGATCGCTCGTCGCATAGCCAGGGCGGCACCCTGAGGCGATGGTTGCGTGAGATGGCTCGCATCGGAGGACATCCCAAAACCAACGATCTCTGCGATCGGCCTGGCACCACGCGCCAGTGCAGCGTCCAATGGTTCCATTACCAGCATCGCGCCACCTTCGCCAAGCACCAGTCCGGAACGGTCCGCGGAGAAGGGGCGGCAGGTGTCTTTGCTCATCACGCGCATCGCTTCCCACGCCTTCAGTCCGCCTAGGAACATCGGGGCTTCACTACCACCGGCAATTGCCATCGGCACCGCACCGGAACGCACCATCGCGAAAGCCTGTCCAATAGCGTGTGCCGCAGAAGAGCAGGCAGTGGAAACCGTGTACGTCGGGCCTGCGACGGTGTAACGCATCGAGATATGGCTGGCACCGGCATTGCTCATGCTGAGGGGTATCGTGAGCGGGTGCACGCGCGTGCGGTTATGGTGGAAGAGCTCCCAATATCCTGCTTCTTCCGCGCCGCGTCCGCCCAGGCAAGAACCTGTCACAATCGCGGTCTTTTCCCGAAGGTCCTCTGTCCACTCGATGCCCGCCTGCTGGACTGCTTCTTCTGCGGCGATCAGTGCGAACTGTGCGAAGCGGTCGAGGAAGGCGAGTTCCTTTGAAGAAAAGTGCTGCTCTGGATCGTACCCATGTATTTCCGCGGCATGACTGAACCTCAATTGGGTTGCATCTACCGAGGTAATTGGGCCGATGGCAGATCTGCCTGCTTCAAGAGCGTTCCAGAACGCACTCTGGTCCGGGCCCAACGCGCTTACGACGCCCATGCCTGTGAGAACAACTCGCTGTTGTGTCATGAAGCTTCGGATGAGATCTGGTTCTTTTGTTCTTTTGCGGCCAGCATATGCTCGATCCCAACTACCATTTCCTGCATATTCGTAACCTTCTTGGCCTCTTCATCGTTAATCGCGATGTCGAATTCTCCCTCGAGATCGAAGAGGATGTTGAGGCGATCGAGCGAATCTATGCCAAGTTCCTCAAATGTACTGTCTGGTCGTACGGACTCCAGAGGCAGTTGCTGCTTTGTCGCGATTACTCGAAGAACTCTTTCCTGAACGGTCTCGCTCATAGGTAAGCTGTACTCCTCCGCTGTACAATCTCATCCTACTTCCTCATGGGACAAGACTGACGGACATCTCCGCGAGTTTTCAAGATGTGAATCACTCTTCGCACGAGAGGGTGTAGAGCGGAATCGCTTAAAGAAGAGCGTTGCTGCCGAATGGACGCTGTTCACTACGATGGGCTGAGTTCCACGTGGCAGTTGGTCTGGAGTCGCTGTGCTTCGGGATCCCAGCAACACGTGCCTAAGCTCACAAGCCCAAATTAATCTTCTCGATGGCGCTGGTCGGGATGACGAGTGAAGAGAAATTCTGGCTGATCCGCCCCCTCTGCCAGGCGTCGTGCCTCCTTGACCAGAACGGGAACGGTAAGGTCTCGCTGATACTGAAGAGTATGGTCTGGAGTCCGAGCCACGGTGATACTGCAAGCTCAGGCGTGTAGCGTGTTGAGCTCACACAGTGCGCGACCGAACTGCGTCATGCTCTGCAGTCCCTTGGTGTTCTGCTGCTTCGGCCGGAACACCAGTGCTGTCGGAGTAGAAACGCAACAGGGCAGCCATGATCCTCGAGATAGCCGCGCAATGTAGCGAAGTAGGCTTCCGTGCTCTCGCTTCAACGAAGCGCAGCTGCATGAGCTTGCTGGTTGCATCGCCGATGAACACGAGCAGCGTGCAGGGCTCGGCGCGATCCTCGAACCAGCGGTGATCGCTGCCGTCGATCTGCACCAGTTCGCCGTACGACTCACGTCGAAGCCGAGGCTGATGGAAGGTGCGGCGCTGCTTGCGCGAGAGCCAGACCCCGGCGTCGACCATCCACTTGCGGACGGTCTCACGGCCGACCGTAATCTCGTGGCGCTCGTGCAGAGCTTCGGTTGCGAGCGTGGGCCCGAAGTCCCGATAGCTCTGCCGGATCAGCTCGACCGCGTACTCACGGACACCTGCCTTCAGGTGTTTGTTGTAAGTTCGGCCACGCGCCCGATGGATCAGTGCGCCTCCGCCGCCATCGCGGTAGCGCGCCTGCAACCGGTTCACCTGGCGATCGCTGATCGCCAGCACCGTGGCAGCCGAAGCCACGCTTCGCCGCCCGGCCAGAAGTCCCGTCAACACTTGAAGGCGCTGCAGATCCTTCGCACTGATCGCGACCAAGCCCATGCCTTTCGGACATTTCAACTTGGCGCCTGCACCACAGGTGTACAGATCAGACGTAAGTAGTTTTTTGTTCTACATACAGAATACGCGATCCGCCGCTGATGCAAGCACTTCGGAGAACGCTCCATCAGCTACCGTATGACAAGCTACGCACACGTTTCCCTGTAAAACGCTCTGGCACAGTAAGCACGTTCAGCCGGCGATCACAGCAAAGCCCAACCACTCTTACCGGTGCTGCCGCGAGATACCGAACAGCATGAGGCCATTGCGATCAGCATGACCCAGAGAGGATGGGAACCAAGCAGGACCAGACATGGGGACCATCGCAACTTTGCACTAGCCGCGCTCAACCCAAACAGCGATAAGGCGCCGCCCACCAATAATGGCGTGGTTCCGCCCAGCTGGTATTCCTTTGACCTGACCCATCGCCGTGTGCAGGAAGGTGGCTGGACGCACCAGGTGACCGAGCGGGAGCTTCCAAGCTCGCCAGAGATCGCCGGCGTCAATATGCGGCTCACGGCCGGCTCGTTCCGGGAGTTGCACTGGCATCTAGCCGACGAGTGGGCATACATGCTGATGGGCAATGCACGGATCACCGTCTACTCTCCCGACGGCACCATGTTCGTCGATGATGTAGCCGAGGGCGACCTATGGATCTTTCCGGCGGCTACCCTCATTCCATTCAGGGAACAGGAGCAGATGGCTGCGAGTTTCTTCTGGTCTTCAATCAGGGCAGGTTTTCTGAAGAGGACACCTTTCTTCTCTCTGATTGGCTCATGCACACGCCGCCCGATGTGCTGGAAAAAAACTTTGGCCTTGACGCAGACGCGATCGCGAAACTCCCAAAGGGAGACCCGCTTTACATCTTCCCGAACACGGAGCCGACGCAGACGTACCGTCGGACTAAGATAGGGTCGATTCCTTGCCCAGCGCCTCGCTCCTTGCTTTTACAGGGGCGTCTCTGGATTCATTTCTCTATCTAAACCACGGCCACGTCTTCGCCGGAGTTATGACTGGAAACGCGGTGCTCTGTGGAGTCGGCATCTTCAATAAGAGCTCCGGAGGAGCGCTCCATTATGCCTGGCCGATTCTGGCCTATGTTTGTGGCATCTTCCTGGTCGCCATTGTCCAGCGGCGGGTTCGCCATCACCCGGTCCGTCTTGCTCTCGGGATTGTTATCCTCGGCATTCTGACGATGTCGTTTGCGCCCGATACGTTCCCCGAGAGATGGTACGTTTTCGTTGTGGTCCTGCTGACGGGCTTTCTAGTGGGGATCTCACAAAAGGTTGACAGCTATGCCTACAACGCGACGGTCTTAACGGGCACCCTTCGCGACGGCGCCCTCAGTCTCTATGGCGCCCTTGATCCGCGTCTGCGAGGTGGAGATCTCAGCAAAGTGCGAGACCTATGGACCCTGATGCTCAGCTTCTTCGCCGGGGCAGTGTGCGGCGGCCTGCTGGGCCGGCATATCGGAAACCGTGCTTTGTGGCTTCCTGTAGCCACTCTGTGTCTCGTGCTTGCTCTCGTTCTGCGGGCTGGTAGCAACACAACAGGCTTCGATTATGGAGGACAGTCCCGAGAGCCTTGAGTAAAGCTTGTCCCATCGCACGTCGTATAGGCGCGAGAAGACAGCCTCTCAGCGCTTACTTTGCAGACGTGCAGACCTTCACCACCAGCTCAGCCAATTCCAGCCAACGAACTCTAAGTCATTGCACTCCACCTTGCGTGTTGTGCCTATCCCTAGGCATCCGCAACGGCAGCAATCAAGCCATTTCAACGATGGCAGCCGGCTTTTCGGTTCGCAACATGCACTACAGTCGAGCAACTCTGCAAGACGCGTTGGCGTGAGTGATGATCCGGTCCCGGTGTCGTACTGGAAGGTCGACATGAAATTCGCCTGACCGGCATGCCTTCCTTTCAGCACATTCTGACCGAACCCGAGATGTGGCAGGTTTCCATGCTGCTCGCGCAAGCCAATCAGCCGCAATCCAAAGCTGTTACGGAGATCCTGTCGCAGACTGGGAGTGGACTAGCGTTGGTAAACAATCACGAGTGACCACTTGCAGATCCTACGGGAAGGTGCCAAATGAAACAGCTCAAAGCCTTGTTTTTTCTTGCAGGAGCGATCGGCAGCTCCCTTGCTGTGACGGCCGTCGGCCAAGCAGTGCCGGCATTATTCTCTACCCTGCAGGCATCGCCCGCCATAAGTGATGCCGAACAGACGGCCCAGATCCTTGGGCTAGCTGCTCGCATGAAACAGTTGTCCAATCTGCAGGGCCGTCGACCATGCGGTTCGCCAGTGACAACGGAAGAGCTCATCCTGCGGCAGGAACTGTCGGAATCCATCCAAGCGGCCGCGCTGGATGTCGATAGTGTGGTCGCGGAAACAAACAATGAGCAAGGCGAGCTTGCCAATCTGCGTACCCGTCTCCAGGTCAATCGCGACAAGACGGTCGCGAAGTACAACACCGCTGCTTTGATCACAGGTTCGGGTGCCGGCGCCGCTGTAAGTGCAACGCAGTTCACCAATCTGGGCAGTCGTGCCAACAACATCGGCGATGGATTTGGTATCGGAGCCGGCGTCGCCTCGACAATATTTTCGGTCATCGCCACTCGGAAGCAGAACGGACCTCAGGGTACGGTGGGTGAGGTGCCGAATATGCTTGCTCCCCTTTTTGACCGCAAGCCTGTACTCAATACGTTCTACCCGCCTGTCGTTCTTCGGTATCTTCAGATTGCTCCCGCGAACGAAAATCCACCAGATAGAACTCGCTTGGAAGAATTGAAGGCTCAGTGGACTCGGGCCGGGCGGCTGGATCCCTCCCAGGCAAGTCGCCATCACGATATTGCACCCCTCACTTCGAGCGCGGATCCAGCCGTAAAGGTGACGATTCAGGACCTCACCAATCGCATCGCCATGTTGGTCGATGTCTCGGGACGAGTTTCTCTCATGAAAAGGGATTTGGCAGTACTGATGCGTTCTATGGGAGATTCGAATCGGTGCCCGGTCGCTCCCATCGCCCCATAGCTGTGCTCGGAAGCAAGCCGAACAAAGCAAAAGCTTCGCTGATATCTCCGGTTACGAACCCAGTCAATACGCATGAGAAAGCACGGATGGCGCAGGGTCAAATCAGTTGCCGCGCCGGGTCTCCACAAAAAGTGAGTGCACGAACGTGGAGTGTCTCTGCCACGCCTGAGTTCAAGAGGGATTTGCAACAAGCAACCGTGCAGGCGACAGGCGCTGGTCCTGGGTTTGAGCCCCAGAGTTCTCATCATATTCCTTCAGCATAACGACGCCGCTACCGCTCACCTGGGTAACGTCAGGTTGGAAGGGATACGCGCAGAGTGATATCCGCCCTTGATCGAGGTGGGTGCGGTTCATCGCCAAGCCGTGTCGATGGACCAAGGTCGAGAACATCATCCGGCACGCGTGTCGTCTTCGTGGATGGGGGAATGCGAGGCTCGACGCGCCATGAGCGGTGTGAGCAGGAAGACGCTGAGCACAGTTGTCACCATGCCACCAACGACGACGCGTGCCAGCGGCTGCTGTGCTTGAGCGCCGATGCCGTTGCTGATGGCGGCAGGCAAGAGGCCCAAGCCCGCCGACATGCACGCCATCAGCACGGGACGCATTTCGTCGAGCGAGCCCTCAATCAGGCCGTCGCGCATGCCATGCTGGTGCTGCGAGCGCCGGATGCCTGAAAGAAAGACGACCGCCCCCAGCGTGGCAACACCGGTAAGCGAAGTGAAACCCACCGCGGCGGAGATGGAAAACGCCGTGTGCGTGACCAGCAGAGCGATAATGCCTCCGATCGCGGCGAACGGCAACGTAGCCAGAACGATGAATGCATCCAGCCAGTTGGCGAAAAGCGCGTAGAGCAGAACCAGGATCGCGACCAGGCTGATGGGGATGATGACGGCGAGACGCGCCTGTTCTTTCTTAAGCGAATCGAATTCGCCCGCCCATTCGAAGGTGTAGCCCTTTGGCAAAATGATCTTGGCCGCGAGCTGATGCTGCAGATCTTCGATGGTGTCAGCCAGGTCCCGTCCGCGCACACTGAATTTGACCGGGATGTAACGGCGGCCGCCTTCGCGAAAGATCTGGAAGGAACCCTGCTTCACGCCGATGGTCGCAATTTGGCTCAGCGGCACACGGCCGCTGTCACTGGTGGGCAGAACGATATCGCGTACCGCGTCGGGCGTGTTGCGATACTGCTGCAGGTAGCGCACCGTAACGTCGAAGCGGCGGTCGCCTTCGATCATCTGTGTTACGGCATTGCCACCTACCGCCGCGTTGATGACGGCGTTCACGTCTGAGGGAGCAATGCCGTAGCGAGCGGCTGCCTCCTTGTTGATTTGGACGACGAGCGACGGCTGGCCACCGACTTTGAAGATGCCTGCGTCGGTGACGCCGCGGACCTGGCCCATGACGTTGACCACGGTCTCAGACAACCGGGTGAGCGTGTCGAGATCGTCTCCGAAGATCTTGAGCGAATTTTCACCCTTGACGCCGCTCATCGCTTCCTCGACGTTGTCCTGGATCTGCTGTGAAAACCCAAAGACCGCGCCAGGGTACTTGCTGAGCCGGTGACTCATCTGCTCAATCAGGACTTCTTTATTGCCGTGCACCTGGCGCGGCCACTTGCTGCGATCCTGCAGGTCGACGAGGAACTCCAGATTGTTGAAGGTGGTGACATCGGTGCCGTCGTCGGGCCGGCCGATCTGTGAGACGACCTGCACGACTTCAGGAAAGCTTTTGAAGTCGGCGCGAATCTGGTCCGCAACGTGCGCTGCTTCTTCAAAGCTGACGTCTTGCGGCAGTGTGGCGCGCACCCATAAGTTGCCCTCTTCCAACGGCGGCATAAATTCACCGCCCACGAAGAAGATGAAGATGACCACAGCACCAGCAAGCGCCAGGAATGAGCCTGCCCACACCAACCGGCCGTGACGCAACGTTCGCAGCAGAATGCGGTCGTAGTGACGCCTGAAGAAGTTGGACAGCCAAGTGCCGTCGGATTCCTGCTCTGGCGTAATTTGAACGGCGTGGGTTTCGTTGGCGACCGGCTTCTTCGCGATGACAAAGGACAGTACCGGCGCGAATACCAGGCCGAACAGCAGCGCGCCCGTAAGCGCAAAGCCGTAGGTGAGTGCCATGGGCGCAAAGATTTTCCCCGGCACACCCTGCATGGTGAACAGCGGAATAAAGGCGACCAGGATGATTGCGGTGGCGAAGAGTACAGGCCGCGCGGCGTCCTGCACGCCGGCCACAATCAGGTCGGCTGTGCTCTCGCCGGGCATGCGCCGCGACAGCTTGCGATGAATATTTTCAAGCACCACGATCGATGCGTCTACAAGAATGCCGAAGTCGATCGCACCGATGGAGATGAGGTTGGCCGAATGGTCGGTCACCACCATCATGCTGAAGGCGAACAGCACGGCAAACGGGATGGTGAAGGCCGCGATCAGCGTGGTGCGCACATCGCCCAGCATGAAAAGCAGAATGAGCGTGACCAGCGTGAGGCCGGTCAGGATGACCTCGCGCACTGTTTGCGTGGTGTGCTCAATGAGCACGGTGCGGTCGCTGATCGTGTCAACGTGCATACCCGGCGGCAGCAGCGTGTGGTTCAGGTCGTAGATCTTTTTCTTAAGCTTCTCAAGTGCAGGTATGCTCTGCTCCTCTTTTTGGAGCAGCACGATGCCTTCGACGATGTCGGGCCGGTCGCCCCTTGCGTCGGTGCGAGCGATCTTGCCAAGCCTTTGCTGGTAGCCCTCCTTCACGTCGGCTACATCGCTGACCAGCACCGGCACGCCCTTGTTCTGCGTAACGACGATATTTCGAATGTCGTTGAGCGTGTGCAGCTGACCGAGCGCGCGCACATTGATGTTTTGTTCACCGAGGGTGATGTAATTGCCACCGGCATTGCTGTTGCTGTTCTGCACGGCGCTGACGACCTGTGCCAGCGAGACGTTGTAGGCGACCAGCTTGTTGGGATCGGTCTCGATCTGGTACTGCCTGGTGGTGCCTCCAAAGGTCGTCACGTCAATGATGCCGGGGACGGACTTCATCTCGCGGCGAACCAGCCAATCCTGCGTTGCCTTCAGTTCGTTGAGCGTGTAGGGACCGGTGAGCTCGAAGCGGTAAATCTCACCGATGGGCGACCATGGCGAAAGTTGCGGCTGCAGGTTGTTGGGCAACTGCAGGTCTTGCAGGCGGTTCAGGATCTCTTGCCGGTCATGGAAGTAGTCACTGCCGAAGTTGAAGTAGAGCTTCACATCGCTCAGGCCGAAGATGCTGATCGAGCGAATGTCATCCAGGTGCGGCGCGCCGTTCAGCGCTGTCTCGATCGGAACGGTGACCTGCTGCTCCATCTCTTCGGCGGACCAGGCAGGGTTCTGCGTGATGATTTCGACCAGGGGCGGTGACGGGTCGGGGTAGGCCTCGACATCGAGTTTCAGGAAGCCGAAGACGCCGGCCATCAATCCGGCAGCGAGCAGGATCAGAACAAGCGCACGAAAGCGCAGCAGCAGACGAATCATTGCGCTCATGCTTAATCTCCTGCCGCTGGAGCGCGCAGGAACTCCGCGCCCTTCTTCACGATGCGTTGGCCGTCACGCAGACCGCTGCGGATGGCGATGGTGTCGCCGCGCGTCGCGCCCACGTTGACAGGGCGCAACTCGTACTTGCCAGCCGAAACCTCCACGTACACGCCAGTAGCATCGCCGTCGTGTACGACCGCGGTTTGCGGCACCAGAATTTCAGTCTGGGCCGGGCGGCTGATCACCAGGTTTGCGAACATGGCAGGCTTCAGAGTGTGGCCCGGGTTGGGCAGCACCACGCGTGCGCGCAGCGTGTGCGTGGTCGGATCGAACGTGTCGCCAATGTTGACGATAGAGCCGTGGAACGTCTGCCCCGGGAACGCGGGCAAGACGACATCGACCGACTCGCGTGAGCGCAGGGCGCTGATGTCGCGTTCAAAGACATCACCGACGACCCACACGCTGTCGAGGTTGGCGATGGTTGCGATGCCGTTCGTGCTGCTGTTGTCGAGCGATCGTTGCAACTCTCCATTTGCAGTGCCCACGTCGATGACCGTGCCTGCAATGGGCGACGCGATCGGCGCGGTGTCGCTGGTGCCGCTCTCGCTAAAGCCAAGTTCGTGGATGCGCTGCCGAGCGCGTTCCAGCTCAGAATGAGACGCGGCGGCTTCTGACTGCAAATCCTGGTAACTTGCCAGCGAAAGAACCTCGTGATCATAGAGCAGCTTGCCGCGGTCGCGGGCGCGGTCGTCGTGCTCGGCCTGAGTCTTCGCCTTTTCGAAGTCGCTGCGTGCTGCAGCCACGTCTGCCGACTGCAGGGTTGCGATGGTCTGGCCTTTGCTGACCTCCTGCCCGGTAACTACGCGCAGTGAAACGATGCGGCCGGACAGTGGTGGAAAGACGTGGACCAGCTTGGTGGGGTCGGCCTCAACGTGTGCGGGTACAGACAGCGTGTCGCTTGCCGTGCCCGTTTGCACTGTCATGGTTTCGATGTTGATGGGCGGCAGATCCTGCTCGGGCGCCACCTTCTTTTTGCAGCCGGCAAGCGTGGCGGCCAACGCAAAGCCCGTGATGGCAAGCGTGCGAGTCGTGTATCGCATTACGGGTTCACCTCAGTGGCGGTTGCATAGGAGAGCTGGTGAAGTGCGAGTGCGGCCTGCGCCTGCGCCTGTATCGCGGCCAGGTTGATCTGGCGGTATTCGCTGAGAGCGGAAAGGTAGTCGAGCAAGGTGGTGTTTCCATTGCGGTAGCTGAACTGCAGGTTGTCGCGCACGTGTGCGGCCTCATCCAGGTATTTGTCTTGATAACGCTGGGCCTGCACGCGCGCGGCCTGGTACGCGGCATAGGCCTGGTCGACATCGCTGACCACCTGATTGCGTTGCGCCGCCAGCAGAGAGCGGCTGCTTTGCGCCTCAAGACGGGTGCGCTCCTTCTCGCCCTGGTTGCGGTCGAAAAGGCGAATCGGCAGATTCAGGTTTGTGCCGAACGTGGTTTCGCGGCCACTGTGTTCATACTCGGCGCCGATAGTCGGGTCGGCTTTGCCTTGCGCGATCGCGAGCCGCGTGACAGCGTCATTCGCCTGAACCTGCTGTTCGGCTGCGCGCAGGTCAGGACGCGCACGAACCGCCGCAGCTTCCAGCTCCGGCAGGCTTTGGGGCAAAGGCGATAAGTCCAGCTTTCCATCAATGTCGAAGCTGTCAACGGGGTGTGCATAGCCGAGCAGGGTCTGCAATTGCTGACTCGCCTGCGTCAGATTCAGTGTCGCGTTGGTCTCGTCGGATTCGAAATTGACCAGTTGCAGTTCGATACGATCGAAGTCCGTGCGATCCACATCGCCAACTTGCAGCCGGACACGTTGCAGTTCTACGGTGCGGCGATAGTCGGCCAGATTCTGCTGTGCGATTGCGAGCGCCAGCTTTGCGACGAGCATGCGCGTGAAGGCGGAGCGCACGTTCAGGTCAAGCAGGCGCTGCTGGTCCTCGGATTGGCTGGTTGCGACCGCGGTTGTGCCACGCGCGGCTGCGATACGCAAATCGCGCTTGCCGCCCCGTTCGAAGAGACGCTGCAGGCCAGCACCAACGAAGGTGGGACCGCTGGGATCGTCGCTGGCGAGACCGGTCTGCGTTGACTCCGCGACCAGGTAAGGATTCTGCCGCAGAGAAGCCGTGATCTCGTTGGCACGAACCGCATCCACATGCTGCCGCGCGCCGAGCAGCAGGGGATTGTCTCTGCGGGCTATAACGAGGGCCTGCGGCAGCGTGAGCGGTGCTGTAGAAGGCGACGTCGCCCGCGCCACGTTCGCCTGCGGGGGTGCCTGTGCGTACAGGCCCGCATAGCCCATCGCAAGCGCAGCGGCAAAAGCTGCTTGCTTCATGAGTGGATTCCTGCGCAGACGATGTCTGCGACATTGGGAGATGGATCGGATTCGTGGGCTCGCGATCCGGCGCGAACCGAAAACTAGGCTGCTGCGGCGCCGGTCGGTGGCCGCACCTGTAACGGTGTGGCCGTTCGCAGCATCTCCATGCCTGCAATGACGAATCGCAACCTTAGCTGCAGGCGCAGCCGCGTGGTGCAGCACACCGCCAGCAGAATAAGCACCAGAGTAGTCACCAGCAACCCGAACGAGAGATCTACCGGGACAGGTGCGAGATAAATCAGGTGGCGCGCCCGTTGTTCGAGTGCGTAATCGGCACGCTGCAAATCATCTGTCATGCTGATGGCCGGAAACAGAAGTACGGCGAGCAGCAACGTGCACCCGAACGCAGCCGGCAGCGATAGGCGCAACTTGCCAAACCGTGCCGCGGCCAGGCAAAGACCGCACAGCAGGAGCGTCAGAACGGCCCATCCCAGATTGAGTGCGAACTCCACTACGATGAGTGTATTGCATTTACCGTGTCAAAGCAGTCACAGTCGGCAGTTATACCTGTCCAGCCCGGGTAATGTTCGGCAACACTGATCGAGTGATTACTCTTCCGGCGGAACGAGTCCCTTCCGAATGGCCAAAACGGCAGCTTCGGTGCGGTCGCGGACCTGTAGCTTACTAAGAATACTGTTCACGTGATTGCGCACCGTGTACTCACTCAAGCCCATGCGTGCCGCGATCTCGCGACTGGTTAAGCCCTTCGCGACACCGCGCAACACTTCAAGCTCACGCCGCGAGAGTGCATCCCGTTGATTGTGTTCGGCGATGCGGCGCGCGAGGACAGAGGGAAGTCTCTGAGCACCTGTGTGGACTTTTCGTATCGCCGCGACGATTTCGCTCTGGTCCGCATTTTTGCCGATGAACCCCGAAGCGCCCGCTTCGAGTGCCTGCATGATTTCACCATCCACCTCAAAGGAAGAAATGAGCAGGATATGCGAGGATGGCCAGCGTTCCTGGATCAGGCGGATGCATTCGACGCTGCTCATTCCGGGCATGCGAAGATCGAGCAGGAAGACGTCGGCACCATCGCGGAAATCAGCACGCTTCAGTTCAAGGCCGTTGCGAAGAGTGCCCACCACCTCAAGCATCTCGTCTTCTGAAAGCATGCTGCTCAGGCCTAACAAAATGGCCGGGTGATCGTCCACGATCGCGACACGGATGCGCCCGCGCGTCGCTATATGCAGGGCATTAGAGCCATGGGGAGTGTTGAGACGCATTCGGCCGTCCTTTCAGCAGCAACATGAGCCAATGCCGCACCTGCTTTCGCGGATCGTGATGCGGCAGCACTGCTTCGACCGTGCAACCCCGGCCTGCCGCCGAGGTGATCGTCACCAGGCCACCGCACGACGCCGCGCGGGCTTCCATGCCGTCGATTCCGAAGCCTCGGGCGTGCCCGGACCGGCGCTCAAAGCCCGAGCCGTCGTCCGTAATCCTCAGATGAAGATGCTGAGGTGTTTCGTCCAGAGCGATGGTAACGAGCGAAGCGGACGCATGGCGCACAGTGTTGGTGATTGCCTCATGACCGATTCTGAGCAGAGCGTTGCGTACGACTGGTTCGATGTGAGCGGGCTCTTCGGACGTCAGGACCTCTAGCCGAATCTCACCACCACGCGTGAGCAGATCTGCCTGTTCGCGAAGCTGCAAGAGCAGGCCACCTTCCATTGGCTGCGCAGGCCGCAGCATCGCGATGGAGCGGCGCGCGTCTTCGTGACTGTGCGCAACCATGCCGATGGCCAGTTCCACATGCCCATCGATCTTTTCGCCACTTTTCTTTTTGCGAAGTGCGCTGCGGATTGCCTGCAGCTGAAACGCGATGCCGGCGAAGTTTTGTGCCAAGGTGTCATGCAGATCGTGCGCAAGCCGGGTGCGCTCATCTAGGATGAGGCCGAAGCGCCAGCGTTCAAACCGGCGCATGAGCCGCAGCGACGCGTACGTCAGGAGCAGCAAGACCGCGATTGCCCAAAGCATATGCGCAGATGTCCAGAAAGGCGGTCCGGCAAGCAGCGTTACGTCTTGTGAGGAACGCAGGAGGACACGGAACGCGACTGGGTACGGACTAGCCTCTTGACCCATGACACACACGCCGCGAATGCGTAAACGCGATCCGGGCTTTAACGCGGCAAGGGCTGTATCGATGTCCTGCTCAGGCGGTTGCGCAAGAAAGAATTGATGATTTGCGAAGAGCAACAGAGCCGTTCGCCCGTCCAGTTCGACGGTTGCTTGCAGCACGCCCTCGGTGTCGATGAGCAGGCGATCGTACGCTCCAGACGCGCCCATGCCAGGGGTGATGGCGACCGGCGGATCCGGGATGCGCGCGTGCATAAGCCGGATGTCATCTGCTCGCAGCAGGGAAGAATAACGGTTCTCAGTGGGCGTGCCCGTGATGCGTACCTCATCCCCAATCTGGAATGTAGACCCGGTAGACGAGGTCTCGACCTCGAGTCCACCACTCCTGTCCTGCATGTAGAGAGTGCTGCCCGTTCGCGTGATGACACCTTGCACGGTCACTCGCGTGCTTGCAGGCAGTGGCTCGGTGCGCAGCGATGCGATAGAAACCACGGCAAAGGGTCGCTGCTGTTGCGCGCCGATCGAGGCGACGCAGGCAAGCAGCACGGCAAGGAAGCCATACCGGGGGACCGGCCATGAGCCAAGGCAGCCGCTGTACCGTCGCTGCTTACTGGAGTGCCTGCGCAGCCACATGCCGCCAGCTACCTCCTGCCGCAAAACTGCGCAGACCGAAGTTGCCATGCTTCTGGCACTCGTCTTGATCTATAGCGTCTGCTTCCGCCAACACCTGTCCGCGATCATCCCGAGCCTGAACGGAAAGGGTACAGCCCTTCGCCTGCACGGAAAGCTGATACCACGTGCCGGGCCGGACTGGCTGCGGCAGCTTCACAATACGCAGAGGTTGAAAGCCATAATCCATGCGCGCAAGCACCAGCATGTCGGGGAACCGCATGCCGGCATAGTACCCGTAGAAGGCGTTTGTGCCTTCTTCTGATTCGGTCATGCGAAACACCAGGCCGGCGTCGCCATATGTATTGGTCAGTCTCACCTGTGCATTCAGACGATAGTCAGCCATATCTTCGCTCCCGGTTACCAGCCGGCTGCCAGATTCGTTGGATCGGTTCGTCACGATCCCGTCCACTACCTGCCAGTTGCCACCATGTGGAGTCCATCCGTCGAGCGACCGTCGCGCAAACTGATCCTGGTATGGCAGGCCGTTGCGGTGAAGAAGAACCCAGCAGGTGACGACGAGTGTGCTCGCAAGCAGTATTCCTGCAACCGCTTTCCACCAGAAACCTACGTTTTGTGGAGACTGTGTGACGCTCACTTGTCGTATCCCGCGTACGGACGTAGCAGCTTCTGCACGGCCGGGTCGAGCACGTTGCTGGAGGTGACGAGTATGGGTTGGATCACTTCGTCGTGCAACGGCGCTCCGTCTTCGGCGTGGGCCAGCAGTTGCTGTGCCGCGTGGTACCCAATCTGGAAGACGTTGATTGCGATCACCGCATCGATCTCTCCCCGGCGTAAAGGTTCGAACTGATCCGCGTCCTGCTCGCAGATCACCAACCGGACCCGCTCGCCGCCTTGCCGCCCGTGGAGCAAGCCGTATGCAATGTGGGTTCCTTCCAGAGACGGCGCGAAGATGGCACGGATGCCCGGATGCCTGGTAAGCAGTAACGCCGGGTCGCTTTCGGGCCCGGTAAACGCGTTCTGCCCGGTGTAGAACTTCTCAACGATATGCAATTGTGGGACACGCGCGATTGCCTGCTCAAACGCTTCCACTCTGTCGCGATTGCCGGAATTCGACGCATCGACGCCCACAACCGCGATGTCGCCCGAGGAGATCTGTTGCGCAATTAATTTCGCGGCCAGTTCACCTGTCGCCTTTTCATCATTCACCACGGCAGCCACGTTCAATCCAGATGAGGCGGCCAGGCGAGTCTCCGCAAGCACCACGGGAACCCTGGCGCGCTGTGCCTGGGCGACCGCGGAGATGAGCGCGGAGGCGTGGGCGGGAACAAGGACGATGCCGAGCACGTGCTGTGCCGACTTCTGCTCCAGAATCTGGATCTGACGTTCTACGTCGCCCGTCTCGGTGGCGCCGTTCCAGTACAGCCGCACACCGTGCTGCTGTGCGGCACGGTACGCACCCGCGTGCATTCCTTTCCATAACTCGGACGTGGCAGTTGGTGTAATCAGGGCCAATTGACGCTGCCGAAGCGCTGAAGCGCAGCCGCACACCTGTGCCAAGCCGAACGACAGCAGGGAAACTTGCGAGAGTGTGATCAGGATCCTGCGATAGCTCATTTGGCGGAGGGATGATACAAGCCATGCAGAAGTACTCGGCACACTCACGCTGTGCAGCTTGATCCCACCGCAGAAGTTTAGCTGCAAAGTTCGCCACGGGCGACACCGATCGCATGCTGCTGATGCAACAAACCCGGCCGAAGGAGCTACGCTCCTCTTATTAATCCGCGTGCACGGGCGCAATCGGATCCGTACTGACGTAAGGCTTGCCATCTTTCCAGCGAATCTCAACCATGCTGATGTAGTAGGTCTTTCCGCCGTCGTCGTTGCCCTGGTAGAAGAGGTACGTCTTCCCGCCCACGTTCAGAACGCCGGGATGCCCGGACTCGGAGGAGTTCCAGGACCCTGGAGCACCGTTGGCGAGCAACGGCCGATCGGAAAGCCTGGTCCAGTGTTCGCCGTCCGGGCTGCTGGCGACACCAATCTGCTGCGGCACATTGTTGTAGGCCCCCGCATAGAACATGTAATAAGTCGAGCCACGCTTCATCACAGAAGGTGCTTCGATGCAGAGCTGTTCCCATGGCAGTTCCGGCTGCAGCAGCGGCCCCGCAATGCTCACGTCTTTCCATGTGCCCGCGCTGAAGTCGGAGGACAGGTCGGCCTTTGCCATGCCGATCAGCTGGCGCTTCATCTGCGGATCGCGAGTCGCGAAATACAGAAACGCCTTGCCCGTCGGTTCGTCCAGGAAGACTTCCGCATCGATTGCCCGGCCAACGCTCCACGGCATGTGCGTCGGGCGGTACACCGGATTTGACGCATCGTGCTTGAAATGCAAACCGTCGGACGAAGTCGCATGGCAGATCGCGTCCTTCGCGCCATGGCCGTAGCTTTGGTAAAACAGGTGAACCTCTCCGCGGATGACGCGGGCGCCCGGGGCGACAATGCCGTCCTGCTCCACGGGCTGCTCCGGCGCAATCTCGCCCGCCTTTTGCCAATGGATCAGGTCCTTGCTGCTTGCGATGCCGATACCCCAGCCGCTGCCTTCCACGTTCTTCGCGTTCTGCACGTTCCGGTTCGGCGGCAGGGTGTAGTACATGAAGAACGTACCGTGGAACTGGATTACGGAAGGATCTTTCACGAACGGCCTGCCCGTGCGTGACGAATCCGTGTAGTACACGGCGGGTTTTGGTTGGACCGCTGCGGTAGTCTGGGCCGGAGCTAAATTGGGCAGCAAAGACACTGCAGCGATGAGCCATGAAAGGGCGCGCACGTTTGCTCCTGAAGTGAAAGACGCCTGTAGCCCGCTTGCGGTGCTGGTGAAATCGACGCGACTAAAGCCAACGCTTACTCTACTCCCGCCGAGTTTCATCAGAACTGTAGCTTGGCGCCCAGTGCCAGCGTGCGTGGTTCACCCGTCGTGCCGGTGATACGCCCGAAGTTACTTGTATTGCTCAACGTCGCGTTGGGGTTTGCAAAGTTCGGATGGTTAAACGTGTTGAAGGTATCCACTCGCAGCTGCAGCCTTGCGCGCTCAGTGATGTTGGTGTTTTTGGCAAGGCTGATATCCCACTCCTGGTACCGCGGCCCAAACAGCAGGTTGTAAGCCGAGTTGCCGTAGGTAAAGGGCGCCGGCGCGGAGAAGGCGGCGGGATTGAAAAACTGGGTCTTTGTCTTGTTCTTCGGATAGAGCGCCACCCCATATACGCGATTGGCCCGGCTGTTGTACGAGCCCTGCACGCTGGTGTTGTAACCCACAGAGAAGGGCTGGCCACCCTGATATTGCGTGATCCCCGAGATCTCAAACCCGCTTACCAAGTGATCCACGAAGCCGCTGGAAGAAGCAAGAAAGCGATGATTCTTGCCGAATGGAAGCACGTACGAATAGCTGACGTTCAGGGTCTGCGGAGTGATGCCACCGATGTTGCCATAGGAATCGCTCGTGTTCATCGGGTTCATGAAGTTTTCGGTCCCGAGTACGCGAATGTACTCGTACTCGGCATTTAACTGAAACCCATTTTCAAACCGCTTGTGTACGCCGATCTGCAGAGCGTTACTGGTGGTGTGGAAGATGGGATCCTGGGTCAGGAAGATGCTGGCGAAGGGCTGCACCGGCCTGCGGGGCTGCACCGGACCTGGGGCGGGTACAGGCTGGTTCAGGTCGGGTGTGATGCTTGGGCTTCCGCCGGCTGAGTTGTTCTGTTTCAGGTTGCGCTGACCCACATAGCCGATGCGGACGGACATACTTTTACCGACCTGCTGCTCGACTGCCAGGTTGTACTGCTCTGCGTAGGGCACCTTGGTTTTGGCCTGTGCGTTTACGTTGGGATTCGACGCGAATGCACCCGTGCCGCCAAACGGCGCATACATCGTGAGCGTCGGCGCACCGGCAGGCTGAGAGAACGTCTGCACGCCGAAGAACGGAATGTTCTCAAACGCGTTCGCCTGGATGTAGTATTCCGGGACCAAGTTGTAGAACAGCCCGAAACCACCGCGCAGAACGGTTTTGGGCATGGCCTGGTATGCAAACCCGAACCGAGGCGCCACATTCTTGTTTGGCTGTCCCAGATAGTCGAACAGACTGCTAGGCAGCCCCACCTGCGATGCGAAAACAATCGGCAGGTTCAGAAAGCCTGGAAGCGCGGGCTGGGGAGCGTTGCTGGCGGGGAACTTGGACCCGAAGATGACGATTTTCTGCAGGTCGGGCACGTACAGCGCGTTGTTGCCGGTGGGGCTGTCGTTGATGTGTTGCAGATCGTAGCGCAGGCCAAGATTCAGCGTCAGGTTAGTCGTGGCGCGCCAATCGTCCTGAATAAAAATACCCGCCTGGTGTGAGACGTTGCGCAGGATCTGCGTGTTGGGGTTTGGCTTCTGCGTCGACGACGGGTAGCCCAGCAGGAAGTCCGCATATGCATTGCCGGAATACTGACCGTTGAAGTTGTACGCGCCACGCTGCGGCGCCGACGCGATAAGGTTGGCGGTGCTGTCATGCAGGTAAGAGAAGCCGACCTTGATGTTATGCCGTCCGGCTGTCTTGTTTAGATTGCCGATGAGTTGAATGTCCTGTCCCAGGACCTTGCTGCCTTGCTCGCTAACCGTGGTGATGTTGCTGATCGCGATCTGGGGCGCACCCTGGATCACCTCAGCCCCCAGCCCAGGTATGAGCGATGAGAAATCCGTGCCCACGTTCTGCGGCGTGCGGAAAACAGGCAGGTGAAGGTACGCCGCTGTTAGATCGCCGACCACGGTTGGTGAGAAGATGTGCGTCCAGCCCAGAACCGTATTCATGTTCCGCTCGCCGATGCCGGCCATACCACCGAAGCGGCTGGTTGCGCCCGTGGTGGGATTTGGTCCATACAAGCCCGCGATGTAAGTCGCCCGGAACTGGTTTTTGTCGTTAGCCTTGTGATCCAGACGGAAGGAGTACCGGTTCACCGACTGCGAAAAGGGCACTACCTCAAAGGTGTTGGTACCGGTTCCAGCAACGGTTGGCTGCGGGTAGAGCAGGTTCTGCAAACGTTGATCGACGGTGTTGATCCGGTTACCCGGGATCATATTGTTGGGGAATGGCAGACCCGTGAGCGGATCTTTGAGCACGAGGTTTGGAAACTCGCCGAAGTCGCCGGCACGCTCCCGCACGGACGGCCCCTGGGAATTGAGGTTGTTGGCCTGCTTCAACCGGAAGCCTTCGTAGTTGAAGAAGAAGAACGAGCGGTCCCGGCCGTTGTAAAGGTGTGGCACAACGATCGGCCCAGAGAAGTTACCGCCGAACTCATTGCGGATATATTTGGGCTTGCGCTGCGCGCCGGCAAAGTAGAACTTCGCCGCCGTGGCGGCGACGCGATTGAACTCAAGCAACGTACCGTGAAACTGGTTGGCTCCGCCCTTACTGACAACGATGATTTGCGCCGCCTGGTTATACTCGGCCGGCGCGTTCGTTGTAATCACCTTGAACTCGGCGATTCCGTCCAGCGGGGGCACCTCGCCTAGCGGGCGCTGCAGGCCGACGTTCATGTTGATTCCACCGTCCAGCACAAAACCCACCGCGCCATACGCATTGCGTGCGCCGCTATTGATGGCCGGCGTAATGCCGAACACCGGAATCTGATCCTGACTGCCCGCTGCCTGAATACCCGGCGCAAGGGCCAGCAGGCCGGTAATGCCCAGGCGTCCGTTCAGCGGCGTGTCGGTGATCGTCGCGGAGTCGATGACCAAACCCACGGATGCGTCTTCCGTCTGAATCGCGGGTGCGCCGGCGGTAACGGTCACCTGCTCCTGCTGCGTTCCAACCTGCAGGTGCGCATTCACCTCGGCAATCTGGCCGATGGTGAGCGTGATGTTCTGCTGTTGGAAGGATTTGAACCCGGCCTCAGACACGGTGATGACGTAATGGCCTGGCTGCAGTTGCGAGATGGAATAGCTGCCATTCCCGCTGGTTTGCGTGGTGCGGTCGATGCCCGTTTCCGTGTTGTGAATGGTGACGCCGGCCCCGGCCAGTGAGGCGCCGCTCTCGTCTGTGACAGAGCCCGACACGGATGCGGTCGTGCCGACTTGAGAAAACACGGGAGCGGCGAACAGCCCGGTCGAAGCAAGAACGGACGCGAATGCGAGCTGTCTTACTGCACTCTGCCTTACGCGAACATTACCGATGAAATAGGCCTTCACGAATGCCTCCAAGGGGTGGATCTGGACGACGAGGTTCTCGTTTTCTGCGCACGCAGTCAGGTGCGTTCCTCGGTCGCGAGCTATCCTACGCATCTCGTTGAAGCACACGCATGGTTCAAATGAACTAATCCGATCAGACGATCGCTTTGGCCTATCCTGCGTTAGATCGAAGATGAGCGGGAACTCGGGGCTTTGCGCTTTGTCTTGCGAGGCGGTGCTGTGCTTTCGCGAACTACGAGCTGTGTGGGGACTGAGAACTGACGCCCTGGCGTGTCGCAGTTCTCTTGCTTGGTCCGCTCCAAAGCCTTGATGCAGGAACGTGCAAGCTCCCTGATCGGTATGCGAATGGTGGTTAACGGCGGGTATGCCACCTGCGCAAGCGAGATGTCATCGAAGCCAACGAGCGAGACATCGTCCGGTACACGCAGCCCCAGGCGGTGAATGCCCAACGCGGTGCCGAAGGCCGTCATATCATTGGCGTGTAGCAGGGCAGTGGGCGGATCGGCGATCTGCATCAGCGACCGGGCCGCGGCTTCTCCGCCACCGATACGGTAATCTCCCTCTCGCACCAGGTCTTCGTGGTACGCCAGTCCCGCTTCGCGGATCGCGTGCCGGAATGCCTCGGCACGAAGCGTCGACGTTTGCATGCCCGAGATGCCACCCACGTAACCGATGCGCCGGTGACCCAACGCTTTCAGGTGTGCGACTGCTTGCAGGAACCCGGCCTCGTGGTGAATGGCGACGTCGCTGCAACCGGCCTGCGTGACACGGCGGTCGATGGTCACCAGCGAAATGCGCCGCAACAGCAGCGGCTCAATTGCTTGCGTTTCATACTCCGAACCCATCAGCACCGCGCCGTCGACCTGGCGCATGAGCATGCGGCGAATGGAGCGCACCAGACCTTCTTCATCCCGAACGCTGGTCAGCAATAACTCGTGGTCGATCTGCACCAGCTCATCCTCAACGTTCACGAGGAACTCTGAGAAGAACGGATTGCTCAGATCGGGAACTACGACCCCAAACGTCTTGCTGCGACCATACTTCAGCGTGGTTGCGCTTGGGTTTGGAATGAAGTTGACCGCATCCAGCACCGCGCGTACTCGCTGTGCCGTCTCCTCGTTCACGGCGGCTGAACCGTTGATCACGCGCGAGACGGTGGCGCTTGAAACGCCCGCCCGCTGCGCGATCTCACGCATGTTCATGCTGACACTGTATCGTGCGGTCCCGGCCTACCGATCACCGGACAGAATGATCGGTTGCGACATACCCGGAGAACACGGCTGCTGTGCCGCGCAAAGTAAGGCAGCAAGGCACATGGCGATTGCAACCGTGCTTGCAGGGAAAGTTTTACCATTCTCCTTAACGCTGCAGGCGAAGCAAGCAACCGCTTGCATACGGTCGAAAACTGGCTCTGCGTAAAGGCTTAAAAGGTGCCCATCTTGATGTGAACGACTGCATTCTGAGAGCGGTGAAAGTTCAGACCACGGTCGGTCTGGTCGCCGTTCCACAGCCGCAGCGGCACCCACTTGCCGTTTTCGTACCGGCCTTCTTCGGTTTGTAGAATCTGCGATCGGATCCCGGGCAGGTGCCCTTCGGTGTGGAAGAAGACGCTCGCTTCCACGCCCGTCACCAGAAATTCATCCGGACCGATCTGCGCGACGAGCGCACGGCCGCTGTGATCGGGCGTGCCCGGCGCGGGCCGACCATCATTCTCCGGAAAGCCGAAGCGAACGCTCGCCTTCCATGGGCCGAAATCCAGTTCCTGCTCCGGCATGCCAGCGGCGTCGACCGCCGTCTTCAGCTTGCCTTCGAAGTTCAGGCGCGCTACCTCCCGCGCCATCGGTGCCAATTGTTCGTAGTTTGCAGTGTGCGCACGTGGACTGATTTTGCTCGGATCTAGGTCGTGCTGACCCGCCCCCGCAGGCGGCCACGTCCAGCCGGTACGGTCCACGCCAAACGGTGAAAAGCCGATCGCGCCCTTGCCGAGTGCGAGGAATAGGTACGGCGCATACGAATCGCCGTATCCGGTCTCGGGGATCCAAAGTGCGTTGTCAGGACGGGCGTAGGTGTCAAGAACGGACGTGTAGAACTGCCGGTTGTCGGAGTAAATGTCCGGACCGATCAGATCGATCGAGGGCGCCAGCGCCTTCCAAAGCGGCAATATGTGCTGCACCGGGCCGCCAGATGGCCAGCCGATGCCGGGGTTGGGCACCTGGCGCTCCGGCAACTCGCTCACGGGGTAAGCGAGCCACACATTGCAGTAGTACGGGATGTTGAACTCGTGCTTGCCCGCCGCCGCGATCTCGTTGACGTACTTGGCCTGATGATAGGCCTGGAAGGTCTCGTCCGCGCGGCCGCCAAAAACCTGTTGCCAGGTGCCCGGCTGCTTGTGCAGCGCTTGCAGCAGGTCCGCCGGGACCGGGCCTGCAAACTCACGGTTCGACGCAGGCGAGTAATCACGCGGAGAGCCGACGATGCCCGACTCGTTTTCGACCTGCACCATGATGACGGTGTGCTCGTCGCCGTCGATCTCGGCAAGGTGGTGCATCAACGCGGCAAAGGCGAGCTTGTCGGCTTCCAGGTTGTTGCGCGACTGTGCGGAAAGCACGTCAATAGGTTCACCGGCCGCATTGATCACGCGTGGATAGGTCTTGGTGTCAGTCTTGATCCACTGCGGCGCATAGTGCATGTTGCCGTTCTTCCACGTGCCGAACCACAGCACGACCAGGTGCAAATGGTGCTCACGAGCGCCCTTCACCAGAAGGTCCGCAGTTGAAAAATCAAATTTACCTGGAGCTGGTTCCATCTGTTCCCAATACACGGGTGCCTCGACCGTGTTCGCGTGCATATCCTCAAGCGCCGGCCACACCTGTGGCAGCGTGCTTGCCCAGGAGCTTGAATTATTGATCTGCGCGCCAAGCACCAGGTACGGCGCGCCGTCGACCATTAGCGCATGGCGGCCATCTTTCTGCACAAGGCGAGGCGCCTCCGCAGCTCGCACGGTGGACGCAAGCGAAATGCAGACCAGAATAGCGGCAGCGGCGTGGCGAAGGCGTTGCGAGATCATGGCTGATTTCTCCGGGTGCGTTGGTGTGGTGGTACAAACGGCGGCAGCGCCGAACCAGCTACGTTGGGCGACAGGGCACCGCGTTTTCGCGTGAGCCGTGGCATGGAGATCGTCTAGTTGGGGGTGGTCAGGAATGTCATGACCTCCTGCATGCGCTTGTTTTCTGCTTCCTTTGTTTCGACGGCATATCTCTGCTGCAGTGCGATCTGCTGCTCGGCTTGGTCGCGCTTGCCAAGGCGCGAGTAGGCCCGGGCCAGCCGGTAGTGCGCCTCAGGAAAATCAGCACGAAGCGCAACGGCTTGAACCAGGGAGTCCGCACTGGCCTGCCACTCGTTCCTGGACTGTTGCAACACACCCAGCTGATACCAGGCCTCCGGCAGTTTGGCGTCGGCTCGCAATGCGTTATGAAGCAGCGTATCTGCCAGAACTGTGTCCTGCTGATCCAGCGGCTGGTGCAGGATGGCGATCGCAGCATAGAGCGATGCCGGCGCGTTCTGCGGATGCGTTTGTGCAAACGTCCGCAATGCATCGCAGCCGGACTGCTGCGCTCCAGAGATGGCGCTGCAACTACGGCCAAGCAGGTCCGCCGCAACCGCGGAGTCCGGCCGACGCTCCAGCTCCGCTTTAAAGACAGGAACGGCGGCGCCGTACTGGTTGTTTCCGTAATACGCGATGCCAAGCGCCATCTCCATGCGATCGCTCGCCGGGTAATGCTCCACGCCGAAACGGAAGATTTCGATGGCAGGTTGAAAGCTCCAATGCTGCAACAATTCGTTTCCGTAGGCAAAGAGATTTGCCTCGGACCCATCCAGCTCGGCTGCGCTCTTGTAGTGTGCGACGGCAAGCTGGAATGCCCCGCTTTTTTCTTCGGCCTCGGCCAGAACGCTCAGCAGAGAAGCATTGTTCGCTACATCGGGCCGTGCGCTCAGAAGAGTTGCAGCCTCTTTCGGCCGACCGGATTGCAGCAAAGCGACGGCCCAGTCATGTAGGAGATCTGCCTGCGGCTCTACACCTTGAGCATGCAGAAGAGCCGAAGTCTGCTGAAACGCGTTGGTGGCCTCGGCCGTCCTTCCCGCACGCAGCTCAGCCTGTGCCAGCAGAAGGTGAACCGGCGCGCTGCCGGGCGCAGTCTGAGCGGCATCCTGAAGCAGCGAAACTGCTTTGAGGGGTGCCTCAAGCTTCAGGTATGCCACCGCCAGATTCACACTGATGTCAGCATCGCGCGGCGCAAGCGCGTGCGCCCGTTGCAGAAAGGGCAGGGAACCCTGCACGTCGCCAGATTCGGCAAGTGTCATGCCTGCCGCTGTTTCTGCCTGCAGATTCGCCGGATACCGCCGCGCGAATTCCAGCAGTATGGGCTTGGCATGTTCCAGGTCTCCACGGTCATAGCTGCTCAGCGCAGCTCGCAACTGCTCAGCCTCTGCAGCTGACATTGCATGCTGCGCAGCATGGGTCTTTGCAGGTGTGCGCGCCGTATTTTGCGCGCGGCCGCTCGTGGGCAGCAGCCATAGCAAAGTCAGCAGCAAAGCAGTGCGCCACGGATTGGGGTTGATCGCCTTCACGGAAAACCGAAGCCTCGCGGCTATGCAGAAGCTTGCGTGTTGCGCCTTCATTTTTGCTCAAAGATGATGAAGAACAGCTCTGATGATCTGACGCGGAAGTGCGACAAAGAAACGTAGCCGGAGGACGACTCCGGCTGCGCGGGTTAAGGGCTGGGTTAGAAGTTGATCTTGGCTGCGAACTGGAAGAAGCGCGAGTCAGGATAGAACTGACCCAGGCTGCGCGAAGAGGTAATCTGGGCTCCGCCAAGCGTGAGTGCCGTTTGAGAATTGGTATTCGCCGCACCTCCCGGATTTGCGTATGCCGGGGTGTTCAGCAGGTTGAAGTAGTCGGCGCGTAGCTGGAATGTGGCTTCGCGCCAGATGCCGAAATTCTTGTAGAGCGAGCCGTTGATGCGTTCATAACCAGGTCCGTACACCGTGTTGCGCGGCGAACCCAGGTAGCGCAGAGCGTCGAGACCTGTTACGGTCTGGTTGCCCGTCAGCCGGGGAGGGTTGCGGAACGAGCACGGATTGAACCACGTCACCGTGTTGCGCGTACCGGTCGGGCAGGTGAACTGTGGGCCATCGGGGTCAGGAGTACCACCGGATGCGAACGGGTCTCGGATCTTATTCGGGTGCGCTGACGACCCCGCGGAAGTGGTGATGTTTGGTCCGATGCTGAAAGGATTGCCGGTTTGCGCGATGAACGTAAGCGAATTGGTCCAACCTCCCAACACCAGGTCCAGAATGCCGTGATGGTTGCCGTGAGCGCGGCCCACACCGTATGGAATCGCGTAGGAGCCGTTGATCGTAAACCGGTGCCGCACGTCAAACGGGGAGTTGCTGTAATCGCTGGAAATGCCGATCAGGTTCGGATTGCGGTAGCCCGAGTCGCCGGTGCTGTTCAGCGGCGTCACCGCATCGTCAAGCGCGTGGGAGTAGGTGTAGCTCGCCAGGAAGCTGAGCCCGTTGCGCAGCCGCTGATCGAGCTTCGCCTGCAAGGAGTTGTAGTTCGACGAACCCGCGTAGGAGCTGTACGCGTTACCGCCGATGGTTGGAAACGGCTGGTACGGGTTAGTGTTCACACCCGGAGCAGCGAGCACCAGGGATGAGTTGCGGTCCGGGAAGACGACCAGGTGGCGTGAGTTTGCCCCTACATACGAGACGGTGGCCGAAAGATTGGCGTCGACCGCGTACTCGAACGACAGGTTGTACTGCTGGCTGTACGGCGTCTTGATCTTTGGATCGGAGCCGCGCAGGTTCGGGTTGGATACAGAATTCTGCAGCCCCGCTGCGATGGCTGCGGAGAACCCGTTCTCAAGTGTGATTCCGTTGTTACGGCAGTTCCCAACGTTGCAGGAACCGTACAGCGTTTGCGAGTTGTAGGTCGAGTCAAACTCAAACGGGTAGTTCTCGCCCAAGTTCGGATAGTAGCCCGCACTTTCAAGCCCGCCGTAGAAGATGCCGTATCCCGAGCGGGCGACCAGTTTGTCCGACATCTTGTACGCCAAACCAAATCGCGGCGCGAAATTTGCCTTTTGTGACTCAACCAGGAAGCGGTTGCCGGAGTACTGGATCGCGATGCGGTTGGCTGCCAGCGTGTTGGTGAAGCTTGCGGCCAACGGCACGCCGCTCTTGGATTGCGGTATGCGGTAAAAACCGGTCCCCGCGCCCGGCGCCAGTGTATTGACGATGAACGCGGCCTGGTTGTCGTGGCGCTCCAGGTATGGCTGCGCATACTCGTAACGCAGACCCAGGTTCAACGTCAGGTTCGGCGTCGCCTTCCAATCGTCCTGCACGTAAGCCGCGCGAATCCAGCGCACATCGTCCGACGTAAACACGTTCGAGATGGCCGCTGTGTCCATATTGTTCGTCAGAAAATCAGCAACGCCATAACCGGCATAGCTTGTACCGCCCACCGTGGGCGAGCCCTGCGCACTGGTGAACTTGCCCGTAAACCCGTAGGAGCCGCGCGGTTGTGTTGGCTGCGTCGTGGAGAAGCGGATGCGCTGAAAGTTCACGCCCATGCGTAGGCTATGGTTTCCGGCGATCTTCGTCACGTTGTCCAGAATCTGGTAAACGTTCTGGTATTCATCCGTGACCGCAAACGTAGGCGAGCCGAAGGAAGATATGCCGCTGACGCTGACGTTGGGCAGCCCACCGTTTTGTTGGCCGCCCGGAATGCCGCCAAGGCCGATGCTCGCCGGCAGGCCCGTGTTGGTGCCGTTCGGTTGCAGGAACCCGAAGTGTCCGTAGTTGTAGCCGAAGCGCGCTTCATTAACCAGGTTTGGATTGAACACATGCGTTTCACTGGCGGCCAACGCTTCACTGAAGTTGATGATGGTGCCGGTGTCGCCGAAGCCGCCGCCGTCCAGAACTGGGCCAAGCGGAGCGGAGCGGCTCCCGGGAGTGTCCGAGTAGCTGGCACGTACGAACGCCTGATCATGCTGCGTCGCGTTATAGTCGGCACGAACGTCGAACTGCGTCGTGTTATTCACTGCGTTGCGATTGCTGAAATAGTTGCTGACTGCCGTGCGCCCATTGATCACCTGATTGGGTAGCGGATACAGATTCAGGATTTTGAGTGCCGTCTGGTTGATCTGATTGGGCAACAGCGTGTTGTTGGCGATCGGCTGCGCGATATTGCCTGAGTTTGGTTGCACCAGCTGGACACGTGTTGTGCCGGTGAGCGCCGGGTTCAGCAGCTCTGAGAAGTTTCCCTGGCGCATCAGGGCCGTCGGTACGGTGTAGGTGCCGGTTTCAGCGAAAATGATCCGGTTCGCCTCCGCATCGCCAAACAGGAACAGCTTGTTCCGGAAAACAGGAAACCCCACAGTGCCGCCGAACTGGTTCTGGCGATACTTGGGCACGGTCCGATTGCCGAACGAGGACCATTCGTGAATGTCGAAGGCATCGTTGCGGATGTATTCCCATGCCGATCCGTGCAGGCTATTGGTGCCTGACTTGACCGACGTATTGATAACCGCGCCGGCGGAATGCCCGAACTCCGCGCTATATGCACCAGTCTGCACCTTGAACTCGGCGAGCGCCTCCGGTGGCGGCCTTACGCTATAGCTTGCGCCGTTGAAAAAATCGACCACGTTGACGTTGTTGTCCACACCGTCCAGCAGAAAGTTGTTCTGCTCGGCGCGTTGTCCGTTGGCGTTGAAGTCGCCGGCGCCGCCACCACGTGATCCGTTGGCCGGCGCAATACCGGTTGTCAACTGCGCGATGAACACGTAGTTGCGGCCGTTCAACGGCGTGTCGACGATCGTTTGCGCCTCAATCACCTGCCCGGTTGATCCGTCTCCGGTCTGCAGCAGCGGGGCCTCGGTGGTTACCTGTACCGTGTCGGTATTACCTACGCTCAGGTCCACGTCCACGCCCGCGCGCTCGCCCACGTGCAGCTGCACGTTCTCCTGCTCTTTCGTTGTAAAGCCAGGCGCAACCACCTTCACCGTGTACTTCCCGATCTTCAACGGTGAGAACGTGTAGATGCCGTTGCTGTCCGTCTTGTCCGTCAAGGTGAATGCAGTATCCACGTTGGTGACGGTCACCTGGGCATTCGGGACCACGGCCCCGGACGGGTCCTTGACCGTGCCCGTGATCGTGCCTTGATCGACTTGCGCGATGGCTGATCCGCCGCACGCCGAAACAAGCAGGAAAATCGCGAAAAGCCAGCCCCGTATCAGATCTGCCGGCGGCAACGTCTTTCTTTCAGGTGAACCCATAGGTGTGGCCTCTCTCGAAAACAACAATGCGAAACGCCGCATGGCAACGCATGAATTCGTATACATGGCAGCGCCAAAACGGTAGTGGTCGCCACAGAAACCTGTCAAGCTCCTTTTTGCGGGCCGCCCTGCGTGCATTTTTTCGGAGGCCCTGGCGGAACGATAATCTCCAGCACACACGCGAATGGGCACAACTATCGCCTGGTTCGCAAGGCCGTCGCTATGGAGCAGATCACGCTCACGACGTCGACAGTGTACGCGGGGATGCGCAGCTTACAGCCTGTGAGTAGCCATCTGGCAGCATGGGGCGGAGCCTGTCGGAAAGAAGTTCCGAAACGGAGAAATTCAATACCTCGCAACACGGCTTGCATCCTGTGTCAATCAACCCGGGCGTAAATCGCGATGCTCGTACAAGCGTAGTGTTGTCTGCAATTTGCAGACGATGAGCGATATTGGGACGCAACTTGAAGACACATCTGCATTGGCAGGGTACTTGCACATCTGAAAGTGGAAGATTTGGTTTGTCCCCCTTTTACAAATCAGCATGCATTCCACTGCGGTGGAACGAGCGAGTGTCTCGCCGTGTGCTTGCGCTCTCGAGAAGCGCAAGCAGGAACGCACTCGTTCCGTATGGCTATCGGAGCTTGCTGCCGCAACAGGAAAACCTAACACCTTGGTGACACACGCTTCAACATTAGTGATAGACGCTTCACCATTGTGTGATTTCACAAGTGGTCCGGTCCGTTGCATACATTGCTTACGCCTTGTCCAACCACTCCCAATCTGCGAAATTTCGCGACTGCGGTTCGGGCAATCGTTACTTCGTATTCACGGGTCCACGAACCCAAAACCAGCTGGACGAGATGTACTGATGTCCAGCGAGAACTCCTCCAGACAACTACGGTTGAACCGATGACTTGCCTTTGGTGAGTACACCCATTTATGCGCGCAAGCGCTTTGACTTACGCATGGAGAAAACGTTGAATTTACGGAGTACGTTGGTGCAATCCTCGATTGCATTCTTGTTGCTACTTACCGGCGTCGCTGCAAGCGACGCTCAAAGTGTAAACGCCGGCGCAAAGCCCGCTCTTGTCATCAGTACTCGTTCTGTTCCAAAGGCCAGGCTTGGTGCGCCATATTCTGCGGCATTTGAAGCCGCGGGCGGTACGCCTGCGTACAACTGGGTTGCCGGGGCGGGAGCCCTGCCGGACGGGCTCGAATTATCCAGCGCCGGCGTGCTCTCGGGAACACCGAAAAAACCGGGACGGTACGTCTTGCCGCTGGTCGTTGCCGACGCAAGCCAGCCCCAAAAGAAGGCCCTCCGTTCCGTAACGCTTACTGTCACGGAGAACGGGCTCATCATTAAATCGTCCAATCCCGCCAACGGTACCGTAGGCCAGGCGTACGCGTTTACCGTGCAGGCAACTGGTGGCACCGGCAGCTACACATGGAGTGTCAAGAACGGCAAACTACCGGTAGGCCTTAGCTTGAGCAGCACCTCCGGCGTAATTTCAGGCACGCCGAAGGCGGTCGGCACCTCATCCTTCACACTCGTCGTCAAGGATGCAGTACGCGCCGATACGCAAACGGCGACTGCATCCATCACAATCGCGGCTGCGTCTGTCGCTGCTCCTCCTCCTGTTGCGAACCCGACCGGCCAGACGACGTGGTATGTGCGTCCGGACGGTGGAACGCGGTATTCGGCGAACGTTTCGACGGGGCAGTGCGATGGTTTGGGCGATGCGGCGTACCCGGGCAAGGGTGTGAACCAGCACTGCGCTTTCAACGACATGCGTTTGCTGTGGCAGGACGGCAGCTTTGCTTACGATAACGACCAGCAGTCTTCCTTTCCGGCGCGGGGCTGGATTGGCAAGGGCGGGGACACATACCTGTTGCGCGGCAGCATTGCGAGCGGTGCGACGCCCTACCGCGTCGGCTGGTCGGTGCCCTCGTCGGCGTGCGACCCGGCGCTGGATGGGAGGGGGCAGGCCTGTTTCCGCGGATGGCAGAGTGACCCGTACCAGGGCATGCCATCGCCTCCGGCGGGCACGGCAGCGCAGCACACCCGCATTCTGGGCGAGAACTGGCAGAGCTGCCATGCGCAGGGTGCGCGCACGCCCGTGGTGGCGGGCTGGGGCGTGGGATCGGCGTTCTACCTGTCCAACAGCTACACCGACGTGCAGTGCTTCGACATTTCCGACCGGAGCGACTGCGTGGTGAGCTGCGGCGGCCAGGACTTCGCCGGCGTTGGCATCTCGATCGCCAACACCGCGGACCACCTCACGCTGACCGACCTCCGCATCCATGGCATGGAGAACTTCGGCCTCTACGGCCCCAGCGGCGACGGCTCCGTGTTCACCTATATTTCGCTGGTGGGCAACGGCGGCGGCGGATGGAACGCGGATGCCGGCGACGGCAGGACCGGCTCGGGATCGCTTCTGGTGCAGAACTACGAGATCCTGTGGAACGGTTGCGGCGAGGAGTACCCCCTCGTGGACAAGCTGCCGTACCGGAACTGCCGCGACCAGAGCTCGGGCGGCTATGGCGACGGCTTCGGCACCGCCACCGTGCTCAGCAACCCGGGCTGGCAGGCGCGCTTCGATCAGGGCACGGTGGCCTACAACACCCAGGACGGTCTGGATGCCCTGCACCTGGCCGGCAACGGATCCAGCATGACCGTGACCCGGACGCTGAGCTATGGCAACATGGGCCAGCAGGTCAAGGTGGGCGGATCCCAGGGAACGCTGGAAGACAGCGTGATCGTGGGCAACTGCAAGGCCATGAGCAACCCGATCCCGGGCACGCCGGCCGGGTACAACGCCCAGCTCAGCACCTTTTGCCGCGCCGGCAACCAGGCGGTCCTGATGACGGCCGGCCACGGCACCACCACCGCCATCCGCCACAACACCATCGCCGGCAACGGCGCACTTCTGCTCGGCTATGAGTGCGACGGTTCGGCGGGCTTCTGCGACAGCACGGCGCGGATCGACTTCCGCGACAACATCCTCGTGGGGAACCCGGACCCGATCCGCGGCAACCCCGCCGCGAACTACATCCTTGTGGTGGACGGCACCTATCCGACCCCGGCGGCCTGCAGCGCGGCCGGCGACGGCCACCACTACTGGACCACGGACGGCGCCTATGGCTGCGCCAACGACGTGTTCTTCAACCCCGGCTCGTTCAACACCAACAACGTCTACTTCCAGGTCAAGGACAGCTGCACGGACCACAACGGCGCCGGCAATCTGTGCCTGGACCCCGGCCTGAACTCGGCAACCGTGCCTCTCTACGGCTACCCCGACTTCGCCCTGTCCGCCCGTGGCGGCGCCGCCTTCGGTGCCGGCACCACCCTCACCACCATCCCCAACGACTACAGCGGAAAACCCTTCCGCACACCACCCTCCATCGGAGCCCTCGAAACCGGCAGCTCCCTCACCCCCTACCAGGGCCAGCAATAACCAACAGCTAACGCAAGCCAGGGGCCGGACAGCACGCTGTCCGGCCCCTGTTCTCTTAAACTGTCGCGGTTACCCTACCTTGGAATGAGCTGCGTTGTATGCCGAAACGATGCGGATGATTCGTAGTTGCAGTACAGCAGTTCTCGTCCAATATGAACCGTTGCGAAAGCAGCAGCGGTGGTTCAGCGATTCTCGTATTGTGCTGCGAGCGGATCAGTCCCAAACACCATTCAGTAGAACGGCTTCAGCGCCCAGCACGACACGCATGGTTTAGTCGTTGTCGGGACGATTCTGGACCGGCACATACGTTCCTCGGCGCAGGTCATGCGCATGCCGGACGATGTGTGGCGTAACCAGCAGCACTAAGGTGGTGTGTGAATCGTTGTCGTTGCGGTTGGTTAAATTGCGCAGCCCGGGCACCGAGTTAAGGCCGGGGATGCCATTCACAGCGGCGGCTTCGCTGTTCAGAACATGGCTCGCCATCACAACCGTCTCACCGTCGCGCAATGAGAGCGAAGAGGAGAAGTCACGGCTTGCCAGGATTGGAATGCCGTTGATGGAGTTGCCGGACAAGGCCGAGATCTTGACTTCCAGCTTCATTGCAATTTCATTCTGGTTCATCACGCGCGGCGTCGCATTTACCGTCAGACCGATGTCTTCGTATTGAAACTGCGGGATCGTCGGCGCCGAAGTCAGCGAGTTCGCGGCTGTGCTGCCCAGGAACTGCGAAAGCAGCGACGAGAGCGAACCGGTCGAGGTCGTCCTGCTGCTACCGCTAAAAATTGCGGTCTGGATGGGGTAGCGCGAACCAGCTTTGAAGATTGCGGTCTGGCGATCCGCCACGCGGAGCTCCAGGTCATCCAGCGTGATCGCCTGCGATGTTTGCAGGGCCAGGTTGAGTGCCGGAAATGAGTTGGTCGCCACACCGACTGGCGTAATGCCGAAGCTATTCGCATTGCCGTTTCCGGTCGTCAGCGAACTCAAACCGCCGCCAAAGAGAAACAAAGTGTTCTGCAAAATGCTGCCGTTGCCCAGGCCCGCGACAAAGACCAGGTAGGCCGCAATTTCCGCCGGTGTCGCGCTCGCCGGTAAGACACCATTCGCAATCAACTGCTGGATGAGAGAGGCGTTGCTGTTCAGCACATTCTGAATTTCGGAACGCGCCGAAAACAGGGTGAGTGAAGTAGGAAGCGTCACGCCCACGTTGCGCACCTTGGTGCTATCGACGCTGTACAGCTTCACGTCAACGGTGACTTCGCTGCCGCTGTCGATCAGATCGGCCAGCACTTTATCCATCGCCTGCAACGTATCTTCAGGCGCGCGAATCACGAGTGAGTTCAGCAACGGCAAACTTTGCACCTGTTTCGCATCCGGCAAATCGAAGACAGTTCGCAGCATGGTGCCCACTTCGTTGATTTGCTCGGCGCTGTAGCCCGGCAGCGGCACCGTTTCTTCCAGCAGGTGTTCGAAACGCTTGCGATTCTGCTCGGTATCCGCCGCTATCAGAATGCTGTGCTGGTCGAGTGCCGTCGGGAACACTGCCGCGAGCATGCCGAACACATTCATCGCGGTTGCATAATCCGCATTATCCAGATCGATGCGGAATGGCCTGCTCTGCAGGTCGGGATCAATGGCCACGCGCAACCCATACGAGGCGCCGAGCTGTGCGGCAAATGCCCGTGTGTCCGTGCTCTGGTGGAAAGAAAGGACGGCACGGTTCGGCTCCGCGACAATCGCGCCTGCCGGGACAAAATGGAGTCCAGACAACGCGCCGGACGATTCTGGACGAGACCCGGCGGCCTCGCGCTGCGTCACCCGCGGGTTTGTAGGGTCGATGCCGCGCGCCTGGGCCAACAGGCGGTCCGCGGCCGCCGGGTTGGTCGCCCTCTCCTGAGCTGCGATCTGCAGCAAGCCGGTGACCCGTGCTTCCTGCGCAACCTCAAGCGCCTGGTAGTAGCCGGCACGAGTCGGATCGTCCTGAATGGCCAAGGCGAAGGCCCGCGCAGCGTCCTCGTAGTGACCATCCCGCAACTCTGAAACACCATGGTCGTAGAAACGCGCCGCTTGCCTGCGCTGATGGGGCGAAACCGGCGTTGCAACAAAGACCGGAAGTTGAGGAGCTGCCGGCTTGACGCCTTGCGCTACCGGTGGAGCGGCCTGCGAAGCCGTCGAAGCCAACCCGGACGCGACCCCACCTGCTGGCTGTGCTGGCGAAGAACGCGCCGTGACAAGCACGAGCGTGGCAGCCAGCCGCAGCAGCATCGCCGAACGCGGAGGAGGTGCATGCATCAACAATTTAGACGTTGTGAGGAACTAACGGGCGCTGCTGATCGACTGTACCTTGGCAAGGCGCTCGGAACGCGGCGGCCGCTTCATGCCGTTGCGGATTTGTGACGTGTCCAGGTCGAGTTCGGTCAAGGTGCGGCTCAGGGTGTTCCGGTGCATGCCCAATTCAGTCGCGCTCTTGCATTGATTGCCGCGATGATTCGTCAGCACGTGCAGCAGAAAGCGGCGCTTGAATTCGCGGACGCCCTCTTCGTACGAGATTCCGCTTGCATGCATCTGCCCTACGAGCATGTCCAGTTCACGCCTCACTGTGCCTCTCCCTCAACCGTGGTCTGTGTTGCGGTGGTGCGCTGCGCCGCGCCTGCGCCATGGTGGCGCGTGCCGGCCAGCAGTCGTATTCCAAAGTCCTGCGGCATCACGAAGGATACCCCATGCGCGGCAGTCTGCAAATAGGGCAAAAGTATCGAATCGCGCGCAAACGGCACCATGCCCAGAAACGGCCCGGCAGGAATGAGCACTGCGGCCAATACCAGGACCGCGCGGGCAAATCCGAATGCCGCGCCGCCCAGGCGGTCGAAAAATCCGAGACCCACCGCGTGCGCCGCGCCACGCAGCACTCGGCCGAGCAGGGCGGCGGTCAGGTAGGTCGCAACCAGGATCAGCAGAAACGCCGAGATTTCTGAAAGTGCTGGTTGCGGGATCCATCGGCTCAGGCCGCCCGCCAGAGCCGGGGCGTACCACGCGGCCAGAACAATTCCCAGCAGAACGCCAAAAGCGGAGACAAGCGAGCGGATCAGGCCGCGCAGAAATGCCATCGCCGTACTCACGCCCAGCAACACGACCAGCGCCCAATCCAGCGCGTTCAGCCCGCCAAATGTGGCGGATGCGGTTTGGTGCACGGCATGGTGCGCGGAGAGCATGGGCTGGATTAGAACTCTAAATGACTGCCGGTAAGTGCCTCAAACGCTTGTACATACTTTGCACGCGTCTGGCTTATAACTTCGTCGGGCAGGGCCGGCGCTGGCGGCTGCTGATTCCAGCGAATCGAAAGCAGGTAGTCGCGCACAAATTGCTTGTCAAAGGACGGCTGCGCGCCCCCCGGTGCGTAACCGCTAGCCAGCCAATAGCGGGAGGAGTCAGGCGTCAGCACCTCGTCTGCCAGCACCAGCACGCCGCCGTCGCCCCCGGTGCCATGCTCGGCGTAGCTGCCGTTCAGGTCGGTTCCGGACACGAAGCCGAATTCAAATTTTGTGTCCGCCAGAATCAGGCCCTTGCTCTCCGCGTGGGCCGTCGCCGTGGCATAGATGCGGAGCGTGAGTTCGCGTAATTGCTCCGCCAAAGGTGCACCGACGTTCGCGACAACCGCGTCGAAATCGATGTTCTCGTCGTGCCCGGAGTGGCTCTTCGCCGCCGGCGTGAAGATCGGTTGCGGCAGGCGATCGCTCTCACGCAAGCCAGCGGGAAGGGGAATGCCGCAGACCGAGCCGTCGCGCTGGTAATCTTTCCAGCCCGAACCGGAAAGGTAACCGCGTGCTACGCACTCCACCGGCACCATGCGCGCACGACGCACCAGCATGCTGCGGCCGTCCAGTTCGCTGTGAAACGGGCGAAGAACTGGCGGGTAGGCATCGACCGCGGCCGTGATCAGATGATTCGGCACTATATCGCGTAGATAGTCGAACCAGAAAAGGGAAAGTTGCGTAAGCACCTTGCCCTTGCCGGGTATGGTGCTGGCGAGCACGTTATCGAAGGCTGAGATGCGGTCGGACGCGACGAACAGCAGCCGGTCATCGCCCGCGTCATACAGGTCGCGCACTTTGCCGGAGAGAACGTGCGGCAGGCCGAAAGTGCTCATAATGAATGCGCCATGCTTCTTGCCAGCTCCCGTAAGAGCTTTAGTGTCGCAAAGAAGCGCCTGTCCTGATCATCGAGTTGGGGGAAGGGATACTCGGAAGGTACGAGAACCCAGCCGTCTGGCGTGATCCATGGGTACTCGCAGTTGTCCGGACGTGCGATGCGGTCCACCGCAGGTGCGAGCCGGTCGATCTGGTAAGCGTGAGTGCGGATGACTCGGCGCAAAGCACCAGCGTAGGCACGATACTGCGGCTGCCGTAGTTGTAAGCTAACTACCTTCTCAACAACTTCGTGATCGTAAAGATACTTCGCAGGGCCGCGCTGCAGTGAGTACAAGTATGCTTTGCAAGCCTTCTCAGCAGCCATCTGGAGATAGTGAAGGCGGTGACAGGTCGCAATAACATCGGTACGCGTCAGCAAGTGATATACGTCGAAGTCGGACATGGCCTGTCGCCCGAACGCAATTTGAAGCTGGCTCGGATGGACACCGCTCTTCACTGCAGAGCCAGCTCCTGACCCACGCTCCAGTTTTCTCCCGGGATTACGGGGGTATTACAAAAGGTTTCGTACTCTGCAGGTGAAAGCTCAACGATCACAGATGCAAACGGGATACCGTTCTTCGCGTCGGGTCGAACGTAGATCGGCATGACACCGGCCTCAACAGCGCCTTCCACCACTTCCAGCAATTTGATCGGCTCATGTTCCAAATCATCTTCTGCTGAGGTCAGAAGAAACGCACGTTCCAGGTTTGGCTCAATCTCCTTGTGCAGCCTTACCAGATTCTTAGCTACGTTCAGCTTGTCTTCGCGCATTCCGTCCTCCTGGCCGTCAGTTTACGCGACGCGGCGCTCGGCCCGGTTCAGGTTGACGCTCACGATCTTGCTCACGCCAGGCTCCTGCATCGTGACGCCGTAGATCACGTCGGCTTCGCTCATCGTGCGCTTATGGTGCGTGATCACGACGAACTGCGTTTGCTTGCTCATCTCGTGAATGAGGCGCGCGAAGCGGCCAACGTTGGTCTCATCCAGCGGCGCGTCCACTTCGTCCAGCACGCAGAAAGGGCTGGGCTGGAATTCGAAGATGCCGACCAGTAGCGAGAGCGCGGTGAGCGCCTTTTCGCCGCCCGAAAGCAGAAGCACATTTTGCAGCTTTTTGCCCGGTGGTGACGCAACCAGGTCGATGCCGCTTTCGGCGGAGTTCGCCTCGTCCGTCAGCTTCATAAATGCCTGGCCACCGCCGAAGAGCTTCACGAACGTCTCGCCGAAGTTCTTGTTGATGATTTCGAATGCCTCATCGAACTTGGCCTTGCTGATCTCGTCGATTTCCTTGATCGAGGCCTGCGTATTGCCGATGGAATCGAGCAGGTCTTTGCGCTGCGTTTCCAGAAACTCATGGCGTTGCTGCGCCTCGGCAAACTCCTCAAGCGCCATCATGTTTACCGGGCCCATGGCTTCCAGCTTGCCTTTGAGCGTGCGTGTCTCCTGCTCGGATTCGGCCAGCGCTGCCGCGTCACGAATGTGCTGCACGGTTTCGTCGGCGCGCAGGGCGGCGGCTTCCACGGCAAGGTCTTCGAGTGTCTGCTCTTCCAGGTGCTCGATGTCGCTGGTCAGCTTCGCGATCTTCTGCTGCAGCGTGCCGCGTTGGTCGCGGAGTGCCTCCACCTCGGCGCGCAACGTGCGCAGGGCGGTGTTCTTTTCCGCAAGCGAAGCTCGCAGCGACGTGGCTTCCGCAGTGAGCCGCTGCGCATCGGCGGTGGATTGCTCCCGCGCGGAGCTCAACTCCGTGTGTTGCGCGGCAAGCTGAACGTTCTCTTCCTCACGCCGCGCACACTCTGCCGTGTTCGCCGCGATCTGTGATTCGAGCTGCATCTGGCGCTGCTGCTGCGTGTTCTGCATGCGCTGGTTCTGCTCAACATTGGCAGAGGCATTGCGGCGGCGCTCCTCCAAACCGGCCAGCGCGGCGGATGCGGCAGCCGCGGCGGCCTGCACCTCTTCGCGCTTGCGGCGCAGGTCGTCGACTCGCAGTACCGCTTCGTTCACGCGCACGTCGACGGCCTCGCGCTCGGCGGTCAGCTGCGCCGCTTCGGCCTGCTTCTGCTCGATCAGGTCCTGCTTCTGCGCACGCGCGTCGCGGTTTCGCTCGGAGTGCAGCTGCCAGTCATTCAAGCGGCGCTCAATGCGGGCGGCCTCGGACTCCATCTGGCGCAGAGCCGCGCCGCTGTTGGCGGCTTCGCGCTCGGCGTCACGGCGCTCATTCTGCCTGCCCTCCAGCGTGTGCTGGTGCTCGGCGATTTGCCTGGTCAGGCCGCCCACCGAAAGCTCGGTGTTGCTTAGCTCCTGCTGAACCTGCGTCAGCTTCTCCTGGATTTCGCGCAGCTCGCGCTTCAGTGCCAGAGGACCTTCGCTGCGAGCTTTGCCACCGGTCACGGTCAAATTGTGGAATGTCTCGCCGGTCGGCGAAAGAAAGAACGCTTCGGGATTGTCGAGCGCCAGGGAACGTGCCGTGTTGCTGTCCGGCGCGATGTAGCCTTCGCGCAGCTTGGGCAGCACCACCTCAAGCGAGCGGCCAAAGCCGTTCAGCACACGGATGCAGTTCTTTAATGGCTGCACACGGCCGACGTTCTGCGCCCGGCTTTCCATGCCACCGGCAAAAGGGAAGCCGGTCTGCGGGTTCTCCTCGTGGACGAGGAAGGTGGCACGGCCGTCCACGTTGCCCTTGAGCATGCCGATGCCGTGATCCGCCGCGTCCCAACTCTTCACGACAATGTAGTTCAGCTCCTCGCGCAGGAACTCGTCCACAACAGCGCCATACTGGTCGTCGACTTCCAGGAAATCGGCAAGCGTACCGACTGGCGATACGCTCGCGCCAGCCTGATTTGCCTTAAAGATCTTGCGCACTGTTTCTGTGGAGTAGCTGTGGTCGCGAATGAGCGACTCAAGGGAGTTCTTGCGGCCCAGCAGCGTCGCGGCCTCGGCGCGCAGATGGTCACCGCGGCGGCGGGTCTCCATTTCCTCCCGGCGGCGCGCCTCCAGGTCCAGCCGCAACTGCGCGATCTCCGCTTCCAGCCGCTTCAGCCGATCGCTCACGCTCTCAAAGGCAATAGACACTTGGCCACGCTGCCTGCCGAGCGCTTCCAGTTCGTGGTGCGCCGTCTCGCTCTCGGTTTGCAGGCGTTGCGCTTCCCGATCCAGGCCGGCCAGTGACTCGGTTGCCTGTGCCTCTTCGCGGTGTACCTGGCTGATCCGCTGCACCAGTTGCATGCTCTGATGACGGCCCTGCGAGGCCTCGCGGTCGGCGTTGTTGACCTGCGCGGCGGATTCGGACGCTTCGCGCTGCCTGGCCTGGGCGGCGTTGCGTGCGGCGGTGGTGTCGGTGGTTGCGGTCTCCAGAAAAAGCTGCAGGCCGTCGCGGTCGGCGCGCAGCGCTTCCAGGTGATGCTTGACCTGCTGCAACTCATCGGCACCGCTGGCCAGGCGCGCGGCCAAGTCCTGCACGCGGTCGGTGTTGGAGTGCATGCGGGCCGTGGCGCGCTCGATTTCCACTCGCGTTTCGTTCACGCGCCCGTTGGCGGAGCGCAGCTCTTCATCCAGCTCGTAGCCGCGCGCGACGCCTGCGCCGTGCTCGGCTTCCAGCGACTCCAGCGTGCCCGCGTGAATGTCGATCTTCGTGGTCAGTTCGGTTACGGCCGCGTTCGCAAGCTGCTGCTCGCCGTCCATGTGCAGCAAGCGGCTGCGCAAAACAATGCGTAATTTGCCGCGAAGGTCGTCGCGCAGTTCGCCGTATCGCTCGGCTTTGGCGGCCTGCCGTTTCAGCGAAGCCAGCTGCCTGGTGACCTCGTCAAAGATGTCATCGACGCGAGCCAGGTTCTGCTTGGCGGCCTCGAGCCGCAGCTCGGCCAGCCGCTTCTTCGTCTTGAAACGCGTAATCCCGGCGGCCTCTTCAATGATCGAGCGGCGGTCAAGCGGCTTGGAGCTGAGCAGTTGGCCGATGCGCTCCTGCCCGATGATGGCGTAGTTTTCGCCGGACAAACCGGTTCCGAAAAAGATGTCCTGGATGTCGCGCAGACGGCACAGCTTGCCGTTCAGCAGGTACTCCGAATCCCCGGAACGGAAAAGGCGGCGCGTGACTGTGATCTCGCCCGCGCGCACCGGGGCGCGATTGAACTTGCGGCGGCGCATCTTCAGCACCACGCCCGCGGGTGCCTGGGTTGCGGTCGCATCGCCGCCAATTGGCGCTCCTACAGCTACCTCCATGCTGGGGGAGACTTCGTCTCCCAGGATTTCCTCTTCTTCGTCGCCCGGCTGCAGCGGACCGGGCTGCGCCTCCGCTACAGCGGCATCGGTCGCCTCGGCGGCCGCACGGCGTTCGGCAGCCTCGTCCCAGTCTCCAACCGTGGCGGAATCGATGGCAACAGGTTCGTTCAGGTCGTGCCCGTCGTAGACCTCGGGATCGACCAGCGTCAACGACACCTCGGCCATCCCGGTCGGCTTCCGGTCACGCGTGCCGGCGAAGATCACGTCTTCCATCTTGATCCCGCGCAGGCTCTTCGCCGACTGCTCGCCCAGCACCCAGGTAATCGCGTCAGAGATATTCGATTTGCCGCAGCCATTCGGCCCCACAACAACGGCGATGCCGTTGCCGGAAAGCTGCATGTCCGTGCGATCGCAAAATGATTTGAACCCGAGAATCTGAACGCGTTTGAGCTTAAGCAAGCTAGACCCCACCATCACCGCACAATGTCGTGTGCGCTACCACGGCCTTCCAGTTGGACCGGCATGGATACCTTCAGGCTAGAAGCGTCTGCCGCCAGAATCAAGCAAGGTACCCACTATTAGTTGTGGATAAGGCGGCTGGAAACGCCATCAGTCGAGGGAGTCATCCGTCTCGCAGAAAGGAAAGTAGCGAACCTCGCGTACGCCGCCCAGTCTCCGACAGGTGCGGAATCATTGCTTCTCTGGAACTCAGAGCAGAGTTCCTTCTGCATCGTGGCCTCTCGTTTCGATCGAAAACGCCAGCTCTGCCCGCTTTCGGGGTGACACCTGTTAAAGTGCTTGCATCGTACCGCTGTACTTGCACTGCTGACTTCTCACAGTGGAACAGCAGCTTTAGAACCACACAGGGAGTGTTTGATGAAGAAGGCAATTTTCGCCTCGATGCTTGCGGCCGCAGCCATTGCAGCCGTTCCGTATTCGGCGGCAGCACAGGCGGCCCCGACAACTGAGCCCGCAGCCGGAAGTCAGCCAGCTGCAGGATCACAGGCCGCAGCAGGTGGACAGGTGCAGCTCTCGCAGCCGGAATACGCCGCGTACCAGAACGTGGGTTCGGCCGCAGACCCCGCTGCAAAGGCAGCCGCCGCTGAAGCGTTTCTGACCCAGTATCCCCAGAGCAGCGTGAAAGCCGCTGTTCTGCAGCAGCTTACGGTCGCATATTACAGCCAGCAGAACTGGGCCAAGGCCGCAGACGCTGCAGACCGGCTGCTTCAGGCGGACCCGAACAACATCCAGGGGCTCTTCATCGCGACCTCTGCCGCGAAGTCGCAGGGCGATACCGCAACGGACGCCGCGACCCGCCAGCCGAACTATGACAAGGCAGCCGGTTATGCCACCCGTGGTCTTGCCGCGACCAAGCCGGCCAGCGTCGAGCAGGCACAGTGGGACACCGTGACCAAGCAGCTCGCGCCAACGTTCTATAGCGCGATCGGCATCGACGCTATCGGTAAGAAGGACTACCCTGGCGCCATCGCCGCCTATACCTCAGAGCTGAAGGCAGTTCCCGAGGATCAGACGAAGACGCCGGGCGTCACCCTGCAGGACACCTACTACCTGGGCACGGCGTACTACCAGTCCACCCCGCCCGATTACCTGAGCTGCGCCTTCTACGCGACACGCGCCGTGACCTTTGCGCCCGATCAGTACAAGTCCCAGTTCCAGCCGGTTGCGACTTATTGCTATAAGAAGTACCACGGTGGCGATGACGGTTACGACGCGGTCAAGACCGCCGCGGCCAGCAACCTGTTCATGCCGGACAGCTTGAAGACCTCCGTCAAGCCGGCCCCGACCCCGGCCGATCAAGCCACCCAGGTGCTTGCGTCCGACAAGCAGGACGACTCGACCCTGGCCAAGACCAACCTGGCGGATCGCATGTTCGTCATCCAGAACGGCACCAGCGATCAGGCGGACGAAGAGTTCAACCCGATCAAGGGTAAGGAAGCTCGCCTGTCGGGCGTTGTCGTCTCCATCAGCGGTACGGACCTGCAGCTGGCAGTCACGGACGATGCCAAGCAGGCCAATCCCAAGGTCGCGGACGTGGACGTGACCCTGAAAGAGGAGCCGAAGACCCCACCCGCTGTGGATGCAACAGTGGAAGTGCTTGGTACGTTTGACAGCTACACGCAGAAGCCGCTGATGGTGAAACTGACCGGTGGCGAAATCCAGGCCAAGGCTGCGGCGAAAACTCCCGCGCGCACCCCTGCCCGCCGCACCCCGGCTCGCCGTCGTTAAATCGAGCGAACTCGCACCATGAGTGAGGGCGGCCTTTGGGCCGCCCTCACTTACTCTCCCAGCATGATTCGCCGCACACCATAGGCGCGACCGGTCCCACCGTCGCACTCGATCAAGGTCGCGCACATCTTCGGGTTCTCTTTCGCTGCTTCGAACTTTTTCGGCTGGCCCGTCAGAAAGCGCTCGATCACCGCGTCGCGTTCCACGCCGATCACAGAATCGTAAGGTCCGCTCATGCCCACGTCCGTCTGGTATGCCGTGCCACCGGGCAGGATTCGCTCGTCGGCCGTTGGAATATGCGTGTGCGTACAGAGCACCGCAGTCACCCGGCCGTCCAGGTACCAGCCCAGCGCAACTTTTTCGCTGGTCGCTTCGGCATGAAAATCGACAAAGATCACCTTGGCCGTGATCGATCGCAGCAGTTCATCCGCTTTGCGGAAGGGATCGTCGTTCTGCTGCATAAACACCCGGCCCTGCAGGTTCACCACCGCGTAACTCTGCCCATTGGGCAGCTCGCCTTGGTACACGCCGAAACCGGGCGTGGTGGGAGCGAAGTTGGCGGGGCGTATGACGCGGCGTGGACGGTCATGCGAGTCCGCCGGAACCTTGATCCAGTCCAGCAGCTCCTTCTTATCCCAGAAGTGGTTGCCGGTCGTGATCACATGCGCCCCCAAGTCAAACAGGTCGCCCGCAATCGCGGGTGTAATGCCGAACCCACCCGCCGCGTTCTCGCCGTTCATAATGCACAGGTCAACGGCGTTCGATTCCAGCACGTGCCCAATGTGCTCCGCGACAATATGGCGCCCCGCCGATCCAAAAACGTCGCCCACAAAAAGAATGTTCACGTTGTCCAGTGTTTCAGCCGTGGAGGCGCATCAGCAAGCAAGCGAGCGTCTGCCAAAGCGAGTCAACGCTGCCGCGTAGTCCAGTAACCCACGGATCAGCGACCGCATCACAGTCGTGCATGGGCTGGCTTCACACCTTCAATCTCAAGCGCAAAGTGGTGGGTGCTCTCACGCGGCAGCCCGGTCAATCGCAATCCGCCGCTGCCATTGCCCGTGTGAGCAACGCCGACGAGCGGGAAGTCGAGCAGTTGCTCGCCACCATGGAGCAAGTCGGCTATGTGGTGAGTGCCCGTCAGGGTAGTGAGAGCGTATACCGGCTGAACCAGGCGCAGGAGACAGTCGGCAAGGTTCTGCACGCGTTTGAGACGGAACAGGAAGCAAACGACGGCGGCCTCGTTCTTCGACGGGAACACCACGACTGGACGGCAGAGCTCCCGAACCCCGCGGGAATGCTGGTGCGTGGTCAGACCCGGGAGGAAGCACGCGAACGCGGCCTTGCGATGATGAAACGAATGGCAGAACCCACGCCGGCACCCACACAACCCGAACTCGGGTCAGGGCAGGTCTAACCCGTCTGTGTATGTCGTCTCCACCCGATGCATTCTCCTCTGCTGGATTGAGTGCTTCTGGGAAAGACAGTGTCATTCTAAGCGTAGCGAAGGATCGGCTTTTCTTCCCAAGGCGAACTCGACCTCGACCAATATTGTGCTAACCCGCCGTGTCGCTGAAGTCTTCCACCGCCCAGAACTCGCCGCGCACCTGCACCACGGCAATACCGATGGCGCTGACCTGGTCATCCAGAATGTTTTCGCGGTGGTGCGGCGAGTGCATCAGGGCGACGTGCATTGCCAGAATCGACGGACCAACCCCGATATTCTCGGTAATGCGGGTGAAATGCGCTCCGGCGGAAATGCCTCGGTGCAGCAGGTCCGGTTCGCCTCGCAACTGGTGCTCCAGCGAGTTTGCGCGGGCCATGTTGATGGCGTGGCGGTAGGCGGCTTCCTGCAGTTCCGCTGTGAAGTGAACGGCGGGAAGACTTCTGGAGAATCGCTCCGCGTTGATGCTGCGCAGCAGGTACTGCTCCGCGATGGTCGCCATGCGCTCGACGCGCGGCGACTGCAACTGCGGTGTGGCCGAGGGCACGCACAGCGCCGCTGCCGCGATGCAGGCGGTCCAGCGCACGGCGCGGACGAGGCAAGGACGCATGATTCCTGTTGTAACCCGGACTTCTTGTTTATTCCTCGGTAGGATTCGAAGGTTTTCCGCCGGACGCTTCGAGTACCGGTTTCTTCGCCGGACGCAGCAGCGGAAACAGGATTACGTCGCGAATGGAGCGGGAGCCGGTCAGCAGCATGGTCAGCCGGTCGATGCCGATGCCCTCGCCGCCAGTGGGCGGCAGGCCGTAGGCAAGGGCGCGGACGTAGTCGGCATCCATCTGGTGCGCCTCTTCGTCCCCGCGCTCGCGTTCACCAAGCTGGGCCTCAAACCGGCGGCGCTGGTCCTCCGGGTCGTTCAGCTCGCTGAAGGCGTTGCCGACCTCGAAGCCGCCAATGTAGAACTCAAACCGCTCAACCCAGTCGGGTTGGTCGGGTTTGACTTTGCTGAGTGGTGAGACGGCGAGCGGGAAGTCATAGATGATCGTGGGCTGGATCAGGTGCTCTTCGGCCACTATCTCGAACAAGTCTGAAATGGTCCTGCCGAGTGGCTCGCCTTTCTTGGAGCGAGCAAGTCGTTCTGTTAGGTGAGCTTCGAATGCAACTCGCTGCCGGCCCAACGCGGACTTGTCGCCCTTGCGAATTAGTTCAGGATCACGCTCCATCCTTCCAGCGGGCGCGATCGCGTGGATCGCTCGTTCGAGAAAAGCTTGGAAAGGGGAGAGACTTGCAAAATCTTGCGGTGTTGGCGCGTCAGCCCCGAATTCAGGTTTCCAGAATTTCGAGATCGCCTCACGCATGCTGAGCCGTTGCCACTTGCTTAGATCGATCTGCACCATCTCGCCTGCGCGAGGGCCCTTCGGCAGCGGGAAGTCGACGACCGTCGTGCCGTTGACCTCATTTGCGACGAAGGTGATGAGCTCTTCCGTCAGGTCCATCAGATCCCAGTAGTTCGCGTAGGCCTGGTAGAACTCGAGCATCGTGAACTCGGGGTTGTGCTGGGTCGAGATGCCCTCGTTGCGGAAGTTGCGGTTGATCTCGTACACGCGGTCGAGGCCGCCGACCACCAGGCGCTTCAGGTAAAGCTCCGGCGCGATGCGCAGGTAGAGCTCCATGTCCATGGTGTTGTGGTGCGTGACGAACGGCCGCGCCGCCGCTCCACCCGCAATGGGCTGCATCATCGGTGTTTCCACTTCCAGATAGCCGCGCGAATCGAAGAACTTGCGCAACGCCTTCAGCACCTGCGCCCGCTTCACAAACACCTCGCGCGCGGGCAGCCGCCGCATGCTGGCAGTACTCGCCGCAACCTCTTCCGCGTTCGTCTCAGCCGTTAGCTCGGCCCGTGCCCCACCTTCGGCGAAGCCTAAGGTGGGTTCCTCGGCGACAGCGCTGCTGGAAGTGGGCGCAGACGTTTCCAGCAGCTCGCCCTCATCGGTGAACAAATCCAGGTAGCGTTGCCGATACCGCAGTTCGATGTCCTGCAGCCCATGAAACTTGTCGGGCAAGGGAATCATCGCCTTGGCCAGAAAGGTGAGCGTCTCAACGTGGATGGTCAGTTCGCCCGTCTTGGTCCGGAAAAGGTATCCCGTGACGCCGACATGGTCGCCCAGGTCGAGCAGCTTGTACAGCTCAAAAGCGCGCTCGCCCACGGCATCCTGCCGGACGTAAATCTGCAGTCGGCGACCGTTGTTCTGCAGCACCGCAAACCCGGCCTTGCCCTGGCGGCGGTGAGCCATGACACGGCCGGCCAGAGAAACCTGCGGATGCTCAGAAACCAGTACGTCAGCGCTAACGTCGTCGTATTGCGCGCGGATCGCCGGAACGCCGCCCTCGGGGTTCAGCTTGAACTGGTTTGGGTAGGTGGCGGCCAGTTCACTCAGGCCGTCCTGCGCTCCCAGTGCGGCGATCTTTCTCAGCTTTTCCTTGCGCTCTTCGAACAGCCGCTCCTCGAATTCCGATGCAAACAACGTGGCGCCTCTCTCTTGTCGTGTCTTCGCAAGTATAAGAGTGTTCGCATCGCCACACCGCAGCGTGGACTGCGTTGCGGAAGGGCACAGCTTTCGCTGTGCCTTAAAAGCCGCACCCTTCTTCCTTGTTCCTTCGTTCGCCAGAGGTGAGGAACCCATCCGTGCAGCGCAATGTTCTAATGGTCACGCATGAGCACGCCTGGCAAACCGAAAGGAACACTTGGCGATCTGGTGAAAGCCGAATCGATGATTCAGCTTGCGATCGGCCTGCCCGCGGGGTGCCTGATCGGTTGGCTGGTTGGGCACTGGCTGGACGGTAAGTACCACCAGAACTGGATCGGCGTGGTCGGCATTCTGCTGGGTGCGGCGGGCGGGTTTATTCAGGTTTACACCGTTGCGAGCAAATACATGAAGAGCAGCGGCGAATGACTGAACCGTCAGAGCAGCCAGAGCAGGAACTCGATTCGTGGAACGAACCCGGGACCGTGCCGGACGAACAGGTGGTGGCGACCGTTCCGCCGTCGCCCTACACGCAGGCGCAGGCGTCGCACAGCCTCGAACGCGCGGTTTGGTTGGTGCTTGGATTCGCCGTGGTCGGCGCGCCGATCGCATGGCTGCTGCGGGGCTGGCAGTCGGCGGCGCTGCTGCTGGTGGGCGCGGCCATTTCAGCCAGCGGCCTGTACGAATGGCGGCGGCTGATGGCCGCCCTGATGCACCGGATGGATGCACAGGATGCGGTGCAGGCGCAGTTGCCGAAACCTGTTCCGCTGGAGGACCGCAAAGCGCCCTCGATCGGGTTTGCGGTGGCGGGTTTCATCGTTCGGCTCGGGGTCGTGATCGTTGTTCTGTATGTTAGCCTTAAGTATCTGCACGGCAGTGTGATTGCACTTGCGGCCGGGCTCTCGATGGGCGTTTTTGCTTTGCTTGTCGAGGGTTTGCGGCTGTTGCGCAGCGGCACAATCTAGCTCAGCAGAAACAGATCAGAACGATGCCGGAACAGCTTTTCTTTACACGTTTTCTGAACCACTTGTTTGCCGCGCCTGCCGATGCATTGCTGCGCGGATTGCACGTGCACGTCGCCAACCCGGCGGCACCCATCAGCAATGGCTTTGCGATGGAGCTGCTGGTGTTTGTCTTGCTGTTGCTGTATTTCGTCGCGGTGCGCGTGTCGCTGAGCGTGGAAAAGCCGGGTGCGGTACAGCACTCCGCCGAGCTGATGCATGAGTTTGTCGCGGGCCAGGGCGAAAGCGTGATCGGCGAGGGCTACCAGCGCTTCGTCACTTACTTAACAGTTTTGGGCCTGTTCATCCTGGCGATGAACCTGCTCGGACTGGTTCCCGGGTTTGAAGCGCCGACCGCGACGCCGGTCGTTCCCCTTGGCTTGGCACTGTGCACCTTTTTGTACTATCACTACCATGGCATCCGCTCGAATGGCGCCGGGTACATCAAGCAGTTTCTGGGGCCGGTCTGGTGGATCAGCTGGCTGATGCTGCCGATTGAGCTGATCTCGCACTTGGCGCGCGTGCTTTCGCTCACGGTGCGTTTGTACGCGAACATGTTCGCCGGCGACCTGGTGACGCTCGCGTTTTTCTCGCTCATTCCGATCGGTATTCCATTGATCTTCATGGGTCTTCACCTGGCGGTTTCGTTGGTGCAGGCGTATGTGTTCATGCTGTTGGCGACAATCTATCTGAGTCTTGCGGTCTCGCACGAGCATTAGAGAGCGGCTTCGGCGTTGCCGAGCCAAGCAAAGTTTGACGGTTGCGGAGGGTGCCTTCGCCGTGGCTGGAGTTCGACCCGCGTGCAGCGTGAGGGGGACAGCACGGTGATCCTCAACCACCCACTGGCCGGGAATTTGGAAGGCGGAGTTCGACAATGAAGATGATGAAGTATGTGTTTATGACGCTGGCGGTTCTGCTGATTGCAGTGCCGGCGTTTGCGCAGGATGCGGCCGCGGCCGCTTCCAAGGGTTATCTTTACCTGGGTGCCGGCATCGGCATGGCCATCGCGGCCGGCCTTTGCGGTCTGGGTCAGGGCAAGGCGACGGCTTCGGCTGCGGAGGCGTTGGCGCGCAATCCTGGTGCGCGTCCTGGCATCTTCACCTTTCTGATTCTGGGTCTGGCGTTTATCGAGTCGCTGGCGCTGTTCACGTTCGTCATTATCTTCCTGAAGCTTCAGTAAGCTTCGTTTTCGGTCAAGAAGAAGCCCTCGCCTTTTGGCGAGGGCTTTTGCACTTCGGACCGGGTGGAGTTGAGTCTCTCCACCCCCCCCTGATTTGCAGTTCAAGTTCTTCATTCTGCAACAGATGCGCTTTGGGCTTGCGGCCAAGTTCTTGTGCCGCAGGAACTTACGCGTAAGTTCCTCCCATTGAAGAAGTTATGCCTCCGAGGCTAATGGTCTGCTGTTTGGTCCTGCTTCCATTCTACTAATTCCAACGAAATACCATGCCAGCTGTAAGTTGCTGACCGTAGCAGGTTTACCGCTACGAGGGGCTTGACAGGTTTAGGCGCGCTCCACCGCTGTCCGATTGGAAAAAGGAGCTCCTTCGCTTCGCTGAGTATGACACTGGCAGGGAAGGCGTTGCAGTCCCCAATGCGGGTTTCTCCACTTCGCAGGACGGTGAAGCTGTCCTGCTCCGGTCGAAACGACAGATCTGTGGCGATTTGAGCAGAAAGCAGATCCTTCGCTTCGCTCAGGATGGCAACAGGGGAGAGGGCGCGGAGCTTGATGATGTTTGGGACGGATCTTGGAGCTTACTTGCTGGCGAGTTCAGCTGCTGACCTGTGCGTGACCGGGCAGCAGCTCCGTTGACCAATGGTCTTTGTGGAAGGCTTGGGCTGCAGGCTGGCAGCAACGGGCGTGGGCTGGAGGCTGGCGGCTGTGCTGGCCTGAATGAAGCTGAGGATGCGGCCGGGGAGGATTCCGAGGAGGAGAGTGGCGAGGAAGCAGGTGGCGAGGCCGATGTAGGCCGGGATGGCGGCGGAGCGTGAGGGCAGGGCTGCGGTGGACTGGCCGGCTGCGAGGACTGGATTGAGGCGCGGGTCGGTCGAGCCGGCGGGGTCGAAGTCGATGGCGAGCACGGCGGAGTAGCCGGTGGGCACGGAGTAAACGCGGGCGATCAGGCGCAGGTAATAGAAGCAGGCAACGCCTGAGTTGAGTAGGCCGATGACGGCGAGCCAGACGTGGCCGGCGTGCAGCGCTCCGGCAAAGACATAAAACTTGCCGAAGAAACCGCCGGTGAAGGGAATGCCGATCATGGAAAGCAGAAAGAAGCTGAAGGCGGCGGCGAGCACAGGGTTCTGGACGGCGAGGCCGGTGTAGTCCTCGCCGGTGCGGAGACGTTCGCGGTAGCCGGAGACGAGCGAGATGACGACAAAGGCGCCGACGTTCATGGCGGCATAGGCGGCGGTGTAGAAGGCCGCGGCGGCGATGCCGTCCTGCGGGAAGGCGGTGAAGGCAACGAGGAGATAACCGGCGTGCGCGATGGACGAGTAGGCGAGCATGCGCTTCACGTCGCGCTGGAGCAGGGCACCGAGGTTTCCGATGGTCATGGACAGAGCGGCGATGCCCCAGAGGAGCCACATCCAGCGAGGCTGGAAGAGCGGGAAGCCGCCGAAGAGGATGCGGAGCAGGACGGCGAAGGCGGCGGCCTTGGGAGCGGTGGACATGAGGCCGACGACGGGCGGCGGCGCGCCCTGGTAGACGTCGGGGGTCCAGACGTGGAATGGTGCGGCGGAGACCTTGAAGCCGATGCCGATGACGATCATGGCGATGGCGAGCAGGGCCAGCAGCGGAGTTTGCGTGGAGGCGAGCGCCGGGGCGATGACGCGGAGGTTGGTGGAGCCTGTGGCGCCGAAGGTGAGGGCAATGCCGTAGAGGAAAAAGGCGGTGGCGAAGGAGCCCAGCAGGAAGTACTTGATGGAGCTTTCGCTGGCCGCGGCCTGGGTTTTGCGGAAGCCGGCCATGATGTAGGTCGAGATGGAGGAGATCTCAAGGCCGATGAAGACGACCAGGAGTTCGGTTGCGCAGGACATGAGCATCATGCCGACCGCGCCGAAGCAGGTGAGCGCGAAGTATTCACCCGCATGACCGGTGTTGCCCTGGAAGTAGTCGAGGGAGGAGAGCAGGGTGACGGCGACGATGGCGGCGATGAGGACCTGGAAGAAGACCGCGTAGCCGTCGACCTGGATGGTGTTGCTGAAGGCGTAGATGGTGCCGTGGCCGAGTTGGAAGAAGCTGGCGATGCCGGCGGCGACGGTGCCGAGGAAGGCGAGCCAGCCGAGGGGCTTGCGGGATGCTCCGATGGGGAGCACTGGCTCGAGCATCATGATGGCGATGCCGGTGAGAGTGAGGATGTACTCGGGGAGGAGGGCGAGGAGGTTGGGGGTGTTCATTAGCGAGCCTCCTGCTTTCCATTTTTCAGGCATTTGGGTGAGGCCGTTGCCGCTTGCAAATGCAGGTTTCTCCACTCCGCACGCGCAAAGAGCGCGCGTGCTCCGGTCGAAATGGCATTGCCCTGCACGGCGAGGAGGTTGGAGGTGTTCATTAGCGGGCCTCCTGCTTTCCATTTTTCAGGCATTTAGGTGAGGCCGGTGCCGCTTGCAAATGCAGGTTTCTCCACTGCGCAGGACGATAAAGCCGTCCTGCTCCGGTCGAAATGACATTGCTTCGAGGCGCGAGGAGGTTCTTCACTTTGCCTGCTCCTTCTGGGCTTCCGCGATGATTGCAGCCAATCGTGCATTGTCTTCAGCGATCGGCGGTACGTGTTGTAGAGCCGCGAAGCTGAATTGACCCTGTTTGGTGCCGTCGATGGCAGGCTGCCAGGGCTGACCTGCGTGAGTGCAATTGATACAGGTCAGTGTGAGGCGCTTCTCGTGCGAGTTTCGAAGAAGATAGGAGATCGCTCGAGCGCGGGAGCCTTCGAAGTCGGCGGGGACGTTGGCGTAGGTGGTGCCGAGGGGGTCTAGGAAGCGGGTGAAGTAGGGCGAGGCGACGCCCATGATGACGAAGAGGGCGACCATGGGCCAGAGGGCGAGGTGCTCGCGGGCGGTGAGGTCCCATCCGCGGCGCTCGGCGGAGATGTTGCCGAGGTCGGCGTAGAAGACGCGCTGGATCATGGTGAGCAGGTAGGCGGCAGAGAAGATGACGCCGGTCGTGGCGATCGTCGTCCAGAGCATGCTGTGGTGGCTGAGCGCGGTTTGCGCGGTGCCGCTAAGGATGAGGAATTCACCGACGAAGCTGTTGAGCGCGGGCAGGCCGACGTTGGAGAGCGCGGTAATGACGAAGAGAGTGACCATCCACGGCAGCTTGCCGGACAGGCCGCCGAGGTCGCGCATGTCGTAGGTGCCGTAGCGCTCAAAGAGCATGCCCATGAGAAGGAAGAGCGCGCCGCCGGAGATGCCGTGGTTCAGGATCTGGTACATGCCGCCGTCGAGGCCGTTGACGGTAAAGGTGAAGATGCCTAGAACGCAGAAGCTGAGGTGGCCGAGGGTGGAGAAGGAGGCGAGGCGCTTGAGGTCGTCCTGCACGAGGGCGAGGCAGGCGCCGTAGACGATGCCGATGGCGCCTAGCGCGATGAGGAGCGGGGCGATGTGGCGGGACTGCTCCGGGAAGATGCCGAAGGAAAAGCGGAGGATGGAGTAGAGGCCGAGCTTGCCGGCGAGCACCATGACGGCGGCGGTGGGGGCTTCGGCGAAGGCGTCGACCATCCAGCCGTGGAGCGGAAAGACGGGGACTTTGACGGCGAAGGCAACCAGGAAGGCGAGCGAGCAGAGCCAAAGCGCGTGCGACCCACCGGGGATGGCGTGCGAGGCGGCCAGTGCGGCGAGTTCGGGCAGCTGGAAGGTGCCGGTCTGGACGTAGAGCCAGAGCATGCCGACGAGCAGGAGCGCCGATGGAATAAAGGCGTAGAGAAAGAACTTGATGCCGGCGCGGCGGCGGTTTTCGGTGCGACCGAAGGTGGCGATGAGGATGGTCATCGGCACCAGGGAAAGCTCCCAGAAGGCGTAATAGAGGAAGAGGTCGAGCGAGACGAAGACGCCGAGCATGGCGACCTGCTGGAGCAGAAAGAGGGTGTAGAAGAGCTTGCGGCGCGAAGCGATTGCGTTCCAGGAGGCCAGGACGCCGAGCGGTGCGAGGAAGCCGGAGAGGACGACGAGCCACATGCCGAGGCCGTCGACGCCGAGATGGTAGTGGATCTCGGGGCGTGGGATCCAGAGGGCATCCTGCACGAAGCGAAAGGTCTGCTGCGAGCCGAAAGTGGTGCTGACGCCGGTCGTGCTGAAGTTGGCCGGCAGGTGCAACGTGAGGACGAAGGTGATGAGGGTGACGACGAGGGCGGCGGCGGGTTGCAGCTTGCCGCGGTCGGGAAGGAGCGCGAGGACGAGTGCGCCCACGAGCGGCGTGAAGATGATAAGGGAGAGGATCGAGTGGTCGAAGGAATGCATGTCAGGCTCGGTCCTTTCTGTGGTGATGCCCTGAGGCGTTGAGCCTGGGCGAAACGGTGCCTAGCCTCTGAGCGGAATTCTGAGCCGTCACGAAATGCAGGTTTCTCCACTCCGCACGCGCAAAGAGCGCGCATGCTCCGGTCGAAATGACAGTGTTGATGGATGTCTGGCGCATGTTCATCGTGTGGCCGCGTGGGCGAGGACGGTGTAGGTCATGACAAGGATGACGACGGCGGCACCGGCGGCGAGCCAACCGGCGTAGGAGCGAATGTTGCCGGACTGGATGCGGCGGGTGCCGGAGCTGGCGGCCTGGGTGGCAAAGGCGGCGAGGCGGCCGGAGCCGTTGACGAGGCCGGATTCGATGAGGCCGCCGAGGACGAGGCGGGTGAAACCGAGGATCGGAAGAACGATGAACGCGTTGTAGAGCTCGTCGATGTAGTACTTGTGGGCGACAAGGCGATAAAGCGGGGTGCCGGCGACGCGCGCGCCCAGGGTGCCGGGTTTGCGGTAATAGAAGAGGTAGGCGACGAAAGCACCGAGCAATGCGGTGAGGACGCTGATGGCGGCGAGGGTAAGTTCGATGCCGCGGCCCGCGAGCTCGGAGGCGATGTCGGCTTCGACGCGCCCGGGAATGGTGGTGGGGACGGCGAAGACGGGTGCGAGGAAGTGATCGAATTGATTCGAGCCGGCCAGTGCCTGTGGAACGCCGACCCATCCACCGACCGTGGAGAGGACGGCGAGGATGACCAGCGGGGTGAGCATGACCCACGGCGATTCGTGGACGCCGTGGGAGTGGGCCTGGCCTTCGTCGTGTTCATCTTCTGCCGCGTGGGCGTTGTTGCCTGCCGTGTGCGCGGCGGGCGAGTGCGCGGCGTGGGACGTGGTGCCCAGGGTGTGCTCGTCGAAGCGCTCGGGGCCGAAGAAGGTCTTGAACCAGAGGCGGAACATATAGAAGGAGGTGAGGCCGGCGGTGATGAGGCCGACCGCCCAGACCAGCTTGCCGAGGCCAGGGTTAATGCTGGAGTCCCACGCGCGGTAGAGGATTTCATCCTTGGAGAAGAAACCGGCAAAGGGCGGGATGCCGGCGATGGCGACGACGCCGGCGGTCATGGTCCAGAAGGTAACCGGGATGCGCTTCCGAAGGCCGCCCATGACGCGCATGTCCTGCTCGCCGGAGAGGGCGTGGATGACGGAGCCGGCGGCGAGGAAGAGCAGCGCCTTGAAGAAGGCGTGGGTCATAAGGTGGAAGACCGCGGCGGAGTAAGCGGCAACACCGCAGCCGAGGAACATATAGCCGAGCTGCGAGATGGTGGAGTAGGCGAGGACGCGCTTGATATCGTGCTGCACCATGCCGACCGTGGCGGCGAAGAGGGCGGTGACCGCGCCGATGATGGCGATGACGCCGAGGGTGAAGGGCGAGCGATCGAACAGGACGTGGGCGCGGGCGACGAGGTAGACGCCCGCGGTGACCATGGTGGCGGCGTGAATGAGGGCCGAGACCGGCGTGGGGCCTTCCATGGCGTCGGGCAGCCAGACGTAAAGCGGGATCTGGGCGGACTTGCCGGCGGCGCCGACGACGAGCAGGAGGGCAATCGCGGTGAGGATGCCGCCCTGCATGCCGGGGTGGAGCGAGATGGTGCCGAAGATCTGTGTAAAGTCGAGCGTGCCGAAGTTCCGGATGAGCAGGAACATGGCCAGGAGGAAGCCGAAGTCGCCGACGCGGTTGACGACAAAGGCCTTGCGCGCGGCGGCGTTGGCGGCGGGCTTGTGCCAGTAAAAGCCGATGAGGAGGTAGGAGGCGAGACCGACGCCCTCCCAGCCAACGAAGAGCAGTAGAAAACTCTGGGCGAGGACCAGAACGAGCATGAAGAAGAGAAAGAGGTTGAGGTAGGCGAAGAAGCGCCAGTAGCCCTCGTCGTGAGCCATGTAGCCGACGGAGTAGAGATGGATGAGGAAGCCGACGCCGGTGATGATGCCGAGCATGACCAGGGTCAGGTGGTCGACGGTGAAGGCGAAGCGGACGACGAAGCCGGTGACCTCCATCCAGGGCGCGGAGTTGGCGGTGACGGCGAGGGTGCCGGTGGAGAGCATATATTGCCAGAGCCACGCGACGAGGAGGGCGGGCAGGGCCGAGAAGGTGAGTGCGATGGCGGCGACGCCCGGGCGTGGGAGGCGGCGGCCGATGAGGCCGTTGAGCAGGAAGCCGGCGAGCGGCAGAAGCGGGATGAACCAGAGGAGGTGTTCGGGATTCATGAGGTTTCTTGAGGGCTCCCGTTAGTTCTTCATCAGGTTGATCTGGTCGACGTCGAGGGTTTGGCGCGAGCGGAAGACGGCGATGATGATGGCGAGGCCGACGGCGGCCTCGGCCGCGGCGACGACCATGACGAAGAAGACGAAGAGCTGGCCCTGCAGCGCGTGGCGCATGTGGGCAAAGGCGACAAAGGTGAGGTTCACCGCGTTGAGCATGAGCTCAATGGACATGAAGACGGTAATGATGTTGCGCTTGATGAGGAACGCGCCGATGCCGATAGAGAAGAGCACTGCGGCCAGGATGAGGTAGTAGGCGATGGGGACCACGTCTATTTTCCTTTCGGCCGGTTTGCGGAGTAGATGGCGAGCGCGATGGCGATGAGGGCCAGGATGCCGGCAAAGAGGAAGAGCTGATGCTGGGTGATGTGCATCGGCTAGCTCTCCTTGCGCGCGAGGACGACGGCGCCGAGAATCGCGACGAGGATGAGGATCGAGGTGACCTCAAAGGGCAGGAGCAGGTCGGTAAAAAGGATGCGGCTGATGGCGGTGATGTTGGACTCGCCGTTGGGGTTCATGCCGCCGCCGATGACGGCGTTGCCGAGGGCGTTCTTCTCACGTAGAAAAATGAAGGTCAGCATGGCGAGCACGCCAACGACGCCGGGGATGCCGGCGAGATAGGCGGCTTTGGAGCCGCGGGTGCGGACCTCTTCGCCAGCGTTTAGAAGCATGATGACGAAGGTGAAGAGCACCATGATCGCGCCGGAGTAGACGATGACCTGGGCGGCGGCGAGGAACTCCGCACCGAGCGTCCAGTAGATGACGGCTAGCGACATCATAACAACGACGAGCGAGAGCGCGGAGTTGATGGGGTGCCGCTGGAAGAGCAGGTTCAGTGCTCCTGCAACGCACAGCAGGCCGAAGATGAGAAAGAGGGCTAGTTGCATCGTTCTAGTCGCGGTGGGGCAAGTCCTTAAAGGTAGTGCAGGTTACGACGTGGGATCAATGATGATTGTAGCGCGCCTGAACAGACGGTCGGCGCTTGAACTGCGACAGGCTCAGCGATAAAAAGTTGCCGGGAAGCCAACATAACTGATGCTCACCGGCCCGTACCTTTCCTTTCGTTGAGCGACATAAGCCTTCTGTATGTCGCAGCCTTCACACGTAATCTTAAGCTGTCACGGTCCTTCCCAACTTAGACTTAGTCGGTCACCACCCGCACTAAACACAGGCGCGCTACTATGAAATGCTCCTCGTAAATCTTGATTCGAAGGCATGCGATTAGTTATGAGAACGAACTCTTGGTCTGAGCTCAAGGATTCGGAATCCGATCGTCTAGCCAACAGGGCGATTTGTGATCCGTTGGTTACCGTGCTCACTACCTGAAAGGTTCCATGGTCAAGACGGCCTCTCAAAGTCAACGTAATTAAGGCTGCTGCTCCGATGAGAACTAACAAGAGCACAACGACTGTAACCCATCTCATAGAAACCTCATAGCCATCGCCATCGCAGCTCTCCCCTAGCTGCGGAAGGCGAGCACGAGGGCGGTGCCGACGATGTTGACCATAGCTAGCGGCAGGAGAAACTTCCAGCCGAAGCTCATGAGCTGGTCGTAGCGGAAGCGAGGCAGGGTGGAGCGGACCCAGATGTAGAGGAAGATGAAGGCGAAGACCTTCGCGACGAACCAGAGGACGGGGAAGATTGCGGTGAGGATCGGGCCGCCGAAGTTGTCGGGCAGAAGATGTCCGAGCGGGGAGGTGGCGCCGCCGAAGAACAGCAGCGTGGCCACGCAGGAGACAGTGATCATGTTGGCGTATTCCGCCATGAAGAACATGGCGAACTTCATCGACGAGTACTCGGTGTGATAGCCGGCGACGAGCTCGGATTCGGCCTCGGGAAGATCGAAGGGGGCGCGATTCGTCTCAGCGTAGGCGGCCATCAGGTAGATGAAAAAGCCGAGAAGCTGCGGCCAAATATTCCAGCTGAGCAGGCCGTGGTGGGTCTGGGAGCCGACGATGTCGCGCAGGCGCAGTGACCCGGCGCGCATGACAACGCCAACCAGCGAAAGGCCGAGCGCGAGTTCGTAACTGATGACCTGCGCCGAGGCGCGCAGGGAGCCGAGCAGCGAGTACTTGTTATTAGACGACCAGCCCGAAAGGGCGATGCCGTAGACGCCGATGGAGGTGATGCCAAGAATGACGAGCAGGCCGATGTTGACGTCGGAGACCTGAAAGAGGTCGACACCGTGCCAGGTGGTCAGGTTGCCGAAGGGAACGACGGCGATGGAAACCAGAGCGCAGGCCAGCGCGATCATCGGGGCGATGACGAAGAGCGGGCGCTCGACGGCCAGCGGCATCAGGTCTTCCTTGAGGAAGAGCTTGATGCCGTCCGCGAGCGGCTGCAGCAGGCCAAACGGTCCCGTCCGGCTGGGTCCCCAGCGGTTCTGGGCCAGCGCGATCACCTTGCGCTCGAGCAGGACGGTGTAGGCGACCGAGGTGAGCGTGATGACGAGCACCACCGCGATCTTGAGCAGCGTGAGCAGGATGAAGATTTCGGTGTCGGTCAGGTGCATGGTCTCTGGCGTGCCCTCGTGCGGTGACCCCATTATGCGTCCGGCGTAGTGCAGGGGTGAAAAAGCAGTTTCCTTCGCTTTGCTACGGGTTTACAGACGTCTAGTCGGCCGGGATGCCGATGGGTTCGTGGGCGTATTTTTCCTGGAGTTCGACGAGTTTGGGGCTGAACTGGCCGAGGGTGCCGCTGGTGAACAGGTTGTCGTTGGCGGGCAGGACGAGGTCGCGGCGGGCGGTGTCGATCTGGATGAGGCCGGCGGGGGCGGCGGGGGCGAGGTGCTGGTCGTTGCCGCTGAGCAGTTGCAGGCGGAGCAGATCGTAGCCGGGGACAAGGCGCTGAATCTCGTCGAGCACCGCGAAGGGGTCGAACGGGGAGGTCTTCGGCTCCAGGTTGTTGGCGGTCAGGAAGACGGCGTGGCGATCGGCCTCACCGGACTGCGCACCGCGGGTCTGGCCGAGGTCGGCGCGGATGCCGTTCTTTTGTGTGCGGCCGAAGGGAACGAGCTTGCGGATGTCGGCACCCATCTTGTCGGCGACGCGGACGAGGAGTTCGAGGTCGGTGCGGACGCCGGCTTTGTCAGCGGCTTTCTTGACCAGTTGCAGGTCGCCGTAACTGTTCACGACGGAGCCGGACTTTTCGTAGAGGTTGGCGCAGGGAAGGATGACGTCGGCGAGCTTGGCGGTTTCCGTGAGGAACATGTCGTGCACGACGACAAAGGTGTTGCTGAGTGTGGCCGGATCGACGGAGAAGCGCGCGACGGCGTTGGCGTTGACGACGTAAAGCGCGGCGAGATTGCCGGCTTCCGCGGCGTCGAACATCTGGACCAGGTCGAGGCCGGGTTCGGTGGAAAGGTTGGCGTACTCAGTGGTGTAGCTGTGCTCGCTCGCGACGGGGACGTAGCCGGGCAGCATGTCGGGCAGGAGGCCCATGTCGGCTGCGCCGTGGCCGTTCGCGTAATCGTTCAGAAGGGCGAATTTGGTGTTGGGCAGGGTGAGGCCGAACTCGATGAGGCGGCGGAGGTCGGCACCGCGGAGCTCGTTGCCGATGAGGATGACGAGCGACTGCTCGTTGCGGAGCGCGTCGCGGAATGTCGCCAGGGTTTCCGTGTCGAGCGCGGAGGAGGAGGCAGCGTTGTCGTCCCCGGCCAAGTAGCTGGCGATGGCACCGTAGCCGAATGAGGCAATCTGGAGGAAGGATTTGCTCTGGCGGCGCAGCTTGATCTCCGCGTGGTTCGCGACGTAGAGGCGGGCGCGGTTCAGGCGGACATTCGCGCGGAGGTTCCACGCGGTGAGCGGGTTCTGCTGGGTGGGGTCGCCGCCGATGAGCAGGATGGCGGGAGCGTTTTCGTTATCGTGCTGCGAGCTGAAGCGGTCGCGATGGCCGGCCAGCGCGGCGGTAAAGGTGACGTAGTCCGCGGTGCGGTGGTGGTCGATGTTGTTGGTGCCGAGGACCGTGCGCGCGAATTTTTGGAGAAGGTAGGCTTCTTCGTTGGTGAGGCGATTGCCGCCGATGACGCCGATCGATTTGCCGCCGCGGGTGTCGCGGATCTCGCGCAGGCGGGTGCCTGCGACCGTGAGCGCTTCTTCCCAGGTGACGGGCTTGAAGGTGCCATCCGGCTGCTTGAGCAGGGGCTGGGTGATGCGGTCCGAGCGGTTGGCGAAATCGAAGCCGTAGCGGCCCTTGTTGCAGAGAAAGTCGCCGTTGATGCCGGACTTGTCGCGGTTGTCGCCGCGCATGATCTCGGTGCCGTCGGTGGTGGCGCGCACGCCGAGGGTGGTCTTGCAGCCGTCGCCGCAATGGGTGCAGACGGTGGCGACGTGGTTCATCTCCCACGGGCGGGTTTTATAGCGGTAGGTGTCGCTGGTGAGGGCGCCGACGGGACAGACGTCGATGCACATGCCGCACTCTTCGCAGTCGAGGTGCTGCAGGCCGTCGTCGGTCTGCGAAGCGGGGATGTTGGGCGCGATGACGGCGGAGGAGCCGCGGTTCTGGATGCCGAGGGCGTAGACGTCCATGCCTTCGCCGCACATGCGGACGCAGCGGTAGCAGAGGATGCAGCGCGGGCGGTCGAAGTAGACGGTGGGGGACCACTTCTGCTCTTCGCGGTGGTTCTTGGGTTCGGTGTAGAAGGACGAGGCCGCGCCGTACTTGAAGGTCATGTCCTGCAGCTCGCACTGGCCGCCGGCGTCGCAGACGGGGCAGTCGAGCGGGTGGTTGCCGAGCAGGAGTTCGAGGGTGGCCTTGCGGGCCTGGGCGATCTCCGGCGTCTCGGTCTGGACGACCATGCCCTCGGCGACCGGGGTGGTGCAGGCGGTCTGCAGCTTGGGCATTTTTTCGATGCGGACGACGCACATGCGGCAGGCGGCCTGGAGGGAGAGGCCGGGGTAGTAGCAGAATGCAGGAATCTGGATGCCGGCGGATTTGCAGGCTTCGATGAGCAGCGTGCCCGCGGGTGCGGTGATGGACTGGCCGTCTACGGTAAAGGTTACGTCTGGCATGGGAGGTCCTTATGCGGCTACTTCGGTCTGAGCGGCGACCGGAATATCGATACTCAGCCACTCAATGACGTAATGCCCGGTGTGATCCGGGTCGAACTCTGAGAAATCGATGGTGCTTGCAGGTGGCGTGGAGACTACTTTGGCTCGCTCATTCGCCTCTTCGAGGCAGTAGCCTATGCCTTCCAGAAGATGTTTACGTGTTTCATCGAGCGTGGCGCCGAGCCCACCCGTAGGGTAGTCGGGTGAGAATGCGCCCCAGCCTGTTTCTGTCTTTTCGAAGACCACAAGCGATGTACGTTTCATTTCAGTCCGGCGTCCTTCTTGAGTCTGTGCAGCAAACCTTTACTCAGCTCTTGACCAGCATGGTAGGGGACGATGATGTCCCGGTCGCGGTCAGGGTGACGAAAGCGAATGTGGCTACCTTCCTGACGAACCTGAAAAAATCCTGCTTTGAGCAGAATACGGATGAACTCCTGAGGTCTCAATGGGCTGCGCCGACGAGTTCCTCGGTGGTGATGAAGTGTTTTTCGGTGCGCTTGCCCTGGAGGTATTCCTCGAATTCGTGCCGAAATTTTTTGATGAAGCCGAGGGTGGGCATGGCGGCGGCGTCGCCGAGTGGGCAGAAGGTGCGGCCCATCATGTTTTCGGCGAGGTACTGGATATTGTTGATATCTTTCGCATTGCCGCCGCCGTCGTAGAAGCGGGTGAGGGTCTTCTTGAGCCAGTCGGTCCCCTCGCGGCAAGGGATGCACCAGCCGCAGGATTCGTGCTGGTAGAACTTGATGGTGCGCAGGGCGAACTCGACCATGCTGACGGTCTCGTCGAGCACGACAATGCCACCGGAGCCGAGCATGGTGCCGGCCTTGGCCATCTGGTCGAAGTCGAGGCCGACTTCGAGTTCGTCGGCGGTTAGGACGGGGCAGGAGGAGCCGCCGGGGACCACGGCCTTGAGTTTGCGGCCGCCTTTGACCCCGCCGGCAACGTCGTAGATGGCCTTTTTCAGGCTGTAGCCCATGGGGAGCTCGTAGATGCCGGGGCGCTCGACCATGCCGGAGATGCCGAAGAGGCGGGTGCCGCCGTTGCGCTCGGAGCCAATTTTGGCGTATTCGGCGCCGCCCATCAGCAGGATGTGCGGGGCGGAGGCGATGGTTTCGGCGTTGTTGATGACGGTGGGACCGCCGTAGAGGCCGACGACGGCCGGGAAGGGAGGCTTGATGCGGGGGACGCCGCGCTTGCCCTCGAGCGATTCCATGAGCGCCGACTCCTCGCCGACTTCGTAGGCGCCCGCGCCGGTCTGGGTGATGATGTCGAAGTCGATGCCCTCGCGGCCGAAGATGTTCTTGCCGAGAATGCCCTTGGCATAGCAGTCGGCGACGGCTTTTTCGACGATCTTGAGCAGGTAGCGGTACTCGCCGCGCAGGTAGATGAAGCCGACCTTGGCGCCGATGGCGAGGCCGGCAATCATTGTGCCTTCGATGACGGCGTGCGGGTCGTAGAGGAAGATGACGTGGTCTTTGCAGGTGCCGGGTTCGGATTCGTCGCCGTTGACCAGGACGTATTTCGGCTTTTCGCTCTGCTTGGGGACGAATGACCACTTCATGCCGGTGGGGAAGCCGGCACCGCCGCGGCCACGCAGGCCGGAGGCTTTCATTTCGTTGATGACCCACTCAGGGCCGTTGTCGATGGCGAGTTGGGCGGCTTTGTAGCCGTCGAGCTCGAGATAGCGGTCGAGTTCGGCCGCGCCCTGGCCGAAGCGGCGGCTGATGACCTTGACTTCGTCGGGATGGCTGACGAGTTCCGGCATTACTTTACGTCCTTTCCACGGCCCGCGGCGTAGTCGTCCAGGATCTGGTCGACCTTGGCGGGCGTCAGGTTTTCGTGGAAGTCGTAGTTGACCTGCATGGCGGGGGCCCAGCAGCAGGCGCCGATGCACTCGACTTCTTCCAGGGAGAACTCGCCGTCGGGGGTGGTTTCCTTGTGACCGATGCCAAGGCGCTTCTTGCAGTGGTCGAGCACGTCGTAGCCGCCGACGATCATGCAGGAGATGTTGGTGCAGACCTGGACGTTAAACCTGCCGGCTGGTTTGGTGCGCAGCATGGAGTAGTAGCTGAGGACGTTGCGGACGTCGAGCTCGAGCAGGTCGAGGCGACGGGCGATCTCGGAGACGGCGGCGTCGGTGACGTAACCCAGGTCGTCCTGCGCGTAGAGCAGCATGGGGACGAGCGCGGAGCGCTTGACCGGGTAGATCGTGACGAGTTTGTCGAAGCGCTCGGCGGTTGCCGGCGAAAAGATGCTCTCCGCGACTGTGCTCACGCTGTAATTATCTCGCGAGTGAGGCGTTCCGCGACAAGGTCCATCTCGTCTTCGGTGTCGTCGATGCGTGCCTGGCCGTTTACCGTGAGCGCAAAGCTCTTGGGGCCGTTCTCGCTCGAATCCATGCTGCCGGGTTCAAAGCGGAGCCAGCGGGTGCCGTAGCGGAGGAGGATTTGGTTCTCGGAGACCTCGACGACGGCGTGATGGACGCGGCCAAGGGAGTGGACGGCGGCGTAGGAGCGGAGCACGCCGGCCCAGGAGGACCAGAGCTCACGCTGGAGGAGTTCGGCGGCTGGATTCACTTCTTCACGCTATCGCAATGGTGCGCCAGGATGGCGGTGTTCCTCGTGAGACGGAAGTTTCACTCGCGTCAGTGCGCTTCGGGGACGCTGTCGTGCGATTGAGTTTCCTCGGCGGAATCTTCGCTCAGGAAGTCCCAACACTCGTAGCGCGCGTTGACACCGCTGGACAGGGTGATGAGGTCGCAGATGAAGTCTTCCTGCGTAATTTCGCGCAGGTTGTGCTTTACCGCAACCTCGACACGCCAGCCGTGGTCGGTTTTGCGTGGTTCGGGCGTGATCAGGCGCAGGCCCTTGGCGAAGAGCAGGCGGCTGAGGCCGACGGCATCCTCCTGATCGCCGGTGGAGAAGCGCAAAAAGAAGGGTCGCGTGATCTCGGTGTTGTATTGCTCGTCGACGAGCTGTTTTAGCCGTTCGCTGTTGGTATCGCGATGGCGGTTCAGCTCGTTCTGGATATTCGTTGGCGTTGGCATGGCTTACTCCGCCTGGAATTTGCCGCCCGCGGCGAGCCGGATGAGGCCTTTGATGGCATCGGCCTCTTCCATGGGTGCCGCTGCCCCGGTGCCGCCGTGGAATGCGTACTCGTCCGGACCGCCCTTGATTTGAAGCGAACTGACGGGCGTGCTGCTTCCGGGGTCCAGGAAGTGCAGTTCCCGCTTGTGGATGATCAAGGCGTACGCGGGCTTGTTGTCGCGGAAAAACTTGAGCATGCCGGTTTCGGTGGTCATCTTCAGGGCGTCGGCGAACTCGGCTTTTTCGTTGAAGGCGGTGATTTCGGGTTTCAGCTTTTCAACCAGGTGCTGCTGGAACTGGGCGTCGTAGTTTTCGTCGGACTCATGGTCCAGCTTCTGCTGCTCGTCGTTATGGATCTTGCCGCTCAGCTCCTCGGCAGCTTGTTTGCCGATGTCGCCGCCTTTGGGTTGCTGCTGGTCTTGCTCGCCTGGCATAGTTGCTCCCTCGGTCAGTTGGATGCGGTGAAGACGGAGAAGGCGTCAACTACCGTGCAGCCCGCGATGGCGGGATGATCTGGGTAAGACAGGAAGGGCTTCGTTGGCCTGATCGCGATGAGACTGGTCTCAATTGTGAGAAAGCAATACCTCAGCGGCTAAAGCCCTCTATTTTGCTATCCCTAACGGCACAGCTGAAGCTGTGCCGTTCCGAGTGCCCGGCGAGCGGCGTCAGATGATTGTTTGCCCCAAAAGCGAGCATTTTTGGCAATCAGTTCGTTCCGGAAGCTGGAATAGTGGGCCGTTCGTTTCGCCCCGAAAGCTGGCGTCGTTGGCCCTTCGTTTCGCCCGAACGCTGGCGTCGTTGGCCCTTCGTTTCGCCCGAACGCTGGCGTCGTTGGCCCTTCGTTTCGCCCGAACGCGAGCATTCTTAGCGGTTGGTTCGTCACGAAAGCTGGCGTCATTAGCCGTTTGCTTTGCTCCGGAGCGAACATGTTTATTCGTTGTTCGCTCACGGAGCGGGAATGTTTAGCGATCGATTTCGCCGAGGACGATGTCGATGGAGCCGATGACGGCGACGACGTCGCCGAGCAGTTTGCCTTTGCACATGGTCTCGAGGGATTGGAGGGTGGCGAAGCTGGGGTTGCGCATGTGAACCCGGAGAGGCTTGGCGGTGCCGTCGGAGACGACGTAGTAGCCCATGAGGCCGCGCGGGGATTCGACGGTCTGGAAGACCTCGCCGGCGGGAACGGCGAAGCCCTCGGTAACGATTTTGAAGTGATGGATGAGGGATTCCATCTGGGTCTTCATCTGTTCGCGGTCGGGAAGGATGATTTTGGGCGCGTCGGCAACGATGGGACCTTCGGGCATGCGGTCGAGCGCCTGGTTGCAGATTTTGACGGACTCGTACATTTCTTCCATGCGGACGACGTACCGCGCCCAGACGTCGCCGACGGTGCTGGTCGGGACCTTGAACTGGTACTTCTCGTAGCCGGAGTAGGGCATGTCGCGGCGGAGGTCCCAGTCGACGCCGGAGGCGCGCAGCGGCGGGCCGGTGACGCCGAGGGCGATGGCGTCCGCAGCGGAAAGGGGACCGACGCCCTTGAGGCGCGAGACCCAGATGGGGTTGCCGCTGAGCAGGGCTTCGTACTCAGCAATCTTTTCGGGCATGCGCTTGAGGAAGGCGCGCACCTTGGGCCAGAAGTCGAGTGGCGGCTCCATGGCGACGCCACCCACGCGGAAGTAGCTGGCCATCATGCGCTGGCCGCTGAGCATTTCGAAGATGCGCAGGATGTCTTCGCGCTCGCGGAAGCAGTACAGGAAGACGGTGAGCGCGCCGATGTCCATGGCGTGGGTGCCGAGCCAGACCAGGTGGGACTGAATGCGGGTGAGTTCGTTCATGAGGACGCGCAGGGTCTGGGCGCGGTCCGGGATTTCAAGCTCAAGGAGCTTTTCGACGGCGAGCACGTAGCAGAGCTCGTTCGTCATGGGGGAGAGATAGTCGATGCGGTCGGTCAGCGGAACGACCTGCTGGTAGAACTTGGCTTCGCACGTCTTCTCGATACCGGTGTGCAGATAGCCGATGTCGGGGGCGAGCGAGACGACGGTTTCGCCGTCGATCTCGAGAACCAGGCGGAGCACGCCGTGGGTGGACGGGTGCTGCGGTCCCATGTTGAGAACCATGGTCTGTTCGCCGCCGGGGTCCTGCGCGTGCTTTTGCGCGTCGCGGATGACGTCGTCGATGCCGGGGATGAGAACTTCGGGAGGAGCGATGGTTGCCATGATGTCGGTCCTTATCGTGGACGTTCTAAAGTCGGAACTGCTTTGCCGCAGAAGCGGCTCACATATGTCAGGTACGTCGCTCATGGCTCAACTGAAATTGCTTCTTCTCGGAGCAGGAGCTTGTCGCCCTGACGCACTTCAAGCGTACCTGTGGGATATCTGACGAGGTACTCCGTGTTGCCGTTGCGAAATACCCAGCCCTGCTGCTCGCAGGGTGTGATGTTGTCGTAAGGACAGACGCGATACGCCATTCGGCCATGCTGCAGGGTGAAGCGCCTACCTTTCTGATCGACGGAAGTGTAGACATAGTCCCTGCAGGTGTACTCGGTACCTTCCTTGCACTTGTTGTAGACCGCGATCGTGTAGTGGGCGGTGGTGGTCTTCATCTCGCACGGCAGGGCCTTATCGTCCCACTTACAGTCGAACTGTTGATTCGCTGTCGAAGCCTGGAACGGCACGAACGAAAGCGCAAGCAGGAAAGTAATCACCGGTAGCCCTCGACGGGGTAATCCTTGCGGAGCGGGTGGCCCTTCCAGTCGGTGGGCATCATGATGCGGGTAAGGTTGGGGTGGCCGGTGAAGCGGATGCCGAAGAGGTCGAAGACTTCGCGCTCGTAGAAGTTGGCGGAGGGCCAGACGGAGGTGATGGTCTCGATGGCGGGGTCATCGCCGGAGAGCATGACGGCGAGCCGGATGCGCTGCTTGAGTGTGTGCGAGACGATGTGGTAGCTGACCTGGAAGCGCGGCTCGGACGGGTACCAGTCGGCGGCGGTGCAGTCCTCGAAGAAGTTGTAGCCGGCGGCCTGGACGGCGCGGGCGGCGGCGACGATATTCTCCGCCGCGACGGTGACGGTGAGTTCGTTGCGATCCCACTTGACGCGGGTGGCGAGGTCGCGCAGGGCAGCGAGGCCGGCGTTGCCAGGGATTGCGGTTTCGACGGCTTCGAGTCCGAGGATCGGTTGTGACATTTTGTTCCGCCTTAGGGGCTAAAGCCCCGTTTCGTTGTGTTCGGCCTTGCTATCTCGGGGGCTGAAGCCCTTATTAGAGGTCGGCGCGGTCGTTGGACCAGTCGAGGATGCCTTTCTTCCAGACGTAGAAGAGGCCGACACCGACGAAACCGAGATAGACGAGCATCTCCCAGAATCCGAACATGCGCGAGCCGGTGATGCCGTGGAGCTGGCGGAAGATAACCGCCCAGGGCAGCATGAAGACGGCTTCCACGTCGAACAGGATGAAGAGCATGGCGACCATGTAGAAGCGGACGGAAAAGCGGCCGCGGGCGTCGCCAATGGGTTCCATGCCGCACTCGTAGGCGCCGGCCTTGACCTTGCTCTGGCGCTTTTTGCCGATGAAGTAGGACCCGGCGACCATGCCGCCAGCCATGCCGATGGCGATGAGCAGCTGGAAGGCGAGCGGGATGTAGTTCCAGATATAAGGATGCGCCGTGTTCATCGACTCTATGATACTGCCGCGGCGAGGCCCCTTTTCGATCTAGTGGAAGAGATCGAGGTACCAGGCGGCGAGGCGGTCGCCCCAGATGGCGGCAAAGAGTCCGCCGAGCGCGAGAAAGCTGCCGAAGGGCAGCCGTGTGCCGCCGTTGCCGCGGCGAAAGGCGAGCGTTGTGACCGCGGCGAGTGTCGCCAGGGCAGTGCCGGCCAGGAAGGCGACAGCAAGCGCGTGCACGCCGAGGAAGCTGCCCATCATGGCGAGCAGTTTTGGGTCGCCGCCGCCCACGCCGGGCCGTCTTCGGACCAGGTGGTAGATCTTGTCGATGCCCCAGAGCAGGAGGAAGCCGGCGAGCGCCGCGCCAAGGCGTTGTGCGATGAAGACCTCCTCTGGTGTGAAGAGAGTTTTGTTCGGGTTGGCGGGGACGAAGAAGGACTCGGCAAAGGTGAAGAAAATGCCCGCGGCGAGACCGCCCAGGGTGAATTCGTTCGGCAGGAGGCCAGTTTGCCAGTCCATGACGGCCAGGCCGATGAGCAGGAAGCCAAAGGCGGCGGTGGCGGCGCTGTGAACCGCGGCGGCGAGCAGCGGATCGGCGGTGGAGGCGCTTTGCCGCAGCAACGAGGCGAGCGGCAGGGCGCTGCTGACGAACCAGGCAGCGGTGATCGCCTCCACCAGCGGATACTGCGGCGAGATACGAACGCCGCAGGTGCGGCACTTGCCGCGCAATAGCAGGTAACTGAGCAAGGGAATGTTGTCGATGTTGCGCAGCGTAGCGCCGCACTGTGTGCAGTGGGAACGAGGCGACGCGATCGATTGATCCTGGGGCAGGCGAACGATGCAGACGTTCAGAAAGCTGCCGAATGCCAGGCCCAGGAGGACGGCAAGGCCGAGTGTAAGCAGAAGCAGCATCGTTCCAAGTATAGGAAGAACGGCCTAACGCGTGCGCATTCCGGCAAAGATGCAGCCGGCGCCCGCCGCGATCGCCAGGACGCTCAGGACGGGTGCGAGAGGCAGGTGGCTGGTGGACTCACGGGTGATATGCACGGAGCCGGTGTTTACGACGTCTTTGCGGTGCGTGAAGGAGATGCCGCCGGTCAGCAGGCCGAAGATGCCGACCGCGAGTAACAGGGTGCCGAGAACGAGTGGAATGATGCGCATGACGCCTCCTCCTGAAGTGGCGTATTCCGGCACTTGCACTGAAGTGGGAGCAAGGCGTAAAACACTCTTACACGGGAAAGGAGGATGGTCCAGCCTATGAAATCTGACAGTAATTTATGTGGTTCAACACGTGAGGTGACTGAGGCTTAGAGCGTCCGCTCTAGACCTGGCATTTCGCCGAACTGTACGTCGATTCGGCTGTACTCCGCCGAGGCCCTCCGCAAGAGTGGACGCCTCAGGTCAATCTCAACAGTTCACCGAAGCTCGAAGCCTGCACCCAACCGGTGCAGGCTTCTGCTTTTCGAGGCGCAGAACGTTGCTGTCTTGTCGGCGGCAGGCTCTTTAGAATGGGAGTTATGGAACCTCTGGTCATTGCGGGCAAGGCGTTTGAGTCGCGGCTAATTGTGGGCACGGGCAAGTACAAAGACGGGCCGGAGACGCGGGATGCGATCGAGCGGAGCGGTGCCGAGATGGTGACGGTGGCTGTCCGGCGGGTGAATCTGGACCGCTCGACCGAATCGTTGCTCGACTTCATCGACCCGGAACGCTACTTCATGCTGCCCAACACCGCCGGCTGCTACACCGGCCAGGAGGCGATCCGCGCGGCGATGCTGGCGCGCGAGGTGGGGCTGTCGGACTGGGTAAAAATTGAGGTAATCGGCGATCAACGAACGTTGTACCCGGACGTAGCTGGAACGTTGATGGCAACGGAGGTACTCGTGAAGGAAGGGTTTACGGTTCTGCCGTATACCTCTGATGACATTGTGTTTGCGAAGCGGCTGATCGACGTTGGTGCTGCGGCGGTGATGCCACTGGGAGCCCCGATCGGCTCGGGACTGGGCCTGCAGAACACGGCGAACCTGCGGATTTTGCGGGAGATGATCACCGAGGTTCCGCTCATTGTGGACGCGGGAGTGGGCACCGCGAGCGACGCTGCGGTGGCGATGGAAATGGGTTTTGACGCCGTGCTGATGAACACCGCGATTGCGGAGGCTCGGAACCCGGTGCTGATGGCGGAGGCGATGGGACACGCGGTGCTGGCAGGGCGGCAGGCTTACCTGGCGGGGCGGATGCCGCGGCGGCTGTATGCGTCCGCGAGTTCGCCGTTGGAGGGCGTGTCGCGGTAGAACTATTTTCTCTCTAGAGCTTCCCGAAGGGGCTCCGCGAAAATTGCGCTTACGTCCGGCATAGCGACCACTCTCCATCGACGCGTTCCTTCTTCATGAGCAAGTCGAACGCGTAACGGGTTGAGGCCTTTCGGTGTGTCGGAAGGAAGGTGGTCAAAAACAGCTTCCGCAGTATTCCCGCTCACGGCAACGGATGCGAGATGAATAGAACGCAAGCGGGCTTTATCTATCTGGTGCGCTGGTTTGCCCCGAGTATCGAGTGTGCTGTGAGCGCCTAACAGATCGTCAATTGTTTGCTTCACCTGTGACTTAGCAACGGACGCGATCTGTGGTTTTAGCATTGCAAGCATCGCAGAACCGAAACCGGCAAACGGGCTACCAGCTAACTCCTTCGTTTGACTTTGCTGCATTGCAGTAAAGATGGTCTCGGTTACGTCACTTGCGACTTGGTCGGCCAGTCGGTCTTCATCTATGAGGCTTCGCGCCGTTTCATAGTCTTTTGAGCTTATTGCGTTGCTCAACCTCATCAGCGAATACGTGGTGTACCTGTGAAGTAGTACCAGCCACATAGTGCACCAACGCACACGAGAACGCCCACCAAGACAAGCCTCTTCATGGCTTTATGAGAATGCGATCCATGCGAATTGTGAATGCAACTTTCGGTACAGAAATGGAGGCGCGGGTCGGAATCGAACCGACGCATAAAGGTTTTGCAGACCTCTCCCTTACCACTTGGGTACCGCGCCCCGAACCGTACCTGCGCTCAACCGGTAACGGGAGCAGCATGAGACGGAACTCTTACTGAAGGAAGATCAGAAGATTTGGAGCGGGAGACGGGATTTGAACCCGCGACATCTTCCTTGGCAAGGAAGCACTCTACCACTGAGCTACTCCCGCTCGACAGGACTGATAGTAGCAGAGCTCCCGCCATGCTGCAACGCTTGTGAGGGTACGCGGAGCGCTGTCTCTGGAGGTAAAAGGGGGGCGGACATCACGTATTCGCAAAGAGTTAGGAGGCTCTTTTCGACCGTGTCTGTGATCCGTACTGGTTACCTCTTTGACACTTTTGTGGCAGGGCGAATCCGTTGACTTCACCCCATACGCAACGTAGCCTCAGACCCAAGTACTGCACAACTGGCGATGCACCGTGCCCTCCCCAAGGCTGCTGTTGTGAGCCCCTGGCACGTTGCGTTATGCCTTTCCGGCAGGCCTGTGGAGCGACGAGTGGATAACGCAAACCCGAGGGTGGAAGAGCAGGCCCTGGCTCCGGAGACGCCGGAGGATGTCGCCATTCTGTACTCGTGGGCGAACCTGCCCGGAGCCAAGTACCGGGATTTTTCGGCCTCCAGACGCGAATACCGGGCGCAGCAGCGCGCGCGAACCGCGGAAGCGCAACGGCAGGCTGAACTGAAGGCCGCTCGCGAATTGGAAGAGGCGGCACAGCGTGAAATCGAAGTCGCGCAGCGCCAGCTGGAAGGAACGCGAAAAGCCGAAGCGGACGCAGCGCAGGCAAACGCGGATGCGGAGGCGAAGCGCCGGGCCGAAGAGGTGATGCGGCGTGCGGAGGAACGCGCCGAGCGGGAGCGGCAGGAGGCTCTGCGGCGTCAACAATCCGCCGAAGACCTGCGGGTGCTGGCGGAACGTGCACAGGAGGAGATGCTGGAAGCCCGCAAGCGCGCCGAAGAGCAGGCCGCGCGCTACGCCGAAGCGGACGCGCAGACTCCGGTGCAGGTCAACCAGCAGGCACGCGTGCTTCCTGGCGAAACGACGGATCCTTATTACTACACCGGACCGGTGGACCCGGCTTATTTCGCATCCACGCCGGGCGTCCGCACGGCGCGTGCGGCGCGTGTGTCGACGGAACGCAGGGCATATGTGTATCCAGTGCACCCCGGCTCTGACGAGTTCGACTCCGGAACGATCGTCGCGTATCGGAGCAGCAATCAGTTCGCGCCGTCACCGGCGCAGTCTGTCGACCGCCTTCCCGTGCAGAAGGATCCTGTCGAGGAACGGGTGCAAATCTCCAAGCAGGAGCGGGAACGTCCATCGCGCGATCAGGAAGCAGAAACGCAGTACGACCTGGACGACGACTACTACGACGGCAGCCATGTGGCGCGGTTGTTCAGTCCCTCGCAGGGGGCGCGGAATGCGGAAGGCCGCGAAAGTGCGCCCGCAGACCTGCACATTCGTCCCGCAAGCCGGGTAAGCGGCGAACATGAGCAGCCGATGCGGACCGTCCGTCCGTCTCCGACGACACAGTTTGCGCCGGCACCGAACAGCAATCCGGCACCTGCTTTCCCGGAGCCGGAAGAAGCACTCGCAGTGGCAACGAGTGTTGGGCAATCGGACTTGAGCGAACCTATACCCGTCTTCCGTCCTGCTGGTGGAGATACGCGGCGGGATACTGTCTTGCACGAAGTTGTGAACGAACCGGCTGTGGAGGCGGGCAGGCAAGCTCGGGCGCCCTATGCGGAAACTGAGGCAAAGGACGACGGACGGCTGCGACCGATCCTGTATGAGGAACCGGAGGAACTCGCGGAAGAGGGCAGTTCCCGCATGTTCATCCCAAGCCCTCGGCGGCGCCTGCTGGATCTGGGACCGCTTCTGGCTTCGACACACAAGCAGAATGCGGAGCCCTTGGCGGCAGAAGCGCGGACCCGTGATGCAGTAGCGGCGGAGGGCCAGCGGATCGCGCAGCTGGAGGTGGACCGTCGCGCTGCACAGGATCGTTTCGTTCAGGAGCAGGAGACTGGTACAGGAAAGACGGAGGATGCGCCTGCGGCAGCGTCGACTGAGCCGCGCCAGGCCAACCCCGAAGCGGGCACGCGCCGCTATGAGCCGGTGCACTGGCGCGCTCTGAACCACGCGGGCGAGAGCGGGTTTCGACGGCGCAGGCAGCCGGCAAGGGAGCCGATCGCCCGCACCACGCGGCAGCCACGGACGTTGCAGGAGCCGGAGCTCGCAACCGAGGCGTCCTCCGCCGGGGAACCTGCCGCGCCACCGGCATGGCTCAGCGGAGAAAGACGGGCGGCCCGGCGGACCGAAGGAGCGAAGCTGGATGCGGTTGCGGAAGGTTCCGATCTGCCAGCCACCCCCGGAGATCCGGGCGTTCCTGCACCCCGTCCCGTCCTTCGGAGACAGCCTTCCGGTCTGCGTCCGCGGGCACAGGCGCCGTCTGCCCGGGCATTTTCGGCTGACGTAAGTACAGGGCCGGTCAGCCCTTCCGAAAAGTCGGCACACGATCCACGGCGTGCCCCTGAATTGCAGCCGAGCGAGCCGCAAGGAACTGCATCCGACACGCTGCAGCAGTCGCGAGAGCGGGTTGCATCCCGTTGGTTCGCGTTGAGCGGCCTGATGGGTTCGGAAGGCCGGCAAAGCACGGAGCCTCGAACTGGAATGCGCTCCGCGCCCCATCCCGCACCCATGCTGTGTGTGTTGTCGATCAGCGGCGGTGTGGGAAAAACCAGCATTGTCGCAACGCTGGGGCGGGCTTTGTCCTCGCTCGGGGAAAAGGTCCTGTTGGCCGATACGAACGTGCACGGCATTCTGCCGTATTACTTTGGAGCGCGGGAGCAGCGGCCTGGAGCGGTGCGCACCTTTTCGCCGCCGCCGGGCAGCAACGATGCGCCGGTGGTCCTGGTCAGCTATGACGCGGACAGCCGGGGGTATGACGAAGCCGGACAGACACGTGTGCTGGACGATCTGTACCGCCGTGCGAACGAAGTGCAACGCGTGCTGGTCGATGCGGGCGTGAACAGTGCCTGGCTGGCCCGGACCGTAGCCGGGTCGAATCCCTGGGTTCTGGTGCCGGTGGCGCCCGACATGAATTCCGTGCTGGGAACCCAGGCGGTCGAGCGGCTCTTTCAAGATGTGAACGGAGCGGACGGCCGTCCAGTAAAGCCCTATTACGTGCTGAATCAATACGACCCAACGGTGCCGCTGCATCTGGACGTGCGAGAAGTCTTGCGGCAGTTCCTGGGCGAGCGGTTGCTGCCGATCATGCTGCACCGCACCCCTGCGGTCTCGGAAGCCCTCGCGGAAGGCATGACCGTGATCGACTATGCTCCGCGGTCGTCCGTTGCGAACGACTACATGAATCTGGCGGCCTGGGTGCGGAAGCTCGCAGATCCGGGCCTGAGCTATACGCGCCCGGCGCGGTGGAGCGAACGATGACCCGAGCGGCGATGTGGCGCGAGTTCGAAACGGGCGTTTCGCCCCTGCTGCGGCTGCTGCGGGTTTCGGTGGTGCTGGCCTGCGTTTCACTGCTGCTGTACTGCGGAAGCCTGGAACTGACCTGGCCCCAACAGGCGGTGCTGGGCGTGGTGACCGTGCTGATCGGTATCTGGATGGACCGGTCTTCCAGCTCGTACCTGATCACGCTGACGCTGATGATGGCGTCCTGCTTTTCGACTTTTCGTTATGCCTACTGGCGTGTGGCCACCGTGGTGAATTTTTTTCGCGATCCGGCAAACACGCAATGGGGGCCGCTGGACGCGTTCTTCATCATCTTGTTGCTGTGCGCGGAGTTGTATGCGTTCGCGATCCTTTACCTGGGCTATACGCAAACATTGTGGCCTCTGCGCCGCACGCCGGTACCGTTGCCGGACGACCCGGCCGAGTGGCCGGCCATTGATCTGCTGATTCCGACGTACAACGAGCCGCTTACCGTGGTGCGTTACACCGCGCTTGCGGCCATCAATATTGACTGGCCAGCGGACAAGCTCAACGTCTACATCCTGGATGACGGGAAGCGCGAGGAATTCCGGTTGTTCGCGGAAGAGGCGGGCCTGGGCTATATGACCCGCGATGACAACCACCACGCCAAGGCTGGCAACATCAACCGTGCGTTGGCGCGGCTCGACTCGCCATTGGTGGCAATCTTCGATTCGGACCACGTGCCGACGCGATCGTTCCTGCAGGTGACGGTGGGCTGGTTCCTGCGTGACCCGAACCTGGGTATGTTGCAGACGCCGCACCACTTCTACTCGCCGGACCCGTTTGAGCGCAATCTTGGGCAGTTCCGCTCCATTCCGAATGAGGGAGAGCTGTTCTATGGCATCGTCCAGGATGCCAACGATTTCTGGAACGCGACCTTTTTCTGCGGATCGTGTGCGGTGTTGCGGAGGTCAGCGCTAGATGAGATCGGCGGCATCGCCGTGGAGACCGTAACAGAAGACGCACACACCAGCCTGCGCATGCAGATGAACGGGTGGAATACGGCGTATATCAATATCGCGCAGGCGGCCGGACTTGCGACGGAACGCTTGAGCGGCCATGTAAAGCAGCGCATCCGTTGGGCACGCGGCATGATCCAGATCATGCGGACGGACAACCCGCTGTTTGTAAAGGGTTTGAAGCCGCTGCAGCGTCTTTGCTACTTCAATGCGATGACGCACTTCCTGTACGGTTTGCCACGCCTCATCTTTCTGTTTGCGCCGCTGATTTACCTGGTCTGGGGCTACACCAACGTGCCGGGATATTGGGCCGCGATTCTGGCGTATGCCTTTCCCCACCTTGTGCTGTCATCCATGACCAACTCGCGCATTCAGGGGCAGCATCGGCACTCGTTTTGGAACGAAATCTATGAAACGGTGCTGGCGCCGTACATCTTCCTGCCAACGACGATGGCACTGTTCAACCCGAAGCTGGGATCGTTCAATGTAACCGCGAAAGGTGGCGTGGTCAGAAACCGGTTCTTCGATTCCCGCATCGCGCTGCCGTTTCTGGTGATGCTCCTTTTCAACTTTATGGGCATGCTCTGTGCGATTCCTCGCTACTTTCAGTTTCCACGTGCTGCGGAGGGTCTGGGCCCGATCACCTGGCTGCTGAACGTGCCGGCGAATATGTGGGACGGCACGCATCCGGGCACGATTGCGATGAATGTGATTTGGACGATCTTCAACACGCTGATTCTGGGGGTGGCCTGTGGGGTGGCGTGGGAAAGCCAGCAACGGCGGCAGACGGTCCGCGTGACGATGCAGGTTCCCGCGCGCGTGGAACTGGCGGATGGAACGGTGTTCGACGGGGTGACCGCTGACGTGTCCAGCGGAGGAGTGATGTTGGAAATGATGGAGGAAAGCGCGGTGGCCCCGGGTACTGCCGCGTGCATCCTGTTTCCGGTGCTGGACGGCGAGGCCGGGATCCCGGCGACGATTATTCGCGTAAGCGGAACGGAGCTGCGGGCCCAGTTTGATGCTCTGTCGGTTCAGGAGGAAGAAACGCTCACGCAGGTGCTGTATTCCAGGGCGGATACCTGGTTGGGATGGGGCGAAAGCCGTGATCCGGACCGTCCGCTTCGCAGCCTTGGCCGCATCATGTTGCTGGCTGTGATCGGGTTGCGCGAAACCGCCCGTGGCCTGATGAAAGGCTCAAAACCCGCAAGCAGCAGCGCCGCGGCTTCAGGAAGAATGGCGACCAGCATCGCACCTTTGCTGATCTTGTGCGCGCTCGCTCTGGGGCTGGTCAGCAGCCGTTCGGCGAGGGCGCAGGGCCCGACCATTCAGGCCTCCGGCTCCAGAAATCAGGCCCAGGTGAACCTGCCGGGTGCTCCCGCAGCAGGTGTGCCGGCGACAGCGTCACCGGCGTCACCACGTGCGATACCGGCAGGGCAGTTCGACAACGTATTCACGCTGGCCGATGTCGGAACACCGGACACGATCGTCATGCGTGGCGTGGACGCATACCATTCACTTTATTTTTCAGTTCCGCAGACCCAGATCGTAAAGACCGCGACGATGCGGTTGCGATATCACTTTTCTCCCGGTTTGCTGCCGGCGCTGTCGCATTTGAAGGTCAGCGTGAACGGCACGTTATTTGCAACTCTGCCGGTGAGCACGCAGCCATCAATCTCAGGCGCACCCGCGGATTTGACGCCGGAAGAAAAGGTGGCGGAGTCGCAGCAGTTGTCGATCCGACGCGCGGGCGAGAACAGTGCCTTGCTTGAGGCGACCCTGGAGATGCCAGCCGAGATGCTGGTGCATGACAACCAGATCACCTTTGAATTCGTCGGGCATTACACGCTGCAGTGCGAGGATCCCTCCCACTCCACGCTTTGGGCGCATGTGGACGCGAACAGTTCGATCGAGCTTCAGGGCAATCTTCTGCCACTGCAGGACGACCTGAAGCTGCTCCCATTGCCGTTCTATGACGCGGCGGTCAACCTGCATCCAGTCATCCCAATTGTGTTTCTAAACCAGCCATCGACCAAGGCGCTGCAGGCAGCGGGTATCGTCGCGTCCTGGTTCGGTCTGCTTCCAACGGATTTGCGACCGGTTCGCTTTCCTGTCTCGTTCGGGCAAATTCCCCCGGGGAACGTGGTACTGCTGAGCGAAACCGCGTCCGATCTGCCAGGATCTCTAAACCTGCAGAGCTCGGGTGGACCTTCGATTTCCATGCGGACCAACCCATCCGATCCGTACTCCAAAGTGCTGATCCTGTCCGGGGACTCGGCAGACGACCTGGTCACGGCAGCGCGGGCGCTTTCGTTGCAGCGAAATTTGTGGCAAGGCAATCAGGTTTCCGTGTCGCTGAAGCCGTTGCCAAGCAGCGAGCCGGACGACGCGCCACGCTGGCTTCCCACGAACACGAAGGAACCGGTCACCCTGGGCCAGATCATGAACACGGGCGACCTGCAGGGTGATGGGTCCGTGCCGGTTGGTGTGTACTTCCGCATTCCTCCGGACATCATCAGTTACGCTCCTGCAAACATCCCGTTCCATTTGGAGTACCGCTACAATCCCGTTCCGCTGGCGAACGAGAGCACGCTGCAGTTTTATGCCAATGGAGCCTATGTCAGCTCCACGCCGATGCCGCACTCTGAGAAGGCGACCCAGGTGCTGTCGACCGAGGTGCCCGTGCCACGGGTAAATATGCGGCCGTTTTCCAACTCGATGATGCTGAAGTTCGTCTTTCAGATTGCAAAGAAAAATAAATGCCAGGACACTGCGCCCTTGAACCTGCAAGGGGCTGTGCTGAAGGAAAGCTACTTCGACATTCGTGATATTCCGCACTTGGCGGCGTTGCCGGATCTGGAGCTGTTTGCCAACGCCGGCTATCCTTTCACGCGGATGAAAGACCTGTCGGAGACGGTAGCTGTTTTGCCGGACAACCCGGGCGCGGACGAGATCGAGCTTTATTTGACCCTGATGGGTCACTTCGGCGCACAAACGGGATATCCAGTCACCAACGTGACGGTCACGGGTCCCGAGGGTCTGAAGAGTGACGGACGGCGTGACTACCTGGTGCTTGGCACGGTTGAAGACCAGCCGGCGTTGAATACGCTTGGCGAGCGCCTGCCGGTGCAGATTCAGAGCAATGGACTGCGGGTGCAGGACACACAAGGCTTTTTTGCACCGCTAGAAAATGCCTGGTGGAAGGTGCGTTCGTCGGACCATGTCCAGTCTGGCCAGCTGGAAACGTCCGGCGGCCTGCCGGACGCGATGCTTGAGGGACTTGAATGGCCGCGGCGCTCCGAGCGGTCGGTAGTGGTCATCGCTCTACGGGATCGGAGTGTGATTCCCACCTTTTTGACAACGTTCCTGCGAGTCGCGCAATCGTCGGACATCGGGCAGTCCGTGAGCGTGCTGCATGGAACGCAGTTCACGTCCTACCGCATCGGCAATGACAATTACCACGTGGGCTCGCTCGGCGTTTGGAACACCCTGAAACTGTTCTTTGCGAAGTACCCATGGGCGGTGGTGGTCCTGGTATTCCTGGCGAGCATCTTGCTTGCCGCACTGCTGCGAGTATGGCTCCGGCGCCGAGCGCGGCTGCGCTTGCAGGGTGAGGATTAGCAGCATGAATGGCACCATGGCCGTCTCAGGCATGAGGCACCGGCGCACGTCCGACAAGGGAACCGCGCGCCAGCGGACCGTTCGGCGCAAGTGGGCTTCCGCGTCTGCGCTGCTATTGCCGCTGCTTGCCGGTATGATCTCGTTTCAGGCCGGCTGCCGCGCGGAGCAGCAGTGGCCATTGTGGCAGCACTACAGGGAGCGTTTCCTGGATGGCTCCGGGCGCGTCGTCGACCACGGCGCTGGTGACAAGACCACCAGTGAAGGCCAGGCGTACGGCATGTTTTTTGCCCTGGTGGTGAACGATCGCAAGAGTTTTGACCAGATGCTGCGCTGGACGGAGGACAACCTGGCGGGTGGCGACCTGACCTCAAGACTGCCTGCGTGGAGCTGGGGCAAGTCGCCGGATGGAGAATGGAAGCAGCTGGATTCGAACTCGGCTGCAGATGCTGACCTGTGGCTTGCGTACGACTGCCTGGAGGCGGGCCGGTTGTGGAACGATGATCGCCTCAGCAAACTGGGAGCGGTGCTTGCCGACCGCATGACGCACAGTGATGTTGCGTTAATACCGGGTGTGGGTACGGTCCTGATTCCGGGGCCGCAGGGGTTCCATCCTTCGCCTGACAGGTGGGTGCTAAATCCCAGCTATATGCCGCCGCAAGTTGTAGCGCGCATTCGGCAGCAGACGCCGGAAGGCCCTTGGGCGAGCGTGCAGGCGGATCTGCCGATGGTATTGACACAGGGCGCCTCTTCGGGTTTCGCCATGGATTGGCTGGCCGGGGATGGGGCCGGCGTGCATCCTTCGGCCTCGCCGGGAAGTTTGGCCCAGGGCAAGCCCGGCGCAGCGTCCTATGGCAGTTATGACGCGATTCGTGTGTACCTGTGGCTCGGCACGGCGGACCGGGATACCCCTGGGATATCGGAGTCCATTGCGGCTCTGACGGGCATGGCGCGCTACTTGTCCACGGCAACTACTCCTCCGCTTCAGGTGGACAGCAATGGAACTGTAACCGACCCCAACAGTCCGGTCGGATTCTCAGCGGCGGTATACCCATACCTGCTTGCGCTCGGTAAGCGGCAGGAGGCCAAGGCGCAGATTGATCGCGTCGACGCCAGCCTTGATCCGGCAAGTGGGCTTTACGGCCGCGGGGGAGAGTATTACGACCAGAACCTGGTGATGTTCGCGATGGGATGGAGAGACGGTCGTTTCCGATTCGACCGGAACGGACGGTTGAAGCTGAAATGGCGATGAGCCGGATTTCCGCAGGTTCTTCGCTCCCGACAAAGAACTATAGTGCACACGATGCGAGGCAGACAGTAAGATGCTGCTACACCGGAAGATTTACGCTGAGCGACTTGCGCCCAGAAAGATGGAGGAACGATCCCGAGCTCCCGCGGGACCTGGACCGATGAGACACATGGGACAAATTCCGGCTGCGGCGTGCCTGGGTCTGGCATTGGCGCTGAGCGCGTGCGTAGTTGCGCCCGCGCAGGGCAGCGTCGCTGCGACGCAGGCGCTGCTGGACAAGGCGCATGCCTTGGAAACACGGGGCCGCATGGACATGGCCGCGCAAACCTGGCAACAGGTTCTGCTGGCCGATCCGAAGAACACGGAGGCGCTCGGCGGTCTGGCGCGCGCGGCCAAGCTGTCCGGCAATGACGCGCTTGCGACGACCTACCTTGGCCGACTGCGTGCGATCAACCCGAACGATCCCGGCATTGCGCGTGCTGAGTCCGCGACGTCGCAGCCAAGCCAGGTTGCGGCGCTGCAGCAAGCCGGCAAGCTGGCCCAGCAGGGTAACTATGCGCAAGCCATGAACGTGTATCGTCAGGTTTTCGGTTCCCAGCCTCCGGCCGGTGACTGGGCGCTGGCGTACTACGAGACGGAAGCGGCAACCGAAGACGGGCGGCCCCACGCCATCGCGGGTTTCCGGTCCTTGATCGACCGCTATCCCCAGGACTCGCGCTATCAGATCGCGCTAGGACGCATCCTGACGTATAACCCCTCCACGCGGGCGGACGGACGGCGTTACCTAGAGCGGCACCCGAACAACCCCGAGGCGGTCCAGGCGTTGCGGCAGTCCCTAATCTGGGATTCGCAAAACCCGGCGGCTGTGGCTGATATTCGCGCGTACCTGCAGCACCACAAGGACCCGCAGCTGGAAGAGGCGATGCGCAACGCACGGTCTTCGCAGGCAGCGGCACAACGGACCGGCGGTGCTGCGGCGCGGCGCGGCGCGGCCGCAGACGGTGGCGGTATTGCTCCGGCTTCGCCGGAAAGCAGTGAGGCAGCGATCGAGCAGCGCGCAGAGGGCACGGAGCTGAACGCTGCCTTCGCCGCTTTGAACGGAAAGCGATTCGATGAGGCTGAGACCCGCTTTAAGGCGTTGCTGTCCAAGGACCCGCAGAACGCGCGGGCGCTCGCCGGGCTCGGTTATATACGCATGAACCAGCAGAATTTTGGCGGCGCAATCTCATTCCTGGAGCAGGCAAAGGAGAATGGGGCGAAGGACCCGGGGCTGGATAAGAACCTGGAAGTCTCCCGCTTTTATTACGTGCTGAGCGAAGGTGGCGTGGCACTGAACGAAAACGACCTTCCGACCGCGGAGCAGAAATACCAGCAGGCGCTGCAAATGCGGCCGACCAGCCCCGAGGCCTTGCAGGGCCTGGGCGGGACGTTGATGAAGGCCGGTCAACCGCAGGCCGCCATTCCGTATTTTCAGCAGTTTGTGCGGGTGCGATCGGGTGCGGACTCTTGGCGCGCGTTGTTCATGGCGCAGTACCAGGCGGGCGATGCGGCGGCGGCGCTGGCGACAGAGCGGCGTATTCCGGCGAATATTCGAACGCAGTTGATGCGCGACCCGGAGTACCTGCGCACGCTGGCGTCTGCGTTTTCAGCAGTGGGCCGCGATGCGGACGCGCAACGCGTGCTTCGATCGGCTCTGGACCTGCCGTTTCCAGCGGAGGCGCGCGGCTTGAAGGCGGATACGCAGCTGCAATACGCGAGTCTGTTGTTGCAGGCCAATCGTCTGGACCAGGCGAGCGGGTTGTATCGCCAGGTGCTGGCGGACGACGCGAACAACGTGCTGGCGTGGCAGGGACTGGTCAACACGGAGCATGCCATGCACAGCGACCAGATCGCGCTGCAGACTGTGGAGAGCATGCCCCCCGCGGTGTACGACCAAGCCTTGCGCGACGCCGGCTTTCTGAGCGCTGTGGCTTCGATCTATCAGAGCAATAACAAGTTCGACCTAGCGCAGGGCCTGCTCGAGAACGCTATCGCGCAGCAGAATACGACGGGGCAGCTGGTACCGGTGCCGCTGCAGTTGCAGCTCGCCGGACTCTACCTGCAGCGCAACGACCCGGGCCGGGCTTACCCTATTTATCAGCGAGTTTTGAGCCAGAGCCCTGACCGTGTGGACGCGTGGCGGGGGTTGCTCACAGCTCTGCATGGCTCGGGCCGCGACCAGGAGGCACTGGCGCAAATTCAGCAGATACCGCCCGAGGTGCGCAAGCAGCTGGAACAGAACGTGGATTACCTGCAAACGGTTGGCCAAATCTACAACGGACTTGGCCAGCCTCGGCAGGCGATGCTGTTTCTGAACCGGGTGCAGCAGCACTATGCCGCCCAGCACACGCTTCCCCCGGCGGAGATCGATGTTCAGAATGCGTGGCTGCTGTACAACGGCAATAACGACACGGGCCTGTACCGGCAATTGTTGGTGCTGGGAAGCCGTCCCGACCTGTCGGATGACCAGCGGCGTACGGTGCAGACGATTTGGGCGAGCTGGGCAGTACGGCGGGCCAACCAGGCGAGTGCAGCAGGGAATGGGAAGCGGGCGCTGCAGATCCTGAACGCGGCCGCGAAGTCCTTCCCTGATAATCCAGCTGTCGTTCGCGCGCTCGCCGGAGGGTACCAGCGCGCGGGTCTGCCGAAGGAAGCGGTCGCGATTTTTAAATCGCAGGACATGAGTTCGGCGACCGCATCGGATTACAAGACAGCGGTGGGTGCCGCTTTGGCGGCCAATGACACGAAAGACGCAGAGAGCTGGCTGCGGTACGGTCTGAACCAGTACCCAAAAGACGGCGAGATGTTGAATCTGGCGGCCAAGTTCGAGCAGGCCCGGGGAGACAGCGGCCGCGCCGCGGATTACTACAAGGCGTCTCTCGCGGCATTGCCGCCGGCGGATCCGGGTTCGGAACTGGCGTACATGTTGAACCAGCCCATGCCGCTGAACCCGCGGACACTGCCGTCTGCGCAGCAGCCACAGGATCTTGCGACGTTGCTGGCTCCGGGAAGCGATGCGACTGCGAACGGCAGCGGCGGATCGCTGGCAGCGCCGCCTCCGCGGCCGTACCTGCCGAGCTATAACAACTCCTATGGCAGCGCGCCGGTTCAGCTTGGGACCTCGGCCCAGCCGCAAGCCGCACCCGCGATTCCGCAGTACATGGCCAACCCAAATCGGGGAAGCGCTCCTGCCCGGTCGACACTTGGCAACTATCAGCCGCCCTCTTCGGGAGGCGGCGACCCGTACAATTCTGCGGTTCCGCAGGGTAGTTACGCGCCACCAGCGACAGGCCTGGCGAATCCAGCTTCGAACGTTCCGATGAGCTATCCGGGTATGTCTGAGAGAGACATCCCGGCAGACGCGAAGCCGCCGACGACGGCGCAGCCGGACACTTTTCTGGCCCAGCAGCAGGCAGATCAGCAGGAGCAAGTTCGCCGGGCAAGCGCGCTTGCCGCAGCGAACGCATCGCCGTTGCTGCGTGCGGACAGCTTAACGGAGGTGGCGGCTCGGGACTACGGAGCGCACCCTGAAGGTGCGCAGACTGGGCAGTACGGCAATGGCGAGGTGTATGGACCGTATGTGCCGTATGTAGCGCCGACCCAGCAGGGCGCGCCGGCGGTTTCGTACAGTGCGAGTAATGTTGATCTGCCAAGCCAGACGATCATCACGGAGTTTCCGACCGGGCAGGGCAAACTGGTTCCACTGCACAACGCAAAGTCGACGCGGCGTGGCAAGGTGCATCACGAGCAGGACGACGCCGCCGAAGCTGCGGCGATCCGGCGTCGACAGTCGGAGCCGGAGATCGTGCAGGGCAACGCGGACCCGGAGACCGAGGATGATCTGAGCGATGCGCATCCCGCGCAGTACGGCGGTACGGGTGTGGCAGCGCCGGGGCAGTCGACGCGGCCGTCTCGGCTGCCGGCAACGGCACCCACGAATACGCAGCCTTCGTATGGAGCTTCGGCGTCATCGGGACAGGGCACGTCCGCGGGCTCCAACACAGCGGCTGGCGATACCACGACCCGCACGGTGACCACACAGTTTCCGCAGTCGCCGGACAACGGCACATTCGGGCAGCAATACCCACGACCGACGCGGAGCATGGCGGCGTCCACGCGCCGCCGCACCTCGACGCGGCGAAAGCCCAGTGCCGTAGCCTCGTTCGGGCCGGGAGCGCCGCCGATTTTCTATCCGTCGGTGCCGTCGGCGTTGTCGTCGCAGCCATATCCGGATCTGCCGCCGTACAACAACGGGCAGCGGCCACCGAGCGATGCAGATCTGGTGGCGAGAAATGTGCCACCGTTGCGGGGCGGATATACACCGCCGTCCGCCAGCCCCGGCGCCGATGGCGGACCACCGCTCAACCAGCGTCAGCAGGAGGAGTTGGAACTGGCGCAATTGGAGGCGAGCTACAGCGGATGGGTGGGCGGCAATGCCTCTATACGCACGCGCAGCGGCGATCCGGGCTTGAATCGACTCTACGACTTTGAAGTACCTTTCGAGAGCAGCATCGTCGCCGGGAAAACGGCGCGATTTACGATCATTCCGACGGGCGTGTTTTTGACCAGCGGAACGCTGGACGCGACGCGATACAACACGGCAGGGTTTGTGCCGTACCTTGGGTCCATTTCCGCGGCGGTGTCCAACACCCCTTCACCGCAGTATTCTTCTGGCGTCGGAGGCGAGGCCCAGATGACCACGCAGAATCTGGGTCTGGCGATTGGCTACACCCCATATCAATTTCTGGTGGCCAACATTACGGGCCGCTTCCGGTACAGGCCCGCGGGCGGTCCCATCTCATTGTTTGCGGAGCGCGAGCCGGTGAAGGATACGCAGCTCTCCTACGCGGGGTTGCGGGATCCGGGTTCGATCGGCTTTTCGAACACGGGCAACATTTGGGGCGGCGTGGTCGCGACGGGTGGTGGTATCCGGCTGGATAAGGGCAATGAACGAGCCGGGCTATACGCCAGCGCGGATTACGCCGCGCTGACCGGATTCCACGTGCTGGAGAACCGGCGCATTGAGGGTACGGGCGGCGCGTATTTCCGCGTGCACACCTTTCCGGGCATTGGAACGATGAATGTGGGTGCAAGCCTGTACGCAGCTCACTTCGAGCATAACGAACGGGCGACATCGTACGGCCTGGGCGGGTATTTCAGCCCGGAGATCTACTTCCTTGGATCGGTTCCGGTGACCTTCACCGGGCACTCCGGAAATGCCTGGCACTACCTCGCGCAAGCGGCAGTCGGTGTGCAGACGTTTCAGGAAAATAACGATCCGTACTTTCCGCTGCCGGAGGACGCCGCATTGCAAACGGCGGCACTGCAGAACTGCTCAGTGCTTTCGCTGCAGCAGCGGAACTGTGTCTCTGCATATCAGCCGCTGAACACAAGCACGGGCGCGAACTTCAGCGTCAATGGTGAGGCTTCTTACCGCATCACGGACCACTGGTACGCGGGTGCGGCGCTGGATGCGAACAATACGAACAACTACACGCAGGTGCAGCCGACGGTGTTCCTGCGTTACCTGTTGAAGCCGCAGTATCCGACGGATGACTACCCGACGGGGCTGTTCCCGACGGATGGTATCCGTCCGTTGCGCGTTCCTTAGCGATCTGACGAGGCGACCGTCGCGTGTTTGGTCGACCTGGAGCGGGCGTGTTGTTGGGGATGGGCAAGCCTGAGCGTTTCAGCTTGGTGCGCCCTCGTGTTTGCTTCTTGCCTCAAGAGAAGCACGGAATAAGGCGGAACGATTCTTCGGATCGCTTGCGCCCGGTCTTTCTTACCGTGGCCAGTGCAGATTCAGAGGGAGACGCTTTATGGTGCACGCCTCGGACCCAGGTCTGCCAGAGCCGGATGCGTCTCGACTAAAGTGCATTGACATATTCAATGTTGGGGCAGTAAAGGAAGCCGTGGGTATTTGAGCTAATTAGCTATTGCTACAGAAGGTGAAACGGCAGTCTGAACCAAGCGGTTCCGTCTTGAGTAAGGATGGTGGGGAGCAACTCGGCGGATTGCATGCTTGAACGCGGTTGCGGTTCTTGCCTTGGCAGCGTGAAGTTGTTGTTTTAGTTTGGCCCAGGATTTTTTCGATGGGGGTTGAGGCCGGGCGAGTGGGGCCAGGTAAAGCGTTCCGCGCCGGCCTGCGCCACTGCCTTTGCACAACCGCCTCGGTACTACCATCGCCCGTACTATCGCAGGCCATAGTATCGCAGGCCATACTACCGTAGGCATTACCACCATCGGCCGTACTACCGGCACCGCAACTACCACTGCTACTAGAATGAGAAAACGTCCCGCGATTGCGGGGCGTTTCTGTCGGTGCGGATCAGGTTTTGTACTTGACCATGGCGGCGAGCGAATGCGGGTCCAGGCTTGCCCCGCCGATCAGGGCTCCATCGATGTTGGGCATCGCAAGCAGGCTGCTCACGTTGTCCGGCTTCACCGAACCGCCGTACAGGATGCGTGTCGCGTCGGCAATCACGGGGCCGAAACGGTTTTTCAGGTCTGCCCGAATAATGGCGTGTGTCTGGTCCGCAACCTCCGGTGTCGCGGTGGAACCGGTGCCGATCGCCCAAATGGGTTCATACGCAATCACGAGGGTTTGGGCCTTTTCCGTCGGCAGGTTGGCCAGCGCCGCGCCCATTTGGGCCAGCAGAGTATCTTTTGTGTAACCAGTCTGCCGATCGGCCAGCATTTCGCCCAGGCAGAGCACGGGAATCAAGTCGTGTGCGATCGCCGCTTTCAGCTTTAAATTCACGTGCTCGTAGCTCTCGTTCGCGTACAGGCGGCGCTCCGAGTGGCCGAGCAGGACATGGGTCGTGCCGATGCTTGTCAGCATCGTTGGCGAGGTTTGTCCGGTGAACGGGCCCTCGTTCAACCAGTGCATGGTTTGCGCGCCGGCGCGTACATTGGTGTCCTGCACGCGGTCAATGACTGTTGAGAGCGACGTGGCTGTGGGGAAGATCAGCACCTCGTCCCGGTCATGCCCCTGGACCTGTGGTAAAAACTCATCGAGAAAAGCGAGCGATTCTCTGGGGTTTTTGAACATCTTCCAGTTCGCCGCGATGATCTTCTTGCGCATGGATGGTCCTCAGAGCGTAGTGGCAGAGCAGGGCACAAGGGCGGAAAAGACACCCGGGCGCATACAAGCAGAGCGCCGAAAGCGCTAACGCTGGGTCAACGCGGTCACGCCGGGCAGCGTTTGGCCTTCCAGAAACTCGAGCGAGGCACCCCCGCCGGTTGAAATGTGACTGATGCGATCAGCGACGCCCGCCGCGTGCACAGCGGAGACTGAATCGCCTCCGCCGACGATTGTCGTCGCGTCCTCATTGGCGGCGACTGCCTGCGCGATTGCGACGGTTCCCCTGGAAAACGCCGGCATTTCGAACACGCCCATGGGACCGTTCCACACGATCAGACGCGCTCCACGAACCTCTTCCGTGAAGAGTTCGACCGTCTTGGGTCCGATGTCGAGCGCCATCTTGTCAGCGGGAAAGTCGCCGGTGCTGTCGAAGACCTCGGCGTGTGCGTCGGACGCAAACCGGTCCGCCAGCACATGGTCGACGGGCAGCAGTAAGCGGACGCCCTTGTCTTCCGCCCGCTTCAGTGTGGAGGCGGCAAGCTCGACCTTGTCTGCTTCCAAAAGGCTTTTGCCGGTTTTCTGACCCTTCGCGTTCAGAAACGTGTACGCCATGCCTCCGCCGATCAGGATGGCATCAACCTTGTTCAGAAGATTCTCGATCACACCGATCTTGTCGGAAACCTTGGCGCCGCCGATGATTGCGACGAACGGCCGGTCGGGCTGGTCAAGCGCCTTGCCGAGATAGTTCAGTTCCTTTTCCATGAGCAAGCCGGCAGCACTTTGCGGCACAAAGTGAGTGATGCCCTCGGTTGAGGCGTGCGCGCGATGCGCCGCACCAAACGCGTCGTTCACGTACACGTCCGCCAGGCTGGCGAGTTCCTTTGCGAACTCGGGGTCGTTCTTCTCTTCGCCAGAGTGAAAGCGAAGGTTCTCCAGCAGCAATGCCTGTCCGTACTCCAGGTGATCGACGAGTTCGTGAGCGATGTTTCCGACGCAATCCGGAGAGAACGCAACGTTGCGCGAAGCGCCCAGATCGGCATCCAGCAGCATGCGCAGGCGGTCCACCACGGGACGCAGGCTCATGCTCTCCACGCGTTCACCTTTGGGGCGGCCCAGGTGCGCGGCAAGGATGACGCGTGCCTTCGCGCGCAAAGCAAACTCGATGGTCGGCAGCGTCTCTCGGATACGGGTGTCGTCGAGGATCTCTCCGCCGTCTATTGAGAGCGGGACGTTGAAGTCGACGCGGATGAAAACACGCTTGCCGTGCAGATCGAGGTCGCGGATGGAAAGAGTCGCCATATTCTTCTAGATGCGCCGGTTGTGTCTCACGTTCTTTGCGGAGTGCGTCTTAAATGCGACGTGCTTTACGCCGCTTCTCGAGCCGCGACCAGTACTGGAAGGGCTCCGCATAAACCTCACCGTGCAGTTCGCCAATGCGCTGCTGCAGGCGGTCCTGTACGTCTGTGACCGCCTGGTTATAAATCACGGGCGCGATCTCTTCCACGAAATAATCCAGCAAATTGCCCGCGGCAAGCTCACCAAGCGGCTCGCTCAGATTCGCTTCAGCATATTGCTGGAGCGAGGAGATCGCCTGTTTGCGAACGGGCCCGGAGATCTCGAGCGATGTGGGCACGACGTTCCTCACGAAAAAGAATGGCTCACCGCCGCCGGGTGAGCCGTTTTGTTGTGCTTACAAGCCCTTGTTCGCGAGGAACAGGATCATGTCCTTCACGCGCGAGCTGTAGCCCCACTCGTTGTCGTACCAGCTGATGACCTTGCCCGTGTTCTGGCCGACCACCTTGGTCAGCTTGGAATCGACAATGGAAGAGCGTGAGTCGCCGCGAAAGTCGGCGGAGACAAGCTCCTCTTCGGTGTAACCGAGATAGCCCTTCAGTGGACCTTCGAGCGACGCCTGTCGCAGCGCGGCGTTCACCGACTCCGGAGTCATGGGTTTTTCGGTGTTGAAGGTCAGGTCGACCACCGAGACGTTCGGGGTTGGGACGCGGATGGAGAAGCCATCCAGCTTGCCGGCCATCTCAGGAATCACGAGCTTCAATGCCTTGGCAGCGCCGGTCGTGGACGGAATCATGCTGAGCGCGGCGGCACGGGCCCGACGAAGATCCTTGTGCGGAAAGTCGAGGATGACCTGGTCGTTGGTGTAGCTGTGCACCGTCGTCATGATGCCGCTGGTGATGCCGAAGGTGTCATGCAAGACCTTGACCACGGGTGCCAAACAGTTGGTCGTGCAGCTCGCGTTGCTGACCACGTGGTGCTTTGCGGGGTCGTAGATACCGTCGTTCACGCCCATGACGATCGTGGCGTCCTCGTTGGTGGCCGGAGCGGAGATGATGATCTTTTTGACCGTCTCGCCAAGATGCGCTTTCGCTTTGGTCGCGTCTGTGAAGTGACCTGTGGACTCGACAATGATTTGGGCTCCGACTTCCGCCCACGGCAGCTTCGCGGGATCGCGTTCGGCGAAGACCTTGATCTTCTTGCCATCGACGCTGATGAAGTCGTCGCCCGCGGAGATCTCACTTTTCAGGTTGCCCAGGATGGAGTCGTACTTTAGCAGGTGCGCCAGTGTCGCGGGGCTGGTCAGGTCGTTTACGGCGACGAACTCGATGTCCGGGTTGCCAAGCGCGGTGCGAAATACATTGCGGCCGATGCGGCCAAAACCGTTGATCCCAACCTTCACTGCCATGCCCGTCGCGTTCTCCCTCTGTGATTGCACCGGAACAGGTCAGGCGCATCCATTCCATTCTAGCTGGCGACGCCGGACGCGCCCAGTTGGGTCTCGTCTGTCGACCCATTCACAGATTGCACCGTTTTGCGTGCATGCAGCACGGTATGCTACAAGCGAGGCAATCGGGGTGGGCTGCACCGCAGCAGCCCCGGCGCTGAGAGAAGCAGGAAAAGAAGGCAGTACATGCGCGAGGGAACGCGCAACTGGATGCGCGAAAAGATGAGAAGAAGATCAAAGCGTGGCCCGAACAACAGCGAAGCCACTGGAAAGATCGGCCAGGAGATCCCGGTCGATCAGCCTGCAGCGTTACGGCCGTCGTACCCGGAAGTGTCGGCTCGGTCCGACTCCGGCGAGCGCGACGCGGCGGAGATGCTGGATGCGGTGACGGCGGCGGGCAGTGACGCGCCGGAAACAGCCGCGGACCAGCAGCCGGGCGCCATTGTGATGGAAACACAGCCGGAGTCGCTGGCCACCCCTCCCGCCGAGCCACAGCCCGTGGGCGCTGGCGAAGGTGACAAGCCGCAGCCGAAAGGATATGTGGTGCTGGCGATCGGCCTGCCCGGTTCCGGCAAAACCACATGGTACAAGCGACGCGGCGTCACCCCGCTCAGCAGCGACATGCTTCGCACGATCCTGTTCGACGACATCACCGATCAGCGCTACAGCGGATTGGTGTTTTCCACGTTGCGCTCGCTGCTGCGTGCGCGGCTGATCGCGAAGATGCCGTGGAATTACGTGGACGCGACAAACCTGTCCGCGCATGAACGGCGGCAGTGGATCAAGATGGCGCGTTCCTTCGGGTATGAGGCGCAGGCCGTATATTTCGAGGTTCCGTTGTCGGTCTGCATGGAGCGGAACTCGCGCCGCGACCGGCGCGTTGCCGACGACGTGATGGAGAAGATGGCGGAGCGTCTGCGGCCGCCTTCGTTCCGCGAGGGCTTCTCAAAAATCACCGTGGTGCGTGTGAAAGGACAGCCAGGCAGCACGACCGCAGCGGCCATTCCGACGGCAGAGAGCTTCAACGCGCCGGTGCCCGCGGACACAGAGGAGGACACGATGGCGAAGCCGATAGACGAGCCGAATGGCAGGTTTGACGACGCAGCCGAAGGCCGCGCCGCGCACCTGGCCGACAGGCCAAGCTCGGAGGGCCGCGAAAGCACGCTGGGTCACTCAGACAAGAACGACGACCTGGACGAGCCGAGCGGACGCCTGGACACGCTTGGCGGAGATGGTGCGAGCAGTGCACACGATGCCGCGGACGTCGAAGCGGACAGAGACGACCAGCCCGACACCTACGAATAACGTGATGAGTCAAGACGGCGGCGTGACGTTCACGAGTGTGAGCTTCACGCCGCCGTCTCACGTTTCCGGCGAACCGGCGCGCCCCATCCTGCAGGATGTTTCGCTGGAGTTGGAGGCGAACACGACGACGGCGTTGCTGGGCCGGTCCGGTTCCGGAAAGACGACTCTGCTTCGAACCGTGAACGGGCTTGTGCTGCCGACCTCGGGCGAGGTACAGGTGCTTGGCCGCAATGTTTCTGCAGGCTCGCAGCCCGAAGAGATGCGGCATCTGCGCCGTGGCATCGGCTACGTGATCCAGGAAACGGGTTTGTATCCGCACATGAACATCGAGCGAAATGTTGCGTTGCCGCTGGAACTTGCGGGCAAGCGGGAAGACGAGCGTACCCGGCGGGCGGCCGAACTGCTTGACACGGTGGGCCTACCCGCGGCCGAGTATGCGAAGCGCATGCCGCATCAGCTTTCCGGCGGCCAACGTCAGCGCGTCGGCCTGGCGCGGGCGTTGGCGACGGAACCGAAGCTTTTGCTGCTCGATGAACCATTCGGCGCGCTGGACCCGCTCACGCGCGCCGAAATGCAGGCGATGCTACGCGACCTGCTGGCGCGCTTCGGAACCACGGCATTGATTGTGACGCATGATTTGCAAGAGGCTATTTTCCTTGCGCACCGCGTGCTGTTCATGGGGGAGGGCCGTGTCTATGCCGATTTAGCTTCGGATCAGGTGTTGGACTCGCAGGATCCGGGTGTTTCGGAGTATGTTCACGCCGTAAACCGCTTCACGCCGGCAGGCAAATCATGATGGGGTTCTTACGAATCCACGGCTACGAGCTGGGCCGGCTCACCATTGAGCACCTTTGGCTGACCGGCTGGGCTGTTTTGTGCGCCACCCTGATCGCCCTGCCAGCGGGCGTCTGGTTGACGCGGCATGAACGCTGGGCGCGGCCGGTGATTGGGTTTGCGAACGTGGTGCAGACCATTCCGTCGCTTGCGCTGTTTGGCCTGCTTTTGCCGGTCCCATTCCTTGGCGATCGCGCGGCGCGGCTGGCCATTGTGGCACTTACCGGATACGCTCTGCTGCCTATTTTGCGCAATACCTATGCAGGCATCCGCGGCATCGATCCGTCGTTGATCGACGTCAGCCGTGCGCTCGGCATGACGGCGTGGCAGCGCCTGCTCAAGGTGGAATTGCCGATTGCGGCCAGCGTGATTCTTGCGGGCCTGCGCACCGCGACGGTGACCTGCGTCGGTGTCGCAACGATCGCCGCTGCCATCGGCGCCGGTGGATTGGGCGAGATGATCTTCCGTGGTGTCGCTTCCGTCGACAACCGGTTTGTTCTTGCCGGTGCCATCCCGTCTGCACTGCTCGCGTTATTGCTGGACGCGATGCTCGGACTTGCGGAAGGGCGGCTGACGGTGCAGAGATCGCAATGAAAACTGCCGTACGTGTTCTGCTCGCGTGGCTCGTCACCGCCATGCTGTTTCCGCTGACCGCGTGCGATCCGCCGAAGGGATCGCGCATCGTGATCGGCGCCAAGAACTTCACCGAACAGGTGCTGCTCGGGGAGCTGCTTGCACAGCAGATCGAAGCTCAGGGTGAAAAGGTCGAGCGGCGTTTCTATCTCGCAGGCAGCTATATCGCGCATCAGGCGTTGCTCTCCGGAAGGATCGATGCATACGTCGAGTACTCCGGGACGGCGTTGAGTTCCATTTTTAAGCAACCGGTCGATCGCGACCGTGAGCGCGTGCGGCATGCGATTACGCAACTCTACGCGCAGCAGGGCGTCCGGGTGATGGCTCCGCTCGGGTTCGAAAATACGTTTGCCATGGTGATGCGTGCGGACAATGCCGCGCGTCTGCATGTGTCGAAGTTGAGTGATTTGCAAACCGCCGCGCCGCAACTCCGGCTGGGCGTCGGTTACGAGTTTGAGGAGCGCCCGGACGGCCTGCACGGTATGGAGCAGCAGTACCATCTGCAGTTTGCCGGTGCGCCACGCGTGATGGATTTGGGACTTCTGTACCGGGCCATGGCGAACCACCAGGTCGACATAGTTGCGGGTAATTCTACGGACGGTGCAATCCCAACCATGCACCTGCAGGTCCTTGTCGACGACCAGCACTACTTTCCCCCATACGAAGCCGTGCCCGTGGTTCGAGAAGACACGCTGCGGGCACACCCGGCGGTCGACCGTGCGTTGCAGCAACTCGCCGGTAAGTGCTCTGAGGCGCAGATGCAGGCGATGAATCATGCCGTGGAAGGCGATCACCGCGATCCAGCGGACGTGATCCGCGACTTTCGCAGAGAGGCAGGACTGTAGGCGCGGCTAACGATTGGGGTCCGACAGGTGCTCGACGCGGTGGGTGCGCCAGCCATAGCGAATCGCGAGCATGCGGAGCCCGAATCCGGCAAGCGTGGCGATCGTGGCGGCCACGTTCACGCCTGCGCCGAATTTTTGCAGCAGCAGAAAAAGCAGTGCTGCCGTCGCGGACACGAGTGCGTACAGTTCGCCCTCCTGAAAGACTTTGGGTGCCTCGCCGGAGAAGATGTCGCGCAGTGATCCGCCGCCGACCGCCGTGGTAACGCCCAGCAAAAGGCAGGGCAGGAAGCCGAGGCCGGCGTTCATGGCACGGGTCGAACCGGCAACCGTGAAGAATCCAAGCGAAAGCGCGTCCACGAACGACATGAGCGCGAGGGTGCGGGTTCCGATGGAGCGCCCGAAGACGAGCGAAAGCGCGGCGCCAAGCATCGCGTAAGCAAGGTACGACGGGTGCTGCAGCGAGAGCGGCGCGCCTTCGTTCAGCAGCAAGTCGCGCACAATGCCGCCGCCCACGCCGGAGATCAAGCCAAGGCCGATGATGCCGGTGGTGTCGAAACGCGTGCGGCGGTCGCGGCGTGAGGCGAGGCCGCCGCCGAGCGCACCCAGCACGATGGCGGTGATCTCAAAGAAGTGGAAGAGCGTGGAAGACAGCCGGGCCGCTGGAGGCAGCGGAATCGGCAACATGGCGGCGACGAGCGGCATGGCTCCGCTTAGAGTAGACCGTCGGGAGCCGGTACAGGTGTTTGCAGCCCGCGATTGGACGTCACTCTGTGGCCACCCCCTGCACCTCGGACTGAATGCGCTTCAAACGGGCGTTAGCCTGAAGGCGGGGAGTTGCTGCTTGCGTTTGTTCCAGTTCGTTGCAAAGTGCGCCGTCTTGTCCGGGTGTGTGCTGTTCTACGGCAGAACCGCAGCCGGGCAGGCGAACCCGCCGCAGGCCGCGGCCGCGGATGTGCTGGTCTTCGTGAACGGTGACCGGCTGACCGGCAAGCTGCTGCGTGGCGTCAACGACACGGTTGTGTTCCACAGCGACATGACTGGCGATGTGACGGTGCCCTTGAGCAAAGTGAAAGAGCTGCGCACGGCGGGCGCATTCGCGGTTCTTCGCCACGGCGCGCCGGTCAAGGAATCGGAAGCATTGAAGCCGCAGACGATTGCAGTCACGGCGCAGGGTGTCGTCGAGTCTCCGGATGGGAATGCGCAGCCTCCGATTGCGCTCAAGGATGTGGCGTACATCGTGGACGGAGCGACCTATGAGAAGGACCTGGCGCGCCGCGCAGGACCTCTCGACGGCTGGAACGGAACGGTCAACCTGGGCACCACGTTTGTGCAGAGCACACAGCACGGCGGCACGCTCAGCGTAGGCGGCGCGCTGGTCCGGCAGGTGCCGGTGCTTACCTATTTTCGCGCGCGAAACAAGACAATGCTGAACGTGCAGGAGACCTACGGCATCCTGACAACGCCCGACCTGCCGAACGGCGATCCAACACTGCCGCCAACGCCGGCATCCACGATCAAGACGAGCATCTTCCATGCGGACGCGGAACGCGACCAGTACTTCAACAAGCGCACCTATGCGCTGGCGGACGGCAGCTTCGACCACAACTTCGCACAGGGGCTGCAACTGCAGCAGGTATACGGCGCTGGCATGGGATTCACTCCGTTCAGCACGCCGGTGCATCAGTTGGATCTGAAAGCGGACGTTCACTACGAAAAGCAGCAGTTTCTGGCCGCCGCTTCCAATCAGAACCTGACGGGTTCCACATTCAGCGAGGCGTACCGCCGGGCGCTTCCGCGCAAGCTGACACTTACACAAAACTTTTCGTTCCTGCCGGCCTGGAACAACCTGAATGCTTTTTCAGGGCACCTGGGCGTCGGGTTCACGCTGCCCCTGCTGAAGCGGCTCAGCGTGAACCTGAACGGGACCGATGATTACTTGAACAATCCTTCGCCGGGCTATCGCAAGAACAGCCTGCAGTTCGTTACGGGGCTGGCGTACTCGCTTCGCTGACGAACCCCTACCGCTCTGGCGCGGTCCGCACCCTGTGGGTGCTTACAGGCGCAGCAGCGGTGGGGGCGGTCGCGGGGATGGCCGGGCTGAGCAGTTCGCGCACGGGATCGGGTAGCTCCTGGTCGGCGCTGTGCAGCAGCAAGGCAAGCTGCCACAGTTGTGTGTTGGTCAGCGACTTGCGATAGCCAGGCATACCGGAGCGGCGAATGCCGAACGCCGTAGCCCAGTACAGTTGCCCGGCGGACTTGCTGGCGGTCACCTTGCGGTCGCGGGTAAAGAACTGCTGCGCGCGGGGCAGCATCGCCGCGCCCAGCTGGGATTCCAGTGCGGGGCTGCCATGGCACTGCGCACATTGCGTGCGATAGGTGCGGGCGGCGCCTTCAAACGCGTCCTCACCGGCCGCGAACGGGGCAGGCTTTGCCTCGCGCTGCATGCGGCGATCCGTTGCAACGCGCTCCGCCAGATGTTCCCATACGGCGGGCTTGTCAGACACCGCCACCGGCGGTTGGCCGAAGTAGAAATAGGCGGGAATCGCCGCAAGGGTAAGCACCACACCCAGGAGCAAGCCCAGAAACAGCTTGCCGAGCCCGTTTGATTGCCGCTTCGAAGCGCCGCGCCTCCGGCTCGAGCCGCCCGTGTATGCATTGGAAGATTTCGGCATGGATTCGATTGCGCGCGGAAGCGGCGGCTATGGACGGTAACGTTTCCGTCGCTGGATGTTCTAATGAGGAAGCGGTTTTCTGCTCGACTGAACGTAGCACCGCCGCAGCTGCTTGAGGAGTATTGGTTGATGTTCCGTTTCACCACGACGGGTGTGCGCGTGCTGTGCGCTGCCGCCACGCTGGCGCTATGCGCCGTACCCGCGCTCGCGCAAAGCTCGTCCTCAAGCCAGGACGCGGCTGCCACCGACACCCAAACAGCGCCAACGCAGGCCGCACCACAAGCCACGCCGGCCCCCCGCCCGACCGGGCAGGGCGGCCGTCGGTATAACGCGAACCGCCAGGCCCGCATCGAGCGCAATATTCACGACGCCTACTCGCACCGGTATGAAGTCGGAGGCGGAGGCGGCTATCTGCGGTTTCATCCTGGTTCCGACCTGCTTCGCATCAACGAAATCAACTTCTGGGTGAACGGGACCCGGCAGTGGAATGAGCGTTGGGGCATCGTGGGAGACGTTCGCGGCAACTACGGCAATGCAAAAATTCCCAACCAGCTTGCGCAGAACTTCATCTTCCGGCCGCAGATCAGCCACTACAACTTCATGGCCGGCCTGCAGTACCGCTTCCTTGGCACGGAAAAGTATTCAGTCGGCGTGATGGGCGAGGGTGGCGTCACCCTGAGCAAGTTCGGTGGCGATGCCAAAGGCCTGCCAAGCCAGACGCTCGGCTTGTGGAAGGATTCCAACGCCAACCCGACCTTTAGCGCTTCGGTCAACCTGGATTACAACGTGTACAACAACCTGGCCGCGCGCATTCAGCCGACCTACGTTCTAACTACCTTTGGCAGCACGGTGCAGAACAGCCTGGGTGTGAATGTTGGCTTCGTGTATCGATTCGGAAGGCAGTAGAGCCGGCATGAACCGCATGAAAGCCCACCTTACGAGGTGGGCTTTTCTTCCGGTGCGCGCGGCTCGGTCATCGCGCGCGCGTCCAGGATCGTGGCAATCTGGGCCTCTGTCAGCAGCCGTTCTGATCGGACGATCTCGATGATGCTGCGGCCCGAGTGGACCGATTCCTTCGCCACGTCCGCGGCGCGCCGGTAGCCAATATAAGGATTTAACGCAGTAGCCAGCGCGACGGTGGAGGCGGCGTAGTTGGAGCAGCGCTCCGGGTTGGCGGTGATGCCGCGGACGCAACGCCGATCGAACTCGCGGAGAAAATTGGTCAGGATCGTAATCGACTGCAGCAGGTTGTGCGTCATCGTTGGCATCATCACGTTCAACTCCAATTGACCTGCCTGCACGGCAAGCGCAATCGCGGTGTCGTTCCCGGCGACCTGGAAGCCGATCATGGCCGCGAGCTCCGCGAGCACCGGGTTGACCTTGCCGGGCATAATGCTCGACCCAGGCTGCAGGGCAGGCAGGTCGATCTCACGCAGGCCAGTGTTGGGCCCGGACGCAAGCAGCCGCAGGTCGTTGGAGATGCGGATGACCTCGAGCCCCAGCGACCGAAGCGCTCCTGAAACGGTCGCAACCGGCGCGCAGGACTGCATGGCGAAGCGCATGTCCGCCGCGGGCGTGAGCGGCAGTCCGGTGACGCGTGCGAGGTTGGCGATGGCAAGGACGCGATACTCAGGATGCGTGTTGATGCCGGTGCCCACGGCGGACCCGCCCAGGCCTAGATCGTGCAGCGGCCTGGCTGCGGAGGCGATGGCAGCCGCGGCGGCACGGATCGCCTCCGCGTAGGCGGCGAACTCCTGGCCGAGCCGTATAGGCGTGGCGTCCTGCAGATGGGTGCGGCCCGACTTCAGAATGCCGTCGAACTCGTGTGCCTTCTGCTGCAAGCCTTCCTCGAATTCCGCGAGAACCGGGTCAAGGTCGCGCAGCGCCAGCAGGGCTGAAACGCGCATCGCGGTGGGGAACACATCGTTCGTGCTCTGACCGTAGTTGACGTGGTCGTTGGGATGGATCGGGGCATAGCGGCCAAGCGCGGCCAGCGCGGGATCGGCCTCTGGTTCGGCCGGTGCGGCATCTTCTGCGGAACCCCCGCCCGCCTCCGCCGCCAGGATCTGGTTGGCGCGGTTCGCCAGAACCTCGTTTGTGTTCATGTGAAAGCTGACGCCGGCCCCGGCCTGGAAGACATCGACAGGGAACTGGTCATGGAAGCGCCCGTCCATGACCTCCTGCGCGGCCTGCTGAATCGCGCGGGACTGGTCCGCGTCGATGACGCCAAGTTGGCCGTTGGCCTGGGCAGCCGCAAGCTTGATCGCCGCAATGGCACGGATCAGGTAGGGGCTGGCCCGCAGCCCGCTGATCGGAAAATTCCCGATGGCGCGCACCGTTTGCGCGCCGTACAACGCCGTCGCGGGCACCTCAATCCAGCCCAGGGAATCACTTTCACGGCGGTTCGCTTCGTCAGGTTTCATAGGGTTTGGGATGCCGCAACCTGACGGCGTGGCGGCGCGACATCTCGCCGAAACAAGCGTCTAATAGTTCAGGGTGGACTGCGCCCGTTCCGTCCAACCCAGGAGCACAAATCCATGCAACTGCGGAATCTTGCGCTGATCGCGACACTCTGCGTGACGACGGCTGGCTTTGCCGGCGCGCAGATCACCACGCCGACCACCCCCACATCGACCACTGGAACCGGCGGCGTGCCTGGCACCCAGCAGGACCCGGCCAAGGTGCCAAACAGTGGACCGACGAACGGCCCACCGCCAACCGCGAGCAAAGCAGATTTGGACAAGGCACGTGACGAGGCCAACAAGAACAACAACGAGCCGATCCCTGATCCCGGCGATGACTTGAAGAAAAACATCAAGAAGGGCTCAGAGGAGGACGTGAACGCGGCCGGCACGCGCGACATCGGTGGCCGCGGCATGGGCAACTGGTTCTCCACCGACTGGGAGGTTCGCAACGGCAAGCAGTATGCGATGGAGGTCGAGCGTTCCTCAAAGATGATTACCGATCCGGTCGTGGTCGAGTACATCAACCGCATCGGCCAGAACATCGTGAAGAACAGCGATGCGAAGGTGCCATTCACCATCAAGGTCATCGACTCCGACGAGATCAACGCGATGGCACTTCCAGGCGGCTACTTCTACGTGAACAGCGGCCTGGTTCTGGCAGCCGACAACGAGAGCGAGTTGGCCGGCGTGATGGCGCATGAGATTGCACACGTGGCGGCGCACCATGCAGCACGCCAGATGACGCGTGCGCAATACATGCAGCTGAGCACAGTTCCGCTCATCTTCATGGGGGGCTATACGGCATACGGCATCTACGAGGCTTCGCAGCTCGCCATTCCGCTTGGCTTTCTGAAGTTCAGCCGAGGCTTCGAGGCAGAGGCTGACTGGCTTGGTGTGCAATACGCGTACCGCTCCGGCTACGATCCGCAGGGCCTGGTCACCATGTTCGAAAAGCTGGATGCGCTGGAAAAGCGTAAGCCCGGCGTACTGGCCCGCGCGTTCTCTGACCATCCGCAGACGCCGGACCGTATCGAGCGCTCGGAACAAGAGATCGCGACGATTCTGCCGGCCAAGCAGGATTACCTGGTCACCACGAGCGAGTTCGACAACGTGAAAGCGCGTCTGGCGCGAATCCAGAACAAGCGCAAGATCGATGACAAAAAGGACCCGAACAAGCCGACGCTGCGGCGCACCAGCGCAAGCAACAACGACCCAAACAGCAGCAACGGGTCGCAGCAGGACAAGAGCGACGACCGGCCAACGCTGGGTCGGCGAGACTAGGCTCCACAACAGCACCGCGTAAAGCCTCTCAGCCATTGGCTGGGGGGCTTTGTGCTGCAGCAGGAAAGGTAAACTTGAGTTATGGCTTTGAGTGAGCGTTACACCGATGAGCACGCAGTCGCGGGGCTCGATTTTAGTTTTCCCGAGATTGAAACATGGAAAAACAGCTTCGCCGGGTACGAGATTCTGATTGACGACCCGGAGTTCACCAGCGTCTGCCCGAAGACGGGACTGCCCGACTTCGGCAAAATCGAAATTCGCTATATGCCGCGCGAGGTCTGCCTAGAACTGAAGTCGCTGAAGGAGTACCTCTTCTGCTACCGCAACCTCGGCATTTTCCAGGAGAATATCTGCAACCAGATCCTGAATGACGTGGTGAAGGCGACGCAGCCAATCTGGTGCGAGGTCAAGGGCGACTTCCGTCCGCGCGGCGGCATCAGCACCGTGGTCTGGGCGCGTTACCCACGTCCGGAGAATCAGACCGAAGTGCCGCCGCGAGCCATTTAGGCGAGAGTGGGCGTTGTCTGCGCAGTTTGTTTTGGACCTGCTAACCTCATCGCGATGAGCCCAGCTTCGAAACGAACTGCGGATGCGAAGGCGGCGACCGTCGCCCTGCTGCTGCTGACCGGACTGAACCTGGTCAACTACATCGACCGCTACGTCCTGAACGGCGTGCAGGAGATGGTCAAAGCCGAATTTCACGTCTCGGACGAGCGGCTCGGCTCACTGGTCACGTACTTTTTCATCACCTACATCATCGCGGCGCCCGCAACGGGCTGGCTCGGCGATCATTTTCCGCGCAAGCCGCTCATCGTCATCGGCGCACTGTTCTGGAGCACCGTCAACCTGTTCAGTGCCATGGTGCACAGCTTTGACGCGCTGCTGGTGCGGCACGCGGCGCTGGGTGTGGGTGAAGCGAGCTTCGGCATTTTCGGCCCGGCGCTGCTGGCTGATTACTACCCGCCCGAGCAGCGCAACCGGGCGTTGACCATCTTCAACGTCGCCATTCCGGTCGGCGCCGCGATCGGTTACGCCGCCGGCGGCTGGCTCGGGCAGACACACGGCTGGCGGAGCGCCTTCTACGTTTCCGCGATACCGGGCCTGCTGCTGGCCTTTGCCATTCTGTTCCTGATGCGTGAACCGGAACGCGGCGCCACCGACGAAGGCAGCGCGGGGCAGGGTAGTGGCCGTGGCGGGGCGCATGTGGGGAACTACCTCGGCCTGCTTAAGAATCCAGCCTATCTGTGGGCGACGCTGGGCTACGCGATGTCGACGTTCACGATCGGCGGCATTTCCGCGTGGATTCCATCCTTTCTGCAGCGCGAGGCACACATGACTCAATCGAGCGCAGGTTTCACCGTAGGCGCGATTACCGCGGGCACGGGCCTGCTGGGCACAGCGGTGGGTGGCTGGCTGGCGCAGCGATGGTTGCGCCGCGACCACCGCGCGCTGTACTGGGTCAGCGCATTGGCTCCAACGCTGTGTATCCCGTGCGCACTTCTCTGCTTTTTTGGCCCGGTCAAGACCATGCTTCCCGCGCTCGCGCTTGCCGAGTTCACGCTGTTTCTGGGGAGTGGGCCCGTGAATGCGGCGATCGTCAACTCAGTCACGGCACAGGTGCGCGCCACCGCGCTGGCGGGCCAACTCTTTCTGATTCATCTGCTGGGCGATGTGCCGTCGCCGCGCGTGATCGGCTTCATCAGTGATCGCAGCAACCTGCGTTGGGGCTTGGGTGTTACGGTAGCCGCACTGGTGCTGTCCGCGGTCGCCCAGGTGATCGGTTCCCGCTATGCGCCTCGGGAAACGTCCATGGACGCCGTAGCGGCTTAGGAAGTTTCGACCGCTATCCTGTGGTCACGCGTATGTCGAACCACGTTTCGCAACTGACACCCGTTGTGCCGCAAGGTGCGGCACGGCCGAAGCTCGTATGGCAGAACCGGGCCGGTGTCATCGGGCTCGGTCTTTTGCTCCTGTCCCTGGGTCTGCGTTACACGATCCTGGTGCAGCCGCGTGCCATGGAGTTCGACCAGATCTCCACGCTGATCGCCGCAACAGCGCGGACTTGGCACGCGTATCTTGCCGCAGTGCCGATCGACAGTCAACCCCCGTTTAGCCACCTTGCCGCTCGCATCGGTCTTTCTCTCCCGCTTCCTGAGGCGATCGGGGTGCACATGGTTTCCGCCCTGGTCACCGCGCTAGCGGCTGTCTGCATTTTCCGCCTCTTCCAGCGCCGGGCCGCCCCGCTGGCAGGCTTGTGTGGCGCGGCTCTCTTCACCGCGTCACGGTGTGTCGAGTTCATGTTTACCGTGCGCCCATACGCGGCTCTTATGGCGATCACGGCGCTTGGCGTGCTGGTCTACGACACCTACCGCATCCGGCGTGCTGCCGGGCGCCCCGCCCCGTTGTGGCCCCTGGCTCTCGTTCTGCTACTTTCCGCAACGATTCACGCGTTGAGCTTGGTGTACGTTTGTATGCCGATCGTCACCGGCGAACTGCTGCATTGGCACCAAACACGACGCGTGGATACACGCCTGCTGGTTGCAGTCGGGCTGGCGTCGCCCGCGTTCCTCTTCGATTTCGCGCTCGCTCGCTATATCGCAACGCATTACATGAGCCAGGTCCCACTCTCCGCAAGAACGCCCGCGCTGCCGGCTGTGGCGAAGCTGTACGAAGTCATGGCGTACCCCGTGGAACGCCGCTGGCAAACGGTTCTCTTTGCACTTGTTCTGGCAGGCACGGTATTCCTCTGGCGGAACTCCCATGTAACTGGTGACTCGTCCTCGACACCCGACTTGCTCTTCCCGTTTCTCGCCGCCGCAGCGGTGTACTTTGCCGCGATCCTGGCGTTCTGCATCGGAGTCGCGAACCACTACTTCTTTACGCGCTACGCTTCGCCGGTCTTCGTTGCTGGAGCGTTGCTGTTCGGCGCTCTTCTTTCCACTTCACCGTGGCAAAGGTTCCCGGCAGTCCCGCTTGCGATTGCGGCCGTGCTGCTCGTGTTGCCCTTGCCGGCACTGGTCACCTTTGTGCGGAACGGCCCGCACACCTCACCCCAGGCGGAGTATGCTGCGATCTTCCAGCACGGCGACGTCGTCGCCAGTCCCATCGTCTACCCGACACTCTGGTGGTATGCCACACCGCAGGAGCGGACCCATCTTCGCATGGTGACCGACCCCGACCACTACCGCACGGTGCCGGACGGTATCTCTGAGGCGGTGCTTCGGTGGTTCGCACGTGCCGGCGTCTTGCCGTTTCCACTCACTTCGTATCGTGATTTACATCCAGGGGATGAGGTCTATCTGGTCCGGCCAGACCTGTCCGGCGATACATGGCTGCCTGGCACATTAGAAAGCCACGGCTTCACGTGCGCGCTGGACACAAGCTTTCGGTCTCAATCGTATGCACTGGACCATTGCGTGCGAACACACACAACGCCAACATCGCCCGGCCCGTAGAGCGGCAGCAGAAGATCACGCTGCGCGCGCACAACGCGCAACCCATGAACGTCAACGACATGCGCTATGCGTTCTGGCTTAAAGCACTTTTCACTTAGGTGTAGCTCCTGCTTCTCTGCGCAGCACTACGCCTCGAAGAGACAGATCTAGAACTCGCGTATCGTCCAAACGCACGAAAACCCCAATCGCGTGGGGTTTGTGGAACCAGTACTTCCTGTTGGTTGCGGGGGCAGGATTTGAACCTGCGACCTTTGGGTTATGAGCCCAACGAGCTACCGGGCTGCTCCACCCCGCAACTTCAATATATCGCTGCTCTTGCGCTATGTCAAAGAGGAACGGACTCCCAGCGTAGTGGCTCAGCGCAGGAAAACGCTGAGCTCGTTTGCGGCCGCGCGCAGGTGTGGCAGAAACTGCGTCTGCATATCCAGCAGCGCCATGCGTTGCGCGTTGCCGCTCAGGTTCACCGTTGCAATTACCTTTCCGCTCGGCGCATACACAGGCACGGCAATCGAACGCAGGCCCACCTCGAACTCCTGATCGCACATCGCGTACCCGTTTCGGCGGACGTTGCGCAGCATCGATCGCAGCTTGTCGACGTTATTCACGGTCTTGCCGGTAAACGGCTTCAGATCCACTCGGGACAGGTACCGCTCCACTTCATCAGGTGGCTGCGACGCAATCAGAACGCGCCCCATGGACGTGCAGTAAGCTGGCAAACGGCTACCCACATGCAGGTCCACGCTCATCAAGCGGCTCACCTGCGAGCGGGCAATGTAGACGATCTCATCACCATCCAGTGTCGCCACGCTGAAGCTCTCGTTTAACTGCGCGCTCATGCGCTCCAGGATTGGTTGCGCCGCGCTGGAAAGCGTGTTGCTGACCGTGTAGGTATGGCTCAACGTCAGCATCTTGGGTCGCAGGGAGTAGCGTTGGCCGTCCTCGGCGCCCGCGTACCCAAGCCGCGAAAGCGTATACAGGCATCGCCGCACCGCGGCCCGGCTCAGGCCCGTCTTGTTGCTTAGCTGCGAGATGGTCATCTGCGGCGACTCTTGCGCGAAGGCCTCCAGCACAGACAGGCCGCGTGCAAGCGACGTCATAAAATTCGGGTCACCTGCATACTGCCCAAGGTGTGCCGCCGTCTTCACCTCTTCCGCTACTAAGGTCCCTGGCATGCACGGCCTCCCTTCGTGACCGGTGCGATTCGCTCGATTGAGTCCGCGCGAAAACCGCACAGATCACTCGATAACCGCACCTCCAGTATAAGCGCACTTCTGCCGGGCCTATGGCGACACCTTTCCGCCAAACACGTTAGAGAAGCGCCAAAATATCCTGTGGTTCGGGGCGAACCCGGTGATCCGCGTGCCCTTCTGCAAAGCGGATGCTACCTTGTTGATCCACCAAAAAAGTCGCGGGCAACGGAAGCCGGCCGGCATCGCCCGCAGCGGTCTCCATCACATTGCGCCCGCTGTTGATGTAGGGCAGGCTTACCAGGATCGAGCGATAGTACCGGTCCATCTCGGAAGTGACATCGTATGCAACTCCGAAACGCTCGGCAGCCTCGCAATCGGCATCCCGCAGCAGCGGGAAAGGAAGACCATGTTGCTGCACGGTGAAGTCGCCCTGCCGTAACGTTTGCGGCGAGATGGCCACCAGCAGCGCCCGGCGGCGGCGTACGTCTGGATACAAATCCCGCCACGTTTCCAGTTCCGTCACGCAATACGGATCCCACCGGCCACGAAAAAAGCTGATGATAAGTGGTCCGAGTGCAAGCAGGTCTGCCGAGTTGACGATGCGGCCGGAGGCGGAGTCCGGCAACGCGAACCCCGGCATCTCAGTCCCCACCGGCAGCATACGATTTTCAATTCCAGTGGCAAGCAGTTCAGCGATCAGCCGCTCTGAGGCAAGCAGCCGTTCGGGCTGCACCAGCCGGCGTGTGCTCTGGGTGATCTCGTCCAGCCGCGGCTGCAGCGCCCTGGTCGCGCCCGCAGACTCGAAAGGCACCTAGCGGCCAAACCTTCCCGGCCCGCCCATGTTGCCCATCTGCGACATCAGCCGGCGCTGCATCTTGCCACCGCCCGAACCAAACCCCTTAAACATCTTGCGCATCTGCGCGTACTGCTTCAGCAGCTGGTTCACTTCCTGCACGCTGGTGCCGCTGCCTGCGGCGATGCGTCTGCGTCGCGAACCGGAGATGATCTCGTGGTTGAGCCGCTCCTTTTTGGTCATGGAGTTGATCATCGCCTCCACGCGCGTGAACTGGCCCTCATCCACATGCTCGGCGGCCTGCTGCAATCCCTGGAAAGGGCCGACGCTCGGCAGCATCTTCAAAATCGACTGCATGGAGCCAAGCTTCTTGATCTGCCGCATCTGGTCGCGGAAATCTTCCAGCGAAAATCCATCGCCGGTCAGCGCCTTCTTCGCGAACTCCTCGGCCTTGCCGCGGTCCAGCTTTTCTTCCGCGCGCTCCAGCAGGGTTGCAATGTCGCCCATGCCCATGATGCGCGACACGATGCGGTCCGGGTGAAACGCCTCGAACGCATCAGGCTTCTCGCCCGTACCCAGAAACTTCACAGGCGCGCCAGTCACGTTGCGAATCGACAATGCCGCGCCACCGCGTGCGTCGCCGTCCATTTTCGTCAGCACCACGCCGGTCAGGCCCAGTTCTTTGTGAAACGCATCGGCGGAGTTCACCGCGTCCTGCCCCGTCATCGCGTCCGCGACGAATAGGATCTCGGATGGGTTCAGCAGCGCCTTCAGCTTGCGCATCTCGTCCATCAGCGGCTCGTCGATGCCGAGCCGGCCTGCCGTATCCACGATCAGCACGTCGTTGCCGAAGTTGGTCGCCTCGCGCTTCGCCTCGCGCGCCAGGCGCTCGACCAGCGGCGTACCCGCATCTTCGTCATTGATCTTGCCCGTGTAGATCTGCGCGCCCACGCTCTTCGCCACGATCGCCAGCTGCTCCCGCGCCGCTGGACGATACACGTCAACCGACACAAGCATCGGCCGGTGGCCGCCCTTTTTCAGCCAGCTCGCCAGCTTGCCACTGGTCGTGGTTTTGCCGGAACCCTGCAGTCCGGCCATCAGGATCACGGTCGGCGGCTGCGATGAAAACTTGAAGCGCGCGTTGTCTCTGCCCAGCACTTCAATCAGTTCATCGTGCACGATTTTAATAACCTGCTCGGTGGGCGACAGCGCGGTGGCCACCTGTGTGCCGACTGCCTTTTCGCGCACTCGTTCAATCAGGTTTTTCACCACGTTCAGGTTTACGTCGCTTTCCAGCAACGCCAACCGGATTTCGCGCAGCGCCTCGCCGATGTTTTCTTCCGTGATGGTGCCCTGGCCGCGCAGGTTCTTAAATGCGCGCTGCAGCTTTTCCTGAAGGTTTTCAAACATAGTCAACTAAAAGTTTACAGGCTCCGCGCCTATGGCAGCATGGAGCCATGCTGTACGACGAAGCGAACGTGGAACCGTGGCTGCGTGGCACCCGCCAGGAATCGCCGCCACTCCTGCGCGCCGTGCTGCACGCCTTCGACCTGACGCGTGAAGACTTTGCACGTTGGGTATGGCCGTTTGACGCAGAACTGTTGGAACAGCAGCCGTATGGCTTGCCATCGGTCGGCTTTCAGGCGCGTCATATCGCACGCAGCCTCGACCGTCTGCTCACGTACGCAGAGGGCAACCAGCTTTCAGAGGCACAACACGCTTTGCTTGCGACCGAGCACATTGCACAGGGCGCCTCGGAAACGCGCGACGAGTTTGAAGCAGGACTCTTGCAAGCGGAACGGCGCACCAGTGCGCTTCCGCTGGCCGCGCTCGACGAACCCCGCTATGTCGGCCGGGCGACATTGCCGGCCACACTAGCCGGCTTGTTGGTGCATTTGGCGGACCATACCCAGCGCCACGCGGGCCAGGCCGTGACCACGGCAAAACTGCTGCGCTCGCTGCACGGGGCAGAGCAGAGCTAATTCCCGGCCAGGCACACCTCGTACCAGGGAGCACGTTGCGACCGCGCCTCCGTTGCTACCATGAATTCATGTCGCACCTTGCGCCAACTCAGGTCGAAGCGCAACGCGATGCCGCCGCCGCCTTTGCGGAGGCCGCCGCCATCATGGCCCGCCTGCGCGCGCCGGACGGCTGCCCGTGGGACCGCGCGCAGACGCTGGACAGCATCAAGCCGCACACGCTCGAGGAGACCTACGAAGTTTTCGACGCAATCGATCGCCGCGATTGGGCCGGTCTGCAGGACGAACTCGGCGACCTGCTGCTGCAGGTGCTCTCTTACGCACAGATCGCGCACGACGAAGGCCGCTTCGGCATCGCGGACGTGATCCGGACGCTCAGCGCGAAACTGCTGCGGCGTCACCCTCATGTCTTCGGCGATGCCAGCGCGGATACACCCGACGACGTCATCACCACGTGGGAGCGCGTCAAGCAGCAGGAGCGCGCCGCGAAGCCGCAGCCGCAAGCTGCGGGCCTGCTGGCGGGCATCTCCAGCGCGATGCCCGCCTTCACCGAAGCCCGCAAGCTGGGCAAGGCAGCGGCAAACATCGGCTTCGACTGGCCGAACGCCGATGGCCTGTTCGACAAAATCGCCGAAGAAGTACAGGAGTTACGGGACGAGGTCGATCCAGCCGCACCACCGGATACAGCCCGCATCGAAGAGGAGTTCGGCGACCTGCTCTTCGTCATGACCAACCTCGCCCGGCACCTCAAAGTCGATCCCGAGCAGGCATTGCGCAGAGCCAACGCGAAGTTCCGCCGCCGCTTCAGCCGCATGGAGGCATTCGCGGCAGATACACCGCTTGCGGAGCACACCACGGCTCAGATGGAAGACCTCTGGGATCGCGCAAAGCAGGAGGAGCGCGCGTGAGCGAACTGCGCGCTAAGGCCTTGCGCATCGACCGCCTAAGCACGTTGGAGCACTTTGAGCGGTGCGTTGCGATACAAAGCGCAATCTGGAACTACTCGCCGCACGAGCTCTTCCCCCGCCGCGCGTTTTTGCTCGCGGAAAAGTTGGGCGGCCATGTGCTTGGTGCCTTTGATGGCGACTTGATCGTCGCGTTCAACCTGGCCTATCCCGGCTACCGTGGCGGTCACGCCTACCTCCATTCGCAAATGCTCGCGGTGCTGCCGCCCTATCGCAACACCGGCGTGGGCCGCGCACTCAAGCTTGCGCAGCGCGACATCGCCGTGGCCGACGGCTTCGACCTGATCGAGTGGACCTACGATCCGCTGGAGATCAAGAACGCTTTTTTCAACCTGCACCGGCTGGGCGCCATCAGCCGCCGCTACATACGCGACTTCTACGGCCCGTCCTCATCACCGCTGCAAGGCGGGCTGCCCACCGACCGGCTCTATGCCGAATGGTGGGTTCGCAGCCAGCATGTGGAGCGCGCATTCGAAGACAGCTTACGGTTGCAAGTCCCGCAACAGACCGTGGTGGTTCCCGCTGACATCTACGCCTGGAAGTCCGCCGCGGATGAACGCGCGGTACAAACACAGCAGAACGTGCGCGCCCGGTTGGAAGCCGCCTTCGCGCAGGGCTTTGTCGCTGCTGGATATCAACGGCAGCCAAACGGCGACGGCAGCTACCAGCTCATCCGCAGTACCTCGGCTGACACCTTGCAGAACACGTGGAGCTCTCCCCTTGAAGCTTGAACGCATCATCCTTCGCGAAATCCAGATGCCCCTCGCGCATCCCTTCGTTACCAGCTTCGGCAAGACCACCACGCGCCGCATCCTGCTTGTGGAACTCATCAGCGAAGAAGGCTTGACCGCCTGGGGCGAGTGCGTCGCCGGCGAGCACCCCTACTTCTCCGACGAGATGATCGACACCGCCTGGCTCATCACCGAATCCGAACTGGTGCCGCGGTTGCTCGGCAAGGAGGTCGCGCAGGGAGACCACGTGCCCGCGATGTTGGAACAGGTGCGCGGCCACCGCATGGCCAAGGCCGCGCTTGAGAACGCCGTCTGGGATCTCGAAGCGCAGGTCAAAGGTGTCTCGCTCAGCAAACTGCTCGGCGGCACGCGCGAACGCATCGCCTGCGGCGTTTCCATCGGCATGCAGGACACCATGGAAGCCCAGCTCGCCAAGGTCGAGCAGGAGATCGCTGCCGGCTACCAGCGCATCAAGCTGAAGTGCAAGCCCGGTTGGGACACCGCCATATTCGTTGCCGTGCGCGAGCGCTGGCCTGACATTCTGCTCAGCTGTGACGCCAACTCCGCCTATCGTCTCTCCGATGCGGACCACATCGCAACCTGGGACGAGTTCAAACTGCTCATGATCGAGCAGCCGCTCTGGTACGACGATTTCTTCTTCCACGCCGAGCTTCAACGGCGCATCCAGACCGATATCTGCCTGGACGAATGCATCCGCAACCGCCGCGATGCCGAAGCTGCTCTGCGGCTCGGCAGTGGACGCATTCTCAACATCAAGGTCGGCCGCGTTGGAGGCTTTACCGAAGCCATTGTTATCCACGACATTGCGCAGCACCACGGCGTGCCTGTCTGGTGTGGCGGCATGCTCGAAAGCGGCATCGGCCGAGCCCACAACATCGCTATGTCTTCGCTTCCCAACTTCACCCTGCCGGGCGATGTATCCGCCTCCAAACGCTACTGGGCACAGGACATCATTGAGCCTGAGGTCACGGTGAGCGCCCAGGGCGAGATTATCGTTCCCACGGCGACGGGCCGTGGCTTCCATGTAGACAGCGGGCGCGTCGATGCGCTCACCGTCCGGCACGCTCAGTTCAGCGCGTAGGCACCGGCTTCGCCAGCAGCATGCGTACCGCATCATCGCCGCTGGGCGAACTTGGAAGGCGTTGAAAGTCGCCGGTCAAAGTGTCCGTGTCCAGCAACACTGCCTTCACCATCAACTCCCGCAAACGCAGATGCAGGGCAATGTGCGTAAAGGTGTAGAGGTCCTGAAACCTGCGCTGTTCATACAGAATGCTTCCGCCCGCGTGCACCTTGGCAAGCAGCCCCCACGCCAGGTTCACGTCAGATGTATTGTGCGCTTCCATGCGCAGCAGATGGTGGTCGGCAACGTCCACCCATAGCCGTCCGCGCAGTGCCGGCAGGATCTGCTGCGTCATGTTTGCGGGATGAAAAGCCGGATCCGGTTCAAAGTCGACAACCACCTGCCGGTCCGCAACATCAGGCAGAGGCGTCTGCATGGCCGCCAGCGTAAACCGCATCGCATCGGGCAATACTTGCAGCATCTCCACGCCATATATACGGGCCTTCGCCTCATCGCGCTCGCGCTGCTGCAGCTTGTCGCTGCCTAGCAGCCCATTCAGCCGCTCATGTTCCCCGGTGTCTTCCTCTGGCGTCAGTGCACGGCCGTCGTGTTGCAGCAGGCGCGCCACGTTTCCGTCGTGGCTTTCAATCTCATCGCGAAGCGTCGATCCTTTGTGATCCGTACGCTGGATCTGGTAACGCAGACGCGTATCGTGCCGCTGCAGCATTTCGATCTGCCCGCGGCAAACGTCTCGTATAAGCGCCCGCAGGTCCAACGCCGCATCGTTGGCCTGTGCCGCCGCTCTGCCTTGGGCGGCAGCGGAAAGAAATGCCAGCAACGCACAGTAGGGCAGCAGCCGTTTCACGTAATCATTTGGATGCACCAGGCGCTTTCGCGTTAGCAGAACGGCATACGCCGTTTGTGCCCGTACCCCGGCTCCGGTACACTCGCCGGGAGACGTTAGCCGCTTAGGAGTCAATGTGAAGCCATCTGAAGGAAGCACCATCATCGGGAAATCCGTGCAGTTCAAGGGTGAGATCAACGGTACGGAAGAGCTCTATGTCGATGGCAAGATCGACGGCATCATTCGCCTGAACGGCAATCGCCTCATTCTTGGCCCCAATGCTGACGTGAACGCCGAGGTGCATGTGCAGGACCTGGTAGTTCTTGGCCGGCAGAACGGTCCCGTTCAGGCGACGGGCCGCGTCGACATACGGCAAAGCGGCCAGCTCTTCGGTGACATCACGGCAGCTCGCTTCTCCATCGAAGAAAGTGCGTCCGTCCGAGGACGTGTCACACTCACTGGCCAGGAAGGCCGCGGCTAGTTAAGCTCGCCAGTCCGGCGTGGCCCCGCTTTTTGAGAAGACATTATGCGATTGTTCGGCGGAGGAGAAGCGCGCAACTCCGATCCATCTAAGCAGCGGGTACCGCGCCACTCCAGCGGCTGGAACAGCCTGCGTACGTTTCTGAAGGATCAGGAAAGTTTGCGGGTTCTGGACATAGGTCCGACTTCGTCCACCAACATCAACTTGCTGACAAGTTGGGGACATAGCATCTACATGTCTGATCTGGTCGGCGAAGCACAAAATAACATCTGGATTCGCCCAGATGCGGAACCCGGTCAGGAGTTCGATGCGGAGGCATTTCTCAATGCCAATCTGCCGGACTCAGGCCGCCTCTTTGATGTGGTGCTCTTCTGGGATGCTGCCGACTACCTGCCGAAAGCTCTTGTCGGTCCCTTGTTTGAACGGCTTCACGCAACTATGGCAAGCGGTGGCCGGCTGCTCGTCTTCGGACATGTGAAACCCGAAACCGGCTTCCACCGGTACCATTTGCGGGACGATGAGCAGGTGGACGTGCAGCCCGTAAGCGCTCTACCGGTTGCGAATATCTATACCAACCGGCAGTTGGAAACGCTTCTGCATACGTTCGCGACCTATCGCTTTTTCCTGGCAAAGGACAATCTACGCGAAGTTCTGGTCAACCGGTAGGGAAACAAAAGGCCGCCTGGTCCTCAGGCGGCCTTTTGTAGGACTAGCTCTCTTTGCGACGCTCGGCCCAACGGCGCTTCTGCGCTTCTGCGATACGCTTCCGGGCATCCGCACTCAAGTTGCGCTTTTTTTTCACACTGCTTTTGGTTGCAGCGGGTGTGGTTGACGGAACATTCTTGCGTGGACGCCCACGCCCGGTTCCGGTTGTGCTCGTACCTTGCAGCAGAGCCTTTGCCTGCTCCAGCTTGCTGATTTGCGCATCGATCTCAGCGATAATTCGACTAACTTCCAAGGCCTATCTCCCCCTGACGGGTAATTGTAACCGCAAATAGAAGGTCAGACGGATTAATTCCGCCGCCCGGCCTACTTCGTAACAGTAACTCCTACTTGCGGCTTTCTGCCAGGGAGTACCCAGGAGCCTCTTCATCCGCATCTTCATGGAAGCGCGAAAGGGTACCAAGGCCCCGACGACGGCTTTCGCTTTCGATACTCTGTTGCAAATCTTCCAGAGTTCGCACCCGGTCCGACGCAAAGTCACTGGCCAATCGCGTTAGCGCATAAGACACAATGTCGGAATGATGCAGGTGCTCTATATTTGCGTCCCGTCGAAAATTCAGCCACAGCCGGTGCACCAGTTGCACGTCGCTCGCAGGAATACTGGGCGCGTGCGGACCAATATGGAAACTTTCCGCGTCGCCGTTTGGAGGTACAACATAGAAAGTAAACTGCCGCTTCGGCTCCGGCAGGGACTCCCATGCCTGGCCCACATAGAACGCCTGTTCCTGCGCGGTGAGTTTGGTAGATAGTCCCGAAACGACTGCCGCGGCATCCAGCGAGTTCGCAGTCCGCACGATCGCGGCGAAGATATCACCCGCGGGCACCACCAGCAACGAAATGTGCTTGCCAAAGCTTTCTGCGACCGATACCGCTTTGGTAAACAGCATCTGTTCATGCTCGCTGAATAACTGCTCGGAAGCATCCACGTACTCTGGGCCACCCGCGCCCATCATTCGCGCGGCAAGCACAACTAAGTCCTGCTCTTCGGTGTCCGTCCGCGCAAGCGCCCATTTCAGCGCGTGCGGCGTTGCGGCATCGCGCATGGTGACCAGAACTCCGCCCGGCCGAATCGCCAGGTCAGAGCAGCCAACCTCTTCGGCGTGCCCCAGTTGAAAATGCTCCTTCATCTGGCGTTCTGTCATCTTGTGGCGGCGCTTGTTGTCCCGCTCTGAAAGTGAAAACAAAATGAAGAAAACGACAGCAAAGATAATTCCGCTCACCGTCGCAACCTGCTTGGTGAACAGGTTGACAATCGCGGTCGTCAGCAAAACCAGAAACACCGAGATGAGTCCGAGCGGTATCTCCTGTTTCCCGATGCGCAAATTCAGCGGTGTCTTGAAGCCGCGCTCGCCCTTGTACTTCCAGCGCAGCAGAAGCATCGCAAGCGCATTGAACGTGAAGCTCCAGATCACGCCAAAGGCATAGGCCTCGCCGATCAGGATCACATCGCCCCGGGTGACCAGGATTACAAATAATTGCAGAATTGTAACCAGGTTGACGATGCGATAACTGGTTCCGAAGCGCTTGTGCGGCTTGCGGAACCAGTCGGTCAGCACTCCATCTTCGGCTACGCGCATCAATACGCCCGTCGACCCCACGATGGCTGTGTTGACCGCGCCACCCAGAATCAAAAAGCCGACGATCACGACAAACACTCGGAAAGCGATGCGCAGTCCTAAAGGTCCAACCATGTACATCGCCATGCCGGCGATCAGGTTGTCACCGTATTGGCTGACGCGGACCGAATCCGGGATAATCATCACGGCCATCAGGGAACCAAGCCCGGTGAAGACCGTGCTGTACACCGCAATGATGAAGGCCGCGCGTTTCAGGTTCTTCAGCTTGGGATGCTGGATTTCGCGGTTCACCTGAGCCAGCGACTCCTCACCGCTCATCGCCAGCACGGAGTGACCGAACGCCATCAGAATCCCGAACACGCCAAGCGTGTGCGCAAATCTTGTGTGCTTCAAAAATCCAAGCGATTCGTTAGAGAAATGCAGGTTTGCTGGTGTGGGGAAGGGCGGCAGGTGTGCACCGATGTGCAGAATCGTGTAACCACCCCAAAGCAGCAGAATGACAACCATGACGGTCGTCACTTTCATGATCGATAGGGCTTTGTCGCTCGACTCTTCAATGCCCTTGATGTTCTGCCACCAGAAATACGCGGTGATAGCAAGCGCGATCACCGCGGAGGTATGGTTCACGTCGAACTGCCTGGGTTGTCCGGACGCGCTCACGAGTGCATGGTGCAGCCGCGGCGAGTTCGCCATCTGCGCCACAACGCCATTCAGCAGGCCCACAATGTACTGTCCCGCGGATACGCCGGAGATCGGTCCTGTCAGCACATAGTCAAACATCAGCGCGGAAACGCTTAGCTTGGCAAAGGTTCCGCCCAGCGCTTCCTTCACAATGCGATACACGCCGCCGCGCGTAAACATTGAGCAGCTTTCCACGTACACGGCACGCACCGAGTACGCGAACAGCATCACACCCAGAATGAACCAGGGCGCCGCCTTTCCGACTGCGGCTTCCGCGATGCCACCTGCGTAAAATGCGGAAGACCCCAAATCATTCAGAACGATTGCCGCAGCCCGCCAGAATGAGATAAACGTCAACATCACGGACGATGCGACGACTAAGCGAACTCGCTTTGGCTCAGCTGGAAGAGGAGGAGATACAGGGTGGTTGCGTTTGGACGCCATTGTCTCGTCTGCGGTACCAACCCACTAAGTTCGTGGCCTGAAAGAACGCACAATCTTGAGTCTAGGGTGTAGCCAGCCCTGCGTCAAATCACCGCCAAGGCAGCGAACTAACGTGGCTGACCAGCCGTGGAACTCGGTTCGTCCTTGGCAAAGAAGTCCACAACGTCGTGCAGAAACGTGATTGCCACGACCATGCTGGATCCAATCATGCCCACGACAAACAACGGCATCAATGCGCGGCTAAGCAGAGGCATCAGCAGATCAAGCATGACACCAGTGTACCGCCACTCACGCGCTCAGGGGTGTGCAGGCTCGGCAGTGATAGACTCCCCGCGATGAACTGCGCCGCGCCGAGCCTGGCCGCTATTCTGTTTTCCGCCGCGCTCCAGACAGCCGTCTTTCCCGTGGCAGGCCCATTGCCATTCTGGCGAGCCCAGCTCGCCTGGGTAGCCCTCGTGCCTTGGTTCGTCGTATTGCTCCGGGTCTCCAAATCGGCCAACCGGCCGGTCCGCAACGCAACATTGCTCTCGTACCTGTGCGGCGCGCTCTGGTATATGGGCCACTGTTACTGGATCTTTCAAACCATGCACCAGTACGGCAACATGTCCTCGTTCATGGCCGCTGTCGTACTTGTTCTGTTCTGCCTTTATCTCGGCCTCTACCACGCACTGTTTGGCTTTCTCGCCGCGGTCTTGCTCCGTACAAACTCACAGCCGATTCGGCGTGCAGCGCCCGTGCTGCTCGCCACGCTCTGGGTGGGTGTGGAGCTGGCGCGTGCCCACGTCACCAGCTTCCCTTGGGATCTGCTGGGCTACTCGCAAGTGGACAACGCCGCGCTTGCCCGCTTGGCTCCTTGGGCCGGTACGTATGCGATCAGCTTTCTCGTCGTGTTGGTCAACGCATGCATCGCCTGCGGACTTGTGAGCCGGTTTCGAAGCGGTTTCCGGAATCCATCTCAGCGTGGCCGCGCCGCACTCATCTCCGGGGTAACTGCCGCGCTGGTGTGCACCTTGCTCGGCATCACCATTCACGCCCCTATGCCGGCTCCAGACGCAACAGCAGTGCTGGTGCAGCCGAACCTTGCAGCAGGGCAAGAGGAAAGGCTGGATGGGCCGGCCACGCCACTCGAGCAGCAGCTAGCCCGCCTCTCGGAGCAGACCATCCAAGCCGCGCAAAGCCAGGACAGAACCCCCCACCTGATCCTGTGGCCCGAAGCTCCAGCTTCCTACGAAGTCCACGAGCCGGCCTTTCAGGCGACGCTCACCAATCTTGCCAGAAATCAAAACAGCACGGTAATTGCGGATAGCAATGCCGTAGACCCCAACAGCAGCGTCGCACGCCGCTACAACCTCTATAACTCCGCCGCGCTTTTCACCGCAGAGGGCCTCCGCGCGCGTTACGACAAGATCCACCTGGTTCCGTTCGGCGAATTCACTCCCTACGCCGAACTGTTCAGCTTCGCCAGCGGTCTCACCCAGCAGGTAGGACTCTTCGACCGCGGACACCTTCGCACCCCGCTCAGCGACGGCACCCACCACTACGGCACCTTCATCTGCTACGAATCCATCTTCCCTGACGAGGTGCGTCAGCTTGTTCTCAAGGGTGCCGACGTCCTGGTGAACCTTTCCGACGACGGTTGGTACGGCGACACCAGCGCTCCCTTTCAGCACATCAACATGGCCCGCATGCGCGCCATCGAAAACCGCCGCTGGCTGCTGCGCGACACCAACAACGGCATCACCGCCAGCATCGATCCCTACGGCACCGTGCGTCAGTCCGCCCCGCGCCATCAGCGCCTCGCCGCAGTCATGCAGTACGGCTACAGCCGCCAGCTCACCTTCTACACCCGCCATGGCGACTTGTTTGCGTATGCCTGCGCGTTCCTTAGTCTCATCGCATTGGTGCTTGCTCTCACGTCACCACCCAGCGCCGGTGCGGCAGTAAACTAGTCAAGATGATGATTACGGATTTGGAGTACGCCTACTCCCCGGTTCGCGACCGTGTGCGCGAGCTGCGGGAGTATCTTTGACCGCCCCCGCCTGGAACAACAGCTCGCCTCGGTAGAGCAGCAAATCGCCGACCCCGCCGTGTGGGCAGACGCCGCGCGTTCGCAGCCGCTCATGCGTGAGCGCAAGCGCCTGGAAGCGTTGCTTAGCGAAGACAGGGAACTGGAGCGCCGCGCTGCCGATGTAGAAGCCTACTTCGACCTGGCCCGCGAGGGTGAAGCCGTCGAGCCCGAACTCGAAACCGAAATCCGCAACACCGAAGCCTTCGCCGAGTCGCTCGAAACCCGCACGCTGCTCTCCGGCGAGAGCGACGCGCTGAACGCCATCGTCACCGTCCACCCCGGCGCCGGCGGCACCGAGTCGCAGGATTGGGCCGAGATGCTGATGCGCATGTACCTGCGCTGGGCCGAGCGCGAAGGCTTCAAGACCGACATCAACGAAATTCAGGACGGCGACGAAGCCGGCATCAAGTCCGCCACCTTCACCATCTCCGGCGAGAACGCCTTTGGACTCATCAGCGGCGAAACTGGCGTGCACCGTCTCGTCCGCATCTCGCCCTTCGATTCGGCCAAGCGCCGCCACACCTCGTTCTCCTCCGTCTTCGTTTCACCCGAGATCGACGACTCCATCGTCATCGACATCAAGCCCGACGACCTTCGCATCGACACCTATCGCTCCGGCGGCAAGGGTGGCCAGCACGTCAACACCACCGACTCCGCGGTGCGCATCACGCACCTGCCCACCGGCATCGTCGCCGGTTGTCAGAACGAGCGATCGCAGCACAAAAACCGCGAAAGAGCGATGAAGATGCTGCGCTCGCGCCTCTACGAATACGAGCTCGCCAAGAAGCAGGCCATCTCCAAAAAACTGGAAGACTCCAAGCTCGACATCAATTTCGGCTCCCAGATCCGCTCCTACGTCCTGCAGCCCTACCGCATGGTGAAAGACCTTCGCACCCGCGTCGAATCCGGCGACGTCGACCGTGTCCTCGACGGCGGCCTCGCCCCCTTCATCCGCGGCTACCTCAAAATGCGTCGCGAAGGCAACATTCCCGCCCCTATCGAGGACCCCGCCGACTGATCTGCGCCTCAACTCCGAGGATCAGATCGACGGCGGAGCTCGAATGCGCTCGACTCGGCAACCCTCTGTCATGAATCGGCAAACATCTGTCATTTCGACCGGAGCAGGACAGCTTCACCGTCCTGCGGAGTGGAGAACCTGCATTTTTCCTCACCTTGCTGATTCCCAGCATCTCGCCAAAGCTAATCTTGAGTCTTCTTCGACCTCGCATGGCGACACGGTTTTGCCGCAAGCTCTAGAAATGCCGGTTCAAATTGCCGCACGTCCTCAAAACGCCACTTCACTTCGCCGCAATCGAACACGCCCTCGAAACGCCGCATCACTTCGCCGCAATCGAAGACGCCGTAGCACACTCTGAGGGCCAAAGGCCCGCACCATACCAGCCTAGGCCGCAGGCTCTCTCCGCATTACGGAGGGGCGAACAATCCGCGGAACTACAGAACGGCAACGCTCCCGCCGCATTACGGAACGGCAACGACCGCGCGGGCATCGAACCCGTCATGAGCGACCTTCGCGCCACCCTCCTCGATCAACTCACCAAGCTCCTCGACGGCGGCGAGGCCCACGTCCGTTTCGACGACGCGACGTCCAACCTGCCCTTCAACAAGCAGGGCATCGCCCCGGCAAACCTTCCATACTCCGCCTGGCAACTGCTCGAACATCTCCGCATCGCCCAACACGACATCCTCGAGTTCAGCGACAACGCCGATAACCACTACAAATCGATGGCCTGGCCCGACGATTACTGGCCCAAAAACCCAGCACCACCCAACGAAACCGCCTGGCAGCACTCTATCGACCAGATTCGCGCAGACCGCAAACGCTTCGAAGCCCTGCTCCAAACCGCCGACCTGATCACCCCATTCCCTTGGGGCCAGGGCCAAACGCTCCTTCGCGAAGCCTTTCTGATCGCCGACCACAACAGCTACCATCTCGGCGAGCTCATCGCCGTCCGCCGTCTGCTCAACGAGTGGAAACCTGCATGAACGAACCCGATGTCATCCGCCGCATGCTTGCCGCGCAAACCATTGCCGTGGTCGGCCTTTCCGACGACCCGGCGAAGCCCAGCCACTACGTCTCGGCCTATATGCAGTCCGCCGCCGGCAAATGCATTCTTCCGGTAAACCCATCCATTGACCGCGTGCTCAACCAGACCGCCTATCCGTCCCTGACCGCTCTGCCCGAACCACCGGAGCTGGTCAACGTCTTCCGCCTTCCGCGCGCCATCCCCGCCATCGTCGACGAGATGATCGCCCTCGGCCTCAAGCAGCTCTGGGTGCAGCAGGGCATCATGCACCGTGAGGCTGCCCAACACGCCGAAGCGCACGGCATCGCCGTCGTCATGGACCGCTGCATCATGATTGAGCACCGCATGCAGCGCATTTGAGCGCTTCGGGCTGCGACCGTTTCTGCTCCTTGGACCCCTCTTTCACAGCGTCATCCTGAGCGAAGCGAAGGACCTGCTTTTTCTCCCCCTTCCAACTCTGCAACGGGCAACGCAGGCCACATCCCGGCCGCGGAACAACTGGCCCACAGCAAGCGCAATCGAATCGCCGCGCCTATCATCGAAACAACCATGCCCTTTCGCGCCACCGGCAAGCACGTCCTCGCCCTCACGCTTCTCATCGTCACTGCCTTCACCGGCACAGCGCGCGCGCAAAAAGCTTCTTTCGGCAACGGCGGCCCCGGTCCCATCAAGGCTGACCACCTCACCGTTGAACTCGTCAGCGCCGGCCCGGAGATCGCAGCCGGCGGCTCGCAGACCCTAGGCTTCGTCTTCACCCTCGAAGACAAGTGGCACATTTATTGGAAGAACGCGGGTTTTGCAGGCTTCCCGCCCTCGGTTGACTGGACCCTTCCCAAAGGCATTACCGCGGACGACCTCCAATTCCCGCAGCCCCAGCGCCTGCCGTTCCAGGGCGCCGTTGACTATGGCTACGAAGACAACGCCACCTACCCCTTCGTCGTTCACGCCGCGCCCAACGCAAAGCCCGGCAAAGACGGCATGCTCCACCTCGGCGCCCATCTGAAGTGGCTCGTCTGCCGCGAACAGTGCGTTCCCGGCACCGCCGACCTCGGCATCGACCTCAAACTCGTTCCCGCCGGCACCACGGTCGCGCAGCAAGGCACTCAGGTCGGCCCCATCGCCAACGCGCTCAAGCACATCCCCAGCGCGCTGCCCCAAGACTTCGCCGCCCATGCCGTCTCAGACGGCAAGCACATCGCGCTCACCTTCACCACCGGCACCCACGAAACCGACGCCGAGTTCTACCCGCTCGACGAACAAATCCTGCAGGACAACGCCGACCAGCCCATCGACTCGCTCGACAACGGCGTCCGCATCTATCTCACGCTGCTTCCCAACACGCCTGCTCCGAAGCAACTGCACGGCGTCGTGGAGATCAGCGACGACGAAAGCTACCAGGTCACCGCGGATGTAACCCCCGGCGCTGTCACCATGCCGGCTTCGGCATCGCCCTCCGGTGGTGCCGAAAGCACTGCGAAGGCAGGCACCGCGGGCGATGTCACCGTCTTCACCGCCATCTCGTTGGCCCTGCTCGGCGGCATGGTCCTGAACCTCATGCCGTGCGTCTTCCCGGTGCTCTTCCTCAAGGCGCTCTCGCTCGTGCAATCCAGCGGCCACGAACGGCAACGCTCGCGCATGCACGGCCTCATCTACACCGCCGGCATCCTCGTTTCGTTCTGGGTTATCGTTGCCGTCCTGCTCGCGTTGCGCAGCGGTGGCGCACGCTTCGGCTGGGGCTTCCAGCTGCAATCGCCCGGCTTCGTCGCCGTGCTTGCGCTTCTGCTTTTCTTTTTCGCGCTCTCACTTAGCGGCGTTTTTGAGCTCGGTCTCTCGCTCACCTCCGCCGGTGACTCACTCACCCACAAGCAGGGTTACGCCGGGTCGTTCTTCACCGGCGTACTTGCCACCGTCGTCGCCACGCCCTGCGTCGGACCGTTCCTCGGCGTCGCCATCGGCTACGCTTTGTCGCAGCCACCTTTCGTCACCTTCCTCGTCTTCACCGCGCTCGCACTCGGCCTCGCTCTCCCATACCTCGCCATCAGCTTCTTTCCGGCGGCCATGCGCTGGCTGCCCAGGCCAGGTGCGTGGATGGAAACCCTGAAGCAGGTCACGGCCTTCCCGCTCTACGCCACAGTCATCTGGCTGGTCTACCTGTACGGCCGCCTCTTCACCTCCGGCGACATCACCGAAGGCATCACCCAGTCCGCCGCGCTCCTCACCGCCCTGCTCGTCCTCGCCATCGCCGCGTGGGTGCTCGGCCGCTACCACACCAGCCGCATCGCCACATGGATCGCCGTGCTGATCGCTGTCTGCGCCATCGCTCTCCCGTTCGCCGAGCGCCCCAGCGCGCAGGAACTCGCGGCCTCACGATCTACCGGCCCCGGCGCTGCATCCTCCGGCGCCTCGCAAACCTGGCAGCCTTTTTCCGAGCCCGCGCTTGACGCCGCCCGCGCCTCCGGCAAGTCCGTCTTCGTGGACTACACCGCCGCATGGTGCCTCAGCTGCCAGGTCAACGAAAAGCTCGTCCTGCACACCGACGAAGTACAATCCGCCCTGCAAAAGAGCAACTTCGTCCTCATGCGCGCCGACTGGACGCAGTACGATCCCAGCATCACCAACGCGCTCTCCGCGGTCGGCCGCAGCGGCGTCCCCACCTACGTCATCTACCCCGGCAGCACCAGCAGCAAGCCCGACGTTCTGCCCGAGGTCCTCACCAAATCCATCGTCCTCACCGCCATCCAGAAGAACTCAGCGAAGTAGCTCCACTCAGGATGACTGGATAACGTGTCATTTCGACCGGAGCAGGACAGCTTCACCGTCCTGCGTAGCGGAGAAACCCGCATTTCTTCTCGCATCGGCAAGCATCTTCGCGACAGGCCTACTCCTGCCCCTGCAACCGCCGCACCTCGGCTAGCCGCGCCGCCAGCTGCCGCTCGCGCCCCTCATCCGTCGGCTCGTAATACCTTCGCCCCTCCAGCGACGGCGGCAAACACGCCATCGCCGCCACCTTGCCTTCCACATCGTGCGCGTACTGGTATCCCTTGCCGTACTCCAGCGATTGCATCAGCTTCGTCGGCGCATTCCGCAGGTGCAGCGGCACCGCCTCCGCCGCCGTTCCCTCCACATCCGCCGCCACCGCGCCCCACGCCCGGTACACCGCATTCGACTTCGGCGCCAGCGCCAGGTACACAGTCGCCTGCGCCAACGCCAGCTCTCCTTCCGGCGACCCCAGCAGGTGCATCGCCTGCTGCGCGCTTAAACACAGATTCAATGCCTCCGGCGCGGCCAGCCCAACATCCTCCACCGCCATCCGGATCAGCCGCCGCGCCACATACATCGCATCCTCGCCCGCGGCCAGCATCCGCCGCAGCCAGTACAGCGCCGCATCCGCATCGCTGTTGCGCACACTCTTGTGCAACGCGCTGATCAGGTCATAGTGCTGCTCGCCGCTCTTGTCGTACAGCAGCACGCGCTGCTGCAGCGCCTCCGCCGCGACCTCCTTCGTCAGCCGCGCCTCACCACGCCCGCGCAACAGGGCAGCGGCACTCTCCAGCGCATTCAAGGCATACCGGGCATCGCCGCTCGCAAACCCCGCGATCGTGCGCAACGCCTCCTCGTCCGCCTCGATTCCTTGCGATCCAAGCCCGCGCTCCACGTCACCAAGCGCCCGCCGCATCAACCCAACCAGTTTATCCTCACCCAGCGGCTGCAGCACGTACACACGGCAGCGCGACAGCAGCGCCCCATTCACCTCAAACGACGGGTTCTCCGTCGTCGCCCCGATCAGTCGCAGCGCGCCGCGCTCCACATACGGCAAAAACGCATCCTGCTGCGCCCGGTTGAAACGGTGAATCTCATCCACGAACAGGATCGTGCGCGCACCCATGCCCGCCGCGCGCTCCGCATCCGCCATCACCTGCTTAATCTCTTTGATCCCGCTCGTGACCGCGCTGAACTCGACAAAGCTCGCATGCGTCGTCGCCGCAATCAGCTTTGCCAGCGTCGTCTTGCCCGTGCCCGGCGGCCCCCAGAAGATCATCGACCCTGGCTCGTCCCGCTCAATCTGCAGCCGCAGCGGCTTGCCGTCGCCCACCAGGTGCGCCTGCCCTGCATACTCCTCCAGCGAACGCGGCCGCATCCGCTCCGCCAGCGGCGCATGCCGCGACACACCCCTCGCCGCGCTCGGCCCCGACTCGAAAAGCCCTGACTCGAAAAGCCCCATCACCGCGCCTCATCGCTAGCGCGCGATGCACCCGCAGCCCGCTGCCGCGCCGCCTCATACAACAACACGGAACCCGCAACCGCCGCGTTCAAACTCTCCGTCCGCCCCAGCATCGGCAGCGTGACCCGCCCGTCCGCCGCAGCCAGAACGTTCGCCGAAACGCCTCGACCCTCGTTCCCAACCGCCAGCACGCACCCACCCGTCAGCGGCATTTCCGTGACCGGAACCGCCCCGCTCTCGTCCGGAACCGCAGCAAGCACCCGCATTCCTAACCTTCGCAGTGTGGCAAGCAAGGCCTCGCTCCAACGCACCACCGGCATCCGAAACGCCGCACCCGCCGACGCCCGCAGCGCCTTTCCATTCCAAACGTCCGCCGTTCCCTCGCTCACCAGCACCGCCGCCGCGCCAAACGCCTCCGCCGACCGCAGCAGCGTTCCCACATTGCCCGGGTCCTGCACACCGTCCAGCAACAGCAGCAACTGCCCCGTCCGCGGCAGAAACCGAACCTCCGGCCGTGCGAACAGCGCCGCAACCCCCTGTGACTGTTCCGTCGCGGCCACACTGTCAAACACTTCGCGCGACAGCACCAGCGCCTTCACGGCGCCTGGCATTTCGTCCAGCAGCGCCGCTCGGTCCTCCCGCACAAACACCGCCAGCACCTCCACCCCTGCCGCGTTCCATGCCTCACGGACCAGGTGGGGACTTTCCACTGCAACCACATCGCTCTCGCCACGCCCGGCCAGCGCCGCCCGCAACGCCCGCACGCGCGCATTCTGTCGGCTGGTAATCACGGGCGGCATGCCTCGGATTCTACGTTGCCGGCACCCCGCATCTCTTCGCAGTAAACCTTGCTTCGCGAACCGCTTCCATTCATCCGCACCCCGGCTGTGCTACGCTGCGGCTCTAAGGCAAGCCTGGAGAACCGCTGTTGAACGCTGAACTATTGCGCATGCATCCCGACGAGCCGGAAGCCGATCTCGTCCGCCACGTCGCGGACCACATCCGCTCCGGCCAGGTTGCCGCGCTTCCCACTGACACCTTCTACGGCCTCGCCGTCGATCCCGTAAACCTGCGCGCCGTCGAACAGATTTACGAGATCAAGACTCGCGCCCGCCACAAGCCGCTCAGTCTTTTGCTCGGCGAAACCGCCCAGGCATATGAACTCGCGCGCGACCTCGACGGCGCCTTTGACGCGCTCGCCGAGCAGTTCTGGCCGGGCCCGCTGACGATCATCGTCAAGGCCGGGTCCCGCTTACCCCTGCGCGTCACCGCCCACACCGGCAACGTCGCCATCCGCGTGCCGGAAGCCGCGATTCCGCGCGCCATCGTCAATGAACTCGGCCTGCCCATCACGGCGACCTCGGCCAATCTGCGCAACATGCCCGAGTGCACCTGGGCCGGCTGCGTCCGCGACCAGCTCGGCAACCAGATTCCGCTCATCATCGACGGCGGACCGACCGCCCATTCCATTCCCACCACCATTGTCGACATCAGCGGCGGCGGGAACTCCTGGACGATCCTGCGCCAGGGCGCCATCCCCACCCACGCCATCGCACTGGCGCTCCAGCGGTAACGCCAATGGCCCGCGCGCGTAAACCAGGCAAGCGTCGGCGCCGCGTCCCCCTGCTTGGCTGGCTGGTGTTGCTCGCCTTTGTGGCGGCAGCCGGCTGGTTTGCCTGGCTCTATCGTCAGATCGACCAGGTCGGCCGCGTCGATGACGCCCACTTCGCTGACGCCATCGCCGTCTTCGGCGCAGCGCAGTACGTCGGCCACCCGTCGCCAGTGTTCCACGCGCGCCTCGACCATGCCGTTTCCCTCTTTGAGCGACAGATCGCTCCACTGGTCATCGTCCTCGGCGGCAGCAGCGACGACCGCTCCACGCAAACCGAGGGCTCCGTCGGACGTGATTACCTACTCGCCCGCGGCGTGCCCTATGACCACATCCTTGCCGAAACCGAGTCGGTCGACACCGAACAGCAGGCACAGCGTCTGGCCGACATCGCACGCCAGCGAGATCTGCGTTCTGTCGTTGTCGTCAGCGACCCCAGCCACCTCTTCCGCATCGCCGAGCTTTGCCGCGAACAAGGGCTCACCGTGCACACCTCGCCCCGCCCCACCTTCGGCACCATCTCTCCGCTCAACCGCCGCAAGCGCGTCCTGCACGAAATGCTCAGCTACACTGCACTTCGTTTCCACCTCCAGGCCAGCTTCCTCCACCGCTGGCTTGAGGGCAGGGAAGAACTCTAAACCTTTGCTTCTGGAACGCAGCAGGGCCTTCAGGCTCGGAACAAACAATCACCGACATAACGTTGCAGCCCCGGCCGTCCCCTGAAGTGCCGTCTTATACAATCTCCCTGATACCTTTTTAGCCGTGAGCACGGTCTCTACGGCAGGAGCACCATTTGCAATTGGCAGTAAAGCAGAAGACCGGGCGTGTGCCGGTTCTGGCGGCGTGTGTTCTCACTACCGCCGCCCTGGCAGGAACGCTCGGCTGTGGCAATAGCTATCGCCCCGTCGTCAACGCGATCAACCCCGTAGGCCCGTCCTCGCAGCCTGAAAAGTATGCGCTCGCCCTCGCCGACCCGCGCGGCGGTGGCCTGGGTGTCGCCACCCTCATCAACTTCTCTGGCGACACCGTGGTGGGCACGCTGAACACCGCACCCGCTCCCACGTTTCTCGGCCTCAGTATGGCGAATGAAGGCTACGTCCTGCACCAGGGCACCGGCCTCATCGAGGCGTTCACCGCTTCCCAGATCCAGCCGGCCAGCCCCACGTTTATCACGCGCAACGTAACCAATACCACGCTTCCGGCCGGTTCGGCGCCACTCACCGCTCTGGCGCTGCCGCAACCGGGCGCGCTTTACATCACCGAAACGGGAACCAGCCGCGTCGCGGCCCTCACTTCCGGCTCGCCGCCGGTTATCCGGCAGGAACTGCCCGTGGGGCAGAACCCGACCTATGTGGTGGGCGCCGCCAACTCGCAGCGCGTCTTCGTTCTGGCCGCGGGAGCGACGCCAGGCGTCAGCCTCGGAACCGCGACCGGCGTCGAAAACACCGCGTCCAATGCCGTCAGCAGCACCATCAACGTCGGTCGTAATCCCGTCTACGGCGTGGTCAACGGCGACACGCGTCGTGTCTTCGTGATCAACAAGGGAGGCGACGCTGCCAGCGGCACCAACGGCACCGTCTCCGTCATCAACACCCAGGGCAACGTGCTCGACACAACATCGCGCATCGTCGTCGGTCCCAATCCCGTCTGGGCCGACGTCGCCACCAACATCAACGAACTTGCCGTGCTCAATGCCGGCGACGGCGTCAGCGCTGGCTCGCTGAGCGTCGTTAACATCCCACTTTGTTCCGCGTCCACGGTCAACAGCACGAACCCCACCTGCAACCCGAACAATCCCGTGGATGCTGCCGGTTTTGGCACCGTTCTCGCGACCGTTCCCGCCGGCATCAACCCCGTCATGATCGCGGTGCTGCAGGACCAGAACAAAGCCTACATAGCCAACGCCGGTAACGGCCAGCCCGGCACCAGCACCGTCTCCGTCATCGACCTGCAACGGTTGGTCAAGATCGCGGATATCCCAGTCAACGGCACCTTGAACTGGATCTCCGCGACCAGCGGCACACCCACGGGCAAGGTCTACGTCACCGCCAGCGACACCCAGACCGCCACTGTCATCCGGACCGACACCGATCAGGTCTCCGCCACGGTTCCTCTGCAGGGGTACGGCGTCGCCATCAAGGTCACGGTACCGTAACCACCGCCAAACCAAAAAGAAGGGCTGCGCATCGCGCAGCCCTTCTCTTTCCCGGCACAAAACTCGCCTTTCAATCACCGGCACTCCGGCTCAGCGTGGCGCTCTTCTACGATTGTTGTCCCACCAGCAGAATCGGCAGCGTCGGCGTCGCCGAACCGCCCTCGTCCTCAATCGTCACCCCGAAGTTCGCCGCGATCACACCCTTCTGCATCTGCGGCAGCACCACCGTCGCATACCCGTGCCCATCCGGCTTGAACAGCCCTGCGGGCATCGGCTGGCGTCCCTCGCCCGCCGGAATCAACCAAAGCTCGTACGTCTTGTACGGCTGCAGCGTCTCCAGATTGCTCCCTTGAAAGATCAACGTGCCGCGCTCGGGCAGATAAACCACCCGCCCACCCGGTGCCGGCGCCGCATCGGTGCGCTCCAGCAAGAAATGCTGCGAAGACGGGCTTTGCAGCGTTTGCATCACGGTCTCGGCCCGGGCGGAGCTGATCTCCGCCGATGTCGCCAGGCTCTGCTGGCGCGATACCTGCTCCCGCAGGCTGAAGTCGTCCCGCCACGCAAACACCGCTGCAACAGCGACTGCGGCGGCCACGGCCCAGCCTGACCAGCCCAGCCAACGTCCGAACGCGCCCCGGTTCGAGTCCTCTACCTCCCGCACTTCCCGGTCGCGGTACGAACTGAAGGCAAAGCTCTCCTCCCGGCCTGTGTTCGAAGGCACAAATTTGTCCTGCACGTCGGCCACGGCATCCGCAGGTTCATTGCCCCGCCGTCCCGAGTACGCCTCCAGGTCGGGCGGCAACTCCGGCACGCGTCCACGCTGCGTGCTGTCCGCCGCAAAGTGCTGCTCAAACATGGTCACCGAATGCGCCGTGGCACTCGTCGCCATCGCGCGCGCCTCACGCGGAAATACCTGCGGATCGGGCGAAAACGTCTGCCTCTCCGTTGCAAACCTCGCCGGGTCGCCCGCAAAGCTCGCCGCATCCGCCGAAAAGGCAGCTGAAGCCGGCTCGGGCTCCATCGGCTTCGGTTCGGGCACCGCGCGCTGCACAGAAAGCGGTGCCGCCGCCGTCCGCGCCTGCTGGCTACGCGACGGGAACGCGCGTGTTTGCACCGTCTTCGGAACGCCCCCGGGCGCCTGCGCCAACGGGTCGGCGATAAAATCGGCAACGGCCCTCTCCGGTGTCCGAAACGGCGCGTCATTTGAATGCCCGTGATCGGCAGCAAAGCTTTGCGGCACCGCCGGAGCACCGTCATCCTGCACCGGCACCTCCACCGGCACCGTGCGGCGCTCACGCGCCACCTGCTTCAGCAGCCGTTGTCGCGTCAGTGCCGGCGGCGTGTGCTGTTCCGTGGCCAGCCCAAACAGTGCCAGGTCCCCGCGAATCGCTGCCAGCTCCTCGCGCGCTGCGGTCGATTTCCGCAGCATCGCATCCACATGCGCCTGCTCGTCGCCTTCCAGCAGCTCCAGCGCGTACAGGGTCAAATCCTCGGCGGTGATGGTCGGCTCGATCATGCGGTCATCGCCTTTCTCAGCAAGAGCAGCGCCGTGCGGATGCGGCTCTTCACCGTCACAAGCGGGTCGCCCGTGGTGTCGGCGATCTCCGAATGGGTCAGGCCGTCAAAAAACGCCATCTCCAGCGTCTTGCGCTGTTCCACCGGCATACGTCCCATCACAGCGCGCGCCCGTTCCATCATGTGGGTGCGCTCGGCGTCGGCCGCCACATCCACGCCCGACGGCAGTACCACCTCTTCCACCGAATCCGACGGCTTCTGCCTCCTCAGCGTATCGATGGACCGGTTCCTCGCTACCACCGCCAGCCACGCCCCCATCGTCGCCCGGTTCACCACCATCGACTCGGGCTTGCGCCAAATCTGCATGAACACTTCCTGCAACACGTCTTCCGCCGCACTCGGGTCGCGCAACACGCGTAACGCCACGGAGTACACCACGCGCGAGTACCGGTCAAAGATCGCACCCATCGCGTTCTCATCGCCCTGGCCCACCAGCGCCAGCAGCGTGCCGTCTTCCATGGCCGCCAACGCGTTCGCGGGTGTGGTCTTTGGCATCTCCACACTCCCAGAACGCGTCGCCTTGCTCGCTGGATGCGTCCGCATCGCGTTTCGGCGAAAAGAAATGTCCGCTTCTTCCATACAGTTTCATACCGTGGACATCGGGCCGCCGCTGCACAGCAAACCGCAGCGCTTGCACCAGATTCCGGGCGATGCAACAAAGTGTATCGCGCCCGCACCCTGCCCCGTTCGGCTTATCCCAGCCGCGCAAATGAGACCATCAGCTATGGCCATGCGTCTCGACAAACTGCTGGTGCAACGCGGCCTTGTTGCCTCGCGTGAGCGCGCCTCTGCCATGGTTCTCGCCGGCCGCGTCCTCGTCAACGAGCAGAAGATCACCAAGGCCGGCACGGCCGTCGCGGAAGACAGCACCGTCCGCCTCCTCGGCGACGACATCCCGTTCGTCAGCCGCGGCGGCCTCAAGCTGCAGGGCGCCCTCGACCATTGGCACATCGACCTCACCGGCCGCGCTTCTATCGACATCGGTGCCTCCACCGGCGGCTTCACCGATTGCATGCTGCAGCGCGGCGCCGCCGCCGTCGTTGCCGTCGACACCGGCTACGGCCAGATGGCCGTTCCGCTCCGCGACCACCCGCGCCTCCGCCTTCTCGAACGCACCAACGCCCGCACCCTCGCGCCGGCGTCGCTTCTTACTGAGTACGCAGCCCTCCGCGCAAACCTTCCCACCGCCCCGCCAAGCCCGGGCTTCCTCGCCATGGACGTCTCCTTCATCGGTGCCTCACTTATCCTGCCCGCCGTTCTTGCCGCGCTCTCCACCCCCGCCGCACCCTTCCGCGGCGAAGCTGTCATCCTCGTCAAGCCGCAGTTCGAAGCAGGCAGGGAATGGGTCGGCAAAGGCGGCATTGTCCGCGACCCTGAGGCCCACCGCATCGCCATCGACCGCGTTCGCGACTCCATCACACTCCTCGGCGCGCACGCCATCCAGGTCACCGAATCGCCCATCACCGGCACGGAGGGCAACCGCGAGTTCCTCCTCCACGCCAGCTTCGGCACGGAAGGGAGCAGTGGCTTTCAGGTCACGGCATGAGGCGATTACGGTGCGGGGCTTCAGCCCTGGGGCATTCCCCAGCCTTTGTCCCACGTACACTGTCCCTGATGCCGACCATTGCGATCGTTTCCAAGCCCCAGAAACCGGAGCTGCAGGACATTCTGCGGGACCTGCTCGGCTGGCTCGACGAGCGCGGCATGACGGCCGTCCTTGACCACACCTCAGGCTGCTACGTCGGCCGGCCGGGTATCCAGCGCGAACTCCTGCCCGCGGAACACCCGGATCTTGTCGTCGTTCTTGGCGGCGACGGTACGCTGCTCTCCGTCGCCCGCGCCTTCGCGCAAACGGAAACGCCGCTTCTCAGCGTCAACCTCGGCTCACTCGGCTTTCTCACGGAGGTGCCGCTCGAGGAGCTCTACCGCACCCTTGAGGCCTGGTGCGAAGGCACTTCCGACGTGGACGAGCGTGGCATGATGCGCGTCACCCTGACTCACGGCGACGGCGAGCCAGGGCAGTGGGACGTCCTCAACGATGTCGTCCTCTCCAAAGGCGCCATCGCCCGCATCGGCGAGTACATCATCGAGCTTGACGGCGAACTCGTCGCCCGCTTCCGCGCCGACGGCGTCATCGTCTCCACCCCTACTGGCTCCACGGCCTACAATCTCGCGGCCAACGGCCCCATTGTTATGGCCAACGTCAACGCCACCATCGTCACGCCCATCTGCCCCCACCTGCTCACCGTCCGCCCCATCGTGGTCCCCGGCGACTCCGAGATCAGGCTGCACGTCGAGGGCATCGCCGACCAGACTTTCCTGACCATCGACGGTCAGGAAGCTGTCGAACTCAAACTCGGTGACCAGGTCCACTGCCGCCGCTCGCCTTACAGCGTTCGCCTCGTCCGCCTCGGCCAGCACGGCTTGTTCAACGTCCTCCGCTCCAAACTCAAATGGGGCCAGCGCTAACCTCGCGGTATCCTCATCCCATGACCCAGCTCGACGTCACCTACCACCTCGCCGCGCCGCCACGCGAAGCCTCCGCTCTCGCCCTGAACAGCCTGCGCGAGGTGTACGGCATCCGCCGCGTCGACCTGAACGAACGCGACCGCACCATCCACATCGAGTACGACGCCACCCGCCTCACCGACTCCATCCTCCGCCAGCTCCTGCGCCGCGCCGGCCTCGACCTGGCCGAGCCCCCACGCGAGATCGTCCCCGACGAACTGCCCGCAGCCGAACAGCCAGCGGCATAGCAGCACACCGCAAACCTTCGGAACCGGACCGAGCGCACGGGCTATCTCAGCCCACCCAACGCGCACCTTGCTCACCGCCAGATCTCTTGCTAAACTGAACCAGTCGAAAGGGCGCTGCCCAGCGCCCGACATGTGCACCCGTAGCTCAGCTGGATAGAGCAATTGGCTACGAACCAATAGGCCGGAGGTTCGAATCCTTCCGGGTGCACCACTCCCCTCAAATCCATACCATCATCCGCGCTCTGGTTGAGAAATGTCATTTCGACCGGCGCAGGACAGCTTCATCGTCCTGCGCAGTGGAGAAACCTGCATCCGTTTGTGGCGCGCGAGCAAACTATCTAGCCACTCACCCTTGTCAGACCCTCTCCTCCGGCCCGCTTTGCAATCTTCAGCCCACAACCAGTCGCAGGCCCCGAATCAGCTTTAACCCCACCCTCCGCGCGAACAAAAGAAAAGGCCCGCGCATCGCGCGGGCCTTTTCCAACATTGGTGGAGGCGGTGGGAGTTGAACCCACGTCCGAAACAACTGTCAACAGAGAGCTTTCATGCTTTTCCCGTTTCACTTTGTCTCGTACCGCGCGCTAGGAAAGGGCAAAGAAACGCACGGCACCAGCTCGATCGGGTCTCGTCCTTGGCGCACGAGCAGAGCTCCGCGGACCAGCCTACTGTATGACGTCCGCAACCAGCCCATAGGCGAAGCCGGAGGAAGACGGCTACTTATTTAATTAAGCAGCAAGCGCGTACTGAGGTTCGGCACTTATCGTTTTGTGAGCAGTTTAAGGGTGTTCACGCCCCTGCATGCCTCTCTGCCACAAGCCATCCCGTCGAAGCCGTGACGCCCCCAAACCTGCCGCCCGCATATGGGGCCGTTCAGAGCAGCTCCGCAGGCCCGCATGGGGCACTGCCAAAGATCTGCTTCAAGTATACCGCCGTTGCCAACTTCCGAAAATGGCGTTTCTCGTTACTTATCCCCGTCCGGAATTTTGCTCCAGACCGTAGCTGTCTCGTTGGGATACGCGAAGATGATCATTTGCAGGGTTCCACCGTTGTTGCGATAAAACTGCACTTCTCCATCCCACTCCGCGAAATAGAAGCGGTTGGGTGATTCTGCTCTGAGCGTGGATGGCGACTTTCCTGGGAGTCGCGGCACGAGCTTAAGGTGATCGCCTAAACGTGAGATTTCGATCTGTTCTCCAGTCGCATCTTGGTATCGGCCCGCGTACGCCTGCTGAAGAAACGACGTCAGAGGGACTTCTCGCCCCGTAGATCGGACTATAGCTTTGCTGTCACTGACGAGACTCATTAGATCGTTTGCGATGGCGTAAGTTCCCGGGGTGCCACGGCCTGAGGCGACATTCGTCAAGACGATGATCCCTGTCTTGCGTGCAGGAAAATACTCTGTAGAAACGTGAAAACCAGGCACGTCCCCCGCATGACCGATGTCTTGCAAGCCGTATTGCGTCGAGACGCTTAGTCCATAACCGAAGCCGTCTGTGTCGGCAGTAGTCATTTCAGCAAGTGACTCGGGCTTCAGAAGGCTGCCGCCGTGCAATGCGATGAGCCAGCGGGCGAGATCTGCTCCGGTAGAGTACATTTCACCGGCACCACCGAGAGCGGTGCCGGTGAACGCTTCCGCTTCTTGGGCGTCGGAGCCGACGGCTGTGTACCCAGAAGCGCGGCGCGGGATAACTCGCGGCAACCAGCCCACTCCGGTATCCGGCATGTTCAGCGGCTCGAAGACATGCTTTTTCAGAAAGCTCGCGTAATCTTCCCCACTCACCCGTTCGATGATGAGTCCAAGCAGGACATACTCAACGTTGTTGTAAGCAGTCCGGGTTCCTGGCGTAGCGGCTAACGGCCTCTTAGCCGCCGCTTGTACAACTTCCTCCGGAGAGTGCGAGCCACGCTCAAATCCAGCCGAACCGACCGCAAATAGCTCTTCCGGGATCCCGGAGTTATGGAGAAGAAGTTCCCGAATTGTGATTTCCTTCCAGGCCGTGGGCGCTTGCTTGTAATACAGGGCTATAGGATCACTCGTCTTGAGGCGACCTTGTTCCTGCAAGAGCAGGATCGCGGCTGCGGTGAACTGCTTTGTGACTGAGCCGATCGCAAAGCGGGTATTCGGGGCGTTGGGAATGCTCCATACCTGATTCGCCAACCCACGGCTTTCGTTGCAGATCACGCGCCCTTCGTGAAAGACAACGACATTTCCGCTGAAGTGGTCCTCATCAGCGTAGAACTGCACCACTTCATGCACCTGCTCTGATGTCTGTGCACGAGCAGGTGATACGGAAAGCACGGCTAGGCTTATGGGGAGAGCGCGAAACGCTACCTGCCATAGTTGGAGACAAAGCATGATACATCGTACCCGCTTGACCGCGAACTGCTAGGTATCGGAAAGTCGCATTATGGGAAGTAACAAGCCTAGTAAAACCCTACCCCGCTGCCATATGGATTGCGAAAGCCTACACGAAGCGCCTGCGCATTACGCCTGCAACGCCCAGCAGCCCGGTGCCGACCAGAGCGATGGAATACGGTTCAGGCGTGGCCGCAGTCTCCTGCGTATCGAATGAGAATAAGAACGCCTGCGTTCCGCTCATCACGTCCCCTTGACTCATCAGAAAGCTGTGAAGCGCGCTGCTGCTCGTCGGACTACCCAGCGTGAAGGTCACGCTATCGTCAGTGCGGACGCCATCCGAGTCCAGAACATGCATCCCGTACGTCCCATCCGCATTTCCGAAGATGTTCACTTGGAAATCGGTGTCGCCCATCGTGTCGGTAAAAGCAAAGCCGCCGCTACCCAATGTGGGCGAGGCACCCGGACGCAGCTGATTGTCGTTGCCATCGAAACCACCTGCTCCGATCAAGCCCGTCACACCCGACCCATCGATCCCGGTGATTGTGTAGCTGCCGTCCCCTGTTTGATTCGGTGAGGCATAGAGCGTTCCCGACCCGGAGAAGCCGTGAGACGAACCTCCGACCGGGGACACCGTCTCTGCCTGCAGGCCCGCACAAAGCCCGAACCCGATCGCGATGACAGCCCACAATTTCATGTTCCTGATTGCTCCTTTTAGCGCAGTCCAGCAAGCGAAGAGTAACTCTGGATGGAGGCCAAAAGTAATCACCTGAAGGTGTAATACGCGCGCATTGAAAGTCGGCACCACGAAAGACGGCAACGCCATCGGCATGTACACGCTCAAAAAGGCAGGCATCATCAGAGATTCATAACGCTGATGTATACCTACGGATTCAGAGGTCTCCACGTGCATCCGTTCCTCGCCCTGCCCAGGCCCGCTCTCCGGTTCGCCGCGTTTTCAATGGTCGCCTGCTCGCTTGCGATGTTCGCCCAGACGGCGCGCCCGCAATCTGGCAATTCCGATTTCAAGGTCGCACCGCCAAAAGACGAAGTCATCGGCAATGCGAAGAATGGCGATACCCGGAACAACAGCCAGTCCAATGTCAGCAGTCCTGAGCGGACGGTGGGACCGCAACAAGATGGCTCGATCGTCGCCTCCGACAATCAGACCCTGACGCCGGCGGGCAGGCTCATCGAACTCGGTTCGCCGGTGCGTGCCAAAGCCATCGCCCTGAACCCCGGCAAGGCGGCTCATAGCGCCGCGGTCCTTCTGATGGGGTCGCCCCAGCCGATCATCATCGTCGACACGCAGACCGGGCAGGTGCTGCAGCGCTTCATCCCGGAAGGAGAAGCCACCGCGACCGCCAAGGACCGCAGCGCCGGCTCCTTCGCCGGCATCGCGTACTCCGCCGACGGAACGAAGCTGCTCTTCAGCCAGAACAACAACTTCGTTTCCATCGCGAACGTCGACAGGAAGACGGGTCTACTCAGCCATCAGCAGCGGGTAGCACTGCCACCGCCCCCGGCCGACGGGCGCACCTATCACAACGCAAAGGCCATTAATCCCGGCGGCATCGCCTTCTCCGCCGATGGCAAGCGCGCCTATGTCGCCTTGAATGCGGCAAACACGCTTGGCGTCATCGACCTCGCGGCATCGCCCGCCAGGCTCACCGCGCAAATCCCCGTCGGCAACGTTCCCAACAGCGTCGTCGTCCACGGTAACTTCGCGTACGTCAGCAACGAGGGCGGTCGCCCCGCCACGTCGGCCGACTTCACCAACGATTCTGACGGCACGCCCATCGTGGTCGACCACACCGACGCATTCACAACCTCTGGCACGGTTTCCGTCGTCGACCTCACCTCGGGCAGGCAGACCAACACAATCGCCGTCGGTCTTCACCCCGCGGGCATGACCGTAGTCGGTTCGCGGCTCTTCGTTGCCAACTCGTACAGCGACAGCCTTTCCATCATCGACCTCGGGACCAACAAGGTGGTTCGCACCATCGACCTGAGCGTGCCCATTGCCGGCGGCACCTTTGGTTCTGGTCCCAACGGCGTCGCGGTCACCGCAAGCGGCACAGCCTATGTCACGCTTGGCCAGGCCAACGCCGTTGCTGTTGTCGATCTGCAGGGGCGCGACGCGCACCCGGTCATCGGCTACATCCCCACCGCATACTTTCCCACGTCCATCGCATACGACCAGGTTCGCAAACAGCTTGTCATCGCCGACGACAAAGGCCTCGGCTCACGCGGCAGCACCACCACGAAAAACGGCGTCGTCGGGTACAACACCCACGCCGACATGGGCGTCGTGAACCTTATCCCCGAGCTCAATGCCGGCAGCCTGGCCGCGTATACCAAACAGGTTTTTCAGAACAATCACTGGGACCTGACCACAAACATCGAGGTCGGTCCACAGTTCGTCAACACGAACGCCGCCCCCGTGGCCGTTCCCAAACACATCGGCGAGCCGTCGCTTATCAAGCACGTCTTTCTTATCATCAAAGAGAACCGCACCTACGACCAGATGCTGGGTGACGTGGCGTGGGGCAACGGCGCTTCGGAACTTGCGGTATTCGCCCCTGCCGTCCCCAACCAGCATGCCCTGGTCAAGCGATTTCCGCTGCTCGACAACGTCTACGCTCCCAGCCGCCAGTCTGCCGACGGGCACCCATGGATCGGCATGTCCGGCTCCTTCTACTCCAACGACATCCTTTCCCCCGATTGGATCCGTTCCTACCCTGGCGGCGAGGCAGACGATGCGCTCACCAACACACCCAGGGGTTTCCTCTGGACCGAGGTCGCCGCCATGGGCATGACCGCCCGGATGTACGGCGAGTGGAGCAGCGACACCACTGTCGCGCGCAAGGCAGACGGCTCGAACTACACCTGGACTGATTTCTACAAAACCTCACTCTGCAAGGAAGGCAAGGCGCCCGTTTCCGATTGCATCGTGCCCGACGACGCCATCCATGTCACCTCCGCCATCCCGTCCGCGGCAAAGATCATGGACCCACACTTCCCGCCGTTCAACCTCGATATTCCCGACCAGTACCGCGCCGACTACTGGATCAAGGAGTTCAAGCGAATGGACGCGGCTAACCAAGTTCCGAACCTCACCATCCTGTGGCTCCCGGACGATCACACCGCCGGCACGTCGAAGGGTCATCCCTATCCGCTCAACTACCAGGCCGACAACGACCTGGCGCTTGGCCGCATGATCGAGGCCATCAGCCACAGCAAGGTCTGGGACAAGTCCGCCGTCTTCGTCGAAGAGGATGATTCGCAGGCTGGAACCGATCATGTCGACGGCCATCGCCAGCCGGTCTATGTCGTAAGCCCTTATACCGTTGCACCGCAGGCACCGGGCCAGGGCAGGGCGATTCACACCACCTACACCGCGGAAAACATCAACCGCACCATCGAAAACATCTTGGGCGCAAAGCCGCTGACGCAGTTCGACCTGGTCGCTTCGCCCATGTTCGACGCCTTTCAGGACAAGGCCGACCTCACGCCGTATGACTGCGTGCCCGCCACCATTCCTCTCGATCAAGGACCCGAACTGCAGGTTGGCGCGGCGGCCTACACGCCCGTTGAGAAGGAGTGGCTCAAGGCAACCGCCAAGGTCATGAAAGGCAAGTACGACAAGGCCGACTCGGTTGATCCGAACTTCCTGAACCACGTCACCTGGTATGCAACTACAGGTTGGAATCGCCCCTATCCCGGTGAAGACAAGGTTCTCGCACCCGGTCCACTCGTCAAAGCTGCCATGAAATACGGCGGCGACGATGACGACGACTAACCCTCGCTGGCATCGGCCTTAACCGTGCCCGTTGCCACTCATGACCGGCAGTGCAAGCCAGAAATCGTCCACTCGCGATACGCTGGTGAGCGTCGCCCGCTTCGGACCGGGGCACACTCTAAGGACACCAATGACTCTTCGCGCTCTGCTGCTGACAGGACTGCTCGCCATGACGGCCAACGCCCAAGTTACCAAGACCCCATTCGGCACCACCAAAGATGGCAAGGCCGTCGATATGTACACGCTGAAGGACGCCGCCATCACGGTGAAGGTGATTACCTATGGCGCCCGCATCCAGAGCGTGATCGCGCCCGACAAGAACGGCAAGGAAGCCGATGTGGTGCTCGGCCACCCGGACCTCGCCGGCTATCTCGCCGATCGCGACACGTACTTCGGTGCCGTCGTCGGCCGCTACGGCAACCGCATCGCCAAGGGTGAATTCGCACTGAACGGCCAGACGTACCATGTGCCGGTCAACAACAACGGACAGTCTCTGCACGGCGGCACCGATGGCTTTGACAACCGGGTTTGGAGTGCCAAGGAAGTCCCGATGGGTGTCGAACTGACGCTGGTCTCGCCCGACGGCGACCAGGGCTACCCCGGCCAGCTGACCGCGCACGTGCGCTACACGCTGCACGGCCACGACCTGCGCATCGAGTACACCGCCACGACGACCAAACCGACCGTCCTGAACCTGACGAACCACTCGTACTTCAATCTGGCGGGCGAGGGCAACGGCACCATTCTCAACACGCGGCTCACGATCAATGCCGACCGCTACACGCCAGTCACCGATGTGCTGATTCCTACCGGTGAACTTCCCAGCGTCGCCGGCACGCCATTCGACTTCCGCACGCCGCACACCATTGGGGAACGCATCGACGCCACCAACGACCAGCTCAAGATCGCCGGCGGCTACGACCACAACTGGGTCCTCAACGGTCCCAACGGTACGATGAAGCTTGCTGCCAAGGCTGTCGATCCAACCAGCGGCCGCACGCTGACCGTTACCACGACCCAGCCCGGCGTCCAGTTCTACACCGGCAACTTCCTGAAAGAGGGCGCGATCACCGGCACCGGCGGACAGAAGTACGCGTACCGCGGCGGCATGTGCTTTGAAACTCAGCACTTTCCGGACTCGCCCAACCACCCGAAATTCCCGACCACGGAACTCGACCCTGGCCACACCATGCGCTCCGAAACCATCTTCAGCTTCGGCGTGCAGAAGTGACCCTACCCCCTGGGTCAAGAAATTCAAGTTCTTCAATTAATGGGACTTAGTTCGGCGGCTAAGGTGTAAGTTCTTCCACCGCAGGAACTTAGTTGTAAGTTCCTGCGGTGGTGCAACTTAGGCGTTTTCCTGACGGTACAAATGCAAAAAGAGCCGGAGGCCCTCTCTCCGGCTCTTTTTGCTGTTTTTCTAGTTTACTAAAGTGCGGGAAATACCATGTCAGCCGTAAACGGTTCTTGGCGTTGGATTTAGCTTGAACAGGAGCTTGACAGCTTTTTGAATTTCTAGAGTTTGCCTGCGAAGCGTTCCACGATCTCACGGGACAGGGTCTGCTGAAGTCCGGCGATGTTTTTCCAGGGATCGCGTTTCAAGCGGCCGCGCCATTCGCTTGCAAAGCTTGCGATGGTGAAGCGCGGGCGCTGTGAATCTCCCAGTTCCTTCCAGTCCAGCGGCACGCTGACCGGCAGGCCGGGGCGCGAACGCATACTGTACGGCGCGACAGCGGTGGCGCCGCGCTCGTTGCGCAGGTAATCCAGATAGATTTTGCCGGTGCGCGCGGCCTTGGTCATCTTTGTCAGATAAAGGCGAGGGTTCTCGCGCTCCATTTGCATCACGAAGCCGTGCGCCCAGGCTTTCATGATGCGGAAGTCATACTTTGGCACCACGGGGAAGACGATGTGGAGGCCCTTGCCGCCGGTGGTTTTGACAAATGATTTGAGGCCCAGCTTTTTCAGGCGTGTGCGGACTTCATTTGCGCTCTCGGTCACCTGCGACCAGGGCAGCGACTCGTCGGGATCAAGGTCGATGACGATGCGGTCCGGTCGTTCGAGGTGCTGGTTGGTGGAGCCCCAGGGGTGAATTTCGAGCACGGTCATCTGCGCCAGTCCGGTCAGTGCCTCGACGGTGTTCAGCGTGATGTACGGTTCGGGTGGGCCGCCCTTTTTGTCAGCCACCATAACGGAGCCGATGCCCGGTGGAAGCATGTGATTGACGTGCTTCTGGTAGAAGCACTGATTGCTGGATCCTTCCGGGCAGCGGACGAGAGACAGCGGGCGATCGGCGATGTGGGGCAGCATGCGGTCCGCGACGGCGAAGAGATATTGAGCGAATTGTTCTTTGGTGATTTCGGTTTCGGGGTCGACGATCTTTTTCGGGTGAGTGAGGCGGATGTTTGGGATCGGGAGTGGCTTCGGAGATGCTTGTGAACCGCCGGTTTTGGTCGTTGCGCTGACCCCGCCTTTCCGCGATGCAGCTGCGGAAGGTTGAAGCGTAGCGGATGTCTCCGGCTTGGCACTCGTGCTGGAACCAGATGCGGGTTTCTCCGCTCCGCGCCCACGGTGGAGCTGTGGGCGCTCCGGTCGAAATGACAACTTAGTGGAGAGGTCCGGCTCTGCTGCGAGCCTGTGAGGCTCTGCTGTATGCCTGTCCGGCTCTGCTGTCGAAATATCAGGCACTGGGGAGGAGTCGGCGTGTTTGTCGCGCTTGGGGGTGGGTGCGGCCTCTTCCTTGCGAACGTCGCGGGCGGGCTTGTCCTCGCGCAGGCCGAGGTAGGCGGCCTGGCGGAGCTGGTTTTCGCCGGTCCAGGTGGCGAAGCGGACCTGGGCGACGTGTTCGGGCTGGACGAAGTGAGCGTTGCGGCGGGCTTCACTCGGGATGGCGGCGAAGGGTGAAGATTTCTGCTCGAGTGGGTCGAGCAGGTCGCGCAGCAGCTTGTGCGTTTTCTGGGTGTAGCCGGTGCCGGTCTTGCCGGCGTAGATGAGTTTGCCTTGGTCGTCGTAGTAGCCGAGCAGGAGCGAGCCGATGCCGCGAGTGCCGTTGGAAAGGTCTTTCCAACCGCCGATGACGAACTCCTGCTCGTGCAGGCACTTCGATTTGACCCAGGCATGGCCGCGGCCCGGGGCGTACTTCCCGGTGGCGCGCTTGGAGATGGTGCCCTCGGCGTGGAGCTCGCAGGCTTTGTGGAAGACGGCGGCACCGTCACCGGTGATGTGCTCGGAGAGGCGAAGGTCCTCGGCGTCCTCGCCGAGGACTTGGCGGAGGAGATCTTTTCGGTCAATCAGCGGGAGGTCGCGGGTGTTGTGGCCATTGAGGTGGAGCAGGTCGAAGGCGAAGTAGGTAAGCGGGTGTGATTCGCCTTTCTCGAAGGAGGCCTGGAGGCGCGCGAACGAGGAAAGGCCTTCGGCGTCAAGGACGACGACCTCGCCGTCGAGAATGGCGTTCTGCGCCGCGATGCGCCCGATGGCGACGGCAATGGGTTTGACGCGATGGGTCCAGTCAAGACCGGTGCGGGTGAGCATTTGGACGGTTTTTCCCTGCTTGCGGGCCTGCATGCGGTAGCCGTCGAGCTTGAGTTCGTGGAGCCAGTCTTCGCCGGTGGGTGGTTCTTCGACCTCGGCGGCGAGTTGGGGTTTGAGGAATTCGGGGAGGGATTCCTTGGGGAGTTTGACGAGTGCGGCGGATTCGGTGTTTGTGGAACCCACCTTAGCCTGCGGCGAAGGTGGGGCACTGGTATCTCGGTAGGCTGCCGTTGATTTCGCGGCGACACCAGAAGCAGGTTTCTCCACTGCGCGCCCACGGTGAAGCTGTGGGCGCTCCGGTCGAAATGACACAACTGGGGTAGTACGTGCTGTACCAGGACCTTGGTTGAGACCAGGCGATTCGCTGGGTGCTGCGTGGGCGCTTGAGGCCTGGTCGGCGGCGCGGGCGCGTTGGCGGTACCAGGCCTGGCCCTCGCCGGCGGTTTCCTTGGAGTTCCAGACGTGGGTTTCGGCCTCGGCAATCTGTTCGAGGGAGCGGCCGGTGACGGCGGAGTTGGGCAACTCCTCGGTGATGCAGGGCTGGCCGGGAGCACGCTCGAATTCGTCGTGTTCCTTAATGAGGAGCCAGTTGGGCTTGCCCTCCTGCGCGGCGTGACCGCCCATGCGGACGAGCGTCCAATTGCCGTGCATTTTGGTGCCGTTCAGGGCGAACTTGAGCGAGCCTTTGCGAAGGCCTTCGTCGACGTCGACGTGCGGCTCCCAGGTTCCCTGGTCCCAAACCATGACGGTGCCGCCGCCGTACTGGCCGCGGGGTATGATGCCCTCGAAGCCGCCGTACTCCATGGGGTGATCCTCAACCTGGACGGCGAGGCGGCGGTCGTGGACGTCGTAGCTGGGGCCTTTGGCGACGGCCCAGCTTTTCAGGACGCCGTGCCAGCCGAGGCGGAAATCGTAGTGGAGGCGGGTGGCGGCGTGCTTCTGGATGACGAAGGGGAGGGCGGAGAGGCCGGTGTTGGGGGCGGTGTTCTTCGGCGCGGTTTTCCTTGCGGCTGATTTCTTTGCGCTGCCGCCGGAGGGTTCGGCGGTGACTTCGAAGTCGCGCATGGATTGGTAGCGCGCGAGTTGGGCATCGACTTCGTCGCCGGCTTTTTTGGCGAGGTCGGCTTCTTTGTGCGCGCGGGTGGATGCTTTAGTGGCCGCCATGTGGAGTGTGAGGCCGTCTGGAGCATGCGGGTTGCGCTAACGTTCTTCCCTGCCTGCTTACAACAGAGGGGCTGTTATGGATTGGTTCGGACCGAAGCGTTTCAGAACTGCTGTGAGTCCTGTACCTACCACAGCGAGTGCCCAGCACGTGAATGGACTAGAGAATGGCCAAAGGAACCATGGAGTGGGCACATTCACTACATCTCCTTTCGGGACATCCGCAAATTCCTGCTCATAAGAACCAGAACGTATGAGTGCTCCGCATTCCGAGTAGACAAAGAGCATTTTCGATCGGGCGGTGTACACGTATAGCTCTTTATTGGCTTGAGGGACGATGCTGAAGTCGCCACCTTCCGCATCGATCTGCCATCCTTGCAAAAACTTCCATGTGGGGCTGTATACCTGGATCCGGCCTAAATTCTCCAAACCGACAGCGTGGGTGCCATCCGTTGTGCTGACGACGTGATTGGCGTGACCAGCGGGCCAATTGAGCTTAGGTGAGACCTTCACGATGCCGTTCGCAAAAAGGCCGCCGCCCAAGAAGGAAACGACACCCAGGGTCGCCAACAGACTGCTCAGCAACGTTAGTACGCATAGTGAAGGTGTTGGGGCGCGGTAAGCGCTACGAACCGCCCGGAATACACCTACAAGGGCCAGCCCACATACGAAGATTTGAAACGCAACACCCATGCTTCTATCAAGCAGATTGCGCGGTCATGGCAGCAATCGAGTCGTTGTAGGGGGCGCGGAGGATGCCGCGTTCGGTGATGATAGCCGTGACGTATTTGCTGGGGGTCACGTCGAAGGCGGGGTTTTCGATGCCGACGCCGTCGGGGGTCATCTGCTTGCCGTTGCTGTGGGTGACTTCGCGGGCGGATCGCTGCTCGATGGGGATGCCGTCGCCGGTGGCGGTGGCGATGTCGACGGTGGACCAGGGTGCGGCGACGAAGAATGGGATGTTGTGTTCCTTCGCAAGGACGGCGACGGTGTAGGTGCCGATTTTATTGGCGACGTCGCCGTTGGCGGCGATGCGGTCGGCGCCGACGATGACGGCCTGGACGCGGCCCTGGCGCATGAGCGCGCCGCTCATGTTGTCGCAGAGGACGGTGGTGGGGATGTTGTCCTGGAGGAGTTCCCAGGCGGTGAGGCGCGCGCCCTGGAGGTAGGGGCGGGTCTCGTCGGCGAGCACGTGGATGTCGGCACCGGCCTCGACCGCGGCGCGGATGACGCCGAGTGCGGTGCCGTAGCCTGCGGCGCAGAGGGCGCCGGCATTGCAGTGGGTGAGGACAGTGCCTTCGCGGGGCAGAAGGTCCTGACCGACGCGGCCCATGGTGCGGCAGGTTTCGATGTCTTCGGTGTAGACCTGCTGGGCCTCGGCGACGACTTTTTGCTTGATGATGCGGAGGCGGTCGGCTTCGGGCTGGTCTGCGGTTTCGGCGACGAGGCGTTTGTAGAGGTCGTGAATGCGGGCGATGCCCCAGAAGAGGTTGACGGCGGTGGGGCGGGTGGCGGCGAGGACGGCGGCGATGTGGTCGACCTCGGGGGTGAGCGCGTCGACGGTGGTGGCTGTGGACCGGCTGATGCCGAGGGCCATGCCCATGGCGGCGGAGACGCCGATGGCCGGAGCGCCGCGGACGATCATGTCGCGGATGACGGTGGCGACTTCGTCAGAGGTGGTGGCGAGGACGTAGGTGGTTTCGAGCGGGAGCTTGGTTTGATCGAGGAAGCGGACGCCTTCATCGGTCCATTCGAGTGTGGGAATCATCGTGGTTTAGTTTACGCGGGGAGCGCCGCGGCATGGCTATGGGTCGCGCCTTCAGCGCTCTGTTTGCCCACGGTTTCGCTACCTAGGGCTGCGCCCTATTCTGGTATGGGGACGGGCTTTTGGCCCTTGACGGCGGGTCAGCCGTGGGCGGCGATGCCGTACTTGGTGGCGAGGAAATGCTGGAGGGGCTTCGAGAGTGTGGCGGCGAGTTCCTGCCAGGTGATGAGGTGGAGGCGGCTGCGGAGGCCGGCTGCGTTTACGGCGGCGAAGATGCGGAAGGCTTGTTCGTGGAGGTCGGGGCGGCGGCTGTCGGCGAGGAGGGCGAAGCGGGCGCTGTGGTGGTCGGCGGCGAGAATGTTGCGGATGAGCTGGTAGCCGAGGAAGTCGTTGCGGCCGTTGCGGGGGAGGCGGGCAGTGTCGAAGGTGGACTCGAAAGCGGGGTAGCGGGCGAGGAGGGCGGGGCGGGCGGTTTGGAAGCCGGTTTCGGTGAGCTTGGCTTCGATGAGGAGGGTTTGGTCGGCAGTGGTGATCTGGAGGTCGGCTTCGGTGCGGTCGTCGTAGCCGCCGGTGAGCGGGATGCGAGTGCGGTGGCCGAAGGTGAGGTGCGGTTTGGGGCCAAGGTTCAGGAGGGATTGGAGGCGCTTGCTGCGGAGGGTGCCGGGGGCGCAGAAGATGCTCATGAGCAGGGCGTCGGAGCTGGTTGCGGTGTCGAGCTCGCGGCGGGTGCGGCTGTGCTGGTGAGGGATGCGGGCGGAGGCGGTGTAGGCCTTGTTGAGGCGGGCTCGCCAGGCTGGGTTGGCGAGGATGCGGCGGTAGGCGGGTGGGTAGAAGTTGCCGTGGTTTTGGTATGTGTCTTCGGCGTAGAGAACGGAGGGGATTTCGGCGGAGGAGAGTTCGTGTTCGTAGCTGGTGCAGCGGACGAGATTGCGGGCTTTGAGTTCGCGGCGGAGTGCGGCGGCGGTGTTGGGGAGGTCGGGATCGGAGGCGCGCAGCATCGCTTAAGTGTAGGCGATGAAAGGGCGAAAGCTGTTAGGCTGTGCCGATGAGATCGCTGGACAAGAACGCACTGGGCAAGGACGAGGACTGGTACGGCAACAATGCGGCGGTTGCGTGTCCCGGGTGCGGCAAGGTGTTTCTGAGTTCGCAGGTGTTGAACCGCAGGGACGGGCGTGCCCGGGATGCGGTAAGTTTCGGCTGACGGTGCGGAGCAGCTCGGCGGAGGTGACCGAGGTTGAGGCTTAGCCTGCCTGTTGCCGGAGTTTTTCGGCGCGGACGTCGGAGGCGGTGAAGGCGGAGAGGAAGGGTGCGTTGGGCATGGCGGCTTCGATGTTTTGGCGGCCGCCCTGTTCGCGGTCGACGAGGCAGAGGACAGCGGCGACGGTCATGTTGGCGGCCTCGGCGGCTTCGATGGCGGTGATAGCGGAGCCGCCGGTGGTGCAGACGTCGTCGACGATGACGACGCGGGCGCCGGCGCGGACGTGGCCTTCGATCTGGCGACCGGTGCCGTGTGTCTTTTGCGCTTTGCGGACGAGGAAGCCTTGGAGCAGAGGAGCGCTTGGGTCGGCGAGGCGGGCGTAGGCGGTGGCGGTGGCCAGGTTGGAGACGAGCGGGTCGGCGCCCATGGTCAGGCCGCCTACGGCTTCGGCTTCGATGTTGTTTTGGCGAAGGAGGTCGAGGAGGACGAGGCCCGAGAGGCGTCCGCCTTCGGCATCGAGGGTGGTGGTGCGGCAGTCGATGTAGTAGTCGCTTTTGGCGCCGCTCGACAGGGTGAAGTCGCCCAGGCGGAAGGATTTCCGGGCGAGGATGCTGAGCAGGGCGGAGCGGTCGTCGGGCATGGGGTTAGTGTGGCATGCCCGGTCGAGCCGTGCTTCGCAGTCGGACGTAGAAATACGGGTTTCTCCGCTACGCAGGACGATGAAGCTGTCCTGCTCCGGTCGAAATGACAATGCGTACGGAACTCCGGTTCGGGCGAGTGCTTCGCACTCGCGCTGGAAATGCAGGTTTCTCCACTCCGCACCCACGATGAAGCTGTGGGTGCTTCGGTCGAAATGACAGAGTGTTGGCAGTCCGAGAAGAAAGCGGATCGTTCGCTTTGGTCAGGATGCGCTTTGGTCAGGATGACACGGGGGAAGACTGACGACCCAATCACGGCAAGTCCGCCGCTTAATTAGCGGGCGATTTTGTCGAGGTGGCGGAAGCCGTCTGTGGCGAAGAAGACGAGGAGGAAGAGAAAGCCGTTGTAGCCCATGTGAACCAGAGAGGAGGCCCATACCGAGCGCATGCGGATGCGGACGGCGGCGAGGATGAGGCCGACGATGCTGAGGACGGCGACGGCGTTCCAGGCCCAGCCGAGCTGGGCGGCGTGCATGGCGGCGAAGAGGGCGCTGGAGAGGACCGCGCCGAAGATCCATGCGGCACGGCTGGTTTCGTCGGTGTCGCGCCAGAAGACGCGCTCGGCTGAGTTGGGTCCGGGGCCGAAGAACTGTCGGGTCCAGTCGAACGCGATGGCAAAGCTTTTGAGCAGGAAGCCGCGGAAGAGAATCTCTTCGGCGAGCGGAGCGATGAGGGTGCCGAAGATTGCCATGATCCACACGTCGCGCGAGCGGTGGAAGAAGTTGTCGATCGGCATGTTTTTGGGCAGGGACATGCGCGCGGCAGCAACTTGCGCGAGGATGGCGAGGATGAGACCGCCGCCGACCAGGAGCGGGGCGCGGGCGCGGGCAGCCGGCCAGTTCATCTGGAGAGTGGGGCCGACTGGGCGATGCCAGAAGGCACGCAGCAGAGGGTACGCGCAGGCAGCGGTGAGCCCGTAGGCGAAGAACTCGATAACGATGCTGAGCAGCGGGTGGTCGTAGGCTCCGAGGGCGCCTGCGGGAAGGCGGTGCAGCTTGCGGGCGAGTAAGACACCGATGGAACCCGTGACCAGCATGCTGAGGCCGAAAAGCGCGAGGACGATCAGGGTAGAGCCGGCGTGGGGCTGGCGTGGGAGGCGTTGCGTTTCGAGATGGAGTGCGGGGCTCCAGCCGGTAAAGTCGGGCTCGTGCTCTGGCGCGCCGGTTGGAGGAGGTGTCATTTAGCCCTCGACGGAAGATCTTCACCGGCAGCGGCGAGGTGCAGGGTTCTGCGATGCGGAAGCGCGTTTTTCGCGCAAAGAGCGCGCGAAAAATGGGGCACGTGAGATCGTGGCGCTCCGCCCACCTCCTCCGCAGAGAGCGCTGCAAAGGTGGGGCACATGGGGCGGTGGCGCTTCGCCCACCTTAGCCGCAAAGGGCGCGGCGAAGGTGGGGCACGTCGCGTTGGCGGTGATTGGACCGTGTGGAGGGTCATGCGGCGCGATCCTGGGCGGTCGTGCGTGGTGTGCGGGTGCGGGTCGCGGGCCCGGTGCTGGCGGGTTCGCCGGCGGCTCGGGCTGCTTTCTTCGCTTTGCTTTTCGCGGCGGCCTGTTTTGCGGCGGCTTTGCGGCGGGCGTTGCGTTCTTCCACAGACGGCGTGAACTTGGTCGGGTTCGCCACGACGGTCGAGACGACGACGGGTTCGACGTAGGCGGGTGCGGGGGCGCGACGGCTGGCGGGGCGCTCGGCGTAATGCCTCGCCAGAAAGCTGCCGGTGTGGGACGCGGCTACTTCTGCGAGCTGCTCGGGTGTGCCCTCGGCGACGACGGTACCGCCGCCTTCGCCGCCCTCGGGGCCCATGTCGATGAGCCAGTCGGCGTTGCGGATCACGTCGAGGTTGTGCTCAATGATGATGATCGAGTTGCCGAGGTCAGTGAGGCGCTGCAGGACTTCGAGGAGCTTGCGGACGTCGTCGAAATGAAGACCGGTGGTGGGCTCGTCGAGGAGGTAGAGGGTGCGGCCGGTCTGGCGTTTTGAGAGCTCCTTGGCGAGCTTCATGCGCTGCGCCTCGCCGCCGGAGAGCGTGGTGGCGGACTGGCCGAGGTGGATGTAGCCGAGGCCGACGTCGACGAGGGTTTGCAGCTTGCCCTTGACGTTGGGGATGTCCTTGAGGATCTCGAGCGCGTCGGAGATTTGCAGGTCGAGGACGTCGGCGATGGAGTAGCCGTTGAACTTGACCGAGAGCGTTTCCTGGTTGTAGCGGCGGCCGTTGCAGACCTCGCAGAGGACGTAGACGTCGGGCAGGAAGTTCATTTCGATGCGGCGCTGGCCATCGCCCTGGCAGGCCTCGCAGCGACCGCCCTGGACGTTGAAGGAGAAGCGGCCGGGTTTGTAGCCGCGCTCGCGCGATTCGGGCAGCATGGCAAACAGGTCGCGGATGGCGGAGAACACGCCGGTGTAGGTGGCGGGGTTGGAGCGGGGCGTGCGGCCGATGGGGGACTGGTCGATCTGGACAATCTTGTCGAGCTGGTCAGTGCCGGTGATGCTTTTGTGCGCGCCGGGTTCTTCCTTGGAGCGGTAGAGCTGTTTGGCGAGCGAGCGGTAGAGAATGTCGTTGACGAGGGTGGATTTGCCTGAGCCGGAGACACCGGTGACTACGGTGAGGACGCCGAGCGGGAAGGTGGCAGTGACGTTCTGGAGGTTGTGGGCGCGGGCGCCTTCGACCGTGATGACGCGGCCGCTCAAAGCGCGGGGCGCGTCGTTGGAGCGGATGTCGAGTTCGCCGGACATGTACTTGCCGGTGAGGGAACCGGGGGTGGCGGCGACCTGTTCGGGTGTGCCCGCGGCGATGAGCGCGCCGCCGTTTTTGCCGGCGCCGGGGCCGAGGTCGAGGACGTAGTCGGCCTTGCGGATGGTGTCCTCGTCGTGTTCGACGACCAGGACGGTGTTGCCGAGGTCGCGGAGGTTTTCCATGGCGGCGATGAGCTTCTGATTGTCGCGCTGGTGCAGGCCGATGGAGGGTTCGTCGAGGACGTAGAGAACGCCGCGGAGGCGCGAGCCGATTTGGGTGGCGAGGCGGATGCGCTGGCCTTCGCCGCCAGAGATGGTGGCGGCGCTGCGATTCAGGGAGAGATAGCTGAGGCCGACGGCGTTGAGGAACTCGAGGCGCTCGATGACTTCGCGCTGGAGGCGGTCGGCGATGAGCTTGTCGCGGCCGATGAAGCTGAAGTGCTGCGCGGTGGAGAGGGCGCGTTCGAGCGGGAGCGAGGTGAAATCGCTGATGGACTGGCCAGCGACGCGGACGGCGAGGGACTCGGGGCGGAGGCGCTTGCCGGCGCAGGCGGGGCACTCGGTCGCGGACATGTACTGCATGTAGTACTCGCGGAAGGTATCGGATTTCGATTCCTCGAGCGTGTCGCGTAGGTAACCGAAGATGCCGTGGAAGCCGGTCCGGCCGGCCTCGTTGCGCGGCGGACCGTAGAGCAGGAGCTTCTGGTGCTGTTCGGGCAGATCTTCGAAGGGGAGCTTGAGATTGATCCTGTTTTTGTCAGCGAAGAGCTTGATGAGGCGGAGGAGGTAGGCGGAGCCGGAGCCGGGGCCCATGGCGCCGTCGAGCAGGGGCTTGGACCAGTCGGTGATGGTCTTTGCGGGGTCGAAGTCGTAGATGGAGCCGAGGCCGTTGCACTCCGGGCAGGCGCCGTAGGTGGAGTTGAAAGAGAAGGAGCGCGGCTCAAGTTTGGGGACGTTGATGCCGCAGTCGGGGCAGGCCATGGAAGAACTGTAGAGGGTTTCGTCGGTTCCGCCGTGCGGGCCTTGAATGGCGATGATGACGAGGCCCTTGGCCATTTGCAGGGCTTTTTGGACGGAGGCTTCGAGGCGGCGGGTGTCGGGCTTGCCGTCTGGGCCGGGTTTAAGCAGGACGCGATCGACCACGGCTTCGACAGTGTGGTTTTTGCGCTTTTCGAGGCGCATGCCCTCGGTAATTTCGATCATTTCGCCATCGACGCGGGCGCGGAAGCCCTGCTGGTCGAGAGCTTCGAGATCTTCGCGGAACTCGCCTTTGCGGCCGCGGACGAGCGGGGCATAGATGGTGATGCGTTCGCCGGGGGAGAGCGCGACGATGCGCTCGACGATCTGGTCGGCGGACTGGCGGGAGATCTCGTGGCCGCACTTGGGGCAGTGGGGCTTGCCAACCGAAGCCCAGAGCAGGCGCAAGTAGTCGTAGATTTCGGTGATGGTGCCGACGGTGGAGCGCGGCGAGCGGGAGGTGGTTTTCTGCTCGATGGAGATGGCGGGCGAGAGGCCGTCGATGCTGTCGACGTCGGGCCGCTCCATCTGATCGAGGAACTGGCGGGCGTAAGCGGAGAGGGTTTCGACGTAGCGGCGCTGGCCCTCGGCGTAGATGGTGTCAAAGGCGAGCGAGCTCTTGCCCGAGCCGGACAGGCCGGTGACCACCGTGAGCGAGTTACGCGGGATGGAGACGTCGATATTTTTCAGGTTGTGGTGGCGGGCGCCACGCACGGTAATGTGCGACACACTCATGGTTTGGGGGCGGGCCCGTGTGCGCGGGAAAGGCACGAAGCCGCAAGGATTAGGATACGGCATCGCGGCGCCTGGCCTTGTGGAGTTGCCATGGGGTGGGACGCGCCGGCAGGGAAGCGTCTCCTGTTTTCCAGAAAGGGAACGTACCCAGAGTGTCACTTCCGCGGCTCGCGACGGACGGGCACACTGCAATGGAGCTTCGGCAGAAGGTACGACCGTAGCCGGGTACGCAGCGCCTTCTGCTCTGCGTTTTGACGAATGGACAGGAGCAGCTTGTGACGACCGTGGTACTTCTCTGCGTGGTATTTTCAGCCCTGGCGGGCGGAGTTTTGCTTGCCTATGGCATGTGCCTGGGCATGTTTAAGCTGCTCCGCATCCACTCGATGCAGGTGGCGCAGCAGAGGGCGCAGCAGGGGGCCGCGCGGCAGGAAGCCGCGCAGGGGCTTGTGGCGCGCGCTTAGCGGTAAGGGCAGGATTACCGCGGTGCGCCTGATGTCGCACGCAGCCGCTGTAACTGCTCAAAGATTTCCTGCGGTGTTTTGACGCCATTCGGCGAGGCCGGATTGGTGGTGGCGCTCGGGTTTGCTGGCTGTGCTGCGCCAACGGGGATTCCGCCAACGGGTTCCGCGCCAGAACTGATTGCGCTCGGAGCAGGTTGCTGCGGAGGTGTGGCAGGGTACGACGGCGGTGGTGGCGTTGGCTGCTGCGCGACCTGATCCTGCTGCAAAGGGATTCCGGGCGGGGTGGGGCCGCCATTGCGGGCGGTGAAGGTCAGTTGAGCCGGTTTGCCGCTGGTGCGTTCGACGAACAGCATGTTGACGGGAAGGCCGCCGACCAGATCCGATAGGACGTCAACCAGCGGCGCTGGACCGTAGGTGCCGAAGATGCGGTCGTCAGGCGTGTTGCCGGTGATGTGAATGCCGGCGCGTGCCGCGACCTCCCTGAGTACCTGCCCAAGGCTTTCGCCGGATGCGGTGATCTGTAGAAGGTGGCCGTCCCAGCGGATGCTGGCCTGCCCACGGGGCACAGCCGGATTTGCTGAGGGCAACTGGGACGGCGTGATGCTGGTGGGTGCGGTCGCGGGCAGAGAGGCCTGGGCGGGGAGCGTACCGGGCGCAGCAAGGGCGATACCCACCGCGAGTACACCGAGTTGCCTGGCCGGATGGATCATGCCGCCTCTTGCAACGGAGTTGCGTCTCATTCAGCATAGACGCGGGAGCGCAGGAAAGCGCCGCGATGTGCGTGTGATTTGCACGCTCGGAGCGCGGCAGCGGAGGCAGCATGAAGAGATGGGGATTGTTTGCAGCAGCGGCCAGCCTGCTGGGCACCGGTGCGATGGCCGGCGCGCAGCAGTGTACGACGCAGTCAAAGATGCAGACGGCGGACCGGACTGCGCTGCTGCGGTCTGCGACGGGGATTGCCTCGGCGGTGCAGGCGAATGACAGCAATGCGGTGCGGCAGCAGACGTTGCCGGACGTGGCGCAGAACTTTGCCGGCATCGCGAATGCGATTGCCTCGGCGGCACCGCACCTGACAGGCGCTACCTTTGTGCCGGACACCTTATGGATTTTGGACGCGCGCGCAAGCGGTCCGAATGCAAAGCCGGCGGACACACAGTTCTTCTGCAATTTGAACGGCGGATCGCAATCGACGGTGTTCTCGTTCCAGGCACTGCCGCCCGGGCGATACGGCCTGGCGGTGCTGGACGCGCCCAAAGCGCAACCACCGTACCAGTTGACGCTGTTGCTGCGAGAAGAGAGCGCGGGCACGTGGCAGTTGGGAGGCTTTTTCCCGAGGGTGACGACGGCCGCTGGACATGACGGCATCTGGTACTGGAAAGCTGCGCGGACCGATGCGGCAAAGCGGCAGAACTGGAACGCGTGGCTGAACTATTCCGAGGCGGAGCGGCTGCTTCGGCCAGCAGCATTTGTGTCCAGCTCGCACCTGGAGCAGTTGCAGGAGGAACAGGGCAAATCTGCGCCAGCGGCGCTGTCAGGAGGCCTGGGGCAGGGCACACCGTTGATCGTGAAAGCAAAGGACGGCACGGAGTACCGTGTGACGGCGCTGGCACCGGATGATTCACTGGGTGGAGACCGCATCGACATTGCCATGCACTACAGTGCGGATACCATTGCAGACCCGGTTGCAGCGCGCGCGCGCAACCAGCGTGCGGCGGCGGCACTGCTGGCTGCGTATCCTGAACTGCGCGACGATGTTCACGGGGTATGGGTATACGCCGAGCCGGCGAGTGGTCCTCCTTATGTCAGTGAGGAGCCGGTCAGCAGCCTGCGTTGAGGGCGTCGCGACCGGCGTGAGGTTCGTCAACCGGCGCGTCTCTTCGTAGAATGAAAGGTGGTATGAGCGAAATCAAAACGCTTGAGCAGGCGATTCAGGAGCGGCGCTCAACGCCATCGTTTGATGGCGCGCCGATGCCTGCCGAGGATTTAAGGCGCATTCTTGAGGCGGGGATGGCGGCGCCGTCCGGATATAACGTGCAGCCGTGGCGCTTTGTGGTGGTGCAGTCGCCGGAGCAGAAACGGAAACTGCGCGGAGCCTGCTTTAACCAGGCGAAGGTGGAGGAAGCCTCGGTGGTGATTGCCTGCTGCGGCGACTCGGATAGCTGGCGCCGCGACGCGGACGAGATCATCCGGATGGGCCTGGCCGGCGGCATGCCGGAGAGTTATGCGGCGCAGTTGAAGAGCCATGTTGAGAGCTACCTATCGATGCTGACGCGCGACCAGATGCATGGCTGGCTCAATAAGCAGGTATCGCTGGCGGCGGGGTTCATGATGCTGACCGCGGAGACGATGGGCTATGACACGGCACCGATGGAAGGATTCGAGCAGGAGCGCGTTCACGAAGTGCTGCGCCTGCCGCTGAGCTACTGGGTGGTTTCGCTCCTTGCCATTGGCACGCTGCAGGGGCCGGACAAGTACGACGGCGGGCGTTTCGGCCTGGCGCACACCGTGTCATCCGAAGAGTTCGGAAAGCCGCTGCGGTGAGGCGGGCGACCCGGCGCAGGCTGCTGACGGTCGGCCTGGTGTTTGCGCTGTCGTTTGCGCTGGGCGGGGCCTTGCTGGTCTACTTTGCACCGTTTTGGCTGATCGAGCGCGTGACGGACGCGTACCTGTTCAAGACGGGGGTTCACCATCGCGAGGTGCTGGTGGACGGGCATCGCATTCACTACCTGGAGGCCGCACCGCAACAACATGGGGCGGAGGACAAGCCGGTGGTGCTGGTTCACGGCCTGGGTGCGCGCGCAAGCGACTGGGCGGCGTTGATTCCGGCGCTGGCGCGTCACGGCTATCACGTATATGCGCTGGACCTGCTGGGGTATGGACGATCGGACAAGCCGTTCCACGGGGACGCGTCCTTGTCGACGGAGGAGCGCATCGTCTCCGGATTTATTGACACGCTGCACCTGAAGCAGCCCGATGTGGGCGGCTGGTCGATGGGTGGTTGGATCGCGGCGAAGCTTGCTTTGGACGAGCCGGCGAAGGTGCGCCGGCTGCTGCTGTTTGATTCAGCCGGCGTGTACATGACAATCGATTTTCCCATTTCGCTCTTTAGCCCTTCGAACCAGGCAGAATTCGATCAGCTGGTCGATCGAATCGAACCAAACCGCCACTATGTGCGCGTGCCTTCGTTCGCGATTCCGGGCCTCCTGCGCAATTTTGAGCGAGGGAAGTGGTTTGTGGATAGCTCGCTGAGCAGCATGCTGGACGGCCGCGAAATCCTGGACTTTCGCCTGCATCGACTGAAGATGCCGGTGCTGATCGTGTGGGGAACGGAAGACAAACTGACGCCGCTGGCGGATGGGGAACGCATGCACAGTATGGTGCCGCAGTCCGTGCTGGTGGAACTGCGAGGTTGCGGCCACCTGGCGATTGCGGAGTGCGCATCAACGGGGATTCCATCCGTTGTGCACTTTCTGGATGCGGAGCCGCCGTCACCGGCGAGCGTGACCGTGATGCCGGCGCCGAAGCGGTAGGTATAGCGGCATTCGGGATGGAAGGGCAAAGCTAACGCTGTGCCAACGAGCTGTCGTTTCGGGTTGTTTTCGTCTGCTCGCCTTTGGCGAGCAGACGAAAAGAGGGAGAGAGCATTCGATTACGGCACAGCTGAAGCTGTGCCCTTCCGGGAAAACTCCATGCTCTGCCCCGGGAGACGCCATGCTCTAACCTTGCTTTCTCGTACCTTCGAGATGTTTCCTGGCACAAGCTAGGCGCTGGCTGGTCCAGTTTGGTCTTCTGCTTTCCAACGGTACGCATGGGGCTGTTCAAGTCCGAGGTGGGCGAGCACGCGGCAGCAGAATTGGGTCGCCATGTCCTGCACGGACTCCGGGCGGTTGTAGAAGGTGGGGATTACGGGAAAGATGGTCGCGCCTGCTTCGGTGGCCGTTGCCATGTTGCGGAGATGGATGAGGTGGAACGGCGTTTCGCGTACGCAAAGCACGAGCGGACGCCGTTCCTTCAGCGTAACGTCGGCAGCGCGTTCGATGAGGCGGTTTGAAAGGCCGTGGCTGATGGACGCGAGCGTGCCCATGGAGCAGGGCAGCACGATCATGCCGTCTGAGGGATAGCTGCCGCTGGCTATGCCGGCGCCGACATCGGCGTTGTCGAGCAGGTCGAATTTGCGGTGGTTCTGGACGGGCGCGGGTGCGAGCTCCTGGAGCGCCTGAAAGACGCTGCTACGGCCGCCGGGCAGGCGGTGCTCCTCGGCGAGGACGCGCATGGCGTGGTCGGAGACGAGCAGGCTGACGCGGCGCACGCGGTCGTCGGCACCAAGCAGATGCAACATGGCCGCGGCGAAGATGGAGCCGCTGGCGCCGGTGACGGCGAGGGTGAGGTGGCCGGTGCGCGGCTGGAATTCAAACTTCATAGGGTCGGCTTCCAGTATCGCGCACGGGTTGTTTTCGCTTCGGGGCGGGCGATGCGCAACGGTGTCTGTTACGCCGGGAGAGATTGATTCAAACGATCATCAGGTTTGAAGGCGAACGGGATGATCGTCGTCCAGTCGCCGAGTGGGGCAGTGAGGGCCGCCTCCAGAGCTGGGTCGGGCAGGTGCATTTCGGCCGCTTCGATCTCGGTTTGGGTTGCGTTTTGGAAGCAGAGTTCGCAGATGCCGAGGCCGTCGTCCGACCAGATGGGTGGGCCGAAGACGCGGCAGGTCATGGGGCGGTGCGCGTAGAGGTCGCAGGTGCCGGTTGCGGGATCGAGCACGGGGCAGGACTCGTCGTTGGCGAAGTCTTCGAAGCGCGCCTGGGAGGCTTCGTCGGTAGCGAGGTGGCCGGTGGCGGGATCGCCGGGGAAATCTGGGGCGAGCTTCGCGATGGTGGCGGCGGTGCGTTGCTGAATGCGCCGCGCGCGGGGCGGGTCGGTCTGCTGCAGGGTTACGAGGCCGGCCTGGAGGCGTGAGGCGTCGAGGCTGCTGATGGCGAAAACGCCGTGGCAGCACGGGGTGCAACCGGGATGGCAGACGAGGTGCGGGCCGCTGCGACGGGCGGCGTCGGCGAGAGCGGCGTCGGTGATTTGGATCAATTCGGTGTCGCCTGCAGGGTGTAGCAGCGTCCGCTGTTGCGGCGAGCCGGGTCCACGAGCGATCCTGGCTGGTTCGGACAAATGCAGGTATCTCCACTACGCAGGACGGTGAAGCTGTCCTGCTCCGGTCGAAATGACAAGGTGTTGCGGATGCGATGATCGAGCGAGCCGCAAGACTGCGCGAAGCTTGGGTCCTGGCTTACCTATGCAGAAGCGATGCCGGGGACCTATACAGAAGCGATGCCGGGGAGCGGTTCGCCGAGGACGCGCTCGAAGATGGCGGGGACGTTGCCGAGGCGGCGTTGCACGTCGAAGGCGCGGTCGATGCGTTCGGGAGGCAGAACGGCAGTGATCTGCGGGTCTGTGCGGACGAGGTCGCGGAACACCAGGTCCTCGGTCCAGGCGCGCATGGCGAGCAATTGCACGAGGCGGTAGGCGTCCTCGCGCAGCATGCCGGCTTCCGCGAGTTCAAGCAGGAGCTGGCCTGAGAAGACGAGGCCGCCGGTGAGCTCCAGGTTGCGGAGCATGCGCTGCGGGTAGACGAGCAGGCGGTCGATCAGGTCTGTGGTCTTGGCGAGCAGGTAGTCGGCTAGCGTGGTCTGGTCGGGCAGGATGACGCGCTCGGCGGAACTGTGGGAGATGTCGCGCTCGTGCCAGAGGGCAACATCTTCAAGTGCGACTTGAGCATTGGCGCGCATCACGCGGGCCAGGCCGCAGATGTTCTCAGCCGTGATCGGATTGCGCTTGTGCGGCATGGCGCTGGAACCCTTTTGTTTGGGATTGAAGAATTCCTCGGCTTCGCGAACTTCGGTGCGCTGCAGGTGACGAATTTCCGTGGCGATCTTATCAAGTGAGGAGGCGATGACGGCGAGGGTGCTGACGTAAGCGGCGTGCCGGTCACGCTGGAGGGTTTGCGTGCTGACCGGGGCGACCTGGAGGCCAAGGCGACGGCAGATTTCTTCTTCCAGAGCGGGGGTGACGGTGCCGAAGCTGCCGACCGCGCCGGAAAGCTTGCCGACGCGCATGTCTTCCGCAGCGGCAGCGAAGCGGCGAATGTTGCGTTGACATTCTTCGAACCAGAGCAGGAGTTTGAGGCCGAAGGTGGTGGGTTCTGCGTGAACGCCGTGGGTGCGGCCGATGGTGGGCGTATGTGCGAATTCGATGGCGCGGCGGCGCAGGACGGCGGAGAGGCCGTTGAGGCCATCCGTGATGCGGTCGGAAGCTTCGCGAATTTGGAGGGCCTGCGCGGTATCGACGACGTCGGTGGAGGTGAGGCCGAAGTGAAGCCAGCGCGACTCCGGGCCGACGTTTTCGGCGACCGCGGTGGTGAAGGCGATGACATCGTGGCGGGTTTCTTTTTCGATTTCGCGGATGCGGTCGACGGTGAAGGTGCCGCGGTCGCGGATGGCGCGGGCGGCATCGTGCGGCACGATTCCGGCGTCGGCCAGGACCTCGCTTGCGGTGGCCTCGACTTCAAGCCAGCAGCGGAAGCGGTTCTCGTCGGACCAGAGGGCGCGAAAGGCAGGCCGCGTGTAGCGGTCGATCATGGCTAGTCTTCGACGCCCAGCAGGGCGCTCATCTCGTCGTAGAGGAAGCCCTGGCCGGGGCGGTAGGGCTGCACCCACTTGCCGTCGATGACGAACTGTGGGATTGCCTTCTTACCGACGTGCGCCTGGACCTCGTCGGCTGCTCCGGGGACGCGCTCGATGTCGATTTCCTTGTAAGGAATGCTGTGTTTGTCAAGGAAGCGCTTCGCTTCGCGGCAGTCGCGGCACCAGGCGGCGGTGTAAACGGTGATGTCCATAACAGGTCTATTCTACCGTTCGCGTGGCTCTTCCGGCTTCGAGTCGAGCTGGTCGCCCGCTCACTGCTCGTGGTAGTTGCGGATGAGACCGCCGTCGATGATGAAGGTGGAGCCGGTGATGTAGGCGGCTTCGTCGCTGGCGAGGAAGGTGGCGAGGCCGGCGACGTCGTCGACGGTGCCCATGCGGCCGAGTGGAATGTTGCGGAGGAGGGGGTCGAGCTTGGCTTTGTCGTTGAGCAGACCGGTGTTGATGGGAGTAATGATGGCGCCCGGCGCGATGTTATTGATCGTGATGTTTTTGGGGCCGAGTTCGACGGCGAGATCGCGCGTGAGCATGCGCAGGCCGCCTTTCGACGCACAATAGCTGGCGAAGTGGGGGAAGACCATGTCTTCGTGCACGGAGGACATGTTGATGACGCGGCCGGGCAAGTTGGCGGTGAGCAGGCGTTTGACAAAGGCCTGCGTGGTGAAGAAGGGACCTTTCAAATTGACGTCGAGGACCATGTCGTAATCGGCTTCGGAGACATCGACGAACTCAGAGCCTTTTTCAACGCCGGCGTTGTTGACGAGGATGTCGGCCTTGCCAAAGGCGTTCCATGCGGTATCGACGAGGGCCTGGCAATCGGCGACTTTGGCGACGTCGGCCTGCACGCAGATCGCCTTGCCGCCATTGCCTTCGATCTTGGACTTGATCTCGTCGGCGCTCTTTTCGTCGCCGCGATAGTTAATCACGACGCTTGCGCCTTCGGCGGCGTAATGCTCGACGACTCCGGTGCCGATGCCCGAGGAACCACCTGTGACGATTGCGACCTTGCCTGCGAGTCTTCCACTCATGTGGGATTGGATGCGAGCTAATAGCGGGAGGGCGACCTCGCTGGCATTAGACCCATATGTTGGAGTTGGCTCAGAATTGCACCGCGCGTCCGCCCATGTGCAGAAGCTATCGTGCTGAAGTCTTCGGAGCGAAAGAAAGCGGAACGAAGCCGCTCGATTTCTTCCTGTTCCCAACGCTGACCCTGCCGACTCGGTACAGCTGGAGTAGGCGAAGCCTTCTTCCGGCGTCTCGGGTGGGAACGTTTGTGGTCGCTTGTTCTCCGCTGAACTTGGTTTAGAACGGATCGCAGGACAAAGACAACGTCCGGATCGCGAAGTAAATGGCCCGGCGGAACTGGATGACCATTACGGACGTCGATGCCTTTGCATAGCTGCTGGAGTAGCAGTAAGTCGTCACTATCCACGACCTAGTTATATGGCCGATCGCTGTCGCTTATGCCTGAAAAAGTCGGAAAGCATCGTCCCACATTCGTGGGAGAGCAGGCCGGCGGTGACTTCGACGCGGTGGTTGAGCTGGGGGTGGTTGAGGACGGACAGGACGGAGCCGCAGGCGCCGGCTTTGGGATCGGGGGCGGCGTAGATGAGCCGGGCGATGCGGGCGTGGAGGATGGCTCCGGCGCACATGGCGCAGGGCTCGAGCGTGACGTAGAGGTCGCAATTGGTGAGGCGGTAGTTGCGGAGGTGCTGCGCGGCCTGGCGCATGGCGACGATCTCGCAGTGGGCGGTCGGGTCGGAGTCGCGGATGACGCGGTTCTGGCCGCGGCCGATGATCTCGCCGTCGTGAACGATGACGGCACCGACGGGAACTTCGCCTTCGGAGCGGGCTTGCTGCGCTTCGGCGATGGCCTCGCGCAGGAAGAGTTCGTCGGCAGCAGCGGAGGGCTCCGACATTATGCGGGTTCCTGTTGTGTCATGCAGTGGAGCGCGCCGAGACCCCAGATGAAGTCGCCGCAGTGGATGCCGACGGTGCGGCGGGTGGGGAAATGGCCGGCGATGAGGTTGAGGGCGATGCGGTCGTTTGCGTCGTTGAAGGTGGGGACGAGGACGAGGCCGTTGGCGATGTAGAAGTTTGCGTAGGAGGCGGGGAGGCGCTCGCCGTCGAAGACGACGGGAGAGGGCATGGGGAGTTCGACGACGTTCCAGGGCTGGCCGTTCGGCTGGCGGGCGGAGCGGATGCGGTCGAGGTTCTCGGCGAGCGGAAGGTGGTTCTCGTCCGATGTGTTGTATTCCGTCGCGAGCAGGATGGTATCGGTGCTGACGAAGCGGGCGATGTCGTCGACGTGGCCGTGGGTGTCGTCGCCGGCGCAGCCCCGGTTAAGCCAGAGGACCTGATCGATGCCGAGATAATCGTGGAAGAGTTGTTCGAGCTGTTCGCTGCTGACCCCGGGGTTACGCTGCTGGACTTCGCTGAGCAGGCATTCTTCGGTGGTGAGCAGGGTGCCTGCGCCGTTCACGTCGATGGAGCCGCCTTCGAGGACGAGGCGGTGCTGTTTGCCGTTGAGGTCGATGCTGGGCTGGAAGCTGCGGGTGTTCTGCAGAGAGGCGACGTGCTGCGGAATCTGGTCGTCGTTGTGCCAATTGGCGTACTTGGCCCAGGCGTTAAACTTCCAGTCGGTGATGGCGAGGTCGCCGGCGGCGTTCTTGACGAAGATGGGGCCAGAGTCGCGGAGCCAGATGCGGTCGGTGCGCCAGTGGTGGAAGTGGAGGCGCGCGAGGTTCGCGCCGGCGCGGGTGAGGATGCGGCGGGCGACTCTTTCGGCGCGCTCGTCGTTGACGAGGATGTTGACCTCTTCGACCTGGCTGAGGTGGCGCACGATCTCTGAGTAGACCCACGGGATGGGCTGAAATTTGCCGGGCCAGTCCTCGGCGTTGTGGGGCCACGCGATCCAGGTGGAGGTGTGCGGTTCCCACTCGGCGGGCATGCGATAGCTGAGGCTCTGGGGTGTTTCTGTCATGCGTTGATCTCCGCTCAGCGCTTCTGCGGGCACGAGCAAAATGCGGGTTTCTCCACTACGCAGAACGATGAAGCTGTTCTGCTTCGGTCGAAATGACAGTGTGTTGGTCAAGCCAACGGACTAAGCCATGAGGAAGCGCTTGGTGACACCTTCGTAGGCGTCGATGCGGCGGTCGCGGAGGAAGGGCCAGTGCTGGCGGGTGATCTCGACGAGTTTGGAGTCGATGTCGGCGTAGAGGGTTTCTTCCTGGTCGTGGGAGGCCTGGGCGACGACGCGGCCGAAGGGGTCGGCGATGAAGGAGCCGCCCCAGAACTCGAGGCCGGCGCCCTCGGGACCGCGGAGGAGTTCGCCGTTGACGATGACCTCGCCGTGTTCGTGGCCGACGCGGTTGACGGCGCAGACCCAGACGCCGTTGGAGATGGCGTGGGCGCGCTGCGTGGTGCGCCAGGCATCGTACTGGGCTTCGCCAAATTCGGCCTTTTCGCTGGGGTGCCAGCCAATGGCGGTGGGAAAGAAAAGGGTTTCCGCGCCTTTGAGTGCGGTGACGCGGGCGCCTTCGGGGTACCACTGGTCCCAGCAGACGAGCGTTCCGATGTTGCCGGCGGAGGAGTTGAGCGCGCGGAAGCCGAGGTCGCCGGGGGTGAAGTAGAACTTCTCGTAGTAGAGCGGGTCGTCGGGTATGTGCATTTTGCGATACACGTCGGCGATGCTGCCGTCCTTTTCGAGGGTAACGGCGGTGTTGTGGTAGAGGCCGGGGGCGCGGCGTTCAAAGAGCGAGGCGATGATGACGACGCCCTGCTCCCTTGCGACGGCGGAAAGGCGATCGGTCGAGGGGCCGGGGATGGATTCGGCGATGGCGAAGAGGGCGTGGTCTTCGCGCTGGCAGAAGTATTGGGCGCGGAAAAGCTCGGGCAAGCAGACGAGGTTGGCGCCGGCTTGTGCTGCCTCGGTGATGCGTGCGGCGGCTTTGTCGAGGTTTTTTTCGGTGTCGGCCTCGCAGCTCATCTGGATGAGGGCGACGCGAGTGTTTTTCATGATGCGCCTTTCTGAGCGGCTACGCGGATGAGATGAAGCGCGGTGCTATTTGGGATGTTGGCCCGAACCGCCAGCTATGGGTCGCGCCTTCAGCGCTCTGACGCTTGGGTCATTGCAGACCTAGGCCTACGGCCTAGGCTGGTATGAGACGGGCCTTTGGCCCTGTCTGCGGGGTTGGATGAACCAGCTTCGGTTCTGCCTGCGGGCTCTGCGGGAACGAGTTCCGCATGATGTTTCCACGATCGGTTTAGCGGAGCACATCGCGAATATCGGCGGCGAGTTGATCGACGCGGGCGGGGTCGGTGTCCCAGGCGAACATGAAGCGGGCGCCGCCGCCGATGAAGGTGTAGAAACGCCAGCCGCGGTCGCGAAGTGCGTTGAGCCGGTCTTCGGGTGCGAGCAGAAAGACGGCGTTGGCTTCTGTCGGGAACATGAGTTGCACGCCGGGAATGTCCGCGATGGAATCGCGAAGATGCTGGGCACAGTGGTTGGCATGTTCGGCGTTGCGCCGCCAGGTGTCGTTGCCGAGCATGCCAAGCCAGGGCGCGCTCAGGTAACGCATTTTGCTGGCGAGCTGGCCGGCCTGCTTGCAGCGGTACTCAAAATCCTGGGCGAGCTTCTTGTCGAAAAAGAGGATGGCTTCACCGATGGCCATGCCGTTTTTGGTGCCGCCGCAGCATAGGACTTCAACGCCGGCTTTCCAGGTCATTTCCGCCGGGGTGCAGCCAAGGCTGACCAGCGCGTTGAAGAAACGTGCGCCGTCCATGTGAAGGTGAAGGCCGAGTTCACGGCTCACATCGCAAAGGGCGCGGATCTCATCGCGCTGGTAGACCCGGCCGGTTTCCGTGCTCTGGGTGATGGTGACGACTTTTGGTTTTGGAAAATGGATGTCGGTGCGGGAGGTGGCGAGTGCGCGCACGGCGGCGGGCGTGAGCTTGCCGTCGGCTGAGGGAGCGGTCAGGATTTTGGAGCCGTTGGAAAAAAATTCGGGTGCGCCGCACTCGTCGGTTTCGACGTGCGCGCTTTGCGTGCAGATGACCGAGTGGTAACTCTGGCAGAGCGAGGCGAGTGCAAGCGAGTTGGCAGCAGTGCCGTTGAAGACGAAGAAAACTTCGCAGTCGGTTTCAAAGAATTCGCGGAAGCGGTCGGAGGCGCGGTCGGTCCAAGTGTCATCGCCGTAGGCGGTGGCGTGACCGGCGTTGGATTCCTGCATGGCGGCCCAGACTTCGGGGCAGACGCCGGCATAGTTGTCGCTGGCGAACTGTTGTTGATTTTGGATAGGAGTGCCCATCTGATTCGCGATGTTTGCCGCTCGTTCAACTAGACCGGAAGCGCATTAAAAACGTGTTTACCGGCAAGATCGAGAAGCCGGCCATCTCTTGTGAGAAGTGTCATTCCATAGACGCGACATGTTGATGCAAGCGCTCGATCAATCGGGTCTTTGTGAAAGTCTTTCGGAAGCTGTGCCGAGTCGATCGCTACGTCGTAATCGAACGCAACCGGACGCACGCCGGTTGTGCGGATCGTGTCATACATCCAAGTGCGGACCGGACCTTCGAACACGAGACTGCCGTCTTCGCCCTTGCGAGCCAGTTCCCAGACGGAGAGCGGCGAAAGGTAAAGAGATTCATTGGAGGCAGCCGCACGGCAGAGCGCAACCGTATCAGGGCTTAGCTGAATTCCGACCGCAAGCCAAAGCCAAGTATGTGAGTCGAGAAGCAGCTTCAATAAAGGTCTCCCCACTCCTCCGGCGGAAGTGGTGCCATGATATCGCCTACGATTTCCACCGTGCCTTTCATGCATCCGTAGATGTCGGGAAGCGGTTTTTCATCAAACGGAACGAGCTTTGCAATTGGTTTACCGCGTTTGGTGATCACATATTCGCCTGCCTCGTGTACAGACGCCAACATTAGCAGCAGATTCGTTTTCGCAGCTGCCGCAGCGATGTTGGTCGGGAGCTTCTTTCGCACCGGAACAACCCCATGTTTGGCCGGTTTCGGTTTGTTGGGAAGTGCGGTAAGACCCATCTAGTCACCTCGGAATGACCACTCTAGTTTAGCACTGGTTCGTAAGCGGAACGCACCCGCCGCGGCGGGTGCGTTGCTGGAAGCAGGGTGGTGCTACTCCTTATCGTCGTCGTCGAAAATGAGGATGGCGGCGGCGATGGTCGTGGTCCAGAGGCCTTTTTTGTCGCCGACGGCGCTTTGCGTCACGTTGGCGGTACGAACGATCTTGTTGGAGATACGGTAAATCTCCTTTTTTTCATCCCAGCTCTTGTCGGGGTCGAAGTCGACGTCGAGCGTGGTGGCAAGCATTTCGGCGGCGAGCTCTTCGGCGTAGTCGCCGGCCTGCTCTTCGGTTTCGCCGAAGCTGTGGTGCTCGGAAAGATAGCCGTAGGTATTGCGGTCGGTCGGGATGGCGACACCGATGGAGCTGACGACGAGGCGATGTGCTTCACGGGTGCTGTTTTCCGCAACAACGGCGAAGACGACCTCGCCCGGATTGAGGTACTTCAAACCTTCCTTGCGGGTGATCATCTTGCACTTTGGCGGGAAAATGGAAGACACGCGGACGAGGTTCTGTGCCGCGATGCCCGCGTCGCGCAATGCCATTTCGAACGACGTGAGCCGTTCTTTGTGCCGTCCAACGCCTTTGGTGAAAAACAGGCGCTTGGGAACCATATTCATGCCCAACTTGGTAGCTCCTCGGGTGGGTTGCTCAGGCGAAACCCTGGCGGATGGGAGCCGCTGGAAGCCTTGGTCGCCCATGCGGCAAATGGTGGTTAGCTGCAGGCTTTACTGCGTCGAAGGCGGAGAATTTCACGCCAGCGCAGGCTTTCTGCGATCGGTGCCGTGCCCGGGCACCCGATAGAAAATACCACAGTTGGCCCCACCGGAATATGAACGCGCTTTCAGGGCGCTGTCTATTTGATGCACGGCTGCAGGCGGGCGCTCTGCTATGGTGAAACCAGCGGATTTCACCAGTCTGCAACCGTTTCTGCAGTTTGCGTTTCACCCATCTCAGCCGGCGCGTGCCTGCGGGGCGCCGCGCCGCATCTTGAAGAGGAGCTGTCATGTCTGGTACGTATCGCGATTTCCTGGAACTATCGTACGAGGAGCTCGAAGAGAAAAACCTTAGCCTCAAGGAAGAGCGCAAGCAGCGCACCGATGCAGGCAAGCTGCAGGAAGCCCGGCTGAAGGACCTGACCGACACCAAAGGCGTGAAGGCGGTGACGGTGCTGTTCAGCGACCTGGAAGGCCGCCTGCACATGCTGGACTACGACAAGAAATTCCTGGTCAACAGCTTTGACAATCTGACCTTCGACGGGTCGTCGATCCGCGGCTTTACCGCGCAGAAGGAATCGGATCTACGGCTTGGGTTGGACTGGGGATCGTTCTACTGGACACCCGCGGATGTGTTCGGTTCGGGTAAGGCGCTGGTCTTTGGCGAGGTGATCGACAAGGATGGAAAGCCCTACGCGGCCGATTTGCGGGGCATGCTGAAGCAGTTTGCGACGCAGCAGTTCAAGGACAACGGTTACACACTCAACGCGGCGAATGAGATCGAAGGATTCCTGTTCGACGGTGTGGATGCCGAGCGGAACTTTGCGAAAGCCGGCAGCTTTGAGTATGTGAACGCGGGCGGCTATTACCATTCGCTGCCGGGCGACCCGCTGCGCGAGTTCATTGACACCGCCGCAGAGGTGCAGCGTGCGATGGGCTTCGAAAATGAGAAGGACCATCCCGAGGTGGCACCGTCGCAGTTTGAAATCAACTACACGTATGGTGAAGTGGTTTCGGCGGCCGACCAGATTCAGCTCTACAAGCTGATTTGTCGCCAGGTCGCGACGCAAATGGGCATGACGGCTTCATTTCTGCCGAAGCCGGTCACGGGCGTGAACGGCAGCGGCATGCACACCAACGTTTCGATTACCAAGGACAAGAAGAACCTGTTCTGGGATGCGAACGGCCAAGAGAAGATTTCGGAGTTGGCTTGGAGCTTTATCGATAAGATACTGACGGCCGGGAACGATCTGTGCCTGTTGCTGAATGCGAGCGTGAATGCGTACCGGCGGCTCGATCCGCACTTTGAAGCGCCGAATCAGATCAAGGCTTCGGCTACTGACCGTGGCTCGATGATCCGCATTCCGATCGGCAATGAAAAATCGGCGCGGGTGGAAGTTCGATCGGTCGGGCCGGATGCGAACCCGTACGCGGTTTTGCTGTCGATTTTCAAGACTGGTCTGGATGGCGAGATCGGGAGGATCGAAAACCTGCGCCAGGCAGAGCGCTACCTGCCGGACAATGTCTATACGGCCATTGAGAACTTCCGTGGCTCGGAGTGGGCTGGCAAGCTGCTGGGCGAGGACGTGAAGGGACGCTACGCGGACCTGAAGCAGGCTTCGGCAGATCGTTGCGCGCGGCTGCTGGGCACGATTGTGAAGGCGCCGGAGGTGCAGTTTCACCACGACGTCTATAACCAGCTGCTGTGGGGCCAGTTCTAGGATTACGTTCATGTTGGACAACGGGAGAGGCTTTGCCTCTCCCGTTTGCTTTTAGCGGCGAGCGATGCCGAGCGGAACGCGGAAGCTGATACCCGCTCCGAAGCGGAGATTGCGTTGACGATTGTCGGCGCCGTTTGGCAGATTTGTCTGGATCAGGTCCAGCTGAACGGGGCGCACGGCGATGGTGCGCGTGAGGCGGAGCTCGTATGCGCCACCGATGGCATAGGCGAAGGCCGTGGCGGTATCGGCCGCGTCCGTGCCACGGCGAAAGTCGGCGTCAAAGCCGCGAACGGCTCCAAAGAGCGCCTGGGCGAAAAAGTTGTGATGTGCGCCGAGGCTCGCTATGTATCGCGGTCCGGCGAGCAGCGTGATCGTGCTGAGTTGCCGCGACGTGCCAGGGACGAAGCTGGCATGGTTGCCTGCGGCTTCGACGGCTACGGCCAGGCCGCCGTGTACTGCCAGCGTCGCGTCGACAGCTGCACCCTGCAAGAGGAAGCAGCCACAGCTGCCGGGCGGCGAGTTGGCGCGAGTGGCAGCGTAGCGAAGGCCGACGCGAACGCTTGGCGGGGCATCGTTTGGAGGTGCCTGGCTGCGGGCAGCCGCTGTTCCCATCGCTGTCATGCAGCATGCAAGGATGAGGCTGGGAGAAATACGCATCACGGCTGCACCACAACGGTAAATGTGGCGCTATGGGTAAGCGTTGCGCCGGTGACGCCGGGGCATGCGGCCGTGACCGTCACGGCGTAAGTGGAGCCGGCGGACTGCGCGGCGACACTGTTGCTGCTCAGGTAGCCTCCGCCGCAACCTTGCATCAGCAGTGGCAAAGTCGCCAGCGCGGTGGCTAGCAGGGTCTTGATGTTTGCCTTGCGTGAGAAGACCAGGAATAGAGGCGCGATGCAGGCCAGCCAAAGCTCGCGATGGTTGCGGCTGGAGAGAGTGACAGGCAGCTTGAAGGCTATATTCACGGGGACTGGGTCGCTGGCGATGGTGACGGGCACAGGAGTGACGTTTACGGTGGAGCCGGCGGGAAGTCCATCCACGGCTACGGTGACGGTCTGGTTCAGCACGCCACTGACCGGCTGCAGCATGAGCGAGAGGGAACCGGCGCTCCCGCTGTGCAGTACCACACGGCTACTCACGGCGGCAACCGTGAAGTCCGGCGGTGTCGCCACGGTGACCGCCGTGCCCGCTGAACTGCTGCCGAGATAGCGAACATCGCCGTTGTAACGGGCGCTGAGGGTGTGGTTTCCTGCTGCCAATGTGCCCGTGGTCAGGGCGGCTTGTGCTGACGGGTTCAGAGTGCCGCTGCCGAGTTCTGTGGTGCCGTCGAGAAATGTGACCGTGCCGGTTGCCGCGATCGCGCTGCCACCGATGACCGACGCCGCAAGCGTGAGCGGCGTGCCGGCGTAGTTGACCGTGCCGGTGGTCTGCAGCGACGTGCTGGAGGTGAGTTGCGTGCCTGTGCGCAAGCCGGTTCCGGTTACGGTGACGCGCTGGGGCGGCGCATTCTGTATGTCTACCTGAAGCATGCCGGTTGCGACACCGTCGGTTTGCGGGGTGAAGGTGAGACTGAGATTGCAGGACGCGCCGGCGGTGAGCTGGAACGGTGCTGTGCCGCACGTTGAGGTTGTGGATGCAGCGAAGGAGGCCGGCACCGTGATGCTGGTCACCAGGAGCGCTGCGCTGCCCGCATTGCGCAAGAGCAAAGACCGAGGCAGGCTGGCCGTGGCGATGACGGTGTCAGAGAAGGTGAGGTGGGGCAGACTGACCTGGACTATCTGATTGCTGTCGCGGTCGATCGCGGCAAATTGGGCGGAGGTGCCACTGGAGCTGGTGTCCAGTAGCGAGACCGGTGCTCCCATCGGTGTTTCTGCCGGCGCGACGGTTCGATCCAGAACGCCTTGTACGCCGGAGCCCAGGGCGGAGCCCGCGCCGCTGCTGCTGATCTGCGCGACACGGTAATTGCCAGAGTCGGCGATGAGCGTGTCACCAAAGGAGTTGAGGGTGATGCCGCTGGGCCGCCGCAGTGCAACCGATGCGGTGTTGAAGGTGTGCAACGTTCCGTCGCTTTGAAGAATGAAGATGCAGTTGCTGCCGCGGTCGGCGATGAGCACGGAGCCGTCGGAGCGCACGGTCAAGGCGACCGGTGTGTCCAGGTGCGCTGCGGTGGCCTGTGTCCCGTCGGGGGAGCGGCCTTGCGTTCCGTCGCCGGCGACCGTGGCGACCGTGCCGTTCGCGCTGATGTGCCGCACGCGGTGGTTGGCGGAATCCGCGATGTAGAGGTCGCCAGTGAGGCCCGCCGCCAAGCCGAGCGGAGTGTCGAGCTGAGCGGCAACGGCGCTGGTGCCATCACCGCTGAAGCCTGCCTTGCCGGTGCCAGCGACCGTGTGGATCACACCGCCGCTGTCGATGCGGCGGAGGCGGTGGTTGTGTGTGTCTGCAATGTAGAGTGTGCCATCGGCAGTGACGGCCAGGCCGGACGGACTGTCGAGCTGCGCCTGGGTCGCGGGACCTTCGTCGCCCGCGAAGCCCTGCGCGCCAGTACCCGCGATGGTGGAGATGATGCCGTCAGGCGAGATGCGGCGGATGCGATGGTTGCGGGTGTCTGCCAGGAAAAGATTGCCTTGGCTGTCCTTTGCCATGGCGGATGGGTTCCCCACCTGCGCGGTGGTTGCGGCTGTGCCTTCGCCGCGAAAGCCTGACGATCCGGTACCCGCGCGGATGGATATGACCGGGGCAGGCAACAGGACAAGCACGGCATCTTGCGCGCGGAGAAACGGGAGCAAGAGCGCGAGAATCGGCAAGGCGAGGCTGAGGTGCAGGAGGCGCATTTGGGGACGCGCACAGGTGGGAGAGAAGCGTGATGGCGGCTCAACTCATGGGATGGCCTTTATGGCGCGCCGTTTGGAAGCAGTATAGCTGGTGAGAGTGGTCTCTCATTTCGAGAGAGTTTGTGAAAGCAGGTATCTCCACGAAGCATGCGCAAAGAGCGCGCATGCTCCGGTCGAGATGACGAGGTTGAGGTATGTGCGAACTCACATCAGGCGAAGAGGAACTCTTTGGTCCGTAGTTCCTTGATGGCATCGCGGAGCTTGGCGGCACGCTCGAATTCGAACTTTTTGGCGGCTTCGCGCATTTCGTTCTCCATGCTGGCGATGTGCTTGTCGAGTTCCTGCTGCGAAGTGAAGGCCGGGATGCTGTCATCGGTGGCAACGTCGGCGTAGTCGGCTTCGGCGATGCCGACGAGTGCTTCACCGATGGCTCGTACGACGGACTGCGGCACGATGCCGTGTTCGTCGTTATAGGCCTGCTGAATTTCGCGGCGACGCCCCGTTTCATCGAGCGCGCGGCGCATGGAATCGGTCATGATGTCGGCGTAGAGGATAGCGCGGCCTTCCACGTGGCGGGCGGCGCGGCCGATGGTCTGGATGAGAGAGCCCTGGGAGCGGAGGAAACCTTCCTTGTCGGCGTCGAGGATGGCGACAAGGGAAACTTCGGGGAGGTCGAGGCCTTCGCGAAGGAGATTGATGCCGATGAGGACGTCGTACTCACCTCGGCGCAGGTCGCGGAGGAGCTTCACACGCTCGAGTGTTTCGATCTCCGAGTGCATGTAGCGGCACTTTACGCCGACCTCGGTGTAGTAGCCGGAGAGGTCTTCGGCCATGCGCTTGGTGAGTGTGGTGACGAGCACGCGTTCGTTGCGGGTGACACGGTCGCGGATTTCGGCGAGCAGGTCATCGATCTGGCCTTTGATGGGACGGATCTCGACGGGCGGATCGATCAGGCCGGTGGGACGGATGATCTGCTCGACGACGACGCCGGCGGACTTGGTGAGCTCGTAGGGGCCGGGCGTGGCGGAGACGTATACGATCTGGCCGGTGCGCTGCTCGAACTCTTCAAAGCGGAGTGGACGATTGTCCATCGCGGACGGCAGGCGAAAGCCGTAGTCGACCAGGTTGCCCTTGCGGTTGCGATCGCCGTGCCACATGCCGTGCAGTTGCGGGACGGTGACGTGCGACTCGTCGATGAAGAGCAGGAAGTCGCGCGGGAAGTAATCGAAGAGCGTGGGTGGAGCTTCGCCGGGGAGACGGCCGCTGAAATGGCGCGAGTAGTTTTCGATGCCGTGGCAGTAGCCGACGGACTTGATCATCTCGAGATCGAAGCGGGTGCGCTGGTGGATGCGCTGCGCCTCAACCATGCGACCCTCTTTTTCGAGCTGCGCCTCCCAGTCGGTGAGCTCGTGCACGATGGAGTCGATGGCGCTGCTCTTGCGCTCGGGCTGCACGACGTAATGGCTCTTGGGGTAGATGGGCAGGCGTGCGTACTTTTGCTTGACGGTGCCGAAAAGCGGGTCGATCTGCGCGAGGGAATCGATCTCATCACCGAAGAGCTCGATGCGGTAGGCGTTTTCGTCATAGGTGGGGTAGACCTCGACCACGTCGCCGCGGACGCGGAAGGTGCCGCGGCGGAAGTCGCCGTCATTGCGCTCGTAGAGGATCTCGACGAGGCGGCGGGTGATGTCTTCGCGCTTGAGCTTCTGCCCTTTTTCGAGCAGCATGAGCATACCGTAGTAGGCCTCTGGCGAGCCCAGGCCGTAGATGCACGAAACGGAGGAGACGATGATGCAGTCGCGGCGCTCGAAGAGGGAGCGCGTCGCGCTGAGACGCAGCTTGTCGAGTTCCTCATTGATGGTGGCTTCCTTCTCGATGTAGAGGTCGCCGGCGGGAATATAGGCTTCGGGCTGGTAGTAGTCGTAATAGCTGACGAAGTATTCGACCGCGTTCGTGGGGAAGAACTGTTTGAATTCATGGTAAAGCTGGGCAGCGAGCGTCTTGTTGTGTGCGAGCACCAGCGCGGGACGGTTCGCGGCCTGAATCACCTTGGCCATGGTGAAGGTCTTGCCCGAACCGGTGACGCCGAGCAGCACCTGGTGCTTTTCGCCTTCGGTGAGGCCACCGGTGAGTTCGGCGATGGCGCGCGGCTGGTCGCCCTGCGGCGTGTAGTCGGTCGCAAGCTGGAAATCCATGCGATCATTTTACCTTTTGTTCGCCTGTGACGAGCGTATCAATGCCCTGTATCGCAGCGATTGTTCGCGGAGCGTAGACCTGCAGAAGTTGTGCTGTGCGGCCAGCAGTGAGTTGAAAGGGTCGTCGGTGGAGCGCGTATCTCCGATGCTTGCGACGTTGCCGGCGCGGGGGGGGGGCGTGGCTGAGCCGCAGCGGATCAGTACACTCATGGTTTGAGCGTTTTGCCTGCCACTTCGAATGACGCGTCGACCTTGCGCGGACGTCCGCTTGCGATCGCGCTTTTGTCGGCGACTGCATTGTTTATGGAAAACCTGGACGCGACGATTCTGACGACAGGGTTGCCGGCAATGGCGCGCGATTTCCATGTAACGCCGATTGCGCTGAACGTCGGGATCACGTCGTACCTGCTCACGCTGGCGATACTGATTCCGGCAAGTGGATGGGTTGCGGAGCGATTCGGTGAGCGGAAGACGTTTGCGACGGCTGTGCTCGTGTTCACGTTGGCTTCTGTATGCTGCGCGGTGAGCCGGGGCTTGCCCTGGTTCCTGGTGAGCCGCGTGCTGCAGGGTGCCGGCGGGGCGATGATGGTTCCCGTAGGACGCCTGATGGTGGTGCGTTCCGCGAGCAAGGCGCAGCTGATGAAAGCCATCGCGTATACGATTTGGCCTGCGCTGACGGCACCCATTCTGGGTCCGGTGGTTGGTGGATGGATTATTCACGTGGCGAGCTGGCCGTGGATGTTTCTGCTGAACGTGCCGATCGGAGTGGTGCTGTTTGCCCTTTCACTTGGGGTCGTGCGCGACAGCAGGTCAGAGGGAAAAACGCAGCCTCTGGATGTGGCCGGGGTCCTGCTGACCGGGTTCGCATGCCTGCTGCTGATTGTGGCGTTGGAAGGGTACGAAAATGGTGCGACGGCCCTGGTTGGGGGCGTTCTGTTTGGGTGCGGCGTTCTGGTGTGCCTGCTTACGGCCCGGCACATGCAAAGGAGTGCGCGTGCACTGTTCCGTCCGGCGCTGTTTCAGATCGCGACCTTCCGCACGGTGATGGTCGCCGGCTCGCTGTTTCGGATGGCCGTATTCTCCGTGCCGTTTCTGCTGCCTCTTTTGTTTCAGACAGCATTCGGGCTGGACGCGTTAAAGTCCGGATCGCTGACGATGGCGGTGTTTGCCGGCAATCTTGCGATGAAACCCTTGACGACGCCGCTGCTGCGACGGTTTGGGTTTCGTGGCGTTTTGCTTGGCAACGGCGTGGTCACCGTTCTGCTGCTAGCCGCCTGCGGATGGTTGCGCGCCGGGACACCGGTTCCGCTGGTGCTGCTGGTGTTATTTCTGGGCGGCGCGGGACGGTCCATGGAACTGACATCGCTGACGACGCTGGGGTTCGCAGACCTGCCACCGGCGCTGGCTGCCAGCGGCACCACGTTTGCGACCATGGTGCAGCAGATGACTGTCAGCCTGGGTGTGTCTGTTGCGGCGCTGGTGTTGCACCTGACTGGCGGGTCGAGTGCTGGCCACGCGGGACACGGAAACTTTCGGGCGGCATTCTGTGTGATGAGCGCGCTTGCGCTGGCAAGCCTGTTTTGGTTTGGGCGTCTGCCAGCGGAAGCAGGGAGCGCCGTGAGTGGCTTCCGGGTGCGCAGAACTCCGGAAGTGGCTGGCTAGGAGAAGGCTGCGCGCTTGTGAGCGGTTCACGGAACTCCGTCACCTGCCTGCACGAGCGCCAACCAATCTGTCGCGTTCTGCGCAAGAGCGTCGGGTCCTTCCGCCAGCATTTTGGAGGTAGCAAAGCCCCACATGCAGCCCCAGGCGCCGATACCGGCGTTGCGGGCGGTGCGGATGTCCACCTCCGAGTCGCCGACCATGATGATCTCGTGCGCTTGGAGACGTTCGCCTCCGAGTTGCTCTGCTTCGCGCCAGATGGCGAGCAGGCCTTCGGGGTCCGGCTTCTTCGTCGTGAAGCTGTTGCCGCCGTAGTTGCCGAAGAAGTACGGCGTGAGCCGGAGTGCGTCACAGATGCGGCGAGAGGGGTTGACCGGCTTGTTGGTGAGCACGGCCATGAGTGGAGCGTTTGGGGATGTCATGAGCGCAGCGAGGGAGGAGAGTACGCCCGGGTAGACCTCTGTGTGGTCTAGCAGGTGCTCGCGATAGTAGGACAGGAAGAAAGTGAGCGCCTTGTGATGCCGGAATGATGGGTCACCGGCTGAGGCTTGCAGGGAGCGCTCCACCAAGGCAGTCGCACCATCGCCGATGAAGCCTGCGATTCGATCGTCGTGGAGCGGTGGCAAATTGCAATGCCGAAGCGTCGCATTGACGCACTCAATCAGATCTCGACGAGAATCGATCAGCGTGCCGTCCAGATCAAAGATGAGGAGCTTCGGTCGCGTCAACGATCGATCCACAACGCCCAGAGCAGGCCACGCTCCAGGATGCCGTTAAAGAGCGGATCCTGATAATCCTTGCTGTCATGTCCAAGGGCGAGGTAGAACTCGCGGCTGTTGTCGAAGGTGTGGCTCCATGCCAATGGAAGTGCGGCGGGAAACTGCTCTGCATCCTGCGCCTTTTCTCCGAGCGAGAGCGCGTTGCGCTGCGTGGTCAGCAGGATGTGCAGGTCCGGTGCAAGGCGGTCCAGAAAGTAGCACTCATCGGTCCACGGAAAGGTGGATGGAAGCGAGCGTGTGATGGGGAAGGATGGGTCCGTGACGGTAACGGTGAAGCTTTGCTCCGGCGGATGAAACGCGAAGTGACCGCCGAGGACTTGCTGAAAGTAGGGCCAGTCACGTTCGCTGCCGGAAGCAGAATGCACGGCGACGAAGCCATGGCCCTGATGGATGTAGGCGCGGAAGGCCTCACGCTGCGCGTCCGTGGCAAACGCCTCATTGTTGCTGTTGCTGAAGACAAGCGCGTCGTACCTGCGGAGGTTACCCGGAGTAAAGACGCTGGGATCATCGGACGTGTCCACGGTGATTGTGTGCCGTGCGCCGATGCGGCGAAATGCTTCCACGCTGGAAGCGATGTTCTGGTGCACGTAGCCCTTGCCGTTGGGCGTGTAGTTGCGTGTGTAGACAAGAATGCGTTTCGCGGGGTCCTGCGCAGAACACATGCTTGTAAGGAACAGAATGGCGAGTAGTACGACAAGGGTGGAACGGTTTGATTTAGGCATAGCGGCGCAGCATGCCTAGAACCTTGCCCTGGATGGTGACGCGCTCCGCGGGGGCGAAGATGGGCGCCATCTCGCTGTTGGACGGTTGCAACCGGACGAGCGGACCTTCCTTGTAGAAGCGCTTGAGGGTAGCGTCCGCACCGTCGACGAGGGCGACGACGATCTCACCTTCGCGTGCGGTGGCGGTGCGCTCGACCAGCACGTAATCGCCATTGACGATGTGCTCGTCGCGCATGGAATCTCCGCGGACCTCGAGCGCGAACACCTCGCGGCTGCCCACGATCTCAGACAGTGAAATTGTTTCTGCCGTCTCGATCGCTTCCACGGGCTTGCCGGCTGCGATGCGACCCATGAGCGGCAGGCGATCGTTGGTACGACGAGTCTTCTGGGCCAGGACGTCGATCGAGCGGCTGCGATTGTGCGCGCGCTGCAACAGCCCTTTATTGTGCAGGTTGGTCACGTGCTTATGCACGGTCGCAAGGGAGTTCAGCCCGAGGCCGGTTGCAATCTCCTCATAAGACGGTGAGTACCCTTTGCGCTGAGTGAAGGCTGACAGAAAGTCCAACACTTCTTTTTGCCGCCGCGTGATCGCCATGTCGTGATTGTAGCGAATAAAAAGCGAAGTGCAAGTATGGCTTTGAGAGCGAACCAAAATGAGCACATTGCGGACCCAATTCCCATTTTGAACCACCTCGGGAGAAGGGACGTTGCAGCCTGCTTGCGACGGCTATAGACGACAATGCATCTTCAGCATGCACCCAAATGAGAGGACGCTCACCGTCCCGATTTACCGCTTTCTTTATCCAGGTCCCAATAGAAAATGAGGGAACAAAATGCAGGTTTTGCTTGTTGAAGATGATATTGCCTTGGCTTCATTCTTGAGAAAGGGTTTGGAACAGCAGGGTCATACCGTGACGTACGCCGCGAATGGCGAGGCGGGTGTTTTTGCCGCGGCGGAGTGCCAGGCAGACGTGATCGTGCTGGATCTGAACCTGCCACGCCTGGATGGCGTGGAGGTGCTTCGCCAGATGCGCGCCGGCGGCATTCAAACGCCGGTGCTGGTGTTGACCGGGCGCGGCTCCGTGGAGGAGCGAATCCGCTGCCTGGATGCGGGTGCGGACGATTTTCTGACAAAGCCTTTTTCGTTCTTTGAGCTGGCTGCGCGCTGCCGCGCCATGCTGAGGAGACGGAGCGCCGAGGCGGAGACCTCGCTGGTGCGTCACGGAGCCTTGCAGGTGAATCGCCTGACGCGCACCGTACACCTTCGCGGGACCGAAGTGGTGCTGACCGCGAAAGAGTTTGCGTTACTGGATTACCTGCTGCAGCATCGCGGCCGGCCCGTAGGAAGGCCAGAGCTGCTGGAGAAGGTTTGGAAGATGGCGGCGGATTCCGGCACCAACGTTGTCGACGTGTATGTGAACTACCTGCGCCGCAAGCTGCGCACGAGCAACGCCGACGAGGACCTGATTGTCACGGTGCGGGGCAGCGGCTATGTGCTGACGGCCGCTTCGAACTCACCGACCATGCTGCTGAAAGAGCCTGTGCTTCCTGCTCCTTTTCAGTTCTCCAGTCCGGCGCTGCGATCTGTTCCGACGGCGGTGGCGGCATGAGCGGCCTGCAGGCTGGGCCCCAGCGCACGAAGCTACATGCAACGCTGCATGAACTGAGCCAACCACTCACCGTGGTGAGCCTGGCGCTGACTCTGGCGCAGGCGTCTACGAGTGATGCCGAGCGGATGCTCGCGCTGGAGGCGGCCGTGGCGGAGTGCCAGCGCGCCATGAACTCGGTGCGGCAGTTGCGCTCCATGCTGGATGAGGAGGTGCCGTCAAAGCGCCCAGTTATTGGAGTGAAGACCTGGGCCGGAACAGAAGCGCAGTGGGAATTTGGAGGTGCGGCATGACGCAAACTTTGGGACGGAACATGGTGGCACCGGTGCCGCCGCGCATTGCGGCGCTGGGAAGCACGGTATTGCTGGTGAGCGCGAATGCGGCGCTGCGGTCACAGTTGGCGCAGACGTTGCGCGGACTGCGCTGGACCGTGCAGGAAGCCGAGAGCGGTGCGCAGGCGTGGCTGCGCCAGGAGGATCGGCCGTGTGGCGCGGTGCTGCTGGATGAGTGGTTGCCGGACCTGACGGCGCGCGAGTTCGCGCAGCAGTTTCTGCAGCAGTTTCCGACAGTGGACATGCTCTCGATGCAGGGAACTCCGTTCGCAGCAGCGGTTCGGAGCCCGCGACGCAATGAGCTGCTGCTGGCGCTGCGAGACGCCGAACACCTGTGTGAGGCAACACCAAGCGGTGGCGCTCCGCATGCTGCAACAAGTGGCGTAACGTCATTTGCGACGACGCCGTGTTCGGTGGAAGCCAAGCGGCAGCGCAGCACGGAGCGTGTCTTCGCCCTGCCTGACATGCTGGGAGCGAGTGCGGCGATTCAGGAGCTTGCCGAAATGGTCCGGCTTGCCGCGCCGCATGCGGCAAGCATTTTGATTGAGGGTGAGACCGGCACAGGCAAGGAGCTGGTCGCGCAAGCCGTACACCGGTTAAGCGCGCGGGCGAACAAGCCGTTTGTAACGCTGAACTGCGCTGCGATTCCGGAACAGCTGCTGGAGTCGGAGCTGTTCGGACATACACGCGGCGCGTTCACCGGAGCGGTGAATTCTCGCATGGGCCGCATTGAAGCTGCGCACGGCGGCACGCTGTTTCTGGACGAGATCGGGGAAATGCCGCTGCCGCTGCAAGCGAAGATGCTGCGTTTTCTGGAGTGCGGCGAGATCCAACGCATCGGAGAAAACGAGACGTCGCGGGTCGATGTACGCATCGTTGCCGCGACGCACCAGACCTTGGAGAAGAACGCGGAGGAGGGCCGCTTCCGCCTGGACCTGTTCCACCGTCTGGCGGTCTTTCCGGTCTTTGTACCACCATTACGCGACCGCATGGACGATTTGCCGATGCTGGTGCACTACGCTCTGGAGCGCCTGGGGCAGGAATTGCCCCAACGCAGCATCAGCTCGGCAGCATTGGAATTATTAGAGGCGCACCATTGGCCAGGCAATGTGCGGGAGCTCCTTCACGTGCTGCAACGTGCCGCCATTCTGAGCACCCACTGTGTTGAGATTGGGCCGGAACACATCCGTCTTCGCCTGCGTCCTTGAGAAGCTCACCTTTATGTGACATGTCCCTTCTTAGGCCGCTCTTAGAGCGGCCAATCTTTTTGTGGCAGTCCACGTGCACCCTGGTCCGGTAACGGAGGAAGAAGCATGTTGGACGCGCCGATCACCGAAGCACTCAGCCGGTATCTGGATTTACAAACATCGCGCATGAAGCTGACCGCGACCAATATGGCGAACGTGGAAACGCCGGGTTATCGCACGCAGGGCATTGACACGGATGGAGAGTTTGCGCGCGCACTGGGCGCGCATGGCTTTGTCGATGCGCCGACGGTGCAAGAGACGCAGGGCCTGATCGCACGCCCGGACGGGAACAACGTTTCCATGGATCGGGAATCGATGCAGATGGCGGAAACGCAGTTGCAGTTCCGCACGGGCGTGGAGTTGCTGCGGCACCAGTTCACGATGTTGTCAGACGCGATCCGCTCGGATGCGAAGTAAGGAACGGCGATGAACCTGTTCGGTGTGATGCATGTGAGCGGAGCGGGGCTACAGGTGCAGCGGATTCGCGCCGAGGTAGTAGCCACGAACATGGCCAATGCCGAGACAACGCGCACGGAAGACGGGACACCGTATCAACGCCGGAATGTCATTCTGCAGGCCGGTGCCGGCTCGGACTTCGTTCACATCACGGGCAGCATGGGAAGCACGGGCCCAGGTCATGACGGCAGCAACGCCGTGGAGGTCGCGGCCGTGATGCCCAGTTCCGCTCCGCCTCTGCTGCGCTACGACCCGACTCACCCGGATGCGGACAGCTCCGGCTTCGTGGCCTACCCGGACATTAACCCGCTCACGGAAATGGTGGACCTGATGGGAGCGAGCCGTGCATACAGCTTGAACGCGGGCGCTTTGCAGGCGGAAAAGGGCATGCTGACCGCCTCGCTGGACCTCTTGAAATAGATCGGACTCGCTATGACCAACACTGCACCTCTGACTTCCGCTACCTCCCGTTCCGTCTCGCAGCCAACGTCGGCCACGCAGCCTGTGTCCTCCGCAATGGGCAACGGGGCCGCAGGGGGATCGTTTTCTGCCTTGTTCGGTGCGGGCATGCAACAGGCCAGCAACCTGGAGGCGCAGGCGCAGTCGTCGGTGATGGACCTGTTGCGCGGCAATGGTGTGGAGGTTCATGACGCGATGATCGCGACGCAGCAATCGGAGCTGACGTTTGAACTCGCGCTGCAGGTCCGCAACAAGGCTGTTGCGGCGTACCAGCAGATGATGCAAATGCAGTTTTAGCAAGGCACGGCCGGACAGAGCCCCACTGAAATAGAGCAGAAGCCAATAGCAGGCAATGGATTAGGAAGCGATGAACTGGGTCGAGCAGTGGAACAAAATAATGAGCACCCTGCGAGCGCGGTGGGGAGCACTGCCGCCGGCGCAACGTCGCGTGCTGCTGCTGAGCGCACTTGCATTTGTGATGCTCGGAAGTGTGTCCGTGTGGTGGAGCACGCGCACGGATTGGCGCGTGCTGTTTCGCGACCTGGATGGCCGGGATGCGGCACAGGTGCAACAGGAGCTTGCGGCGGCGGGTATCCCTTTTCAAAGCACACCGGACGGCGTTGCGATCGAGGTCGCCGCCGAAAATCTGGACAAGGCTCGCGTCGCGATCGCGGCCAAGGGCATGCCGCAGTCGGGACGGCTTGGCTTTGAATTGTTCGACAAGCCCAATTGGGCCGGCTCGGAGTTTGATGAGAAGGTGAACTATCAACGCGCCCTGGAGGGCGAGCTGGAGCACACGATCGCCACGATGGACGCCGTGCGATCGGCACGCGTGCATCTGGTGTTACCCGTGCGCGGCGCATTTTCCAGTGAGGACCAGGCGGCGAAGGCCAGTGTGGTGCTGACGCTGCGGCACACCGTCGATCCGCGGACTGAGGGCGCAGCGATGCGGTCCCTGGTTGCCGGCGCGGTGGAGGGGCTCTCGCCTGGCGCGGTTGTGTTGATCGACGCGGACGGGCGTCTGGACTTTTCGGGGAACAGCGGTCAGGGTCTGTCGCACGAGGAAGAAGCGGCGCTGCAGCAAAAGGTGATTGCGTTGCTGGAGCCGCTGGCCGGCGTTGGGAACGTGCGCGCAACAGTCAACATTAGTTACGTGACGGGCAGCGAAGAGCGGAGCGACGAGGTGTACGACCCGAACAGCGCGGTTCCCGTGTCGACGCAGAAGACGGAACAGATGTCACAAACAGCGCGTGCGGGCGGCATTGCAGGAACGGCCAGCAACACGCCGGCCCTGGTTCCGGCGGCGGCTGCGCCCGCTTCAGGGTCCAATGCCGGGCAGGCAGCGACGCCGGCAACGACCACAACGACCGCGGGGAGCGGGCCGGTGCAGTCAACCCGCGAGGAGACCAGCAGCTACGCGGTCACACGGCACACCGTGCACACCGAGGAGGGACCTGGGCGCGTGCGGCGCATTGCCGCCGCGGTGGTCATTAACGATCGGGCCGTGCCGGGCGGAGAGGGCAAGAACAGCCGAACAGTGTGGAAGCCGCGAAGCGCGGATGAGATGAAGCGCTTGCAGCAGATTGCGCAAGCGGCGGTCGGCTTCGATGCTGCCCGTGGCGACGAAGTGGTTGTGCAGAACCTGGCATTCTCCGGCAACGCCGATCAAGTTGCGCCCTCCGGCTTTGCTGCGGTAATGAGCCAGGGCAAAGACCTGCTTCGGAGCCAGCCGTCTCTGCTTCGTTCGTTGACGATTGGAGCGTCGCTGCTGGCGTTTGGTCTGCTGGTATTGCGGCCGCTGGGCAGGCAGACGGTAGCGGCGCTGGCGCTGCCGGAACCAGGCGCGCGTATCCAGGATGCCCAATTGTTGCTGGATGCCGATCGTCCCAGAACCGAAGGAGGCATGCCTGCGCCGCACGAGGTTGCCACGCATGATTCACAGCGGCTGCTGCAACATGTGGCGGCACGCATTCACGCTGAGCCGCAGGGCAGTGCGCGCCTGGTGGAGTCGTGGATCACGGCGGGTACGGAGGCGGAGGTATGACAGCGTTGCTCGAAGCCAGAAATCCGGTCAGTGCGGCAGCGGCCACGTCGCAGCGAGGACCACGCAAAGCGGCCATTCTGCTGATGGCATTGGGCGAGACGGACGCCAAGCCGATCCTGCGAAGCCTGCAGGCGGCCGAACTGCAAAAGGTCACCGAGGAGATCGCGACGATTCGCGATGTGACGCCAGAGGAGAAAGCTGCGGTGCTGCTGAGCTTTTATCAGCTGCAGCAGGCGCAGGAGTTCGTGCTGCACGGGGGCCCGGAGCATGCGCAACGTTTGTTGACGGAGGCGGTAGGGCGCCAGCGCGCGGAGGACCTGCTGCGGGAGGTGCACGGTGCCACGGCAACCGTGCAAGCCGATCTGGCCGAGCTTCAGAAGATGGATCCGGCGCACTTGAGCAAGTTCCTGGAGGGCGAGCATCCGCAGACGGTCGCGCTGGTTCTGGCGCATCTGAACCCGAAACGCGGGTCGGTGGTGTTGATGCAGCTTCCTGAAACCCTGCGTGTGGATGCGATTCGCCGGCTGGCGGAGATGCGGCAGTTTTCGCCGGAAATGGCACAAAAGGTGGCGAACATTCTGTACAAGCGCATTCAGGCGCTGGGCAGCCACGGGCGGCAGAACTATGCAGGTTTCCGCGCCGTAGCCGACCTGCTGAACCGCCTGGACCAGAACGCGAGCAAGAGCATTCTGGAGCAGATTGAAACCAACGAGCCCGGGGTGGCGGTGAATATCCGGAACCTGATGTTCACCTTTAACGATCTGTTGACGGTGCAGCCGAACAGCATACGCGAACTGGTGGGCGCGGCGGACAAGCGAGTGCTCGCGCTGGCACTGAAGAACGCCGATGAAAATTTGCAGGCGCACCTGTTCCGCGCCATGAGCTCACGTGCGGTGGAGATGATGCAGGAAGATATGGAGTCGTTGGGGCCGGTACGCGGCAAAGACGTGGCACAGGCGCAGCAGGAGCTGCTGGCGCTGGCACGCAAGTTGGAAGCAGAAGGAAAGATGACGTTAAAGGTGGAGGTGGATGGCGATGCAATCTGAGCCGATGCAGGCGTTTGCCGGAGCGAGCGGGTTTGAGGCCGGGTTCGAAGCTGGGCCTTTGCTGTTTCGGAACTTGAGTTGGGGGTCGCCGCGCGCCTCAGAAGTAGAGATGGCGCAAGCTGCTGTTCCCAGTCCCGCCGTGGATCTGCCCAGCGTGATCGAAGCGGCGCGGGAAGAGGGCCGGCAAGAGGCAGCTGCCACGCTGCAGGAGAACATGGAGCGGCGCGTGCAGACTGAGCGCGAACATGTGAGCTCAGCGCTGGACGCGTTCGTCGCGGAGAAGCGGAAGTATTTTGCTGATCTGGAAAAGGAAGTGGTGCGGCTTGCGCTGGCCATTGCGGAGCGCGTGCTGCACCGGGAAACCGCTATGGATCCGACGCTGCTGGCCGGCGCGGCACGGGTGGTGCTGGAACAGGTGAACCAGGACAGTGCAGTCACGCTGCTGGTTGCGCCCGGTGACGTGGCGCCATGGCGTGCCGCAATTGCGACACTTGGCCGCGATGTGGAACTGCGCGAGGAAAGCTCACTCCAGGGCGGGGAATGCCTGCTGCAAACGGAAGCCGGCTCGTTTGAGCTTGGCTTGCGGTCACGGCTGTGCGAGATTGAGCGCGGCTTCTTTGAGCTGCTCGGACGTAGCGCAGCTGTGGCAGTCTGACGCGATGCTGCTACAGGCCTACGTAACGCAGCTGCAGGCCGTGCCGCCGTTGCGCGGCTTCGGCACGGTGGTCCAGGCCAATGCGGTCTCGGTCGAAGCGGAGGGTATTCGCTGCGCATTGGGCGATGCATGCGAGATCCTGGCGCTGTCGGGACGGCGGCACGCCGCGGAAGTGATTGGCTTTCGCGGCAACCGCGTGATTGCGATGCCGCTGGAGACGGTACAAGGGATTCGATTCGGTGACCGGTTGTTTCGCGATGGAAGCGGTGCTGGCTTACCGGTGAGCAACGCGATGCTGGGCCGCGTCTTGCGCGCAGATGGAACACCAATCGATGGTGGTCCGCCACTGCCGGTGACGACGCGTGTGCCACTGGACCGGCTGGGCCCTGGTCCCATGGAACGTGAGCCGATTCGTTCCCCGCTGGGTACCGGTGTTCGCGCGATCGACGCCATGCTGACGATCGGCCGCGGTCAACGCGTCGGTCTGTTCGGTGGCTCCGGCGTCGGCAAGAGCACGTTAATCGGCATGATGACGCGGAACACCGCCGCGGATGTAACGGTGGTCGGTATGGTGGGCGAACGCGGCCGCGAAGTGCGCGAGTTTCTGCAGGATTCGCTGGGCGAAGCAGGGCTGCGCCGGAGCGTCGTGATCGTGTCCACGTCAGACGAATCGCCGCTGATGCGCATGCGGGCGGCCCTGGCCGCAGTGGCGACAGCGGAGTACTTTGCGGCGCAAAGTAATAGCGTGTTGCTGGTGCTCGATTCACTGACCCGGTACGCCATGGCCGCCCGTGAGGTCGGCTTGGCGGCGGGTGAGCCACCCGCGTCCAAGGGCTACCCGCCCAGTGTGTTTGCGCGTCTGGCCAAGCTGCTGGAGCGCGCAGGACGGTTCGAGCGGGGCAGCATTACGGGGCTGTACACCGTGCTGATGGAAGGCGACGACGAGCAGGATCCGGTAGTCGATGCGGCGCGTTCGATTCTGGACGGCCATGTGGTTCTGTCGCGCGACCTGGCGGGCGCGGGGCACTACCCGCCGATCGATGTGTTGCGCTCATTGAGCCGCCTGATGCCAGCAGTTACGTCTGCCCCGCATCGTGATCGCGCGCGCCATGCGCGGCGGCTGCTTGCGGCGTACCAGCGCGGGGAGGACCTGCTGCGTGTGGGTGCGTATCGCGCAGGCAGCGATCCGGATTTGGATGCGGCCGTGCGACTGAGGCCACAACTGCAACGAGTGCTGCAGCAGGGTATCGAGGAAGCCGTTTCGATGGACGATGCAGTGTCTTCACTCGCATTTCTGGAGAGCGCGTCGTGACAGAGACCGTAAAACGGCTCGAACGGCTGCACACTCTGCGTTGCCGCATGGCGGAAGCGGCTGCGGCGGATCGCAAGCGAGTTGCACAGGATATGCGGGCCGCGGAGCAGGCGAACGCCGCTCTTCGTGCGGAGGTCGCAACGTCGATGCAGGCGAGAGGCTGTGACGCCCGGCCGTGGTCCGAACGGCATGCGCAGCTGCAGGTTGCGGCCGGGATCAGCGAGGGGCTGATGCGTCGGCGCGAAGATCTTCTGGAAGCAGCCGACAGGACGGCTTTGATTGAGCGCGCGGCTGTTGAGGCACGTGAGCAGATGAGTCGCATGCTCACGCATATGCAGGCGGAAATCGCGCGGGAGCAAGCGCGGCGTGAACAGGCGCAGATGGATGACCTGTTTGCGACCACGCGTGTGCGTGCCGCGATGGCTACATCTTTCTAATCCGGCAGGGTGCGGCTGCGGAACACGACGTGCACTCTTCATGGCGTGACGTTCTCATTCATAGGCGGTGGCATCACGGTCGGAGCCGGTCAGGTTATATCGCACGCTGCATCGAGCGAAGCGCCGCGGCCGGCAGAAGCAGCGACGGGTGAGGTTGTGTCGTTTGGCGACACCTTACGTGCCGCTTCAGGACGAAGCACAGCAGTTGTAAACCAGAGTGAAAGGAAGAGGCTGGACGCGAAACCTGCAGGAAGCGACGGAACGGAACAGAAGCTGGTGACAGTCGCGAAGCAAGGACCTGCGGTCGAGAGTTCACAAGACGGGGAAGACGCAGCAGTGAAGTCGCAGAACGTTGAAGCTGGCCTGACCACGATCGTCTCGCAGGTGCAGGCGGAAACCTCGATATCCAGCGAACCGTCTGCAACCCCGACGAACGTTTGCAATGCTCAGAGTTTCGAAGCCGCCAAGAATCCTGCGACACAGGAAGATCAGAAATCAGGTGTGCCCGAACTTCGACATCGGGACAAGCGTGAGGAGGCTCGGAGCGTAGGCGAGCACCCATCGTCTTCAATTCCTCTTCCTGCGAGCACGACGGTGTACGCAGATTCGGTCCATAGCGTGTCTCCTGCTTTGCTTGTCAATGCATCGAGCGTTCCCGCGCCTTGTCCGCAGATGCCGGAGAAGGCAAGCACCGCGACAGATCTATGCTCGGCGGTGCCGATGACAATGGTTGCGGCCGTAGCTGGTTGCGCGAACGGCGGATATGCGCTGCGATCTCAGCCTTCCGCACCAGAGCAGACGGCATCGGAGCCAGCTTTCGAGCAGATGCAGGCGGATTCGGCTTCCGAACTGGATAGTCCGGAAGCCGCTACGATGGGCATTTCACAGCTTGCGGGGAAAGGCGAAGAGGTCGTTTCTGCCGAGCAGCCCGGTATGTTGGGAAATCGGGGGAACCTCGCCGATGTCCGTGTCGCCGGGCGAGGGCGGGGCAGTGTGGTCCCACCGGGCACACAAACTCGCGAGGTGACCGCAGTCGGCCAGAGTACGGGCAAAGAACAGCGAAGAGTGGCTCAAGGCACACCGGCGAATGTGACGGGAAGATTTGCGTCGGACAGCAAAGCCAATCACAACCAGCCGCGCAACCCCGGTCCCGGCAACCTCGATGCACAAATTTTCCCTTTGGAAGCAAAACCAAGCCTGGCATCGGCGGGTGGCAGCGTCGCTCTGAGCAGCGTGAGCGACACTGGACCGTCCTCAGCGACTTGGCCTAGTTCGGAGCCACGGCGAGAGATCGTTGCGGACGCCGGTCTTGCATCGGCTCCCATGAGCATGGTCGCAAGCAACGGCATGGCATCGCACGCTTTCAATCGGGATGCCCGGATTGAAGTAGGCATTCAAGATGCGTCGCTGGGTGAAGTGCGTGTTCAGGCCCTGATGGACCGGGCGGGCGCAATGCACATCGATGTGATTGGGCATGCGCAAGACACGGACGCAGTACTGGACAAGATCACACCGTTGCTGCACGCAGCGGTGGCGCAGCAACTTGAGAGTCACGGCCCGGCTCGGACGGTACACGTGACGGCGGGTCCCACGATCAGCGGCGCCATGCCGATCACTAACAGCGGCACCACGGCGTTGCCGCAGGGCGGGTCGTTGGCGTCTTCTCTGTCCAACAACTCGCAACACTCGCAGCAGCCTCGCCGGCAGTACAGCAACGAGCAATCTCGTTCGTTGTCTGAAGGTGAGCCGGACATGTGGTCCGTCACGCCTACGCCGGGGCGCAATGTTTTTCTAGCTCAGCCGAATGGAAGCTCTGGCCTGAGTGTTCGTATTTAGACCTTCAAAGGAGATTTCGAATGAGTTCCATTCTTCCCATTGCGATAAATGATTCACGCCCCGCGCCGCTGGTCGCGGCCTCGCCGTCCAGCAGTGGCAAGACGAGCGGCACATCATCATCAGGCAGTTCGTCCAGCGTTGGAGCACAGCAGTTCAGCACCTCGGATTTTATGAGTCTGCTGGTTGCGGAAATGAAGAACCAGGATCCCACGCAACCCACGGATCCGACTCAGTACGTGCAGCAGCTGGTCGGCGTGAACAGCCTGCAACAGTTGGTCCAGATCAATCAGGGGATCAACGGAACCTCAACCAGCACCACGACGCAATCTTAAGGAGCAAGCATGCCTGCATTTTCCATTCCGCTGACCGGTCTCGCGGCCAACTCGGTCGCGCTGAACACCATTGGCAACAACCTGGCAAACCTGAACACCACCGGCTACAAGAAAGAGAACGCGAACTTTGCCGATCTCTATTACGAAAACATCGGAACTACGGGATCGAACAGCCCGGTGCAGGTCGGGTTTGGGACGCGCGTGTCGTCCATTGACACGGATTTTGTCCAGGGCAACATCGATCCGACGAACTCGGCGACGGACATGGCGATCAACGGTAACGGCTTCTTCGTCGTGCAAAACAGGGGTGTGCAGCAGTTGACGCGCACCGGCAACTTCAGTCTGGATGCCGGCGGCAACCTGATTACCAGCGATGGGCAGAATGTGATGGGTTATCCCGCGAACGGCACGTCGGCGAATACAAACTCATCCCTGGTGTTGCTGAAGGTTCCAGTGGGCTCCACACAAACCCCGCACGCCACGTCGAACTTCTCCATCACCGGTGGCCTGGATTCGTCAGCGGCGGTGGGCAGCACGCCGTTCAGCCGCACGCAGGCCATGTACGACTCACTTGGCCAGGAGCACGAGGTGACGATGACCTTTACGAAGACGGCTGCCAATCAGTGGAACTACAGCTTCAGCCTGCCTTCGGGCGAAAACGCCACGTCCGCCAACACGACGGGAACGCTCACGTTCAACACTGACGGTACGCTGGCCTCGCCAAGCTCGAACATCTCCGGCATTTCCTTTGGCGGCATGACGGACGGCAGCGCCGACATTGCCCTGACGTGGCAACTGCGCGACAGTGCGGGCAAGGGGCTGATTACGCAGGGTGCGTCAACCTCAAGCGTGAATGCGAGTACGCAGGACGGCTACGCGGCCGGCAACTACACGGGTTTCTCCGTGGATGCGAATGGCGTTCTCTCGGCAAAGTACAGCAACAATCAGACGGAGGTCGTCGGGGAGATCGCGCTTGCGACGGTTGCCAATCCTTCCGGCCTGACGCGCAATGGTGAAAACACTTATGTGGCCAGCTCCGCCTCGGGACTGGTGACCATCGGAGCGGCGAACACGGGCGGGCGCGGCCAGATTGTCGGCAGCGCATTGGAAGGCTCCAATGTGGATATTTCGACTGAGTTCGCGGACCTGATCGTGGCGCAACGCTCATTTGAGGCCAACTCAAAGACCGTGACGGCCTTTGACACGATTACGCAGGACACGATTTCCATGCTGCGATAGAGCGGAGCTGCCGCGGGGCTAAGCGTTCGCTAACCGCGGCGGTGTTCTTTTGGCAGAGCGCGTGCTTTTTGCGAAGGCATGTCGAGCTCTGCTGCTGTTCCCGCCGAGATTGCTGCCACCGCCGAACCGAAGGCGAAGGGCGGCATGCTTTCCATGTTGTTGGCCGGCCTGCTTTCCTCTGTGATTGCGGCCGGCGCTGTTTTGGGTGCCGGTACTTGGCTGCTGCACTCAGGCAAGCTGATGCCCCCCGCTGCCGCGGCGAAGGGAGCCGCAGTTGCGCCGGCCCCGAGCGGCGATGCGGTGGTGAAGAGTGAACTGCCCCCGTCCAAGGTCATGGCACTGGAGCCGATGGTAGTGAACCTGTCGGACGCCGGTGGCCGGGCTTACCTGCGCGCCTCGATCAGTCTGCGCCTGGCGGAGGAAACGGCGGGCAAGGCGGAAAAGGCGGAGGGCAAGCCGGATCCTGCCGCGGCAGCGGGCAAGACCGCTGCACTGCGCGACACAACGCTGTCCGTTCTGGGCGCACAGACCAGCGACGGCCTGCTTGGGGCCGGTGGCGTCCCCAATGTGAAGAAGCTGCTTCGCGAACGGTATGCCCTCGATAACCCCGAGGTTCACGTGCTGGATGTGTACTTCACCGATTTCCTGGTGCAGCGCGGATGATCGCCGCGGATCGAGTTGAAGGGAAGGTGGCGGCTGTGGAGGCAATCTCCACGCGCCTGGGGCACGTGCCGCTGCGGCTTTCGGCGGACCTGCCGCTGCCGCCGCTAAGCATGCGTGCGCTGCGCGACCTGCAGCCTGGCCGGATGCTGACGAGCGAGTGGTCGGTGGCGGACGACCTCTTGCTGACGCTGGGCGGTGCGCCGCTGTGCTGGGGAAGATTTGCCGCAGTCGATGGCCGCATGGTGCTGCGGGTGGTGCGGCTTGCCTGAGATGGAGTGGAGAACGGTGCGACAGGATGAGGACCTGCTCCGGACGAGGCAGCATGCGGTGCCGCGGCGGGAGCAGCCCCAGGCGGCAAATCAGAAGACTGGTGCGCTGCTGCGCGGCCTGGGCGCCGTGCTGCGGCGGTACACCGCACGCAACGAACGGCTGCAGGTCTGCGAAACGCTTTCACTAGGCGGCCGCCGCAGCGTGGCGCTGATCGAGTGTGACGGGCAGCGCTTTCTGGCTGGCATGTCGGCGAGCGGCGTGGAAACTCTGGTCCCGGTGGGCGGGGAACGTTCGCAAGGAGATTCGCGATGATGCAAGGTCGGCGAACACGGATGGGATTGGCGCGGGTATTGACCGGTCTCACGCTGCTGCTTGCGTGCAGCGGAACAGTCCGCGCGGAAGACAACGCGTTCTGGGTGCATCATCCGGCAGAGCAGGCGCGTGGGACGGCACCGCACACGAAAGTGGCGCAGAGCCTGGCCGTGAAGCCAGCGCGGCATGCCGGGGCGCGCGTCTTTGCGGCGGAGGCTGCACGGGCGACACCAGTATCCGCTCGGGGCCCTGCTGCACCGGCACGCAGCATCGCGGAGCAATTGCAAACAGGGCAGAGCTCGCCTTGGGCGATCGTCACGGGGCTGACATTGCTGTCGTTATTGCCGGCGATCTTGCTTGCGATGACACCGCTGGTGCGCCTGCTTGTGGTGTTCCACTTCTTACGCCAGGCGCTTGGGACGCAGACCGCGCCGTCGAACCAGGTGCTGATGGGCCTGGGCCTGATGATGACCTGGTTCCTGATGCAGCCGGTGTTCAATCAAGTGGAGCAGCAGGCGATCGCACCGTATCGAGCGGGTCAGATTAGCGGAGAAGCCGCTTTGTCACGCGGCGCCGAGCCGGTACGGCACTTCATGCTGCAGTACGCCCGGGATAAGGATCTGGAGCTGTTCGCGAGTACTGACGGCGGGCCGCGTCCCGCATCGCGCGCGGACGTGCCGATGCGCGTGGTCGTGCCGGCCTACATGCTGAGTGAGCTGAAATCCGGCTTTCAGATTGGCGCCGTGCTGTTTCTACCGTTTCTGCTGGTGGACTTGGTGGTGGCAAGCGTGACGACGGCGGTCGGCATGGTGCAGTTGCCTCCGGTGGTCATCTCGACGCCGGTCAAGATTCTTCTTTTTGTCATGGTGGACGGTTGGCATCTGCTCGCCAGCTCACTGCTGAAGAGCTTTCACTAGGAGCGATGTATGGGACCCGATATGGCCGCGGAACTCGCGCGGCATCTCTTGATGGAAGCCATGCTGTTGAGCGCGCCGCTTTTGTTGGCGGGCGCGGCGATCAGCCTCCTGCTGGGCCTCCTGCAAACGTTGACTGGCGTGCAGGAGCAGACCATCACCACCGTGCCGCGGCTCTTGATCGTGTTTGGCGCGGCGATCGTGGCCATTCCGTGGTTTCTGCATCGCGCTGTCTTCTACACGGTGCAGATGTGGTCGGACTTTAACCGGTACCTGGGCTAGGTTGACGATGATCGCCGAATTACCCGCGATAACGAATCCGTGGCCAACGCTGTTGAGCGGCGGCGTGCTGACGCTGTGTCGGTTGGGCGGCGTGGTGGCGTTTGCGCCGCCGTTCCGCGGCAACAACATTCCGCTACGCGTGCGCGCCGTGTTTGTGCTGGCGCTCACCTGGCTGGCTGCGCCGATGGCCGTGAACCGCGCACAGGCACCGCTGGAACTGACTGCCGTAGGCGTGGCGAGCGAGTGTGTTTTGGGGCTGCTGCTCGGCATCGGTCTGTCGTTTGTGAGTGAATCGCTGCTCTATGCAGGCTCACTGATGAGCATCAGCTTCAGCTTCTCGCTGGCGAATCTGCTGGATCCGAATTCGCAGGTGGAAACGGACGTGTTGAGCACGCTGCTGAACTGGCTGGGCGTGCTGGTGCTGCTGACAGCGGGGCTGCACCGGGTCATGCTGGCGGCGGTGCTGCACAGCTTCGCGGCGTTGCCTCTGGGGACCGTCGCTGTCAGCAGCAGTGCGGGCCACGCACTGGTGGACGCCGCGTCTGGCATTTTCTTTGCGGGCCTGCAGCTTGCTGCGCCGGTACTGGCGGCGGCTCTGTTGGTTGAGGTTGCGCTGGGGCTGATGGGAAGACTCGCGCCCGGCCTGCCGGTGCAGATGCTGAACGTGCCGGTTAAAACGATCGTTGCGTATGGCGTACTCGCGACCTCCGTCGCGCTGTGGCCGGGATGGATCGAGCACCACTTCACCGCGCTGCTGGACGCGGCGCAACGGACGGTGCGGTTGTGAGCGCGGACAAACAGGAAAAAGCAACAGACCAGCGCAAAAAGAAGGCGCGTGAGGCTGGCGACGTGCCGGTCAGCCGGGAACTGACCTCGGCCGGCGTGCTGCTTGGCTCGCTGCTGGTGTTGGCACCGGCAAGTACCGCATTCCTGCAGCTATGGCGGCATGGCGTGGAAGCGAGCCTGGCGGCGGCGCCGGGTACCTTTGACAACGGTGGCGACCTGTTGCGTGCCTGCGCGATGCCGTTCGCACCAGCGTTTGCACCGCTGGTGCTGGTGCTGGTGACTGCTCTTGCAGCGTCACTGTGCCTTGGAGTCGCGCAAGCCGGCGGCCTGCAATTGCACGCCGGATCCGTCGGCTTGAAGCTGGAGCGTGTCAGCCCCTTCTCGCACGCGAAGCAGATGTTTGGCGCGCGGACAGCGACCCGCCTGGGCAAGTCGATTCTGCCAGCAGGGGTTCTGATCTGGATCGCCGCGCGCACGCTCGAACGGCAGATTATTGCGCAGCCGTTTCTGACGCCGGCGCGCCTGCCTGTTGCGATCTCGGCGTGCTATCACCTTGCCCTCACTGCGGCATGGATCGCGGTGGCATGGTCCGGGTTGGACTATGCGTTGGAGCGGCGCAGCTGGGCACAGAAGCTGCGCATGTCCAAGCAGGATATCCGCGATGAAATGCGCGAAAGCAACGGCAATCCGCAAACGAAGGGACGCATTCGCCAAGTGCAGCGCGCCATGCGGCGCAGGCGCATCAAGGCGGACATCCAGCAGGCGACCGTGGTGGTGACCAACCCAACGCACTACGCGGTGGCGCTGTCGTTTGACATGGAAACCATGGCTGCGCCGCGCGTTCTGGCAAAGGGACGCGAGCTGCATGCGTTTGCGATTCGCGAGGAGGCGCGCTGGGCCGGCGTGCCGATTGTGGAGAACCCGCCGCTCGCCCGATCGCTGTATCGCACGGTCGAGGAAGGCCAGGCCATCCCGATGGAACTGTACACCGCGGTCGCCGCGATTCTTGCGTTCCTGCTGCGGCGGGACGCACCACCGCAGACCGGCGGCTACCCCTCTGCTAACTCTGCCGGACACGGCATGCCAAAGACCCTGGAGGCGCGATGAACGAGCCCAATGTTTCACCCGGCGGCCAGTCGGGCGCACTGACCCACTGGAAGCAGTTGGGACTGCCGCTTGCGGCTATCAGCACGGTATTTGTGATGCTGGTGCCGTTGCCGACGTTTGTGCTGGATGTGCTGCTGGCGATGTCGGTAGCCGCTTCCGTGGTGCTGTTTCTGACCGCGGTGCAGGTGCGCAAGGCAACGGATCTTTCCGTCTTTCCAACGTTGCTGCTTTTGCTGACGCTGTTTCGGTTGTCGTTGAATCTGGCCTCGAGCCGCCGCATCCTGCTGCACGGGCACGAGGGCACGCACGCTGCCGGCGAGGTGATTGCGGCGTTTGGGCAGTTCGTGGTGGGCGGCAACTATATTGTTGGCTTCGTTCTGTTTCTGGCATTGATTGCGATCCAGTTCCTGGTGGTCAGCCACGGCGCAGTTCGCACGGCAGAGGTGACCGCGCGGTTCATGCTGGACGCATTGCCCGGTAAGCAGATGGCGATTGACGCCGACATGAACGCGGGCCTGATCGATGAGCAGGGCGCGCGCAAGCGACGGGAGGCCATCGCGCACGAGGCAGAGTTCTATGGTGCGATGGACGGCGCGGCGCGATTCAACCAGCGCGATGCGATGGCGACCATTCTGATTACCGCGATCAACATTATCGCGGGCCTGCTGATCGGAACGGTGCAGCAGGGAGTGGACCTGCAGACCGCGCTGAAGACGTACACGATTCTGACGGTGGGGGACGGCCTGGTCACGCTGATTCCGAGTCTGCTGGTCAGCGTCGCGGGTGGCTTGGTGCTGACGCGCGCGTCGTCCGCGGACACGCTGGACAAGGAGCTTGGAACGCAGTTGCTGCGGCGTCCGGGCACGTTGTACCTGGCCGCGGGTGTGCTGGCCGCGCTGGCGCTGGTGCCGGGTCTGCCCAAGCTTAGCTTTCTTGCACTGGCGGTCGGTATCGTCCTGCTGGCCCGCAAGCTGAAGCCAGAAGCTGAAACGGACGCGGCACTTGCGGATGGCCCGGCCGGAGCTTCGGCAGCCGCGGCAGGCGGTGCGACCGAGGACCTGACCGGCTTGCTGAAGCTGGACGATCTCACGCTGGAGATCGGCTTTCAGCTGATTCCGCTGGTCGACGAGAAGCAGAACGGGCAGATGCTGAACCGGGTTCGCGCGATGCGGCGGCACCTGGCGACGGAGCTGGGCTTCATCGTGCCTTCCGTGCATATTACCGACAACCTGCGGCTGAAGCCGAGGGAATATGTGGTGCTGCTGCGGGGCATCGAGATCGGCCGATGGCAGACGGAAGGGGATTGCCTGCTTGCAGTCAGCTCCGGCCCGGGCGCGCGGACGGTGCCCGGTGTGGATGTGCGGGAGCCGGCCTTTGGCGTGCAGGCGCGCTGGATCGCCCGCAACCTGGAAGAGCAGGCGCTCGCCGCGGGTTACTCCGTCGTAGACCAGACGGCGGTGATCGGTACACATTTGACGGAACTCATCCGCCGCCATGCGCACGAACTGCTGACCCGTGCGGAGACCAAGCGTCTGCTGGATGCTTTGAGCGACAGCCATCCCAAGCTCCTCGAGGAGCTTGTGCCGAAGCTGATGTCGTTGAGCGAGGTGCAGCGTGTCTTCCAGCAGCTTCTGCGGGAACAGGTATCCATTCGCGACCTGGGCAGGGTGCTGGAGACGCTGGTCGAGTTTGCACCGGTGAACAAACAGGTTGTGTTCCTGACGGAGCAGGTACGGCAGCACATGGGCCGCGTCCTGGTCCGGCCGTTGCTGGATGCAGAGGGTGGGCTGCCGGTGTTGGTGCTGGACCGCGGCCTGGAAGAGGACATCCTGCAGACCTTTGACCCGGAGGGCGCACGGCGTTTGCTGGGCGAGCCGACGCGGCCCGCGCCTTCACCACAGGCGTTTTTGCGGCAGATGCTCGATTCTGTGAAGCGCCTAACCGGCGAGGGCGAGATTTCGGCAATGCCCGTGCTTCTATGTCCATCGCCGGCCCGCTATCACCTGCGCCGCTGGCTGGAGCCGTTTCTGCCCAGGGTGACCGTGCTGGCGCCGCCGGAGATTCCGCCGGAGGTTAAGGTCCGCAGTTTGGGAGTTCTGGGTCAGGCAGGCTAACAGGCAATCCGTAGGGCAACGCAGCAGGAGTACACACGATGCAAACTTCGCAATCCGAACAGGGCAACAGCATGACCCCGCCGCTGCCTGCATTCCAGAACGCCGCGATGGGCGCGTATGGCGGTGCGGCCGCCACGGCGCAGGCTCAACCGATGACCAGCACCGAGCGCGACCTCCTGCTGATGGAGCACATGAGCACGGTCCGCTTCGTTGCGCGCCGCATTCATGAGCGGCTGCCGCAGCACGTGGAGCTGGATGACCTGATCTCGGCTGGCATTGTCGGTCTGATCGATGCGTTTGCGAAGTTTGACCGCACCAAGCAGGTGCAGTTCAAGAGCTACGCGCAGTTCCGTATCCGCGGCGCGATCCTGGATTCGCTGCGCACGCTGGACTGGAGTCCGCGGGAGTTGCGCCGCAAGGGCCGTGCCGTGGAGGAGCAGATTCATCTGCTGACGCAGAAGCTGGGCCGCGCTCCCACGGAAGCGGAGATCGCCGACGGCATGGAAATCTCGCTGAAGCAGTTTCAACAGCTGCTTGGCGAGCTGAAGGGGCTGGAGATTGGCAGCCTGCACATGGAGCGGAATGAGGACTCGGGCGACGAGGAGTTGTCCTATATTCCTGGTTCGCCCGGTGACGAGCCGCTGTTCCGATGTCTGCAAGGCGAGATGAAGCAGCACCTGGCGGACGCGATCCAAGAGTTGCCAGAGAAAGAGCGCATGGTGTTGACCCTGTACTACTACGAGGAACTGACCATGAAGGAGATCGGCCAGGTGCTGGGGGTGGTCGAGTCACGTGTCTCGCAGATCCACTCCGCGGCGGTTGTGCGGCTTCGGTCAGTATTGGCCGCGCTGCGCGGCCGCAACCAGCCGGTCAGTGCAGCGAAGGAGAAGCGCCGTGGACGCTGAGATGCTGCCGGAAACGCCAGCGCTGGAACGGTTCAACTTTGGCGATTCCGGCCATGTGACGGCGGAGCAGCTGCGCATGTTGCGATCGTTGGACGAGCAGCTGGCACGCAACTTGACGCATGCCCTTTCCGCCTGGCTCCGCACTGGCGTGACCGTGGCGGCGGAGGCGCAGACGCATCACACCTTTCGCGAATTTTTGGAGCGGGCGGACGAGTGTTATATGCTGCCGGTCCACTTGCCGGAAGTGCATGCGATCGGCCTTTTGCGCTGGCCGCTGCCGTTGGCTGCGCAGATGATCGAGCTTCTGCTGGGCGGCTCCGGGGTTGCGGCGGCGGGTGCCCGCGACTTGACCGAAATCGAAGATGAGATCTTTCACGCAGTGCTGGATGTGGTGCTGCGCGAGTGGAACACGGCGTGGCAGCAAATCACTCTGCGGCTTGAGCCCGGCGAACGCTCCCGCAACTCCGGCGAACGGCAGTTGCTTACCGCGGCGGAAAAGGTGTACTGCTTCAACCTCCGCGTCGGTACGGGCGAGGTGTCAGGCGAAGTGTCATTGTGCATCGCCGCGCCCGTGCTCGCATCGGTGATGCGGCGAGTGCCGCTGCTGCAGCGGTCCGCGCGGAACCACACGGAAGCCGACCTGGAGACGCTGCTGCGCGCATTGAGCGAGGCGCGCGTGCGCACCGGGCTATGCTTCCCGCCGGTGCGCCTCCCTGCGTCGCGTTTGCAAAACCTGCGCGCCGGCAGCACGCTGGTGTTGCCTTTGCCTTCCAATGCGGCCGCGGAGTTTCGCATCAGTGATGTTCCTGTTGCGACCGCGGTCCCGGTGCGTGTGGGCGCGTGGCGCGCGGCGAATGTGAGCGGCCTTCGAGATGGCGGGGTGCATCGGGCAATGTTGCCGGCGCGAACGTCCGCTCCATCACGCGGTGAGGAGGTGCAAGCAAATGTCTGAACCTGCGCAAACACTTGCTGCAACTGCGGAGCTAGGCGGTACACGGCCGCCCGAACCCTGGCTTGATGTGGAACTGGAGGTACGTCTGCATTTCGGCGGCCGTGAGATGACGCTGGCCGAGGCACTGGAGATTGCGCCAGGCACCGTGCTGGAGCTGGACCGCGACGTAACAGACCCGGTCGATCTACTGGTTGGCGATCGCATCGTGGCGCGTGGCGAGGTGGTGGTCGTGGGCGGCAGCTTTGCCCTGCACGTGTCGGAGGTGCTGGAACCACAACTCCGTCTGGAGAGTGTGCGTTGTCTTCTGTGAGTGCGAAATGGGCGACTGATGGAGGCATGGGCCTGCATCACGGTCAGGACAAACGTGCGCCTGCGATGGCGTCACAGACCGCGCCGGGACGTGAGGAAGGTGCATGCCACTGCGGCCGACGCCGTCCCCTGGGTGTCTTGCTCGGCCTGCGCAGCGGAGCGCGTCCGAGGCTGGAGGGCCATTGGTTCTGCCGGAAGGAATGTCTGCGTCAGGCTTTGGAAGAGCGTGCGCGGCGAGACTTCCCGGAGGTGGGAACCGTTGTGTCGCGTGTGCGCCACCGGGTTCCACTCGGGCTGATGTTGCAGGCGCGCGGCGTGGTGACAGGGGAGCAGCTGCAGAGTGCGTTACGGCTGCAGGCAGCGACTGGCCTTCGACTTGGCGACGTGTTGCAGACGCACCTCGGCGTGCCGGAGGAGCGGATTACCGGCGCTATAGCCGCGCAATGGGGCTTGCCCGTGCTTCACCTGCCTCCGCCTTCGGCGATGCCTTCGCAGAGCGTTGCGCCAGCGCGCCTGTTCCAGTCCTCGGGAACGTTTCCCGTGGAGAGAACCGCTTCCGGACTGCTGCTGGCGTGCGCGGAAGGCCCGGACCCGGCGTTGGCGCTTGCTCTGGAACGCATGTATCCGCTGCGAGTGGAGTTCGGCGTGGTCAGCTCCCGAGCGCTGGAGCAGTGGCGCAAAACGCATGCGGAGAGCGCGGTGCCGGTGCAGCGGGTGCGCTGCGTAGATCGCGAATCGCTCGCAGCCGAAGCGGCGGAGCTGTTGTACCGCCTGCAACCGGTGGACTGCCGGATTGTGCGGGTGAATGGATTCTGGTGGTTGCGAATGTGGTTGGAAGAAGCCGCGCGCCGGCAGGACGCCGCAGCGGAGGGCGTCGACACGATGGACGTGCTGTACTCGCTGGCGGCGGAGAGCACGGCGGTCCGCCGCTGAGACGCTTAGGGCCTTCTAAGCTTTCTGGTCTCCGTCCGGCCTTTGAACTGCACGTCTCGTCAATATGGACAGCGGTCTCTACGCGGCGTACACGGGAGTGCTGGCAAGAACCCAGGCTCTGGACACGGCCGCGAACAATCTGGCAAATGCAAGCACCAACGGGTTCCGGGCGCAGCGGGATTATTTTCGGGGCGTGTTGGCCGGCATCGCGCCGGAGAGCGACAGCTCCGGTACGCAGGACAGCGTGAACCGGTTCGGCCTCTTGGGCGGCTCGCAGGTGGACCTGTCCCAGGGTTTGGTGGCGAGCACGGGTAACCCTCTGGATCTGGCATTGGAAGGGCAAGGCTTCTTTCAGGTGAAGACCGCGCACGGTGTAGAACTGACGCGGGACGGCAGCTTTCTGCGGGGAGCAGATGGAACGCTGACAGACCAGAAGGGTGAGGCCGTGCTTAGCAAATTGGGCGCTCCGCTGGTGTTGCCTTCGGGTTCGGTACACGTGAGTGCCGATGGAACGGTGTCGGTCGACACCGCGAACGGAAGCGCGGTCGCGGGGGAGATAGGCATCGTGAGCTACGCCGCAACGGACTTGAAGCCTGTCGGCGCGAACCACTTTCGCGTTGCAACGGATGCGAAGCCGACGGCGCCCGATGCCACGGTGCAGCAGGGCTCGCTGGAGGGCGCGAACCAGGATGCGGTGCACGGCACCATGCAGCTGATGATGCTGCAACGCCAGGCCGAGATGATGCAGCACGCGCTTTCGGTCTTTGACAACGGTTTTGACAAGACTGCCGCGGAAGAACTGGGCAGGGTGTAGGAGGAACGGATGATTCGGGCGATGTACACCGCGGCAAGCGGCATGAGCGCGCAGCAAACCAATCTGGACACGGTTGCGAACAATCTCGCGAACTCTGCGACGACAGGTTTTCGGAAGCGTTTGCTGCAATTTGAAGACATGATGTACCAGAACCTGGTCGCGCCAGGGTCCGCGGCGAGCACCACCACGACCGCTGCCGGCCTGCAGATCGGACTCGGCACGCGCGCCGCGGCTACCGAGGTTGTCAACACGCAGGGCGACTTCAACCAGACCGGAAACCAGCTGGACCTGGCGGTGCAGGGAAATGGCTTCTTTCAAGTGACGCGGCCGGATGGCACCACTGCTTACACACGTGCCGGCAACTTCCACCTGAACTCGCAGGGGCAGATGATGACCGCGAATGGTGATCTGTTGACACCCAACATCACCATTCCGAGCAACGCAACCAATGTCACGATCTCGCAGTATGGCGTGGTCAGCGCGACCATGCCGGGACAGACTGCGGCACCGCAGCTCGGACAAATCCAGCTTGCGACATTCGTGAACCCCGGCGGGCTCAGCTCGATCGGCGGAACGCTAATGCAACAAACCGGCGCCTCCGGTACGCCGATCGTGGACACGCCGGGCGGCAGCTCCGGCATGGGCACGTTGCAGCAGGGCGCGCTTGAGGGCTCCAACGTCGATGTGGTTGAAGAATTCGTGCAGATGGTGCTGGCACAGCGAGCGTATGAGAGCAATTCCAAGGTAATCTCGGCGGCGGACCAGATGTACCAGCAGGTCAACGGGATGGTGCGGTCGTGAGGTGCGCTGCAGGCTGGGAGCTCTTAGGAGCGGTGCTACTGCCGCTGATTGCGACGTATCCATGTGCCGCAGCAGGCTGCGCGGCGACGCCGAACGCGGCGGTGCTGCAGGCGCTGGGGGAAGAAGGCGTGCCGCGAGACGAGCAGAGCGGGTTCCGTGTTCGCGATATCGTGACTGACCCCGTGCTGCATCGCGCCTTTGTGCACGTGGAGCAATGCGGGCACCCGGAACGCCCGCTGGTCTTGCTGCCCTTCCATGCCGAACGTCAGGCGCAGACGATTGCCGGGTCTTTTGTTCCGAATCCAGCTGCGGCACCGTTGCGCTTGGAGCAGGCTATGGTTCCCTCCGGCAGTGTGGTCGCCGTCGCCATGGGTGACGAGCACATGCGGCTGACCGTGGAGGGCAGACTGCTTTCAAGTGCGCCCGTGGGCAGTGTTGTGGACGTGCAGCTTGCGTCGCTGGGCGGTCCGGCAGAACAAGGCGAACCGGCAAAGCGGGTACGCGGTCGGCTGACGGCTAAAAATCAAGTCGAGGTGCAGCCATGAGCCGACGCGCATGTTCCGCAAATGCATTGTTCGTTCGCTTCGTCGCGAGTGCGGCGGTGCTGCTGGCGCTACTGGGTCTCGACGCAATCGCACGGCCGCAAAGCCCATTGCAGAAAAAGAGCAGCCTCGGGGGAAAGAACAGTCCAGCGCAGCGCTCGCTTGGGGATTACCTGGCCTCGGTGCGCGCGGCGAGTGCCGGCATGCAGCCTGAGCCAGGTGCGATCTGGACCGAAGGTGGCCGCTTGAACCGGCTCACCGCAGACGTTCGTGCGATGCGTCCGCACGATCTGATCTCGGTCGTGGTTTCGGAAGCGCTTGAGTCTTCCACCGACGGTTCGGTGAAGGGTTCCCGCAGCTCGTCCGCATCCGCGAGCATCGGCTCGATCTTTCAAAAGCTGTCGGCGAGCAGCGCAGCGCAAAACCTGCTGAACCGCAACGCGCAATCGGCGTTGAATGCGCAAGGGCAGAGTGCCAACAACTCCAGTTTGAGCACCGTGCTGGGCGGGGAAGTGATGGAAGTGCTGCCCAACGGGATGCTTGTAATTGAAGCCGCACGCCAGGTTGAGTTCTCGCAGCAGACACAGACCATCGTGCTGCGCGGTCTGGTTCGGCCGGAGGACATCTCGCAGCAGAATCAGGTTCTGTCCACCGCCATCAGCAGCTTGGAATTGCAGGTGCGCGGCAATGGTGTTGTCAGCGATTACACCCACCGGCCCAACCTGCTGGTGCGCCTGCTGGAGAAAGCGGTGATCTTTTGAACGCGAGCGAATTTTGCAAGGGAAGATTGAGGGCGGTCCGTCTCTGCGCTGCGCTGGGTCTGCTGCTGGCAGGCAGTGTCTCTGCTGCCGATCACGATGGGACGCGGCTCGCCCGCGTGAAGGACATCGCCTCCATCGAAGGCATCCGCGACAACCAGCTGGTGGGGTACGGCATCGTTGTCGGCCTGCAGGGGACAGGTGATTCGCAGCAGACCGGGTTTCCGGTGCAGACGCTGGTGGCCACGCTGCTGCGACTGGGCGTGAGCGTTCCGGCAGGCGCAATCCGCGTGCAGAATCTCGCGGCTGTCTTTGTGTCGGCATCGCTTCCACCGTTCGCGCGCTCGGGTACGCGCGTCGATCTGACGGTCTCCTCCGCCGGTGATGCGAAGAGCCTGGAGGGCGGGTTGCTCTTGCTGACGCCGCTGTACGGCACGGACGGTAAGATTTACGCCGAAGCGCAAGGCCCGCTTGTGCTGGGTGGATTTGCCGCTGCGGCCAATGGAAACTCCAAGCAGGTGAATCATCCCACAACGGCACGCATTCCACTCGGCGGCGCAGTGGAGCGCGGGGTTGCGCTGGACCTGAACGGCCGCAGCAGCTTTTCGGTGTTGCTGCAGGACGCGGACTTCCGTAGCGCGCGCGCCATGGCGGACGCAATCAACACTGCGCTGGCGCGTCCTGTGGCGCGTGCGGCAAATAGCCGCATGGTTGAGATCGCTGTCCGTCCGGACGAGGATGTTCCCGAGCTGCTGAGCCGAGTCGAGGCGGTGGAGGTGCCGTATTACCCGCGGGCGAAGGTCGTGGTGAACGAGCGCACCGGGACGGTCGTGATTGGAGGCGCGGTGGTGCTGCAACCGGTATCCATTCTGCATGGGGGGCTTGCGGTTAGCGTCGTGAGTGAACCGGTGGTATCGCAGCCCGGCCCGTTCTCAAACGGTGCGACCCGGGTAGTGCAACAGACCACGTTGGAAGCGAAGGACAAGCCCGTCAACCGGATCGAGCTGAGCAACGGCGCCACGGTGGAAGATCTGGTGCGTTCTCTGCAGGCGATCGGCGCCACGTCACGGGATGTGATCTCGATCCTGCAGGCGATGAAGTCGGCAGGCGCGATCGAAGCCGAGCTGGAGGTGCTGTAGCCATGGCTGTCATCGGATCAGCAACTGCTGCTTCTCTTACGGCCGGGTCTTCCCAGAGTGGAACGGTTTCTCCACGCCTGCATGAAGCCGCGGTTCAGTTTGAGGCCATGCTTCTGAAAGACTTGTTGAAACCTTTGGCAGAATCGGCGGGCATGGGCGGGGCAGAAGGCGGGGAACAGACCGGAGCGTTGCAAAGCTTTGCCGTGGACGCGATTGCGGGCACCATGGCGAAGTCCGGAGCGCTGGGCTTCGCCAAACAGATTGAACAAACCGTGGCGCAGGGAGCCGCAAAACATTTTTCGCAGGGACGCTAAAGTCCTGATCAGGACTGCCGATAACGCAGAGACGAGGATCGTTTATGTCATACACGAGTGGAGTCACCAGTTCACCGCTGTTGCAAACGTTGTTGACCCAGGCCGATTCGGTCGGGCAACCGAAAGCCGGCCGCACCAACACGGCCGGTATCACCGCCGCACAGGACAGCGCGCAACTGAGCACGGTTGCGAGCGCATTACAGCAGACCACCGCAGAGGATCCGGCGCGGGCGGAGAAGGTTCGCTCCGTTCAGGCAGCAATCGCGAACGGCACCTATGACGTGTCCGCCAGCGCAGTTGCGGACAAGCTGATGCAGAGCCTGCTGCAACGGTAGCGGCCACCAGGGCCAGGGACGCGCAGGCGCGACGCTCAGAAGGGAGGGATGCATGGCTTCCATCACCGGCAGTTTTCACAGCGCCACTCTGGCGCTGCAGCAGGATCAGCTTGCCTTGACGGCAACGGCGGACAATATCAGCAACCAGAACACGCTCGGCTACGCACGCCGGACCGTTGCCTGGAGCAGCGGTGACACCGTGACGCTGAGCGGCACCGTTACCCTTCAGGCGCCGGTGGCGACTGTAAGCGCGCAGCGCAGCAGCGTGCTGGATGCCGCAGTGGTGGGCACGACTTCCAGCGCGGCTTCTGCAGCCACGACGAAGAGCGCGCTCGACGATTTGCAATCGGTGTTTGCCATCAATTCGTCTGGAGACGAGGGCTCAGGCATCAACGCGGCCATGAGCGGATTTTTCGCCGCGGCGCAAGCCGTTGCAGCTGACCCGGCCAGCACCAGCGCGCGGCAGGCTGCCTTTGCCGCTGCCCAAACCGTTGCGAGTGCCTTTCGGAGCACCAGCGCGACGTTCGCAGAGCAGGCTTCGGGCCTGGAAGGCACTATTCAGAGCGCCGTGGGCAGCGTCAACCAGCTTACGGCGTCCATTGCATCCCTGAATGGCAGCATCGCGCGAACAGGCAACACTGCCGATCACGACACGTTGATCGACCAGCGCACGGCGCAGATCGAAAGCCTTTCGCAATTGATCGGTGTGCAGCAGACGGCGAACAGCGATGGTTCCGTGAGCCTGTTCACCAGCAATGGTGGAGCCCTGGTTGTGAGCAGCATCAGTAACGCGCTTACCGCTGGAAGCGTCGGAGGTGCTCTGCAGCTGTATGCACAGGGCAGCAACATCACCGCGGGCCTGGAGGGCGGAAGCATCGGTGGTGCCTTGCTTGCACGGGATGGAATCCTGGCCGACGTACGATCGCGCATCGACGCACTCACCACGGCTTTTACGGACGCGGTGAACACGGTGAATGCGAACGGGCATACCGCGACCGGCAGTCCGGGACAGCCTATCTTCACCATCAACGCTGCCGCTCTGCACCCCGCGGCGAGCGTCTCGATAAGAGCGGCCAGCGGCGCGGACTTCGCCAGCGCAAGCAGCAGCGAAGGTTCCGGCGGCACGGCAAATGCCAACGCACTGGCGGCACTCGGAATTCAGAAGGATGCATCCGGCAACACCTTTGCCGACACGCTGAGTGCGGTGATCAGCAGCATCGGTACGACGGCCTCGACCGCAACGAATGCGGCTGCTATCGCGGCTTCCGCTTTGACTCAGGCCACCGCGCATCAGCAAGCGTTGTCAGGAGTTTCGCTCGACACGGAGGCTGCCAACCTGACGCAATACCAGCGTAGCTACCAGGCCGAGGCGAAGCTGCTGTCAATCCTGAATCAGATCATGGCAGACAGCATTAACCTTGGCACGAACACGGCGGTTTCCTAGACATGCTTACCTCTGCAAATTCGATCGCGAACCTTGTCTCGCAAGCCGCGTCCTTGAGCGATCGCCAATCTGAAATCGCGCGCGAACTGGGAACCGGCACGCGGCTGACGCAGCTTTCAAACGATCCGCTGGCAGCTGCAGCCACGGTACGGCTCAGCAGCCAAGTTGCTCAGGCTTCTGCGACCATCTCGGCCATCCAAACGGTGCAAGCGCGTATGCAGACGGCTGACTCAGCCCTGGGCTCCGTCATAACGCAACTGACATCTGCGATCTCGGTTGCGGTCGGCGCGGCCAACGACACATCGAACGCACAGGATCGCGCTTCTGCGGCCGTGCAACTAAGCAGCATTCGAGATGCCGTTCTCAACCTGGCGAACAGCAGCTACAACGGCACGTACTTGTTCGGCGGAACGGTCGCAGGTGCTACGCCCTTCACTCGAGACGACACGACGGGAGACGTGACGTATAGCGGCGACGCAAACAGTGCGACCCTGACGGTGCAGGGTAAGACCGTGCCGACGTCGGCAAGCGGCACCGCTCTTTTTGGCGATGGCAGCAGTGGTCTATTCGCGCAGTTGCAAGACGTGATCACGGCTTTGCAAAGCGGGCAAGCGCCGACCGCGGTTCAGATATCGGGCATACGCAGGGGCTTACAAGGCGTAATTGACGGCCGCAGCGCCTTGGCAAGCAGCGCGAAACGACTACAGGATGCAAGCAGCTACACCGCGACACAGCAGACGAACCTGCAGGCGCAGCAGACCGCCATCGCCGGCACCGACCCGGTGGCGCTCGCAACCGAACTCAGCAACACGCAGACGCAGCGTTCCGCGCTGTTGAGCAGCCTGGCTGCACTCGGTAAGAACAGCCTCTTCGACTATCTTCCATCCTGACCTGGACGGTGGCGTTTACACTCGACGCATGTTCGCGCCCATCCGTTTTTTGTGGCACGCCACGCGTGGGTATCGCCTAAGACCGTGGCGGAGCCCGTACGTGCGATGGCGATTGGAAACCTACTCCGGCTTGCATGCCGAGACGATGACCGTGGCCGACATGGCTCGCGTTGTGTGGCGCGACAGGCGTCAGTTCCTGCGGTTCCTGCGATGGACGCAGCAGTTGAAACGCGAGACGTACCGTGGCTAAGGAGTTCCTGGCAAACTCTCTAAGCCGCCGTGCGCTGCTCGGCTCCGGAGTGCTGGCCGCGGCTGGACATCTGACCGGCTGTGCTCATCGCGTTCGAGCTGGCCAAAGCGCGTCGTACCCGCCTCCAACAAAAAGTGTGAGCGAGCCGCGGTCGCTGAAGGCGCAGGCCGCGGCACACCACTTGCTTGTGGGTTTCGCGCTAAACGTGCAGCAGCTACGGGAATCGGAAGCTTACCGCCGGCTTGTCGCGGAGCAGAGCAGTATCGCCGTCGCGGAGAACGCGATGAAGTGGAGTTCACTGCGGCCCACGCCTGACCAGTATTTTTTTGAGGATGCTGACTTCCTGCTGCAGTTCACTGAGACGAACCGCATCAAGCTGCGTGGCCACAATCTATGCTGGCATGAACAGTTGCCCAAGTGGTTCGGCCCGACCGCGACGGCCGCGAATGCCCGCAGCCTGCTTACGGAGCACATCCGTACCGTGGCGGGCCGGTACGCTGGCCGCATTCATAGCTGGGACGTGGTGAACGAAGCTGTAGAACCGAAGGACGGGCGGCCTGACGGCCTGCGGGACAGTCCCTGGCTCAAACTGATCGGTGAATCGTACCTGGAGGTTGCATTTCGCACCGCGCGCCAGGCTGATCCGACCGCACTGCTTACCTATAACGACTACGACATTGAGGGCGAGACGGAGTACGACGCTGCCAAGCGCTCGGCTGTGCTATTGCTGCTGCGCCGGCTGAAACAGCGCAACGTTCCGATTGATGCGGTGGGGATCCAGTCTCACATTAGCGCCGGTGGGCAGCACCGGTACGGTACTTCGCTGCAGCAGTTCATTCGAAGCTGCCGCGAAATGGATTTAGAAGTTTTTGTGACGGAGATGGATGTGGACGACCGGGAGCTGCCTCGCGACGTACTGCAGCGAGACGCGGGCGTGGCACAGACCTACCGCAGCTACCTGGATACGGTGCTGCGGGAACAGAATGTGCGAGCGGTGCTGGCCTGGGGCGTGGACGATGCGCATAGCTGGCTGCAAGCCAAGAGGCCGCGAAATGATGGCGCGCCGCATCGTCCCTTGCTGTTTGACGAGAAGCTGCGGCCTAAGCCGGCCTTTGCGGCGGTCATAGGAAGCTTCGCGGCGGCTCGGCCTTTGCCCGCGCCCAGTGCAGGACAGGCTCTGCGCGGCAGTAAGAGGTAGCATTGCCGGGCTCGGCAACGCAATGGTATTCTTACCGAAGCGCAAACGACAGAAAAAGAGCAGGAGCACCGCAACTACAGTGTTGGCAAGCCAAAAGAAAAACGACATTATCGCCAAGTACCGGACGCATGAGTCCGACACAGGCAGCCCCGAGGTGCAGATCGCGATCCTGAGCGAACGCATTGGCGAGCTGACCGAACATTTCAAGACGCACAAGAAGGATCACGGTTCGCGTCGCGGCCTGTTGATGCTGGTGAGCAAGCGTCGCAGCCTGCTGGACTACCTGAAGAAGACCGATTCCGATCGCTACCGCGAAGTTATTGGCAAACTCGGCATTCGCAAATAAACGGCGCAGCCGGAGCGTCTCCGATCCCCTCGGCCGCAGCCGGGTGTGTGAAGGTCGAGAGCTGATTTGACCCGCACCTCGTTCTCAGTTTCGTATCCAGACCGCCCCATTGCCGCGCGCGTGCATCGCAACGCCGGCCGGGCGGTCTGTTTGCATTTAGCCGTGTCTTTTACCGGCGAATTGCAAACTTACCCACTCCCAAACCAAGCAAAGAGAGAACAGCCGCTATGAAGCAGCAGACTACCGTGGAGCTTGCCGGAGGCAAGCAAATCATTTTTGAAACAGGCCGCATTGCCAAGCAGGCATCGGGTGCCGCGTTTGTCACGTCCGGCGACACCGTCGTGCTGGCGACCGCCGTTGGCGCGCCTGAGCCGAAGGAAGGCATCGACTTCTTCCCGCTTACTGTGGAGTATCGCGAGACCGCTTATGGCGGCGGACGCATTCCGGGCGGATTTATCAAGCGCGAAGGGCGCCCGTCCGAGAAGGAGATTTTGACCTCGCGGCAGATCGACCGTCCCATTCGGCCGCTCTTTCCGGAGACTTACCGGAACGAAACCCAAGTGGTTGCGTTTGTTTACTCCGCGGACAAGCAGAACGACCCGGACATTATTGCGATCAACGCTGCGTCATGTGCGCTGGCACTTTCAGATATTCCGTTCCAGGGCCCCATCGGAGCGGTGCGCGTGGGCCTGATCGATGGCGCTTTCGTCGTGAATCCGACGTATGAGGAGCGTGGGAAAAGCGTGATCAACATCACCGTTGCCGGCACCAAAGACGGCATCGTGATGGTCGAATCGGGTGCGCGTGAGGCGACCGAAGAGCAGGTCGTCAGCGCTATTGAGTTTGGGCATGAGCAAATTCAGAAGATTTGCGACACGATCATTGAGTTCGCACAAGCTGCGGGCAAACCCAAGCGTTCGATGGCGGCGGCGGAAGACACCAGCCTGTACTATGACGAACTACGCAAGGGCGTCGGCGAGCAACTGACTGACGCGTTGAACACGCAGAAGTACGGGAAAACCGAGTCCTACGCATCCATCAAACAGATCAAGGATGAGGCGAAGAAGTCGCTTCCAGAAGGCGATCCGGCCGCGGCGAAACGCTTTGGGAAGGTTTTCGAGCTGTTGCGCGAGAACATCTTCCGCGAACAGGTGCTGAACGACCGCGTTCGCCCGGACCGCCGTGCGTTCGACGAGATCCGCAAGATCGACATTGAAGTTGGCGTCCTACCGCGCACGCACGGTTCGGCGCTCTTCACCCGCGGCGAGACGCAGGCATTGGTGACTGCCACGCTGGGTACCGCGGACGACGCGCAGCGGCTGGAATCTTACGAAGGCGAGCAGAAGCGCCGCTTCATGCTGCACTACAACTTTCCGCCGTATTCCGTTGGCGAGGTCGGTCGCATGACTGGCACGGGCCGGCGCGAGATCGGCCACGGTGCATTGGCGCAGCGGGCGCTAGAGGCTGTGTTGCCGGATGAAAAGGACTCGCCGTACACGTTGCGGGTGGTGTCGGACATCACCGAATCGAACGGCTCGTCGTCGATGGCGTCGGTCTGCGGCGCGTCCCTGGCGCTGATGCAGGCAGGCATTCCGCTGAAGGGTGCGGTTGCGGGTGTGGCAATGGGGCTCGTCAAGGAAGGCGAAAAATATTCGATCCTGACCGACATCGCCGGTGCGGAAGATCACTACGGCGACATGGATTTCAAGGTGGCCGGCACGCGCGGGGGCATTACTGCGCTCCAGATGGACATCAAGATTATGGGCATCACGCCGCAGATTATGCGTGAGGCTCTTGATCAGGCGCGCCGTGGCCGGCTCTTTTTGCTGGATAAAATGGACGCGGTTATTAGCAGCGCCAGCGGCGAGAAATCGCGGTACGCTCCGCAGATCAGGACGCTGCAGATTCCAACAGACAAGATTCGCGACCTGATCGGACCTGGCGGCAAGGTGATTCGCGGCATTATCGAAGCCACACAGGTCAAAATTGACGTCGATGACTCCGGTAAGGTGGATGTTTCGTCTTCCGATCCCGACGGTTTGGCGCGTGCGATCCAGATGATCAGCGATTTGACCGCAGTTCCCGAGCCTGGCAAGACCTACCTCGGTAAGGTGGTTCGTCTCGCCGAGTTTGGTGCCTTTGTCGAGATATTCCCGGGCACCGATGGCCTGCTGCACGTTTCCGAGATCGCAGAACACCGCGTGAAGGACGTGAAGGACGAACTGCGTGAAGGCGATCAGGTCCTGGTGAAGGTGCTTGCGATTGAGGGCAACCGCATCAAGCTTTCGCGCAAAGCGGTGCTGAAGGAGCAGCGCGCGAAGCTGGGTCTGACTGAGCCGGAGTCGCAGGGTGGCGAGGAACGAGGCGAAGCTCGTAGTGAGCGGGAGGGCCGTGGCGATCGTAACGAGGGCCGTCGTGAGCGCCCGGAACGGGTGGAGCGCGCACCGCGTCCGGAACGCACGGCACCCGCTCCGAGCGAAGAGACGATCACGCTGGAAGGCGGTGAGGACTTCGACGACGACGACGAGGATCTCGACGATCTGGATGTGGACGACACGGACGAGAGCGAAGGCGGTGAGGAGACCTCATCGACGGATGCCGGTGCCGCCGATGCAGGTGCAGCACAGGGGGAGCGCTCAGGCCGTCGCCGCCGCCGGCGTGGTGGACGCCGCGGTAGCTCCGGCAACAGCGGCGCGCCTCGGACGTAAGCCACTTTATAAACAACCAGTAAGGGCCGCAGCGTGTGCTGCGGCCCTTACTGTTGCATTGAGTCAACGAGCTACTTCGTGCCGGTGATGATGACCGGCTGCAGCGGAACGACGGGCATGCTGATCGTGCTGGATGAGTAGATCCGCTGCGTCGCTTTCTGGTAGTCCGGCGCTTTTGCGTCAAAGATGTTTGGCACAAAGGTTTGCGGATTGCGGTCGTACAGCGGGAACCAGCTCGACTGTACCTGCACCATAATTCGATGGCCGGGCTGGAATACGTGGTTCACCTGCGGCAAGCCGAACTTGAATTCCTCCGGGCGGCCGGGTTTCAAGGCTTCAGGCTTTTCGAAACTCTGGCGATAGCGGCCACGGAAAATGTCCATGCTGATCGGAAGCTCATACCCGTTCATCTCCAGGTTCTGCTGATTGCCGTTGGGGAAGACGTCGATAATCTTCACGATCCAGTCGGAATCCGTGCCGCTGCTCGAAGCCACCAGGTGAACCGTGGGCTCGCCGCTGACGCGCATCGCTTGCTTTAGTGGCTCAGTTTGCCAAGTAACTACGTCAGGCCGGCCATCGACGAAGCGTTGGTCGAGCACGAGCCATTGGCCCCAATCGGAACCTGTGACCGGCCGCGGTGAATAGGGCACGGGCTTCGCCGGGTCAGAGACGTATTCGGTGTACTTGCTTCTACCTGCGTCCTTTAGGTCGAAGGAGAGCTGTCCATCCGCACGGAGGTACATCGGCTTTGTTTGTTGATCGCAGCCCGACTCACAGCTGAGCGGCCATTTTGCAAAGCGGTCCCAGTGGTCCTCGCCCGTGTTGTAGATGTAGACCGGTGGCGTATCTGCCTTCGGCGAGCCGTCCTTCAGGTATTGATTGAAGAAAGGAAGCAGCACGTCCTGACGGTAGTCCGCCGTCGTGTCGCCATCCCAGATGAGTGGTCCCAGGGAGCGACCTTCCCGGTTCACCTGGCTGTGGCGCCAGGGACCCATGACGAGGTAGTTTTTGTCGTTCGCAGTGTCCTTCGGTTCAACGGCGCGGTAGCTGTGAATCGCGCCCCACATGTCCTCCTGGTCCCATAGTCCCTGCAGCCAGATGGTCGGAACGGTCAGCGGCTTCTGCGCAATTAAGGTATCGAGCGCCTGACTTTGCCAGAAGCCGTCATAAGCAGGGTGGGCCTCGACCGTGCGCCAGAAGGGCAGTTGATCCTGGCCCTGCGAACGCGCGAAGTCACCCGCAGAACCTTTCGAGAGGAAATTCGAGTAGTCATCGCGCTGTTCGTGCGGGATTCGTGGACCTGCACCGCGTACCGACGTTTGCGCGATGAAGTAATCCAGCATGCGTTGGCGAAAGGCACCGTAGTGAAACCAATCGTCGCCCATCCAGCCGTCGACCATGGGGCTTTCGGGGGCGGCGACCTTAAGTGCCGGATGCGGATTCAGCAGAGCCATAACGACGGTAAAGCCCTCGTAGGACGAGCCGATCATGCCGACTTTGCCGTTGGATTCGGGCACGTGTTTCGATAGCCAATCGACGGTGTCATACGCATCCATCGTGTCGTCGGCACCGGTCGGATTCCAAGGACCAACGGGAGGAGGCGTCATCAGGTACTTGCCCTCTGAGCCGTACTTGCCGCGCACGTCCTGGTAGATACGAATGTAGCCGGCGCGCACGAAGACCTCATCGCTGAGTGGCAGCTCGTCGACCATGTGCGGTGAGTGCGGACGAGGAGCCGCGGTGCGCTCACCAGCCGGGCCGGGTACGCGGGCATTGCGACCGACCTGCGCCGGCGCTGGCACTGCTTCGGTTCCGGTCGCAGTCGGAACACGAGAAGCTGCCGCACGCGCCGAAGCGTTGTAGCAGGTGCGCGTGAGCACCATGGGCGCGTTCTTTGCGCCTTTGGGCACGACGATCACAGTGAACAATTTCGTTCCGTCGCGCATGGGGATCATGACTTCGCGGCGCTCGTAGTCGTACTGCGCCTCAGGCGCCACAAACGGCTGCTGCTTGGGCGCGGTAAAGCTCTCCGGGATGTCGTTATCCACCACACGCGGCTGCGTCGCCGCTTTTGATTGAGAAATCACGGGCGAGCACAGCGCGAGCGAGACCGCCGCGCAGACCGCCGCGCGACACAGGGAGCTTCGTGAAGAAGTCATGGCCGTCCTTACTGAGTCTTGCCGAAGCGGCGCGACGCCGTTGTTGTGTCGTGTGGACCGAGTATACGGGAGACGCTGATTGTTACTGGCAAGTCTCAGCCGTGCCGCGCTGTGGGCTGCTAGCATGCGCACATGTACTTTCGCATTGCTTCTCTCGCCCTGGTATTTGCCATGACCGGCAACGCGCAGACTTCCACGCAGGCAGCCATGACCGCGAAGTCAGGGCAATGGGCGATCGTCGCACATGGCGGAGCAGGCGTGATCGAGCGCTCGTCCATGACGCCGGAGCGCGACAAGGCTTACCGGGCCGGTGTGGCCCGCGCGATCGAAGCGGCCCAGGCGGTGCTGAACCACGATGGCGCAGCTGTGGATGCAGTGGAAGCGGCGCTGAAGGTGTTTGAGGATGACCCGTTGTTTAACTGCGGGAAAGGGGCGGTGTTTACCGCAAAGGGCACGAATGAGCTGGACGCCGCCATTATGGACGGCAAAACGCTGAAGGCCGGCGCCGTTGCGGAGGTTACGCGTACGAAGCACCCGATCTCGCTGGCGAAGGCGGTTATGCTTCAGTCGCCGCACGTGTTTCTGGTAGGGGAAGGCGCGGATGAATATGCCGCGACTGTCGGCCTGGAGCAGGTGCCGAACAGCTATTTCTTCACGGAGCGCCGATGGCAATCGCTGGTGAACCAGCTGAAAAAGAACGGCAAGCCCGTACCTCAGAGACCCGAGGGCGCGCCGCCTGCGCCGAGCGAACCGCAAGCCGATTTGGAGACGCCCGACGCGCACAAGTACGGAACCACCGGTATCGCGGTGCGCGATCGGCATGGCAACGTAGCTGCCGGCACGACCACAGGTGGTACGCAGGGCAAGCAGTTTGGCCGGGTCGGTGACACGCCAGTCATCGGGGCGGGCACGTACGCCTCGAATGACTCGTGCGCGGTTTCCGCGACCGGAACGGGCGAGTATTTCATCCGGCTTACGGTCGCGAGCCGCATCTGCTCGCTAGTGCAGTACCGGGGCATGCCGTTGCAGGCCGCCATGGATGAAGTGGTGCAGAAGCAGCTTGGTGCCATCCACGGCGATGGTGGCGTGATCGGCCTGACGCCGGACGGTCAGCTCGCCTGGAGCTTTAACACGCCGGGCATGTTTCGGGGCAAGCTGGTGGAGGGTGGTCAGCTGCAGATTGGCATTTACCGGGATGAGCCGTAAGGTTCGTCCGAAGCTGTTTGCTACTACACTCAACAGCAGATGGCGGCTTCCATGTACATCGTCGTAGAGGGTGATGACCCTGGTTACGACATCTTTGTGAACGGCCGCGCGCTGGCCCGGAACGAAGACGCGCTCGAAAAGCTGGCGCGATCGATCGGCGTTCGTCCGCTTATTGATTTCTTCTCCGCAGACCAGAACTCGATGGCGTTGCTGATCGAAGAGGGTGCGGGTGATCCGCAATTGCTGGACAAGTTACCGCCGCCCCAGTGGTTTGCGCCAGAAGAGGGGGTTCGCTCGGTCGAGGCGCTGCTGGACCACTTACGGAACGAACCTGCGCAACTGGGCAGCGAATCCGAGTTGATCCGTGAAGAACTTGAAGAGTACGCGATTGTGTTGCGCAAGACGGTGGAGCGCAATCTGCGTTGGCACCTGGCTGTAAGTTGGAGATAGTACCGTGATCGTTACCGAACCGCAATCTGTAGAGCTGCCGACCCCATACGGCGCGATGCGCACACACGTGATCCGGCCAGTTGCCTCGGGCCGCTACCCGGCGATCCTGTTTTACTCGGAAATTTTCCAGATCACCGCGCCCATCCGGCGCACGGCGGCAGTGATCGCGGGACATGGCTACGTCGTGCTGATGCCCGAGGTGTATCACGAGTTCGAAACCGCAGGAACCGTGCTGGCGTATGACCAGGCGGGCAGCGACCGCGGGAACCGGTGGAAGTACGAAAAGGAGCTAGCGAGTTATGACGCGGACACACGCGCTCTGATCGACCATGTAAAAGGACGCGAGGATTGTAGCGGAACTGTTGGCGCTCTGGGCATTTGCCTGGGCGGACACCTGAGTTTTCGCGCCGCCATGGAACCGGAGGTGCTCGGCACCGTCTGCTTCTACGGTACCGATATAGCACAGGGTTCGCTTGGCAAGGGCAAGCATGACGATTCACTCGAGCGTGCAGCAGAGATACGCGGCGAACTGCTGATGATCTGGGGCCGGCAGGACCCACACATCCCGCTTGAAGCACGTCGCATAATCCTTGCCCGACTTGACGAACTGAACCTGAAGTTCGCCTGGCACGAAGTGAACGGAGCACATGCGTTTATGCGCGACGAGGGTCCGCGATACGATCCAGAACTTGCGCTGCTGCTTTATGCCGAGGCGCTCGGTTTCTTTCGTCGAACGCTGCGGTGACAGGGGGTACAGCTGGCCGGGTGCTACGACAAGTAGCTCTTGATCCAGGGGTCGTCGGAGTGCGTCAGCTCGAGCGTGCTGCCCTGGAACACAATCTTGCCTTCATTGAGCACCAGGAAGCGCGTCTTTTCATCGACACCACTGTTCGGTATAGGCATCAGCTTGTTCGCCTGCTGATCGAAGCGGTGTGTCGCCAAGGTAAATGCATCCTGAAGACGGTGAGTGATCATGAGCGCAGTGGTGTGATTGATGTCCCTCTGCTTTCCGACAAGCTCGATGATTGCTGTCGACGTAATTGGATCCAGCCCGCCGGTAGGCGAGTCGTAAAGAATCAGGTCCGGATTGGTGATGATCGCTCGCGCAATGGAGACGCGACGCCGCATGCCGCCGGAAAGCTCCGAAGGGAACTTCGCGATGGCATCGCCCAGCAGCACAAACCGCAGCGATTCTTCGACTCGCTTGTGCGCCTCGCCCGGGTCCACTCCTTCTTCGTTCAAGCGGTAGGCCACGTTATCTTCCACCGTCATGGAGTCAAAAAGTGCCGACTCTTGGAAAACCATGCCCACACGCCGCCGGAGAGCGAACAGATCGCGCTCGGACATGGTTGTGATCTCTTCGCCGAAGACGCAGATGCTGCCGCTATCGGGTTTGATGAGCCCCTCGGCGAGCTTCATCAGAACGCTTTTGCCACTGCCGGCGGGCCCCAGCAGGACGAAAGTTTCTGCCGGACAGATCGCAAAAGACACGTCATCCAGCACTTTGTTCTGATCGAACGATAGACTCACGTTTCTAAAGGCGAGAACCGGCTTGCTCGGGTCGATTGCGGGCGCTTGGTCCTGTTTTTTCGCCTGGTTCGGCATGACTAACCTCCGAAGAAGACGATCATCAAGCGGCTAAGCAGGAAGTCGACCACAATGATGAATACGTTGGCAACGACTACGGCCTGCGTGGTCGCTCGACCTACGCCCTGAGTGCCGCCCTTGGTGGACATACCGAAGTAGCAACCCACGCTTGCCAAAATGAAGCCGAAGAAGACCGGTTTGAGAAGACCCTGGACGATATCGCCAAACACGAGGGCGCGATAGCTGGTGTGCAGATATGACGAGATGTTCAAGCCGAGCAACGAAACGCTGACCAATGCGCCGCCCGCCATGCCGACGGTATCCGACAGGATGGTAAGGAAAAAAAGCATGAAAACCGTCGCCGCAATGCGCGGGAGAACGAGTTTTCGTATCGGATCCACACCGAGCGCTCGCATGGCATCCACCTGCTCGGTGACCTGCATGGAGCCGAGTTCAGAAGCCATGCCCGATGAGTTGCGGCCGGCCATCATCAGGCCCGTCAGCACAGGGCCCAGTTCCTTGACCATGCTCAACGCGACAAGGCGTCCGGTCATGGACACAGCACCGAACTGCTTCAGACCTGTTTCCGACTGCAGGGCCAGCACGCAACCGGTGAAGAACCCGGTCAGCAACACGATTGGGAGCGAGCCGAATCCGATGGAATCCATCTGCAGGAAGATGTCACCCCAGTAGATCGGTGGTGAAAAGAAGCTTCCGACTGCGCGGAACACGAGCAGGGAATACTCCTGCAGCGCCAGGATCCAGCGCTTCGCCAGCTTTGTGGGTGAAAACGAACTCATCGCAGCGATGATTGACTCCGGCTTCTCTGGTTCAGGACTAGCTATGAGATGCTGCAAACCCGCCCGTCGTTTCGCGACAATGCAGGCGGGGCCGCGAGCGGCGGCGAGGCCGTGCGCAATGCGAGAATAGAGGTGTGACGAACCGGATGCAGGCCGTCGTGCTGTACGGCAAAGAGGATCTGCGGTTGGAGAGTGTGCCGTGCCCCACTGCCGGTCCGGGGGAACTGGTCTTGCGCGTCGGCGCGGCGACCACCTGCGGTACTGACCTGAAGGTGTATCGCCGCGGGTACCACGCGCAAATGCTGCAACCGCCCACAATGTTCGGGCACGAGGTTGCCGGAACCGTGACGGAGGTGGGCCCGGGTGTTTGCACCTTTCAGCCAGGCGATCGTGTTGTTGCATTGAATTCCGCACCGTGCGATCGTTGCTATTTTTGCCGCCATGGCCAGCCGAACCTGTGTTCAGACCTCCTTTTTAACAATGGGGCTTACGCGGAGTTCATGCGCATCCCGGCGCGCATTGTAGTGAAAAACACGCTGAAGCTGCCGAACGAGTTGCCGTTCGAACATGCTGCATTGACCGAGCCCCTGGCGTGCGTCGTTCGCGGCTTTGAAGAAACAGGCGCCAGTACGGGAGACAGCTTTGTTGTGATTGGCGCCGGTCCGATCGGGCTCATGTTCCTGCGCATCGCCAGCATCGCGGGATGTCGTGTCATCGCGGTCGTCAAGCGCCCGGATCAGGCCGTCAGCGCCCGCAATTATGGCGCGGATGAGGTAGTGCAATTAAGGAGTGGTGTCGATGTGGTCGCCGAGGTTCGCGCTTTGACCGAGGATGGCATCGGCGCTGACATGGTCGCGGAGTGCGTCGCCACACCTGAAAGTTGGGAGCAGGCAGTTGCCATGGTGCGCAAAGGCGGCACGGTCAACTTTTTTGGCGGTCCGCCTTCGGGCACGCGTGTCAGCTTTGATACGAATCGGCTGCACTACGGCGACATCACGCTGAAGGCCAGCTTTCACCACACGCCGGAAACGTGCCAGCGCGCTTTTGAACTGATATGCAGCGGTGCCGCTTCGCCGGCTGACTTTATCACCGCGACGGCTACGCTCGCGGAAGTTCCAGACGTGTTTCGCCGCATGACGGTCCGGTCGGCTGAGGGCCGGCTCGACATCAAGACCGCGATTCTGCCAAACGTGGAGTGCGCGGCATGAGCACAGCAATCGCACCTGCGCCAAATCGCCTCGCCGGGGCGCCCCCGGCACTGCTGGAACCTGAAGTGCGGCCCACGTTGGCTGAGGCGCGCCAGTGGTGCAAGACGCTTGCCGAGTCTCATTACGAAAACTTTCACGTCGCCACCAAGCTGCTGCCTGCACGGCTGCGACCGCATTTTCACGCGGTGTATGCGTTCTGCCGTGTGTCCGACGATTTGGGCGACGAAGTACCCGACCGAGTGCTCGCCACGCACCTGCTGCAAAATTGGCGGCGAATGCTGGTGGAATGCTTCGAAGAGCCGCAGCAATCGCGCCATCCGGTTTACGTTGCGCTGCACGAAAGCATCGGTGCCTGCGATCTGCCCATGGAGCCCTTCACCGCGTTGATTCGTGCGTTTGAGCAGGATCAGGTAAAGACGCGTTTTGCTGACATGGATGAGCTTGTCAGCTATTCGAACGATTCGGCAAATCCGGTTGGGCGGCTTGTGCTGATGTTGTGCGGCTATCGCTCCCCCGATCTCTTCTGCCTGGCAGATGAGACCTGCACCGGCTTGCAGCTTGCGAATTTTTGGCAAGACGTACAGGAAGACTTGCTTGAGCGTGATCGCATCTACCTGCCGGCTGACCGCATGGCGGCGCATGGTGTGACCGAGACCACGCTGCGCGAAGGCCGATCGACACCGCAATTTGCGACTCTGCTCCAAGAACTTGTCGAGGACGCGCGGGCCCGGCTGCTTCGCGGTGCCGCACTGATCGATAGCGTAGACAGTGAGCTTGCGGCAACGTTGCGTCTCTTCAGCGCCGGAGGTCTCGCCATCCTGCGCGGGATCGAGCGGATTGGATATAACACGCTTGAACAGCGGCCGGAGGTCTCACGCAGCGAAAAGCTGACGCTGCTCTTTGGCGCTGCGTTGGGTAAGATCGGCATTCACCGTGGTTCGCGAGGACTGCGGTGAGCACCTGGCAAGAGCGCGCTGAGCCACAGAACGTTATGCAGGCTTATGAGCACTGCAGCCAAGTCGCAAAACGCGAAGCAAAGAACTTCTACTATGCCTTTCTGGCGCTGCCTGCGCACAAGCGAAACGCTATGTGCGCCATGTATGCATTCATGCGACGCGCCGACGACATCGCCGATGACGAAACGATGTCGATCGAAGATCGTCGAGGTTTGATGTGTCGCTGGACCAACGCTTTCCATCAGGGGCAGCACCTTTCAAACGACGATGATGCGGTGTTCACAGCCGTTCGCGATACCCAGCAGCGATTTGGCATCTCCGACGAGTTGTTGGACGAACTTGTCGCCGGCACTGTGATGGATCTGCAGGAGGAGCCACCAGAAGGCGTGAACCGGATGGAGGTCTCCGGCCGTGTCTTTGACGTGTACGCCACGATCGAATCGCTTGATCGCTACTGCTATCTTGTCGCGAGCGTCGTAGGGCTGGTCACGATCCGCATTTTCGGCTTCAAGGGCGAGCATGCGGACGAGCACGCGATCGCCATGGGCAAGGCTTTTCAGTACACGAACATTCTTCGCGACGTTCGCGAGGATGCAGAGCGGGGCCGGATTTATCTTCCGCTGGATCTGCTGGGGCAGCACGGTGCGGTCGTGGAGGATGTGCTGGAAGCAGCGACACGGCACGAGCCGAATGCCAAACTGCTCGCGGCGATGCAGGCCCTTGCCGCTCGAGCCGAGTCGTTCTATGCGGCGGACCGGTCCTTGATCGCTGCCATTGAGCAAGACAGCCGGGGCGCGATGCGCACGCTCATCGACATCTATCACGCGCTTTTACACCGCATCGAGCATGTGCACCTGCAAGTCTTTCGCAAGCGGGTTCGGGTCTCGACCGCGCGAAAGGTCGGCCTGCTGCTCCGAGGCATGCTGCTGCGGTCATACACATGAATGGGACGGGTGTTCGCTACGATGCGGTCATCATCGGAGCTGGATTAGCCGGACTTGCCGCGGTATCGGCGCTCATCACATCGGGAGCCCGCGTCGCGCTGGTCGAGCGCAAGCCATTTGTTGGCGGCCGCGCCTACTCCTACCTGCATCCTGCATTGCAGGAGGTAGTCGACTCACAGCACGTCTTGGTGGGCTGCTGCACGAATGTGCGGCACCTTTGCGCGACGGCCGGCGTTGCCGACCTGGTCCGATGGTACGACCGCTATGCGTTCCTAGAACCCGGCGGCCGTCAAAGTGATCTGACGCTCTCCGCCTTGCCTGCGCCTTTACAAACTCTGCCCAGCTTCGCGACCGCGGCCATGCTGTCGTGGAAGGACAAGATCGCAATTGGGACGGCCCTGCAAAGCTTCCTTCGAGGCTATCCGCGTACCGACGGGGAGTCGGTGGCAGACTGGCTGCGCCGCAAGCGTCAGCCTGAAAGCGCAATCCGGCACTTCTGGCGGCCAGTGGTCATCTCGGCGCTGAACGACACGCTTGATCGCTGCTCCATGCGCTATGCCGGCCAAGTCTTTCATGAGACGTTCCTACGCTCCGCGGAAGGTGGTCGCCTCGGGATTCCTACGCTTCCGCTTTCAGAGTTTTACGGTCGCATCGCGGAGCACTACGTTTTGCAGGGCGGCACGGTTTACGAGAGAACTTCGGTTGCGCAGGTTGAACAGCGTGGGAACGAGTGGCTCGTCCGTCTTAACGGCGGGGAAGAGTTGTCTACGCGGACGATCATCTCGGCTGTTTCCTTTGAACATGTCGCCAAACTCTTGGGCGAAGATCTGACCGCGCGCGCGCTGCCGCAGGGCGTCTCTCACTTCTGTCACTCGCCGATTACGTCGATTCACCTTTGGTATGACTGCGAATTTACGTCCTTGGATCATGCAGCCTTGCTCGACACCGGGATCGAATGGATGTTTCACAAGTCCCGGATTCGCCGCTGGCCGGCAGAACGAGGCTCATACTTGGAGTTGACGATCTCTGCTTCGCACACTCAACTGTGCGAAAGCAGAGAGACGCTGCTGGCGCGTTCGATCGGGGAGCTTGAAAAGTTCTTTCCGAACGCGCGTTCTGCGACGCTGCGCAAATCGAGTGTGTTGAAAGAGGCGAAAGCGACTTTTTCTGTGCTGCCCGGAATGGATAGGTTCCGGCCTGATCAGGAGACTGCTGTTCCCGGCCTGATGGTTGCGGGCGACTGGACAAACACAGGCTGGCCTTCGACCATGGAGGGCGCAGTTCGAAGCGGCTATCTGGCTGCCGAAGCCGCCGCCCGGCAGCTCGGCTCGGCAAACCGCTTCTTGCAGCCGAACCTGCCGCCTGCAGGCCTGATGCGTCTGCTAGCGCGCGAGTAGGAAAACGCCAGCTGCCACAAACAGCGCCGCCAACCAGCGCCGCCGGTCGACGTTTTCCTTCAGGAACACCTTCGCGGAGACTGCGGTGGCGATGAACGTCAGTGAGTTTGTGGCTGGCGCGACAAAGCTAAGATCCGCACCGGAAAGCGCGGTCAGCAAAGCAAAAAAGCTGATTGCCATGCAGACGATGCCGCCGAGCAGTAACGGCGATCGGATCACCGCAAGAATCGCTGCGGCCAGGCCCTGCTGCTTGCGGATTAAGTCGAGATCGCCCACACGGTTCATGGCGGCGGAGATAAGTGTCTCGCCCACAGTAGCGCCCAGAACCATCACGACGATCACCGAAGCCGTGTTCCACGTCAGGTATGTCACGTTTGGTCCTGGTGACTGACAGTGAGCAATGAATGCTCGGTCTTCGAAGGACCATTTGCAACGAAACCCACGCCGACAACGATGAGTGCGATGCCAAGCCAGCGCATGGGCGAGATGATTTCGTGCAGCCAGAAGCGCCCGATCAGAGCGGTTACCACGTTGCCAAAAGCAGTTGCCGGCTGCACAAAGGTCAGGTCTGCCCAGCTCAATGCCGTCATGTAGGAACCCATAAAGCTGATCAGAACGGCGATACCGCAGGCGACCCAGGGATTGAGCAGCGCATGTAGCAGAAGTGCCGGATGCGCAGGCGAAACGAAACCCACCTGACGCATTCCTTTGCTGAGCAATGCGTCACCGACTGAGGCACCAAGCATGATGAACACCAGAATCAGGTACTGCCCCGGCGCAAGCCGATGGGATGCCGCACCTGTAACAGCAGCGAAAGAAGAAGCCGGCACAGATGTGCCGGCTTCTTCTTTGGACTGCTGCGCCGGTTCAGGCATTCATGCTGACCGATTCCTGCTGCTTGACGGCGGTTTCTTCGCGTTTAGCGCGGACAGCGCGGTTGCGCTCCGCACGCAACTTCATGAACGACTTTGCTTCCTGGTAGAGGCGAGGTACATCGCGGTTTACGATCGCTTTCCAGACCACGCGCGCAGCAGCCTTCGGACGGAAATAGTACTCGTCGTAGAACCGGTGCACCATCTCCATGACATAGTCGGTCGGCAGGCCGGGATATTCGATGTGCGCCATCTGATGACCACCTGAGTCGTTCATGTGCTCATTTGTGATGAAGCCGCCCTTCTTGGCGAAATCGTAAAACTCCGTGCCGGGGTAGGCGTGGGCAATGGAAACCTGAATGGTTTCGCAGTCGAGCGTTTTTGCGAAGTTGATGGTGTTGCGAATCGATTCCTTCGTCTCGCCGGGCAGGCCGAGAATAAAATCCGCATGAATTACCAGGCCGAGGTCGTGGCAATCCTTTACAAAGTCACGCGCGCGCTCAACGGTAGCGCCCTTTTTGATGTTTTTCAGGATCTGCGGATCGCCCGACTCGAAGCCGACGATGAGCAGCCGGCAACCGGCTTCTTTCATCGCTTTCAGCGTTTCGCGGTCTGTCGTGACGCGGCTGGTGCAGGACCAGGTCAGGCCCAGCGGCTTCAGCTTGCTGCACAACTCGACCGTTCGCGCTTTTTGGATATTGAAGGTGTCATCGTCAAAGAAGAACTCCTTCACATGCGGGAAGTTTTCCTTGGCCCACTTCATCTCGGCAGCAACGTCGTCGCTGGAGCGCTTGCGCCAAGCGTGACCACTCAGAGTTTGAGGCCACAGGCAAAACGTGCACTGTGCAGGGCAGCCGCGTGTGGAGTAGAGCGCAATGTACGGGTGCAGCAGAAACGGAACGTTGTACTTCGTCACGTCCAGGTCGCGCTTATAGATCTTTGTCGCCCACGGCATCGCGTCCAGGTTATCTACCTGCGGACGATCCATGGTGTGCTGGATCGTGCCGTCCGGGTTGCGATAGCTGATGCCGAGAATCTGGTCGAGCGGCTTGCCCTGCGCGAACTCCACGATGGAAAAGTCGAACTCGCGGCGGCACACAAAATCGATGGCGCTGCACTCGTTCAGAGCGCGGTCCGGATCCGTGGTGACCGGAGGTCCGACAAAAGCGATCTTGATCGACGGGTTTGCCTGTTTGATCGCTTGTGCCAGCGCATGATCGCCGGCCCAGCCTACCGTAGAGGTAAACAGGACAAGAAACTCATAGTCTTTCGCGATCGTGATGGTCTCATCGGCGGAGACGTGATGCGGTGGCGCATCCAGCAGGCGCGAGCCTTCAAGCATGCCGGCTGGGTAGGTAAGCCAGACGGGATACCAGTAAGACTCGATTTCGCGGGTCGCAGGCCAACGGCTGCTGGCGCCACCGTCGAAATTTTCAAACGACGGAGGGTTGAGGAGAAGTGTTTTCAGGTCCATCTGACTACGTGGATTTTACCACTTTGTCACTCCGGTCCCCGAGGATGGGTAGACATAGGTACGTCTTCTTGCTGCAGCCGTGAGTGGTTCAGGGCTGAGTCGAAGGTGGAACTGCCACATTCGACGGGGTTGGCGTTGTGCCTTGTGGCGAAACGCCTGGGACTGCCGGCGTACTTGTGCCCGGAGCCAGCACCGATCCTGGGCTGGCCGGAAGGGGTGTGCCCTGTACCCACCTGCTCAACCCGCCGTCCTGTTGCAACAGGTTAACCTGCACCTGCTGCAACTGAAGCTTGGCCTGCAAGAGGTCATAGGACCGCTGCCGCTCCTGCAGTTCCGCGTTGATCGCATCCTTCGGGTTTGCCTGTGGTCCTGCGACGCTGCCGGAAGCTGCCTGCAGCTGGACCTGTAAGGTCTGGAACTGGTCCTGGGCGATTTCCTGCTCGTCGCGAGCCAGGTCTGCGCGCAGCTGTAACTCCAGCGCGGAGTTTTGAAGCTTCGCTCGGCCTTCACGAAAGATGCCCCGCTGCAGTGCGACATCCGCGCTTGCGTGTTCGGCATCTGCTTCGCTTTGCCTGGCCCTGGCGCGATGGGCCATGTCCAACAGCGGAATGGTGAACTGCAAGCCGAAGCTAAGCGCATTTTCGCTGTTCGGGTGTCCGGGCGTGCCTTGGTAGCGCGGGTAGTAATCCGAGTAGGAAGAAAGCGTGGTGGCCACACGGCTGTAGTTTGCGCCAAGTGTTACCTGCGGCCGCAAAAGGTATCGTCGATCGCCGAATGCCTGGTGCTGCTTGGATCGTGCCGTGGCGGCCAGCGCAGAGATACCCTCATCGTCCGCAATGCTTTCGTTCGCTTCACCCTGAGCCCGGATCGGTGCAAGCTCCGGAATGCTGTGAGTGTCGGTGCGAATTGCGGATGCAGGCAGACCCGTGAGGTTGGCGAGATGGCGAGCGTTGAATGCGATCTCGTCATCGAGCTGCAGGGCCGCCAGACGGATCTGCACTGCGGTGCGGCGCGACTTCGGCAACTCCACCCTTGCATCCACGCCTGCATCGATGCGCTCAGAGGTGACCGTGACAAGCCGCTCAGCCAAATCAAGCTCGCGTGTGATCACGGCTTTGCGAGCCTGTGCATTATCAAGCGCCACATAGGTATTCGTGGTGTCCTGCGTCACCTGAATCTGCTCGCGATTGAGTGAGTGTTGGGCTGATTCGCGGGCCTCGTCCGCGGCGCGCACGTAATCGCGTTGTTGAAATGAAAACACCAGGCTTTGCGCGGAGATACTGAAAATGATAGGAACGTTCAGCGGAGCGCCCGTGGACTGACCATAGCCGGCAGTTGTGCTTACTGCCGGAATGTAGGCGTCGCGCGCCTCCTGCCAGGCTGCACGGGCTTTGGCCACGTCAGCCTGGGCCACTCGCACGCGTGGGCTATTCTTAAGCGCAAGGTCCACAGCGGACTGCAAAGAAAGCTGTGCGCGCAAGGTGCCGCCGAACACAAGCACGCAGGCAGTAGCAAGTGTGACCTGCCATCCTAGACCAGGCAGCCTCATTTCCGCAGAGCCTTCCGCGCGGCGCTGTAATCGCCGGCCAAGGCAAGCGCCTGCTTGAACTGGTCTTCGGCTCCCGCGTTGTCGCCTCTCTGCTGCAACAACTGACCCAGCATCACGTGTGCGCGGGCATATTGCGCGACTGCGGAGACCTGTTCATGCGCCAAATAGCCGCGTAATGCCTTCTCGGCAGCTGCGCTGTTCCGTTTCATATCGATCAGCACGCGCGCTGCATCGATGCTGTCCGGACCGCGGGCGCCGTCCTGTTGGATCGCGAGCACCGCATTCTGTTCCGCCTGATCCCATAACTTGCGCTTGCGATCGTAGTTCGCCAGATCGACATAGGCCTCAGCCGAGTGTTGGACGGCAAGCTCGCGACCGTACGCTGCGTCCGCGGCTGTGGTATCGCCCGCCTTGGCAGCGATCATGCCTTCGAGTCGAGCAGCCCGCGCGGGCGAAAGTGGCTTCAACTGCGATACCAATTGACGGGCGTGGTCCAGACCGCCGCCGACAACGCCCGGCGCGTTCACGTAAAACTCGCCTAGGTCGCTCAGCGCGTCCACGTTTTTTGGGTCTTGCCGTGCCGCACCTTCAAAGTTGTCGCGAATGCGTCCAACCATCCGCATTCCGGTAAACGGGCCGGCGTGATCGGCTTTGGCGCCATAGGCGCGCGCCAGTTCCAGCGTGTATGCCGCGTTACCGGGCTGCGCGCTGTGTGCGGCCTCGCAGGCGGCAATCGCTTCATCGAATTGGTCTATGCTGCCGTGCAACTTGCAAAGCAGTTCCTGTGCGTCAGCGCTTTGTGGAGTGGCCGACGTGACCTTCTGTGCCTCTGCGATGGCCGCATCGATCTTACCCTGGTGCGCCAGCGAGCGGGCAGCAGCAAGTCCCTGGGCTGACGCTGTCATGTTTGCCGCAAACAGCAGGGACCAAAGGCCTATGGAGGCCCGCAGCAGACGATTCACTTCGCCTCCTGCACGGCCAGCCCATCTGACAAATCCACATTGCTGGTGCTGTTCAATGCAATGACCGTACCGGCAGAAATGCCGCCCGTGATCTGCACGGTCTGCAGGTTCAACACGCCAACCTCAACCACCGTCTTGTGAAGCACGCGGTCCTGAAGCGTGTAAACGAAATTTTGGGAGCCTTGCGTCCGAAGCGCTTCTCGCGGAATCGACAGCACATGGTAGACCTGCTGCGTTGTAACACGTGCGGTAACGTTCGTATTGGGCAGCAAGTCACCCGTCGCGTCATCGATATTGATGAGACATTCGCCCACGTTACGCGTGCCGTATGTGATGACCGTGGTCGGAACTCGCACGACATGTCCGTGCCACTGTTTGCCCGGCCGCGCGTCCCACGTGATGACCACGGCATCGTTCATCTGTAGTTTGCCGATCTCCGGCTCGTCAAAGTAGGCGAGCACCTGCATTCGGGTCAGGTCCGCAACCTGAACCAGCTCCTCGCCTGCAGAAACGTAATCGTACTGGCGCACAGGCAATGAGAAAACCGTTCCCGCAATGGGTGTCCGCACTACAGAGTTTTGCAGCTGGTTCTCTGCGGCCGCAAGACTTGTCCGGCTTTCCGCAACCTGCGCAGCCACACGGGCCCGGTCAGTCGGTGCGTACCGCTGGGTTTGTCTCTGTTGTAGTGAGTTCAAAGATGTTTGCGCTGTCAATAATCGCTCACGGGACGAGGCGACCTCGTTGGCCGAGGCGGCACCCCGGGCCTGCAACTGCTGCAACGCTGCCAAATCCTGCCTTGCCTGATCGACCTGTAATCGCGCGCGCGCTAGATCGCCGGAAAGAGCGAGCCGTTCCTCTTGCGACCCGCCCTGCTGCAGGTCACTCGCTGTGGCAGCTGTTGTCGCAATCGCAACCTTTGCGGAATCTACCCGCGACTGGGCATCCGTGGTGTCCGTTTTCAGCAGCAGCGTGTTCGCTTCCACAACCTGTCCGGCATGAACATAAACGCTCTTCACCTGGCCTGGAGCTGCCGCGTGTGCCTGGAACAGCTGAACCGGAATCACTTTTCCGGTCGTAGCGACGGAGTTGATGATGTTCCCCTCAGCCACGCGCGCTGTGCGGACATACACCACGTCACGTGTTGCATGACGAATCCATACAATCGCTGCAATCAGCAGCGTCACAATACCGATAAAAAGGAGGGTGCGCCGGAGCGCAGGGCTGGAATTGGCGGTGGGCATGCGTCTTCGCGTCAGGTCAGTATATAGGACGCGTTCTGGCGGCAGCGGCTCTAGAAACTTTGGTCAGCAGAGGTAACGCGATTACTTTCTGTGCACATTCGAAGATCGCACACGTGAATTTCGAGACCGTTGAAGTCTGGCCTTTCATTCCACCGCAGTTGATACAGCAGATCGATCTCTGTACCAGCCTTGATGCCGCACTCCGCAGCCCGTTGTGGCCAATCAAACGAACGCGCCCAACAGAGGCATTCCACCACAGGTCCTTCGGCGGGCTGGACGCGCAGTTTGAGGTGGCGCTCCTTCAAAGCGCGCGTCTCGATCACGCGAACTTGCCTGGCGAAAAACACGGGCTCGCCGTTTCCATTGCCAAACGGTTGCATGCGGCACAACCACTCCCAGACGGCAGCGTTAGCCAGGTGCAGTGGCAGCTCTGCGTCGGCACACGTGACCGCCGAAACTGGAGCGGCGGGCGCCTGTTTCGCTGCAAGAGCGAGCATGCGCTCCCGCAGTGCTCCAACGCGCTCGGAAGCCAGCGTAAAGCCAACGGCGTGCGCGTGGCCGCCGAAACGCAGAAACAAGCTTTCCTGCTGCTCTGCCTGATGTTCCAAATGCACCGCGGTCAACGCGTCTAGAAGGTGAAAGCCTGCGACTGAGCGGCCGGAGCCGTGCGCCGCCCCGTCGTGGTGAGTGATCACCAACGCGGGCCGGTTCGTTCGGTCCACAACGCGCGAAGCAAGAATGCCGATGACGCCGCGATGCCAACCTTCGCCGTCCAGAACGAACACACCCGGCGCACTTGTCTCGGCGTCAACAACCAAGGCGTCGATTTGCTGCTGAATTTCGAGTAAGACTACACCTTCGACATTGCGGCGTTCGTCGTTCAACGCATGCAGCCTGCTCGCGAGAACTGCCGCTTCCGCGGCATCCCGGGTCAACAGCAATCGCACGACATCGCTTGCCACGTCCATGCGCCCGGCGGCATTGATACGTGGCGCAATGCGAAAGGCAATCTCCGACGCCAGTGGTGCTCGATTGCTGCCGCCGACCTGTGCCAGCCGCATCAACGCCCGCAAGCCAGGCTGGCGGACATCGCGCAGTTCATCCAGCCCAAGCGACACGATAGCGCGGTTTTCACCCGTGAGCGGGACTGCATCTGCGACCGTTGCGATCGCAACCAGCTTCAGCAATGACCGTTGCAGCTTCTGGAAGGCCGAGGGTTCCACCACCTGCAGCCCGAGTGCAACGTCCTGGGCGGCGCGCAGCAGAGCCTCGGCCAGCTTCCATGCCACTGCGGCGCCGCACAGGTGTTTCTCCGGATAGGGGCAGCCCGTCTGATTCGGATTGATCACCGCAACCGCACGCGGCAAGCCACTCGCATCGGGCAGGTGGTGATCCGTCACGATCAGATCTAGCCCGAGTGACTCGGCCTGCTCCGCGGCGGCGAAAGCGCGAATACCCGTATCCACGCTAATGATGAGGCGTACGCCTGCCGCGGCCGCGGCCGCCAGCACGGTTGCCTGCACGCCGTAGCCTTCGCGGATGCGATGCGGGATGTGGTAGCGCACCAGTGACGGAACTGCTTTGGGCGTGATGCGATCTATGGCGGTCTTCAGCAGAACGGTCGCGAGCGTGCCGTCCACGTCATAGTCCCCGTAGATCAGGATCGGTTCGCAAAGACGAACCGCCTGGACGATGCGGTCGACTGCGGCCTGCATGCCGCAAAGCAGCGCAGGGTCGAGCAGTTGATTAAAAGAAGGCCTGAGGAAGCGCTGGACCTGTTCTGCAGATCGAATACCACGCGCCCAAAGCACGCGAGCAATCACCGGCGGCAGTAAGGCTTCGCGTGCGAGCCTGTCGACTTCTGCAGGGTCCACAGCGGTCAAATCCCACCTGCGCCCGGAGCACGCACTCAGCGCAGATTGCGGGAGGTGAGTCGAGCTTGCGTCATGCGCTTTGGGAACAGCCGTCACGCTACGCGTCCGGTTCGTCGCCGTTCTCAATGTGAATGGTGCCAAGTTCTGTCATGGCTTCCATCCATTGCTGGTACTGGTCGTACCAGTCGGTCGCTGTTTCGTACAAAAAAACGACGCCCTGGTGCGCAAAGCCAAGTTGTAAATACCCGATCTTGCCCACATGTTTGGCAAGCTGATGTGCGTCGTCCATCTCCGGGCTGTCGACGTCTGGGAAGTTCTGTGCACGCATCTGCTCCATCAGCAGCTCCAGGTCATCTTTCTCCAGCACCACATCAGACATTGTTACAAACTGCGCGCCACTGGCTTTTGCGTGCTCGACAAAATCCTTCCAGCTGTCGGCGGTTTCTTCTTCAAAGATGACTGACGGCACGTCTTCTGGAACGTATGCACCGAAGCGCCGCAGACCATTGCCCGCCACAAAGGCAATCATGTCGTCTTTTAAGGAGTGAAGGTCGTCAGCTTGCATGAAGGCTATTGTCTCACCGCTGAGACACGCAGCAGCCGATGCCGGAGGCGTGCGGCCCTGCATGGTACGATGAACTGCGTTCATGATCTTTTCCAAGGAATACATCGGCTACCTTTCGCGGCAGGTGGTCCGTCGCCTTGCCGAAGCGAAGATGGTGCGTACGGACAAGCCTGCCGTGCTCAATGAGCGCGTGTTTCAAGGCATGCTCGATGAACTGTCGCTGGAAGACCGCATCAACGACGAAGCTCGGCTGATCCTGGAGAGCATTCAGGATGACATGACCCGCTCTGGCGCGAGCTACCCGGAGATGTTCAAGAAAATCAAGATGCGGTTGGTGCAGCAGTACAAGGCGGTCCTCTAATGCGCATCTCCCGCGACAAAATCAACAAGCTTGCTCACGTAGTTGCCGACACCCTGGCCGAAACCGATGAGGCCGAATTTCAGGAAGACCGCAATACTCTACGGCAAGAAGCGCGGCGTGTCCTGGAGCAACTCTTCACCGAAGAGACGCGCATTGATGCCGCGGCGCGCCAGAAGATTCAGTCACAACAGCGCATTATCCCGGAAGGGTCCCAGGAGTGGGACATCCTTTACCGGAAGTATTACAACGACGAGGTAAAGCGGCTGGGTATTTAGCCGTATGTGGATTGCGTTCAATCGTGACTGCTGCTTTGGTGCACGCAGCCTTCGCCTTGAATTCAAAAACATCCTTTAGTATACTGAACGTGCGCTATTACGGCGATATGGTGTAACTGGTTAACACGTCGCCCTCTCAAGGCGAAGAGTTCGGGTTCGAGCCCCGATATCGCTACCAGATTTTGAGCAGAATGAGAGAGTTACAGGCGATCCGCAAGGGTCGCCTTTTCTGCGTTTAGGCTGGGGTACCCTGTCGGGTACCCTGAAGCCGTCTAGAAGCACATTATGAAACTGTCGTGCCTAGTCGGAGGCTTATGTCGCTCTCATTCATCGAGGAGGTCTTCGCGGAGGTTGAGGTAGAACGCAAGGTGCTATGGCCGCACGAACCTCAGCTCCGCCTGCGCACCGCTGCAAAACAAAAGCAACTCGCTCCCGAGCAGTTAAAGGAGTTCGAATATGAAGTAGCGCCTTGGGAGATGTTCAGCAGCCGCAACAAGCCTAGCTGCTGGGGCACTTTCTACAGCCCGACCTCCGTAGGTGAGCAGACCGACGGAACCCGCATCACAGTCCCAGATCTCTCTTCGCTCGATAGCAGCGCTATCGCGTGCTGGAGAAAGCGGCTCGAGAAAGTCAATCATCCGGTGCTTCGTGCCAGGTATGCCGATGTCATTTGGGACATCTCCAAGGTGGCGGCAAGCTCAGAACCGCAACCTGTGGAATGTGCCCGCGCCGCTGTAGACGCCTATCGTGACGGTGTTCGGGCAGGGCTTACTCATCAACCCTATTTCGACCTTGAACGAGCTCTGACCCTGTCCTTTGAGTGAATGATCAGGCCAGGATCGCTGCCTGTTGCGAAGACCTTCTAAGCCTCAGCGACCAAGCCGAGCAGCCGGAGAGGGGCGCTTGGGTTGCAGCGGCTCGCGCCTTCAACGCCCACCGCAAGGTCGAAAAAAGATATCTGCAGAGAGCGTTGAAGGCGCTGGAACCGCGACTCGATGCTGTCTCCGCAGAGGGGAACTACTTCGCTGCTGAGACCGCGTCTGAACTGATGATCGCTTTACATCGTAAGTGTGGCAGCGGGGATCAAGTCAATCGAGTCCTCACCACCTTCGGTCACACGGTCCTTAGAGGGACCCGTTCTGCATCTGCCAGCGTCGCCATTCATTGGCTTCAGCAAGCGGCGGAGTGGCTGGAAAAGGCCGAACTTCATACCGAAGCTGAAGCGTTGCGTCTGGAGGTAGAGAAGCGTGCGCCTGAGGTCCTCAGTTCGATGGCGAGCTTCCAAACTGAGGTCCAGATCCCGGCAGGCGAACTAGAACAGGAGCTAAATCGGATCATTGACAATCCTCAACCTGTTGTCGCTCTGATCCGTCTTGTTCACGCGATGATCCCAAAGCGTGCCAACCTGGAGGACGGTGCACGAGCAGTGGCTCAGGCTTCCCCTTATCTGAATCTAATACCACAGTCGATTATCGGCAATGACGGGTTGCAGAGAGCGTTCGTCGGTTCGATTGAGGAAGACCTAGAGGGCAGAACGATGGTGCATTCTGTTCATTCGTTGACTCTCAACGCAGAGTTTTTCTGGATGGGCTACACCAAAATCAAGATGCGATTTCCGGAGTTCACGGTCAGCGATATGTCGGAGTTTTGCAAGCTGTCGGAACTGGTCACGCCAGATATGCACGCGGCTATAGAAGACGCCCTCAGTGCCTTCGATCTAGCCCAGCACAAGGCAGCATTCCAAGCATTCATCTCGCAGTTAGAACCCCTGCTCCGTGGATTACTGAAACTGCTCGGGATCCCTCAGTACAAAGGCGTTCGCAGGCACAAAGCTCTCACGGAGGCGAAGAACATCAACGACGTGTTGGGGGATTCGCGTGTACAGGCGACTCTTGACGATAGCCTCCATTTCTTTCTCCGTGCGGTGTACACCGACAAGCGGGCGTTCAATCTCCGGCACGAATACGCCCATAGGGTCTACGGCCACAGGACTACAACCAAGTGACCGCCAGTTTCGCCATCATGACACTTCTCGCACTGGGCTCTATCGGGTCTCACACGGTGTACTTGGCCAATGATTAGTGGCAACACCGCCACAGCTAGCGAGCTCTTGAGCAACTAGGCAGGGACGATTGCCACCAGGTGGTCACGCCGAGCAAAGCGGCGCAGTTCTTCCGTGGCGATCAGGATCCGTCCTCCATGCGCCGCACCTTCAGATCGCCACTTGCGATCAGGTCATCCACAGCGCGAACACTGATGCCAAGAGCAGTGGCAGTGTCCCGCCTGGAGACGAGCAGAAGTTCGATGGGGGAGCGACGGCAGTGAGGGCATGAACTCGTTGTCATGCAAGCCCGTACCGCGTCAGGTCGGCGGACCCCATTATCAGTACGAGAAGTTTTGGTTCGCCCTCCAGCCCGGGTGGTGCGGTCATGTGTGCGGCTTACTGCTTCCACCACCTCAAGTCGATGTACTTGCCCGGCCTGCGTGAATGCGGTTCATCGCTGGAGTCGCCAATCTGGTGCACGAGGATCTTCGAGACGCCATCCGGGAAGTCGGTCTCAATCATGCCAGCAGGGTCGGACTGCACCAGCTGCCACTGATATCTCTTGCCGTCCAGGAGGATGTGTCCTGCGACACCGCAGGCAACCTCATCCATGCCGCCGTGATGCTCCGGACCGTCAATTTCAAGGCTAATCCGGAACAGATTGCGAATCTGCCGCGGTGTGGTGCGGAACTTGTCACATGCGCCGTGGTCCGGGCTACCTTCCGAGATGTCGTTGTAGGTGCCATCGACGATCACCTTCGCGCGAGTTGGCAATGGGAAGCGAGGGCGTAGCCTCTTTTGCGCCGTAGCGTGGAGGGCTATAGTTGAAACACCAATCCACAGGATGCATCTGACGCTGAGGTGTAGCAGTCGCATGCTCTACGTAGATGATGTAAGCGCCCGCGACGACCACTGGACATGGTCGAGGCGGGCTAAACACATCTCGCCATAATGAGGAGATGCCGATGAATCATCGATATTCACGGCGAGCCGTTGCTTCTGTTGGTCCAAAGAACGCAGGAAGAACAGCAACCATGGCTGCCAGTTCGGTGCGGCTCCGCGGATCGTCGACTGCGTCTGGCGCAGCGCCAAGTAACAGCCCTACTTGCTGTTCTCGATGACGCTTTCGAGCGAACTGTAGGGTACGTATGCAAACTTGATGTTTCCTGATGCCGGCACTCTCTGCGTTACATGGGATGTTCCAGTCTTCTCAAGACTGAGGTGTTTTTGGCCTCAACCTCGGGGCGCTTTTGCAACGATCTTCAGAAGCTCAGCCCGATTAAGATTGATTGCTCTTGGAGGTCGGATCGGACCGCTATAAAACTTCTGTGTTCACTCTGAGCCTTGCGGTTACTGGTGCGGCTTGCCATCAATTTGCTTGGTTTAAAGCTGGAGCGTACGTGTCAACAGCGCAAGAACGCAACCTGAACCTTCTCTTACGGCCGCACATCCTCACACTCGGAAAGTAGCAGGTTTGTGAGTTCATCCATCACCACAAGGGAAGCCGGACCGCGTACCCAGTTTTTGCCACAGCTGGTTTGGGCTGATCCTGCTTGTAAACGGTGATGGGCCGACGCGACGGGCGTACAGCGAGCGTGCGTCAGCGTTGCTCTCGCTCGCTCTCCTGGGGATCGCCCAAGCCTTGGTACGCACTGATGCCGTAGCCACTTTCGTACAGTGGCTTGTATAGCGGAGAGCCGTCGGGTGCCGTCGGAAACGCCAGTCGTCTACCACTGTGATAATCGAGCCATGAGCGAGCACCTCGGGCCAAGATCAGGCTAGCGGTGAAAAGCCCGACCGTCAGCAGCCAGAATTGCTGGGTGAGCCATATCCGGATGACCATATATTTCGAGATGCTGCCCACGTGATACGAAGTCGCACTCGCGGAATACGATTGAAAACGACCGTCCCGTAGGAGGCTGACTGCGTCAGAGATTTCACTCGATTGATCAGTGTTTATGAAGCGGTCTGCGAACGCCGCTTCAGCGCTGTCGTCCCGTAGGATTACCGCTACTAAAGAGTGTCCGCTGCCGTAAGGTGACTCGATACCCTCGATGGCGACGTCGGCTGGTGTGGTCGCGGAGGGTAGTTGTTTGCGATCGTCGGCAATGCCAAGCAGGCTGTATGCGCGACTTGTGATGTTCCGCCAGATACCGGCCAGATTTCCTTCATTCGACGAGCTCTCCCGAAGACGAACACCGTCCTGAGAGAGCATGAGTGGCAGAACGCTATCCAACGCTGCGAAAGCTGGCTGATTCATAGACGTTCCTAAAACGAGGTAATCGCGATCACTTCGCGTCATCTCCTCCGGTGCAGCTACTTCGACGCGCAGCACGGGATATCCGGTCTGCCGTCCGCAGTGCTCCATGAGCTGCAGGAACAGCGCGATCTCAGCCGCCGAAGCCTGATGTGCAAGCACGACCGTACTCTCTCCCAAGTCTGCAAAACGGGTAAACGGGAAACCTGCATTGCTGAACAGCTGAAGATCGGGAAGTGCGGCGTAGTGGTTCACCTCCCGCAAATCCAACGTTGTTTCGCGCAGAATAGTACCTTGCAGACCATGGAGTGAGGCTTCGCTCGTCATGCCTGGCCGACGCAAGGGAAGGAAATCGAATTTGAAGAGGAGTGTGTTGGCAAAGGGGCGCATGTTTGCCAGCGGCAGTAGCGCCTGCCTACGTCCAACGACATCGCCGGTTCCCGGGCTGAGCGGAGCCTCGTTGACCAGCTCTCCATTCAAGACGATCCGCAACGCAGAACCGGGTGCGATGGCTTGGCCGTTATAACGAAAGCGAGTGTGCAAGGCAAGATTTTGCGCCTCACCGTAGAAGCTATCGGGAGCCACACGAAAATAGACCGGGAGAGGACGAGAGCCGTCACCCTGCAGGAACGGCTGTGGACTGTAGGTCGCCAGCGACACTAGACGATCCGTGGGAAGCCACCGAGGCGCGTCGTCGGGTTTGCGCTTCTCAGGAAGTGAAAATGCATCCAGATGTTCCATCGTTCCCTGAGAAGCGGGAGTCTGGCCACTGATGAGATGCCCCCCCTTACGCATGCTGAGTGTGCGTGCAGCCGTGAGCAGGTCGGCGCTTGTATCGCCACCTAGAATAAGAAGGCTTTTATTGCTGTCCTTCGGATTCGGAACGATCTGCAAAGACGCTCCGTGCGGAACGTTCAATGGCGATGGAAGTGTCTCGGCACTCGTGGCGAACACTACCGCATTTCCGGCAGGCACTTGACCCACCACAACGGCAAAGCGGACGGGCTTGGCGCTGGAAAGTATGCCAAACCACGAAGCCAATACTCCAGCCGCTTGAAGTGTGGCCGTGTCCGGCTGGCGCGGAAATGCGAACGTTATGGTTTCGGAGATGGGAACATCGCTGTCAAAGAGGGGAAGCGGAAGAAGGCTTATGTCACTGTGAAATGGGAGCGGATCGGCAGTCAGCTCGATCCTGGAACTCGCGCCCAACTCCGCCAGAACGGGCACCTCTCGCGAAGAGCTACGCGGCTGTCCATCAAACTCAAAGCTTAGGTCGTTGTCCCGGATGAGGAGTTCCGCAGGAAGGAGGATGCGGGTCACCACAAACTGGTGTTCCGGTTGGTTCGCCGTGGGAGCATGCAACTCACCGACACTCGTGTCGTTGAGGCGGATCTGAATATGACCGCTGCCGGCCCGGAGTTCACTTGAGAAGCGAGAACTGAGCAGCAACGAAGCAGACCGAGGGATATCTGTATAAGGAAGCGTGAAGTGGACCGAATAAAACCCGTGTGGACCGCGCAAATCCGCGGTACTCACGATGCCAAGATCCTTAAAAGCGATGTGCATCTGCCTCGGCGTTGCGGATGTTTCGCTAATGGCCGGTGATGGTGCTGCTTTGACTGAGGATGCAGGTTGCGAAGTTTGCGATAACGCAGACAAGCCAAACACCAAAGCCAAAAGCGAAGCGGTCACGGCGCTGACAGCGGCAGGCGCGCTTGCATCTCCGGTGCGCTTACGAGGCAGCAGGTCTAGGCAGACCTGTTTGAAGCCCGTGAAAGACAGACGAACGACTCGTGCGAGGCTAAGCAGTGGACGGTCTGGTTCTACTTTGTTCCGCACGTGGATCCACGAGTCAGCACGAGAGTAAAGTGCGCGAGTGAGCGTTTCTTCCTCCGAAATTGTCAAATCGGTGAACTGGAGGCGAATATTTGAATCATGGCCAATGAGTACAGTAGCCGTCACGGTTGCTTCGCCTGTCTGCTGGGGAAAGCCGACCCGCACTGATTCGCCAGCACGCAACGCCCCGTCAGCTTTCACGTCGGCGGAAGCGCCCCCGACAGACATGTCACAAGTTTCACCGGTGTACACGGAGCCAGCTTCCGACGTTATTTCCACTTGTAAACGCACCGGAATACGAACCGAGGAACGGCGTTGTTTCTGTTCGTGCGCTACCGCAGCCGCGACTCCGAGAATGACCATGTTGAACAATATCCAGACCAGGTTCGACAAGATCACGCCCGGGTGTTGCGGGTCGAGCACAAAGAGTCGGTACGGCGTTACGAGCAGGCCTACAAAGAGCAGAAATAACATCCACGTTGTAGGTGTGGCGATCTTGCTGTCATACACCGTCTCGTTCAGGGTCGTGCCCTTGTCCGTCACGTTGAACTTCCCGAGCTTGGGATTCACGAGCGCAAGTAAAGTTGGCAGAAGGATGTATGGTGCGAGCACCGTTTCATAGATTTCGTTCCAGAAAGAGTGCCGGTGGCGGCCCTGGATGCGCGAGTTTGTCAAACTGCTGAGCACCAGGTGTGGAAGCGCGTATGCGAGGATGGTAATCCAGTAACCCGGGATGATCGTGCGGCCAGCCAGCATATACGCCAGAGGCGATAACAGGAACACAAGCCGCGGTACCGCATAGAGAAAGTGCAGCATTGCATTGAAGTAGCAGATCCGCTGTGAAAGGTGCATGCCGCTGGAGAGCAGTGGATTGTCTGTACGAAGAATCTGAATCATGCCGCGTGCCCAACGAACGCGCTGACCCACATGTGCGGCCAATGTCTCCGTTGCGAGGCCGGCCGCCTGCGCAATGTTGATGTACGCAGTGTTCCAGCCCTTCTTCTGCATGCGCAGGCTGGTGTGTGCGTCCTCTGTCACTGTCTCCGTCGCAATGCCACCTACCTCGTCAAGAGCGACACGACGGATTACCGCGCAAGAGCCACAGAAGAAGGTTGCATTCCAGAAGTCATTGCCGTCCTGGATCACACCATAGAACAACTCTCCTTCGTTCGGCACGTCTTTGTACTGCAGCAGGTTGCGTTCAAACGGATCTGGTGAATAGAAAAAATGGGGCGTCTGCAGCATCGCCAGCTTCTCTTCCACAAGGAACCAGCCGACCGTACATTGCAGGAAGCTGCGCGTCGGCACGTGGTCACAATCGAAGATTGTGATTAACGGAGCACCCATGGTGGTGAGTGCGTGATTAATGTTGCCTGCCTTCGCGTGAGTGTGCTTGTCGCGTACGACATAACCCACGCCGGCGGCTTCTGCAAAGTCCCGGAACTCAGCCCGGGTCCCGTCATCGAGGATGTAAACGTGAAGCTTCTCAGGCGGGTAGTCCATGCCAATCGCCGCAAGAGCGGTGTAGCGCACCAATGACAAGGGCTCGTTGTAGGTCGGGATCAAAACATCAACGTGGGGCCACAGGTCTTCGTCCGTAGGCATGGGGATCGGCTTGCGGCCTAAAGTCTGACTGGTTTGCATATAGCCAAGCACCATAATCAGCACGGTGTAAACCTCAGCTGCCAGCAAGATCAACATCAAGAGCGAGTCGATGGAGAGACGGTGACTCGCCTCATCGGTGAAGAAGTCAATCACCATCCGCACGCGCCACCACCCGTATCGCAGCGTCGCCGCTAGGGAGACCAGCATTAACGCAAGCGTCACGACCTTGGCCTTGCTCAGTCGATGCAGAAGCAGGCAGACGCAAACCATGATGGTGCCGACCAGGGCCTGTCGCTGCCAACTTAGGTACAAACTGATGAACTGCAGAAGCAGTAAAGTGCACGCAAGCACACAGATCATCCAGATAACAAGTCCACTCGGTCCACGGTTCTGCCCCAAGAGAAGCCTCCATATGGCATTGTCGGCTCGAAGGAGAGTCGAGGAAATCACCTAATTGGGCTACAGAGGCGCGCCTCAGATCCGTTCGTGGTTGCTGGCATATACACAACAAACTCTGGTCGACGCGAACTGGGCAGAGAGAGCCTTGCTACTCCGAGCCTGAGGGCGCCATGCTATTCCGATCAAGAGAACGGGGTTCGGCGATAACACCTCCGCTCCGTCCGAATGACACGAAAGGAGGCTGCTGACCGGAAGGGCTCTCCTTCTTCCGTCACACCGCCTGTCGTAACGCAAGGCTGGTTCGCAGGACGGATGGAGCTTCGAAGCCCAGGTAATATCCTGCTATCTCCCTGCTGTAGTCGCCGATCACAATCGGCGGCCGAGGTCGTGAGCTTGTGCCGTCTTCGCGAAGAAGAAGAATTCTGAGCTGTGCGTGATCGGCCTGCCAGATGGCATTCGACTTGGCGGCCTCGCGACGATGAATGAGATTGAAGCGCTCGCAGTAGATTCGGCTTCCGCTATGAGCGAGAGTCATAAGGCTCACTGGAATGGCCTGCACCACTCGATGAACGGCCTGGTAGCTCGGAAGCCGTTCACCCGTTCTTGCTGCAAACTCGGTGAGCTTCCGATAGATCCTAGTAATGGGCATCCTCGGCTTCTCCAGCGCTAGTCCCTCGATCATCTCGATAACCTTCAGGGACATTACCCGCCTCAGCCCACAGTCGGAGCGTTTCTTTGTCGCAAGAGCTTCCAAGCCGTACCTGAGGTACTGGTCCACTCATCGTTGCGCTGTTCGAAGCGAGACGTCGGCCTGACCCGCAATCGACGCGAGTGTTCTAGCTCCTTGCAGATACGGTTCGATCAACCGGTAACGCTCCAGTTCACGGGCCCTCAACCGTAGCCGTGGCTGCTCCGCGCTCTCCCATGCGCGCAAGAATACGACAAAGAGCATGAGAGAACTACGAAAAATAATTTGAGAAACGACAGGCAATCGGGATTACGCCATCCTCGTCCTGCTGGTCGGCTGCGCGCTCCGGAAAAGGGAACTGGCCTCCCTGGCCGTCGAGGAGATCCAACAGCGGGAGAACCGCTGGGTCATCGCCGATCTGCGCGGCAAGAGCGGCCGCATCCACACCGTAGCGGTACCAGTGTTGGTGAAGAACGGGATCAATGCCTGGCAGACCGCGGCGAAGATCGAGGAAGGTTCGTTGCTGCGCTCCGTCAACAAGGTGGGCAAGGTCGGCGAAAGCTTGAGCGACTGGGCGATCTGGCCTGTAGTGACGGAGTCAGCCAGGCAAATCGGGATCGAGCGCTTCAGTGCGCACGATCTGCGGCAAACCTGTGCGAAGCTCTGCCGTAAGGCCGGTGGCGACCTGGAGCAAATCAAGTTCCTGCTGGGGCACTCGTCGACCCAGATGACGGAGCGATACCTCAGTAGCGAGCAGGAGATCGCTGTTGCGGTGAATGACAGTCTTGGCTTGTAAGAATAGCTATTCAGGAGATCGCTGACGCCGTTGTCCATCGATGCGAACTGACAGGAGGTAAGAACTCGAATGTGTGGCCGTTACGTACGTCGGAGTGACAAGCAGATGCTCGCGGAGCACTTCCGTGCGCAGCCAAATTCGCCCGAGCTACCGATGCCGAACGCGCGATACAACGTAGCGTCGATAACGCACCAGCCGATCATCCGGCAGAGCAGAGAAAAGGTGACCGCGAATTGATCTTGGCCCGATGGGGCCTCGTTCTGTTTTTCACGAAGGATCTGAAGGATGTGAAGGGCTTTCGACCATCAACGCCCGTTCGGAGACGATCACCAAGCCCCGACCTGGCGCGAGCTCTTTAGAAACGGCGTTGTCTCGTCCCGGCCTCGGCATTGTTCGAATGGCCGAAAGAAGGGAAACCGCCGAAGCAGCCCTACGCTTTAGAGCTATCGAGCGGAACACCTTTGCTTTTGCGGGACTCTGGGGACGCCTGGAAAGACAAGGACGGTCACTGGCTGCAGTCCTTCGCGATTGTGACAACGGAAGCGAACGAGCTGATAAGCCGCATCCATCCGCGTATGCCGGTGATCCTGCATTCCAGGGATTACGATCGCTGGCTCGACAGGGGAGACCGTACGAGTCCGAAGGCATGGAAGTGTAGGAGGAATCCCAAGGTCAACAACGTGAGGAAGAACGGTCCCGAGATGATGCGGGCTGCCGCGAAAGCAGCCGAAGACGGGGAACTGCCACTCTGAAGCTGATTACTTCCCACGATGCGACTTCTCATTACCAAGCTCAGCGCCTGTGACTACGCCTCGGCTTCGAAAAGCCAGAGACATACTCGCCATGCTGCCGTCTTTCTCGAGCATTGATCACCGCGGATGACACCCTCAGAAGCTACTGGACGGTGTAGCCGCCGTCGATCACCAGCTCGGCGCCGGTGGTAAAATGCGAATCTTCAGACGCGAAGTAGAGCGCCGCGGCTGCGATCTCTTCCGGCCGGCCCATGCGACCCAGCAGTACCTTGCTGGCGAAGTCCGATGAGCCCGCGGCCTGGTCGGGCGTGACCTCCATCTTGGAGCCCATTTCGGTGGCGATCGGCCCGGGCGTGATCGTGTTGATTCTGATCCTGCGCGGCGAGAACTCGGCGGCGAGGCTGAGGCCGAGCGAACGGAGCGCCGCCTTGCTGGCGCCGTAGGCGCTCAGCTGAGCGATGCCGCGCACTCCCGCCAGCGAAGAGGTGAGCACGATCGAGCCGCCGTCGACCAGAAGGGCGGCAGCATGTTTGATCAGAAAGTAAGGCCCGCGAAAGTTAACGCCCAGGACCTTGTCGAACACGGCCTCGTCCATCGCCTCGATCGTCGACAGGCGGGCGATGCCGGCATTGACGAAGAGGACGTCGAGACGGCCGTGGTTGCGGCGCACCTGCTCGATCAGTTGCTTGGCAGCTTCAGGGTCGGCCGCGTCGGAGTGAATGAAGGTAATGCCGGGCATTTGGCGACGGGCTGTCTCAACCGACGCCTCGCTCGATCCCGTCGCGATCACCTGCGCTCCTTCCGCGTGGAAGAGCGCGGCAGTGGCTGCGCCGATGCCGCTTGTTCCCCCCGTGATCAGGGCGACCTTGTCTTTCAAACGGTCCATAACAATTTTCTCCAATGCTCTATCGGGGCAGAAGTCGGAGCGAGTAGCGCTGAGCGCCCGCCCGCTCCGGACCAATCTTTAGCAGGTTGCCGGCCGCCCGTCAGCCCTGATAATCGGGCTGCTCGATATCAGCGATCAGGCCGAGTTCCTGCGGCGCCCAGCCGAGCAGTTCTCTGGTCCGGGCGCTCGATGCAGGACCGTTGCCGGCCACCCACATGGCGAGCGGGCCGAAATGCTCTTTAGCCTCTTCGGGGGTCAGAGACTTGGCGGGAACGCCGAGTTGCCGACCGATTGCCTCGGCGATCGACCTGTAGGCCACGCCCTCCTCGCCGATCGCATGATAGGCCTCGTTGTCGGCGCCGCGCTCCAGCGCGAGGCGGTAGACTCGCGCGGCATCGAGCCGGTGCACCGCAGGCCACAGGTTCTGCCCGGCGCCAACCCACGCGGAAAAGCCCCTCTCTTTCGCGACTGCAGCCAGCATGGGTATGAACCCGTGGCGTTCGCCGTGCCCGTGCACCGACCGGGGATTGCGGACCACGCTCGCGCGCAATCCCCGCTCTGCGAGGGCGAACGCGGTCTGCTCCGACGCGCGCGGGAACTCAGGGATGATCGGCGGCCGCGCCTCCTCCAGAAAAGGTTCGCCCGAGGGGTCGAGACCGACGCCGCCGGTGATGACGATCGGCCGGTCCGAACCGGCGTACACCTCTCCGAAGGTTTCAATCGCCTGTCGATCCTCTTCCGCCAAGTCGTTGATCTGTGACATGTCGAGACCGAATGCCGTGTGGATGACGCCATCGGCATCTTCCGCTGCCTGCCGGAGGACATCTAGGTCTCGGAGAGATCCCACCAGAGGAGTGACACCTGCCGCGGCAAGGGCCTGATTCTTCTCTTTCGAGCGCACCAGGCCGACCACCGAGTGGCCTGCCTTCAGCAGATCCTGGGCGACTACAGACCCGATCCACCCGTTTGCCCCTGTCAGAAAAACGCGCATAAAGACTCCTTAGTTTTGTTGAACGTTCATGGAGGTCGAGCTCATTGGCCGGCGACAAGCATGCTTCGCTTGCTGCGCCTTATGCGTGAGAGCGAGGACTCCCGGAGACCGAAGTGTCGAGCAGGGTACGGAGGCCCGCATCAAGCATTTTCAGGAGTGTGCTGAAACTTGCATCTACGTCCTGCGGTAAACCGAAGCCGCCTCCTAACTCAAGATCAATGAAACCTCGCATTGAGGCACGTATGAACCGAGCTGCGTGGATCGCCGCATCGCCCGTGACTCCGTAACCGCGAAGAGCGGCCAAAACCAAGGCAAGGTAAGCATCCCCTGCTGTTTGCGAAGCTTCGCTCCACCCGGCCACAGGCAGCTGCATTGCTGCCCATAAACCCGGATGCTCTTTCGCAAACCGGCGTTGGGAATGCCCGAGCGCCTCAAGTGCGTCTTGCCCTGCCACGCCTGCCAAGGCGTCCCGCGAGCGGTCCAGAAGTGATCGCAATCCTTGTGCCGTCAGATGATCTTTTAGCGCTTCCAGACTGCGGATGTGGTTATAGAGGGATGGAGCCTTGATGCCCAGGAACGAGGCAAGCTTCGCGACGGTCAGAGTCTCTAGACCGTCGGAGTCCGCAAGCGCGACAGCGGCCTGCAACACCGCGTTTAGATCCAATCCCGCGCGCGGCATCTACGACCTGCCGTTCTGTAAGAAGCTCACCACAGCCGGCCCCACCTGTTCCGGCATCTCTGTATGCGGGTAGTGTCCGGCACCTTGAACCAGGAGCAACTCCGCCCCGAGTCGGTCTTTTGCCCATTCAGCTTCGGCTGCAGGGTCCGGGAAGTCGGCGTCCTTGGTTTCCCATCACCACCAGCACGGGCAGTTCCGTTTTTGTGAGCATGGCCTCGGTGTCCGACTTGGGCAGAAAGACCATGCTCTTCAAGGCAGCCATGCGGCCGGGTTCTCGCAGGTTCTCTCCCAGAGTCTTGCGATACGCGGCAAAGTCCGCTGGCTTGCGGGTCGGAAAAAGACTGGTCCAGTATGTGAGCCAGAAACGAACGCGCCACGGTCCGCCGAAACCAAGTGCGAGCGCGGCTCGCAGGTACCAGGGATGCCTTTCGGAGGGTCGCGCAGCACCGGCCCAATCAACACCGCCTGGCTCGCTTTTTCCGGGGCGTCATGGGCTGCCCACAGCGCCGCTCCGGCCGAGAACGAATTTCCGATGATGCTGGCCCTTGTCTGCCCAAGGTGCGTCATCAGATCCAAAACATCCTGCCCAATCGCTCGCGCTGAATAATCGCTCCATTGCGGACTCGTCGCGCCGTGCCCTCGTACATCCATCGTGACGACGCGATACCCCGCCGCAGTTAAGTACGGCGTCAAGTACCTGTACTCACGCCGGAGGTCTCCCATACCGGGCACTGCAATCACCATAGGACCAGAACCGCCTGTGTCATCGAATCCGACGGTTCCACGGCCACTTCTCATTTGCAGGGTCGGCCGCCCTTCGGCTGTTGGCTCGTTGCCGAGAGCCGAGGTTGGAAGGGATTTGTCATTCAAGGAAACATCGCTCATGTCTTTCACCCGTTTACTACTTACAATAGTCTAAAAGCTACTATACGTAGCAAAGCGAGTTCGAGTCAAGCGGCGCGCTAAAGGTGTTTTCAGGCGAGGTCGGATCGAGCAGATCACTTTGGAGTAACGGCGCGATTGTCAAAAACAACTCTTGCTTGCTTGATGGAGTGCCAATTGCTTCCAATCCAGTGAACCAAGATCCGCATTGGCTCCAAGAGGCTGAGCCAAGTCGGGTCAATTCGTATTCCACTCGTGGCGGAACCTCCGGAAACACTTCACGAGACAGCAAACCATCGCGTTCCAACTGACGCAAAGTCGTTGTCAGCATCCGCTGCGAGATCCCGTCGATCGATTTCTGAAGCTCAGAAAAGCGGGCACGATGATTCGGCTTTCTTGAGAGCGTGACGACGAGGAGGATGCTCCATTTATCCCCGACTCTTGCGAGGAACTCGCGCAGCGGTTCCGTCTCTTCACTCCTGCAGGTGAGGGCCACGGGTCCCAGGACGGCGTCTTTGCTGATCTGTTTCAAAAGTTACCTCCACGTCATTACCTAAGCTAAAGGTGCCGTCTTCCTTTTCTTTCGCTCTCATTCCATCATGTAGGTATCTACGAGTAACTATCAAGCTCTCGAGTGATCTTTGACCTATGCCCAACGCACCATCATGGAACGCATGTGCGCTCGGCTTCAACCAGTAAAGGAGAACCAAATGCGCGTGTTTCTTACCGGGGCCACTGGACTTATCGGTTCGGCTCTCGTTCCGGAACTTATCAACGCTGGCCATCAGGTACTCGGGCTCACACGGTCTGAATCCGGCACCCGAAACCTGCTTGCCGCAGGCGCCGAGGCGCTTCGGGGAAGTCTCGAAGATCTGGAGGTCCTGCGCAATGGGGCTGCACAGTCCGACGGAGTCATTCACTGTGCCTTTGACCACGAGAACTTTGAGCAGAGCGGCGCAATCGAGAAGCAAGCGATCACGACTTTCGGCAGCTCGCTTTTTGGCTCCGACCGCCCCCTGATTGTCAGCGCGGGGCTCGGTCTGCCTTCGCCAAAGCGACCCATAACGGAGGATGTGGATGCACCGGCTGTTTCACCGACGCCTCGCAGCCCGGAACAGGCGGCTCACGCGCTCAGCGTGCAGGGAGTAAACGTGACAGTGGTGCGCGTTCCTCAGGTTCACAACACCGTGAAGCAAGGCCTCATCACCACGCTTATTGCCGTCGCCCGACAAAAGGGGGTTTCGGCGTATGTGGCTGAGGGACTGAACCGCTGGCCAGCAGCGCACGTATCCGATGTTGCACGTCTTTACAGACTTGCCCTGGAAAAGCGCGAACCCTCGCGCTACCATGCGGTCGCCGAAGAGGGCATACCGCTACGGAACATCGCCGCCGTGATCGGACAGAGCTTGAAAATGTCAGTTGTCTCAATCCCTCCGGAGGAGGCACTGACCCACTTCGGCCGGGTCGGCGGGTACGTCGGTCTAGACCTTTCGGCGTCAAGCGCAATCACTCAGCAGAAACTCAGTTGGCTACCAACCGGACCGGGGCTTATCGAAGATCTCGAGAACATGCGCTACCTTGGAGAGTAAGCATGGTGACTACAGTCTTCGCGAATGCGTCCGCCGCGTAGCGCTTTCGTTCACGTCGCTTCTCGGCAGTTGGACGACGCTCCTGGCGCAATCGACTACGGCCTGCTGCGATGGACGGGGCCGCCAGTCAAGGTGAGACGCGGCCTTGCTCGCATCAAATTCGCGACGCTTACCAAGCATGGGAGCCATAAAACGTGCTTCGTGCTGGAAGACTGCTGCAAGGCGCAAGACGAAATCAGGCAGTGAGCGAGTCGTGACGGCGCTTGCGCTTGAGCCAAGCTGCTCGCGCAGGAGAGCCGCCATCTCAGACATCCAAAGGAACTGTCCGACACCGATGAAACGTTGGTTTGCGGCTTCAGATCTCGTCATCGCTTTCAGTTGAAGATCAACCAGGTCTTGAACCTCGGTGATCGCGAAGCCAATACGGAGGAAGAGCCGGCACTTTTCCTTTTAGAAGGCGATAGATCAATTCAAGCGAACCCGAAACGCTCTCCGCCATCACCGGGCCAAGGATCATACCGGGCAGGATGGTTGCCATGGTCATACCCGACGAGTCCTGCTGGATGAAGTCCCATGCCGCCTTCTCCGCCAAAGTCTTTGACCGTGCATATTCGCTCAGGCCTTTCTGTTGAGCGTCGGTCCAGGTGGTTTCGTCGGTTCGCGGCTGAACTTCGCCAGCAATGCTTGGAGCCTGCGCCGCGACCACTGACGAGGTATAAACGAAACGGCGAACTTGGTGTTTCGAAGCAGCCCTCAGCAACCTCAGAGTACCGTCACGCGCAGGACGGACGAGATCGGCATTCGGCTCTCCTTGTCCCATGGGCGAGGCAACGTGAAAAACAGTGTCGCACCCGTAGACAGCCTCGTCCCAGCCTGCATCGCTCAGGAGATCGGCTGCAAAGAACTCCAGGCGGTCGTCCGCATGTACCTGCCTGGCAATCGCGGCCCGAACTTGGTCTTCACGCCCCAAGCTGCGCAGCGTAGCTCGTACACGGTAGCCTTGCCGAAGCAGGCCCACGATCATCCATCCAGCGACATACCCGGAACCGCCCGTGACTAAAACAGTTTCGCTCTTGGGCGTGATGCTCATCCCTGGCCTGCTTTCTGCCGTTCAGTACAGATAGGCTTTTCTCCAGGATCGGTATCTAACGGATACCGAGATAGTATGTGGAGGCGGAAAAGGCTACAAGGAGGCACTTTGAAGAACCGAGTCACCTTCAGGTTCCCAAGCCTCGACCCTGCGTGCAGAGCTTCAGCGATCTTCCACCCCTTGTCTGCCAGTCCGTCGGTGACGTTCTCGCAAGGGTTGGAGATAAGTGGTCGATTCTGGTGATTGCTATGCTCGCGCGTGGAAGCATGCGCTTTACTGAGATCAAACGCAGCATTGGGTCTATCTCGCAAAAGTGCTTACCGCAACGCTGCGCGGACTGGAACGGGATGGATACATCTCGCGCACTGTGACGCCAAGCATCCCGCCGAGGGTCGATTACGAACTTACGGACTTGGGTCACGATGTGCTCGTGCCTGTGACGGCGTTGGCTCAGTGGGCCTTGTCACAACGGGAGCGGGTGGAAAGAGCACGAATCGAATTCGACCGATCGGCAAAGCAGAGTGGGTGACCGTCGCATAGGTCCTGCTAAATGACTCTCGGCATTGAGACCGGCAATACCTAAAGGCTGCTCGGGCCGGATGATTAACGGAACTTGACGTGCGTGGACGGGTTAAGTCCGGACTGCCTACGGCAGGGGCAGTCCACGTGCCGTTTGCATGTAGTGTTCCCATCTTCTCTTCAGTTCACCAAGATCTAGGCCATGAGCTTCGTCGAGAAAGTCAGCTATAAGTATGCGATCCGTTCTGAAATGCCGGAAGTCCTTTCGTAGTTCACATTAGGCTGCTAGTAAGCGGACCGTTTCTGTGTACCCGAGTATAACGGGCCAGATCACTCGTTTTGTTTCTCCTCCGTCCTCGCTGCGGGAGCGGATCTGGAGCTTACGCCCGTGGCGAATTCACGAACGTGTTCTTGCAAGGTCGAGGCAGTCTTTACATGAGGTATTGTTTGCTGGCGTTCCAAGGGTGGGCTTCGTGTAGAGCGGCTGATCAGCTTTACGAGAATATCAGCGGTACTTCCGCGACCCGGTATACGCCAGACTTCGCTGAACTCACCACCTCGCGAGGCACCCTTGCCATCGGCAGCACACGTACGCTCGCTGTGTTCCATGCAGAAGATCAGCTTGAACCCGAGGCGAACCGGAGTGTCATCCTCGAGTTCCTCGTAGAGGATGTAGACGCAGAGTTCTCACGTCTGAAAGAGCAGCTGTCTGGATTCGTACAGGAGCCGACAACAATGCCTTGGGAAACCGCTCACTTCTATTTCGCGACCCAAACGGCAATCTTGTAAACCTCTTCACCCCCCGTCACTCCAGAAGCGATCGCAAAGTTTGCGCAGTGATGCTGGCGGCTTCGCGCAGCAATGGTGACGAGACTACTCAATTGTGACTTAGCCGCGCATTCGCTACGTCAGTCAGAGCGGCCCAGCATAGGTCCTGAGAAACGCCGTTGCCGGAATTTGGGACCTACTCCCACTTATGTGCTGCTTTCGGTCTATTCCGCGTTTCTTTTCAGGCCGGTAAGTGGCACGATGGGCAAGACCGCACACATCTTAAATGGGATTTCTGCTGTCCGCCGCTTCCGCAGCGGCGCAGACGACGGAATACCTGTACTCGCCGGGATCGAATCTGGAACGGAGTGAGCTGGCTCAACTCGATACAGCAACCCGCTCGGTCGATGTGGCGATGTACGGCTTCACGGACGCTACTTGGCCGAGGAGTTGGCTGCGCTCGCCCGTAAGGGCGTCCGCGTCCGTGTATACCGCGACCGGGAGCAATCCCAGCGGGAAGCGCAAGGGGGTGGGCCGACCACGACCGGGGTTCTGCTTGCGGTGGGAGTGGAAGTTCGGGTCAAGGGTGCAAGAGACCTCATGCACCTCAAGAGCTATGTCATTGACGGGCGCTTGTCCGCACCGGTTCTGCGAACTCGTCCCGACGGGACTCAAGCGGCAGGACAACGATGTGCTGTACTAGGTGTCGGATGAGACTGCAGAGCGGTTCCAGCGCAAGTTCGAAGAGATGTGGACCAAGGGAACCAACATCGTCGCGCAGGAGAGACACTAAACGCATTCGCTTTTCCTTCGCTCTACCTATCATACCTGACCGAGAGGTATCGCAGGAGCTTGGAATGGGCCGCAAGCTGGCCGCTGATGCTGCCGTACTTTGATGGAAAGGCCTGCTGGCTTTACGAGTCCGGCTCAAAGATCGTTTGGCCGACCCCAATTTTCATCCTGATCTGCGATAACATCACCGAGCGCCCAATCGCGCGTCGCCTTGGGCGGCGTTCCGGCAGTTCGCGGCCTGGTTGCGGCGTGCTCTTATTTCGCAATCGCATCCGCCCGAGTTCGACCGCGGTGCCGGCCAGCGGAGCGTCTGCCATATCCAAAGCGTTGCAGCCTCAAGCAGCCAGGCAGTGAGCGGGCGCATGAAGAACCGGACGGGCGTAGATCGCTCCACAGTATGCACGCATCCGCCGACGCCCGTGCGGTGCCGTGGGGCGAGCGCCCATAGGCAGGTTGCGCCGAGATGCGACGCGGAGATGAGCGACGCTGCGATGAGAATCAATATCTCGTGCTGGAGCATGTGCGCGCTGAACAGCTGTTCGCCTAATTCGTGGATCGGTGAAGTGAGCCGAACGCGAGCGTGAGCCAGCCCGCGAGGAAGCTGGCCTGACGCCACCGAAGGGCATGCAAGCTGCCGCGCCGCACGGCTCCTACTGCGTAAAGCAGAGCATGACCGCAAGCGGAAGCACGATTGCGAGCTCCCAGCCCCAGGGCACGCTCCACACTGACGGCGCGGGCATCTGCGGCTCCTCGTCCCAATGAAAGAGCAAGGCGATGCTCGAAATGGCAGCGATAACCGTCATGGCTCAATCACACGAAGCCATGATGAACATAGCGAGTGTTCCAGCCAATACAACGATTGCACCAAGGCAGAAAGGCCCAAGGCCCATCTTGACTATGAAGCGCCTGCGTTCAAGGTTGGGTGTGGTTTCGTCGGCTGGTGCAAGCTGGCGCGACGACCACAACGCAAGCGCCGCGGCGATACCGCACAGGCAGAAGTCCACGATGGAACGAGGTAACTTGTTGTATTGCGATTCACATCGCATCCCCAGTGCGCCACCGTAACCCACGATCGTGTTGATGCCGACCGCGAGTGGACACAGCAGCACGCTGGCCAGCAAAGCGCGATCGACGCGCTGCTGTTGCGGGGAGGGCAGCGGAACGGGGTCGGACCTGTGAGCGGGTTCAGGCATGCAGCCACCTAGGTGTTCAGTAGATGACCAGGTAAAAAGGTATCCATGACACGACAACGAAGTACCAATAGTAGGCGTTCTCTTATGCGTCTATGAATTGCTTGCCTTCCACCCTGGGCATAAAGAAGAGCGTGGTGAGCACGATGGTGTCGACCAGATCGGTGAGCAGATGTGTGATGTGCAGACCCATCAGCAGCCATACCGCAGAGCCATACGCGTCAGGCTCCAATCGCAGTTCAGATGTCGCAGCTCGAAGTAGCGAACAACCACGTTCCCGATGCCGACGAGGCTCAGGATCACGAGGCCGGTTCGCACGGCGCGCAGATCGCCTTTGCGTGCTCGGCGACGATACCACTCGTTTGGGATCACGTTTAGAACGAAGATGGCGGTATTCAGCGTGCCCCAGAACAGGTCGGGGGCCAGGGTGTGTGGCGGCCACTCAACCACGCGCGGGTGCAGGTAGAAGTACGACGCGATCATGAGGGCAAAGACCTTGCCCTCGATGGCCATCATGCCGATGATGCCGCACCACGTGGGGCGGCGTGTACCGAAAACAACAGTCGGCATTCGCGAGACATCCAGAACCGCGCGCTCTACCTGTTCTGCCATATCTCCCTCGGGCGGCGTCGTTCTGCGGCCTGCGGTTCAGGCCAGAACCAGCTGATCATGCAGAGGGCTACGGAAATCGCGCCGATGGTGATGCCCCATGGGGGTGAAGACGCTGCCGACGAAAGTAACCGCAGTGGCCACTGCGGTCAGGAAAGGCCAGATCGAAGGAGCAGGGAACTCATTCTTGCCGTCGGGTTCGGCGTCGAGCGTGCGTGTGGTCAGGTGCGCCCGCGTGTGTTCATCCAAGCCAACAACGATCGGCTGATTCGGCGAGGCGTCCCAAAGCGCTTCGCGGCCGTTCACCGTGGGCAGATGCAGAAAGCTGTACGGCGCGGGCGGTGAGTCCGTGGCCCAATCCAACGTCCCCGCGCCCCCCACGGATTGGATCCACTCAGTGCACCCGTGCGCAGCGAGCGGAAGACGTTCCAGATAAAGAGCAACACCGAAACGAATAGCAGTATGTAGCCGAGTGATTCGATTTGGTTCGGCAGCATCCAACCCATATTGGCGTGATAAGTGTACACGCGTTGCGGCATGCCGCGCAAGCCGACTAGGTGCATGGGAAGAATGTGACGTTGAAGCCGACGAAGAAAAGCCAGAAGCTGATCTGGCCGAGCTTCTCGCTGAGCATGCGTCCCGTGACTTTGGGAAACCAATACGTAAGGGCGCCGAAAAGGGAATACCGCACCGCCGATGAGCACGTAATGGAAGTGCGCGACGACGAAGTATGTGTCATGCACCTGCAGATCGACAGGTACAGAGGCAACGAAGATTCCCATCATGTCTCCCATGACAAAGGTGAAGAAGAAACCGAGCACCCACCACAGTGGCGTCCGCAGTACCACCTTGCCCGTGGCGAGTTTGGCTATCCAGCAGAAGATCTGCGCTCCGCTGGGAATGGCGATCATCATGCTGGCTGCCGTGAAGTAGGCTTCCGCAATCTGCGGGATGCCGGTGGCAAACATGTGGTGGACCCAGAGGCCGAATGCGATAAACGCGGTGGCGACCAGCGAAAGGACGAGCACCAGGTAACCGAAGACGTGCCGCCGGCTGAAGGGGGTCACGATAGTCGACACGATGGCCGTTCCGGGATGAAGATAAGGTAGACCTCGGGGTTCCCGAACCACCAGAACAGGTGCTGGTACAGCAGTACGTCGCCGCCTACGGCGGGGTTGAAAACTGCGTTCCACCTGTGCGGTCCAGCAAGAGCATGGTGCTGGAGAGCATGACCGCGGGCAGCGAGAAGATCACCATGAACGCCGTGACTGTCTGGCCCCACACGAAAATGGGGATGCGATTGAGCGACATGCGCGGAGCGCGAAGGCGGAACACCGTCACCAGGATCTCAACCGCGACGGCCAGTCCCGAAACCGCTGATGGCGTGGCACATGACGCAGGCGTGCGTCAGAAACACCTGCTGCCCATGCTGGGTCTGCGCATTGTTCGGTTCCACCGCACTTTGTGCGCCCGTGGCAAGCCACTGCTTAAACCTTCCGGCTGCTCGGCAACGATGTAGAAGGCCATGTGCGCGTGCTGCGCGCCACAGAACTCCGCGCACTGCCCGCGCCAGCGACCCGGTTGATCTACCTGCATGATCACGTCGGTTTCGTAGCCGGGCAGGAAGTCGCGCTTGCCCTGCACATTGGGCGCCCAGAAGCTGTGAATCACATCGCGCGATGTGCCATGAATGCGAATGGGAACGCCGACCGGGAGGTGGATCTCGTTTGCCGTGGTGACGATCTTGTCGGACTCCGGGTTGGGATATTGCACCTCCCACCACCACTGGTGGCCATACACGTTGACCTGCAGTGCGTTCTGCCGCGTCATGTTGCCAAGCGCGTGACTGGTGCGGAAGTTTGCAATCAACAGGATAAAAAGCAAAATCACCGTTGCGACCATCGCGCCCGCCAAGGCGCGCGTAGCGATGCGGTCTCCGGACTCCGTGGTCGTCTGCGGTGCGGGCATGGTGGCGCATGCGATACACACCAAGCACAAGCGCCATCATGGTCAGGCAGTACACCGTGCTTGTCACCCAGAAGATGCGTGAGGACGTGTGTTCAATGTGCGCAGCACCCGGACCCACCGGGTTCAGAGAGGTTTGATTGCTGCCGAAGCCGGGCACCGCAAGCATCGCGGTCCCTGAATGGGTTGCGGGTTCTCGTCCGCTGGATGCTCTTTTCGCGCGCCTGCTCAGCTTTGGCAACCGGCATTTCGTCAGCCCGAGAAGGAGCGATGTCGCTTGGTATGAGCCCGCTAAGCGAACGCACGTACGCCGCGATCTCCCATATTTGGTAGTCCGGAATTCGATTCTGAAAGCTTGGCATTCCGTTCGGCCGGCCCTGCACGATGTCCGACTAGATCTGCTCAGGACGGCTGCCATAATCCACGTGGAATCCATGAGCGCCGGCCCAATGCCGCCACCGCCGTGCTGGTGGCATCCGACGCAGTTGTAAGCTGTATACAGGCGCTTGCCCTCAGACACAGCGTAGGCGCTCTCTTCGTATTTGACCGCAGTGGGCGGGTACGCCGCTCCACCGGCGTGGATATCATTCACAGCGACGCCGTCTGCCAGTTGCGCACTGCTGGCGCCAAGATCGAACACGCGTGCTTCCCGTTTGCACCCTGCGACCAGCAACATCGTGCTCGACAACGCCAGCACCCCAAGACTTCACATGCGCCACCTCGCTGCATTGGCAACGTGGGCACATGGTAGGCAGCCAGCACCCGCGCGATCTGCAGCTGCAACCGTACAAGCGAGGCATTTACGGCGTCACGCAGTGCGGTGTCCCGCTTATGCACACCCATCGTGATGGCATACACGAACGGAATACCCGAAGGATCTACCGCAGGCGATACGGCGTGCAGCGCCACATGAAAGTGCTGCTTCGCAGCAAAGAAGCCAGCCACCGGTCCCCACACCACGGGGACGTTCACGCGCTGCGTTGCGACCGCGCGAACAATGTCTCCGGCTTGATTGCCAAAAGATTCAAAGCCGACCAGCCCCGCCGCATGTCCTGAACGGATGAGTGGCAACGATGGAGGCGACATATCCTCCTCAAGAATCTTCAGGCCGATCCTTCGACCATTCAGGTGCGGATCGGTGAACGATGTGATCGCAAAACGCTCCGCCGCTCGGGTTACGAACACATAGGACGACTTGTAATAGGGCTGCGTCGTGGCAATCGCCTTCATGCCTGCGGGCACACCCATCAGCAGGTCGCAGGTGTTCTTGTTGAACTGCTCACGCATGAGACCGCGGCGACTGCGTGTCCAGATAAAAACCGATTTAGGTCGCGCGTCACCATCTCCGCGATGCGATTGTCAAAGCCCTGCCCGGTGCGGTTCGAAAATGGCAGGTTGTCAGGGTCGGCACAGACGCGCAGTGGCAGCGGCTGCTCGGCCTCTGCCGAACCGGCAGCGCACAGTAAACTGCACGCTAAGAGAAGCGAAGTGCTACGGAAGCGCAAACACATAGAGCGTTCCTCCAGGTTGCGTTGCCTTCTTAAGATCGCGCATGGCACTGCCCCAGCCATTGCCGGCAGAATCGTCGCGCGTATCTAGGTTGTTTGAAACGATCGAGCCCGGCCAGCCACCGATGCCAAAGAGGATCGCGATGTACTGCTTTCCATCCGGTCCGCGGTAGGTAATGGGTTGGCCGATGATGCCGGAGCCGGTCTTGAATTGCAAATGGATCTTGCCGTCTCGGGCATCGGCAGCCTTGAACCAGCCGTCCAGCGTGCCAAAGAAGACCAGTTCGCCCGCCGTGGTGACAGTGCCGCTCCACGTTGGAAACTTGTCAGGAATGGTCCAGACCTTTTTGCCGGCTATGGGATCCCACGCCATGGTCTCGCCCATGTTGCCGCCGGGCCCGGGATAGTACCGCACGTTCGCGCCGATATAAGGGCGTGCCCGCAATGTAGTTGGGCTCGACGCCCTCCTCATCCATGCACATGCTCTCGTGCGGGATATAGAGGAGGCCGGTCCGCGGCGAAAAGGAGGATGGCTGCCAGTCCTTCGAGCCGGGCGCCATCGGGCAGACATCGCGAACTTCCTGCCCTGTCTTGATCTCTTTTCGGGGACATGCTGCAGTCGTCCTGTTCTCAAATCCACATCCGTTGACGTGGTGATATGCACGTATGGCGTGGCGGACAGCACCTGGCCGTTCGTTCGATCGATCGATCACGTAGATATAGCCATTACGGTCAGGCCGAACGAGTACCTGCGCATCGCTCCTGTTATGGAAGGTCCAGTAGAACGTCTTCATTAATGCCATACCAGTCGTACAGGTCATGCGCAGACATGCCATAGAACCAAATAGCTTCGCCGGTGTCTGCATCGCGGGCAAACATTCCGCTAGTCCATTTGTTATCGCCGGGCCGTACCTCAGGGTTCCACGGCCCAGGATTAGCGGCACCGTAATAGATCAGGTTGAGTTCTGGATCGTACGCGAGAAACCCCACACCGTACCGCCGCCCACCTTCCATGCGCCGGGTGGCCACGTCTTCACGCCCAAATCCGTGCCTTTCTCGCTGTCGTAGTAGGGCTTGAACCGTGGTCCGATCAGCACGTCCTTGTCTGGACCTGTGTGCTTGGCCTGCCACAGCACTTTGCCGCTCGAAGTGTCGAGTGCGGTAAGCCAGCCACGCACGCCGAATTCGCCGCCGCTATCGCCCACATAACCTCGTTTCGGACGACCATGGGCGCGCCATCGTCATGGTTTCGCCCTTTTGAATGTCGGCAAGTGGGTGCGCCATAGCAGATGCCCATCGTTGGCGTCCACACCAACCGTATAGCCATCCAGCGTGTTGTAAATGATCTTGCCTTCGGTATAGACCACCCCGCGATTCGCCCAGTCGCAGCAAGCTTCGCCTTTTGCCGCGTTCGACGGGTTCGGTTCAAAGGTCCACTTCAGGGTGCCACCCGGCTTGGTAAGGTCCAAAGCGAATAGCTTATTCGGCCACGGCGAGACCACATGCATCGTGTCGTTCACAACCAGAGGCGCATACTCCTGTCCCCGGTTGATGCCCGTATCAAACGTCCACGCCACCTTCAACTGATTCACATTGCCTGTGTTGATTTGGTCCAAGGTGCTGTAGCGGCGGTTCGCGTAATCCTTGGTGGCGCGAACCCACTGTCCGTCATCGGGTTCCATCGCTCCAGCACATGGGCGCACCTGGCACCATCACTGCAGATGTTGCATCGTCTGTGTGTTCTTCTTGCCCCCGCCGAGCATGCTCGCGAAAGCGATCACGCCACCGTAGGTGGCAATCCTGATCAGGCAGAGAAAGCGACGCCGTTGACTGCGTATCTTCACGATGAGTCGGAGCATACGTCCGGCAAGGTATGCGCGCTAGTTATGACGTGAATGGCATTGGCGCTCACGTCTTCTTACGCATTTGTGCGTTAGGAACGCATAACTAAAGAACGGGATGCGCTAAAGTTCGCACTCAAACAGGGAGATCCGCATGAACATGCTGAAGGCTCTTTTCACGACAGAAGACGGTTTACCAAAGCTCATCGATGCGTGTACCCGCTATGAGCTCACTTGGCGGTAGCCGGCTGACTGCGACCCGTGCTGTTAGGCTTCGAATCGGAAATCGTCGCATATAGGGGCGAGGAGGACGACGTCGTCACGCGAACCGTTCGGACCTCACCCAGCGTAAGAATACCCACAACCTGGAAGAGGGTGTAGTGTCGTGCTAAGAAGGATGGTACCGATCCGGTTTTCGCGCCATACCAATCTGGCCACCGCTGCGGTGTGACCAACGTCCGGATATACAGAACCTTCATCATCGGACGTAGTGTAATGACTTGGAAGGCACGCAATGTCTGGGCCAGGCTGCACTAAATGGAAAAAACGTCCAAGGCATCAGGTGCCTTGAACGTTATATTGCGACGATATCCATGCTGCGAACACGGCAGAGCAGCCTTCATTCCTGCAAGCCGTACTGAGTAGCATTACTTTCTTTTCGCTCCCTTTCCTCGCGGACGGCCTTGAGACGCTCGGTGAGGCGCCCGAGTTCCGCTCTGCTTTCCGTTTGCCTTCGCGCCATAAGCTCCTGATAGAGTGCCTGCTCGTCATTTGGGTTCAGGGCTAACGCCTGCTCTGCCTGCTCAACAGCAAGCTTGGGCTGCTTTGCTCTGACATAGAGGGAAGCTAAAAGGTCATGAGCTGCTTGGTACGCCGGAAAGAGCGTTGTAGCTTGTTTGGCTTCGGCGATCGCGGCGTCAAGGCCGGCGACGTCGTTCGTGTCCACAGCCCTTGCAAGTTGTTCCGCGAGCAGATAATGAAGAAGAGGGTCGCCGGGGTGCTGTTTGACTTGCGCCTGGAACATTGCCAGTGCCGCCGTGTTCTGATGCTGTTGACTCTGCATGGCGCCGATGGCGTCTGTCGCGTAAGACAGTTTGGGGTCGATGCGGGTAGCCTGCTCAAAGTCCGCGATGGCAGCATCCGACTTCGAGAGTTGCACCTCAAGCACTCCCCGCACAACGAACAGCGGAGCGGACTTGGGAAGCCGCTGGAGACCGACGTTGAGCATGTCGATTCCAACCTGAAACGATTTATGGTTAAAGGCGATCGTCGCGAAATCAAGGTAGTTGTCAACGTCTTCAGGTGCCTGAATGATGGCCTCACGAAGCATTGCCACTGCCTTTGGAGTGTCGCCCTTTTCTTCATAGATCTTGGAGGCGAGTGAAAGCACACTCACCTGCTTCACGTCCGCGAGCAGCGGAGCGATCGTCTCCAGCGCGTCATCGTTCGCATGGGTTCTCCACTGCAGCAATGCGACGTCGTACCGGATTCTGTCGTTCGGCTCCGAGGCCAGCAACTCCTTGTATTGCGCTAATGCACCTTGCAGATCGCCGGTCACTGCCAAGCAAGCGCCGTAGCTTTGATGGAGGTCAGGATGGCCAGCAAAAAGCGGTCTGCTGGCTTGATAGTGGGTCAGGGCTTGTTCGCATTTCCCTTCGGACCGCAGCATGTTGGCTAACGTGGACTGCGCCAACATGTTTGCCGGATCGATCGCCAGCACCCGCTCCAGGAGTGGAACGGCATTCGTGTCCCCAAGAGAAACCTCTATCTGTGCCGCACCTTCCAGGGCCGGCAAATACTTCGGGCAGTAAGTGAGAGCCAACTGGAATGAGCGGAGTGCGGTCTGAGACTGCTGTAGACCTGCGTGCGCAACAGCTTTCAAGGACAACAAGGCGCAATCGCGGGGTGCCGAACGCAGCGCCGCCTCAGCAAGCGAGAGGGCTGCGGAGTTATCTCCTCCGTGCAACTTTTCTATGATCGAAGCTCGTCCGGAAGCAGCCCCCTGTCCTAACAGCGGGTGAGCGCGCATCCCCGCTCCCAAACTGAGAAACAATGCCGCGATCGTTCGCTTCTGTAGCGTTAAGGTACGCACGGAAGAAGGATACCTGGGTTCTCTAGAAGTTTAGGCGTGCACCGACCAGCATGTTGCGTGCGGCGTTTGCCGTCCCGCTACTTTGACCGAAATTGCCGTCCTGAAGATTGCCGTCGACGCCGCCATAGTTGACTCGGTTTGCGACGTTGAAGGTATCCAGCCGGAGTTCGAGATTAATCCCCTCGCGGAGAGGTGTCACCTTTTTCAAGGTAGCATCCACGTCCACGTAACCTGGGTTGCGGAACTGATTCGGCGTTTCGTTTCCGAGATTCCCAAGCTGCGGTTGCACGAAGTTGCCACAGGGCAATACTCCTCCACGACATGAAGCGAAGATGCCGCGCCCAAGGTGGTAGTCAGCGTGATTATGGCTCTGTTTATAGCTCATGACGCTGGGGTAATCGTTATTGTTGCCATCGGCGTTGAAATCTCCACTGCCCGGAGCGAAGCGCAAATTGCTTGCAGTCACCGGCCCGTTGATATCGATCAGCTGCGCGCTGAAAGCGGCACCCGTTGCGACGGTAAATGGTGTTCCAGTTTGTGCTACGCCCGTGCCAGCGAACGTCCAGCCGCCAAGGATGGCGCGTTCCAGGCCGTTGCCGAGCTTCGATCCCGGAAGCTCGTACGAAGCGCCGATCGATATGCGGTGCCGCACGTCATACGGGGAGCTCGCGTAGAACTCATTCGTGGGGTACCCGATCGGATAGTTCTGCCAATCATCCAGAGAATGGCCAAGTGTGTAGGAAGCTGTCAGGAAACCGCGGCGAGTAAAACGGCCGCGTCCCGCGACGATCAGGCCGTCGTAGTTGCCTACGGCTGAGTTGAACGCATAGTTGATGTTGCCGAAGCTTGTGTTCAATCGAGTCTGTACGCCGGTACATGAACTGCCGGCCGGGGTGGTTCCGGTCGCGGGAGTGGTCGTGCATTTGGCGTGTTGGACGAGGTCGCCGGCGTATGCGTTGACGTCGTTGCCATAGGCTGTGGCACCGGTGTTGCCGCCTCCAGAGATAAGGCTACCCGAGTGCGAGCCCACGTAGCCGATGCTCACGACGAAGCCGTTGGTGAGCTGCCGGTCAACGGCGAGATTGAAGTTGATTGTGAAGGGGCTGCGCAGATTTCCGGCAACGCCGGAAATCCCGATCTGCTGGCCGACAATGCCGCCTTTGGCGTCGAGTTGCTGACCGCCGAAGGCCGGATAGGGGAAGCCCAGAGGGTAACTGTTCTGCGTGCCGTAGCCGAAGATTGGACGGGCCGTGGAACCGTCGTTCTTGAAAGTAGGCCGAGCGAAGTTCGGCGGATTGCCGCTCAAGCCGTTCTCGCCATTGCCCAATGTGAAGTAATCGTGGAAGGAACCAATACCTCCATGGATCAGCCACTTGCCATCTTCACCCGGCGAGAAAGCGAAGCCGGCGCGAGGGCTGAACACGTAGTTGAGATCGCTCGCAAAGGTGTGGCTCTGTGGTGTCAAGAAGCCGGAAGCAACTTGCTGGGCAAAAGTGGTACCGGTTCCCAGATGAAAGTTCGACAGGCCGGTGCCAGCCAGCGAGGGGTAGGCATTGCCGAAGTTGTCGTACCGCATGCCGTAATTGACGGTGAGCTTCCTGGACGCTTTCCAGGTGTCTTCGACGAAGCCGCCGCCCGTCGTCTGTGCATAGCCGTAGTTATTGGCCTTCGGCTTACCGGTAAGTGGGTCGTAGGTCAGCCCGCCTTCAGAGTACGGATTGTCATTGATGAGATCGATGAGGCTGTTGAACTGGAAGCTCGGCTGAGCGTAAGCAGCGGCAAACAGCGCGATATCATCGCCATGCCATCCCTCGTAGCCTGCCCGGATGCTGTGCGAGCCGTGAACAAAGGTGAGGACATCGCGCCAGTGATAGCTGTGCTGAATAAAGTCGCCGAGCGCAAAGCCCGAGCCGAAGCCGGTGCCCAGGGCCGTAACGTTCACCACTGGAACGGTGAAGTTGCCCGTTGCGGGCGAGAAGCCTTCGATCCGGTTGTAGCCACCATAGGCCTCGTTCAAGAGGTTGGAATTAAAGGTATGGGTTTCGCTGCCCTGAACGGAAAAGACATAGTATTTGCTGGTGGTGGCAAAGTCAGGCCTGGGAGCAGGGCCACCATTGTTGATGGTGCTCCGGTAAAACAAGCCGTAAACGCGATCTTTTTTAAAGTACTTATCCGCACGCACGTTGTATTGATTCGAATTGTTGTAGGCACTCGCGTTGAAGACGCCGTTATCAATAACAGGCAGACCGCAGGGTATGTTGTCTGCCGCAGGCGTACCACAGGCCGCGCCAAAGAGCTGTTGTGCTGTGCTCTGCACGCCCGTCGAAATCAGGTTAGACGGTTTGTACTTGTTGAGCAGCTGCACTTCCGGACTGTTGGGACGCGCCGTATTGGCGAATGCCACAAATGCGGGGTCTTCGAAGGTGAGATTTGACGTTCCGTTTGAGGCCAGCGCACGATATGGCTCGAAACCGGCAAAGAAAAAGAATTCGTGGTTGGGAATGATGGGGCCGCCTACCCCAAAGGACATGTTGTTGGAGTGGTATGGGGCGAGGCTGGTATTTTTCGGAAAGTAAACCGGCTTCGCCGTCAGACCCTGATACGTGTAGTACTCGCTTAAGAAGCCATGGTACCGGCTCGTTCCGGATTTGGTGGTGATAACCGTTTGAATGGAGCTTGCACGTCCGAAATCCACGGTATAAACATTCGTCTGCACGGAAGCTTCCTGCACCGTGTCGGCATTGGGAGTGAGATTCACAACGCCCGGGCGAATACTGCTGGTCACGTCCAGGCCGTCCACGATGTACTGATTTCCGTTTTGTCCACGACCATTTGCGCTTGCGTCAACGGAGTTTTCGGGATTGAAGTTCGTGGATGTGCCAGCACCGATGCCGGTAACGCCCGGCGCGAGCGTGATGAGGGCCAATGGATTGCGAGCTGCGAGCGGCAGCTGCTCCAGCGCCGCAGTGTCAAGCGTTAGCTGGTTGCGCGTATCGGAGGTGTCCAGCAGGGGCTGTTGTGACGTGACCTGCACCTGCGTCGTCACGCTGCCTACTGCTAGCGTGACGGGAACGTCCCGCGTTTCATTCGCTGTCAAAGTGAACGTACTGTTCGTGGAAGAGAAGCCCGCGGCTACAGCGGTAACCTGGTAGCTTCCCGGCGCGAGGCTGGAAAAGCGGTAGACGCCTGAGCTGTTCGAAGTGGCGGTTTGGCTCACCTTGGTGTCCACATTGGTAAGCGTCAGGGTGGCGGAAGCGATGCTGCCGCCGGAGCCGTCTTGCACGGTCCCCTGGACGCCGCCGGTGAACTGGGCGCGTGCAGTCGACCCAGCCGCCAACAGCAGCATCGTCAGACCCAGGAGAAAACAAGGAACAAAATGAAACATACGACGTGTGCTTGCATTGGGTCGGATCATGAGGCCTCATTCCAAGCGGGAAACCCGCGCAGTCCGGTCGACAGAGTCGCTTTGACTTGCTGGATCGCATCCGGAGGGACATTTCGGGGCGCAGATCAAGCGTGATTTATTGAACGGCCCAACTCTAGTGAGCGCAGATGGAGAAGCGCAAGTTACATGTTGCTTAGGCAGCCATAGTACAGATGACCCATCCACTTCAGTGTTGCCATTGCCGGTGGTGGCGCAAAAGAGATATACGTTGCGGTATGACGAGCCTTTCGGCCTGTTCGGCGACCACGGTGTTATGTCTTGCGGCTGTCGCGCTGGGTGCATTGTCCGGTTGCGAAGCAGGACACCGGCATCGCATCGCAGTGATTCCTCGAACCTCCGGAACAATCCTTTGGGAGCCGGAGAATGTCGGGGCGCAAAAAGCGGCTCAGGACCTGGGTGAGGAGATTTACTGGAATGCCACGGGAAGAGAAGACGATATCGATGGCCAGATTGCGCTGGTCGATCGAGTGGTATCCGGCAATTACAAGGGTCTGGTGCTCGCGCCGGATCATTTTTTGGCGCTCATCACTCCCGTGCGACGAGCCCTGGCAAAAGGCATGCCTACCGTGATTGTGGGTTCGCCCCTGCCTATTCCCGCAAATGACAACTTGTCCTATGTCCTGAATGATGAGCAGGAGGGTGGACGGCTCGCGGCAGAGCGTGTGGCTCAACTCGTTCCAGGTACCGGAAGCGTCGCGCTGACAGGAATTAATCCGGACATCGCCGCCATCATGCTGCGGGCCCGAAGCTTCGAACAGGCTTTGGCCGTATATGCTCCGGGAGCGCGCGTGATCGTGCGCCGTATGGGTACATTCAATGTGGCTCATGAACAGGAGGGCGCAGACGACCTTTTGAGAGAGAATCCACACGTAGACGTCATCGTCACCCTCACAGCAGCGTCTACCCGTGCCGCTATCTCCGTCATCGAAGGCACACGGGCAAGCTCACCGACCAAGGTGGTCGGCTTCGATCCGGAAGCTCTGCCGTTTGAAAGCAAAAGCCTTGATTCGATGATCGTGCAGAACACCCGGGGCATGGGCGATCAAGCCATTCGCATGATTCACGCACGAGCTCAGGGCGAACCGGTGCCCCACCGCGTGCTGTTCAAGCCCTTGCTGGTCACGCGTGAGAACTTCGGAAGCACCACAGCGATGCTGCTGGAACGCTGGCAGCCGGGTGGCTCAACGCTGAAATGGGCCGTGAGCCCTTGAAGATGACGCTCTCGAAACAGCAGGGCAAACGCACCGTATGGAGTTTGGCTCTTTTGGCCCTTTTAATTGCTACCGTGCTGTCGATACGCCGCCACGTTTTCGAGCCTCGGCTGCCGTACGATGATTCCTTTGCGAGAGGGAACTCGGATGAGTGGAAGGCGTTCGGTGGCACCTGGGAGCTAGTGAACGGATCGATGCGAAACGATTCGGACGAGCGCGGCGCCAAACTACTGACAGGCTCGTCCCATTGGAGTAACTACTCCATTGAAGCCGATGTGATGCTTTTGGGCTTGGGAGGCGACGCTGGGCTGATGCTGCGGACCAGCGATGAAGAGACTGGTGTAGACGCTTACACCGGCTATTACGCCGGCCTGCGCACGTTGGATAACACACTTCTGATCGGACGCGCCGGTTATGGCTGGGTGGAACTCAACGAGAAGCTGAAGCTGGGTACGTCCGGAGTACGGGCATCCCAGTGGTATCACTTGAAGCTTCTCGCCTATGGGTGCCAGCTTGCGGCCACCGCGACCCTGTTGCCCGAAGGCGAAAGCACCACGATGGCGGTGACCGACGATGCGTGCCTGCGAACAGGCCGAGCCGGTCTGCGCTCCTACGCGTCGGGAGGCGTATGGCGCAATATTCAGATCCGTGAGGCAAAGCAGGCCGATTTGGCGGGAATGCAGGCACTCTCGAAAAGGCATCCACCTGCCCTGGATGAGAGGTTTTCGAGCGAAAGCCAGCTTGCCTGGAACCTGTATGCCAGTGCTGCGGGTACTGGCTTCCAGATGCTTCCCCCAAGTCCAAACGTGCAGGCGATCAGCAGCCTGCGGATGCCTTCTCCCACGCAGGTGAAAGCAACGATTCGTGGTGCGGTGGTGCTTGCTTCGCCTGCGTTGTACGTGCAGGACTCTAGTGGCGGCATCGCGGTGCAACAAATCGCAGTCCAGCCGCTCAAAGTAGGAGACGAAGTGGAGGTAACCGGTACGGTGCGTCCGGGACCCTTTAGCTCTACGCTGGAACAGGCCACTGTGCGTGTGCTTTGGGAGAACACGCCCGTAACGCCACTTTCGGTGACCGCTTCGCAAGCGGCTACGGGCGCGTTCGACGCCACGTTTGTCGAAGTCGAAGGACGGCTTGCGGACAAGCAGCGCGGGCCTGACGATAGTTCGATTTTCACTCTGGACGCCGGTCCGCAGTCGTTTCGCGCAGTCATGAATCGCGGCCGAGGCAATGTCTTATACGCAAAGCTCAAGCCCGGCAGCATGCTTCGCTTGCGCGGCGTTGCCGTTGCCAGTTCCACCTTTACCATGGACATGACGCCTTTCGCGCTGCTTTTGCGGTCCAGCGATGATGCCGTGGTGCTTGCGGGGCCGCCTTGGTGGAGCACTGGTCATGTTCTGGAGATTTTGGCTGCTTTGCTGCTGTTGGCGCTGGTTGCTGTTTTTGTATACCACCGTGTCGAAAGCTGGCGATTGCGCGCCGTGCTTGAGGAGCGCGAACGCATGGCATATGAGATGCACGACACTCTCTCGCAAAGCTTCGCGGGTATCGGGTTTCAACTCAATGCGATCCGCGAAAGTATGCCGGGTAACCTGCCGCGACTTCGTCAGCAGCTAGACCTTGCAAGTGACCTGGTGCGGCACAGCCATGAGGAGACGCGCCGTAGTATTGCTGTGCTGCGGCCGGAGCAGCCGGGCTCCATCGGCCTTCTGCCTGCATTGCAGGAGTGTGCGAACCGGCTTGTGGAAGGTGGCTCAGTTCGAGTCGTCGCGAGTTCCATGGGCGATATCGCCAAGGTACCCCTCCGAATCGCCGACGCCTTTTACCATATTGGGCAGGAATCGCTCGCGAACGCCGTGCGCCACGCAGATCCCCAGCAACTGCAGATTCTGCTCACGTGTGAGAAAGGTGAAGTGCAGCTGCGAGTCCTGGATGACGGTGACGGATTCTATGCGAGTGACGATCTGCCCGGCTTTGGACTGCGCGGTATGCAAAAGCGAGCAGCCAGTATTGGGGCTCAGTTGCAGATCCGGAGTGCGCCCGGAAATGGAACGGAGGTCCTGGTCCGTTCCGGGCTAAAGAGATCGGCCTCTAAGCCGCCTCCGGGCACTTACATAACCAATCTGTGGAGGCAGCTACGCCATGTTGGAAGTCCCGGCAAGTTCCATCCGGATTCTGATCGTTGATGACCACCCCGTAGTGAGGGCAGGACTCTCAAGCATGCTGAGCACGCAGGCAGAGTTGGAGATTACCGGCTCCGCGCCGAGCGGGGAGGATGCGCTTGTACTGATCAAAAAGAACCGCCCCGACGTGATCCTTCTCGATCTCCGCATGCCGGGTATGACCGGCGTAGAGATGCTTCTGGCCCTTAAGGCCGCGGGCGTGAGTGTTCGTGTGGTGATCCTTACCAACTACGAAACGGACGAAGACATTTACCGCGCGGTGCAAGCCGGAGCGCAGGGCTACCTGCTGAAAAATACTTCGCTCCAGGAGATGGTTGGCGCAATCCGGGCGGTACACGCCGGCAAACGCTACATTCCGCGGCACATCGCCTCCAGACTCGCTGAGCGAATGGTGCGTACCGATCTCACCGCACGCGAACTGGAAATTTTGAAGCTGTTAGCCAGAGGACCAACGAATAAGCAAATCGGCCAGGCACTTGGCATCAGCGACCATACCGTGCGCAATCACGTATTCAAAATCATCGAAAAGCTCGAAGCCTCGGATCGAACCGAAGCCGCAACCAAAGCGATACAACGTGGACTCATCAATGTGGATGATTAGCTGGTCGTAGGTCCCGACAGCGGATTTATGGATCAAGTGAACTATAGACCACAGGCCACTCACAGGGTTCTACTGTGCAGGAGAAAGTTCGGAGAGAACATGCCACTGCTACCCCGTCGAGAGATGTTGAAATTACTTGCAGGCTTGGGCACCCAGCTCGCGCTGCAACCCGGCTCGGCGTACGGGTCGAAAGAGAAACATGCCCCAGGCAAGGTCACGCCGTCCGGTGCGGGCCTGCATGCAAGCGCGGGGAGCGGCGTTAAAAACCGTGCACCGCTCGCGCAGAACGCTTTCACTCTTTTGCCGTTGGGATCTGTGCGGCCCACGGGCTGGCTTCGGCGGCAGCTCGAGGTTCAGGCGACTGGTTTGGGTGGGCACCTGGATGAAACGTGGGCCGACGTCGGCAGCAACAGTGGATGGTTAGGCGGGACAGGAGAGTCCTGGGAGCGGGGACCTTACTTCCTGGATGGTCTCATCCCGCTGGCCTACCTGTTGGATGATGATCGCTTAAAAGCCAAGGCGCAGAAATACATCGACTGGACATTGACGCATCAGGCAGCAGACGGCATGATCGGTCCCGCCAGCAACAATGACTGGTGGCCGCGCATGGTCATGCTCAAGGCTCTCGCGCAATATGAAGAAGCTACGGGCGATCCAAGGGTCATACCGGTGCTGTCGCGCTATTTCGCACATCAGCTAAGCGCACTTCCTGGGCGGCCGTTGCGCGATTGGGGCAAGTTCCGTTGGCAGGACAATGCGCTGGTGGTGATCTGGCTGTACAACCGCACAGGCGATCCGAAGCTGCTGGACCTCGCGCGGCTGCTGCATCAGCAGGGCTTTGACTGGCAGGCGGATTTCGCCGATTTCAAGTACACGTATCCAGTCACGCCGGAAAAAATCAAGCTAAGCGAGAACAACGGACTGAATGACATCGCGCTTGCGACGCATGGGGTGAACAACGGCCAGGCGCTCAAGGCGGCGCCAGTGTGGTCCGTGATCTCTGGCAATGCCGCGGACCGGCGTGGTTTCGCAGAAATGCAAGCCGCCCTGGACAAATATCACGGTCTGCCTAACGGAATGTTTTCCTGTGACGAGCATTTCGCAGGCCCAAGTCCATCTCAGGGGTCAGAGCTGTGTACTGTGGTGGAAACCATGTTTTCCCTGGAGCAGTCGCTCGCCATTCTGGGCGACGCTTCGATCGGTGATCGTCTGGAGCGGCTTGCCTTTAACGCGCTGCCAGGCACCTTCACCGACGATATGTGGGCGCACCAGTACAACCAGCAACCGAATCAGGTCGAAGTAAGCCTGCACCGCAAACCCTGGACGACCGATGGGCCGGAATCAAACCTCTATGGCCTGGAGCCGAACTTTGGCTGCTGCACCGCCAACTTTCACCAGGGGTGGCCCAAGTTCGTAGCGAGCCTGTGGATGGCTTCGCAGGATGGTGGCATTGTTGCCACTGCCTACTCTCCTTGCGAAGTACACACGTCCATCGGTGACACCGCCGTGCATATCTCCGAAGAAACGGACTACCCCTTCCGTGGAACCGTACGCCTAACCATCACACCTTCCGCACCGGTGCGTTTTCCACTCCATGTCCGCGTACCGGCATGGGCTGGAGGAACGGTCCTCACCATCAATGGCGAGACACAATCGTCCCCTGCCGTGGGTGCATTCGCGCGGCTAGATCGTACGTGGAAGCCCGGCGACACCGTGGAGATGAAGTTTCCGATGAAGCCGAAAGTCGTTACGGGCTTTCACCAATCTGTTTCGATTGAGCGCGGACCGCTGGTGTTCTCGTACCCGATCGCGGAGAGCTGGGTGAAGCTGCGGACACGAGGCATGACTGCGGATTGGCAAGTCTTTCCGGCATCCGAGTGGAACTATGCGCTCGCAGTCGACACAGGTGCGCCTGACGGCATTCTGGATGAAGAGCATCCGATCGGCGGTTCACCCTTCGCCCTGTCTGGAACGCCGATCACCATACAGGTCGCCGCATGCAAATTGCCTTCCTGGCGAGCCGAAGACGGCGTTGCCAACGTCCTGCCGGAAAGTCCGGTGACCAGCGATGAAAAGATTGAAACGATCCGGTTGGTTCCCTACGCCGCTGCAAAGCTGCGAATCACATCGTTTCCTCAATTGAGAAAGGATGAAAAGAACGCCGCTTGACCTAAGTGCTCGCAACCGCCTTCGTTGCCGTCTCTGAAGAGGTCGAGGCGTACGCCATAGTGCCGTATAACGCTCGACAACCCAGCTCGTGGACTTCGCTCATGAACTCGATCTCCAACTAATGGACGCGAATGGATCACCGTTGATCCACCTCCACCTCGATCGTCTCGACACTATTATTGGTCAAGGCGAACGAGTATTCCACGGCGGTAGGCCTGAGCGTCAATAACCTGACCGTCTTCATGAGCCGGATCGTGCAACGAGCACTCCTGTACGGATCAACACTGTTTCCGGGAAGGTACGCCTGTGCTGCGAAAGCGTCCAGTTTGAGAGCGGCCCTAATCTTGGTTCGGACGAGGCTCGGCCGTACGAGGGCTTGACAGACGAGCTGCTTTTCTGCGGCGCGGATCGATCAAGTGAAGCGGGAGTCCATCCTGTGACTAGGTGCCGCAAAAGGTTTGCAGCACCCGCTGCTCCAGCGCCGCCGGTGCCGCAAAGCGTTGAAGTACGGTACGCTCCTGAAAAGGCTTGTCCAACACAGCAAGCAACTGCTCGAAAGGAGCAAAGTCTTGGCGCAGCGCCGCGTCAATCACCTCCTGCACAAGATGATTCCTCGGGATGTACACCGGATTCGTTTGCTGCATCGCTCGATTCCGCTCCTCCTGTGTCACGCGTTCTGCGGTCAACCGTGCAAGCCAGCGGCCATGCCACGCCTCAAAACCCGCAGGTTGGGCAAACTGTTCACGCGCCCCGAAACCATCGTTCTCCGACAGATGCCGAAACATCAGCGTGAAGTCCGCTCGGCCCTCAGCCATGGCTTCCAGCAGGTCTTTCACAAGCGCGGCATCCTCTTCCTGCTCCTGTGCAAGGCCGAGCTTTGCACGAAAGATGCGCAGGTATGCTGCTTCGTACAGCGGGGCAAAGCTATTCAGCACCTCGTACGCTGTGGCTAGCGCCGCCTCCTGCGAGCCCTCCTCTTCTGCCATGAGTGGAAGCAGCGTTTCGCCCAGGCGCGACAGGTTCCACAGCATGACCTTGGGCTGGTTGCCGTAGGCGTAGCGGCCCTGCCGGTCGATAGCAGAGAAGACCGTTGCTGGGTCATGTGCCTCCATGAACGCACACGGTCCGTAGTCGATCGTTTCGCCGCTGATGCTCGTGTTGTCCGTGTTCATCACGCCGTGAATGAAACCCAGCCCCATCCACTGCGCGACCAGCGCCGCCTGCCGACGCACCACGCCCTCAAGCAGCGCGCGATATCGCTTCGGCTGCTCCACGGCTTCAGGGTAGTGACGGCTGATTGCGTAGTTCGCCAGCGTATGCAGCGATGTCGTGTCTTTTCGAGCGGAGAAATACTCAAAAGTGCCCACACGCAGATGACTGCTGGCCACACGCGTCAGCACCGCGCCCGGCAGCATCTCCTCGCGCAATACGGCCTCGCCCGTCAGCACGGCAGCCAGCGCACGGGTGGTGGGCACGTGGAGCCTGTGCATTGCCTCGCTCACCAGGTACTCGCGTAGTACCGGTCCAAGGGCTGCGCGGCCATCGCCCTGGCGTGAAAACGGCGTCGGCCCAGAGCCCTTGAGCTGAATGTCGTAACGCTTGTCATCCTGCGCGACGACTTCGCCCAGCATGCACGCACGCCCGTCACCCAGCTGCGGCACAAAGCCGCCGAACTGGTGCCCGGCATACGCCATCGCCAGCGGCTCCGACCCGGTGGCAATGCAGTTGCCCGCGAATACCTCCGCCCCCTCCTGCGAGTGCAGCTGCCCCGGATCGATGTTCAGGAAGTTCGCCAGTTCATCGTTCACATGGATCAGCCGTGGCGCACGCACCCACGTCGGCTCAACCTTTGCAAAGAAGTTCTGCGGCAGCCGTGCGTAGGAGTTGTCAAAAGATATATGAATAGCTGCGGCGGTTGTCATACTCGTTTGATGTGACTGCCCGGCACTGGACGCTACGCGAAGCATCACTGTTAACGGAGCACTCTGCGCCCAATCATCAACGTTGCCAGCGATGGAGTGTCCAGCTGAAGCGTCCAAAGCGCAGCTCATCTACACCTATCTGGCCGGACCACGTCTCAGGCGAATGCTCAATGCGGACTCGGGTCCAACTCACGAGAACGGCGTTCATGAGGACTGATGGTTTGCAGGCGAGTACATTGACCTCGCTTGCGCTCAATCTCGCGATCAGAAGGCAAACATGCTTCGAAGGCTGAATTGCATCCGCATGACCGCAGTGGCGCTGACCTGTGCTTGTTCGATCATCACGTTCTCGCTCAACCGAAGCATGCCGGCCGAACCATCCTGCATCTCGAAGGTGGGGCGGTTGAATGTCGAGTCGCTGGACCGCACCACACCAAAGGCTCCACGCTCGATCCCCTCTGCCTTGCTACACCGGTCATACTGCACCACATCCCCGGCTTAGTACATCGCTGCCCAGGTGCGATCCGGTCCGGGCGTGTTGGCCTCGGTCCCGGCTTCGCGGAGCTGGCCTGCCGCCTTGGAAGTGGGGGCGAAGCCCTCGACCGGTAGCCGCCCTGCTCCGCACCTTCGCGGGTCGCGGCGAGCGTACCCGTTTTCCCAGAACCGGCGAGATCCTGGAATCCATGAACGCGGTCCGTCGATGTGAGTACCTCTCGGATGGCAGAACGCTGCGCCTCATTAGGAACTCGCGTGAGGTCGCCTGCCGCTTTACGGCCGCGTCGGACAGCATCGGCGTAACGGCATCGCGCCCGGCAAGAACCTGTTGGATGTTCGCGCGTTCGCCTGTAATCGTCTCCGGGGTGGTGAAGCTGCGGCCGGAACTGTGCTTCTAACCTGGAACGATGCGAAACTCTCCTTCGTCGCGACGGCGCCGGAACTCATCCTGCATCTCGGTGAAGCTGACCTCGCCCATGCCCCGGCGTAGAGCCTCGCGCAGGATGACTCGCTCATCGCCTACGGCTTCGCGCTCGAAGACCTTCTCCCGCGCGAACGCTACAGCGCCTCGGGCGTCGGTGTGCAATCCGGGTTGCGCCTGATTCATCGCCCGCTCCCGCGCGGCGGCAACAACGCGCTCCGGCTGGTTGCCGAACTCTGCGGCCATCTCTTTGTGGGCGGCTACCACCTCGGCGAGAGTGAGCGTTTGTTTCCGGTTGTGGGTGGAGTGAGCCACGATCTGAGCGGCCTCCGGTTCTAGGAATTCCGCACGCTTCTCCGGCTCGTCGGCAAATACGGGAGCCAAGGACGGAGCCTATTTTATTGACAGTAGCAGATGACCGCAGGGGGGGGTCGCACCGGTTGTGCCTGCCTTCGTGATCGAGCTGCAGTCTCCGCCCAACAACCTCAACGAGGCACGCTGCAAAATGCGGTTGTGGTTCTCCAACCGGGTCGAACTGGGGTGGCTGATCTTGCCCGGCGAGAACGCGGTAAGAGTATACCGGCAAGGTCGGGATCCGGAGCAGCACCAGCAGGAGTCGAGAGTCGAGAGTCGAGAGTCGAGGACGAGGGGGCGGTTGCGGGTTCGTGCTCGACGTGGAGCGAATCTCCTCTAAAGTCGAAGACTCCAACTGTAGAAGCGAGAATGCGCTGCGCGAGGTTAGCCCTCCTTCCCGCCGCCGGCGAGGCGAACCTTGAAGCGGCCACGTGTCTCCTTCTTCTTCTCGTGCCAAGCCTTGACGAGAGCGTGGATCTCCTTTGGAACCGTGACACGCATGCGGGCACGCTCTACTGGCGTCTCCTGCCATCCGTAAACTTCTTCGGTCCGCTTGGCTGGTGGCACCCATTCCATGTCCCAGTCCCAGCAGGTCGGACCCGGCACTAAAATAAAGCGGCTATAGAGGCCCGCGCTCGTCTCGGTGCCGAAGAACTCTCTGACCTCGTCGGCGTTGGCATCCTTGAGGCCGCCGACGATGGACAGGTTCACACGTGCGTTGATCACCCTGTTTTTCACGCTGCCGCCACTGTCGTGCTGGTTCCAGAGCTGGCACAGCACGGTCGCAAGCGAACTGTTCTTGATGTTGATCTTGTTCATCAGGTTCCGGAGTTCGTCCAGCATGAGCAGCCGGTGGTGAAGCGATTGCAGGTGCCCTGTGATGCTCCTTCGCACCCCTTTCCAGCCCTTCCACCAGTTCCTTTCGACAGTGTGCATGCCCACGGACATCGTGGACATGCGTGCCATGCTGCATGATGGCACCGTTTACAGCGGTCGCTTCAACGACATCGCCCTGGTGGCCAAGACCGCCCCTTGGTTCGACCGGTAGGTATCAGCCCGAGGCGTCGTACTACACGCTCAACCCCGTCGATCCCGAGTTCGCCGATCAGGTCGGTCTGGAAGAGTGGAACAAGCTGCTTTCCCTGTGTCCCGCAAGTCCGACGGCGAGTTCCGCTTCCTTCTCACGCCTGAAGGTCTTCACAAGCTCATCGCGGAGTTCCCGGAGGACCTTCACCTGTCGCACGTCACGTCGGAGGATGGCGTCCTGTACTTTGCCCTGGCCTCATGCGCATTCAAGGGCGTACCGCATGCCGGTCAGACTGTCGGCAGGGTAAGTCAGCTATCATTCTGACGCCCGAAAATGTCGGCTTCCGGTGCTTCTCTGACGACTGCGACGGCCACACCTGGAAGGACCTGCGCAACCTGCTTGGTGCTCGCCGTGGCCGCCGCCCGTCCGTGAGGATCTGGTCACGGATTCAAACAGGTGACGAACTAGTCCATCTGGAGCTCATCGCTAAGATGGGCGGAGTGGATGACGTTAGCGATGACATGCCTATGGAGGTCTCTGAAGTGCCTGTAAACGCCGCTCTCGCCACTGTGATTGAACCTCCACACCTCGCTGCACACCTTCAGCCAGCATGCGCGAGATCTACTTGGCTGAGGCCCGCGCCGACGCTGACAGCATCGATCCCGAGATGGTGGAGGAACCCAAGCTGGCGAATTACCCTGTTCAGCCGCATCTGCTCTTCGCCGCGTTCTCCGAAAGGGTCGACCGCATCGTGGCCGCCGCTCGTATCCGCGAGATCAACACCACGGAGAACTGGTGTCGCTATGCCGAAGAGTGCTGGTGGCGCGACGAGATCTTCGATCCCTTTCGAGTTCACGGCGGATGAGATGGCCGCGTTCATCTGTGTTGGAGAGCTCCACTACCTGTTGAGCCTGCACGTTGCTCAGACGTGGTGGCTGAGGATGGCGACGGCTGGTGTCACGCCTACTACGAGATCGGTGACGACGTCGACTGCGGCAAAAGCGGATACAACGCCTGGTTGGAGTAGATGAATCGTTCGGAATGGCCGCACATTTTCCCCGAGCTCCCGCCACCCCGTCGCGCTGAAATCGATCCGTCCCGGCTCCATGGCTGGGCTGCGCGCCGATCCTGATCCCGCCTATGACGCCGAGCGTAGTGCATGGCCGAGCAATGTGCAATGTGCCGTCATTCAGCATGCCACGCGCGACAAGCTCTGCCCGCCGCCACCGTCCGGTTCGCTGCTTTTTGCAACTGCGGCTTAACCCAAGAAGAAGAGATCATAATGCACACTGATTTGAAGCAACCAGCCGAACTCGCCACCCCGCTGAAGGCCATTCTCCAGGCCGCGCAACAGGGCACCGTTGCAGGCAAAATCCAGGAATCCTATTCGTCGCCAAGGGCGAATGGGTCAGCCTTCGCTTTTTTTCTCCGGCGTAAGTTCTTTCCGACCAACACAACCATCAACGTCATCCGCGACCTGAAAACAGCCCTCAAGCAGGTGCTGCTCATTCGTCAGGTCGATGCCGACGGTCCCCGCATACTTCGGTATAAGCTGGCCGAGGCGGCGTAACTTAGGATCATGCACCTGATCGACGCCGACGAACAGCTTGCCACGGCGATGCGGCGGCTGTTCTCGCTCACTTCGCTCCCGGTCATGACAAAGGACGAGGAGACGGGGATCTTCGAAATTGTCCGCTGCTGTTGTCGCTTACGAGCAGGTGCAGTACCTGCCATACGCCACACCTGGCGAGGTCCTCCGCTACAAGCTCGAAGCCAACGGGCCTAGGCGCCGGGTCTCTGCCGGGCATCGGATCTGAGGACCAGGTGCAAGCGATTTTGGACGGTAAGCAGGAGCTTACGGACTCGCAAATAGAGGCGCTGGCCGAGCGCTTCCGTGTGAGTCCGTCGGTGTTCCGCGATTAAAAGGAAAGGGTATATGAGACATCGCAGCGCAGACTAAGGAGCAGATGGAGGCAGTAATGGCTGCTCTCGACAGCCTCCCGGACGATGAGATCGACTTCTGTGACATTCCGCCTATCTCCGACGATGCAGTATGGAAGCCAGCTAAGCCGTGGCTCGATGAAAGACGGTCCAGACTTCAGGCTAGCAGCCTATAGCGGTGGAGGAAAGTGCAGTTTCTTGGCCGCCTTAGATATCGCTTTATAGCAAGTTGTCGGGGTGAGCGCTTAGGCTTGCACTAATCAGTCTCGTCGACCTTGGGCACTGAATCTCGTAAGTCCAAAGCGTTGTTTCTTGCGGTTTTCGTGGCGAGAAACTGAGCGAAGGAGATGCGCTCCGCCCTGGGCCTGAGCTTCTGCAGCGGGATGTCCGACACGTCGATGTCCTCGTCGCGGAGGACCTCCAAATCTCTAAGCTCCTGCTCCTTATCGCTCACGGCAATCTCGGGCCAATCCAGCACTTCCTGAGCCCGTGCTTCGACCTCCAGAGGCGCGTCCCAATAGCCGTGCTCGGACATTTGCTGCAGGTATGCCGTAAGAAAAGCCGCAAGGGAGCCGTACTCTTCACCTGTTTGCACATGGGAGAGGAACTGGACCCACATGACGTGGGTTTGTGTGAGAAGTACGGTGTGCCCGAGCGTGAGGCCGCTGCGCTCGTCAAGCCGACCTGGTTGGCTGCTGCCCTGAGCACGGCTCGGTCGGAGTAGGTAAACCGCTCACTACAGCCAGCCGCACCAGATCTCGTTGCGTCACGCCGATACTCTTTGCTAGGTTGATCTCTCGGTGGTCCAGCGGACGACCTCGTTCGGCGGCGAAAATGCGTTCCTGCTCTTCTGCCATGCCATGGTTTCAAGCAGAAGTCGTGGAGTTCTGCGGCGATATCGATCAAGGCTGCCTCCAACGCGGGTTGTTCCGGGTCGAGCCAGGGCTTCCACGGTTGGCCAGCACGCGGCTGCTGTTGCTTAAGGTGTCTGACCATTTTGAGCAAGGTAGGCGGTAGTACTTTAGCGCCTTTCTGCACGTTACGTGCGCTACAGCAGCCGACGAGATTACCCCTCTTGCTCCTTCCGCCCTGTGACGCCGGCAGGATGTGTCAAGGGTGGAGTTGTCCCTACCGTTATCAGCAACCGATCCCTCGACCGGCAACCGGCAGGGCTGCTTGCAGTACAAGCAGAGACCCTTCTGCTGCCTGTAGAGGAGGATCCTGGACTCCTTGATCGTGGCACTCTTCAGCTTGCGGACTTTCGCCCATTTTCGTCGCGCATTCCTACTTTGCTCGCCATCACAGCAATCGATTTGGCTACAACGTAGAAGATTGCTGCTTATAGTTATCGAGACACAGGTGTAATAGCGTCGTGGGATCCGCATGTGCAGCGGCGGATGCTCTAGCGCCTCACTCATACCGAGCACGGCAGCATTGATGTAGGTGGTGCCGTCCTGCTCGACAACCCCATAGCACCATGGACATGTCCGAAGACATGCAACAGCGGCTGCACTCGCTTCACCTCAGCCAGCAGCTCCGGGTCGCCCTGGTGCTCAGTCTGCCCCTGGATGCGGTCCAGGATGCCATGCGGCGGCCCGTGCGTGACCACGATGTCCGTATCGTCCGGGATCTTGGCCCAGTGTCGCTCCCGATCTCGCGGGGACGACAGGCCGAAAGCCCGAGCTGTTTGCGTTGACTTCAGCCTATGAGCCGAACGCTGACGAAGCCGCCGCTGTCGGTTTGTTGACGCTGCTTGTTCAAACCTAGGAGCGCGAGGCGTATCCCATGCCTCAGGCTTCGCCTGTCGAGGTGCTGCAGTTCCTGCTCGACTCCAACCGGATCAACCAGGAAGATTTGCACGAGATCGGCAGTCCTCGGACATCTCACTGATCCTGAGTGGCAAACGCGACCTGACCGTGCCGCAGATTGAGGGTCTTGCCCGGCGGCTCCAGGTTGCTTCCTCCGTGTCATCGACAAATCGGACAAACTGGCCGGTAGCCCTTAAGTTGATTCCGAGGGCTACTAGCTGGGGTGTCGACCGTCGAACACTGGATAGTATCGAAGATGAATTCCGTGCCGAAGCTAGATGAAGCTCAGAAATTTTGCTTTAGGTAGCCGCGAAAATGTGCGGTCGCTATCGTCATCGATCAGACAAGCAGCGCCTCGCTGAGGTGTTTCACACTCAGAACGGCCTCGCCGATTGAACTTAGCACCAGACGACATTCGTTCGACCATATTCCAGCCGGTTATCCGACCGAATAGGGCCACAGGTGACAGGGAACTGGTGGCCGCGCGGCGGGGCTTTGTTCCCTCTTGGTAAAAGCCCTATGAGAAGTTCCCCGATCACTTTCAATGCCAGGCTGAGGGCATCGAGAAGGCTTCCATGTGGCGCAGCGCCTTTGCTCGGCACCGCTGCCTGGTGCCCGCTGACTCGTTTTACGAATGGCACAAGATCAGGGCGAAGAACAATCCCAAGTATGAGATCGGCATGGCCGATGGGCTGCCGTTCGCGTTGTTCATGGAGAAGATCCATACCCGTATGCCGGTCATCCTGCGCCCGAAAGACTACGAAGGCTGGCTGTCACGGGAAGCAGCCGAGCAGCCGCCTCTTGACCTGCTCAGGCCCTTCGAAGCGGGGGCGATGCGGGCTGCGCCCACGGACATCACGCCGGAGGAAATCTTCATGGAGCCGAACAGCAAGTAGAACTAAGCTCACATGGCACTAATCATCAATCCATACCGGAAGACGCCACCTGAGGTGCAGCAACCGCACATTATCTCTCGATTTCTGCTGAACCAGTTTGCTGGTAGCTCTAAACGTTCCTGGAAGTACCGGCGTGGTCAGTTGCCGCGCCGGGTCTCCACAAAAAGTGAGTGCACCGAACCGGGGTATTTCGGCTCAGTGGACCGGGCCAGAGGGCAGCTTGTGGAGACGTGGCTCTCGAATTTAGAAAGCAAAGCGTCTCACCTAGTCCGATGGCTCGGTCAGAAGACGTGGGAACTGAATGACATTGCACGCGCGACGCTATTGCTATTTGTCGCAACGCTTTTTCTATAGGGGCCGTCGCATCCGCACGCTTTCATTTCGTCCTGACATCCGAAACCACCTCAAAGCTGAGGTGACAGACGAATGCATCCGGGATCATCAGTACGCTCTCTTACAGCAGGGAAAGAGGGTGAGTGCCTCCGAACTGCGCACGGCCATCAATGCAAACATCGACCTAATGTTGTCGGACCCAGCGCAGTTCCAGCTCGAGGATCTCTTTGGACGGTCTTGGAAAATTGCCAATCTCCTTGCGCAGAAAGTCTTTCACATCGTTCGGTCTGAAGCTAATGCGTTCATCACTTCCGATTCGCCTGTGTTTCAGATGACGGTGAATAGGGAGGGACCGAGTCGTATCGGCGGAGGTTAGCTGACGCATCAGTCGCCGCCTTTCTTGCTTTCTCACCGAGGACGCTCTTCATCGCGGGACCAGCCGAGACACAGTGGAGTGCCTCGGCCACGCCTGAGTTCAAGAGGGATTTGCAACAAGTAACCGTGCAGGCGACAGAACGAGCTGTGTACTCCCTAGATAAGGCGGAAGTCCTACAGGGCGATGTCGACCGCCTCCTGAGCACCATCCCTTCAGTGCTGCCCAAACCTTTCATCTCGCTTTGAAGTGTTTCACGCTGCCCTTCTGTTCAGCACCGCCATCGCGTTCCTGAGCGTCGTCTTGTCCACGTGCGCGTACCGCGCTGACATCTGGATCGTCTGTGCCCGGCAGCCTTTTGAATTACTTTGTGGTTGGCACCGGACTGAGCAAGGCTGTTGCTTGTGGTCTGCGAGCAGCGGCGAGAGCGGAGACACCGTTCCGATTGAGCAAGTGTAGGGAGGAGCAGAAGATGGTAGATCTGCAGAAGTTAAGCGGAGTAGAGCAGCCAAGTTTCTACATGGGCGTGCTGTACAGCCTGCGTGAGTTCGACCGGTTGGAGGTTGAGGACGTACTGGCAGGACTAGTGAAGCCACCTCGCGGGAGTTATGTTTCTACGCCGCGATCTATCTGAGTTGCAGCGGAATGTAGACTCGATCCTGGAACTGAAGGACGTCGCTCACTTTCAACCATATCGATGCTGACGAGAGCCAGCTTCGAATTGTGCATGGACGTAGAGCTTCTGGAGAAAGCTCCGGATGGCGATGTGCGAATGCGCGTTTACCAGAGTCTGGAGTTGCTTCGATTCGCGCGTTCTCTTGTGAAGTTTGAGGACGCCCGTACGCAATCTCCTGCAACTTCAGAACGTCGTAGGTACGTGGGGGAGTCAGGCCCTCAGGTCTAACATATGGTCCGGCAGTTGTGGCCGGATAAGAAGATGCGGGACCTCAAGAACTGGACTGCTTCGAACGTGTTCTAGCGAGCGAAGAAGCTTGGAGCCGATATGGAAGGCGTGTACATCCATTCGCATCAGCAATTGAGCTGGTCCGTCCACTGCGGAGTTCAAGGAGTTCGGGACGCTGCACCAGACCATTTTCCTCGTATCTGCGCGACTGCTTTGACTTTGTCCGTGGTTTGTTACAGCCGCCTTCTGTCCGTCATAGTACGCGTAATGCGCATACCACACACGATGCTGACTTTGACGCCAAGATGCAACTCGCAATGGGTCTTCCGCAGACCGAGTCAGTTGCTGATGAGCTGCGCTTGCGCCACGGTCCGGGGCTTCTGTAGCCAACGTTGACGCCTAGACCGCTGACCGGTTCAGTACCGACATCGCATCCATCAGCTTCGACTTGTTCATGTGCGCATACCTGGCCGTGGTGGCGATGCTCTTGTGAGTGAGGGCCTCCTGGATGGCCTTGAGGTCTGCTCCAGCTGCGACATGAGGCTAGCCGTCGTATGCCTGAGATCGTGCCACCTGAAGTCGTTGATCTTTGCTTGTGTTAACGCTTTCGCCCACCACTCACGGTTCTCCCGGATGAGGAACACCCGCCCATCAGCGACCATTCGCACAGGTTCTTTCGCGTAGGTGTAGCCGGTTCGAAGCGCCTCAACTTCAAGTTGAATCGAATGTAGCTCCTTCAAAGCGAAGTAGACCCTGTCGATCATCGGCAAGGTGATCGCCTCGCCATTCTTGCTGTCGGGTATGCGAATCATCCGGGCGGGGAAGTCGACCCATGAGAGTAGATTGCGGAGAACGTTGACCTGTACCGGTTCATAGTTGCGGGTGCGCCACCGATGGTATCGACCAGCCACTGACGAATCTCAGATGCCTTCAGTGATCCCGCCGGGCGCTCTGAGAAAGCTTTCTTACCGCCTCGATCCGGATGGGTGGATTGACCTGATCCTTGGGACGCTCAGGGTTCTTCGGGTTTTAGATGTGGGTCAGGTAGCGGTCGCACAGCTCGCCAACGGTGATCTAGCCACCGCTCGCCTTCAGCTTTGCAAGCGTTCTCGCTGGACGTTTCGCAGTCGTGGGAAGAACGGCCTCTCCGGTTCTGCGGATGTGGCGGACGTCTCCCAAGTAGTCCAGCGCTTGCTTTGGATGCCGATAGCCTTGCGGATTTGAACACCACCGACCTTGTACCGGACATACCAGACACCTGAGCCCGGCCTTTTCTCGAAGATGCCGTCCACCTTTGTCGCTTTGCGTACCGTCCCGCCTCCTCTAGGGTGCCCCAGGGGTACCCCTTGTACCGGAAATCCTGCGACAGACTGCAACGGCCAACCGTGTAAGTTGACTACAAAAAAGGCAGCAATAGGGCCTTTTCTGACGTAACGGGTTGCAGTGTCGCACCGTCAAAGCCGAGCCTTTCGCGCTCTCAAGGCGAAGAGTTCTGGTTCGAGCCCCGATATCGCTACCAACTTCAAGCAACGAAACAGAAAGGCGATCCGAGAGGATCGCCTTTCTGTTGTTTGGAGCGGGGCTCATTGGGCACCCTTTGCAGTGGAGTTTGGGAGCGGTCCAGCGTGTATCGACAATTGCCGTGCAACCGCATCTGGAGGGAGCAGTGTTACCCGTGGGCTGAAACCCATGGCTCCGTTCCAATTACCCAGAACTCCGCAACACACTATCGCCTAAGCCGACACGTTCTCCTCTTTCCTTGCAGGATTGGAAGCCGGGGGTAGGACTTGTGTTCGTTCGCTCTGAGTGGGAGGACGAAACTTGCTTCTCAGAACGTGTTATCTCGTCGCGGCTGCCTTCTGGACGATAGCGTACGAAGTGGACCGCACCTACGCAGGAGCATGCCGCTTCGTGTTCTACGGTTCAATTGCGACATCGGAGCATGCCGCCGTTCAGGAAGACTTCTAAGCGACTCGCTCATTTCGTTCCTTGCTGCTAGCGGCTTTCTTTGTGATCGGTCGTTCCATTGATGAATAAGCTGCTGATAACGGTCATAAAGCGCCTGAACATGTTCCCTGACGCGGTTCGACACATTTCGGGCATCACACCCAGCATTCTTATTCCCCAGGGTACGCACATGACAGTAGAACTTTGGCTTTGGATCGGCACGATAGGGATGGCCCTGGGTGTTGTTCTTCTTTTCTTTCCCATGCAGAAGAACAAGTCAGTATCGGAACAGGGTGATTCCATCGCTCACTTCCTGGTTCCGATGGTCGCGATGACTCTGTACCTGCTCATGGCCTATGGGTATGGCTCTGCACCCCGACCGTCCGGAAGGATTTTCTACTATGCACGGTACATCGACTGGTCCATTACGACTCCGCTGCTGCTGCTGAGCCTGGTGTCCGGAGCGGTGAAGGGTCATGTGAAAAAGCGCGGAGCCATGATCGCCGGCCTGGTGATCTCAGACGTGTACATGATCGTGACAGGACTTGTAGCAGGGTGGACCGATGATCCACGTTTGAAGTGGTCGTTTTACCTGCTCAGCTGCCTGTCGTTTGTTGCGATCTATGCGCTGCTGTGGGGACCGTTTCGGAAGCTGTCGGAAAAGAGCCCGGAAGGCGAGACGTATCGCAAGAAGCTGCCTGTGCTGTCAATCGTATGGTTTCTGTATCCCGTGGTGTTCCTTGTGGGCCAGCAAGGCTTGCGTCTTTGGAGCCCAGTGGTCGACGCAACCCTGTTCACCAGCCTGGACCTAATTGCCAAGGTGATCTATGGACTGTGGGCTGTAAGCTTGGTGCAGCATACGGGTTCCGTGGATGACGAATTGCCGGAGAGCGGTGACCGGCTCGTTCGTAATCGCTAGATGAAGCGAGCCATCGTCATCGGGGCTGGATTTGGAGGACTGGCTGCGGCGTTGCGGCTTCGCGCAGCCGGCCTCCAGGTTGACGTTTACGATAATCAATCGCATGCCGGTGGACGCGCCGGCGTGTATCGGATGCAGGGTTACACCTTCGACGCCGGACCCACGGTGATCACCGCTCCGTTTCTGTTTGACGAATTGTTTGCGCTGTTCGGCAAGCATCGCGCTGACTATGTTGCGTTCCAGCCGTTGCTGCCCTGGTATCGAATCCATTTCGCAGATGGGCGAAGCTTCGATTACGGAGGAACGCGCGAACAGCTCATTGAGTCTGTTCGTCGCTTTGCCCCAAGTGACGTTAACGGTTACATCCGCCTGTTGCACGAAGTCGAAAAGATTTATCGGATCGGTTTCGAGGAGCTGGGCGATAAGCCATTTGATGACCTCGCTTCCATGCTGCGCATCGTGCCGCAGATGGCGAAATTACGCAGTGACCGATCTGTATACACCTTTGTCTCACGCTTTTTGAAAGACGAAGCTCTCCGGCGGGTGTTTTCGTTTCAACCATTGCTGGTTGGCGGTAATCCTTTTCATACAACATCGATTTACTCGCTGATTCAGCACCTGGAGCGCAAAGAAGGCGTGCACTTTGCCATGGGCGGAACCACTGCCCTGGTGGATGCGCTCGTACGGCTTGGGAGGGAAGAGGGTGTTTGCTTCCATTTTTCGCAACAAGTTAGTGAGGTGGTGATTTCTGACGGACGCGCCACCGGGGTCCGGCTGAAAGGTGGAGGGGAGGCGCATGCAGAGTGTGTAGTCGCCAATGCTGACGCACCGGCGCTCTACCGCAATTTGGTGCCGGAACGCTGGCGTCGCAAGTGGACCGATCGGCGTATCGAAAGCAAGAAGTTCTCCATGGGGCTGTTTGTGCTGTATCTGGGTTTGCGCAGACAGTATCCCGCATTGGCCCACCACACAATCCTGCTTGGAGAGAAGTATCAGGAACTGCTCGAAGAGATTTTTGAGGGGAACACGTTAAGTGACGATCTTAGCCTGTACCTGCATGCGCCGACGCGAACCGATCCATCGCTTGCCCCGGCAGGCTGCGACAGTATGTATGTTCTTGCGCCTGTGCCTAACCTGCGCTCCGGCATCGACTGGTCCGTGGAAGCCGTTCGGCTCGAAGAGAAGATCCTAAATGCACTAGAAGACACGGTTTGCCCCGGTATACGAGATGCCATTGATGTGCGGTTCCACGTGACGCCAGAACACTTTCGCGATCATCTTCTGACGCACCACGGAACCGGCTTTTCCATCCAACCAACGCTGCTGCAAAGCGCATGGTTTCGTTTTCACAACCGCAGCGAAGACGTGGAGGGTTTGTATCTGGTGGGCGCTGGCACGCACCCAGGTGCAGGCCTGCCTGGAGTTCTGTGTTCGGCGAAGGTGCTGGAGCACTATCTGCCACAGATTCTAACCAGCCCCATGATTGGTGAGTTGGAAAGCTATGAGCCGCAGCCAGTGGAGGTCGGGTCGTGAGTTCTATTGATTCGCAAGGATCCGCGGCACAGATTATGGCTGCTTCGGGTAAGACCTTCTTCCGCGCCGCCCGCTTTCTGCCACGGACGGTTCGGGATGACGTAGTGCAACTCTACGCATTCTGCCGACGAGTTGACGATCTGGCGGACGAGCCAAGCTCTTTGCCTAAAAGACGTCGCAGCGATCTTGAGCTCATCTCTGGTGCGTTGCGGCGGAATGACACTGCATCGCTGCAATCGATTGGATGGCCGTTTCCTACGGATCGCAGATTGATTGCGGCAGCGGCGCTGCTGGTGGAGGCTGCCTGCGACGATCTGGATCAACAGCAACCCCGCGACAAAGCTGACCTGCTCTGCTACGCGTTCGGTGTTGCCGGAACAGTCGGCATGATGATGGCGACACTACTGCGCGCCCAGCCGGCCGGATACAGTGCTGCCGTTGCGCTCGGTATGGCGATGCAGCTCAGTAACATTGCGCGCGACGTGTCGGAAGATCACCAAAACGGTCGCGTGTACCTGCCGTCCAACCTGGTCTCGGCGGCTACAGTGCACGCGGCTCTGCAGCAGGGGCGAGCGCCAGACTGCGCAGTGTTACAAACCGCGATATTTGAGGTGCTGGCGTTGGCGGAAGTCCTCTATCAAGCAGCCTATGACGGCATCTGGAGCCTGCCTTGGACGGTGCGGTGGAGCATTCTTGCCGCCGCGATGTGTTATCGGCAGATTGGTGTGCAGGTAAAACGGAACGTTGAACGATCATGGCAGACGCGAACGGTCGTCAGCAGCTCGCGAAAGTACGTCCTGATTGCGTTTGCTGCGTTTCGCCTACTGCTTCCGCGCTTCTGGCACAAACCAGACCGCACGCTGCCGACGCCGAGCCTGGGAGAGGTGGCGCTCCGTCACATGCGGCAGTTCGGAGTTGCTTGATGAGCGTCGATGCCGATGTAGTCATACTGGGTGGGGGCTGTGCCGGCCTGAGCCTCGCTGTCGCGCTCGCCCAGGAGGCGCCGCACTTGCATGTCAAGGTTCTGGAGCCGCGCGACCATTACCAGCGTGATCGCACCTGGTGCTTTTGGAATTCGGAACCGCATCCATTTTCAGGAGGGGTGACGCATCGCTGGCATGCTTGGCGCGTCCGTCATGCAGGGGTGGTTGCATTGCAGCACAGCCGGATGTACGAGTACCAGCATCTGCCAGCCGATAACTTCTACGGCTTATCGCAACAAAGATTGCGGAGTGCGGGACACGAGCTTTGCATGTCCACAATTGCGACGAACGTGATGAGATGGGAAAACTGCAGCGAGGTTTCTACGGACAAAGGAACGCTGAAGGCGCGATGGGTATTTGATTCCCGGCCACGCAGCAGGGAAGATACCGCGCCGATGCTGGAGCAACGCTTTGTTGGGTGGCACGTGAAAACCGAGCGAGCGTGTTTCGACCCGTCCACGGTAGACCTGATGGATTTTCAGCCGGTAACAGAGCACGGACGGACCGCATTTCTATATGTGTTGCCCTTTTCTGCAACAGAAGCCCTGGTGGAAGCCACATATTTTGACGTTCCGGCCCTGAGACTGCCGAACGCCGAGGAACTGCTGCGCAGTTATCTTGCGCGTCTGCAGTCAGGCAGCTACGACGTGCTGTATCGCGAAGCTTCAACCCTTGCAATGGGCGAAACTGCAGCTTCAGCGATGGTTCACAACAACACGGATATTGGAACGCGGGGCGGACGGGTGAAGCCGTCATCGGGATACGCCTTTCTTCGCATACAGCGCCAGAGCGCAGCCATTGCAGCGGCCCTGGCTGGCGGGCAGGACATTCCTTTGCGCTTCGAGCCGAGAGCCTATTCCATTCTCGATCGAATTTTCCTTCAAGCAATCCGAAGGTTTCCGAACCGCGCACCCGAGTACTTCATATCGCTGTTTCGGGCACTGACTCCGGAGACGACTGTCCGGTTCCTCTCAGAGACAGCAAGTGCTCGCGAAGTGATGCAGGCGATGCTCTCCCTGCCTAAGTTTGACTTCATGCGGGCAGCTCTGCGTCCGCCGGGGGCGGCATGAGCCAAACGAATGCACAAAGTGTTCACCTGTACGAGAACGGCCGTTTGCTGGTATTTGGGTGCGCAGCGCTTGCGGCTGCTGTTCTGTACCGCGCCCTGCCGGATAGCCGTGGGATGCAAGTGATGGCGATGATCGCGATCGCAATCGCCATTTGGCACGGCGCGTTTGATGATGTGCTAGCAGTGCAGGTTCTAAAACCGCGGTACGGCACCGGATGGAAGCCCTACTTTTACGGCGGGTATGTGGCGCTGGCGGGGGGCGTCGGCCTTGTGTGGTGGAAGGCTCCGCTCGTGATGCTGAATTTGTTTCTGCTTTATTCTGCGCTGCACTTTGGGACGGAAATGGAACAGCAAGTTTCGGTCCGAACCATGGCTTTCGGGAGTGCTGCAGGCTTGGTGCCCATCGCTGCGGCGTGTCATTGGTGGCCGATGCAGGTCAGCAGTATCTTCGAAACGATGCTGCACCAGCAGCAGGTTTACGCGTGGCCGCTGACCGAGATCATAGGTGGAGCTCTTTGGCCACTGCTGCTTGTTGTGAGCGTCGGTATGCTGCATGAAAGCTTTCGGCAGCGCATCCGTTCGGTATTGCTCGTCGGCGTGCAGCTGTTTTTGTTTCGATTCTGTTCGCCCGTTCTTGCTTTCGCGCTCTACTTTTGCGCTTGGCACACGCCAGAGCACATGGTGAGTACAAGTCTGGATGTGACTGGCCGGTTTCAGTGGTCCAGATTGAGGGAACACTTGCGGCGCGGCGTATACGCCTGGTTGGTTTCGCTCGCCGCGTTGGCATTTTTGTGCTGGTGGGCACGGCACAGCCTGAGTACCATTGCCGGACTTATCTTCGTTGCTCTGAGCGCGCTTACCGTTCCGCATATGGTGCTGGCGGAGATCTGTCGCCGGCACACAGAGACAGCGGGTCACAATACACGGGCTACGGTCTTTCCTGTCCAGAAAGCGACGTACTCATGAGTACAGCTGTGCCGGGGCTGGCCCTAGAAGCTGAGCTGTGCGATCAGGTGGCGTGCCTCACTGGAAAGCTGCGTGCGGTATGCGAGCATGCGCTGCAAGGTGGCCGGCGAATCCGCTCATTGCTGCTGCTAGGCTGTGCGGAAGTATGCAGCGATCGGGCGATCCTTGCGGCGGTTTCGGTAGAGATGTTGCATGCTGCGACGCTGCTGCAGGATGACATCTTCGACGCAGGCATCTTGCGACGGGGCCGTCCAGCTTCCCACGTTAAGTTCGGCAAGGCAAGCACCATTCTTGCCTCAGACTGGCTGCTCATCCGTGCGTTGGAATTAGCATCGGAGGTCGACATCCGCTTTTTCCGTGCGCTTTCTGCGGCGGCCAGAAGCATGGTGCAGGCAGAGGCACAGGAACTGGTGCCGACTGTCTGCGATTCGATGGAGGCGGCAGAACGCCAGGGCTGCTCCATTGCAAATGGGAAGACTGGAGCTCTGTTTGGAGCGGCGGTTCTCGGAGCCGCTGTATTGCGCGACATGCCGGCAGACACAATGCGGCAGTGGCATGCATTCGGTACGAGCGCAGGGTGGACCTATCAGCTGATCGACGATTGCATCGATCTATATCAACCGGAGATCATTGCCGGCAAAGATGTGGGGCACGACCTGCCCGCTGGGTGCATGACAGTGCCCGTCCTGCTCGGCATTTCCTGGCTAAGACAGTGCGGGCACGAGGTCAGCCTCGAGGACCTGCAACGAAGCGAAAATTCTTACAAACTCGAGCAGCTTCGTGAGGCGGTAAGCTCGTCCAATGTTCGGCTTCAGACGCAACGAATCATAGCGGAGAGGTTCGCGGCACATGAAAGACGGGCGCGGCTTTATGGTTTACCGCAAGCTGCCATATCTGGGTTCATTGCTCACCTGCAGCAGCATGTCAGCCGCTGCTTTCCTAAGCAGAGCAAATCAGCTTCCAGTCTTGCACCCATGCTCGAACCGGATTGCTTGAGACCGAGAACATGAAAACGTTTGCGAATACATTGGCGGTGGCAGCAGTCATTTCCTAAAACGACTCAAGTCGATCGTGTGAGGCCGGTGATCGGTTCAGATTGCTATTCACGCTCATCGGTGCTCCAATCAGAGCGTTGCGCAGACTTTGGCCCATTCTGTTGACGGTTGCGTTTCTGCTACCGATATTGGCTCCGCTTCTGGCTCTGGGTCAGAGCGAAGACACAGGGCTGCCGGCGTGCTGCCGCCGCAATGGGAGGCATCACTGTGCGGCAGGGATGGCCGAAAGAGGACATCTCGTCTCTCAAGACAAGACTCCCAACTGGACCGCTCCGGTAAATCAATGCCCGTATTGTCCGGCATCCCTCGCTTCCGGACAGTTGCACGAGACGCTCGCTGCACCTCCGGCGCAGGCCTTCTACGCACAGATTGCGAGTCATCCCGCTGCGATTGCGCAGACTGAGTCCAAGCGTCGCGTCGCGACCGAGCGGTCCAGGCAAAAACGCGGCCCTCCGGTGTTTCAAATCTAGTTCTGCAAAGCTGACTGCTGCGTCCCGCGTCTTGTGTGTGCGGTGAAGCCGATAACGCTACAATCCCGCCCGCGCGTGTGCCTGCCCTTGAGCCTGGTTACGTAGTTTGGAGCAACACAATGATCGATTCACTCGACCGGCGCAAGATGCTGCTTGCGTTGGGTGCGCTTGCCGGCTCGGCAATTGCAGCGCCTGCGCAGGTAAGCACGGGCACCAAGGCCGGTGACGACCACATGCGCCAGATGATGGCGATTCCGCCTGACGCGCCCAAGATCGCAATGCTGATGTATCCCAAGATGGTCGCTCTTGACCTTATCGATCCGATGACGGTGTTTACGATCCTGCGCAGCCGGATCGGGCTGGTTTGGAAGGACAAGACACCGGTTTCGACCGACATCGGCATTCCCATCGGAGCGACACAGACCTTTGACGAGTGCCCGCGTGATCTCGACGTTCTGTTCGTGCCGGGCGGAATCATGGGTTCAATCGACGTGATGGGTGACGCATCGGTGCTGGCGTTCTTGGCTGACCGCGGTGCTCGCGCGAAGTGGGTTACGAGCATCTGCACCGGTGGCCTGGTGCTTGGGGCGGCCGGATTGTTGAACGGCTACAACGCCACGGCGCATTGGGCCGTGACCGATCTGCTGCCGCTGCTTGGGGCGCGCCATGTAGATCAGCGGGTTGTCACCGATCGCAACCGTGTGACGGGGGCAGGCGCGACTGCTGGACTGGACTTCGCGCTCGCACTTGCCGTCAGACTGCGCGGCGAGGAAGAGGCGAGACGCGTTCAGCTTGTATTGGAGTACGCGCCAGCGCCGCCGTTCACAAGCGGAACGCCGTCAGAAGCTGGGCCGGCTCGCGTAGCCGAAGCACGGTCAAAGCGCACCTGGATGGACGCTCAAGCGAGACGTGCTGCTGAAGAGGCGGGGCGCCGTTTGGGTATCAACGCGAGCGGAGCGGAATAACGATGTATTCGCAAACAGCACAGACGAAGCAAAGGCTACGCAGCGTATGCGCGACGGTCTTGCTCGTTCTGTTTGCAGCGTTGCTGGTTCTGCCCGGAGTCAAAGCGTTTCGCAGCGGTGATAGCTTTTCGCTTCCGGCGTGTTGCCGAGTGCATGGCAAGCACCAATGTTCCATGGTCCGGCAAGCGCCAGCGAAAGAAAGCAGCCAACCTGCTCTTGCAAAGGTCACGGAAAAATGCCCTTACTCGTCGGCGGCTCCGGCCGGGACACATGGCAATGGATTCGATCTTGGGATTGCTGAACTGACCTTTGCAGAGGTGGTGTCGTCCCCCGCAGTTCGCCAACAGGTAGAGGCGAAGCGGCACGTATCGCGAGACCGTTCCAATCAGAAGAGAGGCCCTCCTACAGTTCACCTGCCAGCCTGAAGCAAGAACAAAGCCCGCATATCCATATGCCGAGCCGATTCTGGAGGAACTGTGTTTCGACCAAGCTTTTTTACTCTTCTGCCCGCGATGCTGTTCGCACCCTTACCTGTCCTCGTCGCACAGGAAACCCTTACGACAGCGTCGATTGCGGGCCGCGTAACCGATGCGACCGGAGCGGTCATCCGCGATGCTCAAGTGACAGCGACCCGGCTTGCAACGAATCAGACCCGGGTGATCCGAAGCGATCGTGATGGACGCTTCCGTGTGCCCTTTCTGCCCGTCGGTCAGTACGCTGTTACAGCAACTGCTTCCGGCTTCTCGGATGCAAGGCGGCAGGTGCAGCTGACCGTAGGATCGGCCTTCGATGTTTCGTTCACTCTGGCCGTGGGCGCGACCTCGACTGCTGTCGATGTCCGCGGAGCGGCGCCTATCGTGGAAGAGAACCGCAGTCAGATCGCGGGGACGGTCAGCGAAAATGAGTCGACGAACCTGCCCTTTAATGGACGTAACTACCTTGATCTGGCACTGCTGGTCCCGGGCGTCTCTCCAACGAACACGGCCAGCGTGCAGACATTCGCGGAAACCTCGCCGGTCATCGGGCAAGGCTACTCCATTAACAGTCAGCGCAATTTCTCGAATGGGTTTGTGGTTGACGGCCTTTCGGCAAATGATGACGCAGCAGGTCTGGCTGGAAACAGCTATGGGCTGGATGTGATTCGGGAGTTCCAGGTGGTCACCTCGGGCGGCCAGGCGGAGTTCGGACGCGCTCTGGGCGGCTACTTCAACATCATCACCAAGAACGGCAGCAACGACCTGCACGGGGATCTGTACGGCTTTCTTCGCAATCAACGATTGAACGCGAATAACGCGCTCTCGCGGGGCAAGCTCCCTCTGACACAAGGGCAGTACGGCGGCAGCTTGTCTGGGCCGGTCCAGCGCGACCGGACATTCGCATACGCCAACTTCGAGCAGCGCCGGCTTAACACTGACGGCATCATCACAATCACGCCTGCGAACGCAGCCATCATCAATACAAGGCTGCAGACCGTTGGGTACAAAGCGCCTTTGCTGACTGTGGGAACTGGCCCGACCACGCTTTATCCAACCACGGTTCACACGACGAACGGTTTTGGCCGCGTGGATCACCAGTTCGGGGATCGTGACCAGTTCAATCTTCGGTATAGTCTCTACCGGCTCGATTCCATCAACGCACGCGGTGCAGGAAGCCTTGCTGCCGTCAGCTTCGGAACGGCCGTCCGCGATGTAAACCACACCGTTGCCGCAAGCAACGTTGCGATAATTTCGCCGCGCACTTTTAATGAGACTCGCGGACAGTTCACCTACGACAGTTTGGACGCTCCGCCGAATGACGAGACCGGCCCGGCAGTGACGATTTCCGGGGTCGCTTCGTTTGGACACTTCTCCAGTTCACCGACCGCGCGGCTCAACTACCTCTACGAAGTTGTCGACAATCTCGTTCTTCAGCGTGGCGCCCACACCTTCAAGACTGGTGTGGACTTCCTCTACAACCGCGACACCATCACCTTTCCCCAGTCATTGCGCGGCGCATACACCTTCTCGTCCCTGGCGACTTTCCTGACGGGTGTCTACAACGTTCAGGGGTACACCCAATCCTTTGGAACGCCTGCAGTCACGCAGAACAATCCGAATGTCGGATTCTATGCTCAGGATGAGTGGAAGGTGTCGCCAGGCTTCACGCTGAATTTGGGTGTTCGGTACGATCTTCAGTTCCTGCGAACGATCAACACAGACAAGAACAATGTTTCGCCAAGAGTGGGCTTCGCCTGGTCTCCGTACGGTACCGCGAGAACGGTCCTCCGCGGCAGTTATGGATTGTTCTACGACCGCATCCCGCTCCGTGCACTCGCTAACGCTCTGCTTTCTGCGAACAACACAACCGATCCGGCGCAGGCCGCGTTGTTGAACTACACGTTCAGTCCAGGGCAGGCAGGCGCGCCGATGTTCCCGAACGTTGCGACGGCACCACCAGCGGGCGCGCTTCTGAACTACACGTTGCTGAATCGGAACATTGAGAACGCCTACGCACAGCAGGCCAGCCTTGAGGTGGAACAACAGCTCTCTAGCCGCAGCAGCGTGGGCATCAGCTACCAGCACCTGCGCGGAGAGCATCTCCTGACGTCAGTCAACAGCAACATCAACGTGGATGGGTCGCGCCCCAACCCGGCTTACGCCAACAGCAGGGGTTACGATTCGAAGGCCGATTCCTACTACGACGGCCTTGCTGTCTCCGTGGTTCAGCGGCCCACGCGTTGGGCGAGCGCAAGGCTTTCGTACACCTGGTCGAAGGCCATCGACGATGTCGGGGAGTTCTTCTTCAGCTCGCCAGTGAACAACCTTTTCGTCGGTGAGGATCGGAGCCGTTCCGACGATGACCAGCGGCATCGGGTGGTCTTCGATGCGACGGTTGACTCGTCGATTCGGCCAACTTCCACATTTGCCGGTCACCTGACCCATGGTTGGCGTCTTGGCGGCATCCTGCAGTATTATTCGCGCTTGCCTTTCAATGTTGTGACAGGAACAACGACGCGGCAGGGAAGCACACAACGGCCTTGTGCACCGGGCTACAGCCTGACCTCAAACGGCGGTAACAATCCTTGTACGCAGGCTCTTCCTGGCACGTTGATCGGCAGGAATGCTGGAATCGGCTTCGACTTTTTCAGTGTCAATGCTCGCCTCAGCCGTACGTTCGCTTTGACCGAACGGCTCAGGCTGGAGGGTGTTGCGGAAGCGTTCAACGCCCTAAATCACCGCAACAACATGATCCCGAACGGAACCTTTGGAACCGGAGTGTACCCAAACGCGTCCAACAGCACCTTTGGGCAGGCAACGGCAGTGGGCGATCCGCGCAGTGTTCAGCTCGCGGCCCGGCTCACCTTCTAATCCACCGGGTCGCTCTGGCGAGTGACCCGTCCCATTCGCGTGAAGAGGGTCACTTGCTGAGGTGACGGCACCTTCGCTTTTCTTTTACGTCGAATCGGCTGAGCGTGGCGTAAAAAGCCCGTAAAGCAACGGAAGGACATACAACGTGAGCATGGTCGCGGAGACAAGGCCACCGATGACCACGGTTGCTAAAGGTCGCTGCACTTCCGCACCGCGTGAAGTGGACAGCGCCATAGGGATGAACCCGAGGCTCGCCACCAGTGCCGTGATCATGACCGGACGCAAGCGGTCTGCGGCGCCGTTGCGCACGGCGTCCTCGATGGGCTGACCGGCGTCGCGCAGGCTGTTCATGTGACTGACCATCACCACGCCGTTCAACACGGCGATGCCGAATAGCGCGATGAAGCCGACGCTTGCCGACAGGTTCAGGTTGATGCCGCGCAGCCAGAGAGCGGCGATCCCGCCAACCAGTGATAGCGGAACGATCAGCAGAATCAGCAGCATCTGCTTTGCGTTGCGAAATGTGGCATACAGCAGGCCAGCAATAATCAGCACCGACACCGGAAAGACGATGAGCAGGCGTGCCTGGGCGCGACGCTGATTTTCGTACTGGCCGCCCCACTCCAGGCGGTACCCCGCGGGCAAGTTCAAACGTTTGGTGACTGCGGTCTCTGCGTCGTGCACAAAGCCGCCCAGGTCGCGGCCTTCCACGCTGGTCATCACCACAGCCCGGCGCTGCGCCTGTTCCCGGTTGATCAGAATCGGACCGCGCACCTGGCGGATGTCAGCGACCTGGTCGAGACGTACAAGAGCGCCGTCGGGTGCTTTGAACGTGATCGCACGCAGTTCGTCCGGGTTGTTACGCAGTGTGGCGGGCAGGCGAAATGCGATAGGGAATCGCTGTTCGCCCTCAATCATCTCCGATACCTGCTTGCTGCCATATAGCGATTCCACAAGGGTCTGCACGTCTGCTACGTTTACGCCGTAACGCGCGGCGGCAGCACGATCAATGTCGATCTGTAGCTCTTCAGCGCCGGAGATCAACTCCATTTGCGTCTCCGATGCCCCCTTGACACCGGCGATGATGCTTCGCGCCTGCTTGCCCAGTTGCTCCAGCGTGTTCAAGTCTTCGCCGAAGATCTTCAGCGCCGCGTCGCCCCGGGTGCCAGTGATGGTTTCATCCATCCGCATCTCCATGGGCTGGGTGAACTCGTAGCTGACGCCCGGGATTTTGCTGAGGGTCTCATTGATGCGGTCGGAAAGCTTCTGCTTGTCGGCGGGACTCAGGTCCAACGCTTTCTTCGTGTAGCTGATGTAGCTGTCTGACTCGTACTCGCCCATGGCTTCGGTCGCCAGGTCAGGGCGCCCCATCTTCGTGACGATACCGGCGATCTCTGGAAAGCTAAGGATCGTACGTTCAATCTCGTTTCCAATCCGGATGGACTCGGTCAGCGAAATGCCGGGCAGTTTTTTGGAGGTGATGACAAGCGAGCCCTCGTCGAGCTTGGGCATGAATTCTGTGCCGATTAATGTGAGAGACCCCAGCGCAATAACAACGGCGATTGCAGAGACAATAAGAATAGGCCGGCGATGCCGCTCCGCATGCTCAAGGGAACGGCTGTAACGCTCGCGCAACCGGCCAAACCAGTTCTGCTTCTTGTTGCTATCGGCTTTTGCACTGCTGCGCGCCTTCATACGATGCCGCAGCGCGACCGTGCACAGCGTCGGCACAACAAACAATGCGAGCAGCAGGGAACCGGAAAGCGCGGAGACTACGGTGACTGCCATCGGGCGGAACATGCGGCCTTCCAGGCTTTGCAGCGTCAGAATCGGAAGGTAGACGGCAATGATGATGAGCACGCCGAACACAATGGGTCGGCCGACTTCGTGGGCGGCATCACGCACGATCGCGGTCAGCCGTTCCGGCTCCGGCTTATCTTTGTCCTCGTCCCCCGACGCCGCGTCCAGCCGGTGCATACAGTTTTCCACCATCACCACGGAACCGTCGACGATGGTGCCGAAATCGATGGCGCCCAGGCTCATCAGGTTCACGGAAATGCCGAACAGATCCATGCCAAGAAAGCCGAAGAGCAGCGAGAGCGGAATGGTAGAAGCGACCACCACGGCCGCGCGCCAGTCGCCCAGGAATATGAGCAAAATCACCAGCACCAGCACCGCGGCCTCTATGAGGTTGTGCGCGACGGTATGCGTGGTCGCATTGATGACGTCGCTCTGGTCATAGAAAGGAACGATCTTCGCGGCGCCGGGCAGGTGAAGGCCTTGAATCTTCTGCTTCACCTGCTGGATCAGCTTTTGCCCATTCTCCCCACGCTGGATGATGACCATGCCGCTGACGGTCTCACCCTTGCCGTCGTGCATCACCGCGCCATGACGCAGCAAAGGCGCGGTGCCGATCGTGGCGACCTGCCGCAGCAGCACCGGTGTGCCATTTCTGCTGGTCACCATGGTGTTGCCCAGATCGTCTACACCGCCGGCACGGCCGATGCCGCGAATGGTGTACTGCTGCTCCGCGTGCTCAATGTAGCTGCCGCCGAAGTTTGCGTTGTTGTCCGCGACGGCCTGCACTACCTCGTGCAGGGAAAGGTCGTAGCGCTGCAGCGCTGCCGGATCGACCTCGATCGTGTACTGCTTGGTGAGCCCGCCCCAACTGTTGATTTCGCTCACGCCCGAGATGGTTTGCAGGGCGTAGCGAATCGTCCAATCATTCAGCGTCTTCAGCTGCATCAAATTTAGCCGCGGTGATTGCACGGTGTACTGGTAGACCTCGCCGAACGCGGTGGCCATCGGACCCATCACGGGTGACAGACCGGCGGGCAACCGGCTTTGCACCTGGTTAATGCGCTCGTTCACGAGTTGCCGCACAAGATAGCGGTCCATGCTGTCGTCGAAGATGACCGTGACCATCGACAACTCAAGCTTGCTGGTGGAGCGGACCATCTGCAGCTTCGGTAGGCCCATCATGCCGGTTTCGAGAGGAAAAGTGACAAGCTGTTCCACCTCGACCGGTGACATGCCCGGGCATTGCACCGTGACCACGACCTGATTGTTGGTGAGGTCTGGGAAAGCCTCCAGCGGCAGGCGCAGCATCACGGCTATACCGCCCACAATGAGCGCGAGCAACAGACCGAGGACGAGCCATCGGTTGGACAGAAAGAAGTCGATGACGCGCCGCATTAGCCCTCGCCTACGCTGCCCTTCAGCAGTTCACCCTTGACCATGAACGCACCGTCGACCACCACGTGGTCCTGCGGGGAAAGCCCTTTGATCACCTGTACCATGCCGCGTGAATGCTCACCCAGCGTGACTGCCCGCACCGTAAAGTGCGTGTTGTCGGCTGTCACGAACACGGCTTGCAGGCCGTTCACGTCCTGCAGTGCGGATTCGGGCACATACACGCCTTCGGTTGTTGCGCTCAGGTTAATGTTGGCGGTGGCGAACATTCCGGGCCGCAAGCGTGTGCCCGGGTTGGAAACGGTGATGCGTACCGGGACCGTGCGCGTTTGCGGATCGACCTGATCTCCAAGCATACCAACGACACCGTGCATTTCAACTTCGTGCAGGCCTTGCGTAGTCACCGTCGCGTCCTGGCCCCGATGTACCTGCGGCAGGTCTTTCTCGTTCACGGCGGCCATGACCCACACGGTAGAAAGGTTTGACACGACAAAGGCCTGCTGGCCAGTGAGAAGCACCTGACCCGGCGTGATGTCGCGCTGTATCACATTGCCGGAGTATTCCGCGCGGATCGGCACCAGTTCGCGCTGATAGATGGTCTGTGGCGTGAGCGTGCTGGGTGAGACCTGCAGAAGCTCGCTCAGGTGCTCTCGCTCCATGTGGACGTTGGCGTCCGCATCGGCCAGGCCCTGCTGTGCCTGTTTCAGTTCCTGCCCGGCGCGTTGCGCTTCTTCCTGCGAAGCCACCTGCAGCGAAAGTAGATGTTGGTACCGGTCGCGATTTGCTTCCGCGAATTTCACTGCGGAGCTCTGCCGGTCGACTGCGGCATAGGCTTGCGCCAGCGCACCCACCGTCTCGTGCACGGTGTGACTGTGCAGCCAAGCCAGCGTCTGGCCGGAGCGCACCATGTCGCCCGGCAGCACCATGACCCGTTCGACCACCCCATCCGCGCGCGCGCCTATGTGATTCGTGTGACGCTCATCCATCGCAACCTGACCCGACGCGATGAGCTGCTGCGGCACCCGGCGCACCTCAACTGGAGCAATGCGGATACCGGCTTTGCCCTGGTCTGCCGGCTCAATCTTGACGGTATCGACCGGCATACCGGCGCTGCTTTTATCCGAGCCGCTGCCGCCATTCGCGCCGCCGCTTCCGCCATCCTTGCTTTCGCCACCACCTTTGCCGCTGGTGTCCGCGCCGTTGCTCGCCTTGTCCGAGCCGGAGGTCTTGGACTCCTGCCCAGTCTTGGTTGCGCCGCCTGCGCTGTCCTGGGAATGGCAGCCAACCAACAGCGGGCAGAGCAGCATGAGTGCTGTCGTGGCTTGTAGGAAACGCTTCATGGCTGTTCTCCGTAGGACAGCTGCAGACGGAGCGCCGCCTGACGAAAATCCGCAACGGTGCGCAACGCACTCACCTCAACATCAAAGGCAGTTCGCTCCGCATCCAGAAAACGCAGGAGGTCTACTCCTCCCAGGCGGTATGCCTCGGTCAACAGCGCGAGATTCTGTTGTGCGTTGCTTCGCATATCGGGCAGCACATGTTCCACAATGTCACGTTCCTGCCGGTAGCTCTCTTCACTCTGCGCCACCTCGGCTCGCACACGCAGTTCCGCAGCAGCCAGCGAACTGCGCGCATACTGCACCGCTGCCTGCGCTCGCTCAATCTCGCCCTGATTGCGATTACGAAATGGCAAGTCGAGCTGCAGGGCGCTGTATCCGGTATTAAAGGCGCCGTTGCGCTTGTAGCCACCCACTAGATCCAGATTGGGCACACGCAGTGAACGCTGCACTGCCAGATCCGCCTCCGCGGCGGATACCGCCGCGCGCAATTCCTGCAGATCGGCCCGTTGTGCCAGCACCTGATCCACCGGTACAGGCGCGATAACGGCTAAACCTGCTGCTTGGTCAATGCGGTCAGTCAACTCCAGCGGTTGCGTGGAAGGCGCGCGGCCCATCTGCTTCAGCAGTTCCAACTGCGCTTGGGCAGCGTCACGTTCGGCGGAGCGAAGTGCCAACAACAGCCGGTCGTGCTCAATCTTCATGCGCAGCAGGTCGACTCCGCGCATGGCTCCCTCGTTGACACGCAGCTGGTCATAGCGCACCATCTCGTCTACCGTATGCATGTCTTGTTCCAGCAAACCTGCCACGCGCCGTAGGACAACTGTGTTGTAGTAGACTCCTGCAACATGCGCTGCCAAGGTGAATCGGGCAATCTGCTCTCTAGCTTCCGCCTCGGCAACTCGCGCTCGTCCCAGGGACACACGCTTTCCGCGTTTCCCTGCGGTCTCTAGGGTCTGACTCAGGAAAGCATAGTTTTCTGTCTGTGATCCAAAGTCGAAATCGTCATCCCAGGGCCGCCAGTCTTCCGATTGCAGGAAAAGGCGTGGATTCGGTCCGAGCCCCGCCTGCTTCAGCTGCCCTCGTGCTCCCTCCGTTTGTGCTGCCGCCGCCTGCGCCTGTGGACTGCTGAGTGCGGCTTGGACCGCGTCATGCAGGCTGAGGGACTGCGCCGACGCCGCGCTCGTACCGGTAGAGGCACCGATGCACAGCAGCCCACACACGAACGCGGCAGGCCAGACGGGTTGACTACGATTGCCCAATCAACACACCCGAGGCGAACACCAGTGCGCCGCCCAGCATGACCTGTAGGCAGGACCGAAGAAAGCTTGTTTGCAAATAGCGAAAGCGGATCCAGGAAATAACGATCAGTTCGAGCCCGACGACTCCGTACGCAAGATCCAACGCCAGCCAGAGCTTGCTCGTGAGAAACGGCAAGGTGTGTAGAAATCCGCCGACGAAAGTCATCGCGCCGGTCACAAGTCCACGCATCACAGGCTTACCGCGACCGGTGAGCTCGCCATCGTCTGAAAGCCCCTCGGAGAAGGCCATGGAGATGCCTGCGCCCACAGCCGAGGCCGCGCCGACGACAAACGCAGTATGCGGGTTGCGGGTCGCGAATGCGGTCGCAAACAGGGGAGCCAGCGTTGAGACAGAGCCGTCCATCAGCCCAGCAAGGCCAGGCTGCACGACGCGCAGCACAAAGTTTTGTTCATTCGCAGCCAGATCGCGAAGATCCTCTGCTAAGCGGGACATTTCCTGCATAGACGAGAGATGCTGCCTTTTTTGTAAATGGAAGTACGACTTCGGAGGTCGGTCTTGACTACGAAACGAGGCCAAACATTTTTGTCAGTGTTGGGTCTAAGCGCCTCCGCTCGTTTGCCGATCGAACGGCCCACGCAGCTCGAGGCAGATTTCTGCGTTACAGGGTCACCTTCGAGATCGGGAATATAGAGCAAGGTTTGCATTAGCTTGGCTAATTTTGTGGGGAATCAAAAAAACAGCGAAGCCGTCTAAGCCCATTCCGGAACCAGCAAAGGCCGCCACTCGGCGGCCCTTCCTCGCTGGTTTCTACTTACGGCCGATCACCACAATTTGGAAGGTGTCTGGAGTGATTGCCGGCCTTGGGCGTGGATTAGACGCCGTGGCAGCGGGCCTGGCGCCGTACTCGGCGGACGTCACGTAGACGCGGTCATTTGCCTCGTCGTACGCCATGGTCCGGCCGCCCTTCATGGTGGGCAGTGACTCGATGGTCTTGTAACCATTGGCCGTGTCCACCACCGTGAGCAGACCGTCGCCCGTGGAGGCAAAGGCCAGTTGATGCTTGCTGTCGAAGCCGGCCGCGTCGGGGCCGTCTCCAATCGCGGCTATGGCGAGTTGCTGGCCGCTGTTCGTATCGACAACCGCCATTGTTTTCTCATCGCATACGGCAAAGAGATGATTGTGAGCGCGATCAATCGCCAAACCGGACGGAGATGGACAGCCCTTCAGCGGCCACGTGGCAGTCAGGGCCCTGCTTCGGGCATCCAGAGCGACAATGCTGTTCTTATCTTCGATATTGTCGAAAACGTGGCCCTTGCCATCCGGTTGCGGAAACTCCGGCTTTCCTGGAAGCGCGATTGTTGCGATAACGGAACGGCTTGTCGTATCGATAACCGTTACGTTGTTGCTGCGGCCGTTAAAGGCCCAAACGGTCTTCGTAACCGGCTCAAAGGTGATGCCGTCCGGATTCGTGCCAGCGGGGATGGAGGCCACCGTCGCAAGCGACTTGCGATCAAATACCACAACGGCGTTTGCGGCGCCGTCGCTGATATAACCGAACCGGCCGGCATCATCCAGGGCTACACCATGCGTGCCCTTCAGGCCAGTAATGGCGCCAATGGACTTACCCGTGGCGGTGTCTAAAACTTCGACCCGCGAATTATGCGTGACGTAAAGACGATGAGCACCAGGGTCGGCAAGAAGGTAATCCCAACCGCCTGTGCCGCCGATTTTCCAGTGGTCCAACACTTGGTAGGGCTGCTGTGCGGGAACGCTCTGAAGCCCACAGACCGCAGCAATCGTCAGGCAGCCAAGCAGAAGTCGGTTCATGATGTCCTCGAAGCTCCATGTAGAGTAAACACCAGTTTGCTGCGCCGACCTTAAGCGGACATGAAGGTGACGTGCATCGTTATGCCCACTGCTGAAGTGCTTTCAGCTTCGAAGTTTCCGCGAACTGATCCGTTCATCATCGGAACACCAAAAAAAATTCACCAATGAGCGGCAGCATGGTTTGGGCGACTAAACGGGTTTCGGCACGTCTGTCTTCTCAACGCCCGTGCCTCATGAAGCAGTGCATGAACACTTTAGGCGCTGCCATGCAACAGCGGCCTGAAGCAATCATCAGTTCGTTGTCGGCAGCATGCCTCCATCAACGCGCAGATTCGTTCCAGTGATGAAATCCGCACGAGGGCTGGCCAGGAAGGCGACCGCATTTGCAATGTCTACCGGGGACCCGATCTTGTTTGCGGCAAGACGTGTTTCCTTCACATAGAACTGCTCAAAGACATCGAAGTCGTACTCCTGTCCCTGAGCCGTCATCATTTCGCGCACACCCGCTTCCATGCCCGGGGTGCGGATGGGGCCTGGGCTCACCGCATTCGCGGTGACACCGGTACCGCCGAGCTCTTTTGAAAGAGAAACTGCCTGTGCAATGTTGGCAGCTTTCGTGGTCGAGTAACTGGCTACGATCGGCTGCGGCATTGGACCAAGAAAGCTACCCAACATAATAACGCGACCCCAGCGACGCTCCACCATGGCGGGCACAAGCTGTGTCACTAGTCGAACAACAGAGCCGACATTCGCGTTGTACAGGTCCACCCACTCTGCGGCTGTAGACTGCATCCAGAGCTTCATTGGGAACGCGCCCGCATTGTTGACCAGAATGTCAACGCCGCCGAACGCCGCTAGGGCGGTCTCGACGACCTTTGCCGCTTCCGCATCGCTGCCGAGCTCACCAGTCACTGCAATCGCTGTTCCTCCGGCCTGTGAGATCTCCCCGACAACACGTTCTGCCTCAGCAGTCCGCCTGCCGTGCACAATCACCTGCACGCCTTCTTCGGCCAGTGTCTTGGCAATCTGCTCCCCAATGCCGCTCGTGCTGCCGGTGACCAGGGCACGTTTCCCTTTCAAATAAAGCTCCATCCATCACGTCCTTTCCTAATGACCGCTACGAAATATTGCGCTTTGTTGCCGCGGCGCGTCAAGCATTTCATAATGATTGTGATGAAAGCAGTCCAATTTTCGGCCAGGCGCGTGGGACGACCCCTTTCTTTCAATAAGGAGGAGGTGCTTGAAAAAGCTATGCTCCAGTTTTGGCGTACAGGATATGAGACAACCAGCGTGTCCGACCTGACGAAAGCGATGGGCATTACCGCGCCAAGTCTCTATGCAGCATTCGGCGACAAGGAAAACTTGTTCCTTGCCTGTTTGCGACGCTATGTATATCCGGAGCCGAAGTCCGCGCCCGAAAGAATCTCCGAAGCTGCTTCCGCCAGAGAGGCGGCTTATGAGTTGCTTGTCGTCTCAGCGCGCTGGTTCACGCAGCGGGGTTCGCCTGCAGGGTGCCTGGTGGCCAGCGCTGCGTCTACAGGGTCCGTTGATTCCCGTCGGGTCAGGGCTGCTCTCAGAAAGGTCCGCCTTGACATACAGACTGCCCTTCAAGAGAGAGCAGAACGAGACGTCCGCGCCGGCATACTCCCACCCACGGCAGACCCTCTCGCTCTGGCTGCAATGACGGTCGCCATGGTGCAGGGCATGTCGACGCTTGCTCGCGACGGAGCCAGTCGAGCGGATCTGCTGAACAGTATCAATGCATTGATGGCCGCGTGGCCGACCGCGGAAACACAGGAGTGCGTGGATCATCGCTAAGCGTACCCGCAGCGTGGTTTGGCAGCTTCACCGGCTTGATATCGGTACGGTGTGAAATTCGCTCCTGCTGATTTTCTACATGGTTTGGAAACATCAGTTACAGAAACAGCTTTGTAGGCTTGCTTTAACTAGCCTTAACCTACGTCAACACTCTTTCTTTCCGAGACTCGCAATATAATCGAGCGTAACCGACATAGCATTGTGACGAATCGCCGTACGCCTTCTAGATCTGAGTTTGCGCGAGCATGTCGTTGATGGAACCACTCGTCAATCTCAGTGCAAGCTTAGGCGCCACACGGCTGAGAAGATGGAGTATGTTACTGCTGCCTGGCCGAATCTCAAGGTGATTTCGTTCCAGTCCGTGAAGAGTTTTCTGCACAAGCGTCTTCACGTCCATGTTGGCGCTGGCCTTCACGTCCTTCGCGCTGAATGCGTTTTGCAACGGCGTCTGCGTCGAAGGAGGAGCGAGTTCGAATACGCGAATCTTTGTGTTCTTCATCTGAACTCGCAATGCTTTCGTGAACGCGTGAACTCCGGCTTTGGTCGCGCTGTAAACCGGCGAGATAGGAAAGGGCACGAACGCCAACCCCGAAGAAACGTTGATGATCGCCGCGCTGGGCTGAGTTCGCAGATGTGGCAGGAACTGCTTGGTCATGCGTATAGAGCCACTCAGATTGACATCCACCTCGCGAGTGATGTCGTCCAGGTCGACGCCCCGATCCTGCAGATTGATCTTGCGCATGATGCCGGCGTTGTTGACCAGAATGTTGAGAGCCGGATAATCCGTGGTGATGCGTTCATACAATTGGGAGATTGCCGACGGTTCAGACACGTCACTTTTCATGGTGACCAGCGCAGGGTGTTCTTTTGCAAGGGCATCGATTTTGTCCTGCTCGCGCCCGGTCACGATGACATGATTGCCCATGTGCAACAGCTGCAAAGCCAATTCGAGCCCGATGCCGGATGTGCCGCCAGTGATCAGTATTGTGTTCCCCGTCAACTTCATAGATCCTCCGTGCCTGGATGCTTTCAAACTGTTCTTTCACCAATGTGCCCGATGTCCACAATGTTGTCAATGGTTACATAAAGAAAGGGAAGAGAGATAGTTGCCGGGAAACACTCGTGGGACACTGAGGTCATGGCGAAGACACCAGCCAAGCGCGCCTACCATCACGGAAATCTTAGAGCCGCCGTTCTGCAAGCAGCGGAGCACGCCTTGGAAAACGGCGGTATCGGCAGCATCTCCTTGCGTGAAATCAGCCGATCGCTCAATGTGAGCCACACCGCCCCTCGACGGCATTTCGCCACGAAGCAGGCTTTGCTCGACGCGCTGGCCATTGATGGCTACGAGCAGCTTGGCCGCATGCTCTCGCGCATCCTGCTGCAGAGCGATAGCTCCTTTGAGGTCAGGCTGCAGCAGGCAACTGCGGTTCTCGTGCGTTTTGCACTCAAGCATCCGGCTCTTCTGGGCCACATGTTCGCCGCTAAACATCAGCCAGACGCCTCGGCTGAACTGTTGGAAGCAAGTGTTCTCGCTCTGTCCTCTGGCGTGCGGCTCTTCGCAGAAGGACAGGAGACCGGCGATGTGATAGCCGGAGACCCGGAAATTCTAGCGCTGGTTCCCTTTGCCACAGTGCAAGGCCTAATCGTAGTGTCCAATCAAGGCACCTTCAAAGGGATGGGCCTGAAAGAGCTTGTAGAGTACGCGACTCATCACATTCTGGTCGGCCTTCGTCCGCGCTGCTAGCGATCGCGCCTCTGGTTTTTGCAGCAGCCGAGCTACATCATCACTTCGGCAAAACTTTGATCCGCTGAGGCAGTAAGCTGATCTGGTGCTCTAAGCCGCTGGTTCAGGCCGTTTCTGGTGCCACGCAGTGGCTCGCTCATAGGCGGCGGCTAATGCAAGCACTTTACCTTCAGAGAAGCGAGGGCCGGCGATCATCAGACCGACTGGAAAACCTTCTTGGGTAAAGCCGCACGGGATGCTGATTGCGGGTATGCCGTACAAGTTGAACGCAAGCGAGTTGAACGTGTTTTCCGGTTCCATCGGCTCTGGATGTTCTTCGCGTGCAAGCTCGTCGCGAATCGTGCGTGGACCGACGCGATTGGTCGGCAATGCAACCAGGTCAAAGCCGTCGAAGGCATCCTCCACCGTTTTTCGAAGTTCCGCGAGTTGCCATTGTGCACGCACCAGGTCGGCCGCCTTGCTCGCACTCGCCTGATTGGGATCGTTCAGTTCTTTCAAGGTGCCATCCACCACGGCCCGGGTCTGCAGCGAGTAGTTGCCGCTGTGGCGGCGAAACAGGTCTTCGTGCACGGCAGCGACTTCTGCGGCTCGAATCGCAGTCCAGTCCAGGGCGTCCGTGGCCGGCATGTGGACGTCCTGCACCGATCGCACCAAGCCTTTCAGCACCTGAATGGCTTCATTCACTGCTTTGGCGGTGCCTGTATCCAAGCGGTCGAAAAACGGCTCGCGAGGAATGCCGAGACGGATGCCAGACACCGGTTGTCGCATTTGGGCCAAGTAGTTTTCAGGGGTGTGTTCGATGCTCGCCGGATCGTGCTTGTCGTATCCCGCCATCGCGGTGAGCAGCAGTGCCGCGTCCTCCACGGTCCGCGTCATGGGTCCGCAGTGGTCGAGCGAGTAGATCAGCGGGAAAATACCGCGCAGTGACACAAGTCCGTACGTTGGCTTCAGTCCAACCAAGCCGCACCAGGCTGCGGGTATGCGGATCGAGCCTCCTGTGTCCGTTCCCAGGGCTCCCGGTGTGAGCTCCGCAATCACTGCCGCGGCAGACCCGCCTGACGAGCCGCCGGCGACGCGGTCGAGCGCCCATGGGTTATGCACCGGGCCGAAGTAGCTGGTCGCGGAGGTTCCGCCCATGGCGAACTCGTGCAGATTCGTCTTGCCAATCACGACGGCGCCCGCTTGCATCAGGCGTTGCACCACGAATGCATCTGCGCCAGGAACGCGGTCGTCGAACACCATGCTACCCACGGTGGTGCGAATTCCGGCGGTATCGATGTTGTCCTTGACCGCGATCGGCACACCGTGCAGCGGCCCTCGAAAACGTCCGGCAGCCGCTTCCGTGTCGAGTGTGGCAGCAACGCGCAGGGCGTTCTCACGGCACACAGTGATAAAGGCGTTCAGCTTCGGGTTAAGCGCGTCGATACGCTCGAGCAGGTCGCCCACGAGCGCGATCGATGTGAGTTCTCTCCGGCGAATACACGCGGCAATTTCTGTGATCGACAAGGAATGCAGCGGCATGTTGGCCTGCCCCTTCGCAAATTCCGGAAAGGCGGTCGCGCCGGCGGCAAGTACGGTTTGTTGAAGGAACTGTCGTCGACTGATTGCTTGCATAAAGGCTGGCTGCTCCGGGCGCCGTTCAACCGGTCCACCTCCACGGCAACAACATGCCGGGCGCGTCGGTTGGCAACGTGTGTACCGACACTGTATACCGGGTGCGATACCTTCTACTTCGGGGAGAATATCTCTGTATGGCGACACCCTTGAAGCGGGGCGCGACCGCCTCCGCGCGGCAGGACCGGGATGCGCAGGTGCGCGAGACAGTCGAACGCATCTTGGCCGACGTAGCGGCGCGTGGAGATGCCGCGATACGCGAGTTGAGCGTACGGTTCGATGGATGGGATCGCGACACTTACAGACTGAGCCCGCAGGAGATCAACGGGTGTATCGGTTCGCTGAGTTCACAGGATGTGCACGATATTGAGTTTGCGCAGAAGCAGGTGCGTAATTTTGCCCAGATTCAGCGTGACTCCATGCAAGAGGTCGAGGTAGAGACGCTGCCCGGCGTGGTCCTGGGGCATCGGCACATCCCGGTGAATGCCGCGGGCTGCTATGTGCCAGGTGGAAAGTATCCGTTGCTCGCATCGGCACACATGTCCGTCATCACGGCAAAGGTGGCGGGTGTAGGACGGGTGGTCACGTGCGCTCCACCCTTCGCAGGCAAACCCGCTGCAGCAATTGTCGCCGCACAGGCGATGGCGGGCGCAGATGAAATCTACTGCCTGGGTGGCGTGCAGGCGATCGCGGCCATGGCGCTTGGCACAGAGACAATCGCGTCCGTAGACATGCTGGTCGGGCCGGGAAACGCGTTTGTCGCGGAAGCCAAGCGGCAACTTTTCGGCCGCGTGGGAATCGATCTGTTCGCCGGACCGACCGAGACGCTGGTGATCGCGGACGACACAGTGGACGGCGAGATGTGCGCGACCGATCTGCTGGGTCAGGCCGAGCACGGTCCGGACAGCCCGGCGATCCTGCTGACGACTTCGCGCAGACTTGCAAAAGAAACAATGCAGGAGATCGAGCGACTCTTGCAGGTATTGCCGACAGCGGCGATTGCGCGGGCGGCCTGGGATACACACGGCGAAGTGATCGTTGCCGAAAGCGATGAGGAGATGGTGCGCATCGCCGACGACCTCGCCTCAGAGCACGTGCAGGTTATGACGCGCGACCCCGACTATTTTCTAAGGCACATGACGAATTACGGCGCGCTCTTCCTTGGGCCGCGCACCAACGTAGCTTATGGCGACAAGGTGATCGGCACAAACCATACGTTGCCGACCCGCAAGGCGGCGCGCTACACGGGTGGATTGTGGGTCGGCAAATTTCTGAAGACATGCACCTATCAGCGCGTGCTAACAGACAATGCGTCGGCCACAGTGGGCGAGGTGTGCTCGCGTCTGTGCGCGCTGGAAGGGTTTGCGGGACATGGTGAGCAGGCGAACTTACGCGTGCGCCGTTATGGCCATCGCGAAGTGCCATATGCAAGCGCGGTGCAGCCGCAGGCGGCACCTGCGGAAGATGCGCAGCCAGCGGCGGTATGAGCCGGCAGAACATCATTGCCTTACCCAAATTGCCGGAAACACCATCGCTTCGGTTGGATGGGCAACGTGCGCTGGTGACCGGAGCGGGCCGTGGCATCGGGCTGGGGTGCGCAGCGGCACTCGCGCAGGCAGGTGCGCATGTCGTATTGCTGGCGCGATCGGGCGCGGAGATCGAAGCAGCTGCGAACGCGATCCAGATCGGCGGCGGCAGTGCAGAGGCGTTGGTGTGTGACCTGTTGGATATCCTGGAGTTGCAGCAGGCAATCGCAGCGCAGCCGGCCTTCGACATTCTGGTGAACAATGCCGGAACCAACCGGCCCATGCCGATGCATAAGGTAGGAGCGGAGGACTTTGACGCGGTGATGAACCTGAACGTGCGTTCTGCCTTCTTTGCAGCGCAGGCGGTGGTTCGTAGCATGATCGCGGCTGGCAGGCGCGGTTCGCTCATCCACATGGGATCGCAAATGGGTCATGTCGGCGGCCGCGAGCGCACATTGTACTGTGCTTCGAAATGGGCACTGGAAGGCATGAGCAAAGCGATGGCGCTGGATTTGGCGCCGCATGGAATCCGTTCGAACACGATCGCGCCTACTTTCACAGAAACGGAGCTGACTCGGCCGTTTCTGCAGGCGGAAGGCTTCCAGCAGCAAGTACTGGAGAAGATAAAGTTAGGGCGGATGGGCATCGTCGAAGACCTAATGGGTGCCGTGGTCTTTCTGGCGTCAGCCGCATCTGCCATGGTGACCGGTACAAGCCTTGTGGTGGACGGCGGGTGGACCGCGGATTGAGTGCAAGAGGCAAGGAAAAGATGACTTCAGATCGTATTTTGACAACGCACGTCGGCTCTCTCCCGCGCAGCCGCGAGGTGACGGACCTGATCTTCGCGCACGAGCGTGAGGAGGCCGTGGACCCAGAAGTGTTCGACCGGGTCATCGGCGAAGCCGTGAATGCGTGCGTGGCGAGGCAGGTCAAGGCTGGCGTGGATCTGGTGTCAGACGGCGAGATGTCGAAGATCTCGTATGCCACCTACATCAAGGACCGCATTACAGGCTTCGATGGCGACAGCCCGCGCACGCCGCCGGCGGATCTTGAGGCTTTCCCGTCGTTTCTGGAACGGCAGGCTCGTGGTGGCGGCACACCTACCTATCGGCGTCCGCGCTGCGTGGGCTCAGTGGAACCGAAAACGTTGGAACCGCTTGAGGAAGACGTCACGCACCTGAAGCGTGCCATGGCGGAGCACAAACCTGCGGGCGCGTTCATGAATGCAGCTTCTCCGGGTGTGATCGCACTGTTTCAACCCAACGATTTCTACCCGACAGAGGACGCTTACCTCGAGGCTCTGGCCGAGGCGATGCGGCCCGAGTACGAGGCGATCGTCGCGGCTGGGTTCGTTCTGCAACTCGACAGCCCCGACCTGGGCTTGGGCAGGCACATGATGTACAAGGACCGCAGCGAGCCTGAGTACCTGAAGCTGATTGAGCGCCACGTCGATGTGCTGAATCACGCGTTGCGCAACCTGCCCGGCGACCGGGTCCGCATGCACGTGTGCTGGGGCAACTACGAAGGTCCGCACCATTGCGATGTGGAGATGGGCACGATCCTGCCCGTGCTGATGAAAGCAAAGCCGCAAGGTCTGCTCTTCGAAACAGCGAACCCGCGCCATCAGCACGACTGGACGTACTTCCGCGAGATGCTTCATTTGATCCCAGAAGACCGCGTCTTGATCCCCGGCGTCATCGACTCGACGACCAACTTTATTGAGCATCCGCAGGTGGTCGCGCTGCGCATCGAGCAGTTCGCCAACATTGTGGGCCGCGATCGCGTCATGGCCGGAACGGATTGCGGTTTCTCTACTTTTGCAGGGTACGGTGCCGTGGACCCGGAGATTGTGTACGCCAAGCTTGCCACTTTGGCCGAGGGCGCGGCAATCGCGAGCGAGCGGCTGTGGAAGGCGGCGTGAGCGCTTCGTCGCTGAAGTCGCGGCTTGCTTCCGGCGAGACGATCGTTGGCACCTTCGTCAAGACGCCTTCGCCGATCGTCGTCGAGGTGTTGGCGCTGACGCCTTTGGACTGCGTATGCCTGGATGCCGAGCACGCGCCATTCGACCGCGGCACGTTGGATGTTTGCATCATGGCGGCACGCGCGGCTGGCATGGACGTGTTGGTGCGCGTGCCGTCTGCCGCGCCTGAGCACGTGCTGAATGCGCTTGACTGCGGCGCGACCGGCGTGGTGATCCCGCACGTACGTTCCGCGGCAGACGCTGAGGCAGTCGTGCGCTCCGCACATTACGGGCAAGCCGGGCGGGGCTACGCGGGATCGTCGCGCGCTGCGGGATATACCACCGTAGCGATGGCACAGCACAAAAATGCAAGTGCGGCGCGCACCGTCGTAATCGCGCAGATCGAAGATCCCGAGGCGGTCGATTCCATTGACGCCATTGCGGCCGTGGAGGGCATCGACGCCTTGTTCATAGGCCGAGTGGATTTGACCGTCGCCTACGGGGCGAGTAGTCAGGACGACCCACGCGTGATCGCCGCAGTCGAGCGCGTCGTAGCAGCCTCTGTAGCAGCGGGCAAGCCTGTTGGCATGTTCCTGGCGCGGGTTGAGGATGTGCAGTACTGGCGCGAGCGTGGCGCCTTACTCTTTTTGCTTGGCTCGGACCACGCCTTCCTGCTTGCTGGCGCACGTGACCTGGCGCATCGCGTGAAACACTAGTAAGGACGAGAGGTATAGGAGAGATGAGTACGGAGCAATTTCCGGCAGGGTTTGAAGGACGGGTGCGCTACACGAAAGCGCCGGGACGCAGCTCGATAGCAGACACCGCCGATGTTGTTGGGCTCGTGCAGGAGATCTTGCAAGCCGTGCAAAAGCGCGGCGACGCAGCGATCCGCGAATACTCACAACGATTCGACAAAGCCGACCTGGACCAGTTCGAAGTGAGCTATGCCGATCGCAAAGCGGCGGTGAATTCGCTCGAGAAGCAGACGCGTGAGGACACGGAGTTTGCGATTGCAAACGTGCGCCGTTTCGCTGAAGCACAGTTGCAAACCATTCAGCCGCTGGAGATAGAAGCCCTGCCCGGCCTGCACCTGGGGCATCGCGTCATCCCCATCGAGCGTGTTGGTGCTTACGTGCCGGGCGGCCGGTTTCCGCTGCTGTCGGCACCCATCATGACCATTGTGCCCGGTAAGGTCGCGGGCTGCGACGAGGTGATCGCCTGCTTACCTCCGAACGCCCACCCGGCCATGATCGCGGGCTGCCATCTGTCCGGTGCAGACCGTATCTTCCGCATCGGCGGAGCCCAGGCGATTGCGGCCATGGCTTTCGGAACGGAGAGCGTACCGCAGGTGAACAAAATCGTCGGCCCCGGCAACGCCTTTGTCAATGAGGCCAAGCGCCAGGTTTTCGGACCGGTCGGCATCGACCAGCTCGCCGGGCCGTCGGAAATTTTCGTCGTCGCCGACAGCACGGGCGATCCGGAGTTAATTGCAACAGACCTGTTGGCACAAGCCGAGCACGACGTGCGCACCCGCGTGGGCCTGATCACCACAGATGAGGCGCTTGCGAATGCAACCGCGCAGGAGGTGGTACGGCAGCTTGAAACCCTTTCGACCGCTAAGATCGCCGGGGAAAGCTGGACCAACTACGGCGAGATCACCGTTTGTAAGGACGAAGCGGCCATGATCGCGTACTCCGACTTCATCGCGGCCGAGCACCTGCAGGTGCACACCCATAATCCGCGTGAGTTCGCGAAAAAACTGCGCAACTACGGATCACTTTTCATCGGGCAAAATGCCAGCGTGGTGTACAGCGACAAATGCGTGGGCACCAATCACACCCTGCCGACGATGCACGCGGGCCGCTATACCGGCGGCCTGTGGGTGGGCTCGTACGTGAAGATTGCCACGCACCAGTGGCTGGACGAAAGCGCCGTCGACCTGGTTGCGCCGCCGGCAACTCGCCAGAGCGCCAGCGAAGGTTTGGAAGGTCATCGGCGTGCCGCGGCCATTCGTGTCGATCGTAAAGCGGCGACCTTTGCCGCGCTCACGCGGTAACGGTCAACAACAAGGTCCATGCGTCGTTCAGCGCATGGGCCTTTTCGCTTGTGTGGGATCAACCTACGCGGAAGCACCTCTCAATTCGCTGACTGAAGCGGATGCGAACACAGGCATCCGCGGGTCCTCTGTGCCGCGGACCACGAAGAGCACAGCAGGTCCTGAAGCCGTATTGCGAAAGCTATGCTGCACACCAACCGGCATTGAGAGCGTGTCGCCCGCGCCCATCACCAGCGACTCTTCTGAGTCTGCGTTGCGCCAGCAGATCTCGACCGTGCCGCTCTGCACGAACAGCACCTCCACTTCCTTGCGCGCGTGCAACGGAATGTAAGCACCCGTCTGCAGCGTCAGCCGGCGCAGGTTGAAGTCGTGCGGCCACCATCCCAAGATCGGCCCCGCTGGAAACGCGTCCGACGTCGTTTGCGGTACGATCACGCCGGCTTCTTCTACACCTTCGGCCGCCAGCGGCGAATCAGGATTCGGCTGCATGTCCATTCCACGGACCAGGCACTGCGCGAGCCTGTCGAGCGAAGGCGTCTTCAGTTGCTCCAACGCCTCGCCGGTCGGCGGCGTTTCCAGTTCGACGTCTCTTAGCTCGTAGTTACCGCCAGTTGTGTCGATCAGCTTGCCACCTTTGGCGAGCTTCAAGCCGTGATCCTCGGCGGCCTTAAAGACAGCCGGCGCCCATGTCACCTTGCCGGGATCATCCTGCCCCAGCGGCATCCATAAAAACCCTTTGCCTTCGTCCAGCTTGCTGAAGCCGCGGAACATGTGGATCGGCACAGAGGCCACATCGCCCGGTCCAATGTCGAGTGATCCGTCTTCCTTGTTGGGTCCGAAGTGCAGCCGCCAGTGACCTGTGTGCACCACGAAAACCTCTGCCGTGTCGTGGCTGTGCTGCGAGTTGACGCAACCGAACGGCTGGCGCGCACCACCGATGTTGAAGCCATGTTTCTCGCGAATGTGCACGTGCTGGTCCGGGCTTTCGGAGACGCCGGGACCAACAATGGTAAAGTTTTCCTTTTCCGTCGAGCCAGGCGTGCGTGTGTCGATAAAAGCAGTGCGGCAGGCCTGCAGATCGGCATAGCGGACCAGGCGTTCGCGCATCGCTTCCTGCGTCCAGGTTGATGGATTGGTGTGTGGCATGGTGTCCTTCCAAAGCGGCAGAATCACGCGGTCTGCCGAACGGACTTATTGTACTGAGGCCTCGCACCGGCGTGCGGAACGAAGCTCCGCGTAGCCGCTCGTACCTGCCGCATGCTAGCGTTTTCCAGTGCCAGTCGTAAGACACATAACCGAAACTGCGGCCATGCCTCTGCTGCTGCTGCCCGGCACATTGTGCGATGCGCGCATCTTTGCGCCACTGCAGCAGCGGCTCCTTTCGATTCCAACAAAGGTGATCCTCACGACGAAAGCGCGCTCGCTGGAAGATGCAGCAGCGGAGGTGCTGGCCCGGGCTCCTGAACGCTTCGCACTCCTTGGCTTCTCCCTGGGAGGCATGGTGGCTATGGAGGCAGCCCTGCATGCTCCAGCACGGGTGCGCGGCCTTGTGCTTTTGAGCACCATACCTTCACCGGTTCCGCCGGAGCGTCATGCCGGCCGTCGCGCCACCGTTGCAGCTTGCCGCGCCACGCCGATGTCACGGTTTATACGCGAGCGCCTGTGGCCAGAGTATGGCGGCGCACCGAACGATGCGCACACCCTTCCACTGCTTGAGCGGATGGCCGAGAGTTTCGATCACGTTACATTTGCACTCCAGACGGAGATGGCGCTGCGGCGTTCAGACTTTCGCCCGCGCCTGGCGGCTGTGGCCTGCCCGGTGCTCGTGATTGCCGGCGCGGCGGATGTGCTGTGCCCGCCCGCCGCGCAGCAGGACCTGGTCGCGGCGCTTCCGCAGAGCACCTGCGTCATGTTGCCCGGCGCTGGTCACTTTGCGTTACTGGAAGAACCGGACGAAGTAGCTGCTGCTGTGGCAGCATGGTTCCACATACTGAAGGCCGCGGATGTCCATGCCGGTTACGAAGCGGCGCACAGCAGCAGGGAACGGGAGAACGAGTGAGCAAGCAGCAGAATGAACAAACCGCAGCGGGAAAGCACGACAACAAAGTGCTGCAAGTCGAGCGCCGCGATTTCACAGAGCTTGTACCGACAGATCGTTCCCGCGTGCAGAGCATGCGAGGCTTCGATCCCGTCTACACCGACATTGTCGACTACATCGTCCGCTGCACGCACCGCATCTGGGATGAGCGCGATGTCGGTCTCATCTACACGCATTACACGCACAACTGCGTTCTGTATGGAGTGCTGGGCACCATGTATGACCGCGAAAGCATCGTCCGCGAGACCATCCAACGCATCGTCGAACTCCCCGATCGCCGCGGCATGGCCACCTCTATTGTTTGGCGTGGCAACGATACCGACGGCTTCTACACCTCACACATGACCCACGGCACGGGCCGGCATACCGAGTACGGCATCTTCGGCAAGCCGACAGGGCGCACCTTTGTCACGCGCACCATCGTCGACTGCATGATCCTGGAAAACAAGATTTACCGCGAGTGGGTCGCGCGCGACAACATGGCCCAGCTCATCCAGCTCGGCATCGATCCGCACGAGTACGCCGCCACCATCGCCCGAAAAAAATCCGACAGCGGCGAAGCCGTAGTCGAGATCGCGGAGAACCGCCGCCTCCTCGGTCAGTATCCGCCTGAAACCGAACCCGACCTCTCCCTCGCCCATACCGATCTCGAAGCAGAAGTCCTTCGCTGGCTTCACCACATCTTCAACAAGCGCATGTTCGGCAAGATTGGCGAAATCTATGCTTCCAACTGCCAGTGGCACGGGCCGCTGATGCGCGAACTCTACGGGCCCGCGGCGGTCATGCAGCAAACCATGCGCCTTGTTGCCACCATCCCTGACTGCGCCTACGTCCCACAGCACATCTGCTCCGTCGATAGCGAAGAGGGCGGCACCAAAGTCGCCATCCGCTGGGTTCTCGACGGTCACCATCTCGGCTACGGATCGCTGGGCGCTCCCACCGGCTTCAAGCTCGTCGTGATGGGCTTCACGCACCTTCACGTGCGCGACGGCAAAATTATCGACGAGTGGACGCTGTATGACGAGCTTTCCATGCTGGTGCAGTTGAAGCTGAGTGCGATGCAACGGGCTGCTGCCTGACGCTGGCGCACTAATCGCTTGAAGGTGTTCCCGTGATGAATGAAGTGTGGTTCGCATGAGTGCTGTACATGTTCCTGGAACCCTTGCCAGCAATGCGGAACCGGTAGCATTGGTGCAGACTGATGACGCGGCGGTTGTCTCGCCATTGCCAGGGCGCGGAGGCGCGCTAATCCTTACCCTGCCGCTATGGCGTAGGCTCACGGCCTTCAGCTTTCTGCTGATCGCGGAGTTCTTCTACGGTTGGGCCTGGAACACGGTCGATGTGCTGCGTCCGCTCTTTCGCGCCAGCCTCGGCCTCACCCTCACCCAGGCCGGCTCGGCCTACTCGGCGCAAGGCGCCGGCGCATTGATCGGCGCACTATCCATAGGGCAACTGGCAGATCGACTCGGCAAACGCAACATGCTTGTCGTGGTCATGGGTGGGTACGGCTTGCTGCTGCTTGCGGGCACGCTGGTCACCTCCTACAGCGGCCTCTTGCTGCAACGCTTCGTGCTAGGACTTTTCCTGGGCGGCAGCTTTCCCGTAGTCGTCGGCATCTATGTGGAGCTTTTTCGTCCCACGCTTCGCGGCAAGCTGGCGAGCGCCATCAACGCCACGTTCTCGGGGGCAATCATTACGCTCGGTATCGCCTTCGGCCACCTCGGCAGGCACCACTGGCACACGCTGCTCTGGGTGGGTGGAATGCCTCCCGTTCTGCTCGCCGGACTTGCCTACCTGGTCATCCCCACGAGCGAGCGCGTTGCGAAGAGCGGCCCCGGCAAACTGCCAATCGCTGAGCTTTTCACACCCACGCTGCGGCGGCAAACACTTCTGCTTGCCAGCATGACCGGGCTGAACTTTTTCGCATATCAGGCGTTCAGCGGCTGGCTCACAACGTACCTGCTCAACGTGAAGCACCTGCCCAAGCAGGACGTAGGTCATCTGGTCGCCGCGCAGTTCGCGGGCAATATTCTTGGCGGGTTCTTCTGGGGCGGCGTCAGCGATCGATTTGGGCGGCGCACCGGCGCGATCGGCTTCTTCATCACTGCGTGCTCGATCGTCGCATATCTCAGTGTGCCCGGAAATCAGATGGTCATGATTGCGCTTGGCAACCTATATGGCTTTGCGCTTTCCGCAAGTGTGATCTGGGGGCCCTGGCTGGCCGAATTGTATCCACCGCATCTGAAGTCCACTGCAAGCTCCATCTTCAACTGGGGACGTCTCGTCAGTTTCTTCTCGCCACTCATTACCGGTGCCATCGCAGAGCACTTTGGATTGCGTGCCGGCATGCTGGTGAGCAGCCTGGTATTCGCTCTTGCTGCCTGCATCTGGCTCAGACTGCCAGAAACTCTCCGAGAGCGACGTAGTGTCAGAAGCGTCGCTGTCGCACGTGGAAAACTTTTTGGTAGTGGGAATACATCATCCGGGTGATATGTTCCAACGCGACAAAGCAGTATCTCTGCTGAATGAGCTACGCTTCGCCCTTCGCCACCTACATTTCGTACAAGCGCTTCTGTGACCGCCTCGAGGTAGCGACACGCAAGAAACCAACATTTGGCACTGACCCGATTCACAGCTTCATCGAAGCCGCATCCACCGGCGGCGCCATCGAATGGCGTCAGTGCGCCGCAGTTGCAAACAGGATGGAGGAGCTCTCCCAGGACTGGCCGTCGCTAGGCGAGTTGGCCCGGCCGGCTCAGCGCCTGGCACGTCGCATGAGGACAGCTGCGGATGCAGAGTCGCCCTTCTGCATGCATTAGGCTCGACACGGTTGGGCCGTACAACCCCGCACAAGGCAATTGCTCGCCGAGATATTACGCCGTCACGGAGCGCTACGCGGCCTAACCATGATCATGCTCACATTCACCGCTTTGTGTGTGTTTCTATGTGGGTTGCAGCCCACGTGCAGGACTGACGCCGGTGCACATCTTAGGATCATGGCTGGTCTGCAGGGTGCAGACGACGCAACGCAAGGTTCAGCTCCAATACGTTTACCGTGGGTTCGCCTAGTAGTCCCAACTGGCGAGCGCGTGCCTGATGCTCAACGAGAGCGATCAGAGTTTCGCGCGGTATCTTCAACTGTGCCGACAAACGGTCCACCTGGTAAAGTGCTGCCGCTGGACTGATGTCTGGATCAAGCCCGGATGCGGATGCGGTTACAAGATCGATCGGAACGTCCGAGGTCCCGCGTTCCTGCATGACGCTCGCACTCACACGGTCGATAAGTGCTTTGTTCGTCGGCGCAAGATTGGAGCCGGACGACGCGGAAGCATCGTAACCGGTGCCAGCCGCTGACGGTCGGCTGTGAAAGTACCTGGGACCCGTGAATGGCTGGCCGATGATCCTGGAGCCGATCAACTCACCACCTTGCGTGATAAGTTGACCGTTTGCTTTATCGCGGAAAAGCAGTTGCGCAACGCCGGTGATGGCAGCGGGATAAATCAAACCGAGCAGAATGGCGCTCACAAGCGTGTACAGGCAGGCAATGCGTAAGTGCGTTTTCATGGTGTGTCCTATGCAAGATGAAGCGCTGTAATGATGAGGTCGATGATTTTAATTCCAATAAACGGGATGACAATACCCCCGAATCCATACACCATCAGATTGCGGCGTAGCAGGGCCGCGGCGGACATCGGCTTGTAGCCAATACCTCGCAAAGCCAGCGGGATAAGACCGATGATGATGAGCGCGTTAAAAATCACGGCAGACAACACCGCGGAGTGCGCATTATGCAGGTGCATCACATTCAGTGTGTTCAGCACGGGAAAGACGCCGGCGAACATGGCCGGAATGATCGCGAAGTACTTTGCCACATCGTTCGAAATGGAAAAAGTGGTAAGTGCGCCTCTCGTCATCAGCAGTTGTTTGCCAATGCCTACGATCTCAATAAGCTTCGTCGGATTCGAGTCCAGATCGACCATGTTCCCGGCTTCTTTGGCAGCTTGTGTGCCAGAGTTCATAGCAACGCCGACATCGGCTTGGGCGAGCGCAGGTGCGTCGTTGGTTCCGTCGCCGGTCATGGCAACAAGCTTGCCGTCTGCCTGCTCGCGCTTGATTAAATCCATCTTGTCTTTAGGTTTGGCTTCGGCCAGAAAGTCATCCACGCCAGCCTCGCGGGCAATGGCGGCGGCGGTTAAAGGGTTGTCTCCCGTGATCATCACGGTGCGGATGCCCATGGCGCGAAGCTGATCAAACCGTTCACGCATTCCGCCCTTGACGACATCCTTCAGGTGAATGACCCCGAGCGCCTGGCCATTCTCGGCGACCACGAGCGGTGTTCCGCCACTGTTTGCTACCGCTTCCACCGATGCGCGCACTTCCCCCGGCAACTGTGAACCATGCTCCTGCAGGTATCGCGCAATCGCGTCCACCGCTCCTTTGCGGATGCTGCGACCGTCTACCTCGATGCCGCTCATCCGTGTGGTCGCGGAGAATGGAATGAACTCCGCATTCATCTGCGCCAGTTCGCGGCCGCGCAGGTTGTAACGCTCTTTGGCGAGCACCACGATGGAGCGACCCTCCGGCGTTTCGTCTGTTAGAGAGGACAACTGCGCAGCGTCCGCGAGCACCTCTTCACGGATGCCGGGTGCGGTCAGGAACTCCGACGCTTGCCGGTTGCCAATCGTAATGGTGCCCGTCTTGTCCAGCAGCAACGTGTTCACGTCACCAGCGGCCTCCACCGCTCGGCCAGACGTGGCAAGCACATTGTGCTGTACCAGTCGATCCATGCCGGCGATACCGATTGCTGAGAGCAGCCCCCCGATCGTTGTTGGAATCAGGCAAACCAGCAGTGAGATAAGCACGAACACTGTTTGCGGCGCACCGGAATATACAGCGAACGGCTGCAACGTGACCACCGCAAGCAGGAAGATGATCGTGAGCCCGGCAAGCAGAATGTTGAGTGCAATCTCATTCGGTGTCTTCTGTCGCTCGGCTCCTTCGACCAGCGCGATCATCCGGTCAAGGAACGTTTCACCGGGATTCGAAGTGATGCGCACCGTAATCACGTCGGACAGGACGCGGGTGCCTCCCGTTACCGCGGATCGATCACCTCCAGCTTCTCGGATCACCGGCGCAGATTCACCGGTGATGGCCGACTCGTCAACAGAAGCAACTCCTTCTGTGACTTCGCCATCGCCAGGAACCATTTGTCCGGCAGTGACACGAACCAAGTCGTTTACGCGAAGTTGCGAGCTGGGTATCTCCTCCAGAGAGTCGCGGTCCTTGCTCAGGCGGTACGCTGTAGTTTCCGACTTCGCTTCGCGAAGTGCATCCGCCTGCGCCTTGCCTCGCCCTTCCGCCATCGCTTCCGCAAAGTTAGCGAACAGCACGGTGAACCATAGCCACAAAGTGATCTGCAAGTTGAAGCGCAGGTCGGTTCGACCGTGCAGGGCGTTCACAACCAGCAGCACCGTTGTCAGCACGCTGCCTATCTCGACCACAAACATTACGGGGTTCCGCATCATCAAGCGCGGACTCAGCTTTCGAAACGCGTCGCTAGCCGCGCGGCGCACGATTTTGCCTTCAAACATAGAGCGGCGGTTCTGCGATGCAGACATTTCAGCTTTCCTTTCCGAATTAGAACGCGTGACCCGCACGCAGCAGAAGGTCTTCCAGAACAGGCCCAAGTGAGAGCGCCGGGAAGAAAGTGAGCGCACCCACGATGACGATGACTCCTGTGAGCAGCAGCGTGAACAACGGTGTAGTCACCGGGAACGTACCTGCGGAAGCCGGAACGATTTTTTTGCGAGCTAAATTGCCGGCCACGGCGAGCATCGGAACGATCATAAAAAATCGACCCAGAAACATAGCCACGCCAAGCGAGTAGTTGAACCAGTGAGTGTTGGCATTCAGACCCGCGAATGCCGAGCCGTTGTTGCCAACAGCGGATGTGTATGCATAGAGGATCTCGCTCAATCCGTGCGGGCCGTGATTCGCCAGGCTGCCCAGACCTAGATTAGGCATCAGCACTGCGATGGCCGCGAAGCCCAGAATAATCAGCGGGAAGATCAGCAGGTACAGCATGGACATCTGTACGTCGAAAGCTTCGATCTTCTTGCCAAGGTATTCAGGTGTGCGGCCAACCATCAGCCCGGCGATAAAGACGGCCATGATGACGAAGATCAGCATGCCGTACAGGCCTGCCCCCACGCCGCCAAACACAATCTCGCCAAGCAGGATATTTACCATTGGCACCATGCCGCCCAGCGGCATAAAGCTGTCATGCATGCTGTTCACCGCACCGCAGCTTGCGTCTGTGGTAACGGTGGCAAACAGTGCGGAGTTCGCGATACCGAAACGAACCTCTTTTCCTTCCATATTCCCGCCGGCTTGCAATGCGGATACATGCTGGTCTACTCCATGCAGCAGCACGTTGGGATGCGCTTCGGCCCAAAAACAGACAAAGACTCCTACAAACCATAGCGTGACCATTGCAGCCAGCACGGCCCAACCATGCTTTGGCGATCCGGTCATCTGTCCAAGCGTGATGGCAAGGCCTGCAGGTATCAGGAAGATAGAAATCATCTGAAGCAGGTTCGTAAGTGGTGTCGGATTTTCAAACGGATGTGAGCTGTTTGCGTTGAAGAACCCACCGCCGTTCGTGCCCAGCATCTTGATCGCTTCCTGTGAGGCGACTGGCCCTTGAGCAATCGTCTGGGTAGTGACCGTTGCGGTCTTGCCGTCAGAACCGGTTACCGTCTGAGGCTCAATCAGTTTCACCGTGTCGTACGAGCGGAAGTTTTGAATCACACCTTGCGAGACCAGAACAATCGAAAACACGATGGAAATCGGCAGCAGCACACGCGTCGTCCCCCGTGTCAGGTCCACCCAGAAGTTCCCCAGAGTGTCGGATTCGCGCCGCGAAACACCTCGGATGAAGGCAATTGCCAACGCAAGCCCTACTGCGGCCGACCAGAAGTTATGCGTGGCAAGGCCGAGCATCTGCGTCAGATAGCTCATTGTTGCTTCCGGCACATAACTCTGCCAGTTCGTGTTGGTTGTAAACGAAATTGCAGTGTTGAGGGCAAGCGCTGGTTCTACTGAAGCCAAGTGCTGCGGATTCAGCGGCAGCATGTGCTGCAGGCGCTCAATCACATAAGTGAGCGCAAGGGTAGCGGCGCTGAACACCAGCATTGCCGTACCGTATTCCGTCCAGCGCATCTCCTTTTCTGCGTTCACACCTGTGATCCGGTACAGCAATCGTTCGCACGGATCGAGTACGGGATCGAGCAAAGTCCTTCTGCGCTCGAACACACGAGTGAGATAACCGCCCATTGGCTTGGCTAGCAGCAACACCGCAGCCATGAACAAGAAAATTTGTAACCAGCCATTCAGAGTCATCAGAACTTCTCCGGACGCAGCAAGGCGTAGACGAGATACACCAGCAAAGCCGTACAGATGGCAAGCAGGAATGTGTTAAGCAGCATTAGTGCTTTCCTTTCAGCCGGTCGCAGCCGATCACATAAAACAGGCAGGCCGGGAACAAAATGAGAAACGTTAGAAGAGCGACAATGTCGAGCACGACCACCTCCGGGTTACCAACTACCTTGTTTCGTACCCCACCAGAACACCAGGCCGAGCGTTGCCGTGCTCTGTACATGCACGAGCGCATTCGGCGTGTCTGTCAGAAAGAAACGCTGATTCGAAAAATCGCGGCGGTACTCGGCACGGGCCAGAAAGCCCGGCGCAAAGGTGTGGTCCAGGCTAATGGTGCCCTCTTTCAACGCCTGGGTCTGCCCGCTGAACAGGCCGCCACGATCATCGAAGTATTCAAAGCGGCCACCCAGATTCGAGCTATGCGGAAGCGCATACCGTGCGGTCATGCTGCCGATTACAACTCGGGGCGGCTGTTGCTGCGACACGGAACGGTTCAGCACATAGTCCGCCTCACCGATCAGCGTCAGTTTCGGGCTGGCGTTCCAGGTCGCGTAGGTATCGAAGATGTGTTCGCGGCCATTCGGAGCCGGAGTTATGTTCGCTGTTGGCAAGCCTGGTTGCGTGGGCGATGTCGGCAGCGTCGGGTTAAGCGTCGTCAGGTTGTCACGAGCTTCCTGCCCAAAGTAATAATTCACGTTCCAGGTCAGAGTCGAAGCAGGTTTCATGGTGAACAGAAACGCCTGTGACTTGAATCCGTTCAGGTCCTCGGTGTCATTGGCCCCATTCACGAGCCAATACGCCACGTTCAGCTTCGGCGTAACATTGTAGTTCGCACGCAGACCCGTGTGATAAAACGGCAGGTAATTGAAGCTGTAGGCGCGCGAGTAAGTGATCTGGTCTTTGGTGTAGTTCCCTTCGTTACCAAGCGAACTGCTAAATTTGCCGAAGTCCAGCTGCAAACCGGAGCCGATCGGAGCAAGGTAGCTTCCGTAAGCCTGGAACAGGTTGCGCCACACCTGCGGGCGCTGCTCGTTCACGGAAGAGCCCTGCAAGGTCTCCGTAGCCTGGCCAAATTGCAGATCTAGCCTGCCACCAAACCGCTGCTCCGGGGTGGGCAAGTGCTCCACCACGATGCTCGCCTGATTGATGTTGAAGCTGTTTGACGTGACGTCGTAGGCCCGCAACAGGTTTACTCGGCCGATTGGCGCATTGAAGTTGTAGCCGTAATAACCGTCCACACCGAAGTTCAGCGTGGTACCACGGAAGAAGCTGAGTGTTTGCCGGTCCGTTTCCAAATCCTGATTACGACTGATCGTGGCCGCTTGTGCTGCCTGGGCTGAAGGCTCGCTACCTGCGCTGGATACTACAGGACCTGTCTCACTCATCGCCGTAGTGTCAGGCTGCCTCTGCTGCTCCAGAGCATTCAGGCGTGCGGCAATGGCGTCAAGCTGCTGGTGCAGTGCACGAATTTCAGCAGCACGATCCGGCACACCTGTGTCTGAGGATGCGGATTGTGCGTGCATACAAGTGGCTGCCGTGCTCAGCGCAAGAACGGCAACCAGTGGGACAGAGCGGTTCATAACTAACCTCGAAAACTATTTCAGTCTTCGAGACCATAGAAAGTCCGTAGAGAAGATGTAAAGAAGTCGTAAAAACTTCAGACTGACTCGTCTCTGCCATCCGGCAGGAAGCGATAACCCACCCAGGGCTCACTCTCAATGTAATGTTTGCCATCGCCACGCTCAATCTTCTTGCGAAGTCCGGCAATCAGCACACGCAAATACTCGGGCTGCTCATCCCCAGCAGGACCCCAAATCGCACGCAGAAGGAACTTATGCGTGAGTACCCGGCCCGGAGCACGCGCCAGCAATAACATCAAATCGAACTCTTTTGGGGTCAGGCGGACAGGGCTTCCTTGCACGCTGATCGTATGCGCATCCGCGTCCACGATGAAATCACCGGTGACGATGCGCGCCGGTTCAGGCGCATTGTCAGGCACGCGTCGAAGTTGTGCGCGGACGCGTGCCAGCAACTCAGGCACGCTGAACGGCTTCGTCAGGTAATCGTCTGCACCTTCGTCCAGGGCATTGACTTTCATAGCATCCGAATTCCGTACGCTTAGCACAATAATCGGCGTCGAGGTTCGACGGCGCACCGACTGCGTCAGCTCCAAGCCGTTCACACCCGGCATGGCAAGGTCCGTAACGATCAAGTCAGGCGAGGCGATCTCAAATTGCTTCAGACCTTCTGCACCATCGGCGGCAAGCAAGACCTCGTACCCGCTGCTCTGCAGTGCGGTGCGCAGCATTCGTCGGATTTGCGGCTCGTCATCCACGACCAGAATCCGATTCACTGAACCTCCTGAGTGACAATGTGCAGATCAACATGCGGCGCTTCGGACATAAACCTTTGCAGCGCCAGATAATACAGGTAGCTCTTAAGGCCGTGTGTCGCGGATCGGCCGATGATTGCTTGCGTAATTCGATTCTCACGAATGAAAGTCGCAGTCGTCCGCGCTGTGTCTGTGCCTTCCAGGGGGATCACCGCGCCTCCGATATTACGTGCAAACTGCAATGCCGGATCCAGATGCTGTTTGCGTTCTTGGCGGTCATCACCTGCGGTCTTGACATGAATCACATACAGTTCCGCATCCAATGCCTCGGCCAATCGTGCGCCACGCGCGATCAGGTCATGAGCCTGTGAATTCGCGCTGATGCAGACTGCAATCTTTTCAGCCACTGTCCACTTGGCGCCCAACTTTTTGCGCTTGACATAATCATCGAGGCTGCGATCGACCGCACGCGTCACTCGCTGCAGCGCCATCTCCCGTAGCGCGATCAAATTGCCTCGCCGAAAGAAGTTAGACAGCGACCGTTCAACGCGCTCCATCGGATAGATATCACCGCGCCGCATGCGGGTTACGAGCGCCTCGGGCGTCAAATCGCTGATGACGATTTCATCGGCGCGATCAAGCACCCAGTCAGGCACCTGCTCACGAACATGGATGCCGGTCAGAGCCTGTACGCGCGAAGACAGGCTTTCCACATGCTGTATGTTGACTGTGCTGAGCACATCGATCTTGTGTTCCAGTAGAAGCAACACATCCTCATAGCGCTTGCCAAATTGGCTGCCCTCAATGTTCGTGTGCGCCAACTCATCCACCAGCACAACCTGCGGCATGCGGGCAAGGATGGCAGCAACGTCCATCTCCTCAAACAGCGTGCCCCGGTAGGCGATCTCCCGGCGCGCAACATGCTCTAGCTTGTCGCTTAGCTCTGCCGTCCCAGCGCGACCGTGCGTTTCAACGATGCCGATAACGACGTCTTCGCCCCGGTTACGCCGCCGGATGCCCTCGCTCAGCATGCTAAAGGTCTTGCCAACCCCTGGCGCATACCCCAGAAAGACCTTGAATCGCCCGCGAGTCTTATCTTGGTCGGCGGCTTGCAGCCAGTCTTCGGGTGATTTGGTGAGCATTGCCACAGCTGTAAAATCCTTTCATGAATTCGCGGCGGACGCTCGCATCGACACGTTGGATCCTCGCAGCGGCCGCTCTCGGCGGAATTGTACTGCTATATCGCCGTTGGGTTCATGTGAACCAAACGACTGTCGCGCTCACCTTGTTGCTGCTTGTCCTGGTCCTGGCGGCAGAGTGGGGACTCCGTTATGCGCTGGTCATCTCAGTAGCGGCTGCGGCATCCTACAACTTTTTTTTCCTCCCTCCCTTCGACACATTCGTCATCGCCGACACCCAGAATTGGCTGGCTTTGTTGGCGTTCCTCTCTACTGCGGTCATCGCCAGTAGACTTTCACAACGCGTGCGCAACCGGGCCGATGACGCGAAGGCACGCCAGCGAGAACTGGACTTGCTCTTCCGGCTTAGCCGCGAACTTCTGCAGACCGAGAGCGTTGCCGCACTCGTAAGTTCGCTGCCTGGCATGGTCGTCGACATCACAGGCGCGGCTTCCGGTTACCTCTACCTGCTTGAAGGCGACCGCCTTTACCAGAGCGGCGGAGCGAAGGTGCTGGAGATTGAGATGCCGCACTTGGCCAAGCTTACGCAGGAACTGTCCAATGTGCAGCGTGCAGGCGAAGAGTTGCAGATGCCGCTTCGCTCTGGAGTGCGCCCGAAAGGCTTGTTTGTGCTGCGGTCAGCCGCAGTCTCGATTGAAACCGCGTCCGCCATGGCCGGCCTCATTTCTTTGGCGCAGGATCGGGCGCAAGCGCTGGAAAATCTGGCGCGCGGCGAAGCTGCGAAAGAAAGCGAACGTCTGCGGACGCTCATGATCGATTCCATTACGCATGAACTGCGTACACCGCTTACTTCCATCAAAGGTGCCGCGACAACGCTGCTGACCGGTGCCATCGATGAAGATGGCACACGTGAGTTGCTAAGCATTGTCGATGAGGAGGCGGATCATCTCAACAGGCTCGTCACCGAAGCTGTAGAAATGGCACAACTCGACTCGCAGCAAGTTCAGCTCAATCGACGAACAGTGTTGCTGCAGGATCTGGTCGCGGAAGCTATCCGAGATTGCGCGAATAGTAAGGCACGGGATTCGGTTCGCACGAGCATACCGGCCGAGCTGACGGTAAACGCGGATCCGGCCCTCCTCCAGAAAGTACTCTGCAACCTTCTCGGCAATGCGCTGAAGTATTCCAAGCCAGGCACACCGGTGACGATCTCCGCTGAATCGCTCAGGAGCCACGTGCGGGTAAGCGTCGCAGACCAGGGCATTGGGATTGACGCGTCAGAGCAGCCCTTGATCTTCGAGCGCTACTATCGCGGTAGGTCAAACCAAGATGCAACGCAGGGAACCGGCATGGGACTGGCGATCAGCCGCGCGATCGTACAAGCGCATCACGGCGATCTCGATGTAGTGAGCCAGCCAGATCGCGGCTCCGTCTTCAGCTTCCAGTTGCCGATGGGCCGTGGCGATATATCCGGACCTGCGACGGATTAGCTGCTTAGCACCGGAACTCCGATCCGGGCTGGTAACGCTTCAGAACAAGAACCGCGTTCAGGCCGCCAAACGCAAAGGAGTTCGACATCGCAATGTCCCCCTTCAAAGGCTCATTGCTTCGGAGCAGTCCAGCTAGCCCAAGCGTTGGATCAGGGTGCTCAGCAACTACGGACGATGGCGCAGTCCCGTGCTGCAGCGCGAGTGCTGTTGCTAAAAACTCCAACGCTCCCGATGCTCCCATCGCATGCCCATGCAGGCTTTTCGTGGAACTCACCCGCGGTTGCACTGCGCACTCGCCGAACACGCGACGCAGCGCCTCGGCTTCTACGCGGTCATTCGCCTCTGTTCCTGTTCCGTGCGCGTTCACATAAGCTACGTCACCGGTGGCGACTTGCGCATCCCGTAAAGCCCGATTCATCGCTGCTGTTTGTCCGTCCGCATTGGGCTGCGTTATGTGGCTTGCATCGCAAGACATACCGAACCCAGCTACTTCACACAAGATGTGGGCACCGCGTTCGGAAGCGCTTTCCATTGACTCCAGCGTAAACACTGCGGCGCCTTCGCCCAGGGTCATGCCGTCACGATCTTTCGCAAACGGCTTGCACTGTGTAGGCGACACAACACGCAGGCTATCCCAGCTCTTAAGAAACCCATAGGTAAGCGGGGCCTCATGCCCGCCAGTGATGGCTGCCTGCACCATACCGGAACGAACCATGTGGAAAGCCTGGCCTACTGCATGGGTGGCAGAAGCGCATGCCGTAGAAACGGTGTAGGCCGGACCTGAGAGCCCATGCTGCATGCAGACTAGGCTGGTGCCCGCACTCGCCATGGTTCGTGGCACTGTAAGCGGATGCACACGGCCACCCTTTGTATAAAGCTTCGCCGTCTCAGGTTCCTCAGCAGTACGCCCCCCTGTTGAACATCCGAAAACCACCGCGATGTCCTCACCGCGGTGATGCTCCAGCAGGCGCGAGGAGCGTAGCGCCTGGTGCGCACTGGCAAGCGCAAATTGCGCCGTGCGTTCCGCGATCTGCATCTGCGCCGAGTTCAGCCATTCCGAAGCAACGAAGTCTCGCACTCTGGCGACTCTCGAAAATCGAAGTTCGCCCGGCGCCACATCGTCGATGTCCACAATGCCGCTTCTCGCTTGGAAAAGACTCTGTTCGAAACTTGCAACGTCGTTACCGATCGGCGTAATGCATCCGGCACCGGTGAGCACCACGCGCGTCATGCCGTCCCTGTCGGCTCATCCCGAGCCTGTTGCTTTTTCACCAGCGCCCTCTGTACGGCCGCGGCAACATCGCCGATGGTTAGTATTCGCTGCAGGTCATGCTCCGGCAGCTCAACGCTATATTGCTCCTCCAGATCAAAGGCGAAGCTGACCCGGTCTAGCGAATCCACTCCGATGGATTCCAGGGTTGTTTCAAGCCCAACACTCTCAAGAGGAATACCTTTTGCCTCAGCAATCCTGCGAAGGCATTCTGTTTCCACTTCGCTCAAGCTGCACCTCCGCATCGCGGTTCAGGAAATCCATCAAGCACCGAAACAAGGGCTTGCTCCGGAACACGTGTGTACGACGCGAACGTCCTGAGCAGCGCCGGGAACACGCGCGCAACCTGCGCCGCTTGCGGCACTGAAACGAGCAACTGCGACGTGCGAGTCGCCAGCCACATCCTTGACGCTAACTGACCTCTTAACTGCTGCTGGTAAGAATTGGAGGACATTCCACGCGTCAGGTATGACGCCGCGAGTGCACCACTGTGCAAGGCGATCGCCATGCCGTCGCCGCAAAAAGAAGGTATCACCGCCGCTTGATCGCCAACACGCCAGAGGCCATCCTGGGTGAAGCGTTGCAAGTGTCCGTAGGGGATTTGCGACGCTGCCAGCGGCTTCGGCAGCATGGTCATGGCAGATTCCAACCGCGCTCTAAGATGCGGCGCATGTCGAAGGATGTGCTCCAGAACATCGTTCCAATGTGAACCGATCGACCGCAGCACGCGAGAGTGAATTAGAAGACACAGGTTCGCTACGCCACTTTCTACCGGTTGAAGCCCAGCGTATCCGCCCGGAAACAAGATCAGCTCCACTGCATTGCCCAACGAACGTTGCTCCCGATCTGTAAGCCGGAAATACATCTTGAACCCGACCAAATCCTCTTGTTTGCCGGCTGGCCGCGCCAATCCGTGTACATCGAGCTTACCCGTCGCAAGCATTGCGTCCTCGGCTCGGAATGATCGCCCATCGCGAAGGTTTGCCGACCACGCGCCACCGTCGCGGACCAACGCCTTGACGCAAGCACCTCGTTCCACCTGCACCGCTGCCTTCGCCGCCAGACAAAGCATCTGCTCGTCGAGCACTCTGCGTGTCAATGAGCATGCTGGAAAGGGAAGTGGACGCTCCCGCTCAAACCACGGCGTGATCAGCCGGACCGACCGGATAGGAACACCACCAAGTGATGGGACGTCTACACCGGCCCCTTCCAGGTACTGCAGAGTTTCGCGGCTTAGAAAGTCACCACATATCTTGTCGTGTGCTTCCTTGGTCTGTTCCAGCAGGACGACGTCGCGCCCGGCACGGGCAAGCTGCAACGCAGCCATGCTGCCCGCAAGACCACCACCGATCACTATCGAAGCGGCGCGCATACTCATGCCTTCTCTCGCGCAACACAGAGACGTGCTGGTCGGAATGTGGCAAGCTTTACTTCCGACAACGGTACGCCCGCCAGCGTCAAATAACGATTCCAATCGTGAAGCTGAAATGCACGACGGATCGAAATCGGGCCATCATGCCGTACGAAACGATGCCATCGCATCACCGCAGCCAGTGCCTTGAACCCGAAATATGGAATTCGTTCACGATGCAGATCGTTGATGAACCACCCCGTCCGAGCGGATCGCTCCATCCACGCAATGAATCGCACAATCTCCTCATCGGGAAGGTGATGCGTAAACAGCGAACTGATGATCAGGTCGATAGCGACTGGCGCCTCATACGAAAACGCGTCTCCTGTAATCCATTCAATCTTGCATGAAGCTTCGACCAGTTCACGTGCTGCGCGTGCGGCATACGGATTCAAGTCAATCCCTGTAAGCCGAACGGCAACGCCCTCGCGATTGGCCCAGCGTGCAACTCGCCGAAGCATGTCGCCGCCACCGCAACCCACATCCACTATGTGAACCGGCGCCGAACCTGGCCGCAAAACCGAACGTAGCCACCGCAGCGTTGGCCGGTATGCCAGCGTGAACCGGTTCACCTGGGCCAGATCGCGCAGGCAATCTCGAAAGTCCTCATAGGAGCACGACTCATCCATCCACTCCGACAGATGTGCTCGTTCGGCAAAATTCATCGCGCGCCCTTGGCAACCACAAAGCGCATCGTCTCCGCTGTCAGTCCTGGCCCGAACGACATCGCGCAACCCTCTTCGCCATCAGGTGCGCTCTGCATCATGGCTTGCAGCACAAACATCACCGTAGCGGATGACATATTGCCAAAGCACCGTAGCACCTCGCGCGAGTGCGACAATGCGTCTGACGGCAGACCAAGCGCGTCCTCCACCGCATCCAGCACAGAACGGCCACCTGGATGCACTGCCCAGTGCCGCACCTGGCCACCCTCCGTCAAATCGGCTCGGTGCGCTCGCAAAGCGTCGCTTACGGCAAGAGGCACCTGCCCGGAAAGCACCATATCGAATCCCTGGTCGCCGATGCCCCACGTGATCAGGTCGGCCGTGTTCTCCAATCGCAACGCGCGGAACCCCGTCATCTCCAGGCCCCCGGCGCGAGCGCTCACCAGTGATGCGGCGCACCCGTCCCCGAACAGTAGGAACGACAGCACCTCCCCCAAATCCTGCGTCTCCTGCAGATGCAAGGTGCAGAGTTCCAGGTTCAAGACCAGCACACTATCTTCGGGTTGCGACCGCACAATGTGCCGTGCCTGCTTCAACGCATTCAGCGCGGCATAACACCCCATGAAGCCGATCATCGTCCGCTCGGTCCCGGGAGCCAGGTTCAGGTAATCGATCGCATCGAAGTCGAGGCCGGGAGCATAGAAACCCGTGCACGTGGTCACGATCACGTGCCGTATGTTGTTTCGCTCTTCCGGGGTAAGCGACAGCCGGTCCAGAGCGCGGCGCATCAGAACCGGAGCAAACCGCTTAAACAGGCGCATCCGCTCCGCCGTGAACGGAAACCCGCCTCGCCGATACAGCGCATACGCGTCCACGTCACCACTCACCACAGATTTGCTGACGCTCAGGGGAGAGTAGCGTTCCGCGATCCCGCAACGATCCGCCATGCGCAGGAACAGCGCACGGCTTCGCGGGTCCTGCAGCATGTCATGCGCATATCGCACAAACGCTTGGTGAACCTCGTGATCAAAGGTCGCCGTAGCGATGCGTTCCAGATACGCCTTAGTCTCCATGCTCCATCCATTTCACTCGATCCGTGCCCGCCTGCAAGCGCCTTGACGGAGCCGATCGGCAGATCACCGGCATAGATTCGAGGCACAAACATCAACGGCCGGCTTTGCCTGCAGCATCAATAAACTATAGCCGGACGGCTCTCCTCGACGTCGGAGGGCAGCTTATCCTCACCCCCAGCCTGTCCGGAACAGGCGTTCAGAGCAGCACTCACCGCGCGGTTCCGCACCGGTCCTCGGACGTATACTGGAAGGGATGAGTCTCTCTTCCGCGAAGACCTTTTACATCGAGACGTTCGGCTGCCAGATGAACGCCCACGATTCCGAAAAGGTCATCGGCACGCTCGAACACGAAGGTTATCTCCGCGTCGACAGCGAAGAAGACGCTGGCCTGATCCTGTACAACACCTGCTCCATCCGCGACAAGGCTGAGCAAAAGGTGTTCCATCGCCTTAACGAATACAAGCGCATGCAGGGCGAGGGCAAGCAGTTCGCCGTCCTCGGCTGCGTGGCCCAGCAGGAGGGCGAAAAGATCTTCGAGCGCGCGCCCTATGTCTCGTTGGTGAGCGGTTCTGCGTCCTACCGCAACCTGCCGCAAATGCTCGACCGGCTCGAGTCAGGGGAGCGCCGCATCACCGGCTTGGACGATCGCCAGACGGACGAGACCTTCGACACCGACTTCACCGCTCGCTCCAACCCGCATCGCGGTTACATCACCATCATCGAGGGTTGCGACAAATTTTGCTCCTACTGCGTCGTGCCGTACACGCGTGGCAAGGAACGTTCGCGCACCTCTGACAGCATCCTGGCGGAAGCCCGGCGCATGGCCGATCAGGGCTTCACTGATATCCAACTCCTCGGGCAGAACGTCAACAGCTATCGCGATCCAAGCAGATTCATGACCTTCGCGGAGGTGCTCTCCGCCGTCGCCGCGCTCTCCGGCATCCGTCGCGTGCGCTTTACCACCTCGCATCCGCGCGACTTCACACGCGACATCGTTGAGGTCATCGAAACCATTCCGGCCATCTGCGACCACGTGCACCTGCCCGTGCAGTCCGGCTCCTCCGCCGTGCTCAAAGCCATGCAGCGCGAATACACGCGCGAGTGGTACCTCGAACGCATTTCCTGGATCCAGAACGCCAAGCGCGACATCAGCATGACCACCGACATCATCGTCGGCTTCCCGGGCGAGACCGACGCAGACTTCGAGCAGACCATGTCGCTGCTCGACGTTGCCGGGTACGATGCCGTCTACGCCTTCGCCTACTCGCCGCGCCCGAACACGCCCGCCATCACCATGGAAGACAGCATCCCGGAGCAGGTCAAAGCGGAACGCTTGCAGCGCCTGCTCGCTGCGCAACGCGAACGCCAACGCGTCAGCTACACGCGTCACCTCGGCCAGGTGATGGACGTAATGGTTGAAGGCTACAACCGCCAGCGCGGTCAGGTCACCGGCCGCTCTTCCCAGAACAAGACCGTGAACTTCACCACAACTCAGCCCATCCTGCCGGCGCTGGGCAGTTACTGTCAGGTGCGTGTCACGGCCACCTTCCCCAACAGCCTCGTCGCTGAGGCGGTGTCCGCGCGATGAAAACCACCCGGGACACCGTACCAGACGAGGTGGAGGTCCGCATCCGCGGTCTCATGATGGACCCTGTCACCAGCATGCCCATGATCGTGCTGAAGGACATCGCCGGCGACGCAGTGCTTCCCATTTGGGTCGGCATCTTCGAAGCAAACGCCATCGCGCTTGAGATTGAGAAAAACACGACGCCGCGCCCCATGACGCACGATCTGATCCGCAACATCCTGCGCGGCTTCGACACACACGTCACACGCGTCGTCATCTCCGACCTGCGCGAAGACACCTTCTACGCCGTCATCTGGATGGAGCGTGGCGGCGAGACTCTCGCCATTGACGCCCGTCCCAGCGATGCGCTCGCGCTCGCCATGCGCTCCGACTGTCCCATCTTCGTTGCTCGCACCGTGCTCGACAATGCCAAGGCGACCAGCGCCACCAGCCAGGCCGGCAACTCTGACGAACTGCGCCGGTGGCTCGAAAACCTGAACGACGACGACCTCGGTAAGTACAAGATGTAACGAACGACAGCATCTGGGCGCTCTAGGCGCGACCAAAATGCATTCGGGATACATACACGGCTACTCTGGTCTTGTGTCATCGTTGAACTTCTTCCTTCCGCAATACCAGTCCGCGCTCGGCACGGTCGTGCACGCGACTCCTGTTGTGGAGGCCATCAAACGCACGCTCCCACAAGCACGCTTGATCGTCGCCAGCAATGGCCTCCCCGCCCAGGTTTGGCAGGGCAATCCGCACCTGGAACGCCTGCTTGACACGCCGAGTCCACTGAACGATCCAGTCGGCGCCATTCGGGCCGTCCGCAACGCCAAGCTGTTCGGCGGCGAGCCTTACATCACACTTCTTACCACCGGCAACGAACGCACAAAGATTACCCTTGCGGCGCTGCTCGCAGGGCGGTCCCAACGCATCGGTTTCGCGGTCCACGGCGCGCTTCTGCATCAGCATCTTCGTTTCGACCCGGCGCTAAGCCAGATTGCAAACAACCTGCGCCTGATCGAAGCAGCCGACATCACTTCAGCCGCAGCGTGGCCCACCGAACCCCGCCTTTACCCTTCGCAGCAGCACAGCTTCGCTCAGCAGGTCCTCGGCAACCTGCACTTTCCCCGCATCGCCCTTGCCACTCAAACCTCTGCCACACAGCGCAAAAGCTGGCCGCAGCAACGCTGGGTTGAACTTGCCCACACGCTACGCGACCGTCACACCGCAGAACTCATCTTCATCGGCGCGGCGGCCGAGGCGGAAGCCATCGACGCCATTCGAACCCAGATCCGCTTTCCAACGACCTCCATCGCCGGCAAGACCACGATCCAGCAACTCGCTGCGGTGCTCCAGGGGTGCGATCTCGGCATCATGCTCGACACCGGCCCGTTGCACGTAGCGCGTGGCGTAGGCCTTCCGGCCGTCATCATCGCACCGGCCTGGTCGCCCGTCCACGAGTGGCTGCCCGTCGACAACCCCCGATACCGCATCCTGAAGAACGCAGATTTCCCCCCACCGGTGCCCGAAGACTACGTGATCGCCGAGGTCGGCGTGGCTGAGGTGCTCGCGGCCACGGAAGACCTGCTTGCTAGCGCTCGCCCAACTGCCGCAGCAAAGGATAAAACTCCGGAAAGCTGATTGCCGCCGCCTCAGCGCCTTCGATCGCCGTGTCTCCCGTCGCGCGCAGTGCCGCCACACTGAAAGCCATCGCAATGCGGTGGTCGCTACCGGAATCGATCACGCCGCCGTGCAACGTCTGGCCGCCGGGAATGACCATGCCATCCTCTAGCTCCTCGACCTCCGCACCCATGTTGCGCAGGTTTCGCACTACAAGCGCGATACGGTCCGACTCCTTGATGCGCAGTTCCTTGGCATCGCGAATCGTTATACCCGTCCCGGTGTACGGCGCGATCGCCGCCAGCACCGGCAACTCATCGATCAACTGTGCCGATAGTGAGCCGCGAATCTCCGCACCCTTCACCTCGGCGGAACCGTTCGCCTGCACCGTGCCGATCAGCTCCCCGTGCTTCTCTTCCAGGTTCAACACCTGCAAGCGCAATCCCATGCTGACCAGCACATCCAGCAGAGCACTGCGCGAAGGGTTCAGGCCCAAGTCATCCAGCACCAGCTGTGAATCCGGAAAGAGCAGGGCAGCGCAAAGTAAAAAAGCAGCCGAACTCAAATCCCCGGGCACCGTCGCCTCAACCGCCTGGAGCGTTTGATCGCCACGTATACTTACTCCCTCCGCGTCCCGTTCCAGCTCCACCCCAAACGCGCGCAATGCGTGTTCCGAATGGTCGCGGGTTCGCACACTCTCCTTCAGCTTTGTCACCCCCTGCGCCTGCAGGCCAGCAAACAGCACCGCTGTCTTCACCTGGGCGGACGCAATTGGCGCTTCAAACGCGATGGCCTGCAGTGGTCCGCCGTGAACCGTCATCGGCGCGTGACCGTCCGTCAACTCAATCCGTGCGCCCATCTGCTGCAACGGCTTGCGAATGCGCTCCATGGGTCGCACGGTAAGCGAAGGGTCGCCAACAAACGTGTACGTACCCGTGTGCGGCGCAACCAGTCCCGCCAGCATTCGCATGGTCGACCCCGAATTGCCGCAGTCCAGGTCATGCTCTGGCTGCGCGAACGAACCGGCCACACCGGTCACAGCAATGGTGCCGTTTTCGTCTCGCACCGTCGCGCCAAGCTGCTCCATGCACCGCAACGAGCTGTGCGGATCCGCACCCGTGCTGAAGTTCGCCAGCTTCGATGTACCGTTCGCAAGTCCGGCCAGCATGGCGTACCGGTGCGAAATGCTCTTATCGCCCGGCAGCCGAACGCTGCCGCGAAACGTGCGTGCGGGTGACACGACTTCTGTAACACTGCTGATCTCTTGCATACAAACAGCAGGGTATCGCAGGACACACTTCACGCCCGCAGCCCAGGGTAGCGGAAGCTAAAGTCTGACCTCGGAGGAAGCAGCGGCCTCCAAGACTCTGAAGTTGCTTGCTCTGTCGCGGATCTTCAGGTTGAGTGTGACGAACACGGTACGACCTAAAAATGTCATTTCGACCGAAGCCCCACAGCTTTACCGTGGGGCGCAGTGGAGAAACCTGCATTTTTGCCAGCACCTACGAAACTTTAGAGTGTAGCGAAGATCCACCGATACGACTTAGCCCGGGTTCGTCGCTATAGCTACAAAACGCGCAGAATGACTAACGTCTCATCGTCGAATCGTTCCGTGCCGTCCTGAAATGCGGTCACGGCGTCGAACACAGCACCGACAGCACCCTCCGCTGACTCCGGAGCGGCAGCCTGCAAAACCTGGCACACACGATCGCTGCCAAACATCTCACCCCGCCGGTTCTCCGCGTCGACCATGCCATCCGAAAAGAACACCAGCATGTCACCAGCCTGCGTACTGATCGAAAATTCCTCGTACTCAGCCACAGGAAACAGACCCAACGGAAATCCCTCCGCCTTCACTGTCTGCACTTCCGTCTCTTCGCCGCTGTGCATCAGCAGCATCGGCTGCACAGACCCGGCGTTTGCCACCTGCAGCGTGCGCGTGGTGTCGTCCCAAACAGCGAACAGCATCGTCACGTACTGCGAATCCAACCGGCGCTCCTGTAGTTGGGCGTTCAACGCCTTCAGCATCTCTGCAGGCGGCAAGTGCCGCGCCGCCAAGAGCCGCAAAATCCCCATGACCAGCGCCGCATACAAAGCCGCCGGCGCTGCCTTGCCACTCACGTCTCCAATCGCAATCGCAACCCGTCCCGGCCCGTACGGAATGAAGTCATACACGTCGCCACCGATCGACCTGGCCGGCAAGAAGCGTGTTGCGAACTCCGCATGCGGCATCGGTTGTGGCGTCGGCGGCAGCAGCCGCATCTGCACATCGCGCGCCATCTGCAGATCGCGCTCCATGCGCTGCTCCTCCTCAAAAATGCGCTCATACAGGCGCGCGTTGGAGATCGCAATCGCGATCTGCCCAGCCAGTGTCGTCAGCGTGCGCTGATGCTCTTCGTTGTAGTAATTCAGCCGTGTGTGCTCCACATCCAGCACGCCAATCACGCGGCCCTTGTACAGCAGCGGCACCGCCAATTCCGACCGCACCTCAGAGTTCACCGAAATGTAACGCGGGTCCTTGCGCACGTCTGGCGCCAGCACCGGTTCGCGCATCTGCGCCGCGCTTCCAATCAGGCCCACGCCATACACCGCACCGCGTTCTCGCCGCACGCGCTCACCATAGCGGGTTGAAAAGCGGTGCTCGAACTGCTGCGTGCGGTCGCTCCACAGCAAAATCGTGAACATCTGAAAATCGACCACGCGCTTCAGCAGCGTGCCGATGCGCTCCAGCAGATCGTCAAGATCTAGAATGCTGGTGATCTCGCGGCTGATGTCGTTCAGCACTGCCAGCGTCTGCGCCTGCCGCGATACACGCGTGTAGAGCCGAGCGTTTTCAATCGACACGGCAACACGGCTCGCCACCAGTTCCAGCAATCGCTGCTGGTCCGTTGTAAAGGCGCCGACCTCCTCCGACTCCACGTCGATCACACCGATCACGCGATTCTTGCTGATCAGCGGCACCGCCAGCTCCGACCGAACCTCCTCGTTCGCATTGATGTAGCCGGCGTCTTCGCGCACATCGTTCACCAGCACCGCACGCCGCGTCTGCACGGCGCGGCCCACAATGCCGGCACCCTTCTTCACCCGCGTGCGCTCCACCTCGGGTGAGTGCCCGATCTGAAACCGCATCCACAAATCCTGCGACCTCTCATTCAGCAGCAAAATCGCGAAGATGCGGTACTGCACCACAGCCCGCACCAAGTCGCTCAGCCGGGTCATTAGCGTCTGCAGGTCGAGCGTACTGTTCAACGCATCCGCCAGCCGCAGCAGGAAATCCACATGCGGCAACGCAGCGCTTTCCTGCGGTATTGTCACGCGTGGCGGTTCCACCGTCGCCGTGAGCCGTGCATCGACCGGGCGATAGTCGCCCTCCATCTCCGGGCCGAAGAAGTCCGGGCGCGACACGTGAACCTCCGAAGCCGCCGAGGGCTGCGCCTCCGTGCTGATCTCTACGCGCGGGCTCGTCTCGTTTGCCATCGTCGCCGCTCTGTCCTGCCGTTCCGCCTAGTAGCCGCTCGCCGCCGCGGCCGTGCCGCCACGCAGCTCGTTCACAATCGCAACCGACGCACTCGCGCCAATGCGGTTCGCACCTGCTCGCAGCATCGTCATCGCATCCGCAAGCGTGCGGATGCCGCCCGACGCCTTCACGGCACAGCGATCACCCGCAATGTCGCGCATCAGTCGAATGTCCGCAGCGGTCGCGCCTCCGCTGGCAAACCCGGTGCTCGTCTTAATAAAGTCAGCACCCGCAGCAATAGAAAGCTCGCTCGCCGCCTTCTTTTCTTCATCGCTGAGCAGAGCCGTCTCCAGGATCACCTTCAAAATGCCGCCACCATCGTGCACCACCCTAGCGATGCCACCAATTTCCTCCTGAACCGCATCGCGCATACCACTCTTCAGGAATCCGACGTTCAACACCATGTCCACGTCATGCGCGCCGTCGCGCAGCACACGCCCCGCCTCGTCCAGCTTGCTGCCGGCGAGAGACGCTCCCAGCGGAAACCCAATCACCACCCCGGCCGGCACACCGGTCCCCCGCAACCGCGCCGCCGCCAGCGTCGTCCAGCATGGGTTGACCATGGCGCACGCAAAGCGGTACTCCGCGGCCTCGTCGCATAGCCGCTCCACCTGCGCCCGCGTCGCCTCTGGTTTTAGCAGCGTGTGGTCTAGCGCGGCGGCCAGGCTTTCCGGCGTCAGTCTGTCCACGTCCATCGTCGCAGGCATGCCTGTCTCCTTCACGCGCAAGCGTCCAACCGGGGCGTTCCCAATTGTAGTGCGCGCCTCATAAAGAAGCCTTGCTATTCTGCCTCTGCTGCCGGTTATCCTTGGGACATGCCCATCGATCCGATCGCACTGACGCGCAAGCTCGTCGATATCGAATCGACCACCTATGACGAGGGCCGTTGCGGCATATTCCTGGCCGAGTACCTTGGCAGTCTCGGCTACCAGGTCGAGCGCCAACCCGTTGACCAGGCGCCGCTCGCACCGGGCGCGTCCCACTCAGGCCTGCCTCGCTTCAACCTCTATGCACGCATGCCGGGCATTATGCCAATGGTGACCCTCTCCACCCACTTCGACACGGTCCCGCCCTACTTCGCTTCCTCTGAGGACGATGAGTATGTGCATGGCCGCGGCTCCTGCGACGCCAAGGGCATCCTTGCCTCTCAGGTCGCCGCCGCAGAGAAGCTGCACGCGAACGGCACGCCCGTCGGCCTGCTCTATGTCGTCGGCGAGGAGCGTGACTCCGCGGGCGCCAAAGTGGCCAACGCCGACGGACACGGCTCCAAGTACCTCATCAACGGCGAACCGACCGAAAACCAGCTCGCGCTTGCGACAAAGGGTGCCCTCCGCGTCGTGCTTTCCGCTTCCGGAAAAATGGCCCACTCCGCCTACCCCGAGCTGGGTGAGTCCGCCATTGACAAGCTCATCGCCGTGCTGCACGACCTGCAGCGGTCCGAGCTTCCCGTCGACCAAGAGATTGGCCCGTCAACACTCAATGTCGGCCTCATCTCCGGCGGCCGCGCGCCCAATGTCATCGCTGACGCTGCCGAGGCGCAGCTCCTCATTCGCCTGGTCGGCCCCTCGCAGCATGTGAAAAACATCATTGAGCCCATCATCGGCAACCGCTGCCAGGTAACCTACTCGCTCGACCTGGAGACCGTCCGCATGAAGCGCATCCCCGGCTGGCCGACCATGATCGCCAAGTACGCGACAGACATCTCCTCACTCACCAACTGGGGAGAGCCGCTGCTGCTTGGCCCCGGCACCATCCACGTCGCCCACACGGAACACGAACGCGTCTTGAAACGCGAACTGCTCGAAGCCGTAGACAAGTACGCCGACCTCGCCGCCTCACTGATGCGATAGTTCATCGTCTGCCCTCGCTCTAATGCCCTGTCATTTCGACCGGAGCAGGACAGCTTCATCGTCCTGCGGAGTGGACTCGGTGATCGCACCGAAACCTGCATTTTTCCAGCAGCGGCAAAGAATGCTGCTGACGCGGCTACCGCCCAAACCGCCGCACCACCAACACGCCCGCGCCGCCCACCGTCAAAGCGCCTGCCAACATAATCCCAATCGCCACACGATAACTCTGTTGCTGTGCAGGGTTCGTTTGCGACACGGTATCGCGGCACTGGCTACAACCTTGCGCGGACGCAATCTGCGCGGCCCCGGCGAACACAATCGCAATCAGGACGCGACGCACTTACTGACCATAGACCAGTAAGGCAAACAGGAAAATCCAGAACACGCCCATGCTATGCCAGTACCACGCGGAGCAGTCCACCAAAATCTGCCGCGACTCCAGCGACCGCACCGCACGCATCCCGATCAGCGCTGCCGCCAGAAACCCAATGCCCAGCAATAAGTGAACGCCGTGCACACCCGTGATCAGGTAAAAAAAGTGTGTCGACGGGTTGTCCCGAAAGGTCGCACGCTGCAGCCTCAACTGGCTCCAGGCGGCCAATTGCCCCCACAAAAACAGGCCGCCCAGCAGCGCGGACACGCCCAGCCACGGCAGCACACGCCGGCGCGTTGGCGTACCCAGGCCAAGCCACTCTTCCATCAGGTCCGATTCGCGGAACATTGCGCGGCGCGCCAACTCTACCGACACCGACGACAGCAGCAACACCGCCGTGTTGATCCACAAAATCGATGGAATCTGAATAGGCAGCCAGCTGTTGACCCACTGGTAGTTGGCGTTCACGTGACCGGAATGTTTGGTCACAAAAAACGCGCTCACAATGGATACAAAAAACAGCGCATCGCCGCCCAGCGCAAAAAAAATGCCAAGCCGGTATCGCTGCAGCCGCTCGCGGGGTCCGCGCCGGCCTTGCGGCTGGTTGCTCCAGTTATCGTTATCGCCACCGCCGCCGGTGTGCTTTTCGTCAATCGGCGGTCTGCGTCCGCCTCCGGAGTCGCCCTCGTCGTAACGGCGCGTCGGGCGCTGCTCCACCTCACCGGGATGAAGGATCGCTGGCATAGTGACTAAGCCGATACTACTCCGCGACCGGCTCTGCGGCCCACTGCGGCAGAAATGGCGCGTCCGATTCATCCACAAAACCCGGATTGGACCGGTTATCGGCAGCATCGATGGGCAGCCCGTACTCGCACGGCCCTCGATAACAAACCGCTTCATCCGCGACAGGAGCCCACTCCATCGTTGTCGCCAGCCATGGATTCGCCCCGGCCCGCTCCCCACCTCGCCAGCTCTTCCAGACGTTCCAGATCCACAGCATCTGTCCCGCCGCCAGCAGCAGCGCGCTCGTCGTAATGTGTCGCTCCAGCGGCAGCGTGGACCGGACCAGCGCCCCCGCGACTCCGCGGATGCCGTCCAGTTGCGCATAGTGCCGCGGCTCGCCTGCCAGCCCGGTCAACAGCATCGGCAGGAAGGTGTTGTACGCAAATAACAGCGTCCACCAGAAGTGCCATTTCCCAAGCCGCTCGTTGAGCATGCGGCCCGTCACCAGAGGAAACCAATACGCCACGCCCGCGAAGATGCCGAACAACGCCGCCATCGCCATGATCAGGTGAAAGTGGCCGACAACAAAAAACGTGTTGTGCAAATACGAATCCAGCGCCGGCTGCGCCAGGATCGGCCCGGTCACGCCGCCAGTCACAAAGATCGACACCAACCCGAGCGCCCAAAGCATTGGCGTCCGCATCTGCGGTCGCGATCGCCACAGGATGATCAGCCAGTTCAGCACCTTTGCCGTTGAGGGCAGGGCAATGGCCATCGTCGAAACCTCGAACGCTGTCCCCGCAAATGGGTTCAGCCCGGCGACAAACATGTGATGACCCCACACCAGCAATCCCAACCCGCCGATCAGCCACGTGGTCCCGATCATCAGCCGGTAACCGATGATGCGCCGCCGCGTGAAGTTGCCGAGCAGCATCGTTGTCAGTCCCAGGCCGGGCAGGATCGCGATGTACACCTCCGGGTGCCCGAAAAACCAGAACAGGTGCAGCCACAGCAGCGGTGAACCATCCCCGTGCCGCTGTTGCACCATGCCGCTCACCCATTCCACGGACGGCACAAAGAAGGCAGTCCCAAGATGGCGATCGCAGAACAGCATGATCAACGCCGCCAGTAAGACGCTGAACGCCAGCACCGTCAGAAGTGACGTAATCAGCCAACTCCACGCGGTCATCGGCATGCGTTCATAGGTCATGCCCTCACACCGGCAGCGAATCACCGTCACAATCGTGTTCACCGCACTCAGCGTCGATCCAACGCAGAAGATCATGAGTGAAAGCAACCACAGGTCCAGTCCAAGCGCCTGCCCCGGTCCGGCATCCGGCAGCACACTTAGCGGCGGGTACGCCGACCATCCGCCGATTGGTGCTCCGCCTGGCACGAAGAACGCCGCAAGCAGCACGGCCAGAGCCAACGCCGTGATGCCAAGACCGAGCTTGTTCACCAGCGGCAAAGCTACTGTCCGGCTGCCAAGTTGCTCTGGCAGTACCAGATTTGCGAAACCGCTCATAGGCGCGACCGTCAACACAAAAAAGACCATCAGCGTACCATGCATGGTCACCCAGGCCAGATAGTCCTCGGGTTTCGCCACCCCTAGCAAGGGGAGCGCCAGCGTAGGCAGCACGCGGTGTACGCGCATCAATAGCGAAAGCGCCGCGCCAAGAGCCACAGCAATCAGCGAGATCGCAAGGTAGCCAAGACCGATGCGCTGATGCTCGCGCCAGTGAGGCGTCAGAACCCCGCTGGAGGAACCCACGTCCGCAGAGCGTTTATCTGCGGCTCGCTGCTGCATGGAACGTTTCACGGCCGCTGCTCCCGCGCCCACGCGTCGTACTCCGCGGCAGGCAAGACGCGCACCACGGCCTGCATGCGGTAGTGGCCCAGCCCGCAGACCTGCGTGCACAGCACCGAGTACTCTCCCGGCACAGTTGGCGTGAAATGAATGTGGAACACCTGGCCGGGTAGCGCATTCTGTTTCACCCGCAAAGCCGGAATGTTGAAGCCGTGGATTACATCCAGAGCGCGCAGGCGCAGGTCCACCTCACGGCCCTCCGGCAGCATCAGCGCACCGCGAACAAAATCGTCGTGGCCGCGATCATCCGCCGGGTCAATGCCCGCCGGATTGCCTTCGCCCGGAGCGACGAACTTCAAATCAGTCGCCCCAAAAGCCGCGTCCTTGCCGGGATAGCGGAAATACCAGGCGAACTGCATGCCGATGGCCTCCACCTGCATCGCGGCTGGATCGGCGCCGCTGTAGCGCATCGCCGCCCACAACCGCTCAGAGTGCCACGCCAGCCCGAAAAAGAGCACGGCAAAGCCGGTAAGGGGAAGATATTCAAGCCGCCATCGCTTATGCGCCAGCGGCTGTGGCGTCCGGCGTAGCAGAACGCTCACCAGCAGAATGGCTTGCGCTAACACACAGAGCGATGCAAACACCGTCAGGTTTAGCGCCATCTGCTGGTCCAGGGCCACACCGTGTAGCGCGGCATTGGCGGGCATGTGCCAGTGCGGCGTCTGTGTCATGGCCGTTGGCTCGTCTGCTTCGCGCTGCGCGCAAAAATTGGCGTCACACTGAATCTTGTCACGGTTACTACATCTCCCGCCGGTGCTCCATGGCGCGGCTCATCGTGACCTCGTCGGCGTACTCAATGTCACTGCCTGCGGGAACGCCGGTGGCAATGCGCGTGATCCGCAGCGGGTGTTCGGCCGATTGCACACGGTGCAACTCGCCGGCCAGCCAGTGCGAGGTGGCCTCGCCCTCCACGGTTGGCGAAAGTGCAAGGATTGCCTCATCCATCTGGTCTAAGCGGCTGAATAGATTGGAAGTACGCAACTGCTCCGGTCCGATGCCGTTCAGCGGCGAAAGCGTGCCGTGCAGCACGTGATACACGCCGTTGTACCCACGCGTCTTTTCAATGGCGGCGATGTTGGTCGGTTCTTCGACAATGCAAACTGTGCGCTGCGAACGCGTCGGCGACGCGCAATAGATGCATGGATCGACGTCGGTCACGTTGTTGCACACCGAGCAGAGGCGAAGCTGCGCCTTGAGGGCGCGGATCGCATTTGAAAGCGCTTCGGCGTCGGACTCGGGCGAACGCAGAATGTGAAACGCCAGCCGTTGCGCGGATTTGGCACCGACGCCGGGCAGCTTGCGCAGCTCCTCAATCAGGCGCGCCATGGGTTGGGCAAAGCGTTCCACTCTTTCCAGCTTACTGCGGCGTTGCTGTGGCGTTCCGCTTACCGGCTGAGGAGCCCACCGTAGGCATCAGGCCCAGGCCGGGCTTGAGCTTCGAGGCGTCGGTGCCGGTGGGCGACCAGGTGCTCACGATCGCCTGCGCGAGTTTGGCGACGGTAACTTCGCCCTCGTTGTCGACCGTCCAGGTTTGATCGTCGTTGTCGTAGGTGTAAATCGCCAGCACGATCGGACCTGACTTGCCGGCTACGATCGCGACATCGGAGCGGGTTGCGTTCAGCGATCCGGTCTTGCTGGCGATTGCCGAGCCTTGCTCGATGGAGTCGACAACGTCGAGGTAGCGCGGCACAGTGTCGCGGTAGAACTGGTTGCGCAACATATCAAGACCGATGGCGCAGGTGGCGTTGGCTTTTGCGGGGTCAACCGGCGGCGTGTTGGGCAGGTCGAGCTGGCAGCGGCCGAGCCGTTCCATCAGCTTGGCGATTTGTCGCGGCGTGGTCTTGCCAAGGCCGAACTTCGGCTGGTCGTCCGGCATCGGGCCGGTAGCAGGCTTCATCACCTTTTTGTAGAGCCAGGTCTGTTCCAGGCCGAGCGCCAGCATGTCGGCGTCGACTTCGGCAGTCGGGAAACGGTCGATCATCAGGTTCGTCGCGGTGTTGTCGCTCACGATGACCATCATGGTCGCGACGTCCTTCAGCGTGAGCGTGACGGGTGTGTCCAGGAAGTGCAGGACGCCGGAGCCGGCGACGGATTCTCCGGGTTTGAGGGTGATCTTATCGGACCAGTTCGCTTTGCCGAGCGCGACCTGGCGTTCGGCTTCCCAGAGCAGGGCGAGCTTGATGGTGCTTGCGGTCTGGACGGGTTTGTCGGCGTCCATTGCAGCGGTTTTGTAGGTGTTGAGTTGAACAGCGTAGAGCGCGACTTTGCCGTGGTGGGCGACGGCGATGTCCGCCAGGCGCTCCGGCAAATCGCCGATCTCGGTCGCCGCGTCGGCTGGACTGGGATAGTGCACGGCCTTCGTTTGTGCCGCAGCTTTTGCTTGCAGCGCCGCATCGGTCGTAAGCGCCGGCTTGACTTGCGCTTGCGTTGTCGAGCAAGCGACGGCGGCAAGCAGAGCGCCTGCGAGGCGGTTGGCTTGGAGGCGGCGCGTCATCCGAGCAGGTTATTCAGGTCGAGGCCGCCGAGCATGTCCTGACTTGCGGACTGCATGAGTTGATCGGCTTTGCGGCCGGCTTCGTTGATGGCTGCGGTGATGAGGTCTTCCAGCATTTCGATGTCGGAGCCGCTGGCGGCAAGCGCCGTCGGCTCAATTTTCAGGCGCAGAAGTTCTTTGCGGCCGTTGACGCGTGCGGTGACCAGACCGCCGCCGGAGGAGGCTTCAGCGACAGTTTCGCTCATCCGCTGCTCCATCGAGGACTGCATCTGCTGAGCCTGGCCGAGCATTTCCTGAAGTTTTGCCATGTCCATGGGTGTACCCCTCCCCCCCTCTGGGGCTAAGTTCTTGTCCAAGAAGAACTTGGCTGTAAGTTCTTCTTTCTGCTGGGCTTGTGCTTTGGTTGGTGAGCCGGTGGTTTCTTCCCTGTATTCAGGGTAACGGATTTGAAGGGAACTGCATGCCAGTTGTAAGTTGCTCGTGAGAGGCGGGTTATCTTGCGAGGGGGCTTGACATGGTTTTTGCCGCAACTAGATCTGTCGACCCCAGCCTTCGCGCAAAAGGCGCGCGAAGAGTGGGGCACGTGGACTGATCGGCAATGCGAAATGCAGGTTTCTCCGCTACGCAAGCGCAAAGAGCGCGCGTGCTCCGGTCGAAATGACATTGTGGGGATCACGGGAGGCGCTTGCCATTGCGCAAGCCTCTTCGTCACTCCTGCGACAGATCGGCGTTAATCCTTGCGAAGATCGAAGATGTTGGTGATTTCGGCGTTAAAGAGGCGTTGGGCGGCTTGCACGGTGGGATGTTCGAGAGCCTTGGCCTGGGCGGAGCCGGTGCGGGGCTTCTTGGGGGCTTTGGGCTTGTCGGCGACGCTGGCGGGCAGGAAGCTGAGTTTGAGGCCGGCGCCGCCTCTGCTGGCGATTGCGCCGCGGATGATGGCCTGCGTGTCCGCCCGGAAGATGGTGTTCATGAGCGGTTTGGAGAGCGAGGTCTGGATGCGGAGCTCGCCGCTGGCGATGGTCCAGGAGGTTTCTTCAAGCTGCTCGGCCGCGGAGTTCTGGCTGCCTGCGGCGAAAAGGGCTTCGACGGCGGCGGTCTGGAGCGCCGAGGCGTCGCTGGAGGGTTCGGGGGTGGGCTGGGCTTCAGGGTCCGGGGAGGGTGGTGGTTCGGTGGTGTCGTAATCGGACGCGGTGAGGGCGTCGAGTTCATAGGCGTCGATGGGTGGGAGGTGCGGGTCGATGCCGGTGGTTGGGTCGGGTTGGGTGTGGGGGCCGGGTTGGGCGAGTGCGGGAACGTTGGACGGCTCGGGACTGGCAGGTGCCGACATTCCCGCGGAAGCCCCGTCCGTTCTTGGGATTTGCATGGCCGGACTGAAGCCTTGCTCCGCCGCAAGCGCAGTCGCGCGGGGCGCGATGGGCGTTTGGCGCGAAGGTGCAGGTTCCTCCACTGCGGACGCACGGTGAAGCTGTGCGTCCTCCGGTCGGAATGACATGGTCTTGGGTGGCTCGGGGTGTTGTGGCGTGACCGGGTGTTGTGGCGCGACCGGGTGTTGTGGCGCGACCGGGTGTTGTGGCGCGACCGGGTGTTGTGGCGCGGCTTCGCGTGGAGATGCAGGTTTCTCCACTGCGGACGCACGGTGAAGCTGTGCGTCCTCCGGTCGGAATGACATGGTCTTGGGTGGCTCGGGGTGTTGTGGCGTGACCGGGTGTTGTGGCGCGACCGGGTGTTGTGGCGCGGCTTCGCGTGGAGATGCAGGTTTCTCCACTGCGGACGCACGGTGAAGCTGTGCGTCCTCCGGTCGAAATGACAGTGTTGAAGCGGGCTTGGAAGAGGCTGCGATGCGTCGCTGAGCGTCGGGGCGGGGGAGCTGGGAGAGGAAGTGCTCCATGGGAAGCAGGCGCTGTAGGTGGACGAGTTTCAGCAGGCCGAGTTCGAGGTGGAAGCGCTGTTCCTGGCGGAAGCCGAGGTCGTCGAAGGTGCGCAGCATGACCTGCATGAACCGTGTGAGCTCTTCTTCGGTGAAGAGCATGGCGGTGCGGGCGGCGCGGCGGCGCTCGTCCGGCGAGATCTGAAGCAGTTCGGTGTCGGGTGAGTCGGGGGTGAGGTTCGCGATTTTGGCGACGACGCAGTTACGCAAATAGCGAACGAACTGGCGCGCGACCTGGGCGGGGGAGTTGCCGGCATCGAGCAGGCGATTGGCGGTGGTGAGGACGCCGGCGGCCTGGTTGGCGGAGACGTGTTCGAGAATTTCCTCGAACACGGTGTTGGGCACGGAGCCCATGAGGTCGCGAATCTCGGCGGCGGAGAGTTGCGGCTTGGCGACGCCCGACTCCGTTGGAACGACCGGGGCCGAGGCGATGGCCTGGTCCATGATGGAGAGCGCGTCGCGCATGGAGCCGTCGCCGGCTTCGGCGAGCAGGTCGAGTGCGGCATCGTCGGCAAGGACGTTTTCGTCGATCGCGATTTTGCGAAGCTGCGCGAGGATGTCGTCGAGCTTGACGGCGTGGAAGCTGAAGTGCTGGCAGCGCGAGCGGATGGTTTGCGGGATGTTTTCGGGCTCGGTGGTCGCCATCATGAAGACGATGTGCTCGGGCGGTTCTTCGAGGGTCTTCAGGAGTGCGTTGAAGGCGGCGTCGGTGATCTGGTGCGCTTCGTCAAGGATGTAGATTTTGTATTTGTCGCGGGCGGGGCGGTAACGGGCAGCGTCGCGGAGTTCGCGGATTTCGTCGATGCCGCGGTTGGTGGCGGCATCGATCTCAATGACGTCGACGGCGTTGCCCTGACGGATTTCGCGGCAACTGTCGCACTGCAGGCAGGGCTCGGGCGTTGGGCGGAGTTCGGAGCCGATGCTGTTCTGGCAGTTAAGAGCCGAGGCGAGGATGCGGGCGATGGTGGTTTTGCCGATGCCGCGATGGCCGGAGAAGATATAGCCGTGGGCGACACGGCCCTGTTCGAGAGCGTTCTGCAGGGTGCGGGTGACGTGGTCCTGGCCGGCGACGTCGCTGAAGCGGAGAGGACGATACTTGCGGGCTAGGACCTGGTACGGCACAGGTCTAGTTTAGCGCCGGGTCCAGGTGAGCCGGGTCGAAGCGGAACAGTGCCAGTGGATGCACAAGCGACCATTGAAGTACGTGGGAGGGAAGCCGGTAGCTGTTTCTTGCGCTACCGGCTTCTCTCAATCGCGATTAGACCGTGGAGCTTCTACGGGTGACCAACCGCAGAAGAAGGGTAAGCAGAACCGCGCCGATGACGGCGACAAGAATTGTGTACAAGAGGCCGCCCTGATCGGCGAAGCCCGCTGCACGCATGATGAAGCCACCAGCGACAGCACCCACGATGCCGACGACGATGTCCATGATCGCACCGTACCCGGTGCCCTGCATCAGCTTGCCCGTGATGAAGCCAGCAATCAACCCGACCAGAATCCACCAAAGAATAAACATAGTTTCTCTCCTGCGCTACTTGTTGTGGGGCATGGACATGCGATAGCAAGCCCCACGCCGCAAGGGTGAAAGATGAAGCCGAGGTCCGTGTCTGCTGCACGATGTACACGCGCAGAGCCGTCGCGGCGCACGCTGGATGCACATGTGTACATGGACAGAACTCAACTTGAAAGGGGGAAGATCCTCAAGGGATACCGTTGCGCTTCATGGGTTAGGGGTGGCGTTTTCGGATCGATACCTGCAACGCTCCGCCTTGTCTGAAGTGTAGGATGCTGAACATTTCTCAATGGAGGGTCCGAGGCAGAAATTATTGCGTCTAAAGTTTCAGAGATGTAGCGCGAGCGACTCCCAGAGATGCGCTCTGCACAAATTAACTCTCTGTTTTTTCCGCAGCGCCCCGACCCGACGTGGAGGTTCCTGCATAGTTCAGGCGAGGAGCCACACCCCCATGTCCGAGACGAACCGGCTTTTGCAGTCCTTGACCGCCAAGGAGCGGAAGGAAGTTCTGAGCCACGCCACGCTGGTGGATCTGAAGCAGAAGGATGTGATCTCGGAGAGCAGCAATCGGCCGCAGCACGCGTATTTCATGCTGTCTGCGCTCGCATCCGAGGTGGTTGAGTTGAACGATGGCGAGGTGGTGGAGGTAGGCCTGGTCGGCTTCGAGGGTGTCACCGGCAGCTTTCACCTGCTGGGCAGCTCGCCATCGGTGTCGCAGTGCCTGATCCAGATTGCCGGTTCTGCTTACCGGATTCCGTTCCGTGATCTGGACAAGCTGTTCAACGATTCGCACGGGGTACGTGCGGCGATCCTGCAGTATGTTCAGCACCAGATGGCTCACCTGGGGCAGACGGCGGCCTGCAACCGGATGCATGACGCAGGCCCGAGGTTTGCGCGGTGGTTGCTGACCGTACAGGACCGTTCCGCACGGGATGAGTTCCTGCTGACGCAGCAGTTCCTGGCGCACATTCTGGGAACGGGACGAACCACGATCAATGTGCTGGCGCGGCACTTCGAGCGGGAGTCGCTGATCGGCCATAACCGGGGGAGGATCAAGATTCTGGACCGGGAAGGGTTAGAGGCTGCGGCGTGTGCTTGTTATGAGGCGACGCGCGGGCATTTGACAGATTTGTACGCGTAGGGGCTTCGCTTACAAGCTCGGCGTCTGCACTTCGTGTCATCCTTCGAGTGCGTGCTGATGGTAGGAGAAGATCATCCAAGGGTTCACCCGTGGGTGACGTACTTGGGCTTTGCTGGTGGCACGGGCGGCAGCTTCTCGTCGAGTGCGTGCCTGGCATCCGGGCACAGTGCTGTCGGTCTGCTCATGGTGGTCTTCAGGATGCGTGCCGCGTAAGTAATGAAAGGACCCGTGCTGGCGGGTGAAGGCGGCGAGACCACGGTGTAGATCGGGTTGTAGTAGGCGATGCCGCCATGCTCGGTGGCGATGATCCAGCGACCGTTTGCTTGCCAGGCGAAGGCAAAGCGGTTGAAGTGAGCGCCGTGCATGACGACATCGGTGGGGTCGAAGGGCTGATTGCTGTCGACGATGTCGGGTGTCTTTGCGAGGAGGGCGGACCTGACGTCGTATGACAGATCTTGCAGAGAATGAAATACCTGCGTGTGTGAAGGTGCGGGGCAGGTGGGCGGCGGATTCTGCGCGCTCGCGGGCACGATGACAGAGGCGAGGAGGATGGGCAAGCACCTCATGCTTTGGCACACGCGGCGGGCTTGCGTAGAGTAAGCGGCAAGCCGAGTTTTTTGCGGCGTTTGACTTCGGCGGGGGAGAACATGGTGCCGCGGCAGTTGGGGGCGCCGCAGAAGCAGGGCTGGTCGTCCTGGTCGGAGTCGTGGAGGTGGTACTCGTAGGTGAGCTCTTCGCCGGGGGCGATGTTGCGGAGGGCGAGGATGTAGATGCGCTCGTCGATCTCTTCGGTCTGGCAGTTGGGCGAGCAGCAGTGATTGATGAACATGGCTGCGCCGAAGCCGTCGATGACCTCGCCCGCGTCGCCGACAGAGAAGAGATAGGTGATGTCGCGGTCGGCGTAACGCTCGTCTGCGGCGGATTTAGAGAGGTGCGGGCCGTCGTACTCGAGGATGCGGGCGCCTTTGCGGATGGGCGTGAGGGTGTAGCAACCGGCACCGTGAACGGCGGAGGAGCGGATGAGCAGATCGGGGCGCTGCGTCAGGGGCGGCATGGTGGCGAGTATGTCAGCAAGTGCGCGGGGCAGCAAGTCTGCTTGAAGGGAGCGGGGGCGAAATGCCAGGTGTGAGTGCGTTTTTGCGATGCTTGCCGTGTTTGCTTGTGCTTGCGTCTAATAAGGCGGACCGGGTGCGGGTGCGGAGGTAGGGATGCGGGGCGCAGTTTGGGTTCTGACGGCGGGATTGCTGGGCGCGGGTGTGGTGGCGCAGGCGCAGCTGCCGCCGCCCACCATTCTGAAGGAAGACTGCAGCACGTTGAGGGGCAAGGCGAAGACGCACTGCGAGAAGCGGAACGCCGCGGGCGATGTCTCTGCGGTTGCGGCGAAGCCGGATAGCAGCGACATGCCGACGGGCGCTGACGCGGATGTGCCGGGCGAGCCGCCGACGCCGCGTCCGGCTGGGGCGAAGGCTGCCGCGAAGCCCAACACGAGCGATATGCCGACGGGCAAGGATGCGGACCCGCCGGCGTCGTCCATGGGGCCGCTGCGGCCGGATGGGACGCCGGATACGGAAGGGCCGCCGCGGCCGCCTGCTTCGTCGTCTTCAAGTTCGTCGTCCGGTTCGCCTTTGTCGGGGTCGTCATCATCTGGTTCCTCATCGTCGTCCTCAGCGGACGATGATGACGTGGCACCGACCACGTCTGGAAGTGACACGCCAGTGAAGGCGGCGACGCTAAAGGATCTGGGCAGCCATGCCGATTCCAGTGCGGCGCGCGTGAAGCTGGAGCAGAACCGCGTGGCGGATGACGTAAAGGTGGGGCGTTTTTATCTACGGGACGGGAACCTGAGTGGCGCGGAGGCGCGATTCAAGGACGCGATTGAGCATGATCCGAACGACCCGGAGGCGCGCTTTGCGATGGCGGAGCTCCTGCTGAAGCAGAAGCGGAACGGCGAGGCGGCTGCGCAACTGCAGCAGTATCTGACTTTGGCGCCGGATGACGAACATACGAAAGATGCCAGGAGGATGCTGGCAAAGTTGGGTAAGTAGAAGCGAGTTTGCCCGCGCTGATGTTGCTTGATCAGCGTTTCGCGTTGCGGCTAGTCACGGACCAGGAGTTCGTCGTCGTAGTCGGACGAGAAGTCTGCTTCGTTTGCGTGTGAATCTGGCGTGACCGGCTTGGAAGCGTTGGTGATGTGGTGTTGGGCTTCGTGCATGGTTTCTTCCAGCAGGAGGTAGCGGCGGATGTAGCGGAGCGGCTCATCGGCTGCGGCCATTTCGCGCAGGTGGTAGAGCCAGACATCTTCGCGGTTGGACTGGCGGGTGTGAGCGCGGCGCTGGACGGACTTAACCGCGCCGTCCGGCCCGATGCGCTGATAGGCGAGCGCGGGCTGGATGAAGCGGATGCGTTCGCCTTCGCGGAAGAAGGTGCGGGCGAAGCTGTGGGAGAACAGAAGCATGTGCGCGCGGCTGCCCTGGGCGAGCCAGTCCACGGCGTCAGAGAACGTGGTCCATGGGCGCGCGGTGTAGAGGCGATACCACCTGCGAAACTCAAAGCCGCTTTCGCGTGCCTGGCCAATCAGGTGCTGCAACAGTTCGGTACGTGTCATGTGCCTGCCGTGAGCCGGTCAACGTCGCCGTGTCGCTCGCGGCCGACTCTGGGGTAGTCCTTCGCATACATACTTACCACGATGGAACGACGCGTGCACGGGGCTGTGTGCCGGGCGCAACAAGAGAAGGCGTCCTAACGTCATAGCTTCAGCAGGCTGAGGAGACAGGGTGAGACGAGGCAGGTCCGGTGTGTGGAAGTGTTTGCTTGCGCTGAGCACATTGTGCTGGTTCACCGGCGCGTGGGCGCAGCACACCTATCCGCTGAATCTGGACCCGGCGGTGCGGGACGGCCTGCAGCATTTTTACGACCTGGATTACGACGGCGCGGCGGAACGGTTTGAGGCGGTGCTGCGGGCGCACCCGCAGGACCCGATGGCGAACGCGTATGTGCTGATGGTGGTGGAGTTTCGCGAGCTGTACCGGCAGGACCTGCTGGACACCACGTACTATGCGCGCGAGAATTTCTTGTCGAGCGGACGCAAGGTGACGATTGACCCGGCGGTGCGGCAGCGCATTGAGGATTTGACCAATGGCGCCGTGGGTCTGGCGGACGCACGGATCAAAGCAAATGGGCAGGACAAGGACGCGTACTTTGCACGGGGGTATGCGAAGGGGCTGCACGCGGCGTTTACCACGCTGGCGGACCACAGCTTCGCGGGTGCGGCGCGGCAAGGCTTGAGCAGCCGCAATGACAGCGAGCAGGTGCTGAAGCTGGACCCGGAGTATGTGGACGCCAAGATGGCCGTGGGCATTCAGCAGTTTGCGGTGGCCAGCCTGCCGCGCATGGTGCGCATGCTGGTCGGGATTGCGGGAATTGGCGGGAATAAGGAGCAGGGCCTTGTTCTGTTGCGCGACTGTGCCGAGCATGGGAACGCGACCAAGGTGCAGTCGCAGACCGCGTTGAGCCTGTTTTTGCGGCACGATCGCCGCTACGCGGAAGCGTTCGACGTGGCACACCGGCTGGCGCAGGAGTACCCACGCGACTACCTGTTCCGGCTGGAAGAGGCAAATCTGATGAAGGATGCGGGACACGGCCCGGAGGCGATCGCGATTTATCAGAAGGTGCTTGCGGATGCGCAACGGCCCGGATATTTCGTGGAGACGCGGCTGCAGCTTGCCTTGTTTGGCCTGGCGGATACGCAACGGGGACAGGGCGACGTGAACGACGCGGCCCAGAACTACGCAAAAGCGGCACAGCAGCCGAACTGCAGCGACTGGATGCGCCGGAGGGCGGCGTTGAATGCGGGGGAGATGCTGGACCTGTTGCACCAGCGGGATGCGGCGATGCAGCAGTATCAGCTTGCGAGCGCGGCGGGTGGAGACCAGTCGCAGACGGGCGAGGCGAGCAAGTATATGCGGTCGCCCTATAACGGGCATTGATGGGAGTGCAGGGAACAGGGAACATAAAACAGGGAACAGGCAGTAGGGTCGAGGAAGGCCAGCTGGTCTTCGGGTTCATTGGGCTCGGAATCTGTCTTCGCTTCGCGAGGTGAGTACCGGGTTCCGTCGTGCGGGCCGCCCCAAGTGCGGCATTGAACCGGGACGGTGCGAGTTGCGTACTGGGGAATGTGGCGTAGAGTGTTGCCACGGAGGGTCGGGATGGGCACGTTGATGCGTTCGCGGGTGGACCGGAAGATTGCCGGGGTGTGCGGCGGGATCGCGCGGAACCAGGGTTGGGACAGCAATATCGTGCGATTGATCTGGGTCGCGCTGGTGTTTTTCGCGGGTACGGGCGTGCTGGCGTACATCGTGCTGTGGGTCGTGCTGCCGGAAGAGCCGATCGCATTGCCTCCCTATGCGGGCTATCCGCCGCCACAGGGCTATCCAGGGTATCCGCCGCCACAGGGTTACGCTCCGCCGCAGCAGGGTCATGTGCCGCCGCAAGGTTATGCCCCGCCGCCGCAGGGTTACGCGCCGCCGCAACAGTCAGGAACGCATCCTGGCGGGCAGGCGCACCAGGGGCCGGGAACGCCGCCGCAGAACAGCTAATGGCCAGGTTCCTCTCACACGAGTTTTCAGTCGCACATTGATTTATCAGGCAAAGCCGAAATCTGGCTTAAGGCTTCAATTCCGACGCCTGTGTGAATGCACCGCCGCCTGCGATGTCCCATACGCTCAGGCGGGCCCACTTCCAGTTGGGCGCGTTTACGGTGTGGTCCAGGTGATCGGTAGCGAACTCCTTTGTGGTGTCCAGCGGGAAGACTTCGGTGTGGGTTGCCGCTCCGTCGCCCCAGACCACGTACGCGAGGCGTAAGGGAAACGTGTGCGACACCGCCGCCCGGACGCGGATGCGATTTGCGCCGTCCGCAATGATGCTGTGTTCGGTCAGAAGCACCTCGCCGGTCGAAACGAAGCTGTCTTTAGCGGCGATGTGCTGCAGCAGGTCAAACCCGCGATCGGCGGAGGGCAGGCTGGGCAGGCGAACGTAATTCACGTTCATGTGCGCATAGAGCTCGTCCTGCGGGCTGACCTGGAAAAGGTCGACCTCGCCGACCATGGCTTTCGGCAGACCCATGTTGTGGAGATCGTCATGCACCTTGAAGCCACGGGCGCCGAGGTAGGGGAGAGATAGATCGCTCGGCATCGCCTTCCAGCCGACGCCGAAGTAGCGCGGGTCGCGAAAGTAGGACGTGTTCAGGATCGCTTCGGGAAACCCGGTCGAGCCCTTGGTGCGAGGATGCGTTTCGTACACCAGACCGTGCTCGGTCTGCACCAAACGCCACATGTCTTCCGCGGAGCCGACGCGATAGATCTTGCCATAGGTTGGATCCGCGGCCTCAAATGGCTCGCCGGGGCCGCGCTTCATTTGCCAATAGACGGGCTTAGGGAAGGTCAGAGACCAATGGCCGCCAAGGTAGACGTCGGCCTCTTCCGCTGGCAACAGGAGGAAGCTGGAATCGGATTGCCGACGGCACTGTTCGTAGTATTGCTGCAACTCGCGGAAGCGCAGGCCGGTGGTGTCGGCGGCGTGGCCGTCGCCGTGGAAATCCATGATCATGGCCGCGTCGACGCCCATGCTTTTGAGTACAGGTTTGAAGGGCGGCACCCAGTCCGGGCCTTTGGCGATGGCCTGCTCGGTGAAGGCATAGTGCCAGTGGGGCGCGAAGGTCACGTAGCCGTCCAGGTGCGGGAAGACGTCGCGGTGGGTGTAGGCAAGCGCGCGCTCCAGCGTTGCCTCGGGCGTGCCGCTGCCCAGCAGGAGAAAGACGCCCATCTCCTGCGCTGTGTTTGCCGGCGCGTTGATCCACGGATAAATCTGCGTGTTGTCATCCAGAGGCTGCTGGATGCCGATGCCGACCTTGCCGCGCCATGCGCTGTACCACGCGTAACCCATGTTGGTGCTGTAGTCGCGCGCGAACAGGTAGCGGTGCGGTGCCGGGAAGGCAACGATGCTGCCGGCACCGGTGCGTGCGGCGATGGCGCGGTAGTGCACGAAGGCGGTGTGCCGCTCCGACCCGTAGGCGGGTGTGATGCTCTGCAGCTTCGCGTCGGCGTTGTAGAAGGCGATGGTCGAATGCATGTTGACGCCGGGCGTCTGGTCTTCGTCGTTGGTGAAGAAGAGGCCGGTGTCGTAGGTGTAAGCGACATTCTGCTCGGCGGTGGAGAGCACGGCGGCCTGCTCGATCAGGCTGCTGCCGGGGTAGATGGTGTAGCGAAGGTCGCCTTGGAAGATGCCAAGCTCCATACCGCCGAAGCTGATCTCTATCCGGTCGCCGACGGTGCGCGCGGCGGCTGAGGTGACGTGAAAGTGGTCGAGAAAGGTGCGTGTTCCTTCCGACGCCGCCGGCGGAAAGTCGAAGAAGGCATCCCAGCCGCCGGTGCGCTTGCCGGTGCTGACGCGGTACCACGGTGTGGCGCGGCGCACGACGGCTTTGCCGTTGACGGCGATGCTTGTGATCAGCGGCTGTTTGGGATCGAGGGAAAAGGTGGCGACCCACTGCCCGTGCGCGGCGTCGTGCCACGTGGCCGTGAGCGTGGTCGTGGTGGCGGCCACCTGCACAGGGCCGGGCTTTACGCCGGACAGGTCCGCGGATAACGCCTGCGCGCGCATGCATGCGCTGCACGCCAGCAGCAGAAGCAGGACGACCACGCGTGAGGAACGCCAATTGCGAAACAGGTTCATGCCGATTGCTCCTGTGGATCACGTGCGGGTGCGGGCGGGCCACCCAGGCTGTAGTATGGCGGATTCAGGATGACAGCTCCCGAGCGGGGTCGAAACCTGTCACGTGAACGCGTGAGCACGCGCTGAGCGATTGGAGAGCTTGTGCCCCTTGCTGCGGTAGCCTGAAGTTGTGGAAGCGTCAGGATTCGAGGGCAGTGGGCGGCCGTTTGCCGTGTGCGGGGATGAGTTGTGCTGTAGCGGCGTGGGTCTGCGTGCGCTGGCGCAGGAATTTGGGACGCCGCTGTATGTGTATTCGGGCGACCAGATTGCGGAGCGGGCGCGGCTGTTTCAGGATGCGTTTGCCGGCCGGGCTCACACGGTTTGCTATGCGGTCAAAGCGAACTCCGCGCTGGCAATTTTGCGGCTGCTGGGCGAGATGGGCTGCGGCTTTGACATTGTGAGCGGCGGCGAGCTCGCCCGGGTGATCGCAGCGGCAGGGCCGGAGCGTGCGCGGCAGTGGTGTGGGCGCGTGGTCTTCAGCGGCGTAGGCAAAACGGCGGAGGAGATCGACGCCGCGCTGGCAGCGGGCATCCTGCTGTTCAACGTGGAGAGTGAGAGCGAGCTCGAATTGCTGGCCGCCCGAGCCGAGTTGCTGGGACGCAAGGCGCGATTCGCGCTGCGAGTGAACCCGGATGTGTTCGCGGAAACGCATCCGTACATTTCAACCGGGCTGAGCGCGCATAAGTTCGGCATTGCGATCGGGCTGGCTCGGGCGGTGTATGCGCAGTTTCGCGATCATGCCTGGGTTGAGGCGGCGGGTGTGAGCGTGCACATTGGATCGCAGATCCGGCAGGTCGAGCCCTTTCAGGCTTCGGTGGACCGGGTCGTGGCGCTGGTGCGCGAATTGCGGGCAGATGGATTTGACATTCGCTTCGTAGATGCCGGCGGTGGGCTTGGCATTGAGTACGGCGCGGCAGAGTTTGACGCGGCGGCGCAGGTGAGCCGTTACGCGGAGGCGTTGCGGTCTGCCCTAAGAGACCTCCAAGCGCACCTGCTGATCGAGCCGGGGCGGTTTCTGGTCGGCCAGGCGGGCGCACTGGTTTCGACGGTGCTCTACACCAAGCGCAATGGCGAGAAGAAGTTTGTGATTACGGATGCCGCGATGAACGACCTGATTCGTCCGGCGCTGTACCAGGCGCACCATGAGATTGTGCCAGTGATGCAGGTTGCGGGTGCGGCCGCGGAGACGGTGGATGTAGTGGGACCGGTGTGCGAGAGCGGCGACTTTTTCGCTCGGGATCGTGAACTGCCGGAACTGGAGCAGGGCGACCTGTTGGCGTTGCTGGATGCCGGAGCATATGGGTTGAGCCTGAGCTCGAATTACAACACGCGGCTGCGGCCGGCGGAGGTGCTGGTGACCGGTGGCGAGGCGAAGCTGATCCGGCGGCGAGAGACGTACGAAGAGTTGTTCGCTCCAGAGATGGTGTAGCCGGAAGCAACCCGATGTGTTCGGCAGCGCACTGAATACGACGAATGCCTGAGGAGGCCGGATGGGGGACGAGGGGCAGCAGCAACCCGAGGTGGCGGTGCAGCCCGCTGGATCGACGCAGCCGGTTATGCCCGGGCAACCCGTGGTGGCGTCACCGCTTTCAGGGCCGGCACAATTGGCTGCGCTGTCGGGCTGGAGAATCGGATTTGCCGCAGGTATCTCGTTCGCGCTGACGATCAGCTTGATCGCGGGTTTTGTGTGGTTCGTGCGGAACGGGAGCGACTGGCTGGCGCAGTCGGAGCGGCAGCAGATGAATGCGCAGGAAGCTGCGGACGCGCCAAAGGTGAGGCCGGAGTTCCAGGTGGAGGTGCGCGCCTTGGCGGATTTCATGGAGCGCGAGTCCGCGTTGCTGGACCAGCCGCCGGCCGAAGTGAAGAAGTCGGAGGCGGAACTGGAGAACCGCCTAAGTGACCTGAACAACAAGGCACAGACGGCGCATGAACACGAGATTGCGTTCGACTTGCAGGACAAACACATGGGTGTGAGTGATTGCCTGGGCGAGATCATCTTTGGCGGAAAGCCGAACACACCCCCGTCTTCCTGCAAGGAGCAGGTGCCAAAAAAGGAAGAGATTGAGGCAGCGGTGAATACGCCCTATAGGAAGTAATCCGTGCTGGGCGCGCTATACTTCGGGGTGTTGCGCTGGGCGGTTCGCCGGCGCGGAATGCATTGCAGAGCTGAGGTTTGGAACGATGTCGGGCCATTCAAAATGGGCAACCATCAAGCATAAGAAGGGCGCGCTGGATGCGAAGCGCGGCAAGATGTTTACGCGGCTGATCAAGGAAATCACCGTGGCGGCGAAGCAGGGCGGCGGCGACCCGGATGGGAACCCGCGGCTGCGCACCGCGATTCTGGCGGCCAAAGCCGAGAACATGCCGGCGGACAACATTAAGCGGGCGACACAGCGCGGCACGGGCGAGATTGAGGGCCTGAGCTACGAAGAGATCACGTTTGAGGGGTACGGCCCGGGTGGCGTTGCGGTCATGGTGGACGTGCTGACGGACAACCGCAATCGCGCGGTCAGCGAAGTTCGGCACGCGTTCAGCAAGAACGGCGGCAACCTGGGCGAATCGGGCTCGGTGGGTTATATGTTCAGCAAGAAGGGCGTGATTGTGTTGCCGAAGTCCGCCGCCGACGAAGAGAAGCTTACGGAAATCGTGCTGGAGAGTGGAGCCGAGGACCTGAACGATGAAGGCGAGAGCTGGGAGATCCTGACGGGGCCGAAGGAGTTCGACGCGGTGCGCGATGCGGTGACCGCAGCCGGGTTGAAGCCGGAGCATGCGGAGGTCTCGATGGTGCCGTCGACCTATCAGAAGCTGGAGGGCGCGCAGGCCAACGCGATGTTGCGCCTGCTGGATGTGCTGGAGGATCTGGACGATACGCAGAATGTGTACTCGAACTTCGACTTTGATGAGGCAACGGTCGCGGCTTAGGTCATTTTGGAACGATAGACAACAGGAACCGCAAAGGCCGCCGTGCATGGCGGCTTTTGCGCGTCAAAGGGACGAGGGATGAAGTTGGGACAGAGGTTTCGGGGTGCGGCGCTCGTGGTTGGGCTAGGTTGCAGTGTCGGGATGGCGTGCGCGCAGGCGAGGGTAGCGTCGGAAGCCGTGCCGGCGCTGGCGAACGCGCAGTCGTGGGAGATGGGCGCGCTATTCCAGGGTGGCAAGGGCCTGACCGAGGATCGCGATGACTTCCAGTTCCTGATGGCGGGCGCGCACCTGGGCAAGGTGCTGACCCCGGAGATCGGCACCGGTTTGTTTCGCGGGAATTTTGAGTATGCGGCGGAGCTGTTTCCGTACTGGCAGTCGAACACACCGACGTTTCAGCGGCAGCTTTGCTCGCCCACGGTGAACCCGGCGGTGATCCAGTGTTCTGCGCCGTACAGAGTGGGTGGAACGTTCCATGGTATTTCAGTAACGCCGATCATTTTGCGGTGGAACTTTACGCATGGACATCGCGTGATGCCGTGGGCGCAGGCGGCGGGTGGGTTGCTGTGGACGAATCATAAGTATCCGGCGTATGGTCAGGGGCCGGTGAACTTAGTGAATGACGGCCCGAACGCAGATGCAAGTGTTTGGAATTTCACACCGCAGGGCGGCATTGGATTGCATTATTTTGTCAGGCCACGGCAGAGCCTGGACTTGAGCGCGAACGGTGTGCACATTTCGTCGGCGAGTCTGGGCGATCGAAACCCAGGCGTGAATGCGAGTGTGCAGTTCTCGATCGGGTACTCGTGGTGGAAGTAGTTTGTTTGAGGCAACAGTAGCGGCAAGGCCGCCGAGAGCGTCCCCAGGTGACAAGAGGGCGCGGAGCGGTTGAATCAAGACGAGGCGGCGACGCTTCGGGCAAGTTGGTCGTAGGGTGGCAGCTGAAGTTCTGGATCATGCAGGTCCGATCGTGGAGTGCGTTCCTAATTTTTCCGAGGGGCGCGATGAACAGGTAGTGCGTCAGATTGTGGCGGCGATGCAGGTTCCGGGCGTTCGCCTGCTGGACTGGTCGATGGACGCGGCACACAATCGCAGCGTGGTGACAGTGGCGGGGTTGGCGGAGGCAGTCGCCGAGTCTGCCATTCGCGGCGTCGGCCGGGCGTGCCAGCTCATCGACCTGACGCGGCAAAGCGGTGAGCATCCGCGGATTGGGGCGGCTGACGTGGTGCCGTTTGTGCCGGTGCGGAGTGTGTCAATGGGCGAGGTTGTGAAGCTGGCCCACCGCGCAGGCATGGAGATGTGGCGGCGCTATGGAGTGCCTGTCTATTTCTATGAGGCCGCGGCAGTGCGGCCGGACCGGGTGAAGCTGGAAGAGGTCAGGCGCGGGCAGTTTGAGGGGCTGTGCGCAGCCGTGCGGCGGGACTCGCGACGCTGGCCAGACGTGGGCGCGGGCGCGTTGCATCGCTCGGCGGGCGCGGCGGCGGTGGGCGCACGGCAGTTTCTGATCGCGTATAACATTTTCCTGGACAGCACGGACGTTGCAGCGGCGCGGGCGATTGCGCGCGAACTGCGGGCGTCCGGCGGTGGCATGCATGGCGTAAAGGCGATGGGAGTGCTTGTAGATGGGCGCGCGCAGGTGAGCATGAACCTGACGGATTTCCGGGTAACTCCGGTGTCGGCAGTGCACCAGGAAGTTACGAACCTTGCGCAGCGGCAGGGCGTACGCACAGCGGAAGGCGAACTGATTGGCCTGGTTCCAGAGGCGGCATGTGAGCCAAATGCGGCATGGGTACGTCAAATACCGCAGTTCCGGTGGGAGCAAAGGGTGTTGGAGGCGCGGTTGGCCTCACCCCTGGCGTGGCCTGGGCCGATACATCCGGTGATGGCTGCCTGAGCACGCCGGACGACGAGTTGGAGGAGATTGCCTTGATGAAGACCTTGGTTCGGTTGGCCAACGCGGGTGTGGTGACGTTGGCGGCAGCGGCGATGCTGACCGGGACTGCGGCGCGCGCGGCGCAGTTGAGCGGCGATGCGCGTGGTGCGATTCCGCGTGATGTGCAGCAGCTGATTGTGGTGGATTATCGCGCGATGCAAAACAGCAGCGCGGCGCTGAGCCTGAAAGACCGGGTGTTACCGCCCGAGTTGAAGCGGTTGGAGACGGCGCTGAAGCAAAGCGGTTTGAAGGTGGATCGCGATACGGATACGCTGGCGTTTGCCGCGTACCGCGTGCCCGGTGCAGAGAATCAGACCCGGACGCTGGGCATTGCGCAGGGGCAGTTCCAGACTGCTTCGATCCTTGCGAGCTTCGCCAAGCAGAAGACCAAGCCGACGGCGATAAGGAACAATCAGGTGTACCCCATGGGCGCGGCGGGCTACAGCGTTGTGTTCCTGAACCAGACGACGATGCTGTTTGGCGATGCTGCAGCGGTCAGGGCAGGGCTGGACGCACGGGACGGCCTGGCAGGCAGCTTCGCGTCGAATGGCGACATGATGAACGAGATGGCGTCTGTGGACCAGAAGAACCTGTGGAGCCTGTTGGATCAGAAGGGCACGCAGACCATGATGCGTGGCGTGCTGGGTGAGGCCGCGAGCCTGACCGACTACGACACGGTAAAGAACCGCATGAGGTCGTCGCGGTACACACTGGATTTTCAGAACGGTGTGAAGTTCAACATGGCCGTGGTGATGAGCGACACGGTGACCGCCGCCACCGCCGCGACCCTGATGAAGGGCATGGTGCTCTTGAAAGAAGCCCAGGGTTCGCCGGTGGAGAAGGCGACGATGAGCGAGACGGACATCGATTCCAGTGCCGGCACACTGCAGGTGAGCTATGCAGCCAGCGAAGGGCAATTTTCGAACCTGTTGTCCTCGCCGCTGTTCACGCAAGTGGTGCGGTAGAGCCCGGCGTGACCGGACCCAAAGCGCACCCCTAGAGGGTGCGCTTTTTGTTTATGTGGGGTGACCGGGCGCGATAGATGGGCGCAGTCACGTTGCACGCCAGCATGAATAGTTCTACATTGCAGAAGTAATGATTGGTGAATTTGAATACCTCGTGCTTACGGCCGTGGCCCGCCTGGAAGGCGAGGCGTATGGCGCGGCTATTCGGCGCCTGCTCGCGGAGGTGGGCAGGAAAACTTCGGTCGGTGCGCTGTACACGACGCTCGACCGGATGGAGCAGAAGGGGTTGGTGCACTGCTGGATGGGCGAGGCTACCGCGGAACGTGGTGGCCGCGCGAAGCGAATGGTGCAGTTGACTCCAGCGGGCGTGCTTGCAGCGAAGTCATTCTTTCAGGCGGTGACAGAGGTCAGCCGGGGTGTTGCATGGGCGAAGTGAGGCGTGCAGACCGAGGTTTTAGCGGAGGAGTGCTGCGGGCGATGTCGTCGTGGCTGGAAGCTGCGGAGCGGGACGCTGTGTTGGGGGACCTTGCGGAAGAGAATACCAGCGGCTGGAGAGCGGTCGCAGCGATCTCTGGCCTGGTCGCGCGCAGGGCTGGCATGCGATTGCGAAAGCGCCAAGCACTGATGCCGGCCCGCGTTGGAGCAGCGGAGGCGGACGAGGTGATGGCGGAGTCCTGGCCGGAGTGGCTGGTGCCTCTTGCCGTTGGGCTGATTGCGGCGACCTGTGTGGTTGCGCTGCTGGTGCCGCCGCGCCCCCATACGCTTTCGTGGCCGGGTGTGGTGTCGCGGTCTGCATTGTTGTTGGTAGTGGCCGCTGCCGCCGCGATTGCGGCCGTGGGGTTGTTCCACCGGGCGTACCGGGAATATTTTCGCCGACCTGGTGCGGCGCTGCTTGCGTGTGCGTGGAGTTCGGCCATCTGGATCCCGCTGCTGTTGCTGGTCTGGTCACAGCATGCAATCTGGGTGGTGCTGACGCCGGTTCCGATTGCAGGGCTGGTGGCCAGCTTCGCAAAGCGCAAGCAGCATGCAGGTTTCGAGGCCGATGCTTTGACCGTGGTGAGTTCGAATCCGATCTTTGAAGCAGCCGTTCAGTTGAATACGCTGCGCTTCGCACGCATCGCGGTTGCGATTGCATGCTTGCTGGAGTTGTGTGCCTTTGCTGCGGCTTTGCGCGATCTGCCGCTGACGTGTTCGCTTGTGATTCTGACAACAGCGTGCGTGGCCTGGGCCTTTACGCCGACGCGTACGACGGGAAAACCACAGTCCGCGGCTCCAGTGCGGGCCCGAATCACCGTGCTGCCGTGCTTTCTGCTCACGTGTCTGGCGCTGACCCCGTTCTTGCGGCTCGGGCTCGGATCGTCACGGCTGACCTCGGTAGTGCTTGCCAATCCGCTAAGTGGTGCTCCGCACTTAGCGGCCGTGCCCGCCCGCACGTACGCCAGGGTGGTCCTGCTGGCACCGCCTCTACCGAAGCGCAAGTTGTTGGTTGACCCGCACAAAACACAGTTCGGTGGAGCAGTTCGTCTGGCACACCCGCTTGTGATCCGCTTCGATGGTGCCTACTGGTACTTCCAATCACCTGTGCCCGGGGCGAAGTACGAGGTGAAGGTGCAGCGTGGCGACCCGACGAAGGGCCACATCTACGCGAACGACTTTATGCCGCTGCAAATGGAGGCTCACCAGTCACTCGGAACGCGGCTGAATACGAGCTGCTGCCAGAGCATGTCCGTCGTGCTGGTAAATGCAGACACTCGGCTGGGCTCGATTCTGGTTGAGGCAAAGCTGCGGAACCTGACGGATCGCGGAACGGAGTCTGTATCGCTGGGTGTAGTTCCCATTCGCTCCAGCCAGGTGCAGCAGATTTCCACTGCCCGGCCTTCGATCCGCGAAACACTGCGATTTCCGATTACCGGGAAAGCCGCTTCGTTTCAGTTCAACGAAATTACGCTTGTCTTCAAACTGGCTCGGGAGCGTGAAATGGCGGGAGCACGCGTGCAAGTGTCCAGCTTTACCCTGCAGCCCTGACAGGTGCGCCTAGTGGCGGAGGCCGCAGCGGTGCATGATGCTGCTGATGGTGTGTTCGCGCATTTCGGTGGAGAACTCGTAGACCTGGTGATCGCGGTAGATCTGGATGGTCTGGCGCGTGGTGTTGACCAGGATCTCGCAATGATCGCACTCGGCCAGGTGAGCGCGTATCTCTTCGAGCAGCTTTGCGTCCACTTCGTTGTCGAAGTAGTCGGTCATGCGCGCTAGGAAGTCGGTACAGGTCACGGCAGCACGCTCCACCTTACAGATGCACGACGGGTTAGGGAAGGTGCGGTGCCTTCGCAGCACGTTAGAACTGGCACGGCGCTTGCGCGATGCATGAGAGCTGCTGTCTTCACGGCTTTACTGACCCGTCTTTGCGCTTCAAGTAGCGGCTGAGGCGTTCACGGAGCTGCAGCCGGGCTCGAAGCAATCTGGATTTCACGGCGGGGACGCTCAAGCCGAGTGCATTGGCCGTCTCTTCCGTGGATAAATTTTCGATGTCGCGGAGGGTAAAAACGGTTCGGAAACCCGGGGACAAACCGGCAATTGTCTTTTGCAGAATGTCGCCGAGTTCGGATTGCGAGAGCTGCTGCTCCGGGTCGGGCGACCAGTCGGCGAAGTCGCGCGGAATGGAGCCTTCCTCCGTTTGCACGTCCTGGTCCATGCTGACGGTGCGGCTGGTCTTGCGTTTTCGCAGGCGCATCAGGCTTTCATTGACCGCGATCCGGGTGAGCCAGGTGGAGAATTTGCTGTTGCCCTGAAACTGCTCCAGCTTGTTGTAGGCCTTGAAAAAGACGTCCTGGACGATGTCCTCGGCGTCTTCGCGATTCTGCGTGATGTGGTTTGCCACGCGGAAGATAGCGCGGTCGTATTGCCGCACGAGCGTTTCAAACGCCGCAGCGTCGCCGTGCTTGGCGCGCTCGACCAGCGCTACGTCGGGGTGAACCTCTTCGGTTCCAGTCTGTTCCAAAACAGGCATGCGTCTTTCTGAGTGTACGACCGGCCCGGAAGTGCGGCAATCGCTATGGCATGGAACGCAGCGAATGTTCTGAGATGACAGCGTTACCAAAAGAGGTTCCGCAAAGCACAGAGCGGAGGGCGATGCGAGGTGCGGCGCGCCTTATCGTGGAATTGTGACATTTGCCTTGGGTTGGAAGAAGACAGTGATGCTTGCGCTGGTGGCGTGTGGAGCGTGGCCGGTAGCCGGCGCTGCAGCGAAGAAGCCGGTGCATGCCGCGACACAGCACACCGCCGCCGCCGGGCATGGGAAAACGCAGAGCACGGCGACCGCGGGACGCCGCACGAAAGGCGCTTCGCGCAGTGCAGGTCAAGCGGCCACGACGCGTCGTTCTGGCAGAGGCGGGCGAGGTCCGGCAGCGCCGCAGGTGCATGTGCGTTCGGTCGAGTCCGCGCCTACGCCGGTGAGCCGGCAGCTTTCCACGGCGTTTGTGCAAACGGAACAGTTGCGGCCCATGGCGCAGCAACTGGCGAGCTCGCGGTCGGCTGCGGCGTATGCGGGCGTGCAAAGCTATGCGGCGCAGCACCCCGGCGAGGGCGCCGCGGCCGCGTTTCTGGCGATTGGTCACGCATACACGTTGGATCGAAGCTACGGGGCCGCTGCCGGGGCATTTCGGCAGGCCGCGAATGCGGGCACGAGTCTGCGCGACTACGCGGATTATCTGGGTGCGCAGGCGGCAGTGCAGAATCACGACGCGGGATCGGCGATTGCGCTGCTGACGGGCTTTGCGGCCAGGTACCCGGACAGCATCTTTGTGACCAACGCGCCGGTGCTGCTGGCGCAGGCGTACTTATTGCAAAACGACGGCGGGGGTGCGCTGCGCGCGCTGGCAACGCAGATGGGCCAGCCCGCCGCGCAGAAAGCCGATTACCTGCTGGTGGAGGCCAAGGCGCACGAGGCGCAGGGGGATACCGCGGCGGCAACATCGATCTTTCGGCAGATCTATGTGCGGCTGCCGTTCTCGCCTGAAGCAGCGCAGTCGAGGATCGAGCTGCAGAAGCTGAACGCCGGGCCGAGCGCGGGTGAGCGTAAGCTGCACGCGGATGCGTTGTTCAACGCGCACCGGTACGCGGAAGCGGGAGCGGAGTACCACGCCATTGAGCGCGACGACGCTTCGCTGGGCCAGGGGGACCGCGATGCGCTGGAAATTTACGCGGCGGTATGCGACCTGCGGCAGAAGCACCTGTCGCGGCACGACGCGGAACGGCTGCCGCAGACCAGTGATGACTCGGCGGCGCTGCGACTGTATATTCTGGCCGAGCTTGCGCGCAATGATGGCGACGAAGCGGGAAACCGCGGGCTGCTGCAGCAGATGGAGCAGCGCTTTCCGAGCAGCCGGTGGCTTGAGGAAGGCCTGTACTCCAGCGGCAACATGTACCTGATCAAGCGAAACAGCGCGCTGGCGATTGAGAACTATGGCGAGCTGTTTCGCCGGTTCCCGAACAGTACCTATGCGCCGTCGGCGCACTGGCGCGCGGCGTGGCTGAACTATCGCAATCGCAACTACAGCGAAGCTGCGCGGCTTTTTGAGGAGCAAGTTGCCAAGTATCCCATGAGCACTGAGGCGCCGAGTGCGCTGTACTGGCGCGGGCGGCTGTTTGAGGATCCGGAGAAGAATTACGCGCAGGCGGTGAACTTCTACAAGGCGCTGGATACGAGCTACCAGAACTACTACTACGGCGTGCTGGCGCGGGAGCGGTTGCGGGCGTTGGGAACGCAGGCAGCGGTGGCGCCGGCGTTTCCGCTGAGTAATGTGCGCCCGCCGCCCGCGCCCACGCTGGTGCAGGCGCTGCCGGAGAACGATCCGCACCTGATCAAGGCCCGGCTGCTGGCAAATGCGGGGTTGAACGATTACATTGCGCCGGAGATCCAGGCCGCCCCGGGCAGCGGCACGTGGGGGGCGCTGGCACAGGCGGAAATCTATCGCAGCTATGGCGAGAACGTGCGCTCGCTGCAGGCGATCAAGCGAGCGGGGTCGTCGTTCTTTGCGCTGCCCGTGCCGCAGGTGCCACAGGTGTACTGGCAGTTGCTGTTTCCGCGGCCGTACTGGAGCGACCTGACGGCGAATGCATCACAGCGCGGTCTGGACCCGTATCTGGTTGCGTCGCTGATCCGACAGGAGAGTGAGTTCAACCCGGCGGCAGTGTCGCGCGCGAACGCGTATGGCCTGATGCAGCTGCTGCCGAGTGTGGGCAAGACGGAGGCGAAGAAGCAGGGAGTTGGCAAGTTTCAGACGGGCATGTTGCTGGATCCCTCGATGAACCTGCGTCTGGGAACCGGGAACCTGAAAGAAGTTCTGGACCGCTTTGGCGGACAGGCGGAGTATGCGCTGGCGGCGTACAACGCCGGCGACAGTCCGGTGCGGCGATGGATGGCAGAGAACAATTACAAGGACATTCCGGAGTTCGTGGAGTCGATTCCGTATTCGGAAACGCGGGAGTATGTGCAGTCGATTCTGCGGAATCGTGAGATGTACCGCCAGCTATACAACGGCCAGTAAGCTGCCGGCTGCCGGGAAGAGCGAAACGCGGTCGATGCGGGTTGCACAGAGCGAAGGGCTGCGAGACACTGGGCGCAACCCTTCTGCCTGGAGACCTGCTTGACGCGACTCAGATCGTACCGCCGTGCGTTGTTTGCCTGGATGTTTGCTTCCGTGTTGCTGAGCGGTGTGGCGGCGGGTCAGCAGGGGACACCAGACGAGCCGGGCAAGGGAACGGACCAGGCAAAAGAAAAGCCGCTGCCGGTGCCCGCCGAGACGGTGAGCACGACCAAGCACGAGTTGTCGCTGAATGGACAGATGATTCGCTACACCGCCACGGCCGGAAACCTGCTGATCGCGGACGACAAGGACAAGCCGAACGCCAGCATCTTCTACGCCGCATACACGCAGGACGGCGTCGATGCAAAGACGCGTCCGGTCACGTTCTTTTACAACGGGGGTCCAGGCGCGGCGACCATCTGGCTGCACATGGGTTCGTTTGGGCCGGTGCGCGTGCTGACGGAATCGCCGAACCCGACCGGGCCGGCACCGTTCCGCACCGTGGCAAACGACGACAGCCTGCTGGACAAGTCGGACCTGGTGTTCATTGACGCGCCTCTGTGCGGCTACTCGCGCGCGGTGGGCGCGGGCAAGGTGAAGGACTTTGCCGGTGTAGACCAGGATGTGGAGGCCTTCCACAAATTCGTGGTGAAGTGGTTGACCCACTACGGGCGCTGGGGCTCACCGAAGTACCTGTTTGGCGAGAGCTATGGAACACCACGGTCGGCGGCGCTGGTCGCCAGCCTGCAGGACGACGGTATCGAGTTCAATGGCGTGGTGTTGCTCAGCTCCATCCTGAATTACGGCGTGCGCACACCCGGCTATGACCTGACGAGCATGGTGTACTTGCCCAGTTATGCGGCAATTGCCTGGTACCAGAACAAGGTTCCGCACGGTGGTCCGAATGGTGACACGCTGGAGCAGTTTGTGGAGCACGCGCGGCAGTTCGACCGCACGGTTTACATGCCGGCGCTGGCGGAAGGGGACCGGCTCCCCGCGGCGGAGATGAACGATGTCGCGACGAAGCTATCGGTGTTCACGGGGTTAAGTGTGCAGTACTTGAAGGAGACGAAGCTGCGCATCGAGCCGACCCGCTTCCGCAAGGAACTGCTGCGCGACCAGGAGCGGACGATGGGCCGCTATGACGCACGCTTTCTGGGTTACGACTATGACTCGGCCGGTGAAACGCCGGGCTATGACGCCTCCGACACGGGCATCAGCGGAGCCTACGTCGCTGCCTTCCACGAGTACATCCAGCATGATTTGAAGTACATGAGCGAGGAGCCGTACCACTTGTCGGGTCCGGGCGTGAATGAGGCTTGGGATTGGAAGCACAAGCCCTCCGGCGGCCGAGGACAGACCCAATTGATGCCCAACACCGCGCAAGATCTGGCGGACGCGCTACGAAAGAATCCACACCTCAAGGTGTACAGCGCCAACGGGTGGTTCGACCTGGCGACGCCGTTCTATGAGACGGAGTGGGATCTGGGCCACATGAGCCTGCCGGACGCAATCAAAGGCAACGTGCAGTTCGGGTATTACCCAGCGGGGCATATGGTGTACCTGAACGTTGATGCGTTGAAGCAGTTCAAGACTGATTTGAGCAAGTGGTACGACGAACGCAAGTAGGAAGACAACCAGGCATGAAGAAAGAGAAACTTATGCGTTTTGCGCGTTACACACTGGCCGCTGCGCTCGCCCTAAGCTCGCTGACCGGGTTCGCTCAGCAACGCGACTACAAAGACACGTATAAGCCGGCGGATGCGGAAAAGGCGATGGCACCTGCCGCAGCGCTGGATGTGATGCTGTCGCAACTGGAAGTACAAGTGATGCGCGCAGCGGAAGCGATGCCCGCGAACAAGTACAACTTCGCGCCTACGACGGCAGAATTTGCCTCCGGCAGCCCGGCTAAGTACGACGGTGTGCGCACGTTCGCGCAGCAACTCACCCACATCGCCGGCGCGAACTACTTTTTCTACGGCAAGCTCGGCAATGCAAAGCCCCCGATCGATCCGAAAGCGATCGCCGCCATGACCGGGAAAGGCGACATCATCGGCGCGCTAAAGCAGAGCTTCGCTTTTGCGCATGCGCAGATCGCGAGCATGAAACCAGCAGACGCGTTTACGACAATCGAGGGCGCCGACGGCATGCACACGCCGGTGACGCTCGCGGCATTTGGCGTGGCGCATGGATACGATCACTATGGCCAGTTGGTGGAGTACCTGCGCATGAACGGCATTGTGCCCAGCGGCAGTAAGTAGAACGTGGTGCGCTGGCCGAAGACGCGATTCTTTTCGGCCAGCCGCTCACGTCCGAACACCACTTTATCGCTTGCCGTGTATGGCCACCTGGCGATCTTCGAACGCCTCTCTTGGCGACATCAGCAGGGCGAACGTCATGGGGGGCAGTTCGAGGCGGCCCTCGCTTGGACGGATATCCGCGCGAGAGATCAGCTTCAGCTCCTCGCCTTCGAGCAGGTTTAAGGTGTACAGCTCATCGTCAAGATTGGCGGCGATGCGTGCTTCTTCACGCTGGACGACCAGGGTGCAGGAGTGTTCGTCCACCGTGACTTCGAGGTGGTGCAGGTTGCCATCGTTCAGGCAAACGTAGCTGCGGCGCAGCTTGATCAGCTCTTTGACCCAGGCGAGCATTTCGGCGTGCTTGCCCTCGGCCTGCTCGTCCCAATTGAGCTTGGAGGCTTCGTAGGTTTCGCGTTCTTCAGGGTTGGGCACGTCGTCGCCGAAGCCGAAGGCGGCAAACTCCTTGCGGCGGCCCTCGGCGACCTGTTTGCGCAACTCCTCATCTTCGTGATCGGCGAAGTACATAAACGGTGTAGATGCAGCCCATTCCTCGCCCTGAAAGAGCATCGGCAGATAGGGTCCGGTGAGCAGGATGCCGACCGCGACCCGCGCGGCGTCGATGCCGACCAGATGCTCGATACGCTCACCTTTGGCGCGATTGCCGACCTGATCATGGTTCTGGTCAAAATGGATGAAATGGTGCGCGGCCAAACCGTTGGGCGGCCGACCGTGGCGGCGCTTCCGGAAGCCGGAATAGCGGCCGTCATACACAAAGCTCTGCTGCAGCGACTTTTCCAGATCCGCAAGAGTGCCAAAATCGGCATAGTAGCCCTGCTCTTTGTTCTCGGGCTGATAGAGATTCGTGAATAAGGCGTGGTGGAAGTCGTCGCTCCATTGGGCATCCATGCCATAGCCGTTCGCTTCGCGTGAGCGCACGATGCGGGGGTCATTCAGGTCGCTTTCGGCGATCAGGAAGAATTCGCGTGCGAGGGTGGAACTGAGGCGTTCGACCTCGCTCGAGATCTGCTCGAGAAAGTGAACGGCGGATAGATCGATGAAGGCGTGAACGGCGTCGAAGCGAAGACCGTCGCAGTGGTAATCCTTGAGCCACATCAGCGCGTTGTCGATGAAGAAGCGGCGAACCTCGTCGCTGCCGCCGCTGTCCAGGTTGACGGCGTCGCCCCATGGTGTCTTGCGATTGTTGTTCAGATAATCGCCGAACTTTCCGGTGTAGTTTCCGACAGGGCCGAAATGGTTGTAAACCACGTCGAGAATGACGCTGAGACCGGTGGCGTGGCAGGCGTCGACGAACCGTTTGAAGCCGTCGGGGCCGCCGTAGGCTTCGTGCGTGGCGAAGAGCGCAACGCCGTCATAGCCCCAGCCCTGTTCGCCGGCCCAGGCGGCGATGGGCATGACTTCGACGTGCGTAATGCCGAGCTCGGCCAGGTACTTCAGGCGCGAGATGGCACCATCGAAGGTTCCTTCCTTGCTGAAAGTACCGATGTGCAGTTCATAGATGATGGAACCCGTCTTTGGCGCTCCGCGCCAGAGCTGGTCGTGCCATTCAAACGCGGTGTGGTCGTAAATCTCGGACGTGCCGTGTACGCCGTCTGGCTGCCGCAGGCTGCGCGGGTCGGGGTAGGGAGTCGGATCGTCATCGAACAGGAAGGCATATCGATCGCCGCAGCCTGCCTCCGGAACCTCAAGCATCCACCAGCCGCGGCCGTTCGGCCCCTCCATTGGCAACACTTGATTGTGCCAACACAACGCCATCTTCTCCGCTTTTGGTGCCCAGACTCCAAACTTATGCACTGCGATCCGCCCCCACACAACTCTGACTACTGATTTAGGAGTGTGGAGCTTCTGTGCCGGTTGGCCCTTCAACGCAGAGTACAGGCATCGGAACGCGCCCATTCGCGACAACTTCGCATGCTGGTAACAGGCGAGGCATGCTGAAAGCGACATCGCTGACGACCGGAGCTCGACTCGAGAGTTTGGTACGCGATTTCAATCGCTACCTAGCATAGCGGCCACGCCTACGGCTTGGATGGTGTTGCAATACCTGCGGCGATCTGCTGCAGGTATTGCTGCGCGAGCGCGTCGTCCGGGTGACTCTGCAGCCAGGAGTGGAAGGCGCGGGCGGCCTCGTCCATGTTGCCGGTGTGGAAGGCAGCCAGCCCAAGATTGCGCAGAACGGGCGGCTGTTGCGCATCCACTTGTGCGGCCAACCGGAAAAGCGGGAGGGCAGCGGTGTAGTCGCGGGTGCGGGCCAGTGCGGTGCCGCCGTCGTTCAGACTTTGCGCGGTGAGTTGAGCAAGTTGCTGCTGTGTCTGCTCATTCGCGGCAGCGTTCGTGTGTGTGGCCGACTTCTGTGCGTCTGCGCGGCCCTGCGCGGTGAAGTTGTTCACAAGACCGGTGCTTTGCGACAGCGCGGGGGCGATATTACTTTTCGCCATGACTGTGTGGATTGCGGCGTCACGGGCGGCGTAGTTTGAGGCGAGTTGCGGATCGGCCTGCGAAGCGATACGGCTGAGTGCAACCAAGGCGCGACGTATCTGGTACTGGTTGTGCTGAAGGTCCGTGCCCGTCAGATCGACGGCTTTTCGTAGCAACGGTTCTGCGTCGGTGTAGCGGCCCTGCGCGAACGCATTCATGCCCAGTTGCAACCAGGGATCGGGTGAGGACGGATCGGCCTGTGCCGCGGCATGCAGGGGTGCTTCGGCATCGGCAAAGCGCTGGTACTCCGAGAGAATGGCGCCCAGGTCGTAATTGGTCTGGAAGGAAGCAGGCTCAAGCCGTTGCGCGGTGGTGAAGTGGTTGAGCGAGTCGGCGTTGTACTGGTACTCGTTCAACTCCCAAAATGCATTGCCGAGGGCCAGGTGCGTTGCTGCGGAGTCCGGCTCCAGGCGCACCGCCTGCTCCAGTTGCGTGATGGTGCAGCCAAGGTCGTCCGCGGCGTGACATGCCGACGCAAGAAGCAAGCGCGTCTTCGCCGTGTCACCCTGCGTGCGGAGTGTTTCAGCTTCGAAGCGGCTCGCCTCGGCGGGTTGATTCGCAAGCAGGAGAGTGGCGAGCAGTTGCTGGCGCAGTTCGGGTGTGTCCTCAACTTCCAGCGCGCGGGCGAAGGCAATGTCTGCGGGCTTGGACTGGTTTTGCGAAAGGTACATCGCACCACTGAATTGCAGCGCTAGTGCGGCCAAGTGCCGGCTCTTCGAAACGATGGCACCCGTGTCGCCGGCGCCGAGAGATGCTTGCTGGTCGGCTATGGCTCTCTGCAATTGCGTGGCCACGGGCGAGGCCTCGGCCGTGTTCTGTTGCGCCGAACCAGTCCGCAGGGACGTGAGCAGCAGCAAGAAGATCGCCGCCCTCTGAAGCGGGTTTGCGCTCGCTTTTGCCTTCAACGCCGGTCGTTGCATGATCAATCTGGAAAGGCTGACGTGCCGCGCACGATGCGGATATTGTGGTCGGTAAAGGCATAGTGCATCTCTGGCAGTTCGTTCTTTGGCATATGGCACGAAACGCACTTGCTGGTGGCCACGGGACAGGCGTTCGCGGCGTGCGCTACGTCCTTGACGGGGCGGTCCTTGGTCGTGTGACAAGCGAGGCAGGCGGCGTCGTACGCCACGTCGTTTTTCTCAAGGGGAGCGTGCGGGTCGTGGCACGAGGTGCAGACCAGCCGCGCGTCGCCCTTGGTGCCCCAGCAATGGCTCTTCTGTAAACGATACGCGGGGAAACGTACGGTCTGCACGCCGACCGCACCCATCAGGCGCACGTCCCAGCTGGTGCTGTGGCAGGAGCCGCACAGGTCCACCTGCTGCACGGGCGTCATGTCATCGGGGTTCAGGATGTGCGCGTCCAGATGCTGCGGTTTGCTTGCCGCGGCGTTGGTGGCCCCTCGCTGCTCCATCGCTTGCATGTGCGCGCGGCCCGGGCCGTGGCAAGACTCGCACCCAATGCCGGGCGTGATGGTAGTCAAGTCGGCGGAGATGTTGTTGGTGTGGCAGGCGAAGCAGGTCTTCGCCTCAAAGCTGGCAATGGGCCTGCCGACGGCTCCGTCCAGAGAAAGCGGCGTGCCGTGCAGGCGGCCCGGTGTAGCGGCAAAAGTTTGCAGCTGCGCAAAGTAATTGAAGCGGCTCTCACGAAAGCCGTCGCCCTGCTGCCACAAAAAGCTCTGGCCCACGTCGCCGGAGCCGAACACCCACTGCATTTCGGCGTCCGTGCGCGCGCCGTGCGCGTCGGCCACGTGCATGAGCAGGCCGCTCTTGCCGGTGGAAAGCGTGTAGTGGTAGTCGCCAAGCTGGTAGGTAGCGTGAAGCTCGCCCGGCGTGACGGCGCCCTGGCCGGCGTGCTTGAGCGTGTGTGCCATCTGGCTCTGCTGCTGTGTGGCGTAGAGGTCCGCGTGGCACCTGGCACAAGCCGCGGACCCAGCATAAACGCTCTGGTCGGGAAGCTGCTTGGTCGGCCACCATGCGGCGCTGCGAAGATGTTCCTGCGTTGTATGGGGCTGGTCGGCGGTATTGTTCGCCTCACCGATGACCGCGAGGCCGAGCGCGAACGCGACGAGCACCATCAGCCATGCAGCAAATCGCGACATCGATGGAAACAGGATACCGCGCGAACGGCAGTGTGGGCCTCGCGGACTTGCCGGTCAACCTTCCTTCTTGGGTTCCCTGAGTTCGTCTTTTCGCCAGGGCTTCACAAACCAGCCGCGCTGTTCGATGTCGTGACTCATGGAGACGCCGGGGTCGGCGACAGCGCGGGAGTTTCGGACGCATTTTCCACGACCGTATAGCACATGCCCGCGGTCCTAGAATCGTGGAATGGCCGCTGACTTTACCCACCTGCACCTCCATACCGATTACAGCCTGCTGGATGGCGCCTGCGACGTGGACAAGCTGGCCGCGCACCTGAGCAAAATGGGCCAGACTGCGGCGGCGATGACCGACCACGGCAACATCTATGGCGCCGTGCACTTTGCCGAGGCGATGGGAAAGAAGGGCATCAAGCCGATCATCGGGTGCGAACTGTACCTGTCGCAGACGAACGATCACCGCGAGATGAGCGGCGGCTACAACCACTTCTTGGTGCTGGCCGAAAACGATGAGGGCTACCGGAACCTGGTGCGGCTGACGAGCGAGGCTTCGCTGCACGGGTTTTATCGGAAGCCGCGCGTGTCGAAAGAATTCCTGGCGAAGCACACGGAAGGCCTGATCGGGTTCAGCGGCTGCCTGGCGGGTGAGTTGAACCAGCACCTGATGAAAGACAAGTACGAGGAGGCCAAGAAGACGGCAGGCTTCTTTCACGAGATCTTTGGGAAGAACAACTTCTTTCTTGAGATCCAGGACCACGGGCTCCAGCCGGACAAGGCTGTGTGCGAACAACTTTTTCGCATGGAGAAGGATCTCGGCATTCCGCTGATCGCGACGAATGATGCGCATTACGTGGCGGGCGATGATTCGCGCGCGCACGAGATTCTTCTGTGCGTGCAGACGGCGGCGAGCATGAACGATCCGAACCGGTTCAAGTTCGACACGCAGGAGTTCTACATCAAGAGTGCGGAGGAGATGTACCGCACCTTTGCCGGGCATGAAGAGGTGTGCAGCCGCACGATGCAGTTCGTGGACCGCTGCAACGTGAAGATCAAGCCGGTGAGCAATCCGTTCCCCGATTTTGCGGTGCCCGCGGGCGAGTCGCTGGACAGCTATTTCGAGCAGGTGTGCCGGCAGGGATTGCGCAAGCGGTTCGACACGGCAGTTGCGTTTCTGGAGTCGCGCGGCATTCAAAAACACACGCGCGCGGAGTACGAGCAGCGGCTGAACCGCGAGCTTGAGTGCATCAAGGCGATGAAATTTCCCGGCTACTTCATGATCGTGTGGGACTTCATCCGGTACGCAAAGGAGCAGGAGATACCAGTGGGGCCGGGGCGTGGATCGGCGGCCGGATCGCTGGTCGCCTACGTGATGGAGATCACGGACATCGACCCGCTGCAGAACGAGCTGCTGTTTGAGCGATTTCTGAATCCAGAGCGCGTGAGCATGCCGGATATCGACATTGACTTCTGCATGAACCGGCGCGGCGAGGTGATCGACTATGTGACGCGCAAGTACGGTCGCGAGCAGGTGGCACAGATCATCACGTTCAACACGATGGCGGCGAAGGCGGCGATCAAGGACGTAGGCCGCGCGCTCGACATGCCGTATGGCGAGGTGGACCGCATCGCCAAGATGGTGCCGGCGACGATCGGCATCACGATTGAACAGGCGCTGAAGGATTCGCCGATGTTGCAGACCGCGTATGACCAGCAGCCGCCGGTGAAGGAAGTGATCGACGCGGCGATGCGGCTGGAAGGCCTGGTGCGCGGCGCGGGTGTACACGCCGCGGGTGTGGTGATTGCGCCGCAGCCGCTGACAGAATTGGTACCCGTAACGCGGACCAAAGACGAGGGTATTGTCACCGCGTATGACATGAAGGCCGTGGAGAAGATGGGCCTGCTCAAGATGGATTTCCTAGGGCTGACGACGCTGACCGTAATCGACGATTGCCTGAAGCTGATCAAGCTGAACCGCGGCGAAAACGTCGACATGGCTAAGGTGCCACTGGACGACCAGGAGACGTATGAGCGGGTGTTCCACAAAGCGCTGACGAGCGGCGTCTTTCAGTTCGAGTCGGGCGGCATGCGCGACGTGCTGCGGCGATACAAGCCGACGACGGTGGAAGATCTGACCGCCTTGAATGCGCTATACCGTCCGGGACCGATCCAGGGCGGCATGATTGACGACTTTATCGAGCGCAAGTGGGGGCGGCGCCCGGTTCAGTACATGCTGCCGGAATTGGAACCGCTGCTGAAGGAAACGCTGGGCGTCATCGTGTACCAGGAGCAGGTGATGCAGATCTCGTCCGCGATTGCCGGCTACTCGCTTGGCGGCGCCGACCTGCTGCGGCGCGCCATGGGTAAGAAGGATCCTGAGGCGATGGCGAAGCAGCGCGACCTGTTCATGGCGGGTGCGGCGGAGAAGAGGCACCCTAAAGACAAGGCGGGGCAGCTGTTCGATTTGATCCTGCAGTTTGCCGGATATGGCTTTAACAAGTCGCACTCAAGCGCGTACGCTCTGCTGGCATATCACACGGCCTGGCTGAAGACACACTATCCGGTGGAGTTCATGGCGGCGCTGCTGACCAGCGAAACGAGCAAGCCGGAAAATGTGGTGAAGTACATTGGCGAGTGCCGCGAACTCGGCATCACGGTGTTGCCGCCAGATGTGCAGATCAGCGATGCGAACTTTACGCCTGCGGGCGATTCCATCCGTTTTGGGCTGGCCGCTATCAAGAACGTGGGCGGCAATGCGATCGAGACCATCACGGCTTCACGCCGCGCGTTGCAGGAGGAAGGGAAGCCGGGCTTCGTTTCGTTGTGGGAGTTCTGCGAGAAGGTCGAACTGCGGCTCTTGAACAAACGCGTGCTGGAGTCGTTGGTCAAGGCGGGCGCGATGGACACGTTCGGCTCGCGTGCGCGCGTGTTTGTCGCGCTGGATTCGGCGATGGAGCGCGCGCAGAAGACGCAGAAGGATGCGGCGAGCGGACAGAGCGGCTTGTTTGGCCTGTTCGACGCGGGCACGCCGGCGGCGTCCAGCACCAGCGTGGCGGATGACCTGCCAAAGATGCCCGAGTGGGACGAGCACACGCGACTGCAGAACGAAAAGGAGGTGCTTGGCTTCTTTGTGAGCGGCCATCCCATGGATAAGTACCGCGAGAAGCTGCGCAATCTAAAGGTCGTGGACACAGCGACGGCATGCGAGATGAAGCCGGAGCCGGTGGTCTTCCAGCGTGGTCAGCGCGAGCCGCAGAACGAGATTTCTGTTGCGGGCGTCATCACTGGGTTGAAGGCGGCGAAGTCGAAGCGCTCGGGCGAGTGGTACGCCTCGGCTTGCCTGGAGGACACCGCGGGCAAGATCGACCTGATCGCGTTCCCGAAGGACTACGAAAAGCTGCAGGAGAAACTGAAGATCGACGTACCGGTGCTGGTGCGTGGATCGTTGCGGGGTGAGGAGGACGCGGCGCCAAAGCTGAGTGTGACCGCGATTACCGCGCTGGAGGATGTACAGATCAAGCTGCCCGAGGCACTGCGGATCAAGGTGCCGCTACACCATCCAGATGCCGCGCTGCTCGACAAGCTTGCCCTTGTGTTTCAGGGCCGCCCCGGACCAGGCAAGCTGCTGCTGGACCTGGAGGAGCCAGGCGAGTTTTGCGCCGTCCTGGAGCCAAATGGGATCTCCGTCTGCGCCGACCGCTTGTTCATCGATCAGGTCGAGGAACTGGTGGGGGCGGGCGGAGTGCGCGTCATTAACTAAGCCCTTCTTTGCAACAGAAAAGCTCCGGCCGAGGCCGGAGCTTCTGATCCAATACAAACGCAATTGTTTATCCAGCGTGACGGGCGTTCGGCAGCTTGTAGAAAATTTTATCGACAGCCTTGGCACCTTTGCGCGCGTTCTTGTCCGCATGTTTCGTCGACAGTTCGTCAGTCGCCGTTCCGCGGAAGATCAACTGGTGCGTGCGGCTGTCATACAGGTCGACAGCGAGCGTTCCGACGGGTACGAGTTCGCTGCGGGTCGTCGCGACTCCATCTCCACCGAAGCCGCCGAAGCCGCCCCAACCGCGACCACCCCAACCGCCCCAGCCATAGCGGCCACCCCAACCACCATAGCCCCATCCCGGGCCCAGGTCGTTGTAGAACGTGGTGTACTCCTGCGTATTTTTGACGTTGCCCACGGCGGTCACCGCGACATCACCACCCTGCGGAACCTCCTGCCAGCCGTGGTCGCGCAGGGAAGCTTCGATGTTGCTGCGAATGCGGCCCTCCATCAGCTGATCGCTGGCATGCACGCGATAGATCGAAAAGGTGTGGTACTGCGCGAAGTTAGCGTTGTGGTCATAATCGGTGTACACCTTCTGTGCGTGCACCAGAGACGCACTACCAAAGGCTACGATGGTGCCCAGCGCGGCAGCCGCGAAACGTTGCGTTGTGCTCTTCATGATCGAAGGCTCCTTTGTGACGTTGAACAGTCACATCACGATGATTTAGATGGAAGTGCCTTGCAAAAGCAGCTTTGCAGACGCGAAGTGACGCCTGATCGCACAAGCCGTGTATGGCCGTGTTTGCCGCAGCGGTAGAATGCACTCGAGAGCACATGGCAGAGATGGAAGCAGTTCGGCCCGCTGAAACGAATGAGGCATGGCGCAAGACCGAGGTAGCCCGCAACCCGCAGCGCCTGCACCCCATGGATTACCTCGAAGCAATCTTTACCGAGCACCAAGAACTGCACGGCGACCGCGGCTTTGCGGATGACTGCGCAATGTACTGCGCGATGGCGCGACTGGATGGAGCGCCCGTCATGGTGATCTGCAACCGCAAGGGCCGCACCACCAAGGAACGCATGCGCTATCGCTTTGGCTCACCCGAGCCGGAAGGTTACCGCAAGGCTCTGCGTGCCATGAAGCTGGCAGAAAAATTCGGACGTCCCGTGGTGACACTCATCGACCTGGCGGGTGCGTATCCGGGGCTTGGCGCAGAAGAACGCGGGCAGGGTGAAGCGATCGCGCGCAACCTGGTTGAGATGTCACAGCTCCGCGTTCCCACCATCACGCTGATCACGGGCGAGGGCGGCTCTGGCGGCGCGCTGGCTCTCGCGGTAGCGGACCGTGTGCTGATGCTGGAAAACGCAATCTACTCCGTTATCTCGCCAGAGGGTTGCGCCTCCATCATGTGGAAGGACTCCTCGAAGCGGCAAAAGGCGGCCGCTGCACTGAAGTACACCGCGCCGGATGTTCGCGCGCTGGGGTGCGTGGACGATGTGGTCGCGGAGCCATCCGACGGCAATCACGAAGCTGGAATCGCGCTGGTCGCGAACCAGTTGCGCAGGGAACTCGCGTCACTTGGTGCAGAGCCGATCGAGGTCTTGTTGGAGAAGCGGTACGAAAAGTTCCGCAACATCGCACAGTTCTACACGGCAGAACCCGCGAGAGCGCAGTAGCCAAGGAGCGCGTCCGCATGCAGCAGGAAACCGCGCCAGACTTTTCCGTACCCGGGCAGACCGGGCTGTCTCCGCGACCGGGTGCCGCAGGTCGCGCCGCCGTTACGTTTCTGCTGTGCGCGGTGCTGTTCACGGTCACGCTGGTCGCGGTCGGGTTCGTGATGCGTCTGCTTTCGGACCGGTACTCCGCCTCGAACCTGGCCGTCTTGGGACCGCTGCTGACGGCAGGGGTGCTCTTCACGGGTTTACTGCTGATTGCGCGCTCGCGCGTCCCGGAACTGCGTGCGCTCAGCGCGGTGGGACTGGTGCGCAGGCCGTCGGCGGGCAGGGAAGTTGCGATTGGGACGGCGGCCGGCTGGGCCATCGGTGTGGCTCTGGTGATGCCGGGCGTGCTGGCGATGCGCATGCACAGCACGCTGGCTTTTGATGGCTTTCATCTGGGAGCGGCAACCGCGTCCGTGCTGGTGCTGCTGCTGTTTGTGCTGGCGCGGCAATTGATGCTGTGCGGTCTGCCGTTTCGCAGCCTTTCGCAGGCCACGTCGCCGCTGTTTGCTTCGGTGGCGTTCGCGGGCCTCGCGGCGCTGCTGACGGTATACACCGTGCAAGCCGATGCCACCGAAGCGATGCTGGCCGCACTGGCGCAACTGGTCTTTGGCATGGCGGCGGTGCGCACGCGCGCGATTTGGCTCGGCGGCATGCTGCAGTTTATGTGGGGGCTGACAGTGACCCTGTTGTTCGGCCTGCCGTCTTTCCTGTGGCCGCCCGCCACCGGCATTGTGCAGAGCAGCATGTCTGGCCCGCGCTGGCTAACGGGCAGCGCCTTCGGCCCCGAAGCCTCGTTCTGGGCGGGACTGGTTGTTCTAGCCGCGCTGATCGTGGTCTGGCGACTGACGCGTGAGTACGCCTGGCACTACACGTTTGACCCGATCGTCGGGGCCGGTTACGCCATGGACGTGCCGCCGCCGGCTGAACACGTTCGCATGGAACAGTCCGCGCAAACTGCGCCGCTGGTACAAATTGGCGGTGCAGGAGCCGCTGCGGCAGGCTCTGTACCCGACCCAAGCGAACCCGCCGAGCGTTTCTAGTCGCCTGTTCAAACGTCGGCGTAAGACGGCATTTGCAATCTTCTACTTGGTAGCGATACATTCGTGTGCATCGGGGGGTCGTTATGCGTTTTCTTCGCCTGTGCACGTTGCTGGCTGCCGGCTCAGCAATCCTGTGCGCCGGTGCGCAAACGCCCGGCCCGCAGCCGCAGCGCGACGTCTTCGTGGTCGGCCGCGAGACAGCGATCGGGAACCCGATGGAGGGTTTCAGGCCGACGCGTGTGGATCTGCCCGCCGAGCCGATGGACGCAGGCGGACGCCGCGATCTGGTACGCATGTTGCTGGCCGAGCTTGGCTTTGCGCACCTGCCGCTGCCACTGGGTGCGCCAGGGCTTGAAATGCACGTGAACGGCCGTCTCACCACGACTCCAGCAGACCTGCAAAAGCGGCTGTACGAAAAAGGGATGTGCGCCGATCGAGGCGATCGCGTGATGATCACCGACCTGAAGTTTGAGCGCGACCGCATCCTGATCGACGTGAACGGCGGTCCATACCTGTCGCACCGGTTTCTGCGCCACGTCTCCATCAACGACATTCCGCTAGCCGGAAACGGGCAGGTGGGCGAGCGTGCCACGGGCACTCGCATCGCCTTGCTGTTTGAAGGACCGGTACCCCGCGTGACCGCCGCTGAATTGAAGAGCCTGTTGGAGCCCGTGCTGGATTTCGGCGTGAAATCTAGCGAGCAGGCCTATGCCGATACGTTGCCGGAGCCGATCAAGCAGGCCATTGACGAGCACCGCATTCTGGTGGGCATGAACAAGCGCATGGTGCTGGCCGCGGCTGGTCAGCCCGAAAGCAAGCTGCGCGAACGCGCCGTCGATTCGACGACCGGTGAAGTGTTCGAAGAGTGGATTTACGGTCACACGCCGCAGACGATCCGTTTTGTGCGTTTCCGCGGAGATCGCGTGATTCTGCTGAAAACCGGAGCGCTGGGCAAGCCGCTTGAAACGCGCGAGAAGGACGAGCTGGCGGATTATCGCGACCCTTCGCGCACCCACACCGTGGTTCTTGGCGGTGATGCCGGTGCGGACGACCGCAAGGCACCGTCCCTGCGGAGCGATGCGGAGACGAAAACCGAGGACAAGGGAACGGATGGAAAGCACGCGCCTTCCTTGAACCCGTCACCGTCCGCCGGAAATCTGCCCGCCCGCCTGGCCCTTCGCTGAGGAAGGGCAGCAGGAGCAGCTTGTCGAGCGCAGCCTCGCTTTAATGACACCGGGTTAGGAGGAACTTTGCCTGGCAGGCACAGAGCCATGCCGGATGATATTCTGACCAGGTTGCGCGATAGGGACCGCTGAACCTCATTCTGCGGTCTTGCCCGGCAGGTTATGCCTGTCAAGACTCGCGAATCACGATTTCACAGTGCCGCACCGCGGCCAAGAAGAGGCATTACCAATGGCAAAGATTGCCAAGACCGGCGACCGTAAAAAGGTCATGGACACCACCCGCAGCACCGATTGCCCGAAGTGCGGCAAGCCCACCCGGGTGGCGAAGCGCGTCAAGGACCGCGAACGCGGCACGCCTGGCGGCATGTACATCTCGTGCTCCGCTTGCGACTTTTTCGAGCGGCTGTAGTTACGAGACGAACTCTGGATTACAGAACGCCCGGTGCAAAGCGCCGGGCTTTTCTGTTGTTTGCAGGGCGTAATGCTGCTGCTTGCAGGCGTGCTGCGGCACGTCAGGACCGAAACGCCGTGTCCATTTCCAACAGCAGCGACCGCGCCGCGTCCCGCGGATTAGCCGCGCGCGTGATCGGCCGCCCCACGACCAGCATGGATGCGCCGTCCAGCGTGGCCTGCCGCGCCGTTGCCGTGCGGCTCTGATCGTCCGTCGCCGCCCCCTCCGCTCGAATGCCCGGCACCACTGTAATCTTCGGAAAGACAATCTCGCGCAAGGCCGCCACCTCCTGTGGCGAGCAGACCACACCGTGCGCATTGGCCAGCATGGCCATGTTCGCCAGCCGGCGCACCCGGCGCTCGGGCGACAGGTAAGACCCGGTCGCCCGCAGCTGCTGCAGGTTCATGCTGGTGAGCACCGTGACCGCAATGATCCTCAATCCTGGCGACATCTCTGCCGCGGCGTTGACCGCCGACTGCACCATCGCGGGGCCTCCCATGGCGTGAACCGTCAGCAGTTCCGCGCCGGTACGGCCCGCACTGCGTACGGCACCGGCGACGGTATTCGGGATGTCGTGAAGCTTGAGGTCGAGAAAAACATGCTTTCCGCGCCCTCGCAGCTCTTCAACGACGCGTACGCCCTCGGCAAGATAGAGCTCCAGACCCACCTTGTACCAGAGCACCTCATCACCGAGCATGTCCACCATTGCCAGCGCGGGCTCGCGGGCGGGGTAGTCCAGGGCGACAATCAGGCGTTCCCGTGCGGCCATGCCAGCAGTGTAACGGCGTGTGTCGAGCACCCGCGCGCTCTATGCTGAGGAGACGATGGAGATCGCAAAAGGGCATGCCCGACAGCCGACTGCGCTGACCATCGCCGGATTCGACCCCGGAACGGGCGCAGGCATCACGGCTGACCTGCTGACGTTTGCACGGTTCGGCCTGTTTGCAAGCTCTGCAATCACGGCGCTGACGGTGCAAAGCACGCGCGGTGTGCGCCGGGTACAGCCCGTGGATCCTGCACTGCTGCGCGACATGTTGGAAGAGCTGGAAGCAGACCTCCCTGCGGATGGCGTCAAAATCGGCATGCTTGGTGGGGCGCCGCAGGTACGAGTCGTTGCGGATTTTCTAACCGCGGTGCGAAGACGGCGAGCCATCGCGGTGGTGCTCGATCCCGTGCTGGTGTCCAGTTCCGGAGCGATCCTGCTGGATGCATCCGGCCTGGAAATGCTACAAACCGATCTGCTGCCTTTGGTGGACGCGCTCACTCCCAACGCACCCGAGGCGGCGCTGCTCACCGGGCTTCCGTGTGGCAATGCGCGCGAGGCTGAACAATGTGCGCGCACCCTTGCAGAGCGTTACCCGCGCCTGGTTCCGGTTGTTACGGGCGGTCACCTGGAAACGCCGAGAGACCTTGTATGGCAGCAGGGCAGCGCGAGCTGGATTCCTGGGGAGCGCCTTTCCTCTCGCGCGACCCACGGCACCGGCTGCGCTTTTTCCAGCGCGCTGCTGGCCGCCCACCTGCACGGCGAGGATTGGCCGCGCGCGGCCGCAACGGCGAAGCGATTTGTTGCGGAGGCGATCCGGACCGCCGTGCCACGCGGAGCGGGCTGCGGGCCCATGAACCTGCTCGGCCCCGCTCCGGCATCACGCTCAAGCGAAGACGAAGCCAGCCGATGAGGAGGACACAGCCTTCAAGGAGTCCCGATCATGGCCACCGCTTCTGTCCTGCACCTTCCGAGCATTTCAATCACCGCCACACCGCAGTTGCCGTCACTGCAGCCGCGCCCGGCTCGCCGCCGCACCACGCCACAGCAAGGCCGCGCTTTGGAACTGCTGGGCCACGCAATCGAGTACCTGGTTGATTCGCGGTTGCCCGAGGGTGGGCCGACGCCAGCAGAGAACCGCGCTATCCGCACTCTGATGGCGTGTTCGCGGTCTGTGTTTGAGGACAGTATCGCCGTTGTGCCGATGCACCAGCGGGTCAACAACTGGATGCAGGTTCAACTTCGCAGGCGTCACGTCTAGCGGCCGCGATGCCGCGTACGCCGTTGCTACAGTAGAACCAGAGGTCCTCTAGGCGATGCATCTGCGTATCAACGGCGACGAACGCGATTTTCCAGAGCTACAGGACGGCGCGGACGTGCACGCCCTGGTGCTGCAACTGGGCTTTCGGGCGGACCGCGTCGCTCTGGAGCGTAACGGCGACATCGTTCCACGCACGGCCTGGGCAGACACTCGGCTAGCCGAAGGGGACAAGCTGGAGGTGGTTCACTTCGTCGGCGGCGGTCTCTGCTCGCCGCTGGATGATTGAGACGCTGCTCCGGGGCGTGCCGTAAGCCGCATCAGTAAAGTTTCCCAGGCGTCGCCATAGCTCTTCCATCCACCCAATCGCGTAACCCGCTGTAGCGCCGCCTCGCTCATGAGCCGCTGCAGGGCAGGGTCGTCCGCGAGTTGTTGCAGCGCGTCTGTCATCGCGTCCACATCGCGAATACCGGTCAGAAATCCGTTCTGGCCAGGCGTCACGATGTCCGGCCCGCCACTGTTCGTGCTGGCAAGCACAGGGCAGCCACACGCCATCGCCTGACCCAGGACCACGCCGAAGCCGTCCTCCACGCTGGGCAGCACCAGAACATGGCTGCTGCTCAGAATGGCGGGCAAGTCGGCCTGCGGAATCGCACCCAGAAATTCCACGCCAGCGGTTGGCAGCCTGGCCAGCACGGGACGGATCTCTGCCGCGATGGAGCCAACGATGCGTAACCGCTTGTGCGGGTGCCGCAATCGTCCGAACGCCTGCAAAAGGTAGGGAATCCCCTTGCGCAGGTTGACACCGCCCACAAAAACCACCTGAAAGCTGTCTGTCGGCGGCTGCGCAACCGGCTGAAAACGTTCCAGACGCACACCATATGGAATCAGCGTCAGCTTGTCGCGCGGCACGCCCATTTCGACGAACGATTCCACCGCAAAGGTGGACGGTACGGTGATGTGGTCCGCGTCGTGGTAGATCGCCTCCTCGCGGACGGTGTCGCGCGGATCGCTTACGCGGCGGTCCACGCCCCACCGGCGGTATTCTTCCGTCAGCAGTTGCTCCTGGTAGCGCTGGTGCGACGATCCGCGGTCGCAGATGAAAATACCGCCGCGTTGCTGCACCAACCGGCCCGTTTTCAGCGAGGACCCGGAAATCGCGACCAACGCGTCGCACTCAGGCACCCGGCGGCTGGTGTACTCGTCAAAGGCGAGCGCGTTGGCATAGCCGGTCTGGTCCGCCAGCCAGACGGGAAGCAAGCCGTACCGGCCCAGCAGAAACTCCGGCGCATGAATCCAGGGGAAAGTCTCAACCAGCTCATGCGGCAAGCCCTCGCGGCGGACACGCCGCCACGGCCAGGTGGAGTAGATGCGTTCCAGGTGCCCGCGCCGGTGAAGCTCGCGCGCCAAATCAAACGAGTGGAAGACACCAAAAACGGTCTGGACGATGCGCATCGGAACCAGACTGGAGGGTACCAGAGCCGTAGGCCTGTGACCGCAGCCCGGGAACGGGTTGAAAGCACCCGCTGCGAGCGTCGCTTAAGCGACGCAGCATGCAGACGCCTGCCGAAGCGACTCCCAATCTGAGGAGAGTAAAGCGGAAGAGCTCTGATAATTGCGAACGTTGCATTATTCTGAAGTAACGCCAACCGTCTGGTATACAGAATATGTGTTATCAGACGTAGAGGATGTAGGCTGCTTGTTAGCTTGCGGACCTGAGTGCCGACTCGCCTGCAAGAACTCGGCGGACGATGCGGGCCTTCTTAAAAAACCAATCTCTGGCAGCTTTGACTCGCGACAGCTTGCATGCCTTGCGTGGCGGAGCGCCTGACCTGCTGTGGTAGCCTGAACCTGCACGGAGAGATGGCCGAGTGGCTGAAGGCGCACGCTTGGAAAGCGTGTATACCGCAAGGTATCCAGGGTTCGAATCCCTGTCTCTCCGCCACCCTTCCCAAAGCAAGCCACTCAGTCGTTTACGCCGTTCGAGGCCGAAATCCGAACTCACCTGAGTCCTTATACTCCAGATCTGGAGCAGATTGTGCACACGATCAGTGCGCCACTACTCCGCTGTCGCGGTAAGGTGCCTTCTTACTTCCGGCGCGACAAGCCTGCGATCAGGTCTGCGACAAGGCTGCGATCAAGTTTAATGTTGTTCCTCCGCTGAGGCCCCGATTCCGGTAGTGATGCCGTGCTTCTCCATGCGGTAGATCAGAGTGCGGCGGCTGATGTCCAGGTACTTGGCGGCATGCGTCTGGTTCCCGTGGAACTTTTCCAGGGTGCGACTGATCAGGTCGCGTTCCACCATCTCCAAACTGAGTCCGTCCTCCGGCAGTTCGGCAAACGCATCGTAGGCCGGCTTGGCAGGGCGGCCAATCTCTTCGGGCAACTCGTCCTCACCGATGATATTGTGCTGCGTGAGCACAACCAGCCGCTCCAACACGTTCTCCAACTGGCGGACGTTGCCTGGCCAGCGATAAGCAATCAGACGTTGCAGAGTTCCCTTTCCAAGCTGAACCCCTCGCACGTCGTGCCGCTGCTTCGCACGTTCGAACAACTCCAGGATCAGGCTGGGCAGGTCTTCGCGACGTTCGCGCAGCGGTGGAATCTGTAGCGGCACCACGGCCAGCCGGTAATAAAGGTCCTCGCGAAACGTACCGTCGTCCGCCATCGCCTGCAGGTTGCGATGCGTTGCCGCAATCACACGCACATTCACACGCGTCGGCTTGTCCGCACCCACTTTTGCGATCTCGCCCTCCTGCAGCAGGCGCAGCAACTTCACCTGAGCATCCAGCGGCAACTCGCCGATCTCGTCCAGAAACAGCGTGCCGCCGTCCGCGGCTTCAACACGCCCCGGACGATCGTTGAGCGCACCGGTGAAGGAGCCGCGACGATGCCCAAAGAGCTCCGACTCCACCAGTTCGCGAGGAATCGCTCCGCAGTTGATTGCAATGAATGACCGATTCTTGCGGCGGCTGTTCTGGTGAATCGCGCGGGCGATCAGTTCCTTGCCGGTGCCAGTCTCACCCTGGATCAGCACGGTGGCATCGCGTTCCGCAACGCGGCCGGCTTGCTCCAGAACCCGTAAGAAGTTTTTGGACTGCGCGATGATGCCGCTGAAGCCGTAACGCTGGTCGAGCGCCGAGCGCAACGTGCGCACCTCTTCCAACAGGGTCTGCCGCTCCATGGCGCGGCGCACCACAAGGAGCAAAGCTTCAAAGTCAAGCGGCTTGGTCACGTAGTCATAAGCGCCCATGCGCATGGCTTCCACAGCGCTTTCCACGGTGCCAAACGCAGTCACTACGATCACGGTCGCTTGCAGGCCTTCGCGCTGGATGAAGCCGAGCAGTTCCATACCGCTGGTGGGCATACGCAGGTCGGTGATGACCAGGTGTGGTTCCTCGGCCTGCAGCATGGTGCAAGCCTCCGCGCCGTCGCTGGCGACGGCCACGTCATACCCAGCTTCCGCCAACTGCATCTGCATCACACGGCGCAGGCTGCTGTCATCGTCTACCACCAGGATGCGCGCGGCGCTCATGCCGCCACCACGCACTCGGCCTGCGCTGCGGGTTCCTCTGTCGTTCCTGGCAGGTCGAGCACAAACGTGGTGCCACGCGACGTGCCGGGCATGCAGGCCAGCACGGCACTGTGCTGCGCCGCGATGGTGGATGCGATCGCCAGACCCAAGCCGGTGCCGTTTGGCTTTGTCGTGAAGAAGGGTTCAAAAATGCGGTCAGCCGCAGCTGGCGAGATACCCTCGCCCTTGTCGCGCACTTCCACGCGATAGCGTGCGTCGCGAGCCATGCCCCGCACGTCCACAGTTCCGCCCTCTGGCGAAGCCTGGATCGCGTTCAGCAGCAGGTTCAGCAGCAACTGCATGATCTGCTCGGGATCGCAGCGCAGCGTGCTCGCACCTGCGTGCAACGCAACCGCCACCTTGCGCTCGGCAGCGGCATGCTGTGCAAGCATGGTCACGGATCGCAGCAGCTCCTCTGCTGCGATCGTCTGCATGCGCGGCAGGCGTGGTCGCGCGAAGTGGAGGAAGTTCGTCAGCAGCTTATTCAGCCGTTGCGATTCCTTGGTCAGGATTTCCAGGCACTCCGCCTGGCTCTGCGGCGATGCCTGGCCGCGCGAAAGAATGCCCGCCGCACCACTGATGCTGGCCAGCGGATTGCGGATCTCATGCGCCAGGCTGGCCGAAAGTTGCCCAGCGGCGGTCAGGCGCTCGCTCTTCTTCAGTTGCTCAATGTTGTCCTGCAGCTCGGAGTAGACGGTCTCCAACTCGCGCTTGGTAGCTTCCACGCGCACGCGCTGCATGCGCTCCCGATCGGCCAGCACGCCTGCAATGATGCCCGCCGCTCCAAACGTACTAAGTTCCACGATCTGATCCTGCGCGTCAACCGGGGCGCGATACCAGTGCCGGAAGATGCCGGGGCTCAAGAGCACAACGGCGAATACCATGGTTTTGATCGCGCCACGCCAGCCAAAGAACAAACCGGCCAGCATAAACGGCAGGATATTCAGGTGGTGCAGCACGTTGTGCAGAACAACATCGCGCGGTGGGATCAGCCACGTCGACACGGCCAGAAAGATGACCAGGCAGGCGATCAGCGCAGCCTTATGCCTACTTGTGCGCAACACCGCCGGAACGCTGGGCATAGGGCCATTCTCCCATGTTGCCGGCTTCCGGCGGCTTCCCGCGGAGCGGGCTACACCAACGGGCGGCCACAGGTGTGCCGGTACAGGAGCACGGTTCCGCCCGTCTCGCTCATCCACGATCGTAAGTGCCCACGAGTCCACGCGACGGCATAATGCAATCGCACCGCCAAAGCAATTCCGCGGCTTTACGCTGATCCCGTGATTGCCTGCAGCGAACGTTGCACCATCTGGGACAGCACTGTTCCATTTGGGACAACGCGTGCAGCAAATGGGTCGAATTACACCGGCAACGCGCAGATCCGTTTGGCTGTTGAATTGCCGTACCAGTCCTCGTGAAGTTTTTCCGAACCGCTGTTTTAGGAGCGTTTGCATCCAGCTGCGCCACCACGCATGGCCAGCAGCTACCGTCCGCGCCGCCGGAGTCAGTCTCCACGGTCGCGTCCACGACACCGCTTACGTTGGACGAAGCGGTAGCGATCGCGCGCGCCAACAGCCCACGCCTGCGGGAGGCTGCGAGCGCAACGCGGCAGGCGCTTGCCGGCGTTCAGACGGCGCGGGCGTACAGCAATCCAAGCGTTGAGGTGTTTGAGGGGCGTCAATATGCCCGGCCCATCAGCACGCCTGGTATCCCGGGCCTGCTGCAGCACTATGCGGCGTACCAGCCCATCGAGATCCCGAAGGAGCGCAATGCACGCAAACGCGCGGCCACGCTCAGTGGAGAGGCAAGCCGCTTTGCGGAACAAAGTGTCTCGTTGTCCGTAGTGGCCGACACCAAGCACGCCTTCTACGACGCACTGCGGCGCCGCGAAGAGATTGAGCATGCACAGGAAAACCTGCAACTGGTGGAAGGTCTGCAACGCCGCGTCGCTGTTGAGGTGAATGTGGGCGAGAAGGGTCGCCTGGAGTTGACGCGTGCCACTGCCGAGCGAGCGCGCGCCCAGTTTGCCGTCGCCAGCGCCCAGCTTCAATATGCACAGGCGATCGCCCGCCTGCGCGCCGTGATCGCGGCATCCGCGGACACCACGCTCGACCCGCAGGGCGACATGGAGCAGCGCACAGACCTGCCGCCACTGCCGGAGATGCGCGGATTGGTGCTGCGTACGCATCCCGCGCTGCAGCAGACGCAGAAAGATAAAGAAGCCGCGCAGGCGAACCTGGAGCGCCAGCGCGCCCTGCGCATTCCGCAGCCCACCGCCTTCGCCGAGTTTGAAAACCAGCCTGACCTGCGCTTCTGGCGCGCTGGCGTGACGATTGCGCTGCCAATCTTTGACCGCAGGCGGGGACCCATTGCGGAGGCAAGCGCCTCGATCGATCGCAACGCCGCCGTGCTCGCACAGCGAACGCTCGAGCTCACTTCCGCTCTGGAGCGCGCGTACGAGCAGTATCAGCTTGCAGACCAGCAGGCGAACTCTCTGCAATCGGGTCCGCTGCACGCCGCGGAAAGCGCGGTGCAGGGTGCGCAGGCGGCATACCGTTTTGGCGAACGCGGCATTGTGGAAGTGCTGGACGCCCAACGCGTGCTGCAAAGCGTGCGCGGCGACCTGCTGGATGCGCAATATGCGCGGCAGTCCGCGCGGGTTGACCTGGAAGAACTTGGCGCTGTGGCGCCCATCGGAGTGACGCCTTGATGCAGATTGGAACGCGAATAAAATTCAGAACAACAGGCCTGGCTGGCGCGTGCGTGCTGCTGCTCGCGCTGGCAGGATGCAAGGACAAGGCAAAGCCAGAGGCCTCGGCGGCGCTGACGGATCCTAATGTCGTGAACGTCACACCGGCCCTGACGGGCAGCCTGCAGGTCGGCGCGGCGCAGATGGCGGACGTGACCGGGACCTTGCAGGTGGCCGCACACGTTGAGACCGATGCACGCCGCATCGCTCGCGTCGGCTCACCCGTCGGTGGCCGCATCCTGCGACTTGTCGTCTTTGAGGGTCAGAACGTGCGTACGGGAGCGGTGCTCGCCATGCTGCACAGCACCAGTCTTTCCGACACGCAGATGCAGTTGATCAAGGCGGAGTCGGAGCAGGGTCTTGCCTCCGCTGGCGTGCGCCGCGCCGAGCAGTTGGTGGAGGCCGACGTGATCGGCCGCGCCGAACTCGAGCGACGTCGAGCCGAGCAGTTACAAGCCGCGACCGAGGCCGCCTCGTACCGCACGCAACTGCGCGGCCTGGGCATGTCTGACAACCAGATTCATCAGCTCGAAACCAATCGCAGACTGAGCGCCGACTACCCTATCGTCGCCCCGCGCGGAGGCGTCGTGCTCAAGCGCGAAATCACCGTCGGCCAGGTCGTGCAACCTTCCGACCCGGCCTTCACCATCGCCGACCTCTCCAGTGTGTGGATCGTCGCCAACGTGCCGGAGGAAGAAGCAGGCACCCTGCAGCAAGGCATGCAGGTCACCGTCAGCGTTCCCGCTCTGCCGAAAGAACAGATCACCGGCCGACTCAGCTACGTTTCCCCCATCGTGGACCCGGCAACGCGCACCGTTGCCGTCCGCATGGACATGGCCAATGCCACCGGCCTGCTGAAACCCGACGAGCTTGCCAGCATGACCTTTGACGGGAAGACCGAGCGCAAGCTTACGGTGCCCAACACAGCGGTCGTGCGGGAAGACAACAAGGACCACGTGTTCGTGCAACTGCGGCCCAACCGCTTCGTGCTGCGTGAAGTCGTGCTGGGCGAAGAGGAGAACGATCGCCGCGTGGTGCAGAGCGGCGTCGCCGCAACCGACACCATCGTGCTCGATGGCGCCTTCCATCTCAACAATCAACGCAAGCAGTCGGCCATCAACGGAGGCGCATAGATGCTGCAACGCCTGATCGCCGGCGCTCTGCGGCAACGGCTCATCCTCGTCGTCGTCTCACTGGTTCTGGTCGGGTTCGGCATCAACGCGGCGCGGCATCTTTCGATCGACGCTTTCCCCGACGTCGCCAACGTGCAGGTGCAGATCGCCACAGAAGCCGCCGGCAAGAGCCCCGAAGAAGTGGAGCGATTCGTCACGATCCCGGTTGAAATCGCCATGACTGGCCTTCCGGGCATGACCGACATGCGCTCGCTGAACAAGCCCGGCCTCTCGCTCATCACCCTCGTGTTCACCGACGAGAGCGACCTGTACCGCGAACGCCAGATGATCTCCGAACGCCTCGCCGAGTTGCGCGACCGCATGCCGGAGGGTGTTACGCCTGTACTAGGTCCAATTACCAATGCGCTGGGCGAGGTGTATCAATACACGCTCGATCTGCCCGGCGAGGCCGAGAACAAGCACCAGCTCACGCGCGACGAACTTATCGAGCGCCGTACCCTTCAGGACTGGGTCGTGCGGCCGCTGCTGCGCTCCATCTCCGGCGTCGCAGAGATCAATTCGACCGGTGGCTTCGTCAAGCAGTATGAAACGCTGGTTGACCCGCAAAAGCTGCACTACTACAACCTGACCATCAACGACGTGCGCCAAGCTTTGGCGCGCAACAACGCCAATGAAGGCGGCGGTGTGCTGCCCCAGCACGCGGAGCAATACCTCATCCGTAGCGTCGGCCTGATTCGCGGTCTCGATGACATTCGCAATATCGTCCTGAAGCAATCCGGCGGCACACCCGTCTACATTCGCGACGTCGCAGACGTGCGCATCGGAACGGAAGTTCGCTACGGCGCCATGATCAAGAACGGCTACACCGAAGCCGTGGGCGGCGTGGTGTTGATGACCAGCGGCGGTAACGCCAAGGAGATCGTCAGCCGCGTGAAAGAGCGCGTTGCCGAGATCAATGCAAAGCACATGATCCCCGGCGGTCTGCAGATCGAGCCCTACTACGACCGCTCAGAACTTGTCGATGCCGCCATCCACACCGTTACCGAGGTTCTCGGCGAAGGCATCATCCTGGTCGTCATCATCCTCTTCCTCTTTCTTGGCGACCTGCGCTCCAGCCTGATCGTCAGCGCCAACCTGCTGCTCACACCACTTCTTACATTTCTGATGATGAACCACTACAACATCTCCGCAAACCTGATGTCGCTTGGCGGGCTTGCCATCGCCATCGGCTTGATGGTGGACGGTTCGGTGGTCGTGGTTGAAAACGTCTTCGCCACGCTCAGCCACGTGCGTCATCATCGTGGGCAGGAGCTGACCTCACGCGAGAAGATAGTGGCTGTGCAGCGCGCCGTGCTTGAGGTCGCAACACCCACGCTCTTTGGTGTAACGATCATCATCCTGGTCTTCCTTCCGCTCATGACGCTGGAAGGCATGGAAGGCAAGATGTTCGCGCCGCTTGCGTACACTATCGCGATCGCGCTTGCCATCTCGCTCATTCTTTCGCTCAGCCTGTCTCCCGTGCTGTGTACCTATCTGCTGAAAGGTGGCAAGGAGGAAGACACGTTCCTGGTGCGGTGGATACGCAAGCCCTACAACCGCATGCTGGGTTGGGCAATCGCTCATCGTAAGACCATGATCGGCGGCGTTATCGCGCTGTTCATCGGAGCACTCTGCCTCTTCCCTTTCCTCGGCACCTCCTTCATCCCGGAGATGCAGGAGGGCACGCTTTCGCCCAACGCCGATCGCGTGCCCAACATCTCGCTAGACGAATCGCTGCGCATGGAGCGGCAGATGCAGCAACTCATGCTGCGCGTGCCGGGCGTGGAAAGCGTCGTCAGCCGTGTGGGCCGTGGTGAATCGCCGGCCGACCCTGCCGGGCCCAATGAGGCCGACGTGCTCGCCTCGCTTACGCCCTTTGACGACCGCCCGCGCGGCATGACGCAGGAGAAGATCGCGGAACAGATCCGCGAAAAGCTGGCGGTGCTTCCTGGCATTAACCTTGTCATGTCGCAGCCCATCAGCGATCGCGTGGACGAAATGGTGTCCGGTGTGCGCGCCGACGTTGCCGTTATGCTCTACGGCGATGACCTGGATCTACTGGTCAGCAAGGCGAATGACATCGCGCGCGTGGCCAGCGGCATTCAGGGCACGCAGGACACGCGTGTGGACCGCGTCGGCGGCCAGCAGTACCTGACCATCGACATCAACCGCGGTGCGATTGCGCGTTACGGACTGAACGCGGCCGATGTGAACGACGTGATTGCCAACGCGATCGCCGGCCGGTCCGCAACGGAGATATATGAGGGCGAGCGCCGCTTCAGTGGCGTCGTCCGTCTGCCCGGCCAGCTGCGTGACAGCGTGGAAGACATCCGCGAACTGCAGGTCAGTTCACCGGAAGGCTTGCGCATTCCGCTCAAGGAGCTCGCCACGGTCAAGGTCGTCGAGGGCCCGGCGCTGATTAACCGAAGCATGGGTAAGCGACGCATTGTGGTCGGCGTGAACGTGCAGGACCGCGATCTGGGCGGCTATGTGAAAGAACTGCAGGAAAAGGTGGAGCGCCAGGTGCAGCTACCGCCGGGGTACTTCATTGAGTGGGGCGGTCAATTCCACAACATGGAGCGCGCACTGCATCACCTGATGATCATCGTGCCGATCACCGTTGCGGCGATCTTTTTCCTTCTGTTCGTCCTCTTCAAATCGCTGCGGTACGCGGCGCTCATCATCACGGTGCTGCCGCTCGCCTCCATCGGCGGGATCGTCGGCCTCTTCGTCACGGGCGAGTACCTTTCGGTTCCCGCCTCCGTCGGCTTCATTGCGCTCTGGGGAATCGCGGTGCTCAATGGCGTGGTCCTGGTCAGCTACATCAAAAAGCTGCGGCTGGAAGGCCGGTCGCAGCAGGAGGCAATCCAGGAGGGCACTGCCCTGCGGCTGCGCCCCGTCATGATGACCGCGACCGTGGCCGCGCTCGGCCTTGTTCCCTTCCTGTTCGCAACGGGCCCTGGCTCTGAGATTCAGCGTCCGCTCGCGATCGTCGTCATCGGCGGACTCGTCACCTCAACGGCACTCACTCTGCTGCTGATCCCCGTCGTCTACCCGATCTTTGAAGGAAAGGGAGAGCCCGAACCCGATGAGCTGTCGGCAGGTCCGGATGAAACATTCGCCGTCCCAGAAAAGACAGACAACTCCATGCACGTGCCGGCGGCGGTCGGGTAGCAGCAGCAAGTCCAGAGGCATCTCTGCCGATAGGAGGTGTGAGCAGCACCGACTGCTGCTCACCCAAAAGTCGTATCGGCTAACGCCTACCGAAGTTGCTAACGTCTGGCATGCCTCGCAGTTCAAGGCGCCACACATTGCACACGTCGGGGAGATTGCTTCTGTGATGTTTGTCTTTATTCCTATCGGCTTGTTCACCCTCGGGTGTGCGTGGAAGGCGGCGGACGCCCTCCACCATGCGCTGCAGCCACAAACATGCGTCTGGTGTGGTGATTCCATCGCCAACCATGACGGTCAACGCCCCTGCTGAGATCTCCGCAACCGCTCGCTCGCATGCGGGTGCCGCTGGCTCCAGCGCACGGAAGCCCGGCTATGGCAATTTCGCCGCTTCCGCCTCTGCGTCCCATTCACCGAAAAAAGACTCGCGGTTTAAAAGCCTTTGCATCGTGCAAACTAAGCTGCCTGTCAAACGGCGCTCGCGCATCCCGGACAGATCCGGGGCCGATCGATCCGTACTCCGCGTAGAACGTTCATAGCTCTCCGCCTGGCAACGCCGGACTTGCTCACCGCACCTTCGCCGCCGCCTGCAACAGGTGGGACACAGCGGCAGGGTTTTTCCAAACGTCATGCAGGACGGCCTGTTCCGTGGCCGCGTTTGCCTCATCGCCCGTGCTGCGGTAAGCCGCTGACAATAACGCAAGCGCGGCAGGGTAGACGATGCCGCTCGACAGGTAGGCCGCGCCGCGATGATCCACGATCGCTCTCGCGTCGGAAATGGCCGCGGCCGGCTGCCCCAGCAGCAGTTCCAGCCGCGCCCGCAGCAGCGCCGCGTCCGGCTCATGCGCGTTGTTCAGCACGTTCAGGGCGCCGGCCCGATCTTCTTCAATCCAATGCCTTGCCGCCTGGGCGCGCGGGTCTGCCGAGACCTGGGCTGCCGCTGGCGCCGGCAGGTGACACCAGGCTGACGTCATCCACGCCAGCACTGCCGTCTCACCCATGGACGGAGCGGTCGAAGCGGCCGCGGGGCATTCCCCTGCCAATGCCAAATTCCACTGCCTGAGCCCGGCCGCGTACTGGGCCGCGGAGCCCGCACCCGCCAAGCCGCCCGCAACGGCTGCAGCGCGGTCAAACGACGCCGATGCCCCGCTCAGGTCGCCCGTGTTGGCGCGGTACATCGCATCCTCCAGAAGCAGATCCGCGCTCGGCCTGGTATCGCGCACGTGCGCCAGCGCCGATGCGGTCTCCGCGGCATCGTTCTGCAGCACAGCCGCTGCCAGCGAAAGCCCGGGCGATCCCAGACCTGCCCGGAAGGCCCGGGTCTGCGAACTCCACGCCTGGCCGGGCTGGCCGCTTTCGATCTCCGCCCGTGTCTGCAACTGCTGACTGCGCAGGCGAAACGGCGATTGGCGAAGACCGGCGTCCGCCGCGGCAACGGCTTCGCTCGTCCGTCCGCTGCGCAGCAACTGCTCGGTCCAGGCCTCCTGGGCGTCCGGGTCCGCGGGCCGCGTTGTGTGCCAGCGCTCTGCCACGGCGAATGCTTCACCGCCGCCGCCGCGCCGCGCCAGCAGGTACTCCCGCTGGGCACGAAGGTGGGGACCGCCCGCAGCTGGCGTCGAAGCAATCGCATCCAACGCCCCTGACGCCTCCCTGTCCGCGTGCAGGCGCAACAGCACCGCGGCCAGCCGCAGGCGCGCCGCAAGGAAACCGGGCGCCTGCCGAACCGCGTCGCGATAGGTGGCAAGCGCGCCCGGGTCGTCGCCCGTCTCGGCCAGAGCATCACCCCGGGCCACCATGTTCAGGGCGGCAAGATTATCCGTAGTGCCCGGGAGGTCCGCGATGTTCTCGGTAATACTCGCCGAGCTCTCGCCCATCTGCGCGCGCAGGCGGTTCGCCAATTGTGCAAGCTGCGCCGGCAACTCGGGCATCGAAGCGGCTGTCGCTTCCAACGCCGCACCTTCGCTTCCGTCGCCGGCCTGCTTGAGGGAAAGGCGAAGCAAGTAGCCGTCCTCGTTCAGCGAAACCGATCCGCTCACGGAGTACAGCTCATCAGCGGAACCGGCCTCGCCTGCCGCTGCCGAGGGCGCGCGTTCCCGCAGACCAGTGCGCATTCTGGACAGGTCCGTGCCACCCTCCAAAATATCCGTTGAAGCGGGTTGCCGTACGGTAATCAGGGGCGATTCTGCCAGCAGCAACTGCAGCAGCTCCGTGGGCGCGTGGTCCAGGGCAGGATCCCCGGTCTGGTTCAGCAACGGCACGATCTGCACCGGGCCCCGAACGGTGCGGCCGCCAAAAGCTGCGTTGTGCGGTCGAAGCCCAAGCCAGGCCGCTGCCACCCCACCGACCACCAGCAGCAACGCCAACCCGGCCAAGGGAGCTTTGGAACGTCGTGGTGCGGTGCCGGTGCTCACAGCGTCACGCTGAACCGGCACACGCCCGCTTACCCCATGCGGACGGCTGCCCTGCCGAAACGCCTCCCCGGTGCGGCGTTTGTAGTTCGCCGGCACCGGATCCGCCGGTTCGACCGATACAGCATCCGGATTTCCGGACGGGGCCGCCCGATGTTCCCGAGTCGGCAAACGGACCTCAGCCGAAGTGGAAGACGCGTCTGCGCGAGATGTGCCCGACTGCGCTCGGGTTTCGGCACTGCCGCTGCCCGGCGCTGCCGGGGACAAAGGCTGCGGTGCGCCGAAAGAGGATGGCATGGGCCGCGGCGGACGGGGCGTCGGCGGGCTCGTGGAACTCTGCACGGGTGCCCCTGCGCGTCCAGGCTCTGCGGCCTCGCTTGCCGTGACCGTCTCTCCAGGAGACGCTTCCGCCGCCGCCTCAATGGAAAGCGCCTCCAGCAGCGCCGTCGCCGACGGCAGGCGCGCTGCCCGATCCTTCACCAGCAGGGCGCGTATGGTGCCGTCCAGCTCCGCCGACAGGTTCAGGTTGGCTTCACGCGGCGGCGCTGGGTTCTGATTCAGCAGCGCAGAAAACACGATGGCGCTGGTCGCACCTGGAAACGGCAGTTGGCCCGTGGCCATCTCGTACAGCACCGCGCCCAGTGAAAATAGATCCGTGCGCGTGTCCAGCTCTTCGCCGCACGCCTGCTCCGGTGACATGTACTCCACCGTGCCCACGGTCGAACCCGCCCGCGTCAGGCCGCGCGTACGGTCTCGCGCCGCGTTCGTATCCTGCTCGAGCTTCGCCAATCCGAAGTCGAGCACCTTCACATCGACCGTGCCCGATCCGTCGGAAACCAGGAAGATATTCGCCGGTTTGATGTCCCGGTGGACCACGCCCTTGGCATGCGCCGCCTGCAACGCCAGAGCGACGCGAAACGCAATTTCGCGCAGGTCGTCCTCTGGCACCGTCCCACGCGCGATACGCTCTTTCAGCGCCTCGCCCTGCAGCAGCTCCATGACCAGGTACGGATCGCCGTCCTGCTCACCGATGTCGAAGATGGTGCAGATATTCGGGTGGTTCAGCGACGAAACGGTGCGCGCCTCACGCAGGAATCGCTGCCGCGCACCCGAAACTTCCAGGTTGCGGTGCAACACCTTGATCGCGACCTCGCGTTGCAGCCGAGGATCCAGCGCCCGGTACACCGCACCCATGCCGCCGGAGCCGATCTGATCACGGACAAGGTAGGGTCCGAATTTTTCGGGCAGGGCGGAAGGCAAGCGATCCGGACCTCCTCGACCCGGAGCTGATGCAAGAAGCGGCCGCAGTCAGGTGCAGTCATCATAGACGACCGCCTACAGAAACGCATGTCATCACTGCATGAGCGTTGCGCCCGAACCACAACCGACACGTCAGAACAGAGGCTGAACCGCGTGCGCCAGCTTGCTACACTGACACCCATGCCTGGATCCACTCTGCTGCAGCCGCTGCACCGCTTGCGCGGCAGAACAGCCGCAGCACTTGACTCGGCAAGTGCCTGGCTGGACGAGAGGCCGGGTCTGCTGTACGCCGTGCTCTTCGTCATCTATATGCTGTTTGCGCTGCGCAGCATCGCAGGCCGGCCCATGTGGTTCGACGAACTCTTCACCTTCCACATTGCACAGGCGCCAACGCTCGGGCAGATGTTCGCGCAGCTTCGTGCCCTGGATCTGAACCCGCCGCTCACGTACCTGCTGACGCGTGCTTCCATGCACCTGCTTGGCGCGAATGCGCTGGGTGCGCGCACGCCGGAGACGCTCGCCTTCTTCGCGGCCATGGTGTTCCTGGGCCGGCTCGTCGCTCGCCGTTTCGGCAATCTGTACGGCTTTGCCGCGTCCACACTGCTGCTCGCCAGCCCCACGGGCGACCTGTTCACTGAGGCGCGTCCCTATGCGGTCATGGTTGCCGCGCTCGCCCTGGGCTGGTGGATGACTGAGGCCGCGGCGGAACAGCCCGCGCCCTGGCGGCTCGCTCTAGTCTTTCTTGCCGGCTGCGCTGCCCTGCTCTCCCAGGCGCTGGCCGTGCCCGCATGGCTGCTGCTGATCGCGGTGATCCTGTTGTTTCGTGAGTGGCGCAGGCCGGCCCTGGTGGCCGCCGCGGCGTTGCCCCTGCTGGTCACACCGCTGCTGCGCGGCTTTATCGCGGAGCACGGGCATACGATTTTCCCGCCGTCGTTCCTGCCCACACCGACGATGGTTTTCGCCTTCTACAACGCGCGCTTTGTCCGCGAGGAAATCCTGCTGGTCCTGACGGCCATTGTTCTGCTCTCGACAGCCGGTTTCGCCGCGCTGCGTGGGTCCAGCGGCTGGGGCCTGCGCCGCCCCGAGTGGGCCGTTGCCCTGCTGTGGACGGCGCTGCCCGGCATGCTGATGCTCTGGTTCATGGTGACGCGTGCGGCATTCTTTTACCGCTACGGCAGCGCGGCCAGCCTTGGCGTCGCCGTGATTGCGATCGCGCTGCTTGCCCGCTGGACCTCTGGCCGCCGCAGCGCCGCACTCATCGTTGCCGTGCTTGCCTTGCTGGAGAGTCATGCCCTGCCCGGCGCGCTGCTGCAGTTGCGCCACCTACGCCGTGTGCAGCCCGTTCCGCTGGCCTGTGTGCCCTGCCAGCTTGCCGCGCAGATGCACCTGCCGCTGGTCGATGCCAACGGCCTGACTTATGTCGAGATGGCGCAGCGCGAGAGCTCCGCGACGCTGGCCAATACCTTTTACCTGCAGGACCTGGACGCCGCCCATAGCCTGGCGCACGCCAGCATCTTCGACCACCTTGACCGCGTGCAGCAGACCTTTAATCTTGCCGACCGCGTGGTGGATGCCAATCAGTTCGTGCAGACGCACCGCCGCTTCCTTGTCTACGGCAGCTACAGCTACCCCGAGCAATGGCTTCTGCGCAAGCTGAAACAGGACGGCGCGCGGTTGCAGTTGGTCAATGAGTCGATAGGAAGCTATGCCGACCAGGACACCTGGCTGGTTGAACTGCCATGAACGCGACGCTTCCCGCAGCAAGCCTCAACCTGCGACAAACCCCGCAGACGCTGCTCTTCGACGCGGAGATACGCTGTGGGAGAACAACATTTATTTCGAGCGGGCCATCGCCGGCTTCGTCGACCTGCTTGCGCATCCCACCTGGTCGCCAGCGGAGGTTCGCAGCGCCTTCAACGATCTGGAGCACGAGCGCGTTGCGGTGCATGGCTACGGCGCACTCAGCTTTCGCGCGTCACTGCTGGCCGGGATCGAACGCTTCCACGGCCGGCATTGCACTGCCAACGAAACCGGACGCATTCACGAGCTTACTGCCGCCATCCTCGATGCACGCATGGAACTGCTGCCCGGCGTCGCGGAAACGCTCACGGAGCTTGCAAGCCGCCACACGCTCGTGCTGATGAGGAAAGGTGCTTTGGAGGAGCAGACCGGCAAGCTGCGCCGCTCCGGCCTGGAACCACTCTTTTCCCACGTGGAGGTCGTCCGCGAAAAGCACCGCGACGCGTACCTGGATCTCCGTTCGCGTCACCGGCACGACGCGGCGGTCACCTGGATGATCGGCAATAGCCCCAAAAGCGACATCAACCCGGCGCTGGCTGCCGGCCTGCACGCTGTCTTTGTGCCACATCCAAATACCTGGGTGCTGGAGCATGAGGCAGTCGCCACGGCTCCGGCCGGCCAGCACCTGCTGCAGCTTTCGAGCATCCGTAATCTGCTTCAAATCTTCTGATCTTGCGTCCGCCGGCGGTGGGAGTTGAACCACGCACGATGCTATACTCGCCGTTGGATGGCTGATCCGCTCGCGTGGCTAATGTGCGCCGCGAAGCTGCGGAGGTGGCGAAATTGGCAGACGCACTAGCTTGAGGTGCTAGCGCCGCAAGGCATAGGGGTTCAAGTCCCCTCCTCCGCACCATTCCACATTTTCTTTCGATGTGTTCGTGCCTGCTTTCCAGCCGCGAACGCGCGAAGCGCTTCAAGGATGTCATGACCTTTGTTCTGTACTTCACCGTCTTTTTCTTCGTTGTGGTGTGCCTGTTTCTGATCGGCGTCGTTCTGCTGCAGCAGGGCAAGAGCGCCGACCTGGCCAGCGCCTTTGGTGGTCAAGGCACGCAGACCGCCTTCGGTCCGCGCGGCACGGCGAACCTGTTTACGCGCCTGACCACATGGTCGGCGGTGCTGTTCATGGTGCTGGCAATCGTGCTCACGGTCATGTTCTCGCGAACGGGCAATCACTCCGTGCTCTCCGGAACCCACACCTCCACGTCGGTTCCCGCCAAGAAGTAGCTGCGATCTCCGACGGCTCTAGGCGCGTGGCAATCACCACGCGCCTTTCGCTTTTTGAATCGAGTGAGGACGTGTCATCACCATGCCTGAACCGGTCCGCAAGGCCGTACTGATCCGCGAAACATTTCCGGTCGGCCCGCTCCAGTGGAACTGCACCGTGCTTGGCGACCCGGCGACGCTGGAGGGCATGGTCGTCGATCCCGGCGGCGACCTGACTCGCATCGTGGCCGTCCTTGCCAGGCACGCGCTGCACTTGAAGACCATCGTGGTCACGCACGCGCACTTGGATCACATCGCAGGCGCGGCCGCGCTGCGCGCTCTCACGGGCGCACCTGTGCTGTACCACCAGGCGGATCTCGCCCTGGTCGGCGTCATGGACCAGCAGGCGGCATGGATGGGAGTCGCGACACCTGAGGTGCGTCCGCCCGACACGAGTGCCGAGGCCGGTTTAGTCCTGCGGCTCGGTCTTGAGGAACTGCACGTCCTTCACACTCCCGGACACACGCCCGGCAGCATCTGCCTGCACGCACCCCAAGCGGATCTGCTGCTGGCGGGCGACACCCTGTTCCGCGGTGGCATCGGCCGCACGGACCTGTGGGGAGGTGACGCCTCTCAAATTCTGCGCAGCATTCAAGGCGAGTTGTTGCACCTTCCAGAGGGCACTCTGGTGGTTCCTGGTCATGGTCTTTCGACCACAATCGCAGCGGAGCGCGACCACAATCCTTTCTTGCATAATCTGTGATTTGGCGAGCGGAACTGCAAGCATCACATCAGGTGCAACGCTCAACTGTTACTGGAAAGGTTCCTGTGCACCTGAGAGTGCACCTCCTCTGCAGTGTCCCGCACCCCCTTAAACAGCGCCTGTAAGCCGCGCTGGAGGTCTCCTTCCGGCAGTAAGAGGCTGACCACAACCCAACCGCGTCCGGGAAGGCCAAAGAACGACCCAGGATGTACAAGGACGCCTCGTTCCTGCAGAAGGCGGAGTGCGAACTCCCCGTCCGGCTCAAGCGCGGGAAGCCGAAGCAGCACCGACCAGCCACCCTCCACCGGCAGCCGCGAGGCGAGAGGCCATTGGGCAAGCTCCCGATCCAGCACCGCCAGATTCGTGCGGACACGGGCCAAAACCTGCGCGTGCAACTGCCCTGCGTGCCGGAGCCACGATGCCGCGGCGTTCGCCCCCGGCACCGCGACCGACAGATAGGTGTCCGCCACATACTCCAACCGGTGAAGGGCTTCCCGCTGCTGCGCCCCGAGCCCGAGCACCAGCGTCCAGGCCAGTTTCATCTGCGGCAGCGCCAGCACTTTGCTCAGCCCGCTCATCACAAAGGTCAACGCCTCGCGATGTGGCATCGCGGCGAAACTGCGTGCCGATGGAGCACCGGAACCGGTTTCCACCGGGTAATCCAGGAAGACCTCATCCACCAGCAGCGGCAGACCGTGGCGTGCAGCCAGCCGGTCCAATTCCTGGCGTTCCTCCGCGGCTGCAAAGTGCCCAGTCGGATTGTTCGGGTGTACCACGACGATGGCCCGCGTGCGTGGCGTGATCGCCGCCTCCAAGGCATGCAGGTCGGTTTGCCAACGGTGATGAAATCGCAGCGGGTACAGGCGCGTTTCCACATCACAGAACCGCGCCAGCAGGTCAAACAGCGGGTAGCTCGGCTGTGGCACCATCACGTGGTCGCCCGGTTCGCAAAAAAGCCGAAACAGAAAGCTGTACGCCTCGCTCGTGCTCGCGGTCAGCACCATCTGCTCCGGCGCGACCGTCACGCCGCGTTCGCCGTAGTACGCCGATACGATCGCCTCTCGCGCCGCGGATGGCCCAAACGGCTCGGCGCGATACGTGCAGTTCGCATCACCCGACAGCGGCGGCAGTAATAGTTCCCTGTCCAGCCCCAGACCGCAGCGCGTTGGATTGCTCTCCGTCAAATCCAGCACCGGCAGGCCGGCGCGCCGGCGCAGAGCAAGCGCCTCGGTCAGCGGGTCGGCTTCAGAGCCAAAGTTGGTGCGCGTTGAAAAATGCATCGGAGTATCAAAGCTGGCGACGGACGGCAGGTACAATCCTGCCTATGAAGCAAGTCCAGGCGGTCCTGTTCGATTTTGGCATGGTGTTGAGCCGCCCACCGGTGCCCGCCGTCTGGACGGAGATGCAGCGCGTCAGCGGCCTGGACGAGCGCACCTTGCAACGGCTCTACTGGGCGCACCGCGACGATTACGACCGCGGCACGCTGGACGGCACGCCGTATTGGAATCGCGTGGCCGCCGACGCGGATCGCGAGTTCACCCCCGAGCAGCGCGATCAACTGCTCGCGCTTGACGTAGAACTTTGGACCGACATGAACCTGCCCATGCTCGCCTGGGTCAAGCTGCTGCACCGGGCCGGCGTGCGTACCGGCATTCTGTCCAACATCGGCGACGCCATGGCCGAGGGCATCCGCCGCAAGTTCGATTGGATCGGCGATTTCCACCACGCAGTCTGGTCCCATGCTCTGCGCCTGCGCAAGCCGGAGCAGGCCATCTACGCCGCCGCGGCAGAGGGCCTCGGAGTCCCGCCCGGGCAAATCCTTTTTGTGGATGACAAGGAAGAAAACATCCGTGCCGCCGAACAGTTCGGCATGCAAGGCATCGTCTATAGTGACCACGTTACGTTTCAGGCCGAAATGGAGGCCCGAGGCTTCCACTATCTGCTGCAGCCTGAACCGGCAACTACAACGGTCTGAACGGACATCAATATCGTCCTGAACCGGAGCGAGACACTCCGGGCCAGAAACGGTACGATCGTCTGCAACTTCCGTGTACCCATCCCAGAATGGGACACCCGCACCGCTCTTCTTCATGGGTTACTGGTTACGACTGCGCGGCCGCTCCCGGTCCTCGCGCAGAGTGACTTGTGATGCTTTCGCTGCTGCCGCGCCCAACTCGCCTTCGCTCTTCGCTGCTGCTGACGCTGCTGTTGCTGGCGCTTCGCGTACCGGCGCAGTCGCTGACGCAGGCAGGCCTGCGCTCCATCAACGGCCAGGGCCGCTTTCGCGCGCTCAAGGCCGATACCGCCGGCAATCTGTACACCCTGCTCGACGCCGCGGACGGCGTACGCGTCGTCAAGATGGACGCCGACGCCACCACGGTGCTGGCCGAAGCGCATCTGGGCCAGGCAGGCGACCAGGGTGTCTCGCTCGCTCTTGATGCCACGGGGGCGGTTTACGTCGCGGGTACTTCCCTCTCCACCGGCTCCATCAGCGGCACCGCCGGCACCAGTTACCCCGCGCGTACCGACAGCACGACGAACTCGTTCGTCGCAAAGTTCACGCCGGCGCTCACGGAGCAGTGGCTCACATTTCTGGGCAGCGGCCGCATGGCGGTCACGGCTGTGGACGCCTCCGCGACGCAGGCCACGGTCACGGGCAGCATCTTTGCCGCTACGTTACCGGTAACGCCCAACGGCATCCAGCAACAGCCGCTGCCGGGCAGCAACGCCAACGGTTTCGTCGAGAGCTTCGACGCCGCGACCGGCACACTGCGCTACAGCACCTATCTGAGTGGCGCGAACGGCGACACCGCACCTGCCGGCATCGCCCTGGACGCGTCCGGCAACGCTTACGTCGTCGGCAACACCACGGCCAGCGGCTTTCCAACCATCAATGCGCTCGTCCCACGTCTGCTCAACGACCAAAGCTCGCCCGTTTCCGGCTTCCTGACCAAGTTGACTTCGGCGGGTGACGGATTTGTCTTCTCCACCTTTGTGCCCGGCAGCGGCCTGGATTCCGTTGCCGTGAACACGGCAACCAGCACCGTCCTGCTGAGTGGCAACATCGCGCCAGGCCTGTTCCCGCTTACGGAGGTGCGTGCACCGATTGCGGCCAACGTCACTTACCAGGCGGCCGTTCGCATCGCACAGGACGGCTCCGCGGTCCTGAGCACGACCCTGCTTGCTCCGGGTGACAGCTCCACCATCGCAGCGTCGGCTATAGGCTTTGTCGCGGGCGTGGGCGCGGGCACTGCTAACGTTTCGCCGCTGTTGCCACTTGGTTCCCTGCAACCGGAGGGCTCCGCGTTCCTGCTGGTCGGCGACGGCAACGGTGCGGTGCAACGGACAGCCCGCGTCGGCGGCATTCCCGTGAACCATGCCGGCTTCAGCAGCCTGCCCGCGTCTACGGGCGGCGTTCTTGTCGCGGCGGACGGCTCCGCGCTCTTCGCTGGCGGCATCGCACCCACGCTCAGCAGCGCCCTGCTTGGCACCCAACGCTTCGACGTGACGCTCGGACCTGCGGCTACGGCAGCCCTACCGTCGACGGTGCGTGACGCCCTGCCCTCCGCAAGCTGTAATGGCAGCGCCTGCGCAGGCAGCGCGGCAGTGTTGGCGCGGCTAGCTGCGACCGGCGGCGCGTCCCTTCTGCTTTCCGTGGATGACCTGCCGAACATCACGTTGCGCAATGCGGGTGCAACGCAGGCGAACGGAGTCCAGGTCAGCGCGAACGGTTACTCCGTCGTGGGCACCACGTGCAATGGCTCGCTTCCCGCCGGCTCTGAGTGCGACATCGCACTGGCCGGAAGCGGTCCCGGATCAATCACGGCCACTGCTGGGAACGCAGCCCCGGCAACTGCGTCGTTGCCCGCAACGAACCTGACCGCAGACTCCCTGAGCATCACGCCCAAGCAGCTCGATTTTGGTATCACCTCCGCCGCAACGACACGTGCCCGCACCCTGACGGTCGCGAACCTGGCAGCAACGCCGCAGACCTTCGCATCTCAGGCGGGGCTCACCAGCAGCCTGTTCACCGTCAGCCAAAGCGCGTCCACCTGCACAGCAGCCGGCGACGGTCTTAACTTCACGGTCGCGGTGGGAGCGTCCTGCACCATCACGCTGCAACTTGCTGCATCCGGCGATGCGACGAACGACGGCAACGTGCGCGCGACATGGATCGTCGGTCCAAGGGAGCTTACGCTGACCGGCTACACGCAGGCGGACGCGCTGACGCTGTCGGCGACGCACCTTGGCTTTGGCCGCGTGTTTGCGGGTGGACTTCGCTCGCCGCGGTATCTCTATCTTTCCAATGGCAGCGACGCCGCCCAATCGCACGCGGCGGTTGCGCTGTCGCCCGACCTCCCCTTTACGCTGACGGACGGCTGCCCATCTACCCTGGCGCCGCAGTCGGTCTGTCAGATTACGGTCAATTACGCATCATCTGTCGTGCCCTCGTCGGACGCAACCACCATCAGCGTCGACGGCATCGCGATGCTCATCGACGGCCAAACCGTGCCGCAGCCCAGCGTCAACGGTTCGTCCGTGAACCCGAACCTGGCGGTCAGTCCCGCGTCCGTCAGCTTTTCTCAGCCAGTTGTCGTCACCACGGTCTCGGGCGAGACCCAGTCGGTTCTGATCCGGAACACAGGGGCGAGCGCGTTCCCATTGGACGTTGCGGTCACCGGTGACTTCACCGCGAGCGACTGCCCGGCTTCGCTTGCTGGCGGCGAAAGCTGCACCGTAACCCTGCGCTTCACGCCTGCGGACGCGGGCACCCGGCAAGGCTTGTTGAGCGTGGCCGCTGGCAGCAGCAGCCCGGTCTATGTCACGCTGCAAGGTGCCGCTACGGCGTTCCTGCCGGTCAACGGCCTGGTCGAGTTCGGGCAGGTTCCGGTCCAGACGCCGTCCGTGCAATGGTTCCGGGTGTCACAGCCGTTCGCCAGCCTGACCGTCGCCTCAAGCACCGCCGACTACGGCGTGCTGTTGGTGGAGGACCAGGGGTATGGCTACGGATCGCCGGATCGCACCCGGTTCCAGCAAAGCGTTACCGGCAGCTGCCTCAGTTGCTACCTGGGCGTGCAGTTCCTGCCGTCGCAGGCGGGTGTGGAATCGGCAAACCTAAGCATTCACTCGACCAACGGCGGCGGATCCCAAACGGTCGCGCTTATGGGAACAGGCGTGCCGCCATCCGGGGTCCTGCTTTCGCCCGCGTCGCACGATTTCAGCTCCGTTCCGGTAGGCAGTTCCACCGGCGCGCAGGTGTTCACGCTGACCAATGCGACTGGTGCCGCGATCACAACCGCCGCACCAGGCGTCACCGGCGATTTCGCGATCAGTGCCGCGGCGACCGGCGGCACCGCCTGCGGAGGGGTGTTGCAGGCAGGCGAAAGCTGCACGGTTGCGGTGCAGTTCGGGCCATCGACCACGGGCCCGCGTTCTGGCACGTTTGGCGTCACGACGTCCGCTGGTCTCGCTACGGCGGCGCTCACCGGCTATGGCGACGCGGACCCGGGGCTGACCTTTCAACCGGCGTCTCTCTACTTCCGCAATGTTCCTGGCACACAGGGGACGCAACAGAGCGTCACGCTCACCAACACCGGCAACTTGACCGCGACTGTCGGCACGCCGAGCGTGAGCGACAGCCACTTCGCGGTCAACGGCACCTGCGGCTCACTCTCACCCGGCGCGCAGTGCACGCTCACGGTCACGTACGCGCCCGGCGACTCGCTCGCTGGAGGCCTGCTGACTGTCCCGGTCACCACAGCCCCGGGCGGCGCTGCCCAGACCACGCAGTACACGCTGGCGCTTTCAGCGCTCTACACCGCCGAAAGCGCCGGTCTGGAGATCGTTCCCGGCCAAGAAATCTCCGTGAACTATGGCGCACTCGCAACCGGTTCGGTCACCTCGGTGCGCATGTTCCGCGTCAACAACCTCTCTGGAAAGTCGCTCACGCTCAGCCTGGAGGCGCCGCGGCAGTTCCCGATGACCGCGACGAACTGCGCGGGCCTCGCTCCGGGTGGCAGCTGTACGGTATCGCTGGCGTATGCTCCGCTGCTGAACGCGGACGCCACCGGAACGCTCTTCATGCAGGGCCAGCCTACCGATGGCACCGCCACTGTGAACGGCCTGGCGTACCTGCAGGGTTACGGCAGCGGCACAGGCACGTTGGCGGTCGCGGGCGACTTCACCGCGGCGGGCGTGATCGATTTTGGCCAGGTAGCCTCTGGCCAGAGCGCGACCGAGACGCTGACGCTGGTCAACCAGAGCGCCACGGCCACGGTCACGGTGCGGCGAATCCGGGCCGAGTTCCCCTTCCAGGCAACCAGCGACTGCGGGACGTCGCTGGCACCGAACGCAAGCTGCACGGTCGTGCTGACCTACGCGCCGAACTCGCAGACCACCGTCGGCGGGAACGCCGGATCGCAGAGCCAAACGGGCGTGCTGACGCTCGAATCCGACGCGGAAAACAGCCCGCTGCTGGTCGATCTAGCCGGCCGCACCGTGCCCGTGCAGAGCAACGGTCCCGCGCCCGAGGCGCCCCTGGCCGTGCTGACCACCTCGCAAGGCGCGCTTACGTTCGCAAGCAGCACCGTCGGCAGCGGCTCCGTGCAGCAGACCGTGGTGGTCACCAACACGGGTACGGTCGCGCTCCGCATCTCGGGCGTAGTCACTTCGCCGGATTTTTCAGCGACGGGCAACTGCGGCGCCCTGGCCGTGGGAGCGTCGTGTCAGACAAGTGTTGCATTCACGCCGCAGACAGCCGGAACGCGATCGGGTGCATTGGAAATCCGTAGTAATGCCTCGAACGCGCTGGAGTACGTCAGCCTGCTCGGCATCGGAACGCCAGCGTCGGTGACTCTGGCACCGTCTTCACTTGCGTTCGGACGTGTGCTCGTCGGTAAACCCAGCGCCTCACAAGTGGCGACATTCACCAACACTGGCACGAGCTCCGTGACCTTGGGCGCGATCACCATCAGCGGCGATTTCGCTACTGCGGGTGCTGCTCCTTCCGGATCACCATGCATCACCGGAAGTGCCGTCGCACCGGGTGCGAGCTGCGCGGTCGCAATCCTCTTCACGCCTTCGCAAACGGGCACGCGCGCCGGTACGCTTTCCGTGGCGAGTTCCGCGACGCCGCTGCCGCTGAGTGTTGCGCTGAGCGGTATCGGCGTGCAGCCACAGCTCGCCGTCACGCCGTCCACGCTGAACTTCGGCGACGTCCTGCTCGGAAAAACCCAGACGTTAGCGCTTACACTCAGCAATGTAAGTGCAGCCGCCGTGGATGCGTTGCAGATCGGCATTTCCAGCGGAGACTTCAGCGCGACCGCCACCTGCGGTCCGGTCACGCTTTCGGCGGGCTCATCGTGCTCGCTGAATGTGCTCTTCGCGCCGACGGTGCCCGGTATCCGTAACGGCACATTGACCATTTCAAGCAGCGATCCTGCATCACCGCTCGTGGTGCCGCTGACCGGGAACGGGGTGCAGGCCGGCAGCTTTACGCTTACGGTGAACGGGGAAGCGAGCGGGTCGGCGACGGTGCCCTACGGCATTCCGGCAAGCTACGCGTTAGCGCTAACGCCCGTGAACGGGTTTACCGGAGCCGTGGCGCTTACCTGCACGCCGAAATCTGTGATCCAGTACACCGCCTGCTCGATCGCGCCGTCCACCGTCACGCTCGCCAATGGCTCGGTCAGTGCAACGGCGACCATCAGCACGGTGTCCGCGGTGAACAGCAGTGCACTCCGCCCCAACGGCGACTGGCGTGCGGCTGTCCTATGCGCGACGCCCATGCTGCTGCTGACCGGCATTCGCCGCCGACGCCTCCGCACCATGCTGCTGCTTGCAGCCGGTCTGTTTGCGGTGCTGCTGAGCGGCGGCTGTGGCAGCGGCGTCAAAGGTGACACGCGCATCCGGTACGCCGCGCCGGGAACGTACCAGTTCACCATCACCGCGGCAAGTACGACCGGCATCACGGCGCAGCAAACCGTGCCGGTCACCCTTACGATTACGAACTCACCAAAGTAGGCTTGCCGCTAAGCGCTGACGTCCGCGGAGCTGGGCCGCCGGGACGACACGAGCGGCACCTGCTCCACGATCTCCAACCCGAAGCCCTGCAGCGCCGGTACGTGCGTCGGCCGATTGACCAGCAAGCGGATGCGCCGCAGGCCCAGGTCGGCCAGGATTTGGCTGCCAACGCCCGTGTGGCGCAGCGTCTGCTGGCCATGCTCGCCGGTACGGCCGCGCGTGCTCTGCTCGCGGTTCAGCAAAATTCGTCCTGGCGCGTGCAGTGCGGTGTGGCCACGTTCCCTTTCGCGGTCGCCGGAGTAGTCGATTGCAAAGCCGGGTGTGGCGTTGTGCAGATAAATCAGTGCGCCCGTGCCCGCCTCCGCGATGCTCTGCATGGCAGATTCTAGGTTGCGGCGCGACTCGTCTCCGTCCAGCTGCAGCACGCCGCCTGCGACGCTGTGGGTGTGCACACGCACCAGCACTGGCTCACCGGCAGCAGCGGCCGCGCGCAAATCGCCACGGACCAGGGCAAAGTGGCTTGCGTGCTCTTCGACGTCACTCTCATAGGCGAGCATCTGAAACTCACCCCAAGGCGTTTGCACGGCCGACTCCGCGACACGATGCAGGTACTGCTCGGTCTGCAAACGGTGCCGGATCAACTCCGCAACCGTAAGCATCGCCAGATCATGCTCGCGGCAAAAGGTGACCAGGTCTGGCACGCGCGCCATGGTGCCGTCGTCGTTCATGATTTCGCAGATGATGCCGGCGGGGATCAGGCCTGCCATGCGGGCCAGGTCGACGGATGCCTCGGTCTGTCCCGCGCGGACGAGCACGCCGCCCTTCCGAGCTCGCAGCGGGAAGACGTGACCGGGCCGCGCCAGGTCGGCCGCTGTGGTGCCCGGGCGAACGGCGGTCAGGATCGTATGGGCGCGGTCCGCGGCGGAGATGCCGGTTGTCACGCCCTCGCGCGCCTCGATCGATTCGGTGAAAGCGGTGCCGAAACGCGAGGTGTTCTCCGTCGCCATAGGCGGCAGACGCAGGTAGTCGGCGCGTTCCTCCGTCAAGGTCAGGCAAATGAGACCGCGGCCATGCTTTGCCATAAAGTTGATGGCCTCGGGCGTGGCAAACTCGGCGGCCAGGGTCAGGTCGCCCTCGTTCTCGCGGTCTTCATCGTCCACGACCACGATGATCTTGCCCGCGGCGAACTGCCGCAGAGCCTCGGGAACGTCGACAAACGGTGGCTGTGCCATGCCTTGTGCTCCTGCGGAAACGCCGCTCCGGTATTGGAGCGGCGTCGATGCTATTACGATTCGAGATCCGTGCTGTGCATCGCGGCAACGCCCCGAAGATTTGGTCCGGCTATTCCGAGACGTACGGGGTCATAATTCGTGTGCTACAGCGAGGACTCGATTTCGAAGCCCCAGGCTTCGAGCAACGCTTCCGGAATGTACTTCGAATTTTTGTTCCGGCGCGCCCACTCGCGAAGGCGTGTGGAGCGAACGTATTGGTCAGGAGTCAGCTTGTACTCTTTGACGACCTGCTCAAACGATGTGATGGTCGGGACCACCGGGCCGATCGGCTCGGGCTTGCCCCAATTCGGATTACCGCGGCGCTTTGCCATGCTTGGTGTTTGCTCCTTCTGCTACGGTTGCGCTGCGGCCAGCACCGCAAGTGCAACGAAACGCTTTAGTTTAGCGCGTTTCGTTTAGATTGTCCATGTACTCGCCAGAACATTAGGATCAACCAGCGATTGCGTGCCGCATTTCATCGCTCTGATTGCACACAGGTTCTCTACTGCGCTCGGCGTGACATCAACGTAATAGGCGCAAGATTGCACGTGAAGGGTGCGGAGGGATAGTGTTCTTGGCGAAGGAGGATGTCGCATGCGAATGCACTCGAAACTGAAAAAAGATCTCCGCAGACGAACTCTCCTTCTCATTGCTTTTCTGTGCGTCGCCGTTGTAGCTCCTGGCCTGCCGCTTATGCGGGCGCAGTCTGGGGACGTGGGCGCTGCGGCAGCCGTGCCAGACCTTCCAGTGGTGCGTTCCACCACGCGCGACATACAGCTGGATGTAGTCGTTACGGACAGCGCTGGCCGAACCGTGCAGAACCTTTCTCAGTCCGACTTCGTGGTGACGGAAGACGGCGTTGAGCAGCAAACACATCTCTTGGAGGCGCCACAGAAAGCCGCGCCGTCAGCAGGTGCTCGGGACGGTTCTGCGACGCGAGCGGAAGCGACAAATGGCCCGTCACCACAGACCACCGTCAACCAACGGCAACGGACGCTGATCCTGCTGGATGAGGTCAACATCAGTTTTCTGGATCTGGCATTTGCACGCAACCGGCTGGATGTATTTCTCGCAAGTACCAAGGCTGCGGACCAGGCGATCGCGTTGATGGCGCTGACGGATCACAAGCTGGTTCTGATACACGACTTCAGCACGGATCGGGCTGCTCTGCGCAAAGCTCTTCGCGAGTTGCCGGCGGTACTGCCCGGCACCGCAAACGTTGCTGTGGATGAGTACCAGGATTACGCGAACTTCACCCACGCGGTCAGCGCTCTGGAAACAATCGGACGCTCGCTGCAGGGCTCGCCAATCCGGACGAACTGCATCTGGATCACAAGTGGATTCGTCACGATGGCGAAGCTGGTCAACAGCCCTGAGGTGGGCGCCAACTTCGAGATCATTATGGAACACACGGCAAATCTATATCTGGGCGCGCGCATGTCGGTGTACACCGTCGACCCGCACGGCGTGCAGTTCGAAACGTCGCTGCCGAGCCATGAGGCACAACCGGGACTCCTGCCACCGGGCGGCGTTCTGGAGGACAACGGCGCGCAATTTGCAAGACAAACCACGAACCTGACCTCCAATTCCGCGGTCATCAACAGCCTGCTAAACAAGCTGGACGAACGCACGGGTGGACGTGCATACGAAAACCAGAACTTTATCGATGTTCCCATCGGGCAAGCTCTGGATGACGCGAGCGGTAGCTACCTGCTGGCGTACGCACCGCGTGACCGCAACTTCCATGGCGAGTACCGTCACATTCATGTGGAACTGCGGACACCGGGCCTGCACGCACGCACACGGGATGGTTACATCGCGACCGATCGCAACAAGGAGAACACCGCTTCTGATGTGAAGGCACAGCTGGAGCGCGCGTTGGAGAGTCCGCTTCCCTACACTGGCCTGCAGACTTCAGCACGGCTGGACCGGAAGGGAAAGCATCCGGTGCTGCATCTGACACTCACGCCCGACAACATTGAGTGGCAGACAAGCGTGAGCGGAACCGGTGGAGTGATTGCGCAGGCAATTGCGGTCGAGGCATACACGAAATCGGGAAAGCCTCTCTACAACCGCCTCTACCAGGTCACAACGAATCGTCCGGATCTGCAGTCCAGGGAAGCGTTGCGTTACGATCTGCCGTTCGCCATGCCTGCGGAAACGGCGAGGCTGCGCGTCGCAGTGATGGATCAACATGGGTCCCGTGTCGGCACGACCGATGTTCCACCCACCGACCTGACAACATCGCAGCAACCCTAGCGATCTCAACGAACAGCAAATCCATTACAGCCAGGCCGCGATTCTCTTGCCCTGCAAAAGTTCCGGCGAGCGCAGCTCGCAAGGCAGCCCTCTCCAACCTGGCAAGGTGCCGCGTTCAGTCCACGATTTCGCCGCGTTCGAGCTGTGCGATGGCCCGCTCGGAACGCTCTCGCAATGCTTCCCTCTCCTCGGCCGATTTCTTCCGAAGCGTGTTGTACGGCATGCGGAGGCGCTGGTTGCCGCCGAGCAGATCCTGGTGGCGTTCGAGAAAGGTCCAGTAGAGCGCGGTGAACGGGCAGGATCCGGGCCCGGTCGACTTGCGTGGGTCGAGCGAGCACTTGCCGCAGTAATCGCTCATGCGGTTGATGTAGGCGGCGGCGGAGACGTAGGGCTTGGTCGCGGTCAGGCCGCCGTCGGCGAAGGTGGACATGCCGAGCACGTTGGGCTCCACGACCCAGTCGTAGGCGTCCACGTAGGCGACCCAGAACCAGTCGGTCAGCTCGCGTGGCGAAAAGCCGCAGAGTGTCGCCAGATTCGACAGCACCATGAGCCGCAGGATGTGGTGTGACCAGCCCTGGTACATGACTTGCTGCGCCGCCGTGTCGAGGCAAAACATGCCCGAGGTCTGGCCCCAATAGGCGGGCGGCAGGGGGCGGTGCGCATCCAGTGCCGACGGCGTTGCGGGCCGGTCAGGCGCGGCATCGTTATGTTCTTTCACCAAGAGGTGGCTGTAGGGATTGGCGGCGCGGTTTTCGGGCGGGTCGGGGTGCTGCGGGAGCGTCCGAAAACCGTCGGTCACCCGGTGCATGTGCCGCATGAACTCACGCCAGCCAAGAATCTGGCGGATAAAGCCCTCCGCACTGGCCAGCGGCAGCGCCAGGCGATCGTAGGAATCGGCCACATCGGCGATCACATCGCTTGGCAACAAGCGGCTCACATTCATCAGGGCGGAGATGGCCGAATGAAACAGCATCGGCTCGCGCGAAGACATCGCGTCCTCGTACGGCCCGAAGTTGGGCAGGAGCTCTTGTAACGCGAACTTCCAATAGGCGCGGCAGTCCTCCGCCGTCACGGGAAGGTCGAAGCCGTCGAAGGTGCCGATGCTGGGCACGCCGTTGTGGCTGAGCCACTCGATTAATTCCAGCGTGATGGCGTCGGGCGGAAAGCTGGGCCGCTTCGGCACCGTGACCTCGCCGCGGTAGGCCTGGCGGTTGTCGGCGTCGAAGGAAAGCTGGCCGCCGATGAACTTGGCCGGGCCATCCATCAGGATGCCGGTCTGCTTGCGCATGTGCCGGTAGAACCGCTCCATCAGAAATTGGCGTTCACCGCGGCCGGTGCGGTCGCCGGGCGCCGCGGCAGGCTCATCCCCGAACACAGCGATCCAGTCAGCCTCGGTGGAGAGCCACGCATCGTCAGCGCTGAAGGTGAGATCGAGGCCCTTTCCCTGCCAAAGCTCCAGGTCTTTCCGCAGCTCGCGCTCGGCCGGCGTGGCAAGCCGGATGGACGGCAGGTTAAGTTCACGCTGAATCGCCAGGAGTTGTTCGCCGTAGCTGGCCGGTCCGTTGCGGTAGACCACGGCGACGCCGCGGGCCTGCTGCTCCAGCGCGAAGTGCCGCATGTTTGACAGCACCACCAGCACTTTTTTCTTGTGGTACGGCCGGTTGCGACCCTTGGCGTGCGACTCAATCAGGATCAGACCCGCGTCCTGCGGTGCAAGAGTGGCGAGCGGGCCGATGCTGTCGTTCACACGGTCATAGGGCACGAAGACCCAGGCGCGGCGCCTGCGCTCGTCGGCATTCGGTTCAGCCTCGCGCATCTGCACTAAAAACGGCATGGGATGAGGGTAGACGAGGCAGTTTCGTCTGGTTGGGTGCCAGCTCTGAACGTTTCAATCCAACGAATTTCGCGCATTACGGCGTAGAACGGGAGGCTAGTTAGCAGCAATCCCGCTGCGATACGAAACGTTCTGAACCGCCTATTCCGCACTTATGCGACCGCTGGAAAGCCTGGTTCGGCCATCCAGCCCGTTCGCTCCGGTGTGCGACTCTACGCCGGTCTGCTAGCGGCGTTTCCCTGCGTTCGCTGCGGCCTTCGCCGGCTTTTTGGCAGGTGCCTTCACCGTCGCCTTTTTCGCAGGCGCTTTCGGCGCGGTTTTGCCGGGTGCGGCTTTCGTCGGCGCCTGCTTTATTGGCACCTTCGCTGTCTTGACTGGAGCTTTTTTGGATGACGAGTTGCCAGGTGCTTTCGCAACCTGTTTTGTTGGGGTCTTGCCCGTAGCTTTCGCGGGTACGATCTTTCCGGGTGCTGCTTTGGCCGACGCCTTTGTTGCCGTAGTTGCGGCTTTCTTTGCGGGCGCAACGACCTTCTTGATCGGGGCAGCTTTGGTCACGGCCGCTGCTTTCGTTAGAGGTGTGGCGACTTTGGCTACCTGACGCGGGGGTGGGGCGGCGTTGGCGGACTTCGTCGCAGCACCTGGCTTCGGCAGTACCGCCGGAGTTGCTGGCGCAGTGGACTTCGCCGGAGCCGGGATGACGACGGGGCGCTTGCCGGCGACCTCGCGGGCGGCTTGCAGATGCGGCGTGGTAGCGGCTCGTTCCTGCTTTGTGGCGACCGGCGCGGCTTTCGCGGAGAGCGTTCGCGCGGGCTCGCTGTCGGCCTCGGGCAGGACCTTGGGCGCCTTTGCAGCCTTGGCGGGCTTCTTCGGCTCGGGTTCGGCTTCACCGGGTGCAAGAGGAGCAACTTTGCCTTCGAGCGGTGTTTCGACGGTCGGCTCGGTCCCCCGATCGGGGCCGGTCAGGGTGCCTGGTTCCATCAGACCCTCGGCGACGCCAAGCGCCTCCTCCTGCTGCGGCACCGTCTCGGTGATTTCTTCCACGACAGCAACGGCCTTTTTGCTTTTGGCGCGGCTGGGACGGGCCTCTTTCTTGGCGCGGGCGCGGCGCAGGTTTACCGGAGGCGGTGGTGCTGGCGGCGAGTACGGCTCCAGGTAGGCCTTCAGATCTTCCGGCGTGGAAAGCTTTCCGTCCATCAGCTCAAAGAAGAGTTTGTCGAGCAGTTCGTTGTACACGGGCAGGTCTGGCGTGATGCGCATTTCCTGCAGCGTGGCGTATGGAATGCGTTGGCGGGCCGTAGGTGAATCATTCAGAAATGTTTTCAGCCGTTGCTGCACAACACCCTTGCCGTGAACCAGCATGGACAGAACCAGTTCGGGCTCGGCTTCGTGCAGCATGCGCCAGGCGGCGGACGGCGACGCGGCCTCCTTGCCGGAGAAGCGCGCCTGCAGATCGCGAGTGCGGGCTTCGAGCGAGTCGACCTGTGCCGTGAAGCCGGAGCGTGCGAAGGACTGCTTGATGGCGTCCACGTCGGCGGCGGAGCTCTTGCCCAGCAAAAGCGGCAGAGCGAGCGCGGAAGCGTCCGCCAGCACACCCTGCAGCAGCAGTTGACCCTGCTTTTCGCGCAGATCGGCCAACGCAGTCTCATTCGGTCTGGCCGCGGCGAGTTCGGGTGAAAGCTGCTTCAGCCAGCCCTCGGCGTCCAGCGCGCGCATCACGCGGACTGGATCTTCTTCATAAAAGATCTCTTCCAACTCATACGCAACACTGGTCTTCGGTGCTGTGTCGAACAGGTCTTCCGACTTCGCGTTGTCGTACCTCTGCCGGGTACGCTCCTCCATTTGCCAGCCGAGGCGCGAGCTAAGCCGGGTGGCGCGGACCATACGGGCCGGATCCTCAATGAATCCGTAGTTCGAAATCAGGCGCAGCTCGCGGTTTTCGATGTCGGCCACGCCGTTCAGCGGGTCCATGAGCAGGCCGTATGATCCTTCGTTCAAGGAAAGCGCCATGGCATTGGCGGTGAAGTCACGGCGGCGCAGATCGTCGATGATGTTTGCGGCGGTGTAGACGGGTTTGCCAGGCTTTGGGAACTCAACCGCGATTGCGGTGCTTACCTCAACCCGGACGCCGCCGGGAAATAGAAAATAGAGGGCCTTGGCCGCGGTGTTTTCGCCGGTAAAGATCGCGCCGGAAGCCTCAATGCCACCGCGCAGGGCGGTCGCGTCGCCAACCACGGTCAGGTCCAAATCGCGGACGGCACTGCCAGCGGTCAGGTCGCGGACGGCGCCGCCGGTCAGAAAAACCGTCAATTCTTCCGTGCGGGCCAAGTCGCGGACGATATGGATGGCGCGCTGCTGGGCGGCGGAAAGGCGATTTTCCACGAGGTAGATATAATCGGCCATGGGGCGCTCTTGAACTCCGGAGACCGGCTGAAGCCGGTGCACAAATCTCGCCTAAGGTACACAATCCGCTCTACTTAGCGGCACCCGGCGGGAACATCGTAACGCCCTAGCGTAGCATAGGACTTTCGCGAAAGTCACGCAGATTGTTGCACACGGAGAAGTGCTGCCGGGCGGCAAGCTTGATCTTCATAAAGACGAACTGCGCGCGGGGCGGGCACAAGGAGCGGGTTTGGCGAGCGCGCAAAAGAAGGTAATTGTCCGGCGCTTCTCCCCGGGCTTGTTGCGCGGTTATGTTCCGGCCAGCGGATTCATCTCGCGTGACGGCGATGCGCCGGCGATGGAACTGCTGGACTTGGCCGGGCGTGTGCAGACAGTACCGCTTTCGGACGTGAAGATCGCCCATTTCGTACGCGAGTTCAACCTGACCGACGAGGCAAACCCCGAGCGGCTGCCGCGAAAGCAATTTCTGGCGCGACCGCGGACGGAGGGGCTTTGGGTCCGGCTGAGTTTTCGGGACGGCGACGAGTTGGAGGGTCTGGCGGCCCTCGACCTGTCGCTGGCGGCGGGACTGGTCGACGATCTGGGCCTGCAGATGGTGCCCCCGGATGTTCGTGGCAACTCGCAACGCGTGTACGTGCCGCGAGCGGCACTGACCGGACTGCAGGTGGTCGCGGTGGTGACGACGCCGACGCGGCGCAAACAGCTGGAGCAAGTGGTCGGCCGCCTGGAGGCTGGAATCGAGACACCGCAGGCTGACCTGTTCGCGGAAGCGGGCACGGAGGTCCGGTAGTGAGTACGTTAGCGCTAACGCTGGGGGAAATCGCGAGACGGATCGGGGCGGAGCTGGACGGCGATCCGGATGTGCAAATTCGCGGCGTGGCCGGCATCGAGTCGGCCGGACCGGACCAGATCACCTTTGTGGCCAATCCGAAGTACGCCGGCCAAGCGCGCACGACCGGTGCGGCCGCAGTGCTGGTGGAGCCGGACTTCCCCGCCCTGGACAGTGTGGCGACCCTGCGCATCGGGAATCCGTACCTGGCGTTTGCGCGGGTGCTGGACCTGTTCTACGCGGCGCCGGCGTACCCGCCCGGTGTGCATACGACGGCGGTGGTCGATCCGGCGGCCGTGATTGGCGAAGACGCGCACATTGCCGCGTACGCGGTGATCGGACCGGGTGTGACACTGGGGCCGGGTGCCGTCGTGTTGCCGCATGTGGTGATCTACCAGGGCGCTCAGATCGGTGCCCGTTTCTTTGCGCATGCGCATGCGGTGGTGCGGGAGTTCTGCCGCATTGGGGACGATGTGACGCTGCAAAATGGCGCGGTTGTCGGCGGCGACGGCTTCGGCTACGCGAAAGACGGCGGTGCCTGGCGCAAGATCGTGCAGTCGGGCGTGACCGTGCTGGAGGACGGCGTCGAGGTGCAGAGCAACAGCTGCATCGACCGTGCCAGCATCGGCGAGACGCGGATCGGCCGCGGCAGCAAGGTCGACAACCTGGTGCAGGTGGGCCACGGGTCGACGGTGGGCGAAGACACCCTGTTATGCGCTCAAGTGGGGCTGGCGGGCTCGACGGAAATAGGCGACCGGGTCATCCTGGCCGGGCAGGTGGGCGTCGCTGGACACTTGAAGGTCGGCGACGATGCGGTTGCTACTGCACAGACGGGCATCCCGAGCGATGTGGCGGCAAAGGCGGTCGTGTCTGGCTATCCGGCCATGGACAACCGGCAATGGCTGCGCGCTGCGGCTGGATTTGCGCGGTTGCCGGAGCTGCTCCGCGAGATGCGCGCGGTGCGGTCCCGGTTGGACGCGCTGGAAGGCAAACCTGGGGGAAAATCCCGGGTACACCAGCAGAACCTGAGTGGCTGACCACCGGCGAGCACCACGCATCCAACGCCGTGATGAATGGCGAGGATCAGCATGGCGGCGCGGGACAGACGAGTGCCGTGGAAGGTCCGAATGTAATTACGATGCCGCCGCACCCCGCGCACGTTCGCGTGCTGTTGCTGGACGATGATCCTGCGACCCTGCTGCTGCGCTGCGCGATCCTGCGCCAGAACGGCTACGAGTGCTTCCCGGCCAGTTCGGTCGAGGAAGCGAACGAACTGCTGGACACCATTGATGTCGCGGTGCTGGACTATCACCTGGGACAGGGCAAGTTCGGCACGGAGGTGGCGACGGAATTGCGACAGCGCAGGCCGTCGGTGCCCATCATTATTCTTTCGGCCACGCTGGAGCGCCGGTTCGGCGGTGTGGAAGACATGCATCTGCTGAAGGGCTACTCATCGGTGGAAGACCTGTTGAGTGCCTTGCGTGCGTTGGAAGCAAAGCGCCGCGGAGCGCCGGTGGTAGTGGACGCGCGCGACTTTTATTACTCGCGCATCGCCCGTGCGATCGGTGTCGATGTGCTGGTACAGATTCTGGAAGCGGATGGCACGTGGGTGTACGTGAACGAGGCCGCCGCGCAGTACCTTGGGGAGCCGCGCGACTGGTTTGCCGGACGTAACCTGTTTACCGAACTCGGCGAACGGCTGCGCGACTGGCGGGACGTGTTGGAAAAGGTGGCGAGTTCCCGCGAAACCTACATCGACCGGACGCGCCGCGGTTTGCTGAAGGAGCCGAAGCCGGAAGAGCAGACAGCGACATGGAGCGTGCTGGCGTTTCCGATCATGCTGCACGACGGCAGCAATGGCGTGGTATTGAGCGCGCGCAGCCTGGATTAGCGAGACGGTACACAAGCGAAGCACATCCAGGGAAGAAGTGGTCGAGCAGACGTGACAGCATCACCGGCTGATAGGCTTTTGGCATGCGTTGGATGATCGGCCTGGGACTGACTGGAACGTTGCTGATGGCAGGCTGCCATTCCAAGTACATCCAGGCCACTGTTGTGAACGCGAGCGGAGCGCCGCTGCACGTAGTGCAGGTGGCGTACCCGTCTGCCAGCTTCGGAACGCAGGATCTGGCGCCGGGCCAGGTGTTTCACTACCGATTCAAGGTGATCGGCAGCGGGCCGGTGAAGCTGGATTTTACCGACGCGAAGATGCAGGAGCATCAGCAGACCGGGCCGGCACTGCATGAGGGCGATGAGGGACAACTGCTGATCCGCTTCCCGGCGCAGGATCGGGCGGAGTTCCAGGTGAGCGTGCATGGGCAGTGAGCAGGACCCGATCCTGCAGGCTGGACGCGGGCTGTTCCTGACCTTTGAGGGGCCAGACGGATCGGGCAAGACGACACAGGTGCGGCTGCTGGCGAAGTGGCTGCGCACCCGTGATTTGGAGCCGGTGCTGTTGCGGCAGCCGGGCTCGACCGCGTTGGGTGAGCGTATCCGGGGCATCCTGGTGGACAGCCGGGGCGAGGCGGCGGTAGGTGCCATCGCGCCACTGGCGGAACTGGCGTTGATGTTCGCCGACCGTGCGCAGCAGATTGCGGAGATCATCCGTCCGGCGCTGGCCGAGGGGCGCGTCGTGGTGTGTGACCGTTACACGGACTCGAGCGAGGCGTACCAGGGCGCAGGCCGTGGGCTCGGCTCGGACCGCACTCTGGCGGTACACCGCGCGATCTGTGACGACTTTCAGCCGGACCTGACGGTATTACTGCTGCCGGATGCTGACCTTGCGCTTGAGCGGGCTCGCAAACGGAATGAGCAGTTTCAGCGCGAGCATGGCGGTGCAAACGAGAACCGGTTTGAGGCTGAGGGTGAGGCGTTCTTCCGGCGCGTGCATGCGGCCTATGCGGCAATTGCGGAGCGCGAGCCGGAGCGGGTGCTGCGACTGGGAGACGGGTCGGTTGAAGAGATTGCGGCGGCGATCCAGAAATCAGTAGAAGCGAAGCTGCGCATTTCGTCGGGGAGCTAGGTGGCAACGGGAAGTGTCGCTGACGCTACTGCGCGAGGCAAATACCACGCGGGCTCCGGTCGCATTCGTCTGTTTGTTACTTCTGCGAAACAAAGCGGGTGCTTCGATGCGCGATGAGTGGCGCGGCGGGTGAATGCGCGCATGGCTCATCTTTCTTTCTGCACCGTTGTCGCCTCTAATGGAGGTGTATGGGGATTGCACCGGAGCCACTTGCGGAGGATGAGGGACAGGCGGCAACGCCAGAGGCGCCGTTGGACCCTGGCTTTGCGTTCCGGCCCGCGTATGAGTACACCGACAAGCGCGGTGAGACGTGGCGCATTCCGCCCGGGCTGAAGCGAGCGCTTCCGTTTTATCTGCACAAGCCCTGGGCGCGGCTAGGGCGGCCCTTGCGGCTGTTTGAGTACATGGCGCGCAACCTGGGGCCGATCTCGCACTATCGCCTCTTCAACATTCACGTGATCTACCTGAATGACCCGGCGTTTGTGCGCGAGGTCCTGATCAATCAGGCCAACAGCTTTGTGCGTGAGCGCACGATTCAGCGGCTCAAGATCCTGTTGGGCGAGGGTCTGCTGACCAGCGACGACCCCACGCACAAGCGCTCCCGACGCATTGCAGCGCCGGCATTTCACCGGCAGCGTATCGCAGCGTATGCGGAAACCATGGTCGAGAGCGCGCGGGCGATGCGCGACGGCTGGAGCGACGGGCAGGAGATCGACATCGCGTCGACGATGATGCAGTTGTCGCTGGAGATTGTGGCGCGCACGCTGTTTGCGACGGAGGTGGATGCGGACGTTCGCGCCATCAACGACGAAACCAACGCGATCATGGCGATTTACAACTACCTGATCGCGTTTCCGAACCTGGAGGCGGTGCTGCACTGGCCGATTCCGGGTGTGATGCGCTTCCGCAAGGCGCGCAGCCGGTTGGACCGCGTGATCAATCGCATCATTACGGATACGCGCGCGCTGGGAGAAGCCAAGCTGTCGGTGCGCACGGACCTGCTGAGCCTGTTGCTGCTGGCACGCGACGAAGACGGCTCGGAGCTGAGCGATGAGCAGCTTCGTGATGAGGTGATCACAATCTTTCTGGCGGGATATGAAACCACGGCAAATGCCCTTACGTGGACGATGTATCTGCTGACCCTGAACCCGCAAGCGGACCGGCGCATGAGCGCGGAGATCTGCGAGGTTCTGGGCGAGGGCGACCAGGCGCGCCTGCCCACCCTGGATGACTACACGCGATTGAAGTACACGGCCATGGTGCTGGCGGAGGGCATGCGCCTGTATCCGCCGGCCTGGGCAATGGGACGGATGAGCACGGAGCCGGTGGAGATGGGCGGCTACCGGTTGCCGCCCGGCACGCATTGGTACCTGTCGCAATATGTGCTGCAACGGAGCCCCGAGCTGTACCCCAATCCGCTTAAGTTTGAGCCGCTGCGGCACACCGAGGAGGAGAAAGCCAGGCGCGACAAGTTTGCCTATTTCCCATTTGGCGGAGGTGGGCGGCAGTGCATCGGCGAGGGCTTCGCGTGGATGGAGATGGTGCTGGTGCTGGCAACCGTGGCGCAACGGTGGCACATGGAACTGCTGCCCGATCAAAAGGTGGACGTGGAGGAGAAGATCACGTTGCGGCCGCGGTATCCGATTCGGGCGCGGCTGCGGGCGCGCTGATCCGCGGCCGGATGTCGCAAGCGGACCGGGCGCATGACTGTGAACGGCTATCCTGAGTCTGTGATTGTTGGGTTCGACCAGTTTTTGGGAAATACAGTGCAGGTGAATGGTTTGCGGCGCGCCGTTGCGGCGGGGCGGCTGCCGCATTCGTTAATTGTTGCCGGGCCGCGTGGCAGCGGCAAATATACGCTTGCGCTGATGGTCACGATGGCGTTGTTATGCGAGCGGCAGCCGCGCGTCCAGTCGCCCGTGGGTGCGTTGGCGGACTTTTGCGGCGTGTGCCGGAACTGTACGCGCGTTGCGGAGTCGGCGGACCTGGAGGCGCGCGTGGCCGAGGCAGTCGCCGCACGCGAGGAGATGCGCGACGCGGACAAGCGGGACACGCGCATCCTGGTGCAGACGCACCCGGCGGTGCTGGTCATTCCACCCGATCCGCCGCAGCTGCTGGTCAAGCTGGGGCAGGTCCGTACGCTGATTGCAGGGATTTATCGCGCTCCTGCCGAGGCGCCGCGATCGGTCGCAATCTTTACTGCGGCTACGTTCATGAAGGAAGCCGCGAACAGCCTGCTGAAGGTGCTGGAAGAGCCGCCCGCGCACGCGCATATCGTGCTGCTGGCGGAGCATGTTGGCGAACTGCTGCCGACTATCCGTTCGCGGTGCGCGGTGGTGCGTTTGGGCGCGCTGCCGCTGGCGGAATTGGAGCAGTTGATCGCGGAACGCCGGCCCGAGTGGAAGCCGCAGCAGCGCGCGCTGGTGGCACGGTTGGCGCAGGGCGCGGCGGGGCGTGCACTCGGCTTTGATGTGGAGAGCTACATGGCATCGCGAACGGACGCGATGGTGCTGCTGCGCAGTGCCGTGGACGCGGGCGAACACACCGATCTGTTCAAAGTAACGGAAACCTATCGCGCCGGTGCGGAGGGCCAGGCAAAGACGACGGCCATGCTGCAGGCGCTGGCCGGGCTGCTGGAAGATCTGCTGCTGCTGCAGTCGGGTGTGCCGGATCGTGTGCAGAATGTGGACCTGGGCCAAGAGCTAGACCGCCTGGCGCAGGCGATTGACTTCCGCTGGATTGAGAACGCCGTGCGCGGTCTGGACGGCGTGTACACCGGCATGCGGCGGAACCTGCTGCGGTCGCTGGCGCTGGACTCGTTCGCGGAGAGCATGGCCGGCGTGCGCTGAGGGTCAGGTGCCGGGCGGCATTGCGGCTTTCAGCAGGCGATCCCGCAGGGCTGCGCGCAGGTCGTCGCCGGGGCGTTCGTCGGGCAAGGGAGCGAGGATGAAGTCGCTTCCTTTATGGTCGAGTTCGCGGAGTGCGGCATAGAGATTGTGCGCGAGTTCGGCGGTGTTGTCCCATTGGCCCCAGAGCACATGCGTCATTCCTTCCGGGAGCAGCCATCCGACGGGCCGCAGAACTGCGGTGCGATGCGGCGCTTTTGCCAGAATCGTCAGCAATTCTGTCTGCGAATGCACCAGCCGCAGAGGCGTGCGTGGGGCGTAGTGGCGGATGCCGACACCGGGCGACGGGAGGCTTTCGGGCTGCTGTTCCGGTTCGGGCTGGAAGACGGTGGCGGAGATGCCGGTGACGCGCTCGACCTCCACCGCGGAGATGGCACCCTGGCGATAGATCGTGATGGGCGTCGTGTTCGGGTCCAGGACCGTCGATTCAAGGCCGATCTCGGTTGGACCGCCGTCGAGTACGGCGTCGATGCGGCCGTCGAGATCGGCAAGGACATGTGCCGCGGTGGAAGGGCTGATGTGGCCGAAGCGGTTTGCGGACGGCGCGGCAAGGGGGAGGCCGGCGGCTGTGATCAGGGCTAGAGCTACGGGGTGGCTGGGCCAGCGAACGCCGACCAGGGGCCGGCCCGCGGTAACCTTGTCGCCGATGCCCGGGGAGCGCGGCAGCAAAAGGGTGAGCGGCCCAGGCCAGAAGGTTTCCGCAAGCGCGCGCGCCGCCGGTGACATGCTGGCGGCCACGCGCGCGAGCATGGGGTGGCTGCTGACGTGCACGATCAGCGGGTCCCACCTGGGACGCTCCTTGGCGGCGAAGATGGCCGAAACGGCTACGGGATCCAGGGCGTTTGCGGCAAGACCGTAGACGGTCTCCGTCGGCATTCCGACCAGGCCACCGCTTCGCAGGATCGCTGCGGCTTGCGCGATGCTTTCGTCGGAGCTGTCGAGACGGTGAGTATGGCGGGGGTTCACTTGCTTATGGTAGCGGGGCTACATGGGTGGGCCTGCTGGAAGCTCCCGAGACGGTGCGCGCGGTGAGGGTGCGAGTTTTTTGGCCGGCTTTGCACAGCATTTCGACCGGCTCACACCCGAAGCACATGCCTACAATGGAGCATGGCGAAGGCCGAGATCGAAGTGAAGTTCTGTGTGCCGCACGTGGACGGGTTGTTGCAGCGGGCGTCGGAGGCGGGCTTTCGCCTGGAGACGCCAAGGACCATTGAGCGGAATGCGCTTTTCGACACGCTCGGCCGGGACCTGCTGCGGGAGCGCAAGATTCTGCGGATGCGGCAGTATGGCGATAGGTGGGTAGTGACGCACAAGCGTCCACCGGCCGACAACGACGACACGGCGTTTGTGAAGGAGCGGCTGGAGACGGAAACCGCCGTGGAGGACGGCGAGGCCATGGGCGCGGTTTTTGTCGAGCTCGGCTACCGGCCCATGTTCCGGTACGAGAAGTTTCGAACAGAGATGACGGACGGTGCCGGCGCGCTGGTCATTGATGAGACACCGATCGGGAATTTCGCCGAGCTGGAAGGCGAGCGTGCGTGGATCGACGCCGCGCTGGAGCGGCTGGGCGTATCGCGAGATCTGTGTTTCACAGATAGCTATGGCCGCATGTTCCTGGACTGGAAGGAGCGCCATGGTAGCTCTGCGGAGAACATGACGTTTGAAGAGATCGAGGGCGCGCGGGAGTTGGCTGCAGTTTGAGAGACGCCTGTCTGTTCCGAGTTGTTAGTGAACAGCCGGTCTTGCGAGCACCTGGGGCAGTTCTGACGCGAACGGCGATAGCGCTGTTACTCCAAAAAGAAGGCCCGCGAAGCGGGCCTTCTTTTTGCTCTTGCTGATCCCGGAATTAGAAGATCTGGAAGTTCACCGCGACGTTCATCAGAACCGCGATTGGCTGGCCGTTCTTGGTGGCGGGCTTGAAGCGGTACTGGCGAACGGCTTCGACGGCCTTTTCGTCCAGACCCATGCCGATGGGGCGCGGCACCTTTACGCTTTGCGGATGACCGTTGGCGTCGACCACGAGCGAGACGATGACTTCGCCCTGGAATTTGGCCTTGCGCGCTTCTTCGGAGAAGTCGGCGTCGACCTGATAGATGACCTGCGGGATGGATACGCCGTTCAGGCCGGCGCGCGGCAACCCGCCACCGATGTTGTAGCCGCTGCCGGGACCATAACCGGCGCCGTTGCCGCTGCCGATACCGCTACCGCTACCCGTGCCCATGGAGACGTTGGGACCTGCCAAGCCGTTGAGCATGCCGGGATTCGGTAGCTTACTTATCATTTGGTTGCGTGGATCCGCAACGATGGTGGGCTCAACGGCCAGCTTGGGCTGTACTTTCGGCGGTGCCATGGGTGGCACAATCTGGGGCTGCAAGGAGAACTTCGGGGGCGCGCCCTTGGACGCCGGTGCGAGGTCATGCTGCCCACCACCGCCTCCGGAGCTTTGCTTTACAACGCGCGGCAGCACGGGGGGCGGGGGCGTCACGTCGTTAAAGGTGACGACCTTCTCCGGCGCTTTCGGTGGGGCGACGATCTTTTTGATGGCCTTGGCGCTGATCCAGATGATCAGCAAGAGCGCGAGTGCGTGAAAGCCGACGGCTATCGCCGTGGACACGGGGTCACGCTTGACCGCCATCGGGTCCTTGACGGCGATCGGTCGGGATTCGAGCTCAAGCGGTGGCAGCTTTTCCGGGAAGAAGGCATCCCGGAAATTCTGAACGAGCGAATGGAACGGGTTCGCCGATGTTTCGAGTTCTTTCGGCTGTCCCAGATCCGGTACAGAATCGAAACGTGACGCGGGCCCGCCGTCGGCGTCAGAACCATAGACCAGGCCGCGCCTGCGCCGTGTGCCAGACTCGTCCAGCCGGTTGTCATCGAGTTCAGGAGGGGTGATGAGAGTGTTCGCCATTGCCTCGGTTCCGGTGTGCGGCGGTTCAGGCGCCGCGTGATGCGATGTGTGCCGCTGTGGCAATGTGCCCTGCTCCGTATGCCGGAGTCTGGCAGCGGCGGTGCGAATGTCTGACAGCCTCTGCCGACATTCTAGTGACATCGAGCGAGCAAAGTCTTCCGGGATTTGCGAGGCGAGTGACCGCAAGCGCAACTGTCCCTGTGGTATTGGACGCAGAGACGCCTGAGTTGGTCACATGGACGCAACGTCACTCGGCACCGCGTTTTTACCGGGGCAAAAGTCTTCGGCTCTGGCCAGCCGCATACAATAGAAATTTGGGCGCGCCAAGCCGGTGTTGTGTCTTGTGCGTTGCCGGTGGAGCCACGACCAAAGCATGCAACTGAACGATACCAACCTGGAACACGCCGCGGGCGTGGACGCCGCCGAGGCCGTGCAGGCAAAGGCGCTAAAGGACACGTTGAACCTGCCAAAGACGGCGTTCCCTATGAAGGCCAGCCTGCCGGTGAATGAACCGGGGCGGCTGCAGCAATGGGAGAGCACGGACCTGTATGGCCAGATCCGGCAGGCTCGCGAAGGCGCGCCGAAGTACGTTCTGCACGACGGTCCGCCGTACGCAAATGGCGCGATCCACCTGGGCCACGCGCTGAACAAGTGCATTAAAGACTTTGTGGTGAAGTCGAAGACGATGGCCGGCTTTGACGTGCCTTACGTTCCCGGCTGGGACTGCCACGGCCTGCCGATCGAAATCAAGGTGGACGAGCAGCTAGGCCGCAAAAAGCTGGAGATGGACGCGGTTACGGTGCGGCGCGAGTGCCGCGAATACGCGCAGAAGTACGTGGAGCTGCAGCGCTCGCAGTTTGTGCGCATGGGCGTGCTGGGCCGCTGGAACGACCCGTACCTGACGATGAGCAACGCCTATGAGGCGCGCATTCTGGAGACGTTTTATGCGTTTTTTGAGAAGGGCTTTGTCTACAAGGGACTGCGGCCGGTGTACTGGTGCATGCACGACCAGACCGCGCTGGCCGAGGCGGAGGTGGAGTACGAGATGCACACGTCGCCCAGCGTGTATGTGCGGTACGCGCTGCTGAGCGATGCCGCGACGATCGCGCCGGAACTGGCGGGCGCCGAGGTGTACGGCCTGATCTGGACGACGACGCCGTGGACGCTTCCGGCGTCGCTCGCCATCGCGTTCCACCCGGAGTTCGACTATGTGGCGCTGAAGAATACGGACGGCGCGGTGTACATTGTGGCGCTGGGCCTGGTCGAGAGCGTGCGCGTGGCCTGCCACCTGGAGGACGCGGTCGAGCTGGCGCGTTTCAAGGGATCCGCGTTGGAACATGCCCGGTTCCAGCACCCCTTCCTGCCGCGCGAGGTGATCGGCGTGATGGCCGAGTACGTGACGACGGACGCGGGTACGGGTGGCGTTCACACCGCGCCGGCGCACGGTCCCGACGACTTTGCCACGGGCAAAAAGTATGCGCTGAGCCAAGTGTGCGACGTGGACGAGGCGGGACGCCTGCGCAACGGCCTGCCCGAGTACGACAGCCTAAATGTGCACAAGGCGAACCAGCCCATTATCGAGCTGCTGAAGAGCAGGAGCGCGCTGCTGGCCGAGGCGGAAATCCACCACAGCTATCCGCACTGCTGGCGCTGCCACCGGCCGGTGATCTATCGCGCGACGGAGCAGTGGTTCATCGGCATGGAAACGCCGCTGGATGGAACGACGTTTCGGCAGCGTGCGCTGGATGAGATCAAGAAGGTCACGTGGGACCCGTCGTGGGGCGAGGAGCGGATCAGCAACATGATCGCGACGCGGCCTGATTGGTGCATCAGCCGGCAGAGGATCTGGGGCGTGCCGATTGCGGTGTTCCTGTGCCAGAAGTGCCATGCCCCGCTGGCGGATGCGGCGGTGAACCGGAGCATCGTCGACCTGTTCGCCAAGGAGAGCGCCGACGCCTGGTACACGCATCCCGCGGAGCAGCTGCTGCCGGCCGGAACAACCTGCCAGAGCTGTGGCGCGCAGGATGACTTCCGCAAGGAGATGGACATCCTGGACGTGTGGTTCGAGAGCGGCGCGAGCTGGCACGCGGTGCTGGAAGCCGAGCCGGAGCTTCGCTTCCCTGCCGACCTGTACACGGAGGGTGGCGACCAGCACCGCGGCTGGTTCCACTCGTCGCTACTGAGCGCGGTTGCGATTCGGGATGAGGCGCCGTACCGTTATGTGGCGACCAGCGGGTGGACGCTGGACGAGCAGCGGCGCGCTTTCTCGAAGTCGCTGGGCAACGGCGTCGACCCGGTCAAGGTGATGAATGAACTGGGCGGCGACATCGTCCGGCTGTGGGTTGCGTCGGTGGACTTTCGCGAGGACGTGATTGCGTCCGTGCCGTTGATGAAGCGGCTGGCGGAAGAGATTTATCGGAAGCTTCGGAATACGTTCCGCTTTCTGCTGGCAAACCTGGATGGCTTTGCACCGCAAAGTGATGCGGTGGCATGGGATCAGATGGAGGCGCTGGATCAGTACATGCTGGCCCGCTGTGCCGAACTGGTTACGAAGGTGCGTGGAGCGTATGAGAGCTTCGAGTTTCATCGTGCGTACCACGCGCTGAATGAATTTTGTAACTCGGAGTTAAGCGCGTTTTATCTGGACGTGCTGAAGGACCGGCTGTATACGCTGGCGCCGAAGGACACGCGCCGGCTGAGCGCGCAGACGGCGGTGTGGAAGATTGTGGAGGCGCTGGTGCGGCTGGTGGCGCCGGTGCTTTCGTTTACAGCAGATGAGGTCTGGAGCTATTTGCCGGCGGTCGAAGGGCGCGAGGCGAGTGTGCACATTGCGCAGTTCCCCGCTGCCGACGAACTGGCGCCGGATGCGGAAGCGAAGCAGTTGCGCGAGGACTTCGGCCATCTGCGGACTGTGCGCGAAAGCGGCATGAAGGTGCTGGAAGCGGCGCGCGCGTCCAAGGCAATTGGCAAGGCGCTGGAGGCGAAGCTAGTGCTGCGCGTCCCGGAGGCACCGATCGCGCCTTTGCTGTCTCGATACGAGAGGGCGCTCCCCGAACTGTTCGGCGTTTCGCAAGTGGAGTTGCAGGCAATCGATCCGGCGCTCGGATCGGCGACGGTGGAAGCAGAGTTCGCCAAAGCCGAGGGCGACCGTTGCGACCGGTGCTGGCGCTACACGATGGACGTGGGCAATGAGGGCATGTATCCCACGGTGTGCGCACGGTGTGCGGATGCGCTGGAGAAGATCGGGTTCGCGCCCTACTCCGCTGAACAGGAGGCAGCATAGCCATGGCGGAGAATCATGCAGGTTTCGGTGCAAGCACCAAGTCCACTGCGGCCGCAAAGAACGCGGCCTCCGGTCGAAATGACAGTTGTTTTGCCGATCCGAGAGCTGAAAACTTCTTGCTGGATCGCGGCATAAGCGATCCCGGAGCAACGCAGGTAGACACGGACCGCACCGGGACGACGTATCTGGTGCGGCGTGATGCGCGGCCTTGGCTGCTGCTGTTGAGTGTGCTTGCCGTGCTTACCGACCGCCTGACCAAGGTCTACGTCGCGTCGCATCTGCAGATGGGCCAGGCGGTCACGGTGATTCCGCATGTTTTCCGCATCACGCACGTGCTAAACTTTGGCGCGGCGTTCAGCATATTTGCGGAGTCAGCATCGCCGGAAGCCGTTCGCTGGTCGTTGGTCGTATCTTCCGTCATTGCGGCTGTGGTCGTGTTGACCATGTTGTGGCGCATGGGGCGAGTGTTCTCTCCGGCTGCCGTGGGATTGGCACTGATCCTGGGGGGCGCAATCGGCAACCTGTACGACCGCATCGAGCTGCACTACGTCGTTGACTTTTTGGAAGTGCACATTGTGCGGTATCACTGGCCCGATTTCAACGTGGCGGACAGCTGCATTTCGGTGGGCGCGGTTCTGATCCTGATTGAGCTGCTCTGGCCCAAGGCAAAGCAAACGCACGTGGAAGACGCCGTCGTGGTGGAGTAGGGCGGGTGCGTGGCGCTCCGAAGCAGGGCCTTCGCTTCGCGCAGGATGACAATGGTTTTTGCAAGTGAGTGAGAAAAGCTTGAATGCAGCAGTGCAACTCGGGATTGAGGCGAGCGTTCCCGCCAAGGTGAAGGCACTGGCGCCAACCAGCATCGTGATTCGCGGCGCGCGCACGCACAATCTGAAGAGCGTCGACATTGACATTCCGCATAACGCGATGACGGTGGTCACGGGCGTGAGCGGAAGCGGCAAGAGTTCGCTCGCCTTCGACACGGTGTACGCCGAGGGCCAGCGCCGGTATGCGGAATCTCTCAGCGCCTACGCACGGCAGTTTCTGGAACGCATCGAGAAACCCGATGTCGACTTCATGGATGGCCTGGCCCCGGCGATCGCGATCAAGCAGAAGAACCAGACGCGGAATCCCCGTTCCACCGTTGCGACCGCGACGGAGATCTACGACTACATGCGGCTGCTCTTTGCACGGTGCGGCACCGTGACCTGCCTGCACTGTGGCGGCATCGTGAAGCGCGACACGGTCGATGAAATCGCGGCTTCGGTGCTGGCGATGGAAGAAGGAACGAGGCTGTATGCGCTGTTCCCGATCGAGCCGCGGCCGGTCACGCTGGAAGCCATGCAGGAGTTTCTGCCGGCCGCGCCCGATGCTGAAGAGACAACCCCACCGGCGCCAAAGCCGAAGAAGCTGGTGAATAAGAAGCAGGCAAAGGCGGACGCCGCCGTGCCTGTGCTGGACGTGAGCGAGAAGCTGAAGGCGCGGTTGGCCGAGTTGCGCACCCGCGGCTACAACCGGCTCTTCCAAGGCGGTAATATCGTTGAGTTCTCAACGCCCGAGTCGTTGCTGGAGCTTGACTTCACGCAGCCGATCTATGTGCTTGCCGACCGGCTAAGCGTAAGTGCGGGCGTCCGCTCGCGCATTGTGGATGCAATCGAGACCGGCTATCGCGAGGCGAATGAGATTGTCTTCCAGACCGCGCCGCGCGACGAGAGTGCGCCGGTGCGTTTGCGGTTCTCGACTGCCTTCGAGTGCACGGACTGCCACCGCGCATACCGAGAGCCGGAACCGCGGCTGTTCAGCTTCAACAACCCGTTTGGCGCGTGTCCGCGTTGCCAAGGCTTCGGCAACACCATCGACTTCGACCCGAAGCTGATCGTGCCCGACGAGTCGAAAACGCTGGATGGTGGCGCCATCGCGCCATGGTGCACGGAGAAGTACCGGCCGCACCATGGCGAGATAAAGCGCTTTGCGCAGGCAAACGGCGTCCCGCTGAACACACCCTGGTACGACCTGACGCCCGCGCAGCAGGAGCTGATCTGGGAGGGCAAGGGCAGCTTCACCGGTATTCGCGGCTTCTTTACGCACCTGGACACCAAGAAATACAAGCTGCACGTGCGCGTGTTTCTTTCGAAGTACCGCGGCTATGCGCCGTGTCCTGCGTGCCGGGGACAGCGCCTGCGTGCCGAGGCCCGGGCCGTGCTGCTGCAAGGCAGGAACATCTGCGAGGCGGCCGGCATGACGATCACCGCGGCACGGGAGTTCTTCGATTCGCTGGCGTTGTCGCCGGCGCAGATGGAGATCGCGGGCAAGATCCTGGAAGAGGTGCGGCAGCGCATCGGCTTCCTGGAGCAGGTTGGCCTGGAGTACCTGACTCTGGATCGCCTGTCGTCGACGCTGAGCGGGGGTGAGTCGCAGCGCATTCAACTTGCCACCTCGCTCGGCTCACGGCTGGTGGGTGCACTGTATGTGCTGGACGAGCCAAGCATCGGTCTGCACTCGCGCGATACGGCGCGGCTGGTCAAGATCATGCACGATCTGCGCGACCTGGGAAACACGATTCTGGTCGTTGAACACGACCCGGACGTGATTGCAGCAGCGGACCGGTTGATCGATCTGGGGCCCGGCGCGGGAGAACTGGGCGGCCAGCTGCTTGCGGCAGGGACGGTACCGGAGGTCGAAGCCGACCCGAACTCCATCACCGGCAAGTACCTTTCCGGGCGGACCCGGATCCCCGTTCCAAGAGAGCGCCGCGAGCCCGGCCGCGAGATGCTGAAGCTGCGTGGCGCGCGCATTCACAATCTGCGCGGCGTTGACATCGACATCCCGCTTGGGATGCTGTGCTGCGTGACCGGCGTCAGCGGCTCGGGCAAGTCAACCATTGTGCACCAGGTGCTCTACCGCGGGCTGCAGTTTGCGCTCGGCATGGAGGGCGCGACGAGCGACGCCGAGAAGCTCTACCGCGAACTGAACGGCGCGCAAAATCTGCGTGAGGTCGTGATGGTGGATCAGTCGCCCATTGGGCGAACTCCGCGGTCGAACCCGGTCACGTACTTGAAAGCGTTCGACGCCATTCGCGAGCTTTTTGCCGCTCAGCCCGATGCCAAGCGCAAGAGCTGCACCGCGGGATCCTTCAGCTTCAACGTGCCCGGCGGCCGCTGCGATGTATGCGAGGGTGACGGCACCGTGACCGTCGAGATGCAGTTTCTGGCGGACGTGGAACTGCCGTGCGAGGAGTGCGGCGGCACGCGTTACAAGGCCGGCATTCTGGAGGTGAAGTACAAGAACCGGAACATCTACGACGTGCTGAACATGACCGTGAAGGATGCGCTGCATTACTTCGCTGGGCACCCGAAGATCGTGGACCGCCTGCAGGTGCTGGACGAGGTGGGCCTTGGTTACGTGCGGCTCGGCCAATCCGCCACGACGCTCAGTGGCGGCGAGGCGCAGCGGGTAAAGCTGGCGGCGCATCTGGCCAATATCCGCACCATCGGCAGTGGCAAGCCGGATGCGAAGAAGGTTGGCAGCCGCGTGCTATACATCCTTGACGAACCGACGACTGGGCTGCACTTTGCGGATGTTGCCACGCTGCTGCAGGCGTTCCGGAAGCTGATCGAGGGTGGCGGCTCCCTGCTGGTCATCGAGCACAACATTGACGTGATCAAATGCGCCGACTGGGTCATCGATATGGGCCCGGAGGGTGGTGCCGCGGGCGGTCGCGTGGTTGCGACGGGCACGCCTGAGGAGATTGCGCGCGTGCCCGAAAGCTACACCGGGCGTTGGTTGCGGCCGGCGCTGGGCATGCCTGCGGAACGAGCGGCGGACATGGACCATGCAGCGGCTTAGCCTTGCCTGCGTGCTGCTGCTGATTCCGGTGGCGGGTCGGGCGCAGTGGCAGCTGCCGCCCGGCACCAGCTCTTCGGCGGAGGACTCGACGCAGACCACCGCTCCGGCTGCGAGCGGCCCGATTGCGGCAGCAGAAAAGCTGTTTGAGGCGCAGGACTGGAGCGGCGCGGTTGCGCTGCTTCGGCCGCTGGTCGCGCGCGATCCCAGGAACGCGCATGCGCAGTACGACCTAGGCTTTGCGCTGGACAATGCGGGAGATGTAGCGGGAGCGCGCGCAGCGTATGAGAAGGCCGCCACGGTCGACCCAAACCTGATAAGCGCCCGCGTCTCGCTGGGGCTGTTGCTGGCGCGGCAGGGCGACGTGGCGGCTGCGGCCAAGTGGCTGCGAGCGGCCATCGCCCTGCCGGAAGATCCGGCGTCACAGCCGGCGCGAGCCCAGGCAGAGCGGGCGCTGGCGCGGCTGGACCTGCCGGCAGCACCGGAACAGGCGCGCGACGAACTGGTTGCCGCGATCCGGCTGAGCCGTGAACAGCCGGAAGATGTGGAACTGAGCGCGGAGATCGCTGAGGCGCTGCACGACGACGCCGCTGCCGAACAGGCGTACGCGCGCGTGCTGGGCGCCTCGCCCGGTGATCCGGAAGCAACGTCCGCCTATGCACGCGTCCTGCTGCGCGAAGGCAAGCAGGAGCAGGCCGAAGGCGCGGTCGAGCGCGGCTTGGCGGCCCACCCGGACAGCGCTCCCCTGTTGGCCACGCAAGCAGAGCTTCTGCTGCGCGCAAAGAAGCTGGATGAGGCTGTTCCTTTGCTGGAGCGGCTGCACGGCAGCGATACGGGCAATGCCGCGGTCAGCCGTCTGCTGGCGCGGGCATACGTTGCGGCGGGCACGCCCGAAAAGTCGAACGACCTGTTCGCCACGTTGCTGCGGAAGGATCCAAATGACGCCACGTTGCAGGCGGACTGGGCGGACAGCCTGATCCGGCAGAAGCGCAATGCCGAAGCCGAAGCGGTGCTGGAACGGGCGTTGACGCTGCCGTTTCCCACGCCAGAGGCAAAGGCAAACGCCGCCGGCAAGCTGGCGTTTGCGGCTGCGGCCGGCCAGCACCCGGACACGGTTTTGCGTGCCGTGCAAATTCGCGACGGAATACTACCTCCGGACGCCGCGACCACTTTCCTTTTGGCCACGGCGCATGATACTTTGCATTACACAGCGCAAGCTGCAGCAAAGTACCGCGAGTTTCTTCAGCTCGCGGGCGGGTCGTTTCCCGACGAGGTGTGGCAGGCGCAGCAGCGCTTGCAGGTGCTTCGCCGAGCAAAGTAGCTTCCAGCCGCAAGGGAGGTATGCGATGCACGTGATTGTTTTTCGCAAGATGAAGTGGACTCGTGCGCGCAGCGGGATGCGCGCCGCCCTGGCCTGCACGGTATTGGTTGGATCGATCGCGTTCGCGCCACCGGCGCAGGCCTCTTCTGGTGTCGAGGTGATCGATGCCCACATGCTGACCGAGTTGGAGCAGCATGCGCTCACAGCCAACGCCAGGGAGCAGGCGTTTCTATATGCCGACCTGGCCGACAAGCTGAGCGTGCTGGCCGGCAAGCAGTTAGCCGATGGCGAGGTGGATGAAGCCGAGGCGACCCTGGAGCGCATGGAAGACTGCACCGCCAAGATGGAGAGCAACTTCCAACAAAGCAAGAGCCTGAAAAAGACGGAGCTGTTGCTGCATATGACGAACCGCCGGCTGAGCGACATGGTGCGCGCCGCAGGCATGGACGCGAAACCGCATGTGCAATCCGCGTTGAAGCGATTGAACGCGGCACAAACCTCGCTTTTGGCGATAATTTTCGCGAAGTAGAGATGATGCGGAACGTACGAGCACGGGAGCGCCGGAGCTTGCCGGTGATGCTTGTCAGCCTTGCGATATTGCTGCCCTGCTGCAATGCGATTGCCCAGCGCGGACATGCCGATTTGTCTGAAGCCGAGATCGAACAGTTGCGCGACGCCGCGATGGATCCGGCGGCGCGCGTCCTCGTCTTTCAGAAGCTGATCGACACGCGCATGGAACGCATTCAGCTCGTTCTGACGGACGTTCGCGCGCAGGGCCGTGCGCAGGACATTCACCAGAACATGGCAGAGGTAAGCGGCATCGTGAACGAGTTGGAGGACAACCTGGACGAGTACGCCGCGGCGCACCGTGATCTGCGCAAGTCCTTGCCGAAGCTGGTCAGCGCGACCGAACGTTGGCAGAGCGTCCTGCGGCAGCCCCCTGAGAACGAGCAGTACAAGCTGGCGCGCAGCCTGGCACTGGAGGCCGTGACCGACGTAAAGGACGAGATGGCGAAGCTGATTCCGGAGCAGCAGGCGTATTTCAAAGAGCACCCGCCGTCAAAGCAGACCGCGCCGCAGCAGTATGAGGTGGATCAGGAAGTTCCACACCGGCGCGACCATTAGCACACAGGCTCGCCCGGTATCCTGAACAGGTGGTTGCTTCCCCTGAACTGCATAGCATTTTCGCGGCGGCATACCGCGACTTGCGCCCTCGCGCGCCCATGCCGCCGTTCGATGTCCGTTTCCGGCGTTTTGTTTCGCTGAACACGACGATTCGCCTGCGCGAAGGTCAGCTGATGGTTCGATTGAGCGACCTGTTACAGGCCGCTCCGCCCAGCGTGCATGAGGCCATCGCGCACATCCTGCTGGCAAAGCTGTACCGCAAGCCCGTTGAGCGCACGCACGCGCACCGGTATCGCGTGTACACGCAGAGCGAAGTGGTCCTGCGACAGACCGAGCAGACCCGGCAAACGCGCGGCCGCAAGCAAATCACCACGGCGATCGGCCGCTACTACGATTTGGACGAGGTCTTCGAATCCGTCAACCGGCAGTTTTTTTTCGGCCTGCTGGGTAGGCCGGTACTGACGTGGAGCAATCACGCGGCGCGGCGCCTGCTGGGCCACTACGACGCGGCGCACAACACGATCATGGTCAGCCGCGTCTTTGACGGACCCCGCGTGCCGCGCTATGCCATCGAATACCTGCTGTACCACGAGATGCTGCACCTGAAGCACCCGGTCAGGATCAAAGCCGGGCGGCGCTGCGTGCACTCGCGAGAGTTCCAGGCAGAGGAGCGGCTTTTTCCACTTCTGAACGAAGCAAAGGCATTCCTGAAGCTGCTTTGAGCGACTTACGCCGCTGCGGGTTCAGCCGGCTCGGAGCTGCCCATGGCCGGGCTGTACGGCACATCGCCACGCCGCTTCGCGTACAGAATGAGCAAACCGCCAATCAGAATCGTAAGCAGCGCGGCGACCTGGGCGTTTGTCATGCCGAGATACAGCCGCTCATTCCGCCGCAGAAACTCGATCAAAAAACGTCCGACGCCACTCAGGACCAGGTACTCGCCGGTGACCTGACCGATGGGCAGACGTTTGCGCCCGCGAATCCACAGGTATGCGCCCAGTGCCAGCCCAAACAGCAGCTCATAGACGGGCGTCGGTTCCACCAGCAGGCCGGGCGGGTTCGGCACCGGCGGGTCCAACGCATCATCCTTGATGTGCACGCCCCAGAGATGGGTAGTGTTGATGCCGTAGTCGCCGTCGCCGGAAGTGAGGCAGCCGATGCGCCCGATGCCATAGCCGATCGCCGCGGCAGGCGCCGCAAGGTCGAGCATGCGGAGGGCACCGATCTTGAGTGAGCGCCCCTGCCACAAAAGCGCGCCCACGCCGAAGAGGAGACCGCCGAACCAGGCGAAGCCCGCGCGAAACCACTGCAGGAAGTTCAGCAGAATGTTGACCGGGTGCGACCAGCCAGGGCTGACGATGGCGCGCAGCTCGTGGCCGAACTCAACCGGCTGCTGCAGCTCGTGCCACAGCTTCGCGCCCAGAATGCCCAGAATGAGCGATGTGGCGACGATTACGACCGCATCGGCCTTGATCACGTTGCGGCTCAGGTTGCGCTGCAGCACGATCACCCCCGCCACGCCGGCCAGCCACATGAACAGACCAAAAGTGCCAAGCGAGAATGAGCCGATGTGGATGAAGGGAAACATGCGCCTTGTGAAGTATACGTTTGAGGCGCAGAAAGTTTGTTTCGGGGGCAGACCGCGTTTAGGCTTAGGGGCATGTCTACGAACGACTCGCCGGCCGCGGACGCGACGGAGCTTACTGCAGACGCCGCCAAGGGAGTCAGCACACCCACGTTCATCCCCGCGTCGCAGTGCGAGGTGCTGTTCTCTGAAGAGCAGATACGCGAGCGCGTGCGCTTCATCGGAGCGGAGATCAGCCGCGATTACAAGGGCGAAAGTATTGTGCTGGTGGGCGTTCTAAAGGGCGCGGCCATCTTCCTCGCGGATCTGGCACGCGCCATTCAAGTGGACAATACGTTCGACTTTGTCGCGGTTTCAAGCTACGGCAAAGGCACGACATCGACCGGCGCGGTCAAGCTGATCAAGGATCTGGACACGTCTATCGAGGGCAAGCACGTGATTGTGGTGGAAGACATTCTGGACACGGGCCTGACGCTCAGCTACCTGCGCAAGCTCATGCTGCAGCACAAGCCCGCAAGCCTGAAAATCGCCACGTGCCTGGACAAGCCGGAGCGACGGCTGGTGCCCATCGAAGCCGATTACGTCTGCTTCTCGATCCCGAATCGCTTCGTGATCGGATACGGCATGGACTTTGCGGAGAAGTACCGCAACGTGGTCGACATCCGCCTGTTTCCCGAAGAGCTGGCGTAGCCCCGGCTTCTCTTTTTAGTTTTCCGCAGGAGCACACGTTGGAAGCCACGCAATTGAACCGCCGATGGTTTGTGTCTGCCGCTACGTTTGCGGCGTTGTCGCAGTGGTTGCCGGCTTCCGAAGCACAGGCGTCTTCGGTGCAGGTGTTCGTCACAGACGCGAAGCGCCGGCACGAAGCAGCCACGGCGCTCGCGTGGCAGCCGGCCAGCACGCGTGCAGCGGACGCTACGATCCGGATCGACACGGCCGAGCGGTTTCAGCCGATGCTTGGCTTTGGCGCGGCGTTCACCGACGCGTCCTGCTTCGTGCTGCAGGGCATGTCGCCAGCGGCGCGCCAGGCGCTCATGCATGACCTGTTCTCGCCCAAGGCGATGAACCTGAGCGTGGGCCGTTGCGCTGTGGGCGCCAGCGATTACTCACGTGACCTCTTCAATTATGACCATGTCGCGGGCGACACCGGCATGGCCCACTTCAGCACCGCGCATGACGACGCGTACATCCTGCCGACTTTGCGCGCGGCACGGGCGATCCAGCCCGACCTGTTCCTGCTCAGCAGCACGTGGAGCCCGCCGGGTTGGATGAAGGTGTACGGAACGATGCTGGGCGGCTTTATGAGCTCGCACCACCTGCAGGACTATGCCCGCTACTATGTTGCGTTTCTGGAAAGCTATGCCGCCAAAGGCGTCCCGATCCAGGCGCTCACCACCGGCAACGAGGTTGAAGTCGGGACGACCCTTGGCTCCATGCCTGCCACGTTCTGGACCGCGGAGATGGAGGCGGACTTCATTCGCGACTACCTCGCTCCACTCTTGCGTGAGCGCAACCTCGGCACGCAGATCTGGCTGCTTGACCACAACTACGACCTGTACAAACGCGTGCTGTGGCAGTTGCAGGACCCGCAACTGCGGCGAGCCGTGCAGGGTGTCGCCTGGCACGGGTACCTGGGCACACCCGACATGATGAGCAAGGTTGCGGCGCAATACCCCGACCTGCCGATGTACTGGACGGAGGGCGGCTCGGACATTACCAACACCCAGTACGAGTGGGAGTGGACGCGGTGGGGCAACACGTTTACGAGCGCGTTGCGCAATGGATGCCGCTGCGTGATCGCCTGGAACCTGGCACTCGATCCGAACGGCCAGCCCAACATCGGTCCGTTCTCCTGCGCCGGCATGGTCACGATCGATGGCGACAAGTTGCGGTACGGCGGGCAATATTGGGCGATGCGCCACCTGTCGCAGCATCTGCGGCGAGGCGACGTGCGCGTCGGTTCCCACAGCGACAGCACGGATTTGTCCCACCTTGCTTTTACCCGCGCAGACGGCAGCGGCACAATTTGTGTTCTAACCAACAGCGGAGCCGAGCGATCAATCGTGGTGCAACAAGACAGCCGCGAGCTACGCCTCACCTTGCCAGAGAACAGCATCACAACCCTGGTGGGGTGAGCTGGGCGGGGTAAGCACGTCTTCGCCTCTTCTTCGCTTAGAATAGAAGGTGCAATGGCGTCCCTGACGGTGCAGCAGAAGCTCGAAATCCTGGCGGATGCGGCCAAGTACGATGCGTCGTGCGCGAGTTCGGGTGCCAAGCGTGCGGGGAACGGCAAGGGCATCGGAAGCTCCGACGGAACCGGCATTTGCCACAGCTATACGCCAGATGGCCGGTGCATCAGCCTGCTCAAAATTTTGCTGACGAACTTCTGCACCTACGACTGCGTCTTTTGCGTCAACCGCGTATCGAGTGACATTCGCCGCGCGCGTTTCTCTGTGGAAGAGGTCGTCACCCTGACGCTCGACTTCTACAAGCGCAACTACATCGAGGGCCTGTTCCTGTCGTCGGGCATTATCCAATCACCCGATTACACAATGGAGCAGCTTGTGCAGGTGGCGAAGACGCTTCGCAGCGTGCACCACTTCGGCGGCTACATGCACATCAAGGCGATTCCCGGCTGCGCGCAGCGCCTGATCGACGAAGCCGGCCTGTACGCGGACCGCTTGAGTGCCAACATTGAGCTGCCCACGCAAAGTGACCTGGTCCAGCTTGCTCCGGAGAAGAAGACGGCGGTGATCGAGGGCACGATGAGCCAGATCGCTGACCGTAAAGCCGAAGTCGACGAGGACCGCCGCAAGCTGCCCAGCGCCCCCAAATTTGCGCCCGCCGGACAGAGCACGCAGATGGTCATCGGCGCCACATCCTCGACCGATCGCGACATTATCCAGCGGGCGAGCTCGCTCTACGGCGATTACAAGCTGCGCCGTGTTTACTACACGGGCTTCTCGCCCTACCCGGAAGCAGATACGCGCCTGCCGCTGCAGGCCACGCCGCGCATGCGCGAGCATCGGCTATATCAGGCGGATTGGCTGATGCGCTTCTACGGCTTCACGGCAGACGAGATCACGACCGAGGCCGATCCGGAGCTCAACTTGGCCGTCGATCCGAAGCTCGCGTGGGCGCGGCGGCATCCCGAGTTCTTCCCGGTGGACGTGAACGCCGCACCGCGTGAAGCTCTCTTGCGCGTGCCCGGCCTCGGCTACCACAACGTGGATCGCATCGTGCGGATTCGCAAGTACCACCGGCTCGCCCTGGAGGACCTGCGCAAGCTGCATGTACGCCTGAAGGACGCCGCTGAATTTGTGGTGACGATGGACCACCTGCCCTTCACAGCAGCGCTTCCCTTCACCACGCAACAGCAGGAAGATGAGCTCGCGTTGGCGGCCGTTGCGGACGCGCCCATGCCGGTCGTGCATGGCGTTGTCGCTACGCAGCAGCTTGACCTGTTCGCGACAGCGGCGCAATCCGCGGCAACGGGGGTGCTGTGAGTTCCCTTTTCACCGTGGTAGCGCGCGTGACCCGCGTTCCGGTGCCGCCCAGCTTTGAAGCGTGGCGCGAGTTCGCCCGCAAGGCGCTCGTGCGTGGCCTGGAGCCGGACGCCATCGACTTCGCCGATGCGACCGTTGCCGCACAAAGCGACGATCTGTTCGGTGCTGTGCAGACGGACGCGGATGCGCTGGAAGGTCCGTTCGCCGAAATGTCGCAGGAACGGCCGCACGTGCCTCGTGCCTTCCTGGATCGTGCGAAACTCGCCAGCTACCATCGCGATCCGCAGCGGTGGAACCTGCTGTATCGCCTGCTGTGGCGGCTGCAGTCGAACCGCGACCTGATGCGCGTCGAGGTGGACCACGACGTGTCTGCCCTGCTGCGTTTGGTCCAGCAGGTCAAGCGCGACGAGCACAAGATGCACGCCTTTGTTCGCTTCCGCCGTATCGAGGGCGAGCGCGGCGAAGAATTCATCAGCTGGTACGAACCGGCCCATCGCATCCTGGAGCTGGCCGCTCCGTTCTTCGCGGAACGTTTTGCCGTGATGCGCTGGTCGATTCTGACGCAAGACGGTTCGGCGTACTGGGATCCCGAAACGAAGCAGTTACAGTTCGGACCATCGCTCGATCGCACGCACGCACCCGCCGGGGACGAGCTCGAAACGCTGTGGAAGAGCTATTACAGCAGCATTTTCAACCCGGCGCGGCTGAACCCGGACGGCATGCGCAATCACATGCCAGTGAAGTATTGGAGCAACCTGCCGGAGGTGGAATTGCTTCCCTCTCTGATGCAGGCAGCGGGAGGTCGCGTGGAGAGCATGATCGCAAAGCAAGGTGGCAAACCGAGCGCCGCGCCATTTGTGCCGGCGGAGCACACGTTGCCGATACTCCAGGCAGCGCTGCCCTCCTGCAAAGGCTGCGACCTGTATGAGCACGCGATTCAGGTGGTGCCGGGCCGTGGTCCGGTCACGGCGGACCTGGTTCTGGTTGGCGAACAGCCCGGCGACCAGGAAGACAAGCGCGGCGAGCCATTCGTCGGACCAGCCGGTGGCGTTTTGCGCAAGGCTCTCGCGGAAGTCGGCGTCGATCCAGAGACCGTCTACATGACGAACGCGGTCAAGCACTTCAAATTCGTGCAGCGCGGGAAGCTTCGCCTGCACCAGAACCCACGCATGAGCGAGATCACCGCCTGCAAGCCCTGGCTGATGGCCGAGCTCGACGCGCTCAAGCCGAAGGTCGTCGTCGCACTGGGCGCAAGCGCGGCCAAGTCACTGCTGGGCGGCACCTTTGCCCTGATGCGCGATCGGGGCAAGCTGATGAACACCAGCTTTGCCGAGCAGGTCATGGCAACGATTCACCCGTCCGCCGTGCTGCGGGGCCGTGATGACGCCGCTCGCGAACAGCTCTACCGCTATCTGCGCGACGACCTGATGCTCGCCCGCCAATACATGCGGGCAGCCTAGGAACCGCAGGCGGCTTAGGACAGACCGAGCGTGATCCGAACCATTGAAGACCTGCGCGGCCCGGCCGGCCGTTTGGAAGCCGTACTGAACGAGGGCGTCGACAGCGCCGCGTATGCCGCGCTGGTGTGTCACCCGCATCCGCCATCCGGCGGCACGATGCATACCCGTGCGGTTTACCAGACGATGAAGGTCTTCGAGAGCCTTGGCATTCCCACGCTCCGTTTCAACTTTCGCGGAGTCGGCGTAAGCGACGGCGCGTACGACGACGGCCGCGGCGAGGTGGAGGATGTGCGCGCGGCGCTCGACTGGATCGACCGCACACTGCAGTTGCCAATTGTGCTTGCCGGCTTCTCCTTTGGCGCAAACGTGAGCTGGCGCGCCGGGTGCGGCGACCCGCGGGTGCGCGGCCTGATCGGGCTCGGCATGCCGCTGGCGGCGGCGGGCCGGCATTACACTTATGAGTTCGTCGCCGCCTGCACGCAGCCGAAACTCCTCGTCACCGGCGCTGAAGACCCATTTGCCTCGCGCGACCGCATGGAGCGGGTGATGGCAGATGCGCCGCCCCCACTGGAGATGCACTGGGTCGAAGGCGCGGAGCACTTCTTCATGGGCGTGCCCGGCTCGCCCGCGCCGAAGCTGCCGCACATGCAGGAAATTGTGCGCACCTGGGTTCGGGCGCAATTCTTCGGCGTGTGATTCACGGTGCGGCGGTCAACGTGACGCTAGCACCAGCTCTGCGGCTGCAGTTTCCGCATTGACCTTCCGCAGCAGCGGTCGCACGATCTCCATCGCGGTGTCCACGTGCTGCCGCTCCAGCAAGAAGCTCGGCAGAAACCGCATGACGTTTCCCTGTACGAAGTTCAGCATCAGGCCTTGCTCCAGGGCCGATTCCGCGATCTGACGGCCCGGCACATTGAGTTCCAGCGCCTGGATCAGGCCGACACCGCGCGCCTCGACCGCGATGTCCAGCTCACGCGCGAGCGCTTCGAGGTGTTCCCGCAGGTAGGATCCGGTGTCGCAGACGCGCGCAAGCAGGCCCTCTTCCTCTACAACGGAGAGGAACTCAAGACCGAGCCTGCATGCCAGCGGCGAACCACCGAGCGTGGAGCCATGTTTGCCCAACCCAAGCGCATGAAAGAGCTCGCCGGAAACCAGCAGCGCCGAGAGCGGAAGACCACCGCCCAGCGGCTTGCCCAGGATCAGCACGTCTGGCCGCACACCCGTTCGCGAAAAAGCAAACCAGTCGCCGGTGCGGCCCAGCCCGCATTGGATCTCATCCAGCACCAGCAGCGCGTGGTGCCGGTCGGCAAGGCGGCGTGCCTCGGCCAGGAACTCGTGCGAGACCTCGTACACACCGCCTTCGCCCAGCACGGTTTCGATCAGGATGCAGCAGGTTTCGTCGGAAACGGCGGCCTGCAATGAAGCGATGTCGTCGCGCACGGCGAAATCGACACCCGGCAGGTCCGGCCCGAAGCCATCGCGATACTTCGTCTGTCCTGTCACCGCCAGCGAACCCATGGTGCGGCCGTGGTAGGAGCCCAGAAGAGATACAATGCGATGCTTATGCGGGCCGTACGCCTCGGCGGCAAAGGCGCGTGCCACCTTGATTGCACCTTCAACCGCCTCCGCGCCTCCAGTGGAATAGAACACGCCTTGCATGCCGGACAGGGCGCACAGGCGTTCGGCCAGTTCTCCGGCGAACGGCGTGCAGTACTGCGGCGACAGGTGCACAAGTTTCGCTGTCTGTTCCGCGGTGGCGCGCACCATGCGCGGGTGCGCGTGCCCCAGCGCGTTCACGCCCAGGCCGCCCATCATGTCCAGGTAGCGGTTGCCGGAGGTATCAAACAGGTACACGCCCTCGCCGCGTTCCATCACAATAGGAAACCGTGCGTACACCGGCAGCAGCCATTCGCGATCGCGCTCCAACAACCCGGCCGCGGCGCTGTTCTGATGAAATTGCGTCATTTCTACCAGTGGACAAGAGTTGCGCACGCCGGTCAAGCACCCATCCGGCCCACGCCCTTTGAGAAGGAACCAAGACAGCTACGGTTTGTTGTAGACGCATCCCGATTCTGGAAGGCAAAGTGCGTAAGCCTACCCGCACCGAAGTGGGTGCAGTACCCTGAAAGGAACAATCCCCCACTTTTGCCCCCGGGGGCAGGTCAATCTATTTGGCCCCTGACGTGCAGCCACCTGATTCACAGACGCAGAGACTCACCACAGAATGGAGTCGCACGGAGCGGATGGACAAAGCCGCGCAAAACCGGATCCTCGCCGTCGTGCTCGCTGTGGCGACGCTGGTCATCTGCGTCCTTGGGGCCCTGAACTACGCCCGTGAAGCCGGCTATGACGTACCGACTGACGGCGTCTGGTGGATGGAAAGCCCCGGCGGCCTCCGCGCTGAGCGCGTCCCTGCCGACTCGCCCGCCCAACGCGAAGGCGTCCGGACCGGCGACCTGCTAATTGCTGCAAACGGCCGGGCTACCCCGGTGCTTGCTCCCCTTGAGCGTGAGATGGCCCGGTCCGGGGTGTACGGCAGTATCAGCTACACCCTGCAGCGCGAAGGGCAGCAGTTCGGCCTTAAAGTCATTCTGGAACCGACGGACCGCACCCGCAACCAAGGGCTTCGGCTAATTGCGCTGGTATACCTGGCCATTGGCCTGTATGTGCTGTTTCGCCGCTGGACGGCACCCAAAGCCACGCATTTTTACGTGTTCTGCCTGGTCTCCGGTGTTTTGTATGCGTTCAAATCCGTCGGCCAGTTTGACGGGTTGGACTGGGTTTTCTTCTGGGGAAACGCAATTGCTGCGGCGCTGCAGCCTGCGCTATTTCTGCACTTTGCCGTTACTTTTGGTCAAGCGCGCACCTCTACCCTGCGCAAAGCCGGAGCCGTGCTGCTGTACGTGCCTGGCGCAGCGCTGATTGCTCTGAAGATTTGGGCGCTGACCCGTTGGTTCGCCACACAGCGGCTGCAGCATCGGCTCGACCAGATCGACGTAGGCTACCAGGCGATCTACTACGTAATGGCAGCCATCGTTTTCTGGCAGCGTTACCGCGCAACGAATGCCGCGCTGGAACGCCAACAGCTGAAGTGGCTCAGCCGTGGGACGCTGCTATCGATCATTCCGTTTACCGCGATTCTGGCCATTCCTTACCTGCTGAACTGGCCGGTGAATGCATCGCTGACCAAGCTGGCGACGTTCGCGCTCGTTTTCCTGCCGTTGACCTTTGCCTGGGCGATCGTGCGCTACCGGTTGATGGACACGGATCTGATCTTCAAGCGGGGCGTGACTTACACGCTCGCCACCGCTGCCCTGGTCGGCGTGTACTTCGCGGTCGTCGGCATTACTGGCGTGATGGTGCACACGCGCCTGCCCAGCTTGCGTGTTTGGGGTCTGCTGGCGGCAATTGTGGCGACCGCGCTTATTTTCGAGCCCATCAAGGTTGCAATTCAGGCACGTGTCGACCGTGTTTTCGATCAGAAGCGATTCGACTATCGTGAAACGCTCATCGAGTTCAGCCGTGGTCTCTCGTCGCAGACGGACCTTGCAACCCTGGCTCACTCTGTGGTCGAACGTCTGTCGCAAACGCTGCTGGTCGAGCGCGTTGCGCTGTTCATCGCGCCGGCCGGTGCCCGGCATGCGAGCACGCACCGGTTCGGAACGCAACCGTCCGCAGCCGTTTTTCAGCTTGCTGCCTCGCACGGCTTTTCACCGGACGCGCTGGCTGACCTGCCGCAGCACACCAGCGCGGCGTCCTTCTTGCAGTTCGACCCACTTAACATGCAGGGGCACGTCTTTTTCGAAAACCCGGCGCAGTTGCCGCATTTGTCCGAGAACGATCAGCGCGCGTCGCAGCAACTGGACCTGAACTACTACCTGCCCTGCCGGGTGGCCGAGGCAGACCGGCCCGCGCGTACCATCGCCGTCATCGGCCTGGGCCGTACGCGTGAGGGGGACTTTCTCTCCTCCGAAGATATGGAACTCCTGGAGTCGCTGGCCGGCTACATCAGTATTGCCATCCAGAACGCACAGCTCTTCGCCTCGCTTGAGCTGCAGCGCGCCGAGTTCGAGCGCCTGAAGGAGTTCAATGAAAACATCGTCGAATCCATCAAGGTCGGTATCTTCGCGCTCGACTTGGACGACTGCGTGGAAAGCTGGAACGCCGAAATGGAGGTGATGTACGCCCTGCCACGCGCGGAGGCACTGGGCCGTCACATCGCCGACATCTTTCCGAGTGAGTTTGTCGCGGAGTTCGAGCGTTCGCACCAGCAATCGGGCACGCATCATCTGACCCGGGTCAAATTGCCGCTGCGCACGGGCGAAACGCGTACCGCCAACCTCGCCATTGCGCCGCTGCTCACCCGTGACTTCGTGTCGGTCGGCTCGATTGTGCTGGTCGAGGACATTACCGAACGCACCCAGCTTGAATCCCAGCTGACGCAAGCGGAAAAGCTTTCGTCCATCGGCCTGCTCGCTGCTGGCGTCGCACACGAGGTCAACACGCCATTGGCCGTGATCAGCAGCTACGCGCAGATGCTGCAGAAGCAGGCGCGCGGCGATGACCCCGCGGCGCAGAGGCTGCGCCCGGTGCTTGAGAAGATCACGCAACAGACCTTCCGTGCGTCCGAGATCGTGAACGGCCTGCTCAACTTTTCGCGTGCCACCGGCAGCGAGATGGTGGCGCTGGACGTGAACACCGTTGCGCGCGAGACGCTGACACTCTTGGATCACCAGTTGCGCACGGCGCGCATCCAGGTGCAAACGCGCTTCCCTGCCCCGCTGCCACTCATCCGTGGCAGCCATGGCAAGCTGCAGCAGGTGGTGCTGAACCTGATTCTGAACGCGAAAGACGCGATGATCGAAAGCGGTGGCACGGACCTGTTCGTGACAACCGAGGCCACCGGGGACGAGATCGTTTTGACCGTTCGCGACACTGGCGGCGGCATCGCACCGGAGCACTTGCAACGCATCTACGACCCGTTCTTTACCACCAAGAACACTCCCAAACCCGGACAGCACAAGGGCACCGGGCTCGGCCTCGCTGTGTCATACGGCATTGTGCAGGAACATGGCGGACGCATCCAGGTGGAAAGCGAAGTCGGTCAAGGCACCGCCTTCCGGCTCCACTTCCCGATTCTGCACCAGGGCGGTTCACGATCTGGACCTGACGTCGTCCAATCAACATCCATGCAGACGGACGACACAGACGCCGTGATCACGGGTGCCGTACATGCCTGAAGCGATGCTGGACACGCCAGCCATCGCACGCCCCGTAGACACCGGTCACATACTCATCATCGATGACGAGCCCGGCATTCGCGACTCCCTGGAAACGCTGCTCACGCTGGAGGGTTTCACGGTTGAGATGGCGCCCGAGGGCCGGAGCGGCCTGGACTTGCTCGCGTCCCGGCAGTATGACCTTCTGCTGCTCGACCTTGCACTGCCCGGCGAAAGCGGCATCGACCTGCTGCCACGCATCAAGCGTCTGCGTCCGGAACTGCCGGTGATTATGATCACCGCATTTGGTACGGTCGGCAACGTGGTCGACGCGCTACGCGCCGGTGCGGAAAACTTCGTCCAGAAACCCTGGGACAATGAAAAGCTGCTGGCGGACATCCGCTCCGCCATCGCCAGACATCGCTCCGAAGAAGAAGTGGTGCAGCTGAAGCGCACGCTGAAACAGCGGTACTCGTTTGAGAACATCATCGGCAAAAGCGAACCCATGATGCGGCTGCTCGACATCGTGGCACAGGTTGCGCCTTCGCGATCCACCGTGCTGATCCACGGCGAGAGCGGCACGGGCAAGGAACTGATCGCGAAAGCGATCCACCTGAACTCACCCCGCCGCGACAAGCAGTTCGTCGCCATCAATACGGGCGCGGTGCCGGTCGACCTGCTCGAATCCACGCTTTTCGGCCACGTGAAGGGTGCCTTCACCTCTGCCATTGCAACGAAGAAAGGTTTGTTCGAGGTCGCCAGCGGAGGCACCCTGTTTCTGGACGAAATCGGCACCATGCCGATTGAAACGCAGGCGAAAATTCTGCGCGCTTTGCAGGAGCGGCGCTTCATGCAGGTGGGCGGCACGCAGGAAATCAGCGTGGATGTGCGCATTGTCGCCGCGTCCAACGTCGATCTGCAGCAGGCCGTAAAAGATGGCCGCTTCCGCGAAGACCTGTACTACCGCCTTTCCGTGATTAACCTCGATCTGCCGCCGCTGCGTGCGCGCAAAGAGGACATCCCGCTGCTCGCAGCGCATTTTCTGAAACGCTTTGCCGAAGAAAATGAGATGGAGCCACGCACCCTGGCCAATGAGGCCATGCGCGCCATGCTGGATTACGAGTGGCCCGGCAACGTGCGCGAGTTGGAGAACGCGATGGAGCGCGGCATGGTACTGTCCACAACGCCGGTTATCGGCCTGGATCTGCTACCGCAACAGCTTGCCGGCAATCCTTACAGCGCGGCGCTGCTCGAGCAGCGTTCCGACGCTTCCCTCTTCGACATCATGGAAGAGATCGAGCGCCGCATCGTGGCTGACCGCCTGGAACGCTGCAACTGGAACCAGACCGAAACCGCGGAGTTTTTCAAAATTCCGCTGAGCACGCTGAACCAGAAGATCAAGCGGTTGAACGTGGAAGTGAAGAAACGCGGCCAACACTAGCTCGGACCTGCCCGTTACGATGACTGGATGGCTTTCCCAAATTTTCAACTTTTCATGCGTCCTATGCTTGAGGTGATGGCGGATGGGGCAGTCCATTCAGCATCCTCGCTGGAAACACCTATTGCCGATAAGCTCGGCATTTCGGTCGAAGCCCGCAGTCAAATGCTCGCGAGTGGCGGGATGACCATTCTCAAAGATCGAACGGGTTGGGCCTACTATCACCTGTTCCGTGCTGGTCTGTTGGACCGTCCAAGTCGTGGACGATACGTGATTACACAACGTGGGCGAGATGCGCTCGCTTCTGGTGCAGTAATCGACACCAAATTTCTATCTATGAATCCGGAATACCAGGCGTTCCTATCGCCTCGGGCGAAAACACCTGAGACTGCGCAAACGGTATCAGAAGGCGCACCGGAGAGTGTTCTACAACGCACACCGGTCGAGGTGATCGAGGAAGCTTTCCAGGCATTGCAAAAACAGCTTGCTTTTGACTTGCTCGACCAGATTCTTCGTAAGCCGCCGGCCTTTTTCGAGATGCTAGTCATCCAGCTCCTGCTCAAGATGGGCTACGGTGGTGCGGACCAGGATGGAAGAGTCACGGGCAGGTCTGGTGACGGCGGCATCGATGGCTTAATCAATGAGGATCGCCTTGGCCTTGACAGCATTTACGTACAAGCCAAGCGTTGGGCGAACAAGGTAGGCACGCCCGAGATCCGCAACTTCGTTGGCAGTCTCGCAGGCGAGGGGGCGCACAAAGGAATCTTTATTACGACATCGGGATTTCAGCCAGGAGTCCGCGAATACCTACGCGGTGTGCCGCAACGCATCGTGCTCATCGACGGTCAACGATTGGCCGAGTTTTGTATTCAGTATGAAGTCGGAGTCGTGAAAGAGAGTTCCTACGACTTAAAACGAATTGACGCCACTTTCTTCGAAGAGGAGGTAACGGCTTAGCTCCCTAGCGGTTCTGGATGACGATCTTCATCGAGTCCGGCTGAGGGTTGCTGGCGAGGTCGATGGCGGCGATGCTTTCGCTGAGCGGGAAGCGGTGTGAGATGAGGCGGGTGAGGTCGAAGCTGCCGTCGCGGTAGCCCTGGAAGACGAGGTCGATGGCTTCGTCCTGAATGGCGATCGAGGAGCTGTAGCTTCCCATGAGCGTCTTTTCGTCCATGCAGACCGCGGCGGGGTCGAAGGGTGCTTCGCCGTGCTGGGTCTGGGCGAACAGGCAGACACGACCGCCGGGGCGGATGGCGTTCATGGCGATGGTGATGAGGCTATTTGCGCCAACGGCGAGGAGTGCAACGTCGGCGCCGCGGCCCTCGGTGGCGGCCTTGCATGCGGTGACCACGTCGGAGCTTGCGTCGAGCGGATGATCGAGGCCGTAGGTCGCAGCGACCGCGTGACGTTCTGGATACAGGTCGCTCGTGAGGACGGTCGCACCGGTGCGTTTGGCAAGCGCGGCTAAAAGGATGCCGATGGGCCCCTGGCCGATGACCAGCACGGTTTCATCCTGCTGCAGGTGCAGCAGATCGATGGCCTTGTAGCAGGTGTTCACCGGCTCGATCCACGCGGCCTGCTCAAACGAAATGTCGTCAGGGAGGCGAATCAGGCCCTTCGCAACGATCCAATCCATGACGCGGATGTACTCGGCGAAGCCACCGCCCGCTGGGGTGAAACCGGCAGTGGTGCCGACCCTCTTATAGGTCTCGCACTGTGCGAAGGTCTGCTTACGGCAGAAGTAGCACTCGCCGCAGGGAATGTGGTGGAACGCCATGGCGCGGTCGCCGGGCGTGAACGTGGTCACGCCCTGGCCCACGGCGACGACGGTACCTGCCATCTCATGGCCGAAGATGCGCGGGGCGGAGTGCGAGCCGGTGTGGATCTTTTTCAGATCCGTGCCGCAGATGCCGCAGGTGTCGATCCGCAGGAGGACTTCGCCGGGGCCGATTTCCGGCACGGGCACGGTTTCCACGCGCACGTCGTTGACGGCGCGATAGACGGCGGCCTGCATGGTGGCGGGGATGGTTTCGGTCAAGCTTTGCTTCGGTTCGGCGACAGCGGACGGCATGGTTTATTTTCGCCGATTCTGGATGATCGATGAATCTTCACCAGTCTTAGCGGGGCTTCTCAATGCCGAGTTCGCCGGCGAGAGAATCGCACAGGTTCGCCGCGGCGAGCTTTGCCTGTTTGCCGAATCGCGCCACATCGGCCCAGTGCCGCGGCCGCAGCGCAACGTGCAGCGCGAAGCTTGCCTGCGCAAAGGTCCCGTCGTCGCGCACAAACGGGTTCAGGTCGGGTAGGTTGTCGATCAGCGCGTCAGACACAGCCTTGACGCAACGAAACGGCAAGCCATAGGCGGCGGCCAGACGTGCGACGGTTGCCGCTTCCATGTCGACCATACGTGCATCGGGGTAGCGTTCCGCCAGTTCCACTTTGTGCTCGCGAGCGGCGACGCGTCGCGCGGTCAGCAGGGTTCCGTGGCTCGCCCACTCCGACGGCGTGCAACGAAAGACCTCACCTGTCGCCAGGTCGCGCACGGCATCCGCGCGTAGCACGTTTCCGGCGCGGGCAACTTCCACCAGGCCCCCCACCCATCCCACCGAGTACACGGCGCGCACCTCGCAAACCTGCTGCGCCCGGGCGAACGCGCGGGTCGCATGGGTCGCGCCCATACCTGCGTGGAAGGCAAAAATCGTATTGGACGGATGCTGGTAGCCCGCAACACCATCGACTGTGGCCAGCGCCGCCCAGCTGCGCATCAACGGCGACAGCTCGCCGGGCATTGCGGCGATCAGCACTACAGCGGGATTGCGTTGTGGTTCCTTGCGTTCAATCAGCTTCGGTCTGGTCTGCCTGCGCAGCATCGGTCAGGCGTGTGGAAACGGCGGCGCGTAACCGTTCGCGACGAACCAGTCCATCGCCGACCGCAGCGCCTTGTAAACGGGATACACCTGAAAGCCGAGGTCGTGCTCGGCCTTCGCGGAAGACGCGAACATGTGCTTGCGACCCATGCGAACGGCTTCCATTGTCGCGCGCGGCTCCTTGCCGCGAAGCTTGCCCGTAATGGTCTGGTCGAAAAAGGCGAACGCCATCGCAACCGCATGCGGCACCTTCATCGTGGGTGCCGGGAGGCCGGAGATCGCGGCCATCTTGTCGAGGATTTGCTTGAGCGTAAGGTTTTCGCCGCCCAGAATGTAGCGGTCGCCCGGCGTGCCACGATCGAGAGCGACGAGGTGCATGCGCGCGATCTCCTCCACGTCCACCAGGTTGAGGCCGGTGTCGACGTAAGCCGGGAACTTGCCGTTGAGGAAGTCGACGACGATGCGGCCGGTGGGCGTGGGCTTGCGATCGCCGGGGCCGATCGGCGTGGTCGGATTCAGAATAATCACGTGCTGCCCGGCGCGGGCGGCCGCAATTGCCTCCTGCTCGGCGAGCCATTTCGACCGCTTGTAGTGGCCGATCATGTCGGCTTCGGAAACCGGCGTCTGCTCGTCGACGATGGTCGTGTCCTTACGAAAGCCCATCGTGGCGACGCTGGAGGTGTAGACGACTTTGGCTATACCCTCCTCGCGTGCAATGCGGAGGAGATCGCGGGTGCCGTCGACGTTGGCGCGATACATGTCGGCCGGGTCGGGCACCCATAGGCGGTAGTCCGCCGCGACGTGCACGAGAGCGTCGCAGCCGCGCAGGGCGGAGCGGAGCGATTCGGGTTGGCGGAGGTCGCCGGTGATGGTGTCCGCGGAGATACCATTGAGCGCGGCGAAATCGCTGCTAGAACGGGTGAGGAGGTGAAGGTATGCGCCTGCGTCGGCGTAGGTGCGGGCGACGTGGTTGCCAACGAAGCCGGTGGCGCCGGTGAGGAAGATTCTCATGCGCCGAGCCACTCGACAGTGATGCGGGCCTGCTGAAGTTCCAAAAAGTCCTTGTCTCCGGTCAGTACGGGAGCAGCATGCGCGACCGCAAGGTTGACGCAAAAGCAGTCTGCGTAGGAGATGGGGTGATTAGCCTTTATGGAAGCAGCACGTAAGGCGTCTTCGGCCTCCACGGCAACCGTCTCGATTCCAAGATCTTCGATCAGACGGAGGATGCTACCAGCCGTGTTCTCATCTCGTTCCTTGGCGACGAGGTAAAAGACTTCCCCAAGATTAACTTCGTGCATCATGAGCCGTGTACCGCCGTTGGCTGCAGACCTGAGCAGACCTTCAAAGCCAGCGTTTGACCAGCCTCGCAAGAAGCGCTCATGAGCGGCCATGAATCAACGACGAATGTCTTAGCGATCCGTGATGCCGGAGTCGAGTGCATCGTCGGCGAACTCCCATTCACGCTCGGCGCATTTCAGATCCGTAGCACTAGCGCGTCCAGAGGAGTGGAGGTTTTCCAGGGTCTCCGTAGCACGCTGCTTCCGGACGGCGGCAAGTCCCTGCTGCTCGGACGTTTTTGTATCGAGTAGAACGTTCGCAAGTGCATCCCAAGCAGCCATGACCTGCTCAGGAGTTCTCTTATGCTTCACTTGGACCGGTTGGAGAAGCAAACCGCAATTAGACGCAACTAGCTCCAGCCTCGCACCTTCATGCAAGAACTCAGAATCACGGAGCTCCTCAGGCACGATTAGGCTGCCGTGGTTATAGGTGAAGATCGGATTTATCTCCATAAAAGACACCCTGGTCAGTCTAGCTTTTCGGGTTCAATCTGAATATTCTTCTCGCCGGCGTTCTTCTTCTCCAAGTATTTTTTGACCCAGGCTTCGAAGGTGCGGCCGGCGGCGGTGTCGCGCCCACTGAAGTTCAGCGCAGCGATGTCGGCGTAGGGGATGCTGCGGCGGGTGCGCTGCTCGCCCTTGCTAGGGATGATGCGGACGAGCGAATCGGTCAGGGCCGCACCCTGCTTGCGGTCGAAAATGTAACCTTCGACGGCTTCACCGGAGCGCAGGGTAAGCGTCACATCGCCGCGGTAGTCAAAGGCTTTTTCTAGAGCGTCCTTGGTTTCGGCGTTGCTGGCGAGTGCTGGTATCCAGCCCTCAAGGTTTTCGCGCTCGCGTCCGGCGGCAACCTCTTGCGCGTCGGGCGCCTCATGGTTAAGCTGCTCGATTTTCAGGTGCTCCTGCTGCTCGGTCGCCATCTGCTAACTCCCTACAACCGCAGTGCGGTCGTGGTTTTCGATTGCGGAAGCCTTGGAGATGACCGGCGTGCCGATCTGAACCAACGGGCCGTGTTGGGCCGGCTTCCAGTCGTTGAGCAGCTTGGCCGCGTCGTCGTCCTTATACTCGCTGTTGAAGAACGCCTTCGCGGTCGCCATCAGGCCCTTAAACGAACCAAAGGTATAGTTCACGCCGCTTGCTTCGTACCCGGAGTGGACCATGCAATTGGCGCAGCGCGGGTTGCCGCTCTCCGTGCCATAGTTCGACCATTCGACCTCGTCCATGAGTTCCTGGAAGGTGTCGGCATAGCCGTCCTGCAGCAGGTAGCAGGGCTTCTGCCAGCCAAAGATGCTGAAAGTCGGCATGCCCCAGGGTGTGCAGGTGAGCTCGCGCTTGCCCATGAGGAATTCAAGGAAGATCGGGTTGGCGTTGAACTGCCAGCGCTTTTTGCGGTTCGACAGCAGAGCGCGGAAGAGCTTGCGCGACCGGCCGCGGCCGAGAAAGTGCTTCTGGTCCGGCGCCTTGTCATAGGTGTAGCCGGGCGAGATCATCATGGAATCGACGCCGGCGTCCATGAGCTGGTCGAAATGCCGGCGCACCGAGTTGGGATCGGCGCCGTCGAAGAGCGTGGTGTTTGTGGTCACGCGGAATCCTGCGGCGACTGCGGCGCGCACGCCTTCCATGGCGATGTCGTAGCCACCCTCGCGGCAGACGCCGAAGTCGTGGTGCTCGCGCTCACCGTCCACGTGGACGGAGAAGCTGAGGTATTTCGAAGGCTTGAACAGGTGCAGCTTTTCCTTGAGCAGGAGCGCGTTCGTGCACATGTACACGTACTTCTTGCGGTCGATCAGACCCTGCACGATTTCGGGCATGCGCGGATGCAGCAGCGGCTCACCACCCGGGATGGAGACCATGGGCGTGCCGCACTCGTCCACGGCGCGGAAACACTCCTCCGGCGTCAGCTCGGCTTTCAGGATGTGCGCCGGGTACTGGATCTTGCCGCAGCCGGCGCAGGCCAGATTGCAGCGGAAGAGCGGCTCCAGCATGAGCACCAGAGGGTACCGCTTGCGGCCCTTCAGCCTTTGCTTCAGAACGTAGGTTGCGACCGTCCACGCCTGTGCGACAGGTACTGCCATGCTCTTATTGCTCCTTTGTTCTAGTTTCGCCCAAGGCGCGCCCCGCGCCAAGGGACGAAGCCGACCAGGTACCGCGCTGGGAACAGCGCCTGCTTCGAACCCAGTCAGGCTGCAAAATTAGATCTCCGCGACCTCGTGCTCCATGCTGCGCTGATACGTGCTCAGCGCCAGCAGCGGGAAATATTGCTTATACAGGTGGTATCCCAAGTAGAACACCTGCGGGAACCCTGTGCCCGTGTAGTAACTTTCGCCGTTGCGTCCGGGCACCAGCTCCGCCCAGGAGCCGTCCTCCTGCTGCCGCTCAACCAGCCAGCGAACACCCTTTGCAACCGAGTCGGACCGGTTGTCGCCACCTGCCAGCAACGCTAGTAATGCCCATGCCGTCTGTGAGGGAGTGCTTGGGCCTACGCCGCGCTGCAACGGATCATCGTAGGTGCCGCAGGTTTCGCCCCAGCCGCCGTCGGAGTTCTGCACGGAGCGCACCCACTCAACGGATTGCTGGACTTCAGGCTCCAGGTGGCCGAAGCTCATGGCCTCAAGCCCGCGCAGCACCAGAAACGTGCCATATAGATAGTTGACGCCCCAGCGGCCAAACCAGCTGCCATCCGATTGCTGCTCTTTCCGGATGAACTGAATGGCCTTTTCGACTCGTGGATCGCGGCGCGTGTAGCCGTACGCTGCAAGCGTTTCCAGGATGCGTCCCGTGATGTCCACGGTCGGCGGGTCAAGCATCGCGTTATGGTCGGCGAACGGAATGTACTGAAAGATCATCTTGGTGTTGTCGCGGTCAAACGACGCCCATCCACCATTGCGGCATTGCATGCCGAACACCCAATCGATGCCGCGCTGCGCTGCTTCGTGCTGGCGGCGCTCTTGCGGATGGTCGACCGCCTTCAATGCCAGCAGCACCTCGCCTGTGTCGTCCACGTCGGGGTAGTGAATGTTGTTGAAGAAAAAGGCCCAGCCCCCCGGCGCGACATTCTTGACCTTTTCCGCCCAGTCACCCCTGTGCAGCACCTGCTTGCTCAGGAGCCAATCGGCGGCCTTCACCATGCGAGGATCGGTCGAGGAAACGCCTGCATCTCCAAGTGAGGAAAGGACTTGAGCTGTGTCCCACACCGGTGAGAAGCAAGGCTGCATACGGAAGGTCGGAACCGCGTAATCCGCCGTGCCTTCCGGGCAATCGATCCCGAGCTTTTCAAACTCATCCATGGCGCGAATCATCTGCGGATCGTCGAAGGAATAGCCCAGGCTTCGCAACGCCACGATCGCGTTCAGCATTGCGGGATAGATCGCGCCCAGGCCGTCGGACCCTTCGAAGCGCTCCAGCATCCATTGCTCGGCCTTTTTGAGCGCCTTCCGGCGCAGCGGCCGGATGTGAACTCGCTCATACCATTGCGCCAGACGGTTCCAGAACAGAAAGAAGTTACGCCAGGAAATTTTGTGCTTCTTGTCCCAGCGCGGGTGCAGGTTTGAGTTCTCGCGCCCGCCGACGAACAACTCGCCAATGCCCTGCTCTGGCGGCAATCGCTTCAGCGGCTTTTTGGCATAGATGATTGCGAGCGGCACCAAAATGCCGCGCGACCACGAACTGATCTCGTAGATGTTGAAGTAAAACCAGTTTGGAAACAGGACGATTTCCGGTGGCACCGCAGGCACCGCCGACCAGTCATACTCACCAAAGGCGCACAGGTAAATTTTGGTAAAAGTGTTGCACTCAACCACGCCGCCGTTTGCCAGAACCCATTCGCGTGCTCTCGTCAGCACCGGATGTTCCGTGCTCCAGCCCATGAGCTTTAGCGCGTGATACGCCTTGACAACATAATTGATATTGGAGGGACCGCCCGGGTACAGGCTCCAGCCGCCGTCCGCGTTCTGGTGCCGCAGGATTTCGTTGACCGCACGTTCCAGCTTGCCGGGGTCGCCCGTCCCCAGCAGTTTATGCATGAAGATGTAATCCGCCTCCAGCATCACGTCGGCTTCCAGTTCGCCGACCCAGTACCCCTCCGGGTGCTGCTGTCCGAAAAGCCACTGGACTGACCGCGAAATGCTGCCCCGCACCACGTCCAAGGCCACGTCGATGCGCCCAAAGCGCGGCTGCGTGACACCCGGAGACGCGTTCGGAACTGTGGAGGAAGACGACATGAAGATGGGATGAACCTCAGACGTGAGAAGAAGCAGTCTTGCGACAGAACCGGACCAGTGTTCCCTGCTAAACCGTAGGACGCGGCGCCGAAGCGATGGCCTGCACGATCTCCGGTGGCAGGCCAAAGCGGACGTTTTCCGGCATGACTTCGACTTCGTTGGCCGAACCGAAACCACGCGCCTGCAGGTAGGTCACAACTTCCTGCACCAGGACCTCCGGCGCGGACGCTCCAGCCGTCACCGCGATGCGCGATGCGGATTGCAGCCATTCCGGCTTGATGTCTTCGGCCTTGTCGATCAGGTACGATTTGGTGCCCAGGTTCATGGAAACTTCGACCAGCCGATTGGAATTCGAGCTGTTCCGCGAGCCCACCACCAGCACGACATCGGCGTTATGCGCCACGTTCTTGACCGCGGTTTGCCGGTTTTCCGTGGCGTAGCAGATGTCCTGCGCATGCGGCCCGATGATATTCGGGAACTTGCGTTTGAGCGCGTCAATCATGTATTTCGCTTCATCCAGCGAGAGCGTGGTCTGCGTCAGGTATGCGACCTTGTCCGGATCGGGCACGACCAGGGCTTCCACTTCCTGCACAGTGGACACAACCTGTGTCACATCCGGCGCTTCGCCCTGCGTTCCCTCGACTTCTTCGTGGTCGCGATGTCCAACCAGCACAAGCGAATAGCCCTGCTTGGCAAACTTGATCGCCTCCACATGCACCTTGGTGACGAGAGGGCAGGTCGCGTCGATCACCTTAAGGCCGCGCTCCTTGGCGCGCTCACGAACAGCCGGTGACACGCCATGCGCGGAGTAAATCACGCGCTTGCCTTCGGGTACCTCGTCCAGCTCGTTGACGAAGATTGCGCCCTTCTGGCGCAGGTCATCCACCACGTAGCTGTTGTGTACGATTTCCTTGCGAACGTAAATCGGCGCGCCAAACGTATCCAGCGCAATCTTCACGATGTCGACCGCGCGCACCACGCCTGCACAGAAGCCTCTCGGCTTCAGCAGAAGCACCTGCTTGGTCTGGCGATCGTCAGCGGTAGTTCCCGCTTCGGCAAAGATGGGGTCGGCGGCCAGTATCGTCACGTCTGTCAGTATACCGGAGCGTCTTGCGCCGAGCCACGACAGGTTGCACCAGTTTTGGGGCAATCTGTCGGGCAGGTGCAGTCCAGGTCTGCCCGGCGGTGTTCGGCTTTACAGGTGGCCGCCACAGCTGGAGTGCGGACAATCGCAGCCCAGGGTGGTCGTGCCGTTGGAGTTGGAGTCCTCGCAGAACTGCGAGCAGTACTTCTTTCCGTCGGTACAGGTGCAGGTACAGCCCTCGTGGGCGCACTTCTTCTGCTCATTTGCCATGATCGTCTCCTCCGGCGGCATCGCCGTCGTCAAGTCATAGGAAGCGTGGTGCGCTGAAAATGTTGTGTTGCAGCAACTGCGAACGACTTCGCAACTAGCACAAAGCAAATGGCTTGTGGGTTCATTGAAGCTCGGCGTGCGCCTTTAGCGGCTCGCCTTCAGCATCTGCTCGGCATGCCGCAGACTGGTCTCCGTCACGGTTGCGCCAGAGAGCATGCGGGCGATCTCCTGCGCGCGCTCCTCTTCTTTCAGTTGGCGGATGTCCGTCCGGGTGCGGCCGGCTTTCTCCATCTTGCTGATCAGGAAGTGCTGATTACCGAAGGCCGCGATCTGCGGCAGGTGGGTGACGCACAACACCTGCTGGTGCGCCGCCAGGGATTTCAGCTTGGCGCCGACTGCCTCCGCGGCGCGGCCGCCAATGCCGATGTCGATTTCGTCGAAGACCAGCGTGCGCGGCAGGGCGATGCGCCGCTTCGTTTTGCCCGGGCCACCCTCCTCGACGGAAACCTTCAGCGCCAGCATGACGCGGCTCATCTCGCCGCCACTGGCAATCTCCTCCAACGGTTTCATGGGCTCGCCCGCATTGGTCGCGATCAGGCATTCCACGTGGTCCCATCCAGTCGCGGTCCAGAACTGCTGTTCTTTCTGCGGAGCGACCTCCACGCGAAACTTTACTGTCATGGCCAAGTCATTAATCTGCTGCTCCGCCATCTTCTCCAGCCGGCGGGCGTTGCTGATGCGCGTTTCCGTCAGGTCCTGCGCAACGCACGAGTAGATGTGCTCGGCATCGGCGACGCGCTTCCTCGCTTCCGCGATCATCACGTCGCGGTTCTCGATCTCCGCCAGCTTCTGCGCGACCTCTTCGCCGTACTGAATCACTTCCAGCAGCGTGCGGCCGTACTTGCGCTTCAGGCGATCCAGCAGGGCAAGCCGGTCTTCGATCTCGGCCAGGCGCTCGGGCGATGCGTTGATGTTTTCCGCGTAATCGCGGACGGTGCTGCTGATGTCCTCAACCGTAGCGCGCGCGTTGGCGAGCTGCGAAGCATGTTCGATGAATTTCGATTCGTAGCGCGCCAGCTCGTCGAGCTGCTTTTGTGCGGAGGTCAGCAGGGTGATTGCCGCGGTTTCTCCCTCGTACAGCACATCGCTCGCGCTCATCGCGGCCGTGTACAACTTCTCGGCATTGCTCAGAACGCGCTTCTCGGACTCCAGATCATCATCTTCCGTGTCGCCGGCGATCGCCGCGTCCTGAATTTCGCCGCGCTGAAAGCTCCACAGGTCGGCCATGCGCAGCCGCTCCTGCTCGTCGGTCGACAGACCATCCAGCGCCTGACGCGATTCGCGCCATAGATGGTACGCGGCAGAGACGGCCTCGCCGTTCTGCTCCTTATCCATGTCCTTGTGCGCCAGAAGGCGTTCGCGGATGCGTTGCGCGGCCCCTGGCGTGGGCGCGTTTTGCGTGTGAACGCCAGCGAAGCGGTCAAGCAGGCCGCGCTGCTGCGCCTGGTCAAAGGCGCCCAGCGTCTCCGATTGTGCGTGCACCAGAGCGAGCTCCGGCGCAAGCTGGCGCAGCACACCTACGGTCGCGGGCTGATTGTTGATAAAGACCCTTCCTTTGCCGCCGGACGACACCTCGCGCCGAAGCAGGATCTCGGAGCCCTCCACGTCAATACCGTTCTGCTCCAGGATCGCCTCGGCCCCGGCAGTTGTTTCAAACACGCACGAGACCACGGCCTTTTCCGCACCGTGGCGCACCACGTCGCTGGTCGCGCGCTCGCCCATCAGTAATGCCAAAGCGTCCACCAGAATCGACTTGCCCGCGCCTGTTTCACCGGTCAGCAGGTTCAAACCCGGCCCCAGTGTGGCCACGGCATGGTCGATCACGGCGTAGTTTTCAGCGCGCAGCTCCAGCAGCATCCGGCGTTCCTCGCATCTTTCCGCCACATTTGGTGCTTCAAACGTGGCAGCGACTTTTGCCTTCTCTTCGCGCAGAGCATAGCACGCCGCTCCGCCCGAAATGACGTTACATTCTTCGCCGCACCTCCGGCGTCACTGCGGTCTGCTGCCTGTTTCGCAAGCCAGCCGTAAGTGCCTCGTTCTACACTCAGTTCAAGATGCCTGCGAACGCTCTCGCCATGCTCGGTCTTTTCTTCCTGCAGGATGACCTTTCTCCCGTTGCACCCGGCCCTGCGGCGGTGCACTCGAGTGGCGGCGCGCTCACCGACATGCTGCACAACAGCGGCCCTACCGCAATCTTTGTGCTCATCCTGCTGGCCGTCATGTCCGTGTTTTCGTGGATGATCATGATCGGAAAGTTCACCGCCTTTCGCCAGGCACGGGTGCAGAACCAGCGATTCCTGAAAGCGTTCCGCAAGAGCACGCGGCTGAGTGAAATCGCCGGTGTCGCCGACCAATTTCAGCCCGCGCCGCTGGTTGGCGTCTTCACCGAGATCGTTGAGGAGTACCAGCGCCAGACCGGCGGACGCGGCCTTCCACGCAGTCCGGCAGCCATCGAGCGTGCCGCGGCCATCGCGTCCAGCGAAGCGCTGACCGACATGGAAACCCGGCTCACCTGGCTGGCCACCATCGCGGCCGTGGCGCCGTTCGTCGGCCTACTGGGCACGGTGCTTGGCATTATCGACGCGTTTCACGGCCTGGGAACGCAGGGCTCGGCGACATTGCGTGCGGTCGCGCCCGGCATCTCCGAAGCGCTCATCACCACGGCCGCCGGCCTGGTCGTCGCCATTCCAGCCGTTGTCGGCTACAACCAGCTCACCGCACGCATCCGTGAGTTCGGCTCACGCATGGACGACTTTGGCCGCGAGCTGCTGAACGCGATTGAGAACGCCGCCGCAGCACCGGGCGCCGCACCTGGGCCGTCTTCCGTTCGCGCCGCCGCAGAGCGGCTGGGCATGGAGCGCTGAGCGATGGCCTTTTCAAGCGGCGGACGCCGGCAGGCAGGTCTCGCGGAAATCAACATCACGCCGCTGGTCGACGTAGTCTTGGTGCTGCTGCTCATCTTTATGCTGACCGCGCCGGTGCTGCAGTCCGGCATTGAGGTCGCGGTGCCGCAGACCCGCGCCGTGAACCAGTTGACGGAAGAGCACAGCGTGGTCACGATCGATGCCGACCAGCGCGTTTATTTCCAGGACAAGCCTGTCAATCTGGACGATCTGCCCGCGCTGGTGTCCCAGGGCGGGGGGGACGCGTCCAAACGAGTGATTTACGTCCGCGCCGACGGCAAGGTGCCCTTTGAAGCCTTCGCCTCTGTGATGGACGCGGTCAAGCGCGGCGGCGTGACAAACATCAGCGTGGTCACCCGGCCGTTCGAGCAGTCCGCCGGCCACTAGGCGAGACACAGGAGCGAAAACGACCGCGGTGCCGGCCCTGAAGGAGCGCGAAGCAACACGCAAGACCTCCACGGCCGCGGAGCTCGCCGGGTCGATCGTGCTGCATGTCTTGCTGTTCGGCGGAGCCATCTACTCTGGCTTTCTTTTTCACGACCGTGGGCAGAAGTGGGGCGATTCGCAGGAGATGGCCGGCGCGGTCCAGGCCACCATGGTCAGCTCCATCCCGCTACCGCCGCGGGTTCCGCCCAGGCAGGACAACGTGCTCGCCTCCGATAAGCCGAGCATTGCGCCGCCGCCGGTGAAAGAAGCCGCCGAGCCGCCGCCCAAACCTACGGACGTTCCAGTTCGGGTCAAGAAGCCCGAAAAAGAGCCGCCGAAGAAGGTCACGGAGAAGCCTTCGCCCGTCGTTCCGAAGATTCAGCAGCCGCCCAAGGTCGAGCCGCAGAAGGCGACCAGCGGCACCACGGGTGGCGTGCGTACCGCCATGCTGGCAACGCAGAGCCGGGTCGGCACAAGTGCGGTCGCCGTGACGGACCAGAGCTTTGGCGCGCGCTTCGGTTATTACGTGCGGCAGATGAATCAGCGCATCAGCCAACAGTGGGTCACCGCCACGCTCGATCCTGGCGCGCAGGGACGCCGCGTGTACATGACCTTTCGCATTGATCGCAGCGGGCAACTAAGCGATGTACGTATCGTGCAGTCCAGCGGCGACCGGACACTCGACTCCAGCGCCGTGCGCACGCTGGAACGCATCGATACACTGGCACCGTTGCCGGAAGAATATAGCGGCAGCTACATTACCGTGCAGTACTACTTCGAGCCGTCGTAACTGGCTGCTCGGCAGAAACTCGGGTGATTCCTGCCGGCGAAAGAAGGGCCAGTCCGCGCGCTGAAACGTCTACCATGAAAGCGATGGCATACCGCTTCACAACGCACTCTGCACTCGCACTGGCGCTCACGTTGGGCGCACTTGGCTCTTTGCAGGCCTCCGCACAGGACACGCTTTCGACCGGCATCAACAAGGGCGTGGATCGCATCCGGATTGCACCGGCCGCATTTCACGCGGACAATGCCGATGCTGGTCCGCTGAAGGTTACCTTCGATTCGGTGCTCGAAAGTGACCTGAAGAACGCCGGCGTTTTTGACGTGGTTTCGAAGAGCCTGGAACCGCAGGCACAGCCCGCGAATCCGAAAGACATCAACCTGAACCAGTGGTCACAGAACCCGGCCAACGCCGCCTTTGTGGCGCTGGGTGGGTTCGGCATGACCGGCGGCCGCCTTGTGGTCAACGCCTTTGTTGTGGACACGCACAATGCGCAGTACCCACAGGTCATCGGCAAGCAGTACACCGACACCGCTACGGACGAGAATGCCCGCATGATCGCCCATCGTTTCGCGGACGAAATTATCCTGCGGCTTGGCGGCGGTCTGCCCGGCATTGCGGAAACGAAGCTTTATTACATTCACGCGGCGGGCGGCACCAAGGAAGTCTGGGCCATGGACTACGACGGCGCCAATCAGCACGCAGTGACGCACCTGGGCGGCATCGCGCTGTCGCCGCGTGTTTCGCCGGACAACTCGCGTATTGCGTTTTCCACCATCAGCAACGCCGGAAATCAGATCCGGGTTTACTCGCTGCTACTCGGCCGTATGGTCAACTTTTCGCAGACCGGCGATCTGAACATTACTCCCGCATGGTCGACCAGCGGCCAGCTCGCGTGGGCTTCGTCGCGTGGCGGCAATCCTGAAATCTATGTGGGCGACGCAAGCGGCGGTGGCGCGCACCGCATCACCAACTCGCGCGGCTCAAACAGCTCACCCAGCTGGAACCCGAAAACGGGCTCGCAACTCGCCTTTATCAGCAGCCGCACCGCGCTGCCGCAGCTCTACACTATGGACGCGGACGGCGCCAGCGTGCAGCGCATAACGGACGGCGGGTACGCCACCTCCGTTTCATGGTCACCTAACGGCCAGTTCCTCGCCTTTGCATGGAACCGCAAGTATGGCCCCGGCGCGCCGGGCGGCCAGGACATTTACCTGATGGACATCGCCAGCAAACGCTGGACCCAGCTGACCAACGGCATCGGACGCTGCGACTTTCCAACATGGTCTCCGGACGGCAGGCACATTGCCTTCGCCGTGGGCTCCGGGCCGCGGGGGCAAATCTGGAGCATGCTCGCCGACGGCACGGAGAAGCAGAAGATCGCCAGTGGTGACATGCCGAACTGGAGCTTCCGCTAAATTCGCACCGGCGTTTTGTGCACCAAAACCGGGGGCATGGACGCTGCCCTTGCTCAAAATACTGCTTCTAAGCAAATACGTGAACACGTCACAGGAGAAGAAAATGTCGCAACGCATGGGTTTGGCTGCTTTCGGTCGCTTTGGTTTTGATTCTCTTACCCTGGCAAGGAAGCGCACAGGCACATGCATTACCGCGACCCTGCTGCTGACCTTTACGCTGAGCGGCTGCCACCACAAGAAATCGGCGGCGCCACCACCGCCCATCGCGCCTGCCGTCGAAGCTCCAACGGCGACCCTCTCCGCCGACCCGCTTGCCATCGATCAGGGCCAGACGGTCACTCTGAACTGGCGCACGACGAACGCGACAGACGTTTCCATCGACGGTATCGGTACGGTTAACCCCAGCGGAACGCAAACGGTAACGCCGTCGAACTCGACCAACTTTCATCTGCTTGCGAAGGGTGACGGCGGCACCGCCGAAGCCAACGTCCGCGTTACGGTTCGCGTAGCGGCAGCGCCCTCCACCGACACCGGTGCCAGCACCAACCTGGGCGACATGGGAACCGACGCCGCCTTCCACGCCGCCGTGAAGGACGTCTTTTTCGATTACGACAGCTACGACCTTCGCGCCGATGCGCAGACCAACGCGACGCAGGCTGCGAGCTACCTGACGCAGCACCCCGCGATCCGCGTGATCATCGGCGGCTACTGCGACGAGCGTGGTTCGGCCGAGTACAACCTAGCACTTGGTGAAAACCGCGCCAACGCGGCTAAGCAGGGGCTGGTGAATGCAGGTGTATCCGCAGACCGCATTCGAGTGGTCTCCTACGGCAAGGAAAAGCAGTTCTGCACCGAGGCCAATGACAGCTGCTACCAGCAGAACCGCCGCGCGCAGTTCAACCTGGATCGCTAAGATGGTTCCGCCCCAACGAGGGTGGCGTGCAGCCACCCCGGTTGGGCGGTTCTCTCAATGAGCGCTCATCCTGAGCGCAATCGCTGCTTTCCGTTTCGGTCCGTACGATCCAAAATATCCGCCCTCCGCACCGCCTTCAAGAGGTTTCCATGGCAGAACACTTCCAGACCGCTCAACAGCGCACCCGCGGCAGGCTGCGCATTGCCGCCCTTACCGTCGCGCTCTCGGCCACCCTCTCGTTCACGCCGCACGCCTTCGCCGCGAACAAGGAGATGATCCAGCTGCAGACCCAGGTGCAGCAGCTGCAGGAAGCCGTGGCACGGCTGCAGCAGTCCAACGACGAACGCATGGGCGTGTTGAAGGACCTGGTGCAGCAGACGGCGGACTCGATCAACAAAATGGGCCTGACCGTCGGTCAGCTGCAACAGCAGGTTGCCGCCCAGGCGCAGGGTCAGGGCGGCAAGGTCGACCAAGTTTCCGGGCAGGTACAGTCGCTCAACGATTCTCTCGACGAGTTAAAGGCGCGTCTGCAGCGAATGGAAAAGTCGATCGGCGACGTACAAAGCTCGCAACAGTCGCTGAACGCCCGCTTTGAGGGTGGTGCGGCACCCGCTGGCGGAGGACCGCTGACCGCGCCCGCTGTTCCGGCCGAAAGCGCGACCCCCACGCCCCGCGGCTCCCGGACGTCACGCCCCGCGCCGCCTCCCGGATTTCCGCAGGACTCCTCAGCGGACCCGGCTCCGCTCTCGGGCGGTGTCACGCCTGCGGCTGCCGCTGCCAGTCCAGCGGCTGGCGCGGTCAACGCTCCGCCCGTGGCCGACCTGTACCAAACGGCATACGGCGACTACAACGGTGCGAAATACTCGCTTGCAAAGGCCGAGTTTAATGACGTGATCCGCTTCTATCCGGACTCGAACTACGCGGGCAACGCGTACTTCTACCTGGGCGAGATGCTCTTCAAAACGCGCGATTACGGCCCGGCAACCCGCCAGTACGACAAAGTGATCGAGCAGTACCCCGGCAATCCGAAGATACCCGCCGCACAACTGCGCAAAGGTCAGTCACTGCTTGCCATCAAACAGACCGAAGCCGGAACGCGCGAGCTCCGGTCACTGATCCAGCGCTACCCGAATTCGCCTGAGGCCACCACGGCCCGCGCCAGGCTTGGCGAAATGGGCACGACCGCGCGTTCCCGCTGATTGCGACTACGGTCCTATGACCCAGGCCGGACTGTGGTGGGCTGACGTCATGACCGCATGCCATCGAGCGCCGAGGCCAGCCGTTCACGCTCTGGAGCCGTGGGCGCTACCAGTGGAAGCCTTGGACGCCCGCCGAAATACCCGCTCAACTCCGCCCCACTCTTCAGCAGCGGAGCGCCTGCGTCCAGCAGGGCTGGCTCCACGGCAGCCACGCGCGCCTGTTTTTCGTGCATCAGGCCAGCGTCGCCATCTTTCCACGCAGCCCAGATTTCAAACACCGCTTGCGGCACGGATGCCGCCACCGCGGTCGCAATGCCGCCGGCACCGGCACGCAAGGCCTCGGTCGCCTGTCCCGCATGCGCCCACAGGATTTGCGAGCTCACCTGCCTGGTACGGGTTCGCAGGACGGGCACAGCGGGCGCGTCCAGTACGGTCGCGACTCCAGCCACCGCCGCGCCGGTGGCGAGTGAAGCCGCGGAGACAAACCCGCCCTGCGGTGAGGCTGCTTCAGCCTGCGCTGGTTGCAGCATACGGCCGGTCGCCGCCGTGAAGGTGATGGTTGTACTTACTGTGCGACGTACCTTCGCCGTTGCCACACGCAGGTCCGCGACTCGGCTTATGTGTGCAGACTGCTCCAGCACTCCCAGTACGTTCGGGTGCGCCGCCAGGTCTGCAAGCATCTCCAATTCGATCGAAGCGTCACCACACCGGCTCGCCACCAGACACGGCAGCGGCGCTCGATCGGCCAGCACTCGCAGCCAGCTCGCCAGAGCGGCGGTGTTCCCAGACCATTGCGCGGGCGACGCCAGCAGCAGCACGTCAAATCGCAACGCAGCCGCATACTCGGCCAGCCGCAACGCAGGGTCGCACCCGGCCTGGTTCAGTGTCGCAGTCAGAACTTTGTCCGCCGCGGCAGTCTCTGCCACCGCCTGCAGCACCTCGCGTTGTTCCTCATCGCTCAACGCGGCGGCCTCGCTGCCATCGCCCAGCGCGATCAAGCCGCTCACCGGCGTCAATGAATACCGGCGCACATTGTGCTCCAGCTTGCGCACGTAGACGTGTCCGTCCGGGTAAAAGGGCGTGGTCAGCGGAACATGAACACCGTCAAGCAGCATGTTTCCATTATCGCGTGCGCTGGATGCGGGTGCCCAAAAGTGGGATTTCCTTGCCGCGCCGAAGCCGGTAACGTAGCCGTATGGAAGCGCTTGAGATACGCGGAAACAAGACCACCAACGACCTTCTGCGCGAGGCAGGCTGGTTTCTGCTTCACACCATCTTCGCGGTTCTCATCTTCGCCCTGGTGATGGGCGCCTTCTGGGCTGCCAAGCCCGATGCGGCGTCGGCGGGGCCCAAACTGCTATGCACGGCCGCGGCATTCCTAGTGCCCATGATCGGCGGCTTTGTCGCGGGCCGCGCGCGTCACGACACTGTAGCGCGCTACGTCTGGATCAGCGCACTGATCATGTTCGGTGTGGTGGTGGTTTACGTGCTCGACCTGCCAACTGGCGCGGGTCTATGCGACGGTTGCGGTGCTGTCGACAAGCTCTGGCGAACCTTCTTTTCCATCGACCACGGCAGCGGCCTCATGGCTGGCGACGGCATCCTGATCGGTACCTGGATCCCGCTTTCCATGATCGGTTACGCCGTCGGGTCCAAGATTGCCATCAGCGTCGAATAGCCATTCTTGTAGCAGCTTCGGCTTCCGGAGATCAAGCTTGAAGGCACAAGGAGGTGTCGGCGGCAGCGATCGCCACTAATACAGCCGTCCCGCAATACGCTTCAGTCCGCCGCGATCGCTTCCCGCTGCGCGTGCAGGTCCTGCAGCGAAAAAATGTGTATCTCGCCGCTTTGCAGTGAGGCAATGCCCTCCGCAGCGGCGCGAGCCGCGGCGATGGTCGTGATCGTCGGAATGCGCGCCAGCACCGCGGCACGCCGGATCGCCTTCTCGTCAAAAAACGTGTCCTGCCCGCGCGGTGTGTTCACGATCAGCTGGATGCGGTCGCCCTTGATCAGGTCGACGACATTGGGGCGGCCTTCCTTTACCTTGTGCACGCGCTCTACCTGCAGGCCCGCATCAGCCAGCACCTCGGCGGTGCCGTGCGTCGCTACCAGTTGGAACCCCATCTCGACGTACTGCTTCGCCAGAGTCACCGCCGCCGCCTTATCGTGGTCGTTGACCGAAAGGAAGATGGTTCCATGCGTCGGCAGGTTCTGCCCAGCCGCGATCTGCGCCTTTGCAAACGCTTCGCCAAAGGTTTCCGCGACGCCCATCACCTCGCCGGTTGAACGCATCTCCGGTCCCAGCACCGTGTCTACGCCCGGGAACTTGCCCCACGGGAACACCGGCGACTTGACGAAGTAGTGATCGCCCGTGCCCAGGTCCTTGCCGCTGGCCAACTGCTCGGGCAGCAACTCCTTCAGCGTGCGCCCCGTCATCAGCCGCGATGCGATCTTTGCCAGCGGCACGCCAGTGGCCTTCGACACGTAAGGCACCGTGCGCGAAGCACGGGGGTTCACCTCAATCACGAAGACTGTGCCGCGTTGGATGGCGAACTGAATGTTTACCAGGCCGATCACATTCAGCGCCAGCGCCAGCTTGCGTGTGTACTCGCGGATCTGACGCAGCACGTCATTGGTCAGGTCGACCGAAGGCAGCACGCACGACGAATCGCCAGAGTGAATGCCGGCCTCCTCAATGTGCTGCATGATGCCAGCAATCAGAACGTCGGTGCCGTCGCACAGGGCGTCCACGTCCACTTCCGTGGCGTCCTCCAGGAAGTGGTCGATCAGCACCGGCCGCTCCTGCGAGTACTCCATCGCGGTGCTCATGTATTGCTGAATTGCCTCATCGTCATACGCGATCACCATGGCGCGCCCGCCCAGCACGAAACTTGGCCGCACCAGAACGGGATAGCCCACGCGGTTCGCACCCGCGAGCGCCTCCTTCACGCTGGTGGCAAGCACCCCCGCAGGCTGCGGGATCTGGAGATCCTCAAGCAACTTGTTGAATCGCTTGCGATCCTCCGCAAGCTCGATCGACTCCGGCGACGTCCCCACGATCGGCACACCCGCCGCCTTCAATGGCAGGGAAAGGTTCAGCGGCGTTTGTCCGCCGAACTGCACAATCATGCCAATCTCCGCGCCGCTCGCCGCCTCATGCTTGTATACCGCCAGCACGTCTTCCAAGGTCAGCGGTTCGAAGTACAACCGGTCGCTCGTGTCGTAGTCGGTCGAGACGGTCTCCGGATTGCAGTTGACCATGATGGTCTCGTAGCCGTCCTCGCGCAACGCGAACGCAGCATGGCAGCAGCAGTAGTCAAACTCGATGCCCTGCCCGATGCGATTCGGTCCGCTGCCCAGAATGATGATTTTCCTGCGCGTGGTCGGGGTCGCTTCGTCCTCCTCGTCATAGCAGGAGTAGAGGTACGGCGTGAACGACTCGAACTCCGCGGCGCATGTGTCCACAAGCTTGAACACCGGCAATACGCCATGCTTCTCGCGTAATTCACGGACGCGCGCGCTGGCGTCCTTGCCGTCCAGCTTCCACGACGACGCGAGCACATCGTCACTGATGCCCATGCGCTTCGCGATGCGAAGCTGGTGAGCATCGATCGAATCCGGTGACGCGCTCGCCGCAACCTTCTGCTCGTCGACGATCTGCTTAACCTGATATAGAAACCACGGATCCATAGTGGTGAGCCGCGCCACCTCGCGCACGCTCATACCGCGCTCGAACGCGTAAAACACATAGCGCAACCGCTCCGGATGGGCCGTCACCAGCCGCTGCGTCAGTCGGCGCGGCTCGATGTCGGCGGCGCTCGCCTTTTTGCCCGTTTCCAGCGACCGCACTGCCTTCATCAACGCTTCCTTGAATGTGCGGCCAATCGCCATGACCTCGCCGACCGACTTCATCTGCGGCCCCAACCCCTCGTCGGCACCGGGAAACTTTTCAAACTGCCACTTGGGAATCTTCACCACGACGTAATCGATAGTCGGCTCAAAGCAAGCCGGCGTTGCCTTGGTGATGTCGTTCTGCAGCTCGTCCAGCGTGTAGCCAACCGCGAGCCGCGCCGCGATCTTTGCAATCGGAAAGCCAGTCGCCTTCGACGCCAGTGCCGACGAACGCGACACGCGCGGATTCATTTCGATCACGGTCATGCGGCCGTTCGCCGGGTTCACCGCGAACTGCACGTTCGACCCACCGGTCTCCACGCCGATTTCGCGCATGACACGAATCGCCGCATCGCGCATGCACTGGTATTCGCGATCCGTGAGCGTCTGCGCGGGAGCCACGGTGATCGAATCGCCCGTGTGCACACCCATCGGATCGAAGTTCTCGATCGAGCAGATGATGATCACGTTGTCGGCCAGGTCGCGCACGACTTCAAGCTCGTACTCCTTCCAGCCGAGAACCGATTCTTCGAGCAGGCACTCGTGGACGGGTGAGAGGTCGAGGCCGCGCGTCAGAATGTCCGTCAGTTCCTCGCGGTTATAGGCGATGCCGCCGCCCGATCCGCCCAGCGTGAACGACGGACGGATGACGCACGGAAAGCCGATCTTGTTGGCAAACTCTAGGCCGTCGCGCAGGTTGTTGATCAGCGCCGATTTTGGCATGTCTAGACCGATGCGGTTCATCGCATCCTTGAACAGGAGCCGGTCCTCGGCCTTCTTGATCGCATCCAGCTTGGCGCCGATCAACTCCACGCCGTACTTGTCCAGCACGCCTGCATCGGCCATGTCGACTGCCAGGTTCAGCGCGGTCTGCCCACCCACCGTTGGCAGCACCGCAAACACGCCCGGCTTGCCGCTGGCCTGCAGCGATTCGCTTTCGACACGCAGAATCTCTTCCACGTAGGTCGCCGTCAGTGGCTCCACATAGGTGCGGTCCGCAACTTCCGGGTCCGTCATAATCGACGCCGGATTGGAGTTGACCAGCACGACCTCATAGCCTTCGGCTTTCAGAGCCTTGCACGCTTGCGTGCCACTGTAGTCGAACTCGGCGGACTGCCCAATCACGATCGGCCCCGAGCCGATCACAAGAATCTTTGCGATGTCGTTTCTGCGTGGCATCTAGTCGTACACGTCTTTCCGGTGTCCAGCATCAAGCACCAGCACAACGACACGATCGCGCTGGATGTCGCAGATGATCCGATAGTCCCCTACCCGAAACCGGTAAAGACCTTTCAGGCCACCTTTAAGGCTCTTCGCTATCGTTGCGGGATCCTCTGGTGGAGCCACCCGCTCGCGCATAAAGTTCAGGATTTTGCGACGAACCGGCTTGTCTAATCGCAGCAATGCCCGTTCCACTTCGTCGTTGTATTCAATCCGCCAGCTCAGAACGACGTTCCATCTCTTCCTGCGAAATGGTGTACTTCGTGTTCGCAAGTGAGCGGATTCCCGCCAAGTAATCCGCGCGATTTTGCAGCGCATCCTCAATCACCTGAGTCGCGACAAACTCCGCGGACACGTGCAGCTCGTCGGCGAACTGCTGAAGCGAAGCTTCGGCGTGAGGTGTGAGCTCAAGTTGAATCATCGTTGGCCCCTTCACTTCTTTTTGTAATGTTCCATCATCTTGCGAAAGTCTTTGAACAGGTAGTGTGAATCGTGCGGGCCGGGGCTCGCTTCAGGGTGGTACTGCACGCTGAACAGCGGATGCTCCTTGTGCTTCAGACCCGCCACCGTTTGATCGTTCAGGTTTACGTGCGTGACCTCGATCGCACTGGTGTCCAGCGTCTCCGGGTCGACGGCGTAGTTGTGGTTCTGCGAGGTGATCTCGACCTTGCCTGTCTCCAGATTCTTGATTGGGTGATTGGCGCCATGGTGGCCGAACTTCAGCTTGTAGGTCTTACCGCCCAACGCGAGGCCAAAAATCTGGTGACCCAGGCAGATGCCGAACAGCGGCGTCTTGCCTGCCAGTTCGCGTACGTTCTGCTGCGCGTAGTCCAGCGGCTCAGGGTCGCCGGGGCCGTTGGAAAAGAACACCCCATCCGGATTCATCGCCAGCACTTCCGCAGCGGTCGTCTGCGCCGGCACCACGGTCACGCGGCAGTTTTCGCGGGTCAGCATGCGCAAAATATTCTGCTTGATGCCGAAGTCGTACGCGACCACATGCATCTGCGTTTCATTCCCGCTTAGCGAGGGCGGCAACAGCGCATCGCCAGTCTCATTGCGCGGATCGGCCGACGAAAACTCGTACCGCTCCTTTGTCGACACCACACTCGCCAGATCGGTCCCGTCCATCTTGCGAATGGCACGCGCCTTGGCCACCAGTGCATCGGCATCCTGCGAAGCGGTGCTGATCACGCCGCGCATCACGCCGTTGTTCCGCAGGTGCCTCACGATGGCGCGGGTGTCCACATCCGCGATCACCGGCACGTTGTACTTTTCCAGGTATTCGTCCGTCACCTGCGTCGAACGCCAGTTCGACGAGATCGGCGAAAACTCGCGCGTTACCAGACCCTCAATGTAGGGCCGCTTGCCCTCATCGTCGCTCGGCGTCGTGCCATAGTTGCCGATCTGCGGATTGGTAAGAACGACAATCTGTCCGGCATAGCTGGGATCCGTGAAGATCTCCTGATAGCCGGTCAATGCAGTATTGAAAACAACTTCTCCGGAACGCTCGGCGGGCGCGCCAAAGCCTTGACCCCGGAAAGTGCGCCCGTCTTCGAGCGCCAGTATGGCTTGCATTGCCTCTCCTGATGGAGTGGATTCAATCGATTCTAGCAGCGGGAACTATCGCTGACGAACTGCGGCAAAGCTGCCGCTACGACAAGTCGATCAACAGGTCAGCGCCATCGTCGCGCAAGGGGTACACCTTGACCCGGCTGTGCTCCTCTTTGCACTCGCCCGTCTTCAGGTCAAAGCCCCAGGCGTGCCATGGGCACACGATCTTGCCCTCTTCGATCCAGCCTTCGGCCAGCGGACCCGCACGGTGGGGACACACGTTATCAACAGCCGCCAGCGCCCCCTGCGCATTCGCCAGGCACACCGCCACGCCCTGCACATCCACTTCCTTCGCTTCGCCCAGCGCGGGCACATCGGCCGCCGCGCAAAGCCTCACCCAGTTCGCCATCCACAACCTCTCCGTTCAGAGATGCCGGAACTGCCTCCATCGACGCGAACCAGGGTCCGAACAATGCCACAGCACCCGGCGCGGCTTACGATGAACACGATGGCAACTCCGCGAAAAGCACAACCGCGCCGCCCCGCAGCGACCGTCACCTACAACCACAGCGACCCCAGCCACGTGCTGGTCGACCCGCGCTGGTTAGGCAAGATTCTCGGCTACACCGTTCTGGTGGCATTCTTCTGCGCCTACCTGCTCATGTGCGCGCTTTTCCGCGTGGGCTCGTGGCAATGGGTGTTGCATCCGACACACAATGCTTCGCCGGGCACCGGCCTTCCCGGAGAGCTTGTGCACTTTGCGCCCGATGCCAGCGGCACACCGCAGATCACCGGCGAGTGGATTCCTGCAAAGGCGGCCACCGGTGGCACGGTTCTTTACCTGCGGCCCGGCGACGGCCAACTCAACTTTGCCGACGCTCCCCTGCTCACACAACTCCACAACGACGGCCTGAATGTGCTCGCGTTCGATTACCGCGGCTACGGCCGTTCCGCCGCCAAGCCGCACCCCACCGAGGAACGCATGCAGCAGGATGCCGAAGCCGCTTGGGCTTACGCCACCGGCCTTCGCGGCATTCCGGCGAACCAGATTCTACTCTACGGCGCGGGCGTCGGCTCCACGCTGGCGACCAACCTTGCCGCGACGCATCCACAGGCGGCAGCCCTGGTCCTTCGCAACGCCACAGCGGACGTGCTCGGCACGATTCGCCGCGAAAAGCGCGCACGCATGTTCCCTGTCGCTTTGCTGCTCAAGGACCGCTTTGACCTGCACGCGCTGCAGCAGGTCACCACGCCCAAGCTGCTTTGGGACATCGGCTCGCAGCCGAATGATCCTGAGCAGGCCGCCCGCATTGCCGCCTATCGTGTCGCAGCCGATCCGAAGATGACCGTCACCCTGCCGAACCCCAACCCCGCTGAAGAGGCAGCGAGCCTGCGGCGTTTTCTGGATGACCGCGCCGGCCTTCTGCCACCCTCGTCGCTCACCACCACGCCTTCGAGCGTTCCCCAAACGAAGTGAAGGCCTCCGATGTTCTGGAGGCCTTACATAGAGGTGGGAAGTGTTGGTGCGGATAGGTGATGCCAAAGTCGAAGATGGGTAACTTCGGCGTTACTGCTAACTACATCGAGTATGACGCGGGTTTGCTGCAAAGGTTGCGCTGCCAGAGAGCGACAGAGTTCCAATTCGGAACACTCCATCTTTCGGAGGATTCTGCTCTGCGCTTGCGCAACACTACACCAGCCGCAGGAAGCGGTCAGGCGTGATGGCAGCGCCCGGAAAGATGCCATTCAGGTCGCGAACACCCAACGTTCGCGCGCTCAGCTCGCCCAGGACCTGCCGGAAATCAGTTGTGACGGCAAGGTCGCGGCCCTCGTTCAACTGCTCTGGTGCCAGCCCCGGCCAACGTCCGTATACCTGGCCGCCGCGCACGCCACCGCCCAGCACAAACATCACATTGCCGTGGCCGTGGTCCGTGCCGCCGGTGCCGTTCTGCTTGGCGGTGCGGCCGAACTCGCTCATGGTCACCAGCGTGACATTCTCGGCGTCCTGGCCCATGTCCTTCCAGAACGCCGCGATGGCCTCAGAAAATTCGCGCAGCCGGTTCGCCAAACGCCCCTGCGTTCCACCCTGGCCCTGGTGCGTGTCCCAATCGCCAATGTCCGCGAACGCCGCTTCCACGCCCAGGTTCGCCTTCAGCAACTGCGCCACCTGCTTCATGCTGTTGGCAAATGGCGAGTTCGGGTACACCACCCCGTTCGCTGGCTGATAGTGCGTGGGGTCGGCGGACTTCAGCATCTTGACCGCCTCAAATGTCTCGCTTCCCTGCGCATGCAACACACGGTCGGCGGAGGCGCCATACATCTGCTCAAACGCGTTCGATACCGGTGCAGGCGCCGCGCCCCGCCCGCCAACGCTGAAGTCGTTTACGTTGCTGATCGCCACCGCGGGCAGGCGCCCCTGCAGTGTGCGCGGAACCTGTGCTCCGAGTGCGACCGCCCGGAACGCCGTCGCGTTGCTCAACCGCTCAGCCTGTAGCGCGCGATTCAACCAGCCGTCCTGGGTCGCCTTCACGCCCGGCGTGCCGCTCTCCATGTAGTCCTGCGCGTCGAAGTGCGAGCGCGTCGTGTCCGGCGAACCGACAGCATGGACCACCGCCAGATGGGCCTGCTGGTACAACGGCAGCAGCGGCGCCATTGCCGGGTGCAGGCCGAAACGGCCGTTCAGGTCGAGCACGTCCTTTTGCTGAATCGCGATATTCGGCCGCAACGCGTAATAGTTCGGCTCGGTGTACGGCACCACGATGTTCAGGCCATCCGCCGCGCCACGCTGGAAGATAACCACCAGCTTCTTGCCATTCGCCGTCGCGGCGGTCTGCTCCGCCATCACCGACCGCACCAGAAACGTCGGAATACTTGACGTACCTACCAGAGCAAGCGCCCCGCCCTTCATGAACCCGCGACGTGAAAACCCCATAACCCGCTCCTGTACCGCTGTCGTCGTTGACCCTGACGGTTTCTGAAAGTTGTTCGATGAGATGGTTGTGTATACCAACCATTTGCTCTGGCAGATCGCCCCGCAAACGCTCTGCCTTGACCTACCGCCGCTGAAATTCCGGCGAACCCAGCAGCAATCCCAACATCACGGCACCCTGCTTGTCCGTCGGCTGTGCATTCGGCTTCGCCGGCCCAGCTCCAAAGTCGCGCCGAACGTTCATGTTCACCACCTGCTTGCCCCCACCATTCGCCTTACCCTGCTGCTGAGCCGATTGGCCGAAATCGCGAAGCGCCTGCTGCACTGCGGAATCGTCCGTTTGCGACAGCACCGCCGACCGCGTCTGCGCGCTCACACCCTGTGGCAACACAACCGCTTCCAGCTCCGCCTCTTTGCGCTGTGCCTCGTCCTCGCCTGCTGTGGCGGCAGCCGCGCGCGGTGGAGCCTTCGCCACCAGCGCGGCTGTATCCACGGTCGTTCCGTTGACCTTGTTCGCGCTCAGCAACAGCGCAAAGTTCATGCGGTTCACCAGCGCGGCCGAGTTCAGCCACGTCTCCGCGTCCCACTTGTACCCGGTGGGTGGCACGCAGCCATACAGGGGCATGCCCAGCCGTTCGAGCGACTGCGCAAGCGGAAGCGGGTTCTGCACGTCCGCATTGGTGGCGCGCACCGCTGACACGACGTATTCCAGAGGCGTCTTGATTTTCGCGTTCATCAGCGCCGGTTGCGCAAACTCCGGCGAGTGCACCATAGTCCGCAGCACCGCCTTAATGTCACCCTTTGATTTCAAGAATGTCTCCGCCATGCGGTCCACTATCGGCGCGGGCGGAGTATCGCTGACGAATCGCTGCGCCAGTTCCAGCGAGATAAAGTGCGCCGTCGCCGGGCTGGTCGCCAGCATGTGCAGCACCTCTTCGCCCTCGCTCTCGCCCGCCTCGGCGATGGTCTTGCCCAACACCTGCTTGGATCCCGGCTCGTGCCGCCGGTCGTTGTAGAGAAACGCTCCGCCCTCACCGGGCCGCTCGATGCCCCACCCGGTAAAGACCTTTGCGACCTCCGTCACGTCCTTCTGCGAGTAGCCGCCGTTTACGCCCAGCGTGTGCAGCTCCATCAGCTCGCGGGCGTAGTTCTCGTTTAGACCCGCGCTCGCCTTCTTCGCATTCGGAGCGTTGGGATTTTTGGGGCGGCCCGCCGCGGGCGAGTCCGGCCCGATGCTCTGTGCATTGTCCAGGTACAGCAGCATCGCCGGGCTCTTGGCTGTGGCTTCCAGCAGGTCCTCAAACCGTCCCAGCGCATGCGACCGCACCGTCTCCTCATAATCCGGCAGCAGCGAAGGCATGTTGCCGTCTTTGCGGATGTACACATTGAAGTGATTCAGCCAGAAGTCGGTCATCACCGCTTCAAGTTGACGGTCGCTGTAGATGTCGCGCAAGAGGCGCGTGCTGAACAGCTCGCCGGAGATCATGCGGTTCGTTCCGGCCAGCGCGGAGAGCGTCTCCTTTTGCAGCGGCGTCATGCCGTCCGCCAGCTTCGACCCATCGCCTTTCACGCCCTTGCGCGCCGCGATGAGTTCAGCGGGCTGCATGTGCAAGAGCCGCTGATAGCGCTCCTGCGGCGGCAGTGCCAGCAATGCGGTGACCTGGCCGGGCGGCATCGCGGCCGTTGCCTGCTCCAGATTTTGCGGAACCACGTTTGCCTGCGCATCGGTCGCGGCAGCCGCAGTGGTGCCGCCACCGGCCATCTCCGAGCGCGTGCCCGTCTTTGCCATGCCATCCACTGCGCTATTGTCCGGGCTGTCAAGCGCGGTAAATCCCTTTTGCACATCGCGTCGCCGTGGTGCGCCTGCCAGCGGGCTCGCCGGCACGACCGCACCGTCTGACATCAGAGTCGAGCTGCCGGACATTGCAAGCGGGTGGCGTGCTTCTGGCATACCTTGCTTCGTTGCGCCTGCGGCCTGCCCTGCGCCACCCAAAGGCTCCGCTGTCGCGGCGGCGCTCCGCTCCGTCTTGTTTTCTTTGCGCATCTGGTAAAACTCGACTTGGTCCGCCATGATCGCGCGCAGCTCTGGGTCGGCGGGCAGATAACCCGTCTTGGCCGCGTTTCGCACCATGGCCGGCGTCGGGTAACGCGCAATCTGGTCGGCCTGGTTCAGCCGCATCGCCGGGTAGGCGTTCAGCCGCTGCTCCAGCGCGCTGTCGTCGATGCGCTCCGGCTGCAGTTGCTGGTCAAACCAGGCAGAGGCGCCCATGGCGCGTACCCGGTCCAGATCACCGGGACGTGCCCCGAAGGTGAAACGGTCCAGCAGCAGCGCCGACGCATCGACCCGCACCACCGGCGCGGGCCTGCTCGCGGCCGCAGCAGCCAGCGGCGTAAGCGCAAAGCTGGCCGCCAGCGTAAGCGAAACAGCGGAGCGCAGCGGCGACTTAGACAAATACATGCGGGAAGCGGGCGCGCGGAACAGCATAGGTCACCTGCGAGGCGGGAGTGCCAACCGTAGCGTAGACCCTCCACTCCCGCCGATGTTGCGGCGGTGCCTCCTCACAAGGAAACGCTGGTCTCATTGTCATTCACGTAGTGCTCGCGTTGCCGCTACGGTTGCGGTGCGACCGCCGGGAACGGTGCCGGCGTGTGCTCAATGGACAGGAAAGTGCCGCCCGGGTGGTTCGGGTCGGGGATGATGTTGATCAGGGTAAACGCCTCGCTGCCCTTCGCCAGGCTGACCAGGGTACGATCTGCCTTCGGTTCCACCTCGTAACCCGGCTCTTTCCCGATCTTTTCCTTGTAGAACGCCAGGACGCGCTGCGGCCCGTCCGGCGACAGATAGCTCGCCTCCGCCGTCGTGCGACTTCCCTTCTGCGTGCGTGCCGAAGTCGTGCGGATGGCCCGCGGGTATTCGGGGACGCCCAGGTCGAGAGGGGTCACCATCGCAGCGGCGTCCACGGCGTAGCGGTCCGGCACATTCGGATCACTCGGAGGCGGGCCGATGTGAAGCAGCGTTTTCACTGCGGCGACAGGCTGACCCCACCCGTTCACAGGGTTGTCAAGAGCATGCATGACCACAACTGAAACCAACGCAACGACCGCCAGCGACGCGAACAATACCGCACGGGAAACCATTCGCTTTTCTCCGGTCAGAACTACCCTTTGCTCTTCGCCCATCGGACTAGAAAGCCACCAGTTCCGCCACCGCGGCGAACACATCCTCCGCCTGCGGCAGGATTACGTCTTCCAGCACCGGCTGGTACGCCACAAACGTGTCCATGGACGCCAGCCGCCGCACCGGCGCATCCAGGTCGTGGAACAACTCCTCTGCAGCGCGCGCCGCAACCTCCGCGCCGAAGCCCCAGCTGCGCATATCCTCATGCGCGATCAGCAGCCGGTTCGTGCGATGCACGCTGTCCGCGATTGCCTCAAAGTCGTACGGCGACAGGCTGCGCAGGTCGATCACCTCGGTCGAGATGCCCTTCTCCCGCTCCAGCCGCTGCGCCGCCTGCAGCGCCCGCGGCACCAGCGCGCCATAGGTCACCAGCGTCGCATCCGTCCCCTTCCGCAGGGTCTTCGCCTTGCCAAACGGAATCATGTACTCCGGCCCGGGGTACGCCGCGCGGCCGAATGCCTCGCGATACAGCCGCTTGTGCTCCAGAAACAGGACCGGATCGTCGCATCGAATGGCGGTACGCAGGAGGCCGGCAGCGTCCAGTGCGTTGGAAGGCATGACGACCCGCACCCCCGGTGTGTGCGTGAAGATGCTCTCCCCCGACTGCGAGTGATAGATTGCCCCGCCCGTCAGGTATCCGCCGATCGGCACCCGCATGACCAGCGGCGACGAGAAGATTCCGTTGGAACGCCAGCGCATCACGCTTAACTCATTGCGCATCTGGTGCATGGCCGGCCAGATGTAATCAAAGAATTGAATCTCCACCACCGGCTTGAGGCCGCGCACCGCCATCCCGATGGCCCGGCCTGTGATGTTCGCCTCCGCCAGCGGCGAGTTGAACACCCGTTCCGACCCGAACTCCGCCTGCAGCCCGGCCGTCAGCTTGAACACACCGCCTTTCCCCTTCAGCGCGCCCGACTTCAGGTGCTGATCGCGGCTGGCGTCTGCAACATCCTCACCGAAAACCACGATGCGCTCGTCGCGGCGCATTTCGTCTTTCAGCGTGCTGTTGATCAGGTCCGCCATGGTGCGCTCGCCCGCGTTACTGCCGGAAACGACTGGCTCCGTCGCAAACGCGTTCCCACACGGGTCCACGTCCTCTGAATACACATGCAGCGGGATGGATGCGACGGTCGGCAGCGGTGCGGCCAGAGCTTCATCGGCGGCCCGCCGCACCTCGTCATTCACCTCGCGCTCCAGCGCGTTCACCTGCTCCTCGTTCAGCAGGCCTTCCTGAATAAGCCACGCCTGCATGCGCCCAAGCGGGTCGCGCAATGCGTCGGCCTCCAATTCCTCCCGCACACGATATTGGCGCTCGTCATCGCTCTGCGAGTGCGAATACGGCCGGATCACATGCCCGTGTACCAGCGCCGGACCCTTGCGCTCACGGACATACGCCACTGCTTCCTGCATTGCGGCAAAGCTGGCCTGCGCGTCCGTCCCGTCGATCTCCGCAAAGTGAAAATTGGGAAAATTCGCAACCAGCCGCGAAATGTTCCCGCCCGGCGTGTTTGCCTCCACCGGCGTTGAAATCGCATACCCGTTGTCTTCCACCACGAACAGCACCGGCAAGCGGCCATTTGAGGCTGAGTTAAGCGCCTCCCAGAACTCGCCCTGGCTTGTCGATCCCTCGCCGATGGACGTGTATACCACCTCATCGCCACGGAACTTGACATCTTTCCAGGCGCGGTAATCATTCGGACCGCAAGTGCCTTTCGCGGCCTCCGGGTGCGCGGCTAAGTACTGCCCCGCCTCCGCGCAACCCACTGCGTGCAAACATTGCGTGGCAGTCGACGACGAAGGCGACACCAAATTCAGCGCCTTGCTGGTCCAGTGTGACGGCATCTGCCGCCCGCCGCTCTGCGGGTCCGTGCCCGCGCCCACCGCCTGCAGCAACTGGTCGAGCACGGTCTGCCCCAATGCCAGGCACAACGCGCGATCACGGTAGTACGGGAAAAACCAGTCGTACCCCGGACGCAGCGCCATACCCGCGGCGGTCAGCAGCGCCTCGTGCCCCGCGCCGGATATCTGAAAGAAGATTTTCTGCTGCTTTTTCAGCAATAACTCTCGATCGTCGGTGCGCCGCGACAGGTACATGGTGCGGTAGAACCGGACCCACTGCTCGGGTGAAAGCGCGCCCATGCCGCTGCTGTTTCGGGTCACCGCGCCTGCCGCTTTACCTGCCATTCCGTCGGTCTCCTGCAACGGTTGATTGTAATGGCAACGCCGCTCGACCGGTAGCGCGAAACCGGCGACCGGGTGCGCTCCTCAAGACCGGCCTCACGAACCGGTGTCCCGCGCCGATACAGCTTCTGTCCGGGTCCGAAGCAACTGCTTCATGGCCGGCGACTCCGCTTCCTTCTGAGGTGCAACTCCGTGGCCGCTACGATGTGTTTTCCGTTCCGCTTCGTCCTTGCGCAACTTGCCGTGCTGTTGTTCGGTAGCATGGCCCTGCAGCCAGTGCGCGCGCAGGAATCGCTGCTCAGCCCGGCCGTCGCCGATCGCTACGTTGTGGTGTTCCGGAACGGCGTTTCCGCCTCTGATGCTGTAGCCCGCATGCGCCACTCCGGCGCCGCGCAGATCACCGCGCAAGCACACCTGGGCACCGCCTCCGTAAGCGGATCTGCGACCGCGATGCGTATTATCGGCGCCGACCCTGCGGTCGCGCAGATCTTTCCGGACCACCGGGTTTATGCGCACCGCGTGCTTCGCGCGGCGACGATTTCCGCAAAGGACAGCGGCACCATCGTTGTGCGACCCGCCGCGCCTCTTCGTTCCATCTCCGTAGACCCGCTCGCACCACCGAGCGGAACCAGCACCGGTTCTCCGTCCAATGCGGCGGGATCGATCTCGCTCCCGGCGTCGAATACCAACAGCTCCACACCGACACCCGCGCCCACCGACACCTTCTATGAAAGCTCGCCCCAGGGTTGGGCCGTGCGCGCTTCCGGCGGCTACGGCCAAGGCATGCTGGGCGGCACCGTTGCCGGCCCCTGGAACCGATCTCTTGGCACCGGAATCCGCATTGCCGTGCTCGACAGCGGTGTCGACAGCACCCATCCCGACATCGCGCCCAATCTCGGGCTCAACCTGTCGGAGATAGATCGGAACGCTGAATGGAGCCCCTGCGATGATGGCTCTCCGCAGGATCAGGAGGGCCACGGCACCTGGGTCGCTTCCCTCGCCGCCGGGGCCATGGGCGGCGCGACCGGTCGTGTCGTCGGTGTTGCGCCCGCCGCAACCATCCTCAACATCAAGGTGCTGCAGCGCATGCCCGGTGCCGGCAGCACGGTAGCCGCGCAATGCCAGGCCGGCCAGGCCTCCGGCCTTGTGTCATGGCTGCTCAAGGGCATTGACGACGCCGTGGCGCAACATGCGGACATCATCGTGCTTTCACTCGGCAGCATCGTCGATCTGTACACCGGCGATGGCGCCGGCCTGAAGTCCGCCTTCGACCAGGTCACGCACGCCGCCGCCAACGCGGGCGTCCTGATCGTCGCCGCGGCCGGCAACGATGGTTTCGATCTCAGCAATCCGCGCTATCTGGAGCTTCCGGCCCAGGCGCGGGACGTACTGGCCGTCACCGCCAGCACTAACCCTGATTGCCAAGAAAATAACAAGACTGGAGCTACCTGCACTGCGGGGCCCATCACCCAGCCGTACTATGCGAACTTCGGCGCTCCCTTACATGCCGTCGCCGCGCCCGGCGGCAACTACCCCGCCGGCGGGGACGAAGCCGTCTCCGGCTGGATTCGTGGCGCGTGTTCGAGCGGCAAGCCCGGCACCGCCGACGGCATGCCCACCGACAGCACGCATTCGTTCGGCTGCTTTAACCTGGGTCACACTCAGTATGTGCAGGCCATGGGAACCAGCGCCTCAGCGGGACTCGCAGCCGGAGCAGCGGCGCTTCTGCGGGCGACCCACCCGGCGTGGACACCCGCGATGGTTGCCGCCGCCATGCGGTCTGGACCTGTATCCCTGCCCGGCGGCGGCGTGATGCTGGACACCGCAGCGGCTCTGAACCAGCAGTGACCCAGCTTCGCAAGCGTGGATCAGGCGGAAGCTACTGCATAAGCGTCGTACGGACCTCATGAGCAAGCTTTTCGATGGTTTTCAACTGCTTATTCGTGGCGGTGGTTGGCCCCGTCGCCTTCACCTCGGCCTGGTACTGTGCAGTCAAAGCCACGAGCCGGTCCGTGTCACGCACCACCTGTTTCTGCCGCTCCTGCTTTAGAAGCCGGGCCAGCATTGAGTCAATCGGCGGCCCAGACGAGACCGGGTAGTTCGCACTGCTGCCGGGGATGTAGATGGGGTTGCCCCCGGAGTAGGTCGGAAACTTGCTCCCTGGTGCCGGCGGTGGCAAAGGCGGTCTGCTTCCCGTACTGGATCCCGCACCCGTGCCCGCGCCGCCCTTCTGCGCGTGCAGGCCGAGCGGCATAGCAAGGACGACCATGGACATGAGCCATGTGGCTAACGCAATTGGACGCGGCATGGAGGGAAGGTTACACGAGTTTTCGCTCTCCAACTCATCAAAAGTAGCGCGTTATTGCCGCATCCCTTCGCGAACCTCGCGGGCCAGCTTCTCAATCCGCTCCGCTTCCTTGATGACGTCGATGGACAACGTGTCCTTGTTGGTCTTGTCCACGCTGGTCTTCAGGCGCTGCGCCATTTCGACCAGCTTGGCGGCATCGGTTTCCATCTTCTTCTGGCGCGCCTCGGCAGCCAAGCCCTTCTGCACCTGCTCCATGTGTTGCACGTGCTCGCCACCGATTGTGGACGTAGACTGCGCGTGGATTGCACCAGTGGAGGCAACGCAAACGGACGCAAACGCGAGAATTCGCAAACTTTTATGGCAAAGGTTCCTAAACTCTGCCGTGTTTTTCCCTGCAAACATCACACTATTCACCTGCTGACCGTAAGCGGGCAAAACCGTCCTACATCCCTCTCATGCGGTCCTTCACGTCACGGGCAAGCTTCTCGATTTGCACGAGCAGCTTCTGATCGTTGTCCGTTGGCGTGCCGTGCGCGTCCAGCGCTTTCCGGTACTCCGCGGTCAAGGCGACCAACCGATTGGCGTCGTCCACGATACGCCTTTGACGGTCTGCCGCGCGACTCCTTCGCAGACGTTCGCGCAGTCCAGGGTTATCGCGAAACGGATCGTCCTCGTCCCCAGGCGACAGACCGGGACGGGGCAGGCCGGTTTGCGGTGCGGCCTTCGTGTCGATCTGGGCATGCAGAGTGGATACCTGCGCGAACATGCCAAGCAAAACCAGCACATAGAGAGCTGGTAACGGAACGGCGATCAGGCATCGCGGCATGCTTTGCTCCAGGTCATCAAGGGTTTCTGGATTTGGGGCGAGCTTCGCTCCATGCTACGGCACGTGATGCCGGTTCTACGATGGAGCGAATGGCTGCTCCGAATCCGCCCAGCGCACCAACGCCCACAACCGCCGCACCGGCATCGCTGCCCGCCGCTCCGGACGGGACCAATTTTCATGACCTCTTGCGCGACTGGCACGCCGACCTGATCTCGTTTGTGCGCCACGATCTGCCAAAGCTGCTGTTCATCCTGCTTTTCGGATTTGTGCTGCAGCGCCTGGTCGCGTTTGCGGTCCGGCGCATGCGGCACATTGCGGACAATTCCATCGGCAACGCGCGCCGAGCCGCACAACTGCGCACGCTTGCAGCCATCCTGCGCGCTACGGCTTACGGCATCATCGGCTTTCTGGTTTTGCTGCAGGTTTTACCGCTGTTCAGCATCGACCTGAAGCCGTTGCTGGCCTCGGCAGGCGTCGTTGGCCTCGGCATTTCTTTCGGCGCGCAGTCGCTGTTCAAGGACATGCTCAACGGGCTGTTCATCCTGCTGGAGGATCAGTTCAATGTGGGTGACGTCATCCGGATTTCCGGGCTGACCGGCACTGTGGAAGACATTTCACTGCGGGCCACAACGATGCGCGACGGCGATGGAACGCAATACTTTATTCCGAACTCGCAGATTACGACGGTGTCGAATTTGTCGCGTGAGTATTCCGTCGCGTCTTTAGCCGTTTCCGTGGATGCCTCGGCCGATCCGGACCGCGTAATGGAGGTGCTGCGGCGTGTTGCTCTGGAGGTGCGGCGCGATGCGGCTTTTGCCGAGGTGGCGGTTGCCGATCCGGATGTGCTAGGCATCGATCGCATTGACGGGCGACAGGTGATCTATCCGGTCAATTTGAAGGTGAAGGCGAACCAGCGCGACGGCGTTCTGCGTGAAATCCGGAAGCAAGTGTTGAAGGCGTTTGAGAAGGAAGGCATTCCGCTTGGAATGCCGGCAACGACGGTCGTCATGACCCCGCCCCCTCCCCCTGCAGGCGTAAGTTCTCTGGAATCAAGATGATGCTGTAAGTTCCCTGGAATGAAGGTGATGCTGTAAGTTCCTGCGCACGTGTAAGTTACAGCGCACCTTTTCTGGTGCACCCACTTTTGGGTCACGCGATGGCATGCAGTGCTGCAATCAGTTCTGCCGCGGTTTGCGCCGGTGACTGGCAGGTGTTGCCTGCGCAGACGAGGGCGACTGTTCCCAGAGCGCCGTCGAGGTTTGGAAGTGTTTCGGCGAGCGCGGGCGGTAGATTGCCGAGCTGGTCGCGGCGGATGCGGAAGACGGATTTGTTCACGGCATAGCGCGCGAGTGCAATGGCTTCGAGCTCCGTCGCTAGATCGCGACGGGCCGATGCGTTGGCCTCGAGCTCGGTCGCCAGGTTGCGACGGGCCAATGCGTTGACCTCGAGCCCGGTCGCGGCGGCGGTGCCCTGTTCGGCTTCGATGAGGACAACCTGCACCGCGGGCCGCGCCAAAAGGCCGAGGGCGAGACCGAAGGTCGCGGCATACAGACCGAAGTGCTCCACGATGCCGGCGAAGCATTCCAGCGTCGCCTCCGCGCGGCGCTGGTAGTCCTCGTTGCCGGTCAACGCGGCCAGGCGCAGCAGCATGGCGGCGGCGGCGGGGTTGCCGGCGGGTGTGGGGGCATCCTGCAGTGGCTTGCGGCGTGCAGAAAGCGCTCCCAGTGCCGGGGCGGTCGAGGTCTCCGTGTCGAAAAAGCCGCCTTTCTCGTGATCGCTGAATCGTGCGATCAGGCTGTCCGCGATCGCCTGGGCGGTGTGGAAATAGGTGGCGTCGCCTGTGACCTGAAAGGCGGTCAGGCAGGCGTCGGCGAGAAAGACGAAGTCGTCCAGGGTGCCGGGCACGTTGGGCGCGGGCGCGGAGGGAGCGGTTGTATCACCCCAGGCGACCACGTGCCCCACACGGCCGTCGCGCCAGGCCACGTCGAGGACGCGGCGAAGGCTCTTCAGTGCAAAGTCCGTTGCGGCGGGCCGCTGCAATGCCCTGCCCGCTTCCAGGTAGGCGCGGATCGCCATCGCGTTCCAACCCGTGTACAGCGTCTTGTCGATAAACGGCGTGGGGCGTTGCAGGCGCGCGGCGTACATCTTGTGCTTCGCGGCGGCGAGCAGAGCTTCGGCTTCTTTTGCGCTGACGCCCCCCTGTTGCGCAACCGCGGCGAGCTCCAGCGGACGAAAGAGCACGTTACGCGAGGGATCGTGGTGCATGTCACCGACGGTGCCGATGTCGAAGTACGGGCCGGCAATGGCGAACTCCTCCGGCGTGAGGACGGCTTCGGCTTCGGCGCGGCTCCAGGTGAAGTAATCGCCGTCGTCATCCAGCGAAATGTCCGCGTCCTGCGAAGCGTAAAAGCCGCCCTGTTCGCGATCCGAAAGCCACTCGTCCATCCAGCGCATCACGTCGATGGCGGCGCGGGCGAACTCGGGTTCGACGAAGGTCTGGAAGCCGTGCACGTAGCTGCGCAGGAGTTCCGAGTTGTCGTAGCTCATTTTTTCGAAGTGGGGTACGACCCAGCGCTCGTCCACCGAGTAGCGGTGAAAGCCGCCGGCGAGTTGGTCATAGACGCCGCCACGGAACATACCGTGGAGCGTGCCCTGTGCGGCTTCGGCGGCCTTGGCGTGGTTGGGACCGGAGCGGGATGCGGAGTCAATCAGCATGTCGAGCGCGCCCGGGTGCGGGAATTTGGGCTGTGATCCGAAGCCGCCCTGGCGCGGATCGTACGACTGCAGTGTGGAGGCGACCAGCTTGTCGATGAGCGCGATGCCCGCGCTCGAGTTCTGCAGATCGGTTGCGCCGCCGGCGAATGCCTCGTTGTACTCGATCGCCTGCATGACGGAGCCGGCGGAGTCGTTTACGTCTTCCCGCTTTTCGCGGAAGGCGGCGGCCATGGTTTCAAGCACGCGGCGAAACGAGGGCCGGCCCATGCGCTCCGTCGGCGGAAAGTAGGTGCCACCGAAGAAGGGGTGGCCCTCGGGCGTGAGGAACGCGGTCAGAGGCCAGCCACCCTGCCCGCTAATGGCCTGCACGGCCGCCTGGTAGCGGGTGTCCACGTCAGGCCGCTCGTCACGGTCGACCTTGATGGCGATGTATTCGCGGTTGATCAGATCGGCAAGCGTGGCGTCCTCGTAGGACTCGCGGTCCATCACGTGGCACCAGTGGCACCACACGGCACCGATGTCGAGCAGGATCGGCTTGTCCTCCGCCTTTGCCTTTGCGAACGCCTGCTCGCCCCATTGATGCCAGGCGATTGGCTGGTGCATGGCGGAGCGGAGGTAAGACGAGGCTGCTTCGGCAAGGGCGTTGTGAGGCATACACACCAGTTTAGGTGCGGGAGGCCGTCGATGACGTGTCTTCTGCTGCCAGCCCGGCGGCGAGTACGGCACCAGTGAAGCCGAACACGCTACACTCTGTCGCGCATCTGGCCGAGTGCTTATTTGACCATTTGCAGGCCCGGTTGGACGAGCTTGTACAAGCTGCCGCCGATCTGCGGGAACTGGTAGGCGAGCCAGGTGAGCACCGGTACGGCTCCAAAGGTGACGACGCGGAAGAAGAAGTCGAAGCCAAGTTCGTTTGGCTTTGTGTCGGTGATACGGCTCAGGAGGGCGCTGCGGTGCATCTGCGCGAAGACCAGGATGAAGCCGAAGCTCAGGACGGCCAGCAGAAAGGTGAAAGCCCAATCGAGGAAGGCGTGCGGTTGAAACGGGTAGGAGTTCCACGCCACCAGTGCAAGCACGAAGGTGGTCGTGACCAGCACCATTTGATAGCGGATGTTGAGCAGCACCGCACGGATCAGCGAAACGTATCGAACCACGATGAGTTCCTCGGCCAGGTGCAGCAGCGAAGGCGTCTGTTCGGAGGAGGTGCCTGCTGATTCGCCGTCCTGCGCGGAAGGAGAGTTTTGATCGACCGGACTGCAACGCTGCCGCTCCCAAGAATCGGCCAGTAGACCGTCGATCAGAGCCGTGCAGAAATTTGCGTAGCCTTCTTCAATGTGGAGAATGCCGCAGGTATCTGCGTCGTGCTTCGGCAGATCCCACATTGGATCCAACGCCGCCGGTTTGGAGGAACAGGCGCCCTCGCCTGCTGAAGCGCCGGCCGAGAGTTGCGGCGCATCGTGTTGCGGAGCGCTGATGTTCTGCTGCAACGCCAGGATATGAAGATTGATTGCCTGGTACGCCAACGAAAGGCGCGCAAGCAGGGCGGGCTGCGCCTGCAGCTCGGGGTGGTACACAATCTGCCGAATCGACTCGGTCGACCGGGCCATGTCGCGCCAGCGAATGTGCAAGCCCTTCTGCCGCAGCATGCTTACCCACCCACCGCTTTTGTAGCGGTCAAATGCGAAGCGAACCGGCATGCGTTCCAGCGGCTCCAGAAGTCCGCGATTCAGAGCTGCCCAGATGAACATGACCCGCAGCCAGCCCGAAAAGGCAATCATCAGCAGCGGAAAGAACAACGCCTTGAGCAGAAGTTCGTAGAGCGTTGGCGCACTTGGGAAGAGGAACGGCTTGAAGACAAAGGTGTCCAGGCTATGGATACGAAACAGAAAAAGGCAGCAGCAGAACAGTGCCGCATAGGCCAGTCCCATGATTGCGTCCAGATGCCGGAAGAGCGGCGAACGCGCGTTGGCGTTGGAACCTTTCAGGAAGCGTGCCGCGATCTCGCGAGTAATCAGAAGGCATGTGATGTCGGCGTAGAGACAGTTACTTCTTTGCAGCGCACAGTTTTCAAGCGCTTCATCCGGAACGTACAGCGGGTACGGGTTCCGGTGTGGGTCGTATGGACCCTCGCGCGCGACAAGACGTGGCAGCCGAGGCCGATGGACATGAGAGAAGCGGAGGCGCGCCGTTTGATAGATCGCCCACAAATACCAAGCCAGCAGCACCAGCAGCACGGGGCAAATCGGGCTGACACCGCTTAGGGGCCGAAGGCAGCGAAAGTTAAAGAACAGGCCGGCGAAGTTCGGGTAACCGTAGAGCGAGTCGCTATCGCAAATGCTTACCCAGAGAAGCACCGTGCCCAGCAGTGAGACCGCTGCCATGCAATGGAAGAACGTGTAGGTACGGCAGCGGCGATGGTAGAAGTACCGCCACGTTTTGCGCGCCGTGGACAGGCACACGATCGCGGCGCAGCACAGCAAGCCGATTGCGACCGCCCGTGAGCCCCTGGTGATCGGAAAGTAGTGGCTGACACGCAGGATGGGATAGGCGGTGATGAAAGCCATGGCCGCCAGAACGGAAGCACCGATGTTCAGGTAAACCGCCCGCCGGTGTGGCAGATCGTTGCGGTCGATGGCAAGATCACGCGTGAAAGGCGACCAAAGGTCTGCGACAGAAAGCCCGACGGAGTGGACAAGGCATGCCAGGCAGAGCAGGATGGCGAGAATGTCCCACGACAACGCAGGCGCGATCCGGGAGTTTACGTTGATGGATTCTGGTACGGCGGGCGAAGAAGCGGATGTACGTTTTCGGGAAAAGCCAGCGTCTTCTTCCGAGCACTGCGTCACGTTGACGACGTTGCCCGACGGAGCAAGCGAGATGCTCGCCAGAAGGCCCGGCTGGCTGCTGCCACACCAGCTCAGCACTGCGAGCGGATAGTAGCCATCGGCGCCGATTGCCGTTGCCCAGAGCGGGATCTGCGTGGTGAGCCTGGAAGCAGGTGGCCGCAAATAGCCAGACAAGGACGGCAGCGAGTGCGAAGCCGGATCGCGGAAGGCGAAGCTGGCGGCGTTGTACATCTGGTCGGAGCGGTAATCCGCATGCAGCCACTGCGGGCGTTCGCCGAAACTGAGCGAGGAAAGCAGGTAGGGGGAAAGCGATACCGACCCGATATAGGGGGCATTCTCGCCATCGCGCTCGAAGAGCAGATCACCGCCGGCCGAGAGAACGATGCGCGCATCCGGGCAAGCGCGATGCAGAAACTGCGCGAGGAAGAGATCGTCCAGGGCGTTAGAGGCCGAGATCAAAATGAACTGGCTGCGCGCCCTGTTCAGTTGATCCGCGATGGCCATGAGTTGCGCTTCGATGGAGAGGGGGCTCTGTGTCGTCGAGAAGCGTGTGACGGTGTCGTCGGCGGCGTCACCTTTGAGCGAAAGATCCAGATAGGGCGTAGGAGCGGTGCCCGCAGTGTGCTTCGTGTCGTTTGCCGCTGCATTCCGCAGCACGGACAACTCCCGCGGGAAGCGAAGGTTCAGGAGGGTTCCGGCTTGATCCAGCGGCTTATCGACGTCGAGACGGTAGCACCCGGAGCGGCCCTGGACGCATGGACTGTCTTGTTTTAGCTTGCCGTTCCCCGTCTCGCTCTGCGCGGGTGCGTGAAAGACCCGCGTGGTTGCTCCAAACACGGTGCCCGCTTCTGACAGCACGGCCACGCGGCTCAGGTCATACCCGGAGGCGATGAGCGCCTCGAGGAAGCGTTCCTGCTCGAAGCGGTTGTCTTCGCCGAACGAGCGGTAGTTCCCTGCACTTTCAGGGTCGAGTTCGTGCAGCGCGACGGATGTGCCGGTCGCTCCGGTGATGGAGACGCCGGGGCACCCAAGCTGCGGTCTTGCAGCCTCAACACCGGCATGCAGCGATGCCGCGGTGCCGGAGAAGGACGGGCCGATGATGGCCAGCAGGTCGTGCTCCGGATGCGGCGGGTTTCGGTCACCTTGCCTGGCTGGAACGGTTTGGCAGGGCACGGCAGAGGTCGCGGTATTGCTGGATGAGATTGTGGTGCTTTGCGACTGTTCCTGCGTGGAACGAATTGCGGGGGGCGAAGACGACGATCGAGGCGGCTTTGCTGCCTGGGCGACCTTGGATGTGAGCGGTCCGTTTGGCTGCGCGCCGTGCAAGGAAAGATGGGCACCGTAGCTCTCCTGCAGAATGCTTTCGTAGCGGAGGGCGTTCTGAAGCTGTTCGCCGTTTACGCCGAGCGCGGGTGTTTCCGCGACTAGAAAGAGGTAGATGACACGGCCATACGCGTTCCAGGCAAAGTTCTTCCTGAGGTTACTTGCGGTCTGGTTTGTGTCGCTGTTCTGCCCGTTGTTACTGCTTGCTTCGTCGCTGGGCCATTCCGCTGCATCTGGTGCATACCGCAGCACGATGAGGCCGGGCTGGCGTTCGCGGGACTGCTCGCCGGCTGCGGGCGATGAGTTCGCCGCGCCTTCTTCGTCTTTCGCCCCGGTACCACGGTGCTGTTGCCACGGCAGCCAATACCGGCTACTCAGATAGTGGTTGTCGGCCGCTGCAAGCAGGATCGCGTCCATGGTCCGGTCGAACTCAAGCGCGAGACCGCTGTGAACAGGATCGGGAACAACGGCCACCATCGTGGTTACATCGACGTGGCCGTTTGCGTGGTTCGGTATGCCCCAACCAAATGCATTAGGAGGCTCCGCACGGTCGCCTCTTTGGGCCGGCTCTGGGCCAACCTCACCGCATCGAGTGGGCCGGCCGGTATCGCGTTTCCCCGCTTCCGCGATGTCGATTGCCGCCCAGTATCGGCAGGACGCAACCCACGGCCCGTCCCCGACCTCGGCTGTTCCGCTGGAGAGGGTTTGCGCACTTGCGATGTGCGGCGGCGCCTCTTCCGCGATGTTCTGCTTTTTTCCGGTCTGAACAAGCAGGCCGGTCGCCACGGTGAGTGACACCGTCAGCATTCTTGCGACTCTGCTCATCCGTGCTCTCCGGCGATCGTTCGTGCTGCGCTCGGGTTAGCTACACAATCAGAAAACCGGCAGTGGGCGTGAGAGGGCCAAGCGTGGAGACGGCTACGCAGTCTTCGCTCATTCCTTGGATCAGGCCGGTTCTGTGGAAGATAGTAACTCCTGAAGCGGACCGCGATCAGAAATTGTGCAGATGTGTCGCCGGGAGTCGTGCTCCGCCCGTCTCTGCCATGTAAGCAAACGTTAGCCCCGGAGGATGATTGAGTTAGGGAGCCAGGTGTGTTTCTAGCGAGAGCTGCTGTAACTTAGCACCAATCTGGGTGCACTCACTTTTTGTTGTTGACGTGCTATCCGGATCGGCATACGTTGGAGGCGCCTTCCAACAGACCCGCCAAATGACGCGATGCGCATGAGCAGGTCCGCACTGTTGTACATGCCGTTTTTCAGAAGAATAGTAGTCTCTACGTCCGGTTTGTGTAAGTGACCGCTAAGGGAGAGCTTTGCCGTGTTAGGGTCTTCGATTCTCGATGTTGCCATCGGTATCGTGTTCATCTTCCTGCTTAGTAGTCTGATCGCCAGCGCGATGCGCGAAGGTTTGGAAGCATGGCTGAAGACACGGGCATCGCACCTGGAAGCTGGACTGCGTGAAATCCTGAAAGACCCAAGTGGCACCGGTCTGGTAACTCATTTCTACAATCATCCACTCATCTACAGTCTGTTTTCTGGCGAGTATGTTCCGGACCCGAAGCTGAATACCAGTTCCCTCTCTGTAACGAGAGGCCGCAACCTGCCGTCCTACATTCCCAGCCGCAACTTCGCCATTGCGCTGATGGACATGGCCGCACGCGGGCCGCAGGCGGCTGGCAGCACGATCAGTACCGAGCCCGTGACACTCGATGCGATCCGATCGAACCTGGGGAGCATTGAAAATCCCGCAGTGCAGCGCGCGCTCTTGATCGCTTTGGACGGAGCTGCCGGCGACCTTGCAAAGGCCCAGGCCAATCTTGAAGCCTGGTACGACAGCGCCATGGACCGGGTTTCAGGGTGGTACAAACGATCTACCCAGATCATCCTGCTAGTGCTCGGCCTGCTGCTTGCAGTGGCGCTGAACATCAGCACGGTGCGGATCGGCGAGACCTTGTACCACGATAAGACGGCTCGCGACCTGGTGGTCTCAAGCGCAGAAAAGGTACACGCAACAGAGCCGATCAACTACGAGACCGCGAGCAAGTCGCTGGGCGATTTGAGTTTATTGGTCGGCTGGCCCAAGACCCGGGACGGCGTGAGGAATGAGCTGGCGCATTACTGGGCTCCGGACATCGCGGGCTGGCTGCTGACCGCGTTCGCCGTTTCGATCGGCGCACCGTTCTGGTTCGATCTTTTGAACCGCCTGATTATCGTGCGGTCGACGGTGAAGCCACACCAGAAGAGTCCGGAAGACGCGTCCATTGAGAGTTCAGCGGCGACCGGCTCTGGCGATGCAGTTGCTGGTATAGCGGACCAGCCTATACGAACGGCGTCGCCACTTGCCGGATCCGCTGCATCGCTGCAAACCGCACCACGGCGCACATCGCAACCGCCGTTGACAGAGATCGACGGTTGCGACATTGACAAGACCACTGACGTGACCACGGACGAGATGTTGCCGATGGCGGCGGGAGGAGTTCGCGCATGACGACCTACTCACTGACGTGGTTGCCAGATGTACTGCTGAAGGCTGGCCTGAAGGTCGCGCTCGTGGATGGTTGGCAGTATCGCGGTCACAGCGATATGGGTCCCGTTTATGGCGTGATCTGCCATCACACCGCAGGTCCGAAGACGCTGAACATGCCGAGCCTGAACACACTGATCCAGGGTCGCGCCAATCTGAGCGGGCCGCTGGCACACCTGGGACTGGGCCGCGACGGCACGTATTACGTGATCGCGGCGGGCCGCTGCAACCATGCGGGTGCTGGCACGTGGCGGGGAGTTTCGGCGGGAAACACCCATTTTCTCGGCATCGAAGCCGAGAACACGGGACAGCCCGATGACCCCTGGCCGCCCGTCCAGATGGACGCGTACCGCTTCGGCGTGGCGGCGATCCTGCGCCATCTGCATCGTGGGGTGGAGTGGTGCGCCGGGCATAAGGAGTTTGCTCGCCCGCAGGGAAGAAAAGGCGACCCGAGCTTTGACATGGCGGTGTTTCGCGCGGCCATGGCCGGGCTTAGCTCCTCTGATATTCCCGTGCCGATTCCGCCTCACGAGCCATCCGGTACCGACGGCATAGCGGGATGTGCCACACTTCGCCGTGGAGACAATGGACCGCTCGTTACTGCGCTGCAGCAAACCATTGGCATTCCTTCCCCGAACGGGTTGTTCGGGCCTGCGACGGAGGCCGCCGTGCGAAGTTTCCAAAGGCAGAGGGGTATGGTGCCAGACGGGATTGTAGGTCCGGTCACGTGGCGGGCAATGCAAGACAGGTAACGCCGGAAGCACACACGCGACACGCGCGACGGCCCGGCTTATGCCATTGGGAACTGTAATTGGGAGGAGTCATTCCTTGGATATCGATCTCGGTCTTGCGAAGCTCACCGTCAATGCCATGACCCATGCCGACGTGTGGCAGGCGCTCGAAAAGGATGCACCGTTCCCTGACCGCGACATCGCGATTGGCGACACCAGTGCGCAGTATGCAAACGGCAACATTCCGCTGCCGATTGGCGGAGGAGCGAACGTCACGTTGTCGGCTTCGTTTTCAGCCGGCGGCCGTACCGGGATCGGAGTGTTTGGTTCGGCGGCAAACGCGATCGCGGGGCTTGGCCTCGATCCATCCGTCACACCGGACTTCCCTGCCAATGCCGAGGATCGCTTCCTGTTGATTTCTTTTGATGCAACGGTGCAGGGCAGCCTTTCGGGAACGGCGCCCATCGGTGTCGTCGGTTCCGCGACCTTTGGGGCAAAGTCCTCTGGCGCCACACGCTTCGCGGTGCTCTACCGCTTTCACAAGGACACCGGTGCGCGCACGACGCTGCAGCGTGCGGCCGCATGCATCAAGCTGCCGCGACAAATCAGGACTGCGGCCAACCTGTCGCAAGGCGCGTGGATCATTGCGGAAGTGGACGGGTCGCTGGCACTTTCGATGGACGCCCGTGTCGGCTATGACTACACCTATACTCGCGACCTGCCCGATACATTGCAGCAGCTTGGGCTGAGCAAAGATTTGAGCGTGAAGGTGGATGCCGCGGCAACCGCGACCGTGGACTACAGCGTAAGCGGACGATACCTGGTCATGCTGGGCCGTCCATTGCTGCTTGCGGATCAGGTCGTCGCCTTGCAGATCAACAAGGGCAGTTCCTACGGTTACGGCTTCGGCCTGAGCCTGTCCGCTGGTGTCCAGCTCAGTCAGATCTTGCCGGCGAAGGGTGAGGACCTGGTGGCTGCGTCCTTTGGAGTGTTCGGCCCGCAGATCGTTGCCGATGTGAGCAAGAGTATCGCTACGCTGGAGGCATGGAGCACGGGCGATCTTGGCGAGAACGCTGCCGCCCTGACCATTACGACTGCGAAGAAGCTGCTGACCGCAGTCACGGGTGTAGATGCCGACGCCGCCCTTGCCGAGGCGACCGGGTTGCTGAAGGGCGCGCTGGTGAAGTGGAACGCGCTTGCCCAGCGCGCTTCGACCGACCTGCAGACACTCGCCTGGAATGCCTTGGGCGATCCAGCAAACAGGGCGGAAATCCTTGTGCTGCTCACAGACCTGCGGGACCAGAACTCCTTTGAGAAGGCGCTGTCAGATGGGCTGCAAACGCTGCCGGGGCAGAGTTGGCTGATGGCGATCGCAGACGCGGTTGGTTCCGGTTCGGTCCTCTCGCTTGGCGCACACCAGGCGGACGTTCAGAAGATCGCCAGCTACGCGCTCGACATGCTTTCCGACGGACCTGGCAATGTCATTCGCAAGCTGCAGGAATACGTGATGCAGCGATTCAATCTGCTGGTGCAGAACGCTCTGCCATTGGCAGCCGGTTCCTCGGCCGATCCTGTCGGTGATGCAATCGCGACTGCGAGCGATCCGGCAAAGCTGAATGTATGGGTGCAGAACCGGCTGGCGGCGTTCTTTGATAAAACCGTCCTTTCCTCGGACGACTTAAGGCACATACAGTCGGCCATCAAGGGGCTGCTTACCAGGTTTGACGACCTGTACGCGAAGACCGCGGCAGCACTTACCCAGAAGTACAACTTCACCTTTGCCAGCAGTTACCAGACCGTGACCGAGAATCAAACGCTGCTCAATCTATCGTTCGATCTTTCCAGCGCGGCGGCACCGCTGTTTTTGCAGGTGCTGGACGGTGATACCTCTGCGGTATTCCGCATGCAGGCACCACAGGCAGGCCTGACGATTCACAGCGCAGTGATGAGCCACGGCATTCACAGCACTGCCAAGACCAGTCTGACGATTCCGTTTCTCGCCTCCGCGACGACAGATCTGACTTCGTCTGTTGCCCAGCTCACCTTTGACCAGAACGGCGCGGACCTGTTGGGCTATGTGAACGCGACCAACCAGGTGCAGGGCAACCGTTACCGCAGCATGTTGAAGCTGGCACTGAAGTTGGGCATCAAGGGAACGGGGCTGACCTGCCTTGATGGTTCGCTCTCGTACGAGATGCGGGCGGTCGCAAAGAATGCCAGCAAGGCGATAGTGTCCCAAGCCACGGGAACGTTTGCGACAACGTATCTGTCGAGCAAGCTGCCGGGAACTTCGTACTATGACAAGCTGCTCGCCGACTTCGATCACGCGATCGACCTGCCCACGAGCGAATTCGGCGACATGCTGATGTCCATGCAGCTTGCGATTGACGGGAACCTGCTGTCCGCATGGGTGGTGCCTCCCGAGCAGTTGAAGCGTACACAAATCACGGCTTCGCAGGTGGTGCAACGGTGTCTTCGCGACTATACGCATCGCCTTTACTTCGCGTCGGCGAGCGACATCGACTCCTGGGCGACACTTCCGCTGCTGGTCTGGGAATCGTTCCCGGTCTGCACCGGTGTCGATTGGGACGCGCAGGCCGAAACGCTCAGCTCCACGAATACGGGCAAGGACTTCTACTTGAGCAACGAAGACGGCGACCCGTTGCTGAAAGCCTTAATCAACGCGGCCTCTGTCAACACGGGTTCGCCCGGCAACGATTGGGGACACCTGACACTGCGTGCGGCGTTCGCATACCAGGAGGTACTCGACCTCGGCATCCACAACCCGAAACTTATCCTGTCGCCAGCAAACCATGGATCGCACCAGATGAGCGCGTACGCTCTCGGTCCGGCTTCCCACAGGTTCGCAGCCTGGCTTTTGCGGAAGCCGGCGTGGTGAAAGGTGTGGCAAAAGCGCTGAAGGACATCAGTGACGCCGCGACGGACATCCCGGCTTTCGACCCCTCTCAGCTTCTGGATCGGCTTGCTGCCTTTGGCGCGGACCTTACGCGCGCGCTTGACCAGAATATGAGCAACCTCTTTGCATCCGGGAACCTTCGTCTGTTCGGACCGATGTTGTTTGTGGAGGTGACAAGAGCACTTGCCGGCGCGAACAGCCGGGTTCAGCCGAAAGCCATGCTGGAGCTGAAGTCGTTGCAGCCGCGGCACAGCTTTGACCTGGCCTCGTACGTCAGCGGAAGCGAGCCGCCGTTCGAGCAGGTCGCCGTCTCGCAAACGATCGTGAACAGCGTGGTGTAGGGGGGAAGCGGTTCGCCGCACGGCATGGTCTGCTGGCAAATCGCGAACCGATGCAGGACACGCCAGGTTCGGCTATTTCGAAGACGTGATCTTATCGAACCTCGACGCCTGAGACGAGGTGATGGCATGGGAGCCGCAGACGATGTCTGACTTTGGCAGAAGCCGGTCGTAGACGTGGCACGAATCGCTGATTTACTCTCATCCGGCTTGGCCATCTGCCTTGCGAACGATTCTGACCCGGAGCCCCCATGTCCACGTTGCGACGTTTTCTTATCGTGTTTGCCGCGCTGATGAGCAGCTTCAGCGGGCTGCATATCTTTGCAGCGGTGCCGGTGCCCCAGAACCATGTTCGAATTCACTACCACCGGCCTGACGGCAGCTACGCTGGCTGGACTGTGTTCGCATTTGGCGGAACCACGGAAGACCAGGGCAGCTACGGCGCTGGGCCGGTGCAGCAGGCCGGCACCGATGACTTTGGGGCGTTCTATGACGTTGGGGTACAGCCGGGCACGTCGGATGTCGGCATCATCATTCATAATCCAAGCCGATTCGGCTCCGACGTAAAGGACCCCGGTGGCGATGAACACATTAACCCGGCCCAGGGGAACGAGTTCTACGCCGTGGAGGCTGTGAACGGCCTGACCACGACACGGCCCGCGGTGTACACCTACGCGAACACGGCGATTCCGGCCAACACCGCGCGTATCCACTTCTACCGGCCCGACGGCAACTACGCAGGCTGGTTCGATTATTCCTTCAACGACACCACAGCCGACACGGGCAACTACAGCTCCGGAAATGTTCCGCAGAGCGGAACCGATCGCTACGGTATCTACTTTGATGTGCCGCTGAAGCCTGTGGCCGCGGACATCGGCTTTATCGTGCACAACATCCAGACCGGCACCAAGAACACCCCCAATGACAACCACCTGAACCTGTTGCAGTACAACGAGGCTTGGGTGATCTCAGGCGACCCGACGGTCTACCTGGTCCAGCCGACCCAGTCGCAGTTGCTGAACGCGAACTTTCTGAAGCTGCAGGCGTTTTGGATCGACGCCACCACAATTGCACTGCAGAGTGCATATGCGAGCGGCGGGCAGACGTTCGCACTGGTCAGCAGCCCGTCCGCCGGTCTGGCGGTTTCGAGCACGGGTATTACGGGTGGCAAGCTGACGCCGCTCACCCCGGGCGCGGCACTTACGCCGCAACAACTGGCGCGCTTTCCGCAATTGAAGGGCTATGTTGCGGTTCACCTTGCAGCCAACCTGAAGCCGAAGGACTACCGCAATCTGGCCGTGAGCCAACTTGCCGTGCAGGTACTGAACAGTGATGGAACCCTGGCCTATGCCACGGGTGTGCAGAACGCCGGCGCGCTGGACGACCTTTACGCGTATGCCGGCAAGCTGGGCGTTGTGATACGGAAGGCGGGTTTCGTAGACCGCCAAGCCGATGAGTGGACCGACTTCCCCGATGAGGACGGCGGCAATCTGAAGATCAAAGTGTGGGCGCCGACCGCGCAAACCATGAATCTGCAGCTGTTCAAAACTTCGACAGACACGGCGCCGGCGCAGGTCGTTGCCATGAAGAATCACAATGGCGTGTGGGTGGCGCGGCTGGACGATTCCTGGATCGGCAAGTACTACCTGATCGACGAGACGGTCTATGCGCCCTCGGTTCGGTCCGTGGTGCAGAACGTCGTGTCCGACCCGTACAGCATTGATATTGCGCTGAACGGTTCGAAGTGCCGAATCACGGACATGAACGCGGCGAGCAATCAGCCCAGCGGGTGGGACTCTGACCGCGCGCCAAGTCTGGATCGCGTCAACGACCTGAGCATCTATGAGTTGCACGTTCGCGATTTCAGCGTGAACGATCAGACGGTGCCGGCCGAGCATCGCGGCATGTACCTGGCTTTTACGGATGGCAGGTCCGACGGCATGAAGCACCTGCGGAAGTTGTCGCAGTCGGGCCTGAAGGCGATCCACCTGTTGCCGACGTTTCACTTCAACAGCGTGGACGAGGATAAGAGCACCTGGAAGACAACGCCCAACCTGAACGGCCTTGCACCGGACGGCCAACAGCAGCAAGCCGCGGTCGCCGCCGTGCAGGGCGCGGACGCGTACAACTGGGGTTACGATCCGGACCACTATCTAGCCCCCGAGGGCAGCTATGCCGTGAACCCGGACGACCGCGTGAAAGAGTATCGAGAGATGGTGATGGCGCTGCACCAGTCGGGTCTGCGCGTGATTCAGGATGTTGTTTTCAACCACACCAGCGGCTTTGGTCAGGCTGATAACTCAATTCTGGACAAGGTGGTTCCCAACTACTACAACCGGTTGGACGCGGATGGCGCGCTGCTGACGGCGAGTTGCTGTGCCGACACCGCAACCGAACACGTGATGATGGGCAAACTGCAGCAGGACGCCATTGTGTGGAACGCGAAGCAGTACAGGATCGACGGCTTCCGCTTCGACATTATGAGCTTCACGTTTGTGTCGAACCTGCAGAAGATTCGACAGGCCTTGGCGAAGTTGACGCTGGGGAAGGACGGTGTGGACGGGAGCAAGATCTACATTTACGGCGAAGGATTTAACTTCGGCGAGACCGCGAATAACGCGCTCGGCATTAACGCGCAGCAGGTGAACTTGTACGGCACCGGCATCGGCAGTTTCAACGACCGCATTCGTGATGGCGTGCGTGGCGGAGGTCCGTTTGACGACGAGCGGGTGCAGGGGTTCGGCACCGGATTGTTTACCGCTCCCAGTGCGTACACCAGCGGCTTGACGCCGTTGGCGGATCAAAAAGCAACGCTGCTGCACCGGAGCGACTGGATCCGCGTGGGCCTGACCGGAAACCTGCGCGACTACAAATTCGTAGACGCGACCGGCAACACGAACACGGGAGCAGGTCTGGACTACCAGGGCCAACCGACGGGCTACACGGCGAGCCCGGTGGAGGCCGTGAACTACGTTTCCGTTCACGACAACCAGGACATCTTCGATGCAATCCAGCTCAAGGCGCCGACCGCGGAGACCGCGGAAGTTCACGCTCGTCGGCAGGTGCTCAGCATGAGCCTGGTAGAGCTGGGCCAAGGCATCCCGTTCTTCCAGGCGGGTGATGACCTGTTACGTTCCAAGAGCCTGGACCAGAACAGCTACGACTCAGGCGACTGGTTCAACAAGATCGATTGGACCGGTCAGGGCAACAACTGGGCGATCGGTCTGCCGATCCAGAGCCAGAACGGATCGCAGTGGAGCTTCCAACAGCCGGTGCTCGCCAATACGAGCCTCCAGCCTTCCCCGGCAGACATTGCCACCACGACGACCGCATTCCAGGAGTTCCTGAAGATTCGTAACGGCTGTAGTCTTTTCCGCATGGATTCCGCGGCAGAAATTCAGCAGAGCCTGAGCTTCCTGAACACTGGCGCGGCGCAGATTCCGGGTTTGATCGTGATGAAGATGGCCGCGCCCGGCAGCAACTCCTCGTGCAGCGGTTACGGTCAGGTCGTCGTGGTCTTCAATGCGACCAGCACGGAGCAGAGCTTCACGTCGGCAACGCTGACGGGTAAGCACTTGATGCTGCATCCCATTCAGCGCCGTTCGGGCGATGCAATCGTGCGCACGGCAAGCGCGAAGAGCAAGACAGGAACGCTCACGGTTCCGGCACTGACGACCGCAGTGTTTGTGGCGGAGTAAACCGGGCAAGGTGAAACGGGTCCCCCCAAGCGGGCGACCCGCTTTGCTTGTTGCTGTGTGAGGTGAGCCGAGATTGAGCCGACTTCCGACGGGTGTGTCCCCGCACTCAAGTGCCGGCACTTCAGCGGTGGGGATTGGCAGCAGACGAACCGACGCGACCTGTCAGCCATTGCGGAAGCGGGCCTTTGGTGGCGAAGACGATTACGTTATCGCCGTCGGGGCACTGATACAGAACGATGTGTCCGCGGAAGGTTCGATGGAGGCGTTTGAAGCTGCTTCGCCATCGTTCTCCGCTGAAGTTCAGGACCAAAGTGCCGCCGGTTGTCAGCGCGCCATAGCATTCCCGGTAAAAGGCGCGCGTGGCGAAGTGCGGCAGGTGGCCAGCTTCGTTGAAGGCGTCCACCAAAATGACGTCGAACGTGTTGGTGTTCTTACTCAGAAGCGCGGCTCCATCCATGTGAAGGACGGAGAACCTATCGTCGTCATCGTCGGGGATAAGGAAGTGCCGGCGCAGAGCAATGACGGCCGCGCTGATCTCGGCGACGACGATACGGCTGTTAGGAAATTGCCGGTAGCAGTGCTTGGCGAGCGAACCGCCGCCCAGCCCAAGCATGCCGATGGTGCGCGGTAGAGGCGTAAACCGCGCGAAGCCGGCCATGATCTGCGTGTAGCTGAACACTAGATCGAAAGGTGCTGTGCGGTCCATGGTGGCGTGCACGCCGTCTGTCGTGCTGCCGCCGAAATGAAGCGAGACGTACTGCCCATGCTCCGACAGATACGGACCCTGCATTCTGCGATATACGGGTGATACAGCAAGCGCATCCGCGCTCGTGGCGGAGATTTGAAAGTCCGCGAATGGATCGCGAAAACGAGGCCGCGCACGCAGCCGCTGCCGGACTGTCTGTAACCGGGAGACCAACTCTGGAATGAGCGCGGACAGATGCAGGCGTGCCGCTCCGCAGGACACTAGAGCCGTCCTGCTTCGGTTGAGGTGATGGAATTCTTCTGCGCAGAGACTTTGTCTGACAGCATAACGACTGTCCGACAAAGCCTCTGCGAAATGAACGCGAACGGCTATTGCGGCGGTTGCTGGGGCACAGGCATGCCGGCCGGAGCAGCAGTACCTGGCGCGGCGATGCCCTGGTAAGGGGGCAGCGGTGCGGGGTTTGCGGTGAGCGGCTTGGGCGGGGCAGGTGCCTGCGGTGCGGTCAAGCCGGGAATGTTCGGCTGCGTGGTGATGGCACCGCTGGCGGCCTGTTCGATGGAAATACCGTAGCGGTCAAGGGTGTTGGAGAGCAGCTGCCGTAACGTTGCCCGATCTTTCGCATAGGCCGCCGTGGCGGAGATCAGGTTGTTTTCCGCGGTGGCGAGATTGCGCTCCTGCTGCAGGACGTTGGCCGTGGTGGAAGCGCCGAGGCGGTATTTCTTCTGCTCGGCGTCGAGCGACTGAGCTTGAAAGTCGCGGGCAGCCTGAGCGGCGACGGTGGAGGCGCGGTCGTTGGTGAGAGCGTACTGCTGATTGATGACCTGGATCCGGGTCTGCGTATAGAGCTGCTGCAGGCGCATTTGGGCCTGGCGGTACTCCATCTGCGAGCGGGCCTGATCGGCCTGTGCGGGACGATTGCGGATCGGCACGTTGAGCGTGACACCGACACCCTTGTCCGGTGCGGAGTTGTTGAATGAGTTCTGAAGCGAGGAGCCGTACCCGCCCGCAGGCAGACCGCAATTCGGCACACCCGGATTGTTCTGGCAAAGAATCGAGTTTGGATTTGCGTTGCCGGTGTAGCCGGTGCCGCCGTAAAAACCGTATGCGTTCAACTGCGGCAGCAAACCATTTTTAACGCCCCTGATGGTGATCTTGTTGTTCTCCATATTGAGTGCGGCTTGCTCAATGGCCGGGCTGTTCGCGTAGGCACGCTTCACGAGCTCTTCGATAGGCGTGTCTTCTTCGGTGGTCCGTTCCAGGCTGACGCGTTCGGTGGGCACAACCGGGGCGGCTGAAAGTTGCGGGTCATTCAGGTCGCGAACGATTGCCTGCTTCATGAGCAGCTGCTGGTACTCAAGGTTCGATTCGGAGGTGGTGAGCGACTGGCGATCGGTGGAAACGGCCTGATCGGAGTTCACGACGTCGAGCGGTGCAAGGGTGCCGATCTGAAGCTGACGGCGGTTGTCGTTGGCCAACTGCGTGGACTGTTCCAGGGCGCGCTGCTTGGCTTGCACGTCTTCGTACGCGCTGACCAGATTCCAATAAATGCTTTCCACCTGGTTGATGGTGTAGAGCAGCTGCTGGCGGAAGGCGGAGTCGGCGATGCGGCGGTCGTTCTTGGCTTGCACGACAAAGCGGTTCTGCACGCCTTTGCCGAAGCCCTGCAACAGTTCTTGCGTGACGGTGAGGGCGAACGATGAAGAGAGCGCCGGGCTAAGCGACGAGGTGCTGGAGTTCGACGTCACGCGCGAGTTGTTGAACGAAAGGTTGAGATAGGTGCCGGTCGAGAAACCCTGAAAGTAGTTGAAGTTGTAACTGCCCGTGTTGGTCTGGGTGGCGTTGGTGTTGAACAGGTTGCTGGTGCCTGTGGTGCCGGTGCCAGTCCCCGTGCCAGTTCCAGTTCCTGTGCCCGTACCGGTCCCAGTGCCAGTGCCAGTGCCGGTGCCTGTACCAGTTCCGGTTCCGGTTCCGGTTCCCGTTCCTGTACCAGTTCCCGTGCCGGTGCTGCTGCCGGATGAGGAGCTACCGAAGCCGGAGCCGCCGGGGCTGGTGCGCTGTTCATATTGCAGCGTGCCGGTAAGCAGGCCGTCGCGGTTCAGAGGCTGAGGGCCACCGCCATTCGTGCTGAGCACAAGTCCGGAGTTGCCGGTGCCGCCACCACCTGCACCGGTCCCGGTGCCACCCGGGCCGCCGCCGCCGGTGACGGTAGTGCTGGAACCGCCAAGGGTGTTGGTGACCAGGCCGGTCGAAACACCGCGAAGCGTGCTTCCGGCGCGAGCACGGAGCAGGTCCGTGTCGGCGATGTCGAGGTTCACCCGTGCGATTGCGATGTCGAAGTTATTTTCCAGCGCAAGCAGGATCGAGTCAGAAAGGCTCAGGTAGATCTTGCCATCGCGCAACAGGTCGTCGATGCGCGGCGTGTTGCTGAGCCGCGGCGCACGGTAGTCCGTAGAGGTATAGGGCGCGATTGGGTTCCGAAAATGGCTCTTCAGGTGCGAATAATCGGTGCTAGTCTCGCGCAGGTACAGCGGGCCGGGGTGATTCGGCTCGGGCGCCTGGGGTATACCCGGGCGGCCCGTGGTATCCACCTGCTGAGCCTGTGGCGCGGCGGGAGCCGTGGGACTGCTTTGGGTGTTGGTCTGCGAGCCGGCTTGCGCTGCGCCCTGCGGCGTGACGGCAGGCGTAGCCTGTGTGCCAAGCGGTGGTGTGGTTTGTGCGCCGGGCGCCTGCGTTGTTTGTGCGCCAACGGTCTGCGCCCACGAGCTTGTCAACAACAGAGCGACACTCGCCGCAGCCTGCAACTTGCCAGAATTCACCGCTACCCCTCGCCAGGCCGGCGCTGTGCCTTGTCCGCCTGTTCTGTAATTACGTCTACGCGCGGCGCAGGGACGCAGTTCCGTCCAAAGCGCTGCCGTGGCCAACATTTCGTTCGTGCAATACCTTCCAGATGCTCGGCAAAGACTCTCGATGCGCAAATTGCAGCGCGGCTCGACAGCTTGCTGGCTTGCTACGGGACGTGCCCAGTATAGTTGGCACGGCTGGACCAGAGTACCGAGTGTGAGGCTCGCGCATACTAAAAAGGTGAGCGCAATCGATGCAGAGGTTCCAAACGGTCGCGAGATAAGGCAGGGGCGCGCACCCCGGACTTGGAGACTTCTGCTTCGTTATGACGGCTCGGATTTCCACGGCTGGCAGGTGCAGCCAGGGCTGCGCACCGTCCAAGGCGAGCTCCAGCGTGTGTTGCGCAAGGTCGTGGGCGAGACGGTTTTGCCGCAGGGATCGGGGCGGACGGACAGCGGCGTGCACGCGGATGGGCAGGTGGTGAGCGTGAGGCTGCAGGCGGCGATCCCGCCGGAACGCCTGTTGCGTGCGTTAAATCGCAAGCTGCCCGGCAGCGTGCGCGTGATGTCGGCGGAGATAGCTGCGGACAGCTTTCATGCGCGAGGCGACGTGGCTTGGAAGCTGTACACCTATCGCATCTTTCAGAGGCGTTTGCCAAGTGATGCAGCCGAACGAATCTGCCCGCCGCTGCTGGCCCGGGCGGTGTGGGACTGCCATTGGCCGCTGCTGCTGTCGCGGATGCGGCAGGCGGAAGCCGATGTGGTTGGAACGCACGACTTCACTTCATTCGCCGCGAGCGATCCGGATGCGAGTGCACGGCGAGCGATGGAGGCGGCGTCCACGGTGCGGACAATTTTTACCTCCGAGTGGACGGAGGAGAACGGTTTGCTGGTGTACCGCGTTGCGGGGGGCGGATTTCTGCACCACATGGTTCGGAACCTGGTGGGGACGTTTGTGGAGATCGGAACGGGACGGCGGCCAGGGGGTTCCCTGCCCGGCGTTCTTGCCGCGCGCGACCGTGCCGCGGCAGGGATCACGGCGCCTCCGCAGGGCCTGTCACTCACGCGTGTGGTCTACCGTGGCGAGGTGGATGGGGACCGCTACGCAAAGACAAGTGCCGAGGTGATTGCTTGAATCCGGCAGCATTCGCACGGGTGCAGGAGATTGCGGCGCGCGGCAGCACGCATCGGGCATTCCAGTGGTTGCACCTGCAGGAGCCTCGGATCCGCACGTGGCAACGTGAGTTGGTCGGTATACCCGCTCCGCCGTTTGCGGAGGCGGCGCGCGCTGCATGGTTCCTCGACCGCTTTCGTGAGTTCGGATTGTGCGACGTGCGGATCGATGCCGAGGGGAATGCGCTCGGCTGGCTGCGAACGTACCAACCTGGACAGCCGCTGGTGCTTTTATCAGCCCATCTCGATACCGTCTTCCCGGCGGAAGTGATGATTGCGCCCACGGAGGATGGCCCGTTGCTGCGAGCGCCCGGCGCTGCGGACAACGGAGCGGGGCTTGCCGCGCTGCTGGCGCTGGCGGCGGTGAGCGCGGCCGACCCCGATGCGTATGCGGCGAATGTGCTATTTGCGGCAAACGTGGGCGAGGAGGCTGAAGGCAACCTGCGGGGCATGCGACAGATTTTCGAGCGCTCTGGTTACGCGCGCAATGTGATCGCCGCGATCGCGTTGGAAGGCGCGGGAACGCAGACGCTTGTCACACGCGGCCTGGGCTCCCGGCGCTTCCGTGTGACCGTGACCGGTCCGGGTGGGCACGCCTGGACGGAACCGGAGATTGCGAACCCGATTCTGGTCCTGGCAGCGGCCCTGACGCGGTGCGCGGTAGAGCCGCTGCTGCAACAGCCACGCAGCGTATTCAACGTGGGCCGGCTGGAGGGCGGAAGCAGCGTGACCAGCGTGCCGGAGAGAGCGACGGCGCTGGTCGACATCCGCTCGGTTTCAGAAGAAGAGTTGCTGCGGCTGGAGGTGCTGCTCTACCGAGCGGTGGAAGACGCAGTGCTGGAGATCCATGCCCAGCCTTGCCGTGGTGCGCTGCACTTCAAGATCGAGTGCATTGGCGACCGGCCCGCAGGATCGCTGGACAGCAGGTCACCGCTGCTGGCGAGTGTGCGTGCGGTCGACCGGCACCTGCGGCTGCGGACCGAAGAGCGCATCGGTTCTACGGATGCAAATCTGCCGCTGGCACAGGGGCGAGACGCGATTGCGATGGGAGCGGGCGGTCGCGCCGGAGGCATTCACACCACGGCGGAGTGGTTTGACGCAACGAACCGCGAGCTGGCGCTGCGGCGCATTCTGCTGGTGCTGCTGGACGCGTGCAGCGCGGCGTACCTGCAGGTATCAGGGGTCAATCGGTCTCCGGAGGTTTAGGAGTTTGTTTCGAAGCGCGCCGGCATGGGATCAGGCGACGCGGCAAAAGGGTGTTTTGCGCGCTCTTTCGCGATCAGCGAACGATCCGCCCTCTTTTTCCGCGGACTGAATGACGTCGATTCCTGCGTGCCGGGCCAGCATACCCAGCGCAAATATCTGCGTCTAAATTGGAGAGAACGCCGGTGACGGCATTCCAAGGCAGCACCTGAGGACACGAATTTTCATGGATCCGAAGAACGTCCAGAGCAAGACTTTTTCCGAGCGCGTACGCGATCATCGGTTTCTCGCCACCTTTGCCCTGCTGGGTACCCTTTCGGCGGGCATTATTACGGGTTCGGTGCTGACAGGCACCGTACACGGTGCACAGCAGGCAGTGGACAGCCATGATGCGGCCCCGCTGCGCGTTCCAGCCGGCAGCAGCACGCCCAACCAGTTCACGACGATTGCCAAGGAAGTCGGGCCGGCGGTGGTGAACATCAACACCGAGCAGTTTGCGAAGCAAAGCACAACGCCGCGCGCAAACCGCAACAATCGCCGCCGCGGCGGCAATGGCGGCGGCTCCGGCGATCCCGGCGACATGCAGGATTTCTTCAACCGCTTCTTCGGCGGCCAGGGCCCGGGTGGTGACAACGGCGGCGATGACGATGAGATGGGCGGTGGCGGTGGCGAGCGTCGGGCGCTTGGTTCCGGTTTTATCGTGGACCCGCGCGGCTACATCATCACGAACAATCACGTGGTCGACAAGGCTGACAAAATCTACGTGAAGCTGTCGACGGATGCGGAGAGCGATCAGGGCCGTCCGGCGCACGTAGTCGGCACCGATAAGGACACGGATTTGGCGGTAATCAAGATCGACTACAACGGTACGTTGCCGACCGTGAAGCTGGGCAACAGCGACTCCGAGCAGGTAGGTGACTGGGTACTGGCGATCGGCAGTCCATTTTCGCTGTCGCAGACTGTCACGGCGGGTATTGTTTCGGCCAAGAACCGCACGATCACGGATGGGCCCGCGCCGTCGCAGTTTCAGCGGTTCATTCAGACTGACGCCGCGATTAATCCCGGCAACTCGGGCGGACCACTGCTGAATATGAAAGGTGAAGTGGTCGGCGTGAACACGGCAATTTACACCAGCGGCATGGGTTCGCAGGGTGTTGGGTTTGCAATGCCGTCGAACACGGTCGTGAACGTGTACAACGACCTGATCTCACCGGAGCACAAGGTGACGCGCGGGTCGATCGGCATCCAGTTCCAGTCGGGTCTGCCTTCGGCGGTGAGCCGTCAGTACGGGTTTGCCAAAGGTGGCGTGCTGATCAGCAGCGTGACGCCGGGTCTGCCCGCGGCAAAAGCGGGGTTGCAACAGCAAGACGTGATCACGACCATCGATGGCAAGCCGGTGAAGGATGGCGATGACCTGGTTGCAATCATCTCGGCACGGAAGCCTGGGTCCACAGTGCAGATCGGATACCTGCGCGGAACGGACCAGCGCACGGCGACGGTGGGTATCACCGATCGCAAGAACGTGGAAGCCGCAGCGAACGCTGGCAACAACAACGACCAGGAAGATAATGGCGACCAAACTAACGGGTCTTCCACAAACGGCAAGCTGGGCGTCACGATTCAGGCGGTGCCGGCCAATGTGCTGCAGCAGAAGGGCCTGAGTGGTGGCGTGCTGGTGACAGGCGTGACTCCGGGATCCTTCGCGGAGGACATGAGCCCTGGTGGACTCTCGAAGGGCGACATCATCACGGAGATCAATCGCAAGCCGGTCAACAATCCGGAACAGTTCCGGAACATTGTCAACGGTCTGAAGAGCGGTGATGACGTGGTGCTGGTCGTACGGTTGGCGCAAGGCCGTGAGAAGACGAACAACTTCATCGGCGGCACGTTGCCGTAGGTCGAAGGGTAAGACGAGCAAGCCGGCGCATGACGCGCCGGCTTGCTTTTTTGTGCACACTTACGTCCATTTCGATGAGGACAGTTCGTCTGCGGATCCAGGTTGCATGGGTACGAATTGGCTGTGTAGGCTGGCATTGCCCACTTCGGTTGCGCTCTGCGAGATGCGCTGGCGCTCTCATCGCGAGGTTTTGAATGTATCGTTCGAGCTTTCTTCAGCGCGGCATCGTTAGCGTGATCGCCGCAGGTCTTGTCGTCCTTCCGGCAGCGGCGTCACACCTACGCCGTGGACCGACCTCGCCGCGGTCGCACCATGGGCTTCAGAACAAAGGCACGTCGAAAAGCGTTTCCCACAGCGCGAGTTCGAGTCGTCCGCGGGCCATTGATGACGCACGTGCGACCGAGATTCAGGGCGCACTCGTGAAGGCGGGGTACCTGCAAAGCGCGTCGGGCCACTGGGATGACGCCAGTGCCGACGCCATGCGCAAGTTGCAGGCGGACAACGGTTGGCAGACGAAGCTGATCCCGGACTCGCGGGCTCTGATTAAGCTGGGTCTTGGTGCCAATGGTGGCGGGCCAGCAACGGGTTCAACGAACCTGATTGCGCCGGCGGAGTAGACGCTTGCGGATGGTACGGCTGCTGCTCTTCCCTACCCTGATGCTGCTTGCCACGGTCAACGCGCGCGCCATCGAGCTGAAAGTAACGGCTGGCGCCATGGAGCGCACGCTGCAGCAACAATTATTTAATGCGCCGGACGGACGGTATTACATCCAAGGCAATGCGAATGCCGCGTGCTTTGTTTACGTGGATCAACCGTCGGTGCGCTTTCAGGATGACCGCGTGGTGATCCATGTGCATACGCATTCGCGGCTTGGTGCCGGCATGTTCGGCAGGTGCGTCGGCGTTGGGTTCAACACGGAGGCGGATGTGTCTGTGGTGCCCGACGCGGAAGGCGAGACGATCGGGTTTCGCGACGCGAGGATCGATCGCTTCACCGGGAACAAAGAGCTGGACGCCTTATTAATCCCGTTTCTAAGCCGCAAGCTGCCGCAGAAGTTGAAGATTGATGCAGCCGACCTGCTGCGCACGGCCCTGGCGAGGTCGCGCCAGAGTAGCGGGTATGAGGTGACACTGGATCACCTAAAAATCCACAGCATGCTGGTGCAGGATGGCGTGCTGGCGGTGGACCTGGATGGAAGCTTGCGGGTCAACTAGGCAGTCAGCGCAACGCAACGCCGGAACACACGAGCTTTTCATGCAGCTATCACGTGCCCAGAAAGCCGCGGAAACGTCCTCTAGTGCTTCCCGTTGTCGTTGCTGGGCAGGGTGACGATGACTTCGCCTGGCCGGGTGTAGTGAAGGTCTTCGCGAGCCTGATGCTCGATAGCGTTGGGATCGCTGGTAAGACGGTCGACGTGGCCCTGAAGCTGGCCGTTCTCGCGCTGGAGCGAAACCGTCTCACGCTTCAGGTCGTGAAGATCGTGCTGTTTGTTGCGAAAAGCGGTCAGGCCGTCGCGTCCGAAGACAACGTGGTAGCCAACCAGAACAGTCAGAATCGCGACCGCAACCGTGGCGATCCGGCGCCTGTTGCTGTACAGGCCTTCGCCCACGCGCGATACACGCCTCATCCATTTGCCGGTTCGTTTGCTGTTGGAAGCGGGGGCCATCACCTGCTATGTTGCGCTGCGCTGGCAGCACAGCGCAACCAGTAACGAGAGGATGAACCTAACGAGGCACACCGTTTTGGGAACGGCATGGGCGAACAGCGACGTCGCTCGCCTGCTTTGGGCCGGTTACTCGAATCGAGACACGGTGTCCCGCTTACAATGGAAACACCGTCCCGCAGGGTACGAGGAGAGTTCGATGGTGAAGGAGTCCACCGCAACACTGGCCGAAGCGTCTGCTGTTGCTCAGTCTGGCAGCTCAATGTGGCTGCGCCGGGCCGGCATTGCCCTGCTTGGCAGCCTGGCCGTCGCGGTGGCTGCGCATGTGACGGTGCCACTGCCCTGGACGCCGATCCCGTTCACGCTGCAGCCCATGGCGGTGCTGCTGGTGGGCCTGCTGCTTGGGCCGTCGCTTGGTTTCGCCACCATGGTGCTGTACCTGGCCGAAGGAGCAATGGGATTGCCCGTGTTTCAGCCGCATGGCCCGGGCGGGTTGCTGCAGCTGGCCGGACCCACAGGTGGCTTCCTTTGGAGTTATCCGCTGGTCGCAATGATCGCCGGAGCTCTCTACCCGGCTTTGCGTTCGCGTCCCCCGTTTATCGCGGCGATGTACGCGTGCTTCGCGGCAATTGTAGTGCTGTTTACGGCGGGTGCCGCGCAGTTGGCGGTGCTCACCCATGCGAGTGCGCAGGTTGTGCTTGCATCGGCAGTTGGTCCATTCTTGCCCGGAGAGTTGATCAAGATTATGGCGGCTTCCGGCATCGTCGCGGCGTGGTCGACGCGGGTACGTCAGTAGTTTTCCTAACAAATCTTAGATGGTGATTGAATGAGCAGTACTGCAGTTGACGTGCGCGAGATCAAGATTGCGCACAGCCCCGATTCCGACGATGCCTTCATGTTTTACGGTCTCGCGACCAACAAGATTCGTGTACCAGGCTACAAGTTCACGCATGTTCTGACGGACATTGAGACGCTGAACCAGCGCGCGATCCACGATCCGTACTATGACGTGACTGCAATCTCATTCCACGCGTACCCGTATATGCAGGACGAATATACTCTGATGGCGTGCGGCGGGTCAGTGGGCGATGGCTATGGTCCGATGATCATCGCGCCGCGGCCGATGTCTCTCGATGACGTGAAGAAGGTGCGCATCGCCGTACCAGGTGTACTCACCACGGCATACCTGTCACTGAAGCTATTTGCGCCCGACGTGGAGACGGTCACCGTGCCGTTTGACCAGATCATTCCGGCGGTACTGCGTGGAGAATATGAAGCAGGGCTGATCATTCACGAAGGTCAGCTGACGTATGCCCAGAGCGGTCTGCACAAGATCCTGGACATGGGCCAGTGGTGGCGCGAACTGACCGGGCTTCCCTTGCCCCTGGGCGGCAATGCGATCCGGCGATCGCTCGGTGCCGATGCGATGCACATATGCACGCAGGCGCTGCGCGACAGTATTCAGCACGCGCTGGACCACCGCACAGAGGCACTGGAGTATGCAATGCAATTTGCCCGCGATTTGGATACGACGCTGGCGAACCGGTTCGTTGGCATGTATGTGAACGAGCGAACGCTGAACTACGGTGAGGACGGGCGCGAGGCAATTCGCAAGCTGTTGGCAATGGGCTATGAGCGCGGCGTGATTCCAATGAAAACCGACGTGGAGTTTGTAGACTGATCTCAGTCTGCGGTCGGGCGGAGTTGTTCGCCCGTGATACTCACGGGCGAATACTCGGTGCGACGATCTAACCTTCGGGAACGCTCTCAGCGCTCGGTGCGGGCGTTGGAATGCCGCCAAGCGGTAAGAAGATGCGGAAGACAGTTCCTCCGGGCCGATTGGCCGTGCGTACCCGACTGTGCACGTGAATGCTGCCGCCATGGCGCTCCACGATCTCCTTGGAGACCCAAAGGCCCAGGCCAGTGCCGGTGATGCCCTTTGTCGAAAAGAATGGCTCGAAAAGATGGGTAAGCGCGCTTTTTGGGATGCCAGTTCCACGATCGGCCACGGTAAATACGATGCCTTGGCAATCGTGGTCAGGAACACGGATCTGGCGAGTGCGCAGTGTGATCTCGCCACCTGGACCCGATGCGTCGAATGCATTGCTGAGCAGGTTCACGATCACCTGCCGGATTTCTCCCTCAAAGCACAGCAGCGGTTGCGCATTCCCGAAGTCACGGCGGATCGTAATCTCCGACCGGCGCAGGCGCGACTCAAACAGTGCAATGACCGTCTCTGCCAAATCGCGAAGGTCACTCAAGACGGCGCGGCTGGACTGCCGATGGAAGCGTAGCGTCTGTACCGTGATCTGGGCAACGCGATCCAGCTCTTTTTGAGCCATCTCCAGAAAGTTACGTCCTTCGGGAGTGAGTTCGCTGTTACTGACGAGGAAGAGGCAATTGGTCACGGCAGCAAGCGGGTTGTTGATTTCGTGCGCAATGGAGGCGGCGAGGCGGCCGGCAACAGCTAGCTTTTCGGTGCGGCGCAGAATCTCTTCGCCACGCTTCTGTTTGCTGAGATCGACCATGAAGACGGCGAGTTCGCGGTCCTCGGCAGTTGTGTCCGGGTTTAGATAGGCGGCAGCGACCAAGAGCTCGGCGGCACTCTGGTCCTCGCGTTCCAGAGTGATTTCGCGCGTTTCACCGGGTGTGTGCTCCAAGCCGCGGGCGACGCCGAGCTGGTCGAGGCGCATTGCGCCTTCCAGCAGAGATGGGGCACTGTAGCCAAGTAAAAGACCTGCGGCCTGATTCGCATACGTGATGCGTCCGGCGGCGTCGCCGAGCAGCAGACCGATGGGCATCGCATCGACCAGCCGATGAAACCGGGCTTCGCTGGCTTGCAGCGCGGCTTCCGCAGCGCGGCGTGAGCGGCGGGCTTCCGCCTCACGCAGCTCACGCTCAAGCGCCGGAACGAGCCTGGCAAGATTCTGTTTGATGACGTAGTCCTGCGCGCCGGCCCGCATGCTGGCGACTGCGGTCTCCTCTGACATGGCGCCGGACATCATGATGAACGGCAGGTCGAGGTCGGAGGCACGGAGCAGGTGAAGCGCCTCGGGACCACTGAAGCTGGGCAGGTTGTAATCGGCGAGGACAACCTCAGGCGGCGGAACTGCAGTGAGTCCGGTACGAAAAGCTTCGGATGTCTCAACACGGTTTACGACGGCCTGAAAACCGGACTTGCGAAGATGACGCTCAAGCAAGGCGGCGTCGTCCGCATTGTCTTCTACGAGCAGAATCCGGAGGGGGCGTGCGTCTACGCTTTGGGTGGGCATTCGTTCAGCACCAACCAGTACATGCCAAGCTGGCGAGTGGCCTCGGCAAAGTCGGTGAAGTTCACCGGTTTGCGGATGTAGCTGTTGACGCCAAGACTATAGCTGCGCATCACGTCGCGCTCCTCGTCTGAGGAGGTGAGAATGACAACAGGCAGTGTGCGCGTAGCGTCATTCTCACGAAGGCGACGCAGCACCTCCAGACCGTCAAGTTTCGGCAGTTTTAGATCCAGCAGGATGACCTGGGGCTTGATCGGGTTGGGGCCGAGCAGCATATTCACTGCTTCCTCTCCGTCCCGTGCGATCGCCACATCATTGACGATGTTGGATTTTTTCAGAGCTCGGATGGTGAGTGCTTCATGGTCGGGATCATCTTCGACCAGCAGGATGGATCGATGTTCTGCCATAGGGCTCATCCTAACGTAAAGCGGAAAGATGCGCCATGACCCACACTGCTCTCTGCGGAGATGGTTCCATGGTGCCGTCGAACCACGCGAGCGACGGTCGCGAGGCCGATACCGGAGCCTTTGAAGTCCTTGTCGCCGTGCAGGCGGTTGAAGGCGTTGAAGAGCTTGGAGCTGTAGTACATGTCAAAGCCGGCGCCGTTATCGGTGACCTCGAAGCTCTTCTGTTCGGGGTGATAAGAGATGCGGATGAGGCTGACGGGCACCTTGGAGCTGAACTTGACGGCGTTGCCCATTAAGTTCTCAAAAGCCACGCGCAACAGATCAGGATCAGCGTCGGCCTGCATGCCTTGCTCGATGTCGAAGTGGATGGTCTGGGCCGGATTCTCCTCTTTCAGGTTTCTCGCGACGCTTTCCACAAGCGCGGTCACATCGACCTGCCGCCGCGTGAGATCCGCGCGCGTGATGCGCGAAAGCTGGAGAAGCGCATCGATAAGGCCGCCCATGCGCTGGACACCCCCGCGAACACGCTGAATGTAATCCCGCCCCACGTCGTCTACCGCGTCCTGGTAATCCTCTTGCAATGCCAGGCTGAAACCGTCGATGGTGCGCAGCGGTGCGCGCAGATCGTGAGAGACGGAGTAGCTGAAGGCTTCGAGTTCGCGATTTGTGCTCTCGAGCTCGGCGGTACGAACGCGCACACGCTCTTCGAGTTCGGCATTCAGCACGTGAATGACTTCGGCGTTCTGCGCAATTTCGGCATTCGCGGTTTCGAGTCGCTCGTTTGCGGATTCCGTTTGGAGGCGGACCTCGCGCTCGCGAAGCAAAATTCGGCCTACCGCAATGAGCAAAAGCAGGTCGAGACCGCTGGCGAGAGCGATTGCAAGCAGAGCGACCACAGAACTACGGTGTACATCCACTTCACGAATTGCCAACAGGCGTCGCTCTTCATCCTGCATCTCGTTCGCGAGCAGGTGAAGACGCTGCATATCAGGCATGCTGATGCTGGAAGAGATGAGAGGCGTCGCTGCGGCGATCCCGCCTGTTTTTTGCGCAACGATCACGCGGTCAAGCAGGCCGAAACGGCCCGCGATAATTTGCCTCATGTTCGCGGTGTTGGCGCGCTGTTTCGGGTTATCTCCCGAAAGCCGCTCAAACTCGTCGACCTGCGGCCCGACTTGCTGCTTCGCGAGATAGTACGACGAGAGAACATTGGCATCGCCGGTGATGACAAAGCCACGCGCGCTGGAGTCAGCCTGGCGGACAGATGCGACGATCGCTTCCACTTGTCCGATGACCTGCCACGTGTGCGATAACCAATATTCGCTCTGGCTGAGCGTGCGAACGGACGCGACTGCGAACCAGGTGTTCAGCAGCACAATCAGGATCGCGCCGGCAAGCAGTGGGCCGATACGAAATCCTTTGGAGAAAGGCATACCCTTTTAGTTACAAAAACAAGCAGCAGAGATGCAAGGGAGGGCTCTGCTTTGCTACATGTGAATGTTCAGAAATGGTGGACGCGGTAGGAATCGAACCTACAACCTGTCGATTAAGAGTCGAATGCTCTGCCAGTTGAGCTACGCGTCCGAACAGAACGGTGACGGGAGCAAGGCTCCACCGTGAACCGCTTGCTTACTGGATAAAGATACCACACGCGTAGTGCGAGAGGCGGAGGCGTTCCGGATTCAAAGCTGGAGACGTGGCCTTAAAAGGTGAAGGCCAGACCAGCTTGCAGCATGCGGGGCGACTGCGCGAGGTAAAGTGTATGGCCGTCGCTGGAGAGGACTGGCTGATAGCCCTCATCCAACAGATTCTGCACCTGCACTATCGCTTCCAGACCGTTCGGCAGTAGCGGCAAGTGTTGCAGGCTTTGACGTAGCAGCAGACCGAGATAGGCCGGGTCTTGTGCGGAACGGAATGAGTCCACGGCTGTGAGGGTATTCGCGCGCTGCCAGCGGTAGCCAGCTTCGACGCGCGTTCCAGTACGGGCAAAGTGCGCGCGGGCTCGTATCGTGGCGCTAAGCGCCTGATGGACGCCGGTTTGCGAAGCCGCAGTGGCAAGGGGCGCGGGCGCAATCGCCTCGTTTACCAAGGCACTGCCGTCTGCGACACTGGCCGAAACTGAAAGGCTGTCCGTGACCGGCTGATCCAGCGAGAGCCGGACGCCCGTACCGTCGAAGTCGCGACCCGCCATCACATAGGTCTGCGTGGTCGGATCGGAGAGCATTGCAAGGCCGGCCGTATCAGCCGATGTAAGCGCACCCACGCCGGAGAACAATGGAGCGGTGATCGCTTCACGGTACGCCTCCACCTGCAACTTGCCTTGTCTTGGGGTGCGGACCGCAAGGGAGATCGCATTTGCGTGACCGCCTGAGAGCCGCAGCTTTCCGTTACGGCGGACGGCGAGCGGCGTGGCCGGCGCGACTCGATCCAGGTCTTCAAGCTGCGAGATGCCCCGTGATGCCGTGAATGCGTAAGCGATGATGACATCGGAACCGGCCCGATAGGAGACCCGCACAAAAGGTTCCATCGCAATGGTGTTGCCGCCAAGGTTAAAGGCGCGCGCGGTGGATCCGGCATCGACGCGCAAGGTATCGCCCACTTCCATACGTTCGGCGTTACGCAACACCATGGCCTGCATGCCGTTGCTGCCCTGCTGATTCAACAGCTCGGGGTGCGAAAGATAGGTGACCACAGTTCGCGTGGCGGCGCCGAACGGAAGCTGGCGGCCCCAACCTCCGCTGATCTCGGCGGAGGGCGCAACTGGAAATGGAATCCGCGGACCGGAGAAGTCGGCACGCAAGACTCCACCGGAGCCGTTCCCGGCGCTGCGCTCCATGGTGAGGACTTCGTGGTTGCCGCCATGCGCAAAGCCGCCGTCGTTCGCGTAGACAGCCATTCTGCCCTGCGACTGAACGCGATGGCGTTCCTGCGAACTGCTGGAAACACCTACCGTTGCATGTCCCTCCTCATTCATGCGGAGAACTGGACGAAGCGTGGACGAGCGAAGCGTCCACATCCAGTCGTCCTCAGCGGCATCGCTGGTGCGGCGGGTTGCGGGCAGCCACTGCGTGGGAGCGAGCAAGGTCGATAAAGTGAGATTGACGACGGCGCGGGTACTCGCGCCAACCTGAAGCGTTTGGCGGACTGCCGGTAGGAAGAGCGCTGCGCTTGCGCGGACACGGTAACGGCCGGGACGAAGATTGGTGACATGGTAGCGGCCATTGCTGTCGGTCAGGGCCGTCGCTGCGGGAGTGGCGTCCTGCAGCAGAAGTTGGACGAGCGCGCCCATTTGCGGGATTCCCTCGGCATCCACGATGACCCCGCTGACACTGCCGCCAGGGAAGTAACCACCGGAGCCGTGACTGGTCTGCGCATAGAGCGGAGCTGCGGAGTGCAAAGACAAGGACGCGATTGCGGCTATGAGAGCCACAGTCGCCGAGCAGCCAAGTGTATGGGAAGACCGCATGTGCGTTCTTCGACCCCCTCCTGCGTCCCTTACCTTCCGGCCGAAGCTTCCGGCCAAACCTTACAAGCCTTTGCGTCTGTGCGCATTTGGCCATCCTGCAAAGACTTGAGCCAAACATCAAGCCTTTCTAGAACTCAGTAGTACCTGGACCACTGTTGTTGCGACCGCCTGGCAAGAGACACCAGCCACGTTCTGCCACTTCAGGTTACTCCACGGTGAACGGCGCGGATTGCGAAATCTCCTGTTTCGAGATGCCGTCATTCACTTTGATAAGTACCTGGTACTTGCCGGGTTGCAGACTGGCGAGCGGCATGCTCTTTTCCAGCGTGACCTGATCGGCGTTCGGATTCATCTTGGCCGTGGACTCGCTGGTCTGCAATACCGCCTTGTTGGACGCCAAATCGACAACTTCGTAATTAATTTCCGCGTTGTTTTGCTTGCTCTTGTCGTCGATACCGAGATTGTATACCTGCATCCAGAAGTTCAGGTTCTGGTTACGCTTGTAGATCACCGGAACCATGGGACTGGACGAGACGCTTGGCACAACCTTTGTGTTGCCGATGACGAAATTGCCCGCGCCAATTTCCTTCGTTGGGACGCGCGCCATGCTGGAGGCAAGGATGAGCGAGGACGCTGCAAGGCGCTCATCGTCATATTTCGGTACGTTGACCGAACGCCGCCAGGTTCCGATGTGATCCGGGTTGTTGACGTCCTTGATCACGATGTCGATTTTGTAAATACCAGGGCGCAGCGGGACCGACTTCCAGTAGAGATTGCGCTGGGCCTGCTCACGTGCGAGGAACTCGGACGGGACCTGAACCGTCACCGTATCTTCGAAGGTCTGCACAATGCGGTGATTGATGTTGGATACCTGACCAAGAATATTGACGGTTCCGGTCGAAACACCGTCTTTGGTCTGGAAGGTCACATCACGATTGCGTATCTGCAGCGTAAGAGGCATCAAGACGGTGTCGTTGGTGACTTTCACGTAATCCGTGCGGACGTCGAAGTAGAACGGCGGCCCTTTCAGGATGACGGACTTCGAGATGTACTGCTCTAGATCCTTGAACTTGATCGGTGGCGGCGCCATGATCTTGGCGTAGGTGCTCAGGCGGTCAAACTGTTTGCTCTGCTGGGAGGCGGCGTAGGGGCCGTTGCCGAGTTGCTCCAAGCCGCTACCGTTGAAACGGTCCTTCTTGTCGGTCATACCCATTTCTTCATACAGGGTCAGACCGGCGCCAGGCGTGTGCTTGAGAGCGTCTTTTTCCGAGCGATCGAGTGTCAGGTGGTAATCGTTGCACTGGCAGCTATCCACGAACTCCAGGTCGAGGTTGTCGCCGATGCCCTCGATGTAGCGGTAGTGCCAGACCTCAAACGGGAAGGTCGAGGTGGAGCCGCCACCCTCATCGATGGGGCGCTGGTAGTTACCGCCGCTCGGGTGCGAGTCGATGCTGTCGGGCTTGCCATAGGCGATGTAGACGTGACCGCGGTCCGTTCTCCAGCCGGGCTTTCCGGCGGCAAAGTGCTCGTTGGCGTAAGCGATACGGGCGTAGTGCTGTTCGCGAAATTCGTTATCCGGCGATTCAGGGTTCGGATTGCGGCGGAGCCAGAAGTTTTCGACGAACTGCTCGCGCTCTTCGTCGTTCTTGAGCGACTTGAACGCAGCAACCTCCTGGTCGGTGATGATCCAGACCACATCCTGATTCAGCCACTTGTTCCAGGAGCTGTCGGCCTTGATTTCGCTTTTCAGGTATTTGTTCTGCTGAATTCGTTCGCGGTCGGTGAGCCGGCGCTTCGTCGGATCGGGGTGCTCTTCCTGCGGCTCGGTTTTGCTGACCTTTCCGGTCGGATCGGTTGCCGCCGGGGTGGCTTGCGCTGCTGCAGGCGTCTGTGCTGCACCGGAGACGGAGGTGCCGTTCTGCCCATGTATTTGTACCGAAACGATCCCCATGCCAATGAGGACAGCTGCACCGATTCCCTGCTTTAGACCCTGCATCATCTGCCTGTTACTCCCGCCAAGCCAGAATCGGAGCGACCCCGTTCTTGGCATGGGACCAGTCTAGTGATTTTCCTAACAACTTGCCATCCCGCGAGGCAACCAATTCTGCACCGGCATTTGCTCGTATTTGGTTTGGCCTAATGTAGCTTGGACGGAAACAATGGCAGGAAGCGAGCATTTTGTTTCCGCAAGCAAGGAGATTCTGCCGGGTGCCGACGTGTTCTCGAGAAACCTTGGAACCGCGCGACGCACATCGGCGTACTACACTTTGCTTGCCGGGACTGTGAGCCATCGTTCCGGATATGGAGATCATGAGTACCAGGAAGAAAGTCGTTCTGCTGATTGTGGGCGTGGTGCTGCTGGCCGGGATCGTCGTGACGTCCGTACTGAAGAGCCAGGCGGACGTGGTGCCGGTCACCATGGCGCGTATCGGGCGGCAAGACCTTGTCGCCGTGGTGAGCGGCACAGGGCAGATCAAGCCGAAGACCTATGTGAACATTGGCGCGACGGCGCTCGGCCGCATCACGCACCTGTATGCCTTTGAAGGCGACCACGTGAAAAGAGGCCAGACATTGGCCACACTTGAAAGCGTGCAGCCGCAGTCCGCGGTGGCCGCGCAGGATGCAACGATCGCCTCAAGCAGGACGGATGTGAGCAGCTATTCGGCCGCAGAAAAAACTGCGGAGGCGAACGTTGCGCAAGCAAAGGCCGACCTGCAACAGAAGAAGTTCGACATTGATCGTTATCAGCAGCTATATGACAACCGACTAGTCAGCAAGCAGGACTACGATCAGCGCAAGGCCGCCTACGACGTGGATGTGGCGACGGTGCAGCAGCGGGTCGCCGCGCTCAGCCAGGCACAGGCTCAGACCGCCTCGCAGCGCAGCCATGTGCAGCAGGCTATTGCTTCCCAGCGGGCCAACTACGACGCGCTCGACAAAACCATCTCGCGCGCTCCCTTTGACGGCCTGGTGACGAACGTGCCGGTGCGCGAAGGCGAGACGATGGTTCCAGGCATTCAGAACACGCAGGGCTCGACCTTGATGACGCTGGCGGACATGAGCGTGATTACGGCCGAGGTGAAGGTGGACGAGACGGACGTTGTCAACGTAAAGCTGAACCAGCCTGTCGATGTGACGGTAGACGCGTTGCCCGGCAAGGTGTTCAAGGGACGCGTGACGGAGGTGGGCGATCAGGCACTGCTGCGCACCACGGGCATCGCGACATCGCAGTCCACGACCGGTACGGAAGAGGCGAAGGATTTTAAGATTGTCGTAACGTTGGACAACGTGAGCGGACAGAACAATGACGAGCTTCGGCCTGGTTTATCCGCCACGGCAAAGATTCGAACCGCACAGGTAAACAATGCTGTGGTGCTGCCATTGCAGGCCCTGGTGAACCGTGATCCCGCGGCCGAGACCGTGTTCCTAAAGAACAACGGCAAAGAGCCGAAGGGAGCCGGAAACGAGGTCGCCGCGAGCACCAAAGCGCCCACCGTGCAAGGCGTGTTCCTCGTCAAGCAGATCAATGGAAAGCAGCGCGTCGATTTCCAACCGGTCTCAACGGGGGTCACTGGCGCGACCGACATCGAAGTAACAGGTGGCCTGACGCCCGGCGCGCAGGTGGTTACCGGACGATTCAAGACGCTGCGTACACTGAAGAGCGGAACGGCCGTGAAGCAGGATACGGACAAGGACACCGCCAGCAGTTCGGCGTCTTAACACAGAACACGAGGTTTAGAGCAAACGATGGCGACAGCAACCATGACCCCGCACGCAACCGATGGTGTGACCTGCGTTCCGGGCGAGGTCATCGCTACCGACAACCTGTGGAAGACGTATCAGATGGGCGATCAGGAGGTGCATGCCCTTCGCGGTGTGAACCTGCGGATCAAGCACAGCGAATACGTGGCGATCATGGGACCGTCGGGCTCGGGCAAGAGCACGCTGATGAATTTGATCGGGTGCCTGGACTCGCCGTCACAGGGCAGTTACTGCCTGAATGGGCACGACGTTTCACGACTGAACGATGACGAGCTGGCGCGCATTCGCAACAAGGAAATTGGGTTCGTATTTCAGACTTTTAACCTTTTACCGCGCGCCACGGCGCTGCACAATGTGGAACTGCCCCTGATCTACAACGGCACCGGGGCGGAAGCGCGGATTCAGCGCGCGACGGAGGTGCTGGAGTCCGTGGGTCTGGGCACGCGCATGCACCACAAGCCGAACGAAATGTCAGGCGGACAACGGCAGCGCGTTGCGATTGCGCGTGCCCTGGTCAACTCGCCGTCGATCATTCTGGCGGACGAGCCGACCGGCAACCTGGATTCAAAGACCAGCATCGAGATCATGGGTCTGTTTGCCGACTTGCATCGGCAGGGCAACACGATCATCCTGGTCACGCACGAACCGGACATTGCGGAGTATGCCAACCGCGTCGTTACCATTCGCGACGGTGTCATCGCGAATGACAAGGCGTCTTCTCGCATGTCAAGCGACGACCTGCTGGCGGGCGTATCGCAGACGCAGTAACGGCGTTCGTTGTCGTAATGCAGCGCAATGCTGCGACAAACTGCTTCCGGAAGCCAGTTTCTTCATCGGCATTCCATGCGACGCCTGCGCCGCAGCAATCGTCTAACGGGATGCATGGTGTTCGGCAAGCGCAGTAGCAGGTATGCAGGGGCGGCGGCGCTCGCGCTCGCGGCAGTAAGTGCGCTCACCGCCCGCGGCCAGCAGCGCTTTGACCTGCTTGGGCCCAAGATCGACGTCCATGTGACGCGTGGCGACACTTCCCTGCCGATTGCGTCCGTACCCAATCTGCAGCCCGGAGACAAGCTGCAGGTGCACGCGGACCTGCCCCCTTCGCAATCGGTGCATCTTCTGCTGGTGATCGCCTTTCTGCGCGGTACGACCAATCCGCCTCCTGACAAATGGTTCACCCGCATTGAAACCTGGAACAAGAAGACCCGCGCCGAAGGCGTAACGGTTACGGTGCCGCCCGAGGCGGAGCAGGCACTGATGTTCATTGCGCCGGAAACTGGCGGTGACTTCTCGACGCTGAAGAGCGCCGTGCAGGGTCGTCCGGGCACGTTTGTGCGCGCGTCGCAGGACCTGAATGAGGCAAGCTTTGAGCAATCGCGCATCGAGCGCTATGCGCAGGCACTGCAACGGGTACAGCCGAACTCGCCGGCGGAACTGCTGGATCACTCACGCAAATTGGCGGCCACGCTGAACCTGAAGCCGAACGACGAGTGCTTCAAGCGCCCTGCGGATGAGCAGTTGGGTTGCCTACGCCAGAGCGGCACGGCTCTGCTGCTGGACGACGGCCATGGCCAGAGACTAGCGCAATGGATCACGAATGGCGATACGTCAAACCTGATCGGCGCCATGCAGGGCACGCCGGTTGTCGCCAACACGGGTGCTGCTGCCTATAGCGCGTATGTGGGAACGGTGCTGGATGTAATTCGCTTGATGACTGGCTTGCACACAGCGCATTTCCAATACATTCCTGCGATCGCCTTTCCGAATGGGGACGCACTGAATCTTCGGCTGAATGCGGCGCCGTCCTTTCACGATCCGAAATCGGTGATCGTGATCGCGCTGCCGGCGATTCGAAAAGCGGACCCACCGCCACTCCAGTTGCAGGATCCGAATCACGTTTCTTGCCTGCTGCAGTCGAAGATGGTGTTGCCGTTGAACGGCGCCCCGCTGGTGTTTGCGACAGGCTTTGCGCATGATCTGGTGCTGCACCTGGATCATCCGACAGCGGACGGGCGGACGGATCTGCCGCTGATGCCGGACGCGTTTGAGGGTGGACTGGTCGTTGCCGAAGGCGATGAGCGGAAGCCGCTTGCCGCGGCAGCACCGCCCGCGCGAGACAGTCAAGGACATGATGTAACGCCTGGCTCCGCCGCCCCCCTGGCCACAGCGTCGACCCCGCCAGTTCGTGCAGCGGCCAGAGTAGCGGCGGTACCCGCAGCGACGGAAGGACCGATTCAGATCAGTGGTACGGTCCGTGGCTACTGGGGATTTGACCATTTTGTGGGGTTAACTGTTCCCCTGCAGCAGCGCGTCGGAGCCGATTGGAATGCGGCGCCGCGGACGGAGTTATTCGCCGGCCGCACGAATACGCTGGTGCTACGTTCCACCGGAACAGGATGCACGGAGCAAGTGTTGCTGCAGGCCGACGCTGGATTGAAGCCGTTGAACTGGCGCCCGGACCGGGACGGCGCGCCCAACACACTGAATGTGACGTTGCCACTTGAAAAGGCTGCACCCGGTGGTCTGACGCTGCAGGTGCAGCAGTTCGGGGACGCACAGGTGCAGCGCGTCCAGGTGGTGGCCTACTCCGACGTGACGCGGCCCCGGGAGCTCCGTCTGCACGCAGGCGATGGGTTCGCCACGCTGACCGGCACGGGTCTACAAGAAGTGCAGGAAGGTTCGATGGATGGTGTTTCGCTTCAGCCTTCTAGCGATTCAAGCGGCGATGGCACGACGCTGCGTTTGAGCCTGGCAAGTGGAACCGCAGATTCGGGCAAGGCAAAACCCAAACACAATTTCAAGGCTGGCGACCATGGGTCGACGACTTTGCTGCTTCGCGATGGACGCACCTTGACGACCGCGTATGTAGTGGATGCGGCGCGGCCCTCAGTAACGGTGCTGAACCGGACGGCGACGGCGCTTCCGGGCGATGCGGGCCTGCCGCTTGCATTGACGGACGCGGATGCTCTGCCGCTACACAGCAAGGTGACGGTGGCACTGCGGTCCGAGTCGCCGGCCAAATTTAGCCGGTCGGAAAAGGTGGAAGTCGGTACGACAGACGGCACTCTTCACACAGAGCTGACGCTGGCAGACGGTTCCCTGGTGCTGCAGGACAGCCATACCGCGCTGGCATTCCTAAACCCGGAAAAGTCTTTCGGAGCGTCCGCGTTTGGCCCGCTGCAATTCCGTGTGGTTACGACTGAGACGGCGTCGGACTGGGAGCCACTTGGCACATTAGTGCGCACGCCAGTTGTACAGCAGATCACGTGTGCCACACGACCCGGCGCTCACGGTGGAGTGGTCGCCGGGCCCGCAGTGGCGGCGAGTACCGGGCCGGAGGCGCAGGAAGCGGTATCACCTCAAACCGAACTGCCATGCGTGCTGACGGGCAGCAACCTGTACCTGATTGCGTCGACGTCGCCGGATGCGAGCTTCGCGAAGGCGGCCGAGGTACCCGAGGGATTTGCAGCAAATACGCTGCGCGTTCCGCGTCCGGCGGACGGGCATACGCTGTTTCTGCGGCTGCGGGATGACCCTGAGCATGCGGCTACCGTCACGGTCGATTCCTCGCCGCGAACGCACCCATAAAAAAAGCGAACGACCGACAGGCCGTTCGCTTTTTATTTGTCTGCTGACGCAGACACTCATCTTTCATCAACGGCAGGAAGCAGGCCTGCTGCCCGCTGCTGCACGAGGCTATGCCGGCGGCCATAGGAGAAGTACACGACCAGGCCGATCACAAGCCACACAATCAGGCGTGCCCAGTTCAACCAGCCGAGCTTGATCATCATGTAACCATTGAAGATGACGCCCAGGATCGGAACGAGCGGCACCAGTGGCGTACGGAAAGGACGCGCGCGGTCTGGCTCCGTGCGGCGCAGAATCACGATGGCGATGCAGACAATCACGAAGGCAAGCAGGGTGCCGATGTTGACCATCTTACCGATATCGTCAATCGGCGTGAGTGCACCGACGACGCCGGCGAGCGTGCCGACAAGAAAGGTGTTCTTGAAGGGTGTGCGGAACCGCGGGTGGATTTCGGCGAAGAAGCGCTTCGGCAGCAGACCGTCGTTGGCCATGGCATACAGCACGCGCGTCTGGCCCAGGAGCATGACAAGCATGACGGACGTGAGCCCGGCGAGAGCGCCCAGAGTAATAATGTCGCTGGCCCAGACAAGATTGCGGTCAAGAAAGGCACGGGCGATCGGCGCCTCAATGTTGATCTGCGCCCACGGCACCATGCCAGTCAGGACCGCGGCGACCCCGATATAAAGCAGAGTGCACACGCACAAAGAAGCGATGATGCCGATGGGCAGATCTCGCTGCGGATTTTTGGCTTCCTGCGCGGTGGTGGAGACGGCGTCGAAGCCGATGTAGGCAAAGAAGATATATGCCGCGCCCGCGCCGATGCCGCCGAACCCGTATGGCGCAAAGGTGTGCCAGTCGTGACCCCAGTTGGCGGCACTGACATAATGAGCTCCCAGGCCGAGCACGAACAGTACGACGGCGACTTTCACAACCACGATGGTGGCGTTGAACTTCGCGCTTTCCTTGATGCCGATGGCGAGGATGGTCGTGACGAGGATGGCGATCAGGAATGCCGGTAAGTTAATGCCGATCTCATGGCCGCCGATCGTCGGAGCATTCAAGACCTGGTGAGCGCGCGCCACCATGTCCGCAGTGGGTGCTGCCTTCAGTTCGCCCAGCTTGGCGATGTACTCCTGCGATCCGGCCACGAGCGATGGAAACTGCGTGCTCATGACTGAGCGCGCGACCTGCTCGAGCGCGACGCCCAAGCCGGTCCAGTGGTCGTAAGCAAGCCACAAAGGAAAGCGTATGTGGACGATGTCCATTAGCTCGATAAAGTGATTTGACCAGCCTGAGCTTACGGTGCTTGCACCCATCGCGTACTCAAGTGTTAGGTCCCAGCCAATGATCCAGGCGATCAGCTCGCCGAGCGTCGCATAGGCGTAGGTGTACGCCGAGCCGGCAAGTGGGATCATAGCGGCGAACTCGGCGTAGCAGAGCCCCGCAAAAGCGCAGCCAAGGCCGCTCAGCACAAAGGACAACATGAGCCCTGGGCCGGCGTAGTGCGCGCCCAGGCCGGCGAGTACGAAAATGCCCGCGCCGATCACTGCGCCGATACCAAGGGCAGTCAGTTGAAATGGACCAAGTGTGCGCTCAAGAGTGTGGGCGCCTTCTTCTCGAGCTTCTGAAAGCAAGACCGTCATCGACTTGCGGGCAAAAAGGCTGGGCATCGTGGTGGTGTGCTCCTGCGATGTAAAGTGCGTGTGCTGCTTACTTACTTGCCTGCCGCAAAGGGTACGATGGCACGGCTGCGCGCGCGCCAAAAGAAGTAAACCGGAAGCCCCAGCAGCACGATCAGGAGGCCCGGCCAGGTGTACTGGGGTTTGTAGCGTAAGAGTACACCACTGATGAACAATGCCATGACGATGTAGAGCGCCGGCAGCACGGGATACCCAATGGCCCGGTACGGGCGCGGAGCATCGGGGCGAGTGCGGCGTAGCCGGAAGAGGGCCAGCAAGGTGAGCACGTAGAAGACGAGCACGGCAAAGATGACGTAGTCGAGCAGCTGCCCATAGCTGCCAGACAAGCACAGCAGGCAAGTCCACGCCCACTGCACCCACAGGCTGACGGCGGGCACCCTCGCTTTTGACAGTCTTCCAGCGGCACGGAAGAAGAGCCCGTCTTCGCTCATGGCGTAATACACACGGGCGCCGGCCAGGATCATGCCATTCACACATCCAAGCGTGGAAATTAGCACGACCAGGGCCATAATGCGCTCACCGTACCCGGCGAACGCCTGTTTCATCACTGCGGTTGCGACCCGGTCTTCGCTCGCGTACTGAACACCACGGCCAAGAATGGAACCCGAGTGCGGGTCACCGTGCAGCGGCAGTACCGCCAGATAGATGAAGTTCACCGCGACGTAAAGCAAGAGCACAATTCCAGTGCCGAGGGCCAGCGACAGCGGCAGGTTGCGGCGCGGATTTTCGATCTCGCCCGCGGTAAAGGTCACGTTATTCCAGGCATCACTGGAGAACAGCGATCCGACCTGGACCACGGCAATGACGGTCAGCAAGCCGACCAAGGCCGTGGGACCACCCTCTCCTACGGTGACCGGGTGCAACGTGTGCCAGCTTGCGTTGCGCCAGAAGTTGCCGTTTGCGAAGTTCGAGGAGATGGCCAGGGCGTTGCGTGCGACCAGGCCAAAGATGACGATCAAGGCAAGGCCGAGCAGCTTGGCCGAGGTAAAAACGTTCTGGATCCACGCGCCGAGCCGCACTCCCAGCGTATTCAGCGCGGTGAGCAGCGTGAGCAGCAGGATTGAAACGAGGTTTGCGGTCGAAAGGCCGAAATCCATGTTGCCCAGCACCATGGGGCCAAGGTGGATGGCGGGCACGTGACCACCATGCCAGATCCAGTATTTTGTTGAGACCGAGGGGAAGAAAACACCAAGGAATTTGCTGAAGGCGACCGCAACGGCAGCGATGGTGCCGGTCTGGATCACGAGAAAAAGTGTCCATCCGTAAAGAAAGCCCCACACAGGGCCAAGCCCCTCGCGCAGGTACACGTATTGGCCGCCAGCCTTGGGCATCATGGCGGCAAGCTCGCCATAGCTGAGCGCGCCGATGATCGTCATCAACGCTGTAACGAGCCAGGCTGCGATCAGCAATGCCGGGGAATCGACGATGCGCGCCATGTCTGCAGAGACGATGAAGATACCGGAGCCCACCATGGAGCCGGCCACAATGGCCGTGGCGGAAAACAGACCCAGGCCCTTCACGAACTGTTGCTGGGTGCTGGTGCCGGCTGGGACGGCTGCTTGCGATCCTGTAAGCACGTGTGAGTTCGTTTTTACTTCAAACGAGCAAGAAAGTCTTGTGCTCTCGCTTTGACCTCGGCAAGGTTGCTGGAAGGCAGCAGCGCGGAAACGACGGCGACCGAGTCAGCGCCTGCCGTCTGAACGGAGCGGGCGTCGCCAAGGCCGATGCCGCCAATGGCGACGAGTGGTTTGGTGGTCACGGCGCGGGCGGCTTGTACGCCGCAGAGTCCGACTACCTGCTCGGCGTTGGCCTTGGTGCTTGTCGCGAAGACAGGGCCGACGGCAACGTAATCGGCTTCGGTGCTGTTCGCCGCAAGCGCCTGGTCGGCGGAGTGCGTCGAGACTCCGAGGATGCGGTCGGGGCCGAGATGCCTGCGGGCTTCGCTTGCGGTGATATCGGTCTGGCCGATGTGAGCGCCATCAAAATCACACTCGGAAATGAGGTCCGGATGGTCGTTCAGGATCAGGAAGGCTTCACCTTGCGGGAAGATGTCGCGCAGTGCGCGGGCGTTCCTGCGGAGTGTGTCGGGGCCTGCGGCTTTGTCACGGTATTGGATGATCTGGATACCGGCTTCGCGCCACGCCTGTACGGTCTCGAGCAGGGGCAGGTTCCGGCGGACGCAGGTGTCGGCATCCAGGATTGCGTAGACGCGCAGCGTAGGGTCGTGCGCGGCGATGCGGCGGGCGAAGGCGATGCGGGGCGATGGTTCCATGTGTCGATTCAGTTACGTGCCCGTCGCTTTGCGCTTTGCTTCGCCTTCAAGGAAGCGTTCCATGAATTTGGTGTCGAAGTCGCCGCGGCGGAAGTCAGGGTCTGCAAAGATTTTTTGCTGCAGCGAGATCGTGGTGTGAATACCTTCGACGACGAACTGGCTCAACGCGCGCTGCATGCGGTTCATGGCTTCTTCGCGGTCTTTGCCGTGGCAGATGACCTTCGCGATCATGCTGTCGTAGTAGGGCGGAACGACGCCTTCGCTGTACTGCGCGGTATCGACGCGGACGCCATTGCCACCGGGCAGGTTGAATGCGGTGATTTTGCCGGCTGAAGGCGTGAACTTCTCGGGATGTTCGGCGTTGATGCGGCACTCGATAGCGTGGCCGCGAAGGGTGGGCCGCTCGGGCACGATGCCGGAGAGTTTCTCTCCGCTGGCGATGCGGAGCTGCGCCTTGACCAGGTCAATGCCGGTAATGGCTTCGGTGACCGGGTGCTCCACCTGGATGCGGGTGTTCATCTCGATGAAGTAGATTTCGCCGTCCTCATCCATCAGAAACTCGATGGTGCCGGCATTCCAGTAGCCGATTTCACGCAGGGAGCGCTCGATGACGCCTCCGAGACGGGCTCGAATTTCGGGCGTGACCTGAAGCGATGGAGCTTCTTCAATCAGCTTCTGATGGCGGCGCTGGATGGAGCACTCGCGCTCACCGAGCGACATAACGTTGCCGTGTTCGTCGGCGAGCACCTGAAATTCGATGTGACGGGGGCGCTCGATGAACTTCTCCATGTACAGGTCGCCGTTGCCGAAGGCGTTCAGCGCCTCCTGCGAGGCCTGGTTGAAGAGGCCAGGCAGATCTTCCGGGGAGCGCACGATGCGCATGCCTCGCCCACCGCCGCCCGCGACCGCCTTTAGAATGACCGGATAGCGCACGGAATCAGCCCAGACCAGCGCTTCTTCAACGGTGCCGATGACGCCGTCGGAGCCGGGCAGAATCGGTACTTGCGCCGCCTTCATGGTCTGTCGCGCGGTGGACTTTTCGCCCATCATGCGCGTGACCTCGGGTCGTGGTCCGATGAACTTGATGTTGGAGGCGCGGCACACCTCGGCAAAGTTCGCGTTCTCGCTGAGCAGACCGTAGCCGGGATGGATCGCGTCGACGTCGGTAATTTCGGCCGCGCTGATCACGGCGGGCACGTTCAGGTAGCTTTCCGCCGAGCGCGGCGGACCGATGCAGATCGCCTCATCGGCGAACTTCACGTGCAGGCTGTTGCGGTCGGCCTCGGAGTAAACGGCGACGGTGCGGACGCCGAGTTCCTGGCAGGCGGAGATGACGCGCAACGCGATCTCGCCACGATTTGCGATCAGGACCTTTTTGAACATGGCGCTTTCCTACCGAGCCTTCACGGCGAACAAAGGCTGGCCGTACTCGACAGCGCTACCATTTTTGGCGATGATCCTGACGACTTCGCCCGCGACGTCGCTTTCGATCTCGTTCATCAACTTCATGGCTTCCACAATGCAAAGTACCTGTCCCACCTCGACCACATCTCCTACCTTGATGAAGGGCTGCGAGCCGGGCGCGGAGCTCTCGTAAAAGGTGCCCACGATCGGCGACTTGACGATGTGCGCCGCGTCTTCTGCGGGTGTCGCGGCCGGTGCTGTGGCTTCCGTCGCAGCGATGGCAACGGGCGACGAGGTGGCCGAAGGCACCGGAGCGCCGCTAAGATGCGCCGGTGTCGGCATGGCGTAGTGCACGGCGGCCGCTGCGGGCTGCGCAAACGCACTTTCAAATTTCAGGTGAACGTGCTGCTCTTCACGGTCCAACTCGAACTCAGCGATACCGTTCTGTTTCAGGAACTCGACCAGCTCCCGCAGTTCCTGCATGTTCATGTCTGCCATCGTCTTCCTTTGTTACAGCTCCAGCCAGCCTTTGTAGGCGGGCGTCAAAATTTCGCAGCCGGTTTCGGTCACGCGCACCGTATCTTCGATGCGCACACCGAACTGCCCGGGCAGATAGACGCCCGGCTCAATTGTGATGACCATACCTGCGCGAAGCGGTTCATCCTGCTTTGCCGCAATGCGTGGCCCTTCATGAATTTCCAACCCCAGGCCGTGTCCGGTCGAATGGGTAAACCACTTCGCCATTCCGGCCTGCTTCAATGTCTTCCGCGCGGCGGCATCCACTGTTTCCGCAGATACACCGTCGCGCACTATCTCGACCGCGGCCTGCTGCGCAACGAGAACTGCCTCAAATACTTCGCGCTGATGCCGTTGCCGGCCGAGCGTGCCCCCCTGACCCACCTGTACCGTGCGGGTCATGTCCGAGCAATATCCATCGAGCATGATACCGAAGTCGAGCGTCAGCAACTCTCCCGGGCGGATCGGCGCCGCGCTGGCGCGAGCGTGCGGCATACTGGAGCGCGGACCTGCCGCAACGATCGTTTCGAAACTCATGCCATCCGCACCAGCTTTGCGGGCACGGCACTCCAGCTCTGCCGCGATGTCGATTTCGCGCAGCCCGGGCTCAATAAAGGTGAGCAGATCGTTATACAGATCGCAGCCAAGCGCCGCAGCGCGAGCAAGCGTCTGCTGCTCCGCTTCGCTTTTAATCTGGCGCAGAGATGTGACCGGCGAAATAAGCGCGCGGAGGCGGCATTTGCTTTTCGCAGTGCGCAAGGCCTTTGTTAGCTGTGATTGCGTGGCCAGTGACGTATGTGAAGCGTCGATGCCGCACACGGGAACGCTGCCGGCCGCGAGCCATTCCGCAGCCGCGTGCAAGGTGTTCCCCTTAACGATGCGCACTGTCGCACCGCGCACCTCGGCCCTGGCCTGGTCACGGTATCGGCCGTCCGTAAAGAGCCGCGCCCGTACCTGCGACGTACCGGCAAGCAGAACCAGCGCCGCGCTGGAACCGGTGAAGCCGCAAAGGTAGCGCACGTCCGGCAGGTGCGTGATGAGCAACGCCGGGAGCCGTGCAGCGTGCAGGCATTTTGCAAGCCGCTTCCAGCGGGAACGTTCAGACACCATTACAGTGTAGCCGCGCAGCACTGACCGAACCCTCTACGGTGTGGCTTGGGCTCAGCGAGGACCCGTAAAATAGAACGATGGGTCAAGTGCTTCGCGACCGCGTTCGGAATCTGCACCGGCCGAACCGCCGCGAATTTCTGCAAAGTGCTGGTGCAGCCGCGATCGCAGCATTGGTGCTGGACATGACCGCGATTGACCGGCACAACGTGGTCGTCGAGCAATGCACGCTGCGCATCCGCCGGCTGCCAGCAGCGTTTCACGGCCTGCGCATCGCGCAAATCTCCGACTTTCACCATCACGGGTATGCCGAGGATTACTATCTGCGCCAAGTCGTCGAGAAGGTGAACGCATTGCAACCGGCCGTGGTGGCGATGACCGGCGACTTTATAACAGCGCACGGGAACCCGTTTGGCCCCTGGCGCAAAGCGATGCCGGTGTGTGCAGAGATACTGAGCGGGCTGAGGGCGCCGCTGCGTGTTTGTTCACTGGGCAATCACGACTGCATTGACATTGCGTTTGTCACGCATTGCCTGACCGAGCGGGGCTTGACCGTTCTACGGAACAGCTACACGGCAATCGAGGCTGCGAACGAAAGGCTCTGGATTGCGGGCCTGGCCGATGCGTATTTCGACTTCCCTGACCTGGAGCAGGCCATCCCGCGTGCGACCGAACGCGAACCCGTGCTGCTGCTCGGACACGAACCCGATTTTGCGGACACGGTCAAGGCATATGGAGGTGTGGACGTGATGCTGGCCGGGCACTCGCATGGCGGACAGGTGCGCGTGCCTGGAATCACGCCCGCGTTCCTGCCGGTCATGGGCCGGCGCTACGTGCGCGGTCTGTTCCAGTTGGATGATCTGCAGCTCTACGTGAATCGCGGCATCGGCGCAGTGCACTTGCCGATCCGCTTCCGGTGCCCGCCTGAGATTACGTTGTTCACCTTGGAGCCCGCGGCCTAGCAACTAGCGCGCGGAGCGGGCCGGCTTCTTGGACTCAGGAGACGCTGGTTCGAACGAGACGCCACTTTGGCGCTCCATCCAACGATCAAGCAGGTCGCGCTTGAACCGCCATCGATTGCCCAGCTTGAACGCCGGAACCACGCCCTCGGAAGCGTAGCGGTAGAGCGAGTCCGCACTGATGCCAAGGTAAGAGGCTGCCTGCCGAATGTCCATGACTTCGCGCTGTGCGGGTTGGGCTACCGTCTTCATCCGTGTGTTTGTCGTTTGTATCGCGCGCGTTCAGCATTCGCAAGCAAAAATGTGATGGCTGCATCCGCGAATGCATGTGCAGAAAGATCAACCCTCAGAGTCGGCACCAGCGTACATGTCTTCGATGGTGTCCTTGTAGCGCTCCACGATGATGCGGCGCTTCAGCTTCAGGCTTGGCGTCAGATGACCCGCTTCGGGCGTCCAGTCCTCGGCTGCCAGGCGGAAGCGCTTCACCTTTTCCCAAGGCGATAGATCGTGGTTCACACGGTCGAGCTCCTGCTGGTACCGGCTGATCACGCGCGGGTCGCGGACGAGTGCGGATCTGTCCGAAGTGATGATGCCCTGCTGCTGCGCCCATTCCTCCAGGGACGGGAAGTTGGGTGCGATCACGGCTGTAACGTACTTTCGGCGATCCCCCTGCAACGCGACATAGGCGATCAGCGACGAGACCTTGAGACGGTTCTCAATCGGCTGCGGCGCGACGAACTTGCCGCCTGTGGTCTTGAGCAGTTCGCGCTTGCGATCGGTGATGGAAAGATATCCGTCCTTGTCGATGTTGCCGACGTCACCCGTGCAGAAAAAGCCATCTTCGGTGAACACAGCTGAGGTCGCCTCCGGCTTGTTCCAGTAGCCTTTGAAGACACTGGGGCCGCGGACGAGAAGCTCACCATCCTCAGCGATGCGGCACTCGAGATTCGGCAAGGTCTGGCCGACGGTGCCGAGCCTGTTTGCGCCGGGACGGTTCACCCCGATTACAGGCGAGGTTTCGGTCAGGCCGTAGCCCTCAAAAATTGGTGTGCCCGCATCCGCGAACCACTGCGCGAGGTCGATACCGAGGGGAGCACCGCCGGCAACAAAGGTGTGCACGCGTCCGCCAAAAGCCTCGCGGAGTTTGGAATACACGAGCTTGTCGGCGAGCTTCCACGGAATCGATCCGGGAGTTTGGCGTTGCGCGACCACGTCGCGATGCTTACCGCCGGTACGAATCGCCCAGTCGAAGATCTTCGCTTTCATGCCGCCGGCTTTGTGGGCCTTGCCCTCGGCTGACTGGCGCACACGCTCGTACACCCGTGGAACGGCGACGAAGATGGTGGGCTTCACCTGCGTCATGGCCGGCAGGACGCGCTCGGCGCGGCTCACATACGCAATGGTGACGTTGTCGGCGTAAAAGAGATAGTCGATGTGCCGCGCCGTCACATGCGAGAGCGGCAGGAACGAGACGGCAATATCGTTGGCGTTGAAGTGGTAAATCTCCGTGGTCATGGAGAGGTTGGCAGCGATGTTGCCATGCGTGAGCATGACGCCTTTCGCATCGCCCGTGGTGCCCGAGGTGTAGATCAGGGTCGCCAGGTCGTCCGGCTGGATGGTGGCGCGTTCTGCATCGAAGGCGGCATCGCGGGTGTTGGGTTCATCACCCGCGACGAGCGGCCCGAAAGCGATGGTGCCCTCCGTGCCGTCCATGCTCACGATGGTCTCGACCGCGCCCTGCACTTTTTTCGCGACCTCCGCGGTGGAAACGAAGGCAATCTTTGCGCCGGAGTCACGGATCTGCGCGGAAGTTTGCTCGGCGCTGAGCGTGGGAAACATGGGTGCATCGACCAGTCCCAATGTGAGACAGGCGAAATCCACGACGGCCCACTCCCAGCGGTTTTCTGCCAGCAGTGCAATGCGGTCACCCTTCTGCACCCCTTGCGCCTGAAGCCAGGCGGCCAACCGGCGCACACGCCAGTAGAGCGCATCGCCACTGATCGGCTTCCATTCGGAGCCGTGTTCCTGCGCGAGAATCACGCGTTCACTGCCGCGCGACACCGCGCGTGAAAAAACATCATTGAGCGTGCTGAGCTGCATGGGTCCGCCTGTGTGGGCTGCTTCGGCGCTGGGCCGCCTTGAGTGGCTGTGCCGCAGCCTCGACACAGGCCATGCTACATGCTGCGATCAGGCCTGCGGCAACGGTGTGAAGCAAACGAAGCGGCCGGCAACATCATTCCAATGCGTGAGCAGAGACTGCGCGCACGAACTGCCGGTTTCACGCACGTGATCCTCCAACAACTCCTGAATCGCACCCTGCGCTTCAGGAGTGGTGTCGGCAAAGCGCGTCGCACTCAGGAAATCCGCGTGATACCGCGTTGTCTTCAGAATCGTTTCGTCTTTGTCATACACCCATGCCATGCCGCCGGTCATGCCCGCGCCGAAGTTGAGCCCGATGGGTCCCAGCACGGCGACGGTGCCGCCGGTCATGTACTCGCATCCATGGTCGCCTACACCTTCCACTACCGCGGTCGCGCCGCTGTTGCGGACTGCGAAGCGTTCACCGGCGCGGCCCGCGGCAAAAAGCCTGCCGGAGGTAGCTCCATAGAGCGAGACGTTGCCGAGAATGACGAAACCGCTGGAATCCCGCGCGGCGAGACCTCGCGCACGGATCGTGATGGTTCCGCCGCTCAGGCCTTTGGCGACGAAGTCGTTCGCCTGGCCGGTCAGCGCGAGGTGCATGCCCGTCGCGGCAAAAGCGCCGAACGATTGGCCGGCAGTGCCCTCCAGATCAAGCCGAATGTCGGGGGTGGCGAGCGGCGACTCAGCGGCAGCCTGCAGGATGGCAAGCTCGCCGGCGATGCGCGCTCCCACGGCGCGATCCCGGTTCGCGATGTGTCCGCTCACCTGGAACGGCTGACCTGACGCGGCGGCGCGCACTGCGGGTTCGATCCACTGCTCGTCCAGCGCTGGATCGCGCTCGGGGCGATCGTTGCGCACACCAGCCCAGCTGCGGGGGCCCTCGCCGGGGTCAGCAAGCATCGGAGCGAGATCAAGACCGCCGTCATGGCGAACCTGCTCCAGCAAATCGACGCGACCGATGGCATCTTCCAAACTCGGCAGACCGTAACGCGCAAGCGTGTGCTGCAGGTCAGCGGCAAGCTGCTCAAAGAAGCGGACGACATGCTCGGGCTTTCCCCGGAAGCGTGCGCGTAGCTCCGGTCGCTGCGTTGCGATGCCAGTGGGACAGGTATTCAGGTGACACTGCCTGGCCATGTCGCAGCCGAGCACGACCAGGACCGCGGTGCCAAAGGCGTACTCGTCCGCACCCAGCAGTGCGGCGATCAGCACATCCTTTGCCGTGGAAAGGCCGCCATCGGTGCGCAGGCGAACGCGCCCACGCATGCCGTTCTGACGCAGCGTTTGCTGGGCCTCCGCCAAACCGAGTTCCCAAGGATTGCCAGCATATTTGATGCTGGAAAGTGCAGCGGCACCGGTGCCGCCCACGTTGCCGGCGATCACAATGTAATCCGCATACGCCTTCGCGACACCTGCCGCGACCGTGCCCACACCGCAGCTGGAAACCAGCTTGACGCCAATGGCAGCGCGACGGTTCACGCGCTTCAAATCGTGGATGAGCTCGGCCAGATCTTCGATGGAGTAGATGTCGTGATGCGGTGGAGGTGAGATGAGCGGCACGCCCTGCTGCGCGTGACGCAGACGCGCAATCAGACCCGAAACTTTGTGGCCAGGCAGCTGGCCGCCTTCGCCGGGCTTCGCGCCCTGAGCGACTTTGATTTCGATCTCTTCGGCGTGCGCCAGGTATTCGGCGGTCACACCGAAGCGTCCGCTGGCAACCTGCTTGATCTTGTTATTCAGTTGGGTGTGAACGGCGGGCGCTTCGACGATGGGCTCGGCTATGGCAACGCCGCCAGATTCCGGTGCACCTTTGGGCGCAGGCTTGTTCACAAATGCAGACGGTTCGCCAGGCTGCGGAACGCGGCGATTGCTGAGGTGCGGACGATATACATCGGAGTCTTCCCCGCCCTCTCCCGTATTGGATTTGCCACCGAGCATGTTCATGGCAATGGTGATGGTCGAGTGCGCCTCCGGGCTGAGCGAACCGAGCGACATGGCGCTCGCGGCGAAGCGCGGGAAGAAGCTCTCCGGTCGGGGCATCTGCTCGAGCGCGACCTCCGGACCGGCCGGGCGAATCTCCAGGAGATCGCGCAAGGTCGTGGCCCCGTCCCTGCCCATGTCAGAGCTGAAGATGCGGAACTGTTCAGCGGGGTCGGCGGGTGGAGCTATGTTGCGCGCGCTGCCGACCACGCTTTGTAGCGCTTTCACATGACCGGGCGCCCAGGTGTGCGGCTCAGCTTCATCGGCGCGGCGAAACTTGACCCAGCCATAATCCGGCAGATCGGCGACGCCCTTCGCGTCCACGCGTGGCGGCGCACCCCACTGATGGCGGATTGCATCCTCAATCTGGTGCAGGCCAATGCCGCCGAGCGGCGCGGGCGTCTGCGGAAAGCAGCGCTCCACGACCTCACGGCCCAATCCAAGGATGTCGAACTGGTACGCGCCGCGATAGCTGTCGACGACGCTGATCCCCATCTTGGACATGATCTTGGCCAGGCCGGCATCGAACGCCTTCAGCATCTTGATCTCAGGGTCGTTTGGCTTGGAACCCTCCGGTGCGCTGGCGCGTGCCGTCTCAAGCGCCAGCCACGGACAGACTGCGCCCGCACCATAGCCAATCAGCACGGCGGCATGATGCACGTCGCGCACGTCGCCCGCCTCGGCAGCAATGCCGGTGTGGGTGCGCAAGCCCGCGGCTACCAGAGCGTGGTGTACGACGGAAACGGCGATCGCCATGGGAATCGGCAGCTCATCGGAGGAGGCGCGGCGATCACTGATGAGGAGAAGTTCGCAACCCTCCCGTACGATCGCAACGGCGTTCGCGCAAAGCGCTTCAATGCCGGTCGATAACGAAAAATCTTTGCTGAAAACGCACTTCAACTCACGCATCCGAAGTGTATCGTTCTGCGGATACTTGCCCTGGCGCAGCGCCTCCAGCCTGCCGATGGAAAGAAAGGGCGAGCGCAACGAGATGCCGGGCAGAGCGGCGTGATGATCAAGCAGGTGGGACCACGGGCCGAGCCGGGTGTGCAGGGAAACGACAATGGCCTCGCGAAGCGGATCGATGGCCGGATTGGTCACCTGGGCAAAGCGCTGGCGGAAATAGGAGTACAGCGGCCGCGGCGAGCGCGCCAGGTAGGCGAGAGGCGTGTCATCTCCCATGGACCAGACGGCGTCTTTCCCATCGGAGAACATGGGCTGTAGCACCATGCGCACGTCTTCCTTGGTGTACCCGAAGCTGGATTGTGCACGCTGCACGGCGGCAATATCTGTCGGCGGCAGATCGACCCACTGTGCCTCAATGGTGCGCTCGTCCAGTAGCGGGGTGTAATCGCCGCCAGCATCGAATAAGTCCAGCAGCGCCTCGTTTTCGTAGACCTGCTGCTGCTCAAGATCGACGACCAGCATCTGCCCAGGACCAAGGCGGCCACTGTGAATCACCTGCTCGGGGTCGAGGTCGACAAGCCCCGCTTCGGAGCCGGCCACAACCAGGCCGTCCGCCGTGAAGGCGTAGCGGCTGGGGCGCAGGCCGTTACGGTCGAGGGCGGCACCCACGTACCGGCCATCGGTAAAGCCAAGCGCGGCAGGACCGTCCCACGGTTCGGCGGTATCGCGGTGATATTCGAGGAAAGCGCTTCTCCGCTCGGTCACCGCGGGCGGCAACAGAATGCGGATTGCTTCCGCGATGTTGCGTCCGTTACGCGCAAGCAGCTCCGCGGTTTCATCGAGCGAAGTGGAGTCCGTGCCGTCTTTGGTGAGAATGGGTTGGCATTCGGATGGAAGCGTGCTGTAGCGCGCCTCCATGCGGGCGCGGTTGCCCCAGACGGTGTTGATCTCGCCGTTGTGGGCCAGGGTACGGCCGGGTTGCGCACGATGCCATGCGGGTGTCGTGTTGGTTGCATAGCGCTGATGAAACAGCGCAAATGGTGTAACGAACCGCGGGTCGGCGAGGTCCGGGTAAAACTCGCTTAAAGCTCGGCCCAGGCAAAGCGACTTATAGACGATGGTGCGTGCAGATAAGCTCGCAATGTAGCCGTGCGTCTCGTCCGCTTCGAAGCGGCGCTCATAGCTCTTGCGCGCGAGGTAAAGCCGGCGCTCCGTTTCTTCAATGGAGGAGTTACCGTCGTCCGTCGTAAGCAGGTGTTTCAGAACCGGCATGGACCCAAGCGCGATTTCCCCAAGCACGCCTGAGTTCGTCGGAATATCGCGCCAGCCGAGAATGCGAAGACCGTTCTCCGTGAGACAGCGCTCGAGCGTGGCGGCATCCGCATCGGCAGACGCCTGTGGAAACATGCAAACGGCAACGCCGAGGGGCAGAGCGGGGTCGAGGGTGAGACCGGTATTGTCTAGCAACAACGTGCGTGGAACGGCAGTCATGACACCAACGCCGTCGGAGCTTTTGCCGTCCGCTGCAACGGCGCCACGGTGTGCCAGGCGAGCCAATGCGGTGAGCGCCTTTTCCAGAATGTCGTGCGATGGCTGATTGTGCTGGGAGGCGACAAAGCCTACACCGCAGGAGTCGCGCTCAAAGCGCGCGTCGAGAAGCGACGGGATCTCCTGCGCGCCAGCCGGGCGGCGGATCGAGAAAGAGGCGGCCATACTTCATCCTAACGTTCAATTGCAGCAATGACACTTTTGGGTCGGTCGATTCTTCCACCCTTACTTGCACCCTAGGGGAACGGGTCAATGGCGTTGATCAACGTGGCGGGGGTGTGTATATTTATACACAGAAGTGCATGTTTATGCATTCTCGTCCGACGCGAGATGCATCCTATGCAGTGAGGCCTCCCAGCGGCGACCTGTTGGTCCGCGGCGCAGATCAAGGCGACATCCGTAACCGTCCGCTCCATGCGGCTGGTGCGATCTGAGGAGCAAGGCCCGGCTTGAAGCAGCAACGACATTCCGCTATCCGTGACATGCTGGCGAACTCGACGGTCACATCCCAGGATGAGTTACGGCGCAAGCTGCAGAAACGCGGCTTCACCGTGACGCAGGCGACGCTTTCACGGGACATGCATGAGCTGCACATTTTTAAAGGCGCGAATGGTTATGCACTGGCGGGACCCGATGCGAATGACGATGATGTGCCCGCGATCAAGGAAACGCTCGAAAGCTTTGGCCTGGAAGTGAAGCAGGCACAGAACCTGCTGATCGTGATCACGACCACTGGATCCGCGCAGCCCGTCGCTGCAGCGCTGGACTACGAGGACTGGCCGGAACTGATGGGCTCCATCGCTGGTGACGACACGGTGCTGGTCATCTGCGCGGACGCGGCGCAGGCAGAGGTACTGAAGCAGCGCATGGAAGGATTGATCGGCTGATGGCAGCGGTGTTGGAGCAGATAGGACAGGCGGTGAATCCGGCAGGTGTTGGTTCTGTGCGCACTGCCGTCGCCGGCGTGTCCGGGTACGCGGGCGCTGAGCTTGCGCGTCTGCTGCTGGCTCATCCCCGTCTGCAGCAGGAAGCGCCGCTGTTCCTGGGCCGCATGGATGCGAGCTCATCCGCTGGAGCTCAGTCTTTATACGAGATGCATCCACAACTGGCGCGGCACGATGGCGCACGGTCGCCGGAGGTGGTCCCTTTTACATGGGAGCAGTTGCAGGATCGCGGTACGGAAGTGCTCTTTCTGGCACTGCCACACGAGCAATCGCGTGAGTGGGTGCCGGAGGCCGTTGCGCGGGGCATGCGTGTGATTGACCTTTCAGGCGCCTGGCGCTTGCACGATCCGGCGAATGAGGCGGTGTACCGGCTGCATGACGCCGATCGCGACAAAGCCGCATCGCTGCAGGTGGGCGCGGTGTACGGCTGCCCGGAGTTGCACCGCTCCGCCATTGAGAGCGCCACCTTGGTGGCAAACCCGGGCTGTTATGCGACCTCGATTATCCTTGCGCTCGCACCGCTGATCCAGGCCGTCCTGCTGGACCTGGACCGTGGCATTATCGCGGATGCGAAGTCGGGCGTGAGCGGCGCGGGCAAGGCGCCGACTCCGAAGACGCACTTCATGTACGCCGCTGACAACCTCTCCGCGTATGGCGTTTTCGGGCACCGGCACACGGGCGAATTGCTGGAGCAATTGGGGCTGACCGCGGATCAGATCCAGTTCACGCCTCACCTGTTACCGATTCCACGCGGCATCCTGAGCACGATTTACGCGCGGCTTGCGCAACCCGTTGCCATCGCAGAGATCGAGCGCGTTCTGCGCAGCTTCTACACGGACAGCCCGATGGTGCGCGTGCGGCGCGCGGGTGACCTGCCGCAGATCGCGCATGTGGCGCGGACGAATTACTGCGATATCGGCTTTGAAGTTAGCCCCGACGGCAAGCGGCTGGTCCTGGTCAGCTGCCTGGACAACCTGTTGAAAGGCGCCGCCGGACAAGCGGTGCAGAACCTGAACGTAATGTGTGGGTGGAGCGAATCGGAGGGCCTGCTTTGAAGTACGTGGTGAAGCTGGGCGGCGCCTCGCTGGAACAACCGGAGCTGCTGCATGCGATCGGCAAGGCAATTTCGGACCTTGTGGCCGACGGACACAGAGTGGCCGTAGTGCATGGCGGTGGTGTGCAGTTGACACGCACGCTGCAACAGATGGGCAAGGAGTCGCAGTTCATCAGCGGCCTTCGCGTGACGGACGCCGAAACGCGCGATGCCGCGCTAATGGTGCTCGCCGGCCGCGTGAACAAGTCGCTGGTTGCATCTCTCAATCAACAGGGCCAGTCTGCGGTGGGCATCTGTGGCGGCGACGGTCAGGTGTTTCGCGCACGCAAGAAAAAGACAACCCCGGACCTTGGCTTTGTGGGAGAGATTGCTGGGACGGATCCGCGCTGGATCGAAGCGATCTGGACGATGAACGCCGTGCCGGTCATCAGCTCCATCGCGCTTGGATACGACGGCGAGTACTACAACATCAACGCGGATGAGATGGCAGCGGCAACGGCTGCATGCGTCAAGGCCGACGCGCTCGTGTTTCTGACCGATGTGCCCGGGGTGAAGGGTGCGGATGGCGCGGTGATGCGCTGGCTGTCGATGCGCGATGTACCCGCGCTGCAGCAGAGTTCGGTCATCAGTGGAGGCATGTTGCCAAAGCTGAATGCGTGCCGCGATGCCCTGCGGGCGGGCGTGAAGCGCGTTCGCATTCTTCCGGCCGACGCTGCACGTGTCTTGCCCGATCTAATCAGCTCGCGCGTCGACCAGGGTACGGAGGTGATGGCGGCATGAACGGCTCCGGCGCACTGAAACGCATGGACACTCGATTGCCTTTGCTCGACTTCACCAACGCAAACCAGAACAGGACGGAATCCATGATTGTGAAACAGGAAATTGGAGGTGCAACCAACATGAATCTTGTTGCGACCCAGGCGGCCGAACAAAAGCTGCTGCTTTCCACGTACGACCGTCACCCGATACTGTTCACGCGTGGCGACGGTGTGCACCTGTACGACGATGCGGGCACGCCGTATCTGGACCTGCTCAGCGGCATCGGCGTGTGCGGCCTGGGCTACAACCATCCGGCGATCAACAGGGCGATCACGGCGCAGCTTTCAACCGGCCTGCTGCACACATCGAATCTGTTCTTTCATAACCACACCGCGACACTGGCACTGAAGCTGACGGAGATCACGGGCATGGACCGCGTGTTTCTGTGCAACAGCGGCACCGAAGCCTGGGAAGCCGCGCTGAAGCTGGCGCGTGCCCATGCGGAGCTCTTGCGCAAGGAAGGCAAGCGGATCGGCACACGTGTTCTCGCCTTGGAGCACAGCTTCCACGGCCGCACGATGGGATCCGTCGCGACCACGCACAAGCACAAGTACCGCGAGCCGTTTCAGCCGGTGATGCCGGGCGTGAGCTTTGTCCCATTCAATGATGTGGATGCATTGCGGGCCGCGTTCAATGAGGACATCTGCGCGATCTGCATCGAGCCGCTGCAGGGCGAAGGCGGCATCCACCCCGTCTCGCAGGAGTTTTTCGAAGTGGCGCGCGCGCTGTGCGATGCAACGGGCGCGCTGCTGCTGGCCGACGAGATCCAGAGTGGCATGGGTCGCACCGGCAAGTGGTGCGCTTACCAGCACTATGGCATCCAGCCAGACGTGACAACGCTTGCCAAGCCGATCGCAGGCGGCCTGCCGATGGGTGCGATGTGTTGCAACGAAGAGGCCGCGCGCGCAATCACGCCTGGCATGCACGGCACTACCTTTGGCGGCGGTCCGCTGGTCTGCGCAGTGGCGCTGGCGGTGATCGACGAGATCGAACGCTCTTCCCTGCTCAATCATGTCGCGGAGGTGGGCAGTTACTTCAAGCAACGGCTGGAATCGTTGGCTGCCGAACACGCCGCGGTCGCGGAGGTTCGCGGCATGGGCCTGATGCTCGGCATGGATATGCACTCCGACAAGGTTGCCGCTGAACTGCAAACACGCATGATGCTGGAGAAGCACATCCTGCTGAATCGCACGAGCGAGACGGTATTGCGCTTTCTTCCGCCGTTCCTGATCACCCGCGCACAGGTGGACGAAACCATCGCGGCAATGGAGTCACTGATCGAGGAGATCGAAACGAAGCAGGCGGCGGTGGCCGAGCCTGCCGGGGAAGCGGTACATGGATAGCAAGACTGTAGTGATGAGCCTGCCGGAGCATGAACAGCCGCGGGCAAGGGCGGAACTGGGCATCCAGTCCGATGCTGCGTTTACAGAGGCAGCGAAGGCGCTGCGGGGGCGCGATCTCTCCTCGATCGCCGACCTTACCGTGCAGGAAATGGCTGCGATTTTGGAACTGTCGCACGCCGTCAAGGCACGGCCGGAAGACTTCCGGCATGCCCTGGATGCGAAGCAGATGGTGCTGATTTTCGAAAAGGCATCGCTGCGCACACGGCTTACGTTTGAAACGGCGATCAACACCTGCGGTGGGAACGCAATCTTTGTCGACCAGACCAACTCGGTACTTGGCGAGCGCGAGTCGCTGGCCGACGTAGCACACAACCTGGAGCGCTGGGTTAATGTAATCGTGCTGCGAACCTATGCCCATGACACGGTGACCGAGATTGGAGAGAACGCGAAAGTCCCGGTCATCAACGCGCTCTCTGACTACGAGCATCCGTGTCAGGCCCTTGCCGATTTCTTTACACTTGAGGAGCGATTCGGTTCCTGTGAAGGGCTTAAGTTCACCTATGTAGGCGATGGCAACAACGTGTGTCACTCGCTCATGCTCGCGGGTGCATTGTTGGGCGCGCACGTGACTGTGGCGACACCAAAAGGGTACGAGCCCGACCTGGACATCATTCACAAAGCGATCGCCTTCGCGGAGCAGACCGGCGGCTCCATTCAACTTATGCACGATGCCGCGAAGGCTGTGGCTGGGGCGGACGCGGTGTACACCGACGTGTGCATCAGCATGGGCCAGGAGAATGAAGCGACAAAGCGCACGCCGATCTTCCGTCCGTACCAGGTGAACGAAGATCTGATGCGGCAGACGACGGAGCACGCCGTTTTTATGCATTGCCTGCCGGCGCACCGCGGTCAGGAGGTCACGGACGCGGTCATCGACTCTCCGCAATCCATCGTGTTTGACCAAGCAGAGAACCGGATGCACGCGCAGAAGGCCCTGCTGCTCATGCTGCTGGGCGGTGCCAAGCGGATCCCGCGCGATCGAGGCGTGGGTAAACGTCGCAAGTCGCTGGCATAGCGATCTGTCGCTCAGAACGCGCGAACCGAGCACAGGTTCGTGCGTACCAACGCACGAAAGGTTTTTGATGTCTGTCATTCTTGAGTCCCTCCCCACCGGCCAGCGGGTCGGCATTGCATTCTCGGGCGGGCTAGACACCTCGGCCGCGCTTCACTGGATGAAGCAAAAGGGCGCACTTCCCTACGCATATACCGCGAATCTCGGCCAGCCGGACGAGACTGATTACGAAGCGATACCAAGGAAGGCGCTGGAGTATGGCGCTGAAAGCGCTCGCCTGATTGATTGCCGTGCGCAGCTGGTGCGCGAAGGCATCGCGGCACTGCAGGCTGGCGCGTTTCACATCACCACGGCGGGCGTTACCTACTTCAATACAACGCCCATTGGCCGCGCTGTGACCGGCACCATGCTGGTGACCGCGATGAAGCAGGACGACGTCAACATCTGGGGTGACGGCTCGACGTACAAAGGAAACGACATTGAGCGTTTCTATCGCTACGGCCTGCTCGTCAATCCTGAGTTGAAGGTATACAAGCCATGGCTGGACGCCGCGTTTATTGACGAGCTGGGCGGGCGGGCAGAGATGTCGGCCTTTTTGCAGCAAAGCGGCTTTGACTACAGGATGTCGGCTGAGAAGGCGTATTCGACCGATTCGAACATTCTTGGAGCTACGCACGAAGCGAAAGACCTGGAGCACCTGAGCACATCCATGAAGATCGTGGCGCCGATTATGGGCGTTGCGTTCTGGCGCGATGATGTGGATGTTTCGCGTGAAGAAGTATCCGTGCGTTTTGCCGAAGGCGTGCCCGTCGCGTTGAACGGTATCGAGTACAGCGATCCTGTCGAGCTGATGCTGGAGGCGAACCGTATCGGCGGCCGCCACGGCCTGGGCATGAGCGACCAGATTGAGAACCGCATCATCGAAGCCAAAAGTCGCGGCATTTATGAGGCACCTGGCCTCGCGCTGCTCTTCATCGCGTATGAACGCCTGATCACCGGCATTCATAATGAGGACACGATTGAGCAGTACCGCGAAAATGGCCGCAAGCTTGGCCGGCTGCTATACCAGGGTCGCTGGTTCGATCCACAGGCGATCATGCTGCGAGAGGCGGCACAGCGCTGGATTGCGCGGCCAGTCACGGGAGAGGTGACGCTCGAACTGCGCCGCGGCAACGACTATTCCATCCTGAACACGGACAGCCCTAATCTCACCTTTGCACCCGAGCGGCTTTCCATGGAAAAGACCGAATCCACTTTCTCGCCGCGTGACCGCATTGGTCAGCTCACCATGCGCAACCTGGACATCACCGACACGCGCGCGAAGCTGCAGACCTACGCTGCATCCGGGCTGATCCAATTGACCAGCGGCAGCGACGGCTCAGACATGCCGCAGTTGAAAGGCTCCAAGTAGAGATGGCGAACGAAGCGAGCAAAATGTGGTCTGGCCGTTTTCGCGAGCCATTAAATCCGTCGTTTGAACAGTGGCAGCGATCGTTCCCGTTTGACTGGCGCTTGATTCCGCAGGAAGCGGCAGCAAGCAAGGCACATGCTTTGATGCTGGAGTCTGCAGGCATCCTGACGCATGACGAAAGTCAGCAGATCAAACATGCTCTGGATGCGCTAAAGAATGAGTTGCGTGAACAGCAGCTTGACGTGACTTCATCTCTACCGGAAGACGTGCATCACTTCGTGGAATTGGAGTTGACCAAGCGCATCGGTACTGTGGCACTGAAGCTGCATACGGGGCGCAGCCGCAACGAGCAGATAGCAACGGACCTGCGGTTGTACGTCCGCGACACCATCGACCGGGCGATCGAACATCTGGCCACATGGGCTGATGCCCTGCTTACGCTTGCTGCCAGTGCAGGTGAAGCGGTTATGCCCGGCTATACACACCTGCAGCGCGCGGAGCCGGTGCTCGTCGCGCATTGGCTGCTCGCCTATGTCGAGATGGTGCTGCGCGATTGTTCGCGATTAGAAGATGCGCGCGACCGGCTCAACCAGTGCCCGCTTGGCTCGGGTGCCATCGCCGGTGCAACGCTTGCGCTCGATCGCAACATTGCTGCGGAGGAACTCGGCTTTAACGGACCCACGCTGAACAGCATGGACGCGACGAGTGATCGCGACTTCGCGCTGGAGTTTGCGCAGGTCGCGTCCGTCATCGGCCTGCACCTTTCGCGCTTTGCGGAAGAGATCACCATCCAAGCCACTCAGGAGTTCGGCTTCGTCGATCTTCCAGAGGCGTTTTCGACCGGCTCTTCTGCCATGCCGCAAAAGAAAAATCCTGACTTCACAGAGCTGCTGCGCGGAAAAAGCGGGCGTCTGGCAGGTGCAGTCGTCACATTGAGTACCATCGTGAAGGGCTTGCCCCTGGCCTACAACAAGGACATGCAGGAGACGCAGGAAGCCGTCTTCGGTGTGGCCGATACGCTGGACGGCATGCTGCCACTCCTCGCGCCGTTCACATCGGCACTGCGCTTTCGCTTCGATCGCATGCAGGCCGCGGCAGACAGCGGCTACCTGAATGCGATGGCAGCCGCAACGTACCTGGTGCACAAGGGCGTTCCTTTTCGCACGGCGCACGAGAAGGTTGGGAAGGCGGTTCGGCTCGGGTTGGAAACAGGACGTGAGTTGCAGCAGCTTGCGACCGAAGAGTTGCAGCAGTTTGGTCTGGAGTTCGGCAGCGATTTCGCCGCGAGCGTCACCACGGCTGCAACGCTGGACTGCCATGACGTAATCGGCGGCACGGCCCGTGCTCTCGTCGCGCAAGCACTCGCATCAGCACGCGAACGCGTGGCTTCGCTTCGTTCGAGAGAGCCGAGCGGCACGGAAGAGAGCGAGGCGTACGATGCCAGGAGCTAGCGTCCGTAAGGCCCGCTTGCAGGATGCGGCCAACATCTTCGAACTGGTCAATTCGCTTTCTGGTGACGGCACACTGTTACGCCGTCAGTATGCGGAAATCTGCGAAAACGTACGTGACTTCTACGTCGCGGAGTCCGAGGGTGGAATTTTCCTCGGCTGCGGTGCACTGCATTTGTACGGCCCACATCTTGCCGAGGTGCGCTCGATTGTCGTGAAGCCGGAGGCGAAAGGCCAAGGAGCTGGCGGCAAATTGATTCAGGCACTTCTCGCCGAGGCAGAAGAACACGGCATACAAACCACGTGCCTCTTCACCCGCATACCCGATTTCTTTTTCCAGTACGGCTTTCGCACCACGATGGATCGCACGGCACTGCCCGACAAGATTTATAAGGATTGCCAGAAATGCCCGCGGCTGCACGCGTGTGATGAACTTGCGATGATCCGCGGTCCGGTGCCGCGTGTTGCGGTGCTGGGGCCGACCAAAATCAAGCAGCCGGAACTGGTGCCGCTGCAAATTGCCTTTACCGGAACCGATCATTGATGCGCGCGCAAGTTCCCGGCCGATGGAAAGGCCTTTTGTCACAGACCGTACGCATCGCTGTACGCGTTCTCGTTCGCGTCAGCATGCTTCTGCTCGCATGCAACGGACGGCCGGCCTTGGAAGCCCAATCCACCGCGAAGTCCTTACCTGAGACGACGGTCACGGCGGTGCTGATGAGCGATCCGCATCTTGACCCGTTCCGCGACCCGGCCAAGGCGAAGCGCCTTGCCGCTGCGCCCCCGGAACAATGGGCGGCCATTCTTGCTGAAGCGCCTTCGGCAGACGCAGATACACAGTTCGACGCTCTGCAAAAGACGTGTACCGTGAAGCTCGCGGATGCAGACGCAGCGCTGGAGCTTTCTGCTTTCAACGATGCTCGTGCGGCACAGCCGTCGATCGTCTTGATCGGCGGCGATATGCTGGTTCACGGCTTCAGTTGCCGCTATCGCGCTCTGCTCGATCCCAGTGGCACCGATACAGCCGGTCTTGCCGACTTCGCTGTGAAAACGGTCGAATTTCAACTGTCTCAGCTGCAGCAACGATTTCCAAAGGCGCAGATTCACCTGGCGCTCGGCAACAACGACACCGATTGCGAAGACTACGCGCTCGACGAAAACAGCCGTTTTCTGAACAGACTGGTAGACGCCGTCGCCGCAGGCTGGACCGGCGTTTCACCAGCGGAGCGAACACGTGCGAAGCAGGATTTTAAGCGCTTCGGTTCCTACAACCTGCCACTAGCTGCTGCAGTGCCGAACACGCGCATCCTTGTACTGGATGACCTTTACCTTTCTTCGGATTACCGCGGCACCTGCAACAAAAAGAGCAATGGCGCAAGCGCGACTGCGCTGCTGACCTGGGTCGGTGCGCAGCTTGCCCAGGCAAAGCGCGCGCATCAGGCGGTGTGGCTTCTGGCACACATACCGCCGGAGTTAAACGTGTACCGCACCTACATGCACCCGCACGACATCTGCCACGGTGAAGCACCAGCGACCTTCTTCCCGAGCGACGACTTCAACAACCTGATCATGCAGTACACAGACACGGTGCGCATCTTTGTCGCCGGCCATACCCACATCGACGAGATACACCTGCTCGAAGGTGCCAGCGCACAGAGTGGCTCCGTTCCGCTTAAAGTTATCCCTTCCCTCTCGCCCGTCAGCACCAATGCCCCCGCATACCTGCTTGCGCAGATCGATCCGGGCAGCGCAGAACTCTTGAACTATCAAAAGCGGGTCGCTGCAGCGCAGGCGGGTGCGACGCCGCAGTGGTCGACGGCTTACGATTTTCGTGCGCTTTACCAGGAACCGGCCTTTACCGCTGCATCTGTCAACGACCTGCTGCATCGTTGGCAAACCACTCCGGACACGTCCGCGGTACAGATTGATGCGTACGAAAGATCGGTCGCATCCGGCCTGCGACAGCTTGCCTTTCGCGCATCGTGGCCTCAGCAGTTATGCGCGATGCAGCACAGCTCCGCGGCAGCCTTTGCGGCGTGCGCATGTTTCGCGCGTGGAGGCCTGCTGCCTCCCGCTCAAAGCGCGAAGTAGAGACCGTCACGCTGCTGCACGTGAAGTGGCAGGCCGTATAGCCTGCTGAGCTCCTCCGACGTGAGGAATTGGGCAGGTGCGCCGTCCGCTACGATCCGCCCCGTGTTCATGAGCAGCACGCGTTGAAACGCGGTCGTGATGTCATGCGTGTGATGCGTCACCAGCACCAGGCCGACTCCGTCCGTCGCAAGCCGCTGCAACGTCTCGCGAAGCTCATGTTGCGCGCGTAAATCGAGCGTGTTGGACGGCTCATCCAGCACCAGAACGCGTACACCGCTGCCATCACCGCTGGAGCAAAGAGCGCGCGCGATCATGACACGCTTCTGCTGCCCGGCGGACATCGCACCAAGTTCGCGGTCAGCAAGCGCGGCCACACCAAGCTGCTCCATCGTGGCGTGCGCCTCTTCTCGCATAGCTGTGGTCGGTCGCAAGTTCGGCCAAAGACGCGCGGCTGAAAAGAATCCAGCGACAACAACGTCGAGCGCCGGCACGGTGAGCGCGTCACGCGGTGGCGGTGCGGAAGGCACGATGCCCAGTCGGCGCCGCAATTCTGTCACATCCCACCGCTCGCGTCCGAAGACGCGCACCTGCATGCCGGGCGCGACCAATGGGTATAGCTCGCGCGTGAGTGTCTGCACGAGCGTCGACTTACCGCATCCGTTTGGGCCCAGGATTGCAACACACTGCCCGGTTGGGATGTGCAGCGCCAAATCATGCAGCACAATCTCCTCGCCACGCATGACGGAGACATGCGCGAGATCAATGAAGGAAGCCGGAGTCGTATGCACGGGTCGAGACATGCTCACGCAACCGGCAGCGCCGGTATGACCGTTTTTTCTTCCGTAAAGAGAGCGTCGTGCGCCACTGCACAGGCGATCGCGGCACGGTAGCCGACCTCGGCATTCGCCACTGGCTTCGCCCCACCACGGACGGCGGCGAAAAATGCCGCAGCACAGGCGAGCGTGGGATCGACATAGGTGACCTGCACCTTGTCACCCGGGCCGCGATATGGCATCTCATTGCCGGTGCTGTAGCTGGCGCCCGTTTCAACGCCGTGTTCCACCACGGTAGCGTTTGCCTCTTTTGGCGGTGTCTTCTTTTTCTCGTAGTAGAAGACCGCGTCCTCAATGGTGAACTGCACACTACCCTCGGTGCCGTACACCCAGAACTCATTGCCAAGCTTCGCGTTGTCGGTCAGCGAGCTGAATACCATGCGCTTGCCGCCGTCGTACAGGAACGTGCATTGTGTGTTGTCGCCAACCGTGCGGCCATCCCGATAGCGCACGATGCTGTTCGTGCCGAGCACGTGCGTGGGTTGGCCACCGAAAATCCAGTTCGCTATGTCGATGTGATGAACGCCGAGTTCCGTGACCAGGCCGCCAGAGGTTTCGCGATACAGGCGCCAGTTAATCAGGTGTTCCAGCTTGCCCCCAGGATCGTCCTTCGGCACGGGCCGCCGCCAGTTATTGTTTCTATGCCAATAGGCGTAGACGTGCGTGGGCTCGCCGATCTCGCCCTTGCGAATTCGATCCATGCTGGCGAGGATCCACGGCGCATACCGGTATTGGTGCCCGATCTGCAAAATGCTCCGGCTATGCCGCGCAGCGTTGTAGATGCTTTGGCAGTCACTCACGGTAAAGCCCATCGCCTTCTCGCTATACACAGGCTTTCCGGAAGCGAGTACCGCTTCGAGGTGTTCGCGATGCAGGGAGAGCGGCGTTGCGATCAGGAACGCATCCACATCGGGCCGCGCAATCAGCTCCCGATAATCGATTGTATGAAACACCGGATGACCGGCAACGCTGTCCGCTTGCGCGAAGCGTGGCTCGTAGATGTCAGCAACGCCCACCACCTCAACGCCGGGCACGTGCAACATCTGGCGCAACACCTCTTTGCCACGGCTCCCCGGGCCAATCACGCCCACCTGGATACGGTCGTTCGCACTACGGGGTGCAGGCATCGCGTACGCTCCGTGCGGAAACGCAGCGGCAAGTGCTGAACTTTGTAGAAATGTACGACGATTCATTGCACCTCCACGATGCGCGCACAAAAACCGGACGCAATCGGCTCCTGCCATCGTATCGCGGTGCAGACCCGGTGGTCCTCTGGGCCTGTCACAATCAGCGCCCGGTCCTGCGGCAGCCTAGCGAGTAAGCGTACGCTCTGCGCCGGCGTCAATACAAACAGTGCATTCGAGAGTGCATCGCTCGCCGTGCCCGAGGGATCCTGAATTGTCACCTGCTGCACGCCTTCAACCGGCTGCATCGTTCGCGGGTCCATGATGTGACAGAAGCGGTGACCCTGCAGCACAAAGTTTTTTTCAGTGCAGTTCGCCGAAGAGAGCGTCGCATCGCGCAGCAACACAGACGATACGTCATGACCGGGCTGCCACGGATCATGCGCGTTGACACGCCAACCTGCGCTGCCCTTTGGCGCACCGATCGCACCAATGGTGCTGCTGCCGGCTGAGATCATGGCCGCGCTGACGCCCTCTTCTCGCAACATACGGAGCACAGCATCCACTGCAAATCCCTTGCCGATACCGCCGGGATCAAGCTCGACACCGGGAACACGGAAGCGCACGCCGCGGGTCGCCGGGTCCAGGTCCAGATTGCGCCAGCCTACGCGCGTACGCAATGCGTGTAGCTCATCCGCTAACGGGACCCTGCCCTGTTTGCGAAAGAAACCCCAAGCCTTCATCAACGGCCCGACCGTAATGTCGAACGCTCCATCACTGGCCTTGCTCCAGCGCTGCGCTTCGATAAGGAAGGTGAATGTCTCAGGGTCGGTCGTGAGAGTGTCCGTTGCTGCTTGCGCGTTGATGCGCGACAACTCGCTATTCGCACGATAATTGCTCAACAAAGCTTCCAGGCGGTCCACCTCGTCGAAGGCCGCTTCGGACAGCTCGGCTGCCCGCTGCGCATCGGCCGCATAGAGCAACAACTGCCATTGCGTAGCCATCGCCGTGTGCTCCGTGGTGTAGAGCCGCTCCGGCGTCTCGACCGCGAGTACAGGGGATCGCATTTGACACGGCACGATGACCAGCATCACCAGCATGGTCACGCAACGGACTCCAGAAACCACAAAACGCATCCCACACAGTATGAAGCTCGCGAATGTGGTGGGTAGCGGCCCGAACGGTTTGAGCGCAGCGATCGCGCTGGCACGGGTTGGCGTGCGAGTGACCGTATTCGAAGGCGAAGACGTTCCGGGCGGCAGCTTGCGGACTGAGGAAGCAACGCTGCCGGGATTCCGGCATGACATCGGCGCGGCTGTCTTCCCCATGGGCGTGGCATCGCCGTTCTTCCGTTCGCTGCCGCTTCAGGAACACGGGCTGCAATGGGTCGAACCGGAGATTCCGCTTGCGCACCCGCTGCCCGGGGGAGATGCCGTCGCTTTGTTTCATTCACTCGATGAGACCACAGCGAATCTGCGCGAAGACAGCGGTGCCTACCGCTCGCTCATGGAGCCTGTCGCCGACGCATGGAACGACCTGATCTACGAAGTCTTGGGGCCTGTATTTCATGTTCCGCGGCACCCGCTGGCGCTGGCGGGCTTCGGGCTAAAGGCGCTGCAACCCGCTACGCACCTGGCCCAGTCGACCTTTGCGACGGAACGGGCCCGCGCGCTGTTCGCCGGTCTTGCCGCGCATTCGGTCGTGCCGCTGGATTTTGCCGCGACCAGTGCCGTAGCGTTAGTGCTCGGCGTAACCGCGCATGCGGGCGGCTGGCCCGTGGCGCGCGGTGGCTCAGGTGCGATCGCAAACGCGCTGACCGGAGTTCTAACGTCGCTCGGCGGGTCCGTAAGAACAGGAACGTGGGTGAACTCGCTACGCGATCTTCCACAGGCGGATTGCACTCTGCTGGATGTAACACCGCAGCAATTTCTGAAGATTGCCGGAGACGCCGTCGCGCCGGAACGGCGACGACCCTACGTAAAATTTCGCCGCGGCCCCGGCATTTGCAAAGTGGACTGGGCGCTGAGTGAGCCGATTCCATGGCAGAACGAACTTTGCCGGCGCGCGGGAACAGTGCACGTGGGTGCCTTCATGGAGGAGATCGCAGCATCCGAGCGCGACGCCTTCGAAGGCCGCTGCAATGACCGCCCGTTCATCCTGCTGGCACAGCCCAGCCTCTTCGATTCATCCCGCGCACCAGCCGGCAAACACACTGCCTGGGCGTACTGTCACGTTCCGAATGGCAGTGCCGAGGATAAGACGGCTGCGATCGAGGCGCAGATCGAGCGTTTCGCACCGGGCTTCCGCGAAGTCATCCTGGCGCGGAACACGCGTACCGCGCCGCGGATGGAAGCGTGGAACCCTAACCTGCTTGGCGGCGATCTTTCGGGCGGATCCATGGAGTTGACCCAACTGCTCCGCCGGCCCAAGCTGCCACCCTATTCCACGCCAATCCCGGGCGTTTACCTGTGCAGCTCCTCCACGCCGCCGGCCGGCGGTGTGCACGGCATGTGCGGAGCGCTTGCGGCAGAGGCGGCAGCCCTGCACCTGGGGGTGCGCCTACCCTCACTGACTCCGCAACGCTAAACTGGACACGTGGTTGTCGTCCCACGTGCGCAATCAGGAGTAACGCTCATGCCCAATGACCTGCCGATCGCAATCTATTACGAGCAGCCAAACTGGTTCAAACCACTCTTCGCCGAGCTTGATCGTCGTGGCACCCACTACATTAAACTTGACGCGGTCGAGCATAGTTACACGCCTGACGACCATCCCGAGGAGCTTTACTCGCTTGTCTTCAATCGAATGAGTCCGTCTGCGTGGAATCGCGATCATGGCGACCAGATTTTCTATACAGGTGGCTTTCTGGAGCACCTGGAAATGCGTGGCGTGCGCGTGATCAATGGCGTGAAAGCATTTCGTTCGGAACTATCCAAGGCCTCGCAATTGTCGCTGTTGGATTCGCTCAATCTGCCGTATCCGAAAGCAGCGGTGATCCACCGTTCTTCGCAGGCAGTGAAGGCGACAGACGGACTTCGCTGGCCTGTGGTGGTGAAACCGAACATCGGGGGCTCTGGCGCGGGCGTCATGCGTTTCGACCGTATCGAGGACCTGCGGCGCTCCGCCGACCGCGGTGAGCTCGCCTTTGGTCTGGATTCCACGGCGCTGGTGCAGGAGTTCATTCCCGCGCGGGACCAGCACATTGTTCGGGTCGAGGTGCTGAACGGCAAATACCTGTACGCGATCAAGGTACACATTACCGGCGAAACGTTCGACCTGTGTCCCGCAGATATCTGCCGCACCACTGGCGGCGTTGAGTTGAACCGCGCCGCATGCGCCATCGATGCACCTAAATCGGGTATCCGCGTGGAGGGCTACGAGCCTGCCGCCGAAGTCATTGCTCAGGTCGAGCAGATCATGGCTGCTTCCGGCATCGACATTGGCGGCGTCGAGTACATCGTGGACGACCGCGACGGTTCCCTGCTCTACTACGACACGAACGCGCTCTCAAACTTTGTCGCGGATGGCCCAAACGTGATTGGCTTCGACCCGTTCGCGAAGCTTGTCGACTGGCTGGAAGCCGAGGCGGCAAACGCCCGGCCCAGCACCCTGGCGGCCTCGCATTAACAACCGCAGTACGCCCGGATGGTGAAATCGGCAGACACAGCGGACTTAAAATCCGCAGACCTTAACCGGTCGTGGGGGTTCAAGTCCCCCTCCGGGCACCACCAAAGCTCATAACATGTTTGGCTTATCTCGCCTGCTCCCGGAACGCTGGGCGCGTCACCGTGCGCCCATAGTAGCGCCTTATTTGAGTCAAAAATAATGACCGCACCTCGCATCGGGAAGCCGTCTATCACGAGTCGATCTCCTTGAGGCTTAGATGCTAGAGAGCGAATCGATTCTTCAGGGTTGATCTCGATCAACTCAACATTTGCAACCCATTGAGTTCCTGAGCGAGACCCTGCTGTTCTTCCTGCGTAAAGCATGTTCGCTTGTGAATCACGACTCTTTTGGGAAGCCGCATACGGACGTCAAAGAAGAGTTGCCTAATCGTCTCTCCGGTTCGCCTCGCATGGTCCAAAGACATGTACGGATTCCGACCACGGGTGATCGGGTGTTCGATTCGCCCTAAACGAAACTGCAGCCCTTCTGCTTTCGCGCTGCAGATGTGGCTGCACCCTAGCAAAATCTGGTGATTTTAAAGGCTAAATCATCAATGCTATAGCCGATCCCGACAAATGCACTGAGATCGAACTGAAGACAAGTTTGCGTCCTCGACAACAAACCTGAGACGCTCACGTGATGCTGAAACTTCACCAACGCGATTTGCTATCAGGAGTGAGCTTGTAAATAGCGTAGATCGCTTTTTCGACCTAGTCTGCCAGAACAGCAATTTCTTTCGACAGCTGACCACGCTCGCTTTCACTACTGCTCCCTGAACGTTTTCGCCAGCAACTTCGTGATCAGGTCTGTCTTCTTTCCCGATCGAGCGAACTGACGGGCTGTCATCAGGAAGGTCGGGAATCGATACACTCCGGATGTGCTCGATGATTCTTTAATCTTCTGGGGAGCGGACAATATTCACAGCACCACCAGTCCTGTCCCGCAATGCAATGGGAATGGTATGGCTTAAGCTGATCTGTCCTGCTCCCGTACGTCAACCGTCAGTTCACCGACTGGTTTTCCGCCCCTCCTGCCGAACGCTCAAAAATCAACGCGTGTGTGTCTACTATCGCGTCAAATACTCTCTCTGAGATGAAGTGTTCTCCGCCACGCGTATTCGCTGGCGAGGTGCTTTCTTATCTTGCTGAAGCTAACAGACTGAAGCCATGTGTTTGACGCAATGATTCCCAGTGTGCCGCCCCGCGCATGGAGGGATGAATATCGCTCGAAGAAGGTAAGGTACAAGTCCTGCTGGTAATCCTGATGCTTGTAGGCGCTAGAGTAGAAAGCTGCTCAGGCGGCTCTATCGAGTATCGGTGGATTCCGCCTCTGGCCACGCTTAGATGGCGAGTTCGATTCGGTCTGTTTAAGGAGGACTATGCTGGGGCTTTGTACATCCTTAGATTCGTTCCGGCCGGACAACTCATTTGCTGCTTCCAAACTGGTTGCAATGTGTGATCCAGGTACATGAGTTGATTGTTCGACGTCACCAGCAGGTACCCGGCATCGAACGAACCCATATCGTCATATTTCGGCTCCAGCACCGTCTTACCACTCAGATCGATAAGTCCCCATTTGGCATCTTTCTTCACCGGGCACAGGCCTTCGCTAAACTCTCCCGTCTTCTCCCATATAGCAGGTAGCGCAATAGAGCCGTCATGGCGAATGAAGCCCCACTTGCCATCCATCAGCACCGCGCATACGCCCGCGTTGAAGCTGGTGACCGTGTCGTAGCGGAACGGCAAGATAGTAGTTCCAGCCTTGTCGATGAAGCCCCACTTATCGTTCAGCTGCACGGGAGCAATCTCATCGCTGTAACCGTGTACGGTCTGATAAATGGCGGGATCACCAACCTGCCTGTCGGGTCGATAAAGCCCCATTTTCCATCCACACGAACACGCGCCCGTCCGTCTTGGAAGCTCCTTGTAAGTTCAAAACGCTGCGGGAAAGCTTCCGAACCGTCCGGACGTATGAAGTGCCACTCATTGCCCACACGAACGGGGCTGCAGTTGTAGCGGAAGTTCCTTGCTTCGTCGTACTGCGGAGCCAACGTCTCCCGACCGTTGCGGCCGATGTATCCCCACTTACCATTCCGGCGCACCGCAGCCCAGTCTGTCGCAAAGGGCAAGGCAGCCTCGTAGCGGGCCGGAACCGCGAGAGTTCCTTTGCTATCTACATAACCGAAGCTGCCGCAGACGTTCACGGGTAGCAGGATGCGTACCGGCGCCTCGGCTGGCAGGGGAAGGCGCGGGCTCGCTGCGGCAGCAGAAGCGAGCTTGAGAAACAGACGACGGTCAAGTGATGGCATGGCAGTTGTTCCTCAGATTCAGGTTTGATTTAGAAGGTGATACGAAGACCAAATTCAAAGACACGTTGTGTAGCTGTGCCCGTCGCACCTGGGTTCAGCTGGCTGGTGATCTGCCCGAAGTTGGTCGCCGACACATTCGTGGCAGGCAGGCCGTACTGCGCACGGTTCAGCAGATTGAACCCTTCGCCGCGCAGGCTCACCGCGTATCGATCCAGATGAAGCAGGTCCTTCTGCACGGCGCCATCGATCTGCCAAGTGCCCGGCCCGCGGAGAAGATTGCGCGGCGCATTTCCGAATGTGCCCGAAGGCGGCAGTACGAATGCGGCCGCGTTGATCCAATGCTGCGGTGTACGGCCAGCAGCAGGCACAAACGAAACGCCGGGCACCAGGTTTGGCCGTTGTGGCGAAAGCGAGTTTCCATCGGGAATGGTGGAAGCGCTGCGAGAGATCGTCACATTCAGCGGCAGACCGGTGCGTGCGATGGCGATGCCGCTCACCTGCCAGCCGGAGCCAAGTGCCCCGCTCATACCACGCAGGGTTGAAGCGTGTCCGTGGCGTGCGCCGAACTGGTAGACGACGCTGGCCGTGAACGACGACCGCACGTCCTGGTCGCTGCTGGCCCGTTCACAAATGCGGCAAGCCACGTTCTGCGGGTAGTCCTGCTCACCGCCGCCTGTCGACCCATCGTTGATGGAATGCGACCAGAGGTAGTTAGCTCCAAAGAGCAGGCCATTGGAGAACTGCCGATTCAGGGTCGCGGAAAGCCCGTTGAAGTTGGCATTGTTGCCGCTTAGCTTATAGTCCACCTGACCGAAGGCGGGTAGCGGCCGTGTCTTCGTCGCCGGGTCCAGCACATTGATGTACGACCGTGACGGCAGGTGCGCACTGTGATTGCCGAGGTACCCGATCTCCGACAGGATTTGAAACGGCAGGCGCTGCTGAACGGAGACGCCGTACTCTCCGACCTGCTGATCCACGCGTCCTCGATACAAGCCACGCGGTGCATTCGCGGTCGTCGCACCAAGAGCAAGGAAAGGCGTTAGCGGATAGCTCAAGGCCGGGATTTGTGCGCTCGTCAGCAGCAGCCGGGACGTGAGATTGTTCAACGGCCCGGTCAGATCGCCAAGCTGGCCCTCGCCGAAGTACAGACCGTAACCCCCACGAAAAACCGTGTCGCCACCAAACATTCCCGGGGCCCAGGTGATAGCGAAGCGGGGCCCAAGATCCGCATGGCTGGCATGGTAAAACGGCCCTCCGGGGGCGCAGAACCCGCCTGGACAGGTAAGCGGATCGAAGTCCTTTGACCTGCCCAGAACCTCTGAAAAGGCGCCGAAAGAGTCATACCGCAGGCCCAGGCTCAAGGTAAGGTTCGGGCGCAATTTGTATTGATCCTGAAAAAATAGGTCGAACTCCGTTTTGCGCGCGCCCCCCGTAGGCACTGCCGCAAGCACCGCCGCATTGTCCAGCCCGTTCGCAGTAAAGCGCGCCAGACTGGTGTAGGTCAGTTGAGTTTCAGCGCTGTTGCCCAGATTGATCTGCACACGCCGGAGGCCGCCACCGGTAGTGATGCTGTGTTTCCCGAAAACTGCGTCCACCGTATCGATGAACGAGTAAGCCGTGGCGTTCTGCACCTGGACAAGATTGTCACGCAGCGTGGTGAACCCGGGTACCGCCACCTGGACCGGCAGCACACTCTCATTTGCGATGGTGTAGGGGGTGCGATTGACGCCGACCTTCGCCTCGTTCAGTAACGAGCCGCTGAAAATGTGTTCGAGCGATACGATGCCGTTCTTCGGGTTGTTCTGAATCTGCTGCCTGTCCTGAAGAAAGCCCGTGGAATCGCCAAGCGGCACCTGCAGGCGCCCCTGATCCAGGTTGAATCGTAAGTATCCTGAAGTCCGTGAATTGAATATCTGGTCGATACGCACCAGTCCGAAGTCCTCATTTTGCGTCTGTCGTCCTGATGCTGTGTAGCTGTATACGTTTGGGTTCGCCGTGGCGGTTTGTCCCATGGGGTAGGCCGCAAGAATGGTGGCAAGCGCCGGGGACTTCTGCCCTGTCTGCTGCGCAAAGGCTGGGCTTGGAACAAAGCCCACCAGCGGCTGTGTCAAACCCTGCCGCAGACCCTCGTAGTTCGCGAAGAAGAAGGTATGGTCCCGCACGATCCTTCCCGCCAGGCTTCCACCGAATTGATTCAGCCGCAGCGGTAATTGTCGCGTGGAGAAGAGCGCGCGTGCATTCAGCACATCATTTCGCAAGAACTCATATGCGCTGCCATGAAGAGAGTTTGTGCCGCTGCGCGAGACGACATCCCCCTGTCCCCCGGGCGTGCCGCCGTACTCCGCTGAGTACAGTGCACTGTTCACGCGGAACTCGCGAATGGACTCCGACGCCAGCTGGATACGTAGATCGGACTTTTCACTTTGCCGCAGGATCCCGCTCGCATCCACGCCGTCGAAAAGTATCTTGTTATCGTCCAGTCCGTGGCCCGCGAAGCGGATGCTTGTCTGATTGCCGCTGCCGGTGTTAATCGCGCCCGGCACCAGAATCATGAGCCCTGCCCAGTTGCGGCCATTGATAGGCAGGTTTTCTATCTGCTGCCGCGCGATTAAGCCGCCGGTAGCTGCACTGTCCTGGTCCAGCGTCACGGTAGATGCCGCTACCGCGACCGCTTGTTCCACCGCGCCCACGCTCAATTGCAGGTTCACGGTTCGAAAATCGCCAACCTGCAGATCGACATCATTGACGTGCTTCGTCTCAAAGCCTGCCGCAGAGACGCTGACGTTACAGCGGCCCAGAGGCAAGGCCGAGAGCACATACTCACCTGCGGACGTGGACTGAACCGTCCGCTCAAAGCCTGTCTGCGGATATGACACCGTGACGGTGGCGTTGCCCACAGCAGCGCCAGTCGCGTCAGAAACCGTGCCTTTCAGGTTGGCACGATCAATCTGGGCGCTTAGCAAAGGAGGTAAACAGAGAGCTATCGCAGGAATCAGGCGGAGACAACGGTTCTTCTTCATGGTTAAGGAACAGCTGCCTCTACGCAGGATTTTTAAGTTCTCTCTAACGTAAGTGCGCTGTGTGAATAGACTTTGAAGAGGTTTACAAAATGACCGGATGTTCACAATGCTTGCCCAGAAAGAAGAGCGGCCATTTCGTGCTCTTCGCTTCATGACTGCGGAGCCAGCCTAGGTCGCGAGTCGCATCATCTGAACGCAGTCATGAGCCATCCCAGCTGGTCAGATTGCATTGGGGCAGTTTAGGCGTTCCGGAACTTTGACCTTTCCTAACGTGCTCAATCTTACGTTTTCTGAAGCGACCCCTTGCAGCATCATCATCGACCCAACAGAAGACCTGCTCGTGCTCTCGAGGATTGCGCCAGCGAAGTAAAGGCACTCTCTCCTGAAGATGCCCCGTCAACGTGACGACTTGAGATGCTAAGACTTGCATTGATGCGTCAGGTTGGCGTCAGCTCTCGCCAACAGTCGCACTCTCCGCATCAAGCTTCCGATGAAACCAGAAACTGTGCTCGTCGGCTTTCAATCTAACGGGCATGGTACGAGTGGTTCCGTCCTTGAACGTGAACGCTACTTCTAGAGCTGCAGGTTTTGTACCGTTCTCGCCTGCCCTTCGTAAGCCATTTTCGAGCCAACGTTCTCGGTGAAGCTGCAGGACCTCCAAAGCCTCGAAGTTGCGTTTAAGATCCTCGGCATCAAGGTAGGAATTCAAATGCTCACTTCCGCGCGGCTACGACGGTGAGAGGTAGAGCGAAAGGACGACGCGTTTGCCCAGGAGTTCCATAGCAAGATTGGACGCAGAAAGGTTGTTGCTGAAATCTCCGCATCGGTACGACACACGACCGACAACCATCGAAGACTTTCGAAGAACCTCTCTCATGTGTGCAGTGTAGACGCGAGGGAAAAGAGAGACTACATATCCCACCCATACGCGAGAGCAGATAGGGGCTCCCCTCCAATGTCGATCTGCTTGGTCGTAAGGTGTCGGCCTCCCGAGCGCTTGTAGAAGCAGAAGCACTATTGCTCGCAAGACCCACGTCATCATGTTCTTGAAACCCTGAGCGCGCAAAGTGGACCGGCGCGGTATGGTCGGTCTCGAGGAGTTGCGCGCAATCTTCGGCGAGGAGTTCCGCAGGTCTGGTACTCATCGGCACGCCCGACGTTGAGCAGCGCTTCGCGCTATTCGCGCAGCGGCTTCGTGCACGACTTCCGGCCGCTTGGCGGAACATAGATCGAGGAATACTAATCAATCAATGGCTCCCATGAAATCGTGGGATCCTGTCGCCTATCTGCGGCTTAGTGGAACCAGGTGAATTGGGTTTACGCGAAAGCTAATCCCAAAGCTGATTCCATAGGGCCGAAGTGGACCATAGGGAAATTCAGGCCAGCGTTGATATTCAAAGTCAACGACGCGCACCTTGACGTAGTTGTGAATCGAGTAATCGATGCCTCCGCCAGGCGCGTAAGCGAAGAACCCTCCTTTTGCGTAGTGGAACGGGAGCGAGATCCGGCCGGCACCCACGAGCAGCTTGACGTAGGGCTCAAAAGCCGTCGCGTGCGGACTCACGATGATGCGCGGCCCAGCAAGGTAGGAAGACTGAGTGACCTCTTCGGACTGGTTCAGCCGAAGCCAACGAGCCTCGGCCTCGACACCATAACGCCAGTGCGGATGAATGTCGGTATAGATGGAGGCGCCGCCGAGATACTGTCTCCCATAGTCCTCCTGGTAAACGGAGAACGCTCCACCGAGGGTGACGTTGGATCCGGGGCCTGTTGCCGTGGGTAGCGCTTGCGAAAGCAGATTACGCCCGCCTAAGAGAAAGGAAATGCCGAACACCACGCGAAGAAGCCTGTAGAGCAGGCGCCTCCGAGTACCTGCTCTGGTGCTACGAAGTCGGCGTGTTCGGAAAACTACGCTTACCCTCATTTGCCCACCGCAAGCTTTACGGTGACGGCCTGCTGTGCACCCGTCCCCTGGCCTATGGCGGTGACCTGGAAAGTGTAATTACCAGCAGGCGTGCTGTTGATCTGCAGACCACCGCAACCCACGGCTACAAAGCTGACGCTCGCCGCGATTAGCACAAGCAGCAGCTTCAGTCCAAATTTGCGGCGCACACCGCAAAGCAGCAAAGCACCTAATGGGAGACAGCAGAGCACCGCGGTTGACGTGGCAAAAGGCTTGGGCTTGGTGTTCGCAGCGGTCGCCCCAGCGCCCAGTGGATCTGCCGTATCGATCACCAGGTCCATGCTGCCGCTGCCATCGGCTGCAAGTTTGATGCCCGACTTGGTGAACGTGCAGGTTGCCGCGTAGGGAAGACCGACGCAGCCAAAGCGCATGTCGTCAGTGAAGCCTTTGATTGACGCTACGGTGACGGTCACGGTCTGCCGCTGTCCGGTTTGGAGCTTCATGTCGGTTTTGCTGACGCTCAGCACGAAGTTTGTCGCTGGCCCTGGTGATGCGGTGGAAGGATCCGAGGTAGACGTGGCGTAGCTTGCGTCACCGCTGTAAACGGCCGTGAGCGTTGCCGGCGTGTTGACCTGCAACTCCAACGTCACGTTTACAACACCATTTGCGTCCACACGTGCGGTGGTGACCAGTGAACTGCCGCGGTAGAAAGAGACGGTGCCTGTTGGCCCAGCGACCTTTGATAGGGTTGGCGACTGCACGATCGCCACATAGGTGATCTGCTGAGGATCGGCGCTGTTAGAGGCAAACGAGCTTAGCTTCGTGGTGGTCGATCGAATGCTCACGACTTCCGCGAGTGGCGCAGCATCGGCGCCGTAGTCGCTGTCATCGCCTCCGTACGTCGCGGTAATCGTGTGCGTTCCAACCGGGAGGGCGGAAACGGTGAGAGCCGCCACACCGTTGGCATCGAGTAGTGCAGTGCCCAAAGACTTGGCGCCTTCTGCAAAGGAAACACTTCCCGTAGCTGGAAAAGTGTGATCATACCCCAACGTGGCTCGTAGCGTAATGCCGTCCAACGATAGTGCCGGGTTGTTGTCGGCCGAGAGCGCAAGTGCCGTACGCTGCTTCACCAGGAACACCGCCGGCGATGAGGTAGATGCGCTTGCGCGGCCGTCGCCTGCATATTGTGCGGTAACGGAGTGCGGCCCAGGTGCGAGGCTTGCCGTGTGGATCGAGGCATTGCCGGTGCTGTCCAGCGTCGCTGTGCCGATCACTGTGCCGGCCTCTGTGAACCGGAGCGTGCCTGTAGCCGTGCCGCCCGTGCTGGTGACCGTCGCGGAGAGGGTCAGGTTAGCGCCAAAGGTGGCCGGGTTCCTATCGACACGCACTACAGTCTGGGTGACTGAGTTCTGAACGACAAGGTTGGTCGCTGCTTCGGCTGTGGAGTAATTCGTATCGCCGGAGTAAGCAACCGCAATCGCGTGCGAGCCCACGCTTAGTGTCGATACGTGAATCGATGCGGTCCCGCTTGCATCCAGCACCGCCCGACCAAGAACAACGCCCGCATCCTGAAAGCTGATGGTTCCGGTAGGCACCAAACCGTTGATGGAGCCTACACCCGCGGTGAGAACCACATCCTGGCCAGTGTAGGCAGGGTTAGGTGCCGCCGTAGCAGCAAGGACAGCTTTATAGATGATCGATTGACGGACAGGGTCCGATGTGGCCGAAGCATGGTTCGCATCGCCGACGTAGACGGCCGAGACTGCGTGCATTCCGAATGGCAATTCGCTTGTCGTGAGGGTCGCAGATCCGTTGTTCAGCGGAACGGAACCGAGCACCTTCGTGCCATCCAGGAACTGCACACTCCCGGTCAAGTTGCCCGTGACGCTGGTCACGGCCGCCGTAAAGCTGATTGATGCGCCAAGAATGGCCGGGTTCGCACTTGAGACAAGCGTTGTGGTGCTGGGCGCGAACTGCACCGTGACATTTACTGCCGCTGAAGTTACCGGAGCGGTGTTGATGTCGCCGCTGTAAGCGATGCTGATGCTGTGCTGGCCGACGGTGAGGGAGCTGCTGCCCAGGGTAAAGGTGCCGGTGCTGCTGACCTGCTGCGTCGCAATCACCGTAGCGCCGTCATACAGCGTAAGCATGCCTGTCGGCGCGACACCGGGCGTTGAGAGCGCCGCGGTGAAGGTGGTCAAGGTCGTCACATTTACGGGATTCGTGGGACCGTTCAAGGTAAGCTGCGGGTTTGCCTTGTCAATCTGCTGCGAGAAGGGCGCGGAGGTGGACGGGTTGTAATTCGCGTCGCCCTGGTAAGCAACCGTAAGACTGTGCGTGCCCGCGGGCAGGCTGGTGGTGATATAGCTTGCGTGTCCCTGAGCATCAAGCAACGCAGTTCCCACGACGGTCGGTCCGTCCTGAAAAGAGACCGTGCCGGTAGGAACGCCGGTGCTGCTAATTACGGTCGCAGAGAGGCTTACCTCAGTACCGGCCAAGGCGACCGGAGTATGTGAAGCGCCGACCGCGTTGGTATCCGTGTGCTGAACGGTTTCAGAGATCGTGTCGCGACTCTGCGCGTAGCTAGGGTTGCCGTTGTAGGTGGCCACCAGCACATGTGTTCCTACCGTCAGCGCGTTCAGGTCCAGGGAGGCTGAGGCATTGTTGTCCAGCGGAACCGTTGCTAATGCCGAGGTACCGTCCGTGAAGATCACGCTACCGGTAACAGGACCGTTCGGACTAAGGCCCGCACCGACCGCGACCTGGACGGTAAGGTGCAGCATCCCACCTGCCTTCAACGGGTTTGCCGAGGGCGTTAGTGTGGTGGAAGTCCCAATCAAATTAATAGTTTCGGTAAGCGTTGCACTGGTGCTGGTGTTGTTGTCTGTGTCACCGCCATAAGTGGCGTGAATCGAATGCACGCCGCTTGAGAGCGACGCCGTGCTGAAAATGGCCTGGTTCGAACTGTTGAGAGCGACGCCGCTTGCGAGTACAGTCGGGCCGTCCATGAAGGTCACCGCTCCCGAAAGAGTTGTGGTGATCGTGGGCGAGACGGTGGCCGTCAGGGTAACAGTTGCGCCTGACAGGACGGTGTCGCTGTTGCTGCTGAGCAAGGTGGAGGTGGAAGCTTTCTGGATCACCTCTGTGGTGCCCGCCTGGTACGGCATGTACGTGCCGTCGCCGATATAGCTAGCCGAGAGCGGATGAGATCCCACCGTAAGATTGCTAATCGCAATGGTCGCGACACCGCCGGTGATACTGGCGCTGCCTAGAACATTCGATCCTTCATTGAACAACACCGTTCCCGTCGGTGTGGCGCCTCCGGCGGGTGCAACGGCACGGAAAGTAAGCGTGACCTGCTGCGTCACGGTCTGGGGACTGGGCGCTGCGGAAAGACCAGAAGCGGGATCAAGCGAAAGCTTGATCAACTCGTCGAGCGGAGCGGATTGGGACCCGGCATCCTGCGCGTCACCCGAGTACTCCGCAATCACCGTGTGGTGGCCGATGCTCGTAAAAGTAACGTCGCATCCAGCAGTTACGCCCGTGAGCGGTACCGCCGAACAGACGACTGCGTTGTCAACCGTGAAGGTAACGGTGCCAGTGAACGTGCCTGCGTTGTTGTTGCTCACGGTGGCGACAAGATGAAGAGGCGCATTTACGACGGCGGGATTGCTGCCGGGAATGAGCGTGACCGACGTGGGATTTACATCCAGCACCTGCGCTTGCACGTCGATGACGGGCGAGCTATGTACCGGAGTCGTGCTCGCGATGTTGAACTGTAGACTGCCTGTCCCGTTGTACGGAAAAGGCCCAGGCACGTTCGGTGTGTAGTCGACCGCGACGGACAAGCTGTCCAGCGGGGCCAGCGAGGTAGTCGCGCTGACCGGAAAGGCGCAGGCTGGTGGTGTGCCGTCCAGCTTCGTCTGATCACAGATGGGTGCCGTGATGCTGAGCTGGTCGTTGCCGAGGTTGCGCAACGTAATCGTCTGCGGAGGAGAAACTTTCAGGTTGCGGATGGTGGCATAGCGCGCCAACACGTTGTTGCCGCTGAACCGGCGCACGCGGTTGTGAAACGGATCGCTGAGGTACAGTTCACCGAGCGGCGAAAACTGTACGCCCCAAGGTCCGTTGAAGCTGGCGCTCGTCTGCGGCCCGCACAAATTCGGTGGAGCCGTCGTATCGGTGGCGCAATCTCCGGTAAAGGCTTCGTTGCCCGTTCCTGCCGCAGTGGAGATTGTCTTGGATACAGGGTCAACGACCCGAAGGCGATTGTTGCCCTGGTCCGCGATATAGATGTCGCCCGCTGGGTCGACAGCAATGCCGACCGGCTGATTCAATTGGGCCGCCATTGCAAGGCCGCCGTCGCCGCTGTAACCACGGGCTCCCGATCCCGCCAGCACGGACAGCGAACCGCTCCGGAACGCTAAAACCTGGTTGCTGCCAGTGTTTGCGATGAGCAGCGTTCCGTCAGCTTGCGTTGCCATCTGGCTTGGGAGATTGAGTGGCCCTGTCGTCAGTGTGGAGATGGTCGGAACGACAGAAGAAAGCGAAACAGTGCGGATGCGATTGTTGTGAGTATCGGCGATCAGCAGGTTGCCCTGCAGGTCAAACGCGACGCCTTCCGGATGGTCCAGCGTGGCCGCAGTAGCCGGACCACCATCGCCGGTGTAACCCGCGGTTCGCGGCAGCCCCGCAACAGTCGTGATGACGCCGGCGTTATCGATCTTGCGAATGACGTCATTGTTTGTGTCTGCAAAATACAGATTGCCAGCACCGTCGATTGCAAGCCCGGTCGGGGACGCGATGCTGGCCTGGGTCGCGGGGCCGCCGTCGCCCGAGAAGCCAGGAGTGCCATTGCCGGCAACGGTGGAAATGAGAGAGTTGTTGTCGAGAACGCCTGTCGAGTTTGCCGCCACTTTGCGAATGCGGTAGTTCAGGTAATCGGCGATGTATAGGTTTCCCGACGCGTCGATCGCGACGCCTTTGGGCAGCTGGATGGGTGCGGCAATCGCTGGAATCCCGTCACTAACGGAGGGGCTCTCGTAGAGAAAGTCCTCATGCCCGGCAACTGTGGATGTGAGCCCCGGGTACAGCGCGGGCAGAGCGCCCGTGGCGAGCCCATTCATCTGTGCTGTGCCGATTACCTGTGTGCTCGTGATATCACGCAGGACGACCGCACCCCAGCGAAGGCCGGGGAAACGGGGCGCAAACAATACATCCACCTTGCATTGCTCACCCTGCGCGTATGTCCTTTGCGTACAGTAACCCGCGCTGTTGTTGGCAGAAAACGTGAAGTCCAGGTTGGCGACACCGCCTGTGACCACCGCGGGAGTAGCAGCAGTGCCGGACTGCGCCATCGTGACAGTCACGGTATAGATGACCCGCGTGCTTCCGACGGCTGTAGCGACTGGCAACGTCTGGCCTAAGCCGAATGGCGCGAACGTCGCCAAGGAGGTCCACAGCAGGACCCGTTTCATCAATCTTCTTGGAGGACGGCAGAAAGCACACTTAATCCAGCTAACTGCGAGACTCACGGCAACTTCAAGGCAAGGCATAGCAGTGGATCTCCTTTGATCCATCAGAGAACCGCGCCTGAGATCGAGAGAAACTCCCTGGCAAGCGCGAAAAACCCCCCGACACAGGGGCAAGCTGAAGCAATCATCGAGCGACGGGAGAGAGCTGGTAATCCCCACTTTGGGTCACGTCAAAATGCGCCATACACTTCGGCTCTTAACTACTAGTCGGGATGATTCGGGTACTTCAGCGCAAAATGTCCTATCGGTTTCAAGGGCTGGCGTGCTCAAAAAGCCAAGCCAGGGTGTATTGGCATATTGTTTGAGGTGGGCAGCAAAGGCGTGACGCAGGCCATGCAAGCGTCGGGGTCACCTTTCAGGTATTCGAAACTGATATCACCTTCGGCCCACCCATTCGGCCCCGACGGGTGAAAGAACAAGCACTGCTTCGCTTTGTGCGCGACAATCGCCGCCCAGCCCGCAACCTCGACAGCATGCACTGCTCCGGAACGAGAACCTTCTCCTGAAACAATCATCGTCGTGCAGTCAGCAGAGTTCGACGGCTGAAGCTCTCGTGAATGCGGTGGTCTCCCGTCCGGTGCCTCCCCTGTTCTGATATCCGACATGGAATGCCTAGTCCATGTATGAGCTATGCCGCCCGCTTGTAGCTGGATCTGTATACCGCCTGCGGCTGCACTTGCCCTATTTGCCACGCTACTTTCTGTGGAAAACCCTGGCTTCGTCGCGACTGAAGCGGCGGCCATCACCCTACTCAGAGTGAGCGCGAGGGCCCAACTTCATGATCGTTCGATTTGTTGGCCCCTCGGTAGGCAGTGACTGTATAGATCCATGCAGCCTCTTCGAAATTTGACCCTCGACGGTTGGAGGCGGATCAAATCTGCTGCAAGTCAATCTGTGCAGGGGAAAGCTACAAGATGATTCATCGGCATCTCCTCATCATGGCGAGAAGTGTTTAGCCCGCCTTGACCATGACCAGTGGTCGTCGCGGGCGCTTACATCATCTACGTCGCAAGCAGGTCGCCACAACTAATCTAGGTCTGTTCCGGGATCGTGCAGGACCTGATCTAAGAATCTGCGCAGCACGGCAGAATCGGCTGCTGAATTGGTGCGAAGCTCTTGCGCCCGCTGCCGCTGCTCTTCGATCTGCTTCTACAATTGAGGTTTGTACTTCGAGAGCAGATGCGGGAACTTCGCCCACACACACTGGATATGCTGCAGAATGTTCGTTGCGACCAAGCAATTGTCTCGCCTACGCTGTTCGGTGAAAATCCCTATGAGCCTTGGTACAGGATCTGTAGCATGAAGAGATATAGCTCTGTCCGTCAGCTGTGGAACGAACCACACACCTGAGCCACTCATACCTTAAAAGGGCGGATAGCGAACCGGACCGTTTGGTCCAATCACCTTCTTCGGGTAGTTCATGATGATCTTCTCTTCTGGCCCGGTGCTTAGTCCCTTGTAGAAGGACCGATCCTTTCCACGCACCTGGTAGACCGTTCCTTCACCATTCTTCGTAAGCGAGTTTGCTGGGCGCCCGAAGATCGCTAGTTTGTCTTGCAGCATTTGAGATTGGACGAACACGGCTCCTGCTTGGACCGCCGCAGCATGGAACGGCTTGAGGTCTGGATTTCTACTCTAAATATTGCTGCGTCCAAAGCTGTACTTCCGTCCGCTAAACCCCCAACTTGGATGAGTGTTCCTTCCAGAGAATGTAGGTATCGTGGCCAATGAAGTCCCTGAGCACGTGTAGGGCAGTGAAGATGAAAATGTCCTTCCCTAAGCTCATGAGCACACCGCATCCGACGTGGGCAACCGCTCCTCTTTCAAATCTGCACATCGGCACCTTAGCTCGGCCAGCGATCATGGTGAGGAGTTCCAAGCGCGGCTGCAACCTATGTACATAACCTAGGCGCTTCTGACTCTGCTCTTTACGCAAACGTCTGAGTGGTTTCATGTTCGCCCTCATTCCCCAATATCGTGATTGAAGAACATCGTTGACCAACTCGGGCGTGCGGAGACTACAGTCATGTCCAAGCTCGTACTCTACACCGCCGCAGTTCCAAGGCACCATCATGTAATTCGCCTCATTTCTCAAGGAGGTGTAGCCCAATAATGGGCGTTGGCTACTTGCAAACGGTACGAGCGTTCATGAAGATCACTCCCGGCACCGAGCCTTGCCCTGCCTGCGTCAAACGCCCCACCTTCGAACCACTCCTCCTCAGTAGGAAAGATGCTGCGGCTGCTCTCGCCATCAGCCTGCGTACCCTCGATTACCTCATTGCCGACGGTCACATTCAAACCAGGAAGTTGTGTGGCCGTATTCTTATCCCGACCATGGAACTGCGCCGCTTTGCACAGCAGGACCACAGCATGCTGAGGACGCGGAGTGCAGCCTGAACAGACCTCTTGCTATCGAGAGCCCCGCCAGATGATGAGGCTTAGCACTGTCAGCGCAGGGCCAGGCGCTTCATCCTACTTCAAATTCTGTGTCAGTTTTTACCTCGCTTATGTACCACGCTAGCTCTGAACAGAATGCAAGAACTCAAATAAGGAGCGATTCTTACGCTCTCACGCAGGTCTGGGCAGCCACTCGGCCCGCACTTAAAATCCGCAGACCTTACAGGTCGTGGGGTTCAAGTCCCCCTCCGGGCACGACCGCACTTCAGTTCAGCGATGACTCGCAGGGTCAAACGAAGATTCATTCCATTTCGGTGTAGCCTCGTTAGAACTCAGAAGCCCAGCCGTTTTGGCTGGGCTTCTGAGCGATTGCTTGGTGATCGCGCTGCAATATAGGAAGCTGCACTACGGCGGTTATCTTCTTCTGGATTGCTGTAGCACCATCATCCACGGCGAACTGAAAAAGTTCTTATGAAGCCTATCGATACGTTGCTAGCCAACGTTTGCAGCGGTTGAATCTCGACGATAACCATACTGATGTCGGTGACGGCACGGCTGCGCCCCACTGCCGTCTGTCAAACGTTTAATCCTGAAATGGCTTGCCGCTTGCCAACGTGCTCGGCAGCCATCTACTGCGAAGGTGTCCCGGTTTATAACTGGTACTTATCCTAGGCCTTTCGCGTGTCTTCAGAATTTGTCTTGACAGTTCAGAGGCGATCTCGCTAGAAGTGTGGCATTCCACGATGCCCTTTTGCAGGCAAGACAACCATGTTGCACGAAGCAAGCTTTTGGAGGCTCCATGTTCCGCACCAGTACCGTCCTAGCAGTTCTCACCATTTCCGCGACTGCAGTCAGCTTGCCCTATGCTGCTGTCGGTCAGTCCGACAGCTCTTCGCTTTCCGGGGTTGTCACTGATGCTTCTGGCGCAGTGCTGCCGAACGCAAAAATCACGATTACCAGCAACGCGACCCGGGCCGTAAACACCGTCACCAGCAACGAAAGCGGCTCTTACACGATCCCCAATGTGCCAACGGGTGATTACCGTGTCCACGTTGAAGCCGCCGGCTTTCAGAGCTACGATTTCACCAACGTGCACGTGGACCCAAGCATTGGCCGCAAGCTGGATGCATCGTTAAAGGTCGGTGAGACTTCAGCCGTCGTCGAAGTGCAATCCGACGTAAATACTGTGCAAACAGAAAGCGCGGTTGTCGGGCAGTTGGTCACGCAAGAGCAGGTCAAAAGCATCCAACTGAATGGCCGCAATCCTCTTTATCTATCCCAGCTTGAGCCGGGCGTGGTGCGCAACGCGCCGATGGCTTCCTTCTCGTTCGGGCTGGACAACGGCATCAACATCGGCGGCGCACGCTCGCAGGACAGCCTCATTACCCTCGACGGTGCACCCGCCGTGCGCACCCGCTCCAACGGCACCAGCGTTGGCGTGGCGGATGTCGACTCGACCGGCCAGGTACAAATCCTGACCAACAGCTATCCGGCGGAGTACGGCCGTAGCGACGGTGGCCAGGTCCGCATCGTGCCTCGGAGTGGCACAAGCGTACTGCACGGAAGCGCATACGAGTTTCTACGGAATACCTTCTTCAACGCAAACACCTGGCAACGCAAGCTCCCGGCAAACACACTACGGGTGCGCTCGCGTCCGCCAGGCTTCGTTTTCAACCAGTTCGGATACAACTTCAACGGCCCGGTAACATTCCCGGGGTTTAACAAGAGCAGGACCCACCTTTTCTTCCTCTTCGGGCAGGAATACGTGCGCTTCAACAATGAAGACACGGTCTTCCGCAAGGTGCCGACGGCGCTCATGCGCACGGGCGATTTCAGCGAATTGCTCGCGCCAAATATCTTCTACAGCGGCACAAACACGGTCGTGTACAACCCGCAAACGCGCACACCGTATCCCCAGAACCGGATTACCGGCGGGCTGAGCGCCAACGGACTCGCCCTGCTGAACGCGTATCCGGCACCCAATGCCAATGGTACGAATTACAATTGGGCCGAGGCAGCCACGGAGCGGCAGACCCAGCGTAAGGACACCTACGTTATCGATTACATTCCGGCGGAAGCGCACCGCCTGCGCTTTACCGTGCTGAACTACAACTACACGGACTACTCGCCGCACTACGGCAACTTCAACCGCAATCCGCGAATCTTTCTGCGCCCCAACCAGATCGGCGTGATCCACTACACGTGGAATGCGTCGCCGACGCTCGTGAATGAAGTCATCGTGTCGGGCGCGACGGACCACGTCACCATCAACATCGATACGTCGAGCGGCCGGTATAACCGCACGAACTACGGAATTAACTACCCATACCTGTACCCGAGCAACAAGACGCTGCCGGACAAGATTCCAACTATATCGATCTCGAACTTCGATCTGCTGGACGGTGGTCCATATCCATCGCGATCGGGCGGCATTGTGTACAACGCGGCCGACAACGTCACCAAGGTTTTGGGTAACCACACCCTCAAGGCCGGATTCAACTTCGAATACTCGGGCGAGAATAACTTCGACCAGATCACCGTATCCAACACACCTGGATCCACGAACAACCAGAACGGCCGTTTCAACTTCACCGATTCCCGCACGCTTCCCTCTGCGAACTCCGTGGGAACCAGCAGCGTTGCGGTAGCGAACACAGCGCTTGGCCTGTTCGACACCTATGGCGAAATCGGCCAGCGCTCGTACACGTTGTATCGCAGCACCATGTACGAGGGATTTCTGCAAGACACCTGGCGTGCGAAACCCAACCTGGTCATCGAAGCCGGCATTCGCTACAGCTGGTACAGCCCCTACTACGCGAAATGGGGTAATCAGTCAGTTTTTAATCCAGCAAACTACAGCGCTTCGCTTGCAGCCGTGGTCAACCCCACAAGCGACGTGGTGACGTTGCCGAACGGTGATCAGAGCCGCTACAACGGCGTTGTGATTCCAGGCAATAGTTTTCCATCCAGCGCGCAGGGGCACGTGAACTCTGACATCCTGGCAAATGGGTACGGCTTCCTGTTCCGCGGTTTCGGCCGGGCTTACTCGCCGACCATCAAAACAGACATTCAACCGCGGCTAGGGATTACCTACCAGGTGCATCCGGGCACGGTGATACGCGCGGGCGGCGGCCGGTACGTGCAGCGGCTGGGTATTACGGATAACGTCTTCACCGGAGGCAACGCACCTTTCCAGCCATCCTCCACCGTGGCGCTGGGCAATGCGAATACGCCGGGTGGTACGGGATCGAATCAGTACCCGTTCAACTATTCCTCGCAGGCGCTTAGCTACCCCAGCCCGAACGCGTATAACTGGAACGCTACGGTCGAGCAGGAATTCAAAGATATAGGCGTACTCACGATGGCGTACGCAGGCCGTCGCGGCGTTCACCTAGAGGAACTGCTGAACATCAACCAGCTGCAACCCGGAACGGTCCAGGCAAATCCTGGCATTCAGCAGGACGCCCTGCGACCGTACAAGGGTTTTTCGAATATCAACCAGGCGACGAACGGAGGCGCTTCTTTCTATAATTCGTTGCAGCTCAACCTGCGACGGCGTTTGAGCAAAGGGCTGCTCTTCGGCGTGGCGTACACATGGTCCAAGAGCACGGACTTTGGATCGGGCAACGGCACCAACCTGCCGAACGCCTTTGACAAGAACATCTATTATGGCGCGAGTGATTTCGACCGGCGTCACGTGTTCGTAGCGAATCTTGTGTACAACATCGACCAGTTCTCGCGTTCTTCAAACGGCTTCGCGAGGACCATTCTCGGGCGGTGGCAAGTTTCTAGTACGCTACAGACGCAGACCGGCGCACCGCTGAACGTGTCAACGGGAACGGACTTTGCGGGTGTCGGACCGGGTTCGGGCAGCCAGCTGGTCCCGACGACAGGACGGCCGACTCCGTTCAAGTCCTTTGCGGGTCAGACGGGAACGTCCACCTGGTTCGACACAAGTGTGTACCCGTTCCGCATAAATCCCACAACCGGTGCGGTCGTGCGTGACGCCACAACGCTGACCAGTCAATTTGCGGCCCGCTATGCTCCGCGCGGTACCCGGAACCAGATCTATGGCCCCGGTTTTCAGAGCTACAACGCGGCGCTGAACAAAACCATTCCGATTATCCCCGGGCATGAGAGCCAAACATTGGTCTTCCGTGCAGAAGCTTTCAACATTGCGAACCATCCCACACCGGACAACCCCGATACCGGCTACACCTCCGGCACATTTGGTCGCAGCCTCACCAAGGGCGGCACTTATGCCGCAGACCGGCAATTCCAGTTCAGCCTGCGGTATGCTTTCTAACGTCGCACCATCTCCCGTACAGGAAGGGTTCCGCTCCAATTTTCTCGAGCGGAACCCTTCCGCCACTTCCCCTGTTCTACCGACCATTCCGGAGATTTTGCACGATGCGCTCCCGCACTTTTGTCCGCAAACTTCAGTTGAGTACACTCGCCGTCGCGGCTGTTTCCGCTCTCACTTCCACCGGAGCGCAAACATCCAAGGCGCCCGATATCACGAAGACTCCGACGTTGTATGTTGTCCCCTATGCGCATTTGGACACACAATGGCGCTGGGAGTTCCCGCAGGTCATCAGTGAATACCTGCTGAAGACGATGCGCGTGAACTTCGATTACATCGATAAATACCCGCACTACGTCTTCAACTGGACAGGCTCAAACCGCTATCGCCTTCAGAAGGAGTACTACCCCGACGACTACGCACGCATGAAGGGTTACATCGCTGCAGGACGGTGGTTCCCTGCCGGCTCGTCGGTGGAGGAGGGTGATGTGAATTTGCCCTCCGCTGAAGGAATCTTTCGCCAGGTGCTCTACGGAAACACCTACTTTCGGCACGAGTTTGGCAAGGCGAGCGAGGAATACATGATTCCGGACTGCTTCGGCTTCCCTGCATCGCTTCCCACCATCCTTCATCACGCCGGGGTCAAGGGCTTCTCCACACAGAAGCTGAATGCGGCATGGCAACCTGCACCGAAAGTAGGCGGCCCCGATTCACCAGAAAAGACACCCGAAGGCATCCCGTTTAACGTCGGCCGATGGATCGGACCGGATGGCTCCTACGTCATCGCGGCGCTGAATCCGGGCGGCTACGGCAGCAACACCTACACCGACTTGAGTCGCGTGGATGAGTCGGCACCGGCGCCCAAGCTCTCGCAATCGGAGTTGTCAAAACTGACGCCGCAGCAGCTACGCATCTACAACCGGATCAGCCAACGCGAGCGCCAGGAACCGGACTGGGTGCAACGCATCGACCTGGACGGCAAGGTTTCAGGCGTCTACGCCGATTACCACTACGTTGGCACGGGTGATATCGGGGGCGCAACCCAGGAGTCCACGGTCAAGCTGCTGGAGGCAATCGTCACCAAAGGCACCACCGTGCTGCCTACGCCTCCACTCCCCGAATTCATGCGCGCCGCTCAGTCGGCGTCAAGCACGCCGGTGCGCGTAGGAGAAGGTCCGGTCACCGTCATTGAAGCCACGGCTGACCAGCTCTTCCGCGACATCCCGCCCGGCGACACAGATCGTATGCCGACCGTGCAGGGTGACCTGGAACTCATCAACCACTCTGCTGGTTCGCTGACCTCGCAGGCCTACCACAAGCGGTGGGTTCTGATGAACGAACGGCTGGCTGACGCAGCAGAGAAAGCGTCGGTCGCAGCGGCATGGATGGGCGGCCTACCGTATCCGCAGCAGCGACTTACCGACGCGTGGACGCTCGCGCTGGGCGGTCACTTTCACGACACCGCGGCGGGTACCGCAACCCCGCTTGCCTACGAGTACGCGTGGAACGACGACGTGCTCACCGCCAACCAGTTCGCGGGCGTTTTCACCAGTGCCACGCAGTCGGTTGCGGCTGCGCTGGACACCGCGGGTTCGGGCGTCCCGGTCGTTTTGTACAACAACCTGAACATTGATCGCGAAGACCTGGTCACCATGGCGCTTCCTGCTTCGCTTGCGGGCGCGAAGAGCCTGGTGGCTAAGGGACCGAATGGTGAGAATGCACCGGCACAGGTCAGCGGCAACACCGTCATGTTCGTCGCACGCGTTCCTTCCGTCGGGTACGCCGTGTACCACCTGAGTGGGGCCGGCAAAAATAACGCAAAGAGTGAGTTGAAGGTGACGAACAACTCGCTCGAAAACGCGCGCTACCGCGTCCAGGTCAACGCGGACGGAGACGTAAGCAGCATCTTTGATAAGCAGGTCGGCAAGGAGCTTCTGTCCGCGCCGATTCAGCTCCAGCTAACCCTGGACCGGCCCAAGCAATGGCCGGCGTGGAACATGGATTTCGATCAGGTCGAAGCAAAACCGCGCGCGGTGGTCGGCGGCCCGGCGCAGATTCGAATTAAGGAAGACGGTCCGGTGCGCGTGGCTTTGGAGATCTCACGCAAGACGGAAGATTCCACCTATGTTCAAACGGTAAGCCTGGCCGCGGGTAGCCCAGGTAACCGGGTCGAATTCGGCGACAGCATCGATTGGCATGGCCTGGCAGAAAACCTGAAAGTGGCATTCCCGCTGAACGCCACAAATCCCAACGCCACCTATAACGAAGACGTGGGCGTGGTCACGCGGCCAAACGCCATGGACCGGCAGTTCGAAGTCGTTTCGCACAAGTGGATTGACCTTACGGACACGTCCGGCGGCTTCGGCGCGACGATTCTGACGGACGACAAAAACGGGTCCGACAAGCCGAATGACAACACGTTGCGGTTGACGCTGCTGCGCACACCGGGCATTTCGCCGAATGTGGGTTACAGCGATCAAGCCAACCAGGACTGGGGCCATCACGAGATCCGCTACGGCATCACCGGGCATCGCGGCGGCTGGCGTGAAGCCAACACGGATTGGGAAGCCTATCGGTTGAACGACCCTCTTCGCGCATTCACCACCTCGCCGCACGCAGGCCGGTTGGGCAAACAGTTCTCCCTGTTGCGGGTGAGCAACCCACGCGTTCGCGTTTTCGCGCTGAAGAAATCTGAACTCTCAGACGAAATGGTCGTTCGAATAGTGGAGTTGGATGGAAAGCCTGCCAGTGACGTGCGGTTGACCCTTGCCGGGCCTGTCACAGCTGCGCGCGAGATCAACGCGCAAGAGCTGCCCATCCAGGGTGCCCCCAACGTTTCCCTTACGGGTGGAGCGCTGACAACATCTCTGAAGGGATACGAGCCGAAGACATTCGCCTTCAAGCTGGGCGGCGCTCCCGTAACGGCGCCCGCCGTCACATCACAGGCCGCACCTCTCACCTACGACACGGCGGTCGCCACCAACGACGATACGGCTACCCCGGCCGGAGGATTCGATGGAAAAGGCGACGCGTACCCGGCTGAGATGCTGCCCGATCAGCTTCGCTACCATGGCGTGAACTTCACCTTGGCCAAAGCGGCGACGGGTACTCCAGACGCGATATCCGCCAAGGGGCAGACCATCGCGCTTCCCGCCGGATCCTACGACCGCGTCTATGTGCTCGCCGCAAGCAGCAATGACGACCAGGCCGCGAGCTTCAAGGTTGGCAACCAAGCGACAAACCTAACCGTGGAAGATTGGGGCGGCTATCTCGGCCAGTGGGATACGCGGCTTTGGAAGAGTACGACGCCACCAGTCGACTGGGCGAGTTCCGCGCACCACCAGCAGTGGCCCCCAAAAGATCTGCGGGCTGCAGAACGCTCGGAGCCTTCCCCACGCTATCCGGAAGATTACACGGGGCTTCGCGAAGGCTTCATCAAGCCGGCCGAGGTGGCCTGGTATGCCTCGCACCACCACACCGCGTCCGGGCTCAACCAGCCTTACGCCTACAGTTACCTGTTCGCCTATGCGTTGGAGATCCCAGCCGGCGCCAAAACGATCACCTTGCCCAATAACCCAAACATCCGGATCATGGCGGTTTCCGCCGCCAAAGTCGGCCCGGCCGTCACGCCCGCAACCCCGCTATTTGACGTGCTGAAGCACACCTCAGCACCTACAACGTCGCAGACGAGTCGCGGTGCGAACGGTCTTTAGAGGCCGCCTTGTAATCGAGCTTGGAAGCATCACTAACACCGAACTACGCCGCATAGCACCCGTCAGGGTGCTATGCGGCGTTTACTCCATCGGCGATACGTCTCTGCGAAGGCTCATAATCCATCACGCCGGGCATTCACCGAGGCAGAAGTACGCGACGGCGCAAGAATGTTGCGGCCAAAGTTAAACGACGTTCCGATCGAAAACCGGTTCGTCCAGCCGCCGTTGGCCAGAATATCGTTGTAAGGGTGGTTCCACGCGCCGTCGTATTGTGCCCGTATCGCCAACGCCTTCGTCACGTTGAAGTCCGCGCCACCGCCCACACCATACGCTCCCACCCAATCCAGTTTGTAGCCCTTTGGCACCAGGAAGCCGGCAACTGCCGTTGAGATTGCGTCGGTGGGTTTCGGCACCGCCCTCAGCCGGAATGCGCTCAAGGCAGGCCGGGCGAACAAAGTCACGCGCCTGAAATGCCGGTAACTCACCTCGCCTCCTGCCGTGAAGGTTTGCAGGTTGGTGTCGGTCGGGATTGCCAGCTTGTAACTTGCGGGCACATGCGAGGCAGCGAACAGCAGCCCGAGACGCTGCTGAATCGCGGCCGTTGTCAGGTCTGGCGTCAAGTTGGTCGAACCGGTCCCGACGCTATAGTCGACACCGCCGGAAAGCCAGCGGTTCAACCGGACCCCGCCTTGCACATGGAACCCTCGCTGGTGAATGCCATTCAGCCCCGGTGTATAGAAATCGACGAACCCGGTGTAGAGATTGAACCGCCGCACCTCCGTCTGCTGCGCACCGGCTGTTATGTTCGCCAATCCAAGCAAAAGTCCCGCGACCACGCTGCCCCATTTCGTTCCCTGCAAGTTTGTCTCCCCAATCAACCCTTACGGGCACGCGAAAGCTCGTTTCTGTTGTGCAGACTACTTTGAACGCACAAGCACCGAACAGGCAAATGGTGCAGCCGGCAAAGTGTCGGGCAATCATTTCCCGTCCGGTCAACTAAGTTGCAGCGCAGCGCCTCGCCTGCGAAGATAGAGCGAAGATGCCGCCTTCCAGTAACGCAGCAGACCTCACAACCCTACTGCGCTCCAGCTTCGGCTTCTCCGGATTCCGTGCGAACCAGCAGGCCGTCTGCGAGGCCGCCGCAGCAGGACAGGACGTGCTGCTCGTGATGCCGACCGGTGCCGGCAAGTCATTGTGCTACCAACTGCCGGCACTTGCGCGGTGCGGTACAGCACTGGTCATCTCTCCCCTGATCGCTCTTATGGACGACCAGGCGAACAAGCTGCATTCGCTTGGCCTGCGCGTGGGCCGCATCCACTCCGGCATGGACCGCGAGCAAAGCCGCGAGGTCTGCCGCCAGTACCTGGACGGCTCCTTGCAGTTTCTGTTCATCGCGCCCGAACGTCTGCGGGTTCCCGGCTTTGTCGACATGCTGCGTAAGCGAACTCTCTCGCTGGTCGCGGTCGACGAGGCGCACTGCATCTCGCAGTGGGGCCACGACTTTCGTCCGGACTACCGAAACCTGGCCCGGCATCTGCAGACGTTTCGTCCCGCGCCTATTCTTGCCCTGACCGCGACCGCCACGCCGCAGGTGCAGCGCGACATCGTGGCCGAGTTGCGGCTGCACCAGGCGGCCGAGTTCATCACCGGCTTCCGCCGCACCAATCTCGCCGTTGAGGTACTCGAGCTATCAAAACCGCAGCGCCGCGAGATGGCTTTGAAGCTGCTGCGCGATACAGCGGCACGGCCGGCGATCGTCTACGCACCCTCGCGAAAGGAGGCCGAAGAGGTCACCGCTCACCTGCAGGACCACTTCTCCGTTTCCGCGTACCACGCCGGCCTCGCCCCAGCGGTCCGCGAAAACGTACAGGCAAACTTTCTTTCCGGCAAGACGGACGTCATCGTCGCCACCATCGCCTTCGGCATGGGCATTGACAAGGCCGATGTCCGCACCGTGCTGCACATGGCCATGCCCGCCAGCGTGGAAAGCTACTATCAGGAGATCGGCCGTGCGGGCCGCGATGGCAAACATTCGCGCGCCGTGCTCATGTACTCCTACGCCGACCGCCGCACCCACGAATTCTTTCTGGATCGCGACTACCCGGCGCCCAGCACTCTGCATCGCGTCGCGTCCGCGCTCAAAAGTGAACCGGTGCACGCTGACGACCTGCGGCTCTCCCTCAAGCTCGACATGGAAGCCTTCGCGCCCGCCCTCGACAAGCTGCTGGCCCAGGGCGCAGCGGAAATCGACTTCGGCAACAATGTTTGGCGCACCGGCATGGCACAGTCCGAGTGGCTGCCGCGCTACGAATCGCAGGTCAGCTTTCGGCGTGCGCAGATCGACAACATGATGCGGTTCGCCTCCGCTTCCGAGTGCCGCATGGCTGCGCTGATCCGGCACTTTGGCGACCGCAATGACAGTGCACGCACCTGCGGCCTGTGCGACTTCTGCTCACCCGAACGAGCCATCGCGGGCGCTTTCCGCGACATAACCGCGGACGAAGAACGGCTCCTGCGTCGCACGCTTGCGGAGTTGGAGCGCCATGGCCAGGGCCGTTCCTCCGGCAAACTCTACGAAGCTGTCGACCCGAAATCGCGCATGGATCGCCGCGAGTTCGACGCGCTCATGGATGCATTGGCCCGCGCCGGATACGTCACCATCGAGTCCGCCAGCTTCACGCCCGCTGACGGCAACGGCCGCGAAATCGCCTACCGTAAGATCATGCTGACCCACGAAGGTTCTGCCGTAAACGCGGGAGAGCCACTGGTCGGCGTGCAATTGCGCGCGGCTGCAGAGGAGGTCTCGCCGAAACCGAAGAGGTCGGTACGGAAGACTTCCGCGTCCAGCGAGATGGAGCCGCTTACCGAGCAGCAGAAGCAGATCGATGCGGCTCTGCGCGCCTGGCGCCGAGACGTTGCCACAGGCCTGAAGCAGCCAGGCTGGATGGTGATCAGCGAAGCAACGATGCGAGCACTTGCAACGGAACTCCCCGCAAATCAGGACGATCTGCTTGGTATCCCCGGTATTGGGCGCGCCAAGGTCGAGAAGTGGGGTGCGGCAATCCTTCAGGTCTTGCGTGAGGCACAGGTAAATCTCGCCTGCACATCTATCTCTCCATCAGCAAAGAGCCTATTTTCAGAATCCCAGAGCCGCCCTCAAAGCAGTGTCATCCCGAGCAAAGCAAAGGACCTGCGTTCTGCCCAAAGCGGCGATACAGTCCGGGAAACAAAGCAGTCAGCTACGTCAACGCTCGCTTCCTCCGGGTCCCGCACAACCGCCGCGATCCCACCGACCAGCCACCCGAACTCATCGCTGGACTTCGAAAACACTTCGCCCGCCCTTCAGATGGATCGCGCGCTCAAGGTCTGGCGCATGCACGAAGCCAGACGACTCGGCGTCGCGCCCTTCGTCCTCTTACTCGACCAGTCCATCCGCGGCATTATCGCGGCAGAGCCCCGATCGCCCGATGCCCTCCGTCGTGTAGAAGGTCTCTCCGCCAAATGGATCGAGCAGCATGGGCGTGCGATCGTCGGCGTGGTCACGCCATTTCTTTCCGCAACCGCACTCCAAAGCTGAGCGAACGTGTAAATACGCGGTAAACTGGGAATCCCGCAACACTGAAAGAGGAGCGCACGCCATGGCAGATTTCGCGTCGGACAACGGCAACAGCAACGGCCGCTACGCACCCCAGTCGCTTCGCCTGAAAACAGGCCTCGCGGAAATGCTCAAGGGCGGCGTGATCATGGACGTGATGAGCGTCGAGCAGGCGCGTATCGCCGAAGAAGCCGGCGCGGTCTCCGTCATGGCGCTCGAGCGCGTCCCTGCCATGATTCGCGCGCAGGGTGGAGTTGCCCGCATGGCGAGTCCGAAGCTGATCAAAGAGATCATCGGCGCGGTCTCGATTCCTGTCATGGCGAAAGCACGCATCGGCCATTTCGCCGAGGCGCAGGTTCTCCAAGAGCTCGGCGTCGACTTCATCGACGAGTCCGAAGTGCTCACGCCGGCCGACGAGAAGTTTCATATCGACAAGCACGCCTTCACCACACCCTTCGTCTGCGGTGCGAAAGATCTTGGCGAAGCTCTTCGCCGCATCGCGGAGGGCGCTGCCATGATCCGCACCAAGGGCGAACCCGGCACCGGCGATGTAGTCCACGCGGTTCAGCACATGCGCCAAATTACGCGCGAGATCAAGGCACTTACCGTGCTTGGCGAAGAAGAGCTCTACCAGGCCGCAAAATTTCACCAAGCACCATATGAATTGGTGCGCATGGTCGCCAAGGCGGGCAAGCTGCCCGTGCCGAACTTCTCCGCGGGCGGCATCGCCACACCGGCAGATGCGGCCCTCATGATGCAACTCGGCGCGGAAACAGTGTTTGTCGGCTCCGGCATCTTCATGAAAGATGGCGCCGACCCGCTCAGGGTAGATCGCTACACGGAAGATTCCTTATATGAGTCCGGAGATTGGTACGACGAGAATTCAGAGATCAGGTCCGGGGACTTCAACAGACGAGTTGATCGCGAGGTTATCGGACGTCCAAGGAATCCGTCCGAGCACGCAGAAGCCGTCTCCCGCGCAAAGGCTATCGTGCTCGCCACGCTGCACCACAACGATCCAAAGATGGTCGCCGAGGCGTCAGAAGCAGTGCTTGGCAGCATGAAAGGCCTCGCCGCCGCCGCAATCGAAGAGTCGCAGCGCATGCAGACCCGCGGCTGGTAGCCCGCAGTGTCGAAAAGCAAGCCGCGCATCGGCGTTCTCGCCCTGCAGGGTGCATTCGAAGCCCACGCCTCTCGGTTGCGCTCCTTGGGAGCCGACGTGATCCTGGTGCGCAAGCCAGAGCAACTGGCCGGGCTTGACGGTCTAGTCATTCCCGGTGGCGAATCCACTACCTTCCTGAAGCACCTGGAACGCGGCGGCTTCTTTGACGCGCTCCAGCAGTTCGTGCGCGAAACGCCGACCTTCGGCACATGCGCCGGAACGATCCTGCTCGCCACCGGCGTTCACAACCCGGCGCAGCGCTCGCTCGCCGCCATGGACATCACCGTCGAACGCAACGCTTACGGTCGCCAGAACGAATCCCACATCCTCGAAACCGAGACCACGCTGCCCGGCGGCCCACTGGAGATGGTCTACATCCGTGCCCCACGCATCACGGAAACCGGTCCGGAAGTGTCTACCCTCGCCGAGCGCAACGGCTCCCCCACGCTCGTTCGCCAAGGCCACCTGCTCGCCGCCACCTTCCACCCGGAGCTGTCCGACGACCCCCGCGTGCACCAACTCTTTCTCGATATGGTCAGAGCAGCCAGACAGCTTACCTGAGCAGCAAAACAGTTACGCATAGCAGCTATAATTTTGATAGTTATAATCCGAGCGCGACGAAGGATTTGCTTCTTCCGGCGTCGGCAAGGGCTACCAACCTGTTCTGGCTTCAACAATGCAGAACATCGGGCAGTCACTCCGCCGGAAACACCCGTAGATCTCCGCCGGTCATCTCCCGCGGCAACTCCAGCCCAAGCATCGCAAGCACCGTCGGTGAAAGATCCCGTAGCGACCCGCCGTCGCGCAGGCTGAATCCCCTGCCCTGCTCCGTCACCGCAATCAGAGGCACCGGATTGATCGTGTGCGCGGTGTGCGGACCGCCGGTAACAGGATCGATCAGCATCTCCGCATTGCCATGATCGGCGGTGATCAGCCATGAGCCTCCGTTGCGTCGCAGCGCGGCATAGATCTCGCCCAGGCAGGTATCAATCGTCTCAACTCCCTTCACCGTCGGCTCGATCTTGCCCGAATGCCCGACCATATCCGCATTCGCAAAGTTCACCACAACCACGTCGAACGCGGTGTCCTCGATCGCCTTCAGCACCGTGTCGCAAATGCCGCGTGCGCTCATCTCCGGTGCCAGGTCATAGGTGGCGACCTTCTGCGATGGCACCACCTCGCGCTCCTCCCCGGCAAACGGCTTCTCCACCCCACCATTGAAAAAGTACGTCACATGCGCATACTTCTCCGTCTCGGCGACGCGCAGGTTCCGCAACTCGTGCACCGCGAGCACGTTCGCCAGCAGGTTGTCCATGCTCTCCGGCTGGATAACCATGGGCAGTTTGAACCTGGGGTCGTATTGCGTCATCGAAATGTAACGCAATCCTTGCGGCACGCTGTTGCGCGGAATCTCCAAATCAAGCTCTTCCGCTTTGGGCAGGTCGCTCCCGTCGTTCGCCGTTAAACCACCCTGCACATTACGCGCCAGCACGCGCGTGAGCTGGCGCACGCGGTCGCTGCGGTAGTTAAAGCAAATCACCAAATCGTCTTCCTGCACCGTCGCAACCGGCCTGCCGTTCACATCCGTGCAGACAAATGGAACCGTGAACTCATCCGTCATGCCATTGGCGTAGTTTTCTCGAACGCGCGCGACAGGGTCGGCGTACGCTCCACCCTCGGCCGTTCCCTTAACCATCGCGTCGAACACCTTCGCTTCACGGTCCCACTTCAGGTCGCGGTCCATCGCGTAGTAACGGCCTGAACACGTCGCGATGGAACCAACGCCAATCTCGCGCGTCTGCTGTTGCAATTTCTCCAGGTATCCCGCGCCGCTGGTCGGCAGCGTGTCGCGACCGTCCAAAAAGGCATGCACAAAAACGCGCTCTGCCCTCTGTTGCGCGCACAGCTTCAGCAAGGCATAGAGATGCCGCTGATGCGAGTGCACGCCACCGTCTGAAACAAGCCCGATCAGATGAATGGCGCGCCCACGCTCCAACGCACTCTGCACTGCATCGACTAGCAGAGGCAGAGAGAAGAACTCGCCCGAGTCGACCAGCCCGTCTATCCGCGTGATGTCCATGCGCACCACACGGCCGGCGCCCAGGTTTAGGTGGCCAACTTCGCTGTTGCCCATCTGACCATCGGGCAGGCCCACAAAGTGCTCGCTCGCGCGAATCAGCGTGCTGGGATACTCGCGCAGCAGCATGTCATATGTCGGCTTGCGTGCCAGCGCGATGGCATTGCCATGCGTTTCCGCGCGCACTCCCCAGCCGTCCAGAATCGTGAGTACCAAAGGTTTGCGACGCGGCATGTCGACTCCAAAAAAGGCAGAGGCCACGTCGATTGTGACATGGCCTCGCAGTTTGCTTCGACTCAGCAACTATTCGCCGCAGTTCACCGACTCGATGCCGAGGAACTCTGCTGTCTGGCCCAGCTCCTCCTCGATCCGCAGCAGCTGGTTGTACTTGGCAATGCGGTCCGTACGCGACAGCGATCCTGTCTTGATCTGCCCTGCGCCGGTTCCCACGGCCAGATCGGCGATAAAGGTGTCCTCCGTCTCGCCGGACCGGTGCGAAATGATCGACGCATATCCGTAGCGGCGACCCAGTTCGATTGCCTCCAGCGTCTCGCTAACCGTGCCGATCTGATTCACCTTAATCAGGATTGCGTTCGCGATGCCCTTTTCAATACCCTCGCGCAGCTTCGCCGTGTTCGTCACGAACAGGTCATCGCCCACCAACTGGCACTTGTCCCCGATCTCATCCGTCAGAATCTTCCAGCCATCCCAGTCGTTTTCGGCCAGGCCATCTTCCAGTGAAAGGATCGGGTATTGCCGGACCCAATCTGCCCAATACGCAGCCATCTCGGCAGAGGTCTTCTCGGACTTGTCCGATTTCTTAAAGACGTACTTGCCGGTTTCGGCGCTAAAGAACTCACTCGCTGCGGGATCGAGCGCCAGCGCAATTTGCTCTCCCGGCGTGAACCCCGCAGCCTGAATCGCTTCCAGGATGACCTCAATGGCCTCTACGTTCGATTTCAGCGAGGGCGCAAACCCACCCTCATCACCGACCGCAGTGTTGTAGCCCTTCTTCTTCAGCACGCTCTTGAGCGTGTGGAACGTCTCTGCACCCCAGCGCAGCGCCTCGGAAAAGCTCTCCGCACCCACCGGCATAATCATGAACTCCTGAAAGTCCACATTGTTGTCCGCGTGCGCGCCGCCATTCAGAATGTTCATCATCGGCGTCGGCAGCAGGCAGGCGTTCACGCCACCCAGGTAGCGGTACAGCGGCAGCTTCAGTGCCAACGCAGACGCCCGCGCCGCGGCCATACTCACCGCCAGAATCGCATTCGCGCCGAGCCTTTCCTTATTCGGTGTGCCGTCCAGCGCCAGCATGGTTGCGTCGATCAGCCGCTGATTCGCCGCGTCCATGCCGCTCAACTCAGGTGCCAGCACACTTTCCACGTTCTCCACGGCTTGCAGAACGCCTTTGCCCTGGTAGTACTCCTTGTCACCGTCGCGCAACTCCACGGCCTCGTGTTCACCGGTGGAAGCGCCGCTGGGCACAGCGGCCCTGCCCATCGCTCCACCGTCCAGCAGCACGTCGGCTTCCACGGTCGGATTTCCGCGGCTGTCCAGGACTTCACGGGCTTTAATGGAGACGATCTCGGTCATCGGGCTGTTCTTTCCTTCTGCCATGGCGCTGCCGTGGATCACACGATGCGCAAGGCGGTCGTTCAGTTTGGGCCGGAGGTCCACGGCGATCGCGCCACCACCGGCGCCAAGAATGGATTGCACAAAGTTAGCCATGCAGCGGGTCGGCCAGTGCCGACGGCATTTGGCGTAGCGTGATTCTAGCAGGCGGGCGTAACCCGAACTGCTGCCACGCTTTGCCAATCGCGCTCACGCGGCAGGCTATTGACGTCCGTGATGCCGCCCGCCAAAACCGCACCCAAACGAACGCGCCGGGGTCTAACCTGACGAAACGCTGGCGCTATCTCCGCCGCTGGAGGCTCCTCCTTTGTCCAAGCTCCCCCTCGCCGCCGTATTGCTCGTCGCTACCCCCATGCTCGCGCAGCAAACCGGCGTGTCCCATCCTCCAGAAACAGCGGTCGAGGACGCCGCACCCGCTTCGGCGACGCCTGCAGTCCCCGTGGTTAGCGCCCCGGTTCTGGTTGTACCAGCCATTCGGAATTCCAGCTCGCCCGCGATTCCCGCTACAGGCACGACAGCGGCGGCATACGACGATTCCCCGGCTGTAACGCTGCAGCATCGCGACCTCGCCAAGTTCGATCCGGACGCCCGCATCGTGGGCGACGATACCTACATCAATCCCAACGCGGTGGCAGCCGGAACCACGCTACGCGCGCGTCTCGAAACCTCCATCCACACGGCGACCACGCAGCCAGGCACGCCATTCCGTGCGCAGATCACCGAACCGGTTGTTCACGAGGGGCGCGTCGTGGTTCCCGCCGGCGCCACGCTGGAAGGGCACGTCACCGACGTACGCGGCGGACGCCGGCTGCACGGTCCCGCGCTCATTCACTTGCAGGCGCAGACCATCATCCTGCCGGACGGCTCGCGCATGCCCGTCCACGCCTCTGTCATCGACACAGACAAGTTTGCAGACATTCGGATCGACGGTGAAGGCAACATCGTCCGCAAAGATCACGCGAAGCAGACGTTGGCCGAGTTCTCCCTTGCAACGGGCAGCACAGCGGCAGCGGGCGGTTTGATCGCTGGTGTACCCGGCGCGCTCGTGGGCGCAGGCATCGGCGCGGGCGTCGGAACGGTCATGTGGTTGAAGGCGGATCGCCAGACGGAACTGCCGCCCGACACCATCCTTGTGCTGGCGCTCGATGCTCCGCTCTCGATCCAGCCGCTCGTCCGCGAACCGGATTACTCCGCGCGCCCGATCGCAACGCCACCTGCCATACCCGCTGCGAACTCCCCGGCAACACCCGCCGCGCCAGAGCCGCAGGCGTTTGTACCGGTCAGCTAACGCTTCGCCATCCGCACTGTTTCCCGAGACGCCTGCTCGCTACCGCAAACCGCTGAGCAGGCGCTTCCATGTCTTCGTATTGCGCCGCCAGTTCTTCTTCAGATCGTCCAGGATGCGTTCGAAATCGCCGTTGCCCTTCAGCCGGTTCCAAAGCGAATTGCGGCTGAACCAGGGGTAGTTCTCATTCCCCAGGTAAATGGCGCGGCGTAACCAGTGAAGCGCTTCGCTTTCATCGCCCTCCACCGCGAAATACGTGGCAAGCCGGTATGCCATCTCGCTATCGGCCTCGGCGGCAGCCAGCGTTTCATCGACGATGTAGCTCGCAGCCTTTTCTCGATTGCCAAGCTGCGTGTAGCACATGGCAATCGTCGGAAAGACGATACGCAGTGAGTCGTCCTCGCGCGTGACAGCCTCCAGCACCTGGATCGCACGCTCGAGCTCCCCAGTCCGCATGTACTGGTAGCCCTCGCTGATGCGCAGCAGCGGCTGCTTCGGCTCGAGCGTCAGGCCCTTCTCGATTTCATCGGCGGCCAGTTCCAATTGATTCTGGTATTGGTACACGCGTGCGCGGTGGTTATAGACCACCGCCGCGTTCGATGGGTTCAACCGCAGCGCCATATTGAATTGTTCCAGCGCTTCATCGTACAGACCGTCCAGCCGCAGCGTCTGCCCGGCTACCTGGTGGACGTTCCAATCGTTCCCCGCCGTTTGCAGCAAATGCTCAATGCCGTGACGCGCGCTTTCCTTTTCGCCCCGCGACAACAGCATGTACACGCGATACAGGTTTGCATCGACAGAGCCCGGATCGATCGCAAGCGCCTTGTCAAAGGCGCGCCTCGCCTCGATCAGGTGCATTTGCCCGCCAAGCCCATGCCTCGTGTACTGCACGTGCGTGATGCCGAGGCCTGTCCAGGCAGGCGCGTAATCCTTGCTGCGTTGTGTCACTTGCTCAAAGATCTGCCGCGCGCGATCCAGGTCTTCACGAGCCCCCGTCCGAGACATGAACGAGCTCAGCAGCGCGCTCGCCTGCAGGTAGTCCTCTGACAACGCCTCCGACAGCGGATGCACTTGCGGCTGCTCCGGTGGGTGAATGCTGTAGCTGCCCTGTAGCGTGCTGAAGATCTCTTCCGTGATCTCACGCTGCACTGCGACCAGGTCAAAACTCTCCACGTTCACTGAGCCGCCCGCGCGCACCGCGCCCGCGGGCACGTCGAGCATCTGCCAGTTCAGGTCGAAGCCCGTGTCGCGCCTCATAAAGTTGCCGGACACCACATACTGCACCAGCAGCTTGCGCCCGATGGTAAGCGGATCCATCTGCCGGTACGCCAGGCTCATCAGCGCATTCGAGGGACGGACCACCAGCGACTGCACCCGCGCCAGCCGTGTCGCAATCGCATCCGCCAACGCATATCCGTACAGCTGCACCGAATCCGTAGGTCCAAGGTTCAGAAACGGCAGCACCACGATCGTGTTGCGCTTTTCGTTGCCGCCACTTTCGCGAAAGCGCTCAGCTAACATGCTCAGCAGACCGGTCGTGCGCTTCTCTTCCTCCGGCGAGTCCAGCGACAGCCGTTCCTGCGTGGGCATACTCGCCAGCGTGTCGCCCGGAATCATCATGCCGTCCAACTGCGAAGCTTTCAAAATTGTTTTCAGCGCTTCCCGCACATCCGACGCCGAAGCGAACCGAGCCGACGGCTGCTTTTCCAGGCACCGCAGGATCACGCTTTCCAGCTCATTTGAAATGCCGGGCACAATGTCTGGCAGCGACGGCGGATCCGCGAATTGAATGGCACGGATGCTCTGAAAATCCGGCAGGTCGGGCCGGTGAAACGGATGCCGTCCGGTCACCAACTCATATAAAACGACGCCCAGTGCGAAAATGTCGCTCTGCACAGACGACTGCCCGGTTACGAACTGCTCCGGTGCCATGTACGCGATCGTGCCGCCACGTGCGGTATACGTTGCGCCCGGTGCAGGCATGCGATTCAGCGGCTTCGCCGGGTCAAACTCCGCCTCATCCAGGCCGATACGGCGCGCCAGCCCAAAGTCCAGAATCTTGATCAGCCCACCGTCCGTCAGGATCACATTCGCCGGCTTCAGGTCGCGATGGAAAATGCCGAGCGAGTGCGCCGCAGCCAGACCATCCGCAATCTGAATGCCCGCAGACAACACAAGCTCCACATTCGCCGGGCCTTCTTCAATCAGCCGGTCCAGCGGCTTGCCCGGCACATACTGCATCACGATGAATGCTTCGTCACCAACCTCGCCCACGTCGTAAATGGCGCACACGTTCGGGTGCTCGATGGCGGAAGCAAGACGCGCCTCACGCAGAAACGTGGCGCGCATCTGGTCCGGACTCAAGTTGCCGCGCGTCAGCAGCTTCAGTACGACCGGCCGCTGCAGCATGGTGTCGTTCGACAGGTACACAACACCGCTGCCGCCCGCACCCAGCTTGCGGACCAGCTCATAGTGCTCGATGACGCGGCGCTTCATAGCCCGATTCTCTCATCGAGACGACGCACTGGCGTCTGCCACTTCGGCGTGATGTCGCGACAACACATTGTGCGTAATGCCGCAACAGGGTTGTCCCGGCGAGCGGCACTTTAGAAGTTGCCTGCATCACACGTCAAACTCCCAACGAAGGTGCCGACCCACGCATGCCTTTTACCGTCTTGCTGATTGACGACAACGCGATTCAGGCCGCCACCCGGCAAACCATCCTGAAACGCGCTGGTTACTTTGTCATTCCTGTGCTCAACCCACAGCGTGCGCTCGAACAGTTTCAGGCAAACGACTTTCCTTCTCCCATCGATGTCGTCATCACGGACCACGTAATGCCCGGCATGAACGGTGCCGAGTTCGTGCGCGAGCTTCGCACAAAACACAAAGAGATTCCGGTTCTCGTCATCAGCGGCATGGAAGAGGCAGAGGACGAGTACCGCGACCTGAACGTCAGCTTTCGGCTGAAGCCGTTGATGCCTGACAACCTGCTCGCCTCAGTCGATCGCATGCTGCACGGTGGCGCTTTATAGCGCTCGCGGCAAGTCCATCGCAGGTTTTACAAAATACTCCTACTAAAGTATCGAACTCGAATGACAGGCGCGAATAGCGCCCTTTCGCGTTGCTGCGCGTGTTGCACCCTGCGACAATCAGCATGTACATGCACCCCATGCCCCAGTTCGGAAGCTTTGCACTGCTGCTGGCGCTGGTGCTCTCGGCGTACACACTTTTTGCCGGTTCCCTCGCGTTATTCCAGATGGCGCGCGGCATCGTGGGGCGCATCGCGCCGGAACGCCTGGCGGAAACCGCACGTCGGGCGGGCATCGCAAGTTTTATTGCCGTATCCGGTGCAGCCTTCGCCCTGGTGTGGGCCGCCTTCACTAACGACTTTTCCGTCGCGTACATCCTGCAACACACCAACCGTGCCCTGCATCCGGCATACAAATTCAGCGCCCTGTGGAGCGGCCAGGAGGGCTCGCTCCTCCTGTGGTCATGGCTGCTCACCGGCTACGGATTCGTGCTGCGCCTCCGCCACCGCGAGGATGTCCGCCTCTACGCCTACGCCTCGACCATTCTTTCCGCAGTGCAGGTCTTCTTCCTGCTCCTTCTCGTCATCCCCGCGCCGCCGTTCGCCCTGTTCCAAGGCGCACCGCGAGCCGACGGCAACGGTCTGAATCCACTCCTGCAATACCCAGAGATGGTCATCCATCCGCCCATGCTCTACCTGGGTTACGTAGGCTTTTCCGTGCCATTTGCCTTCGCTCTGGGCGCGCTTATGATGCGCTACCCCGGCGAGAAGTGGATCCGCATCACCCGCCGCTGGACGCTCGTCACCTGGCTCTTCCTCACCGTCGGCATCTCGCTGGGCATGCACTGGGCTTATGCCGTGCTGGGCTGGGGTGGCTACTGGGGTTGGGATCCGGTTGAGAACGCCTCGTTCCTGCCGTGGCTTACAGCGACCGCCTTCCTGCACTCCGTCATGATGCAGGAAAAGCGCGGCATGATGAAGCAGTGGAACGTGTGGCTCATCTTCATCACGTTCCTGCTCACGGTGCTCGGCACCGACCTGACACGTGGGGGCCTCGTCTCCAGCGTGCACGCCTTTGCGCAAAGTTCCATCAGCCAGTGGTTCACCTGGTTCCTGTGCATCACCGCGGCGGTATGCCTCTTCACCTTCTTCCGGCAGCGTTCGCATCTGGTCACCGAGCACAAGCTGGAATCGATCGTCTCCCGCGAAAGCTCATTCCTCTTTAACAACCTCGTGCTTTTGGTCGCCTGCTTCACCGTGCTCTTCGGCACACTCTTTCCCGTGCTGAGCGAGTTTGTACAAGGCTCCAAGGTCACCATGGGCGCACCTTTCTTTAACAAGGTCGCCGTGCCCATCGGCCTGTTCCTGCTGTTGCTCACCGGCGTCGGACCGCTATTGGCATGGCGCGCCACCTCGCTGCGCTCCATCCGCCGCAACTTCGTCCTACCCTGCATCGCCACCGTCGGCAGCGCGATCATCCTCGTCGCCTGCGGTATCCACCCCTGGCGCATGGCCGATGCCGACCAGCAGGGATCTATTTACGCACTTGTCTGCTTTTCGATCGGTGCCGGCGTCACCGTCGCGATCCTGACCGAGTTCCTGCGCGGCGTCGGTGTTGTACGCACACAAACCGGACGCAACTTCGCCTCATCCGCATGGCTGCTCACGCGCCGTAACAATCGCCGTTACGGCGGTTATCTTGTGCACTTCGGCATCGTGGCGCTCTTCATCGGCCTGGCTGGCGCAGCCTTCAACCAGTCCCATGAAATGGAAATGGGCTTTGGTGATTCGATTCAGATCGGCAACTACAAGCTCGTCTGCCAAAGCTACACGCAAGACTCCAACCCGAACTACGACACCGACTTCGCCCTGCTTGACGTCTACGACGGCCCAAAGAAGCTGACGCAGATGGCGCCCGAAAGGCGCTTCTACACCGCCAGCCAGACAACCAGCACCATCGTCGCCATTCACTCCACGCCGCTGCGCGATCTTTACGTCGTCTTCGAAGGCCGCAACCCGGAGACGAGCCGCCCCATCATCAAAGTCTTCCTCAACCCGCTCGTCTCCTGGATCTGGATCGGCGTCGGCATTGTCATCGCCGGCACGTTCCTCAGCCTGGCGCCACAGTTCAAGCCTGCTTTCAGCCGCAGCCCGGTTCCCGTTCCCGCCGAGCCCGAATTGCAGACCGTAGGAGCCGACTGATGCTGAAAGCTTCGCCTAAGCCGATGCGTCGCCTCGCCCTGCTGCTCACACTCTTTCTCGCCGCGCTCGTCACCACCGGTGCCAGCAATGCCGGCTCGCGCTTCAACGAGCTCGGCCACAAGATGATTTGCACCTGCGGCTGTAACGAGATCCTGCTGGAGTGCAACCACGTCGGCTGCCCCAACTCCAGCGGCATGATCGACGAACTGCGCACGCAACTCGGCTCCGGCTCGAACGACACCAGTATCCTGAACGCCTTTGCCGCAAAATACGGCCCGACCGTGCTCGCCGCGCCCATCCGCGGTGGCTTCGACAATGCCGCCTGGATCGTCCCTTTCGTTGTCTTCGCCCTGGCCATCGGCGGCACCGCTCTACTCATTCGCAAGTGGCGCGGACGCCACCTCATCACGTCCGACGGCATCCCTGTCACCGTCCCGGCCATGGGCGATCACGACGCACTGCGCGATCGTATCCGCCGCGAAACGGAGTTTTAGCCGATGGGCCTGATCGCCTCCGCCGTGCTCCTCCTTGCGCTCTTCGCATACGTCTTCTGGCCCGAAGAGAACCCTTTCATCCAGCGTGCCCGCACCCGCCTCGACTTCCTCGAAGAGCGTCGCGAAGCCGTAATGAACAACCTCCGCGATCTCAGCTTCGAGTTCCGCGCCGGCAAATATCCCGAGCAGGACTACGCCACCCAACGCGACATGCTCGAGCGCGAAGCCGCCGACATCCTCCGCGAGATGGACACGCTCCAAGGCGGGCAGTTCTCCTGAATCACAGTATCCGTGCCATAAACTGGAAAGGAGGTGTTGACGTGACCGCTGAAGTGATAGAGACGGAGCATGGACTTGCTTTGCTGTTGCCCGAAGTGCTCGGATTGCGTGCTGACACGGTGGATGTCACCGGTGATGCGACGCATGGGTTGTTCGTGCATACGCCGAAGCTCATCAGCAAAGAAGAGTGGGCAAAGCTTCTACTGGGTCCGGAAGAGGACGCTGGAATCGAGTTGCCCGACGATCCTCCGCCGGCACCCATCCGGCTCCCCAACCTGTGAAATATCTGTTAGACACTGACACGTGCATTCTCGCGATGCGTCAGCGCAAACCCGTCACGCAGCGCATTCTGCAGAAGAATCCTCAAGACCTCGCAATTAGCGTCGTCACGGCCGGAGAACTCCTGATCGCGAGACATAAAGGTCGCGATCAAGCGCAAATCGACATCCAGCTTAGCCGCCTTTTTCCGTATGTCCGAACTGTCGCCTTGTCTGCAGAGGTTGCAGCAACATATGCCGTCGTACGAGCCCATTTCGAGGGCATCGGCCAAATCATTGGCGCGAACGATTTATGGATCGCCGCACACGCGCTGGCGCTGAATTGCACACTCGTCACCAACAATGAGGACGAGTTCCGTCGCGTCCCCAACCTCCGCATCGAAAATTGGACCAGGCCCGAGTGAAACGTCTCTTCTTTTTCCTACTTCTCTTTTGCGTCACCACTTCAGCATTTGCCGCCGCCTCTATCACCGGCACCGTCACCAACCAGACCACGCACAAAGCCGCCGCTGGCGACGATGTCGTGCTCATCCGCCTCGCGCAAGGCATGCAGGAGGCGACCCGCACAAAAACCGATGCGCGCGGCCACTTCGAGCTTGACGTGCCGGACGACGGCATTCACCTCGTCCGCGTCACTCATGATAAGGCGAATTACTTCAAGCCGGCGCCTCCGGGAACGCAGTCCCTCGACATTGACGTCTTCAACGCCGCCGCCAAGGTCCCCGGCGTCTCTCTCGATGCCAACGTGATCCGCCTGCAGACCGAGGCTGACGGCAAGAGTCTCAAAGTCGTCGAAAACTTTTTTCTCAAGAACGAGTCCACGCCGCCGCGTACGCAGTTCAGCGACCGTTCCTTCGAATTCACGTTGCCCGACGGAGCCATCGTAGAGGGTGCAGCAGCCCAGGGCACCGGCGGCATGACGGTGCAATCGCCACCGGTTCCCTTGCCGGAAAAAGGCCACTACGCCTTCATCTTCCCCATTCGCCCCGGCGGCCAGACGCGCTTTCAGATCTCGTATAAGCTGCCTTACAACGGCTCACTGCAGTTCGCGCCGCTGGCAACCATGGCCACCGACAATCTTGTCGTCATGATGCCCAAGGCCATGAAGTTCGACGCCGGTTCCGCCTCGCCCTTCAACTCCGTTGCGGAAGAGATGGACGCGCAAACCTATGTGGCTCGGGGCGTAGCCCAGGGCAAGACCCCTGCTTTCACCGTCAGTGGGGCCGGCCAGCTGCCGCGTCCCACGACGAACCCGCAGGACGCCTCCCAACAGGATCAGGGGAACGGTCCACCGACCGGCACACCGGCAACGGGTGCTAACACCAACGCCGATCCGGGAGCCAACACCAGCGACAACCGCCCCGGCGGTGGGCTCGGCGCGCCCATCGGCAGCCCTGACCCGCTCACCAAATACAAGTGGTGGATCGTCGGCGGCCTGGCGCTGCTGCTGGCCGGTGGCGCAGGTTTTCTGCTATCCCGCCCGCAACAGTCCGCGGCCGCTCCTGTCGATTCGGTGGTCTCCGCCGCGGCACCGCCGTCCCCCGAACCCGGTGCCATGCTCATGCAGGTGCTTCGCGACGAGTTGTTCACGCTGGAGTCAGAGCGACTCACCGGTAAAATCACGCAATCCGAGTACGACCGCGTCAAACCCGCGCTGGAAACAGTGCTGCAGCACGCGCTGACCCGGCATGCGAAGCCATCCGGCGTGAACGCCAAACCAGTGGCATCCTGACGCTTTAATCAGCTTTTGAGTGGCAGAAAGCCGGCTACCACGTGTTGTAGGATGACCCGTCGGTAGCCCCGCCACCCGCACCCGAGTGTACGTTGTTGATGCCGGTATCCGTCTCGTCCACACTGCTGTAAGTGTCGCTGTGATCGAAGGTCCAGGTCTGGGACGAACCAGTAATCGGATCTTTCGGAATAAACTTCAGATAACCCGAACTCACCAGGTCTTCCTTCGACTGCGGTGCCTTCTGTTTGTCAACTGTGTAGCTGTCGATCGCCTGGCGCATGGTCGCCAGGTCTTCGCGCAGCACCGACTCCTTCGCCACGCGAATGTGATGGGAGTATGCCGGCACCGCCATCGCGGCCAGCGTCGCAATGATGATCATCACCACGATCAGCTCTACCAGAGTAAAGCCCTGCTCACCCGCGTCTTTCCGCTTCGCTCGCACACCCGTTCCGACCTCAGCCACCCTTACCATGTGGAGTACTTCGTCCCATCCAGCGCGGTGGCGTCGCTCTTGCTGTGCACGTCGAATACGTTCTGGCCGCCCCAGCTCGTCGTGTCCGCATCGTCCTGCATCGACCGCAGCTGCCACTCGTTCGTCTTCGTCATCGGGTCGACCGGGATCTCGCGCAGAAATCGCACCTTTTTGTCCTTCACATCCACGCCATTCACCAGCGTGTCCATGTCCGGTGGGTAGTTGAACGAATCAACCTTGGTCTGAAAAGCGCCCCGGTCGGCCGCGTCCTTGTAATGGTCGATCGCGTCGCGCATCATCCAAAGATCGGCGCGCAGCTCCCGTTCCTTCTGCCGCTTAATCTGCCAGCGCGCCACTGGAACAGCGGCCGTCGCCAGCAGCGCGATGATGCTGACTACGACGATCAGCTCCACCAGCGTCATGCCGGCTTCGCCGTTGTCTCGCATTGCGGACTCACGGGAGACGCGCATACCTATTTGACGTGGACGACCGACTGCGAGCCCACCGCAGGCACATTTGTCTGCGCGCTGTTCTTCGCACCGACCTGCACCAGCGACAGCGTCGCGTCGCCCGCCGCAACCGCTTTAAAGGTCAACACCGCGACACTGCCCGCGCCATCCACGCCGCGCACCGACGGCGGCCGCGACACCGCCACGGTCACCTTGCCGTTGCCTTCGTCGCGGTGGACGACCGACACCGCCTGGCCGTCGCGCCCCAGCAGCTCTCCTGAGTCCACATTGACCAGCGACAGCACCTTGGGATCGAACTGCAACTGCATCGGCGCGGCGTACAAATCCTTCGCGTCGGCCGCATTGATCGACACCTGAAAGGTGCTTCCGACCGTTTGCGTCGCATTCCCCGGCACAATGCCGAATCGCACCGGCGCCAGACCTGTAGCTTGCGCACCCACTGGACTGCCAGCCGCCTGCTGCACCGCCCCCGGCGTCGCTGTCTGCTGATTCATCTGCGTGTCCGCCGCAGCCTGCGCGGCGCCCTGCGCCTGTTCGTTGCCAACCTGCCCGATCATCTTGCTGGCGGCCTGCGCCGCAGTCATTCCCGTCGGGTTAATTCGCTTTTGCTGAAACGCGCCCGTGGTCACCAAGGCGCTGTTGTCCGCGGGCAATGCGGTCGTCAGGGCATCGTCATGGCGCAACTCGAAATGATTGCTGGTGCCGGAATCGATCGCACGCGTGTTCAGGCGCGTTACCAGCGGCTCGCGTACAATGTGCGGAATCAGCAAAAAGACGATCTCGTCGTCCGTGTTCATCTTCGTGTTGCTGCCCAGCACCTTGTTCAGGATCGGAATGTTCCCAATCCCCGGCGTTCCCGCCACGGACCGTTCTTCGTCCTTGGTCAGCAGGCCGGCAAGGATACTCGGTTCACCTTCCTTCAACTGAATCGTCTGTTCCACCGCGCGCTGGCCGAAAATAGGCTGGTTGACACCCGAAATGTTTACCTGCCCGCTCTCGTTTGAAATCTCCATACGCATCTTCAGTGTGATCTCACGGTCCAGATGAACGACTGGCGTCATCTCGATGTTCACACCAATGTCCTGGTACTGAAACTGCGTATTGACCGCTCCGATGCCGCCAAGTGCTCCGGCACCCAGGCCATTTGAGAACGATCCGGTCGCAATCGGAACGCGTGAGCCAATCTTCAGCGTCGCCTTCTGGCCATCGGTCGCGCGCACGCGCGGATTCTGCAGAATGCGTGTATCGCTGTCCGTCAGCAACGCATTCACCGCCGCCGTCCCAATCTGCACCGCAATGTTCGATGCCGTAAAGTTCGACAGATCATTCAGCGTTGGATTCGTCGACGTGGTGGTCGTACCGGTTCCGGCTGTGTTACCTGTTGTTGGGTTTGTTGCCGAACTGCTGTTCAGCGCGGAGGAGCCGTTGTTCAACTGCGTTCCAAGCTGCACGCTTTGCGGCAACGTAATGCCCAGGTTGCGCGTGCGGGTTCGGTTCACCTCCAGCACGGCTACATCCACCACAACCTCGCTGCGCGGACGGTCCAGATTGTTCAGCAGGCTTTCCACCAGCAGCAGCTGGTCCGGCGTGGAACGCATCACGATGGCGTTCTGACTCGGCACCAGAAAAATCTTTGTCTGCGGATCCAGCACGTTGCGCAACGCCGTCAGCAGTTCATTCTGGTCTGCCGGTGTTGCGGCATTCGAGATGTAAAACGTCTGCACCGCCACCGTGTCCAGTTCCAGCCGTTTCGTCGGCGTGTTTGCCGCGACAAAAATCGTGTTCGTGGTGACCGGCTTCCAGAACGTTCCACTCAGAGTGCCCAAAATACGCAGGGCGTCGTACAACGAAACATTGACCAGGTCCAGCGGGATCCGTCGCGAGGTGTAGTCCGGGTCGAAAATCACATTCAGGCCGGCGCTCTTCCCGATCGCCTGGTACAGCGTCTTCGTGTCCTCCACCGCGTGCAGCGTGACCGGAACATTGTCCACCGGCTTCAATTGCAGCGGCCCCGCGATCGTCGAGGCTGCAGCTGACGGTCCAATCGGGGCCTGCTGCAGCAACGCGGCGCCGGGTGCGTTACTCATCTCGCGCTCCACCGCAAGAATCTCCTGCTGCGCCGTCTGGTTCCCGCCGTCGATAGCAAGGGCTCGCTGGAACTCCGTCAACGCGCCGTTCAGGTCGCCACTCTGCCGCAGAACGCGGCCGCGGTCCACGTGCGCCGCCGCAGCGGCAAAGCGCACCCGCTCAAACTTTGTCTTGTACGTCAGATCCTGCGGCTTCTGCAGCAGCGCCTGCCGGTACGCTTCAAACGCGGCGTCGTAATCTTCGTGGACTTCGGCATCGGCGCCCCGCTTGGCCCAGCTCTTCGCGGACTGCCCGTGCGCGTTCGCCGGCAGCATCACGGCGCCCGTCGCCAGTGTCGCCGCCAATGCCAAACCAAGCCCCAGACGCATGTTGGTCCGGCTAACTCCGCCCCACACAATGGAGCTCTCACCCAGTGAAAAGCGAAACGGCCACATCGGGCGGCGCGAACCTGCGGAAATCAACCTCGTTGCCTCTCTGCGGCGCACCAGGTTTGCACAAACGAATCGCGCCGCCTTACCGCGGCGAACAGAATCCGAAACGTAGCCTGGAATGCCTGAAAAGAATACCATCCGTGTCTCGTTGGACGGCGGACCGCGCGGAAGGTACATGGCTCGCGCGTACCGGAAGCGGCAGCGCCGCTGGTAGCATCAGAAAACCATGCCGCACCCCGTGACCATGCCGACGCAGTCCCTGCCGTCGAAAAAGGTGAAGCCGCGCGATCCCGTCGCCGTGGGCGACCGCGATGCCGCTGTAAACCGGGCTGCCAGCCACAATTATTTTTTGATGGACCGCTTCGAAGCCGGCGTTGCGCTACGCGGCACAGAGGTCAAAAGCATCCGCGAGGGCAAAGCAAACTTGAAGGACAGCTACGGCCTGATCAAGGACGGCGAGTGCTTCCTGCTGAACGCCCACATCGGCCCGTTCTCACACGGCAATCTCGACAACCACGAAGCCACGCGCACCCGCAAGCTGCTGCTGCACAAGGAAGAGCTTCGCAAACTCGCAGCACGCACGCGCGAAAAGGGCCTCACCCTGATCGCCACTCGCCTGTACTTTCGTCACGGCAAGGTGAAATGCGAACTCGCTCTCGCCAAAGGCAAGCAGGACTGGGACAAGCGCGAAACCGAACGCCGCCGCGAGGCCGATCGCGAAGCCAAGGCCGCCGTTGCACGCGGGCAGCGCCGCTAGGATCAATCGGTCCAACTCTTCGAACCGCTCTGTCATCTCTCACAGCAGAGCGATCTCGAATGGGGTTGTTCTGCGTGCTCGCCAGCTTCAAAGCGACCGCTCGATTCCTGTAGCCTGAACAAAGCATGACGCCAAAGCTCTCCTCTGCCGATCCAACATCTCTTGGCACGCCGCTGCTCTCGGTCCTCGCGGTCGACACAGCACCTCCTGGATCGAAAAACTCCTCCGTGCCAGCCCTGCTGACCCGTGACGCCAGGCTCGTCGAAGCAGCGTCCCGCGTTCTCGCCAACGGCGAGTTTAATGCTTCGGCGGGCGACACGCTCCTGCTGCACAACCCCAACGGCCTCGCTGCGGAACGGCTGCTGCTCGTCGGTGCAGGTCCGGCCCTCGAACTAACCGCCGCGAAACTTCGCCAGGCCGCCGGCACCGCAATTCGCTTTGCCAAAGATAAAGGCCTCCGCTCCCTCGCGATCCTCACGCCTGAGTCGGCCGTCGCCACCGCTGACACCGTTCGCGCCGTAATCGAAGGTGCCATCCTCGCGGATTTCGACTCTGACCTGTATAAGTCCGACCGCAAGGACCGCTCCGTCGCGGACGTCACCCTGCTTGCCCCCAACACCACGTCCAGTACACAGGAACTTCAGTCAGCCTTCGATCAGGGTTTGGTGATCGCCGAATCGCAGAACTTCGCCCGCTCGCTCGTCATCGAGCCCGGCAATATCCTCACCCCAACTGAACTCGGTCGCCGCGCCTGCGCCATGGCCGCGGAAGTCGGCCTCGCCTGCCAGGTACACAGCACCGAGTTTCTCCGCGAGCACAAGATGAACGCGTTCCTCGCCGTCGCGCAGGGATCGGCGGAGCCGCCTGCACTCGTCGAGCTTCACTATCAGCCCGCGCAAACACCCCCATCCGGTGCCCCGGTACTCGCTCTGGTCGGCAAGGGCATCACCTTCGACACCGGCGGCATCTCCATCAAACCCGCCGACGGCATGGAAAAAATGAAGTACGACATGGCTGGTGCCGCTGCCATGCTTGGCGCCATGCGGGCCATCGCTCTACTGAAGCCGTCCGTGCGCGTCCTTTGCCTTATCTGCTCCGCCGAGAACATGCCCAGCGGCACGGCGTACCGCCCCGGGGACGTCGTTACCGCCATGAGCGGAACCACCATCGAAGTCATGAACACTGATGCCGAGGGCCGCATGGTGCTCGCCGACGGTCTGCACTACGCCCGCACGCTGGGCGCCACCCACCTGATTGACGCCGCCACCCTGACCGGCGCTTGCGTGGTCGCTCTCGGCAAACTCAACGCCGGCCTCTTCAGCAACGACGAGGACGCCTGCAGCCGCTTCACCTCTGCCGCGCAGCAGACCGGCGAGTCGTTCTGGCGGCTTCCCTGCACCGACGACTACCACGACCAGATCAAGAGCCAGATCGCCGACATCCAGAACACCGGCGTGGACCGCTGGGGCGGCGCCATCACCGCCGCCATGTTCCTGAAGGAGTTCGCCGCCGGCACGCCTTGGGTCCACCTGGACATCGCAGGCCAGGCCTGGATCGATGACGTACGCCCGTACATCGCCAGGGGTCCGTCCGGCGTCGCCGTACGCTCCATCACAGAGTGGGTGCGCTCGTTCGAAAGGTCCTCAGCATGACAAACCCCCACATGCTGGACAGGGACGCTCTGCTCGGCCTCCGCATCCTGATCGTCGACGACGAGCCTGTTCTTGCCTCGACTTTTTGCCTGGTACTGCAATTTGCCGGCGCATATGCTCAAAGTTCGCCCCACGGCCGCGATGCACTCGACACGCTTGAGCAGGAAAGCTTCGATCTCATCTTGTGCGACAAGCAGATGCCGGTCATGGCCGGACCCGAGTTCATCCGCGAACTGAACCTCCGCGGTGACGCAACGCCGATCCTGCTCTTCGTGAACACGGCGGACTACAACAGCATGGAGCAGATCCGGGACCTGCGCATCAACGGCACCATCACAAAGCCGCTCTTGCCGGGCGAACTGATCGCAACCATCCGCCGTACCCTCAACCTTGACCCCATGTTCCCATAGCGCATCGGCTTACATTTAGCGCAGCTAGCACAGCGAATTACATCTCCAGCGGCACCGCAATGCCGAGCCACCCCAGCACCCGCGCCAACTCCCGCTGCGCCACCGCAACCGTCGCCAGCAATAGTGCTTTGCGATCCGGGTCGGCTTCGTTCATCACGTGGTTGCGGTGGTAAAAGTTTGAGAACTCCTGCGCGATCTGAAACGAGTACCGCGCCAGCATCGCCGGCTCCGCCGCAACGATCGCCTGCTCCAGCGTAACTGTCACGCGCGACAAAAGCAGCCAAAACGCCCACACTTCATCTTCGCCGCGCAGCAAGTCCTCAAGAGGCGCCGCCGCAACCGCCGCCAGCGCCGACTCCGCCGACACACCCGCCTTCCGCAAGATATTAGCCGCGCGCACCGCCGCATACTGCACATAGGGCCCGGTCTCGCCCTCAAACGAGAGCGCGTCGCGGAAGTCGAACGCGATCACCGTATTCCGCGTGTACTTCAGCATGAAATACCGCAGCGCCCCCACCGCAATCGCGGTCGCGCTCTCCAACCGCTCCGCTTCGGGCGTTTCCGGATGACGCGCATCCACCTCCGCCTTCGCCGCCGAAATCAGCCGGTCCAGCAAATCGTCCGCCTTCACACCGAAACCCTTACGGCCGCTCACTTCCAGGAATGGCTTGGCCCGGTCCTCGTCGCTCAGCGTGTAGCCCAGGTCCTCCGCGCAACGTGGCGTCAGCGCCACCATCGCATAGTTCACATGCCTGTAGCGGTCGGCCGCATCGGTAAAGCCCATTCCACGCAGCGCCTCCGTCACATTCGCCTGCGGATCGTTCTGCCGCGAGTCGATGAAGTTATAAATCGCATCCGCATGCCCGAAGCTCGGGTGCGGCTCCTCGCCAACCATCGCGGACACCCAGCAGGTCCGCTCCGGGTATTCGCGAAACACGCGATAGCCGAAGTCCTTCCCCAGCAGCCCGAACTTCCAAAGGTGGTACGCAATGTCCTTGCCCACATACGTGACCGTCCCGTTCGACCGCACAATCACCTTGGCATCCGCGTCGGGCTCACCTTCCACCAGCGCCTCTGCACCGGGCCGCCGCATGACCCAGCAGCCGGCGTTCTTGCCCGCGGTCTCCTGGTACAGCACACCGCGCTCCACCATGATCTGCCGCGCCCGCTCCCAGAAGTGCAGGTGCAGAATTTCGCTCTCGCGCGGCAAGAAGTCGTACGCGATGCCGAGCCGCTCCATCGTTTCCAGGTGCCGCGACAACACCGCCGTGGCCATCAGGTCCGCCATCTGCACTGTCTCACCCTCGCCGTGCTCCAGCGCATGCAGCGTCGCCAGCCGCAACGCCCGGCGCGCCTCCTTTTGTCCCGCATCCGCGTCGTACCACTGCGACACACGCGCGTACAGGTCCCACAGGTAGTAGTCCACGCGCTCACCACGCACCGCCAGGTCAAGCAGCAGTTCATGCACACCCTGCAGGTCCTTGCCCTGCAACCGCTGCAACCCGACCACCACATCGGCTACCTGCACGCCCGTGTTGTCGATGTAGTTCTGCACACCCGTCTGCCAGCCCGGTTTGTACGCATCCGGCCGCAGCATGCGCGCAAACGTATCGCCCAGAATGGCATTGCGCAGGTGTCCTACGTGCGCAGCCTTGTTCGGGTTGATGCTCGTATGCTCCAAGAGGCGGAAGCCCGTTCCACCCACAAACGAGTGCTCATCCGCCGCAACGGCACGCACCATCGCCGCACGATCCAACCGCACGTTCAGATATCCCGCGCCCGCAACGTCAACAGACGCCACGCCCTCCACCCCAGCAAGCGAATCCGCCAGTTCCGGCGCAATCACCCGCGGCGCCTTGCGCAGCCGCTTTGCCAATTCAAACGCGACCGGCAGTGCAATCTCGCCCAGCGCCACCGTCGGCGGCTGTTCCGCCGCAATGCGTTCCAGCGTTACGTCATAGCGCTCCCGCAGCACCTCACGAATGCGCTCGAGCACGGCTTGTTGCAGCTTGCGATACATACACCCAACCCTCAGGCACGCAAATCGCGCCTATCTTTTACTCAATCCCGTAGCCCACCGTCTGTCATCCCGTAGCGAAGCGAAGGGATCCGCTTTTCTTCACGGTGTGCGACGACGCTTTTCCTAACTCGAAATACCCGGCGGCAAGTCGGCCGGCATCTCCACGGGCAAGTCAGCCAGGTCGGCGCGCAACGGGCGCGACGCTGCGCCGCGTGCCATCCGATGCGCCAGAAACGCAACACCACCCGCGATCGTCACGCTGAAAAACACCACCACGTGCACCAAAATGCCGTAAATGCCTGAGATGCCCGGCGCCGCGCCCTGGCTGGTCATCGCGGCCTTGCAGAAACTCTCATACACACCAATTGCGCCCGGCGACGACGGAATCAGGAACCCCAGATTGCTCAGCGCAACCGCCAGCCAAGGCCCGCGTGGCAGCACCGCAATCGCCAGCATGCGCGACAGCGAGACAAAGATCATGCCTTCGCACAGCCAGATGGCAATGCTTGACACCAGCAACAACACCCGCCCCGCAAAGCTCAGCTTCAGCACCGCGTCAAACAGCAGCAGTGCCCAGCGCTGTAGCTTTTCCGTACGCGCCCCAGCCGGCAGACGCCGCACCACCGATTCCACCACTCGCTGCAACAGCGGTGCCCCAAACAGCAGCAGAATCAAGCCCACAGCACACAGCACCAGCACCGGCTCCGCAAAGTGCAACACATTCAGCTCGTGCCCACGCACGACCACCGGCGGCAGCGCATGCGCTGCACCCAGCAGCAGCGCAACCAGGAACGCCAGGAGCGTGAAAATATCCAGCAAACGCTCCAGGATCACCGTGCTCAGAATCGTGGAAGACGAAGCATTCAAGTCCCCCGCATAGGTAAATACCCGCAGAAAATCGCCAATGCGAAATGGCAACACGTTATTCGCGGCAAAACTCGTCAGCAACACGCGCGAACACACACCAAAGCCCGCCGCGCCGCTCCGCCGCAGCATGAACCACCAGCGATAAATACGAAGCGTATAGCTGCCCAGCAGAAAAGCGATCATCACCCCGATCCACACCGGCTGCACCACGTGCAGCGATCGCAGGTCGTCGTAGTGAATGCTCTTGATCGTGCGCCACAGAAAGAACGCGGAGATCGCAAAGCCGGGAATCAGCTTCCACAGCTCCCGCTTGCCCTTCTTCGGCGCGGGAGCCGACTTCTCACCTGCGTCGCCGCCGTGCGGATTGCCCGGGCCTGTCATGTCTGTCTTCGAAAGCCCCGCTTGCATCCTCTTGCATGATACGACGCGAGGCTCTCCGTCAGGCACGCCCCGCCGCGCAGACACCCGGCCCCCTGCTCCAGGCGTAATACTAAACACACCTCCTGCATGGCCCACCACACCGCAGTGACAACCCAGGGCGCACCGCAATCAATCACCCGCACCGCGCACCCTCGGCAGTGGGCGCTCCACGCCGTGTGGATCGTCCTGGTGACCGTGCTCGCCATCGTGCTGCTCGGTTACCACCCCTTCGCCGAAGACGGCGGCATCTATGCCGCGGCCGTGGAAGCACGATTGAACCCAGCGCTCTTCCCGCACGATCACGCCTGGGTCACCGCTCATACCCGCTTTGCCCTTTTCGTTCCTGCGGTGTCCACGCTCACGCGAACACTGCACCTCCCTTTGGCGACCGTTCTCTTTTCGCTCTACGCTGCGGGCATCGCTGCGCTTTTGGCTGCCGCCGCGCATCTGGCACGCACCTGCTTTCCCGGCGAGCATCGCCCATGGCTTGCCACACTCACGGTCGCGGTCGGCGCCGGTCTGCCCGTTGCCGGCACGGCACTGTACGCGGTAGACCCCTACAGCAGCGCGCGTACTTTGACTACCCCGCTGCTTCTCTTCGCACTCAGCTTCGCACTGCGGCAACGCTGGTCAGCCTGTGCCCTCTGCTGGATAGCCGCAGCTGCCATGCACCCACTCATGGCGCTTTGGGGCGCTCTATCTCTTCTGCTCACCGCCGCGCTCTCGACCCGGCAACCACGCCGTTGGACGCTCGCCTTACTGGCGCTTCCCTTCTTCGCCGCAATATTGCTGAATGCTGCCTCGCCCACAGAATCGGCCGGCGCATACGTCGTCGCACACACCCGCACGTACTGGTTCCCCGCACAATGGCATTGGTATGAGTGGATAGGCGCAGTCGCACCCTGCATGCTCCTCGTCGCCTTCTCAGGCCGGTTCCGCCGCATGCCCCACAGCGCTCTTAGTCGCCTCGCTTTAGCATCCGTCGCGACGACGGGCATCGCCGCCGCGATCGCCTTATCCTTCGCTCGCGAGACCGCTCCGTCGCTGACCGTCGCCCGTCTGCAACCCCTGCGCAGCCTGCACCTCGTATTCCTCGCGTTCCTTGTAGCCAGTGGTGCCCTCCTGCAAGCTTCCCTTCGAACGGCCTCACGAAGACTTCTCGCACTCACCACGCTGGCCGTCGCGGCCGGCTCCGTCCTCGCTATGCAGCGCTCGCTTTATCCGCACACACCACATCTGGAATGGCCCGGCGCCACACCCGTGAACCCCTGGGAGGCGGCCTTCGCCTGGTGTCGCACGAACACTTCACCCAGCGCTCTTTTCGCGTTGGACGCCAGCTACATCAATCAGCCCGAAGAGGACAGCCACGGCTTCCGCGCCATTGCTCTCCGCTCCGCACTCCCGGATCAGGTCAAGGACGCCGGCATCGCCGCCGTTCTGCCCGCACTTACGCCCTCATGGCAAGCTGGCGTCGCCGCCACCCGTGATCTGAATGGGCAAACGGACTCTCAGCGCCTTGAACGCCTGACCCCATTCGGCGTGACCTGGATCATCCTGCCCACATCTTCAGCCACCACACTCCCCTGCCCGTTTCAGAACCGCGACGCAAAAGTGTGCCAGCTTCCTAGCCTTTAGAACACCGTCGGCACCGGCATGGAATACCGCATACTTCTCCGGAAGCGAACCCACCTAAAACGCAAAACTCCTGACCCCAATACCGGCAGCATAGGGCGTATCGACAAATCCGCTACAACGGTATCTGGGAGGCAGCAGCGGGCTAGCCCGCTGGATTGGCTGATGGTGTATAGGTTGATCCTTGCACGGCTTGCGCCCAACCTGAAGCTTGAGGGGTGGCTCGGCCGTACAGTGACGATCTTCCTCGATCATGTGCTCGGCCCGGCGACGTGACTGTTATGAACAACCTAAGCTCGCATAAATCATCGGCGTTCGCGAACGCATCGGCGGTCTCACTCAGGCCCACAACCATGAGCAGAGTCCCCACATCCATTTGGAACAAATTCTTCACGCGTTCACGCCCGGGCCAAACTCCGGCCTGCGCCTCAGACGTTGCCGTCCCAGCAGATGTTGCGTCACTCTTAATGCACCACGCCTGCTTCACGGAAAGGCCAATAGACGAACTCTGCCTTGCCATAAATCAAAGGCCTTGCCACCGGACCGAACTCACGGCTATCGAATGAAATAGAGCGATGGTCGCCCATCAAAAAGTACTCACCCTGCGGGATTTCCGCTTCTGGTTCGGAGCGCTCATCGGCATACCGGGGCGGCACATAAGGTTCCGTGAGGGCTGCGCCGTTAATAAAAACGGTTCCGTGCTGAATCGCCACGCGATCCCCGGGTAAGCCGATCACACGTTTGATGTAGCTTTTGGAAAGGTCACGCGGGTACTGAAAGACCACCACGTCGCCGCGGTGGATCTCGCCAACCCGGTACGCAATTTTGCTGATAAACAGGCGGTCCTGATCCTGCAGCATCGGCACCATGCTTGTGCCTTCGACCCGCACCGGTTGGTAGAGAAACAGGATGATCAACAGTGATGCGATCACCGCGATGACGACGTCGCGCGCCCACTCGTTGTGGCTGCTGTCGCGCCGTGCGGGTGATGTACTGACCGGTTGATCTTCCTGTTGCAATGCTCGCTCGCACTCGTACGCTCTCATCTATACAGACGTTTGTCCATCCCCAACAGCGTACTCTTGAACAAGTAACGTGCTGCGTTCAGATGGCATCGTACGTCCGTTGCAATAGAATAAGGATGGCCAGAGACGGAGATCTTAATGCCCGCGACAATTATGGAATCAGAGGCAAATGTGAACGCGACGAACGGTCAGAAGCCCGTTGATTCGGCGCATATGCCGGGTCTCGCCACCGAGCGGACGAACGAGGCTTCTGAGGGCCTCGATACGAAGTCGGCGATCGACATTGCGCGAATCATCAACGCAGAGGACGCAAAGGTTGCGAACGCCGTAAAAAAAGCTCTCCCTGAAGTCGCCAGGGTCATCGATCTGGTGGCGCGCAGTTTGCGCGACGGCGGACGCCTGATCTACGTAGGCGCCGGCTCGTCCGGCCGCATCGCGGCGCTCGACTCCTCGGAGTGTCCTGCAACGTTTTCAACCGCGCCATCGCAGGTGCAGTACATCATGTGCGGCGGCCCCAAGGCGCTGGCAAGCGCGGCGGACGTGAACGAAGATTCCCCGGAGATGGGCCATCGCGATATCGCGAAACGTCGGCCCACCCGCAAAGACGTGATCATTGGCATCTCCGCCTCGGGCCGCACGCCCTATGTCGTCGGCGCGGTCGAGTATGCCAAGGCGCGCGGTGCGAAGACAGCGGCGATCGTCTGTAATCGAGACTCGGCGTTGGCTGAGGTTGCCGACATCACCGTGACTGCGGAAGTTGGACCCGAGGTCATCAGCGGTTCGACACGACTGAAAGCCTCCTCAGCGCAGAAGATGATCACGAACATGATCACCACCGGCGCCATGACGCGGCTGGGCTATGTGTATGACAACCTGATGGTCAACGTACACATGAAGAATCAAAAGCTGGTGGAGCGCGGCATCAATGTGCTGATGCGCCTTACCGGCGTCGACCGTGAAACCGCGATTCGCACCATCAAGTCTTCCGGAAAATCGATCCCGCTGGCCGCTGTGATGCTGAAGGCAAACGTGGACAAGATGGAAGCGCTTCGCCGGCTGCAGAAGGCCGATGGCAATGTGCGTCTGGCGATTGAGGATTCCCGCCTGGAACTGTAATCCGACGTGCTCCGCTCGATCGGGCGCGGAACGCGTTCCAGGACTGTTTCACCATATGGTGGCGGCCGTGGCTCCAGATGCATACCGGGCTGAGGCATGCCTTCTTGGGTGGCCAGCAAAATCGCTTCTGACCAGGCTGATCGCAGAGACTTCAAAACGCACACAGAAGCGCAACGTTCTACAACAACTCGTGTTTGTACTTGCAGAACGCGGCGTAGAAACGCCGGCACAGGAGTACTCACATGAAACACGTTTTGTTTTCCGCTGCGCTTATCCTTGGTTCTCTCACTGCCGCTTCGGCGATGGCTCAAGCGCCCGCGCAGGACGCCGCGCCAACACAGCACCGCCACATGCATCATGATCCGCACAAGCAGGCCATGCACCTGGGTAAACGGCTTGGGTTGTCTGCGGACCAGACGGCGAAGGTGGAGCCGATCCTCGCGCAGCGGCGCGACCAGATGCTGACGATCCAGCAGAACACTTCCCTTACGCCCGATCAGCGCAAGGCGCAGATGCACGACCTGAAGCGCAACACTCACCAGCAACTAGCCGTCGTGCTCACGCCAGAACAGATGCAACAGTGGCAGGCCATGCGGAAGCAGCGCCACATGCAACAGCAGCAGGGCGCGCCCGCACCCACCGGCGTGTAGTCTCGCGGCACCGTCTCACCAGGGCCGCCGGCACGAACGGCGGCCCTCCTCGTTGCACAAAGGTGGCAGCACCCATCTTGGCACCTTCGTGCACGGCGGAATTCAGCTTCGCCTTACACTCAAATACATGGACAAGTTCGTCGTCCGCGGAGGCAATCCCCTCCTCGGCACCATCAAGGTTTCCGGCGCGAAAAACTCTGCGCTTCCCTGCATGGCCGCGGCCATTCTTACCGAAGATGAAGTCATCCTCGAAAACATTCCCCAGGTCCGCGACATCGAAACGGAGCGCAAGCTGCTGGAGGCGATGGGCGCCACCTGCGAGCTGGGATACGGCCGCGCGCAACACCGCACCACGATCCAATGCGCCGTGCTGAGCGACCCGGAAGCCAAGTACGAGATCGTCAAGACCATGCGTGCCTCTTCCCTGGTGCTCGGTCCGCTGGTCGCGCGCACCGGTATGGCGCGCGTCGCCGTTCCGGGCGGCTGCGCCATCGGTGGCCGGCCCATTGACCTGCACCTGAAGGGGCTGGAACTCATGGGCGCGAACATTACCCAGGAGCACGGATACATTGAGGCCCGCACCGAGCGGCTCAAGGGTGCACACATCCTGTTCGACAAGATCACCGTCACCGGTACCGAAGATCTGCTGATGGCCGCCGTGCTTGCAGATGGCGAGACCGTGATGGAGAACTGCGCGCAGGAACCGGAGGTGACCGACCTTGCGGCCATGCTCGCCGGAATGGGCGCACAGATTCAGGGTGCAGGCAGCAGCACCATCCGCGTGCAGGGCGTCAGCAAGCTGCACGGCGTGAAGCACCGCATCAACCCGGACCGTATTGAGGCTGGAACGTTTCTGGTGGCGGGTGCGATCAGCGGCGGCGACCTGAACGTGGACTGTTGCAACCCGCAGCACCTGGCCGCGGTGATCGCGAAGCTCGAAGAGTGTGGCGTTCGCCTTGATGTGGGCAAAGACAGCATCCGCGTGCGCAGCGAAGGCAAGCTGAAGGCGGCGGACATGGCAACTGTGGAGTACCCCGGCTTTCCCACAGATATGCAGGCACAGTTCATGGCGCTCGCGACCCAGTGCGAAGGCACCTCCGTCGTCACGGAAAACATATTCGAGAATCGCTTCATGCACGTCAGCGAACTCAGCCGCATGGGCGCCAACATCAAGGTGGATGGCCGCACCGCGACCGTGCGCGGCAAAACGCCGCTGCAATCCGCCGCCGTCATGTGCAGCGATCTGCGTGCCTCGGCCTCGCTCGTCCTCGCCGCCTTAATTGCTGACGGCGAAACCATTCTTGATCGCGTCTACCACATCGACCGCGGCTACGAGCGCATCGAAGAAAAGCTGCGCGGCGTCGGCGCCCAAATCCGCCGCATGGGCGAAGTCTTTGGCAAACGCTGAAGACCTACCTTCCTGCCTGACCCTGCGCAACAACATATCAGGCTCACCTCAAATTGTTTGCTTCGGTCAATCTGGGTGCGATTTTCCTCAACTGAGGTGACATGCCGGTGAGCCCTTTCATTGCGCAGCAAACAGCACCCCTACGCTCCTACCGTGATCTCCCAATCACGGTCTCCTACTTGGCCCTTTTCTTTACTGTCCTGCTTGTCTTTCTGCTGCGCCCCTTGTCCTCCGGGGTGTTCTGGATGAAGTACATGCAGGACGACTTCTTCTACTACCTCAAAGTCGCTCAGAACATAGCAGACGGACACGGCTCGACTTTCGGCGGCATTGCAAAAACCAACGGATACCACCCGCTGTATGAGTTGCTGTGGGTTGTGTTCAGCTATGTCGCGCACTCATCGCGCAGCATCCTTCTGCTTCAGGCGTTGCTCATCCTGCTCGCGTCTATTGCGACCATGCTGCTTGCCATCCATGTGTTGCGATCCATGCAGGTGCGCCTGCTCACCGCCGCCGCGTTCGCCTCCTGGGCCGTCATTTATGCTCTGCGCATCTTCTACAACGGCATGGAGGTCACCCTTACCATTCCCCTGGCGCTTGCCTTTCTTGCAGTCGTCCTCCGCTGGAGCTGGTGGACGCGCAGCTTCATACGAAGCGCTGTGCTTGGCCTGCTTGCCTCGCTCGTCGTGCTTTCACGACTGGACGCGCTCATCCTCATTGTCGTCGTGTTCGCATGCATTCTCGCCCATCGTTCACTCCGTACACAGATTCGTCCGGCAAACATCTTTGGCGTGCTCCTCGGCATGCAGCCGATAACGATTTACGTCATCCTCAATCGTGTGTGGTTCGGAACGGCGCTGCCCATTTCCGGCATGGCGAAGCAGCTCAAACCGGGCCTGTATCCAAGCGTACAAACATGGGCCGGTCTCAACCTAAATCAGCCCGCTTACTTCGCGGTCACCTGCCCTGTCTTCGTCGCGCTCGGCCTGCTTCCCGTTGTGTGGAAACGCTTTGAACCGTTGCAGCGCTCCGTGATCATCGCGACGCTCGTTTTTCCATGGCTCTACTATCTCGCCGTAAGTCTCCGCAGTGATTGGACGCTCTGGGCTTGGTACCTTTACCCGCTTCGCATCGCCATCATCTTCAGCTTCGCCGTATTCTGCGCATGGCCACCGCTCGGGAATCTTCTGCAACGTACACCATCGACCTTCACGCTTTGCGTTCTTCTATTCGTTCCGTTGTTCTTCGACCCGTGGCGCATCCAGCTGCCGGAGCTCTATGACCGCGCCGTAGATGTATCGCGGTTCGCGAACACGCATCCTGGCACCTACGCCATGGGAGATGGAGCCGGTGCAGTCGGCTACCTCGTCCATCAGCCATTCGTGCAGCTTGAGGGTCTGATGATGGACCGCAACTACCTGAACCTGATCCGGAATGAGACGTCTCTCCGCAGGATTTTCCAGGCGTATCGCGTGGATTACTACATCGCCACCTACTACCGCGCCGGCAACACCAATTTCCACACGGACCGCTCAACCTTGCTTGGCACCTGCCTTTCCGCCGTCGAGCCATCGCTGGGCGGGCCGACATCGCCCAAGTCACGTGACAGGTTTTGCCAAGAGCCAGTCTTCCAGACCCAGTACGCGGGCACCCACACCGTCATCTATCACGTCGGCCAGGGCAGTGCCGCAAGCGCTCCGGTTTCAGATAGTTTCGTACACAGAGAGCCGTCGCATTAGGCGACCGGATCCGCGAGGTCGCAGCCCGCAGCTTCGACACTCACCTGGATCAGGCGCTGCTACCATGGAACATCTCAAACACAGGTGCCGGCCGGTGAACGTACTCGCACGCTTGTCCGCTTCACTTCTATGCTTCGTGCCCTTGCTTGTGTTGAACTTCGCAGCGGCCCAGCAGCCGCTCCCGCCTGAGCCGCGCACTCCCTCCCTTCTCGTCGGTGCGGCTTGGTATCCCGAGCAATGGCCGGAGTCGCGCTGGGAAGCCGACCTGGTGCTCATGGAGCAGGCGCACATTCACCTGGTGCGCATTGGTGAGTTCGCCTGGAGCACGATGGAGCCGAGCGAGGGCAATTTTCAACTCGACTGGCTCCAACATGCGATACGCGCAGCGGAGAAGCACCACATCGTCGTCGTTCTCGGCACGCCTGGCGCGGCACCGCCCGCGTGGTTGACACAGAAGTACCCTGAAACACTTCGCACCAAAGAAGACGGCCGCAAGGACGAGCACGGCAATCGACAGCAGTTTGACTGGTCCAGCCCCAAATATCGCGAGTTCGTCGTACGCGTGACAGAGAGGATGGCGCAGCGGTTCGGCCACGATCCCGACGTGATCGGCTGGCAGGTTGACAATGAGTACGCCACCGAAAGTTACGGCGATAGCACCCGCGCACAGTTCCAGCAGTGGCTCCAGGCGAAGTACAAAACACTCGACAATCTGAACCGCCGCTGGACCACCGCCTACTGGAGCGAAACCTACCAGAGCTGGGACCAGATTCCGATTGAAGAGACCTACGGCAATCCTGGCCTGCTGCTGAACTGGAAGGAGTTCGTCTCTGACACCTGGCGCAGCTACCAGCGGGTGCACCTGGACGCGATTCACAAGTACGCCGAACCCCGCCAGAAGATCACCACCAACATGATGGGCTGGTTCGACGCCTACGATCACTACACCGTCGCGCAGGATCTCGACTTCGCAAGCTGGGACGACTACGTCGGCCGCGGCCATCTCGACCTTGCCCGCAACGGCGCCGCGCACGACCTGACCCGCGGTTTTCTGCGCAAAAACTTCTGGGTCATGGAGACGCAGCCCGGCTTCGTCAACTGGTCGCCCAACAACACCGCACTCGACAAGGGCGAGGTGCGCGCGATGGCTTGGCACGCCATCGGCCACGGCGCCGAAGCCGTCGAGTACTGGCAGTGGCGCAGCGCCCTGAACGGCCAGGAGCAGTACCACGGTGTCCTCGTCGGAGCCGATGGCACACCCGTCCCGCTCTACGCCGAGGTGCAGCAACTCGGCGCCGACTTCGAAAAGGCCGCACCCACCCTCACCGGAACCACCGTCCACTCCGACATCGCCATCCTGCAGGACTACCCAAGCCGCTGGGCGATCGACTGGCAGCGCCACAACAAGAGCTTCGACCCGGTCAGCGATGCCATCGTCCCCTGGTACGCCGCGCTCCGCAACCAGACTCACTCGGTGGACATGATCGCAGACACCGCTCCACTCGCGCCCTACAAACTTGTCGTCGCTCCCGCACTGAACCTGCTGACACCTGCCGCGGTCGCAAATCTTGTAGGGTACGTCCGCGGCGGCGGCCATCTTGTGCTCACGCAGCGCAGCGGCATGAAAGATGCCGACAATAGCCTCTACACGCAGCGTCAGCCCGGCCCAATTACCGAGCTCCTCGGCGCACGCGTGGAACAGTGGTATGCGCTCGAAGACGCAGTCCCGGTCGAAGGCCAGTGGGGCTCATCCAAATCGCCCAAATGGGCTGAACAGCTCGGCGTAACGGCAAAGGATACTGAGGTTCTGATGCGCTACGGCAAGAGCAACGGCTGGCTCGACGATCAGCCCGCAGCGGTGACACACCGCGTTGGCGCCGGTCGCATCACGTACATCGGCGCCGCCCTGGAACCCCTAGCCATGAACTCCGCGGCGAGGTGGATGTTGTCTACCTCCGGCGTGACGCTGGTCATGCCGGACCTGCCACAAGGCGTCGATCTTGCGGTCCGCTCCGGCGGCGGGAAGTCTGTCTATATCCTGACCAACTACGATGCCGCAGCGCAGACCATTGCCCTTCCGCACGCCATGACCGATGTTCTGACCGGCAGCACCGCATCTAGCATCACCCTCCCGCAGTACGGCATCGCTGTGCTGCGATAAACGACCCCGCGAACTGGTGCCCTTGGTAGCATGAGCACAATTCCCTGCCACAGGTGTTTGCCCATGAAGCCGTTACTGCCGCGTCTGCTCACCGGCATTCTTGCTGCCACGCTGACACTCCCTTTGTCCGCCTTTGCCGAACTGCCGCTTGTGCCCGACCGCACCGACTGGTCGGCACCCGCAGCCGCCTGGTGGTCGCACGTGCAGTATCTTGCCGACGATAGGCTGGAGGGCCGGCGCGCCGGAACACCGGGCTATGACAAGGCTGTGGCATATGTTGAGGACCAGTTTCGGCAGGCAGGCCTGAAGCCCGCCGGCCTGAACGGCTATCAGCAACCCGTCAGTCTCACGCCCTACCAGCTCAATACCGAGAAGTCTTCCGCGCACATCCATCGTTCCACGGGTCAGGTGCAATTTGTGGTGGGCAAGCAGCTCGCCATTGCTCCGGACTCCAGGACCGACGTTACCGCGCCCCTGGTTTTCATCGGCTATGGTCTGCGCATCCCGCGCAAGCACATCGATGACTACGCCGGCGTCGATCTTAGCGGCAAGATCGCCGTCTTCTTCAACGCCCCGCCTGAGCGGCTGCAAGGTCCACAACGCGCGTACGCCCGCGGCACCGACCAGCGCTGGAAGGCTCTGCGAGGTACGGGTGCGATCGGCATGCTCGCGCTCGCGTTACCGCGCTACATCCCCGGCCAGGAAACGATGACGCCCGAGCAGATCGCCAAGGCGCAACCGCAAAGCGCTGGCGGACCTCGCGTCACCTTTGCCGATTCGCGGGTCTCGTCGCTTCCCGGTCTTCAGTTCAGCGGTAGCCTGACCAACGCTGATGCAGGCGAAAAAATGTTTGCCGGCACCGGTCACACCTACGCTGACCTGCTCGCACTGGCAAAGGCAGGCAAGCCCCTGCCATTCTTTCCCATTCCCGGCACGTTTACCGCGCACACCGACATAGAACGCTCCGCGCCGGTCAGCGCCTCCAACGTCATCGGCTTGCTGCCCGGCTCTGACTCGAAGCTGAAGAATGAATATGTCGTCGTCAGTGCACACCTCGACCATCTCGGTATCGGCCGCGAGATCAACGGCGACAACCTGTACAACGGTGCCATGGACAACGCCAGCGGCATCGCCTCGCTGATTGAGTGCGCGAAGCTGCTCGCCAGCCAATCGCATCCGAAGCGGTCCGTGCTTTTCATCGCGCTCACGGGCGAAGAGCTGGGTGAGCTCGGCTCTGAATACTTTGCAAAGCGTCCAACCGTGCCAGAGGCGCAGATCGTCGCCGACCTCAACATGGACATGTACCTGCCGCTCTTCCCCTTGCGCTTTCTTGAAGTCCAGGGCCTCGGCGAATCCACCCTCGGCAACGACGCCCGCGCCATCTGCCAGTTCAACGACGTCGAGGTCCAGTTCGATAAGCAGCCCGATGAGAACCGCTTCGTCCGCTCCGACCAGGTCAACTTCGTCAAACAGGGCATCCCCGCGCTGGCCTTCAAGTTCGGCTGGACGCCCGACTCCCCCGAAGAGAAAACTTTCAACGATTGGGTGAAAACGCGCTATCACAAGCCATCCGACGACCTGAATCAGCCCGTCGACAAAGTTGCAGCCGCACAGTTCACCCTCATTCTCGCGCAGCTCACCACCCGCGTCGCCAACGAAATCCCGCGCCCCACCTGGTACCCGGAAAGCAGCTTCAACAACCTCGCCGCCGCGCGATAGCGCGAACGGCAGCGTATCCTCATATAAGGAGTCCAGAATGGCCACTCAAACCGTACTCACGTTGATGCAAGAGTACTTGCAGACGAGTTACAGCCCAGATATGGACTTCGTCGACGGCCATCTGGAGGAGAGAAATGTGGGGGAACACGAACATGCGCGCCTGCAATGGTTGATTGCAAAGGCGTTCAGCCCGCGTGAAGACGAGTGGGATCTCGAAGGCGTGATCGAACAACGCATCCGTGTGGACGGCAGCCGTGTGCGTATTTGCGATGTGGCCCTGCTTCGTTCAGACGCTCCATTCGAGCGCGTCATAGAGACTCCGCCATTCCTCTGCATCGAAATTCTCTCGAGAGAAGACCGCCTCTCAAGAGCAAAGATTGTTCTCGAAGATTACTGGCGAATGGGTGTTAAGCATATCTGGTTACTCGATCCACACCGGGACATCGCTTACGTTTTCGACGATGCTGGTTTACATGAAGCTGAAGACGTCCTTCAGGTCCCGGGCACGGAAATGCGGCTCGACTACCATGCCCTGTTCGCTCGCTTCCAATCAGTTCATAGTTAGCTATGCAAGAAGACATCCTCACCTACGATCTCCCCACCGCCCCCGCAACCCTGCCCGGCATCACCGTCGCCGTCCTCGGCACGGGCAAGATGGGCGGCATCCTTCTACAGGCCTTCCTGAAAAATAACCTGCTGCACCCCGAGCAGATCCGCGCCACCGTTGCGCACGAAGATCGCGCGCACGCACTCTCCACGCAATACTCGGTCGAGGTCACCACCGACAACCTCGAAGCCGCACGCGCCGCCGACGTTATCCTGCTCGGCGTCAAGCCGGTCCAGGTGCCGGCGCTCATCGAACAGATCCGTCCCGCACTTACGCCGAACAAGCTACTGCTCTCCTTTGCTGCGTCTGTGAAGACTTCAGCCATCGAGCAGGCAGCCGGCATGGATCTCGGCGTCATTCGCGCCATGCCGAACACGCCGGCCATGCTCGCCGCCGGCATCACCGCGCTGTGCAGCGGACGCTTCGTCACGCCGGAACAGCTCAACATCGCGCAACGCATCTTCAGCACCGTAGGCCGCACCGTCGTCGTCGATGAGAAGCACATGGACGCCGTCACCGGCCTTTCCGGCTCCGGCCCCGCCTTCCTCTACATCATCATCGAGGCGCTTGCCGAGGCTGGCGTAAACGTCGGCCTGCCGCGCGACATCGCCACCCAACTCGCCGCGCAGACCACCTACGGCTCCGCCCGGATGGTGCTTGAAACCGGCTACCACCCCGCCCTGCTCAAGGACGCGGTCACCACCCCCGCCGGCTGCACCGTGGATGGCATCCTGGAACTGGAAAAGGGCGGCCTCCGCGTCACGCTGATCAAAGCCGTGAAGCGTGCAACCCAACGCGCACGCGAGCTCGCCGCAGGCTGACGATGGCAACACAAACGCTTCCCCTTCCGGCACGCGCATGGCTTAGCCGCACCGCCGTGCGTCGTTGGGCATGGTTCACACTCGCCGTCCTGATCGTGGTCGTTCTGGAAGGAGCGGTCGTCCGGGCCACGTCCTCCGGTGGCGGTTGCGGAAACCACTGGCCCCTCTGCAACGGCGAAGTCTTTCCGCATCACCCACGCGTCGCAACTGTCATTGAGTTCACACATCGTTCGCTCACAGGCTTCTCTTCTGTTTGCGTCTTGCTTTCGGTCATCGCCACCTTTCTGGTAACACCGCCACAGCATAGAGCGCGCCGGGCTTCGGTCTTCATGGGACTGTTTCTGATCGGGGAAGCTCTCCTGGGTGCCGTTCTGGTTAAGTTCGGCCTGGTTGAAAACAACACCTCCACGCTCCGGGTGGTGATGCAATCGGTGCACTTCACGAACACGCTGCTCCTTCTGGCCGCAACGACGCTCGTAGCGGTCTGGCTCGGCCCGGTGTTCGACGATGGAACGCCCACACCGGCTCTGCGGCGTGCCACATGGACCGCGCTTGCTGCCGTTGTGCTGACCGGGGCCACCGGTTCCCTGGCTGCTCTGGCCGACACCGTCTTCCCCTCACCCGACCTGCGGACCGCGCTCGCGGCAGACTTCGCGCAGCATTCGCCCCTGCTCATCCGCATGCGCTGGATGCATCCCGCGGCCGCGGCGCTCGCGACCGTGGCAGCCCTGCTTATGGTGCGGCAGTTGCAGCGCATCGGTCATGCGCGTGGCGCCCGCTTTCTCGCCTGGAACATCGCCGCGCAGATCGCGATCGGCATCCTTGACGTCGTGTTTCTGGCACCAATCAGTCTCCAGGTGTTGCACCTGCTCAGCGCAGACATGTTCTGGGTCGCGCTGGTCGCCACATCTGCGCGCATTCTGCCCTGGGTGATCCACGATGTCGCAGACAGCTCAGGCTTCCCCGGTCAACACGTTTCTGGCGCTTCAGTATCTCCGTAAACGGGAAAAAGCCGCTGCATCTCCGTAAACGGGAAAAAGCCGCTGCAAGGCGGCTTCTTTCCTGTATGGAACTCTTCTGAATCCGGCGAGCCAGCCAGGACCGGCTCTATAAGTCCAATCAAAGCCGGGGCGCAGGAATTACTTTGACGGGTCGTGAGGCGTCGTCGTCGGCGACTTGTCTCCGATGATCTTCTTGCCTATCTTCTTCGTATCGCGGGCAGTCACGTCAGCTGCTTTTTCCGTTCCGTGCGCCGTATCCTTCGCCACCACCTTGGTGTCGTGGCCCGCCTTGTCCGCAACGCTTTCGGTGCCGTTCTTGGTTTTTCGCGCGGCGGTCTTCGTTCCGCGCTTGCTCTTGTGATATGTCTTCTTGGTGCCCGTCGACACGGCGTGACCGGCGTCCTTCGTCGCCGCCGCGGTTTCGTGACCGGCATTCTTCGTATCCTGGGTGGCCGTCTGGGCCAGCAGTGGCGCTGCGGTCAGGGTTACAGCCAGCATGCATGCAGCAAACTTGTTCATACTATCTCCTCGCATCGGGTGCAGGGTGTTGCCCCAATGTAGATGTGCAAACCCCATCCGCAGTTGGACGTTGCGTTCGCCCACTGCACATTCGGCTGTGCACCATCCGCCCGGCTAAACCGCTTCCATGTCGCGAATCCGCTCCTGTATAGTCCGTTCATCCATCGAAGTTCAGCTTCCGGAGATCGCGAGAGGACCGCCGCAAGGCGTAACGGATAAAAAGAAATATGGCAGGTATCAGCACGGCTCCCGCGAACTACGCCGCGGCGCCTTCACAAACCTATCGCGGTGCGCTCGCAATTGTCACGACGCTGTTCTTCATGTGGGGCTTCTGCACGGTGCTGAATGACGCGCTCATTCCGCACCTGCAATCGATTTTTCAGCTTTCGTACGTTCAGGCCTCCTACGTACAACTCGCGTTCTTCAGCTCGTACTTCGTCTTCGCCATGCCTGCGGGCTGGCTCATCGAGCGCATCGGCTATCAACGCACCATGGTCGTCGGGCTTGCAGTCATGGCGTTGGGCGCTCTGCTGGTCGTGCCCGCCGCGACTACCGCGAAATACCCGCTCTTTCTAGCCGTTCAGGTCGTCATCGCCGCAGGCATCACGATCCTCCAGGTGTCCGCCAATCCGTACGTCACCATCCTGGGACCGCCGGAAACCGCATCCAGCCGCCTCAATCTGACGCAGGCATTCAATACACTGGGGGACACCGTCGCGCCATACTTCGGCAGCATGTTGATCCTGGGCCGTGCCGTGGTCGAGACTGCACCGAAAGACCCTGCAGCACTCACTGCCTATCACATCCGCCAGGCAGGAACCGTCAAGCTCCCCTACGTCGGCATCGCGGCAACGCTGATCATTCTCGGCATCGCCATCGCCCTCTTTCGCTTCCCGCGCCTGGAAGTCACACGCGACTTCCGGCCAGCCGAGGCGGGCTCGACCGGTGACAGCATCTGGAAACACCCGCACGTCTGGCTCGGAGCCATCGCGATCTTCATCTACGTGGGTGCAGAGGTTTCGGTAGGGAGCTTCTTGGCCAAATTCATTGCAAGCCCGGCAATCGGCAACATGACCCTGCAGACCGCTACAAAGATGGTCACGTTCTACTGGGCAGGCATGATGGTCGGGCGCTTTGCAGGCTCCTATGTCATGCAAAAGGTTTCTTCCAGCAGGCTGCTTGCCGCTTCCGGCGTTGGCGGCTTCCTCGTGGTCCTCGCGGCGGTCCTCACCACGGGCCACACGGCCATGTGGTTCATCCTGGCCGTCGGCTTGTTCAACTCCATCATGTTCCCCACGATCTTTACGCTGGGCGTCGCAGAGATGGGTCCGCTGACAGGCCGCGCATCCGGTCTACTGGTGCAGGGTATCGTCGGTGGCGCGCTGATCCCGGTCATGATGGGCAAGCTGGCCGACACCTACGGAATCCATCTCGCACTCATACTTCCGTGCCTCTGCTACCTGTTCGTTATCTACTATGGTTTCAGCGGGTTCCGCATCAAGATGGGCGAGAAGCAGTCCGAACTTCGCCCGGTCTAATTTAATCAGCCCGGGCTGCCTTTCGACGGTCAGTTCGCGCCAACCCAATCAAAATCAACAACGAGCGATGCGCCCCACGGCCAAGGGCGCATCGCTCGTTCACACGGGTACGCTACCCTAAACCTGCATGGCACGACGCAAGACCCAGCCCGAAGCGTCCGACACGCCCCGGCCGGAACACCACTTCTTCAACCGCGATGAGAGCTGGCTGCGCTTTAATGCTCGCGTTCTGGAAGAAGCCGCCGATGCGACCAATCCGCTGCTGGAGCGCGTCCGCTTTCTCTCCATCACCGCATCCAACCTCGACGAGTTCGTCGAAGTGCGGGTTGCGTCCATTCTTCAGCGCATTGAAGACGGCTTTACCACGCCGGCAAGCCAGGACGACGACGGCCTGACCGAGCAGGAGCGCCTCAACACGCTTGCCGACCAGATGCACCAGTTTGTCCACGCGCAATACGACTGCTGGACACGCGACCTGATGCCCGCTTTGGCCGCGCAGAAGATCGAAGTTCTGCGCTGGGCCGAGCTCAATGCTTCCTCACGGAACGCCGCAGAAGAATACTACCGCAACGAAGTCGACCCACTGCTCACGCCCGTCACCATCGACCCGTCGCACCCCTTTCCGCGCGTCCTGAACAAGGCACTCTGCCTCGCGCTTCTGCTGCGGCGCAAGCGCGGCAAGACCAACAGCCTGGGCGTGCTTACCGTTCCACGCTCGCTGAGCCGCATGGTGCCGCTGCCCGCGCCGCCGTCCACCTTTCGCTTTGTTCCGCTGCACGAAGTGATTGAGGCCCACGCCCCACGGCTCTTTCCGGGCTATCAGATCCTCAGCTGTTCCCCCTTCCGTGTCACGCGCAACAGCAATCTTTACCTGCAGGATGAAGAGTCGCGATCGTTGCTGGAAAGCGTGCGCGAAGAGTTGCACAATCGCCGCAAGGGAGACGTTGTTCGCCTGGAAATCGAGTCCGGTGCGGACGAATCGATGCTGGATCAGCTTCGCATCAACTTCGACCTGGACCGCTGGCAGATCTTCCGCACCGATGGCCAGGTCAACCTGACCCGCATCGCCGATTTGTACTCCGCGGCAAACCGGCCCGACCTGAAATTTTCGAAATTCCAGGGCCGCGAAGAACCACTCGACCGCGACGGCTCCGGCAACCCGGTCAACATCTTCGATACATTGCGCAATCGCGACCTGCTGCTGCATCACCCTTTTGACAGCTACAACACGGTCGAAAAATTCATGGAAGCAGGCGCCCACGATCCACTGGTCGTCAGCATCAAGCAGACACTGTACCGCACCTCGTCGAACTCGCCGCTGTTTCGGGCGCTGCTGGAAGCGGCCCTCACCACCGACGTGACCGTGGTTGTCGAGCTGATGGCCCGATTCGACGAGGACTCCAACATTCGCTGGGCGCGAAGCCTGGAGGACGCGGGCGTGCAGGTCTACCACGGCCTGATCGGTCACAAGACCCACGCCAAGCTCGCCTTGCTCGTTCGTCGTGACCCGGACGGCATCATTCGCCGCTACGCGCACCTCGGCACCGGCAACTACAACTCGGTCACCGCCCGCTTCTACACCGACATCAGCTTTCTCACCGCGAACCCCGACATCACCGCTGCGGTCTCGCGCGTCTTCAATTACCTCACCGCGCAAACGGAGCAGCAGAGCTATCGACCGCTGTTGGTCTCGCCCATCACCCTTGCGCAGGATCTGCTTGGCCTGATCGCGCGTGAGGCCGAGCACGCGCGCCAGGGCCGCCCCGCGCGCATCATCGCGAAGATGAATGCGCTGCTCGACGGCAACTCGGTGCGCGCGCTATACGATGCCTCGCAGGCCGGGGTCGAAATCGACCTGATCGTGCGGGGCATGTGTTCGCTCCGTCCGGGCGTACGCGGCCTGAGCGAGCGCATCCGCGTGCGTTCCATCGTCGGCCGCTTCCTGGAGCACAGCCGCATCTTCTTCTTCGCGAACGGCAGCAAGGTCAGCGCCGGCAGTCCCGGCGACACCAGCGAAGTTTACTGTGGCTCCGCGGACTGGATGCCTCGTAACCTTTACGAGCGATGCGAAGCCGTGTTCCCGGTCACCGCTGATCCCCTGCGCAGCCGCCTGCGTAATGAAATCCTGGAAACCTATCTGCAGGACAACGTGAAGGCGCGGCTATTGCAGCCCTCCGGTGAGTACATCCATGTTCCCCCCGGTGAACCGCGCATTGAAGCGCAAGCCCGCTTTATGGATCTGGCGAACGGCTCCGCCGAGGTGCCGCCGCTTGCCCCCGAACCGGCATCTGTTCCAGCGCGGAAAGAGAAACCGAAACAGCCCGCCGCCAGGAAAGCAACTACTCCTAAACAGCTAAAAGCCGCGGGCAGGAAGTCACCAGCCCGCTAACACGCAGCGCGCTACTGCACCGTAACGGGATACGTATAGGTGTGCCGCAGTGTGCCGTCACCGGATGCAGCCGTGATGGTTAGCAGCTGCGTACCCAACGGCGTACCGGTGGTTGTCCCGCCGCTACCCGCGCCCGTGGTCGATCCACTGCCGTTCAGGTTGTTCGTGGAATCGACTGTGCCCAGCCCACACCCGCTCGCGGCCAATGTGACGCAGCACGCCAGCAGAAGCACTGCTCCGAAACGCCGGGTCCGTGCAAACGGCATCAGCAGCAGCGCCGCTAGCGTCGCGCCTGCTTCCGTCAGCAGCGGTGTACGCGACGCGCGGACGATCTTGCCGCTCTGCGCCGTCGCCGTTACGGTCAAACCGGCGGAGCTGCCCGCCGTCAGCGTGGGCGACTGGAACGTGCACTGGATCTGGCTGCCTCCCGGCGGCACGCACGTCAGCACGACCGGTGCGCTGAACCCGTTCAAAACCGTCATGCTGGCAATAGCGCTGCCACTGCCGCCGTTGCGAATGCTCAGACTTGCCGGATTGAAGACAATGCTGAAATCCCCAAAGTTCACAACAGCCGTAGCCGACGTCGCCGCTAGAAAAATTCCGTCCCCGCTGTACACCGCCGAAAAGCTGTGTGGCCCAGCGCTCGACCCGTAAACATTGATCGCGGCGAGCGCCGTATTCGGGCCACTTGCACTCAGCACTGCTGTGCCGACTGTCACCTGCACACCGCCGCGCGTGTCATAGAACGTCACCGTGCCGGTAGGCACACCCAGAATGCCGGCATCGGCTCCGGTCAGGGTCGCCGTCAGTTGAATCGTCTGCCCCGCGTTCGCGTACCCGGCGCTCGGCTGCACCGTAATTGCTGTCGCGACCCGCGCCGGAGCCACGACCAGCGCGCCAGAGGTGCTGCCGTAACATTGCGTGTCACCGCCGTAAACCGCCGTCAGCGAATCGCTTCCCGGTACGAGCTTTCCTGCCACCGTCACGGTCCCGCCGCTCAACGTTCCATTCGCCACAAATGCGCCATTCGACAAAAGCGTGACCTGGCCTGTGCAGGTCACCGACGGTGCGATCGCCAGAAAAGCAGCAGGGAAGTTCGGTGTAACCGTTGCGGTCAGCATCGTGTTCTGTCCAGCGAGCGGCAATGCCGGCGTCAAACTCAACACGGTTGTCGTCGATACCTTGCCCAGCGCCACCGCAACTGTTCCCGCGCTGGAAACGCTTGTCGCATAGTTCGCATCGCCACTGTAGGTCGCGGTAATCGAGTGCGTCCCTACCTGTAGCGCCGCGGCGTAGGTGACAAAGCCGTTTCCCAGTGTTGCGGTTCCGATGACGCCCTGCAGGTTCGAACGATACGTAATCGTGCCTGTCGGCGCCCCAGCGGCGTAGCTTCCCGGCGTTACGCTCGCGGTCAGCGACGACAGCGAACCAAAGTTGAGTGACGACGGACTCGCCGCAAGCGTTGTCGTGGTCGAAATCAGCGGCGCACTGACCACCACTGCCGCCGAGCTCGCCGCGTCGTAATTCGTGTCCCCGGCATACGCCGCGACCAGACTGTTGCTCGCACCACCCAGCGAAACGGTGTACGTACCTGCGCCCTTGTTCAGCGTGACCATCGCAATCTGCACTCCATTGTTCTGGATAGCAACCGCGCCCGTCGGTGCGACCGCCGTGCTTCCGCTTGGCGCCACGACAGAAACGGCAAGGTCATATTTCTGGGTAGCCGAGTTCGCGACCGTCACCTCCGGCGTACTGGTCAGGGTCACAGTCGGAGTCGCCGTCGTCACCACAGCCGCCAGGCTCGCCGGTTGTGTACACGCGAAGCTTCCGTTACTGGTACAGCTTGCCTGCAACGTGAGCTTGCCCAGTGTCGTGGCGGGCACGTTCACCACCGTACTCGCAGTGTTTGTGCTGCTGCTTGGCAGCGTCCCCGTGTACGTGGTCGGAATCGCGGAAGCGAACGCAGTCACCGTAACCGCCCCGCTCGGCACACCCACGCCGCTGGACGAGGTCGCAGTGATGGTCACCGGAATCATGCCGCCGAATGCCGTGGCCGGAGCCGTCGCGCTAAGGGCCACGTTCTCCGGCGATACCGTGGTTGTCACGACGTTGCTGGTACCTGCTGCAAAGGTGCTGTCTCCGCTGTACGTGCCGGAAACGTCGTACACATCGCCGGGCAGCGTGCTGGTGGCAAAAGCTGCCACGCCGCTTTCGTTCAGTGCTGTGGGTCCAAGCGTCACCACGCCGCCGCTTCGCCCCTTCAGCGTCGCGGTCACGGTGCCCGAGGGAGTCCCACCGGTTCCGGTCACGGTGTACGCCAGGCTCAGGCTCGTTCCATGCGTGACCGTGGTGTTCGACGCGGCCAGCGCCACGTTCACACCCGTCGTACCGGTTGCCAGCGCTTTCAGCAGCGCGGTTACGTTCACTGCTCCCAAGCCATCCGCCGCCGTCCATGAACCGTCCGCCGCCGCAGCGTCCGCATGGGTAAATACCCCGTGGCCTGTCGCAAGACGATACAACTGTGGCGCCAAGGCACCGACGCGTCCATGCTGGGCCGCAAAAGCATTCAGCGCCTGCACCAGCGTGGCGGCATCGCCAAGCAGCGCGTCCGGCACCATGCGCTGACCATTTGCCGGCAAACCGGGCGCAGCCTGCCAGTCTGGCCGGCTCGTCGACGCATCATTCGCCTGGGCCGCTCCGGCAGCGGATGCCAACACCGCCGCGCTCGCCCGATCACCGTCCAACCCACCGCCGTTCACCTGCAAGACGGTGATCCCCTGCGCGGCGGCCTCCTCCAGCAAGTCGTGCCAGGTGTCCGCCGTGGTATCTGCCACGGTCGACGGCACCACCACCGCCGCCTCTGTGTTCGCGTCAATTGCGTTCGCCAGCATCGTGGCCGCGTCCGCGCCACCGGCTGGCAGGCGGAGTCTGTACGCCGTGACCGCCTGGGGAAGCACCGCGCTAAATCCCGGTTGCACCGAAAGTTCTGACGTGTCTCCGGCGACCCTCACCTGCAGCGCAACACCGAACGCACGCTGCACCTGCGCCGTACTCCCGCTGAACAGAATGCGCATGCCGTTCCGCGCGGTCCCGGTCACCTGCAATCCCTGCTGCTGCAGCCAGCTTTCCGCCTTTAGCCGGGTGCTTGCATCCGGCGCAAAGCGATCCGCAAACTGCTCCGGCGTCAGCCATCTCCGGTATTCGGCGGTGCCCGGCGTCCGCTGCGCCTGCAGCAGCTCCAGCAGATCTGCCTGCTGCGCATCGCTTCGCTTCAGCTCCAGCCCAACACCGCTCAGCGGCTGTGAGTCTGGAAGCGCCGTCTGCGCCTGCAGCCTGAAGGCCGACAAAACGGCGAGCATCACAAACGCAATGCCGCAGGCGACAGAGATGACCCTGCGGGGAACACGGTCGGCAACAGGCTGCATAGATGCCAACCAGTGTGTGACAGTTCCGGTACACGCGCAATGGTTCGGATGTGGGATAGGAATGCTGCTCACACGCTCCTACCCGGTATGGCCTAGCGGGAGCAAGCAGCTACTCTAGGTGCATGGACGCACTCGGAATCGTCGTCATGGCCGCGGGTAAGGGTACCCGCCTGAAAAGCAGCCGGCCCAAAGTTCTGCACGCCGTCGGTGGCAAGCTCCTGCTGCAGCACGTCATCGACGCCGCCCTGCAGCTTGTGCCGGCCTCCGCGATGCAAGTCGTCATCGGCCATCAGGCTGACCTGGTCCGCGAAGCCATGGCAAACACGGGAGTCCATTTTGTACTGCAAGCCCAGCAACTTGGAACCGGCCATGCGCTCCAGTGCGTCAAGCAGGCATACCTGGCCGCAGGCGCAATACCGCCTGAAAACCTGATCGTCCTCTCCGGCGACGTTCCATTGATCCGTCCTGAAACGATCGACCGCCTGTGGCAGACCCACACCCGCGAGTCTGCGGCCATGACGATTCTGACCGCCGTGCCAGAGAACCCCTCCGGCTACGGCCGGGTGCTTCGGAAGTCGCCGAGTTCGGCGGAAGTTCGCGCCATCGTCGAACAGAAGTCCCTCACGCCCGAGCAGCTGGCCCATCCCGATCAGCTTCGCGAGATCAATAGCGGCATCTATGCTTTCCGCACCGAAACGCTTTTTCGCAGCCTGGACGCGCTTACCAACACCAACAGCGCCGGGGAGTTCTACCTGACGGACGTCGCCGCCCTTCTCACCGAGGCAGGAGAACGCGTGGTCGCTGTTGCCGCCGACTCGGTGGACGAGGTGCTCGGTGCCAACACCATCGCTGAAATGATGCACCTGGACGCGGCCCTGCGCCGCGCCACCGCCGACCGCCTGATGGCCGCTGGCGTCACCATCTTCCGGCCGGACACCGTGGTGATCGACAGCACCGTGGCGGTCGGTCCCGACACCGTGTTGGAACCCTATGTCCAACTGCTGGGCAACACCCGCATCGGCTCCCATTGCCGTGTCCGCTCGTACAGCACGCTCGAAAACAGCACAGTCGGCGACGGTGTCTTGATCCGGAACGGCTGCATTCTGGACAGCGCAGAGGTGGCCGCCAACGCCGTGCTCGGACCCTACGCCCACCTGCGCCCGCAGAGCCGCATCGGCGAAGGCGCGCACGTCGGCAACTTCGTCGAGACCAAGAAAGCGGTGCTGGGTGCAGGCTCGAAAGCCAATCACCTCAGCTATTTAGGAGACGCGGAGATCGGTGCGGGCGTCAACATCGGTGCCGGTGTGATCACCTGCAACTACGACGGCGCGAACAAACACGTGACCCGCGTCGGCGATCGCAGCTTCATCGGTTCTGACAGCACGCTGGTCGCGCCACTCTCGGTAGAGCCGGACAGCTATGTCGCCGCCGGCAGTTGCATCACGGAAAACGTGCCAAGCGGCGCCCTGGCCCTGGGCAGATCCCGCCAGGTCAACAAGCCCGGTTGGGCGCAGCGATTGAAAGCAAAACAAAAGGAGGCCAAAGCCTAAACGGCGCTTCACTCCGCTCGCCCGTGCCCGCCAGTAGCTTCTATGAAGTTTGGAATATTTTTGCACTTTTCTGTAGACCGGAGAAACTTCCAGCCGAGTTCTGCGTCATAATGAGTGTGGGCAGTATGACGAACAGGTCAGCCCAATTGAGATTCGCGGACGGTTGAGAAACATCCCGCCGCACCAAGTTGCGTCACTGGCCTCCCCCGTATGGGTGTCATAACCCATACGGGCTTTTTTTGTTCGGCTGAATCCAGGGCAGCGCCGCAACCAGTAAACTCGTGTCATGAAGCGTTTTTTCGCTCTGGCCGCCATCGCCTGCGTGACCATCGCCGCATCCGCGCAATGGGGCAACCCCGCTGAAGACATCCCCGCCTACAACGCCGCGCCGCCACACGCTCCCCTGCCGCCCGTTCTGGCCGGGCAACAGTTGACGGGACCTTATTTCGCGCATCCGTACCAGGTCACCGCCTACCAGATGGCGCAGAAGATCCCGGCCGTGCTGCACCAGCTACCCTGCTACTGCCGCTGCGATCGCGCCATGGGACACAACAGCCTGCACTCCTGCTTTGAGGGAACGCACGGCGCTGCCTGCTCCACCTGCATGAAAGAGGATGTGTACGCCTACCAGCAGACCCGCAAGGGCCGCACGCCGGCGCAGATTCGCACCGGTATCGAAAAAGGCGAATGGATGAACGTCGACCTGGAAGCCGCGAAGCTCTAGCCTTTCTCAGAAGAGCCGGGCGTTAGCGCTAACAGAACGGATCGTAGGTCACACCGCAGGTTTCGGAACGCTTGCAACCATGGGCCAAAGCCAGGCCGCACCCCGGACCCCGCTTGCATCGCCGTGCACTGCCTGCAGGATCGGCGTTTCCACCGGCCCGCCGAACGTGTACTGCGACAGCAGCTTCGGAACATTCGCATACAGCCGCGGCAGCCGCGAAAGTCCGCCGCCGATCACAAACGCATCCGGGTCCAGCACGTGAACGACGCCCGCGAGTGACCGCGCGACCCGGTCCTCCAACCGCTGCAGCGCGGCTTCGGCCTCTGGATCGCCTTGTTCACTCAGCGCGACGATCTCGGGCCCACGCAGCGCTCGTCCTGTTGCTGACTGGAAATCCCGCTCCAAACCGCTTCCGGAAATCCACTTTTCAATGCAGCCACGCCGGCCGCAGTAGCATTCTGGTCCGGGCCACTCCTCAGGCGTCTGCAGCGGCAACGGGTTGTGACCCCACTCGCCCGCCACGCCGTTTGGCCCGTTGTGCACGCGGCCCTCGATGGCGACACCGCCCCCACACCCTGTCCCCAAAATCACGCCAAAAACAACCGGGTACCCTGCCGCCGCGCCATCGATCGCCTCTGAGATTGCAAGGCAGTTAGCATCGTTGGCGCAACGCACCTCGCGCCCCAGGCGCGCGGCCAGGTCACGCTCCAGCGGCATCCCATTCAGCCAGATAGAGTTCGCGTTCTTGACCAAACCGGTCGACCGGACCACCGTGCCCGGAATGCCGACGCCAACCGTGCCACGTTCGCCAGCACGATCTTCCAAAGCTTCAGCGGTCGACGCGATCGCCTCAATCGTCCCCGGGTAGTCGTCCTTGGGGGTTCCGACGCGGATGCGATCCAGCTCATGCCCGGTCGCGTCGAAGGCACGGCCCTCGATCTTGGTCCCACCCAGGTCGATCCCGATGCGTATGCCTGCCGCCACAGATTGCTCCTGCTGTTCCTTAGAGATGAAGAATAAAGCCGGTGCAGCCTAAGCAGCCCGAGGCTTCAGATAAGTAGTCACGTAATCGTGCACGCCGTCTTCCAGCATGGTGAACGGCTTGCCATATCCTGCAGCGCGCAGCTTGTCCATCTTTGCCTGCGTGAAGTACTGGTATTTCCCCTGCAACGGCTCCGGCATGTCGATGTACTCAATCTGCGGCGTGTGGCCCATCGCGCCATAAACGGCAGTAACCAGGTCGTTCCATGTGCGCGCATTGCCGGTGCCGCAATTGAACAGTCCGCCGACCTCACGGTGCTCGGCCAGCCAGAGCGTCACGTCAACCGCGTCCTTCACGTACACGAAATCGCGCATCTGCTCGCCGTCGCGGTACTCCTTGCGGTGGCTCTTGAACAGTTGGACCTTGCCGCTGCCATCGCCGATCTGGCCGAAGCTCTTGTGCACAACCGACCGCATATCGCCCTTGTGATCTTCATATGGCCCATAGACGTTGAAGTATTTCAGACCCGCGATCGGGTTCTCCGCCGTAGAAAACAAGCCGTGCTTCAACGCCCAAAGATCAAACATCTGCTTGGAGTAGCCATACATATTCAGCGGCCGCAGCCGGGGCGTCACCGCATCGCTGTCGTCGTAACCCAGGCTTCCATCCCCGTACGTCGCGGCGGAGGAAGCATAAACAAAGCGCACACCCTTGCCCTGTGCCCACTCGCATAGAGCACGCGTATAGGCGTAATTGTTGCGCAAAAGGTAATCGGCATCGCGCTCCGTGGTCGCCGAACAGGCACCCAGGTGAATGATCGTGTCGATCTCCGGCAGCGCCGCATCACCCATCCCGTGCAGGCGATCCAGAAACTCTTCCGGCGAGATCAGGTCTTCGAATCGCAATCCGACCAGGTTCTTCCAGCGTTCGTCGCTCTGCAGGCGATCGACCAGCAGCAGTTCGGTCGTGCCGCGCCGGTTCAGTTCCGCCACGGCATTGCGTCCTATAAAGCCGGCGGCGCCGGTCACCACGGTCATCTTCATCGCACCCACGATTCTAAGCGCGAACACAAACCATATAGCGGCTTGACAGTGTTGCCGCTTGCGTCAGTATGCTTCGGTGCAGGCACGCCGAAACGTTTCGCGGCCGCCTTTGCTTCGACTCTCGTACCGTTGGAGTTCCCTTGGCCACCGTGCACCGCCCCGCGTCCTACCAGGAAAGCCTTAGCCAGCAAAACCAGATGCGCTGGATCGTCTGCGGCCTGCTGTTTTTGGCAACGACGATCAATTACATGGACCGGTCCGTCTTCTCGCTGATCGAGCCCAAACTGCACGAGCTGCCCTTTATGGGCTGGAACCCGGCTGACCCGGCGCACAAAGTTTTCAACGACAACTTTGGCGATGTGCTCATCTTTTTCCAGATTGCCTACGGCGTCGGCCTGCTGGTCAGCGGTCGCATCATCGACCGGCTTGGGACAAAGGTCGGTTACGCGCTCGCCATCGTCATCTGGGCGCTGTCGAGCATGAGCCATGCATTTGTCGGCTCGGTCGCGGGCTTTTGCGTTGCGCGCTTCATGCTGGGTTTGGGCGAAAGCGGCAACTTTCCGGCGGCGTTGAAGGCGACCAGCGAGTGGTTCCCACAGAGCGAGCGAGCCTTGGCCACCGGCATCTGGAACTCTGGCGCGAACGTATCCGCGATCGTTGCTCCACTGCTGATTCCGTATGTGGTCGCGCGCTACGGATGGCATGCGGCATTCATCACCACTGGTTCGTTCGGCATCGTTTGGCTGGTGCTGTGGCTGTTGTTTCCCTATGACAAACTGCGCCGCGGCGCAACGGCCACACAGCAACAGCTTCAGCTTCCCGTGCGCAACGCCGGACTGCAGCCGGAGCGCATTCCGCTGGGCTACATCCTGCGTGAGCGCGGCACCTGGGCCTTCGCCGTTGGCAAATTCCTGACCGACCCGATCTGGTGGTTCTACCTGTTCTGGCTGCCCAAGTATTTCCACGAGAACTATGGCCTTTCGCTGAATGAGCTCTACAAACCGCTCATCGTGGTGTACCTGTCGTCTTCCGTGGGCTCAATCGTTGCCGGCTATCTGCCGGGCCGCTTCATGCGCAGCGGCATGACGGTGAATCGCGCCCGCAAGCTGGCGATGCTGATCTGCGCCTGCTGCGTCCTGCCGGTGGCCGCGGTTCCCTACATGGCGTCGCACCACCTCGGCATGTGGCCGACGATCGCACTCTTCTCACTCGCAGCAGCCGCGCACCAGGGTTGGTCGGCAAACCTGATGACGACGCCGAGCGACGTGGTGCCTTCAACCGCGGTGTCAACCGTGGTCGGCGTAGGCGGGGCCTTTGGCGCCATTGGAGGCGCGCTGTTCACGGCGGTGGTCAAAAAGAACATCAGTACGCATCCGTTGGTCCTTTTCCTGTTCGCGGCGTGTGCCTATGTTCTCTCGCTGCTGATCATCCAGGCGCTGGTGCCGCGTCTCGGTCAACCCTCACCAGAGTTTGAAGCGGACGCGGACGTTCTGCCGTAGACCGCTGCCGCACACAGCAGGACCGCATGGCCCACCCTGGCCGCGCATGGCGCGGGTAAGCTGGGCCATGCGCAACACATTCCTCGGCGGTTCCCACTGCTAAACTCGCCTTAGCACGCATGCCTCCCAAGTTCTACGTCACGACCCCTATCTATTACGTCAACGCGCGCCCGCACATCGGTCACGCCTACACGACCATTGCCGCGGACGTGCTCGCGCTACGGGCCCGCATGCAGGGCCGCGACACCTGGTTTCTGACCGGCACCGACGAGCACGGGCAAAAGGTGCAGCGTTCCGCCCTGGCCGCCGGTGTCACACCGAAGCAGTTCGCCGACGAAGTCTCCACCAGCTTCCGCGCTCTGTGGCAGCGCATGGGCATCCGCTACGACCAGTACATTCGCACGACTGACGAGGAGCACCGCCGCGGCGTGCAGCAGATCTTCACGACTCTTTACGAGCGCGGTCACATTTACCTGGACAGCTACACGGGCCAGTACTGCGTCTCTGAGGAGATGTTCGTCGAGGGTCCGCCGGGCACCATCGGACCCGACGAACGGCCAACGGAAACCGTCACCGAAGAGAACTTCTACTTCCGCCTCTCGGCCTTTCAGAAGCCGCTCATCGACCTGATCGAATCGAACCAGCTGGCGATCGAACCGGAGTCGCGCAAAAACGAGGTACTTTCGTTCCTGCGCGGCAATGCAAACAGCGGGGCCGAAACCGTGCGCAGCGACACCGGTGTGCCATACGTCCCGGGCGCTCTGAAGGACCTGTCCGTTTCGCGCACCAGCTTCGATTGGGGCATCCCCGTCCCCGAGCCGGCGGCAGGCATCACCAACCAGAAGCACGTGATTTACGTCTGGCTTGACGCGCTCGCAAACTACATCACTGCGCTGGGCTACGGCGACACCTCCGAAGCAGCGCGTGAAAAGCTTGCCCGCTTCTGGCCGGCGGATGTCCAGCTTGTCGGCAAGGAGATCGTCCGCTTCCACTGCGTCTACTGGCCGGCTTTTCTGCTGGCGGCGGGCCTGCCGCTGCCGAAAAAAATCGTCGCGCACGGTTGGCTCCTGTTCGAAGAATCGAAGATGTCAAAGTCGCGCGGCAATATCGTCCGCACCGAAACGATCCTCGACGCCTTCGGCGCGCTGCGCCCCGACCTGGACAAGGAGCAGCAGGACCGCTTCGGTGCGGATGTGCTGCGCTACTTTCTGCTGCGCGAAATCCCCTTCGGCCAGGACGGCTCGTTCAGCTTTGACGCCCTGTTGACCCGCTACAACAGCGACCTTGCCAACGGCTACGGCAATCTGGTCAGCCGCACGCTCAAAATGGTTGAGCAGTACTTTGCCGGCGCCGTGCCAGAAGCGGGCCTGAGCACCGAACTCACCCTTGCCACGACCGAGGCGATACGGCAGGTTGGTGATTCGCTTGATCGCCAGGAGTTTACGGCGGCCGTAACCGCCTGCGGCGCTCTGGTCACGGCAACCGACGGCTACATCACCGCGAACGCGCCGTGGAAGCTGGCAAAGGACGAAACGCAACGCGAGCGCCTGGCCACGGTACTGCGTACTGCGGTCAAGGCCATTCGTATCCTCACGGCGCTGCTCTACCCCGTGCTCCCCTTCACCACGGAGGCGGTCTGGCAGCAGCTCGGCCTGGGATCGCTGCGCCGAGCCGTTGAGAACGGCGAGATGGTCGATCTGACACACGGCGGCTTTCCCGCCAACGCGCGCCTCGGCTCGCTCAAACCTCTCTTCCCCCGCGCCGACAAGGAGACACTCAATCGTATGACTGATGCTGAACAGACGCCCGGTGCGCCCGCAACCGAAACCCATGCGGAGCAGGTCGATCCAACGACGCAGTCGCTGGCACCCATGACCGAGGCAACGCCCGATGTCCTAACCGGCGCCGCCGAGCCGGCAGCAGCCACTTCAGCGACTACGCCCGTCAAGCCCGATACCCCGCAGATCACGATCGACGACTTCGTAAAGGTCGATCTTCGCGTAGCCCGGGTTCTGGTCGCCGAACGCGTGCCCAAGTCAGACAAACTGCTTCGGCTTGAGGTCGACCTGGGCTACGAACAGCGCCAGGTGCTGGCCGGCATCGCGCAATTCTACGAGCCCGAAAAGCTGGTCGGCCGCAAAGTCGTCATCGTGGCGAACCTGGCGCCACGCAAACTGCGCGGCTACGAATCGCAGGGCATGATCGTCGCCGCCAGCGTGGGCGACGGTACACCCGCCCTCGCCAGCTTCATCGAAGATATCGAGATCGGTGCCCGCCTCCGCTAACAATCCAATCAGCACCCGTCTCCGGTAACAATTCGAATCAGCACCCGTCTCCGGTAATCATCCGAATCAGTAAATCAACTTGTCATTTTCAATCCAAATCAGTAAACCAACTTGTCATTTCGACCGGAGCACCGACAGCTTCATCGTCGGTGCGGAGTGGAGAAACCTGCTTTTACAAACTCTCGCGAAGCGAGAGAATACCCACCACCCATGCACATCGTCGATAGCCACGCCCATCTCGATTTCCAAACCATCGCCGAAGACCTCGACGGCGTTCTGGCACGCGCGCTTGCAGCCGATGTGCGAACCATCCTCGCCGTCGGCATCGGCGACAATCCTGACACGATGCATCGTGCGCGCGATCTGGCGGCACGCTTTGCCGGGAACGCCGGTGTACCACGCATCGTTGCCAGCGCCGGCATCCACCCGCAGGAGGCTGCCGCCGCAGGCCCGCAGGCTCTCGCCAAGGTGAAGGAGCTCGCCGCCGACCCGCTGGTCGTCGCCATCGGCGAGATCGGCCTTGACTATTACCATGCCGACAACCCCGACATCTCCGTCCAGCACGAAGCGTTCCTGGCGCAAATGGAGATCGCACGCCAGTTCCGAAAGCCCATCCTGATCCACTGTCGCACCAGCGAGCTCGCCACGCCACAGGCCAGGGCCCGCTACGGCGATGAGGACGCCGCCGCAGACCTGTTCCGCCTCATCGAGCAACACTGGACACCGCACGGCATCGGCGGCATCATGCACTGCTTCAGCGGAAACGCGGAGCAGGCGCGGCGCTCGCTCGATCTCGGCTTCCATGTCTCGTTCGCCGGCAACGTCACCTACTCTCGCTTCCCTTCCATTCGTGAGGCCGTGCAGGCCGTACCGCTCCATCGCTTGCTCGTCGAAACCGACTCGCCATTTCTAGCGCCACAGCCGCACAAGGGCGAACGCAACGAACCGGCACGCACGCGGGTAACCGCCGAGTTCATCGCGAAAGAACGCGGCATCCCCGTCGAAGAGCTCGCCAGCGCCACCACGGCGAACTTCGAGCGGCTGTTCTGGCTCACTTAGACTTCCGCGTGCTCCACTCCTCGCGCGCTTATACGCGACGTGCTGGCCGGCGGTTATCTCACACCCGCGATCAAGCCCTTGAGCACGAAACAGGCATCCATACCCTTTGAGTTGATTCGGGCAACCCTGCCCATTGCACGAGAGGAACATCTATGGCACAGGACAACAGCTTCGACGTCGTCAGCAAGGTCGAGGTGCAGGAAGTGAAGAACGCGATCGATCAAGCCCAGAAAGAAGTGAATGCGCGCTTCGACCTGAAGAACTCAAAGTCCACAATGGCGTTGGAAGGTTCTGATGCGATCCAGCTCGCCTCACAGGATGAATACACGCTTACTGCGATTACCGAAATCCTGCAGCAAAAGCTGGTAAAACGCAGCGTCTCGCTCAAAAACCTCGAGTACGAAAAAGTCGAGCCGGCCGCAAACAGCTCCGTGCGGCAAAAGATCAAGCTCAAGCAGGGCATTCCTTCAGAGGCCGCGAAAAAGATCACGGCTCTGGTCAAGGACTCCAAAAAGAAGGCGCAGGCTTCCATCCAGGGTGACACAGTGCGCGTCGTGTCGAAGGATCGCGACGTTCTGCAGGAGGTTATGGCTTTGCTGCGGGGCAAAGACTTTGGCGTGGAACTTCAGTTCACCAACTACCGCAGCAATTAGGGTTGTGCTGCAGGGCACAAGCAGCATCCGGCCACAGCGTGTGAGAATCTGATTACAAGTGTCACCTTTGTCCATTGCGACCGCCGCTGAAGTGGAGCACCTGCTTCGTGACGACCTGCAGGCTGTTGAGCGGGAGTTTGCGCGGCAGTCGCAGTCGCAGGTGGAGGTCATCACTGAGATCGGCGAATACCTGCTCGCCGGTGGCGGCAAACGTATCCGCCCGCTTCTGCTGCTGCTTTCAGCCAAGTCGCTCGGCTTTGACGGAGATAGCCGCATACGCATGGGCGCCGTGGTTGAGATGCTGCACACCGCGACACTCGTGCATGACGACATCATCGACTCGGCGACATCGCGCCGCGGACGCCCGAGCACCAACGCACAGTGGGGCAATGCAAAATGCGTGCTGGCCGGCGATTGGCTCTACATGCAGAGCTTTCAAACCGCGCTGCGAGAGCGCAATTTCCACGTGCTTGATCTCCTGATCGGCCTCACTCAACAAATGGTCGAGGGCGAGCTCTTGCAGCTTGAGAAACTCGGCCACCTGATTAATGAGGAAGAGTACTTTGACCTGATCTTCCGCAAGACTGCCTTCCTGTTCAAGGTAAGCATGCAGCTTGGCGCGGCGTTGGCCGGCTCAGAAGATGTGATTGAAGAGCGCCTCGGGGAGTACGGCCGCAATCTTGGCATCGCCTTCCAAATCGTTGACGACGTGCTCGACCTGACCGCGACTGAGGCGAAGCTTGGCAAGCCCGCGGCCAGCGACCTGCGTGAAGGCAAGGCCACACTTGCCGTGATCCACGCCCTGGAGCGCGGCACCGGCGCCGAGCGTGAGTGCATCCGCACGGTCCTAGCCGACCGCGGCTTCAATCGCGTCACGCACGCGACCATCCTCGAAATCCTGAAGCGCCACGGCTCCATCGACTACGCCATGGACGCGGCGCGCGCCTATGCCGAGGCCGCCCGCCAGTCCATCGCGGAGATGCCCCGCTCCACGGCCCAGCGCGCACTGCTCTGGGTTCCGGGTTTCGTCATCAATCGCGAAAATTAACGCACTGCCGCTACCTCACCCTTGCGGGCGAATGGCGCTCCAGACCAGCGCCGTCGACAGCACCACCACAATCAGCGCCGTGCCCCACGCGATCACATTAAACCAGCGCGAGTTGGTGTGCTCGCCCATCAGTTCTTTGTCATTCGACAGCTTCAACATGAAATACAAGATCACCGGCAGCAGCAGGCCGTTCAGCACCTGGGACCAGATCGCGGTCTTCACAATATTGAAGTGCGGCAGCAGAACCGCACCCGCCCCCAGCCCGATCAGCAGCGTGTAGAACCAATAAAAAACCGGCGCTTGCTTCCAGCTGTTATCCAAACCGCTCTCAAATCCAAGCCCCTCGCACACGGTGTAGGCCGTTGTCAGCGGCAAAATCGACGCGGCGAACAGCGACGCATTCAGCAGACCCGCCGCGAACAGCAGGAACGCGTAATCCCCAGCAATCGGGCGCATCGCTTCCGCCGCGTCTGCCGGCACACCGATGTTGCGCACGCCGTGCACAAACAACGTGGCCGCACAAACCACGACGATGAACCACGCCACCACGTCCGTAAAAATCGACCCCACAATCACGTCCAGCCGTGTCGCCTTGTATTGGCGCACGGTAATGCCCTTCTCCACCACGGATGATTGCAGATAAAACTGCATCCACGGCGTGATGGTTGTGCCGATCACGCCGATAGTGGAGTACAGGTACAAATGGTCGCGCCAAGCCGACCGCGGCGGCAGCTTCACGGTTTCCACCAGCGCGGTGTGCCAGTCTGGCCGGCCCAGCACACCCGCCACAATGTAGGCCAGATACACCACCGACGCGAACAGAAAAATCTTCTCCACGCTCTTGTAATCGCCGCGCACGACCAGCGCCCACACCAGGAACGCACCGACCGGCACGCTGATGAACTTCGATACATGGAACAGCTGCATCGATCCGGCGATGCCCGCGAACTCGGTCACCACGTTCGCGAAGTTGACCACCACCAGCAGCAACATGCAGATCACGGTGATGCGTAAGCCGAACTCCTCACGGATCAGGTCGCTCAACCCTTTGCCGGTCACCGCGCCCATGCGCGCGCAGATCTCCTGCACGACGATCAGCGCCAGCGTGATCGGAAGCATGGTCCACAGCAGCGAGTACCCGTACTGCGCTCCCGCCTGCGAATACGTGAAAATGCCACCGGCGTCATTGTCGACATTGGCCGTGATGAACCCCGGTCCAAGCGCCGCCAGAAAGAACAGGATGCGTCCGCGCCAGGTGCGCCAAAGGCTCATGCATACACCTCGCCGATGTGCGCTCCACACGTCCCGTTTCGCGTTGCAAGCCGCGGCGCAATTCGCTCCAGGATGCGGCGCACCTGCGTGTCGTTGTCGTAGCCACTCGACCAGGCCCGCCGTTGTCCCGCCAGGGCAATGCGGTTCCGTGCGGCTTCATCCGGCAGGTAGCGCCTCACCTTCGCAACCAGCTCGTCGTAGCCATCGAAGAACACCGCCTCTTCATTCTCGACAAACCGCTGCGCATGCCCAGCGCTGCGCTCCGCCAGCAGAAAACCTCCGCACGCCGCAATCTCAAAGCTCTTGTGCGCGAACTCATCGGCGTTGCTGTGAGTCAGAAAACTCAGGTTAATCCTTGAGCGCCAGATAGCCAACCGATACTGTTCGTTATAGAGCTCTCCCTCGCGGTAAAGCGCGGCAAAGTCGTCTGCCGTCAGCCTGGGCCGCCAGTGCTGCGGTCCGCCGCTGATGACCACCGGCAGGTCCTCGCGTGCCATGCGCGTCAGCGTTTCCGCTCGCTGGTCATACGCCGTTCCGATGAACGAAACACCACGGTCACGCTGCGCATCGGTGTACGGCTCAGGCGCTGAAAAGTGCACCGTCGGCTCGAACGCTGTTTGCACCTTGATGACGTCGCGAGCGCCCGCCGCGCGATAATCCCGCACGTTGGCGTCCCGCTGTGTGCAGTGCAGGTCGAACCGTGGGATCGTCTGTGCGTACAGCCGCCAGCCCGGGTCGCGCCGCGGACCGAAGAAGTTATCGATCATGTAGCTGATCGTCTGGATACCCATCGAGCCAAACACGTCGAGCGTTGCCGGCTGCAGGAACAGCGCCTTGTCGCACCACAACACATCGGGCTTATGCTCACGCGCCATCGCGATCAGGTCGCGGTTGAATCGGCGCACCTCGGGCCCGGCCACCAGCCTGTGCTCCACTTTGCGCAGCAAAGCATGCTTCAGCCCATAGCGGTACTGGTTCACCGGCACACAGGTGTGCCCCGCGCGTTCCAGCGCAAGCCTGCGATACTCAGCCGAATCGTTCGGCGACAGGTGCGCCACATACAAAATGCGCACCGCTATCGCTCCTCGCGCAGCAGCGCGATCACATGCTCGGCATAAATCACGCCTTCCAGCTTGCTTTCACTATCCACCACGGCCAGCGACCGCAGGTTGTACTTATCGAATTGTTCGGCGATATGCTTGGCCGTCATGTCTACCCGGCAGCAATGAATGCGCTCCTCCTGCACCTCTGTCAGCGGCGTGTCTCCACTTGCAAGCAAAATGCGCGCCAGGTTCACCACACCGCGCAGCTTGCCTTCCGCGTCAGCGATGAAGATCTCCGTCACGGTCTCCACGTCGCCTTCAAAGACTCGCAGCGCCTGCACTGCATCGGCCACGGTCGCGCCCACGGGCACAGCGACCAGGTCACTGGTCATGATGCCGGCCGCCACGTCCTCCGCGAACTCCAGCAGCTCCTGCACCTCCTGGCGCTCCTCCGGCTCCATCTGCCGCAGGATTGCGTCGGATCGCTCCTCCGGCAGTTCTGAAAGCAGGTCCGCGGCCGCGGCCGGATCCATCTCCTCCACAATGTCCGCAACGCGGCTCGACTCCATGTGTTCCAGAAGCGAGCGCTGCAGGCGTGGTTCGACCTCCTCCAACGCCTCAGCGGCGATCCCTTCGTCCAGCGACGTAAACACCGCGTCGCGTTCTGCCGGGGCCAGGTCTTCCAGAATGTCCGCAATGTCGGACGGGTGCATGCGCGACAGACGATCCTGCTCCACGTTCAACCGGACCCGCCGCGCAGGATCACGATCGATCAGGTCCACAAACTCCCACGGAATGACCCGCGGCTGAAAGCGATGCACGAGCGACTCCACCGCCTCGGCAGGCAAGCCACGCAGCAGCCGGCGCACCGCACCCCGCATGCCGACCTCGACCTCCGCAATGCGCAGGTCGCACACTTGCCCTTCCTCATACTCCCAGACCAGGTCCACGTCATTCACGCGCACGACCTTGTGGCCGTGCACGTCGATGATCTGCTGATCCAGCACGTCGCGTTCCAGCAGCACCGAGGTGTCATCCTCGGTCAGCGGTTCTGGCGTATAGCTTTTGATCAGCACGATCGAAGCATCCGTTCGAAGCTGCAATTGCGCCAGCGGAACGGTCACAGCTTCTGCCCCGCGAAAGCGCCCGGTGCGGGTCAGCACCAACGCATACACGTGCGTCCTGCTCTGTAGCCCGCGGAAAAGGAACTCCGCAACGCGGCCTGCCGTGCTTCCATCTTCGCGAAGTACGGGGCGGCCCAGCAACATGGCCACGGTAGTGCGACGCGCATGCATCGTTGACATCGTCGCACCCTCCCTCCGGTCACGTTGTATGTCACTGCCTATGGGCAGTCTAACCCGCCGTGCAGCTTACAGTTGCCTGCTACGCCCGGCCTGCGAACGGCAGGTGAATCAGCGTGGGAACCATGGGTGCGACGGCTGCGTACTTCCAGCCGTGTGGCGTTTGCTTCTTGACTTTCATCACTTACACAAGCACACTGCCCCAGAACGCGCTTGCCGCTCGACCGGGCAAAGCCAGCATCCTGTGGTGCCCTTAAAGGATTCCATGAACGATTCGATAACAGGCCGGATCGAACTCACCCTGCCCTCAACGCTGGCCACCGTCGATCGCATGGAACAGGAGTCGGAGCGCTTTGCCATGGAGCACGGCTTCAGCGAAGACGACGCGGCAAACATCGCCATGGCCGCCCGCGAGGCAGCCGTAAACGCCGTGATGCACGGCAACAGCTACAGCAGCGCAAAGCAGGTGCGCGTCCATCTGCAATCCGACGACACAGCGCTCACCATCAACATCCAGGACGAGGGCACCGGCTTCAACGCTGCCCTGCTTCCCGATCCGCTCCTGCCGGAAAACATCCTGCGCAGCTCAGGCCGCGGCATCTTCCTCATGCGTGCTCTGATGGATGAGGTAAACTTTCGCCAACTCAACCCCGGCACGGAGCTGACCATGATCAAGCACCGCACCGCCGGCACCGAAGCCAAGTAGATCGGCGTACAGCGCCACTGATTCTCCCGGAGGAAAGACCCATGAGCATGAAGGTAAGCACGCGCCAGGTGGACGGCGTAACCATTCTGGACCTGAGCGGCCGCATTACGCTCGGCGAAGGCAGCGTCACCCTGCGCGATGCGATTCGCGACCTGATCAACAAGGGCGAAAAGCACATGTTGGTGAACCTCGGCGATGTCAGCTACATCGACAGCTCGGGTCTCGGTGAGCTCGTCAGCGCCTATACCAGCGTAAAAAACGCCGGCGGCGAACTGAAGCTGCTGAATCTGACCAAGAAGGTCCACGACCTGCTCCAGATCACCAAGCTTTACACCGTCTTCGACGTCAAGGACGACGAAGCCAGCGCCGTGGGTTCCTTTTCCAAGTAGTCTCGAAACGCATCGCGGAAGCGGAAAGGCCGTCGCGATTGCGACGGCCTTTCCGCTTTTCTGCTTCCATGTGCAGCGTCATCCTGAGCGCAGCGAAGATCCACTTCGTCCCCGCCCAAGTCCGCATTCAACGCAAAAGGGCCGGCATCCGCCAACCCTCTGCCTCGACAAAGCCTGGCTACGACCCGAAGTCCACCTTCGGCGCCGCCGTCGAGCCCGGATCCGCCGCAAAGTATCCCGTCTTCTTCTGGAAGCCACCGATGCTTGCCCACACGCTGTTCGGAAACACCGAGATCGTGTTGTTGTAATCCAGAATGGATTGGTTGTACCGTCGCCGCGCCACCGCGATGCGGTTCTCCGTCCCGCTCAGCTCATCTTCCAGCCGCAGAAATTGCTGATTGCTCTTCAGGTCCGGATAATTTTCCTGCATGCGCAACAGCGGCAAAATCGCCGTGTTCAGGCGGTCGTTGGCCGCAAGCTTTTCGTTCGGAGTTTGCGCCTGCAGCAAACCTGACCGTGCCTGCGCGATGGCGGTGATGATCTGCGTCTCCACCTTGGCGTACTGCTTTACCGTGCTCACCAGGTTTGGAATCAGATCCGCACGCCGTTGCAGCTGAATCCCAATCTCACTCGAAGCCTCGTCCACACCATTGCTCTTTACCGCCATGCTGTTCCGGGCAGACACATAGCTGCCACCGACCAGCAGCACTCCCAACAGCAGAATCACTACCACCGCAATCGCAGCTATCGTTCCCTTACGCATCGTCCCTCGCTCCGTATTTCCTTGCAACATCTGTGCCACGATCAACCCCCGTAGACCTTACCAACCACCACCGGCTCCACCGCCGCCAGAGCTGCCGCCGTCTCCACCACCGCCGTCAAAGCCGCCGCTGTCCCCGCCGCCCCAGCCACCGCCGCCATCACTCCCACCGCCGTCCCCGCCGCTCCAGCCGCCACCTCCGCCGCCGCCCCAACTGCGTCCGCCTCCCAGCAGATTTCCAAGAAGCAGGCCCGAAAGGAAACCGCCACCGCCACCGAAGCCACCACCGCCCCGGCCACCCCGGCCGCCGCGAAACAGCATAATCACGATGAACACGATAAACAGTACGCCGAACAGCCCGAAGCCACCGCCGCCGCTCCCAGAGCCTTCGCGATGGTACGTGTGACGCGGCTGCGTGTCGAGGGTAACGCCGGCATCCTTCGCGATCACATCCGAAATCTCGTTGACCCCGGTACGCACCGCTCCGTCATAGTTGGCGGCCTGTAAATCCGGCACCATGTCACGGCCGATGTCGCCCGTCTTGCCGTCCGGCAAAATGCCTTCCAGCCCGTACCCGATCTCGATCCAGCGCTTGTGGTCTTCAATGGAAAACACCATCAAGACGCCGCGGTCCTTCTTGCCCGGATTCCACTTCGCAAACAGCTCGTTGGCGAATTGCTCCACCGGCTCGTCGTCATCGATCTTGTGAATGGTGACGACCAGCACGCGGGCCTTAGCCTGATCGTTCACGCTCTTCAGTAGGGCGTTCAGGTCGCTCTGCGTGTCGCTGTTCAGCACGCCGGCCAGATCGTTTACATAGTTTGCCGGCGGCCCGATCGTCTTCACGGACTCCGCGTGCAACACCGGCAACAGCCACGCCAGGCAGCACAGCAGCATAACGAACAGGCGCGATTGCCTCATGACCACAACCATGGATGATACGCGTCCACCGGTCGAGAGGTTCCGCGGTACGCTGGAAAATCCGTGTCAAGCCCCTTTGCGCCCCGCACGAACCTAAGTAGAAGTCCTCAAAGGGTTTGTACACGCAAAAAAGTTGGCATGCCTCCCCCATTCCATCTCTTATCCTGAAAGGGATAGGACCATGCCGTCAGAGGAAATCTCCAGGGCATCGGCCAGCAGCTTGTAAATGCCTCCATCACAGGAACTTACGCGTAAGATCCTGCGGTAGAAGAACTTAGCTTTGTATCACATGCGGAAGTCGAGTCGAATGAAGATCTTGGAAAATGAACTAGGGGGGATGGCTGTCCAGGCGCAGCCACCCGTAGCCCGCCGTGAGCCGCACCCAACCCACATTCACGGTCAAACGCTTGAAGACGACTATTTCTGGCTGCGCAACAAAGATTCCGAAGAAGTCCTCGACTACCTGCGCGCGGAAAACACCTACACCGCCGCCGAAATGGCCGGCACCGAGCCGCTACAAGAGCAGCTCTACCGCGAGATGCTCTCGCACATCAAGGAAACCGACACCAGCGTCCCCTACCGCGACGGCGACTGGTTTTATTACACCCACACGGTCGAGGGCCTGCAGTACCCCATCCATTGCCGCCGCCACGCGAACCCCGCGCGCGAGTATGATCCCAACGCGCCGGAAGAAGTGCTGCTCGACGTAAACCAGCTCGCCACCGACAAGCCCTTCATGTCCCTCGGCGCGCTCTCCGTCAGCCCAGACAGCAACCTGCTCGCCTACACGACAGACGACACCGGCTTTCGCCAGTACACGCTGCACGTGAAAGACTTGCGCACCGGCGATCTGCTGCCCGACACCGCCGAGCGCGTCGGCTCCATCGCTTGGACACCTGACTCCGCGATGCTCTTCTACTCCGTCGAGGACGAACAGACCAAGCGCCAGCACCAGGTCTTCCGCCACAAACTTGGCGATCCCGCCTCAAGCAATGCCCTCATCTACGAAGAAGCCGACGAGCGCTTCAACGTCGGCGTCGGCCGCACCCGCGACCGCAAATACATCCTGATCGAGTGCGGCAGCCACACGACAAGTGAATATCGCTACGTGGAAGCCAACACGCCCACCGAGCAGTTTCGCCTGCTCGCCGAACGCGTGCCCGACCAGGAGTACTACCCCGACCACCGCGATGGCCTCTTCTACATTCGCGTCAACGACACCGCTAAGAACTTCCGCGTCATCACCGCACCCGTCAACGATCCCTCCCGCGAATCATGGACCGAACTTCTGCCCGAACAGGCCGACGTTCCAGTCGACGACTTCGAACTCTTCCAGAACTTCGCTGTCGCTGCGGAAATTGTCAACGGACTCGACCGCCTGCGCGTCTACCACTTCGACCATGACATCCTGAACACCGCGTCGCCGCAGACCGTTGAATTTCCCGAGCCCGCCTACAGCGCCGGCCTCCACGTGAATCGCGAGTTCGACGCCACCGGCTTTCGTTACAGCTACCAATCGCTCGTCTCGCCGGCGTCTGTCTTCCTCTACGATGTCGCCACAGCACAGAGCACATTGCTCAAGCAGCAGGAGGTCCCCGGCAACTTCGACCGCGAGCGCTATGCCTCCGAGCGCGTGTGGATCACCGCTGAATACGGCGTACGCGTCCCCGTCTCACTCGTCTACAAGCGCGATGCCTTTCACAAGGACGGCGCGAACCCGCTCTACCTTTACGGTTACGGATCCTACGGCTACGGCCTGCCCATCGGCTTTTCCGCCACGCGGCTCGCCCTGCTGGATCGCGGCATCGTCTATGGCTATGCGCACATTCGCGGCGGCGGCGACCTGGGCGACGCATGGCACGACGCGGGCAAAATGATGCAAAAGCGCAATACGTTTACCGACTTCATCAGTTGCGCCGAGCAGCTTGTTGCGCAAGGCTACGGTGCGCGTGACAAAGTCGTCATCGAAGGCGGCAGCGCCGGTGGCCTGCTCATGGGCGCCGTTGTCAACATGCGCCCCGACCTTTTTCGCATCGTGCTCTCGCACGTCCCATTCGTCGACGTGATGAACACCATGCTCGACGCCTCGCTGCCACTCACCGTCGCCGAATACGAGGAGTGGGGAAATCCGAACGAGCCGGAAGCGTTCGCTTACATGCGCAGCTACTCGCCCTACGACAACCTGCAGCCCGGCGCCTACCCCGCCACGCTCGTCAAGACCAGCCTGAACGACTCACAGGTCATGTACTGGGAACCCGCAAAGTTCATCGCGAAACTTCGCACATTGAAAACGAACCACGATCGGCCCTTGCTGCTGCACACCAACATGGACGCAGGCCACGGCGGCGCATCCGGCCGCTACGACTACCTGAAGGAACTCGCGCTCGACTATTCTTTCGTTCTTAAGGAGCTTGGCCTCGACTAGGTCGGCTTCCACCAGTCCACAATCCTTACATCCGTCAGATTGAAATCGTTACCTTTAAAAAGCAGCGGCTCGCCCTGCGCTTTCGCCAGCACATAACTGAAGCAATCACCAAAATTGAGCTTCGCGGGATGCCGTCCCTTGCCAAACCTTCGGAAAGCTTCTCCGGCTATCTCGGCTTGCAGCGCCGTAACAGGCAACACACTCGCGTCAAGGCTGGAAATCAGCTCTGTGACCGCAAACGGATGTGCCTGTCGGCTTCGACCCAAGTAGACGATAGTTGTTTCCAACAACACCGCTGCCGATAAGAGGCGGCGCGTGTCGTTGCGGATAACACGATCATGTAGCACTGCTTCCGGTTCAGCTAATAACAAGGCCACCAATACGGAGGTGTCAATCACCATGCCGACGGTTGTTCCGGTGCTCCTGTTTCGTCGTACCCAAGCAACTCGTCGTCACTTTTGGAATAATCCACCGTTCCCGCCACACGCTGCTGAATTTCACGAATCCTAGTCCAATCAATCTCACGTGGATGGTCTTGCGAACGGAACTGATCGAGACGCTCCCGAACCGCAGCCGCGATAGCCTCTTCCAGAGAGACTCCCGTTGCTTCCGCGAGTCGCTTTACATCGCGTTCCAACTCAGGACTCATCACCAGCGTTGCCATGCCAGCAGTCTACTCCTGCGCGAGCACTTACCCCGCCACCGGCTCCGGCACCACGTCACCCTCGCCCGGCGCCAAAAACAAGTTCGTCTCAAGCCCGTGCTGCTTGTCGTACAGCTCGCGGTACCGCCCATGCAGGTGGAAGAGCTCGTCATGATTCCCGCGCTCCACAATCCTTCCCTGCTCGACGACCAGGATCTGGTCTGCGTTCCGGATCGTCGACAACCGGTGCGCGATCACAAACGTCGTACGCCCCTGCATCAGGTAGCTCAACCCGTGCTGGATCATCGCCTCGCTCTCGCTGTCCAGTGAACTCGTCGCCTCATCCAGAATCAAAATGCGCGGGTCCGCCAGGATCGCGCGCGCGATGGAGAGCCGCTGCCGCTGGCCTCCGCTCAGCTTCACCCCGCGCTCGCCAACAATCGTTCCGTACCCCTCGTCAAAGCGGTCCACGAATTCATCCACACGTGCAATCTGGCACGCCCGCCGAAATTCATCCTCAGTTGCCTCGGGTCGCGAAAACAGGATATTGTCGCGCACCGTGCCGTCGAACAAAAATGTCTCCTGCAGCACCACGCCAAGCTGCGAACGATAGCTGCGCAGGTCCACCGTTGCCAGATCCACGCCGTCCACCAGCACGGCGCCCTCATTCGCGTCGTGAAACGCGCACACCAGCGAGATGATCGTCGACTTACCCGATCCCGACGAACCGACCAGCGCTGTCACCGTCCCCGGCTTCGCCTCAAAGCTGATGTCGTGCAGCACCGGCTTGGCCGCCTCATACTCAAAGCCGACATCCTCAAAGCGCACGTCGCCTTGCAAAACCGGCAGCTTCACGGCGCGGCGCGGGTCACCATTCTCCTCGCGTTCGCCCATGATCTCGCTGGTGCGATCCAGCCCCGCGAACGCCTCGGTAATCTGCGTTCCGATCGATACCAGGCCCGCCACCGGCGCGATCATGAACGCCAGAAACAGCGTATAAGTCACATAGCCGCCCGTCGTCAGCGAACCCGCGACCACCTGCCGCGCGCCCAGCCACATGATCAGCGCGCCCACCACGCCCAGCACCGACGTGCTTGACAGCGACATCACCGACTGCGCCGTCAACGTGCGCAGCACATTCTCAAGCAGACGGCCGGCGTTGCCCGCAAACACGCGAGCCTCGCTCTCTTCCGCGTGGTACCCCTTGATCACGCGTACCCCGCCCAGCGACTCCGTCAGGCGCCCCGTCACCTCGGCATTCAGCTTGGCGCGCTCCCGAAAGATCGGCCGGATCGTTTTGAACGCCTTGCCCAGAATGACGGCGAAAATCACCATCACGCAAAACGTCAACACCGTCATGCGAACCGACAGGAACAGCAGGTAACCGAAGGCGAACAAAGCAGTCAGCAGCCCGCCCACAAACTCAACCAGGCCCGTGCCGATCAGGTTGCGCACGCCTTCCACGTCCGTCATAATGCGCGCCACCAGGTTGCCCGTGCGATTCGCGTCATAGAACGCGACCGGCAGCCTGCCAACGTGCTGCTGCACCTGCACGCGCAGATCCGTAATCAGCCTTTGCCCAGCCTTCGACAGTATCTGCGTCAGCGCATACGACGTGACACCCTGCAGCAGCGTCGCGATAAGCACCGCGCCCACGATCCAGGGCAGCAGACCCAGGCGGTGCTGACGCATCACGCCGTCGATCAGGTATCGCGTGGATGCCGGCAGCACCAGGCCACTCGCCCGGTTCACAATCATGATCAGAAAGCTGCCGGCGATCAGCCCGCGCCGCGGCCGCATCAGCTTCTTCACCTCGGGCCAGACCTTGCGCAGGCTCGGCTTCGGTTTTGCCGCAGTCATCTCCGCTGAAACGGAACGTGCAGCGTTGCGCGCGGGCCGCTCCGCCCGCGTTTCCCTGCCGCCACTACCAAGTGAGCCGTGCCCAAACGATCCCATGTGTTTCTGATTGGATGTGTCACACAGCCAAACGATACCGCCCGGTCAGGGGTCGGCTACGCCGTACGCGTAATTCGTGCCCGAATGAACGACCGCACGCACAATGCCGTGAACACCAGGCAAATCAGCGCCATCGCCATCGATTCTTCCACGGCGAGCGGGCGCAGCACCTGATCGGCATGCCCGGTCATCATTTTGACCGCTCCACCGACCGATCGCACAAACGGGAACAGAAATCCGATCAGCCCAAGCGTTACCGCGATGTGCATCCACAGCATGCGCCGCTTCGCATCCTCCGTGTTTGCCAACGCGCCGCACAACACCAGCGCCACACCGAAGTACGCCGGAATCAGCGTGGTCGGTGCTTGCGAAACACCGGCAAACACGCCACCGCCCAGCAGAATCAGCAACACACCCACAACCATCGTCAGCTTTGCCACGTTATCTCCTAAGCTTTCGCCGCTGCCTGCATCGCCCGCGCCACGTCGGCCGGCTTCCAATCATTTCCTGGATACCAGTCCACGATGCGCCCATCCTTGCCGATGAGCACGGTCGAAAGCGAGTGCTGTATCGCCGTGCCGCTTCCCGTCACACCCACGTCGAAGAACTGCTCCACCTTCGGCAGATCCGTCTGGCTCGGTGCCGCAAACTGCCAGTGATCAAACTTCTCCTGCGTGTACTTGCCCGTGTACGCGCCGCCATACGACCGCAGCACCGCTGGTGTGTCGTAAACCGGATCGAACGACACGGAAAGCAGGTCCGTTTTCGCGTATGTCGCCGGATCCTTCTGCAGGTTGGTGTTCACTTCGGCAAAATTACGGCTCATTTTCGGGCAAAAGTCGCTCAGCGGGCACCGCGTGTAGATAAACGTCAGCAGCACCGCCTTGCCACGCAGGTCGCTCAGGTGCATCGTCTTGCCGTCCTGGTTCAGTAGATCAAAGTTCTGAACGGAGTCGCCCTTCTTCGGCACGTTGTACTGCTTCTGCGGCACCGTATCGGGCCGCGCCTGCCCCACGATCACGATGTCTTTCAATCGCGCATGGTGAAAATCGCCGTCGCTGTCCTTGTCGACCAAGATCTGCGCGGAGATCGTGTCACCAGGGTGCAGCTCACCCAGCGCCGCCGCGTCCACGCTCTTGTAGGGCATCGTCATGGCTTCCATAAAGCCCGGCACGGCTTCGTGCGCCAACATCACCTCTTGCGTGCTCGGGTCCACGCTCAGCACGCGGCCACGCACGGGGTAGCTCGCCTCCGTCATGCCCGCGGGCACACCACTACTGCCCTCATGCCGGCAACCGGAAACGCTCGCCAGCCCCAGCATGAGTACACCGGACACGGTCGTGCGCAACACCCTTATCATCACGACTTCCATGATACGTCCGTGCCGGCCAGCCTTCGTTGCAGCCTGCTATCTTGATTCACGGGACGAGCATTTTGCCTGCAAAGGGTCGATGCCGGACACACACCTATGACTTCCACCCAGCGAGTGCAACCCGCTGACGCGACTGTGCGCGCCGAACGGGTACCCTCCGCAGCCCTGCTGCACTATGCCGCGCTGCTCTCCGGCTTCGGCACCGCCTTTCTCGGCCCATCGCTGCCCGCCATGACGGGGGCGCTGCACCTGTCTGACCGTGGCGCGGGCGCACTGCTCGCCGCACAGTTCACCGGGGCCTTTCTGGGTGGCTGGACGACCCGCACCCCCCTGCGCCGCTGCATGCTGCGGGGCTACACCGCGGCGGTGCTCGGCTTTGCGAGCCTGGCCGCGGCGCTGTTATCACACCTTCCGGCCGGTTTCACCCTTGCTGCCCTGCTTCTGCTCGGCTTCGGTGTGGGCCAGATCATCACGTCCAACAACCTGCTCGCCTCGCTGCGTTGGCCGCGCCGCCGCGGTGCCGCGCTGACTCTGCTCAACTTCACGTGGAGCGCCGGCGCGCTCTGTGCTCCTCTGCTGCTGCCCTCCTTGCTCGGAAGGCACGCGCCCGCGTTTATCTTCGCCGCCGTCGCCGCGCTGCTCGCCGCCGGCCTGCTCGGAACAGCACTCGCTTCGTCTGATGCAGCCACCCCGGTCGAAGCGCAGCAACCCGCAACGTCCGCAGCGGGCCTTTCGCGAAACACGTTCCTCTACTTCTGCCTACAACTCTTTCTCTATGGTGGCGTGGAGACCAGCCTGAGTGGATGGCTCACCACCTATGACCTGCGTTACACCGGCGCCACGGAGGCCTTCGCCGCCAGCACTGCCGCCTTCTGGTTCTGCCTGACCGGAACTCGCGCCGCAGCATCGGCCCTTCTGCTTCGCTTGCCGGAACGTCCCATGCTGCGCACCGGCCTGATCGTGACAATCTGCATGCTTGCCGCACTCCTCGCCTTTGGACACGGCCACCTTCTCCCGGTCCTCGCCGGCCTGACCGGCGCGGCCCTCGCGCCCTGGTTTCCCCTGCTCTTCTCCGGCCTGGTCGGGGAAGGCCCAACCGCCGCCCAGGCTGGCCGGATCGTCGCGGTTTCTGGCCTGGGTGCGGCCGCCCTGCCCTGGCTCGTAGGCCAGGTCTCCGCGGGCACGGGATCGCTTCGCGAAGCGCTGCTGCTGCCCATCGCAGGCACCATTGCGCTGCTTTTCCTCAGCTTCCGGCGAGCTCCGGCCCTGGCGAGGCCTCTGGAAAACGCGTCCTAAATTTCGCCTCGCACAAGCGTATAAAAGACGAAGATGCTTGCTGTCGTTGAACTACACCGGCTCGCCCAGCAAGGCGCGACGCTGCTCGTGCCCAACCTCCGGGTTGCGCGGCAGTTGCGTTCGCAGATCGCAGCGGAAGCGGCAGGGCAGGATCAGGCGGCAGCAATCTCCGAGCGCGTTCTCCATTGGCGCGCCTGGACCGCCGGTCTGTGGCAGCAGGCGCTCCTTCAGGGTCGCGACGAACGCATCCTCCTGCAACCGTTGCAGGAACGCCTGCTCTGGGAGCAGGTGCTCAATCGCGACGATCAGATCGAGCGCACCGACGCTTTGCTCGACCTGTGCCTTTCGGCGGCAACGCTGCTCCATCAGCACAACGCAGTTTCGGCTTTGCTGGCGGACCGCTCTGCCAGCCCCAACGGGGATGTCTCCCGTTTCGGTCGCTGGTTCCGCGCCTTTGACCGTCGTTGCCGTGACGAACTGCTCTTGCCCGCCGCGGCTCTGGAATCGGCCCTGGCCGATAGCTTCCCGCCCAGCAACTCGCCCCAGACGCTCATCCTTTGCAATCTCGCCGCTCTGTCCCCGGCGCAGGCCAGCCTGCTTGCAGCCTTGAAGACGCAGGGCTCGACGCTGATCGAGGCACCACACCGCGCTGTCGCCACGGCGAGCCCCGTCCTCCTCCGCTGCCGCGACGACCGGGACGAACTGCAAGCGCTTACAGAGCACCTCGCGCAAGCCCTCGCTGCTCCAGAGCGCCCCAGCATCGCGGTCGTCGTGCCGGACCTTTCCTCAGCGCGGGATCGCATCGACCGGACCCTGCGCGAGCATCTCCACTCCAGCTCTGGTATCGCGCTTCCCGACGAACGCCGGCCGCTTTGGGAGTTCTCCACCGGCCGCCCACTCGCCGCGACCGGCGTCATCGCCGACGCCCTGCACCTGCTCACCTGGACCACGCGTGAACTGGAAGGTGGCGAAATTTCGCTTCTGCTGCGGTCGCCGCACCTGGAATGGCCCGTTGACGCTGACACCGCGGCCTCGCTCGATGCGGCCCTGCTGCGTCGCCACCCGGACCTGCGCGGCACGTGGAGTCCCCGCTCAGCCGCTTCAATCCTCCACAAACCCAGCCCTACCCTGGCCGCCGCACTCTTGCAGCGGACCAAAATATGGCCGGGACTTCACCAGGGCACCGGCAGCTTTACCGGCTTTGCCGAACGCGCCCGTCACATCCTCGGCGACTTCGGCTGGTTCCGCTCCGGGCAGCGTACCAGCTCCGAATTTCAGGCGGTTACCCGTTTCGAAAACCTGCTGGACGGTCTCGCGGCGCTCGACCTCATTCCCGGCGAGCCGTTGAGCTGGTCGGACTTTATCCACCGGCTGACCGCGGCCGCCCGCGCCACCAGGTTTGCACCGGAAAACACCGGCGCACCCATCCAGTTCCTCACCCCCGACGAAAGCACGGGGGTCGAGTCCGGCGATCTCTGGGTCGTGCATGCCGGCGAGGATCAGTGGAACAGCCGCGCCACCCAGCACCCTCTTCTGCCCGCTCACTTGCAGCGCCGTCACGGCATGCCCGGCACCGATCCCGCGCTCGATCAGTCCCGCTTTCGCGAGCAGGTCGAACGCATCGCGCGGATCGCACCCACCGCCACCTTCAGCTACGCACATGCCTGCGAAGCAGGCGAGCAGCGCCCCGCAACCGCAGCCTCCTCCCTGCCCGGGCTGCAGTTCCGCGAGGCGGATCCGGCGGGCACCCTCGAACGCGTGCACGCCAGCGCCGATCTTCAGGTGTTCCAGGACGGCGCACTGGTTCCACTCACTCTGGGCGACGATCTCAGTCCCATCTCGGGCGGCGTCAGCACGCTGCAAAGCCAGGCTGCATGCGCCTTTCGCGCCTTCGCCGAGCGCCGTCTCGGCTCCGCCACGCTCGACACGCGCGACCTCGGCATGGACGCGCGCGACCGCGGCAGCCTTCTGCATACCGCGCTGCAAATCTTCTGGGGAGAAACACAGGACAGCAAGACGCTCCACCGGCTCATTGCGGAAGAGAAGCTCACCCCGGCCGTCCAACGCGCCGTCGATCTCGCCCTCCGCACACACCGCGACCCCTCCGATCGCTGGTCCGAGGCATACCTCCAGATCCAGCGAATTCGCCTTGAATCGCTCCTAGATCGCTGGCTCCGCAAGGAAGCCGAACGCCCACCTTTTCGCATTGCCTCCCTTGAACGCGAAATGACCGTCACGGTCGGCGGCCTGCCGCTCACCGTGCGCGTCGACCGCATCGACGAGGTCACCCTTCCCGACGGCACCAGAGCGCACGTGATCATCGACTACAAAACCGGCCTGCCCTCCGCGAACAAATGGGAGGGTGACCGCCCCGAAGAGCCGCAGCTTCCGCTTTACGCAACCTCCGCGATGCCGCAACTCGGCAATCCAGGTGGCGAGGACAATGCCCCCGTTGGTGCTATCGCGTTTGCCGTGATCCGCGCCGGTGACAAGCTCGAATTCGTCAGCGCACCGCGTAAATCTGCCTGGCTCTCCAGCGAAGCCAAGGCAAGCACCGCAACTCTTGACGCCGAACTGGAGAGTTGGCGGCAGACGCTGCAAAGCCTTGCGGAAGACTTCGCCGCCGGCACAGCCACAGTCGGCCCAAAGGAGTATCCCGCGACCTGCCGCTTCTGCGACCAGCGCCTGCTCTGCCGCCTGAATCCCGCACTGCTCGACGCCGAGGACCCGGCCGAGGTGGATGCATGAGCGCCACCATCCTGGAGTTTCCGGCATTGAACCACGCGCCCACAGTACCCGAAGTAGCGGATGCCCGTGAACGCTGCGCCGCGCTCAACCCCGAACAGTCCTTCCTCGTCGAAGCCCCGGCCGGCTCTGGAAAGACCGGTCTGCTCGTGCAGCGCCTGCTCAAGCTGCTCTGCCGCGTCGAGCGTCCCGAGTCCGTCCTCGCCCTCACCTTTACCAACAAGGCCACCGCGGAGATGCGCGAGCGCGTGCTCAAGGCACTCGACCTGGTCCCACGCGATCCAGACACGCTCAGCGACTTCGACCGCACCACCCGCGATCTCGCCACCGACCTTCTGCACCATGACCGCGCCCACGGCTGGAATCTGCAGCAGAACAGCCATCGTCTCAACATTCGCACCATCGATTCGCTCTGCGGCGAGATCGCCCGCTCACTGCCGCTCTCCGCCGGCGCTATCGGCCAGATGACTCCGGTCGAGAACGCGATGCCGCTCTACCGCCGCGCCGCCCGCGCCGTAACGCTGCGCCTCGGCGACGACAACCACGTCCTCAACGATGCCCTCCGCACTGTGCTTCTGCGCCGCGATGCCGACCTGCAGAATTGCGAAGCTCTGCTGGCGCAAATGCTCAGCACCCGCGAACAGTGGGGCCGCCTCATCCCGCTCACGCCCGGCGAACTCACCGACGAGTTCCTCGATCGTGAAGTGAAGCCCCGCCTCGACCGCACGCTGGAGTCCATCGTCTGCGGTGTCCTCACCACGCTGCAGCAGACCTTTCCCGCCGATCTGCTAGACGAGCTCACCGGGCTTGCCTCGCAGCTTGCACAAGCAGATGGCTACAACGGCAGCGACAACCCGTTCGCACCTTGCGCCAACCTGCGTACCCCACCCGGCACGCACCATAGCGAGGCCGAACACTGGGCCCTGCTTGCCAGGCTGCTACTCAACGCCAGCAGCCCTTACTCGTGGCGCAAGAGCATGGCCGTCAACCATCTCGGTTTCGTTACCAACGCGCCACAAAAGAAACGCCTGCTCGCGCTCATCGAAGCGCTCTCCACCAACGACACCCTCCACGCCCAGCTCTGCAACCTCCGAAACCTGCCCCCCGCCAGCATGCCAGCCGAAGACTGGCACATGACCAAGGCGCTCTTTCATCTCCTCCACTTTGCCCTGCTCGAACTCCACACCATTTTTCGCGACACCAAGACGTGCGACTTCACCGAGCGCTCCATCGCCGCCCGCGCCGCACTCGAGTCCACCGAGCCCGGCCAAGCCGCCCGCGCCCTCGAAAGCATGGACCTCCAGCACCTGCTGGTAGATGAAATGCAGGACACCTCCAGCGCGCAATACGAGTTGCTTGAGGCCTTGACCAACGGCTGGGGCGGCCAACGCCGCACCGTGTTCCTCGTCGGCGACCCCAAGCAGTCCATCTATCTCTTTCGCCAGGCGCGCGTCGAGCGCTTCCTCAGTAGCATGCAGAGCGGCAGCCTCGGCGGCGTCCCGCTCACCACCTTGCGGCTCACTACCAACTTCCGCTCCTCCGCGCCACTCGTCCGCGAGTTCAACCAGATCTTCGGACCCATTTTCCAGGCCGCCGGTGACGGTGCAATTCCGTACACCGCCGCGACCGCGTCCCGCACGGCCGAAGCCGGCAAACTGCACTGGCACATCGACCCGCTCTGGGGCGACCACGGGCACGAAAGCCGGCGCGACAGCCGCAAACTTGTGCAGCGCGAGCAGGCCGCGCACATCGTCCACACCATCCACCACCTGCGCGAAGAGGCCCCCGCCGGCTCTCCACCCACGTTCGCCGTCCTTGTCCGCGCCCGCGAACACGCCGCACCCATCACCCGGCTGCTGCGCGAGTCCGGCATCCCATTCCGCGGAGTCGAACTCGAACCGCTCGACGAGCGCCCCGAGGTGCTCGATACCCTGGCCCTCACCCGCGCTCTGCTGCATCCCGCGGACCGCGTTGCCTGGCTCGCCGTCCTGCGCGCACCATGGTGCGGCACCACGCTGGCCGATCTGCACCACCTCGCCGCGGCGGAAGCGCCCGGCAGCCGCACCCGCGCGCCGCGCAGGCTCTTCCGCGAGCATGCCGCTACCCTGCTACCCGCGGCACGGACCCGGATTCTCCGCACACTCGATACCCTCGACGAAGCCGTCCAGGCACTCGGCCGCATGCCCCTGGCCGAGCTTGTGGAGCGCACCGGCCGAGCCCTTGGCACCGATCTGTTCCGCACCGACGCCGAACGAACCAACGTCCGCCGCTTTCTCGAACTCCTGGAACAGGCGGAAGCCGAGCTCCGCCCGCTCGATGCCGACGATTTGCAAACCCGGCTCGCCCGGCTCTATGCCGAGCCCGACACCACCCCCGGCGCGGTCGACATCATGACCATCCACAAGGCCAAAGGCCTCGAGTGGGACGTCGTCTTCGTCCCCGAACTGCAGCGCGCCTCAGCCGGAAACTCGCAACGTCTTCTCGATTGGCTCGAAGTGCCTGCCACATCACCGGCGCAAGCGGGGGTCCTGCTCGCACCCATTCCACCGCGCGGCACCAAAGCCGCCGAGCTCGCCTGCTTCGTGCAAACCGCACGCCGCCGTCAGGAGCAGGCCGAAGTCGCCCGCCTCCTCTACGTTGTCACCACCCGTGCCCGCAAACAGCTCCACCTCTACGCCGCTCCCGCGCTCAAGAAAGACAGCAACGAGGTCATCCATCCCTCCGGCACCCTGCTCGACACAGCCTGGGCCGCCGCGGCATCACTGATCCAGGCGGAGGCCGCTGCACGGCAGAAGACGCCCGGCGAACTCGAACTGCTGCAAGCCAACGCAGACGACGCGGCAGAGGTCACGCGCGAACTCGCGGATCTCCGCCGCGTTCCCGACGGCTTCGATCCCGCGGCCCTGCAGCGTCCGCTCGTACTTTCTTGGCTGCACGCCAAAGCCACAGAAATTGCCAGCGCGGCCGGCTTGGAACAGGTCGACCGCCCGGAGGGTTCGCTCACCGCCCGCGCCCTCGGCACCGCAGTCCACCTCTTCCTCGATCAGCTCGCGCAACGGCTCGCCACAAATAGCGAAGCTTCGCCCAATTCCCTGCTCGCAGCGGTGAACGCCTGGCCAAACCGCATCCGTGCCACCCTGCGCAGCATGGGCACGCACGGCACCGCGCTTGAGCGCGACACGGCATCCGTCCTGCTCGCCCTTCGCAATACCATTCAGTTGGCGGAAGGTCTTTGGCTCCTACGGCCGCACGCGCGCGCGACCACCGAACAAGCTCTCACCCTCAACGACAGCACGAACGCGGCGGCCCGAACCCTGCGCCTGGACCGCAGCTTCATCGCAGGCCCGCACCCGGGCAGCAACGGTACGGACACTCTTTGGATCATCGACTACAAAACCGCGACCGCCGGCGCCACCCCCACAGAAGACTTTCTGAAACAGCAGCGTGAACACTATGCCCCGCAACTGCGCAACTATGCCCGCCTGCTCGCCGCGAATGCCAGCACACCACAACGCATCGTGCTCGCGCTCTTCTACCCAATGCTGCCCGCGCTCGACACCTGGCTGTACCAGCCTAACGAGTAGCAGGCGGTATAAAGCTCTGGGTCTATCGAGATCTTCAGTAGACCGCATCTGGAATAAGCAGCGGTCTAAGGTAGGGTCTGATGAATATGGTACGAGTAAAAACTTTGTCATTTCGACCGGAGCGCGTGCGCAGTGGAGAAACCTGCATTTTTTGCCGGTACCCGCAGCATATTGTGTGCGGAAAAGAATTCGTCAGACACTACCTAGCCCGCTGAATTTGCGCCTTTACTTTATTTGCTCTTCTCCACCGTCCCGCGTGATGGCCTCGTTGCTTGCACCGAAACCTGCATAATCAGAGGCAATCCACGGCACACGAAGCCTTGTTAAAAGATCGGCGCTACCCCGCTCTGCTCCTCCGGCAACGTCGCGTCGGTACCCACCCCATGGTGCCGCACATCGCTCCCGCTCACCCAGAAAATCACGTCCTCCGCGATGTTCGTCGCGTGATCCCCGACCCGCTCCAGGTTGCGCGCAATCATGATCGCGTTCAGTGCCTGCGGCGTTTCCGCCGGGTTCTGCTTGATCCGCTGGCTCAACGCCCGGAACGCCGCCCGGTTGATCTCATCCACTTCCGTGTCCAGCGCCAGCACGCGCTGTGCCAGCGCCGCGTCTCCGTCAATAAACGCCTCAATCGCCTTGCGCACCATCGCCGCCGCGAGCGTGCCCAGCTTCGGAATGTCCACCGGCAACTCGGCATCGCTCATCTGCGTCATCTCGCGGGCACGGATCGCGATGTTCACCGCCAGGTCGCCCACGCGCTCCAGGTCCGCATTGATCCGGATCACCGACAAAATGAACCGCAGATCTACCGCCATCGGCTGCTGCATCGCCAACAGGTCCAGCGCCGCTGCGTCGATCTCGCGCTCAAGCCGATTGATTGCCGGCTCCGACCGCCGCACCAGTTCCACCAGCGACATGTCGCGCGTACGGTACGCCTCGATCGCGCGCTGAATCGATTGCTCCGCAAACCCCGCCATCACCAGCAGCTTTTCTTTCAGCAGGTCCAGCGATTGATGAAACCGTGTCCGCATCAGCCGAACCTCCCCGTAATGTAGTCTTCGGTGCGCTTGTCGCTCGGGTTCGTAAAGATGCGGTCCGTGCGCCCAAACTCGACCAGCTTGCCCGAAAGAAAGAAGCCCGTTTCCTCCGCCACGCGCGCTGCCTGCTGCATTGAGTGCGTCACGATCACAATGGTGTACTCGTTCTTCAACTGAAAGATCAGGTCCTCGATCTTGCTGGTCGAAACCGGATCCAGCGCGCTCGCCGGCTCGTCCATCAGCAACACCTCCGGGTCCACTGCCAGCGCCCGCGCGATGCACATGCGCTGCTGCTGCCCGCCCGACAGCGACGCGCCGCTCTTCTTCCGCAGATCGTCTTTCACCTCGTCCCACAGCGCGGCCTGCTTCAGCGAACGCTCCACAATCCCGTCCAGCATCGCGCGATCACGGAACCCGTTCAGCCGCAGCCCGCTCGCCACGTTGTCATAAATCGACATGGTCGGGAACGGGTTCGGCCTTTGAAACACCATGCCCACGCGCCGCCGAACTTCCACCGGCTGCGCCTCGCGATAGATATCCACGCCGCCAATACGCACGGATCCGTCCACGCGCGCCACCGGGTTCGTCTCGTGCATCCGGTTCAGGCACCGCACAAACGTGCTCTTGCCGCAACCCGACGGCCCGATCAGCGCCGTCGCCGAGTTCGCCGCAATCTGCAGCGACACATCCTGCAGCGTGTGGGTCTCCCCGTACCACGCGTTCAGCCCGGCAGTTTCGATCGCGACGCCCATGCGCTACGTCCTTCCCCGCAGCGTCCCGCGGTTCGCCACGAAGCGCACCAGCGACACCGACGTCATGATCAGCACGATCAGCATCAGCGCTCCCGCCCAGGCCAGCCGGCGCTGCGCCGGATACGGGCTCATCGCGTAATTGAAGATCTGCAACGGCAGCGCCGCCGTGCTGCCCACCACTGAGCGCGGCCAAAACTGCGAACCGAACGCCGTAAACAGCAGCGGCGCCGTCTCACCCGCCACCCGCGCAAACGCCAGCATGCAACCGGTAATGATTCCGGCCGACGCCGTCCGCAGCGTCACCGACAACGTCGCGCGCCACTTCGGAATGCCCAGGCCCAGCGCCGCTTCACGCACCGAGTGCGGCACCGTTGCCAGCATCTCCTCGGTGGTCCGCGTCACCGTCGGCACCATCATGATGCCCAGCGCGATCCCGCCCGCCAACGCCGAAAAGGTCTTCATCGGCAGCACGATCAGCACATACGCGGCAATGCCAACCACAATCGACGGCACACCGTTCAACACGTCCGCCGTAAACCGCACCGCCGTCGCAATCGGCTTGCCCGCGCCGTACTCCGACAGGAACACGCCCGCGCCAATCCCCAGCGGAATCCCGAGCAGCGACGCGATCAGCAGTATTTCGCCCGAGCCCAGAATTGCATTCGCCATGCCACCGCCGCCCTGCGAAATCGGCCGCGGCAACTGCGTGAAGAACGCAAGACTCAGCGACGACGCCCCGCGCAGCACCAGGTACAGCAGAATCGCCACCAGCGGCAAAATCACCACCGCTGTGCAACCGACGGCCAACCACGTGAAGAAACGATCCTTCCGGGCTCGCGCCAGCGTTCCCCGCCCTTGCAAGCCGGTCCAGGCACCATGCTGATTCGCTGACACGCTGATGTGCTGACCCGCTGCTCCGCTCATGCGCGCGCCCCCGCGGCCGCATTGCGCGACACGCCCCACACCAGCAGCCGCGCGATTGCATTCACGGCAATGGTTAGCAGAAACAGCGCCAGGCCGATCTCAACCAGCGCGCTCACGTACAGATCGCCGGTCGCCTCGGTGAACTCATTCGCAATCACGCTAGCCAGCGTATACGAGGGCGCCAGCAGCGACCGGCTGATCGCCGGATGATTGCCGATCACCATCGTGACCGCCATCGTCTCACCCAGCGCTCGCCCCAGCCCCAGGATCACCGCACCCGCAATGCCCGCACGAGCGTTGCGCAGAACGCCCATGCGCACCATCTCCCACCGCGTCGCGCCGAGCGCCAGCACCGCCTCGCGCTGCGCGTCCGGCACCGCGCGCATTACGTCGCGCGCAATGGACGAGATCACCGGCAGCACCATAATGGCCAGCACCAGTCCCGCCGTCAGCAGGCCCACGCCAAAGTTCGGCCCGCGAAACAAACCGGTCCAACCCAGCGTCTTTTCCAGCGGCGGCCCGATCCAGTCCCGCACCAGCGGCACCAGCACCGCGATCGCCCACAGCCCATACACCACCGAAGGGATCGCTGCCAGCAGCTCCGTCAGGAACGACAGCGGTGCGCGCAGGCGCGCCGGACACATTTCCGTCAGAAACACCGCGACGCCCAGCGCCAGCGGAACCGCGATCGTTAGCGCTAACGCCGAGGTCAGCAGCGTCCCAAACAGAAACGGCAGCGCGCCGAACCTGCCCTGCACCGGGTTCCACCGCATTCCCACAAAGAAGCGCAATCCAAACGCATGCCACGCCGGAGCCGAACGCACCAGCAACACGCCCAGAATCAGCACTGCAATCACAAACACCGAGCAGGCACACAGCGCCATCGCCAGGCCAAACCCGCGGTCCAGCAGCCCACCGCCACCCCGCTCCTGCAAAAACCTGCGCGCGGATGATTCCTGAGACACGGCAAGCCCCGGCGCGGGCGCGGCAAAGGCCGTTTCCTGCGTCAGCGGAGCGGGTTCGAACGATGGGGCCGTGGTCGGCATTCCGGTTCCAACCAGCCTACGCGAACTGCATGAATCTGCCGTCAATATGGTGCACAGGTATTCTGCGCGATGCCAGCTTCGTAAGTGCTAACGCTGCAACTGTCTCAGGCTCGCCAGCACACGCGCCTGCAGCTCTGGCGGCAACGGCGCATAGTGCATGCCGGGCGCCAGCGACTCGCCCGTGGTCAGCATCCAGTGCAGAAAGTCCGCAATCACCGGCCCATGCCGCGGGTCCTTGGGACGGATCGGCACCAGCAGCCAGGTCAGCGAAGTCACCGGGTAACTCTCTGCTCCCGGCGGGTTCGTCAGCGACGCTCGAAAGTCTGCCGGGATCGCGCCCACCATCGCCTGCGCCGCCGCCGTTACCGACTCCGGCGTCGCCTTGACCCAGTGCCCAGCCAGATTCTGAATGCGCCCATACGTCATCCCGTTTTGCGCGGCGTAGTTCATCTCCACATAGCCGAAGCTGTACGGCGACTGCTCCACCATGCCACTCACACCCTCGCTGCCCTTTTCGCCGATCCCAATCGGCCACTCGACTGACGTCGCCCGTCCCACGCGGCTGGCCCAGGTCGTCGAGCACTTTGACAGAAAATCGGTCCACACAAACGTCGTCCCCGAGCCATCCGACCGGTACACCGGCAAGATCTCGTGATCCGGCAGCGCGACACCCGGGTTTTCCTTCACGATGCGCGGATCGTTCCAGCGCGTGATCGTTCCCAGATAGATGTCCGCGATCACCCCGGCGGAGAAATTCAGCTCACCCCGCACGCCGGGCAGGTGGTACACCGGCACCACCGCGCCCAGCACCGTGGGCACGTGCAGCACCTTGACCGGCGACGCCGCCATCTGCGCGTCCGTCATCGGGCCGTCCGTGCCGCCGAAGTCCAGAATGCCGTCCCGCACCTGCCGGATGCCGCCGCCCGACCCGATCGGCTGGTAATTAATCTCGACACCCGGGTGCTCGCGGTCATACAGCGCAAACCACTCTGAATAAATTGGATACGGAAAACTGGCACCCGCTCCGTTAATCACGCCCGGCGACGCCTGCGAGCCAGCCCGCCTGCACCCCGCCAGACCGCCGCACAGCAGCAGGGACGCACCGCCCAGCAGGGCCAAATGCCGGCAAACAGACCGAAGCTCCATCATGGGAGCGCCGCCGCGCTCACACCCTCAGAGATCACGGTGCCTTCATCAGCCCCAAGCTCCAGGACCGGCTGACCTTCCACTTCAACCCGCTTCTCGACCGCGACCGGCAGCGTGAACCGAAATTCCGCACCTTGCCCCAGGTCACTGTGCAGTGAAATTTTTCCGCCGCTTTCCTCGATCAGGTGCCGGGCAATTGCCAGTCCCAGCCCCGTCCCGCCGCTCTCGCGCGACCGCGCCTTGTCCACCCGGTAGAACCGCTCGAACAGCCTTCCGTGGTGCTCCATCGCGATCCCCGGCCCAAAATCGCGCACCCGGAACAGCACGGCACCGTCACCCTGATCTTCCGCCGCCACGACAATGCGCGCCTCCGAGCCATCAGCGGGCTTCCCGTATTTCGCCGCGTTCTCCAAGAGGTTCGCCAGCACCTGCTGCACGGCGATCTCATCGGCAAGCACCGGCGTCGCCGACGCCACCGCCACCTTAAGCCTGACCCCGGACACACCCGGCTGCCCGCGGAAATTCCGAACCGCATCCTCAATCAGCGCGTTCGCCGCTACCGAACGCCGCCAGGGCTTCCTGTCCGGTGCCTCCGTGCGCGCCAGTACCAGCAGATCCTCAGTCAGCCGCGACATCCGCTCCACGTTCTTCAGTACGATCTCAACCCACGGCTCTGCCTCCGGCGCAATCAAACCGCTGTCCAGTAGCGTCTCCGAATACCCCCGCACCGACGTCAGCGGCGTCCGCAGCTCATGCGACACATTCGCCACAAACTCTCGCTGCGCCCGCTCCACCGCCTCGGCCCGCGTCACATCCCGCAGCACCAGCACCGCACCGCCATTCGGCAGCGGTGCCGCGCTCACATCGAAGATGCGGCCCGGCAGCAGCGTGCTCGTTCGCAGATTCTTCGCGGCACGCTCCCCAACCACCCGCTCCACCAAGTCCAGCAGCGCCGGGTCCCGCAGCGTGTGCGCCAGCGAACGCCCCATGCGAATCACCGCGCCTAACCCGTGGTTATCCAGGATGCGACCCATCTCGGCGTTCGTCCAGGCGACGCGCCCGCCTGCGTCCACGCCCAACACACCGTCTTGCATGCCCTCCAGCAAGACCTCGAGTTGCAGCCGCTTGTCATCGGCAAGCTGAAGATCCTGCTGTGCCTGTGCCTCACGCGCGCGCTCCGTCTCCAGCACCGGTTGCAGCTCTTCCGCAACCGCCTGCCCGGCTCGTAGCGAACCGACCTCCCACCGCAACCGGCGCTGCAGCCAGCTACCCACGCCAAATGCCAGCACCACCGCGGCCGCAACTCCAAACAGCGGCCGCACCGTTGCAGCCGCAACTACCAGCAGCATCGCCGCCAGTGCGAGCAGGCGTGTGCTGGTTGTCAGCGATCGAAAGCGAAACACAGGCAAACTCCCAACTCACTTCGACGGAACCGGGGTGGGCGATCAAACACCTCGATCAAACATGGAACAACGGCGCCCGACCGCGGACTCGCGCCCCTACGCCTCGCCCCGCTCGAACCGGTACCCGGCCCCGCGCATCGTCTTCAGAAAGCGCGGATTTTCGGCGTCCTCTTCCATCTTCTCGCGAATCCGCCGCACATACACATCCACCGACCGCGGTGTTACGAACCGCGCATCGCCCCACACCGCATCCAGCAACTGATCGCGCGAGAACACGCGACCCGGGTGCCGCGCCAGGTAATCCAGCAGCCGGAACTCCGTCGCGGTCATGGTCACCACCTCGCCACGCAGCCGCATCTGCATCGCGCCGCCGTCCAGCTCCACATCGCCAAAGCGGATCACGTCCGGCGAAGCAGGCCGCTCGAACCGCCGCAGCACCGCGCGCACCCGTGCCACCAGCTCCCGCGGGCTGAACGGTTTGGTGATGTAATCATCCGCGCCCAGCTCCAGCCCCTGCACCCGGTCGGCCTCCGCCGCCATCGCCGTCAGAAAGATCACGGGCGTAGTGCTCAGCATCGGGTTCTGCCGGATGCGGCGGCACACGTCCAGGCCGCCCCCGCCCGGAACCATGATGTCCAGCAGAAACAGCGATGGAGCCTCCCGCTCCGCCGCGGGCAGAACCTCAGCTGCATTCGCGAAGCTGCGGACCGCAAATCCGGCGGTCTCCAGGTTCAAGCGCACCAGCTGCGCAATGTCAGCCTCGTCTTCCAGCACAAACACGATCTGTGACACGTTCTGCTCCCGTGTGCCTGCCTTCGGGGCGTGCAGCACGCCCTCAGCCTAGCGCACCGGACCGCGACGATTGCGAACGGCGGATGAAAACCAGGGAAGCACACTCAGCCGCCCGGCGAGTCCCACCGTACGAAAGCGCTTACGCCTGCAGCGACTCTTCCGATGGGCGCAACCGAACAATGCGCTCCACCGCGTACGGTGTCCGGCTCGGACCGGAGTGGAAGTGCCGCACCTGCAGCTCACCCAGCAGGCCGATGCCCATCAATTGAATGCCGGCCAGCAGCAGGATGCCGCTGATTACAAACAGCGGACCGTGCGCATACATCACGTGCGTGTGCGTCCACATCTTCACGATCAGCAGGTACAGCGCCAGCAGGCCGCCGCCCAGAATGCTCAACCCACCGATGGATCCGAAGAAATGCAGCGGCCGGGTCAGATACTTCAACAGAAAGCGAATCGTCAGCAGATCAAAGAAGACGCGAAATGTCCGCGAAATCCCATAGTGACTCTTTCCGTGCTGCCGTGCCGGGTTCGAAATCGGAACCTCGCAAATCGACGCGCCATACCAGGAAGCCAGCGCCGGAATAAAGCGGTGCATCTGCCCGTACAGCGGAATGTTTTGGATCACTTCGCGGCGATACGCCTTGAATGTCGTGCCAAAGTCGTGAATGCTCACGCCGCTCAACTTTGCCATCAGCCAGTTCGCGGCGCGCGACGGGATCCGCCGCAGAACGAAGTTGTCCCCCCGCTGCGCCCGCCATCCGCTCACCACGTCGTAGCCCTCTTCCAGCTTGCTCAGGAACGTCGGAATCTCCGAGGGGTCGTGCTGCAGGTCGCCATCCATGGCGATCACAAATTCACCACTCGCGTGGTCGAAACCCGCTGCCAGCGCGCTGGTCTGTCCAAAGTTTCGCCGAAGCTTGATCACCAGCACGCGGCTGTCGACTGCCGCGATCTCTTCCAGCAGGCGATAGGTGCGGTCACGCGATCCGTCATCGACGAAGATGATTTCGAACGAATCACCGACCTGCTCCATTACGTCCTTGACCCGGTCGTAGAGCTCGGTTACGTTGTCCTCTTCGTTATGGAACGGCACCACTACGGAGTATTTCGGCACACAATTATGTTACGCCTTCAGTCTGCAGAGATCGCAGGCATTGGGCGGCACGGACGTGCTCCCTTCCAGCATCCAAATCCGTACAGGGCGCATCCAGCTTGGTTCTGTTGACTACGGATGAACCGCGCTTCGGATCGGTGCCGGGAATCCCTGGTTCTGGTGCTACCGTCAGACTCGATATGGTGAAGCGAATCGTTGCGGCGTTCATTGTCGTCGTGGTGCTGATAGCCAGTTACTGGGCGTACAAGCGTTATGCCGGCAACGCTCGCCTGCGCGATGGTGAAGTCACCGTCGCCGACGTGCGTGACAGCGACGGCAATACCGTACACGCTACCCCAAGCCGGTCAGACACTCCCGGCACCATCAACACCGTACCCATCGCGACCAACACCAACGCGAACACGCAATCCGCATCGCTTGGACAGCTGCAAACGCAAACCAGCACATCCTCGGCTGCCGGCAGTGGCGCGCCCCTTACTGATTCGCAAACACCCAACGCCCCGAACGGCACCGCTTTCGCAGGCTCCGGGCAGTTCCAGGTGTACCGCCAGGGCAATCTCACCTGGCGTATCAACACTTCGGACGGAACCACGTGCATACTCTTCGCCACCAACGAGGAATGGCGCAAACCTCTGGTCTACAACCACGGCTGCCCAAACAGCTAGCTGCGAGGCCGCGCTGTGCGCTCTGCGATGCACCTTGCAGGCTAAACGGAACCGGGCCGAGGCCAGGCGTTCGCGTTCCAAGCCGGCCCGGTCACCGTCAGAACCGCTCACGCACATGCTCAAATCGGCGCCGGTCTTTCTTTGACGGCTTGCCTTCGTGCAGCACTTCGAACACCGGCATCAGGCGTCGCTGTGCCGCTGCCTCCGCACGCTTGGCCTTGCTGTCGTCCGTTTCCTGATACAACTGTTGCGCAACGCTCGCCGGTCCGCGCTGCTCACTTAATCCCAGCACTTTCACCGTGAACTCGGCCGAGTCCGTTCGAACGCGAACCACATCGCCGGGCGTCACGTTCCGCGAAGCCTTCGCGGAGTGGTCCTGCACCTCCACGCGATTCAGTTCGCAGGCGCGTGCCGCCAGCGTCCGCGTCTTAAAAAAGCGCGCCGCCCAAAGCCATTTGTCCAGCCGGATGCCGTTCATCTGTCGTCTTTGGATGCGGCCCACGCCGCCGCGTACCAGCGCGTGGTGTCGCGCGGAAACAGCCGCGGAACCGAGCGCAGCCATCGCATCGCAACGGCGCGCTCTGGCCCGGCAAGCCGCTGCGCTGAAGCCAGCAGCGCCTCATCGGCCGCCTTCCTCGCACGCCATGTCTCTCCGACGTGCGCATCCAACCGCACCGACGGCCCCATCTGCAGGCGCTCCGCCCCGCGTGCCAGCAGAATCCGCGCCGCTTCCTGCTCCGCCTCGCCCGCAAGCAACGCCTGGGGCTGCAGCCCCCGTTCCACCGCCTCGGGCCACACACGTCCCCGTGCATCCAGCACCCCAACGCTGACGGGCAGACCCTTGCGGAGTTCGTTCTTCAGGATGCGTACCGCCTCACTCAGCGTGGTCACCTGGAAGTCGATCCAACCGGCCACACTGCTTTCCCGCAGCAAACCTTGCTCCGCACACGTCCACAACACTGCGGCACCCGCAACCACCCCGGCCAGCGCAAACGGAATCGCGTCCTTTGCCGCCGCAAGCATCACCAACCGCCGCGACCAGTCCGGCGTCTCCTTCGCCATTGCAAGGTAAGCCGCCAACGCACGCCGCTGCGGCGAGCCGCCGTCTTGCTCCCCGCTCTCTCCAACAGACCGCATCCGTACCGCCAGCCTAAACTGAACACATGCAGACGCTTCTCCGTACCGTTCGTTCGCTTGCGCTTACCTTCTGGATCGGCAGCATCCTGTTCTTTGGCGCGGTCGTCGCGCCGCGTGCGTTTCAGTTGCTCGGCAAGCAGGCGGACTTCGGCACCTTTATTGGCGCGTGCCTGCTTACCCTGCACAGCGCCGGCCTATGGTGTGGCGTTCTGGTCATCGTTGCCGTGCGCCTGCTGAAGCGGAACGCGCGGCTGCCGCTGGTGCAGGTCGGCCTTGTCTTCGTCATGATGGCGCTCACCTACATCAGCAATAAATCCATCATCGGCCCCATGGAGCACGACCGCGCCCTCGCCGGCGGACAGATCGAAACCCTGCTGCCCGGCTCGCCGCTGCGAGAAGACTTTGAGGCGCGCCACAAGGAATCCACCGCCGTCGAGTCCATCATTCTGCTGCTCGGCATTGCCGAGATCGCGCTCGCCGCCAGCGAACGCGAACAGGTCCTGATCGTCGACCGCGACACCCCACACGCTGACCGCACTTCGCCGCACCCGCCCATCCGCAAGCGCCCACTCGGCCTCGACGAACTTTAATGGAGGGAGAAGGGGTCATAAGGCGCTCAAATACGTCGCATGAGGGCTTCACTCCCGGTGCCGGGAAAGCCACAGCATCCAAACGCTTTGGGCGAGAGCACAGCTGCTTCAATGCGTAGGAAGGGCACAGCTTTAGCTGTGCCATAAAGTCCTTTTATGCACCGGGCGTCAGCCCCGGAGGTCATGCCTCTTCCGCGCAACGTAAGCTCTCCTTCACAAGCCGCACACACCCGCACTACGGAAAGGCCACAGCCGAAGCTGCCCCTTTCCGCTCGCGTCACCTGAAATGGATAGCTACTCCACCGGCATCCTCGCCTTGTACCCGTCCCGCGCCGCAATTGTGTACTTTAACTTTTTCTTCTTCTCATCGACCATCTGCAGCGGCATGCCTTCGTTATCCACCAGCTCCACTTTGATCTTGCGGTAGGTTCCATCCTGCGCCGTATTCGTCGGCCGATACGTGATCACGTACTCGTTCCGGATCGACTGGTTGATCTCGTTAAAGATGTCCGGCAACTCCCCCTGGAACCGAGGAAAGTACGCCTTGCCCCCCGTCATCGCGGCAAAGGTGCGCATCTGGTTGTCCGCCTGCAGGTAGTCCATGCGCGCAATCGCGCCCATGCTTTGGTCGGCCAGCGTCCGAATCAGCCCGCCCGTGCTGATGCAATAGATGCTCACATCTTGCGAGCTCTTGACCTTGGCCAGCATCTTGTCCAGCGTGAGCTTGCTGAACGTATCGCGGCCGCTTGAAATCAGGATGATGTACTTGCGCCCCTCAATGCGGCTCACCCGGTCCAGCGTCTCGTACAGCGCATCGAACTCGTCGGTATCGCTGAAGCCAGGAATCGTCAGCGTTTGCAGCGCCTGCGCCGTAATCTGCTTGTCCTTCGTAAAGTCCGTCAGAATATGCGTGCGCAGGTCATACGTCACGACCGCAATGTAGTCTTCCGGCTTCAATGACTTGAAGAACACGTACGAAGACTGCTGCATATCCTGGATGAAAGCCCAGCTGTTCGCCGCAAACTCCAGGAGCATCACCGCCGTGATCGGCTTCGTCGTTTGCCGGACGTCGGTAATGCGCTGCGGCACACCGTCTTCCAAAATGCGAAAGTTGCCCGATTTCAGCCCCGGTACGAACTGCCGCGTCTTGTCCAGCTGTACGCTCACGTCCACGTTCACCACCGGCACATCCACGCGCAAGGTGTAGTTCTGCAGCTCCTTTGGCGTGTTCACCTTGGGCTGCTCTTCCGCGGGCGGGGGCGGCTCCGGCTCGGCGTACTTCCGCTTGCGCACGACTGGGCCATTCTCCTGCACGGGTCCCTGATCGGGCTGGGCCTGCGGCGCTGGCTGCGGCTGTTGCTGCGCGAACATCGGTGAGCAGATCGACCCGACGCCCAGAAGCAGAGCGCCGAGGACAAGCGAGCGGGTATGGAGGGAAAACAACACGGGTCAGAACCTCAACAGAACTGTAAAGCGAAACGCTGGCGTCATGACAACCGCGACAGGAACTACTTGCGTCCGGCGAAAGCCCACCCCGGCGGCAGGTTGGCAAACACCGCCGCGCGTCTCTACTCTGGTAGACGTGATTGGTGGCGCAACGGTTCCAGTAGTGAAGCGGGCGGGAAAGGTCGCGTTCGCGTTTTTTTGGCCCCTGTGCGGTGCAATGGCGGCGACTGTTCCGGTCCCGGCCCAGAGCCCGGTAGCAATTCAAAGTTCTACCCCCGCACAAACCCCGGCCAGCGGCCCACCGCTCCACGCCGACCCGTTCCCGCTTGACCAGGTCCGGCGTGGGCAGCACGGCACCGCCTGGACCGTCTTTGAAGGCCGCGTTCCTGAGCCCATGGACGTTGAGATTCTCGGCCGCATGCCCAACTCGATCGGCCCCGGCCAGGACATGATCCTCGCCCGCCTGCACGGCACCAAGCCCGAGTTCACCGGCGTCGTTGCCGGCATGAGCGGCTCACCCGTATACATTGACGGCAAGCTCCTTGGCGCCATCAGCTACCGCATCGGCCAGTTCAGCAAGGAGCCCATCTGCGGCATTACGCCCATCGGCTACATGTTCCAGGTCCGCGACCTGCCGAAAGCGCTAACGCCCACCATCCCAGAACGCCCTGCGTTCCCGGCCGCGCCCAACGAACCGGCGGCCGCGTTCGCAGCCGCGCCCGGCACAAACCAGAACGACGCCCTCCGCCCCATCAGCACACCGCTCGTCTTCAGCGGTTTCACCCCCGACACCCTCGACCGCTTCGGCACCAACTTCCGCGCCCTTGGCCTCGAGCCCGTCAGCGGCCTCGGTGGGGCCTCCCCCGAAACGCCGCAGCCCGAGCCCATCGTCCCCGGCTCGGCCGTCTCCGCCATCCTGGCCCGCGGCGACCTGAACATCGCCGCCACCTGCACGGTCACCTATGTCGACCCGAAGCAGCTGCTCGCCTGCGGCCACCCCATCACGCAGTACGGCGACATCGCCCTGCCGATGACCAAGGCCGAGGTGCTCGCCACCCTGCCCTCGACCCAGAACGCCTTCAAGATCGTCAACACCACAGAGACCGTCGGCGCCTTTACCGAGGACCGTTCCAACGCCATCGCCGGCAGCTTCACCGCCACCGCACCCATGATCCCGGTCACGGTAGAGCTCGCACCCGTCGCCGGCTCCGGCCTGCCCGCACGCACCCTTCATTTCCAGGTGCTCAACAACCGCGATCTCACTCCGCAGGTCCTGCTCGCGGGCGTCTACCAGTCACTCAGCGGCACCAACACCGCCGGCAACGAGATGAGCCTCCATCTCACCGGCTCCGTCAGCATCGCGAACAACGCGCCCCTCCGCCTCGACGGCACTGTTTCCTCCGGCGATGGCCAGCCCGCCGCCGTCCAGGCCGCCGTCCTGCTTGCGCAACGCTTCGGCCGCGTCTATGCGAACCCGCTCGAACAGCCCGTCATCACCGGCGTCACCCTTCGCGCCGACGTCATCCCAACCCGCGAGTCCGCCCAGATCGAATCCGCGCGACTCTCCTCTGACGAGGCCAGGCCCGGCGACACCGTCACCGTGGAGGCCACGATTCGCCCTTGGCAGCAGCCCGCCCGCGTCGTCGAGCTACCCCTTAAGCTCCCCACCACGCTCGAGAGCGGCCCCATTCGCGTCGTCGTCGGCGACAGCAGCACCATGGACCGCCTTACCTCGCCGCCACCCGCCAGCGCACCCCACCCGCTCGGCCTGGCCGATACCATCGCCCAGCTCAATCGCACCCACACCAACGATCGGCTCTACGTGGCCCTGCTCGACCACGAAACGCAGGGTGTCACCGCCGCTGCCGCCCTGCCATCCCTGCCGCCTGACGTCGTCAATACCCTGCAACCCCTTCGCGACTCCCGCGAAATCTCCTTCACCTCCGAAACCGCCAAGGAAGCCGGCTCTGTACTCCTCAACGCCGCCGTCACCGGCTCGCAAGTCCTCACCCTCCGCATCCGCTAAGTGCACAGATCAACCACGACGAGGTAACGCATTGTCATTTCGACCGGAGCACTCACAGCCTCACCGTGAGCGCGGAGTGGAGAAACCCGCATTTCTGCTGACCCTGGCTCTCCTTCTGTTCAGCGCCGCGAGTGCGAAAGCCCAGGGCACCCAGCAATGGACTACCCAGCGTTTCGAAGAATTTGAACGCGGCACGCCCACCGACGTAGCCATTCGCAACGACGGCCGCCTCGAACCTGCTCCGCAGCTCCAGGCCATCGCCTCGACCAAAGCCACGTATCTCTGGTCGCTCCTCCCGCAAACCGACGGCAGCACCCTGGTCGGTACCGGCGCGGCCAGCGGCGGCTCCAAGCTCCTCCGCATCGGCCCAAAGGGCGCAACTACTACCCTTGCCGACTTCAACGAACTCACCGTTACCGCCCTCGCGCAGGCACCGGACGGAAGCACGCTCGCCGCCACCGCACCTGACGGTGAGCTCTACCGCATCACGCCCAACGCAAAACCCGAAATTCTGTTTGGTCCGTCGCTTACTGCCGAAAAGCCAAAGTATCTCTGGAGCGTTGCTGTTACGAAATCAGGCGACATCTTCGTCGCCGCCGGCGCACCCGCCGCCATCTACCGCATCCCGCACGGCCCCAATCCTAAGCCCGAGGTTCTCTTCCGTTCCGGCGACCAGCACATCCGCACGCTCCTCCTTTCACCCGACGGCAACACCCTCTACGCCGGCTCCGACGGGTCGGGCATTGTTTACCGCATTCCCCTGAACACCCCGAACCACAAACCCTTCGCCCTCTACACCGCCCCCCGGCACGAGGTCACCGCCCTCGCCCTCGATCCGGCCGGCAATCTTTACCTCGCCGCCATCGGCGACCGCCGCCCGCCCGCGCTGCCGCCGCTGCCCGCAGCCGGCGAACCCCGCATCTCCCTCACCTTCACCCAGCCGAACTCGTCAATCGCGCAGCCCACCAACGCTCTCGTTCCCGACGGTTCCGAGATCGATCGCATCGCGCCCGACGGCACGCCCACGCGCCTGATCACGCTGCGGGAAGAGATCACCTACGCCCTCAGCTTTCGCAACAACGGCCTGCTCGCCGCCACCGGCAATCGCGGCCACATCTACCGCATCGACCCGGCTAAGCCCGGCAGCTATACCGACGTCGCGCATACGGAGGCCAACCAGGCCGTCGCCATGGCCGCGATCGCGGCGGGTGTCCGCCTCGTCACCGCAAACTCCGGCAAGCTGCTCGAACTTAGTGACGCCCCCGCCACCGACTCCACCTATGTCTCCGACGTCTTCGACGGCACCTTTGCCACCCAGTGGGGCCGCGCCGAGCTGACCGGCACGCGCGATCGCATTGACCTTTTCGCCCGCAGCGGCAACGTGGAAAACAATCGTAGCGGCCTTGGTGATCTGTGGTCCGACTGGCAGCCTGTTCGCCCCGACCAGACGCCCCTGCCTGTTCCCGTCGCGCGCTACGTGCAGTGGAAGGCCGTCCTTCACACCGGCGCGGTGCTCGACGCCGTCACGGTCAACTACCTGCAGCGCAACGTTCCGCCCACCGTCGACGACGTCCTCGTTCAGCCCGGCGCCCGCGTGCCCAACCCGACCTCGCCGCCCACGCCCTCCACCACGGTTCCCGTCACCTTCCACGCTGCCCCCTCCAGCGCGCCCGCGCTACCGGCGATTGAGCCGCTGCCTGGCCCGCTGCTCGCCCAGCGCGACCCGAAGGCCGTCACCGTCCGCTGGATCAGCCGCGACCCCAACGGCGACGACCTCATGTTCGCCATTTATGCGCGCGGTGTCGGCGAGCAGAACTGGCGCCTGCTCAAGGACCACATCTCCGAGCGCGTCTACTCCTTCGACTCGTCGCTGCTGCCCGACGGCCAGTACGAAATTCGCGTTATCGCCTCCGACGCCCCCGTCCACACCGACGCGGACGCCCTCACCGCCGAGCGTATCTCCGTGCCCTTCACCATCGACACCACGCCTCCCGTCATCGGCCCGCTCACCGCCGCGGTCCGTGACGGCAAGCTGACCGCCACCTTCGAAGCGCACGACGACACTTCACCCATCAGCCACGCCGAGTTCTCGATCGACGCCGGCCCTTGGCAATACCTCGAACCCACCGGCCGTCTCAGCGACTCCCTCACCGAGCACTACACCCTGGCCGCTCCGGTCACCGGCCCCGGCGAACACACGGTCGCCGTCCGCGTGTTCGATCGCAACGAGAACACCACCAGCGCGAAGGCCATCGTGAGATGAATGCATGTCGCGGCAGCACAACTCACGCATTCGGAAGGGCACAGCTTTAGCTGTAAAGTGCTGTAAGGGAACGGGGCTTCAGCCCCTGAGGGGCTGCTTTGAACAAATTTCCGGTGACCCACAGATCGTGACCTCAGCGGCTAAAGCCGGTGCGTCACGATACGGGTGCGGCACAGCTAAAGCTGTGCCCTTCCGATCTCCGTGCCTGCCCCCGCGCCGATTGAGCCCCGATGCGCTTTGAACTCTTCGTCGCCGCCCGTTACCTCCGCGCCCGCCGGCGCCAGGCCGTCATCGGCGTCATTACGCTCATCTCCGTCCTCGGTGTAGCCGCCGGAGTTGCGGCGCTCATCATCGCCCTCGCCATCACCAACGGCATGCGCCGCGATCTGCAATCCCGCCTGCTCGGTTCCACGGCTCACGTCGACCTTATGCGCATCTCCGGCGACGGCATCCGCGACTGGCGCACCCTCGTTGACCGCATGCGCCAGCAGCCGCACGTCACCGCTGTGGCCCCCGGCCTTTACGGCCAGGTCCTTATCTCCCGCGGCCCACGTTCCGGCGGCGCGCTCATCAAGGGCATTGTTCCCGCCCAAGAGAAATCCGTCTCCGACTTGCTCAACCACGTACAAAAGGGATCCGCCGACGCTCTCTCGAACGGCGCCACGACCCCGCTGCCCCCTGTCGTCATCGGCTCGGACCTCGCCGAAACTCTCGGCGTCCAGGTGAACGACTCCGTCCTCGTCACCAGCCCGCAAGGTGAACTTACCCCGCTCGGACTGCAGCCGCGCTACGCCCGCTATCGCGTTACTGGTATCTTTCACTCCGGCTTTTTCCAGTACGACTCGAGCTACGCATTCATGCGCCTCGCCGACGCGCAACGCCTCTTCAGCGAGCCCGACCTCGTTTCCGTGCTCAGCTTCAAAGTCGACGATCTCTATAACGCCGCCGCCATCGGCAAGCAGTTAGAGACCGCCGCCGGCCCGGGCTATCAGACCACCAATTGGATGGACCAGAACCGCGAACTCTTCCGCGCCCTCAAGCTGGAGCAGGTCGTCACCTTCATCGTCATCGGACTCATCGTCTGCGTCGCCGCGCTCAACATCCTTATCGCGCTCACCATGCTCGTCATGGAAAAGACCCGGGATATCGCCGTCCTGATGAGCTTCGGCGTCCGCCCCGACCAGGTCCGCCGCATTTTTCTGCTGCAGGGCCTGCTCATCAGCCTGACCGGCACAGCGATCGGCCTCGCCGTCGGCTACGCCGTTTCCTGGGCAGGCTCCCACTACTGTTTTATTCCGCTGTCAGAAGCCGTGTACTCGATCGACTACCTGCCCTTCGCCCCACGCGTGATCGACGCCGTCCTCGTCAGCGCCGTCTCCCTCGTGACCGCGCTTGTCGCGACCCTCTACCCCAGCAACTCCGCCGCGAAAATCCTGCCTGCCGAAGCCCTTCGCTACGAATGACGTGGATGTCTTCGCGTTATAGGCCAGTTCGGAAGGGTACAGCTGAAGCTGTTCCCTTCCGAAAGCGTCAATTTCGCATCCGATACGAAAATTTAATCCTCAACAACGAGAGGCTTCAGCCCCCGAGGTGAGGACGTGTGAGGCGCGACGCATCACCTCAGCGGCTAAAGCCGCACATTGAACTCACTGATGCTTCCATCTCAGCGGCTGAAGCCGTGAACGCAACGCTTTCCCACTAGCGTTCGCCACGGCCTGGATCCCGTCCCGCGCTGCGGTTCGTTGCCGCGGCCTCTACTGCGCCCACCCATTCACTCGCATCCACGCATACAACAACCCCGGCCACGCATTCACCTCCGGCTCGGTCTGCGCCAGACCCAACCCGTGGTGACCATGCGGGAAAATATGCATCTCCGCTGACACGTTGTTCTTGACCAGAGCCTGGTAAAACAACACCGTATTCATCACCGGCACCACGGCATCATCAGTCGTCGACCACAGGAACGTCGGGGGCGTCTGCCCGGTCACATGCTCATCTGCACTCATTGCCGCCCGCTGCTCCGCCGTCGGTGCGTCGCTCAGCAGGTACTTCACCGAGCCTTCGTGCGCCGGCCCCTGTTCCATGCTGATCACGGGGTAGCACAGCACCAGGAAATCCGGCCTGCTGCTCACCCGGTCGATCGGGTCGTCCGCCGATGCATTCCCCCCAGCGAACATGGTGCCTGCCGTCGCCGTCAGGTGGCCGCCCGCTGAAAACCCAAGCATGCCAATGTGGTCCGGCACCACGCCCATCCGGTCAGCATTGGAACGCACATACCGCAGAGCCCGCTGCGCATCCCCAAGCTCAATCGGATGGTGATATGTCGGCCCAAGCCGGTACTTCAACACCACCGCTGCTACCCCATGCGCGTTCAGCCATTGCGCCACCTGCAGGCCTTCGTGGTCCATGGCCAAGTGCTGGTATCCGCCACCCGGCGCCACTACCACCGCCGTACGCGTCGGGTTCGCCGGCGGCAGATACACCGCAACTGTCGGCACATCCGTTGCCGCCTTGCCCACCGCGCCCGGTGCGCCATGCGGCCACAGCGGTATCTCCGCATGAATATCCAAAGTGTTATCCATCGAAGCCGGTCGCGAGGGCGGAACGGGCATCCCGGCTGCGGGCGTCGCATCCTGCGCACTTACAACTATCGGCAAACAGGCAGCGCAAGCCAGCGCCGCCACTCGAACGAAATCACGCATCAGCAAAACTCTCCAATACACAACAAATCTTGGCGCACAGACCTCAGGGTACCGGATCGAGCTTCTTTCGAAAGGTGATGTTCTTGTGCCCCAGGAACTGCGGCACGATTGCCACCGCGATAATGCACGCTTGCGCGGCGTACGGCGCCAGCCCCGGACGCGGCAGCCAGCGCGACAGCAGCGCCGCCAGCGGTCCCACCGCAAACGTGCTCAGCAGCAGACTCGGCACATACACCACGAAGCTCCGGCTGTACTCCCGCCAGTAGTTCCCTCTGGTGCGGAACACAAACCACTTGTAGGTCAGAAACGAAACCGTGATGTTGATGCACATCGACACCAGCGCCGCCACGCTCGTCATCGCCGCGGCGTGGTCGGGCCGCAAGCGCACAAACAGCCACGTAAACAGAAACGTGTCCGCCATGCCGAACAGCGTGTTGCTGCCGCCCGCCAGCAAAAAGCGCAGCGCCTCACCGCGCGGGATCCGATCTGCCAGACCTGCCATTGCTAAAAGTTGATCCGTTCCTTTTCCGTCACCAGCGGCCGGTTCTGCACAATCGTATGAATCGACCCAATGTACTCGCCGATAATCCCGATCGCGATCAGCTGGATCGACCCAAGAAAGAACAGCCCGATCATCGTCGGCGCCAGGCCCAGCTCAAAGTGGTTCCAGAAGATTAGCTTCGCCAGCAGGTACAAAAACCCGATCACCAGGCTGACCGCCGCAAATACAAATCCGCCGAACGTGACCATACGCAGCGGGACTTTGGAAAGGTTGGTGATGCCCAGCATCGCCATGTCATACAGCGTGTAGAAGTTATTCTTTGTAATTCCGCGCACACGCCGCTTCTGCCCATATTCGATCTGCTTGATGGGAAATCCGACCTCTGCCACCATGCCGCGGAAGTACGGGTACGGATCGCCATAGCGCCGGACGACTTCCATCACCTGCCGGTCATACAGGCCAAACCCCGTGTAATGCCGCAACACCTGCACGCTCGTCAGCCGCTCCACCGTCCGGTAGTAGGCGCTGCGCACGCGAAACATCAGACCGCTCTCCTCCGAGTGTGTTTTCACGCCCACCACGACCTTCCAGCCCTTCTCCCACTCGTCCAGGAATCGCCCGATTAGCTCCGGCGGGTCCTGCAGGTCACTCAGCAGAATGATGATCGCGTCGCCATCCGCCTCCAGAATTGCGTGGTGCGGCGACCGGATGTGTCCGAAGTTGCGGGCATTCACAATGCCCTTCACCTCCGGGTACTTCGCCGCCAGTTCCTTTAATTCATTCACCGTGCCGTCGGTGCTGGCGTTGTCGATAATCAGGTGCTCATACCGGTACTGCGGCAGCGCATCGAACACGGCACGCACTCGTTCCACCAGGGGCGTGAGATTCCCCTCCTCGTTATAAGCGGGGCTGACGACGCTGATCTTCTTCATCGCTACAACTCCTTAAACCGTGTTCCGGTGTGCGGTAGGGTGATGCGTGGGCCTGTGGTCTACAGCCATCACGCTTGCTTCCAACCGTACCATTCTGCTGTGCGGCGAACTGTCGCGTGCAAGTCAACTGTTACGCGGACCCCCAACTCGCTTTCGGCCCTCTCCACAGAAGGCACATATCGCGAAACCGCCGCATCCGGCCTGACCTGTCCACGCACTTCCACCTCGGCCTCAGGTGCCAGCGCATCGCGCACCGCCTCCGCGACTTGTCGAATGCTCAGACTCTCCGGCGAGCCCAGGTTGTAGGCCCGCCCGCTCGGCGCCTGGAACAGCATTGTCCACAGCCACGCCATCGCGTCGCCCGCGTACAGGTACGACCGCGTCGGCGTGCCATCGCCCTCAATCACCAGCGGGCCGCCGCGCATCACGTCGCGAATGAAATTACCCAGCGCGAAATGACTGTCCAGCGGCAGGTGCGGTCCGCCCAGAGCGAAGATGCGTGCGCTCACCTGGTCGATGCCGTACACCCGCTCCGCCAGCGCACCCATCATCTCGCTCACGCGCTTGCCCTCGCCATAAACGCTCTTCACCGACATCGAGTCCGGTGCGCCCGCGAACTCCTCCGGCAGGTTCACCACATCGCTCGGTTGCCGGCCATACACCGCGCCGGAGCTCGTTTGCAGCAGCCGCTTCGCACCGTGCGTCCGCGCGAACTCAATCGTGTGCTGCATGCCGGTCAGGATCGTGCTCCACATCTCCTGCGGCTCCTCCGCCAACTGCTTCGCGCTCGCCTCGGTCGCCGCGGCAATCACATACTTGTGCGTGCCCTCCGGAAACGCGAAGTCGCGCACATCGCCCGCCACCAGGTCGATCCCGCAGTCTTCCGCGAACAGGTGCGGCATCTTCGCGCGAAACGCATCCGGCCGCCGCGACAGCGCCGTCAGGCGCGTGTCCAGCTTCAGCTCGCGGCGGATCAGAGCGAAGCTCTCCAGCAGCCACGCGCCCAGAAATCCCGTACCGCCGGTCACAAAGATGCGCTCGCCGCGCGCCTGCTGCCAGCAGTCCCGGGTCTGCTCCAGCACTGCGAACAAGTCCGCCTGCGCAATCGGCTTGGCTGCCTGCGTTGACGCTTCGGTAACTCCAGGACCGGCAATCGCGCTCACTGCGTCACCTTGGCTGCGGTGTTGCCCGGGATATACCGGAACACCTTGGCCGCCAGCTCCTCCGGCAGATCCGGCGACATGAAGTGCAGCGGGTTCGACTCCATGCTGCCCGCTTCGGTGATCCGGCTCGTAATCTTTGGCCAGTACGTCTGCTTCGGATCGATGTTGACCAGGAACGCCGCTGGCCCGTCCGAGTGGAACCGCTCCAGGAATACCGGGTCTTTCTCGAACCCGGGCTTCAGCGTCATCGCGGGAATCGAGTACGCCGGGAAGAGTTGGTGCCAATCCGGCAGTCCGAGGCCTGTTTCAATATCGCAGCCCACGTAGTGGCCCTGGAAGTAATTGATCTGCGACATGCGGATGGACGCATAGCCATGATCGTCGTTGATGAAAATCTTCAGGTTCAATTTCTGCGAGCGAACCGTTCCCAGCTCCTGCAAATTTTGCGACAGGCCCCCGTCGCCCTCCATCAGAATCGTGCGCCGCGGCCGCATGCCGATTGCCGCGCCGATTGCCGCGCTCAGGCCGTAGCCCATGCTGGCCAGGCTTTTGTTCGTCTGGCTGCGCTGCCCCCGCTTCAGATTCCACACCTGCATTGCGCTGGTAAACGCGCCGCCACTCGAGCAAGGAATGATCACGTCGTTCTCATCGCACAGCGAACTCAGCGTGTCGTTGAAGACGAAGGAAGAAAGGTACTCCGGCCCGACACTGTTTGCCGGATCGAGCAGCGGCACCTCACGGCGGACCATGCGGCAAAACTCGATCCACTCATCCCAATCTCCGGGCGCGGCAGTCGAAAGCTCCCGCAAGACCACATTCGCATCGCCGTTCACCGGCACGTCCACACGCGGGTGACCCTTCTCCAACTCCCGCGGATCGATCTCTACCTGCACCAGCTTGCCCACCGGTATGTACTGCTGCCAATTAAAGCCCGTCTGCTGCAATCCGAGCCGCGTTCCCAGCGCGATCACCAGGTCCGCTTGCTGCTGCAAGATGTTGGCTGACCTTTGGCCCCACGTGTTCGGCCGGCCGAAGTAGTACGGGTGCTCCGACGGCACGCGGTCCATACCGTTCCACGTCACCATCAGCGGCAGCTTCGCGCGTTCAAGCGCCGGCATCAACTCCGCCGCCACAGCCCGGCTCACGCCACCGCCCAGCAGCATCACGGGCCGCTTCGCCGCGGCCAGCATCGCCTTGACCCTTGCAATCTGGTCCGCCGAAGCCGTGGGCAGTGCCGGCGCTTCCACTATCGCCTTCACGCCGCCATGCACATTCGCGGACGCGTTCGACAGCACCACTTCATCGACCGGCGCGCCCTGCAAGTCTAGCGGCACTTCCAGGAACACCGGCCCCTTGCGCCCGAAGCTCCCCGCCTGCGTCCACGCGTTAAATGTCCGCTGGTCGACAATCTCCTGCATCGTCGCGGCCTTGACCGCGACCGGCATCGCGATCGCAACGCCATCCACCTCCTGGATGCCGCGCTGCCGCACTTGGCCTCGGTTCAGGTCGGTCACCTTCACTTGCCCGCCCAGCACCAGCAATTCGTGGCTTTCCAGGAACGCACCCGCCAGCGCCGTAACCAGGTTCGTCATGCCGGGCCCGGCCGTGACCAGCGCAAACGCACGCGCGCCATCGCTGATTTCGGTCAGGTATTCCGCCGCCACTCCCGCAGCCACCTCATGCACAATCGGCACACACGTGAACCGGTGGCTACAGCTTTCCAGCAGGTGCATAATGTTGCCTCCCGCCAGGTAAAAGCAATGCGTGTAGCCAAGCTGGACCAGCCAATCAGCCATTAAATCGGAATACTTTGTGCTCATCGATAACTCTCAATCACCTGCTCGACCGCAGCTTTCGCTGCAGCGAGTGTCTGCTGCGTGCGTGGCAGCTTTGTTAGTTCCACACGCCCGTCCGCCGCAATCAGAATGAACGTGTAGAAATCCGTGCCATGCTTTTTGTCCGACCCAATCCGGTCCAGCACGTCATCCAGGTCCAGGGTCGGCAGCACGGAGCGCACCGTCGGATCGGACCCGACCATCGTTCGCAGATGCTGCCGCAGCTGCCCGACTTGCGACGCGCCGCCGTAGTCCACACCTGCCCGCTCCTGCATGGCAATCGCGCACTCAATGCCCAGCCCCACGCCGATGCCATGCGCAATCGCAAAGTGCGACGCACCCTCCATCGCGTGCCCGAACGTATGCCCGAAGTTCAGCAGCAGCCGCTCGTTTTTATCGAACTCATCGACCTCAATGAACCATCGCTTCGACTCGAGGCTGTTCAGGATCAAACCTTCCAGCGCCTCCGAACCCATTTCCACCGAGGGCTCAAAGCTCATGTGCTTCGCGAACGATTCCGCTCCCTTGCAGAAGCAGATCTTTACTGCCTCAATCAACCCGCTCGCGCGCTGATCGAGCGGCAGCGTCCGCACAAACTCCGGGTCGGCCAACACCCGTTGCGGCGGATGGAACGTGCCCACCAGGTTTTTGTACGGTCCCACATTGATGCTCGATTTGCCGCCGATGCACGAGTCCACCATTGCCAGCACCGTCGTCGGCACATACGTCCACTTCAGGCCGCGCATGTACACCGATGCGATAAACGCCGACAAGTCCTGGATGATTCCGCCGCCCACCGCAACCAGCTCCGTCGACCGGTTCGCGCCGCCGCGCCGGATCTGCTCAATCAGCGCTGGCGACGCCTCCAGAGCCTTGTTCGTCTCGACCGCCTCCACAAACACCGGCGGTGCGGCGCCCGGAGGCCATGCGTACTGAAAGAACTCGTCCGCGATCACCGCGTTGCCGCCGAACTCGCTGGCCCAGCGCGCGAATCCGCCCGCCTCTACCTCGACGCTGTACTCGCCCGTCGACGACTGAACGCTAAAGGATGCGGACACGGCTGAACCCCAGATCGGCCGCCACAAACTGGCCGGTAATGCCGGTGTTCTCCGGCGAACATAAATACAGCACCGCCGACGCCACATCCTCCAGCGTCGACAACCGGCCAAACAGCGTCGCCGACTCCAAGACGCCGATCTGCTCCGCCGACAGGATCTTTCGCGTCATCGGCGTATCGAGCGCGCCCGGCAGAACCGCGTTTACCAGGTGTCCCTCGCTGCCCAGGTCCGCCGCCAGGCTCAGCACTAGCCCCTGCAGCGCTGCCTTGGTCATGCCATAGGTCAGCTTGTTGCCTCGCGCGATGTTCTGCCAGATCGAGCTGATCACGCACAGCTTCGCCGGCGCTCGCAATTTTCTCTTGCGCAGCAATGCCTGCAACGTCAGCAGAATGTACGTGCAGTTCGCCCTATAGAGTTCCTCATGCTTCTGAAGGTCCACTGTCCGAATGCTGTCGTTCACATTCGCGCCCTGCGCCCAGCACACCGCGTCAAACGGCCCCGCGGCCGCAAGCTCCGAACCCGCAAGCTCCATCGCAAACGGATCGAACGCCAATGCCGTCACGCCCGGCTCTTCAAACGCCGGCGCAGTTCGCGCCACCGCAATCGTCTGCCAGCCCCGCCGCGCGGCGGCCGCGGCAATGGCCCCGCCGATCGCGCCACTACCGCCGAACACCAGGATGCGATGCGGCATTACCGGTTCAGCACCGCCCAGCGCTTCTCGAGCATGTCGATGCGCTTGGCGTCTTCCTGCTGAATGCTGCCGTAATAATCGCGCTTGTTCAGCAACCACAGCAGCTCAAAGTGCACCGCGTTCAATAGTCCCTGATCGATGTGCTCCGCCTTCGCCGACTGCGCGTCAAAAATCACCTTGCGTGTTTCGAAGCGCGTCAGGTGTACGTCGACCATTTCCTTCAGCACAGGAATCGAATCGCTCGACACACCGCCGCCCACGACCAAGTCGATGCCCTTCGCCTTCGCTGCTGCGGCCGTCTTCAGCACGTAATCCGTTACCTCGCGGCCGTTGATCGCATCGCGACCCAGACCGGCCGACAGCGAAAAATCCACGCGCCCAAACACCACACCGGCAATCTCCGGGGTCTTCGCCGCGTACTCGGTCATCTCGTCCAGCACCTGAAACGCGTTAATCGTCTCCAGGTTGAACAAAAAGTCCGTGTCCTGCTGCTCTTCCTTGCTGTAAACCTTGTCAATGGCCTCGGCAAACTTCGACAGCGCATACCGGCTCTCGATCATCGGCGCGATGATGTAGTCCACGCCGATCTGCTTGGTCTCGATCAGGTCGCGCATGGCCTCGCAGCCGCCGATTTTGATGGCAAGCTTCAGCCCCGCCTTGCGGCAAATCTCGACCAGGCGCAGCATCTCGTCTACGCGCGTGCCTTCGGCCTCGTACTCCGCCTTCACGGCCAGGTAGCCATATTCCTGCCGGCCCTTGGTCAGCAGATCCAGCATTTTTCGCTCGCGCCCGTTCATCCTTCTTCTCCTGAAACGTCTCGCCCAAGGGGCTACATAGATTTAGGCCGGAATTCGAAGCCGGCTATGCCGTGATCGGCAACATCGCACTTTGTTCCGCAAACGCGTGCATCGTCTCTGCGATGTAGTCCAGCATCGGTTCCGTCAACCCCGGGAACACACCCACCCAGAACACCTGGTTCATCACGAAATCCGTGTTCGGCAACTCGCCCACAACACGGTACTCCCAACCCTCATAGGCCGGCTGCCGCAGCAGGTTACCGGCAAAGATCAGCCGCGTGCCGATCTTCTTCGCATCCAGCGTCTTCGTCAGCTGGTCGCGCGTAAATGGCGCATCCAGCTTCACCGCAATCGGAAAGCCAAACCAGCTCGCATCGCATCCCGGCGTCGCCTCGGGCAGCATCAACCACTGCTCCATGCCCAGCGACTGCAGCTTGCTCCGCAGGTACGCAAAATTCTCTTTGCGCCGCTCGATAAAGTGCGGCAGCTTTGCGATCTGCGACACGCCCAAGGCCGCCTGCATGTCTGTCGCCTTCAGGTTGTAGCCGATGTGCGAGTACGTGTACTTGTGGTCATACCCGCACGGCAGCGTGCCCAGCTGCCAGTCGAACCGCTTGCCGCAGGTGTTGTCCACGCCCGGCTCGCACCAGCAATCGCGGCCCCAGTCGCGGAAGCTTTCGATCAGCACCTTCAGCGCCGGCTTGTCCGTCAACACCGCGCCACCCTCACCCATGGTGATGTGGTGCGCGGGGTAGAAGCTCACCGTCGCAATGTCGCCAAACGTGCCGACCTTCTTGCCGTTCAGCTCCGTGCCCAGGGCGTCGCAGCAGTCCTCTACCAGCCACAGGTTGTACTTCTTGCAGAACGCGCTCACCGACTCCACGTCAAAGGCGTTGCCAAGCGTGTGCGCGATCATCACGGCCTTGGTTTTCTCGCTGCGGGCCGCTTCCAGCTTTGTCACGTCCACTTCGTAGTGCGGCAGCGTCACGTCAATAAACACCGGCACGCAGCGATTCTGCAGGATCGGGTTCACCGTCGTCGGAAAGCCTGCGGCAACCGTGATCACCTCGTCGCCGGGTTTGATCTGCCGGTCGCCCAGCTTCGGCGACGTGAGCGCCGAGAACGCCACCAGGTTCGCCGAGGACCCAGAGTTCACCAGCGATGCCGAGCGCAGACCAAAGAACCGCGCCAGCTTGCGCTCGAACTCCTTCGCCCACCGGCCCGTCGTGAACCACGCATCCAGCGCAGAATCCACCACCGCGGCGATGTCGTCGCCATCAATCACCTTGCCGGAAACGGGTACTGTTGACGACCCCGGCTCAAACTCGCGGGCAGGAAACGCTTCCCGCTGAAACTCTCGCGTCAACGACAAAATCTGTTCGCGAAGGGCTTGTGCTTTTTCAGTCATGACCTGCCCCTAGCTTACACAAACTGAGCGCACTCCCAGAGCCCCACGCCTACCACTTGCGTTACATTGGAACGGAGGTTTCCAGGAACTAAACTCGCCTACGGAACGCCACTTTGCGCACAAAGTGCACGGCCTTCCAGGCATCGGGGTACGCATGAAGGCAGTCATTCTGGCCGGCGGTTTGGGGACCCGGCTCAGCGAAGAAACATCCGTTCGTCCCAAGCCCATGGTCGAGATCGGCGGCCGCCCAATCCTCTGGCACATCATGAAGATCTACTCGCACTATGGCATCAACGACTTCATCGTCTGCTGCGGGTACAAGGGCTACGTGATCAAGGAGTACTTCGCCAACTACTACCTTCACATGTCCGACGTCACTTTTGACATGGAAAAGAACGCCATGACCGTGCACCAGTCGGTCGCCGAGCCCTGGCGCGTCACCCTGGTCGACACGGGCGACAACTCCGGCACCGGCGGCCGTCTGCGCCGCGTCGGTCAGTACCTGCAGGGCGAGGACGCCTTCTGCATGACCTATGGCGATGGCGTCTCCGACGTCAACATCACCGAGCTGATCGAGTTCCACAAACAGCACGGCAAAGAAGTGACTCTCACCTCCGTCCAGCCGCAGGCCCGCTTCGGGGCCCTGGGCTTGAAGGATTCGCACGTCTACGCCTTTCAGGAGAAACCCAAGGACGAAGGCGGATGGATCAACGGCGGCTTTTTTGTGCTCTCGCCGCGCGTCCTCGAAGAAATCACCGACGACGAGTGGATGTTTGAGCAGAAACCGATGGAATCTCTCGTCAGCAAAGGCCAGGTGCAGGCTTTCTTCCACCACGGCTTCTGGCAAGCCATGGACGCCCTACGCGACAAACATCAGCTCGAAGATCTATGGGCGAAAGGCAAGGCTCCTTGGAAGCTCTGGTAACCGGCCCCGACCGTACCGTTTGGCAGAATCGCCGCGTCTTCCTCACCGGTCACACGGGCTTCAAGGGCGGCTGGCTATCACTCTGGCTTGCGAGCCTGGGCGCGCACGTCCGTGGCTACGCGCTCGACCCCTACACCACGCCCAACCTGCTTGACGCCGCCAAAATCCCCACCGTCATCGAAGACGTCCGTGGCGACATCCTCGATCGCGCCAGGCTCGAAGCCTCGATGACAGAGTTCAAGCCCGACATCGTCATTCACATGGCCGCGCAACCGCTCGTGCGCCTTTCGTACGTCGACCCGCTCGGGACGTATGCGACGAATGTGCTCGGCACCGGCCACGTCCTTGAGGCCGTCCGCAAGACCCCGTCCGTCCGCGCCGTTGTCTCCGTCACGACAGACAAATGCTACGAGAACAAGGAGTGGCACTGGGGATACCGTGAAACCGATCCGCTCGGCGGCTACGACCCCTACTCCTCGTCCAAAGCCTGCGCCGAACTCGTTACCGCCGCGTACCGGCAGTCCTTCTTCAACGTCTCGAAATTCGCCGAGCACCGCTGTGGCATCGCCTCTGCCCGCGCCGGCAACGTCATCGGCGGTGGTGACTGGTCCGACGACCGCCTCATTCCCGACCTCGTCAAGGGCTTCCTGCGCGGCGAAGCCGTCCGCATCCGCCGACCCAACTCGATCCGCCCCTGGCAGCACGTCCTTGAACCGCTCTGGGGCTATATCCGCATCGCGGAAGAGCTCTACAAGGGCAATAGCACCGCCGCCTCCCCCTGGAATTTCGGCCCCGCCGACGACGACGCCTGGCCCGTCAGCCGCATCGCCGAAAAGATGGTGCAGGTCTGGGGCGATGGTGCCCAGTGGATCCTTGATGCCGATCCCGGCGCCCACGAAGCGGGCTACCTCAAGCTCGACGCCAGCAAAGCCCGCGCCGAATTCGGCTGGCGCCCCAGCCTCCACATCGGCACCACCCTCGAGTGGCTCGTCAACTGGTACCGCGCCCACGCCCGCAACGAAGACATGCACGCCTACACTCTCGACCAAATCGCCCGTTACGAACAACTTCTTCAGCAGACCGTCTAGGCTCCCCAAAGAGAGTGTCATCCCGAGCGAAGCGAAGGATCTGCTTTTCTTCTGAGCAGCACTACGCCTCGAGCAAAACAGCTGAAGGCGGTGAAGCCGCGACAAACCCTCCGCCATGCAAACCCGGGGGCGTCAACCCACCTGAAGCGCCGCGTCTCACCCCGCCACAAACCAAAATACCCGCTCCAACGCCACCCCCAACACCTCCGCAATCCGAAACGCGACCTCAAGCGAAGGCGAGTATTTCCCTCCCTCGATGGCATTCAGCGTCTGCCGCGAAACCCCAATCCGGCTCGCGACATCGCCCTGCGTCAATCCGCGGTCCGCCCGCAACTCCCGCAATCGGTTTCGAATCATGCCGTCCGCCGGTACAGCACCATCTGCGTGACGAGTTTGGTCAACTCAGCGGCTGCCACCGCAAACAGCAGTGTGTTGATCACCGCCGCCGCAGTCAACGCGGCCAGAAACCCAAGGTGGTGCGCGGTCAGGGCGATCATCATCGCCAGACCCGTCAGCAAAACGAAATACCCGACGCGGTACGCTCGGCTTTCGATCACCCGGTCGCGCTCATCGCGCCGCTCCGGATTGCTTGTCATAGCGAGCAGGCTCTGCAAGACAATCTGGGCCACAATGATTGCCAACACCAAATATAGCGTGTCGACCAGTTGTACGTGTCGGTGATGCAGGAGCCAGAAGTAGCTTCCATACAGCGCCAGTTGCGTTCCAAACAGAATCCAAACCCTCTTCTCCTGATAGCCCAAGCCACGCCTCCTATTTTGTCAAACATTCTTGACACATCAGAAGCTAACGCCTCCACCTGGCTGTGTCAAGAATCTTTGACACAGGCTGAAGACTATGTCTGCGCGTTGTTCGGGGCTACTACCTGGGGTCAAGGGTTCGAGCGCAGCGCCTCGCACGCGCGCTCTAAATCTTCATCTCGCTTTCCAAAGCAGAACCGCAGCATCGTCTCGCCCCTGCCCTCGCGAAAGAATGCTGAACCTGCAACCGCCGCCACGCCAGTGTCACGCAGCAGCGTCCGCGCTCGCTCCGCCGCGGTCGCGCCCGGAATGTGCGATGCGTCCGCGAAAATGTAGTACGCGCCCGCCGGCTTTGGCGCCTGGAAGCATGCTGTCCGCAATGCATCGCAAAGCAGATCGCGCTTGCGCTGGTGATCCGCGCGCAAATCGTCGTAGAACGAAGTTTTTGCCAACTGCGTCAGCCCGGCCAGCGCACCATACTGCGCCGGCGAAGGCGGACAGATGTACACGAGATCGTGAAAATACCCGATCGCCGGCACCAGGTCTGCGGGCGCCGTAAGGTAGCCGATGCGCCAGCCCGTCACGCTGAACGTTTTCGAAAGCCCCGAAATCGTAATCGTCCGTTCGCGCATGCCGGGCAGCGTCGCCATGGAAACATGCTCGGCGCCGTCATACACGAAATACTCATAAATCTCGTCCACGATGACATACAGGTCATGTTCCTGCGCCACCGCCGCGACCGCTTCAAGTTCCGCGCGGCTGAACACCTTGCCCGACGGATTGGATGGCGTGTTGATGATGATCGCGCGTGTACGCTCCGAAACAGCGGCGCGCAGCGCGTCCGAATCGAGCTTCCAATCCGGCGCGGTCAGCGGAACCACTTGGGCGACCATGCGCAGACTCAGCACGGTGCTGACGTGATACCCGTAGAACGGCTCGAAGAAGATGACCTCGTCGCCCGGATTTAGCAACGCCAGCAATGTCGTGTAGAGCGCACCCGTGGCGCCATTCGTCACCAGCACCTCTTTGTCCGGGTCGGCCGTAATGCCATTGTGCTGCTGCAACTTGGCCGCGATCGCTTCGCGCAGCGCCGCAATGCCGTCCAGCCGCGTGTAGATGTTGAGCCCGGCGCGAATCGCCTCAATCGCGCCCTGTTCGACCGGCGCGGGAACCGGCGTGTCGCAGATGCCCTGCGCCAGGTTTACGCCACCCGCAGCGTCGCACGCAACGCTCATCGCGCGTATTTCGGATTGGACGACGGCAGGAGCGATGTGGCTGAGGCGGGCAGGAACCTGGGCACGTGCGGGCATGCACCAATGTGCCGGAATCAGCCCGCACTTCGCAAGTGGCAGTTCGCGCCTGCGGCGCATCTGAACCGCGCATGAACGAATCGCGCCGCTTCAGCCAGGACCGCGACCACATGTTTGATCTGGAGAAGACCAGCCGCCTCGCCGAACTGTTTCAGGTGTCACGCGAGCAGCGCAACAACGCGTGGCTCGACGCATTTTTCGACACGGCGTGGCACGCCTCGCTCGAAGTCGCCGAACCGCCCTTTTTTCAGGGCCCGGACACGTTCACCTACGCTCGCATGCACGTACCCGAGCCTGGCAAGCCGTTCCAGTCCAACTCGCTCTCAAACGTCGCACCCTTTGCGGTCGAGCGTGGCGCCGGCATTGCGATCTTTCGCTCGCCCGCGGCAACTGAGCCTGAGTTTGTGTTGAGTATGGGACGTGTTGACAGCCTGCTGCTCTATGACTCGTGGCGCGGCGACCCGCTGGATGTGCAGGAGATCGCGGAAAAGTCAGAGGCACAAGCGAAGGACGAGCATGGCATGGAGACCTTTACCGCGCAGAAAGAAACACAGATTCTAGTCGGCTCGCCAAACGTCACATTGCTGCCGGCGCACACAGCTGGCATGCTTCATCGGCACCTGACAGCGGGCTGGCACATGGCTGATCCGCGCATCGCTCTGATGATTGTTCCCGGCATGGCTCCAAGCCGAAACCTGGTCATCGGCAGGAAGATGAGTGAGTTCCCCGACCAGGCGACCGCCGCACGACAAACGCAGGCGCTGCTGTGGTATTTGCCGCCCGCGCGAAGCCTGGTGTTGATGCCGGAAAGCTGGACGACGGACCAGATGCGCCCGCTCACGGAGTTCTTTCAGATGCCGGCGTGAGCGCACCTGCGAACCAGCAAGCCATAGCTTTGGCGGCGCGAACAGAGGCGGCTTAGCCGCGAATGACCGCTCCGCTGAATCGCTCCATCTCTTCCAGTTGCGGGCTGAACTGCAGCAACAAGAGGTCTACGCCAACCTTTTCAAATTCGCCGATACGGTCCGCGACCTGTTGCGGCGTTCCGGTCAGGCCGGAACGAAGCCCGCGGTTGGAGACGGAGTACTCCTCGATCGACATCTGCCGCTCGAGCTGCGTGCCGCTGAGCCACTGCTGATAGTTGGCGAAACCTTTTGCGCTCGCATTCACGTCGGTGATGCGTGCCAGCTCTTGTTTGACCTCGGCGTCGGTCTCGCGGACGAGGGCGTACCCAGCGACGCCGTACTGCATTGGCGGCAGACCGAAGCGCTCGCGACGCTGTTGCATGTCGGCGATCTTTGCGCCGACGTGCTCGGGCGAATCACCGTGCATCACGTATGCATCGCATTTCTGCGCAATCAGGTTCTTTGCGGCTTCACTCTCGCCGCCGGCATAAATAGGCGGACGCGGCGAGCGCACCGGCTTCGGTTCCATGACGGTTTCCGTGACCGTGTAGTGCTTGCCGGTATGGCTGAAGCGCGGCTCGGACCAGATGCCGTTCACCACGTCGAGCCACTCGCTGGTGCGGCTATAGCGGTCGTCGTGCTGGTCGAAATGCACGCCGTACATCGCGGCTTCCTGCTGCCACCACGACGAGACGACGTTCAGCGCAAGCCGGCCATTGGAGATGCAGTCGATGCTGGCAGCCTGCTTGGCGAACAGAGCGGGCGCATGAAAGGTCGGTCTCACGGCAACCATAAGTTCCAGCGTCTCGGTCACTGCGGCCAGCGCGGCGGCGATCGACCAGGCGTCCAGGCTGGGCGCATCGACGCCCTTGATGTCGTTTAAATTCAGCTCGGCGATGAGCGAAAGGTCGAAGCCGATCTGTTCGCTGCGTTGCGCCAGGCGCCGGGTATAGGCCCAGCTCGCCTCCATGCCCTCATCGTCCACGTTGCGCAGCCAGCCACCAAAGACTGGCATCCAGTATCCGTAGCGCATCGCACTATCCCTCGCTCTTGATTATGCGGGACGCTGAAGCCGCGCACCAACACCGAGCAGATGCCCACGCCTGTGTAGAGGCGCAGCATGAGATCTCGCATGCTCGCGACGCGGTGCGACTCATACACACCAACCGAGTGCAGGACGATCGTTCAGAACAAAGAGCAAATGCCAATAACCAGCAGGCTTTGAAGGGAAACACGCATCGCGAGAAACGCGGCTGGATGACGTATCGCCTCGGCCGCATGAAGGCGATGTGAGCAGGCATATGACCAGCGTGAGCACAACAAGATCTTCGGAAATGTGCTCAATGCCCTGTTACAAGTCTCCGCCACGTGCCGCGCGAGCAGGATGCAGAGCTTATCGGCCGGTGGGATAATCGCCTTGAGTACCGGGTTCCGAGAGCAGGCGAATGGCGGCACGGTAGCCGTGCAGCGTGCCGGTGTCCACGTAGGAGCAGCCCGCCTGCACGCCTGCGGCACGGCCTCCCTGCGCGAGCCAGGCGTTCACCAGCGTGCCCAGATATTCGTCCTGGCGTTCCGGCCGGGTCCACAGTGCGTGAAGCTCGTGAAAGATGTGTCCGGGCATGCGCAGCGCGCCCCACACCCACCGGCTTGTGGCGTCGGGTTGCTTCACCTGAATCGTCTTGACTTCGCCGCTCTCATCCGTCACGACAGCGTCGAAGAGTTCCGGCCGCTCGACCGGGAACAGCAGGAACGATAGGCGATCCGTCGGCAACAGCGCCAGGCCGTCCGCCGGAAACCAGATCGTGTCGGGCAGGCCGATGGCGACCGGCTCATCGGGTCCGACCACGGTGGCGGCACGAAACAAGGCGTCGCAAAGGCCGCCAGCGGTGGGCTGCACGGTATAGACGATGTCGGCGCCCCAGATTCGCGATCCGTAGTAGGCCAGGATGTCAGATTTTCCCGGTGAGATGACAAAGCAAAGTTTGTCGCAGCCGGCGGCGATCAGGCGCTCGACCAAGTACTCGCTCACCGCGCGTGGACGTTCCGTGCCGTCCGCCTCCACGCGGCTGCCAACGGGAAGCAGCTCTTTACTGAACGCGAGCGGCTGAATGCGACTGCCAAGGCCGGCGGCCGGAATGATGCCCCACATGGCTAGCGGATCCCCGCCGATGCGAGCACGGGTGCGGCGTGCGGCCTGGCTTGTTCCAGCAGAGCTTCCAGTGTGCGAGCGCGTGCGTCCGCAGTGTGTTCGACCAGAACGCGCTCGCGCGCCTGACGGGCGATCCGGTCGCGTTCTGCGTCTGCGAGTTGCAACGCATGCACGACGTCCTCCGCGGTATCGACCAGAACGATCTGCTCGCCCGGCGTCAGAAACGTATCCAGGCCTTCCCAGTGGTCGCTCAGCAGAGGAGTGCCGCAGCTTGCCGCTTCGAACAAGCGGCCAGACGGACAGAAACCGTACTCCGCCATGGCCTGCCGCGTGATGTTCAATGTCCACCGCGATGACGAGAAGAAGGCCGGGTGCGCGACAGGTGGCACGTGCCGGTGGAAGTAGAGATTGCTGGTCCAGGGGAAATCCGCCGGGTATTGTGCCCCGCCGATCAGAAATGTGCATCCCGGTAACGTTCGCGCGGGTTCCAAAAAGAGCCGGTCCAGAGCAGGCTGCCGATCTGGTGCGTACGTGCCCAGGTAGGACAGGTCGCAGCGGTAATGATCCTGTGCGGGAACTGGATGGTGCTGCACCGGGTCGACCCAGCCGTAGAGCGGCGCGACGTTACGGGCACCGAGGCGCTGCTGTAGCTCGGTGAGTGCGCGGCCGCCTGTGTAGCTCAGCACCAGGTCGAAACCGGCCAGGCCATTGCTGGGCAGGTACTCAGGATGCGCTCCTGTTGCAAGCGAACGAAGCGTAACGGGTGTGTCCAGGTCGTAGAAAACCTTGATCCCTGCCTTGGAGGCGAGCAGCATTTCGGCAACGGCGCTGCCGTCCGGACAGTAGCTCGTGACGATCGCGACGTCGGCGTCATCGAGCGCTCGCTGTGCCTCAACGCGGATGCTTGCAAGGTCCTGGTACAAGCGCAGCGCGCCGCCGCCTGGCAGGTCGGTAAGGTCGCGGGCGTCGCGATAGTACTGCACATCTTTTTCGAAAAAAGTAATGCGGTGGCCGCGGTCACCAAGCGCGCGCAGAAGGCCGCGCCACAACGTGGCGTGCCCATTGCCCCAGGATGAGCTTACGGTGAGGCCAAAAATAACGATGTTCCAACCAGACAAGCAGGGTTCCCCGAAGGCTGTGGGACGATGCGATGCAGAGCATCGCGATGTGGAATAGGCGTACAAGAGACGCAAAGAAGAGTCTGGCATTGCCAGACTCCCCGATGGATCAAAGGTACAAACCTAGCCAGCAGCATACACAGCATCTATGTAGCTGCCGGCGGCGACGAGCTTTAACGACGCGTTGTCTTCTTGGCAGCTGCCTTGGTCGCCGGCTTGTTCGGTCCACGGCCGCCCTGGTATCCCTTGCTGCCGGTTGACTTTGCGGTTGTTTTCTTGGCAGGGGTTTTCGAGGCGGTTTTCTTTGCAGCGGTTTTCTTGGCAGGCGCTTTCTTCGCGGCTGTCTTGGTGGCGGGCTTGTTGGGTCCGCGACGGCCCTGGTAACCCTTGCTGCCCGTCGACTTGGCGGCTGTCTTTTTTGTCGTCGTTTTCGAGGCGGTCTTCTTGGCAGGGGCCTTTTTGGCCGGGGCCTTTTTGGCGGCTGCTTTGGTGGCCGGTTTGTTGGGTCCGCGACCGCCCTGGTACCCCTTGCTGCCTGTCGACTTGGCGGCTGTCTTCTTCGCGGCTGTCTTGCTCGTCGTCTTCCCCGAAGCAGCAGATGTTGCCTTTTTCGAAGCCGACTTTGCCGTGGTCTTCTTTGCAGGCGTCTTCTTTGCCGACTTGGTCGTCACCGACTCCTTCGCACTTTCGGACAAACTGTCCGGGTGAACGAACTTATTGAAGTTGCTCTCCGCACCTTCTGCGGTCACTTCCTGATACACCATCACAAGGCCGCTCTCGTCGAACTTCTTGAAGAACGGTTCCCAGTCGATCTCCTTCAGGTTGTCATCGTTTGCGTTCGGAGCATCTGGAAACTCGAGGCGGATGATGCCGACCTCGTCTCCGTGTTCCGTACTCGCCACATCTGCCGGGCGGCCGCCCCGCTTTTCTGCCCACGCGCGAATCTCGTCGTGGTCCTGCGTCGTCTTTGAAAGCGCCATCCTATTCACCCCTGTGTGCTGATGCGTTCCGTTGCGCTGCACCGACGGTGCAGCACTCTGGACTGTGATGACGCATGGTCCCATTGTGCTGTCTGCTTCGGCAATACCTTTCTTGGATTTCAGCAGGTGCAGGGTGCGAGCGATGAATTTGCGCGGTGCCCAAGCAGCTCGCAGCGGGTACAGCGTGCGCGCTGGACTGTGTCGTAGTGCCTGGCGGTGTGGCTTGCGCGGCGGTGGGCTGAGCCGGAAGGGGCTGGTGCGTGGCGAGATTGATCGTCGCGAGCCGCACAGGAGCGAAACCCAACAATGGGAGGCGCGTGACGGCGGAGTCTTTAAGAAAGCTGAAGTGACGTGAAACGGCTAAACAGCAGGTGCTCCGGCTACCGGCAATCCCTGTTTCGGGCCGGTACACTTGAATCAGCCGTGGTGAAGCAAAGAACTCCTGTCGCCGGAAAGGTTACTGCACGGCCAAAGGCGAAACCGGGAGTTCCGGCGGAGTTCCGGCGCAAGCGGCCGATGGTGCCTGCCGGGCGCACGAAAGAGCAGATGCTGCGGGAGGCGGTCTGTTCGGACGCACCCGAGGAGGCGCTGCGGTACCGTGGCTTTGCCTCGATTGCCGGCATTGACGAGGTGGGCCGCGGTGCTCTGTTCGGCCCGGTGGTTGCAGCAGCCGTCATCCTGCCGCGGCGCACCACACGGCTGCAGCGGCTGGGTCTGCGCGACTCAAAGCAGTTGTCGCGCGCGGAACGCGAACGGCTGGACCGGGAAGTCCGCAAGGCAGCGCTGGCCTTTGGCATCGGCGAGGTGAATGCCGCCGGTATCGACCGCATCAACATCTACCAGGCGAGCCGGCTGGCGATGCGGCTGGCAGTGGACGCGCTGACCATGGCGCCCGATCACCTGCTGATTGACGCCCTGCGCATCGACCATGCCTGCGCGCAAACGAAGATCATCTATGGGGATTCGCTTTCGATTTCGATTGCGGCCGCCAGCGTGATCGCGAAGGTGCACCGGGATGCGATGATGCGCGAGTTGGACATCCAATTTCCGCAATACGGTTTAGCCAGCCACAAGGGTTACGCCACGCCCGAGCACCGGGCGGCTTTGCAGGAGCACGGACCTTGCGAACTGCACCGCAGAAGCTTTGCGCCTGTCGCCAAGTTCTACGGCGTGGAAGCGTTGCGGCTTGCTCTGGAGAATGAGGAGCGCCTGGAAGAAGAAGCGTTGCGTGAGGACGATGCGTTGGACGTGATTCTGGACGACGCGCCCGGAGAGGACGAAATATGCCTGGAAGACTGATGTGCGTGGTTGCGCACCCGGATGATGAATGCTTCGGCTTTGGTGGATCACTGGCACTGGCGGCCGGCCTGGGCTGGCAAACCAATGTAATCTGCCTGACGGACGGTCAGGCCGCCACCCATCGAGGCGAGTCGAAGGACGCCGCTGACCTGGGCCGCATGCGCCGCGAGGAGCTGGCGGCAAGCTGCCGCATTTTGGGTGTGACCGAGCCATGAGTTGCTGGACTACCAGGACGGGCAGCTTGAGTTTGCGGATCTGCACGAGGCTGGGCGCAAGCTGGTGCAGCGGATGCGCACCTGGAAGCCGGATGTGGTGCTGACGTTCGGCCTGGATGGCGGGTTAAATTTGCATCCCGACCACGCGACCGTAAGTGCCGTGACCTCGATCGCGTTTCGCTGGTCGGCGCGCGCAAAGCGCTATCCAGAGCTGGGTTTGGAGCCATGGACGCCACGCCGGCTGTTTCATTTGACGAGTGACTTCACACTTGCCGATCGCGAAGCCGTGCTGCCGACGCCGTGGACCGTGAAGCTGGATATTCGCACAGTGAAGAAGCGCAAGAAGGAAGCGTTTCTGGCGCATACTTCGCAGGCCGTGCTGTTTGACAAGGTGAAACCCTATTGGGAGCGATACGGCGACTTTGAGTACTACACGCTGATGGCGATGACGGAACCGGAAGCGATGCTAATGTCGGAAAGCCTGTTCGATTGATTGGGGTCGGCACGGCACGTCCAAGTGCATGTGAACCGTGGCTCGCCTGCTATCTCATCTTTCTGAAACAAACTTTCCTGGCGGTTGGGGCTGCGAGCATGGAACGCTTGCCCCGCGCAATCAGGATGCGGTCTGAAGCGTTGGCCGGACACGGCGCTTCTGCCACCAGGTCCAGGCCGGGCGCGCCAGCAGCAGCAGGGCAAGCACAAGCGTGTCGCGCAATGGCTCCAGGTTACCTTTCTTCACCAGCCACCAGTAATGCACAAGGGCCAGCACCGCCGCGCCATAGACCAACCGGTGCAATGTCTGCCACGGCCGGCCACCCATTTTCCGCAGCACCCACTGCGGTGAAGTGAGAGCGAGCGCCAACAGAAGCAGCCAGGCCAGCAGGCCGACCTGAATGAACAGCCGTTTCTGCAGATCGTCACGGAGTGTCGGCCAGACGTCGATCCAGTTCTGCTTCAGCGCCAACCATTGGTGCGCCTTTGCGTTTGCAAGGGCCGCCGTAACGTCAAAACCGGAGAACAGAAAGATGTAAATGAGCAGGTGCAGTGTCGCGTAATAAAAGGCGAACAGGCCGACCATGCGGCGGAACCGGACAAGGAAGCCGAACTTCGGCGAGAGCTTCCGTACGGGTGAGATTGCAAGGCCGACGAGGAGACAGTAAACGGCCAGGTCACCGGTATTGTGTGTGAGCGTGGTGACCGGGTCGGTACCCAGGTTATTCGTCAACAGACCACGCACTAACAACAGCGACGGTGCCAGAAACAGCAGAAAAACGAGTGGCTTGACCCATTGCACCGCGCGGTTGTTCATGCGTCCTCTGCCCTGCCCTCCGGGTCGTCAGTAATTCTTGATCAGGTCCATGCCCTTGTACAGACCGGCGACCTGCTCAGCATAGCCGTTGAACGGCAGCGTGGGAATGGTGTGCGGCAGAATGGAGGTGTCGATACGGCGTTCGTGCGCCTGGCTCCAGCGCGGGGCATCACGCTGCGGGTTCACGTTGCTATAGAAGCCATACTCGCTTGGGCTCAGCGTGTCCCATGTGGTTGTGGGCTCGTTGGCGACGAAGCGGATGCGCGTGATCGATTTTGCCGATTTGAAACCGTACTTCCAAGGCACGATGACGCGTACGGGAGCGCCCTGCTGATTTTCGAGCGCTTCCCCGTAGGAGCCAAAGGTGAGCAGAGTCAGCGGGTGCATCGCCTCGTCCATGCGAAGGCCCTCGCGATAGGGCCACTCGATCATGCTTGGGGCGTCGGGCTCCTGCCGAGGGTCGAAAAACGAGATGAACTCGACGTATTTCGCCTCGGCTTTCGGCTGCGCGAATTTGATCAACTCCGCCAGCGAGTAGCCGATCCAGGGAACGACCATGCTCCACGCCTCGACGCAGCGGAAGCGATAGGTGCGATCCTCCAACGGGCGATAACGCATCAGGTCGTCGATGCCGACCGTCTTTGGATTGCTGCAGAGACCCTCCAGCGTCACCGTCCATGGCCGCGTGTGCAGGCTGCCGGCGTGGTCTGCCGGGTCCCGCTTGTCCGTGCCGAATTCGTAGAAGTTGTTGTAGGTGATGGCTTTCTGCTTGGGCGTGAGCGTTTCATTGACCGGCGGAAAGCTGCCCGGGTGCGACGGCAGCTTGTTGGCGGCAAACGCCACGCTGGGTGTGCCGATCGGTGGCAGCTTCTTGCGGGCCTCATAGGTCAGACCGGCAAGTGCCAGGCCGCCAAAGATCAGATTGCGCCGGTTCAGGAACTTTTCTTTCGGCGTGATCTCGGATGAGAGAAACTCTGGCGCTTTGCGTAGCAGCATGGTGATCCTCCGAAGATGTAGACGCTTGGCATTGCGCGGTGGATTGCCGCCGGGATTATTCGTCTGGTCCATTCTTCACGTGGCTACACGGCAGCGGATCGCATCACAGTGTTCTGAAGCCGATTTACGACGAACGCCGGAGATTTGATGAGCAACCTGAGCGCCGCCCGCGAAGACGTTCTGTTCCGCACTGCCGACTTTTTGCTGGATCACCGCCGCACCGGCGAGCCCGTAGCCGGATTGCCGGAGGAGCAGCGTCCCGCGACCGAGGAGGAGGCGTTCTTCGTCCAGGACACGATGATGCGCGCGTACGGCGAGATTGGCGGATGGAAGATCGGCGCGCGCACGCCGGACGGTGTTCCCTTCTTTGCGCCGATGCCGGCGCTGTGGATGGGCCTGAACGGGACACTGTTTCGCGGGCCGATGCACCGGCTACACGGCGTGGAGGCGGAGATCGCCTTTCAGGTTGCGAAGGACCTGCCGCGTCGCGCTGAGCCGTACACCCGCGATGAGGTTCTGGCAGCAATTGGCACCTGTCACCCCGCGATCGAGATTATCGAGTCGGCGCTGACCGACCCGCTGGCCGCGCCGCGGGAAAGCATGCTGGCCGACATGCAGATGCACGGTGGTTTCGTGACCGGGCCCGCGATGCAGGAATGGCGTGAGGTGGACTGGCAGCAGGAGGGGGTGCACCTGATCATCGACGGCAGCGTGCGCGTAGAAAGCGTGGCTTCCAATCCTGGCGGCACCGACTTTCTGCGGCTGCTCACGTATCTTGCGAACGAGGGCGCGGCCCGGACCGGCGGCCTGCATGCGGGCCAGTGGGTAACGACCGGAAGTTGGACCGGCGTGACATGGGCGACCGCGAGTGCGCAGGTGCTTGTGGAGTTTGACCACGCGGGCACTGTCAGCATGCAGTTCGCGTAGAAGCCGTCGTGATCGTGCCGGCTCACCGCGTGCTTGCCGGGCTTGTCGCGGGATCGGACCTTGCCGAGACACGTGCATCCCTACAGCGGGGAGCTTGAATCAGACTAGACACTCGAGGTGCTCAAAATGGCGCGTCCGTACTGGTCAGGTTCGATCCAGATTTCTTTGGTGAGCTTTGGTGTCAAGTTCTTCGTGGCGACGGAGTACAAGAGCGAGATCCGATTTCACCAGATCAGCCGCTCCACGGGTGAACGCGTGCGCCACCAGAAGGTACTGCAAAGCGCGGTTGACGAGGGTGCGCTGGAAGAAGGCGGTGAAGCCCCCACGGTTGCCAAAGACGACATTGTGAAGGGTTATGAGTACGCCAAGGGCCAGTACGTGACGATCGAGCCAAGCGAGATCGCCAACCTGCGGGTTCCGTCGAAGCACTCCATTGCGATCGAGCAATTTGTGAACGAATCAGAGATCGACCCTGCCTATTTTGAGAAGCCGTATTTTGTTACGCCCGACGGAGACGCGCAGATGGAGGCTTTCGCCGTGGTGCGCAAGGCAATGCGCGCGGCAAAGAAGGTTGCCATTGGAAAAATCGCATTTGGCGGCCGTGAGCATGTGCTTGCAATCAAGTCCAACGACGATGATCAGCACCCCGGGCTGATGGCGTACACCATGCGGTACCAGCAGGAGCTGCGGAACCCGATGGAATACTTTGGCGGCCTGAGCCCTGTTGAGATCGAAGAAGACCAGCTTGACCTGGCCGAACAACTGATCAAGCGCAAAACAGGCAAGTTCGATCCCGGCAAGTATCAGGACGGCTATGAGATCGCGTTAAAAGAGTTGATCGATGCGAAGGTGAACCACGAGCCGATTCCGCAGGAAGCGCCCGCGCCGCGCCGCGCCAAAGTCGTAAACCTGATGGATGCATTGCGTGATTCGCTTCGGAACAACGGTGGCAATGACCGGGCCACCGAAGAGGAAGAAATGCGAAAGAAAGCATCGCGCAGCGAGAAGAAGGCAGACGCGGTCAAACAAACATCAAAGGTGCTGAAGATGCCGGCAAAGAAAGCAGCACCGAAGTCTGCCGCGCGGTCCGGGCGGACGCATGCCAAATCGGCCTGATGCCAGTCGGAATCCGTATCGTGGTCCGGTACGGCCCAGTCGCAAACCTGTTCCGCCCCCGCTTCCGTTGCACGCACATCTGCGCCGATTTTTCGACCTGCGCTACCGGTCTGTGTTGCGCGGCATGCTGGTTGTGCTGATCAGTACCGTGTTTGCGTTTCGGCTGTCGCACTTTCCAAATAACTTTGCGACGCCCTGGCTGTTGGTGCCGTTGCTGTTTGCCGTTGCGGGCACGGCCGACACCACGCGCTGCATGCAGAAGCAGTGGAACTGGTACCACGGCGGCGTGGTGCTGTGCCTTTACACCGACTTGATGGCGATCTGCATGATCCTGTTTTTTCTGCTGTACCCGCTGTGGCTTTGACCTGTACCCTCGTTGCGTACCGGCCAGCTTCTATCGGAGAACAGCATGCTGAAGGGATTTCGCGATTTCATTTTGCGCGGCAACGTGGTCGATCTTGCGGTTGCAGTGATTATTGGTGCCGCATTCGGGGCCATCACCGCTTCGTTGACCGCAGACGTAATTACGCCGCTGATTGCGGCCCTGGTGGGTGCACCCGACTTCTCGTCGTTGGTGGTCCACGTGCCCGTGCTGCATAAGGTGGCGCCACCTTCGCCGCTGCCGGCGAACTATGTTGCGCCGGGTGAGATCCATGTTGGCAAATTTCTGAATGCGCTGATCAACTTTCTGCTGAACGCCGCGGCCATTTACTTCCTGATCGTGGTTCCGATGAAGTACCTGCTGGCGCGCTTTGAGCCACCCGCGCCGCCATCGACCCGCGCCTGCCCGCAGTGCCTCAGTGACATTCCGCTCGCAGCCACGCGCTGCCGGTTCTGCACGGAGCCGGTGCTAGCCGTTTAGGAAACTGCTGACGCTTGGCCGCGCCCTTCACAAGTCTTCGGCCAATAAGCAAGGCCGCCTGATAGGCGGCCTTGCGTGGTTCGAGTGGTGTGTAGATGCATCGCCCTTACCGGAGCGCCATCTGCTCCGTCATGATCTGGGTCAGGTCCGGCTTGCGCAGACCGTGAACTTCCTCGTTGTACTTGTCGACCTTGCTGGACCAGTTCATGGAGCAGAACTTCGGGCCGCACATGCTGCAGAAAGCCGCTTCCTTGTAGTAGTCGTCGGGAAGCGTTTCGTCGTGCATGCCACGCGCCGTGTCTGGATCGAGCGACAGCGCAAACTGCTTGTCCCAATCGAAGGTGTAGCGGGCATGGCTAATCGCATCGTCACGGTCGCGTGCGCCAGGACGGTGGCGCGCGATGTCGGCCGCGTGCGCCGCGATTTTGTAAGCGATGATGCCGTCTTTGACATCTTTCTCGTTCGGCAGCCCCAGGTGCTCTTTCGGTGTCACGTAGCAGAGCATCGCCGCACCGTGCCAGCCGATCATGGCCGCGCCGATGGCGGAGGTGATGTGGTCGTAGCCGGGTGCGATGTCGGTGACGAGCGGGCCCAGAACGTAGAACGGAGCGCCGTCACAGAGCTCCATTTCTTTGTCGACCTGCTCCTTAATCTTGTCCATCGGCACGTGGCCGGGCCCCTCGATCATGACCTGCACGTCGTCTTTCCACGCCTGACGCGTGAGTTCGCCGAGTGTCTTCAACTCGGCAAATTGCGCCTCGTCACTGGCATCGGCGACACAGCCGGGGCGGAGACCATCACCGAGTGAATAGCTCACGTCGTACTTCGCCATGATCTTCGTGATGCGGTCGAAGTGTTCGTACAGGAAGTTCTGCTTATGGTTCGCCGTCATCCACTGAGCCATGATGGCGCCGCCGCGCGAAACGATACCGGTGATGCGCTTGGAGACCATGGGCACATATTGGACCAGGACGCCGGCGTGAATCGTGAAATAGTCGACGCCCTGCTGCGCCTGCTCTTCGATGACTTCCAAGTATAGGTCAATGTTCAGGTCTTCCACGCGCTTGACGCGGCTGAGCGCCTCGTACAGCGGCACGGTGCCGATGGGAACCGGCGAATGGCGCAGAATCGCCTCACGAATCATGGGGATGTCGCCGCCCGTGGAAAGGTCCATGACGGTGTCCGCGCCGTGGTGCACCGCGGTGTGAAGCTTGCGCAGCTCCTCGTCCACGTTGCTGGTAATTGCGGAATTGCCGATGTTGGCGTTGATCTTGCACAGTGAACCAACGCCGATGGCCATAGGCTCGAGCTCAGGATGCATGATGTTGGCCGGGATAATCATGGTGCCGCGCGCAATTTCAGACCGGACAAAGTCGGCGTCCAACTTCTCTTTGTGAGCAACGAAGGCCATCTCTTCCGTGACGAGGCCCTTGCGCGCGAAATGCGTTTGGCTCATGTTGGCGTCACCAGTACGTGCGGCCTCTTCGCGGCGCTTCACGATCCACCCGGCGCGTGGCTGCGGCACGGCATACCCGTTGCCCGTGGCGTGGCTGTGGCCGTTGCTGCCGTTCGTTCCATTGTCGCTTGTCGCCGTAAATGCGCCCATTTTTGCCTGTTCTCCCTTTGCCTCGCGCTCCGGTTGAGTATACGCCGCAGCACCTTTCTCCTTCTGCGGGTGGAGGCGGGTGTCACGGCTGCCCTGCTAGGCTCAAGGTATGCAGTCGAAGGGCTCCATCAAGGTGATTGCCGCGACGGTGATTATTGTCGGCGTTGTGCTGTGGCTGGCGATCAGCGGCGCGAGCGATGCGAAGAGTTATTACGTGACCATCGGCGAGATGCAGAAGCTTGGCAACAAGGCGTACACACGCAACCTGCGCGTAGCCGGAAACGTAAAGCCCGGGTCGATTCACCGCGCAGGCACCCATGCCGACTTTGTGCTGCTCGAGCTCGGCAAGGAATTGCCCGTGCAGTACAACGGAACGGAGCCGCCGCCCGACACGTTCAAGGACGACGCACAGGCGCTCGCAATGGGTCACCTGGGCCGCGATGGCGTGTTCCAAGCCAACCAGTTGCAGGCCAAGTGCGCCTCGAAGTATGCTCCGGCGCAACCCGGGCAGCAGAAGGCTCTGATCGCACCTACGGCGACGGTCGTTTCGCATTAGCTTTCCTGCTGGTTTGAAGCATTTGCGCGGTACGATAGCTGCGATGCAGCCCGCTGTGGAACTGGTCGACGTATCGCGCCTGTATGGGAACTTTGCCGCATTGCGCCGCGTGACCTGCAGCTTTGCCGTGGGCGGCATGCACACGCTGCTGGGTGAGAATGGGGCCGGAAAATCCACACTGCTGCGCATGGCTGCAGGGCTTGTTACGCCGACAGCCGGAGTGGTGCGCGTGCTGGGTGGAACGCCGGCGCAGAACCGTCACCGCATCGCGTACATGAGCCATGCGGCCATGCTTTATGACGAGCTGACCCCGATGGAGAACCTGCGCTACTTCGCGCGTCTGCACTGCTCGGCGGATGCCTGTTCGCTGTGTCACGCCTCGCCGGAAATGGCGCTGCGGGCGGTCGGCCTCGACCCGCACTTGAAGCGTTCCGTGAGCCAGCTTTCGCAGGGAATGCGGCAGCGGGCTTCGCTGGCTGCGGCGATCCTGGCCGACCCCGAGTTGTTGCTGCTTGACGAACCTTTTTCCAACATGGACGTGAACGGCGCACGCGAGCTGGTTGTACTTCTGCAGGATTTTCTGACCTGGCCGCTGACAGGAAACGCGCAGGGTGCGCGCACCGTGATTGTGACGACACATCAGCATGAGTTGGTGCGCGATGTTGCGGACACGACCATGTATCTGCGCCACGGCAGCATCGTTACAGAAGATCACTCGCCCGTGACTGGGGCAATCGAGGCGTCGTCCGCTAAGGTTGAGGCGTCCGCCGCGTGAAGACAAACGCCTGCCGCGTGCTGGACCAGCTTGGCATTCCGTACCGCACGCAGGAGTATACGGTCGACCTGAACGACTTAGCGGCACCGAGCGTCGCGGCGAAGATCGGCATGCCGGTAGAGCAGGTCTATAAAACGCTGCTTTGCCGCACTTCGTCCGGCGAGTACGTGTTTGCGGTGATTGCGGGCGATGCTGAACTCGATCTGAAAAAGCTTGCCCTGGCTGCTGGGCAGAAGAAGGCTGAACTTGCGCCCTTGAAGGAGCTGGAGCCGCTGACCGGGTACATTCGCGGGGGCTGCACTGCCCTGGCCGCAAAACGCGATTTTGCGGTGTACGCGGACGAGATGATGGTGCTGCACGAAACCATAAGCGTTTCGGCCGGAGTACGCGGCATGCAGATCCTGCTAACGCCTGCGGATTACCTGCGCTCCACCGACGCGACGGTCGCCGATCTGGTGAAGACCGCGCCTGGGTCTCCGCAGGCATGAACGATTTGCGGCACTACGGTTCGCTCGTCTGGCTGCATCTGCATAAGGAACTGCGCCTAGAGTGGCGCAGCCGCGACACGCTGATGGGGATGCTGTTTTTCACGTTGCTGATCGCGGTTGTGTTCTCGCTCGCCTTCGATCCCACATCGAACCCGACGCTGGCGCGGCAGATCTCCGGTGGCGTCGGTTGGCTAGGATTATTGTTCGCAGCAACCACGTCTTTGAACGGCTCATGGACCCGCGAGCAGCGCAATCAGGTACTAGACGCACATCGACTGTCGCCGGCACCGCCCTCGGCTTTGTTTCTTGGCAAAGCGCTGGCAAACTTTCTGTTTGTTACGGCGGTGGAGCTGGTACTGGTGCCGGTGTTCATTCTGTTCTACAACCTGCACACGCTGGGGAACTGGCGGCTGCTCGGGGCCGTGCTGCCGCTGGGAACCTGGGCGCTGGTACTGAACGGGACGTTTTTCGCGGCGCTGAGTCTGCGCGGGCGCAACCGTGACCTTCTGCTGCCCATGGTGCTCTTTCCCATGTCGATTCCGGCGTTGCTGGCTATGGTGAATGCGACGACGTCGATTATTACGGGCGAGTTCGATCCCATGCTCTGGGTTCGCCTGCTCGTCGGGTACGACGTCGCGTTTACGACGGTGGCGCTGCTGCTGTTTGCGCCGGTGCTTCACGCGGAATAGGGCCGCCGCGGTGCGAACATCGTGCAAACGGAGGAGTCACCCGCGCGGGTGATGCGCGATACTAGGACTGAAGCATGAAGCGCATCTTCTATCTCTGCACCGCAGTCGCAATCGCGCTACTCGGGTTTGGTTTTTACCAAGCTTGGTACGTGGCGCCAACCGAGGCCACCATGGGCCCAGTGCAGCGGATTTTTTACTGGCATGTACCCTTGTTCATCGTGGGGGAGGTGGTTCCCTACGTGAACATGCTTGCTTCACTGGCGTACCTGTATCTGCGTTCGCGCAATCGCCGCTTGGCGCTGCAAACGGACGCGCTGGCCGTCGCCGCGGCTGAGGTCACGACGGTTTTCATCGGAGCGGGTTTGGCTGCGGCCCCACTGTGGGCTCGCCCGGCCTGGGGCATCTGGTGGGCCTGGGACGCGCGCACGACCAGCACGCTGCTGCTGTGGCTGTTGTATGTCAGCTACCTTCTGGTTCGCCGTTTCTCCGCGGAAGAGAGCAGCAAGACGCTGGCTGCGGTGCTTAGCGTATTCGCCGGCATCAACGTTCCGATCGTCTTCATGTCGATCCGCTGGTGGCGCACGCAGCATCCTGCGCCGGTGCTGACCGGCGATGGCTTCCTGGATCCGGCGATGAAGGCAGTTCTGGGCTGGAATACGCTTGCATTCTTTGTTTGGGGTGCGGTGCTGGTGTGGGGGCGGTATGCGATCCTGCGGCGCGAGCAACAGGTCGCGGACTATCGCCTGCACACCTTGCTGGAAAGCGAGGCCGTGTAGTGGAGTACTCTGCGGAGAGCATACGATTTCTGCACATTGCGTACGCCGTTATGGCACTGGCGCAGGCCGGGTATGTGGCTTTCCTGGCACGTCGCTGGAGCCGCGCAAACTCGGATGCGATTCAATCAGACAGCCGCGATGCATAGACGCATTGCGGCATCCGCTTCCCTGCTATCGCTGGTCGCCATGTCGGGTTGCCGGCATTTCCGGTTTCCGGATCAACCCGCGAACTACCGCGAGTATGCGTATGTGACCAGCGGCGGTAACGGCACGGTGAGTGTGCTGGACCTGGTGCAGATGCGGCAGGACCGCGTGCTGCAGGTCGGTGCGAATCCGACAGGCGCCGCCACCAGCCCGACACGCAACGAAGTTTATGTAGTCAACACTGGTGCTGCCGGCCGGGACGGGAGCCTGAGTGTGATCGATGCGACCCGTAACGCCGTAACGGCTACCGTGCCGCTGCATGAACGGCCGTACCAGATCAGCGTGGACACACAGGGGCGACGTGGTTACGTGGCGAACGCCGGGTCGAATACGGTGAGCGTAGTCGACCTGGTGAACCACCGCGAACTGACGACGGTCGGCACCGGGGAAGAACCGGGGCTGGCGAAGATTTCCCCGGACGGGCGGACACTGGTGGTGTCAAACCGAAAGGCCGGAAGCGTCTCTCTGTACAACGTGACAGACGCGGACGCGCCGCAGTTACGAGCCACGTTCGACGGCTGCACCGGCGCGACCGATATCGCGATCATTCCGCTCGACCACACGCAGGTTTCGACCAAGGCATTCATCGCGTGCTCCGGTGACGACGCCGTGCTGGGCGTTTCGCTGGCGCAGCCGGCGGACAGCTGGGCCGCACGGCAGGACGGCGAGTTGATCGCTGATCACGTGCTCGCAAGGCTTCGCGTGGGCAAGACGCCGGTCCAGCTTGCGGTCAAACCGGACGGTGGTGAGATCTTTGCTTCCAATTTCGATTCCGGCACGATCAGCGAGATTTCCACCTGGACGAACGAGGTCGGGGGCACGTATCGCATCGGCATGCAGCCTTCGCGTGGCTTAGTCGCGAGCGATAACAGCACGCTCTGGATTGCGAACTTCGGCGGCGAATCACTCAGCGCCTATTCCATCGACGATGGCCGCATTACCGGCAGCGTACGCACGGGGGCCGGGCCGGATGTGCTGGCGATGAGCGCGGACGAGCACCTGTTGCTTGCGGGCGACGCGCGGAGCGGCGACGTTGCCGTGATCCGGACGCGAGACCGCAATGGACCCACTTTGTTTACGCTGCTGCCTGCCGGGGCCAAGCCGAATGCCATCGTGGTAAAGGCGTTTACCGCCAAGCCGTAGCGAACCTTGGCGTGCGAGCTAGCGTTGGCGCGCGAGCACCAGCGTGATGTCGTCCGGCTGCTCGCTCTCGCCGATCCACGCATCCAGCGCACGCATCACCTCACCGCTGATCACTTCCAGCGGCTCGTCGCGAAACTGGCGTACGACGGCGATCAGGCGATCCTCGCCGAACTCGCCAAAGTCATTCTCCGGCTCGGTGACCCCGTCGGAGTAGGCAATCAGAATGTCGCCCGGATTCATCTGGACAGAGTCCTCGTCGTAGCTCATGTTGTCCATCAGACCGACTACGGTACCGCCGCGATCCAGCCGTTCCAGCGAGCCGTCCGTACGTAAAACGAACGGCGGCAGCTGCCCTGCATTGGAATAGGTAAGCCGCGCCGTTGGCCGATCGTAGTGCGCCAGAAACAGCGTGGCGTATTTTTCGGGTGTCGTGGAGCGGTACAGGTGCTTGTTGAGCAATGCCAAAACGCGGCCCGGCGAGACGAAGAGCTCACTGCATTCCTGCGATTCACCATGGGTTGCATGCTGCGCCTCTGGAGCCTGCAATTCTTCACTCGCGAAACGGTAGGCACGCACCGCGGAGTGCAGCGTAGCCATGAGCAGTGCAGCGGAAATGCCCTTGCCGCTGATGTCGCCAAGCGCGACGCCAAGGCCGGTGACCTCACGCCGTGCGTGGCCGTTGCTGCCGACCTTGCGATCAAACGTGAGGAAGTCATAGTAGTCCCCTGAGACGGTGCGTGCCGGGCGGCAAATGCCATGCAATTCCAGCTCGTCCATGGGTGCCGTGCGCAGCAAAGGAAAGAGGTTGGCCTGAACCTCCTGCGCGATGGAGAGCTCGCTTTCCATGCGCTCCTTTTCTTTTTGCTGCTCGATCAGGCGGCCCAGCGACCAGCTCATGCGATTGAAGGAGCGTGACAGGTCCGCAAGTTGATCGTCCTGCTTGACCGCGATGCGGTGCTGCAGTTCCCCGCGATCGATCGCCACCGTTGCGTCGTACAGGTCTTCTACTGACCCGGTGATGGTGCGGCTCAGGCGAAGCGCCATGTACAGCGCAAACGCCTCAAGTACCGCAAAAAGAAGGCAAACAATCAGGAACGCCATACGGACAAGATCTGTGTTGCGGCCGGTGAGCGACTCGGAGAAGAGTTCGTCGTACAGGACGGAAGGCCGCGACTCGACGTTCATCGGGACCGCCAATGTCTGGCCCGTTTCCCAATCGGCCGCACTCAATGAAGACAGGAAACGTACGCGAAAATCCAGCAGGTTGGCCGCGCTCGGCGCTATTCCGCCAGCGATGCGAGCATGCTCCTCCTCGGCGCGGCTTAAGCGGTGCTCAGGATGTGGCACGAGCCCAGGTAGCAAATACATGCGGCCGATGCCGGCGGAGGCGGAGGCCAGATGCGCGTCGTCCAGAGGCTCGCTGGAGATGGCAGTGATCAAATGACCGTCCGCAGTTTGCGCCGAGTGCGCGGAGGCGAGGTACATCACGGCGCCGTCTTCCACAAAGCCGTCCATGCCGTGAACGGCGTGCTGCGCGACCCAGTCGGAGAGCCAGAGTGGAGTTCGGGCATGACCCGTGAGCCCGGCGACTGCCAAGGGCTTGCCATCCTGAAACACAGCGAGTTGCAGGCCGGACTTTTCGGCAATACGAGTTGCATCCTCAAAGCCCGGCAGCCTGAGTTCGTCGGTCGCGTTGCTGGCACGCCGATGATCCATTACAGCCGCGGCATACCGTGCGAGTGTCATGTTGCTCTGGCCCAACACCGAGCTCTGCATCTGGAGCCGCGAACTGACCAGGTGGACCGCAAACTGACCGAAGGCCACATAGCTGCTGAGAAACACGAGCGTAAAAAACAAAGCAACCGGAGCAAGGCCAATCAGCAAATAGGTCAGCACCAGCTTGTTGCGCAGGCGCCAGAGCAGGCCATTGCGGAGCTGACGAATTGCATACACGCCTGCTGCGATGGCGAATGCCAGCAGCAACGCCCAGCGCAGCGGCTGCATGACGGCGCCGACCCATCCAGGCAGCAATGCCGCAGCGAACACCAGTGTTGTTGCAACCGCGAGAGGCCGAAGGTATGCGGGTATTGGCTCAGTTGTTCTTGCGCCCGTGCCAGCTGCAGGAGCGCGAAACCGCGGGTCCGTTTGGGCCCGTGGACGCGTCCGCCACTGCAGCGGCATCAGCGCTGCTCCGTCTGTTGCCGCACCAGGTGCAAGGCATGCCGGGTGGCGGAAAAATGCGCGCCTGCGAGCAGGATGAGCCCCGATAGAAACGCCCACATCATGAGGCCCACGGAAATATAGAACGGCCCATAGACTTTTTGAAAATCGAGCCATGGCAGCGCGGCGATGTAGAGATGTTTCGCCACCTCCCAGAGAGCCCCGGTCACAATTGCCGTGGGCAGCACGGCGCGAACCGGTATCTTGCGATTGGGAAGGATCCAGTAGATCAGGAAGAACATGGCCATGCTGCCAGCCCCGGCAAGCACGTTCAGAAAAAAGCGCGAGATAACCTGGTAGACGAGGTTATCGGTATGGCCGAAGAACAGGAAGCCAAGCACCGCCTGCTGCCCCGCCGAGAGCGCGACCGAGATCATGGCCATGGCACCCACCGCGAATGCAAGTCCGAGCGAAACCGCCTGGTTGTGCAGGTAGTTGCGATTTTTCGGAGCGCGCCACACATTGTTCAGCGCCACCTCAAGCGGCAGAAAGACGCCGGTTGAGCTGATGACGAGCATGACGACAGAAAATACCTGCTCACCCTTTCGCGCATGTGCCAACAGGACCATGTTGCGCATCACGAAGTCCTGCCCCGTGGGCAGAAAGCTGTGCATCAGTTGGCCCACAACGTTCGTCATGGTATTCGAGTGGAAGACCTGCCTGGAGAGCGTCAGCAGCAGGACGATGAATGGGAATAACGAGAGGATGACGTTTGCAGCAACAGAAAACGCATACGTGTGAACGTCTGTCTGCGTCAGGTACTTCAGAAGCGCGACGATAACGCTCCAAAGCCCGCCCTCGGCCGGCTCCGGCCAGATCTCCCGCTCGCCGGGTGCGGCGGGCAGATCGTCGCTTACCTCCGCTTTCCCGTTTGCGCGAAGCGTGTCGACTGGCACATCGCTGGTCTGCGTTGGAGATTTGATCAAGGGCATGGAGTACGACCGACTCTGATGCTACTACCCGAGGCGTGACCGCTTGCCTGCGATTTGCGCGGCGTACAGCAGCGATAGCAGAAGCACGACCGAGGCCAAAAGGGGCACAAGCAGGCCCAGCCGCAGCGAGTGCGTGTGTTGCGAAACTTGTCCGATCAGGAGCGGCAGCAGAGCGGAACCTGCGCCCGCAAGCAGAAAGCCCGCGTTCCCGGCCTCGCTGCTGCTCAACAGCAAGGCGAGTAGTTGGGGATAGACGGGACCGATGCCGAACCCCGCGCAGAAGGCGCCCGCGACGATGGCCGGTGCCGCGTTGCCGCTGAACAGAAGCAACAGCCCGCACACGAGCAGTCCTGCAAAGGCCGCCCCGGTGAAACGGCTTTGGGGCAGGCGAAACCTCCGACCGGAGAACAGCAACCTGCTCAGCAGCAGGCCAGCCCACAGAGCGCTGCCCGCCGTGATAACAGCGTGATGCGCCGCGCCGTCACGCGAGGCGTAAGTGACCAGCCATGCACCTACGCCGGCCTCAATGCCGGTCGCCAGCGGAAGGGAGATGGCGAATAGCGCAGGCAGGGCGCGCACGCGCCGCCATGCTGCCCAAGTGCCTTCTGTCGGTACGTCCTCGCTCCACAGCGGAAGCGCCGCCGCCATCGCGCAGAGCAGAATTACGGCAGCGTAGCTCCGCAGCGTCGCCGTGAGTCCCACCGATGCTGCCGACCGCAGTAGCAGAAAAGGCGCACACGCTGCGCCAAGCGCCCACAGCAGATTCAGTCGAGCCAATTCCGTCACGCGTTCGCCCCGCACCTGCCGCGAACGCAGCAGCGTCACTGCGGTCATCGTCAGCCCCAGGCCGAAACCATTCAGCACAACCGCGGCGAAGATCGTGGGGCCGTGCAGTATCGGCAGCCACGCAAGCGGGGCCGCGACGGCAAAGCCTGCAAGCAACAGCATACGGCCGAGCATGCCGCGCGCGCAGAAGGCTCCAACCGTTGTGCCAACGAAGAACAAAAAAAAGAGCAGTCCCGAACGGCCGTCTTGCCAGCCCCAGCGCCGCGCCAGAAACGGCAGCAGTGTGCCGGGCAGCACAAGACCCACACCTGTCAGACCGAACAACACGTAGAGGGCCAGCGGGCGTCGGGCCGCACTGATACTCACGCCCTGCGCCTCGGCATGCCGCTCAAGCCGGACTGCTTTCCGCTCCGTGACACGCCCGGGTTGAGGAGCGTATGACCAGCTCCGGCGCGACCACAATCTGTTGTGCCGAAAGCTTGGAGTCTGGACCGGCGTTCACCATTTCCAGCACCGCATTGGCGGCAAGGACGCCCATGTGATGCAGCGGCTGCCGGACTGTCGTCAAGGCCGGCCGGTGAATGCTCGCCAGCGCGATATCGTCGAAGCCAAGCACCGAAACGTCCTCTGGAACAGAGCGGCCGGCGTCGAGCAAAGCTGCAATCGCGCCGATCGCGGAAACGTCATTGAAGGCAAAAAGCGCAGAAAAGTCGCCGCCCTGCTTCAACAGCCGGCACGCGGCTCGGTAACCCGGTTCGCTGCTGGGCAGGTCTTCTTCCATTTGCGCGACCAGGCCGGGCGTGAGCGGTAGACCAAGCGAGGCAGCGACGCGCTCAATCGCTCGCCAGCGGACTTCCGTCTCTGAACTGAACGGCTGGCCCTTGATGATCGCGATCCGCCGATGACCAAGGGCGTGGAGGTGCTGCAGGGCAATTTCCGCAGCCCTGTCGTTGTCGAGCACGATGTTGGTCACGTACGGGTGCGCGTCCGGACACGAGACCGTAACGGTCGGAATCGGACCGAAAAGCGGCAAGGCTGTGTCCACCGCAATCACGGCATCCACGGCGCGCTCGGCGAACAGTCGTTCGGAGCGCTCCAATACCTCGGCACGATGGTGGTGCGTGATCATCATCATCGCGTAACCGGCGGCGGAAAGCGTCTCTTCAATGCCCGCGAGCACGGCCGCGGCGTATCCCTCGGAGATTTCCGGGATCAGCACGCCGACACTGGTGGATTGGCCGCTGCGCAACGAGCGGGCAAGCTGGTTAGGCCGGTAGTTGAATTCGCGGGCGGCTTCCAGAATCCTTGCCTGCGTGGCCTTGGGAATGGCCTGGGCCGCGGGCGAGCCGTTGAGCACGCGCGAGATCGACGCCATGGAAAGGCCCAGGTGCTCGGACAAGGTCCGAAGGGAAACTGTGGTGTTTCTGCCGTTCGTAGCGAGTCCGGTTTCGGGGGCTGACCTGGTCATGAGTGCGGGGTTGGCTCTATTAGAGCAGAGTTGCCGGCACCAGCTTGACAGCGATGAACCGGAAGAGCGATAGTCTGCGATGTTCCTATGCAAAGGTTTGCGCGGAGATGCTGACCGCAGCGCAAACCTTTGCATGAACCCTTCGGAGGCTGTACATGTTCGTCCCCTATCGCCCTTTCACGAAAAAGGGCCTCCTCACCTCAGGCCGGGCCGCGCTGCTGGCCTCCGCCGCAGTCGTTGCCTTCGCCCCGGCAGCCCACGCCCAGTTCCGCGCTTCCATCACCGGCACCGTCACGGACCCAACCGGCGCCATCGTCCCCGGCGCGCAGGTCACCTTGCTCGACAACCAGACTGGAAAGACGTTGACGTCCACCAGCAATGGGTCCGGCGTGTACAACTTCAACGCGTTGCCGCCGGACAGCTTTACGCTCAGCGCAACGATGGCCGGGTTTTCGACTAAGACGATCAACAACCTGACCATCACTCCTGAGCAGGCGAACAACATCAACGTCGAGTTGTCGGTGAACGCGACCAACACAACCGTGGAAGTAAATGCGGATGCCGTGTCTCCTTTGGAAACCGCAACGGCTTCAATCTCGGGCACCATCACGGCAGAGCAGATCCAGCATCTGCCCACGGCTGGCCACGACATTTTCCAGCTTGCGCAGCTCGCCCCCGGCTCCTTCGGCGACGCCCAGCGCAGTGGCAACGGCAGCACCAACAACCTTCCCGGTCAGCAGGGACCGGGCGGCTCGTCCAATTCGTCGGGCATCTTCGCCACGGAGAACGGCCCACAGGCGATTGCCAATGGCGGGCAGTATGAGACGAACGGCATCAGCATCGATGGCATTAACACTACTTCCGCGGTCTGGGGTGGCACGACCGTAATCACGCCTAACGCGGATTCGGTGGACAACCTGAAGATCACGAGTAACGGGTATGACGCCGAGTTCGGCCGGTTCAGCGGCGCGAACCTGCAAGTGACGACAAAGAGCGGCACCAATCAGGTGCATGGCAGTGCCTTCTTCCGAGTCACGCGGCCTGGCCTGAACGCCTTTAATCGCTACAACGGGCCAAATTCTGCTTTGCCATTCACCTTGGGCGCCGGTGTGGCGAACAACAACGTGAACCGCGCCGTAGCTCACGGCCTGGTGCGCGACACCGCCCGCTATAACGACATTGGCGGCAGCATCGGCGGACCGATCCTGAAAAATCGCATCTTCGCATTTTTCGCGTATGAGACGATCCGCAACAGCACGGATACGACCACGAATGGAACGTACACGACCACGGCATTTGAGAACGCCGCGCCTTCCGGCTACATCTCGAATCGGTACAACACTATCACCGGACGCAATATCATCGGCGCAACCCCGCTCACAACCACCTGTGCTTCGATCGGTATCGCCGAGGGCCCCTACTGCCACACGGTCAGCGGTGGCGTGGACGTCGGCTCGCCGCTCCGTACCGCACGCGGTACGCTGGACCCCTCATATGTGTCCAACACACAGCCGGGTATCGGCGGTGGCCTAGATGGCGTGGCCGATCTGATCACCTACCAGACTGCCAGCCCGTTTAGCGCGACCCAAACGCAATACAACGGCCGCATGGACGCCGATGTCACGCAGAAAGACCACCTGGCCTTTGCCATTTATTGGCAGCCGCAGTCGCAGAACTCAATCAACGGAGCGTCGCGCGCGTACAACACGTATCACCACAATCAGATCAATGAAGCTTTGTCGCTGATTTACAACCGCACCTTTTCGCCCAGCTTCCTGAACGAAGCACGCGTGAATGCGGCTGGCTGGCGCTGGAACGAACTCACGGACAACCCGCAGGTGCCGTTCGGTCTTACTCAGACCGCCATTAACGCGCCGGGCGGCAGCAATTTTCAGCAGTTCGGAACGCCAGGACCGAGCCACCTAAACCAGTGGACTTTTGGTTACAAGGATGTAGCGACGAAGATTATTCGCACGCACACGATCAAGTTTGGTGGTGATGCGACACAACTGCATTACCTGCAGGATGCTTTGTATGCCGCGCGTCCGACGTTCACATTCTCGAACATCTGGACCTTCTTGAACGACGCGCCTTACTCAGAATCGGGGCAGTTCAGTCGCTTTACTGGCGTGCCGTTCAGCAATCGCTACGACATGCGTGAGTGGATTACCGGTGCCTTCGTCCAGGACGACTGGAAAGCCACCCAAAACCTGACGTTTAATATCGGTGTTCGCTACAACTACTTCGATTCGCTGTACTCCAAGCAGAACAATCTGCCGCATGTGGTGCTGGGGTCAGGCGTCAACACCTTTACTGGTCTGCAGCTTGTGCGCGGCGGCAACTCATGGGTTCCGCAGAAAGGCAATTTCGGTCCACAGCTTGGATTTGCCTATAACCCGGACCTGTTCAACAAGCGATTCGTGTTGCGCGGTGGCTACGGTCTGAACTATAACCAGTTTGAAATCGCGCTGACCGCGAATCAATCCAACAACCCGAACGATGCCGTTACCCCCAACTTTGTGGGAACGCCGCTGGCGGCCGATTCGCGGGTGCAGTATAACTTGCCTTCGGATTTGTCGCAAATTTTCGGATTTGCGGCAAACAGCAACACGGTCACCAACTATGGCGCTAACGGTCTACCGACCTCGACCGGTCTGCGCCTCACCACGGTTCCTTACCACACGAAAACGCAGCAGGTACATCACTATTCGATGGAAGTGCAGGGCGATCTGGGCCATCAGATCGTTGCCTCCGCGACATACCAGGGCAGCACGGCGCGTCACCTGGTCTATCACGAAGACCTGTACACCCGCGGTGCCTACCTGGGCTACGCATTCAACCCGCAGACCAATTACATCGAGAACTTCGGTGACAACGGGCAGTCCAATTACAACGCTCTGATTGTGGATCTGAAGCACAACATGAGTCACAATTTTAGTCTGGACGCGAGCTACGTTTGGTCCAAGAGCATGGATGATAATTCCGGCCCATACACAATGGACCCATATAGCTACAACCCGATCTACTTGCGTGCACGATCTGACTTCAATGTAAATAACGCCTTGAAGATTTACGGCCTGTATACGCCGAAGTTCTACTACGGCGCCAACCGGTTCGCGAAGGTCGCGCTGAACGGATTCAACATTAGCGGCATTTACAACCTGCACTCCGGGTTTCCGTGGACACCGACGGTGAACTACAACACAGACGCGTTCTACGTAGGCAGCGGCTACGGCACGCTAAGGCCGACTGCATACCTGGGCGGCGCGGGTGGTGATCGCAGTAACCGTGCCTACATCGGCTCGGGCCTGTCGCCAAACTTCTCGCGCGGCGGTCGCACGTACTTTAACGCGTATACGTCGGCACAACTCCGTCCGTCCACCTTCCCAAACTTGCCTAACTTCTACCCAATTCCAGGTGTGGGACGAAATAGCCAGGTCGGCCCACGCTATTCCTCTCTGGACGCGACCGTCACCAAGTCATTTGGCCTTCCCAACCGCTACCTGGGTGAGCGCACCGGCTTTGAGTTTCGCGTCGATACCTTCAATGTCTTAAACCAGACAAACCCAAGCCCTAACGTCGACAGCAACATCGATAGCGGCCACTTCGGCATCTCGCAGGCCGGCCTCGCAGGCCGCCAGGTGCAGCTACAGGCGCGCATCAGCTTCTAGCGCGTTTCGCTCAACGGAAAGGGAGAGTGTGCGGCCCGGCACTCTCCCTTCGCTTTGAGGTAAACGACTTTCAGCAGCGCTGGCTATAAGACAGCACACATCTCCTAGGAACTAAGATCATGAAGACCTGGCAATCCGGTTTGAACTTACTTGCGATGGCTGTGCTGCTGTCGAGTGGCGCACAGATGCATGCGCAGCAGCAAGCGGCGGCGGAAGAACGCATCACCGTCGATGCGTCCGCGAGAACGACGCCCTTTCCACATTTTTGGGAGCAGACGTTTGGGTCGGGGCGAGCGATTCTCTCGTTACGCGAGAGTTATCGGCAGGATTTGAAGCAGGTCAAGGATGCGACAAACTTCGATTCGATTCGCTTTCATGGCATTCTGATGGACGAGATCGGGCTGTATGACCCGGACCGCATGACGCGGAACCCTGGGCTGGAAGCGCAAAAGGCGAATGATGCGTCTGTTTATAACTTCAGTTATGTCGACCAGATCTACGACGGCCTGTTGGACCGGGGCGTTCGGCCTTACATCGAGCTCAGCTTTATGCCGCGCAAGTTAGCCGCTGATCCTAACATCACGCAGTCGTTCTTCTATCGGCCGAGTGTCTCGCCGCCGCAGGACTACGCCAAGTGGGATGCCATGATCACCGCCTTCGGGCAGCACCTGGTCGACCGTTACGGCTTGGACGAGGTCGCCCACTGGAACTTTGAGGTCTGGAACGAGCCCAACCTGGATTTCTGGGGTGGCGATCCAAAGCAGGCGACTTACTGGCAGCTTTACGACCACACGGCTCGCGCGCTGAAAACCGTGTCGCCTCGTCTGCGCGTGGGCGGTCCGGCAACGGCACAAGCCGCGTGGGTTCCTGATTTCATTCGTCACGTTCATGACAACAACGTGCCGGTCGACTTCGTCTCCACGCACGTGTACGCGAACGACACGGCAAAGGACGTGTTCGGCACGAATGAGTCGATCCCGCGTAGCACCATGATTTATCGGTCGGTGAAGAAGGTACACGATCAGATTACCGCTTCGCCCATGCCGCACCTGCCGCTGATCTTTTCAGAGTACGGTGCAAGTTACGCCAATGAGCCGAACGTAACCGACTCGCCTTACATGGGGCCGTGGCTCGCGAACACGATTCGCCAGTGCGATGGTATTGTGCAAAACCTGGCGTATTGGTCCTTCAGCGATGTTTTTGAAGAACAAGGCGTGGTGCGGACGCCATTCTATGGCGGCTTCGGCATTATCGCGGCCGACGATATTCCTAAGCCGTCGTTTCATGCTTTCACGCTGTTGCACAAGCTCGGCACCCAGCGCATTGCGGTCAAGTCAGACAACGCGCTTGCAACGACGAGTTCCGACGGCACACTGACGTTGGCGCTGTGGAACTATGCGCCGCCGGGTGGCGAAGGCGCGACCTACACTGCGTCGACCGCGCCTGCAGGTCCAGACCGTACCTATGACGTTCAGTTGGAGCACGTGGCAAAGGATGCCGCGGTGCAGGTGTGGCGCGTGGATCCAACGCACGGGAATGCACTCGCCGCGTTTGACCGCATGGGCAGACCGTCGGGCTCGCTTACGCGTGAACAGATCAAGACGCTCAAGGACGCCGCCGCGCTTTCCGCTCCCGAGAGCTCCGCACTGCAGAATGGCCACATGCGATTGACAGTGCCGGCATACGGTCTGGTTATCGTGACATTACAGAGACGCTAGGAGAAGTGCATGCTCGGCATACGAAAGCGTTGGGCAGCTTGCCTGGTAATTGGCGGCGGTTGCGCATGCAGCATCATGCGGGCGCAGACAGAGGCGTTTGATCGTTTCGCGCAGCACACTATTTTTGCCGGCAGTCCCGCGTCTGATTACTATTCATACAGTCGCGGCAACATCTCTGCCCCGAGCACGGTGAAACTGGTCCACGATCGCTTGCCGCTTGAGACAAGGGAGTTCAAAAGCGGTCCGAATGCGCTGGAAGTGTCGTGGACTTCTGCACCGAACGGTGGGTGGGACGTGAGTATCGATCCGATACAGTGGCGCAACGGAGAGCTGCGCTGGCAAGGCACCATCGTTTCGTTCTGGGTGTGGTCTCCGAATGCAATCCATGCCGCAGACCTGCCGCGTTTTGCCGTAACCAGTCGCGGCGGCGGCCACACTACGGCGGCCCCACTGAGCGGGTTTACCGTGGACGTGCCGGCACGACGCTGGACACGCATTGCGGTGGACACGACGAAGCTGGCCTCCGCATCGCTTCGACCATTCGATCCTTCAGGGCTGAATGGTGTGCTCTTCAGCCAGAACGGCGCCGATGGCAAGCCGCACACGCTCTACGTCGATGAGATCCGAATCGACAGCGGTATCGCTATGCAGGGCGTCCCGTCAGCACCGCAAGCGCTTACTGCAATCGGTTACGAACGGCACGTAGATCTGGAATGGCAGGCGCCCAACGATGCGCTAACGACGGAGTATGTCGTGTCCCGTTCAGAGCACGGCGGACCCTACCGGCAGGTGGGCGTTCAGCGTTACGGCGTGCACCGGTTCACCGATTGGCTGGGCGCGCCCGACATGCAGGCCAGCTACCGGGTGTCGGCACGCGATGCGCAGATGCGCGAGTCCGCGCCTACGCCGGCGACAACAGCGTCGACGCACACCATGACGGACGACGATCTGCTGACCATGGTGCAGCGGGCCAGCTTTCGTTACTACTGGGATGGTGCGGAGCCAAACAGCGGCATGGCGCTGGAGTCGCAACCCGGTCCGGACCACCTGGTCGCCATGGGCGCCAGCGGCTTCGGGGTAATGGCTTTGGTCGTCGCCGTCGACCGTGGCTTTATCACGCGCGAGCAGGGCGCCAAACGCATGCTGCGCATTGCCAACTTCCTGGATCGCGCTGACAAGTACCACGGTGCGTGGCCGCATTTTCTGGATGGCCGCACCGGCAAAACGGTCTCGTTGTTCGGCATATACGATGACGGCGCGGACCTTGTGGAAACCTCATTCATGATGCAAGGCCTGCTCACGGCGCGGCAGTACTTTAACGGCGACAATCCGCAAGAGCGGGAGGTCCGTGACACGGTCAACCGGTTGTGGCGCGGCGTGGATTGGGATTGGTTCCGGGCGACACCGTTGCACGACGCACTGTGGTGGCATTGGTCGCCGAATTATGCGTTTCACATTGCAAACCGCTTGCAGGGCTGGAATGAAGTGATGATTACCTATCTGCTTGCGATCGCCTCGCCGACACACCCGGTACCCGCGTCCACGTACCAGACTGGCTACGAGCGCGAAGGAAAAGACGCGCACGGCGAGTACGGCATCAAGCACACCTACTTCGGCATTCCTCTTGAGCAGGGCTATTTGCCTGGCACACCCGGTCCCCTGTTCTTTACCCAATACAGCTACATGGGGTACGACCCACGCGGTGTTCGCGACAAGTACACAAATTATTTCCGCAACAATCGCAATGAAGCCCTGATGAACCAGGCCTACGCGGTAAACAACCCCGGTCACTTCCAAGGCTATGGCGCGAATAGCTGGGGCCTGACAGCGGTCGATGGTCCGAATGATTCGTATCACGAGTACAAGCCGTTTGAAGAAGACGACGGAACCATCGCTCCCACGGGCGCAGTCAGTTCCTACTGCTACACGTCACACGAGTCGCTGCTTGCGATCAAGCATTGGTACCGCGATCTGGGCAGGAATCTGTGGAGCATTTACGGCTTTCGCGATGCATTCAACCAAACCGACAATTGGTACAGCAGCACGAACATGGGTCTGAACCAGGCACCGCAGGTCGTGATGATTGAAAATGGCCGGACCGGTCTTGTCTGGAAGAGCTTCATGTCCAGCCCCGAGATCCCGCCGATGCAGAAGGCCATCGGCCTTGTGCCGAACCGCGACTGAACCCGGCGCGTTCAGATTGTGCTCCATCGGCACCACCAAGGTGTTCACAAGCGGACAGCCTGCGCGGAACTGAACACCGTCGCTGCGACCGCTCCGTCGTGAATGCTGCTGAATCCGCAGGATTCTTGCCAAAACCGTTTGGAAGGGCGCGTGCAACTGTTGTCGTTGCATGGATATTGCTCGTCCTGATCTGAGGCGCAAGCGGCAACGTCGCAGCATCGTGTTTGGCACGGTAGCTGCAGTCTTGCTTGGCGCGGTCGCCTTCTTTATCGTGCGGCTCAAGCCAGCGGTGCCCACCGTGGATGGCCCGCTGTTCACCGACGCTGTGAAGCGCGGCACGCTGCTGCGCCAGGTGCGCGGTCCCGGCTCACTGGTTCCGCGCGAGGACCGCATCCGCCTCATCCCGGCAGAGACCGATGCGACTGTTGTCCGCATTCGTGTGCTCCCTGGCGCGATGGTTCACCCGGACACCGTAGTTATGGACCTGGTTGACCCTGCAACCCAGCAGCAGTTGATGGACGCTCAGCTTCAACTTCAAGCCGCGAAGGCCGACCTGCAGAACACACGCGCCAAGGCCGAAAGCGACCTGATGACACAACGTGCGGGCGCTGCGACCGTAAGCCAAGATCAGAAACAGGCGCAACTGCAGGCACAAACGGATAAGAGCCTGTTGGAGCTGGGTGTGATCAGCGGCCTGAAGTACAACGAAAGCCGCGGCAAAGCGGACGAACTTGGCGTGCGCAACGACATCGAAGGCAAGCGTCTGCAGCTGAATCAGCAGACGATCCGAACCCAGGTTGCCGTGCAACAAGCAAAGGTAGAGCAGGCACAAGCCTTGCTCGCTCTAAAGCAGAAACAGCAGGACGCCCTAAGTGTGCGCGCCGGGATAGAGGGCGTACTGGTCGACCTGCCGCATCAGGTGGGCGAACATGTGACCGTAGGAACGACGCTGGCGAAAGTGGTACAGCCAGACCAACTGAAAGCGTCGCTAAAGATAGCCGAAACACAGGCGCGCGATATTCAGCTGAATCAGCCCGCGGCTATCGATACCCACAATGGCGTGATTGCTGGACGCGTCACGCGCATCGACCCCGCCGTGCAGAACGGAACCGTGACCGTCGATGTTGCGTTAGATGGAGCATTGCCGCAGGGAGCGAGACCTGACCTAAGCGTCGACGGCACCATCGATCTGGACCGGCTTAACAACGTGCTTTACGTGGGCCGGCCTGCCCAGGGCAACGAGAACAGCACAATCAGCCTGTTCAAACTTTCGCCCGACGGCAAATCGGCCCAGCGTGTGCAGGTGCAGGTGGGTCGCGCGTCGGTCAACTCGATCCAGGTGATAGGCGGTTTGCAGCAGGGCGACACCGTCATCCTGAGCGACATGAGCAAGTGGGACAGCAATGACCGGATCCGGGTCGAGCAGTAAGAGACGCAGCAAATCAACAGGTCATTACGTCAGCGGAGAATCAGTGATGAACGCAAACGCAGCCGAGAATTTAATCCACATCAGCGGCCTGACAAAGGTCTTCTACACCGACGAAATCGAAACACACGCGCTCAGCGGCGTGCATCTGAGCATTGCGCGCGGCGAGTATGTGGCGATGAGCGGGCCGTCGGGCTGCGGCAAATCCACGCTGCTGTCGATCCTGGGCCTGCTTGACACGCCGTCTGAGGGCACCTACACGCTGAACGGCAAGGAGGTCGCCGGCCTGAACTTCGCGGAGCGTTCGCGCATCCGCAACCAGGAGATCGGATTCATCTTCCAGAGCTTCAATTTGATCGGCGACCTGACTGTGTATGAAAACGTGGAGTTGCCGCTGACCTATCGCAGCGGCATGGCCGCGGCTGATCGCAAACAGCGGGTCGTGCAGGCGCTGGAGCGCGTGAACATGGCGCATCGGCTGCGCCACTACCCTGCCCAGCTCAGCGGCGGTCAGCAACAGCGCGTGGCCGTGGCGCGCGCGCTTGCGGGGTCGCCAAGCATCCTGCTGGCGGACGAGCCGACCGGCAATCTTGACTCGAAGAACGGTGAAGCCGTGATGCGCCTGCTGGCCGATCTGCATAGCGAAGGCGCGACCATCTGCATGGTCACCCACGACCCTCGGTTCGCAGCGCATGCCGACCGCCAGGTGCACCTATTCGACGGCAAGGTGGTCGCGGAAGGAGAACTGAAGCGGCTGCTTGCAGATGCAGAAACGGAGTACCGCAACGCCCCTTCGATCGGGTACAGCGCGCCGTCGAACGCCTGAAACCAGCGGATGCGAGGCACTTCGTTCCAACACCCGCGTGAGAGGACCACACCATGATGACCGAGATCTTGCAGGATTTTCGCTTCGCGCTGCGCAGCCTGCGGCGTGCGCCTGGGTTTACGCTCACGGCGCTGCTCACGCTTGGCATTGGCATCGGCGTGGCTGCAGCCATGTTCGGCATTTCGCGGCAGGTATTGCTGGCACCGCTGCCGTACAAGCAACCAGACCGGCTGGTCGCACTCAGCTTCCATTTTCCGGGGGCACCCGCGTCCACAAGCCAGGTCGGGAGTGCGGCTGATTTCATTCGCCGGTATGCAAGATCGTACGAATCTGTGGGCGTAAGCGATGGTGGACCTACCGGCGTCAATGTGGCCGACCCTTCGGCGGCACGCGGGTACGCCTTTCCAGTGCAACAATTGCGGATTTCCCATGATTTTCTGCCTACGCTGGGCATCTATCCTCGACTGGGCCGAGGCTTCAGCGCCGATGAAGACCGGTCCGGTGGACCGCGTGCCGCGCTGCTAAGTGACCGTATGTGGCGGACGCTCTTCGCGGCGGATCCGAACATTGTGGGTCACTTGGTTCACATCGACCGAGAAGACGTGCCAGTCATCGGCGTGCTGCCGGCGGGTGTCTTGGCTGACATGCAGGGCGGTACGCGTGAAACCTCTGCCGCCGGAATCTTCCAGCCGCTGCAGATGAGTCCGAAGGACGAAGGATACGACGGAACGAATTACGCCATGATTGGCCGGTTGCGGGACGGCGTTTCGCAGCAGCAGGCACAGTTGGAGCTTGGTGGTCTATTGCCAGAGTTTGCGCGTCAGAATGCCTGGTACAGCCGATGGACGACTCGCAACGGCAACGCGGCAGGATTGGATGCGTTTCCTTTACGAGCGGCCCTGGCGGGAGACGTGCGCGGCAGCCTGCTTTTGCTGTTGTGCGCCGCAGCCGCAGTTCTGCTGATTGCATGCCTGAATCTTGCTGGCATGATGGTGGCTCGGACGGCTGCGCGGACACGAGAACTGGCCGTGCGCAGTGCACTCGGAGCGGGGCGTGCGGCGTTGCTGCGTCTCCTGCTTGCCGAATCCGCAATGCTTGCCGTTGCCGGCGCGGCGCTTGGCCTGCTGGTGTCTCGTGTCGCGGCGCAGGCGTTTGTGCTGTACGCACCGCTTGACATGCCTCGCCTGCAGCCTGCCGCCGCACTGTGGCCGCTGGCCATTGCCGCCGCGGGTCTAGCTGGAGCAGGTATGTTGCTCTTTGGCCTGCTGCCCGCGTCCGTAATACTTGGCCGCGAGGTGAACTCAGGCCTGCGCAACGACGGCTCACAAGGACAATCCAGAACCTATCACCGTGCTGGCCGCATGCTGATCGTGGCGCAGGTTTCCCTCACCTTCGTTCTGCTGATGGCCGCATCGTTGCTGCTGCATACGTTCCTGGCCATGCGGGCCATCGCGCCCGGCTTTGCAACGGAGCACGTGACGATCGGCCAGGTGACCCTGAAGGGCGATTCCTATGGCAGGACGGAACGCTATGCGTCCCTGACCGCGCGCGTTGTAGAGCAGCTTGTTCATACGCCGGGTGTGCGTGCCGCGGGCGCCGTGAACGGCTTGCCACTCGACCGCGGGCTGAACAATGGCGGCTGGCCGACGGGCCGCAAAGACCAGAGCCGCTCCATCGAAACACGCTTCGTCAGTCCGAACTATCTGCGGACCATCGGCATCGCAGTGCTGCGCGGCCGCGGCCTTGGCGAGACAGACAACGCCTCCGCGCCGCGAGTAACCGTAATCAGCCAGGCCATGGCGAAATGCTGGTGGCCGGACGGGGATGCCCTCGGGAACCGGATCAATATCGGCAACAGCGGCGATTACGAAATCGTCGGCATTGCACGCGATACCAAAGAAAGTTCGCTGCTGGAGCAGTCGCGCCCAATTGCCTACGTTGCCATACCGCAGATCACGAATGAGTTTAGCCGCATGATCAACAACTGGTTCGCCACAACTTTCGTGGTTCGCGCGGCGGATGGTGTGGACGTGGGAGTAGCCATGGCATCCGCGGTGCGGAACGCAGATCCAGAGTTACCGCTCACGCGTGTGGAAACCATGCAGGACGTGGTCGATGCCAGCATGGCGGCGCCGCGCTTTTTTGGAAGCATGGCAACGAGCGTTGCCGCGTTCACGCTTTTGCTGGCGGCAGTCGGGTTGTTCGGTCTTCTGAGCTATCAGGTGACGCAACAGACACGTGACATCGGGGTCCGCATGGCGCTGGGCGCAACCCGTGGTGATGTGCTTCGCTCGGTGCTTACGCGCGGCGTTCTGTTCACGGGAACGGGACTTCTAATCGGCGCACTGCTCTCTACCGGGCTGCCGCAACTGCTGAGCGGATCGGTGGCGGAGTTCGCGGTGCTGCACGCGTCGGCACATGCGGTGACAAGTGAACTAGCAGCCGGTCTGCTTGCCGCGCTGCTGCTTTTCACGGCCACAATCGCGGCATGCTACATCCCGGCACGTCGCGCCAGCACCATCGACCCAGTGTCTGCCCTGAGGGCGGAATGATGAAGCGCGCAACGAGGCAGGAGAGCTGAGTATGTGGGCTATTCGACAGGATCTCAGATGCTCGACCTTCAAGGAGGATCAATGATCACGACCGTTTCCAACACGCTGATGCAAGATCTTCGTTATGCACTGCGCCAGATGCGGCGCGCACCCGGATTTGCGCTGGTCACGGTGTTGACGCTGGCGCTGGGCGTCGGTGCGGCCGCTGCAGTATTCAGCGTTATGGATGCGATGCTCATTCGTCCGTTGCCCTTCAATCATCCGGAGCGCATCCTGGTTACCCGCACTCTGTCGATCTCGGGCTATACGCAGCCTTTTTCTCTTCCGGACTTCCGTGACATTCGCGACCGATTCACTACCCTGGATGCATTCGCCGGCTACGAGACCGGATCTGTCAATCTGCAGAATGGGACGGATGCCGTTGCGCTGCACGTGGTCAACGGCAGTGATAATTTCTTTTCAGTTTTTGCCGTAAAGCCAGTTCTGGGCCGCACTTTCTACCCTGGTGAAGAGAAGGCGGGCAGAAACAATGTCGCCGTACTCAGCTACGAAGTGTGGCAGCAGAACTTTGCAGGTGATCCTGGTGTTGTGGGCCGCACCGTCCTGCTCGACGGGCGGCCCTCGCTCATCATCGGTGTCATGCCTGCCGGGTTCCGGTTTTCTGTAGGCCTGAGCCGCACTGTGTACATGCCATTCCGGAATGAAGAGCAATCGTGGCGAGAGAATCGCGGTTCGCACTGGATGCGTACCATCGCCCGGCTTAAGCCCGGCGTGAGCGCCAAGGCTGCCGACGCGGAGCTCGTGTCGCTGATGAGTAATCTTGCCCATGCTTACCCAGATGAGGACGCCGGTCGCACCGGCAGCTTTCAAACACTACAGTCCGAAGTGTTAGGTTCGACAACGACTTCACTCTGGCTGCTGGCCGGCGCCGCTGCTGCGTTGCTGGGGATCGCTTGTGCGAACGTTGGCGGGCTGCTGCTGGCGCGTGCAGTCAAGCGGGAACGCGAGATGGCGCTGCGCTGCGCCGTAGGTGCCGCACGAGGCCGACTCATCCGGCAGATTGCCACCGAAAGCCTGGTTCTGGCGGTCGCGAGTGACCTGCTCGGCATCGGCTTCGCATACGCTCTGCTGGCCGGCATGCGCGCTTATCTTATAAAAGCGCTTGCCCGCGGCGCTGACGTGCATTTGGATTGGACGGCACTGACCGTGACTCTCCTGCTCGCGCTGCTCACCAGCGTTCTCGCCTCGCTGCTGCCGGCTCTGCGGCTTTCTTCTTTGAACCCGAACACCGCGCTGAAAGCCGGTGGCAAAGCCGGCGGGGGCCGCAGTCAGAACCGTTTGCGCGCAACATTCCTGGTGGCGCAGGTCACGTTGTCGCTCACCCTACTCTCGGTCGCGGCACTACTGATGCAGTCCCTCTCACGCCTTCGCGGAACAGAGACCGGCTTCGATCCAGACCACATTCTTTCGCTTGAGATTGATCTTTCACCAGGCGGATACGCGAATCGCAATCCACTCACAGCTTTCTACAAGCCTCTTCTAGAGCGAATCCGGCACACGCCGGGCGTAACCGCCGCCGGTCTGATCAATATGCTGCCTGTGCAATCGTTTGGCAGCAACTCCGATGTGCAGATCGTGGGCCACCCACCCGCGCCCAAAAACCAGGAGCATCTCGCGGAAGTCCGCTACTTCACAGAGGGGTACTTCGAGACGATGGGCATTCCGCTGATGCAAGGACGGATGCTGACGCCGGGACTTGACCGAACAAAGAGTGAAAATCCGCCTTACGTGGTGAACGAAGCCTTTCGCCGCAAATTCTTCTCCGCAGGCGAATCGCCACTGGGTGCCCGCGTTGAGGGCGACCCGAAAGATCCGAATCAGTCCGTCATCCAGGGTGTTACAGGAAGCGTGCGACAGAATTTATTAGTGCCTCCTATGGCCGAGATGGACGTCCTGATGGACACCATGCCCGAGAAGTACAGCTCCGGCATGACGAATCTGGTGCTCGTGCTGCGCACAACCGGAGACCCGAAGCAGCTTATACCTTCGTTGCGCACCGCACTCCACGAGACCGATCCTGCTGTGCCGATGCATATGCCAGAGACACTGCGCGAAGTAATGAGCGATCAGCTTGTGCTGGAGCGCATGGAAAGCGTGCTGTTCGGCATCTTTGCTGGGTTGGCAGTGCTGCTCGCCATGGCGGGCCTGTACGGATTGGTGAGCCAGGAGGTCGAGTCCGGCACGCGTGACATTGGCGTGCGTATGGCTCTGGGGGCGACACGGACACACGTGCTTGGCCGCATATTGCGGCGCGTTGCCTTCTTAGTGGGCTGCGGCGCCGTGCTGGGCGTCGCGCTCACCCTGCTCACCCGTAAGGTGTTCGCCAGCGTGGTGGAGTTGCAGACCTCACGCGATGGCACGCTGCTCGTCTTACTGGTGCTCTTCATGCTCGTGCTCGGTCTGTTGGCGGCGCTCCTACCCGCTCGCCGTGCCGCGAATACACAACCTGTAGAGGCGCTGCGCAGCGAATGAGGCGCGCCGATCCACTCACCTCCACAAGTACAGGAGCATTCAAATGACCAACCTGTTGCAGGACTTTCGCTATGCCGTGCGCCAGCTGCGGCGCGCTCCCGGCTTCACCATGACCGCTGTGCTGACACTGGCCCTGGGCGTGGGTGCGAACAGCGCTATTTTCTCTTTGCTCGATCAGGCGCTGCTGCGCTCGCTGCCGGTGCGGAGCCCGAAGCAGCTCGTCATTCTGCAGGGCACCGGCAAGATGTGGCAGGGGCGCACCAGCGGTCATGGGGGTGACGTTCAGCTGCTGTTCTCATACCCCATGTACCGCGATCTGCGGGATCACGCGCCGGCGCTGCAGGGGTTGGTCGCCACAACGTCGGTGCCTGTCGGTATTCAGCAGGGCGACACTTCCAGCGCGGAAGACGCGGAGTTCGTCTCCGCCAATTATTTCAATGTGCTCGGTGTGCAGCCGCTGCTTGGCCGCGTGCTGAACGACGCGGATGACAGAGCGCCCGGAGCGAGCCCGGTCGCTGTGCTCAGCTATGAGTACTGGCACGACCACCTCGGGGCGGACAACCGCATCGTCGGCCGTACGCTTCGCCTGAACGGGCAGTCGTGGACTGTTGTGGGCGTTGCCGCCCCGGGCTTTCGCAGCGCGGTTTGGGGACAAACGCCCGCGCTGTTCGTGCCGCTGTCCGCCACACCCCTGCTGATTCCATCGCAGAAGGACGGTCTGAGGAACCGCCAGGATCGCTGGTTGAACCTGGTCGGCCGGCTCCGCGACGGAACCGGAGCAACTACCGCCGAAGCGCAAATCGCGCCCCTGTGGCACGCGCTGCGCGCTCAGGAACTGCAGGCGCTCGGCAATCGCTCGGAGCGGTTTACGGATGAATTCCTGGCAAACAGCCGCCTTCACCTCTTACCGGGTGCGCAGGGACTTTCCTACAGTCGTGAAACGCTCGAAACGCCGCTGCTTGTGATCGCTGGCATGGCCGCACTGGTTCTGCTCATCGCTTCAGTGAACGTGGCGAGCCTGCTTCTGGTGCGCTCCGCCGGCCGCGTTCGCGAGTTTGCGCTGCGCTACGCCATGGGCGCCACCGCGCGGCGCGTCGTCTCGCAACTGCTGCTGGAAGGAATGCTGATCGGCCTGGCCAGCGCGGCCCTGGGCGCGGCGGTTGCACCGCTTGCGGTTCACGCGCTTTCGGCACGGCTCACCGATCCGGGCGATCCCGCCTTCTTCCCTTCAGGCGTGGACGCGCGCGTCCTTGTATTCAGCCTTGCCGTCGGTCTTGCCACAAGTGTGCTGTTCAGCATCGGACCATCCGTCATGCTGCTGAAACCGGATCTCGTCGCCTCGCTGAAGCAGCAGGGCGGCACCGCGGGAAAGACTCGCATTCGTTTTCGCCGCCTGGTGGTTGGTCTGCAGGTGGGGCTCAGCGTGGTCCTGCTGATAGGCGCTGGACTGCTGGTGCGCACACTGCAGAGCTTGCGACGTGTCGACGTCGGCTTCAATACAGCCCACCTGCTGCAGTTCCGCATCAGCCCGGAGCTGGCCGGCTACACGCCGCAGCAAATCGCGCCGCTCCAGCTCGCCATGCTCGACCGGTTGGCATCTCTGCCGGGCGTGCAATCTGTGGCGGCGACGGACAGTGCAGAACTCGCCGGTTCCGACAACGGCACCAACGTGACAGTGGAGGGCTACACCGCGCCGCCCGACGAAGACCTCGACATCGGCCGCATCGAGGTGACACCCGGTTATTTCTCCACACTGAGGGAGCCGATCGTCGCCGGCCGCGATTTTTCAGAGACGGACAACGCGGCAAACCTGCCCGTCGCGATTGTGAACCAAAGCTTCGCCCGCCACTACTTTGGCTCGGATGCAGCAGCGCTGAACCGCCGCATGGCCCGCGGCGGTGGCAAGAATCCCCAGTGGATGCAGATCGTGGGCGTCAGCCGTGATGCCCACCACATCGGCCTGCGCGATGGCGTGAAGATGACCGACTTTACGCCACTTGCCCAAGACTCCAAAGCAGGGCGTGTCACCGTGTATCTGCGCACTGTGCAGGACCCACTCAGCCTGCAGGCGGCGGTCACCGCAACCATGCGGCAGATCAGCCTCGCGCTCGCTGTCCAGAACATGCGCACGATGAAGGAACAGATCGATAACACGTTGCGCGACGAGAAGATCGTCGGCCTGCTTGCCATTGCCTTCGGCGTGCTTGCCACGCTGCTTGCCGGCATCGGTCTCTACGGTGTGCTCGCCTTCTCCGTCGCGCAGCGGACGCGCGAAATTGGCATCCGCATGGCGCTCGGCTCCACCCGGGCCCTTGTCGCACGCATGGTCGTTTTCGATGTGCTTCAGCTTGCGGGCGTGGGCATCGCTGTTGCCCTGCCGCTGGCGTTGCTTGCGGCGCGTTCGCTGCGCGGGCAGTTATACGGCGTCTCCGCGACGGACCCCGTCACCATCGCGGAAGCCGTTGTACTCATCACGACGGTGGCGCTGCTGGCGGGGCTGATACCCGCTCGGCGAGCCGCGACTATTCATCCCACCACCGCATTGCGGACGGAGTAACTTTTCATGATTGAGCTAACGAATGTGGAGCGGTCCTACAAGGCTGGACACGAGCAGACCTTCGTGCTGCGCCGCATCAACCTGTTAATTCAACCGGGCGAGTTCGTCACCGTGATGGGTCCAAGCGGAGCTGGTAAATCAAGCCTGCTCAACACGCTCGCGCTGCTGGATGACGGCTGGACGGGCGAGTACCTGCTGGACGGCGAGGCCATTCACCGCATGCAGCGCAAGCAGCGCGCGGAGGTAGCGCGCCGTAAGATCGGCATGGTTTTTCAGAGCTACCACCTTCTCGATGACCTGACGGTCGCTGAGAACATCGACCTGCCGCTGTCTTACAAGAACATGCCTCGTAGCGAGCGCCAGGCCTTGGTGGCCGACACGCTCGATCGCTTCGGCATCGTCGGCAAGAAAGATCTCTACCCGTCACAACTTTCCGGCGGGCAGCAGCAGGTTGTCGGCGTTGCGCGGGCTGTGATCCACAGTCCGTCGCTACTTCTGGCGGACGAACCGACCGGCAACCTGCACTCCGCGCAGGCAACGGACATCATGCGGCTGTTTCGATCTCTCAACGAAGCGGGCACGACTATCCTCCAAGTCTCGCACTCTGAATCAAACGCCGCCTACGGCACACGCGTCATTGAGATGCGAGACGGGTGGATCACCGAAGATCGCGCCAATGGCTCGGGCTCCACATCCGCGCAGACAGGAACGAACGCAGCATGATCGCAAAATCGACACAATGTCTCGCCAGCCTTGCGGCTTTGTTCTCTTTGCCGCTTCCCTGCGCTGTGGCGCTGGCGCAGGCAGGCGCGCAGACGCAAGCGGGACCGCAAACACCCGCGTCGCCACAGCCACATGCAGTATCTCAGCCGGCGGTGCCTCTCACCGTGCCCCACTCCAGCAATCCTTTCCACGCCTACATACCTACGGCTGTACCACCCGCGAACCTGGCAAACTCGGCCCGGCTTGATACGCTGATGCACAACGGCGTGCTCGAGATCTCGTTGCAGGATGCGATTGCGCTCGCGCTGGAAAACAACCTGGACCTCGCCATTGCGCGATACAACATTCCGATCGCGGAAGCTGACATATTGCGGACCAAAGCGGGCGGCAGCACGCGCGGTGTGAACACGGGCGTTGTACAGAACACGCCCGGCGGTGGCGGTGTGGGCGCCTTTGGCTCGGGCAGTGCGGGTGCGGGTGTGGGCGGCACCAGCGGCGGTGCGGGTGGCGCCGGCGCTGGTGCATCCGGCCTTGTTCAGTCCACACTTGGCAGCGGCACGGCTGTGAACTCATACGATCCAGTTATCACCGGTGACATCGGTCTCACGCACTCGACCGAGCCTTTGTCCAACCTCGCACTCAATGGCGTTCCCACGTTGCGCTTCAACGAGTGGAGCGGCGATATCGCATACGCACAGGCCTTCCCCACTGGCACCAGCCTTCAGTTCGCCTTCAACGCAAACAGGCAAACGACGAACAGTGCCTTCACCTTTCTGAATCCAGTGCTCAACTCCTCATACCAGTTCTCGGTCCGGCAGCCACTGCTTGCCGGCTTCGGCTTCGGTCCCAACCTTCGATATCTGCGCATCGCGCGCAACAACAAGCAGATTTCCGACGAAGCTTTTGGACTGCAAGTCATCAGCACGGTCACGCAAACTGCGAACCTTTACTGGGATCTGGTCGCAGCGTACGAGGATGAGCAAGTCAAGCAGCGCTCGCTGGCGTTTGCAAATGACACCTTGCTTTCAGCCCGGAAACAGCTTGCATTGCAGGCAATCCCGGCATTGGACGTGACCAAGGATGAAGGCGAGGTCGCGCGAGCCGAGGGAGACCTGACCATAGCCAAGGCGACATTGCAATTTCAGGAGCTACTGATCAAAAACGCGCTCACCAAGAACCTTGATGATCCTATCTTGGAATCGATGCCGGTGCGCCCCATTGACTTGAGCAGCATCAACCGCGGAACGCTGCCTGAGACAACGAACTCCACTGAGGATGTAATCAACGATGCCCTGAACCGTCGACTGGATCTGAAGATCAGTACGACCAATCTGAACAACCGGGAGATCAGTCGCAAGGCCGTCAATAATTCACTCCTGCCTTCACTCAACCTGATTGGCAATTACGGCGGAACCGGCCTGGCAGGTTTGGCCAATCCTTCCGCGGGGGTCACCTCTACGGTTCCGCTCGGCTTCGGCGGTTCTCTCGAAAACGCCTTTAACAACAGCGCGCCGACTTACTTCGTCGGCCTGAACCTGGCGATTCCGCTCCGCAATCGTCAGGCAAAGAGTGACCAGTACCGCTCCGAGTTGGAAACGCGCCAGGCCGAAATTGAACTGCAGCAGCGACGCAAGGAGATCCGCATCGAAGTGCGTAACGCGCAATATGCTCTCGCGCAGGCCGCGGCTCGCGTGACTGCCGCAGCGAAAGCGCGCGACATCGCCGGACACACCTTTGAGATCATGGGTAAGGAACAGCAACTCGGTGCCGGCTCGGCTCTGGACACTCTTCAAGCCAGGCAGGCCCTGGCCACGGCAGAAAGTCTTCTGGTCGCTGCCCGCACGGCCTACCAGAAGGCGCGCGTCGAACTGCAGCGTGCCACAGGCACTACGCTCGCCGACAATCATGTTTCGATAGAATCAGCCCGAAGCGGTGTACAGACCGCAACTGGCGCACAACCAAAGCTCTGACTAGCCATGGCGACAGCCCCTGTTATCGAAACCGCACCATCGCGCAGCGCAGGCGTGCCCTCCGCACCACGTCTGCTTGTTGCGGATGACCAGCCTTTCATTCTGGAAGCGCTCACGCTGCTGCTGCGTCCTGAAGGCTTCCATGTGGAAACGGCGCGCACGCCCGCACTTGTGCTGGATTGTCTGCAGCATCAAGAATATGACGCGCTGTTGATCGATCTGAATTACACGCGGGACACGACGAGTGGCACCGAAGGCCTTCAACTGCTGCAGCAAATTCGACAGAGCTTCGACCGGCTTCCGGTCATCTTGATGACCGCTTACGCGAACGTCGATCTGGCCGTGGAAGCGATGCAGCGCGGCGCCAACGATTTTGTCCAGAAGCCGTGGGAGAACGTCCGGCTGATCTCCATCGTTAAGGCGCAAGTCGAACTCTATCGCGCGCATCGGCGGACTCTGATGCTTGAGGCCGAGAACGACATGCTCCGCGCGGACGGCGCGCCAGAGTTCATCGCAACCGCCCCCGCGATGCGGCCTGTGCTGAACCTGGTGCGGCGCATCGGCCCTTCTGACGCCAACGTCTTGATCACGGGTGAGCACGGCACCGGCAAGGAGATTGTGGCGCAAACGCTGCACCGGCTCTCCCGCCGTTCCCACCGCACGCTGGTCGCGGTGAACACCGGAGCGTTGCCGGAGGGAACGTTTGAAAGTGAACTGTTCGGTCACGTCAAAGGAGCGTTTACAGACGCCCGAGCCGATCGGATTGGTCGCTTTGAGCTGGCAAGCGGCGGCACCCTCTTCCTTGATGAAATCGCCAACATACCCCTACGCCAACAGGCGAAGCTGCTGCGTGTGCTGGAAACGGGCGAGATGGAACGTGTGGGCTCGTCAACCACGCGAAGCGTCGACGTGCGCATGCTCTCAGCAACCAATGCCAACCTGCGCGCCGAGGCGGCCGCCGGCCGCTTTCGCGAGGACCTGTTCTTCCGCTTGAATACCGTTGAGATCTGTTTGCCGGCACTGCGTGAACGGCGCGAGGACATCCCAATCCTCGCAGCGTACTTCCTGGCTCGCTACACTGCTCGCTATCGTCGTGCGGTGCATGGGTTTGAATCCGCGGCACTGCAGCAGATGCTGCACTACGCATGGCCCGGCAATGTGCGCGAACTTGACCACACCATGGAGCGCGCCGTGCTGCTCTGCACTGGCGATCAGATCAGCAGCGCCGACCTGGGTCTGCATGTCGGAACGCGCACTTCCTCGGCGAACCTCGATGACCTCAGCCTTGAGGCGGTGGAAGCCGTGCTGGTACGCAAGGCGCTTGCTCGCGCTGGGGGCAACGTGAGTCATGCAGCGGAGGCGCTGGGGCTAAGTCGCGGTGCCTTGTACCGGCGCATGGAAAAGCATGGGTTCTAGCCGGCCTGAAACCGGCCCGTCTCCGAATCAACACGCGCGAAAACGCTTGCCGTTGAGCCGCTCCCGTCGCCGGCTCAGCTTTGAGCGCCGGCTCCACCTTTGGCTTTGGGGCTTCTCTTTGCCCCTGCTCATCCTGGTGCTGTGGCAATGCCACGCAGCCGGCCTCTCCTGGACCGCCACCGTTCTTTGTTTCTTAGGCACCTTGCTGGTGTGGCGCACGATCACGGCGATTTTCTTTGACACTGTTGCTCGTCCGCTGCAAACACTTTCAAACATCGTTGCTGCATTGCGTGAAGAAGATTTCAGCTTCCGCGCCCGCGGTGCAATACGCGGTGACGCGTTGGGCGATCTGGCGCTTGAAATCAATACACTTGCCCGAACCATGCAGGTACAGCGCAACGCCGCAATGGATGCGCTCACACTTGCCGACCGTGTCATCGGATCCATGCAGTCCCCAGTCCTTGCTTTTGATCAGAACGACCGGTTGCGTCTGCTCAACGCTGCCGCGGAGCAAGTGTTCGGCCTGACCGCAAGCAATGCCTTGGGCCAGACTGCTCAGGAACTTTCCATGAGTGATTTGCTGCTGGCTCGGGACCAGAGCGTGATTACTTCCGAACGTAACCGTGAACATCAAACCGGCCGCGGTAGCCGCACAAATACGAACACGGGAAGCGATGCAGCACCAAGGTGGTCAGTGCGCCGCACTGTGTTCCGCCTGCATGGTGTGCCGCACGTATTGGTAACGCTTAGCGATGTCGCCGCGGCGCTGCGCGAAGAAGAGCGTTCTGCCTGGCAGCGGCTCATCCGCGTACTCAGCCATGAAATCAATAACTCGCTTACGCCGATCAAATCCGTCGCCAGCATGTTGCGCTCGCGTCCGTTACGGCTCGATCCCGGCGTTCACAGCTCGCAGGACCTGCACGACTTGCGCCGCGGTCTCGCCATGATTGAAGACCGCGCCGAATCGCTCAACAGATTTCTGCAGGCGTACCAGCAGCTCTCGCGGCTGCCTTCGCCTCGCATGCAACCGGTGTCAATTGCTGCTTTGGTTGAGCAAAGCGCGCTGATGGAGCGCAGAGTGCCAATCCTGCTCCAGCCTTCTCCTGATGTTTGGGTACACGCCGACCCCGATCAGTTGCAACAACTGCTCATCAATGTTTTCAAAAACGCCGCCGAAGCTGCCGCCGACCCTGAGTTCCAGCACACAACCCCGAGGATCGAGGTGTCGTGGCGCGCCCTGAACGGCAAGGTTGCCATGCGCATTGCCGACAATGGACCGGGCCTGGCGAACCCCGCGAACCTGTTTGTGCCTTTTTACACCACCAAGCCAGGTGGAACCGGCATAGGGCTTACGCTATGCCAACAGATCGCAGCCGCTCACAACGGCGCCATTCGACTGGAGAACCGGAGCGGAGACACGGGCTGCATTGTGGAGCTTACCCTGCCTCTGTTGAATTACGTTCCTGATGTGGCCATGTTGGATTTTCCTTCTGAGCTGGCACAGCGTGGCACTGACCAAATCCGTCTTTAGTTAAGTCACGTTCGCTCGGTGTAACGGCCCTACGAGAAATCTAGGTCTTTCGCTCAGAAGACCCAACTCTCTGGGGTGCATTTTTGACAGAGTCAACCTTCGGATGTACGTTAGAAAGACGGCTCGCAGCCGGGCGCCCAGGAGTCCCCGTCGTCCAGTGGCCCAGGACACCGCCCTTTCACGGCGGTAACACGGGTTCGAATCCCGTCGGGGACGCCAATACACAGCGCTGCATACCCAAACAAGACCTTCGGCTTTTTCGCGGTCTGCTGCGAGGCATACCGATCGGCGGGTTACAAAAAGGAAGCCGGCCTGAGCAAGCTTAGCGGCGCGCACCTGATTGAAGCTTGGTCGTGCGTAAAGTGTGAGGCCCAGAGTGCATCTCTGGGCCTCTGCCGTGTCCGCATATTTCCAAGGTCAAGCGAACCGGCGACGAGCAGCTCCGATCACACCGAGGAATCCGGTGCCAAGCAGGGCAAGGCTGGAGGGTTCAGGCGTGGCTGCGGATGTAGAGAACTGAACCGGAACTGTTGTGCTGAAGTTGTCGCTGTCAGTCAAGAAGGCATAGTAGTTCCCGCCAGAACCGTAGAGGTCCACCCGAAAGGAGTTGGTGCTGGTCACTGCGGTGAATCCCAGGCCGTGCATGTCGAAGGTCTGTGAGGCGTTGGTGTACAGCAGGTTGTCGTTTCCATTGAAACCACCCGGAGCGATCAGTCCTGTGACCCCAGTTCCGGTGATGCCGTCAACGAGGTAAATGCCAGACGACACTTGGTTACCCGTCAGCGTACCAGTTCCAGAGAACCCGCTTGCGCCACCGTTTAAGGTGAACGAGAAAGTGTCAGCATGAGCAGCCAAGCTGGAGCAGAGCAGGGCTGAGGCGGCCAGAAGATGACGAAGGCGCATTGGGCACTTCCTTAAGTGAATTGCCGTCAGCGTAGCGTCCGAGATGCGCTGAAGACATCGGCGATAGCCGTCCAAAGGCGTAGGTGGCGTAAGTTCGACAGAGGTATGCACCCCAGAGCAGCCGCGTAACGTGCTTCTCTGTGTGCGGTCGCTATATCCACAGATCCGACAAGCAGAAGATCGCTGAAGTTTTCCATGCCGCCGTGGGCCGTCTCACCGACGTGGATCTCCGCACCCAGTACAGATGATCGGCTTACCACTACCCAGCCGATCATCCGAGTCAACCAGGACACAGGCGATAGGAACTTCGCTGCACGATGGGGCTTATTCCGTCGGGGCAGAAGCCCGGTGAGAAGCTCCGCCTACGCCATTCCATGCACGGGCAGAAGGCATCGAGAAGACATCGATGTGACGCAACGCCTTCGCTCGGTACCGTTGTCTCGTACCGGCTGACTCTTCTTCGAGTGGAAGAAGTTCAAAACCAAAGAACAATCTCAAAATTTGAGATTAGGAATGGCTATGCCACCCAGAGTAGTACCGGGAAGGCTACCAAAGAACTTCTCTGAGGCTCTATAACAGGCATGACAGACGTGACGCACATAACCGTGTGGACGCCAGTTAAATCATAATTTAGCTGGCATTTTCTGCAAAACAGGAAAGTTTGGGGCTACCCAAGAAGTGTGTGGCGGAGAGTGAGGGATTCGAACCCCCGATCGCCTTGCGACGATGTCTGATTTCGAGTCAGGTGCATTCAACCGGGCTCTGCCAACTCTCCGTAACCCTAAGTCTAGTGGGTGGGGCGTTTCGTGTCGAGCCGCTACCATCACCCATCGGAAAGCCTCGGCACCGTGGCTCCGTAAAGTGCATGTCTCAACCTCGTCTACTCTGCGTTCTTCACCTCGAACACGTCCAGCGCCTCCTCTACAGGCGCCCGCCAATCCATCTGCGTTGTGGGGTCGTTCCGCCGCGTCACACGGACACTCAATGCGGAACACTTGTGCTTACGCGCGAGCGTAAGCAGCTCCTCGAAAAAATCGTGGTACACGCCTGGGGGCGTTCGCTTGCCAAGGACCATTGCTGCAACGTTCTCCTGCACCGCTTCGCCGTTTGCCGGCTGTCTTTTCTTCCAAGCGGGAACCGCTTGCTGGACGAGCCAAGAAATCGCCCAGATAACAAGCATCGCACCCAAAATGGTGCCGCAACGGTCTGGATCTGGCGACGTCGTGTCGGATGAAAGCAGATTTCAGTCGCGGTACGCCGGCTAAAAATCGCCGCTGATTTCCGAATACCGGACCGGCCTTCCACAAGCGCATTTCGCCGTAACATAACGGCGTTGTAGAACCCACCACAAGCGCCCTCCTGAATTTGCACAGTATCCCTACATCTTGTGCTTGCTTCCCTCTCCGGCCCGAGCTACAGTATCCATACTTCAGAAGTGAGCCGGCTCGAGGCTTCGTGGCCAACTCCGCTGAGGGCGAAGCAAAGACGAATATTTCGTACGATCACGCGCAGCTTGGCGGAGCTGCTACATCTGCCCGAGTCCCCTCAAAAAGGAACGGCGCTCGTACCAGAAAGACCCGGGGCGGCTGCGGCCCCACTAAGCAAGGAGCACTATGGCGACCACAACCCTGCAGACCAGTCTGTCCGATATCACCCCCGGCTTCCCTTCGCGCGACGAAACACCCGTCATGCACGTGAAGAAGCGCAACGGCGCGCTTGAGTCCGTGGACGTAAACAAGATCGTCCGCGCCGTGCAACGCTGTGCCTACGGTCTGCAGCACGTCGACTCGATTCGCATCGCCTCCAAGACCATCGGCGGCCTCTATGACGGCGCCACCACACGCGAGCTCGACACCATCTCTATCGACACTGCGGCCGCGCTCATCGCGGAGGAGCCGCAGTACTCCAAGCTCGCAGCGCGCCTGCTGCTCGCCACCATCATCAAGGAAGTTGCCAACCAGAACCTTCACTCCTTTTCGCAGTCCGTTGAGTACGGCTTCCAGCAGGGCATCGTCTCGCCCGCCACGGCCGAGTTCGTCCGCGTGCACGCCCGCAAGCTGAACCACGCGATTGATGAAGCCACCTCGGACCGTTTCGAGTATTTCGGCCTTCGTACCGTGTACGACCGCTACCTGCTGCGCGATCCCCTGTCCCGCAAAGTCATCGAAACGCCACAGCATTTTTTCCTGCGTGTCGCCTGCGGCCTGGCCGGTACACCCAACGAAGCCATCGAGTTCTATAAACTGATCGCCGCGCATGAGTACATGCCCAGCTCGCCGACCCTCTTCAACTCCGGCACCCGGCACCCACAAATGTCGAGTTGCTACCTGCACGACTCACCGGGCGACTCGCTTGAATCCATCTACGACGCCTATAAGGATGTCGCCCTGCTCTCCAAATTCTCCGGCGGCATCGGCCTCGCCTTCCACCGCGTTCGTTCCGAAGGCTCGCTGATCCGCGCTACGAACGGCCTCTCCAACGGAATCGTGCCATGGCTGCGCACACTCGATTCCTCCGTCGCCGCCGTCAACCAGGGCGGCAAGCGCAAGGGCGCCTGCTGCGTTTACCTGGAACCCTGGCACGCCGACGTGGAGAACTTCCTCGAACTCCGTGAAAACACCGGCGATCTTTCGCGCCGCACCTACAACCTGAATACCGCCAACTGGATTCCCGACCTGTTTATGAGGCGCGTCGACGAGGACGGCATGTGGTCGCTCTTCGACCCCAAAGTCGTGCCAACCCTACCCGACCTGTTCGGCCCCGAGTTCGATGCAGCCTACACTCAAGCCGAAGAGGAGAAGCTCTACAGCAAGCAAATGAAGGCGCGCGACCTGTACGCCCGCATGATGCGTTCGCTCGCCGAAACCGGCAACGGCTGGATGACCTTCAAAGACGCCTGCAACCTGAAGAACAACCAGACCGGCAAACCGGGCAACGTCATCCATCTCTCAAATCTCTGCACCGAGATCACGGAAGTTACCAGCAGCTCCGAGACCGCCGTCTGCAATCTGGGCTCCATCAACCTTGGCCGCCACACCACACTCGACGAAGACGGCCGCGTTGTCTTCGATTTCGAGAAGCTGGCCAACACGGTTCGCATCGCCGTGCCCATGCTCGACCGCGTTATCGACATCAATTTCTATCCCATCCAGACTGCGGCCGACGCGAACAACCGTTGGCGCCCCGTCGGCCTCGGCGTCATGGGCCTGCAGGACGTCTTCTTCCAGATGCGTCTTCCCTTCGACGCTCCAGAAGCCCAGGCGCTCTCCGCCAAAATCCAGGAAGAGGTCTACTACCATGCGCTCGTCGCCTCCATCGCACTCGCCGAAAAGAACGGGCCGCATCCGTCCTTTAACGAAACCCGTCTCGCGCAGGGCCAGTTCCAGTTCGACCTCTGGAACGTGAAGCCCGCCGATGATGCGCGCTGGAACGACCTCCGTAACCGCATTGCAAAATCCGGCATCCGTAATTCCCTGCTCATCGCCATCGCGCCCACCGCAACCATCGCTTCCATCGTCGGCTGCTATGAGTGCATCGAGCCGCAGGTCTCCAATCTCTTCAAGCGCGAAACCCTCTCCGGCGAGTTCCTTCAGGTCAACCGCTACCTCATCGACGAGCTCAAGGCGCGCGGCATGTGGAACGACGTCATCCGCACCAAGCTCAAGATCGGCGAAGGCTCCATCCAGAACATCGACGAGCTGCCGGCCGACGTGAAGCTGATCTATCGCACCGTGTGGGAGGTTCCCATGCGCTCGCTGATCGAAATGGCCGCCGCGCGCAACGCCTACGTCGACCAGGCCCAATCACTCAACCTCTTCGTCGAATCGCCCAACATCGGCCGCCTCTCGTCCATGTACATGTTCGCGTGGAAGTCCGGCCTGAAAACCACCTATTACCTGCGCTCGCGCCCCGCAACAAAAATCGCCAAGACCACGATCCAGCGCGCCGCCATGAGCTCCGCCCAGCCGCTTGCAGGCATTCCGGGAACACTGCAGGCGCACGAGCCTAAGTCCTCTGAGGTTCCACCCACGGTTTCCGCCGGCGAGGCCATTGCCTGCTCGCTCGAAAACCCTGAAAGCTGCGAGGCCTGCCAGTAGCCGCAGCAGTTGGGAAGCCACAGCAGTTGAGAATCTGTGTGCACCCTCTAAATCTGTGGGCCACCTCTGAATCTATGCCCCACCTTCGCGACAGGTTGATCGTCGCCAAGGTGGGTTCCCCGCCTGACACTCTCAGCAGTGTCATCCTGAGCGAAGCGAAGCATCCGCTTCCCTTCGGTCGGGCACACCACCTCCCGGAGCCGGACCGGCTCCGACCCACGCACGCCCAGGAGCCCGCTCATGTCCGCAACCCTCGATCCCGTTACCGTCGCCCACAACAATCCGATCACGTCCGGCTCGTCGGTCACCGTGCCCGAGTCCATCCTTGACCCGGGCCTGTGTCTCACGCTTCGCCCCATGAAGTACCCGCAGTTCTATGACATGTTCCGCGACGGCATCAAGAACACCTGGACCGTCGAAGAAGTCGACTTCTCGACCGACCTTGTCGACCTCCGCTCCAAGCTCTCGCCCGCGGAAATCCACACCATCAAGCGCCTGGTCGCCTTCTTCGCCACAGGCGATGCGATCGTCTCGAATAACCTCGTGCTGAACCTCTACAAGCACATCAATTCGCCGGAAGCGCGCCTCTACCTCTCGCGCCAGCTCTATGAAGAAGCCGTGCACGTGCAGTTCTACTTGACACTGCTCGACAACTACGTCCCCGACCAGGAAGAGCGCTACGAGGCTTTCGCCGCCGTCGAAAACATTCCCTCCATCCAGAAAAAGGCCGACTTCTGCATGAAGTGGATGGATTCCATCCAGGCATTGGACACGCTGCAGACCCGCGAAGACCGCCGCAACTTCCTTCTGAACCTCATCTGCTTCGCATCCTGCATCGAGGGCCTGTTCTTCTTTGCCGCTTTCGCTTACGTCTACTTTTTCCGGTCCAAGGGCCTGCTGCACGGCCTCGCCTCGGGCACCAACTGGGTCTTCCGCGACGAAAGCTGCCACCTTGAGTTCGCCTTTGAAGTCGTCAACGTCGTCCGCCAGCAGGAGCCCGATCTCTGGGACGCTCAGCTCGAGCGCCAGATCGTGCAGATGCTCGAGGAAGCCGTCGACTGCGAAGCTCAGTTCGCCGACGATCTGCTCGCCGGCGGTGTCGCTGGCCTATCGGTTCGCGACATGCGTGCGTACCTCGGCTACGTGGCAGACTCACGCCTGCAGCGCATGGGTATCGCCCCACACTTCAATACCAAGAACCCCTTCAGCTTCATGGAGCTGCAGGACGTCCAGGAGCTGACCAACTTCTTCGAGCGTCGCGTCTCCGCTTACCAGACCGCGGTCGAAGGCGAGGTCGCCTTCGGGGAAGACTTCTAAACGAAACGGAAGCGCCTCACAAATCAACATGAAACCGGCTCCGGTCAAAAGGACATCGATATGCCTTTTGACCGGAGCCGGTTTCATTCTGTGGGTACATGTGAGGTCTGCAGCCCTCAATGCCCGATAAGACGCGCTCTCTACTCTTTTCAGGCAGCTTCTTTTCTTTTCATCACATCCATCCCAGCAGCATGCTAGAGACTGCCGCAACTCTCGCTCCCACCGGCTCGGACACCGTCGACCCTGACCAGGTCGAAACCTCCATTCAGGCCAAGCAAATTGGCGAGCGCATTCGTCGTCTCCGCACACGCCGCAGCATGGGCCTGGTTGAGCTCGGAACCCGCACCGGCCTGTCCGCAAGCTTTCTCTCGCAGTTGGAAACCGGTCGCGTCGTTCCGACCGTGCGCAACCTGGCACGCATTGCCATGACCTTCGGCAAGGACCTCAGCTACTTCTTCCGCGAAGACCAGCCCGCGCCCTTTCGCATCATGCGCAGCACGGAGCGCATTCGCCTCCATCGCGCCTCCGATGCCACTCCCGCCTTCATCTCCGAAAGCATGCACTCCCTCGTCTCCGACGGCCAGATGGTTCCCTGCCTCGCCGAGTTCAACGAGAGCGACCGCGACGAGGTTTTCCGTCCCAAAATCTTCGACGGCGTCGAGTTCACCTTTGTGCTGCAAGGCCCCATCATTCTCAGCACTGAGAACGAAAGCACCACACTGCAGACCGGCGACGTAGCTTGGCTCGACGGCGTTCGCAAGCGGCACTACTGCTGCCCCGCCGGTGTCCACGCCAAGGCCATGATTATCACCCGCCACAACAAAGGTTGAGCACCGGCCAACGGTCGACCGGTCCGATGCGACACTGAAGTCGTGACCGCGTCCAATGACCCCGCGACTCTTCCTCCGGAATGGCTGGATTACGCGTTTGATGCGCCCGGTGCGGTCTTGCTCCACGCGGCAAATCCGGCTCAGTCCGCAGCGACCTCGCTGCTCTTTTCCAACCCACTCCGCTACATCACGGCCAGACTTCCAGCAGAAGTGCCTTCCGCCTTTGCGGCAATGCAGCAGGCGCTCGCCGAAGGCCACTTCGTCGCGGGCTACGCAACGTATGAGGCGGGTCTCGCCCTGCACGGCCTGCCCTCCCACCCGCTACCAACGGGTGAGCCGCTGCTCTGCTTCGGCGTGTACCGCGAAGCGCTCCGGCATGGGCAGAGCGGGGAGCACCACGGTTCGCAGCACTCCCCGCCCACGCCCGAGTCGCAGCATTTGAACCTGGCACCGATGCCAACGCTCTCGCGTGAACACTACGCGCGGCAAGTTGAGCAGCTCCAGCAATGGATTGCCGCGGGTGACATCTACCAGGCCAACTACACCTTTCCGCTCCGTTCCCTGTCCGACGGATCACCGCGGCAGATCTATCGTGAGCTGCTGCAGCAGCAGCCTGCAACCTACGCCGCCGTGCTCCGCCTCGCGCCGCCGGACCTTGCACCTCCGATCATTCTGTCGTTCTCCCCCGAACTCTTCTTCCAAACCGGTTCCGCCGGCAGCATTCTGACACGCCCCATGAAGGGCACAGTTGCCCGCTCCACCGAGCCGGCGGCGGACGCCCATGCTGCCGCCTGGCTCGCTGCCGATCCCAAGAATCGCGCCGAACACGTCATGATCGTGGATCTGTTGCGCAACGATCTGGGCCGGATCTGCCAGACCGGCAGCGTTCAAACCGAGAACCTGTTTGCGGTGCAGAGCCTGCCCACGGTGCACCAGATGGTCTCCGATGTTCGAGGCCAATTGCGCCCGGGCACCTCGCTGTTGCAGATTTTCCGCGCGCTCTTTCCCTCCGGCTCCATCACGGGCGCTCCAAAGCTCCGCGCGATGCAACTGCTGCACCAAGCCGAAAACGAGCCGCGCGGCGTGTATACCGGCACCATCGGCTACATCGCTCCCAATGGCGAGTCCTGCTTCTCCGTCGCCATCCGCACCCTCACGTTGCGCCCGTCCAGCAGTCAGCAACAAGTCACCTACGGCGTCGGCGGTGGCATCGTCACAGATTCCACCGCGCCTGGCGAGTACCGCGAAGCTCTGCTGAAATCAGCATTCATTCGGCGCGCCAGCAAGCCCCTCGAAGTGATCGAAACCCTGCTCAGCGAACAAGGCCAGGTGCGCTGGATCGAGACACATCTGGATCGGCTGCAGCGTACAGCCGAAGCCCTGGGCATTCCCCTTGACCGTTTGAAAATACGCGAAAGCATGTTGACGACCGCACAAACACTTCCGGCCGACCGCCCGCAACGTCTCCGCCTCACTCTTCGCGAAAATGGCGAACTCCACATCCGCACGGAACCGCTCCAAGCGTGGCCGGACAGCTTGCGCGTTCGTCTGTCGCAGCGGCGGTCTCATTTCGGCGACCCGGCGCTTCTCTTCAAAACAAACATTCGCGAGGCTTACGACCAGGAGCTTGACGCTGCCCGCCAGGCAGGCTTTGATGAGGCGCTCTTCAGCAACGACGCCGGCCTGGTAACCGAAGGCTGCTTAACAAACCTCTTCTTCGTGCGCGACAAGCGAATCTGGACGGCCTACATCGAATGCGGCGTGCTTCCCGGCATCCTGCGGACCCAGTTGCTCCGCCACGAACTCATCGCGGAAAGTCTTTTGCCGCTTGACGGCCTGAAAGCCTGTGAGGCGTTGCTCCTCGGCAACAGCCTGCGCGGCTTTTATCCGGTCGCCTCACTCGAACTCAGCCCGGAACATACGTTGACCTGGGACCCGCAAGCCGCGGAACCTTACCTCAAGCAACTGCGGCAGATCTTCACAACCGAACCCACCTAGTGGGAGCAGCAGGCATTGCCGCGCAACGACTCGCGCGCCGCCCGCCACAGGAATGGCAGCAGCACCAAACCCGCCACCCCATCGGCCCAGCTAACATGAAACACCGATCGAACCAGCAAGCCGCCCAGCACGATTCCCGCCTGGATTGCGCAGAAGTTCGTCTGTTTGGCGTCCGCCATCATGGCGCGGCTGTTCAGCCCGCGGCCCACGGTGCGCTTGGCCCTTGTCAATAGGGGCATGCTCACCAGCGCCGCAGCGGTAATCGCCATGCCGGTCCAGCCGGGCGTGCTCGCACCACCACGCAACAGCGAGTACACCGAATCGATCAGCACATACACAGCCAGCGCGTACAGGCACCACCCCGCCAGCTTCAGACTTACCGTCTCGGCGCGATGTTTGCGGTCGTGATTCATCTCGTGCGTCATGCGCCAATACAGCGCCGCACCGCTCAGCATCTCGATGCAACTGTCCCACCCAAAACCGGCCAGCGAAATGCTGTGTTCCCGGTAGGCGCCAACCAGCGCGACGCTCGCCTCCAGCGCAGCCCAGCAGACGGTAAAGATTTCCAGCTGCCGCCCGCGACGGGCCAGCCGGGCACGCTCGGCCTCGGGCAGCACAACCGGGGCTGAAGCAACTGCAGGTGCCCGCGCTGACAACACGTTCGCCATTCCCTGTAGCATACCGCCCCTCGCAGGCATTCGATGGATCTTCGCCCCATTTCGTCGCAAAACGGTTCCCAAACCCGTGCACTTGTGGCAAGATAGAAGGGTTGGTCTGAGCAGGTATCTCCAGCGCAGCAGGGCTGCGTGGGACGAAACCTTGCACTGGATTGCCGGCGGGTTTCCTCCGCCGCAGACGCCGGAAGCGAGCTCAAGACACGTCAACAGGAGATCGTCATGGCAAAGGTATGCCCTATCACCGGCAAGCGCCCCATGTCCGGCAACAAGGTGTCGCACGCGAACAACAAGACGCGTCGCCGCTGGGAGCCGAACCTGCAATGGAAGCGAATCTGGGTTCCTTCTGAAAAGAAGTTCGTGCGCATGCGCGTCAGCGCACGCGGTCTGCGCACCATCAACAAGCTGGGCGTCGAAGCAGCCCTGCTGCAGGCGAAAGGATAACGCATGCGCACCCTTATCAAGCTCGTCTCCTCCGCTGGCACCGGCCACTTCTACACCACCAGCAAGAACCCCAAGACCTCGACCGGCAAGCTGGAAATGAAGAAGTACGACCCGGTCGTGCGCAAGCACGTGCCCTACCGCGAAGCCAAAATCTAAGCGCACCCGAAGCCAACTTCTAAGCGCAGATATCCATAAGAAAAAGCCGCCCTTCTGGGCGGCTTTTTAATGAGCAGGCGGCTTTATTCCTCCACTACGGTAGGAAGCTCTCGATTACGCGCATACCCGATTGCGTCGGCGAACAACTCCAGCTACGCCCACCAGTCCTGTGCCAAGCAGCAGCAGCGACGACGGTTCCGGCGTTGCTGCCGCAGGCGTGACGGCGCCTTCAAAGCCCCGCGCCAGAATCGCATCCGCGGCGGTAGTTGGGTGAATGTCGTCGAAGAACAGGTATCCGGTGCAGGCCGGGTTTGCCATCGCGACAATGCAGGGTGTCGTCACGTTTGTGAAGCCATAATTGCCCGGGCTGTTCAGAATCGCACTGAACACGGCGTTGGTGTCGAACAGCGTTGCGCCCCGGGGCAGTGCCCCCGCCAGTGCAGCGTTGAAGGTTGAGCTGTAAGCCAAGGCCATCGCATCGCCCGCAAACTCCGGCGTGCTTCCCAGGTTGGGCAGATTCGGCACCAGAATGTGGGTCGCCCCCTCTTGCTCCAGCCCAGCCACGATCAGGTTGCTGTTGGCTGCTGCGGCGAGCGCGGCTGCCTGCGTCTGGTCGGCGGTTGGGCTGCTGAGTGCCTCGAAATCGTTTGCACCGCCCCAAACAACAAACAGCGAGTTTAAATCGCTGCCGGCCGGCAGCTGCCCGCTCGGTGCGGCCCCATAGAACTCGGCCAGCATCCCGGGCAGACCAACCACCCCAGCTTGGGTCGGCGTTCCACCATCCGCAGTGTTGCCGATGCCTGTCGTCGCGCCGCCAAACGCAAAGTCCACCAGCGGCACATTCAGATTCGCCGCAAGCTGTTCCACCGCTACCGCTCCATTGGAAAAGCGGCCATTCACATACGGCGGCGCGGGTGCAAAGCCGTGGGTCAGCCTGTATAGATTGCCGTTGTCGGAAAGGCTGTCGCCATAAACGACGATCGAAGTGAACGGATCGGCATGAGCCGAAAGCGTCGCAACAGCCAGGAGCGCAGACGCGGAAACGGTCGCAAGAAGACGCACAGTGATCCTCCAGGGGGCGTGAGGAGAGACAAACGGATAACGAGAAGCCTAATGCCTTGCACTCTATGGCATGCCGCAGCAATGCGCAAGAACCAACCGTGGCGCATCGGCCGTATTCACGCACTGCGCTGCCGGTCAGCAGCGGCAGTCGACCGCTTCCGGGCCGCCCTCTCGCAGCATCAACGCACCCGCGGATTACTCCACCAGAACCGCTTTGCTCAGGTTCCGCGGACGGTCTACATCCACCCCGTTCCGCACCGCCACAAAGTACGCAAGCAGCTGAAGCGGGATCACCTCCGCAATCGGCAGCAGATGTTCCGGCTGCTCGTCCACGAAAAGGATGTGTGTACTCAACCCCGGCACCAATCGGTCGTCGCGATTCGCCAACGCCAGCACCGTCGCACCCTGCTTCTTCATGCCCTCCAGCAACTGCAGCGTGCTCTCATACCGCCGCAGGGAATCGGCATCGGCCGGGTCACGCGTCGCCAGTACCACCAGCGGCACCTCCGGCGACACCAGCGCGTTCGGGCCATGCCGCAATTCGCCCGTGGGGTAGCCCTCCGCGTGCAAGTAACTCGACTCCTTCAGCTTCAGCGAACCTTCACGTGCCATTGGGTAGTGAATGCCGCGGCCCAGGAAGAGCAGCGTCTTGGCCCGGCTATAAAACGGCGCAATCGCCTCCACCGATCGTTCCCACTCCGGCAACTGCGCGGCGATCCCCGCAGGCAACTGTTCCAGCCGCGCCAAACGCTGCTCCACCTCTGTTTCGGTCATCACGCCGCGCACCTGTGCCGCCGCAAGAGCTAGCGCGTGCAGCACGGCCAACTGCGCGGTAAAGCTCTTTGTCGCTGGAATCGCGATTTCACGCCCCGCGGGTGTCGGCAGGCTCACCTCTGCCTCACGCGCCATGGACGAGCCCTCCACGTTCGTGATCGCCGCGGTCCGATGACCTCGCTCACGCGCCGCGCGCAGCGCCGCCAGCGTGTCTGCCGTCTCGCCCGACTGCGAGATCGCCAGCACCGCGGCCTGCTTTCGCGCCGTTGCCGGGCGCAGCGCATACTCGCTTGCGTACTCCACGTCCACCGGCAGACCCGCCAGGTCTTCCACCGCAATCTCGCCCGCCAGTCCGGCATGCCGACTTGACCCGCTCGCCACCACAATCATGTCCGGCGCCGTAAGCAGCGGCCGTACACGCTCCAGGAACTCAGGCTGCAAACGGCCGTTCGAGCTATACAGGGCGACCGTGCGCGCAAGCGATTCCGGCTGTTCGTAGATCTCCTGCAGCATATGGTGCGGCCACTGCCGCGCGGTCGCCGACTGCGGTTTGGTCGAAGGGGAATTCATAACAGCAGTGTAAGGCGCACCCCTGTCTGTTTCGGCGCATCCTACTCCGGCAGATGCGTCCCGTGCCCGACCGGCACCACTTTCAGGCGCACACAAGAGGGAACGCGATGCGAGTGCGCACATCAACCCTGGCCGCGGCAGCTTTTTCCGTCGCCCTGCTCACCACCGCTTGCCATAAGTCCAGCAATCCAGCGCCGGGCACAGTGCCTGCCGGCAGCCAGCCGACAGCGGCCAGCGCACCCACCGGAACCACAAACCCGGTTGTGCCACCTGCCGGCACACCCACCGCCACCTCTTCTGGAGTCCCCGCTACGCAGGTGGCACCGGCCACCTCAGCGTCTGACGCAGCAGTGAGGCCTGGCACCGTGGCCGCGCCGCCCAACGGAACACCGGTAGCCCGTACGGTTCCGGAGCCAACTCCGCGGCCAGTCGAGAGCGCTCTGGTGGTCCCTGCCGGCACTCGGGTAACGATCCGCACCAACCAGTCCCTGTCCGGCGAGCATGACGACATCGGCACACCATTCGGCGGGTCACTCAATTACCCCCTCGTCGTCCACGGCGTCACCGCCTTTCCCCGTGGAACTGAGGTTCGGGGCGAAATCGTCTCCGCCAAGGGTCGCGGCCGATTTAAGGGCGCAGGCTACCTCGGCATCGCCCTCACGTCCATTGGCGGCTACCGCGTCGAATCTTCGGAATACTCGGTTCGCAGCAAAGGCCGTGGCAAGCGCACAGCCGGATTTATTGGCGGCGGCGGCGGCGTTGGCGCGCTGATTGGCGGGTTGGCCGGCGGTGGCAAGGGCGCTCTGATCGGCGGCCTGACAGGTGCCGGTGCGGGCACGGCCGCAGGTGCCTTCACCGGCAGCCGCGACGTCGTGATTCCTGCGGAGTCGGCAGTCTCTTTCACCACTCGCAGCACCATTAGGGTCAAGCGTTAGACCACACCTGCAAAAGAGGAAAGGGCCGCAGTCTGCGGCCCTTCTCTGATTCGGCAGCACTGACGGAATTCGTCCCGTGCGTCCTTCGCTAGTAATCCAGCAGAAAATCGCCCTCGCTCATAATCTGCTCTTCGCCGGCAGCGTTCCCCAGCCAAATGTTGAAGCCAAGTCCGACCACATCAATGTGCGTCGAAGATTTCCACGGAGCGCCCGTGTGCGCGCCATACGGATCGCCAAATGCAATGTGAATGCCCGGAAACTTCTCATCCTGCAGAATGTTGCCGATCACACGCTCCACCCCGATGTTCGTTCCAATGGCAAATTCACCGACCCGGTCCGAGTTCGCGTCCGTGTGCGTGTAAGCCCAGAAGTCCTTCTCCAACTGCTTATTCGAGCAGGAAATCCGCTTGATCCGGTTCGCCTCAATTGCAATCGACAGGGGCTGCTTGCGCAAAATGCCATAGCGAGCACACAGAAAGTCGCCCACCACACCATCCACCACGAACACGCCATTGACCTCGTCAGGCGCGGTAAAACATTCCCCGCCCGGCAGATTGCCCCACTTCTCGGTCGAGATAATGCCGCTCGTCTTGAACCACTTGTATTCCGGGTTCAGCGTCACGTGGATGTCCGTTCCCGCCGGCGTCGTCGCTCGCACATAGGTCGCTGCACGCACCTTGTCCAGCACCGCCTGGCTTAGCCGGTCGACCTCACCGAAGTCGGCGCGCATGCCCTGGACCATGATCTCCGGGGTGATGTTCACCATGTGAGCGTGCCGCATGTGTCGACGATTCACCACATCGGTCATCTGCATGCGACTGCGCAATTCGTTCGGCTGCACTTCCACTGCGAAAATGCTCACCTGCGAAGACTCCATGTCTTCCAGCACGGCTTTCGGCATATCCGCCAGCGGACGCGGCGCCAGTTCCTCCAGCACGTACCCGTTCCACAGGCACCCGATCCGGTCCAGCTCTACCGCGATGGAAGCCGCGACCTCAATCGTCTTTTCGTCGGTGATCAGCGTCACCTTCTCTTCGTTCTGCACGCGCAGGCAGGTGGTCACTGCATTCCGGGCACCTGCCTGGAATGACGGCGGGAACGCGACGGCGTTCAGTCGGGTTGTTGCAAGAGCAGTCGTCATTGTCCTTAGTGTTTCAGATGCGAGACTTACCGCCAAGATTTTCTCTGACGCATTTCCACGCATTCACATTGGTTTTATGCACGGCTGCTTACACGGCAAGCGTCTTGGTCGTAGCACGCGAGCCCATGTTTCGGTCCCCACCGTATCGATGCCGTCCACCGCCGACACGGTATGTCCCTCACACACCATCTGTCACGAGCCTCCCACTGATTCCACGTCCCAGCGGCCGGGCACCGCGCGATCTCCGATTCATTGGCTCAGAGAACCAGCGCGCGATCGCCCACCCCAACGGTGCCGTCAGAGCTGTCAGCACCAGCGCCCATAGTCCTGGGTGGGTTCCGTGCCAACGCAGAAACGCCGTCACGCCCACAATCACCACAAACTCATGCGAAAGGTAAACCTCATAGCTGTGCCGGCCGAACCAGCGTACCGGAGCGGTAAGCAGGCCACCGCCGCGGGTGCCCCGCAACACGCTCGCGACCATCACCATGCACACTCCCAGGGGCAGTACCGTGTCATCCAGGTCATGCTTTGCGAGAAATTGACCGGCACTGCGTAGCCAGTGCCACGGCGGCCAGGTCGCGATCCAGGCAATCAGCGCCCAGCCTACCGCCTCCACCGCGTAAAGCGGGGCACGGCTGACGCGGCCTGACCGCGAACGCCGGTTACACCACAGCGCCGCCAGGCACCCCATGGCGATGGCGTTCATGCCGCCAAGGTAGCTCTTCTCCTGACCAATCTCCGTCGTGATCCAAACGGAGCGCGCCCATGGACCCAACACCAGCAGCGCGCCTGCAAGACTGAACAGCAGCGCCCAACCGGCCCGGCGCACGGGAGACCGCATGCCCAGAAAAGCAACGCACACCAACGGGAAGAAGAGATAGAACATCTCCTCAACGCTGAGCGACCACATCACATCCCAGTTCGCGGGCAGGTAGCCAGTCTCCGCCTCAAGCCAGTTCAGGTGGAACGTAAGCGCCGAAAGCAAAGCCCGGGGCAGTCCCACCGTTTTCTTCACGTGCCAGGCCTCAAACGCGGCTGAATGCAAGCTGCCCCAATGCAGCAGGCTCAACACCGCGAGCGTCAGCAATAAAAGAGGAGCAATACGAGCGAAGCGGATTCGATAGAAAAGCCCCGGACGCATGTGTTCCAATCCGACAAACCGGCGCAAACTGGTCAACGTGATCAGAAACCCGGAGATCGCAAAAAAGACCGTGACCCCGTTCCCACCGTTCTGCAGCAGCAGATGACGCCACCACCGCGACAGCCCCGTTCCCACGCGTATGCCGTTTCCCGCGAAGCGAATCCAGCAATGCAGCAGCACCACCGCAAGGATCGAGAGTCCACGCAGCAGATCGACCGTCTCGAAACGCGGAGCCGCCGCGGGTGCATTTCTTTCCATACTCTCCCGAAACGTGAAAGCCCCGGCCAAGGCCGGGGCTTGTACTGCAACTTACGCGCGATACAACTCATGCGGTATGTGGTCCAGCATCTCCAGGTGCGCAGCTGTCGGCTCTGACGGACCGCTCATCACCTTCAGAAACGCGGTTTGGAACGACTTCATCTCAGACGGTGTACCTACCGTGACGCGCACATAGGTCGGCAGCGCCGGCCAAACACGGCCGATCGCCACTTTCTCCTGCAACATGGCGGCCTGCACCTCGCGTCCAGGGCGGTTCACATCCACCATGAACATATTCGCCTGCGCACCCGGAATGTACTTATAGTTGTGCTTCTCCAGGAACGCGAGCGTGTCGTCCAGCGTGTCGCGATTGATCTTGCGCCGCAGCGGAACCAGGTCCTTATCCGTCAGCGAAGCATGTGCAGCCGCTGCGGAAACCAGCGAAATGCTGCCGATCTGCCGGTCCGATGCCGTGATCGTCTCAAACTTCGCCAGAAGGTCGGGCCGGCCAAAGGCGAAGCCTGCACGAATTCCCGCCATGCCGTAAATCTTTGAGAAAGTACGCAGAACGATGACGTCCTTATCCTGCGCAACCAGGTCGATCACCGACTCCTGATTCGAAAAGTGGTGATAGGCCTCGTCAACGATCACGACCGAGCCGGCCGGCTTGTTGTTCACCAGCCAGACAATATCTTCTTTCGGAGTGATCGTGCCGGTCGGATTATTTGGGTTCACGATGTAGTACGCGCCGGGGCTGGGGTGGGCCGCCAACATACCCTTCACGTCGTACTTCCACGTCTTCTTGTCCAGCGCGACCGGAATCGCCTTTGCCTTCATGGTGACCGCGGCACGTGGACCCTGCTCGTAAGTCGGGTCGCCATGTACCAGCGGCTTATCCGGTCCAATGTTGGACATCAAGGCCAGGTCCAGAGGTCCGCCCGAACCCGGATACAGCCGGACGTACCCCTTCTTCAGACCGAACTCTTCTGAAATCACTTTCAACGTAGCGCCGGAGTGCTCGCGATCATAGCGGCCCCCCGTCGGCGCGTACTTGGTGATTGCGGCCAGCGCACTCGCACTCGGCCCCAACGGGTTCTCGTTCGATGAAATGATGACCGTTCCCGGTGCTTCACGTGGGATTTCCCAATCATCGGGGTTACGGCGCGGACGCGGGGACCCGCCCGACGCTGCAGCCTGCGCTGCGGCTGCCTGGGCATGCGCAAACGAAGGAAGCGCAACGGCCGCCGACGCGACACTCGCCGAACGAAGAAAATTACGGCGTGAAAGAACGGAACTGCTACAGAACTTCTGGAAATCCATGGTGCCTCTCCTCAGGGTGGACTGCGGTGGGACAGAATCGGATACACGCCGGCAATACGACGCGGAAGTGCGTTTGCGGTTGGTTCAACTTGAAAGGTGGCTCACCTATGCGACGGCTGTGCAAGGTGATTTATTTCAAAATACCGTGAATTGCACGTTTGTGCGCACGGGAGTTGCAAATTTCTACGGCGGTCCCTCCGCAAACCCAAGCGCAAGGCACAATGGACGGGAGTGCTCGACTTCGAGATCTCGTTCGATCCGCGCAAGGCAGGGCCAAACTTTCGAAAGTAACTACAGCCCCTCGCGCGTCTCGCGCGCCATGTAATCCACCACGGACTTCAGGTCCCCCGTCTCACGAAACACCCTTAGCTGCCGGTCTGCGCCGCTGCCCTGCTCCAGCATCGTGCGAATGTAGCCGATCTGCTCGCGGCTGCCCAGTTCATCGAGCACGTCATCGACAAAGTGCAGGTACTCCACAATCAGGTCACGTTCCGGCACCTCGGTTTCCTTGCCGAAGTCGATCAGCTTGCCATCCAGGCCGTACCGCACCGCGCGGAACTTGTTTTCCATCAGCAGCGCCCGCGAGTACTGGCGAAAGTCCTGATTGTTTGCGTGCAGGGTGTAGAGCTTCATGGCCGTCGCCTGGATCAGCGCCGCGATCGCGACCGATTCCATGGCCCGCATCGGAATGTCGCAAACACGCACCTCGACCGTGTTGAAGAACGGGTGTGGCCGCACATCCCACCAGAGCTTCTTCGCGTTGTCGATCGAATTCGTTTTGATCAGCAGATTCACGTAGTTCTCAAATTCTGAGTACGACGCGAAGCTGTCCGGCAGGTTGGTCCGCGGAAAATGCTCAAACACCTTGGCGCGATAACTCTTGTAGCCAGTCTCCATGCCCAGCCAGAACGGCGAGTTTGTGCTCAGCGCCAAGATGTGCGGCAGGAAATACCGCAGCGAATTCATGATGCGGATCGCCGCCTCGCGGTCCTCAATGCCCACATGCACATGGAGTCCGAAAATCAGGTTTGACCGCGCCACCAGCTGCAAATCTTCCACGACCTGCGCATACCGCGGGTCCGGATAAATCTCCTGCGAACGCCAATCGGCAAAAGGGTGTGTTGCGCCCGCCACCAGCGTCAACCCGTTTTCTTCGGCCAGGTGAATCATGTTCCGCCGCAGATCAAACAAGTCTTCCTGCGCCTCTTGAATGTTGGCGCAGACTCTCGTCCCAACTTCGATCACCGATTGGTGCAGCTCGGCCTTGACACGCTCCTCCAGCCGCAGCTTGCCGTTCGCCAGCATCTCCGTGGACACATGCGACCGCAGGTCGCGTGTCTCCGGGTCAATGGTCTGGTACTCCTCTTCGATCCCAAGCGTGAAGGTTGGACGCATCTCGCACCTCCGGTCACCGCGCCGCCGCTGTGTCGCAGCATGACGCTGTGTTGCAGCAGATGCTATCGCATTGCAAACAGGTTGTGACGACCCCGTATCCGAAGGAGCACATGAGCGATGAGTCGCGGTACATCGAAGAACTTGTCATTTCGACCGGAGCACCCACAGCTTCATCGTGGGTGCGGAGTGGAGAAACCTGCATTTCTGCCGACACCCGCTGGACAGGTGTGCATAACAACCAGACACCCTGCCCTCATGCCGTGCCTTAACTCATCACCGGCCCGCGCCCGCGTTCAACTTCTCATACCACCGCGGCGCACGCGCAAACAACGTCAGCTCTCCCGGATGCGCCACGGCCCGCGCCCCGGCGTCGCACCGGTCCTCGGTCACCATGCCCTTGCCCGCGATCTGCTGCAGGTTGTACCCCGGCATCGCTTCGCGTTCTGAAAGCTTGCGGCAGTCATACAAACCATCCGGCACCACCAGCACCCGCACGGGCGTGACAGTTGGCGCCGGCAGCAACGCCTCGCCATGCAAGTCCGTCGTCAACAGGTAGCCGGCACTGCCCTGCTCGTCATACCACACCCGCACCCTGGCGTTTTTCATGGGCAGGCTGCTCCGCCCGTCCAGCAGCCGCACGCGGAAGTGCAGGTCGCCTGCAGGCACTGCCACTTCCGGCTCGGCTTTCGGCCCGTCCGAGGCGATGGGTGCAGCCGGAATCGGCACATAGGCCGGCGGACCGGTCTGCTGCGCCCGAGCACGCGAACAAACAAGCAGAACCGCCGCGATGAACGACAGCCGGCAGATCTGCCTAACCTTCAATGCTCTCCTCGCGGCTCGCATTCGCTGCCTGCTTCTTCGCAGCCGTCTTCTTCGCAGGGGCCTTCTTTGCCGGACCCTTCAGACCAGGCCCCTTCATACCCGCTTCTTTGGCTCCAGCTCCTTTCTTCGCAGGCGCCTTCTTCGGAGGCGGAGGTCCCTTCTTCGCAGCCTTCTTCGCCGCACCGGCAAGCTCACCCTCGTGCCCCAGCAGCGCCGCCCAGCGCAACTCCGGACCTTGGCCCTCATTCGCCTGCGCACGCTCAACCGCCAACCGCGCGACCGCGTCCACAATCCAGTCGAAGTTCTCCTGCCCGACGGAGTGCACATCCGCGTCCGGCGCCGGGTTCATGAAGTCGATCGCGTACGGCACGCCGTCCTCCACCGCGAACTCCACCGTGTTCAGGTCGTACCCCAACGCACGGCACAGCGTCAGCGCGTCGCGCTCCACACGCTCCAGCAGCCCCGGCTCATACGTCGGCGGGTTCTTCACGTAGCGCTCATGGTGCGGCCGCGAGGGATCGTACGGCATAATCCGCACCTCACGCTGACCCACCACGTAGCAGCGGAAATACTCGCGGAACTTCACCGCCGCCTGCAGCGTCATGCACAGGTCGCGCGACTGGTGGTACGCGCGAAAGAAATCATCGGGGTTATGCACATGGTGCACGTCCTTCCATCCGCCACCATCATGCGGCTTTAGGAACGCTGGAAATCCCACATACTCAAACACCGACCGCCAGTCATACGGAAACTGCTGATTCCGGAAACTCACATCGTTCGTATCTGGCGGCATCTGAAAATGCGGCACAATCACTGTGCGCGGCACCGCGACGCCCAGCTTGGCCGCCAAGGCGTAATTGAAGAACTTGTCGTCCGCCGACCACCAGAACGGGTTGTTGATCACGTCCGTACCTGTCAGCACCGCATTCTTCAGGTACGCGCGGTAAAACGGCACGTCATGCGAAATCCGGTCCACGATCACCGAATACCCGCTCGGCACCGCCTCTTTCACAGGCCCGATCTCCACGAACTCCGCCTCGATCTCCGGCAGACCCATCGCGTTCACCTTGTCCACGAACGCCTGCGGAAACGTGTTCTCCTGCCCAAATAGAATGCCGATCTTCTTCACGTGCCTTGCTCCTTCACTTGGTACTCAGCAGGAAGCCACCGGCGCGCCCATTCGGGAAAGGGTGCGTGATGGCGCACTTCCCCATCTTCCCGGATGAGTAATAACCGGTGGCTCTGCTCACTATTCTCAAAGATAATGACCCGGTCCGCAATCGCGGCCGCCTCTGCCAGATTCAACATGGCGCGCTTGTATCTGCGATGAATCGCATCCTGCGGAACATCGTGACCGCCTAAGCTCACGCGCTCTGCGACACGTGCCTCTGATCGCTCGGCATCCTGCAGCCCTACAAAGATGACGTTGACCTTATAGCCTTTCTCATGTGCGGCACGCAGCGAAGCGAGTTCCGTGTTCCCGCTTAATGTCGTTTCAAAGGCGAATGACTCTCCCGCGGCAATCAGGATACGTCGCTGCTTTAACGCGATACGGCCTGCTTCCAATTCCGCAAGGCTCCCGTCGGGACGTCTCGGCAGAGCCTGCGCGACAACATCCGGGTTTACGTTCGACAACCGGTCCTTCAGAAAGCGCTTCGCGAGAGTTGACTTTCCCGCCCCATTTGGTCCGCAGAACACCCAAAGCTGCGGCTTGCCGTTCATAGAGCTTTGATGACCTCATCGCCCGTTCTATGGTGCCGCACAAGTTCGCGATGTCCGTCTGGAAACTCCTTGATGACTAAACCGGCAGGCGTATCTGCTTTGGCGTAGTAGATGGGTAAACCCGCGGCGAACTGCTCACGCATCCCGCCATCAAACGTTTCCAACGTGCTCAGCTCTCGCCAGATTTGCTCGTTCACATCATCCACTGGCATCGTTTCCCCTGCACCGCTCGCCCTCAAAGATACTCCTGCGCCATGCGCTTCCACCACGGCCAGTCATGGCCCGTTCCCTCGCCCCAAACATCCAGCCGCACCGGTATGCCCTTATCCCGCATGATCCGGCCCAGCCGCTCATTGTCATCCCAGCATTGGTCGTGGTGCCCGGTCGCGAGAACATACGTGTTCCGCCGCATACGATCCAGTTGCCAGCCATCACCCAGGTTCGGCAGAAAGTGCGTGGGCAACGTAAAATAGGCGTCCTCGTCGTAATACCCACGCAACATCCCGGTCACAATGTCGAACGCGCCGCTCATGCTCAGCGCCGCCGTAATCACATCCGGATGCTTCAGCGCGATGCTGATCGCATGAAAGCCGCCAAACGAACATCCCAGCGTCGCCACGCTTTCCCGCCACGTGCGCCAGCGAATGTGCGGAATCAATTCGTCCACAATGTAACGCTCGTACTGGATGTGCCGGGCAATGCGCCACCGCCCCGGCACTTCCTTTGCATACCAGCTTTCGCTGTCCACGGAGTCCACGCACCACAACTGGATCTGCCCGCGCTCCACCTTGTCGCGCACCGCTTCGACCATGCCGAAGTGCTCAAACTCAAAGAATCGGCCCATCGAGCTTGGAAACACAATCACCGGCAGACCACCCTGTCCCCCGTCAGCGGTAAACACCAGCCGTTCCATGGGCCGGCCCAGAGCGGAGCTATGGTCGACAAAATACTCCCGCTGCATCGCTCACTCCTGCCTGGGGCTCTTCCGGGCCGACCTCTACCGGCACGCCTGCTACCCTGCAGAAACTGTATCAAGCATGGAATCCCTGATCCAAAGCGCTCCAGACGCTGCCGCCGCCGCTTCGACCGGGCTCACCACGGCCCAACTCGCTTTTCCGCAAAAGCCCGAGCTACGCTACTACCGCCTGCAAAATTGGGTCTCCGACGCCCTGCCAACGCCCCGGGACCTCTTTCTCTGGTTGCCCGAAGCGTATCTCCGCGAGCCCGAACGCCGCTTTCCCGTTCTGCTGCTGCACGACGGCCAAAACCTCTTCGACGGCGAGCTTTCCTACATCAAGGGTCAAACCTGGCGCTGCGGCTCCACTGCCGACGACGTCTTCGCACGCTGCCTGGCCGAGCCAACCGTACTTGTTGGCATCGGCAACACCGGCGTGCAGCGCATGGCGGAGTACACTCCCACACCCGATACGCGCCTTGGCGGCGGCAAGGGCCCGCTCTACGCCCGCCTGCTTACCGAGGAGCTGCTCCCCACGCTGCAACGCGACCTTCGCCTGCTACCCGGCCCGGCAAACACCGGCCTCGCCGGCTCGTCGCTTGGCGGCCTCATCTCACTCGCCATTGGCCTGCGCGAACCGCAGACGTTCGGCAAGCTCGGCATCCTTTCACCCTCCGTCTGGTGGGACCGCCGCACCATCCTCGACGACATCCGTTCCCTTCCCGGCCACCTCCCGCTTCGCATCTGGCTCGACATGGGCACCGCAGAAGGACAAATCCACGTCCGCGACACCGACCTGCTCTGCCACTTGCTCGAGCGCAAAGGCTGGCACCTGGACGCCCGCTCCACGCCACCGCTGCTGCAGGACCAGCCCAACGGCCAGCGCCGCGCCTCCAGCATCTTCGACCAACCCCGCCGCCCCGCAAGCGCAACCCCCGACCTGCACTACGAACGCGTCCCCAACGCCCTGCACAACGAATCCGCATGGGCCGCCCGCTTCGGCCAGGTTCTCCAGTTCCTCTTCCAGCCGCAGCCGGAACTGCCCAAATAGAACTCACCTCAAAAGGTGAAACGCGGCTTCAACCGCCAAGGCAGAACTCACGGAGCACAGAACGCGGCTTCAGTTGCCGAGAAAGCTCATCGAGTACAGAACGCGGCTTCAGCCGCCGGGATAGAAGCCTTGATGCACCAGAACGCGGCTTCAGCTCGCCGCGATGGAACCACTCACTCACAGGGGCGGCTGTAGCCGCCGAGGTAGAAGCCCACGATCCGCCGAATCGCCTGGCAGCAACGTCACTCACACGGGGCGGCTTCAGCCGCCGAGGTGACGATCTCATCGCTACGGACGTGTCCTTTTCGCGGCTTCACTTTCCAAACCGCCCAAAATCAGCGATACTCATACAGTTGGAACCAGTGTGCCTGCCGCGCAACGCGTGGCCCGGCTCCGCAGCCGGCTTCGCCACTCCCCACACGTTTCGGAAAGTCTGAGAGGGTAATTTCTGTGGTCATGATTCGCCTGGCGCGCGTAGGCGCCCGCAAGCAGCCGTACTATCGCGTCGTCGTCATCGAAAAGGATCGCGCCCGCAACGGCCGCTCCATCGAGGTAGTCGGCACCTATAACCCGCGTACCGAGCCCGCGACCGTCAATCTGAAGCAGGACCGGATCGCCTACTGGAAGTCCGTCGGTGCCCAGCCGTCTGACATCGTGGCCAAGCTCATCGCAAAGGCACCTGCCTCCACCCCCGCCAGCACGGAGCCGGTGGCAGCCTAGGCAATTCCCAATTTGGGAAGTTAAGACCCCAACACCCTGCCCGGCTTTCATCTGCCGCGCAGGGTTCGTCATTTTCTACAACGTCGTGGAATCCACGATGCATCACTTGCCCTATCTTTAGGTTAGGAACGCGTTCGGTGCCAACGCAGCGCCGCGCCAATTCGCACATACAAAGGTTTGCATGACGGTCCCTTCTTCCGAAAACACCCCTGATTCCCTTCCCGAGCGCATGTCAGAGCTGCTCGTGGCCATGGTCGAAAAGCTGGTCGACGATCCGGACTCGCTTCACGTCGAAACAGACTCCGGCGAAAATTCCACCACCTTCCGCCTCTACGTTGCGCCTGACGATCTGGGCAAAGTCATCGGCAAGCAGGGCCGCACCGCCCGCTCGCTGCGCACCATCCTCAGCGCGATCGGCAGCAAGGCAAATCACCGCATGCAGCTGGACGTGCTGGAGGACGAAGACGACGGTTTCGAAGACGACGAGGCTGAAGACGACGAGCCCGACGCCGGAAGCACGCCGGAAGCCTAGACGTAACCTCTCGACTGGAGCCCACTCGCTTTCTGCGCTGGCGTAGCGGCTTTGGTGCTTGCATCAAATCCGCATTTTGCATCGGCGGGGGACTCTCTGCAATGCTGGTTGCGTGACACCGCCGAATCAGGACGATTGGGTCTTGCTCGCCCGCGCCGTACGCCCGCAGGGCCGGCACGGCGAGATCCTGTGCGACCTCCACACCGACTTCCCGGAGCGCTTTGCGGAGCGCCGCAACCTTTTCGGACGCCGCGAAGCTGCGGAGCCAACACCGCTCCAACTCGAAACCCATTGGCTGCCGACCGGAAAATCAGCCGGCCGCATCGTGTTGAAGTTCGCCGGCGTCGACAGCATCGAAGCCGCCGAGGCACTCACCGGGACCGAAATCGTCCTGCCTGCAAGCGAACGCGTTGCACTCGGCCCGGACGAGTTCTACATCTCCGACCTTCAGGGCTGCACGCTGATCAACGTTGCCGGCGACGACGGCCCCAACGAGCTCGGCACCATCACCGACGTTCACTTCGCCACGGACCGCAGCGGCAAAAAGCTGGAACACGCCACGCCCGTCCTCGTCGTGCAGAAAGCCAACGGCGACGAAATCCTCATTCCGCTCGCGCTCGAGTTCCTCCGTAATCCCGACCTCCACAACCGTCGCATCGAAATGGCGCTCCCCAACGGTCTGGTCGAAGCCAATGGATGACGAAACCGCGCACTCCATGCGCGCTGCCCTTCGCTTTGACATCCTGACGATCTTCCCGGACTTCTTTACCAGCGTGCTTCGCTATGGCGTGGTCGCGCGCGCCCTGCAGACCGGTATCGCCAACGTTCACATCACGGATCTTCGCGACTACACCCACGACCGGCACCGCACGGTGGACGACCGCCCCTTCGGCGGAGGCGAGGGCATGGTTCTGAAGCCGGAGCCGATCTTTGCCGCCGCCGACGCGCTCGGCGTCACACCCAGGCCGCAGCGCGACACCAGCCGCGAGACCGTTATCATGCTCTCGCCGCAGGGCCAGCCCTTTACACAGCAGATTGCCCGCACGTTAGCGCTAACGGATCGCGTCGTCCTGCTCTGCGGACGGTACGAGGGCGTGGACCAGCGCGTCGTCGATCACCTTTGCGACCAGCAAATCTCGATTGGCGACTATGTACTCTCCGGCGGCGAACTGGCGAGCGCCGCTGTCCTTGACGCGACCGTTCGCCTGCTTCCGGGAGTGCTCGGCAACGCCGACTCCTCACACTACGAAAGCTTCGGCGCCGCAAGCGACGGGGCAGCCGCCCACGGCGAAGTTCCGCTCGCCGTGAGTCCCGCCGCCGGCCTGCTCGATTACCCGCACTACACCCGTCCCGCTGATTTTCGCGGTTGGTCCATTCCAGAAGTCCTGGCCGGCGGGAACCATACGGAGATCCGGCGCTGGCGCCGCGAACGGGCCCTGGAAACCACGCTACGCAACCGCCCCGACCTGCTCAATGCCTGCGCTCTCTCCAGGCAGGATCGTGAACTTCTCAAAAAGCTGGAAGGCTGAAGCGCCATCACCCGCATCGGTTTCGAGGCGTGTCATCCTGAGCGCAGCAAAGTACCTGCTTCCTGTGGGCCAGATCTTGTCATTTCTGTGGGCCAAATCTCGTCGACACATTCGTGTGTTTTTCCGCTATACTGACAAACGACTCTAAGTAAGGAAAACTGCGTCATGTCGATTCACCCCATCATGCAAAAGCTGGCGAACAAGCTCCAGCGCACCGATCTGCCCGACTTCGCCCCCGGCGACACCGTTCGCGTGCAGGTGAAGATCAAGGAAGGCGACAAGGAGCGTCTGCAGGCGTTTGAGGGCATGTGCATCGCCCGCAAAAACGGGCCGCAGGGCAGCTTCACCGTCCGTAAGATGAGCTTTGGCCAGGGCGTCGAGCGCATTTTCCCCTACAACAGCAAAGTCGTCGACAAAGTCGAGAAGATTCGCTCGTACGAAGTACGCCGAGCCAAGCTTTTCTACCTCCGCGGTCTGCGCGGCAAGGCTGCCCGCCTCCGCGAAGTTGGCCGCACCGCGTAACCCTTTTCATTCGCAAACAAAAACGCCGGCTTCGCGCCGGCGTTTTCTGTCTTCACCTATCGCCCGAAGACTTGTCATTTCGACCGAAGCCCGCGCGCTCTTTGCGCGGGCGCAGTGGAGAAACCTGCATTTGCTCGCAGCCGGAGGTGCTGATGCACGGAAGGCGCTCCGGACCCACGTGTCGCCGCAATCAAAATGCGGGTTCTCCACTGCGCAGGACGGTAAAGCTGTCCTGCTCCGGTCGAAATGACAATGCGGTGCCAGCATCGCGCCAAAAGAGCTTAGACCCACGAGAATACCCGAGACAGCGTCGCTATACCTTCTTCAGCGCCGCGTATCTCTCCTGCACGAAATCCCAGTTGACGACGTTGTAGAACGCCTGCACATACTCCGGCCGGCGGTTCTGATACTTCAGGTAATACGCGTGTTCCCAAACGTCGATCCCGAAGATCGGCGGCATACCGGCGGACAGCGGCGTGTCCTGATTGCTGGTGCCAATCACCTGCAAGGTTCCGTCCTGCTTCAGCGCCAGCCATGCCCAGCCGCTGCCGAACTGGCTCAGCGCCGCCTTCGTGAACACCTTCTGAAAAGCCGGGAAACTGCCGAAATTCTTGTCGATCGCTTTTCCCAGCTCCCCGTTCGGCACAGCACCATTGTTCTTCTTGAGCGATGGCCAGAAGAGCGAATGATTGGCGTGACCGCCACCCTGATTCCGCACCGCGGTCCGCTTCTCCTCCGCAACGGTCTGCAGGTTGGCGACCAGCACCTCGACGGGCATGGAGGACAGCTTTGGGTCGTCTCCGATCGCCTTGACCAGGTTGTCCACGTAAGCCTTGTGGTGCTTGTCATGGTGAATCGACATGGTCTGCGCGTCGATGAACGGCTCCAGCGAATCCGGAGCGTATCCCAACGGCGGCAGCACGCCGATTGCGTGCGTCGCGACAGCCTGCGAGGCCTCAGCAGCCCACGCCAGCAACGACGGCGAGAGCGCAACCGCGCCCATCGCCAGACCTGACATTCTCAAAAACTCGCGACGACCTGTCATGCTCATCTCCCCTACGTAAGCGCTTACGTTGCGTGAACTGGCGGCGGACGGCGTCTACTGCCCGCCAACCTCGCCGGCCAGTTTCTCAATGTACGCCGCCTCGTCGTTTAGTGCTTGCACCAGCACGCCCAGTTGCTGCTGTGCCTCGTCGTAGCGGCCGTCCTCGACTGCCTCGCGAACTCCTGGTAACGTGCTCGCACCATACCCTGTGTACGTGCCCGGCGCATACAGTAGGTGTTTCACCCACGGCCGCCCCGGCAACCCGGCATCGCTCAGCAGCTTGCGCTCCGCAATTGCCAGATCGTTGTTCAATGTCAGCCGCTGTGCGGCGGGCAGTGCGGCAGCGTTAGCGCTAACGTTGCCGTATTTGGTCGCCGCGGCATCCAGCCGCGTGATCGCCGTATCCAGCGTGCCGAAATCCATTTGCGGCGGCACCGGCAGCGCCGGCGGTGGCTGCATCGGGTTCTTCGGATCGTTCGCCAGCGTGTACGCTCCGCTCTTCAGCGCGCGGTTCCGGCGCTCCGCAGCCTGCCGCAGATCCTTCACCTCTGACTTTAAGTTGTCGCTGTAATCTTTTACAGTCAGTGCGAGTTCGTGAAAGCTCAGCGGCATCACATCCGCGTCCGCAACGCGCATTACGATCGTTCCTGCGGTCTGCGCAAACAACTTGCCGTATACCTCGTCGCGGTCGGCGAACTGGTCCCAGTGCCACGGCGTGTCATAGGCCGAGTGGTACGTGCCACTGTGGTCCTCGCCGCCAAAGCCGATGTTGATGGACGCCACACCCAGGTGATCGACAAAGCCGGCGTAGTCCGACCCGCTGCCGGCCGGACCGAGCGCAACGGTCGCCCGCGCCTCGCCAGCGTCGGGACGGCTGCCGCCGCGGCCGCGACCTGCCTGCTGGGCGGCGCGCTGGCGCTCAAACACGGTGGACTTGCTTTCGGGGTCGGTCATCTCGCGAACGACGTCATTCACCAGCAGCTCATAGCTTTGCGATCCCTGCGCGCCGAAGAAGCCGCGCCCGTTCTCATCCGAGTTGATGTAGATCGCGCCGTGCTTGGTCAGCTCGTCTGCATGCGCCTCTGCCCACTCGGTCGAACCCAGCAGGCCTGGCTCTTCACCATCCCAGGACGCGTAGACCAGCGTTCGCTTCGGCTGCCAGCCCTGCTTGTGCAGCTCGCCCAGCGCCCGGGCCTCTTCGATCATGGCCGACTGTCCGCTGATCGGATCATCGGCTCCATTCACCCATCCGTCGTAGTGGTTTCCGCGCACGATCCAGGTGTCCGGCTCCTCGGAGCCCTTGAGCATGGCGACCACGTCTAGCACAGGTTTGGTGCCCCAGTCGGACTCGATCTTCAGGTGCACCTTTGCCGCGCTGGGACCGAACTTGTACGTTAGCGGTAACGCGCCGCGCCACGTGGCAGGCACCGTACGCCCCTGCAGCGACGCCAGCAGCGGTTGCGCGTCACCCCAGCTGATTGGGATCGTCGGAATCGGCATGATCACCTTCGCGTCCGCGATCGCAAGGCGTTTCGCACCGGGCACCGACGCCACACCCGGCGTCAAAGGATCGCCTGCGTACAACGTGGTATCGGCAACCGAACCGCGCTGCACACCCCACTGCGGCCGCATCGGGCCGGCAGGAATGGTGTCGCCCGTCGCAAAGCCGTCGTCCGCCGGATCGCTGTAAATGATGCAGCCCACCGCGCCGTGCATGGCGGCCAGCTTCGGCTTCAGACCACGCCAGCCACCACCGTAACGTGCGATTACGACCGCACCCTTCACGCTGACGCCATAGCGATCCAGCTCCTCGTAATCGGCTTTATTGCCATAGTTCACATAGATCAGCGGCGCGGTCACATCGCCATCGGCGGCGTAGATGTTGTACGGCGGCATCGCAGGGCTTTTGTCATGCGTATACGGGTCCTCCGGCACCTCGGGTTCCATTAGCCGCGCCTTGTACGGCTTAGCGCCGGTCAGCTCCAGCACGCGCGTTTTGGGCGTTGGGTACAGCACGTCGAACTGCTCGATGTGCGCGTCCCAGCCCCACGACAGGTACTGCTTCAGCAGCCAGTCTGCGTTGGCACGTTGCGCGGCAGACCCCACATTGTGCGGATGAGCGGCCAGCAGGTGCATGTTGTCGCTGATCTTTTTCGCATCCGGCATCGCCTGGAACTTCGTCTCCCATTGCCGCTCGGTGGCGGAATCGGCCGCCGTAAAGCCCTGCAGCGGCTTACTGATGTCCACTGCCTGCGCCTGCTGCGCGTGAAGCGTGGAAAGCGGCTGCAGCAAAACAGCGGCCACGGCAAGGACGGCAAGACGACGCATGAGGTCTCCTGAGGTGCAGATTGGTTGCGGTATGTCCGTTATACGTGACGCGACGGGAATGGGCCGCAGCGAAACGGAGCAATCGCAAAGAGCAGACGAGATACGCGCCCGAACCGGGCATCTCAGACCAAGGCGGTCCGCATTCTTGGTATCATCACAAAGCGGGCGTGCCTCATACCCTCCACGCCCCGGAGTTGCGGTTGCACCTGGCAGAGCTGAGCACGGGAGAAAAGGCTGTCGTCACCGGCGTGGCGATGAGCGAGGCGCACTGCCAACTGTGCGGCCTGGGCGTGGTGCCCGGGGCTGAAGTGGAGATTGTTCGTCACCTGAGCCGCAAGACCATGCTGATCGTGCGGGTCGACGGATCAGACGTCGCCCTCCGCGAAGCGACCGCGCTTACCGTCAAGATTCGCAGGCCGGAATAGCGCATGGACTTTCAAACCATTGGCCTGATCGGGCCGCCGAACGTCGGCAAGTCCACGCTGTTCAACCGGCTCACGGGGCTTCGCCAGAAGGTCTCGAACTACTCCGGCGTGACTGTAGAGCACCGCACTGGAAGGCTGCGTGGCAGCGGCAAGACCGTCATCGACCTGCCCGGCGTCTGGACGCTGACGCCGAGTTCTGAGGACCAGAAAATCGCGGTTTCCATTCTGCAAGGCGAGCAGCCTGCCCTGCCGAAGCTCGACGCCGTTCTGCTCATCGTGGACGGCACGCAATTCCACCGGTACAGCTTGCTGATTGGCGAGGTGCTGGCCTGCAAGCTGCCGACCATGCTGCTGATTAACATGGCCGATGAGCTGGAGCAGCGCAAAGGCTTTATCGATCCGCTGGCAATCGCGCGCGAACTGCACACGCCTACGGCGCTCATCAGCGCCGCCCGAGGCACCGGCATGGACGCGATCACCAAGTGGCTTCACCAGGAACATGCGCCCGCAAACGTTTTGCCCGTGTTGCAGGCGGGCGGCAACGCCGCAAGCTGTGCTCCCAACTGCGGCGACCTGACCGCGGCGGGTGCGTACCGGCGGCCCGAACATTCCACGCTCACGCGCGCGGTGGACCGCTGGGCGCTGCACCCGATTGCCGGGCCGATTCTGTGTCTTGTTTTCCTGCTGCTTGCGTTCCAGGTCATCTTTCGCTTTGCTTACCCCGCCGGGCAGGCGCTGACGAACTGGCTCGGCGACATCGGCACCAAGGCAGGCGCGGTGCTGCCCGACACCATTCTGCGCGCCATCGTGGTGGACGGCATCTGGAACGGCATTGCGTCGATCCTTGGGTTTTTGCCGCAGATTCTCTGCATGTTCCTGGTGATCACGGTGCTGGAGGACAGCGGCTACATGGCGCGCGCGGCGGTGATCGCCGATCGGACGATGGGACGCGTGGGCCTGAACGGGCGGTCATTTCTGCCGCTGCTTTCTGCGTATGCGTGCGCGGTGCCGGCCATCATGGCGACGCGCGCGATCCCCTCAAAACGAGACCGCATTGCGACCATTCTGATTGCGCCGTTCATGACGTGTTCGGCGCGGCTGCCAGTGTATGCGCTGCTGATCGCCGCATTCATTCCGGCGCGACCGGTTCTAGGCGGCATTGTCGGTCTGCAGGCAATCACCATGATGGCGCTTTATCTGACGGGCCTGCTGGCAGCCTTGTTGACGGCGTTGCTGCTGCGCTCCTCGGTGATGCGCGGGCAGGCCTCGGCGTTTGCGATCGAATTGCCGAACTATCGCATGCCCCGGCTGCGCACCATTGCGCTGGCGATCGTGGATCGGAGCAAGGTTTTCCTGAAGCAGGTTGCGACCGTGATCCTGGTGCTGAACCTGATCGTCTGGTTCCTGGCGCACCTACCGCTACGTAACGGGCAACCCAGCCCGGTGGGGTCGAGCATTTTGGCGTGGGTGGGTGGGCTGATTGAGCCGTTGCTGCATCCGCTTGGCTTCAACCGGCCGGTCGGGATTTCGCTGCTCACGGCGTTTGTGGCGCGGGAGAGTGTCGTTTCGACGCTGTCGACGCTGTACAACAGCGTGCATCCGGGCGACCTGCTGCGGGCCGACATCGGCCTGCCTGGCGCTCTGGCGCTGATGATTTTCTTTGCGCTGGCGATGCAATGCACCGCCACGTTGGCCGTGGTCCGCCGGGAAACGAACAGCTGGACATGGCCGCTGGTGCAGTTCGGGTACATGACGGTGCTGGCGTATGCGGCGTCATTCGTGACGTACCGGGTGGCGCTATTACTGCATTTGTAAGGTCAGTTGCGCGCCGCGTGAGATAGCGGGTCTGCATCAAGACGCCGACGCAGCTATGATGTACGCGCATGATCACGACGTACCTGCTCCAAAGCGGCAAGCTTCTGGCGGACGCAAACGGCTCCGTCCAAGACGCACTCTGGGTTGACCTGTTCGACCCGACAGCGGACGAGGAGCATCGGGTCGAAGAGGTGCTGCATGTGCAGATTCCTACGCGTGCCGAGATGCGTGAGGTGGAGAGCAGCAGCAACCTGTATCACGAGGATCACGGTACGTTTGTGACGGTGCGGGCCGTTGTGCGTACTCCCGACGAGCAGCCACGGCTAAGCTCGATCACGCTGGTGCGGACTGAGACGATGCTGGTTACGGTGCGGTATGGGTCGCCGAAGGCATTTACAGAGTTCGTGGCAAGAGTTGGTAAGGAAAGCAGCGCGATCACGACCAGCATGTCGGCAATGCTGTGTTTTCTGGAGACGCTGGTGGACCGCGACGCGGACATTCTGGAGGAGATCGGCGATGCGCTGGATCCGGTGTCGCGCGAAATCTTTTCGCAGAACGCGGGTGCGATGAAGTCGATTGCGGCGGCCGACCTGGGACGAGTGCTGAAACAGATCGGGCAAAGCGGTGATCTTGCGTCGCGCGTGCGGGAGAGTTTGCATAGCGTTGGCCGTGCGGTGCCGTTTCTCGCCGCCGAACTGCACGAGGATCGTGCGTTGCACGTCCGTCTGAAGACGTTGGGAACGGATGTGCAGTCTTTGCTGGAGCATGACAACTTCATGCAGACGCAGATACAGTTTCTGCTGGACAGCAACCTGGGTCTCATTTCCATCCAGCAGAACGCGATTATGAAGACGCTCAGCGTGGCGGCGGTGGTATTTTTGCCGCCAACACTGATCGGGTCCATCTATGGCATGAACTTCGAGAAGATGCCAGAGCTGCACTGGCATCTGGGGTATCTGTACGCGCTTGGATTGATGGTGCTGTCGGCGATCGGTCCGCTTCTGTACTTTCGATGGAAGCGATGGTTGTAGCGCGAGATTGTCCCCACGCCTCCCCCCCCTCCCCCAAAATGCTAAGTTATTCTCCGGAATGGGGTTTTCGCGCAGAGGATTTGTAGTTCTTGCAATCACAGTGACTTACGCGTAAGTTCCTGCGGTGGTGCAAGTTAGGGGCCGATGCACACGTTTCGGGGCAGCGGGTTTGCCACAAGTCCGTGTGGAACAGAAAAGCGGCCTGCAAGCAGGCCGCTTTTCCTGGTTCAGCTTTCACAGCGGGTTAGAAGAGCACCTTGAGTGCGAACTGAACCACGCGCGGCGTGAAGGTGCTGGTGACGAGGCCGCCCCCGGTTGGAGTGGTTCCCTGGGTGCCTGTGGGGCTGCTGGGAAGGTAGAGATTGGTGTGATTGAAGACGTTGTAGAGCTCGGAGCGGAATTCCAGCTTGGCGCCTTCCAGCGGCAGCCGGAACTGTTTATTCAGGTCGAGGTCCGTTTGGTAAAACGCTGGCGTGCGGCCCGGGTTGCGTGACAGGTTCCCGAACGGCGACTGAAGAATGCCCGCGGCATTGGTGATGGCAGGCAGTTGCAGCGCGGCGTAGTTGACGTATTGCACGTAGCCGGTGTTTGCCTGGCGCACCTTGCGGCCCTGCGTGAGCGGCTGGCCGGCAACGCGATTGAAGCGGTAGAGGTTCACGCCGCGATAGCTGGCGGTGATCTGGGTGGAGCCGAGCTGTGCCGAGTTCGGCGTGTAGGTCAGATTAAAGGGGGTGCCCGCCTGCGCCGTGTTGACTCCGGTAAGCTGCCATCCGCCAAGCACTGCGTCGACCACGGGATTCATATTGCTGCCGAAGTGGCGGCCGCGTCCGAAGGGCAGTTCGTACACAAGGCTTGTGACGTTGATGACCGGCGTGTTGTAGTCGGATTGGCTGTAATCGCGGTTGGGATTATTCGCATCCTGCAGCGAGGGGGAGTTGCCCTCAAGCGATGCCGCCAATTGGTCGAGCGAATGCGACCAGGTGAAGCTGTTCAGCAGTGTCAGGCCGCCGACCATGCGCTGTTCGTAGCGAACCTGGAGCGAGTTGTAGTTGGAGCTGAAGTCGTTGAGTGCTTCGGTGATGTCAGACGGCCAGTTGCCAAAGGGGCGCGAGTAGAGGGGCGCCGCAAGCGTGCCGCCGAGTACGTTGCGCTGGTTGCCGTTCAGAAAGCCCTGCAGCTTGACACCATGGTTGCCGACGTATGCGACATCGACCAGGCTGTTTTTGAAAAGCTGGCGCTGAATCGCAAGATAGTAATTCTCAACATAGCTGTCACGCGTGTTTCGCGGGACCCAGGTGATGTTGTCGGTGGCGGGGTTGAAGTTGGTCGCGAGCGTCGCGGGAAAGCCCTGATCGGCGGTGACGTAGCAGCTTTCCGTGGTGGAGCCGGTCGGCACGATCTGCGCGGGCAGTGGCGATGTGCAATGGTTCGTTGTGCTGGGCGTAATCTGGTTCACTGCGGCGAACTGCGCTTGTGGCGCGTTGATCGCAAGGATATTGCCCGAGCCAGCGCGATAGTAGTGCACAAAGCTGGTGCCGAAGCCGCCGCGAAGCGAAGTCCTGGGCGTGGCGGCGTACGCGAAGCCGATGCGTGGCGCGAAGTCATTCAAATCGGGGTTCACCAGCGACTTGCCGTAAACACCGCCTGGCCGAATCGGCGTGATGCCATTGCCGGCAACAGATCCCGGTGAGAGCGTGAGCACGGTTTGCGTTGTGGGATCCCAGTTAGAGATGTAGTTGTTCTTCTCAGAGTACGGCGAACCGTACTCCCAGCGCAGACCGATGTTCAGGGTGAGGTTGGGGCCGACCTTCCAGTCGTCCTGAGCGTAGGCGCTGTGCAGGGTCTGGCGGAGGTGCGCCTCAAAATTGTTAGCCAGCGCGTAGCTGCTGGTGGTGCCGAACAAAAAGTCGGCCCAGTAGCTGTCGGCCACCTTGGTTCCTATCGCGCTGTAACCGCCACCAAATGAGAGCTGGCCGTAGAGCGGGTTGTTGTCGAGCACACCCATCCAGATCTTTTCGTACTCGTACCCAAACTTGAGCGAGTGGTTGCCGCGCACCCAGGTGTAGTTGATCTTGGGGTCGAGCAGTGCAGGATTCTGAAACTGCGGGTTCGTGGTCTGGCGGCCGAAGCCGGAGAAGCCACCGGAGATGCCGATGGCCGGCAGGCCGCCTGCGATGTTTGCGGCGGTGGGCAGGCCGGGGATGTTGAAGTTCGTGGAGCCGATGCTGAGCGGCGTCTTGCCCGCTTTGGTGCGAGACAGACCGAGACGGACGTCAAGAACGCGGTTCGCGCCGAAGAGGCCGGTATAGCCGAGAGCGATCTGCTGGTCAAGGATGCGCTGTGGGCCGGAGGTTTGACCTTCCAGCGGCAGCGGAATGGTGGGGGCGTTGGTGCCCGTCTCCTTGCGCTCGCTGATCCGCAGAAAGTAACGCGACGACGCGTTTGGGGCGTAGTCGAGGCGGAGGTCTCCCTTGTCGCCGTAATCCTTAAAGGGCACCTGGACGGAGTAGTCGTTGGAGTTCTGCCCTGTGGTGGCGGAGCCGGAGCCGGGAAGGCCGGGGATGGCCTGAAACGCGCGCACGATCTGCAGCGAGAGTGGGTTGAAGGCGTTGGTTGGAATGCGCTGACCGGCAGCGTAGGTGGCACCCGTGATGGGGTTGCGCACGGGCACGACAAGGATGCCGTTCAACTCATTCTGGGTGGGCAGCGTAAGCACGAACAACGGCTTGGTAATGGCGCGCAGACCCTCGTAGTCCAGGAAGAAGAAGAACTTGTCATGGAAGATGGGGCCGCCGACGTTGCCACCGAACTGGTTGCGATTGGTCGTAGGCTTGCGAAACGGGACAGGGCCGTTGGTGCCGATCAGCGTGGGCTTGAAGAAGCCGCCGGCATTCAGGTCGGTGTTGCGGAAGAAGTCATACGCCGTGCCGTGGAACCGGTTGGTGCCCGATTGCGAGGCGACGTTGATGGTTGCGCCCGAGCTGCGGCCGTACTCCGCGCTTTCGTTGTTGGTGACGACGCTGAACTGCGCGACGGAGTCGGGCGGAACGGCGATGATCTGGTTGTCGAAGCCCTGGTTGGATTCGCCGTAGCTGTTGTTGTCCATGCCGTCGAGCAGGAAGTTGTTGAAGACGGAGCGCTGGCCGTTGACGTTGTAGGCGCCCTGGCGGATGAGGCTGTTGCCGTTGGAGGAGGTGGTCGCGGCGGAGGGCGCCTGACGCACACCGGTGACGAGGCCGAGCAGGTCAGAGTAGTTGCGGTTGACGATGGGCAGCGCTTCCGACTGGTAGTTGGTGATGGTCTGGTCGCGCTGGCTGGACTCGGTCTGCACCTGCAGGGCGACGTCCGTCACTTCCACCGTAGACTCGGCAGTGCCGATTTTGAGCGAAAGGTCGATGCGCTGGCGGTTGCCGACGGCGACGGAGATGTTCTGCGCGACGGCACTGGAGAAGCCGAGCGCGGTCGCCGTGATTGTGTACACGCCAACGCGCAACTGCGGCACGTTATAGTTGCCGACCGAGTCGGTTTTTGCCGCATTGCTGACGCCGGTGGCGGTGTTCACGATGGTGACGTCGGCGTTCGGGACCGGCGCCCCGCTCCCGTCGCGAATCGTGCCGAGCACGCTGCCGTTTTCGTATTGCGCGTGCAGGGCGGCGGGTGCAAGCGTGACAGCGGCAGACGCGAGACAGACGAACAGCGGGAACTGGCGAAGGGGTTGTCGCATGGCTTTGAGTGAACCGCGCCACTGTAACAGAGCGATGAACACAATGTGAAGGCAGTAATAATGCGCGGTTGTGTTCGCCAACCACGACGAATGCCGGCCAAACGCATGGACAGCGGCAAGCGTGGCCAGGCCGTGGGCCTGGTCACGCTTGCCGCTGTGTTCTGTGGACTCGGCCTGAATTTGATGGGCGAGAAGCTGTGCTTTCTTCGACGGTCCTTCCGGCTTCGCGCTGAATGCGAATCAGTCGAGCAGCTTGTCCAGGGTGATTGGCAGGTCGCGCACCCGCTTTCCGCAGGCGTTGTAGATCGCATTCGAGATCGCCGCGCCGACACCCGTGATGCCGATCTCACCGATGCCGTGCGCGCCCATGGGTGCGTGCGGGTCGGGGATGTCGGTCCAGAGAATGTCTATCTCGGGAATGTCCATGTGGACGGGCACGTGATACTCGGCCAGGCTGGGGTTCATGACGCGGCCGTTGCGCTCGTCCCACTGTGTTTCTTCCATGAGCGCCAGGCCGACGCCCATGATCATGCCGCCGCGGAACTGACTAGCGGCGGTTTTGCTATTCAGGATTTTGCCGCAGTCGAAGGAGCCGAGCATGCGCCGGACGCGGGTTTCGCCGGTGACCGTGTTCACGCCGACCTCGACAAACACCGCGCTGAAAGAGTGCATGGCCCAGTGCATCATTTCCAGCGGCGGGGGTGGGTCGCCGACGACAGTGACCTCTTCCTGACCGGAGCGGTGAAAGATGGCGGCGAAGGTCTCGCCACGCGAGGGATCGGCCAGGCTCCAGATGCCGCCATCGCGCGTGTCGACCTCATCGGGTTTCAGGCCGTGCAGAGGCGAGTCCTTGCCGGCGAGCTGAATGAGCTTCTTGACGAGTTCCGTGTGGGCGGCAATGACCGCCGCGCCGACCGAGGCGGTTTGCGACGAACCGCCGGCGAGGACTGTGCCGTCGATGGACGAGTTGCCGTAGCTGATGCTGACGCAAGGCAGGGTCAAGCCGAGGCGCTCCGCGACGATCTGCGCCTGCACGGTGGCGGTGCCCATGCCCATCTCATGCGCTGAGAAGGAAGCGACCGCGCGGCCATCGCTGGTGAGTGTGAGGGTCGCCTTTGCGCCGGGCATGCGGTAGTAGGGGTAGGTTCCCTCGGCACATCCCATGCCAATCAACCATTCGCCGTCGCGACGTGTGGCGGGAGTGCTGCTGCGCTCAGACCAACCGAAACGCTCCGCGCCGTCACGGAACATTTTCTCGACATTGCGCGAGGAGAAGGGCTTGCCGGAGGCGGGGTCTTTCTCCGGCTCGTTGCGCAGACGCAACTCAATCGGATCGATGTCGAGTTGCTCGGCAAGCTCGTCGACCGCACACTCCAGCGCAAAGGTGCCGACCGACTCGCCGGGAGCTCGCATGAAGGTGTTCGCGAGCATGTCCATGTCTGCGACGTTCTGGCCGATGCTGAGGTTTGGTGAGGCATAGGCGTGCCGCGCAGGAAAACTGAACTGCTCCGGCAAGTTGTTGTGCGGGGTCATGGCGGTGGTGCCCGTGTGGATCAGCGATGCAAAATGACCTTCCGCATCCGAGCCGATGGCGACGCGCTGCTCCGTGACGGTGCGTCCGCCAACCGTGCGATACACGCCCTCCCGCGAAAGCACGCAGCGTACGGGCTGACCGCTGAGTTTGGAAGCCGCAGCGGCGAGCACATGATGGTGCCACAGAGTCTTGGAACCGAAGCCGCCGCCCACATACGGCGACGAGATGTGAACCTGCTTTTCGTCAAGGCCGAAGACCTGAGCCAGGGTCCAGGCGGTCTGGACGACACCCTGGGAGGCGTCATGGATGTACAGTTCGCCATCGTCCCAGAACAGCGTGACGGCGTGCAGTTCGATCGGGTTGTGGTTGTAGCGCGGCGTGCGGTAGGTCAGGTCAACGCGGTGTGGCGCGGCGGCCAGTGCGGCTTCTGCATCGCCCACTTTCACGCGCGCCGGCTCCATCATGATGTCGTCGAGCTCGCGCGGGTGTTGCAACGCTTCGTTGAAGTGCGTGACCGCGGGCTCAGCCTGATAGCTGACGCGGATCAGCGACTTGGCATGGTCGGCCTCTTCCTGCGTGTCGGCCAGAACGACGGCGATAGGTTGGCCGTTCCAGTGGATGCGGTCATCCTGCATGATGGGCAGGTCGTCGGGGCCAGCCGCCTTGGGTTTGGAGTTGAAGATGGGCGTCGGCTTCAGCTTCGGCGCGTTCTTATACGTCATGACCAGGCGGACGCCGGGCGCGGCTTCGGCGGCTGCGGTGTCGAGCTCGGTCATGCGGCCCTTGGGGATGGTGCTGAACGCGACGGCGGCGTAGAGCATGCCGGTCACCGGAAACTCCGCGGCAAAGGGCGCGGCGCCACGTACCTTCAACGGGCCGTCGACGCGCGAGATGGGGGCGCCGATTAGACCGCCTTTATGGCCGTGCTTGTGCTGTGTGATGAGCGGGTCGGGCTTGGCGCCCGGCATCCACGAGTCAGGCGCGGCTTCGACGATGTTGCGCACGACTTTTGTTGCTGCGGATTTCAGGCTCATGCGGCCTCCTGTGCGAGCTGCTGGAGCACGGCGGTAATGGTGCGGTTGGCGAGTTCGACTTTGAATGCGTTGTGCTCGCGTGGTTGCGCGGCGGCAAGCTCCGCTTCCGCGGCGGCGCGGAAGTTTTCAGCCGTAGCCGCTTTGCCGCGCAAAGCATCTTCCGCGGTGCGGGCGCGCCATGGTTTGTGCGCAACGCCACCCAGGGCGAGGCGGACGTCTTTGACAGTGGTACCGTCGAGCTCCAGTGCGGCCGCAACCGAGACGAGAGCGAAAGCGTAGCTGGCGCGGTCGCGGACCTTGCGATAGGTGGAGCGTTTCGCGAACGCGAGCGGCGGCAATTCGACGGCCGTGATGAGCTCGCCTGGTTGTAATTCTGTTTCGATCTGCGGAGTGTCGCCTGGCAGGCGATGCAGTTCGGTGAACGGAAGGGTGCGCTCGCCCTTCGAACCGCTCAGGTGCACGGTCGCGTCGAGCGCGGCGAGGGCCACGCACATGTCAGAGGGATGGGTTGCGATGCAGGCCTCGGACGCGCCAAGGATGGCATGGATCCGGTTGAAGCCGCCGATGGCATCGCATCCTTGGCCCGGGGTCCGCTTGTTACACCGCGAGCCGTCATCGTCGTAGAAGTAGGTGCAGCGGGTGCGCTGCAGCAGATTGCCGCCGACGGTGGCCATGTTGCGGATCTGTCCCGAGGCGCCGGCAAGAATGGCGCGGGCGAGCACGGGGTAACGATCGCGCACGAGCCGGTGCTCCGCCACGGCTGAGTTGCGGACGCCGGCACCGATGCGCAGGCCGCCCTGCGCCGTTTCTTCGATGGCGGTGGAAAGCCCGGTGATGTCGACCAGCGAGGCGGGACGCTCAATGGTCTCGCGCATGAGGTCGACCAGGTTGGTGCCGCCGCCCAGGTATTTTGCGCCGTTCAGGTTGCCGAGGCGGATGGCGTCGGCGGCTTCGTTGGCGCGGGTATAGGTGAAGGTATTCACTGGGCCTCCACGTATTCGGTGATGGCATCGACGATGCCGTTGTAGGCGCCGCAGCGGCAAAGATTGCCGCTCATGCGCTCGCGCAGTTCATCGCGGTCCAGAGTGACCAGACCGGCGGCAAGGTCGCGCGTGACGTGACTGGGCATGCCGCGCTTTGCCTCGGCTGCCATGCCGATGGCGGAGCAGATCTGGCCGGGGGTGCAGTAACCGCACTGATATCCGTCGTGCTCAAGGAAGGCCTGCTGCAGCGGATGGAGCTGGCCGTCTGTCGCCAGGCCTTCAATGGTGGTGATGTTTTGACCCTGGTATTGCACGGCCAGCGCAAGGCACGACAGGATGCGCTCGCCCTCCACCAGCACCGTGCAGGCGCCGCACGCGCCCTGGTTGCAACCTTTTTTGGAGCCATGCAAATCCAGGTGGTCGCGAAGCAGATCGAGCAAAGAGGTTCGCGCGTCGAACTCAATCTCGGTCGCTTTGCCGTTGATGACGAACTGCATAGATGTCCCCTCGCTTTGGGCAACAGAGTGTGATTTGCGAATCCAAGCCGTCGAGCTTTGTGGATCGCTGATGTTTCCAGCCTACTGCTTTACGCTTCGAACGAGAAGACCGCCCCGCCCTGACTTTGGTTATGCGCTGGATGCAAGCTCCTCTTTTGCACCTTGATCACCTTGCGGCGGGAGGGAGCTCCCGCCCTCCGTTCCAATGATCTGCGAAGATTTTCGCAACCGTGTAGATGGTCTGCATCGGATTCGCACCCGCAGAGGTCGGGAAGATGCTACCGTCGACCACATACAGGTGTTCCGTGCCCCAAACGTGAAAATCCTGACCCACGACGCTGTTCTGCGGCGCGGTGCCCATCTTGTCCGTGGCCTGCATGTGGGCAGAGGTGACGACAGAGCGGTTTGAAATGAAGCGAAGATTCTTTTCGACCAGCGCAGCTTGATCCGGCGAGGTGAGCACCTCGCTGCTTACCGCGGCAGGCATGCCACGCTGCACCTCTGCCGCCGGGCCGCCGCTCTGCTGTCCAAGAATGTCTTCTGTTGTCGGCAGGTACACCTTGGTTGCACCCGCGCGAAACATGACACGGATCGCCTCCGCAACGCCTTCCGCGAAGCGCTTCTTATCGTCCTCGCTCAGCGTGTAATCAATTTGCGGATTGCCTTCCTTATCCAGCACGACGCGATTGTTCGGCTGCGGCGTGTCCACCAGCATGACTCCAAAGCCTGCCAGGTTTCGGAAATCGCGAATCATCTCAAGACTGTGGCGCGCCGGCCCTGGACTCATCAGTGCGGCATACAGGGGCTGGTCGGCCATGGATTCCATCGCATAGTGGCGATCCACCAGCTTGTCGTCCACGTAGACAGAAGCCTCTGTTCCCTTCATCAGATCGATGGTCTCATCGAAGCGGCCCATGATGGGCATGGAAGGGTGCAGCACGATGCCGCGACCGATCTGGTCGTTCCTGACGCCGCTCCGCAGCAGCACCGTTGGCGAACCGAGTGCTCCGGCAGACAGGATCACCGTCTTCGCATGCACGGTGTAGGTTTGCCCCGCGGACAGCTTCAGGTTTGCGGGATCGGCAATGATCCCCTGTTCCTGAATGGATGTCCGGCTTTGCACCTCAACACCGATCGCCTGTTGTTGACCATTGTCATTATGGAAGAGCACGCGACGAACATCCGCATCCGGCACCAGTGCGAGAGGGTTGACTTTGTCCTCGAGCGCGTTCAGCAGCAGCCCGCTTTCGGCGGACCGCTTGTCCGTTACCGGTGACGGCGATTTACCAGGCGCGTAGGTATTCAACGCATACAGCTTTGGGTGCATGCCTGACTGGCGCGCGCCGTCCCACAGGACGCGATTGTTGCGATTGATCTCACTTTCGGTGAGCGTTCGCGTGCCCACGGTATGTTTGACCCAATCGTATTCGCGAGACAGTTCTGCCTGCGTCAGTTGCGCAGGAGCAATGCGGCCCTCGCTGCGCCAGCCTTCAATTTTTGTGCGGATGGGCGTGCTGGTCGGAGCGAAGCAGAGGTCGACATTGACGGTCGTTCCACCACCGACTCCCATGCCGTTCCGCACACGGATGGTGCCGTCGCTGGAAGCCCGGGTATCGATCAGGTCGTCGATCAAGCGCGTCTCCATTGCGCCTGGAATGACAAACGAGCCGCGCTCCAGCAGCACCACACGCTTGCCGCCGCGCCGCAGCTCGTGTGCCAGCACGGAACCAGCAGGACCGCTGCCCACGATCAGCACGTCGATGTCGTGACCGTCGCTTTCTTTCACCTCTTTGGAAGCCGGGTCATACACCAGGCGCGAAGGCGCCAGCCTGGGCGTGTGCGCCTGTAGATAAGCTGGCGGCGCAAACAGGTCCAGCTGCACACCCGTGAGCGGACCCTGAACAGCACCATAGCCGCGCACGATGTAAAAATTGCGCACGGTCGCAGCCAGACGCCGCGGCTCTGCGGCGGGGCAGTTCTGCAGGCGCAGAAGCACGGCCTGCTGCTGACCGGGCGAAAGATCCGCATACGAGACTGCGTCGTTTCCGCCGTCCACTTCCTGCAGTTTGCAGGCAGCGCCGAAGGTGCGCAGGTCGGTGAAGGGCTGCAGCAGTGCCCGCATAGCCGATGCTGCACTCCCCTGCTTCCAGATGCCATCGCGCGCACTCGCCAGCAGAGCTTCGGTCTGTGGCTCATTTGGCAGATCGTGCACGGGCAGGAAGGACGCAAACAAAGCGTCATGCACGGCATGCAGGCCGGCATCGGTGGTGCTCGCTGCCAACGCTGCCGGCTGCTGTCCACCGAAACCAGCGCCCGCCGCGGTCTTACTTCTGCAGCCAACGGCAGTCACCATAACAACACTCAGTACCGCAACCCGGATCACGGTGTCCCGCATCTCTCGCATGGGCGCGAGTATACGGCGTGCTTATGATTTCAGTGGCATGGAGGTAGAAAGAGATGCGTCGCTTTACCACCATTCAAAAATGCGGCTTTGGTTTCGCTCTGCTGTTTCTGGCAGTGTATGCGCTGGACTTTGTGCCCGGGGTGATGGATGCAAACGGCAAGATGTTCGGGCTGTTTTCCATGACTACCTTTGTGGATGTCGGACACCTGGGACTGGGCACGCTCGCGCTCATTTGTGCCTTTATCGGGCCGCGTGCCGCACGCGTGTACTTCTGGTTTCTGGGCTTCTTCTACGCCGCCGATGTGATCACCTACTTTGTGACGCATCTACACACGCTGCCGCTGATCAAGAATGTTCTGGTGAACGGGCCGCACCTGGTGGTGTCGATCGCTGCGTTCCTGATTGCGGTCAACGTGGGCAAGCGCACCGCGTACGCTCCAGCCGATGCGGCGATTGCTTAAGCTATTCCGCGTTCCGCTGCGGCTGGCGCTGCTGGCATTTGCCGTCGCCGCTGTTTGCGCCATTGTGTTCGTGGTCCACTGCGCACCGGAACCTCTTGCGCTGCCAGTAACACCTGCTTCGCATCACGCGCCGGCCGAAGCCGCCGGCGTCAAGACTTACGCTCGTGACGAGGTAGACACTTTTTACACCTATCCGGAGTGGTACATCGTCTGGAGCTACCAGGCTAAGGCTGATTACCAGCAAGGGCACTTACCCAGCGGATTTACTTACGGTGCCGACATCGCACAATTTTGGCAGGCATACTGTCGCATGTATGGTTTCACGCGTCACGCGTACCCATTTGCCACAGGCGACCATGTCATGCTGGCGGTGATCGGAACGTCGTTCACGCTGGAGTATGCCATCAAGGGCGCGTATGAGAAGACGATTGGCAGGCTGAGTGAACGGACGGCGCCTGGCGAGATGGTCGAAGAGGATCGATACGCTGCGAACGTAGCCGAAGACTATGCCGCGTTTGTGCACGTGCGCCCCTTCTACGAGTATTCGTTCCGCAAGGCGCTCGCCGGATTGTGGGGCACCGTTCCTTTCCGCTCCAGGCACTTCGTGCGGTCCCTGGAACGCCGCGCCTGGCTTTCACTGGACTACGGTGTCGAGGCAATCTACTGCGAGATCATCGAGCTTGGAACGCACGCCAGTTACGGCTACGAAGATACAGAGACGGCAGTCTGGATTAGTTATGAACCCCAGCAACGCGCGGCGATAGCGAAAGTACCCCATCTGCGGTTTGTGGCGGAACCCAGTGCCGGCAGCGCGATTGTAGAGCTGCCCCGGTACGCTGAATTCACGCCGCGGCTGCGCCAGCTCGTCGCCGCGGGTGCCCGGATTCGGCAGATCTCCGGCAATGAACTGATCAGCGCGAGCTTCCTATCTCCGGCGCAGTGGCAGGCTTCCCTGCCGGGTACGCAGACACTTATCGTTCAGCCGATTGCGAGTCAGCAGGCAACGAAACGGACGCTGATTCTGATGCCGGTCTCGCAGTTACCCACGGTGTTCGCAGCATTACCGCAAGACGTGACGCTGGAACATCTGTATGACTATTGAAGCTGATTTAAGGGAAGGCGTCGTTCGCTAGACCGTGTGAATCTTTTCCTGGGTGGAGTCGAAGCGGCGAATGGCCGCGGTGAGGTGCGCCTGCATCGCGCGGCGAGCTGCCTCGGGGTTGCGGCGACGGACGGCCTTGACAAGAGCCTCGTGCTCCTTCAATGAGAGCGGAATTGCGTTCTTCAGTTTCAGCACCGTTGCAACTGTTTGAGCGAGCTGGCTGCGCACCAGGGTGAGCATATCGAGCAACACTTGATTGCGCGAGGCGCGAGCGATTCGTAGATGGAAATCGAGATCGAGAGCGCTAAACCGTTTGGCGTCGCGCAGCGAATCGCGCATGCGCAAGACGAGATCTTCCATTTCGGCGATTTCCTCTGGGGAGGCTCGCTCGGCTGCGCTTGCCGCGGCAACGCCCTCCAAGGCGAGGCGAACCTCCATGAGGTTGCGCAAATCGTAGCGGCCCGTGATGACGCGCCACTCCATTACGGTGCCGAGAAACTTGTTGCCGTCGACCGCAACCGAAGTACCTTCACCCACACGGGCGGTAAGCACGCCCATGATGGACAAGCATCGAAGTGCTTCGCGAAGCGACGACCTGCCCGCCTGGAACTGCTTGCAAAGTTCGCGCTCAGAAGGCAGGCGCTGACCCGGCTGCAGATTGCCGGAGGAGATCTGCTTCATGACCTGCCGGACGATCTCGTCGCTGATGGAAGCTTTCGGCGAGGCGGCAGACTTGCGAGCGATGCGTCTGGGCGGTACTGCCTGACCAATCTGGAGCGTGTCCTTCGGCATCAGGCAACACCATACCACGCGGACCGGAGAGCGATGATTCCGGTTACACGTCACCGTGGAAGGGGCCAGAACTGCCGGCGCTATATGGTCAGACCATTGCTGGCATTGGTCAGACCATGCGTGGCTTCTTTAGAGTTGATGGCTTGACAGGCAGGCTGCAACACTCATTTAGATCAAGGCTTTACAGCGCCTTTGATGTATCTGCGTCATTTTTCTTGACACGATTGGTCTGACAACCCTACTATCCTCGCGTTTTCAAAGAGGGCTTTGCCCAGGTTCGCAACGACGCTGCTGTCACGCCGGTTGCGAAGCTCGATTGAGCAGAGTCGCTCGGCGAAGCAGACGAGGCGAGTACGTGAACTGGCAGCAGACATACACGCTGTTTGGCCAAGGGACTGCGGTCTCCGCAACCATTGCGGCCCTGCCGGTTCTGACGGTGCTGCTGTTGCTGGGCGTGCTGCGCAAGCCGGCGTGGCTTGCCGGGCTGTGGGGATTGGGCATAAGCCTGTTGGTCGCGCTGACCTGTTACCGTATGCCGGCCGTGCTTGCGTTCAGCGCTGCCGCGTACGGCGTGGCATTCGGACTTTTTCCTATCTGCTGGATCGTGTTCTGGGCGATTGCGCTGTTCCGCATCACGACGGTGACGGGCAAGTTCGCGTTGATCCGGGCATTGATCGGGCAGTTGACTCAGGATGCTCCGTCGCAGGCGCTGCTGATCGCTTTCGCGTTCGGAGCCTTCATCGAGGGCGCCGCGGGATTCGGCACGCCGGTTGCCATTGCTGCTGCAATGATGGCCGGGCTTGGCTTTTCACCCTTTCGCGCTGCGGCGATTTGTTTGCTGGCAAATACGGCGCCGGTTGCCTTTGGTTCGATTGGAACGCCGCTGCTGACGCTGTCCGCGACAACGGGACTGCCGCTGCTGAAGCTGAGCGCGGCGGTTGCTGCAATCTGTGCTCCGGTTGCGCTGATCGTTCCGGCATACATGGTGCTGGCCATGGGCGGGTGGCGGATGTTGCGTTTCGCCATCGTGCCATGCGTCGTCACGGGCGTAGTGTTTGGCGGGACGCAGTTTGTGGTGGGGACCTACGTGGGCCCGGCGCTTACCGATATTCTGGCCTCGATTTTTGCGATGCTTGCGCTGTTTCTGCTGTGCCGATTTCGCCCCACCACGGGCGTGCCGCCGGAGTTGGAAGCTGCCTTTCGTGGGGAGCGGGACGCGATTGCACCGGCGGCGGATGGAACAGATCTGCTGCAGCTGAGTGTGAGCGACGTGGTGACCGCGTGGATGCCCTATGCGTTCCTGGTGGTGTTTGTGTTGCTTTGGAGCGTGAAGCCGGTTCAGCACCTGCTGGCGGCCGGCACATTCAACGTGACGTGGCCGATGCTGCACGACCAGGTCTTTCGCATGGCTCCGGTGGTTGCCCAGAAGCAGCCGTATCACGCGCCGTTTGTGCTGAACCTGCTGGCCGCGTCCGGCACGTCGTGTATGGGCGCGACGATCTGCAGCGCATTGTTTCTACGCGTGTCGCTGCGGACCTTTGGCCAGGTGCTTGCCGCCACGGCGAAGCAGCTGATGCTGCCGGTCACGACAGTGGTGTCAGTGCTGGGCATGGCGTTTCTGATGAACTATTCGGGCGCGACCGCGACGCTTGGGCTCGCATTTGCGGCGAGTGGAGCCTTGTTCCCTTTCTTTAGCGCGATTCTAGGTTGGATAGGCGTATTCCTGACAGGGTCGGACACGTCGGCCAATGCCTTGTTTGGAAGCCTGCAAGTAGTGACAGCGGAGCGATTGGGGTTGAGTCCCGTGCTGATGGCGGCTGCGAACTCATCGGGCGGTGTGGTGGGCAAGATGATCAGCCTGCAGACGATTGTGGTGGCGGCCGCGGCCACAGGGATGGACAACGACAACCAGTCGAAGCTGTTTCGGCTGATGCTGAAGCACAGCGTGCTGCTGGCCGCGGTCGTAGGCTGCCTGGCGCTGCTGTATACGCATTTCCTGCACTTCTAAAGAAAAGGTGGAACAGCATGGCTGAGTTGCGATTGGTAGGCATGGGCATCATGGGACGGCCCGCCCGGGTTGAGGTGCTCCCGAAGACGGGTATTCACAATCGCTCTGGCTAGTTAGGACGTGCAGCAAGGCCGCGTGCTTCTGCAACGCGCGCTGCCGAAGTGATCACGCTTCACCCAATTCCCTCGAAGCGGCCCCGGTGTGCGGGACCTAGGAGCGTCGTATGCCTTATTTTCGTAGTTGTTCCGTAGTTCTGGTCGCGAGCCTGATCAATATGGGCGGGTACGCGCAATCGTCGAACGCGTCATTGTCGGGCTTTGTGCGCGACAGTGGAGGCGCGTCTGTTCCAGGTGCGCAGGTGACCGTGGAGAACCTGGGAACGCACCTCACCTACACGGCGAAATCAAGCAGCGGCGGTGAATATACATTGGTCGACCTGCCTGTGGGTGACTACAAGGTGACCACGCAAGCTTCGGGTTTCAAGCTGTCGGTGATGCCCAAGGTGACGCTGCAGACGGCGCAGGTGGCGTCGTTGGATGTGTCGCTATCGACTGGCGAAGTCAGTGAAGTCGTTACGGTGACCACCGCGCTGCCGCAGGTAAACACACAGGACAGCTCCATTGGGCAGGTGGTCGAGGGCCGATCCATTGAGGCGGTCGCGCTGAACGGCCGCCAGTTCTGGAACCTGGTCGCTCTGACGCCGGGTGCGACATACACGCCGGGCGGCCAGGGTACGCGCACCGGTGGCGGATCGCTGCGGTCGTCGTCAGTAGCCGTGCAGATCAACGGCACAGGCTTTATTTTCAACGGCTGGTCGCTGGACGGGGTCGACATCACCGAGTACGAACAGGGCGGGACCAACGTGCAGCCCAACGTGGATTCTCTAGCCGAGTTCAAAGTGCTCAGCGCAAACATGCCGGCTGCATACGGCCACACGCCAAACGTGGTTTCGGCGACGATGAAGAGCGGAACGAATGCGTTCCACGGCGTTGCGTTTGAGTTCCTGCGTAACGATGCCGCGGATGCCCACAACTATTTCGCGCGGACGAACAAAAACGTCCTGAAGCGGCATCAGTTTGGCGGAACGCTGGGCGGCCCCATCCTGCACGACAAGCTATTCTTCTTCACCGACTACGAGGAAACACGGCAGAGCCAGGGCATTGTGTACGCCGATATTGTGCCTTCGGACGCGATGCGCCTTGGCAATTTCAGTACGGCAGCCAAGAAGCCGATTAACCCTGCCACGGGTCAGCGCTTTGTTGGCGACCAGGTGCCGATTTCGCCACAGGCGGCGTACTTCCTGAAGTTCATGCCGACGCAGGCGCAAGCGAACTTTAGCGCGCCACAGAAGCTGCAGATCCGGAAGGGTGACGGCAAGGTCGACTATGCGATGGGCAACAACGACCATTGGATGGGTCGCTACTCCATTGCGGATAACGATGAAGCAGACCCGAACGCGTACCCCGCGCTGGGCGTGCAGTCGCTGAACAGCCGCGCGCAGAACATCGCCTTGACGGAGTCGCACAGCTTCGGCGCCAGATTGCTGAATGAGGCGAAGTTCGGTTTGTACAAGGACATTTTCCTGTTTGGAGCGGTGCTGCCGGGCACAAACTTTCTGGCGGGCGCCGGAATTACGGGGTATGAGCAATCGCAGATCACACCAAGCTTTCCATACATCACGCTGTCGGGCTATACGGCCTTTAACGGGTCTGGTGTGAACAATTTGCCGAAATCGAACCGTATTCGCACGTGGCAGTATGACGATACAGTCAGCTACACCGCGGGCGCGCACGAGATCTCAGCCGGTGTGCAGGTGTATCACCAGCGGCACACATTCTTTAACGGGCAGAACCAGGAAGGTTCGTTCAGCTTTACTACGAACTACACCGGCGATGCCTTTTCGGATTTCCTGCTTGGGTATCCGGCTGCGGTGACGCGTGCATACCCGCTTGCACTGTATGGCAGCACCGGTAACTGGTGGGACCTGTTTGTGCAGGACAACTGGCGGCCACGGCCTGACCTGACGTTGAACATCGGTCTACGTTACGAGCACAACCCGTTCTACGACGGCCTGAATGGGCAAACGAATGCCATCGATTACAGCACCGGAAAGCTTGTAGTTCCGACCAGGGACGGCGGCCAGTACCTGAACACGACCGCACAGCCGGAAATGCCACAGTTGATTCCGCTGTTCGCGGACCGTTTGGAAGGTACCGATCAGGTCGGCTTGCCGCGATCCATTCACAAGTCAGGACCGGGCGTGTTTGCGCCGCGTGCGGGTTTTGCCTACCGCGTGTTCGGCAGCGACAAAACCGTGATTCGCGGAGCGTATGGTTTGTTCCCGATTTATTTCGATTCGAACATGTCGTTGCAGTGGGTCAAGGCACCGCCGTTTGAGGTGGTCCAGACGGTGAATGCTTCCAGCAAGACGGCACCGTCGTTTACGTGGGCAAACCCCTTCAACGGGCAGCCGTTGGTATCGGCGAATCCGAATCCGGGCAGAGCTTGCCCCGGCACAACGGTGGCATACCTGTCGTGCCTGACGCCGGCGATCTGGACTGCACCGATCGATCTAAAGAAGACGTATATGCACCAGTACAACCTGGCGCTGCAGCGGCAGTTGTTGCCAAACCTGTCGATCGAGGTGGCGTATGTGGGCAACAACACGATTCACAACCAGTTGATCTCAACGCCGGACAACGTTCCCGCACCGGGGGCGGGCAGCATCCAGACCCGCCGCCCGTTTCCGCAATGGGGCGTGTTCAACCTGGGCAACACGTATGGTGTCGCAAACTACAACGCGCTGCAGGTAAAAGTCGAAAAGCGCTACAGCAATGGATTGCAACTGCTGGGTTCGTATGCCTGGAGCCATTGCCTGGACAACGGATCAAGCGAAGCGGGACCGCAGTCGTTGGGACAGTTGCGGCGATTCTACGGGCCATGTGACCACAACTTGCCGCACGTGCTCACGATCAGTTCTGTGTACACGTTGCCGTTCGGCCACGGACACTACTTCCTGAATAACAGCAACGGCCTGGTCAACGCCGTGCTGGGCGGATGGGAGTTGGCCGGCATCTACACGGCGCGCAGCGGCCTGCCATTTTCGCCGGTGCTAAGCAGCGATGTTGCTAACAACGGCACAAGCGGTCAGTTCCCAAATCGTGTGCTGGGCGCAAGCAAGGGCTACCTGCAGCATCCCACGCCGGCTAAATGGTTCGACACCGCCGCGTTTGCCGCACCGTCGCTCTACACGTTCGGGAACTCAAGCCGAAACATCCTGACGGGCGACGGTCTGGTGCAGCTCGACACGACGCTGAAGAAGATTTTCCCAATCCACGAATCGCTTAACGCCGAATTTCGGATGGAGGCGTTCAACGTGGCAAACCACGCGACGTTCTCCAATCCGAACGCGTCGATTGGGTCCAGTTCGGCGGGCCTGGTGAACTCTACGCTCAACGCGAACCGCACCTTGCAGCTTGCGTTAAAGATCAACTTCTAGCTGAAAGGAAAGGAACTCGTTATGGATCGACGTTCATTTCTAGCGGGTGCGGGTGCGGCTCTGGCTACTTCGCAAGCAGGCCTGGGCAGTACCGCCCTGGCGGCAACGCTGCCGGCGCATGCGACGGCGAAGGCCGCACCCACCATCGGCATTCAAATCGGCGCGATTTCGTTTCAGGACGAGGGCACCGAAAAGGTGCTCGACATTCTGCAGGAGAAGGGTGCCTGCAATGCGCTGTTCATCGCTTGCTTCACCTATGGAGATGGGATTGCCGGGCGGCAACTGCCCGGTCATCCCTTCCCTGACCATGGTGTGCAGAAGGAGGACAACTTCTTTGGCGGCTTTTACACCACGCCGCACCCACAGTACTTCCGCAATACAAAGATGGTGCCGCAGCGCGCGCCAGATGCGGGCGGCTATGACGTGCTGGCGGATGTGATCCCAAAGGCGAAGAAGCGCGGGATGAAGACCTACACGTGGAGCGAAGACGTGTGGAACACGAAAGTGCCCAACTTTGATCTGATCGCGGAGCGCGACCTGTATGGCCGGCCGGCGAAGACGGCCTGCTTCCGGAACCCCGATCACCATGAGTTCCTGATGTCGACCTTTCAGGACTGGACGCATTCGTACGAGATTGACGGTGTGATGTGGGGATCGGAGCGCTATGGCCCGTTCGGCAACATGGTGGAATCGGTGCACCAGCGGAACGGCAACGATCCATCGCGTGTTACTTGCTTTTGCCAGTATTGCCAGAAAACGGCAGCGGAGCGAGGCATCAACGTGAGCCGCGCCATAGAAGGCTACAAGACGCTGGAGCAATGGGTGCGGTTCTGCCGGGGCGGAGGCACACCACCGGACGGCCATTACGTAACGTTCTGGCGCATGCTGTTTCAGTATCCCGAGATCCTTGCATGGGAGACGATGTGGAACGACGGTGTGCACGAGACCTATAAGAGCATTCATGACACGGTCAAGAGCGTGAACCCGAAGATGGAGGTGGGCTGGCACGTGTGGCATGCGCATAGCTTCAGCCCGTTCTTCCGCGCGCAGACGAATCTGAAGAAGATCGCACCCTACACCGACTTCGCCAAGATGACGGTGTACGACAACCTGGGCGGAACGCGCATGGAAACCTACATCACCAGCGCAAGCAAGACAATGTATGGCGACATGCCAGTGGAAGAGGCGCTGGAATTTGAGTACCGCATCATGGGTTATCGCGGGCGCAGTTACACGGAGTTACCCTATGTCGGGCTGGACTCTACTTATGTGTTTCATGAAACCAAGCGGTCCGTTGAGGACGTGGCCGGTACGAACATGCAGATCTGGCCTGGCCTGGATGTCGATATCTCCAACATGAACGTGGAGTACAGCCACACGGCGCCGCCGGGGATCAGCGCGTGCACCCGGGCGTGTTTTGAAGCGGGCGGAACGGGCCTTGTCATCTCGCGCAAGTATTCGGAGATGAAGCTGGCGAACCTGGCTGCGGTCGGTGATACGCTCCGCCAAATGAAGGTGGTCTGATGCGTGGCATTTTGACTGCTTTGATGTTACTTGGCACGTGCCACACTCTCGCCGGGCAGAGTACGCCCACAAGCAAACCGTTGGCCGGCGCCATCGACATTCACGCGCACTGCGGCCCGGACGTGTTGCCGCGCAAGGTCGATGTGATCGACCTTGCACGGCTGGCCAGGGCTGAAGGCATGCGGGCAATCGTGGTGAAAAATCACTATGTACCAACTGCCAACGACGCATATCTGACGCGAAAGGTAGTGCCGGGCATTGCGGTATTCGGCGGCATCGACCTGAACCGCACGGTCGGAGGGATCAACCCTGCGGCAGTTGAGAACATGGCACACATTGCAGGTGGCTACGGCCGCATGGTGTGGATGACCAGCTTCGATTCACGTGCGCAGGTGGAGGCCGAGAAGAGCAACCGCCCATACGTGGCTGTGACCCGCAATAGTGAACTGCTGCCCGAGGTGAAGCAGGTAATCGCAATCATTGCCAAATACAACCTGGTGCTCGAAACGAGTCATAACTACCCTGATGAAATTCTGATGATGATCCGCGAAGCGAATCATGCCGGCGTAAAACACATCGTGGTGACGCATGCGATGATCGCACCCATTCACATGAATATCGCGCAGATGAAAGAGGCGGCATCGCTGGGCGCGTACATTGAGTTTGTGTATAACGGCCTGATCGGACCGTACAAGGAGTTCTCCTTCGACGACTATGCCAAGGCGATCCACGCAATCGGCGCAGATCACGCGATTCTGGCGAGCGACCTTGGGCAAGTGGTCAATCCGAATCACACGGACGGATTGAAGCTGTACTACGCTGGCCTGCTGAAAGCCGGCGTCACGCAAGCGGAGATCGACCGCATGGCGCGTGTAAACCCGGCAGATGTTTTAGACCTTCACTAACCAAGCAAAGGAAAACGACATGGATCGCAGGAACTTTCTTCAAACAGCGGCGGGCGCCGCCGCGGTAGTCGCTGCTTCTCCGGTGGAGGGGCTTGCAGCCCCGAACTACAAACCCAAGAAGATGATCGGTATCCAGCTTGGCGCGGTTTCGTTTACAGACGAGGGGACCGACCGGGTGATTGAAGAGTGTCAAAAGGATGCATTTGTCGATACATTGTTTGTCGCGACGTTTACGTACGGCCGCGGCATCGCTGGACGACAGATACCCGGGCAGCCGTTGCCGGATCACGGAAAGCAGCAGTATGACAAAGACACGTTCGTGGGCGGATGTTACACCAAGTACGACAAGAAATACCTGACTGGCACGACCTTTCAGGACTTCCGCGCGCCCGAACTGGGCAACTATGACGTGCTGGAAGACGTGATTCCAAAGGCGAAGAAGCATGGCATGAAAACCATCGCCTGGTTTGAAGATGTCGTCGCGAAAAACCTGCCGGGTATCCAGCCGCTGCAAGACGTGAACCTGCAAGGCGAAAAGATCGGGACAATGAACTTCAACGCTCCAGAGCATCGCGCTTGGATCCTGGGGCTGGTGGAGAGCTGGACGCGAGACTACGACCTGGACGGCATTATGTGGGGGTCGGAGCGGCAGGGCCCTTTCTGTAATGCCCTTGGCGCCAGCCACTCGCATCCCCCGTTGAGCAGCGTGTGCGACTTTTCCGAGTCGACCATTGCAAAGGCCCGCGCGCAGGGGATCAACCCGGAGCGCGCCAAACAGGGATTTACAGAGCTGGAAGCGTTTGTGACTGCGTGCCGCAAGGGTGTTCGCCCCAACGACGGTTACTATGTAACGCTTTGGCGCCTGATGCTGCGCTACCCGGAACTGCTTGCGTGGGAGTCGCTTTGGACACAGAGCCTGCGCGAAACGCAGAAGGCGATCTACGACAAGATCAAATCCATTAAGCCGCAGATGGGGGTGGGCTGGCACGTGTGGCACAACAACTCGTTCAACCCCATCTATCGCGCGGAACAGGACTACGCGGAGATGGCGCCTTACAGCGATTTTCTGAAGGTCGTTATTTACCAGAACTGCGGGGGCGAGCGCATGGTCGACTATGTAAACTCGGTCGGCAAAACGTATTTCGGCGACGTGCCGAAGCAGGAACTGCTGGATTTTCACTATCGCGTGCTGGATTACGGCCCGGAAGCCGACATGCAGCACCTGGCGGCAACGGGCTTCTCGCCCGATTATGTGTTCCGCGAAACGAAACGCGCCAAGGTGGATCGTGCTGGCACGAAAACGCAGCTTTGGCCGGGCATCGACATCGACATTCCCACGGCCGAAGGTAGCAGCAAGAGCACGCCGCAGGGAACGAAAGCTGTGGTGGAAGCGGCATTTCACGGCGGGGCCGACGGAGTGATCCTGTCCAGGAAGTACTCTGAAATGAAGTTGGCGAACCTGCGAGCAGCCGGCGAGGCTGTTCGCTCTCTCCACCTTGTGTAACGTGGGCCAGAGCGTGCTAGCGCTGCTGCAAAAGGAAGAGATCGCGGCGATGCGGACAACGCCGAAGGACGATGCACGCTGGCTCTTCGCGCGAGTGATGGAGAGCGTCAATGTGCCGGTAAGCATGCGTGCAGCGTTTCAGCTGCAAGGCATCGAACTGCGCATTGGCTTTCACCACATCGATCTGCGGCTGTTTGAGCGTGCGATGCTGGTCGCGATCGGCAAAGCCGCGGTTCCCATGGCGCAGCATGCGTTCGAAACGCTGGAAGGTGCGCTGCCGTTGACGGGCCTGGTCGTGGGTCCGGGCCAGTGGAGAGCGCCGGCGCCGCTTCGCTATATGCAGGGCGATCACCCCGTTCCCTATATGCGATCGCTTGCCGCTGCGCAGGCATTGCTGCGGCTTACCGAGGAGGCCGATGCGGACACGCTGGTGCTGTACCTGATCAGCGGCGGAGCCTCGGCGCTGGCGGAAGCTCCGCTGGATTCATCCATCAGCCTGGACGATATGTCCGCGTTTTACGAGCGGCTGTTGCACTCGGGCCTGCCGATCGAAAAGACAAACGCGTTGCGCAAGCACTTTTCCGCGATCAAAGGTGGACGCCTTGCCCTATCAGCCGGTGCAGCCAGCCGGTGTACGCTGCTCATTTCAGATGTTCCGCCGGGGCGGCTGGACGTTGTAGGTTCCGGCCCTTCGCTTGCCGACCGAAGTATGGTTGCGGAGTGCCTGGAACTGCTGACGGAAACAGACCGTCTGTTGCCGTTGCCGGTGGCGATGCGGACCTTTGCCGCGAACCTTCCCGAAACACCAAAACAATTGCCGGAGGGCAGATTGCGCTCGATCTGTGTGTCGCTGCTTTCCAGCGATTCACTAATCGAGGCCGCAGAGGCGCTGCTTACGGCAAGAGGCTACCGCGTCGTCATCGATAACACCTGCGACGACTGGGACTATCGCGATGCGGCCGCGTACCTGGTGGGACGTGCCCTACAAGAGCCGGTTGGCAGCATGCCACTGTGCATTCTTTCCGCGGGCGAGGTGACCGTGTCGATCGACGGCAAGGCAGGCACGGGTGGCCGCAATCAGCAATGGGTGCTTGAGGTGGCCCGGCTCATTCGCGGCACTACCGACTGCGTGGCCATGAGTGTCGGTTCGGACGGTATCGATGGCAACAGCCCTGCGGCAGGGGCAGTCGTCGACGGGACGACCTGGCAACGCGCGAAGGATGCTGGCATGGACCCGCAACACGCTCTTGACACGTTCGACGCGTACCCCGTGTTTCTTGCACTGCAGGATGTTATTGCGCCCGGGCCATCGGGGAATAACATCCGAGACCTGCGCGCCATCTTTGTTTCAGCGAAGTTATCCGTTTCTCCGAAAGGAAGCATGTTATGACGTCGCAGAACATTCAGCTAGCATTTGCAAAACCAGTGAGCGAACGGTATCGCGAGATACTCTCACCCGAAGCCATCGGCTTTCTGAGCGAACTCCACAACAGATTCGGCGCTCGCCGTAAAGAATTGCTGAGGGCACGCGAAGAACGCCTGCATCGCTTGAACGCGGGGGAACGGCCGGACTTTCTTCCGGAGACGCGCGCGATCCGCGAGTCGGACTGGACAGTTGTGCCGCTGCCTTTGGATCTGCAGGATCGCCGCGTGGAGATTACGGGGCCAGTGGACAGGAAGATGATTATTAATGCGCTGAACAGCGGCGCAAAGGTCTTCATGGCCGACTTTGAAGATTCGACCACGCCCACGTGGGAGAACCTGCTGGAGGGACAAATTAATCTGCGCGATGCGGTTCGGCGCACCATCAGCTTTTCCGATCTGAACACGGGCAAGGCGTACAGCCTGGGGCAGAACCCGGCGGTGCTGTTTGTACGGCCACGCGGCTGGCATCTGGAGGAACGGCATGTGACCGCGGCGGGTGAGGCGATCTCGGGGTCGCTGTTCGACTTCGGCCTGTACGCGTTTCACAACGCAAGGGAGTTACTAAACCGGTCGTCAGGCGCGTATTTCTACTTACCAAAAATGGAAAGCCACTTAGAGGCCCGGCTCTGGAACGATGTATTTCAGTTCGCGGAGGAAACACTTGGTTTGCCAAAAAGTTCCATACGCGGCACGGTGCTCATTGAGACAATTTTGGCGAGCTTCGAGATGGACGAGATACTGTGGGAACTTCGCGAGCATTCTGCCGGGCTGAATTGCGGGCGGTGGGATTACATCTTCAGCTTTATTAAAAAATTCGCGAACGATCGCACGATGCTGCTGCCCGATCGTTCGCAGGTGACGATGACGACGCATTTCATGCGAAGTTACTCAAAGCTTGCCATCAAGACGTGCCATCGGCGCGGAACCAGCGCCATGGGCGGCATGAGCGCGCTGATCCCGATCAAGAACGATGCAGAAGCGAATGAGCGGGCGCTGAACCAGGTTCGCGCTGACAAGGAGCGGGAGGCAAGCGACGGTCACGACGGCACCTGGGTCGCACACCCGGCGCTGGTGCCGGTCGCGATGGAGGTTTTTGACCGGATCATGCCGGCACCGAACCAGATTGCCAAGCGGTTGGACGACTTCAATCCCACGGCGCAGGACCTGCTCGAGCCACCCGTGGGCAAGATCACGATGGCCGGCGTGCAGCAGAATGTTGCGGTCGGCCTGGGCTACCTGGAGGCATGGCTGCGCGGCATTGGGTGCGTGCCCATTTTTAACTTGATGGAGGATGCCGCAACGGCAGAGATCAGCCGGGCGCAGCTTTGGCAGTGGGTGCACCACGGCGCCCGCTTCGACTCAGGCGAACCGGTAACTCTGGAGTTAGTGGATTCGATGCTGGAAAAGGAGTTGGAGCGGGTTCGCGCGGCGTCTTCGCATACGAGCTTTGACGCCTACGAACGCGCGGCCGAACTGATGCGTGGACTGATTCGCAGGCCTAACTTCGTGGAATTTTTGACGCTGCCGGCGTATGAAGACGTACTTGCGCACGAGCCCGCCGCTAGTTAGAGGGACGAGCTTCTATAAGCTTTAGCGTTGCAGAACAAGTGGTGACTCGGGCAGAATTCCAACCTGCGACCTGCGCCTTTAGGAGTGCAATCTAGGCTGCCATGCCATGCGAAGTCATGCAACCCAATGCAGCAGAAAGACGGCCTTTATTCAGCCTTCGGATGCAATGTGTCGAATGCGCTTGCATGTAATCGCACCTGATTCGGCAGTTAGGTATCCCAAAGGCGGTATGCTCCTTTAGCGCAAGCTTTTGTAAGGTGCCCCATGCCGCGACACCCTGCACCCTTACGAGGCATTTACCAAAAGGGGAAGATGACCCGAGTGGCGCATGGTACACGCGGATCAGGGTCAACGGGAAGCTGGTCAAGAAGTCCTTTGGCCGCGACAGGTAGGCTGCAATCGATTACGTTGAGAAAGCCCGAACACTCCGAAGAGCGGGTGAAGGGCATCTCCCGAAGTGGTTTGCCAAGGCCGGGGCGGCCTGCAGCATTGTGCCGAACGCGCGCTTTGTGGGACCCAACATCTTCACGCTCAAGTGCGGCGGGTAAGGATGCTTGTTCTCGCTCACTGGCGTTGACGAGGAGGGCCGGACGGATCAGGAGCTCGATTCACTAGTGCGTTCCGTCGAGGGCGCGCTGTGCGGCTTGCCCGACGGTTCCTGCCTTTATCAGTACACGCGCGTGCTGTCCGGGGCTATGCTGCCGCGGCAAGGCTGCTACACGAACTCCGTTACTCAAAACTTCGCGGTCGATCGCCTGACTCATCTCGATCAAAACGCGCGATTCCGTCGCATCGACCTGCACTGGTGTCTGACGCTGGAGCCGCCCAAGCTAAAAGCGTTCAGCCGCAAGCCAGAGGAGCATGCCTCGGACAGCTCGCGGATGCTCGCAGAGCTACAAAGACCGTCACGCTACTCGAAGGGCATCTCGGAACCGCTCTCGGCCTCCACTTGCTTCGCAAGCAGCAGCCTTTCCGATTCTTCAGCTACCTCTTCAATCTTCAGGACTGGGCAGAACAGGATCAGCTGCGCAGTGATAAGGGCGTGGACCGCCAGACCGTGAAGAACCCGGTCGCGTGGCACGACGATCACCTCGAAGTCGGCAGGCGTTATGTGCAGATGTTTTCGCTCCAGGCCGCGCCGGAGGCGTCGGGACCTGGCTCTTCTCCGATCTGCTGACGCTCGACTGCGACAGCATCCTGTGCTCAACGTGCGCGTGAAGGCGACGGTTTTCGGTGCGGCGCGGAATCAATCAGCAGGAGAAGTTCATCTCCTTCTTCAAGGTAGGCGTGCTCACGCGCGTCATGAGCGGACGTGATATCGCTTTACTCGACACCGGGGCGGGAGCGAAGGCCGCGAACAACGCCGTGGATGACCTGAGCGAAGTGATTCGCTCGCTCGACAAGAAGGCGCAAGGTGAGTATTCGTCCCGATCCGGTGAGCACATCCTAGTTCTCCGAGGTGAATCGCGTTGCATGGTTCAGGACTGCGGAAGCTGTAGTCTGCATGCACGAAGGAGAGAAGCAGTCTCACAAGCGAAACCTTTACACGATTACTGTGACGCCGCGAACAGGTGCTGGAAAACGCTTTGCTGAAGCAAGCGGTCATTTTTTCCAAGCCGACTGAGGATTTACGAAAATCGATAAGGAAAGGAAGGTCAAGGCAGAAGGATTAGTTTCCCCCGCGCTTGCTGGCCTTCGCTGACGGAGAGCGCCGTCTTCCAATCGTCGAGCGGGAAAGTTCGGGCGATCGGAACGAGGAATTTACCCTGTGCTGCGAGATCTGCAAACTCATGCAGGACGTCATAGCGTATGCGCATCCCGGGTTCCTCAAGGTTCGAGCGAACACCAAGTGCTTTTGCAGCCTCAAAGTCACTGATCGTCATGACGCGCTTGGGATCAGCGGCAATTTGAACAAGGGCGGGCAGAGCACCGCTCACCGGCGCGGTGTCGAGGATCAGGTCTGGCTGCTTGCCCGGGAGTGCCGCTACTCTCTCCGGTAAGCCATCGCCATACGCAGTCACGACCGCACCGAGAGCACGCAGACGAGCCGCAAATGTATCTCCGGCAGTGGCGATGACGCGTGCTCCGCGCCCTAACGAGATCTGAACCGCTGCGAACCCGACCGTGGTCCCCGCGCCATTGATCAGCACCGTCCTTCCCGCTTCGACGCCGAGGGAATCCAGGCTGCCATACGCAATCGCGACGGCCATAGGCAGAGCAGCAGCGTGCACTTCGTCCAGTCCGCTCGGAACAGGAGTCCAGTGCTGCAGAATGGCGTAATCGGAAGCCCCGGCACTGTTCGTGCTTACGAAGTCGACTGGGCCGAAGACAAGCTGACCGACTTCTACGTCCCTCACATCTTCGCCGACTGCATCGACGATCCCAGCGGCCTCCAAACCGATTCCCCGGGGAAGATTTCCGGCGAACAGACCTCGGCACAAGGCCCAATCGGCCGGGTTCAGACCACAGGCACGGACCTTCATGCGAACACGCTGACTGGCAGGCGCATGCACAGTTGTTTCTTCCAAGCGCAACACATCGGCCGGTTCACCGTAACTGTGAAATCGTATGGTTCTTGTTGTAACACTTGCAGTTTCTGGCATGTAATTTTCTCCTTGTAGATGCCGTTCTTTAGGCGGCCCTCAAAGCTAAGGTAGGCGACCTGTCTCGTAAGATCGATCCTCAAAAGCTCAGATTAATGCAGTCATCATGGAATGACATGTGCCGGCTAGGACACACTCTCGATGCTCAAGCCCCCACCTGTTCGTGAGGACGGTGGGCGCCGAACACGGAAGTAGGAGAAGAAGTGTCGCTCCGCTCCTATGCCGGCCCGCTGTCCGCTGCGCTGCACGACGTTCACTAATCTGCGAAAATCTCCCGTTTTGGCCTTTGTGGCGCTCTGGTCACCACCGAGGGTTTGCAAAGCCTCTCACACGAGAGGTTTACTTCGAGTGCACTGACCCAACTTAAGAAACGTATTTTAGCTCTTTTGAGCCGCTGACCTGGTGAGTCGCTCCCAGTTCACGTGAGCAAAGAGCTCTTTATGTTCTGGGCTGAGCGGACAGCCCTCGACGAAAGTCATACCCGGTCTGCCGGGTCGGTATTGGTAAGGGTAGTCGGTGGAGAACAGGATCCGTTCTGCCCCTACGATCTCAAGGGCACGTTGCAGGTAATCAGGACTCCACATGCCGCTGGGAGTCACGTACAGGTTTTGCCGGAAATAATCGGCGACCGGTCTTTCTAGTTTGGCAACACGTGCCAGAGAACTAAGCCGCTCCAGATAGAAGAGCACGACCTCGCCCCAGTGACCGAGGATCATCTGCAGGTCGGGGTATCGATCGAAAACGCCTGCCAAAATCAGGCGAACAAACTGGATTCCCGCTTCGTAGTGCCACCCTAGCCCAAACGCGGCGAAGGCGGTGTCCACCTGATCACTGAAGCCGGAGTAGAGGGTGTTTCTTACCGCGCGCTGCGGAATCTGAGGATGAATGTAAAGGGGAACCCGGAGCCTGCAGGCGACTTCAAAGAGAAGTAGGAAATCTGGATGATCCAGGTTTTTGTCGCGTGTACGACCGCAGAGCATTGCACCCATGAACTTCAGCTCAGTGATACAACGCCCGAGCTCCAACGCTGCAACATTCGGAGCCGCTGTTGGCAGTGTGGCAAATACCTGAAACCGAGTGGGATGTGCAGCGACTGTGGCGGCGACTAAATCGTTAGTCTCCTTTGCCAGCCTTGTACTCTCCTGCGGTTGAAGATTGTGTAGAGCAGGCGTCGTCACCGCGAGCACTTGGACGTCAACCCCGCTCTCATCCATCAGCGCCAGTCGCTGCGTTCCGAGATCGTTTAAGCCTCTCCTCGATTTCACCTTGGTCGAACGCTCCTGTACCTTCCTGACCAAGTTCAGAAGCAGCCCAGCAGCGCGGATGTTCGCCGTAACAAAATGCTCTTTTATACCAATAAGCTTCATCATGCCTAACCTCGTCTGCCTGTTGTATACAACCGTAGTTGGGATGCGGAATCAAGGTTTCGGCAGCGTGATTAAAGACGCAGTTCAGAAAAACTCATTAGCGCGAGAACAACCCTTGGAGCTAGATATCGAACTTACCGAGCTGTCTACCATTTCGTGATAGGCGCCTTCCGCCCTTAGGTATTCGCATTGGTAAGCTGTCACCATCTGAGGCGAGACGATTAAGCTCCAGCCGTTCGAAAAGATTGCGGATTCTACAGGCTTCTTACATCCATCGCGAGCAACCAACAGACTCCGACACGGCTTTTACCCAACGCTCAGCGTCCACAGCACTGGCATTATCCCCGTCTGATGTGAGACGTGTGATTACACATTCGCTAGGAGCCTCAGCATTGACCGGCGCCACCGAGGAAGTCTTGCCCTTGCTGAAACTTATGCCATCGACAGAATCAACCCAACAGTGTCCCTGGATTGCTTAATAAAGGACGTCTTGTGCTATTGAGGCCCCGCTATATCCAGTGAGAACGATCTGCGGCGCATCTTTGAAAATAGATGTTGAGACTATGAGTGCTCGAACGTCCGTTTCTTCGTTCGGTGGGTCTGCTCCTGAGGTCAAAGCTTTTCTTGTGAATCAGGATTGCTAGCCGATGTCCGCTTTCAGAACCTTACTCTTTGTGTTGTTTCCCGTGTCTACCACATCTGGTATGGTCGCATACGCATCGTGTTCGGATCTGCGTCATGTGGCGATATTGGCATCACATATCGGCTTGCCGACGCGCGGAGCAGACATTCTGTCGGCCCGGCATGTTCAAGGCTTTGGCGGTGGTTACTGCCGCGTTCTCGGTCGAGTAGGCTCTATAGATCCAGCAGCTGCTCCGATCCGCTTCGAGGTGAATCTGCCTGAAACATGGAACGGCAAGGCCCTTCAGTTTGGGGGAGGCGCTTTCGACGGTTATTTCCAGCTGCGTTATAAGACACTATCTAAGCGCATGTACTTCATTGGTTAAGCGCATGTACTTCATTGGAGGCTCTACAGGCGGCCGTGAGGCACTGAAGGCCATTGAGCGCTGGCCCGCTGATTATGACGGAGTTCTGACTGCATATGCAGCGTGGAACCAGTACGAGATTAACCTGCAGTACTTCCGCGTTTCGCAAGCTATGTACCGCAGAGGCAAAGACGGCCAGTCAGGCTGGATGCCTCCTGCAAAGACCCAACTGTTGCCAGATGCAGGCATGCAGACTTGCGATGCACAAGATGGCCTCCGAGACAGGATCGTCAGTAACCCGGCTGCTTGCTCATTCGACCCCGAATGATTGCGTTGCCGAGATGGTAAGGACCATAGAGAATGTCTTTCCGAAGGCCAGGAGCGAACGGTGACCGTACTCTAAGCCGCAGATATCCAATTTCTCGATTGAGAACGGCATTAGATCGTGATCCCGGCTATAACGTCTCGCGCGGCTCACACCTAGTCGGCAATTAGGGTTGGTTGCATCACCCCTTCCATCCTGCCATTCCGTTCTTCAATTCGTTCTATGGCGTAATTGGGGATGGCATAGTGCGTTTGTTTCTTGCCACCGGCCCACAGATCGGGCTTTTAGAAATCAACACGTAGAGCGGTGGGGCACGCGCCGTCAGAATTTCTGCCTCGGGTCCAGGAGCAATCGCTTGAGCTGATGCGAGTCGTACAAATCTCACATCTTTTGCCCAGCATGGGTGGGAAACTACTCATAATCCACGGTGTCGCCGACTCTACCATTCCAACAGACGCATCGGTACTGCTCCGATGCGTTTACACCGTCTCCCGCGCGGATCGGCCAAGTGGTTTCGAGGTTGAGACTCGCGTCAGCGCCACTCAATCGAGCAGGGCAAGGTCGATGCTACTTGCCACGTGAAGGTAGCCGGAGTTCGCTTGGATGTTCCACCGGGTCGCTCACGATGAGGTCGCCCGCGGCGATGATGGCAGACGGCGACCCATTGAACGTCAGACTCCGCGCAGAGTCGGGGAAGATATCTGGACCTTCACGTCGAAGTCCAAGACCGGCCATTCCGATGACAAGATCATGCTTTCCGTAGGCATCCGAGATGCGCACCCGCAAGCTGGAACCACCGATGCTGGTTGAGCAATCATGCGAAGCGTTTGATTGCCAAGCGCCGTTCCCTTCCACTTGGTCCGGCGTGGTTGTCTAAGTGCACACCCAGTGGGTATTGAGGTCCTGATTCATGGGTTGTTCTTCGAGAATGGCTGCGGCAATCCTTTGTGTCAGACAGTGAGTCGAGCTAATCGTTCGGCCTGCGGCGTCGGCAGGCGCCGGAAGGAACAATTGCTTCGGTTCTCCCAGGCCTGATGTGAACACTCGTTGAGGTCGCCTCAGAGTCTGAGCAGTCCACTAGCATTTCGCCAAGATATTTTCTCTCGCGTTTCCGCCGAGATCGGCGTTTTGTCGAACCACAGTCCTGCCTGCTTCATGACCTCGAACGGGTGGTCGACTGAGTAGAGGATGTTATCGTCTCCAATCTCGGCAAGTGAACACAAGAGTGGTGGGTCCGAAAAGACCCCTGAGGTTGTGATCACTATGTTTTTCCTGAAGACCTCGCTGGGTGTGATTGTCGGGCCAGTTGCGAACGCTTTCGTCCGCCGATCTATGCGCCACAAGAGAAAAGGTAGAGTCTCCCCCATGTGGCCGAGGATCACCTTGACGTCGGGGTACTTCGTCAGGGTGCCATTGAAGATGAGGCGCAGAGCGTGAGCAGCGGTTTCCGCAGTCCAACTCCAAATAGCTCCTGTGAGTTGAGGACAGCCTTCATACGTGACCGGAGCCACAAGAGGGTCGGCCGCGTGCAGATAAACAGGCACACCCAAAGCTTGGACCCGCTCCCAGAAGACGCTGTACCGGTCGTCATCTAAATAGTGACCGTTCGTTTGACCATTGATCAATGCGCCCTTAAAACCAAGCTGCGTCACGGCTCGTTCGAATTCATCGGCGCCCGCATTAGGATCCACCAAAGGAACGGTCGCGAAGCCTGCGTAATGTTCCGGCGTTTGCTGCACGATCTTGGCGAGATAGTCATTCGATTCTCTGGCGAGGCGGAGTGCCGGCGTAGGATCCAGGACGTTCTGAACGATTCCCGCATCCGAGAGGACGGCCATGTCGATGCCGGCTTGCGCCATGGCTTTCAACCGGCCCTCTCCAACGTCAACCAGCGACGTCAGTATCTTGTCCGTGACGGATTTTGGGGCCGTGGGAATTAGGCTTTTCCATCGGTCGATGTGTTCCGGCTCGTTCATCACGAAATGTTCTTCCAATGCGATTCGGCGCATGTTCCCTCTTTCAGAACTAGATCTTGGGTCGAGAAAGGCCGCTGCGAGCGGGACGCCTCGATCATCGTGCTTAACGGCACGTACGAACGAGTCCTTAGTCCGGAACTTCGCTCAGACTACGTGGTTCGGCTGGTGCGACTTTGTTTGTCTTCTGCCGAAATTCCTGAGTGCGCAGGTATACGTGAGCGCGTGCACGCATGATCGAGCCAAGCGCGCGATGCTCTTCAAGCGAATGGACAGGATTGAAGGCCAGACGTTCTTCGAAATATGCGATTCTTTCCGGCGTCATCGGGTCCTGCTTTGGAAGAATCAGCTGAGCGACTGTGCGGTAAGGATTGTTCTCTTCCGGCCATACCGCGGCAGCATCCTCGATCGGCATCGTTTTTAGATCTGTGCAGAGCTGCACGCGAATTTGAAACACAGCCTCGTGTTCGCTGAGGAAAGCGCGTAGGACGTGCTGGTAAACGTCGTCGTCTTTCGTGTCCACGTCTGGATTTCCTATCAAAGCCAAGGTCTCATCGGAGGGGTACGCACCCAGCTTTCCCACGTAGCAACCATAGCGGACTGCGGCCTGACTGAAGTACCGGTCGCTAAGAGGATGCGCAGGTTTCTTTCCGAAGAAACGGAGATGAGCACTTCCAGAACTGACCGTCTCCAGCACGTCTTCCGTCACGCGCGCGATGCGGGAGCCAGCGATGATCGCAGCTTCGGGCATCCAGGTCGACAGACCAGCTACCTTCTTGAAACCAGACAAGAAATCTTTGGCAGTGGCGTCGGTGAAGGAGGTATCGTGAACACCAAAGACCCAATCCTGTGTCGTCGTTTCTATGCTGCCCGAAACGCGAGCGCCATCGACACCCAGTACCTTGATTGAGAATCCTCGCTGGCCGGATGCCTTGTCTGACAGGTATTCACTTGGGCCCTGAGAGAGCCGCACAAGGACCTCGTATTCCTTCCCTCTCTGTGCGAACATACCCTGCGCCAGTTCGGCCGGCAGGTTCTCGCCAACAACGAGCCTTCCTTTGAGCAAGCCCGTTGGCTTCGCATGTGTCGCCCTCCTCGCGACACCTTCCTTTTCCACAACATGACGCTGTACGTGTACAAAGCGCTCATCCAGCTCACGAAGAATGTCGGCTTCTCCCGGTTGTATCTGCTCGACTTCCTTCGTGTAAGGAACGAACTGCTGTTCGGTGTTCATCGTGACCTCGATTTCCGCTGTGACTTTTCCTTATGCTCAAGCCGAACCAAGCCCCGGTATCCACCATGTGCTCCGTAGACACGCGATGCGCCCACGACCTGCGCCCACGACCTGCTTATCGACACTGCGCCCAAGAAGGCCGTTAAGCTGGTACTGCCCTTTGAGTTTCGCCCTGCGCGGCGTTCGAAACGTCTCGCCAAGCCTCCCACGTAGCGATCCGATCGGCGTAAGCGGCGCGCGCTGTCGGCAGAAGTGAAGAACCAAGCGCAACCCGCAGGGGAGGGTTCTCCGCGTCCACAATCTTGAGAATGGCGGAAGCAGTTGCCTGCGGATCGCCGCGCTCCAGAGTAACTAGATGCTCCATAATTTTTTTGCGGAAGTCCTCGTAAGCTGCCATCGGAGTAGCGCGATTCGCGGACTTTCCGAAATCGGTTGCGTATGCACCAGGCTCAACGAGGGTCACCTTGATGCCAAAGGCCTTTACTTCTTGCGCCATCGTTTCGTGGAGCGATTCGACCGCGGCTTTTGTGGAGCAGTAGAAGCCAATGAGCGGCGCCGGCACGACTCCAAGACCGCTGGACACACCCAGGATGTGGCCGCTGCCCTGTTGCCTCAATAAAGGCAAAGCGGCTCGGAGCACTCGAACCACTCCGAAATAGTTTGCGTCGAACAGGTCATGGATCTCAGCGTCCGTAGCCTCCTCGACCGTCCCAATGAGGCTAAAGCCTGCGTTATTCACCAGAACGTCCAACCTGCCGAAGTGCGCATAGGCCTGCTGGATCCCCTGCTCGACCTGCCCAGCGTTTGTTACATCCAGCGCCAGCGGCAGGACGGCATCTCCGAATCGCTGCTGCAGGTCTGCTATGTCGGTCAAATTGCGAGCGGTCGTTGTCACCTTGTCGCCACGCTTCAGTGCGGCCTCCGCCCAGATACGGCCAAGTCCACGGGAAGCTCCCGTGATGAACCAAATCTTGCTTTGCATCTTCTTCTCCTTGAGCTTCTTACCTTTTCTCTGTACAGACCAGGCGGCATCATGAGCCTGTTAGGCCTTCAACGATTCCTCTGGCGCGTGCTCATGGCACCATAGGTCCCAGGCACGGCCCGATTCCGGCATGACCGAAGCGTTCGCGGCCCGTGCTTCGCCTTCGCTCAAATAGTGTGGCTGTCCAAGTTGCATTGCATGGCGTTGGACTTGGCAGTTGAGTGAGGTGTAGATGGCCCGGAACACAGCTTCCGAAACGCCTGAGCCGACAGCGGTGTAACCATGTCCTCGCATCAGTACGACAGCAGCTTCTCCGAGATGTTCCGCGAGCGCATGACCTTCATCTCCATTGCGAATGAGCAGGTCGGTCGCACCTTCAGTGTGGTCAGCAAGGTCAAACGGGACCGGCATGCCCTGGAGAAAGCCGCACATGTGCGAGATCACTCTCACCGGCACGGAGGGTACGGCGGCAAAGGGCAAAACCCCGGGAGCGTGGCTATGTACGACCGCCTGCACCTCGGGGCGTTTGCGATAGATCTCTGCATGAATGAATCGTTCGAGGAACAGCTTGGCATCCTTTTCGCTAACAGCGACACCGTCTAGATCGAGTTCAACGACATCGGCAGGCGTAACGAGAGCGGGTGCCATGTTCCGCGGAATGAAAAATCTGTCTGGACGATCGGGATGCCGCCGGCTTACATGGCCATAAGCATCAAGGATGTTTTCGCCCACGAGAATTCTGCTGCCTTGGGCAATCTCAAGCCGTGCCGTATCGATGGCCGTCATTGCGGCACCGACAATGCATCGGCGAACAATGTGAGAGTCGCTGCGTCGGCCCGATTCGTCGCGTCGGCGTTGTAAGCATCGCCACCACGGCGGGCGAAGGCGTGATCCACTCCTGGGTACGTCATGATTTTGACACCGCTTCGTTTCCCGAGGGCCTGCTTGATCTCCGCTTGCGCCTCGGGCGGACAAAGATGATCGTCCTCAGGAATATGGAGCAGCAGCGGGCATTTGATTTCGCTCGCTTTATCGAGAGCACCGTAGATCGCGATCCCGTAGTAGGAGACTGCGGCATCGATACCCGGTTTGGTCGCGACCAGATAAGCGATCTTTCCTCCAATGCAGTAACCAACGGCACCCAGCTTTCCGTTCGCTCCCTCGAGCTGACGGGCATAGTTTCCTGCCGCCACCGCATCCTCCGCCGCAAGGTCCTGGTCCATGCCCTTCATCAATTCCATGGCTTGCTTTACTTCGTCAGGGTTTTTCGCACTGAGTTGAACACCTGCCTTCTCACGCCAGTACAGATCAGGTGCGATCGCGTTGAAGTTGCGCTCGGCATAGTTGTCGGCGATCGCACGAATGTTCGCATTGACCCCAAAGATCTCCTGCAGGATGACGACACTCGGAGCCGGCGCAGTGCCTTGTGCCTTTGCGAAATACGCAGGCATCATTTCACCGGAAGATAATTTGATTTCGATATCCTTTGAGGCCATGTCAAAGTTCCTTTCTCAAACGGGTAATTGTTCGATTCTGGTGCTTGGAACGTGCGAACGTTTCGCCTTGAGGGGAGACGCTCTGCTTCATCGAACAAGGTTCGAGTCAGCGATTCTCCAGCCAATACGGAGGCTTGAGAGTAACCACGATGGACCAATCTACCCTCCCGCACGCAGTACCTGCGCCGTGTACGGGTTGAGTTCGATAGCCTGATCCTTACCCACGATGACCGTGCCCCCGATCGTAACCAGATGGCGACCAAAACCGCAGCTTGGTTCAAAGGCGAAGGTCATGCCAGGCTCAAGCAGCATCTCTCCAAGCTCCGTGGAGTTCGCTTCTGCTTTTGGGTATCGGTCTGCGCCGTCAATCTGCTCTAGACCACCGAAGTCTCGGCAGAAGGAGCCAAATGGATTTAGGCCATGAACCTGTGGCCCTCGCACATAGCCACCCGCGTCCACCACCGGCGCGAGCATCGCTTCGGTCGCTTCATCGAATCGCCTACCCGCTCGCAACTTCTCGATACCTGCGTCGTAGCACTTGCGCGCAATCACTGCTGCCCGTTCGAGATCTTCGTGAACTTTTCCAATCGCAATAGCGACCTGATGCTGCGTTTGGCGCATGCCAAAGCCGCAGAAGACCTCCGTTGCGATATAGTCTCCTTCTTCGAGAATGCGCGGTGCCTGGGGGCGATATGCCCACTGCGGCGGCCCGGAAGCCGCAGGAGCCGGTCCAGTCCACATGTGCATTCCTGCCACGACGGTTCCGCTCTTGTGAGCTGCGCCAAGACCCGCAGCGTACACCTCAACTTCTGAGGCTCCAGGCCGGGCAGCTTCAACCATGGCCTTCGCCATCGCGTCGCCGATCCCGGCAGAGTGACGGACCACTGCGATCTCTTCTTCACTCAGCGGCATCATAATGCGCGCAAAGTCCGCTCCGACTGGCTTGAAGTCGACACTCGGAACCTTTGTCAATAGGTTCTGCCAAAAGCGATAAGGCACGATGCCTTCAGGAAGCCAGGGAATATACGCATCGAGACCAATCACGCCGATCCTGGCATTCGATAGCCCCGACTGGACCAACGTGTCTGCAACCATCCCTGACAGGTTGCCAAGCCGAACGTTCTCTGCTTTGATCCACCCCTGGTCACCTCTCCGCCAACCTTCGAGGTGGTCAAGGATGTAGGTCTTGATGGGTACAAATACGATGGGGTCATCGTCCCGAAGAAAGAGGACAATCATCCCCGCGCGCTCGTTGGTGAACCAAGTATCGAAGCAAAATGGGGCCGCGCCCGCGTCCTCGTGCTCACCGAAAACGAGCATCGCGTGGAGTCCCTCACGTTCAAGAAAGCTTCGCGCCAAGGTCCAGCGGCGATCGCGCTCCGCGAAAGAGTAGGTCGGTATGTCTGAAGGAAATTGCGTGCTGGGAGGCAAGTTGTGTCCTTTGCGTAACCGTTGAAGTGAATACTGGAACGCGTGCTATCGAGAGGTTCTCGGCCTAGATCTCGATAATGCTTGGCGGACGTTTGCCTAGCCGGCGGGCACCCGTCGCAGTGGCCGCGATCATGTCTCCCCAGTAAACGCGCTTGCTATTGTCCGGAGTTTGGATCACCGGTTTCACGATGAAGGTGGAGTTCTCCTCGAGCTTCCAATCGCGCATGGTCGCGTCGCGAGGAGTGTAGATACACATGGGAGAGTCGTCGCCAAGGCCTCTGCAGTGCATGATGAGCTTGCACTGGAACTCTTTGTTCGTGAAGGAAGAAGCGATGTCGGCGATGTCTCCGAGTGTCTTACCCGGATGAATATTTTCATAACATTTCGCGGTCGCTTCCTGCTGCAAGGCGAACATCCGCTTGTAGTCGTCCGGCAACTTGCCGATAAAAAACTGCTGCGTGTTCTGCCCGACATACCCGCCCCAGCGTGCCTCGCATTCCATCGTGATGATGTCGCCGGTGCACAGTGGACGGCGCGACGGCATGTATTGATTTGAAGGTGGCTGCGGCCCGCCGGCTGACCACAGGATCATCGTCGGCAGTTCTCCTCCTCCCTCCACCATGCTCGCGATCATGCGGGCGTATACAACGTTTTCCGGGACACCGGGCTTTGCCTCTCGGATCACTACGTCGATTGCGTCATAGACCAGTTCGTTTGCCTTGGAGATGAAGGCGATTTCTTCCTCGCTCTTCACAAACCGCACTTGCTCCATCAGCATGTTGGCGTTCACGATATCGGCGTCGGGCATCAACTCGCGCAGTCGGTTGTAGATGCCGAGAGAGGTAATCCCTTCGGGGTAACGGGTGTTCCCAGACAAGCCGGTCACGCCGATGCGGCCCTTTTCCAGATGGAGTTCGCGCAGTCGGTCAACGGTTGCATCGGCGTAGCCCCAGCCGCTGCCACCTGGTCGCACGTCGGTGATCCAGCTCTGCCGTTGCATCCAGAACTCTGTGTCGACATCGGGACTTGTGAGTGCGGTGACGTCTCCTTCTAGCGGAAATATTGCACCGGCCAAGGAGGAGTTCCCACCGATTCCGGTCAGATATCGGACGTTGGCCTGGAATTGATCGATGAAGCCGGTGTTCGGCGGTACAAAGATGGCATCGATCTTCTCGCGCCGCATTGCCTCTCTGACCTTCTGCCAGCGTTGATCACGCTCTGTTTGGGAAAAATGGGGAACATCGACCACAAGTGCCTGGGACATGGGATCTCCTTAGTTGGAAGGTGCAGGATAGAAGCGCTTGAGCTACATCAGCTTGTCAAGCGTGATTGGAAGGTCTCGTATGCGTTTTCCGGTTGCGTTATAAATCGCGTTTGCGACTGCGGCACCCACGCCAGTCACGCCGATCTCGCCGACGCCGTGCGCGCCCATCGGAGCGTGAGGATCAGGGATATCCGTCCAAATCACGTCAAGCTCCGGAACGTCCATGTGGACGGGTATGTGATATTCCGCAAGACTTGGATTCATGATGCGGCCGTTGCGCTCGTCGAACTGCGTCTCTTCCATCAGGGCAAGGCCCAACCCCATAATGATGCTGCCGCGGAACTGGCTTGCGGCGGTCTTTGCATTCAGGATGCGACCGCAGTCGAACGATCCAAGAAATCGGCGGATGCGAGTTTCGCCCGTCACCACGTGAACTCCGACCTCACAGAATTGCGCACAGTGCGAGTACATGCACCAATGCATCGATTCAAGAGGTGGAGGTGCGTCGGTCTCGACGGTAATCTCGTCTTTGCCTGCACGAGTAAGGATCGACGAGTAGGTTTCGTGCCGCTCAGGTTCATCGGCTTTAGCCAAGCCGCCGTTCAGCCCGAGGAGTTGCTCTGCCTTGAGTCCTGCAAGCGGTGAGTCCTTCTGTAGAAGCTTTAGGAGTTCCGCCACAAGCGCCTGCTGAGCCGCCATGACGGACCCACCGATGACCGCGGTCTGGCCAGAACCGGCAGCCATCACATTGCCCGGCAACGTCGAGTCCCCGAGGATGAACGTGACTTGGTCGAGTTCCAGCCCAAGCCGCGCCGCGCTGACCTGGGTATGTACCGTTGCTGTGCCCATACCCATCTCGTGAGCGGCAACATAGATCGTTGCATGGCCTGCCTGGGTCAGAGTGATTCGCGCAGCGCCGCCGGGCGCACGGGAGTAGGGATAGGATCCGCTTGCACAGCCCATGCCCACCAGCCAATCACCTTGTCGGGTTTCTCCGGGGGTTGTTTGTCGCTTGGACCAGCCGAAGCGCTCGGCACCCTGACGGAACGCTTCGACAATGTTGCGCGAAGCGAAAGGCAAGCCTGACGTCGGATCCTTTTCAGGCTCGTTGCGAGCGCGCAATTCAATGGGATCTATCCCGAGTGCGACCGCGAGTTCGTCTACCGCTGACTCCAAGGCGAAGGTGCCGACCGCCTCTCCGGGGGCGCGCATGAAGGTGTTAGCGAGCATGTCCATGTACGCCACCTCCACTCTCAGCTTGAAGGTTTCTGCCCCGTAGGCATGCCGCGCCGACGAGATGAATGGCTCAGGCAATGCATTGTGCCGGGTCATTGCCACAGTCCCGGTTTGGATAACCGCTTTGAAGTGGCCATCAAGGTCTGCGCCGATCGCTATTCTTTGTTCCGTGATGGTGCGACCGCCGACAACGCGGTACACGCCTTCTCGCGACAGGGTGATTCGAACCGGTCGCTTCGCGAGTTTGGCTGCGGCCGCAGCAAGTGTTTGGTGCTGCCAAAGAAACTTGCCGCCGAAGCCTCCACCGACAAAGGGAGAGGTAACCTGTACCTGGTTCTCCTCAATTCCAAATATTTGGCCTAAGCTCCACGCGACCAATGTGACGCCCTGAGAGGAGTCATGGACAAGCAGTCTCTCACCCTCCCAGGCCAAAGTCGCCGCATGCAGTTCTAAAGCATTGTGGTTCTGTCGGGGTGTGCGGTACACCTGGTCGACCTTGATCGGAGCTGCTGCCAACGCTACATCCGCATCGCCGATTTCAGTCAGCAGTGGACCCATGAATGTGCCCTGCTCTGTGCCGTTTTCTCTTGCCTGGGCGAAGCTGGTGGTTGCGGTCTCCACGTCATAAGTCACATGGATGAGTGATTTGGCGTAGTCAGCCTGTTCCTGCGTTTCGGCAAGCACCACAGCGATTGGTTGGCCGTTCCAGTGGATGCACTCGTCCTGCATGACAGGCAGGTCATCTCCAGCCCCAGCCTTGTCGCCGGTCATTAGGGCGGGCGGCCTCGCCATGCGCGGCGCATTGCGATACGTCATGACAAGCACGACGCCATCCGCTGCCTCTGCTTCCGCCGTGTCTAAGGTAGCGATTCGGCCTTTGGCGATCGTGCTGAAAGCAAGCGCGGAATACACCATGTTTTTCATGGGGAACTCGGCCGCAAACTCCGCTTTGCCGCGCACTTTGAGCGACCCATCCAGTCGGGAAACAGGCGCACCGATCAGACCGTTTCTGTGTTCAATGAGTATGTCCGGCCTGCCGCCAGGCAGCCAGCTCTCCGGGGCCACTTGAGCGGCTTTCGCCATCACGCCCTGCATGGCGCCTTGCATAGCGCCCTGCACAGTTTGCTTGAGGTCCTTCACCACACTCATAAGGAGCCTTTCGACAGGTCATACAAACCGGCCACGATACTGCGTTTCGCGAGTTCGATTTTGAAGCCGTTGTCTCGCAAAGCGATCGCATCCGCGAGCTCGGCTTCCGCCGCCTCACGGAAGATCGCTTGCGTGGCAGGCTTGCCTAGCAGAAAGCCTTCTGCCTTGACAGCACGCCAAGGCTTGGTCCCAACACCACCCAGAGCTAGACGCACCGCCTGGATACAACCGTTCTCGACGACGATGGCGGCAGCGACTGAGACCAGCGCGAAAGCGTAGCTCGCTCGGTCGCGCACCTTGGTATAGCTGGAGCGCATCGCCTGAGGAAACGCGGGAAGCTCGATTGCCGTGATGAGTTCGCCGAAACCCAAGGTCGTCTCGATCTCAGGGTGGCCGCCCGGCAGTGTGTAAAGCTGCGTCAATGGCAATGTCCGTGTGCCTTCTGGGCCCAGGAGATGCACTACAGCATCCATGGCAACGAGTGCGACACACATGTCGGACGGATGCGTCGCGACGCATGCAGGAGATGTACCCAGAATTGCGTGGATACGGTTGAACCCGTCGATCGCATCGCAGCCCTGCCCGGGCGAACGCTTATTGCAGCGCGACCCGTCTGTGTCATAGAAATAGCCGCAGCGGGTGCGTTGCAGGATGTTGCCGCCGACCGTGGCCATGTTTCGGATCTGCGCGGAGGCCCCGGCAAAGATGGCGCGAGCGAGCATGGGATAACGGGTGCGAACGGCCCGGTTCTCCGCAAGTACAGCGTTCTTCGTGGCCGCACCGATCAGCAAACTTCCATCCTCACGTTCTTCGACAAAAGAGTGCAACTCCGACACATCGACCAGCAATGTCGGGCGTTCTATGGTTTCGCGCATTAGGTCAACCAGGTTCGTGCCGCCACCAAGATACTTAGCTTCCAGCGCACTCCCGAGGTGCACTGCTTCGTCCAAGCTGCTGGCGCGTTCGTAAGCGAAAGGTGTCAATTGCCCGCTCCCAGCTGGTACGTCTCTGTAATTGCTTGAATAATTCCGTTGTGCGCTCCACAGCGGCACAGATTGCCGCTCATGCGTTCGCAGATCTCATCCCGGCTGGGAGTGATCGCTTCTTGCAATAAATCAGCAGTAACATGACTCGGCAGACCGCGCTTCAGTTCGGCCACCATGCCGACTGCCGAACAGATTTGGCCCGGCGTGCAGTAGCCGCACTGGAACCCGTCATGCTCGATAAAGGCGCTCTGCAGCGGATGCAAACCACCACCCTCGCATAGCCCTTCGATGGTCGTTACCTCTCGACCTTGCTGCTGCACCGCAAGCGCAAGACAAGACAAGACACGTGTACCATTTACAAGGACTGTGCAGGCTCCGCAGGCACCTTGATTACAGCCCTTCTTGGTGCCGTAAAGATGGAGGGTTTCGCGCAAAAGGTCAAGCAGCGAAACGCGTGAGTCCGTCGGAAGATCGACATCTCTCCCGTTGACTCGGATTGAACCCTGTTCAGTAATCATGCGATCCCCTTCAGGTGATCAACTGCTCGAACCTTCTCCCGCAAGCAGGAAAGTGAGCGATGACATAGGAAGGGGATGGCCTACCCATCAACCGACTTGCACCTGATACTCACGCGAGTTCGCACTGCAAGTAGCTGATATAAAAGCTGGAACTTAGCCGGCGCAATCACATCATTAAGCTGCCGTCTGTACCTTGGCGAACATTGATCCGCTGATTTCGAGCCTACATCTTTACCGAAACGCCATGTCGTCGCAATGTTGCGGAATACAGGACGATTCTTGCTCTTCTCCGAAACTTAACCTGGGTGACTCGACGACTCACGGCGATACATCGAGGGGCTTCTTAGAAAGCGCAACCTAAAAGCATGCGCAAATCGACCCGCGTTGGAATAGCCACATTGACTCGCTATGGTCGCAACATCCAGGTCGGTTGAAAGGAGGAGATCCGCAGCCTTGGTCAATCGCAGTCCAACCAAATACTCGTGAGGGGCTAAGCCAACCTTGTTTTTGAAGAGCCTCACGAAGTGGAACCGACTAATGCCCGCTTCCCTCGCAAGTTCGTCTAGGCTGATGACTTGTGTTGCGTGCTGCTGCATGTACTCGATGATCCTCAGCAAACGACGATCTGTGAGATCGTGGCCTATGTAGCGGCTCAGGTCCGCTTCTTTGACCCTTCCGTCCAGTAAGAGCAGATGGGTCGCAAGCGTTTGGCATGCTGAGTTGCAATATAAGTTCGGTGCTTCCGACTCGATGCCGCGAACTAACGCGCGAATAGTTGCAAACGCGAAAGGATTGTTTAGGCTCGGAAACTGCAATGGTGCAGAAACAAATCGCCGGCCCGCGCGTCGATACTCTTCGGCGGCCTCCAGCAGAAACTCATCTGGTAGGTACATCTGTAAAGTGATAATCGGCGTCGGCTCGGTCGAGCGTACCCGAAGACGGCTAACATTCATGGGCGCGGTAGCTCCACACATTCCCGGACGCTTCTGAGCGGACCGCCAAGTTCCTTGCGAAAAGCTTTCGAGTGTATACCTCCCTTGAACGGTGATCACCAGAGTCTGATCGGGCGTTGCGACCGTACTGTATTCTTCGATTACGGCTGGGTGTTTCCAGGCTTCTACCAGTGCAGAGGTCCAACCCACAGATTCACTGGAAACGAAGCGCGTTCCGGTCTGAACAGCGCTATTGGCCCTACTCGCAAGGTCGTACATGCGTTTGCTCCCTCTTGCAGTTCGTCAAATCGCTGCTTCAACTCGCTCAAGGAAGTTCGGTCCTTGTGCCGGCGTTCTACACCTGGTTACTGCGAGTCATTCGTTTATGACTATTGTGTAACTTCGTGGGGCTCCTCACTTCTTCGCGCTTAAGCCACGAAAGATTAACGATAAAAGTCTCTTGACACGCGCTGAACCAGCCGCATCAGGAGGTATTCGCCATAGAAGTCCTACAAGCATCAAAAAATCTTCGGGGTTACTGCCTGCTTGAATATCGCCTGTACGCTCGCAAGCAGCCATGAGTTGGCGGACCGCAACCAGTATCGACGTGTAGGTTTCATCATGAGCCTGATCTGAGAAGCCCGCGTGCACGATGTCCGCGACTCCATACTTCATCCTTCCAGATTCCGCTAACCGATCGCACCAGGTTCGGAATGCCTTGATCGGTGGTTGCCTGGCGAGCAGCGTGGGAGCAAGAGCGACCAACGTTTCGATCTCCTTGCGATAGACGCCAAGCACCAACGATTCGCGGCTGGGAAAATGGCGGTACAGCGTTCCGGCACCGACCCCAGCCGACTTCACAATGGAATTGAGGGAGGCTGCCGGATCGGCTGCGAGCGCCTCCCGTGCCACATCCAGAATGCGGTCTCTGTTTGCACGTGCGTCGGCACGCAGGATTTCATCGTGTGGCATAACGCCTCTTGACTAAACGGACAACTCTCCGTTAGGCTGGTCCCGAAACGGAGATCTCTCCATTTGTATTCGATTGGGAGGCAGTATGCAATACAAGAAGCTAGGTTCCACTGGCCTTGACATCTCACCCATCTGTATCGGCTGTATGGGCTTCGGAGAGCCGTCACGGGCCTATCCAAGCTGGTCGCTCAATGAGGAAGCCAGCCGCGCTCTGATCCGCCATGCGGTAGAGGCTGGAATTAACTTCTTCGATACCGCCAACATGTATTCAAACGGCGGGAGCGAGGAGATCGTGGGGCGGGCGCTGAAAGATTTCACGAATCGCGATAGTGTCGTCATAGCGACCAAGGTAGCTCCTGCCACACACAACGGACCGAATGCCATTGGCCTGTCCCGCAAGGCAATACTGGCGGAGATCGACCATAGCCTGAGGCGTCTGGGTACGGACTATGTCGATCTATACCAGATTCATCGTCGTGACCAACTCACTCCGTGGGAAGAAACGTTGGAGGCATTGCACGATCTCGTGAAGGTGGGCAAAGTACGCTATCTCGGCGCTTCCTCGTTGAAAGCGTGGGAATTTAGTAAAGCGCTGCACCTGCAGAACAAACACGGCTGGGCCCGATTCGTAGCTCTGCAGGACACTTACAACCTGCTCGGGCGCGAGGAAGAGCGCGAGATGCTGCCGCTTTGTGCCGACGAAGGAGTGCAAACTGTCGTTTACAGTCCACTCGCGCGTGGGGTCCTCGCACGCCCGTGGGGAGAAAACACAACTCGATCAGAAACAGAAGCTGCGGCAGGTCACAAAGACGAGACGAACGCACCAAGCGATCAGAAGATTGTCGAGGCGGTGTGTGCTGTTGCACAAGACCGGGGCATCAGCCAGGCTTCCGTCGCTCTGGCGTGGCTCCGCAGCAAGTCCGTAGTAGCTGCACCGATCGTGGGTGCGCTCAAAACGAAGCACATCGACGATGCGGTCGCGGCGCTCACCATCACCCTGACGAACGAAGAAGTAGCCAGATTGGAGGCACCCTACACCCCGCGTGTGGACTTCCAAGGGGTGTCTGATCCGACCATGCTGGCCCAGGCCGTTGAGGCAGCAACCGGATTCAAAGCGTCCGCTAATATCACGACGGGGCCGCGCAGCTAACGCGATAGAAACGGCCTCAAGCCGGTCATCCAACTCCGTTGGTATACAGCTTTAATGGAAATAGAAATGCTTTACAGTCTCGCTCCACGGTTGTTCGCGTTGGAGTTTTCGCCTTCGGGTGGCGAGTGAACCGGGAAAATCGATGCCGCTCGTGTGCTGAGAGGCAGACCGTCATACCGCTACCCGAAGCACTCAAGCTGTATCAGCTATCTTGCTCAAGGGTGTATGCAGATAACAGAGAAGGTCATAGACTCTGATTGGTTCTGACCCTCCCGCGATGAGATACCAAGCTCTTCTCCGTGCTGTTGGATCTGCTACTCTTCACGCCACATGGTTGATTACGAGCAGGATGTGTGATTGTTCTCTGCATCATGTCTCGTCGGATCTGGTCCACGAAGCGCCATCAGCGAAGAGTCTTTACCACATTTGAGAGCTGGGCCTGTGTACCGTCCAACTCACTTTGCTCGCTTCGTAACCTTTGCTCGGTGCCTTGCAAGTCTTCTACAATCCGCTCCTCTCTTGCCTTCAGTACGATAAAGGTAGCTATGAGGTGCGCGGCAAGGTGGTCTGGCCGCCATCATGATGAGCCTGTTCGCATCGGTCTGCTGCCTTACGCTATAGCTGTCCATCAGCCAGCGCGCTCTTGACTACTTGATCGCGCGAATAAGAAGCTGTCAGTAAACGGATTGGTACTCGCGTCTTGATCTCTATCCACGATCTGAAGTCATACGCGATGGGTGACCACCCAGGGCGGCTAGCACGGGCTACGCGAATGAGTTGACGGCAGCTCTCCTGCTGTCAACACGCATTCGGTTAACTGGGCCGTATTTGAACGTGGCGCTCAGTATCCAAAACTATCCCAGCCTAGGACCGGCACACGCAGTTCCCGCTAACCAAAGATGCAGGACATTCATCATGATGAGTAAGTTGGTGACCCGGGCAGGATTCCAACCTGCGACCTTCGCCTTAGGAGTGCGCCGCTCTATGCAGCTGAGCTACCGGGCCATTGTTAGCAGTGTAGCCGCTGCGGTGCAGCCGTGGTCCATTTTGCGAACAGCCGGGTCGGTGCTAGCACTTTGGTAAACTTCAGTTCGGAGTCTTATGCCTCAGATTCAGCGTCGAACGGCCGTAACCGTGAACATAGGCGGGGTTCGCGTAGGGTCAGCCGCACCCGTAGTGGTGCAGTCCATGACCAACACGGATACCGCCGACGTCGAAAGCACCGTGCAGCAAATCGCCGAGCTGGCACGCGCCGGCTCAGAACTGGTCCGCATCACGGTCAATAACGACGCTGCCGCGAAAGCCGTTCCCTACATCCGCGACGGCATCGCGGCCAAGGGTTGGACCACCCCCATCATCGGCGACTTCCATTACAACGGTCACCAGCTGCTCGCCAGGTATCCCGCCTGCGCCGAAGCACTCGCGAAATACCGCATTAACCCCGGCAACGTTTCTATCGGCCGCAAGGACGACGACAACTTCCGCACCATGGTTGAGGTCGCGGTCAAGTATCAGAAACCCGTGCGCATCGGCGTCAACTGGGGCTCGCTCGACCAGGCTCTCTTGACCAAGATGATGGATGAGAACAATCGCAGCGCGCAGCCGCTCGAAGCCCGCGACGTGATGCTGGAGACCATGGTTCGCTCCGCGCTCGACAATGCCGAGGCCGCCGAACGCTATGGCCTTCGTCGCGACCAGATCATCCTCTCCGCCAAGGTCTCCAACGTTCGCGACCTGATCGACGTCTACACGGAACTGGCCCGCCGCTGCGATCACGCGCTGCACCTTGGGCTGACCGAAGCCGGGATGGGCATGAAAGGTATCGTCTCGTCCACGGCAGGACTGGCGCCGCTGCTGCTCGCCGGCATCGGCGACACCATCCGCGTATCACTCACGCCCACGCCCGGCGGCGACCGGTCAGAAGAGGTCCGCTGCGGCCAGCAGATTCTGCAGGCGCTCAACATCCGCAGCTTTATGCCACAGGTGACCAGTTGCCCCGGTTGTGGCCGCACCACCTCCACTTATTTCCAAATGCTTGCGGAACAGGTGCAGAACTATCTAGTCGAGCAAATGCCCGAGTGGAAGAAAGAGTATCCCGGCGTGGAAGAGATGAAACTTGCCGTAATGGGCTGCATCGTGAACGGCCCCGGCGAATCGAAGCACGCCAACATCGGCATCAGCCTGCCTGGCACCTTTGAGGAACCGAAAGCGCCGGTCTACATTGACGGCAAGCTCGCCGTCACCCTGAAAGGCGATGGCATTGTCGACGAATTCAAGGTGATCCTGAACGATTACGTGAAGAGCCACTACGGTAAGGCCGTCGTCCAGGAACTTGTCACAGCCTAGACCTGAGCTCTTGAGCACCGAAGGAAAGCGGGATACGCGATGTGTCCCGCTTTCGTTTCCGCACTCACCTTCCTTCAGGCGCAGTACCTGCGACGAAGTCGCTGCTACTTAAGCAGCAAGCGCCGTTTCGCGAACCGTCACCTGCTTCGCCGCCTCCGCGACAATCTCATAGGTGCGCAGACGGTCGTCGGTCGCGTACGTGTCCGCTACCGCTAATATCTCGTCCACGCCAAGCTCGTCCACCAGCATCTGCAATCCGTGCCGAACCGTCTCCGGCCCACCCACAATCGCCGCTGCCAGTCGCGCGTCGACAGCATCCCGCTCCGCCTCGTTCCAGAGCCCGTCCATGCTCGCCACCGGCGACTTCACCTCAACCGGCTGGTTGCGAATCAACGCCAGAAATCGCTGCTGCGGCGTGGTAAACAGCCGCTGCGCCTCGGCATCTGTATCCGTCGCGATTACCGGAATTCCCGCCAACACGTAGGGCTCCTGCAGCACGTCACTGGGCCGGAACGATTGCCGGTAGAGCTGCACCGCTGCCGCAAAATACTGGGGTGCGAAGTGTGCGGCAAACGCAAACGGCAGACCAAGCTGCCCGGCAAGCTGCGCGCTGAAGCCACTCGATCCCAGCAGCGTCATCGGAACATAGGTGCCTTGCCCCGGCACAGCCAAGACCATCTGCCCCGGCCGCGGGCTCGCCAGGTACTGGCGCAGCTCGGCCAGCAACTCTGGAAAGTCGTCTCCCCCACCCAGAACACCGCTGCGCAGGTCGCGCCGCAGCGCGCGCATCGTGTAGCCGTCACCACCCGGCGCACGCCCCAGCCCCAGGTCGATGCGGCCCGGATACAGCGACGCCAGCGTGCCAAACTGCTCCGCCACCACCAGCGGCGCGTGATTGGGCAGCATCACACCGCCCGAGCCAACGCGAATCGTCGAAGTCTGCCCCGCCACATGCCCGATCAACACCGCCGTTGCTGAACACGCGAGTCCGCGGATGCTGTGGTGCTCCGCCAGCCAGTACCGCGTGAAGCCCAACGCCTCCGCCTGCTGCGCGGCTTGCACAGTGCGCGCGATCCCTTCACCCGCCGCCTCACCGGGCCGCAGGCTCACCAGGTCCAACACCGAGTAACGAAGCGCTTTACTCATATCCTTTGGATGAGCGGCGCGGCATTCGGACGCACGCCATCGCTGCCCTCCCAACGGGCTCCGCCACTCGCGCATCTGCCCGGAAAGGCGGACAATGAAAAGATGGCCACCGCCCCGCGGACGCCGCCGAGGACGACAAACCATCCGTGATCAAAGCTACGAAGACTGCACCTGCGATCCTGCCTCCGACAACGAACAAGCACCTGATCCGCTGGGTCGAAAAGATTGCCGAGCTCACGCAGCCCGACAGCATCCACTGGGTCGATGGCTCCGAGGCCGAGTATGACTACTTGTGCGACAAGCTTGTGCAGGCCGGCACTTTTCACCGGCTGAACCAGCAGCAGTGGCCTGGCTGTTTTCTCGCCCGCAGCGCGCCCAACGACGTCGCTCGCGTGGAGGATCGCACCTTCATCTGCTCTCTTTCCAAAGACGCCGCCGGACCCACTAACAACTGGATGGACCCGTTCGCCATGCGGCGCAAGCTGAAACAGCTCTTCCGCGGCTCCATGCGCGGCCGCACCATGTACGTCTTGCCCTTCAGCATGGGCCCGGTCGGCGGCCCCATGTCGCGCATCGGTGTGCAGCTTACCGATTCCGAGTACGCCGTCGTAAACATGCGCATCATGTGCCGCATCGGCCTCCCCGTGCTTGCGGAGATTGATAAGGACGAGCAGCGCGTGGTGCCCTGCATCCACTCCGTGGGCGCTCCGCTCGCGCCCGGCGAACAGGACGTCCCCTGGCCCTGCAACGACGAAAAGTACATCGTTCACTTCCCCGAAACACGCGAGATCTGGAGCTACGGCTCTGGCTACGGCGGCAACGCCCTGCTCGGCAAGAAATGCTTCGCGCTTCGGATCGCCTCGAACATTGCTCGCGACGAGGGGTGGATGGCCGAACACATGCTGCTCGTCGGCGTGGAGTCGCCCGCCGACGAGCACGGCAACACCGAGAAGACCTACGTCGCCGCCGCGTTCCCGTCCGCCTGTGGCAAGACCAATTTCGCCATGCTGGTGCCGCCCGCCGGCTTCGAGGGCTGGCGGGTCTGGACCGTCGGCGACGACATCGCCTGGATCAAGCCCGATGCGACCGGTCAACTCCGCGCCATCAACCCGGAGACCGGCTTTTTCGGCGTCGCGCCCGGAACCAGCGAGCACACCAATCCGAATGCCATGGCGACGCTGCGACGCAACACGATTTTCACCAACGTCGCCGAAACTCCCGGCGGCGGCGTCTGGTGGGAGGGCATGACCGACCAGCCCCCCGCCGAATGCATCGACTGGCGCGGTGACCGCTGGACGCCCGAAATCGGCAAGGCGACCGGCCGCACCGCTGCCCACCCCAACGGCCGCTTCACCGCGCCCGCTTCGCAATGCCCCACCATCGACCCCGACTGGGAAAAGCCCGAAGGAGTGCCGGTCAGCGCTATCCTCTTCGGCGGCCGGCGCTCCACAACGATCCCGCTCATTTACCAGGCGTTCAACTGGTCCAGCGGCGTCTACGCCGGCGCTACCATGGGCTCTGAAACCACCGCTGCCGCCGCCGGAACGCTCGGCCGCGTCCGCCGCGATCCCATGGCCATGCTGCCCTTCTGTGGCTATCACATGGGCGACTACTTCCGGCACTGGATCAAGATGCAGCGGTCGCTCACCAGCACACCGCGCATTTTCCACGTGAACTGGTTTCGCAAGGACGACGAGGGACAATTCATTTGGCCCGGCTTCCGCGAAAACATGCGCGTACTGAAGTGGATCGTCGACCGCGTGCGCGGCCGCGCCCAGGGCCGCGAGACTCCCATCGGCTGGACCCCCCTTTACGACGACATGGACTGGACCGGCCTGGACTTCACCGAAGAGCAGTTCCATCAGGCGCAACGCGTCGACATCGCCGAGTGGCGTCGCGAGGTCATCGGCCACGAAGAACTCTTCATCGATTTGCACCACCATCTGCCACCCGAAATGATCTACGAACGCGAACTCCTCATCTGCCGCCTGTAGTGATCGGATCAGCACAACTCTGTGTGCCCCAATCTCCGCGCGTTCTTTGCGCCAAAGGTGGGGGCTAGAAGCGCAACGAGCTTCTCGCGCACAAGTGCGGCTCGAATTATTTCCAAAGCCAGGTCACCGGCTCATCAGGCATGATGAAGCGTGCCCGCAACCGCCGCGAACACGCCGCCGCAACCGCGCTCCGCAGCGACTGCTGCATCGCTCTTGCTGCTCTTTGCCGCCGGCCTGGTTAACTTTTTTGACCGCTCCTCGCTTGGCATCGCAGCCACAAGCATCCGCACGGAACTCCACCTTTCCGCCACCCAAATCGGCGCGCTGCTCTCCGTGTTTTCCTTCGCCTACGGCATTGCGCAGTTGCCGCTGGCCGCGTTTCTTCGCCCACGCAACGCCCAACGCACCCTCGGCCTCGGCCTTCTGCTGTGGTCCGCGGCGCAAGCCGCAGCAGGCGCAGTCCACCGCTTCGGCACCTTTCTCGCGTTGCGCATCGTGCTCGGAGCGGGCGAATCGCCGTTCTACCCCGCCGGTGTCTACCTCATCCGGCAGAACACCGCCGAGCAGCAGCGGGGACGCGCCACGGCCGTCCTCAACCTAGCAGCCACGCTTGGCCTGGCCATTGCTCCGCCGCTGCTTACGGTGATTATGCTCCGCTACGGCTGGCGCGGCATGTTCTTCGCGCTTGGCGCGGCGGGCACGGTTCTGGCCCTGCTGTGGCTGTTCCTCCCGCAACCCGCCGTGCCAATGACTTCACACGACCAAACCCCAGCACTGCCTTTCGCCGCTCTGCTGCAACAGCGCACCATGTGGGGCATGATGCTCGGCTTCGGCGGCCTGAACTATGTCAACTGGTTCTTCATCTCCTGGCTGCCCGGCTACCTCGAAACCGGCCGCCATCTTTCCATCCGGAGCAGCGGATGGCTCGCGGCCGGGCCTTTTCTCGCCGGAGCCTGCGGAGCACTGCTGAACGGCATGCTTACCGACGCCTTAACCAAACAAGGCATGTCCGCGACAAAGGTGTACCGCACCTGCATCCTGACGGGCCTGCTCTGCTGCGGCGCGGCGACCGCGCTTGTTGAAGCCGCCGCAACCCCCATTGGCGCCGTCGCACTCGTCAGCGCCGCCCTCTTCTGTCTGCAGTTCGCTGGCACCTCCGGCTGGGGCCTCGTGCAGGTCATGGCGCCACGCGAAAACGTTCCCGCCGCCTCTGCCCTGCAAAACTTCGGCAGTTTTATGCTCGCCTCGCTCGCGCCGGTCGTCACCGGTCGCCTGCTCGATCGGACGCACTCGTTCCAGATCGCACTTTGGGTCTGCGGCGCCATGGCTCTCTTCGGAGCCGTCTGTTACGCCACCCTGACCCACCGACCCATCGCGCATGCCGAGGTCGCCCTATGAATCAAACCATCGCCGTCATCGGCAGCCTTAATCAAGACCTGGTCGTCCGCGCATCGCGCATTCCGGATCAAGGCGAAACCGTCTTCGGAGAAGGTTTCGCCATGCACCCGGGCGGCAAAGGCGCCAATCAGGCCGTCGCCCTCGCCCGTCTCGGCATGGACGTGACCATGGTGGGCTGCGTCGGCTCAGACAGCTTCGGCCGTGACCTTTGCGCCGCGCTTCGCTCGGAAGGCATACGAACCGACAGCATCACGACCGTACCAGGCCCATCCGGCACTGCGCTCGTCCAGGTGGAACAGCGCGGCGACAATCGCATCACCGTCATTCCCGGCGCGAATGCAGCATTGGGCTCGGAACACCTTGACCAGCACTGGAGCACCCTTGCGCAAGCCGCAGTGATTCTCACGCAACTGGAAACGCCCATGCCCACCATCCTGGAGCTGGCTCGGCGCTGCAAGGCGAACCGTATCCCGCTCATGCTCGACCCAGCGCCCGCCGAGCGCCTCAGCGCGGAGCTCCTGCAAGCCCTTACCTGGCTCACACCCAACATGTCTGAAGCGCAGGTCCTGCTCGGGAGCTCAGACGTGCCTTCCACCGTGATCGAAGCTCGCAACATGGCAGAGCGCCTCCTCGACCGCGGACCGCAAGGCGTCCTGCTCAAACTTGGCGCAATGGGCGCGGCTGCCGTACGCCGCGGCGAGCCGTCCTGCTTTCAGCCGGCGTTTTCGGTCAACGTGCGGGACACCACCGCCGCAGGCGACGCATGCAATGCCGCGTTTGCCAGCGCACTTACCCATGGCATGGACACCGACGCAGCCCTTCGCTTCGCCACCGCCGCGGGCGCGCTCTGCACCACCCGCGACGGAGCCCAACCGGCCATGCCAACCCGGGCTGAAATCGAAGCCTTTCTCCGCAACGCATCATGATGTCGTGCAGCCTGCGTAAAATCAATCTGCTTCCCCGCCCGGCATCGCGCCGGCGCGGCCCCTCTCAGACCAACCGCCGCAGGAGCCTACCCGCATCATGAGTAACGAGACCATCTTCAGCAGCTTCGCGACCGTTCCGTACGAGGGTCCAACCACTGACAACGAGCTGGCTTACCGCTGGTACGACGCCAACCGCGTAGTGCTCGGCAAGCCGCTGAAGGACCACCTGCGCTTTGCCGTCGCCTACTGGCACTCGCTCGCCATGACCGGCTCCGACCCCTTCGGCGGACCGACCATCCTCCGCCCGTGGATGGAGCCTGGCGACCCGATCGCGCAGGCCAAAGTGAAGGCCGATGCCGCGTTCGAGCTCTTCCGTGTCCTCGACCTGCCGTTCTTCTGCTTCCACGACGCCGACATCGCGCCCCCGGCCGACACCCTCGCCGGCACGCTCAAGAACTTCCACACAATCGTGGACTACCTCGAAGAGAAAATGCAGACCTACAAGACGAAGCTCTTGTGGGGCACCGCGAACCTCTTCAGTCACCCACGCTTCATGGCCGGCGCCTCCACCAATCCTGACCCCGAGGTCTTTGCCTGGTCCGCCGTCACGGTCAAGAATTGCATGGATGCGACCAAGCGGCTCAGCGGCTCCAACTACGTCCTTTGGGGCGGCCGCGAAGGGTACGAAACCCTGCTGAACACCAACCTGAAGCAGGAACTCGATCAGATGGGCCGTTTCCTCGCCCTCGTCGTCGATTACAAGCACAAGATCGGCTTTGACGGTCAGATCCTCATCGAGCCCAAGCCCAAGGAACCCACCTCGCACCAGTACGACTTCGACGTCGCCACTGTCTACGGCTTCCTGAAGACCTACGGCCTCGAAAACGAAGTTCGCGTCAACATTGAAGCCAACCATGCCACCCTCGCCGGCCACAGCTTTGAACACGAGATCGCCTCCGCCGGCGCGTTTGGCATCCTCGGCTCACTCGACATTAACCGCGGCGACGCCCTGCTCGGCTGGGACACCGACCAGTTCCCCAACGACCTGTGGACCATGACCATGAGCATGTACCACGTCATCAAGGCGGGCGGCCTGGGCAAGGGCGGCTGCAACTTCGACGCCAAGGTTCGCCGCCAGAGCTTTACCGCAGAGGACATGATCTACGCCCACGTTGGCGGCGCCGACCTGTGCGCCCGCGCCTTCCTGACCGCGGCCAAACTCATCGAAGACGGCAAGTACGACCAGATCCTCACCGACCGCTACAGCAAGTGGAAGGGCGAGCGCCCCGCCGACATGCTCGCCGGAAAGTTCTCTCTCGACCAGATCGAGCAGATGGCGCTCGCAAACAACATCAACCCCAAGCCCCGCTCCGGCCGCCAGGAACAAATCGAAAACCTGCTCGCCCGCGCCATCTACACCGACAAGGTGTAGGTCGCTCGAAGCAGATCCGTCATTGCATCGCCTGAAACCCGTTATCGCGATCGGCGCACGCTCGTCCTTGCACCGCCGTTAAGTTTGCCATTGCGCTGGAGAAAGAGCCGTCATTGCATCCCCTCAACTTTCATTTAGACCGGAGCACGCTCGTTCTTTGCGCGTGCGGAGTGGAACAGCCTGCTTTTTACGCGACACCGCATTTGTGCATGTGCCCATTCTTCGCTCATTTCGCGCGAAAAATGGCATCCCGGAGCGCACGACGCTCGTCGCTCTTGCACAGAACCCGCCTGACTGCCTAAGCTTCTAGCGCGCACCCAAGTACTGGTACACCCGCGCCGGAGAGCCCAGTCCATGCGGCCCATCACGCCCCGTTCCACGCACGGCGCAACACTCGCAGCATTGCTCACAATTGGGTTCTCCGCCGCACACGCCCAAGCTCCTTCCGTCGCCGCCCTCCGCTGCGACGCTCTGACCGAACCCATCGGCATCGACGACCCCAACCCGCGCCTCGCCTGGCAGTACCAGAACCCCGCTCCCGGCGCGAAGCAGACCGCCTACCGCGTTGAGGTCTTCTCCGAACCACCGGCCCACAACGCAAAAGCCGACGCCTGGGATTCCGGCCGCATCGCCTCCTCCGTCTCCAACGGCATTCCCTACGCAGGCACGGCATTGCAACCGTCGCACCGCTACTTCTGGCGCGTCACCGTCTGGGGCGCTGATGGAACGACCACAACCACCAGCCCGAACGACTGGTGGGAAACCGGCCTGATGCAACCCGCAAACTGGCACGCGCAATGGATCGGCCACGAAGCCGGCGAACTCCACCGTGTGCGCACCGCCGGCGCACTCTGGATCAGTAACCCAGCCGCAACCGTCACCCCAGGCCAGAACGTCGTGCATGCCTTCCGCATGCCGTTCGCACCCACCAAACCCGTACGCTCCGCGGCTCTCTACACCACCGGTAACGACACGGTCGCCGCCTGGGTCAATGGCACCCCTGTCCTCGCACCCGAACCTCTGCCCGCCTGGGGCCGCCTGCCGTGGATGACCTACCGCACCCAGGACGTTACCGCGAGCCTTCGCCCCGGTCAGAATCTGCTCGCTGTCGGCGTCACGCATTATGCGCGCTCCAGCACCGACGCGGCCAACCGCGCACCCATGAGCACCACCCTCGTCCTGACCTATACCGACGGCTCCATGGACGCCTTCATCTCCGATCTCGCGCACTGGAAGACTACCGTCAACCCCTCAGGTGAATGGTGGGCCGCCGCCTTCGACGACACCCGTTGGACCGCCCCCGAGCGCATCGGCCTGGACGGCCGCGCACCCGGCGCACCCGGCGAAGCCCGCCCATGGCCTACCGGCCCCGCCGCACTGCTGCGCAAGGAAGTCCGTCTCACCAGGCAGCCGGTCTCCGCCCGCCTCTACGCCACCGCACTCGGCGCCTACACCTTCCGCATCAACGGTGCACCCGTTGGCAATCAGATCCTTGCACCCGGTTGGACCGACTACCGCGAGCGCGTTACCTATCAGACATACGACGTCACGCCCATGCTGCACACCGGTCCCAACGCTATCGGCGCCACGCTCGCCCCCGGCTGGTACGCAACCCCGCTCAAGTGGGAGGGCCAGGGCAACAATTACGGCGCAACCCAACCCGCCCTCAAGGCGCAGCTCCGCCTTCAATACAGCGACGGCTCGGTGCAGTGGGTCAGTACCGACGGCACCTGGAAGGCTGCCGAGTCCGAAATTCGCCTCGCAGAAATCTACAACGGTGAAACCCGCGACCAACGCCTGCTGGCACCCGGCTGGGACCGCCCCAGGTTTCGCGACACCGCATGGCACGCCGCCACCACCGTCCAGCCGCATGAACCGGACATCGTCGCACAGGACTTCCCGCCCATCCGCGAAGAGAGCGCACTTATCGTTAAAGCCATCACTGAGCCGCGCCCCGGCGTCTACGTCCTCGATTTCGGCCAGAACATGGCAGCCGTTCCGCGCCTGACCGTCCGAGGTAAGCGTGGCGACGACATCCGCCTCCGCTTCGCCGAAGTGCTCAACCCGGACGGCACCATCTACACGGACAACCTGCGCAACGCCAAGGCAACCGATCACTTCATCCTTGCCGGAACCGGCGAGGAGCACTTTCAGCCGCAATTCACCTTTCATGGCTTCCGGTACGCCGAGGTCACCGGTCTTCGGAAGGCGCCCACACCGCAGACACTGCAGGCTGTCGTGATCCACACCGACGCCCCGTTCACCATGCAGTTCTCATCCGGCAGCCACATGATCAACCAGCTCTACAGCAACGTTCTGTGGGGCCAGCGGTCCAACTTCGTCGGCCTGCCCACCGACTGCCCGCAGCGCGACGAGCGCCTGGGTTGGTCCGCCGACGCCCAGGTTTTCTGGCGCACCGCCGCCTACGACATGGACCTGGACAACTTTACCCGCATGTTTGCCCGCGACCTGCGTGGCACCCAGGTCGGCACCGCCATGTACGCCGGCTACGCCCCTGGCACAAATCTTCCGAACGAGGCCTACGGCCCCGGCTGGTCCGATGCCGGCGTCATCATCCCTTGGACCGGCTGGCTGCAGTCCGGCGATCCTCGCATCATCGACGAAAACTGGTCAGGCATGCAGGCCTACCTTGCCCAGATCGAGCACGAAAACCCGAACCACCTCTGGCAAAAGCAGATCGGCACACCCTGGGGCGACTGGCTCACGCCCACCATTACCACGCCCGAGGACCTGCTCGCCACCGCCTACTGGGCCTACGACGCGCACCTGATGCAGCAAATGGCCGCCGCTTCCGGCCGTACGGCAGATGCCAAACACTACGCAGCCATGTTCGACAGTGTTAAGGCCGCCTTTCAGAAGGCATACATCGCACAGGACAGTCGCGTCGGCTCCGTCGACCACCACCCAAGCCTTCCGCCTCCGACCATTCACCCCGCAACCGGTGACGCGCCCGATCATTTTGTTGAAACGCAGACTGGTTACGTGCTCGCCCTGCACATGGACCTCTTACCGGAAACCATGCGCTCCGAGGCTGCGGACCGCCTCGTGCATCTCATCCGCGACAATCACATGTTGCTTGGCACCGGCTTTCTCGGCACCCCGTATCTGCTTGAGGTGCTCTGTGACACCGGCCACAGCGACATCGCTTACCACCTTCTGCTCAATACGCAGTACCCGTCCTGGGGCTATGTAATCGAGCACGGCGCCACCACTACGTGGGAACGCTGGAACGGCGATCAGATGCGCAACGACCCCAGCATGAACTCCTATAACCATTACGCCTACGGTGCCGTTGCGGAGTGGCTCTACCGTTATGCCGGCGGCATCGACACTGGCATGGCGGGACCCGGCTTCCAAAGCATCGTCCTGCACCCGAACTTCAGCAGCACACTTGGGTCACTCAGCCTAAAGTACGTTTCGTCACAGGGCGAGATTACTTCGGAGTGGCAGGTTCACGGCTACACGGTGCAATGGACGGTAACGCTTCCCGCAAATACCCATGGCATTCTGCAGGTGACCCGCACCAACGCGCACAACTTCACGATCGATGGCAAGCCGGTGGCGACCGACCGGCGTCTGCACGCGACCGAGACCGGCGACTACGATCTGCCCGCAGGCACGTACCACCTCACCGCCACGCTCGAGACCTCTACCGGGTCCTAGGCTGTATCGAACGGATCCGGCTACGTTTTGAACTCCGCTGGAGTCCTGGCGGCGTGCAAAACATGTGCGTGAGCGATTCCTTGCGTTTCCCGGGATTTTGCGGGAAGTGAGGTCCACCTGCTACGTAGGAACCCGCGCTTCGCGACGTTCCCAATCCATCAATGATCCGCTGCGTAGACGTGCACCGGACGTCAATCCGCGCCCGCAGTGTTGACTTCAGCAAACCCAGAAAGAGCGGCATGGGACGCTTCCGCTGTCGTCGCTTGTCAGAAGTGGCGACGATGGCAGCATGACAGGGGCATGGCGGTCCTTCGGAATATCGCCGATTGCGCCATCCCTCAAAGGCACTACCCAGCTCCCACCAAAGTTCTGCGGAGATGCCCCCTTAGGACACTTTCGCTTTAGTTACTGAAGGCTGTATTCCTTCTCATCAGAGGAACACCGATGAAGCATTTCGCATTACTTTCGATTCTCTGCCTTTTGGTTGCCACCCCTGTCATCCACGCCAGCAGCCTCAATCCACTTACTGACGGCTATACGATCCAGGTCGGTAACACCGTACTTTCCAACACAAACGCCAACTTCAATAACACAACAGGCATTCTGAACTTTTCTGACGGCACGGCCACGTACACGTTTGCGGAAGCAAACGCGGCACCCTTGATCGATGTCCTTTCCATCACCCGCCTTTGCGTCACCCTCAACCTCGGAGGCTGCTCCAGTACAACCATCTCCATCTCCGACGCCAATGTGCTGAACGGCACGTTGCAGGCGAGCGCACTCGTTGGTGTCACATTGCAGGCCTCCGCACAAGCCGGTGTGTCCAATCTCATCTTCGCCAGCACCACGGCGGCATTGGGAGCGCAGACAGCGATCGTCGGCTACCCAGACACAAGCTCCAACAGCCCCGTTCCAGAGCCATCCAGCCTGGCTCTACTCGGTACCGGCGTTCTTGGCATGATCGGTGCAGCTCGTCGCCGATTCGCCTAAATTCAAACCAACAAATGTGACAAGGCCCAAGCCGAATACCTGGGCCTTTGCTTTCAAGCACATTTCTTATCGTCATGCCCCAACGCATAAAACGTGCGTCTTTCCGAGCAAGCATTTGGGTGACTGGCCTGTCAGTTCGCTCATCCTCGACCGCCAAATGCACAACAGACCGAAGCCCTCGTAATAGCTCATGGTCAGGCTCATGCCTGTTTGAACCCGTAACAAGCCTTGGCAGCCCTGGTGCAAGGACGAAGCCTGAGCAATCAGCTCAACATCGCCAACGTTACGAGCTGCACTATTTGACGTACCCGCCGATGTGATCGCCGGCAGCTTAGAACGTGCCGGCATATTCAGTGGAACCGCGTCTGGAAGGAAGCAGCGGATTTTAGCCCGATGGGTTCGCGTTCTCGATTGCCCTTTTTCTGATTCGCTCGCCAAAAGCGAGCGAATGAGAAAAGGGTGGGATCGCAACGCCACCCATGGGCTGAAGCCAACGGCTCCCTCCCGGCTATACCCAAATTGAAATCTAGGTACCTCACGAGGGTCAAACGTATTGATCTGAATCGAGCGGCCGAGAAGAAACCTAACTTCTAGGCATTTTCCTAGGTTATTTCTCTCTGCGAAGTCGATATGTTTCATGAGGTGGACGTGGAAAAGCAATCTTTACGGGACAGTGAAAGCCTGATAACCACAGGATCATACCTGTTGCATAAAACGAGTTTGCTGGTGGTCGACAGTCGTATGCATCTTAAAGAAGCTCGGGAGAACTCACGGCGTCTCCAACGACTCGTCGACGCAATGGCAAAAACAATGTACGGCATCACTACCAAACATTAATGCGAGGCGATGGAAACACACAGGCCCCGTCCACGTCTTTATTGAGCTTGGCTTGGAAGCTGATCACGTTAGCGGCTCTCGTGTCTCTGGCGCGATGATCCGACTCGAAGTCTAACTTGACTCTTTTTCAAGTTAAGTGTTCGATGGCCAAAGATTGTTCATGGAATTGGCTCCGCAGGTAGGACTCGAACCTACAACCCTTCGGTTAACAGCCGAATGCTCTGCCATTGAGCTACTGCGGAACAAGGAGGAAACGAGGTGCCGGCGGGCGGGCGCCGGCTCAACTCGCACTTTCTTTATAGCATTCACCACGTTGCTCGTCAAAATTCCGGCTGCCGTGACCTGATTGATCCCCGATCATCAGATTCCGCAATTTCATGCGCAAGCACCAAACCAGATTCGTAGTTCGGACACTCTGAACAGCGACTCTGCCGCTCGCGCATCGCGGCAACGGCTTTATCGGTAGACCACAACGGCGATATTGTACGAAGCGAAGCTGCCCGAATCCTTCGCGGCGGCAGTACAGGCACCCACGGCGGCAGACCGGAACGCTGAGCTCCGCATCCGGCTACGCAGTTGCTCGGGCAACTGCGCCAGGTCGCCTGTGGTGTAGCGCATGGTGAACGCCGGACGTGAGCCAACGTAACCGGCGGTCAAGCCGCAGGTCGCACGCGCTTCCGTTGTTGGCGCGGCGTCCACCTGCAAGCCGCGCAACAAGTCAGAAACGCGGTGCTCCTGCTCGTCCAGGGAAAGCCGCTCGACACTGCGGCTGAAATCTTCCACGGCCCAAAGCGAACCGTTCGCCTGAACCACAGCAATGCCGATGGAGTCGACCTGATCGTCCAATATGTTTTCGCGGTGATGCGGTGACTGCATCAGGGCACCGTGCATGGTCACGATCGACGGTCCAACGGCAACATTTTCTGTAATCCGCGAAAAATGCGCTCCCGCCGAAGAGCCGCGGGCAGAAAGATCGGCCTCGCCCTGCAAGCGGTGCGACAGCGTGCTCGTGCGCGCCATCTGCATCGCATGAACCTGTGCCGCGGCTTGCAAACTGCGGTCAAACTTCACGGCCGGCAGACCTGCGGCAGTACGCTCAGAGTTGATGCTGGTCAGCAGGTAGTCTTCCGAAACGCTCGCCATTGCGCCGGGCTGCTTGATGCTCATATCGAGTTGTGGAAGCTGGGAATACGAAGTGATCACGGCGAAGCTCAACCCCAGAACACAAAGAGTCAACCTTGCCAGAACGCGCCAATGTGGCCTCATGACTACATAACACCACAGTTCGATGCTTGCCTCCCCATTAATCCGCTACAACCTTTTGGGCACTCCCGATTCGGGTCGCCAACACTCACGCCGCCGGCCTGCTCACCAGCAATGGCGGCAGCCCCGCACCGTACCGCAACATAAGCTGCAAAAGATGGCGAGCCGCCCAATAGCGAGGACCGTAACGCTTTGGCTCGTCAATCACCCGGAGAAGCCAGCCCAGGTACAAACGGTCGGCCCAAACCGGAATCGCGGCCTGATCTCCCGAAAGGAACGCAATTGCAGCGCCAATGCAGTGAATACCGGGGACATATTTCAGATTTCGCCGCAAGTACAGACCCAGACGCTCCTGCGTTCCTCCGCCGATTGTCACAATAATGTGAGCCGGTCGCACGCGATCCAATACTTCCAGCAGCGCAGGATCGGTCAGCGCAACCGCATCGGCCGCCCCGTACATGGGTGCGTGGTACACGTGCGACACCGGCACCGTGATGCCTTGCTGCGCCAACCATGCCAAGTTCAGCGACGCCGGCCGTTCCCCGGCCATGATCCAGAACGTGCTGCCCGGCACCCGCACCTCCGACCGCTCCAGCAGCGCACGTAAATACTCCAGGCCTGAAAGCCGCCGCAGTTGCGGCCGCCGTAAACGTGGCGCGATCATGTAGTTCCAGACCAGCACCATAAAGGCGCTGTCCGGTATTACCAGATCGGCCTCAAGCAAAGCTTGCCGGTATGCGGGTTGGGTCTGCAGATCCTTCAACGCGGGCGCGGCGGGCACCACCAGCAGCCCGCCCTGCAACATGCGGCTCACCGCGGCATGCACGTCCCCCGTAAAAAAGTGCACACCGAGAACTGTCTCGGTGTGCACTTGATTGGAATCCTGCATGCCCTCTAGTGTGCACCAACCGGCGTACTCGAAAGCATCTCCGACTCAATCCAGTTATAGGTCTTTCGCATACCTTCGCGCAGCGAAATCGACGGTTCCCACCCAAGCTTCTCGCAGATCAGCGTGTTGTCGCTGTTGCGTCCGTTCACGCCCTTGGGCGCGCTCAGGTTGTAGCTGCGCTTCAGCCGGATGCCCGCAATCTCTTCCACGATGTCGACCAGCTGGTTGATGGAAACCAGCTCACTCGACCCCAGGTTCAGCGGCTCTGTAATGTCGCTTAGCGCGATCATCTGCGTGCCCTTAAGGCAATCGTCGATGTACATAAACGACCGTGTCTGGTGCCCATCGCCCCAGATCTCAATCTCGTGCTTGCCACTGTGCTTCGCTTCCAGCACCTTGCGGCAAACGGCGGCCGGAGCCTTCTCACGCCCACCCTGCCAGGTTCCCAGCGGACCATACACGTTGTGGTAACGCGCCACGCGCGTTTCCACCCCGTAGTCCTCCAGAAAGTGCCGGCACAGGCGCTCGGTGAACAGCTTTTCCCAGCCGTACCCATCCTCAGGCAGCGCCGGGTAGGCGTCGCTTTCCTTCAACGCCACCACGTCAGGGTTCGTCTGCTTGTCGCCGTTGTATACGCACGCGGACGAAGAAAAGAAGAACCGCTTCAACCCGGCTTCCTTTGCCGCCAGCAGCAAATGCGTGCCCGTCAGCACGCTCAACATGCACAGCGCCTTGTTGTTCTCAATAAAGCCCATGCCGCCCATGTCCGCGGCCAAATCAAAGCACACCGTTGCATCCGCCAGCGCAGTACGGCAGTTACCCAGATCCTTCAGGTCCAAAGAAAGATTTTTGAGACCCGGCGCGTCAACCGCCTGATACCACTCGTTCAGCGGTTTAATATCAACCGCGGCTACCACGGGCACGCCCTGCTCAATCAGGGCACGCGTCAGGTGGCCGCCAATGAATCCGCCCGCACCCGCGACTGCTACCCGTTCCTGTTTCAGATCCACAGCCTTTTCTCCTCCAATTTCCCCCACAGTGTCTCACGCAACCAACTACCGTCAGCAGAAAAGCGGGCTAGCATAGGCCATGGTCGGCGATCCTGCTCGCACCGCAAACCGTATCGCGCTCTGGACCGTTATAGCGGTGCTTTCTGCCCTTGCCTTCGTGGCCGTCTTTGCGCCGGAACTGGCCCCGCACGATCCGGCCAGCATCCAGCTTTCGGCCCGGCTGCTTGCGCCCGGGGCAGGACACCTCTTCGGAACCGACGAGCTGGGCCGCGATATCTTCTCGCGCGTGCTCTTTGGCGCGCGCATCTCGCTCGGGGTCGCCACAACCGTGGTTGCCCTGTCCCTCGCCGTGGGCGTGCTGGTTGGAGCGATCGCAGGCTTCTACGGCGGCTGGCGCGACACCGTCCTGAACCTTTACGTGATGAATGCGTTCCTCGCTTTGCCCGGCATTCTGCTGGCGATCGCCTTTGTCGCGTTCCTTGGCCCCGGCATGCGCAACCTGGTACTCGCGTTAGCGCTAACGGGATGGGTCAATTATGCCCGGCTGGTTCGCGCCCAGGTGTTGGCTGCACGCAACCGTGAGTACGTGGAGGCCGCACGTTCGCTCGGCGCCTCTGACCTCCGCATCCTCCTCCGCCACATTTTGCCCAACGTTGCGCAACCGATCATCGTGCAAGCCGCGATCGGCATGGCCGGTGCTGTTCTGGCGGAAGCGACACTCAGCTTTCTGGGTCTGGGCGTTCCGCCGCCGGCGGCCAGTTGGGGTTCCATGCTTAACGACGCGCGCGCGCATCTCTTCGACGACCCGTACATGGCCGCATTCCCCGCAATTGCTGTGATTGTCGCCGTACTTGCAATGTCATTTCTGGGTGACATTCTGCGCGATGCCGCTGATCCTCGTCAGCTCTGAGCAGGCGGCAGAGGCCGCAAAATGGGAAGGACGCCCGGACCTATAAGATCAACGGGCGTCCCGCAGGATCAACCCTCCCCCAGGGCTGCCTACCTCTTCAACATAGCAACGGGAGGGCTGGGACGCCACACTTTTTGTAGTCTTATGTCTACACCTTTCCGGGGATGCTGCTCACCCCAGTTGGGCAGCTTCGGCGATCTGTGTCCACAGAAGTTCCACATTTTCCTGTGTATCTTGCAATGCCTGCAGCACCAGTGCTTCCACGGATTGCCGCTCGGCTGCGCAGTCGACGACCAGCAGCACGGACGGACCAGCTCCCGAAAGCGCGGTACCGAGTAAGGCTCCGCTGCCAGCAAGTGGAAGCAGTTTGGGCAGAAGCGGACACGCCAACTGACGGTACGGCTGGTGCATGCGGTCCTGCATCGCCCTGCGCAGAAGGAACTCGTCTCCAGTGGCGAACGCAGCCGTCAACAACGCTACATTCTGCACGTTCGCGACGGCGTCCTGGCGCAAGTACGTTTCCGGCAGCAACGCGCGGGCGGCCTCCGTCGAGAGCGACGCGTCCGGCAGGACCAGCAGCAGTTGCCAGGGCTTCGGCGGCTGCAGCGTGATGGCATGCACCTCACCGTCGCGCATCGCAGAGGCGGTGAAGCCGCCCAGAACGCAGGCCGCAACGTTGTCCGGGTGCCCTTCGCGCCGCGATGCCTCCGCCAGCACGCGTTGCGCATTCCACCCTAACTCGCCGAAGTGATTCGCCAGCGCCACCCCAGCCACCAGCGCCGCAGCGGACGATCCACATCCCATTCCAAGCGGAATTTCGTTGTGGACGTGCATCGCCAAGACGGGAACACTTTTGCGGTTGTCTTCCAGCACCTCGCGAAATGTCGCGAGTACCAGATTGTCGTCTGCGTTCTGGATTTTCGCCGCGTCGCGCCCCGTTACGTTCAGGCTCGGCGTCGCATCCAGGGCCGCCGTCACGTGCAGGTGGAAATTCATTGCTAACCCGAGGGCGTCGAAACCCGGCCCCAGATTTGCCGAGGTTGCCGGAAGCCGTAGCCGCACTGATTCCCTATGTGGACCTGCCGCCCGGCCCGCATTGTGGGCGCTCACGCCCGTGCCATCTCGGCTTCCAGCGCGCGCAGCACCACAGACTCATTCGCCTCCAGCACCAGCGGCGGCTTGCGGTATGGGTCCGCCTCTGCCATGCCGGTCGCCAGCAGGTCCTTGTGGAAGTCGATGGTGTACTCCGGATCCTTTAAGGTATGTCCGGTCAGCAGCAGCACGACGCGCTCGCTTAACTGGATGCGCCCGGCCGCGACCAGCTTTTTCGCCCCGGCCAGGGTCACTGCCGACGCTGGTTCGCAGCCAATGCCCTCCGCACCGATCTGCGCCTTCGCCAAGGCAATCTCCTGCTCGGAAACCGACTCGCACCAGCCACCCGTCGCTTCGATCACGCGGGCTGCCTTGCGCCAGCTCGCCGGGTTGCCGATGCGGATTGCCGTCGCCCGCGTGTCCGCTGTCACCGGCCGCAACATCTTCTCGGCGTTCGTAAACCACTGAAAGAGCGGGTTCGCGCCTTCCGCCTGGATCACCGAAATCTTCGGCACCCGAGAGATGAATCCCAGGTGTTTCAGCTCACTGAAGCCCTTGCCCAGGGCCGATCCATTGGCCAGGTTTCCGCCCGGCACGATCACGTGGTCCGGCACCTGCCAGTCCAGCTGCTCGCAAATCTCAATGGCCGGCGTCTTCTGGCCTTCCAGCCGGTACGGGTTCACTGAATTCAGCAAATAGATTGGGTTTCGGCGGACCAGCTCGGCCAGCATCTGCACGCAGCCGTCGAAGTCCGTCTTTAACTGCACCGTCAGCGCGCCGTAATCCATCGACTGCGACAGCTTGCCCCAAGCGATCTTGCCTTCCGGAATGAATACGATGGATCGTAAGCCGGCCCGCGCGGCGTACGCCGCCATCGCAGCACTGGTATTGCCGGTGCTGGCACAGGCGACCCATTGGTAGCCCCGCTCCGCTGCGACCGATAACGCGGCGGTCATCCCGGTGTCCTTGAACGACCCGGTCGGGTTCAGCCCCTGGTGCTTCGCCAAAAGGAAGTCCAGGCCCAGCAGCTTGCCGCAGCGCGGCAAATCGTACAGCGGCGTGTTGCCCTCGCGCAGCGTGATCGCGTGCGCGTCGTCCTGCAGAATCGGCAGGAGCTCGCGGTACCGCCACACGCCGGACTGGTCGATCGGCAGCGTGGAATCCCGGCGCTCCGCCCACAGGTGGCGGAGCGCCGAGGCATTCGGAAGATTGCGAGGGAACATCCCCGGCCTGTCGCCGGTTTCGCTCCACGGGTACTCGACCTCGTAGAGCTCGCGCGTCTCGGGATCGCGAAAGTCGCTGGCGATCTCCTCCGGCGCGATGCGCGCGTCGTTTCCAATGCATCTGAGCTGGTGTGATCGGATCGGCATCGTCCCCCCTAGCCTACCCCACTCGCCCGCGCTGGACGTGGATCAGCAGAGCCGCGCGTGCGCTGCTTTCTCTTGTTCTGGTTGTCCTTGCGCTGGTGCTCACTTCCAACCTGCAGGCGCAGGTAGATCCCGCCGCACACGCCGACAGCAAGGCCGCCCCGGTCGAACTTACCGTCTTCGCGGCCGCCGACATGCAACCTGTATTGGAGGTTTTAACCCCGTATTTTGAGCGACGTACGGGCATCAAGCTCAAGGTCAGCTTCGGGTCTTCTGCCGTACTCAGCGAGCAGGTCGTGAATGGTGCCCCCGCCGACATTTTCCTCTCCGCTGACTTCACCTTTGCCGAACGCGTCGTTGCTGCCGGCAAAGCGGACTCCATCAATCCGACGCCCTATGCCAAGGGCACGCTCGTGCTGTGGGAGCGCAAAGACGGCCCGTTCCAGCCGTTAAGCCTGGACACCCTGCAGCGCAAAGACCTGAGAAGTGTCGCGATTGCCAACCCCGACCATGCTCCGTACGGACGTGCCGCCCTGGCCGCCATCAAAAAGCTCAAGTATTTCCCAAATGTTCAGCCTCACCTCGTGCAGGCTGAATCCGTGGGGCAGGCCGCCCAGTTCGCCCTGAGCGGCAACGCACAGCTCGCGCTCATGTCCCAGACCATCGCGATGAGTGGCAAGTACAAGCAGGCGGGAACGTTTGTACTGTTCCCCGCGGTTACCTACCTCGAAATCCGGCAGTGCGCCGTTGTACTCCAGAACGCCAGGCACCGCAAAGAGGCACATGTCTTCCTCAATTACCTGACGAGCGACGAAATCCAGCAACATCTGCCGGAGCTGGGGCTGCAGCCGGTTCCGTAAACCCTGCGAGTCAGGTCATCTAAAATCGTAGCCGGAGGCGCGCCGCATTGTTCGACTCGCAGGCACTGTGGCTTACGGTCAAGCTGGCCTCTGTCACGACCGCGCTTCTGCTTTTGCTGGCGTTACCGCTTTCGTACTGCATTGTGTTTCCGCGTACAAGGCTGCGTGTTCTGCTGGAAGCCGCGATCGCGCTGCCGCTGGTGCTGCCGCCGACCCTGCTCGGCTATTACCTTCTGGTCGGTCTGGGCCCACTCACCGCGGCCGGCCGAACCCTGACCCGCCTGCTCGGGCATACCCTGGCGTTCTCGTTCAGCGGGCTTGTGGTGGGCTCGGTCGTGTACAGCCTGCCTTTTGCCGTGCAACCCTTGGTCGCTGGCCTACGGTCCGTCGATCGCCGCTACCTGGATGTGGCGGCAACGCTGGGCACGTCGCCCGTGAGATCGTTTTTTCGGGTGGCGTTACCGCTCACCCGCCCCGCACTGCTCACCTCGGCCGTGCTCACCTTCGCTCACACGATCGGCGAGTTTGGCGTCGTGCTCATGCTGGGCGGCAACATACCCGGCCAGACGCGCACGCTCTCCATCGTGCTTTACGACCTGGCCGAGAACGGCGAATTTGACGCCGCCAACCGCATCGCTTTTACGCTACTGACCATTTCCACTGCCGCGCTCGTCCTGCTCTACCTGCGCCCAACCCGCCGCGCATCGTAACTTCAGAAAGCCAGGCCCGATGGAAAGCCGCCCGCGTCTACCGTCCTTCAACGCCGAAAATGCCGTACGCACACGCCCACGGCCCGCGGATTGTCCCGGCCGGACCGGGCGGGAGCTCTAGCCGGTGCCCGACGCATCTCCCGCGCCCTGGTTGCGCTTCTCCTGCGACGAGCGGATCGGTGGCCACCATGCCCGTCACGCGTTCACATTGCCACAACCCTGGACCGCAATTTTCGGCGCCTCGGGTTCCGGGAAGACCACGTTGCTACGCCTGCTGGCCGGCCTCATCCCACAACGAACAGGCATCTGCCAGGTAAACGGCCGCGAGTTGCGCAACCTGCCCGCACACCGCAGGCACGTCACGCTCGTTGACCAGTCGGCAAGCGTGTTCCCGCACCTTTCTGTCCGGGAGAATGTCGTGTTCGCAGCCCGTCCTTCCGGCTCCGCCAGTCACGATGCCGTGGACGCCGCGCTGCACCGGTTCAAGCTGGACCACGTGGCGGGTGTTGGCTCGTATTTGATCTCAGGCGGCGAGGCGAGGCGGGTCGTTCTTGCGCGCGCCATCCTTGCGCAACCGCAGGTTTTGCTGCTGGATGAGAGCTTCTCCGGTGCCGACCGCGACCTGCGGCAGCAACTGCGCAGCATCCTTCTGCAGACGCAGGCAGACCGGCACAACGCGGGCGATCCCATGCCGATCGTCAGCGTGACGCACGACGTGAGCGAGGTGTTCGCAACAGCGGGTGAGGTGCTTCGCATCCGCGATGGTCAAATTTTCGCGCAAGGCGCACCTGCGGCGGTGCTGCAGGAGGAACGGATTGGCTTGCTCAACGAACTCGGCGCGATCTAACCGACGTTCACCGGCTCCTGCTCCAGTTCAATCCCAAACCGCGCCCGAACGCCGTTCACAATGCGCTCGCGCAGCGCCGCTATATCCCGCTGCGCCGCGTCGCCGCGATTTACCAGCGCCAGCGTGTGCTTCGACGAAATACCGGCGCGACCCAGCACCGTGCCGCGCACAAACCCGGCGTGCTCCAGCAGCCACGCTGCCGGCAGCTTAATGCAGCCTTCCCCCGCCGGCCAGTGCGGCACCTGGTTCACATGCAAGCCGCTCACCTGCGCGACGCGCTCCAGAGACTCCTGCGGCACAATCGGGTTGCGAAAGAACGATCCCGCCGACCGAGAGTCCGGGTCCGCCGCATCCACCACCATGCCTTTGCCGCGGCGAATGCCACGCACCGCCTCCGCAACCTCCGCCAGCGTTGGACGCGCCGGCTCTGGAAAGATCCGCTTCAGGTCGGCATACGAGAGGTTCGGCTGGCTGCCCGGCGTGCCGGATCGCTTCATCGCAAACGTAACCCGCGTGACGATGTAGCGCCCACGTTCCGCCGCATTTAGCAGGCTCGTCCGGTATCCAAACCGAAGGTCCGCACGGGTCAGCTCCACGAACCGCAGGTCTCGCATATCCAAACATCGTACCGAAACCAGGGTTTGCGCTACTTCCTGCCCATACGCTCCCACGTTTTGCACGGGCGTTCCACCCACGCTGCCCGGGATGCCCGCCAGGCACTCCATTCCCTGTAGGTTCTCTTCCACCGTGAACTGCACCAGTTCATCCCAGCTCTCACCGGCTGCAGCGGTCACGTACACGGACTCGTTCGGCCGCTCGACGGACGTGTGTACCCCCCTAAGCGCAACGTGCAGCACCAGCCCCGGAAAGCCGTTGTCGCTCACCAAGAGGTTGCTACCGCCGCCCAGCACAAACAGCGGCACGTGACGGTCTCGCGCAAACTGCACCGCCGCCGCGATTTCCGCCTCCGTTGTCGCGGTGATGAACCAGCGCGCCGGCCCGCCAATGCCCAGCGTCGTGTACGGCGCCAGCGGAACGTTCTCCCGCACATCCAGCGCCGCTTCCGCCCCTGTGTGCTGCTCCGCGACAGCCTGCAAACCCATGCCATCAAGGCTATCAGCGCGCACCGTTCCGGCTCGCCGCGCGTCCATTTAGTATCGAGATACGCGGCCCGACGTTCCGGCCAGAGGAGATGCAATGTACCCAGAGATCATGGTGATCCCGATGCGCGAGGAGCTGACCCGCGCCGGCATTCAGGAGGCCCGCTCGGGCGCAGAGGTCGATTCCGCAATTGCGGAGGCTGGCACGACCATGGTCGTGGTCAACAGCGTCTGCGGCTGCGCAGCGGGCAAGATGCGCCCTGGTGTTCGCATGGCGCTGCAGCACACCCAAAAGCCCGACCGCGCCATTACCGTATTCGCCGGCCAGGACCGCGAGGCGACGGACAAGGCGCGCGGCCACTTCGGCGGCCACCCGCCCACATCACCGGCCATTGCGATCTTCCGCGACGGTCAGTTGGTCTACCTGATGCAGCGCTCCGCCATTGAAACCAGCAACGCGCCCGCCATCGCCCAGGAACTGGCGCGCGCCTTTGACGTGTACTGCGCGAAAGCAACGGCGTAGGCGACCGTGGCAGCGGCCTGTCCGGTTCCGGACCGGTGCAGAGCGTTGCGATCCAAAGCGGCCTGGGCGAACTGTCCAGGCCGTTTTATTTTGGAATACCTGCCTGCCCCGCACTGAACCACTCGCCCGCCCTGCCGATAAGCGGGGTGTGACACAGACCTTCGGAACGCAACCACTCTCACCACCGGCACGCATCGACCTCAGAAACTGGCGGCTCGATGTGATCGTTCGCAGGCACGTGGAACTTGTGCTGCAACGGTGCCAAGGCAACAAACTGCGCACGGCGGAGATGCTGGGAATCAGCCGCTCCACGCTGTATCGCATGCTCGATGCATACAGCGTCATGTTCCTGCCCCAACCGTGACTGCTACGGCGCAGCGCTTCAGAAACTGAAGGCGCTGCGTCGTACACTCACCTGTGATGAAGCACACACTGACTCTTCTGGCGCTCGGCGCTACCCTTCTCGCCCCTGCCATGGCGCACACCCAGGTGGACTCCGCCGCAACGCGCTCGGCACAGCTCACGAAACTCTTTGAAAGCTACTGGCAGGACGAGCTAAAGCAGTCGCCTGAGTTGGCCACCAGCATTGGCGACAAGCGCTATAACGACCGGTGGAGCGATTACACCGGCGCCGCCGCCAATAGTTGGCTCGCCCGTGAACGTGAAACTCTGAACCGCCTCGCCGCCTTTGACACCACCGGTTTGACCTCCCAGGAAAAACTCTCCGTCGATCTGCTCGTCCGTAGCCTGATTGACGACCAGGAAGGTGCCCGCTTCAAGGAGTGGCAGATGCCTGTGAACCAGTTCAACGGCCCGCAGACCGGCCTGCCACAGACCATCGACGTGATGCCGTTTGATGACGTGCACGACTACGACAACCTCATCGCGCGACTGAATGCCATCCCACAGGTTTTCGCGCAGGTGCAGGAATCCATGTCGCTCGGTGCGGATGCAAAACGCACACCGCCGCGCCTCATCATGGACCAGGTCGTCAAGGAGGTACAGGCTGTCGCCGGCGCCAAGCCCGAGGACACGCCGTTCCTCGCGCCGCTCAAGCACTTCCCGGCCGGCATCTCCGCCGAAGACCGCAAGCGCATTACCAAGGACGCGACCGACGCCTGGACGCAACAGGTGCAGCCCGCCTACACACGCTTCGGCAAATTCCTGACCGCGCAATACATCCCGGCATGCCGCACCGAGCCTGGCGCGTCGGCACTGCCTGACGGCGACGCGTACTACGCCTTCCGCGTCCGCCAAAGCACCACGCTGAAGCTCACGCCGGACCAGATTCATCAGATCGGCCTGAACGAAGTGAAGCGCGACGAATCCGAAATGCTCACTATCGCCAAGAAGCTCGGCTTCAGCGATTTGAAGAGCTTTAATGCAAGCCTGAAGACCAACCCGAAACTGCACGCCACCTCACCCGAACAGCTTCTGAACGTGTACAAGGGCTACATCGCCGGTATGCAGGCCAAGTTGCCGCAGCTTTTTGGCACATTGCCGAAGGCGCCGCTTGAGGTGGTTAAGGTGCCCGACTACATGGCCGCGCAGCAGTCGCAGGCTTACTACGAAGAGGGCACGCCCGACGGCAAGCGCCCCGGCCGCGTTTATGTGAATACGTACCACTTCGCCGACCGCGGTTTGGAGAACGCCGAGGCTGTCAGCTACCACGAGGGCGTTCCGGGTCATCATCTGCAGATCAGCATCGCCCAGGAGCTGACCGGCCTGCCCGAGTTCCGCAAGCACAACTACTACACGGCCTACACCGAGGGCTGGGGCCTTTACAGCGAGCGTCTGGGGAAGGATGTCGGCTTCTACCAGGATCCGTACAGCGACTATGGCCGCCTGGAAGCCGACATCTGGCGCGCCATTCGCCTGGTCGTCGATACCGGCGTCCATTCCAAGCACTGGACCCGCGAGCAAATGGTCGATTTCTTCCACGACCACTCGGGCATCGACGAAACCAACATCCAGAGCGAAACCGACCGCTACATCGCCTGGCCCGCGCAAGCCCTGGGCTACAAGATGGGCCAGCTTAAGTTTATTGAACTCCGCGAACGCGCCCGCACGAAGCTGGGTGCTAAGTTCAAGCTGAGCGATTACCACGACCTCGTCATCGACTCCGGCGCGCTGCCCATGGACGTCCTTGAACAACGCGTCGACGCCTGGATCGCCGCAGGTGGGGGCAAGCCGCAAAGCTGATCCTTTGTGGAAGCAGCGAGGGCTCTGAAGCCCAGAACGCTGTGGGATGATTAGGGTTTCAGAGAGTGTCTGATGCAATTTTGTTCATGCGCACAACGCATAGGGAGTGCCGGCACAAATGCAGGTTTCTCCGCTGCGCACACGCAAAAAGCGCGCGTGCTCCGGTCGAAATGACAAGGTTTCAGTCGTACCGTGATTCGTCAGACACTACCCAACCTGGAGAACGCCTTAACAACCTATAACTTCGCCAGCATCCGCAAGCTCTGCAGCCGCTCTTCCAAATGCCGCTCCAGCGTCGATCCCGCAAATCGCCGCAAGTCCGCTGCCCGCCCCCGCGGCCATGCCTGGCCCTCGAACGCCATAATTGGCTGGCGAAACATCTCCTCCGCCAGCCGGCACGACTCCGCACTCAACGGCACACTCCCCTGCGGCCGCGCCTGCGCTGCAAACAATCCTTCGCGCACCGGTGTGAAGTACGCGTCGTGTCCCCGCAGCGGCGCCCCACTCACCGCGCATCGCGACAGGTCCGGCATCCACCCCAGCAGCCGGTTGATCCACAGCAGAAAGTAAGTCGCCGGCAGAAACACATTGTCGCCCCGCATACGTTTTGCCACTGCCAAGGCCAGGCGGTACACGTCATCTTCCGGTGCGCGATCCGGCAGTGCCGCCTCCAGCACCTCGGCCACCAGCGCCAGCCCCGTCGCCCGCGCGAAGTCCACCGGCTCCCGCATGGGCGACCAAAGAATTTCCAACTGATCCAGCCGCACAATGTCCTGCTTCGGCTTTTCCGCCCAGGTCGCGCGCACCTCGGTCATCGGCTCCAGCGCGCCGCCGAACCGCCGCCGCGACCGCATTGCATGCCGCGCCACACCGCGCACCACACCCTGCTCGCGCGTAAAGAACGAGACAAGCAGGTCGGCTTCCGCAAACGGCCACGTGCGCAGCAAGATTGCTTCGGATTGGTGAATGGCAGCCAATGCGCAACTACAGAGCAATGACCGACACGGGATATCGTTGGAGCGTCGAATCTGCTGTGAGCAGCGTTAGACCCTCGACACGGGACTGTGCAACCAGCATGCGATCAAACGGATCACGATGGATGTTGGGTAGCTCAGCAAGAGCGAGAATGTGAGCTACGCTGATAGGCAATTCCTTCCACCCGCTTCGACGTAGCTCCGCATAGAGTTCACGCATATCCACGTAAAAGTCTGGTCGCTTCAGCGAACTCTTGATCGCAATCTCACGAAGGCTCTCCAGGCTGAAATAAACTTCTGAGTTGAGACTATCGAGCAGGCTCCTGCCTGCAGGCGAGAGACGCGCGTCGCCTTGGGCCAGCCAGACAAGTACATGCGTATCTGCAAGGATCCGCATCGTCGCTAATCTTCGCTCGAGCTCTCTCGCGAAAACTTGTTCGGGTTACCGTAGAACATCTCTTCGATCTCTGCGGCAAAAGGCGTCTTAATGTCGTCTGGCACGACCATCTTGCCTTTCAGAAAACCGAAGCCCTCAGTCCGGCGTCGAGCCATGACCTCCGCTGATTCCTTCGGCGCTGGTTCCGGTACAAGACGTGCGATCGGCTGCCCCCCGCGCTCCAGCACAAAAGTCTCGCCTTCTTCGACACGGCTCAAGAGATATGCCATGTCGACACCCTGCACATCTATCACCTGCATGCCTCGCACTCCCTGCGCCAGTGTACGGCCTTGCTCACCAGAAACAAACAGAAACGCGCAGCCAAAGCTGCGCGCTTTCTCGAACTTACTCGAATCTATCGCCCGAAATGCGCCGAGTTCTTTTCCGTAAACTCCGCCCACTTGTCCGGCAGATCGTCCGCCGCGTAGATCGCCGAAACCGGGCACACCGGAACGCAAGCGCCGCAGTCGATGCACTCTACGGGATCGATAAACAGCTGGTCCGCCGTCTCGTTGCCGTCCTCACCCTTCTTGGGATGGATGCAGTCCACCGGGCAGGCATCGGCGCATGCCGTGTCCTTGGTGCCGATGCAGGGTTCTGCGATTACATATGCCATGGTGCGGTCGTGTTCCTTTCAAGCCCGAAAAGTTCTAAGAGTTCGATGATACCAGTTATGGAAACCCGGCCGTTGCGAACGTAGTCTTCAAACGCACGCCGAATCACGCAGCTGCTGCCATCACTTTTGCGCTTCCGCTTCCCGCCGCTCTCGGAACTGCTTTGGCGTCGGAATCGGTGTCATCTCCTCACCCGCAAACATCTTCCGAAACACCTCGCGGAACTCGCCGCCAATGTGCCCGTTCGTTGCCAGCACCTCGTGCGAATTCAACGCGAACTTCGACCCGTCAAACCGTGTGATCTCCCCGCCCGCCTCCTCCACCAGCAGCATGCCGGCCGCCGTATCCCACGGGTTCAGGTTGAACTCCCAGAAGCCGTCGAGCCGTCCGCACGCCACATATGCCAGGTCGACCGCGGCCGCACCCGCCCGCCGCAAACCATGCGTGCGCAGCGTCAGTTCATGGTAGAAGTGGATGTTTGGCGACTCGTGCCGCTTGCGCGACGGAAACCCTGTCGCCAGCAGCGCCCCTTGCAACTGTCTGCATGCGGATGAGTGAATGCGCTTTCCGTTCAGCCAAGCACCCTTGCCGCGCTCCGCGTGGAACAGTTCATCCCGAAGCGGCTCATAGATCACCGCCGCAACCATCTCGCCATCCTGATCGTCCCGCAGCCCCGGCGTTCGTTGCTCCAAACCCATCGAAACCGCGAAGTACGGAAACCCGTGCGCGAAGTTCGTCGTGCCGTCCAGCGGGTCCACATACCACCGGTACTCCGCGCCCAGCCGCTCGCGCGCACCCTCCTCGCCGAACACGCCGTGGTCCGGGAACTGCACCCGCAGGTGCTCCGTGATCAGCTTCTCGCTGGCGCGATCCGCCTCCGTCACAATGTCCACGTCACCTTTGAACTCGGTGGCGACGCCCTTCTCGTAGTAGCGCTTCAGCAGCGCGCCCGCCTCCCGTGCAATCTGCGAAGCAGGCGTGGCGAACGGGAACTGGCTTGGATCGTAATAGCTCATCGCAGTCAGGATACCCCGGTCCATGACAGCGGCTCACCGGCTACCGCGCGTCCGCGTAATACCCCGTCCGGTATCGCAGATGCGCACTCGCCTTCACCGCGGCATCGGTCAGCGACACGTCGATGCGCCGGAAGCTGGTGTCCTTGCCGCGACGCGGAGCATAGTACCCCAGCAAATACTGCGTGCGCAGCGCATCCGACAGGTGCGCAAACGCCGTTTTAAGATCTTCGCGATCCGTCACATAAAAATATTTGCCACCCGTGTCGTTCGCCATCTGAATCAGCGCATGCTCGCCGGCCACATCACGCCCTGCATCCGCCAGGATCGGCACGATGATAATCGGATAGATGGCCGCACCCGCGCGCTGTGCCTGCTCGATCGCTTTGCTGTAGCTCATCTCGCGCTTGATGGGGTTGTCCCCGCCGTCCGTCACCAGCACCAGGATTCGCCGCCGCTCGGCATCAGGCTTCGCCTGCCCCAGCCGCTCACTCGCCACATAGATCGCGTTGTACAGCGCCGTATCGTCGCCCTTGCTCAGGTGATTCAAGCCCTGCTCGATGCGCTTCGGATCATTCGTAAAGGACACCAGTTCTTCGCTCTCGTCACTGAATCCGATCAGTCCCATTTCGTCCTGCTCACGCAGAATGTCGCGGGCAAACTGCTTCGCCGCTTCCTTTTCCGTCTTCATCTGCGACAGCACCGAACCTGACGTGTCCACCGCCATCTCAATGGAAAGCGGCGTCGCCGATTCACGCTCAAACAGCGCGATCTTCTGCAGCTTGCCGTCTTCCCGCACAATGAAATCGCTTTGCTGCAAGTCAGGAACCGCCACGCCATGCGCATCGGTCACGTTCACCGGCACGTTGATCAGCCGCGTTTCCACGCGGTAAATCGGCACGCCGGTTTGCGAGCTGCCCTGCGTGGCCGGCGCCTGCGATGCCTGTTGCGGCGCTACGGGCGGCACCACGGACGGCGCCAATGTCAGCGCAAGCATTGCTGCGGCGGAAACACTCCAGTGACTCAACGAAAAGCTCCATCCCCTTGGACGGAAAACTCTAGCGATCGGTGTCTACTGCGGTACGGCCCAAAGCGACCTCTGCCGGAAACGGCTCGCCCGGCGCCCACACCGCGCCATCCATGAAGATCTCCTTTTTCCAGATGGGCACCTGCTTTTTCAGCGTGTCGATCAGCCACCGGCACGCGTCAAATGTAACGCCACGATGCGCGGACGCAACCGCGATCAGAACGCTCGTTTCGCCCACTTGGAGGCGTCCCAGCCGATGCACCATCGCAACATCGCGCACACCAAAGCGCGTCACCGCCTCGGTTGCCAGGGCGCGCATCTGCTCCAACGCCATCGCGTCATAGGCCGAGTAGTCCAGGTACAGCGTCGCCCGGCCCTTCGTGTTATTCCGCACGATACCGTCGAACACGGTGACCGCGCCGTCCTCGCCGGCCTTCAGTGCCGCGAGGATCGCCTTGCTGTCGATCTCCGCATGTGTCAGCGCCACGTGCATGCAGTACCTCCAGCCACCAACCCACCACTCACGGGTGGCAACAGCGCCACCTCATCCCCGTCGCTGAGCGCAATATCGGCAGCGGCATACTGCTGGTTCACGGCAACCGCAACGGATTGCCACAGTTCCTGCAACTCCGGCGAAACCGCGCGATAGTAGCGCAAGAGGTCGGCGACGGTGCGCCCAGGAAATTGCTCCAACTCCTCAGCCAAGCCAAAGCGATCGCGCAAAACACCAAAGAACAGCACACGAAGCCGCATACTCCCAGCATAGCGGCTAAGCACGGGTGCCGGGTTCGCGCGGTGGAGCGCACAATACACTAATACCGGGCCACGCATTTGACCAAAGCAAGCGGTCCGCCGATAGGGCCGGCCCGTCGCCAGTTCGTCTTGCGCGAGAGCGATTAGAAGATTTTCTTCAGGCCCTTGCCGGTACCCTTTACCACTTTCCCGCTGCCCTTGGCCGCACCCACGCCCACATCCTTGCCGGCCTTCGCTCCGCCCTTGCCTACGTCCCCTGCGGCGTTCAGCGGATGCAGCGTCGCAGCTTGGCCGACGCCCTTGCCGACACCGCCTGCAGCGGCACCCGCACCCTTGCCGACGCCACCTGCGGCAGTGCCCGCACCCGCCACCGGCGCCTTCGCCACATCACCCGCGCCTTGTACCACCTGCGCCTGCGCCGCAAGCGAAAACACACTCAACGCCGCAATCCAAACATAGTTTTGAACTCGCATTTCCCATGCACCTCAATCGATTCAGATGCAGCCAACACAGGACTGAGCCTAACCGCGCGGCGACGCATCCGCATGCAATCTGCTGTCCATCCCACCTGCAGTCTATCGGCTACACCGAAAGTTGTATTCCTCTTTCCTGTCGCATGCTTTACTGGGACCGTTCGGAATAGCTCATTTTTCTGTGCCGTTCCGCAACGCTCGGAACACAATCCCCCTTACGGTCAAAAAACAAAAATGAGCAAGATTGCAGCATCCCTTCTCTTCCTGAGTCTTGGCGCGGCTTCTGCCTCCATCGCCAAAGCTGACGCGATTCCCTACCCAACTCCCGGCCATGCCGCACCTGAAGTACCCACCTTTGCCAGCAGCAATGGCGGCGTGAACATCTACTTTTATGGCAGTACCGCTGCCTTCACCGACACCATTCAGGTCTACGACATTCAGACCAAGTACCTGAGCGGCCAGGTGCTCAATAACAAGACCACGCCCAATGGAACCGAGGTCACGGTGGGTAGCGGTCCTGGCGAGATCAACATGGGCGATCAGTTGGTGTTCTACATCAACTCTCCGGATGGCCTCTTCGCGAATATCGCGAGCTACAGTGATGATGGGGTCAACCATGGGTATGAAACGGCCTACACCGGCGGCGTATCCGGTATTCCCAGCGGCCTTTTTGTCGGCCTTGAGGACCTCAGGAATGGCGGCGATTTCAACTACAACGACGACACTTTCGTCTTCACCGGCGTCAGCGCTCCTTCCATTGCGGCAACACCCGAGCCAGGCTCTCTGGCGCTGCTCGGAACCGGCACCCTGTCCCTGCTGGGAATGGCACGCCGCCGGTTTCTGCGCGCGTAACAATGGCGGCAAGTTCGCCCTTGTAGCAAAATCAAAAAGCGGACAGCCCACAAGCTGTCCGCCTTTTTATTTCGTTCTTGGATACTTGCGACTGCCGAAATAGAACACTCCACCAAAGGTTCTCAGCGCGCACTCTTCTTCGCCGCATTTTTCTTCGCTGCGGAAGCCTTCGCAGGCGCCTTCTTCGCTGCGCTTTTCTTACTCGCGCCTTGCTTACTCGCGCCTTGCTTCTCCTGCGCGGCGTGATACTTCGACAGCAGCTGGTGGCCCTTCGCCGCCAGCATATGCGCCTCACTGATGGACTTCGGCACCTTCTCGCCCCACGCATGCGCGCTTAGCGCCAGCCGCGTCGGCTCTCCTTTGGGATCAATCATCGGCCCACGCGGATGCGTAAACGTGCGCACCAGAAACGATCCCTTGCGCAGCATCTTCTCCGGCGTGTCCGCCTTGCCCGTCACGCCCGGCTTCAGGTGCGAGCCGTCGCGCTTTGCGAAAAAATCGCGCCCTGCCTTCGTCAATCCGCCCTGCGGGTTGCGTCCTTCCTTCGGCATGCTCGTCGGCGCACCTTTTGCAGCCGTCTTATGCGCTGCCCTTAGCGAGCTCTTGGTCGGGGTCTTCTTCGCGCTTTTACTTGCCTATTTCGTTGCCATAGATCCTCCCTGCACCATTTAGGAGGCAATCGGCAGCGCACGGGTTGGCGAGACATCCGCGACGGCACACGACAAAGGCCGAAGCAAACGCTCCGGCCTTGCCTTGCTCCCTTTTGCTCACCTCTTACGCCGCTGTCAACAACTCCTCACGCACCTGCTCGGCCTGTTGCTCCTCCCGCAGCGTATGCGGCAGCGCCACCGCCAACACGTCCTCAATGCGCGTCGCGTAGTGGATCGTCACACCCTCGGTCTGGTCAGCGGTCAGATCTTCCTCTACGTTCGGCTTCACATCGATCGGCAGGATCACATCGCGAACCCCGGCGCGCTTGGCCGCGAGGAACTTCTCCTTGATGCCACCCACCGGCAGCACATTGCCGCTCAGCGTGATCTCTCCCGTCATCGCCAGCAGCGGACGCACCGCCCGGTTTGTCAGCAGCGAAACGATCGCCGTCGCCATCGTCACCCCCGCCGAAGGCCCGTCCTTCGGAATCGCACCAGCCGGCACGTGCAGGTGCAGGTCGATGTCCTTCAGCACGTCTTCGTCCAGGCCCAGCGAGTTCGCATTCGACCGCACCCACGTCAGCGCCGCCTGCATGCTCTCCTTCATCACGTCGCCAATCTGGCCCGTGATCTGGAAGTTGCCTTTGCCCTTCATCCGGTTCGCTTCGATGAACAGGACATCGCCGCCCACCGGGGTCCAGGCCAGCCCGACCGCCACGCCACTCCGCTTCGTGCGCTCGGCGATTTCGGTGTCCACGCGAACCTTGTACCCGCCAAGGAATTGATGGATCACCTCATCTGTTACCGTCAGCGGCTCGGTCTTGCCCTCGGCGATACGCCGCGCCTGCTTGCGGCACACCGTGCCCACCAACTGCTCCAGCTTGCGAACGCCCGCCTCACGCGTGTAGTGCCGCGCGATGATCCCCAGTGACTCTCGTGGAAATACAATTCGCGGCTCGCCTAATGGGACCTCCGGCTTGTTCGATTCCGGCACGGCCGCGGTCGCCTCCGCGGTGGAATGCGAGATTGCCGCATCCCCGCTCAACAGGTCGCCACGATCGTCGCTCACCGCAGCCGTCGCCGTATCCGTCGTGACCGGCTGCGTCCCTGTCGCCTGTTCCCGGTTGCCTGTCCCCTCGCCCTTGAAACCCTCCGGCTCGATGCCGTTCTCCTTCACCTGCCGCGGCACCAGGTACCGCTCCGCAATGTTGACCTTTTCTTCTTCGGTGTAGCCGGTGAGTTCTATGATCTCCATGCGGTCCAGCAGCGGCGCCGGAATCGGATCTAGCTGGTTCGCGGTGCAGATGAAAAGCACCTTCGACAAGTCGAACGGCTGGTCCAGGTAGTTGTCGCGAAACGTCCCGTTCTGGGCCGGATCCAGTGTTTCCAGCAGCGCCGCCGCCGGATCGCCCCGGAAATCCCGTCCCAGTTTGTCGATCTCGTCCAGCATGAACACCGGGTCGTTCGTCTCCACCCGCTTCAGGTTCTGCACAATCTGCCCCGGCATCGCGCCAATGTACGTGCGCCGGTGCCCGCGAATCTCAGCCTCGTCGTGCATGCCGCCCAGCGAAATACGGGCAAATTTGCGTCCCAGCGCCCGCGCGATCGACTTGCCCAAGGACGTCTTGCCCACGCCCGGAGGTCCGACAAAGCACAGGATCGGTCCCTTCATGTCCGGCTTCAGGCGCCGCACGGAAAGGTAGTCAAGGATGCGGTCTTTCACTTTTTGCAGGCCGTAGTGATCCTCGTTCAGGCACTCCTCGGCCTTCCTGATATCGACCTCGCCGCCGCTTGACTTGGCCCATGGCAGCACGGCCAGCCACTCCACGTAATTGCGTGTCATGCCATAGTCGGGCTGCGCCGGATTCATGCGCTGCAGCCGGTTCAGCTCCTTCAGTGCTTCCTTTTTAGTTTCTTCGGGCATGCCCGCGGCTTCGATCTTGGCGCGCAACTCCTCAACGTCTTTGTTGCCCTCGTCGCCCTCGCCCAATTCCTTGCTGATCGCCTTCATCTGCTCGCGCAGGTAGTACTCGCGCTGCGACTGCTGCACCGCGTCCTGCACCTCGTTCTGGATTTTGGAGCGCAGTTGCTGCACCTCCAGTTCCTTTACCAGGTGCCGGTTCAGCCGTTCCAGCCGGGCCGTGATGTCCGGCGTTTCCAGCAACTCCTGCTTGTCCGCCGTGGTCAGAAACGGCAAGGACGACGCCACAAAGTCCGCCAGCCGTCCCGGCTCGTCAATGTTGAGCGCGATGGTCTGCAGGTCGTCGGACAGCGTCGGCGAAGCCGTCACAATCTGCTGAAACTGCGACACCACATTGCGCTGCAGCGCTTCCAATTCCGGCGACTGCGCCGCATCCGTATCCGGCCAGCGCTCGTACGTCGCCGTCAGAAACGGGGTGCTCTGCTCAAACTCACCCAGGCGCGCCCGCTCCATGCCTTCCGTAAAGACAAACAGCGACTGGTTTGGCATCTTCACAACCTTGTGAATGGTCGCGATCGTGCCCGTTTGGTGCAGGTCCGCCGCGTCCGGCATGTCCTGCCGGGCATCGCGCTGGGCCACCACCAGGATCGTCCGCTCGTCGCCGAGCGATTGAATCAGTTGAATCGAACTCTCCCGCCCGACCGTCAGCGGCATCACCGCATGCGGAAACAGCACGGTTTCACGGACCGGCAGAACCGGCAACGCGCGCTGGCTGGTCGGCTTGCCCTGGTCGTGGCCGGCGTTGGGCTGGATGACGCTTAAAAAATCATTCGGCATGTGAGCGAACCTCTGTCAAATATTCCCACATAGGATGTGTCAACATAACCTCTGGATTCACTCACCCTAATCGGCCTCATACCCCGCCAGGTGAGCACCTCAAACTGCAAAGCCGACTCGCATTCGCACCGCCCTCCCTCAACTCATGGCGCAAAGCGTGGCTCGAAGCGCGATCCAAGTCAGTCTGTCAGACGCCTCCCGGTCCAGTGCCCGCAGCACCTTCCGGGCGATTTGAGGCATATCGTCCGAGTTCCTTCACAAAATGGCACTCCCGTTCCAACGCACGCAGCAACCCATCCACGCCCCCGGCCCGTTCCATCCGCAGATCTACAAAAAAGACATACTCCCACGGCCGGCCCGGTACGGGACGCGATTCGATGCGCGTCAGGTCCGCACCTTGTGCCGCCAGCAGCGAAAGCGTGTGCACCAGCGATCCAGGCCGGTGCGCGATAGAAAACGCCACGCTTACCTTCAACGCCACCTCCGGACCCAACGCGGCCGCCGGCGCACCCGTTTTCGGGTACAGCAGCAGAAATCGTGTGAAGTTTTGCGGATCGTCCTCCAGGTCCCGCGCCAGGATGGTTCCGCCGTACACCTCCGCCGCATACGGCGCCGCGATCGCCGCCTCCGCCGCGTCGCCACTCGCCAACACCATCTTCACGCTGCCTGCCGTGTCATACGCCGGAACCGCGCGGCACTGGGGATGAGTCAAAAAAAAGCGGCGGCACTGGGACAGTGCCACCGGATGAGAGAAAACGCGTTCCACTTGCTCTATCGGCAGGGCGGCCGCGGCAATGAGCGCATGCCGGATGCGCAGCGATGTTTCCGCCACAATCGTCACCGCATGGTCCAGCAGCAGATCATAGTGGTCGGCCACTGCCCCGTGGAGTGAGTTCTCAATGGGCAACACTGCGGCATCCGCAGAACCGTCCTCCAGACGCTCAAACACCTCCGCCGATAAACTGCACGGAACCAACTCCTCTTCGCCAACGAGCTCTTGCACCGCCAGATGGCTGTTCGAGCCCAACTCGCCCTGAATCGCTACCCGCACTGTATTTCCTCTCAAACCACCTTGTAGGCAGGTGTCCGTCTTGACCGCATGTTGCGGTGAACGTGAGCTCAACCGGCAGCGGCCTGGTTTTTTGCGCACCGATGTGAAGGGGTGGACCGGCCGATCTCCCAGCGGCGAACACGTCCTCTCAGGCGCATGATGTACACCAAAGAAATACACAAAGCAATTCCCCGAATGGCAACCTCCGCAGTGTACGTGGCAACAGATGTTGATGTGGCTGCAAGGCCGCGAATCACGGCCCTGGCGGAAGCGTTCAGGGCATCAGGAGAAAGACGATGCTTTGGACAATTACCATCGTGCTGGTAGTTCTGTGGTTGGTCGGGCTCATAGGCTTCCCCGCACTAGGAGCTTGGGTTCACATCCTGCTGGTCTTGGCAGTAATCGTGCTGATTTTCAACCTGTTGAGTGGCCGCCGCGCACTGTAGTGGCGTGACGGAACCTGACAGATGTTAGAAAGCCGCTCATTGAGCGGCTTTCTTGCCGTAAGCGCGGCCGCAGGGCCGCGAGGGAGAACACCAATGAACTTCGACGAGATCAAAGGCAAAACGCAAAGTGTATTCGGCAAAGCCGAAGAAGCGGTTGGGGAGGCGGTTGGCAGCCAAAACCTGTCGAACGCCGGAGCGGAGGATCGCGTGAAAGGCGCCGCGACCGAAACCTGGGGCAATGCCAAGGACGCGGTCGGCAATGCCAAGGACTCCGCTGCAACACACGCCAGCAATGCGCGCGCAGAAACCTCCTACGAGGCCGGACGCGCCGACGGCCATCTCGAGTCCGGCACCGGTAGCCTGCGGGACCGCATCGTGAGCGGCAGCGAACACTTTAAAGACACCATGAACGCCAAGATCGACAACTTCAAAGCCGAGCACGACGCGAAGCACACCAACGACCGCGTGTAACCGTAACGAATCACAGCATCGGATTCCACCCACGTGAACGGCCTGCCTCAGGAAAGGCAGGCCGTTCTGCTGGATTCAGTACGGATGCAAGCCGGCCCAATGTCACCGGTGATCAGACAATCGCGATGCCCGCAAGCAAAAGCAAGAGCATTCCCACGCCGTTAGCGCATTCGGAACAGAAGCACATCGGCTGCGGTCGCCAGGAAATATACGGCGGAGATGATTCCGTTCAGGGTAAAGAACGAGGCATTCATGCGCCTGATGTCGGCCGGCGAGATGATCGAATGCTCGTATACCAGCAGCGCACCGGCGACTAGTACACCAGCCAAAGCGATGCTGTGCAGGTGAAACAGCCGCAGCATCCAGAGCAGCAGCACGAACAGTACCACGTGCATGCCCCGGGCGATCCGAAACGCTCCGCGCAGGCCGAATGCCTGCGGAATGCTGTTCAACCCATTCGCGCAATCGTGCTCGAAATCCTGGCACGCGTAGAGCACGTCGAAGCCGGCAACCCATAGCAACACCGCAATCGTCAGCACGACGATGCGCCAGTCCAGCGAACCGCGCACCGCAATCCAGGCTGCGGAGGGCGCAATGCCAAGCGCCACGCCCAGCACCAGGTGCGACCACCGGGTCACGCGCTTCATGTAGCTGTAGGCCAGCACAATGCCGAGTGCGAGCGGCGACAACAGCAGCGTCAGGCGATTCAGCAGCCCCGCCGCGAGCAGGAAGACCGCACTGCTGACGAGCGTGAATGCCGCCACGAACCCTCGTGAAAGCAGACCGGCTGGGATCGCGCGCATGGCCGTGCGTGGATTGATTCGATCGATCTCCGCGTCGACCAGACGATTGAACGCCATCGCCGCAGTGCGCGCGCTGACCATGCAGATGACGATCAGCAAAAGGGTCCGCCAGGCGGGAATGCCGTCGGCCGCGAGCACCGCCCCGGTCAGCGCAAAGGGCAGCGCAAATACCGAGTGCTCCCACTTGATCATCTCGAGCGTCACGCGTGTGTTGCGCGCGACGGCGGTTAGCGTGCCCATGTCTCCAGTCTATGCGGGGTCTTTAGAACCTGGTCTACGAACGGCGATGGACTCGATGTCTGCTGTAACTTACCGCTGCACAGGAACTCGTTCTTGCGTAACTCATCCCTGCCAAAACGTGCACCTCGTTCCAATCACACATGGACTTAGAGGAATATAAAAAGCTAAATGTTTGTACGACAGGAATTTACAAAGCAGGGGCGGTGTGAGCCACCTACCGTTCCCGCCCGGCACTGTTCACCACCTGCAAATCGTTGGTCACCTTGAACGCGCCGGCAACGCCATTCGCGCGGATGCCCGCAGCATCCCGATCAGCCTGATTGTCGACGACGCCAGTCAACGTGATATTTCCGTTCACCACCGTGATGCGAATCGGCTTCGCCGGGTCGATCGCGTATTTGTTCAGCGATGGAAAGCCATAGATCGCGCGCGCGGCAGCAAGGCGGATCCGATCATCGTTCGGAGAAAGCGGCGCAACCTCGATATTGTCGACCACGTCGCGCACGCCCGGATAATGTGCCACCAGCGACAGAGCAGAGTCCTTGTCCGTCGGTCCGTACGCGACACCGCCAAGCGTCACGACACCGTTCTGCACGCCGATGGTGAAGCTGTTAAAGGCGGTTGTTCCATAGCCGACGCGATCGTAAGACAGCTTTTCCGCCAGCTTGTTTCGCAATTCAATGTCCGAAACCGGAGTCTCGCTGGCCGGACCGCCGACAACGATCTGGTTGCTGACCGCGACAACGCCTTTTTTGTGATGAATTTTGTGCTCGGCATCCTCTTTGGTCGCGTACACGTCCACGGAGCCGTTCAGGGTCACGATGCCGTTTTTCACGGTCGCACTAATGCCGCTGAAACGCTTGGAATCCAAGCTTTTCTGCACGTCGGCTTGTATTTCGGGGTCGTTATTCTGCGCCAGGACGGGCAGCGAAAGCATGGCGCCGAGCGAGAGCATCGCGACGAGTTTCGAAATGAAAACAAAACGCATGATCCACCTCATCTGCGCGCGCGCACTCCTATGACCGAGCGCTACATTATCTGAGATAGAGCCGGATTTGAGCCCACGCGTTGCGCGCCTAAGAACGTCTTTTGCCCGAGCAGTGCTGGGCGTTTCTCAAAACCGGCGCATCACCCTTAACATTGAGCCGATTCTTAAATGAGCGAGTCAGTGGGTCGCGCGTAAGAAGACCATCAAACCGCTCCCGGCCCGCTCCGGTGCACGGCTTTGTGTCAGCAGATGCTGTTTGCGTCAGTGATAGCGCTGACGGATTTTGTAGACGATGGAGAACACGCCATTTTCATCGCGGCTGGCGACGATTGTGACGTTGTCGCTCACCTGGTACTGAGCCGCGATCAACTGCTGCTGAGAAGCGTTCACACTGGTCGCAAATGTCACGGTGATCTTGGGCGTGAGCTGCTGCTCAACCGTGATGCGGGCGGACGAAGTGCCGATCGAACCGACGTAAGCCGGGTCGATCTTTACCTTGCCTGCGCCGCCGAACAGCTTATTCACGCGGTTGGAGACGGTTGCATTCAGCGCGCCGCCCAGCAGCGCATTGGTCGTCGGATCCTGGCCCTGTTGCTGCAGTTGCTGGGAGTTGATGGACGCTTCTTCTGCGGTGCGGCCCAACGCGAGCAGATTGAAGACGTCGGACTGCGACAGCGGCGGCTCTGACCGGTACGTCAGCTTCGGATTTTTCGACGTGCCGTGCAGGCCGATGATCACGTCGTAGTTCTCAACCCGAGCCGTCGCGTCGATGTCGACGATAGGATCGATGCGAATTGGGTTGTTGAAATAAATCTGACCGCGTTCAAGCTGATACTTGGTGTCGTTGAACGTCGCGGAGCCGTCAGTCAGTGTTACTTTACCCAGCACGCTGGGAACAGCTGCCGTGCCGCGCAATGACAGATCGACGGTGCCGGCGATGCGCGCGTAGCTGTTCTGGAAGTCGAGCGACGGCGAGGACTGAACGCGTACATCGAGACCGATTTTGTTAAGCAGCGAATCCGGGTCGGGCGGAGGCGCAACATCGCCCGCGCTGGAAGCGATGGAGCCGAAGTCGAACGTCTGCGCCAGACCAAAGCGCGTGATGAGCACGTTTCCGGACAGCGTCGCTCCGTTGCCGTCACCCTGCAGGTGAATGTTCGCGTTGGCGGTGGCAGAAACACCGTAGTAGCGCACGCGGACTGCCGTGGCGGTCGCCGTCAGGTCAGCGAACAAGCCGTTGCGGAACTGGAAGAATCCGCCAACCTTGATGCGTCCGCCGCCGGAGTACGCGGTTAGATCATCGACGACAAGGCGATTTTCGGTGAAAGTGGCCGTGCCGTTCATATTGGAAAGGCCGTTCGGCACCTCGGCGTAGGCCAGGTTGGTGTTGGCGAACGTCACCTTGCCGCCCAGGACCGGCTTGCCGGTGGTGCCCGTGGCGGTCACGGCGAGATTGATCTGACCGGAGGCGATAATTTCCGGGTTAAAGCGATGGGCTATGGCGACGTTCACACTACCGTTCGCGTGTGCGTCGATGCGTCCGCCCATTGGCGGCAGGGGAGATCCGTCGGCTGTGAAGACCTGCGCGGAACCCGAGGCAGTCAGGTCCGTGTCGGGACCGACGATGTGCAGTTCTTCCAGGCGCGCTACGCCACCCTGCAGCGTTGCGCGTACCGGCGCCGCGCTGTGGAAGTCCAGGCCCTGCGTGCGTACAGCGAGCGGGTTGATGACAAGTGAGCCCTGGAGAGCGTACGGCTTTTTCGCCGGTCCGCTCACATTCAGTTCGCCGCTGATCTGCGATGTCGCATCGACAGTGGAGCCGGTCAGCTTGAGCGCGTTCGCGACGTCGAGGTTTGAGAAGGTCGCATGTGCCTGCATGGGGTAGTCGCCGGCAAGCTGCAGCTGACCCGTCGCCTGGATCGGAGTGTTCAGCAGGTTCGAATTCGCGGTCAGGTACACCACATCGCGCTCGCTATGCAAGTCCGCGACCAGCTGACCAATGGCTTTCCCGGTATACGTGGCGTTTGCGAGCTGCAGATGAGCACGAAGGTTCGGCACGTCGACGGTGCCGTCTGCGTCGGCCTGGAAGGTAAGGACGCCGTCGACTGGCGACTTGGCCTGTTGCACGGCCTTCAGGTTCGACAGACGAATGTCGTTGCCCTGCAGATGCGCCTTGACGCGCTTGGATTTCAGGTCGTAGCTGCCGTTGCCATCGACCTGAACCCCTTGCGCGCGCACCTGCAGCGAAGTCGCGGTAATGTTCTGGCCCTGCACGGTGGCGTTGGCGGTGATCGCATCGAACGGCTGGTCGTAGGCGACGCCGTTGCGCAACGCGATATTGCCGCTACCGTTCAGGTTGCCGAGCGTGCCGGTCACGTGCGCATCGACGTTGAGTACGCCGGTCACGGGCAGCTTGCCCTGGCCTGCAATGTCGAGCACATCGTGCATCTGTGCATCGTTCAGGTGCGTGGTCACGTCGACTTTGGCGAAATCATCGAACTCGTAACTGGTGACACCGCGGCGCACAACGCGATGCGGCTGGATGGCGCCTGCAAGCTGCAGTACCGCGGTGCCACGCTTGATGGTGGAACTCGCAACTGTAACGCCGGCGGACGAATATTCCGCGTCGGCTGTGACGGAATCGATGGCGACGTCGCCCGTGGAGCCGAGATGCGCAAGCAGCTGATTTGCCTGCAGGTGCCCCTTCACGTCGATGTCGGCGAGGGGACCCTTTACGGTGCCCTGGAAATGCGCATCGCCGTGCAGAGCAACGGGAAGCGCGGCGCTGCCCTGCTTGCCGTTTGCCTTATATCCGGTGGCGTTCAGAACCGAGTCGAACTCGCTCAGATCGCGCAGGTCAGCCTGCACGTTCAAGTTCGTCACATAGCGGTCCAGCGCAAGTGAACCGGTGACATTCACATTGCTGGCGGGCGTATGTGCCTCAAGCCTGTCGATCGTGACCAACTGGTCCAGACCACGGTAGTTCGCCTTGACGACGCCATTAACCGGGATATCCTGCGACGCGCTACGGCGGCGCACGCCCTGCGGTGCCAGACGGAGATCGGCCTGAACGACGACCGACTTTGGAAGGTCGTTCGTGTTGCCGCCCCACTCGACGTGCACGGGCCCGTTCACGGCGGTGTCGAAACCAAGGTCGGTGTAGCGGCGCGGCTCCGTGATCTCGTTGATGGTGCGCAGGGAAATGTTCGCAAGCTTCACATCAAGATAGGCGTGAGCGCGTTGTGTCGGCGCGAGCACCGGCGAACCCGTTGCCGGCGGCTTGGCGTTGGCGATGGTTGCGGTTGCGTTGGCTGTCTTCTGTCCGGCAACGACGGTGGCGGACTGCGCGGGGGCATCGGGCGGCACTTCGCCGAGCCAGTTGCTGATGCGCAGGTCACCGGAAATGGCGCCGCCGGCAGGCAGATTAAGCGCGATCGCGTTGAAGAGCAGTTCGGTCGGCGTGACGCGCACATCGGCTCTGCCGTTTACGTCGGAGATGTTGACGTACTGGTCGCGGTAGCCGACCTGGTGCAACGTGGCTCCGCCCGCAACCAGGTAGCCCTTGGGGCAGTCGGGGCTGGGCGGCAGCGTCTTCGTATTCGCCGGGTTTGCGCCCGGGTGACGGTGCTGCCAAAAGCTTGGCTTCTGTTGCGCAACCTGCGGCGTAACCGCGCAGGAGTGGCCGGCGATGTCCAGACCGAGCGTACCTCCGTTCAGCCCTTGAAATCCGCTGAGCACGCTGATCTGCGGCGCCTCCAGATTGCCTTTGACCTGCACGTTCCAAACCGGGTTATCGAAGTTTTCTATGCGGGCGTTCGCGTCCAGGTGCGAGCTCTTGCCTGTATCGAAGGTGATGTTCTGAATTGCGATGAGCTTACGGCCAAGCTCACCTGTGACGTGAAGACGACTCTGCGCGACGGGCATCTGTTGCATGCGCGTCCGAAGGTCGTCCATGTCGATAGACAAACCATAGTGATCGGTGACCGTGATGTAGTGCACGTTGACGCCCAGATTGTTGGCCAGGAGGTCAAATGGAATTGCGCGATCGTTGAGCAGGACGACGCCATTCGCGAGCTCTACCTTGCTCGCCTGCAGATCGAGAAGTGTGTCCAGAACGGGTTCGTTGCTGGTGCTCGGATGCTTGGGAACGGGCTGGTTGGTCGTGCCGTCCTTGTTGATGATGAGGTGGACCTGCGGCTTGTCGACATGGAGCAGGGCCAGCGTGATGTATTTCATGGCGCCGGTGCTGTTGGTGGCATGCGCGAACAGGTTCTTGAGCGTAATGCGGACAAGGATGCGGTCCGCGGACACATAGGGCGGCTGGCCCGGACCCTCGAAACCATGAATGACGAGGCCGTCTGCCTCGATGGCAAGGTGCCAAAGGCTGAAGTGAACCGCCGCGAGGTCGACCTTGCCGCCCGTGGACTCTTCCAGCGTGGAGACCAGCGTCGAGCGAACGCGGTTCTGAAAATCCTGCGTGTTGGAGTAAATGGCCAGGCCACCCACGATCAAGAGCAGCAGCACGAAAACTGTCCCGACAAGCCACGCGACGACGCGCAAAACGCGGTGATGCCGTTTCGCTTCGGGTTTCGGCTTTGGAGATGGGTTCTGATCGGGCGCGGGGTCAGGATTCAGGGGTGGCATTACGGCATCTCCTCCCCGTCCTTCAGGATGCGCACGTTGCCGTTCTCTCGCAATGATTTCAGCCATCCGTCAAGCAGCTTGCTCACCTGCTGCTGCAGCAGAAGTTCTTCAATGCGCGGGCTCAGCGTCTCCAGCGAGGGCGGAGTGGCGTGCTCCTTGCGGTACTGCGGCAGCATGGTTTGGGTGTAGAAGTCTTCCACCTGCTTGTCGGTGATGCGAATGCCGGAGCGGAAGCGCTGTTCGATGAAGCGCAAGACCTCTGCGCGTTGCTCCAGGCGGGCACGCAATTCGTCCTCAGTGAAACCTGCGCTTGCCAGGAACCTGGCCCAGCCGGCGTCGCTCTGGCAATCCGCATGTTGGCAGGCCGGCAAGTCTTTGCGCAGGTCCGTTTCTTCCGAGTCGATCTGTGCCTTCTCAACGATAGGTGCCGGCTGACGAATCTGCTGCAGTATCAGATCACGATCAATGAGGCGCGTGAGTGCCTGAGCACGGGGCGTATCTCCGCTTGTGGTGCGGTAGGGGTAAAGCCTGGTGAAACGCTCTTCTTCGTCGACATCGCTTTCCAGGATGATGTCGTTGTTGACGACGGCGACTAGCCTGTCGGCGACGTCGCCGCGCTCTGCAGGCGCCTTGTTCGCGTCAGCCTGCCGCTGCACCGCAGGAGTGGTTGCGGCAGTTGTCTGCGCGAACACGGTTACCTGGCATGCCGCAACGGTCAGCAGCAGCGGACCGAGCCAGGCGACGCGGGATGTGTGAAGGGCCTTCACTAGAATGCCTGCCCGATGGAAAAGAAGAACTGGATGTGGCTCGCCTGGCCCACCTGGTGATTCGGCAGTGCCTGGGAATAATCGTCGATGATCGGGTACACGGTTGGATTCAGGTTATAGCTCAGATCAAGGCGAACGGGGCCGACTGGCGTGTGATAGCGAGCGCCCAGGCCAATGGCGTGGGACCAGTAGTTGAAATTGCAGGTGCCGATGGTGGTGAAACCGGTGACCTGCCGGCAGGTGTTCTCGTTCGGCTGATGGAAGTTCTTGAACGACGGGAAGACATCCCCGAGGTGCAGGAAGTTGTTACCCATGTCGTGAAAAACGACGAACGAGAGGCTCTCGCCGACGACCGGCAACACGGGTGCAGGCAGACGAAGTTCCAGCGTGTTCACAAAGACCGCGTTGCCGCCCACAGGAAAGCCAGTCGTCAGATCGCGCGGGCCCGCGGCATTGATGCCGAAGCCGCGATGCGACGTCGCGCCACCCACGTAGAGGCGTTCCGGCAGCGGCACCGCATTGCAGGACGCGTTGGTGTTGATGAGATCGCCGGTGCATCCGGGTACGCCCGCGTTGGGGTTTGCACCGGTTGCGCGTATGAAGCCAAAGCGGGTCTCGCGCGCGAAGGTGTAACGGCGCTTGAGCGTTCCCCACGAGTGGTACGTAGCGAACGTGGTGTCAAGACGATTGAAGTCCGTCTGCGAACCAAACGCCGAGTGTGCCAGGAAATCGGACAAGGTCAAGTAAATGCCTTTGGTGGCATCGAGCGGCGTTGGGTTTCGGGTGTCATGGAACCAGGTGAAGCCGGGACCACCGACGCGTACCGGCTGTGAGAGCAGCGGGATCAGGTTGGCTGTAACCTGCAGGCTGTTCTGATTCACGCTGACGCGCCGGTACTGAAAGTCATACAGGAACGTGTCGGCCTTCGGGACCTTCTGCGTGACACGAAACAAGCCCTGCAGTGTGCTGGCCTGAAAGGTCGAGATGTTCTGCACGTTGGTGTAGCCGCCGCTGATCTGCGCGGTCAGGTTGGGATTGCCAAAGAATCGCGGCCCATTCAGCGTAGCGGTTGCAATTCTCTCCAGCAGGCCGTAGGTGGCATGCACAGTGATCGATTTGTCGGAGCCAAAGAGATTGATGCGGCTGACATCTGCCGAGACGCGGAAGGATGCGCCGGCCCGTCCGGCAGCGCCGCCACAATTATTGCCGGTCCGCCCGTCGCCCAGCGACGCCTGTGCCCGGCAGTTGGGCTGCGGCGTGGAGAGTTGGGTCTCAAAACCGGCTCCGTAAGTGACATCCCAACGCTTGGCCTCGGTCAACTGCACCAGCACGTTCTTGCGATCGATCTGACCGTTGGGATTCTGAATTGTGACGTTGGCCTCGCTGAAGAGAGCCAGGTCGTAATAGCGGCGCTGCATTTCGACCAGGGCCGATGCATCGAGCGGGTCGCCTGCCTTGAGCTGAAGCTGGTCGATGATCAGCTTGGGTTTTGTGTTCTCCGGACCGGTGATGAGTACGCGGTTCACGAAGACCTGCTCACCTTCCGTTACCAGGTATTGCACGTCGGTGCGCGAAGCGTCGTTCGACTCCTTGGTCTGCTTCACCTCAACGCGGGCCTGGTCGAAGCCTTTGGAAAGGTAGGATTGCAAAACACTGTCACGGTCGTTTTCCAGGGTCGCGGTGGAGAATGGCTGGTCCTGTTCGGCGGTGATCAGCTGCTGCATGTCCTGCTGCCGTGCGGGCGAGACTCCAGAGATGCCGATCTTGCCAAATTTTTGCTGAGGGCCTTCTGTAATGTTCAGATCGATGGTGATGTAAGCGAATTTGCCGCCCTCGTTGCTCTTGGTTTCCTTAGCATCGATCTGCACCTTTTCAAAACCGTTTGCACGGTAGAGCGAGGTGATCGAGTCTTTGTCATTCGAAAGCAGAACGGGCGAGAACTTTCCGTAGCGGTTAAAAGCGTCAGCCTTCACGATGGAGATACGTTCGCGAATGGTCTCCGTGTCGAAGTACTTGTTGCCATGGATGTTGACTGCAGCAACCTTGTAGCGGCGGCCGGGCCTTGCGTCAAATGAGACGACCTGGTTGATATTGCTGGGCGGCGGCAGCAGCGTACCGTCGGGCGCGACCTCATTGTTCAAGCCGATTTCGGGATTGACCTTTGGATCGACCTCGGCGTCAAAGTAACCCTGCCGTGCCAGGTACTCGCGCACATTGTGGGCGCCCTCGTTCAACAGGTCCTGGTCGACAGTGCCCTCTTCGTAGATCGGCAGCAGTTGCTTCTGCCTTGCCTTGGAGACCTTCGCTCCCTCGATAACAACTTTGACCGTGGGTCCCTGGTGATCGACGAACGAGTAGTCCAACTGTCCACGATCTTTCGCGTACTTGGAATCCTGCAGAGCGATAGCAGCTTCTAGACGATCATGCTTCTGGTAATACGTGCGAAGCCGCTGCAGCCCCGTGCCCACCGTGTCGCGTGTGACCCGGTTGTTGCTGTGGAAGAACTTAAGGGTAGTGTTCTTTGTGTTCAGCTTGGCAACATCGCGAAACTTCTCCGGAGAGAGGCCAGGGTCACCGGTGATGTTGACGGTGCCGACAACCGCACGACGGCCAACCAGCACGTTGTAGGTGATGTCGACCTGATGGCCGTCGTCGCGCCGAAGCGTGCGGGACTGGATGCGTGGCTCATAGTAGCCGCTCTGCGCCAGTGATTGGCGAATGCCCTGTTCGCCGGCGGCAACGTCATTCTGCACAAACGGCAGACCTGGCTGCAGCTGCGTGGCGTACTCAAGAATGGAAGCAAGCCGGCCGGACTTAACGCCCTCGATGACAACCCGCCCCACGAAGTAGCGTGGCGTACCGGCAAAGATCAGTACCAGGCTGTTGCCCTGCTGCACCGTGCGTACCTGGATGTCGCGGTAACGCCCTGTCAGAAAGAGCTTGCGTGTCGCTGCGCGGACCTTGGCGGGATCGAGCGTGTCGCCGGACTTCAAACCGAGCTGGCCGGGCAGCGCCGCCGCCTCGTTCTGAAAATTCACGCCCTCAAAACGGATTGCTGCAATCCTGCGGCCGCGAAGCGAGTACAGCGCCGACACGGCTTGCGCTGCCTCTTGATTGGCCTGCGCCTGCTGGGCACGCTCCTGGTCGACCGGGCTGGTCGAATTCAGCGTGGAGGTCGCGCCAGGCGCAGGCGATCCGGGCTGGCCAGGAACAGGCTGCGCGGCCTGGCTGGGCGGGGTCGCCGTTTGCGGAGCGGGGGCGGCACCCTGCTGCGTACTGCCGGCGGAGGCGTTGGACGGACTCTGCTGCGTGCTTTGCGCGTTCAGAAGGTTTAACGGCATCAGGAAGGCCAACACTGCCGCGCCGCAGCGGCTCACCGTCACTGCCCGGGTGCCAGCCTGCCATGCCGCGTTGCGATCCGATCTGCGTGCCGCCTGCAACTTCAAATCTCTACTTCTCCGCAATAAACGCTGCCCGTCGCTGCGTGGGGCGAGGTACACCCATGAGCAGAACGTGCGAGAGACGAACCATGCGTGGCACGGACCACGCGCGAACCCGCCAATTGGTTGAATTGTCTCCTAGGATGCGGAATCGTGCCGTGGGGTTAGTGCCGGGCGGAACCTGTCACCTAACCTGCCCCGGCCGGTCAGATGGGCGGCGGCCTACACTGGAACCATGGGAGATGCTGTGCCTACACCCGCGCTCGAGGACCGGCAGCCATCGCCAAACCTGGAGCGATACTCGCGGCAGACGCTGTTTATGCCGATGGGACGGTCCGGGCAGCAGCGGCTCGCTGCCGCGCACGCCGCGGTGGTTGGCTGTGGTGCGACCGGCGCCGCGGCAGCGGCGTTATTGGCGCGGGCTGGCGTGGGGCGGCTTACCGTGCTGGACCGAGATTTTGTGGAATGGTCGAACCTGCAGCGCCAGCTTCTGTTTACTGAGGCAGACGCGGCGGAAGCCCTGCCAAAGGCCGAGGCCGCTCGCCGGCGTTTGAAGGAGATCAACGCGGACGTGCAGGTGACCGCGCACGTGGCCGACCTGACGCCCGGGAACATCGATGCACTGCTTGGCGCTGCGGACATTCTGCTGGACGGCACGGACAACTTTGAAACCCGCTACCTTTTGAACGATTTCGCCGTGGAACGTGGGACGCCCTGGATCTATGCGGCGGCGATCGGCAGCTATGCGGCGACCATGAACATTGTGCCCGGCACAGCGGAAAACGGGACCGCGTGCCTGGCCTGCCTGTTCCCCGAGCCGCCTGGCGGCACGGTAGAAACCTGCGACACCGCAGGCATCCTGAACACCGCGGTTAACGTGGCCGCCTCGTTGCAGGTGACCGAAGCGCTGAAGTACCTGTCCGGCAATGCGGCAGCGATGCGACGCACGTTGTGGTCAATGGACGTGTGGACGGGCGAACATGCAGAGATTGCGACAGGCAGGACGCGCACGGGCTGCCGCGTGTGCGGAGATCGCGATTTCGTTCATCTTCGCGGCGAAGGCCGTCCGCACATCACGCTGTGCGGACGCAACTCCGTGCAGATACACGAGCACGCACGCCCGATCGACTTCGAATCGCTCGCAGCCAGGTTGCAGCCACACGGCCCCGTACGCTTCAACGGGTTGATGCTGCGCTTCCAGCATGGCGAGCACACGCTGAACGTGTTTGCCGACGGCCGAACCGTGGTGCAAGGCACCAGCGACGCGGCGCGTGCCCGCACACTGTATGCACGCTTCATCGGAAGCTGATCGAATCTGCTGCCATCGAATCTGCTGCCGCAGACAGACCCGTAGGAGTGCGCCCGGAACGATCCGATGGTGCAGATACAACCCGGATGTTCCGGGGCTTCTCACATGGGCACCGCTGCTTTCGATCTCCGGCCGATGTGCACTCCTGCGTTATTCTGAGTGTGGCATCGGCAGCGAAGCAGCATCGAGACACCTTCGCCAATCCCGGCGAAGCATGATCGCGAGGCCTATGCACTCACAGGTTTATTCAATGGCTCAAACAAATTCATCGCCTCCGCCTGGGCTGTTCAAAAGAAATCCGCCCATCGCTGGTGAGGCTGACGCACTGGAGCGCGCCAAGAACGGCGACCCGGATGCGTTCTCAAAGCTCTATGCGCTCCATAAGCGCCGTGTCTACACGCTCTGCCTGCGCATGCTCGGCAATGTTTCCGAAGCCGAGGACATGACGCAAGAGGCGTTTCTTCACCTTTATCGCAAGCTTGGATCGTTCCGCGGCGAAAGTGCGTTTTCCACCTGGCTGCACCGGCTCACGGTGAACCTGGTGCTAATGCACCTTCGCAAGAAGGGTTTGCAGCTGGTTTCGCTGGAAGAAACGATCAACCCGTCAGAAGAAGACGCACCCAAGCGGGACTTTGGCTCGCGCGATCCGCGGCTCTCTGGATCAGTCGACCGCGTGGCGCTGGAACGCGCCGTGGGCACGCTGCCCCCGGGCTATCGCCTGGTGTTCGTGCTGCACGACGTTGAGGGTTACGAGCACAACGAGATCGCGGAGATGCTTGAGTGCTCCACCGGAAACAGCAAATCTCAGCTGCACAAGGCACGCCTGAAGCTGCGTGAAATCCTGCGTCAGCAGGAGCAGGCCGTTTCAAACGGAAAGCTGCAGGAGGCGGTGCAATGATCGAGCACGATGACAACACACCGTGGACCTGTGAGGAATTTGAAAAGGCCTTGCCGGAGCTGTTTGAGCGTGCCCAGGGCGGCAAGCTGAGCGCCGACCCGCGCTTTGCGGACATCTTGCGCGACTGCCCACAGGCAGCCGAGTTGGTGCGTGATCTGGAGTACATCGCTGAAACCGCGAGAATGCTGCTGGAGCCGGAAGGTGATGCTCCGACGGATGAAGTCTGGTCCAACATCCAAAGCCGGTTGAACGACGGCGGAAGCGGCGCGATCAACTAACGGGAAGCATGCACGCGACAAATCGACGATATGTGAATCGCGTGCAAGCTTTCCACGTTTGCTTGTATTCGCGGCGACACCTGTGTACCTTACTCGTCAGAGATGGCGCTGCAGTTTACCTTCGCTTCGTTTCCGTACCGCTACTGGTGGCCAGTAGCGGCTCAGGCGACGGTTGCGTATCGGAACTGCCCCCGGCAGTAATTCTCAGCAACTGATTTCGACCCGAGCCGCGGCCCCTAAGCCGCGGTTCTTCTTTTTGTAACGCAACCGCAATTTCAAGAGCCCACGATGACCGCAGTCTGTGAACCGGAAGAGGCAATCTGCAGCGCTGACACGAGCGCGTCGGCGCAAGCGATACTGAATGGGCAGGTCACTATGCCCACCAGAACACTGTCTACCCCAACCCGCATTGTGCTGACCGGCTTTATGGGCGCGGGAAAATCGACCGTAGGCAGCATGCTTGCCGGGCGGCTCGGCTGGCGCTTTGTCGACGTGGATGATGCGATCGTGCAGAAGGCCGGCACACCGATCGCCGAAATCTTCGCCAAATACGGCGAATTTGTCTTCCGCAGAATGGAAACCTCAGCCATTGCGCATGCGCTAGGGGAGCGCGATGCGGTCATTGCGCTGGGCGGCGGCGCGGTGGAGGTTCTCGCCAACCGGCTCCTGCTGGAGCAAACGCCCCGTACGACGGTGGTCTTTCTGGACGCCGACCTGCCCGTCCTGCTTGCCCGTTGCCAGGCCCAGACAGAGGGTGTGGAACGCCCGAACCTGCAGGCCGCTGAAGAACGCTTCCGGTATCGTGCACCGCTCTATAAGCGTGTTGCGCGCGTTCGGATCGCAACCGCAGATCAGAATGTTGAGCAGACCGTCTCCGCGTTGTTGCAGCAGTTGGGCCTCCATGGCGTGAGTTGAGTTGATCGGCTCCCGGTGCTTGTGACTGTTCCCAAACGACAGCGCAACCGGTTTGCGCATCCAACGCAGGAACGGAGAAATGCACGTGGACGCTGCACTGCTACCGGAACGACGCCGGGTGCGCGGTTACATCCTGTTTACGTTTGTACTCGCGGGTGCGCTTGCACTTGCGTGGAAGCTGCACCACGTCCTGCTCATCTTGTATGTGTCAGGGCTCTTTGCGGTGGTGCTGACGCCGATTGTGAAGCGGCTGGAGAAGATACGCTTTCGCAACCGGCATGCGGGCAAGGGCACGGCGACCATCCTGCTATTTGCCGGCATCTTTCTGGCACTCACCCTCTTCTTCTGGATCGGTTTTCCGCCCGTGATTCGCGATTTCGCGAGTTTCGTATCGGATCTGCCGCACCGCATACCCCAGGCGCTTGCAAAGGTGCAGCGGCTGCCCCTGGCTTCCAAGGTTGATATGTCCAAGGTCGCGGCAGAGGCGCAGAACGTGGTCGGCGCGTTTGCGGCCTATGTTTTCGACGCTCTGCCCCGTTGGGCGACGCACCTGTTCGATGTTTTGACGGGCGTCATCCTGTGCGTGTATTTCATTCTGGAAGGCGAGGAGGTATATCAGTACTTCCTTTCGCTCTGGCCCATTGACAAGCGCACACGCCTGGCAAACACATTGTTGACGTCGGAGGAGCGTGTCTCCAAGTGGCTGTTTGGACAGCTCACCCTGATGGCTGCTGTCGCCATTTACATGCTGATTGTGTTCGGGGCGCTGCACGTGCGGTATTTTGTGCTGCTCGGCATTCTGATGGGCATCACAAACCTGATCCCCGTGGCCGGAAACCTGATCACGATTACCATCGCGATCATGGTTGCCGCGTCCGATAGCTGGACCAAGGCACTCGGGGTCGTGATTGCCTACGTGATTTATGTTCAGATCGAAAACGCGATACTCACGCCGCGCATCATGAAGACCAGTGTCGACCTGATGGGTATTACCGTGTTGGTCGCCCTTTTGTGTGGTACGGAGATCGCGGGCATCGTTGGCGCGCTGGTCGCGGTGCCGACCGCCGCCATGGTTGTTGTCTTCGCGAACGAGTACCTGGTGCAGCATGACGATGCACCGGGGCGTGTCACTTAGCCGTTGTTCGCTCGCCGTGAACGGCTACGGCACGCTGCCGCGTTATCCTAAAGGTCGACGCAATGGCCGTAACAGCTTCCATTCCCGCGACGAGCCAAGCACGGCGAAGCACGCTGCTGGCCGACTACGCGGAGATGTTCAAGCTGCGGGTGTCGTTGATGGTGGTCATCACTGCGGCGGCCGGCTATTACCTGGGATCATTGCGCTCCGGCATCAGCCCGCTTCAACTGCAGTTTTTGCAAACTATGCTGGGCATCGGTGTCGTCTCCGCCGGATCGAGTGCATTGAATCAGGTGCTGGAGCGGAAAACGGACGCTCTGATGAACCGCACCGCGTGGCGGCCCATGGCAGCGGCGCGCATCGGCCTGGTCCATGGGGCGCTGCTGGGCCTGCTGGCTGTCGGGCTCGGGTCGCTGTACCTGGCGATTGTGACCACGCCGCTTACGGGATTTCTGACACTGCTGACCGCTGCAAGCTATGTGGCCATCTATACGCCGCTGAAGCGGATCAGCATGATTGCCACCTTTGTCGGGGCATTCCCCGGTGCGCTGCCGCCGCTGATCGGCTGGACCGCGGCGCGCGGGCAAATTGAATGGGAAGCGGTCGCGCTCTTCACTGTGCTGTTCGTGTGGCAGTTCCCGCACTTTGAAGCGATCGGCTGGCTGTACCGCGCAGACTACGCACGCGCCGGCATCCGCGTGACGGCGGTGGCCGTGCCAGGAGGCCGCGCGACGGCCGCCCAGGCGTTGTTCTATGCCCTGCTGATGATTCCGGTGAGCCTGTGGCCGGTATATCTGGGTATGTGCGGATGGATCTACGGCGCGTGCGCCATCATCCTAGGCGCGGCTTATCTTTGGTACACGATCCGGTTCCTGCGCATCACCCGCGACCTGCCGGCGGAGGTTTCGCGCAAGATCGCGCGCGACCTGCTGAAGGTTAGCGTGATCTATCTGCCGCTGCTGCTCGCGGCCATGATCCTGAATGCGCAGGGACGCATCGCCTACTGACCCGGATTATGTCGACTGCCTCCCCTCCCATCCCCGCGAACGAACGAATCCACACACCAAAGTCGGCTGTGTTCGGCATCCTGGCGGTTTCTGCGCTGGCCAGCGCCTTTCTGTTCTGGCTGGTGTACTACCATCCGCCGATCGACACGAACCACACGCGCTTCCTGTTTTTGCCCGCGCTGAACGCGGTGCTGAACGGACTGGCAGCGATTGCTCTGGTCGCCGGCTTTGTACAGATTCGCAATCGCAACGTGCGTCTGCACCGGGCGATGATGTCTGCCGCGTTCGTCTTTTCCACGCTCTTTCTCGTGTCCTATATCGCGAATCACGCGCTGCACGGCGAGTACCACCTGCCCATCGCGCACGCGGGCGGCTTGTGGTGGAGTTACCTCGTGCTGCTGCTGTCGCACATTACGCTATCGATTGTGGCGCTGCCATTGGTGCTGATCACCTTTTTTCTGTCGCTGTCGCAGCGGTTTGTGCAGCATCGCAAGGTGGCGCGCTGGACCTTCCCAATCTGGCTCTATGTTTCGGTCACCGGCGTGGCCGTGTTCCTGATGCAGGCGGCGATTCGCCGGTGAGCGGTTCTTTCCAGCCCGCAGCGGGCCGCATGCGGAAGGACACGCGTGCGATCCTGCGTGTCGCCGCGCCGATCTGGCTGGTCGGCATGGCGTGCTGGCTGTTTGTCGCGCTGAGCGGTGGGCTCACCAAGCACGGGCCGACCACGCCCGCAGGGTGGATTTGCCTGATGGTCGGGCTGGGATGCGTGCCGACCGGATCGCTCTTCCTTCTGCTTGGGATTGGGAAATACTTTGAGGACCGTAAGCGCGTTTCGTGACGGCACACTCGGTCCGGTACCCACCTTAGAATCGAAGGGTGGCACGCAAGCAGAACCCCTCCGAGACAGTCTCTCCCCTCACAAAGCCTTCCCTGCCAAGCGGGAAAGATTTGGAATCGCCGGAAGCGATCGCCACGGTAGACGACATTCTGGCCGGAGTAGGGCTGGCCCATGGAACGCGTGCCTCGCGGCGGGGCAGCTGGGCCGGTGGCGAGCGGAAACCAGTAGGCCGGAAGCAGGCGGAGGCAGAGCGTGCCGCAACCACACCGAAGCAGAAGCCGATGGTCCTTCGCTCACCTCTGCTGGAACAGCCTGGCCTGGTGCATGGATTCTCCACGCGGCAAGGCGGGTTCTCGCGCGTCTTCCGGCCGGCTCTGCCCGCCGGGTTGGGCGACCTGAACCTTGGCTTTACGAAGCAGGATGACGCGGAGCTGGTGCGCCGCAATCGAGCTGCGTTTCTGAAGGCACTCGGGGCAGAGGGCATGTTGGCGTTCGGTCTGCTGCAACAAAAACACACGCCCGTGGTGCGAACACTGAACCGCCTGGAGGACGCGGCAAGCGATTTTCTGGAGCCGGCGCGCCTGCGCGGCGACGCTCTGATGACCGATGTGCCGGCGCTGCTGCTCACCGTGCAGGCGGCGGATTGCACGCCCGTGCTGCTCTTCGACCCAGTACAACGTGCCGTCGCGGCGGTACACGCGGGCTGGCGCGGAACGCTGGCGCGCATCGTGGAACGCACGGCCGGTTCCATGCGGCTTCGCTACGGCACGGATCCAGCAAACCTGCATGCTGCCATCGGCCCCAGCGTTGGGCCGGATAGCTATGCCGTGGGAGAAGAGGTGCGGCATGAGTTCGAGTCGCAATTCCGCTACGCGCCGGAACTGTTCCGTGAGGTCTATGAGTCAGATCCCGTTCGGGAAAAGTACCCGTTGCTCTTCCTGACCGCACGTGCGCCAGGGCACTCGCCGATCGGGCCGCAGCTCCACCTCGACCTGTGGGAGGCAAACCGGCGGCAACTGCTCGACGCGGGCGTCCCGGACGCACACATCCACGTGCTCGGCGAAGATACCGCCGCGGACACGGGGCGCTTCTTCAGTTATCGCGCGGAGCAGGGCTTCACCGGCCGCATGATGGCCGCCATCGCTTTGACGGATCAACCAGCGAGAGGCGAATCGTCGAAATGGCGCAGCAAATCTGCAGGATCGCGGTAAACGGCGATCGCGCCCGCATCTTTCAACTGCTGCTCGGTCCAGCCGCCACAGGTCAGTGCGATGGTCTTCACGCCCGCCTTATTCGCCGCCTCTACATCCCAGGGCGTGTCGCCCAGCGCCACTGCATCTTCCGACTCAATGCCGAGTTTTTTCAGTGCCGCTTGAAAGATGTCGGGCTCCGGTTTCGTCCGTGCAGCATCGTCGGCCGTGGTGTGTTCCTCAACGAGCGCGTGAATGCGCAGCAGCATCAGGAAGGCGTGCAGGTCCTCCTTGTTCGTCGACGATGCGACCGAGATGCGCAAGCCTTCCTGTCGCATGCGCTTCAGCAGGTTCTTCGCGTCGCTGAATGGAACGATGCGGTCCATGTACTCGCGGTGGAACAAATCTTTGCGAAAGTTCTTCAGATCTTCTTCGAGATCCTTCACCCTGTCCTCGGGCACAACGGTGGCAATGACCTGGTCACCACCCTTGCCGATCTGCTTCACCATGTCTTCAAAGGTGACCTGGAAGTCGAAGTTCTCAAAGGTGCGCTGCCATGCCTCCGCATGGAAGTGGTTACTGTCCAGCAGCGTTCCATCCAGATCGCAAAGCACGGCCTTGTACATAGATCCCTCGTGGAACTAGATGCGTGCGGAGCGGGGAACGTCAGCGGAGAGCGTCAGCAATCGTACGTACAAACTATTTTGAGACGGCTCCCTTTGAGAAGGGCACGCGAACGACGAACTCGGTCGCGCCCGGCTTCGAGTGCAGGCCGATATTGCCGTCGTAGCTTTCAACGATGTGTTGCGCAATTCCGAGGCCCATGCCTGTGCCGACGCCGGCAGGCTTAGTCGTATAGAACGGCTCGAAAATGTGCTGCTGTTCGGAATCCGGGATGCCGGGCCCGTTGTCACCTATGCTGACAAGCAGATCGTCGTCCTGCCGCCAGGTGCGCACGGTAATGTGCCCGCCTTCCGGCACGGCATCGATCGCATTGTCCAGCAAATTGGTCCAAACCTGGTTCAAGCCGCTGCAGACGCAGGTGAGCGGCGGCAAATTGGCGCCGAACTCTTTTTGTACGCTGATTTGCTTTTCCCGGAATTTGTGCTTCAGCAACATCAACGTGGCGTGAATACTCTCATTCACAGAAAGGTTTTGTTGTCCGCCCTGGCCCTCATGTACGTAGGTCTTTACGGCCTTGGCCAGGTCGTGTACGCGCGCCACGCTTTCTTCTACAAGCGAGACCTGCTGCATGCTGGACGCGGTTGCTTCCAGCCAGTCCAGCGGTTCCTGCAACGCGGCCCCGGTAAAGGCACCGGCAAGGCACTGCAGGTCCTCCGCGGCGATGCCGCTCGCCACCAGCGTAGGCGCGAGCGTCCATGCGTTCTGCACCTGGTGGTCGTCCATCCACGCACCCAGTGCATCTTCGCGGTCCGCCTGTTGCAGCGAATCCATGCACACGTTTCGCTTCGCGTTCAGCACGCGTTCCTGCAGTTCGGTCAAGCAAGCGCGCTGCATATCCGAGTGCCCATGCTCTGAAAAACCGCGCGCGAGCAGGTGCATGCGGTTCAGGTTATCGCGCAATTGGGAGGCCGCACGCCGCGCCGCGGCACCAGGATTATTCAGCTCGTGCATCAAACCGGCGGTCATGGTTCCCAGCGTAATCAGTCGATCTTCCTGCGACTGCATCGCTGCCATCCCGCGCACACGCGTGCTGAACTCTTTCAGGATTGCCTTGCGCAAACCGGGGCAGGTCGCCATCAAGTGCCAGAAAAGATCCTCGGTGATGCGGAGCGCGCGCACCGGACCCTCCGCAATGACGCTGGCCTGATTCGTACCCATTCCGAGCATCGCCAGGTCGCCCATCACTGACGGCGCTGCGACCACCTTGCGAAAAAGATCTTTCCCGCTTCCGCCGGTACGCGCGACCATGACCTTGCCCTCAAGCATGACGCAAAAATCGCCCAGCTCGGAGTCGGGTGTGGCGAGCACGTCGCCGTCGGCGTACACCTGTTCCACGGCAACAGCGACAAGGCAGGCAAGCTCCGACTCGTTCACCTCGGCAAACATGTCCTGGTGCAGTTTTGCAATCAGCTCGCGTTGTTCGGCCGTGCGATCAGCAAAACAGTCAGGTGCCTGGGTCAGGCTCGGGGTTGCCATGATGGGTTAAAACTCCGCCAGATATTGATGGACGAACTGGATTGCAATAGAACCTTCGCCAACGGCGGAGGCGGCGCGCTTGACCGAGCCGTGCCGCACATCGCCGGCGACAAAAATGCCGGGAACGCTGGTTTCGAGCAGAAAGGGGTCGCGGCCGCCAGGCATCTTGTCGATACCGGCGCGGCGCAGGTCCGGTCCAGCCAGGACAAAACCGCGGTCATCGCGCAGGATTTCCTTCGGCAACCAATCTGTTTTCGGTGCTGCCCCGATGAAGATAAACACAGACGAAGCTTCCCGGGATTCGGTGCCGCCGTTGCTTTTTACCTGGATGCAGCGCAGGTGATCATCGCCGCCGAACTGGGTAATCTCGGTCCGGGTGTCGACCGTGATGTTCGGCGTAGATGCGATCTGGTCGATGAGATACTTCGACATGCTCTTTTCCAGCGAATCCGCACGAACCAGCATGGTGACCCGATCCGCATACTTGCTGAAGTGCATGGCAGCCTGACCTGCCGAGTTCGCGCCACCCACGATGAAGACGCTCTCGTCCCTGCAGGACGCCGCCTCGCTTTGCGCGGCACCGTAGTAGATGCCACGGCCCACCAGGCTATCGGCACCGGGCACGTTCAGCCGGCACCAGGAAACGCCGGTGGCGATCAAAACGACCGAAGCGCTCACCTCACGACCATCGCTCAGCACAACCACACGGTACTGGTCCTCGATGCGAATGCACATCACCCGTTCGGTGACGAACTCTGCACCTAAACGTTGCGCCTGGATGAAGCCACGCTTGGCGAGTTCATCGCCGCTGAGCCCCTGGGGGAAGCCAAGGTAATTTTCGATTCTGGAACTGGAGCCGGCCTGACCGCCCGGCGCCTCCGGCTCAACGATCAGCGTCCGCAGTCCCTCCGACGCGCCGTACACGCCTGCCGCCAATCCGGCCGGGCCGGCACCAACTATCACTACGTCGTAGAAGTCACGTTCCACACGCGTCTTAAGGCCGACCTTGGTCGCCAGATCCTGCTGCGTCGGCTGTACCATCGCCGTTCCGTCGTTGAACACCACCACGGGCAGGCGAGCATCATCGATGCCGCGAGACTGCAGAAGCTCCAGCGCCTCCGGCGTGTTCTGCGGATCAAGCCAACGGTAGCTGACATGGTTGCGCGTGAGAAACTCGCGCACGTTGTGGTCGGCGGCACCCCAGCGCGTGCCCACCACCTGCAGCCCCTCATAGGGCGGCTTGTAGCCCTCATGCCAGCTCGACAAGAGGTCGTCCAGCACCGGATATAGTTTTTCCTCGGGTGGGTCCCAGGGCTTGTTCAGGTAGTAATGAATTTTGGCGGTATTGATGGCGCGGATCGCGGCTTCGGTGTCCGCGTAGGCCGTCAGCAAAACTCGCTTGGCGTCAGGATACAGATCGATGGCTCGGCTCAGAAAATCAACACCGGTCATACCCGGCATGCGCTGATCGCTCAGGAAAAGCGCAACGCTGTCGTTCCGTTCCTTCAGCTGCACACAGGTGTCCAGAGCCGCCTGACCGCTGGCCGCGCGCAGAATGCGGTATCGCTGACCGTAGTTGCGGCGCAGATCCTGCACCACGGCTTCCAAGACGCTGGTGTCGTCGTCGATCGCGAAGAGTATAGGCCGGGCCATAATCTGAGTCTCGCACCAAAGCAGCGGCGCGTGTTGACGCCGTGGTTGCTCACCTTATCGGATGAGAATGCCTAAGCGCAGGATTCACGGCTTTGTCGCGGGTTTAGGATGCTGCTGTGCCGATTCCAGTGCTGCTCGCCGAGACGGATGTACTCTTCTGCGCGGGCGTGGCCCATGCCCTGCAGACGCAACATGAATTTGCGTTCCAGCAACCGCCGCTGCGCGATCAGCACAGCCTGGAGGCAGCCTTGGCAGCGCAACCAAAAAGCATCGCGATGATCTCGGATGCGCTGGTGAGTAGCCTGGCCCAGCTTGCCCATACTGCCGCGGAGCATGGAAATACGATCATCCTGCTGACGGCCCGCCAGCATCCGTTCGAGTTCACGGAGCTTCCCGCAATCCGGGGTACCCTGCCCCGCAACGCGGACGCGCGTCAATTGCTGGCCTGTCTGCAGGCAGCCGCCAGGGGTGAGCGATGGTCTGGCCCGCCTCCCGAAGCAGTTCCCAACACCACCGGTGCGCGCGTGCTGGCACAGCTCTCGCCGCGGCAGGTGAAGGTGATGAGCGGTGTTTCGCGTGGAGCGAAAAACATTGAGATCGCGCGCGAACTAGGTACGAGCGAGCAGGTGATCAAGAACATGCTGGGCGGCATTTACGATCTGGCCGGGGTCAGTGATCGCCTGGAGTTGGCTCTCTTCGTGCTGCACCACCCTGAACTCGCCGAAGCAGCCCGCGTGACCGCGAGCGGCTTCGACGCCGACTCGTAGATTTCAGGCGATGGCGCGCAAGCGACGAGCGCTAAATGCCGTCCGGGTGCCGGAACTCGTCCGTCTCCGGCAGCACGCCCAGCTTCTCCGCAATGGACTTGGCCTGCGTGAACAGCAAAAGGTAATCCGGGCCGCCCGCCTTGGAGTCGGTGCCGCTCAGGTTGAAGCCGCCAAACGGGTGCGCGCCGACCATGGCGCCCGTGCACTTGCGATTCAGGTACAAGTTGCCGACGTGGAACTGTTCGGTCGCGACGTCGAGCCGCTCGCGGTTGTTCGAATAAATTGCGCCAGTCAGGCCATAATCCGAGTTGTTCGCAATCTGTATCGCTTCGGGGAAGGAGTCAGAGCGAATCACCGCCAGCACCGGCCCGAAGATCTCTTCCTGCGCGATGCGGGAGTCGGGCGCCACATCCACAATGACCGTCGGCTGGATGTACCACCCGTTGGTCTCGCTCTGCACCGGCGAGCCTCCCGTCAGCAGACGCCCCTCGCCTTTGCCAACCGAGATGTAGTCGAGCACGCGCTTGTATGAAGTTTCGCTGATGACGGGTCCCATCGCGAAGTTGTCGGCCGGGTCGCCCTGCTTGATCTGCGCAACACGGTCGCTCAGCTTGTCCAGGAATACGTCATAGATATGCCTATCGACGATGGCGCGCGAGCAGGCGGAACACTTCTGGCCGTTGAAGCCGAAGGCCGAGGCCACGACGCCCTCGACCGCGGCGTCGATGTCGCAGTCGTTATCGACGATGATCGCGTCCTTGCCGCCGAGCTCAAGAACGGTACGCTTCAGAAAGCGCTGACCGGGCCGTTGCTTCGCCGCACGCTCGTGCACGTCCAGGCCAACCTTTTTGGAGCCGGTGAAGCTGATGAAGCGCACCTCGGGATGCTCAACCAGCGTGCGGCCGGCGAGTTCCCCAGTTCCCTGCAGCAGGTTGACGACGCCCTCCGGCATGCCCGCTTCCTCCAGCAACATCAGCAGCCGCACCGCGATAGTTGGTGCATCGACACTCGGTTTCATCACGACAGTGTTGCCGGTAACCACCGCGGCCACGGTCATGCCGCACAGGATTGCCAACGGAAAATTCCACGGCGCAATCACGGCACCCACGCCCAACGGAAGGTAACGCAAGCGGTTGCGCTCGCCCGGAAACTGGATCGGCGTCTCTGCACGGTCGAGACGCAGAGCTTCGCGCGCGTAGAACTCCAAGAAGTCTATGCACTCGGCGACGTCCGCGTCCGCCTCGGCATAGTTCTTGCCGACTTCAAACGTGAGCCACGCACAAAACTCCAGCTTGCGTTCGCGCAGCAGTTCTGCCGTGCGCACCAGCAACCCGGCACGCTGCTGCACCGGAACATCCTTCCAGCTTGCGAACGCCGTTGCAGCGGCCCGCACCGCCTGCTCCACGTGCTCGGCCTCCGCCTCCTGGTGCAAGGCGACGAGTTGGGCAGGGCGAGCGGGGTTTACCGATCGAATCTTCCCGGCAGCGTGAACGCGGCGGCCGCCGACGATCATGGGATATTCGTGGCCAAGCTGCGATTCCACAAAGCGGAGAGCCTCCCCCATGCCGCGGGTTACATCCGCCAGCGTGAAATCGAGAAAGGCCTCGTTGTGGAAAGGAGACAGCGACAGCGGGCCGCTGGTCGGATCGATATCGTGCAACGTGGGTATCGTGTTCGTGGCCATGCAGCAAGTTTACCGCCGCAGAACCCCTGCCATCTCAGGAGCCGGGCGCGGGCGAGCCGTTCAGCATCTGGTCGGTCGACTTGCTCATTTTGGCGGTACGCTCCAACTTGTCCCAACTGAACGGCCGGCCATCGATGACGCGTTTTATCGTCTTCAGCAGCACCACTGAGAACACCTGGCGATACGTGAACCGCTGAATCCAGATATGGACCAGCAACCAGCCATCGCCCTTGCTCGCCGGGTGCCGGCGTTCCAGCATAAACGCGAGCGCCGAAGCCGAGAAGTCGATGATCATGAACGCGAGAAAATATGTGAGCAGCTTCAGAAAGCTGGCCGAACTGGCCGCCTCAGGATGAAAGTGCCGGTCGTAAAGCCAGCGGAACAGGCTCGCCACAAACATCAGGTCAATCAACGGTGAGACCAGCGGCAACAATATCTGAAAGATGATGATGTTCGGCAATGCAAACAGGCCCATGGCGCGGCGATTGCGCACGGCGCCCAGGTGCTTGAAGACCGCCTGCATGATGCCGAAGCTCCAGCGGAAGCGCTGCCGCATCAAGCCGTTTGCGTTCACAGGTGCTTCGGTAAAGGCGAGCGCCTGATCCTCATAGATGACCTCATAGCCCTTTTCGAGCAGGATCATCGTCAGGTCGGCGTCCTCGGCAACAGTGTTGGAGTGGTAGCCGCCGGCCTCCTGCACGGGGGCAAAGCGCCACGCACCGATCGCTCCCGGCACTACGACCACAACGCCAAACAGATCGAGCGCACGACGCTCAAAATTTTGGCTGGTGATGTACTCCAGCGCCTGCCAGCGCGTCCACAAGTTCACGCGATTTCCGACCTTTGCATTGCCGGCGACCGCACCGATCTTTGGGTTCGCGAAGTGCGGAACAAGGCGCGCGATCGCATCGTGCGCGATGACCGTATCCGCGTCAATGCCGACGTACAGTTCCTCGTGCACCAACTCACGCAGAGCATAGTTCAGCGCTTCGGCTTTGCCGGCGTTCTCTTTGCGCACAACAACAAGCCGGCCGCTCTCGATATCTGCCGGATATGCCTCACGCGCAACCTCTGCGGTACGGTCCTTGGAGCCGTCGTCGATCACGATAATGCGCAGGTTCTTATACGAAGACATCATGACCGAGCGAACTGTCCGCACGATCACTTTCTCTTCGTTGTACGCGGGAATCAACACCGCGACGTGCGGCTGGTAATCAGGTCCGGCAAAGCTCTTGCGCTTGTGCAACCGGTCGATCAGCGCGAAAAGCCCGATGATGATGAGCCGGGCGCTCATCAAAACGTCACCGACAAAGAAGACCATCACCACGAAATGGTTAAAGGTCGCCAGGCCAAAGAATGCGATCGAGTCTACGGCCGCGAACGCTTTGCGCCGCCAGCCCGTAACGGGCGGCATCACCTGCTCACGCGACTTGCCAACCAGCGCGCTGACCGGAACGAATTCGTAGCCTCGCGCGCGCAGTTCCTGGATGAGCACGGGTAACGCCGCGACGGTTGGCGAGCGATCGCCGCCTCCATCGTGCATCAGGATGATGGATCCACGTACGTCAGACCGCTTCTCGGCGATGCGGATTTGATCAAGCACACCCTGCACTATCTCCTGTGGCGTCTTGCGCGGGTGCTCATCCCAGTCATTGGTATCAATCTTGTTGCCGACAACGGTGTAGCCAAGCTGCTGCACGCGCTCTACTGGCCCGGCCTGATCGTTCGTGTCCGGCTCCTGGTCGATGGAGTACGGCGGCCGGAAATACAACGGTTGCACGCCCAGCTTCGCCGCGAAGAGCCGCTCCGTCAGATTCAGTTGCAGGTCCACCTGCTTCGGCGAGATGCCGCTAATGTCCGGGTGCGTGAAGGTGTGGTTGCCGATCTCGTGACCTTCGCGATATACACGCCGCATTACACCCACATTGTCCTCGGCTTCTTCGCCGATCATGAAGAACGTGGCTTTGACGTTGTACTTTTTCAGAATGTCAAGAATGCGTGGCGTGTATTCAGGATCCGGGCCGTCGTCAAAGGTGATTGCCAGCTTCTTTGGGTGGTAGCCGAAATAGGTGACGGTGTAGGACTGAGGCAGAATCGACATCACCTCGGAGTCGATCTGCTTGGAGTCATCGTCGATCGTAAGCGCGCGATGCCCATTGCGCGGCTGGCCGGAAACACGCATGATGTCCCCGATACCCTCAACATCCAGGTCCCAGCCAGGTGGCACGTCCGCCAGGTCGCGCAATGGTGAGGCACGCATCGGCTGGTCCCAAACGCGCCATACCGACTGGTCTTCTTCGCCCAGCCGCCACAGCGCGAAGGTCTGCAGGCCGAGCTCACGGGCTGCGCGTATTTCGTTGTAAACCGTGACCGCATCCAGAAACCAGACCTGGTGCCGGACCTGGTTGTCCTCATCGTCGTAGGTGAAGTGCGGGTTGCGCGAAACGTCGTCCAGGTCAATCTCAGAGCCGGAGTCGAGCGCCGCCTGCCAAACGGCCTGCGTTGAGAGATTGTCGGACGCAAGAACCTCGGGCGGCGCCGCTGGCTTGGCGACATGCTTTCCCTTCACCGGTGCCACGGCCTGGGGCAGGCGGGTCGTCCAGTCGTAGCCATAGCTGCCCAGTGCGCAGATGATCTTCTGCTTGGGCACCTTGGTCATCACGTTCTTCAGGTTCTGCACGAACCAGTCCTGCGCCGCGACCGGGCCGGGCTGAGACTCCGTCTCGTGCTGGTCATAATCCATCAGCAGCAGACCGTCGGAGTTGGCAGCCATGAAGGCCAGGTCCCAGTCCTCGTCCGCCACCGGCGTGTTCACGTAGAGGCGCAGGCCCTTGGGGTGCATCTGCTTGTATAGATCGGCGATGAGCTGGCGATAACCGGCCTGGGCGGCCGCTGGAACATCTTCAAAGTCGAGCGAAAGCCCGTGGTAGCGCTGACTTGCCGTGAGCAGGCGCATGGACTCCGCAATGAACGTGGCACGCGATTGCGGGTTGTTCAGGAAGTCGCCGACGGCAGGGTCGAACATCTGCTTGCCAAAGCTGTAATTGCTGACCAGCGGGAAGACTTCCGTGTTTGCGCCTGACTGCGCAATCAGGCGCTCGACCTTGTTTTCAACGTCGATGCCGTTGACGTTGCCATGGCCGTCGATCACGTTGTAGGGCCGGTAATCCACCGTATACGCAGTCAGCCTGCCGTCTGGCGTGATAACCCGCAGCCACGTGGGAAAGAGCATGTCGATCTGCTGCACATGCTGCCGCAGCGAGCTGTAGCTGGCGGCGTCTTCGTCCACGTAGTACGCGGCACGCAAGCCTTCGTCGCCGTTCAGCGGCACGTCTGACGGCTTCCGGTCCGTCTTGCGGTGAGCCGAGCGCGACTTCTTCGCCTTGTCCGCCAGGACAGGCGGGGTGTTCAGCGCACGATAGTTGTGCTTTGGCTGTTCCAGCAGAAGTTCCGGCAGCGGTCGAATGCGCAGCACGCCGATTACGAAAATGACAAAGCAGACCAGGCCAAAGGCGGCGGAAATGTCCAGCACGCGGCGCAGACGCTTCCAGCGGCGGCGCTGCTCGTCATAGAAGATGGGTTTGGTGCTGTTCAGCATGCCTCTTGTATCGTAACCGTCCGTACCTGAATGCTTAGACGGTTTCGTTTGGCCTGCCGGTATGATGCAAAGCGATGCGAAAGGTCGAGTGGCACAGAACCGGCTGGACCATCGCTTTGCTGCTAGTGGCAGGATTTCTGCTGCGCTGCTATTTCGTGCGGTATCAGCCGTTCGTTGCGGGCGACTCCGGGCTCTACTTAGACATATCGCAAAGCTGGCTTGATGCCCACACGTACGGCCTCTCGACCGACGCCGCGCCGCGCCCCACGTTAATCCGCCTGCCGGGCTACCCGATCGTCCTTGCCGCGATTCAACTGCTCTTTCCGCGGTCGAGCGTGGCGCCGGATGGCGCCGGCGTGTTTGCCATCGTGATGTGGTTTCAGGTGCTGGCCGACCTGGGCACGTGCCTGCTTGTGTCGCGTCTGGCCTGGCGGAACTTCGGCCGGCGTGCCGGGCTTGCAGCGCTGGCCATGGGCACGCTTTGCCCGTTCGTTGCGAACTACACCGCCGTGCCGCTGACTGAAACGCTGGTGCTGTTTACGATTGCGCTCGCGTATTGGTCCGCAGACGCATGGCGCCGCAAACCGGGCCCATGGCCGCTGGCAATCACCGCTGCTGGCCTGGGTTACAGCATTCTGTTGCGGCCCGATCAGGGTTTGCTGGCTGCCGCGGTGTTGCCACTCTTTTTACGTGGCAGCATGCGCGCGTTCCGAAGCTGGCGGCCCATCATCCTGTGCGCCACGCTAACAGCACTGCCGCTGGTGCCCTGGACAGTGCGCAATGTGCGTACCTTTCACGTCTTTCAACCGCTTTCGCCCAAGTCCGCGACCGACCCCGGTGAGCCGTACGAAAGGGGCTTTCCCCGCTGGTATCGCACCTTTGCTATCGACTTCACCAGCACCGAGGACGCGTACTGGAACTACCCGGAGAGTGCCATCGATCCGAACGATTTGCCGTCACGCGCCTTTGACTCGCCCGCGCAGCGCAGCGCAACCACGCTGCTGCTGCAGGAGGCGGCGACCGCAAAGAAGCTGCGGCCGGACATTGAAGCCGGGTTCGATGCACTGGCGTCCGCGCGCATCCATGCACACCCCGTGCAGTACTACTTGCTTCTGCCGACGGCGCGTCTGGCCAACATGCTGCTGCACCCGCGTATTGAGATGCTGCCCATTGATGAGCGATGGTGGCGCTTCCGGCTCCATCCGGGCCAAACCCTCTTCGCCATTGCCTATGCCCTGCTGAACGCCGCGTACATGCGGTTGGCCCTGCTGGGTTTGCGGCGCGCCCTCCGCTCCGCGGCCCCGTTGAGCTTGAGCATGTGTGCCTTTGTGGTGCTGCGTTGCGGTTTGCTGCTGACCCTGGATAATGCGGAGCAGCGCTACACCATGGAGTTCTTGCCCATTTACTTCTTCTTTGCCGCGGCATGCTTTGCACCGCGGCCAGGCCCCATGAATCTATGACCGACGCTGACCAGATCGCACGGTTCAAGCTGCTGACCGAGCAACTGATTCCGCAGCGCGCAAGAGAGCAGCGATGGCCGTTACGCCTGGATCACTGCTTCAAACGGGTCTGCCTGGACCATGCATTCCACGATGTCTGGTACCGGCACCTGAAGAAGCCGGCAGAGCGGCACATCTGCGGTGAGCCGCTTGCCCGTGCCCTCCAATGTGCGGAAGATCTGCTTGCGGACGACGGAACACTTCTTCAGTTCCGCAACGAGGAAAGCCTTCGCCGGCGCGGCAAGCTGCGTGGGTGAGTGGGCTATAAACCGCGTCGCAGCTTCGATGCCGTCCAGAACTGCTGCAGGATGTAGCTGTCCGTCATGCCAGCGATGTAGTCAGCAATCACGCGTGGCAAACCCTCGGTCCTGCTCTCTTCCACGTAGCTGGGCGGCATGCGTTCGGGCTGACGCAAAAAGAATTGGAAGAGCATCGAAACGACGTTTTCTGCCTTCTCATGCTCTGCTTCAAGCGTCGGGCAGGTGTACAACACATCGTGCAAGTAGCTTTTTTCCTCTAAACGCCTCGCCTCCATCAACGGCGAGAAGATAGCCATGCGTTCCGGGAAGTGGCGCACCTGGTCCAGAGTGGTCAGACCTGCATCCGCAACGCGCTCCCGCATGGTCGCGATCATGTCGGCGGTCAGGGCATCCTGCATCCACTGCAGCGCCTCATGGAACAGGAACTTGCGATCCACATTCGGGTGCAGTCGGCGGACACGTTCATACGCTTGACCCATAATGCCGATGTGGCCGCAGATGTGCTCAATGTCGAGCAGTCCTGATTCCACACCATCGTCCAGGTCTGCCGTCAAGTATGCGATCTCGTCGGCCAGGTCGATCAGTTGCGCCTCCAGCGGCGGCCGCAAACCCAGATAGTAGCTATTCAGTTCCGGGTATTCCGACGGTGCATAATCGCGCGAATGCTTGATGATGCCTTCGCGCACACCAAGCGTCAGGTTCAGGCCCCGGTGCGCGGCGTACCAGTCTTCAAAGTGTTCGACGATGCGCAGCGCATGCAAATTGTGATCGAATCGCTGCCCATGCTCGCGCAGGCAGCGGTCCAGAGCTCGCTCTCCGGCGTGGCCGAAAGGCGGGTGGCCGATGTCGTGCACCAGCGCAAGGGCTTCCACCAGCTCTTCGTTCAGCCCCAGGGCACGCGCCACCTCGCGTGCAATCTGCACTACTTCGATTGTGTGGGTCAGCCGCGAACGAAAGTGGTCGCTCTCGCGGCTGGTGAAGACCTGTGTTTTGCCGGCCAGCCGCCGAAAAGCCCGAGCCTGCACGATGCGCTGCCGGTCCTGCTCGAACGGCGACAGCTTGCCCGCGTTCGGCTCGTCCCAGACACGTGGCGAGAGGGCCCGTTCCGCGTCGTCAAAGACGCCGGCAGAACGAAGAATCCGCTCCCTCTCCGCAATGGCGCCGTGCTGCAATGGTTCAAACACCTGCTGCAAGCTTACGGCGTTGGCCGCGTCTCCCGCGAGTTCTTCGCCAGCTTGACGCGTGCGCTGTCCAGCCGCTTGTGCAGCTTGGCCACGTCATCCTGCTCGATGTCTGCCGGCAGTGAGCGCGCGTATTCCGTTGCCGCGCGTTCCCATTGCGCCACGGCCAGCCTCAGCTTGCCATTGTGTTCCATGGCCTGGCCAAGGTGGTCGTGCAGCGTGGGATCATTCGGGTTGCGGTCGACCGCCTGCTGCATCTCCGTCTCTGCAAGCCCATACTGACCCGATTTGAAGTAGGCCCAACCCAGCGAATCCAGGTACGCGTAATTCTGTGGGTCGAGCTCCACCGCTTTTTTCAGCATGGACGTGGCCTCAGGCAGCTTGATACCGCGGTCGGCGTACATGTATCCCAGACTGTTGAGCGCAGCGGCATTGTTCGGATCGATCGCGAGCAGCGTCTTCAGATCCTTTTCAGCCTGCTCCATGTTGTTCTGCTTGTCCGCAATGCTGGCGCGCAGGAAAAGCGGGTAGATTTTGTCATCCGGCTTTACCGAGAACACCTCGGCCTTTTCGATTGCCGCGATTGCCTGAGGGTATTTCTTTATCCGGAAATACATCTGCGCAATGGTCAAGTAAACGCCGCGGTCTTCCTTTTTGCCGGTCAGTTGCTTATTGGAGATGGCAAACGCCTCATCGACCTTGCCGGTGTCCAGCAACTGGCCCGCGTACAGCGTCTGAATGTCGCTGTCTTTCGGAAGCGCCGTGGAAGCCGCCTGCGCCACCTGCAGCGCCTTGGCGTAGTCGTGCACATCGCGATAGCTGTCCACCTCATCGCTGTAGCCGCGCTCGCGCATATCGCCGCCCAGCTGCACCATCTGCTCATAGGTGGCAGCGGCATCCGCGGTTCGGCCTTGTTCGCGGTACAAGTTGCCCAGCCTTTCCAGAAACAGGCCGCGGTTGTTCCTGTCGCCGTCAGCGGCGTTCGGGTCGTACTTCGCCGGTCCGGCAAGCGCCGCCTTCAGCACGCGCTCGGCATCGCTGTAACGGCCCAGCGAGTCATAAATGAGCGCCTCGTTGTAATTCAGTTCCAGCGAATCGGGCACCAGAGCTTCCGCCTTTTTGATAGTGGTCAGCGCCTGGTCATAATTGCCCTTGCGGCGCTGCACCTCCGACAGGCGGATGTAGCTCTGCGCGTCCTGTGGCTCGGCCGCGGTGATCTGCTGCAGCTGCGCCTGCGCGGCGTCCAACTGGCCGTCGGTCAACAGGGCGTTCGCCAGGCCGCGACGAGCATCCAGATTGTCGGCATCATCGTCCAGGGCACGCTGATAGGCGGCGGCGGCCTCTTTCGGCTTGTGTAACTGGTCAAACGTGCCGCCCAGCGCCAGTTCCATGCGCGAGGTCCGGTCCTCCGGCGGAACCGCGGAAAGCGTCGTGACCACGCGTTGCAGGTCGCCCTGCTCGCTGTACAGCCGCGCCAGGTTCAGCAGTGAATCTTCTGACCCGGCATCGAGCGCCTGTGCCGCCTTGAACTGCTCCTCAGCCTTAGTCGAGGCGTGCGCTAGTTCATAAAGCTGCCCCAGCAAGAGGTGGTTCTCGACGGAATCTGGCTCCAGCTTTACTAGCGTTTCGTACTCGCCGGTCGCGAGTGTCATCATCTGCGACTGTTGCCCGTTCTGCACGTCGCCCAGCGAGCGGAAATAGATCCGCCCCAGCAAGCGATGCGCCTCGATGTCACTGGGGCTTTGCTTTACCTGGTCCTGGGCCACCTGCACAGCCTCACGGATGCGGCCGACCTTAAAGTAAAGCTCGGCCAGGCCGTCCTGCAGCATGGGTGAGGTGGGGTCAGCCGAAAGCGCCAGCTTGTATTGTTCGATCGCCTGGGTGGCGTAGTCGGACCGGCCCTGCGTGGTGGCCATGTCCTCGTAAATCTGCGCCAGACCGTAATGGTAGTAAGCCGCGGACCGGCCATTGTTGGCTGGAACCGGCGTTGTTGCCTGCGGGCCAGGGGCCGGTGCGGCATCCTTTTTCTGCGCGATCATCGGCAAGGCGCTGATCGCAGCCAAAGCAAGTGCGGCAAATCGAAAAGGGGTGTTGCGGTGCGGACTCATACGATGAGGCTCACTTTCGCCCGGTGTCCGCTCGGTTCTGGCCGTTCCGGGACTTTGCGCTATGTCAATGATTAGACGATAGACGCCGCCCGGAGTTGCTGAGTTCCCTGCGGCGCTCAAACTGGCGCAAAATCAAGCGCGGCAACGCCCACTCACCTAGCCGTGCCGGAAGTGGCGCATTCCGGTGCAGACCATGGCGATGCCCAGGCGGTTGGCCGCCGCGATTACGTACGGGTCGCGCACGCTGCCGCCGGGCTGAATCACGGCGGTCGCGCCGGCCTGGGCAACGACCTCCAGCCCGTCCGCGAACGGGAAAAACGCGTCCGAGGCGGCGACCGTACCGTTCATCGGCAGCACCGCTTTTTGCGCGCCGAAACGAGCGGCATCCACACGGCTCATCTGCCCGGCACCGATGCCGACGGTCTGCCCGAAGCCGTCGTTGGATCGCGCATAAACGATGGCGTTGGATTTCACGTGCTTGCACACGGTCCATGCAAACCGCATCGCTTCCATCTCGTCGCTGGAGGGGGCGCGTTCGGTGACGACCCGCAGATCCGTATCCGCAAGCTTGCCGCGATCCGCGGTCTGCAGCAACGCTCCACCCGACACCTGCTTCAGCGCCAACCGTGTATCGGCAGGAACAATCTGCAGCAGCCGTAGATTTTTTTTAGCCGCAAATCGCTCCAGCGCCTCCGGCGTGAACGAAGGCGCCACGATCGCTTCGACGAACAGCTTCGCGATCTCTTCCGCAGCCCGCGCGTCGACCTCGCGATTGATGCCAATCACGCCGCCAAACGCGGAAACAGGATCGGCCGCGAGCGCGCGCAGGTACGCGTCCAGCACGCTTGTACCCTGTGCCGCTCCGCACGGGTTTGTGTGCTTGATGATCGTCACGGCGGGCCTGTCGAACTCGCTCACCAGCTCCCAGCAGGCGTCCAGGTCGACCAGGTTATTGAACGATAGCTCCTTGCCCTGCAGCTGCTTGGCGTTCGCAATACCTGTGCTCGAGCCGTCGGTGTAAAGCGCCGCAGCCTGATGCGGGTTCTCGCCATACCGCAACGATTGCAATCGCGGCAGGTTCAGCCGAATGGCCGCCGGCAGTTCGGCCTCCGTACGCGGCGTGACAGCCTGCCATGCATCACCGGCCGGCGGCTCCATTCTTTCCAATGCATTGGCAATCGCTGTGTCATACGCTGCCGTGGTCGCGAACGCCGCCTGCGCAAGCCGCCAACGGGTCGCCAGGCCAAGCGCCCCCGCATTCGCCTCCATCTCCGACGCAACCGCGTCATAGTCGGCGGGACTCGTCACCACTGCCACGTCCTTGAAATTTTTCGCTGCCGAGCGCACCATGCTGGGTCCGCCGATGTCGATATTTTCGATCACCTCATCAAGCAACACACCCGGCTTCGCAGCGGTCTTCTCAAAGGCGTACAGGTTCACCACGACCATGTCGATCGGCTTAATGCCATGTTGCTCGACCGCACGCACATGCTCGATCTTGCCGCGAATGTGCAGGATGCCGCCGTGGACCTTGGGGTGCAATGTCTTCACCCGGCCGTCCAGCATCTCCGGAAAGCCCGTCAGATCGCTGATGTCACGCACCACCAGCCCTGTGTCACGCAGAACGGCGGCCGTGCCGCCGGTCGAAACCAACTCCACACCCAATGCATGCAGGCGCTGCGCGAATTCGACCACGCCGGTTTTATCGGTCACACTCAATAAAGCACGGCAAATCGGTTTAGGGCTACTCATCACTGCTGATTGTACGAGCGCCTCACATGAAGTTTGCAGTCACCGGACGCTCAGGGCTGTAGCCGAAGCCCACCCGTAAGCTCGGCAACGCGCGCCACACCGTTCCCCTCGCACCACTTGGTCAGGCCCTTGGCGATCTTTTCCACCGCGCGCGGGTCCGCGTAGCTGGCCGTTCCCACCTGCACCGCCGTGGCCCCGGCAAGCAGAAACTCAACCGCGTCCTCAGGCTTGGCAATCCCGCCCAGCCCGATCACCGGAATCTGCAATGCTTTCGCCGCCTCCCACACCATGCGGACGGCAATCGGCTTGATCGCCGGTCCGCTCAGCCCGCCGGTCACGTTGGCGATTCGCGGCCGGCGTGTCTTCACATCGATCGCAAGCGACACGAACGTGTTCACCAGCGATACCGCGTCCGCGCCCGCCTCCTGCGCCACGCGCGCCATTAGCGCAATGTCGGTTACATTCGGCGACAGCTTTACCATCAGCGGACGCCGCGCTATCACCTTCGTTCGTGCAACCAGTTCCGCCAGCGCCTCAGGGTCCGTGCCGAAGACCATGCCACCATGCTTTGTGTTCGGACAGCTCGCATTCAGTTCATACATCGCGACGCCGTCCGCATCGTTCAACGCCTCAATCACCGCCACACAATCGTCGATCGTGAAACCGAACACGTTCGCGATACACACCGTGTTCTCCATCGCGCGAACAGCCGGCAGCTTGTCGCGCACAAACGCCTCCACGCCGACGTTTTGCAGGCCGATCGCGTTGATCATGCCTCCGGCGGTCTCAATGATGCGTGGCGCCGCATTACCCTGCATCGGCTCGCGCGATAGCCCCTTGGTCACAAAAGCGCCGATGCGGTCGAGCGAGAGAATGTCCGCAAACTCCACGCCATAGCCGAAGGTTCCGCTGGCGGCAATCACGGGATTGCGCAGCCGGACGCCCGCGACCGTCACCGCCATCTGCGGCGTAACACTCACCGGCCCGCTCCAGCTTCGGTCGTGGGACCGGATGCGCCAGATGGCCCCGTCGATCCTGCTGCCTCGGGCCGCATCACCTGCGTCAGCACGTGCCCGACGGACGCGGAGGGCTGGTTCAAACGCAGTAAGGAAGCAAACGTCGCCGCAATGTCCACCGGCGCCACCAGGTCGTGGTACGTACCGGGCACAAATGCGGCACCGAACAGGTCCAGCGGCACGTGCCGGTCATACGCGTTTTGAGAGTAATGACCCGCGCCTGCGACAGCGCCGGGATACTGAAACAGGCCAAGATTCATGTGAACCGCCCAACGCACATAGGGAGAGTAGCTGCGCTGCACGCGGCGGCCATACTCATCGTTCGGCAGCCGGCCCTGGCGCATCTGCGACGCCGTGTACACGTCGCGAACCCGTTGCGGCTCGGGCACACGTTGCGTCAAACCGGTTTGCAGCATCGCGGTTCGCTGCTGGCCGGCGAAGAAGTCGCGCACCGCCTCGGCAGTCGCCTCCTCCGCGTCGCTTTCGCTGACGCCGGCGGCCTGGAACGGCTCTGGCTGGATCTGCAACCACGGCAGTTCCGGAGTCAACACCAGGGCGCGGCCATGGCGATCCACGTTGGGAAAACGCTTCTCCAGCGCAGCCTCAACCTGCGCAACCATCGCTCGCGACGGGAAAGCCGCACCCGGCATGCCCACGCGCGCCGACTCCTGCTCCGTCGGCGCCACACCATGATCGCCACTCAGCGCAACGATCACGTTCTGCAGCCCCACGTAGCTGTCCAGCCACGTAAAGAACGCGTCCAGCTGCCCGTCCGCGGCATCGATCATGGCGCGCTGCTCCGGTGAGTCCGGCCCCACGCGATGGCCCAGGATGTCCGTCGACGAGATCGACACTGTCAGCATGTCCGTTACGCCAGCCGGGTTCCTGCCAAGCTGCTCACCCTGAATCAGCGCCTTTGCAAAGTCCAGTTGGTAGCTCACCGACGCCGGCGTGCTGCCCACCTGTTCGTAAAATTCGCCCCGCTCTGCGTGCGCGTCGCGCCGCGCCTCCGCCGCTCGCTTTGACGTGTTGAACGCCACGGCCCACGGCGGCAGCTGCTTCATCCAGTACGTCGAGGTAATCCACGCTCCCGTCGTATGCTCCGTCCAGAAGGCGCCCTTGCTTGCGTGGCCGCTGGTCAGGATCGACGCCCGGTCTTTGAAGGAAACACCAAACACCTTAGCCCTGCCGCCCGTCGCCAGCTCCAGTTCATCGCCCACGGTGGACGCGAGCTCATTGTGGGGCGATGCGCCCGGCGCTACCGGCTGCCCAGCCGGCACGCCGACCAAGGTGTAGCGGCTGTCCTCCACGCTGGTAATCTCATGCGGCACGCCATCCACGCCGGTCACCCACCACTGGTTCAGCGGAATGCCATGCCCGTCGGTGTAGCTGGCCGTGCCGATGGTGGAGTGACCCGCCGCAGTGACCAGGTTTGCGTAGTCGTAGTAGCACTCTGTGAAGTGCGCGCCCTGCTTCAGAAAGAGATTCCAGCCGTTCTTTGCATGAAAATCCGCACGGTAGCGGTCCAGGTAATCGCCGCGAAACTGGTCAAAGACCAGGATGATCGCCAGTTTTGGCGAGCCGTTGTACGCATCGGCGTGAACGGCATGCGGCGCCAGCAGCAGCGCGGCGGCGGCGGCAATCCGGGAAAAGAGGCGCATACCGCCAGCATACCGTTCCCGCCTGTGCGCCCGATGAAAGTATCAGAAAGCCGTTTACGATAGAGCGATGCTCGATCTCGCCTATGTGCGGGCAAACCTGCCCGCAGTGGAAGCTGCCCTGCGCGCCCGCAACGCCGACCCGGCCGCACTGCTCGGCAGCTTCAGCGAATTGGACAGGCAGCGTCGCGAGGCCATTACCGCCGCCGAGTCGCTCAAAGCGCAACGCAACCGGCTCTCCGAAGAGATCGGCAAGCGCAAGCGCGCCGCTGAAGACGCCACCGAACTGACCGAACAGGTGCGCACGCTGCGCGAGCAGGGTGAGTCGCACGAACACCAAGCGACTGCACTGGATGCGCAGTTGCGGCAGATTCTGGAAGCGATCCCCAACCTGCCAAACGCCTCTGTACCGCAGGGCACCGACGAGCACGGGAATGAGTTGATCAAGACGGTCGGCGAGCAGCCCCGGTTCGACTTCGTCTCCAAGCCACACTGGGAGCTCGGCGAGGCCCTGAACATCCTCGACTTTGACCGCGCCGCCAAGGTCAGCGGCTCCCGCTTTGTCTTTCAGTACGGCGCCGGTGCGCGGCTGGAGCGTTCCCTGGCGAACTTCATGCTCGACCTGCACACCCGCGAGCACGGCTTTACCGAGGTGCTGCCGCCCTACATGGTGAACTCGCGCTCGCTCTTCGGCACCGGACAGCTGCCCAAATTCGCCGCGGACCTCTTCCACTGCGATGACCGGGGACCGTATGCGCCCGCTGAGCTCCAGGAGAACGATCACTGGCTGATCCCGACCGCGGAGGTACCGCTGACCAATCTGCTGCGCGACGAAACGGTGGATGAGGCAGCGCTTACCCTTTCTCTCTGCGCCTACACACCCTGCTTCCGCTCCGAGGCGGGCTCCTATGGGCGGGACGTGCGCGGCATGATTCGCCAGCACCAGTTTCAAAAAGTCGAGATGGTGAAAATCACCACGCCGGACAAGAGCTACAACGAGCTGGAACAGATGACGCGCAATGCAGAAACCGTGCTGGAGCGGCTTGGCCTGCCCTACCGCCGCATGCTGCTGTGCACCGGAGACATGGGCTTCTCGTCCGCAAAGACCTATGACCTTGAGGTCTGGCTCCCCGGCCAGGGGCTTTATCGCGAGATCAGCTCCTGTTCGAACTGCGAAGCCTTTCAGGCCCGCCGCGCGAACATTCGCTACCGTCCTGCCGGCGCGAAAAAGTCAGAGTTCGTACACACGCTCAACGGCTCCGGCCTAGCGGTCGGCCGCACCTACCTTGCCATCCTGGAGAACTATCAGCAGGCCGACGGCAGCATCCGCATACCGGAGGCGCTGGTTCCCTATATGGGCGGGCAGGACATCATCACTGTACAGAAACCCATCACTGCAGGAGCGCGCCTCTAATGCTTCGTACCCTGCGCAGCTACATCTTCTGGTCGCACGAGCGCGGCTCCATGCACTACGACGTCATGGTCACGTTGATCCTGCTGTTTATCTTCGTCACACCGCGCTTCATCAACTACCACGACCGCCCCAAGTACCAGCTGCCCTCGCAGATCATGGTCGAAAACGATGGCAGTGGCGAGCTTATCTACCAGGTCCGCGCCGCCGACGTGGTCAGTTCCGAACACGGTGGCAAAGATGAGGACGTGCGCATTCGCCGCGCCCTACGCCGCCTGATCGAGCCCATCGCGGGCGACGTATACATTCAGCGGTACGAAGCGTTGACCGATGCCGACGGCCAGGTGAGCGGCTACCGCGTCTGGGCCCGCCGCTAGCCAAGAACAGGCCGTTCATGGGAGTAACCCCCTCTCACCATAGCGAAGGACCTGCTCTGCCGGCGACCGCAAGAATGCCCACGCAAGGAGCAACGCATCCCAACCGCGCAAACTGTGTCTAACCAGTTGCGCTCTCATGCGCTGGAGTCGTGATGCTGAAGCCCGCTCTCGCAACCGTCGCTCTCGTCCTTGTCTCTAGCACCAGCTTCGCCGCGACCGACCCCGCGCTCGATAAAGTGCTGCGCCAGCTGGACGCCGCTTCCGTCAAGTTTCAGTCCACCGAAGCCGACGTGAAGGACGAATTCTACGAGAAAGTGGTGCGCGACACCTCGACCCAGACCGGCTCGGTGTACTTCCTGCGCTCCGGCGATGGAATGGAGATGGGTCTTGCGATCGGCCAGAAGCGCGTTCGCTTCAAGGGCGGCCAGGGCATGCTATACGACCCGAGCGCGGCGAAGAAATTCACGCCCTTCAACACCGGCCAGAACCAGGGCAAGGCAGACAGCTTCCTGACACTTGGCTTTGGCGGCAGCGGCAAAGACCTGGAGCGCGCCTGGGATGTGAAACTGCTCGGCACCGAGCAGATCAGCGACGGCGGTCAAACCGTCGCCGTCGATAAACTCGCCCTGATTCCCAAAGACCCAGGCGTCAAGAACACCTTCACGCAAGTGGTGATCTGGATCGACCCGTCCCGCAGCGTCAGCCTAAAGCAGGAGTACACCACACCCGAAGGTGACAAGCGCACGGTCACCTACTCGCACCTGCGCTACAACACGAAAGTGGACACGAAAAAATACGCTCTACCGAAGAGCTAGCCGCCGCACCGCCGCACCCTGTTACCGGCCTGGAAGCACTCAGCAAGCTGTGGCCTTCCAGGCCGGTCCGCCTACAGCGACGTTACTGCACCACGCCCGTTGGCCGCATGCGCAACAACTCGGCCGTACACGCCACCGCGGTCTGCGCCAACAGCTTCAGATTGTCCGCCACGATCCAGAACCGCAGCACATTTCCCGCACCCGGCGCAACTTCCGCCAGCATCTTGTCCTGGCCGGCAACAGCGATGTTCGAAGCGGGCGGATCATCCGGTGCGACCAGCTCGACCAGTTCGCCGTGCAGCATCTCTTCTAGCGACTCACGGTCCACTGCCTCACTCGTTTTCACAAACATCGACACGGCGTACCCGTGAAAGACCGGGGCCTGCACCCACTGCAACGCCGGTTTTGGAGCTTCACTCACCAGGGTCGCGAGTTGCCGCTCCACCAGCCGCGCAGTCGCCGCCAGATCAAACTTGGCGTCCTCACCCAACCGCGGCAACAGGTTAAACGCAACCTGCGTATCGTGCTGCTCGGTCGGCACGCTCTGGAACGAGAGCAGTTGCACCGTCTGCTGATGCAACTCATCCAGCGCTGCGCCGCCATGCTCGCTTACCGGCTGCAGCACCGTCGCGTACACATCCTGCAGCAAGCCACGTTCCTGCAGCGGCAACAAGACGGCCGCGAGCATCGTCGCCACCGGGTGCGCCGCGCTCACACCCGTGCTCTCCAGTGTGAGGGGTGCGATGCGCCCCAGCCGCGGCGACAGCACCGGCAAACCCTGCACTGTTCCCGTCGCATCGATCGCGGCAGCGCCAAACCGCACCGCATCTTCCCAGTAACGTCCCGCGTCGGCCGCGGTGGCAAAGATCACCGCGTCCGCGCCCTCGAACGACGCCGGCTCGATCGCCTGCAGCACAGTCGCCTCGCCGCCAATGTCCTCCAGCTTGCCGGGTTCCACATCGCTGTCCAGCAGCACAACCGTATCTTCGGCGAACGCGCCCGCGTTCAGTTCTTCCGCGACCTCGCGGCCCAACAGAGAGGATGCGCCTACCAGCAGAATGCGCCGTGTCGATTTACTCATGTTTGTTTCGATGCGTGCGGCGCTGCCAAGGGCTGCGGCGCACCTATTCCGTGCCGCCTGGCACAGCTTGAACGGTCCGCGGCGAAACCGCCCGCCGCCGCTGCTTTCCCTGCGCCGCGTATATGATTCGAGCCATCATGCCGCTGACCATGTAGGCCAACGCAACCGCGATCAGCATGTAATTGCTGAAGTACACCAGCAGCGTACACAGCAGCACGATCAACACAAACAACCGCATGGTGTGTTGCGACCGCAGGCCGATCTCCTTGCCACTCCAGAACCGCCATCGGCTCACCATCAGGAAGCCGATAAACAGCAGCAGCGCCAGCCACACCAGCGCAATGTACACGTTGTCAACGGGTGAGCCGCTGAAGCAATGCACCACGCTGGCCACAACGCCCGCCGCGGCCGGAATCGGCATGCCGACAAAGTAACGGCGTCCGGGCCGCCCCGGATTGCTGGGCAGCGGATTTACCGTCACATTGAACCGCGCCAGGCGGCACGCTCCGCAGATCAGGAACAGAAAGCAAACGAACACCCCCCCGTCCAGAACGCTTTGCCGCAGCTTCAGGTTGCCGATCAGCGGCAGCAGGCGCGTGCCCCAGGTGTAAGCCAGCACACTCGGCGCCACCCCGAACGTAATCACATCGGCAAGTGAATCCAGCTCGCGGCCAAAGTCGCTGGCCGTATTCGTCATCCGTGCGATGCGGCCGTCCAGCGCGTCAAACGGAATCGCAAACAGGATCGCCAGCGCCGCTCGATTAAAGTACGTCTGGTCGTGCGATGTGGTTGCCAAGACGCTCTGCACAATGGCATAGAAGCCGGCGGCGATGTTGCCCGCCGTGAACAGCGAAGGCAGCACGTACATGCCCCGCCGCGGGCGGAGACGCGTCTTGCCCGGCGCGTCCGCCACCTACACCCCGGCAGTTGTTACGGAAGGTTGTACGTCCGGCGCTTTCACGGAGGCCGTTGGCACCGTCGCAATGATGGACGATCCACCGCGCACGCGATCGCCTTTTCGCACCCGCAGGTTCGCATCGGGCGGCAGAAGAATATCCACGCGCGAGCCGAACTTGATCAGGCCGAAGCGCTGGCCCTTCTGCAACACGTCGCCCGGCTTCACCCAGCACACGATACGCCGCGCCAGCAGACCCGCGATCTGCTTCACCTGCACGGAGTACTCCCCGTCTTCGATAACCACCACATTCTGCTCGTTCAGCACGTTGGAATCGGCGCGCATAGCATTCAGAAACATGCCCTTCTTGTAGTTCACCTGCGTAACCGTGCCGCTGATCGGGGTGCGGTTTACGTGAACGTCGAACACATTCAAAAAGATACTCAAACGCAGGCGGCTGCCCTGCGGCGTCTCAATCCAGTCCGCCTCGGTCACCTTGCCGTCCGCTGGTGACACCACTTCGTTCGGATTCGCGGGAACGCGGCGCGGCGGATCGCGAAAAAACCACAGAAAAAACAGCGCCAGCAGCACCGGGATCCCGGCAATCCAGGACGAACCAGTCAAACGAAACAGCACATAGGACACTACGGCCAAACCCAGGGCGTAGTAAATTCCATCACGGACCATACCTGCTGATGATACCGGATAGCCGAGGCTGCCCTCACCCGTTCTTTGCCAACGAAAGTTGCAGCAACAGAGCGTCTTCCACCGGCTGAGCATAATAGCTCCGGCGCGCTCCCACCTCCACAAAGCCCGCCGAACGATACAGCTGCAAGGCAGCTTCGTTGCTCCTGCGCACCTCCAGGTGAAACCTGGTCGCGCCGTCAGCCCGCACGATCTCTACCGCATGCTGCAGCAGCAGCCGGCCTACACCCTGGCCACGGCAGGCCCGCTGCACGGCCATACCTTCCAACTCCGCCTCGTCTAGCAGAACGACGAACTGCACAAAGCCAGCCAGCTTGCCTCCGTCTTCGGCCACCAGCAGACGCCGGACCGGTGCGCCTGCTGAGCGAACCCCAAACGTTGTAACCGCAAGTGCCTCACGGCCCCACTGCGGCAAGTCCGGCACCGCCCGAATCATCGCGAGCACATCGTCTGTATCCGCGGCGGACGCAGGGCGAACGATCATCCGCGGCTCGCGCGCAAGGCAAGCTCGGCGTCCGGAACACGCAGATACATCGCATCGCTAAGCGCCACATCCGACCACCGGCACTCCCGGACGGCCTCCGCCGCCGCGGCCCGCAGCGCCGCTTCGAACTCCAATGTCTCCACGAATACGACCGAAGGCGCGGCAGACTGCAACGCCTCTTCGCACACGGCGACGGCATCCTGCCCCGCCGCTTCCAAAGCCGCATGCAGGCTGCTCACCCGCGCTTCCGGCGTTTCCTCCGTCGCAGTCGCGGCAGCGCCCAGTGAATCGCTGCCCTCAAACTGCGTCATATACACCTCGCCGCGACCCGCCTGCAACCAGGCCCAGACGGGCACGCCACTTACGGCGGCAGCCAGCACCGCGAGCCGCGACAGGGTGACCAGCGACACGTTTTCAGCCTCACATAGCCCCTTCGCTGCCGCCAGGCCGATCCGCACGCCGGTAAACGACCCAGGCCCGCTCACCACAACAACTGCAGTCAAATCCGCAAGCCGCGTCCGCGCCTCTTCCAGCACGGCTTCGATTGCCGGCAAGAGCTCTTCCTGCGTCGCTCGAACGCCCAACCGGCGTTCGCTCACCGCCTCCGCTGCTGATGATTCGACCGCCACGACCGCCACATACCCGGTCTGCCCACAGGTGTCGATCACAAGTGCGCTTGCCATACCGGTCATCATAGGCCGGAACCGAAACCCAACCGTTCGCCCCACAGCGCATGCGCCGGCGCCCACACGCCTAACGAAGCGCCGGCCGGCTCACCACGCCGCATTACGCCAGTCCCACGGGAACAAGTATCGTTGGCACGGCGTCTATCAAGCCACAGCACAGGAGCCCTCCCCCATGCGCGTCCCTGCTCCACTTCTTCTCATTCTGCCCATCAGCCTTGCTGCCCTGCCTGCACTGGCGCAGCAGGCCACGCGCGCCGTTCCGTCCGCGCGATTCGCTCACGCCTCACCCGCGACGGCCGAAGCGTCGCAAAGCCTGCCAATCCGCCGTGTCGCGCTTTACAAGAATGGTGTCGGCTTCTTTGAGCACGCGGGCACCGTCCGCGGCGACCAGGCCGTCACCATCGACTTCACCACCGCGCAGCTAAACGACGTCCTCCAGACCCTGACCGCCATCGACCTTGGAGGAGGCCGCATCCAGGGCGCGGGCTACAACAGCACCACACCCCTTGACCAGCAGTTGAAAGCGCTCCCGCTCGCGCTGGCCGCCGACCCCACCGCCACGGACTTGTACACCGCCATCCGAGGCGCGCGCGTCGAGATCACCGGGGACGGCAGCGCCTTTTCCGGCCGCATCCTTAACGTGGAGATACGTGAGACCGCAACGCCGAAGCCAGCCAACAGCGACGCGAGCTCCACACCAACTCTTCAGCGCCAGTACCTCACCGTCGTCTCGGACACGGGCGTCGTCCGCACCTTCGAACTGACCGATCGAACCGCCGTTCGCCTGCTCGACCGCAGCGTGCAGGGCGGCCTCGAGCGCTACCTGCAAACGCTCGCCGCTAACCACCAGGACGGCCTGCGCCACCTTACCCTGACCGACTCAGGCTCGGCCGCGCCGCGCGAACTCCGCGTCAGCTACATCAGCGAGGTGCCCGTCTGGAAGTGCACCTACCGCCTGCTCTTTGATAACAAAACCGCGGGCACCAGCACCGCCGCGCAAACAGCTACCCTGCAGGGCTGGGCCGTGGTCGACAACACCGTCGGGACCGACTGGGACAACGTGCAGCTCTCGCTCATCGCTGGCGCGCCACAAAGCTTCATCCAGCCCATCTCGCAACCCACCTACACACGGCGACCAGAGATCGCCCTACCGCAGGAAGCGCAACTGACGCCGCAAACGCACGAAAGCGGGGACGCAGCGAGCACGGGCGTCACTGGCGCCGGCATGGGTACCGGGAACGGCAGCGGTATGGGCTACGGCAGTGGCAGTGGCATCGGTCCCGGCTTTGATTCCGGCGCGAGCAGGGCAGCCATCCCAAAATCTTCACAGAGCGTTATGGTGACGAACGGCAGCATAGCCGGCCCCGTCCGCCGCGACCGCCTCGCCGTACTCGCCGCACCACCGCCAGCACCTTCACCCTCCTACGAGGAAGCAGCCTCCGCCTCCATCACCCCGCAGACCACCACCGGCAGCTTCGACGACTATTTCGAATACAAGCTGACCGAGCCGGTCACCATCCGCAAAAACGAGTCCGCACTCGTTCCCATCCTGCAAGCCAAGGTCGATGTCGACCCCGTTACCCTCTGGTCGCCCTCCGAACCGCAGCCGCTGCGCGCACTCTGGGTCAGGAACACCAGCGGTCTCACCCTCGACCGCGGCAGCTTCTCCATCCTGGAGAACGGCAACTTCAGCGGCCAGGGTCTGCTCGACCCCATTCACCCGGGCGAGCGCCGCCTGCTCAGCTACGCCGCCGACCAGGCCATTCGCGTAACGCCCAACACCTCACAGCGGCCAAACAACCAGCCTCGCCACGTACAGCAAATCACCATCGCGCGTGGCGTGCTGACGGTCAAATCAGCCGAGGTTTCCGATCAGAACTGGCTCGTGCACAACGCCGCACCCGAGCCGCGCACCGTCGTCGTCGAGCAGCCCAAGCTGACTGGCTACACGCTCGCCGCCGGCACCCAACCGGAGGAGACCACCGCCGGCTCCTACCGCTTCCGTGTCGCCGTCGCGCCCGGCGCCACAACACCGCTGCACGTGTCGCAACATCGCACGCTCGACACCCGCTACCAACTCGCAAACATCGACAGCGACCAGATCCTGCTCATCCTGCGGCAAGACGGCGACCCACCCGCGGTCATGGCGGCGCTGCAGCCGGTGCTCGCGGCCAAGCGCCACCTGAGCGACCTGGACGGACAGGCCGCACAGCACGAGTTCCGCATTGCTGAAATCACTACCGATCAGAATCGGTTGCGCAGCAATTTGCAGGCCCTGAAGGGCACCGCGGAGGAACGCGCCCTGGCGAAACGCTACACCGATGAACTGAACAAACAGGAAGATCAGCTCGCGCAGCTTCGCACCGAACTCGACTCCCTGCGGGAGCAGCAACAAGCCGCACGCGACGCGCTGGCGGCGCAATTGGAATCCTTGCAAGTGGATGTGAGCCTATAACGCCGCAATCGGACGTCAGCCCGCAACTCTGCAAACTAAATGTGAGCCGGTAAGGCCGCAATCCAGCGCCGTTGGCGCGCCCGATACCAGCCTAGGGCTGCGCCCTAGGTCACGAATCCACGAACGGACCGCAAAGCGCCAACGGCGCGCGCTATGCCACCGCGATTTACTGCGATCCGCCAGCCTTTGCCTGCGGCGCATCCACCGCGCCCTTCGGAAAATACCCCGTGCGGGTGCGAACGCTCAGTCGCGAATAGCCGTTCGCCTTGGCATCCACGTGCACCTGCCGATAGCCGCCCAGGCGCGCCGGTTTGCTGGGCTGGTAGCTGATGGTGTACTGCTGCCGGATGTCCTCAGCCACCTGATGGGCGATATCGTCCACCTCGTCCAGCCGCCGCGGAAAATACGCCAGTCCGCCCGTTTGCTCCGCCAGCGACGTGAGCACGCGCCGTGCATGCCGGCTTTCGCGCTTGTCCTCGTCCGGCCCAAATAGCAGGCCAACGCAGTAGATCGTCGGTCCGTCCAGTTCCTGCACGCGCTTGATCGCCTCTTCCAGGGTCGTGCTGGAGGCGTTATCGTCGCCGTCCGTGACCAGCAGCAGCACCTGCTTGGGCCGCTTTGCGTTCCGCGCCAGGTAGTCGGCACTCGCAATAATCGTGTCGTAGATCGCCGTTCCGCCCGAGGCCTTCACATAACTCAGACCGGCTTCCAACTTGTGAATATCACCGGTAAAGTCCTGATCAATGTACGGCTCGAAGCTGAAGTCGACCAGAAACGCCTCATCCTGCGGGTTGGAAAGCCGGACGAAATCCAGCGAAGCCTTGCCGACCGCCGCGCGCTTGTCGTACATCGAACCCGAGCTGTCAATCAGAATGCCGAGTGAAACCGGCAGGTCCTCATGCCGGAACGACGCAATCGTCTGCGGCACGCCGTCCTCATACACATGGAACGCGTCACGCCCCAGCGACTGCACCACACGTCCGCTGCCATCCAACACGGTCGCGTTCAATCGGACCTCGCCCACATTAGTCCGCAGCGTGTAGGTACCGCCCTGCCGTTCCACCTGTGAATTCGGCAGGTTCGCATTGCCGCCGGTCGATGGCGTTGCAGCATCCCCTTCCGGCGAAGGGATCGGGTCACGGTCCACGGTCAGCGATGGGGCCGGCCCACTCGCGCCGGCGGCGGGCGCGGTCTGCTGCGCTACCGCAGCGGCACTCAGCGCCAAACCAAACACACTCAACAGGACGGCAGATCGCACACTACTCAGATGGTGCATAGTACCCCGTCCGGTTGTGTACGTTCAGCGGCGGCAGTCCCGGTGGCGGGTTCAGCTTCACCTTCAGCTTCCGCCATTGTCCGTCTTTCCTCAGCTCTGCTGGCTTGTACCCGACCACGTATTCATTGCGCAACTCAGCCGAAATCCGTGAAGCAATGTCGCCCAGTTCGTTCACATCCACAACCCGGAACAGCCGTCCGCCGGTCATGTCACAAATGTCGGTCAGCAGTGCCGGTCCTTCCTTTTCCTCCACGGTGGGCGCGTACTGGTCAAAGATACCGATCGAATAGATCTGCACGTCGCTCTCTCGCACCGCGCGCCGCAACTCGCCCTCGCTGTACCGCGACCGGTTGTCCCCGCCATCGCTGATGATCAGCAGCGCCTTGCGATCGTACTTGGCGTCCTTCAACTTGTTCAGCCCCATATAGGTGGCGTCAATCAACGCCGTGCGCGCGGTCGGTTTCAACATCACCATGCGCGCGTCAATATCGTCCACGTTGTTTGTGTAATCCACCACGACGGCCGGCCGATCGTTGAAGGCGACCACAAAGAACTCATCCTGCGGGTTGGACGTGCGCATGAACTCACTCAGCGCCTTGCGGGCACGGGCGTACTTGCTCGTCATGCTTCCGCTCAGGTCAAAGATCACGCCAATGGTGACCGGCGCATCGTCGGTCGAGAAGCTGCGAATGGTCTGCGGCTTGTCATTGTCATAGACGTAGAAATTCTCGCGCTCAAGCCCCGTGACCAGGCGGTTTTGCGAATCGGTCACCGTCATGGGCACCAGCACCAGGTTGGTTTCTACGCGGATCGTCGCGTTGCGGCGTGCCTTGCCGTCGTTCGGCGCATCGGGCTCCAGTGGCTTGCGGGCGGGCTCAGCGGCTTTGCTCGGCGTGGACGCATTGCCCAGAGGGTTTTCCTGCGCCCGGAGCCCCGGCATTGCCGTCAGCATGCCCAATATCCCGCACAGCAGCCAGACGCTCAGCCGCCTCCTGATGAGTTTCGGCTTCCGCGGAACGGCGCTCGGCAGATGTGACATGGTACGGTGCTTCGGTCCTTCTCCGTCAGGTGAGTATTCCGCCACGGTCGTCGCGGCCGGGCAATCGTTAGACGCCGCTATTTGCGTTCGGCGTATTCGTGCGCGAACCGCACCTCTGTGCGACCGTTGCACCTGCGGAGTCCGATTCTACGCGATACCGGCCACCTTGCGGCAGCTCCTGCTTTCACCGCATGCACAGAAGCCGCACGCCAGTATCCCCGTACAATCAGCACGATCGGCTAAACCGTTCTATCCCTTGGAGAAATTTCCCGGCCCATGCAGATTTATCCATTCCGCGCGCTCCGCTACAACACCGCCGTCGTCGATCTTGAGGATGTGGTCACTCAGCCGTACGACAAGATTTCGCCGGCCATGCAGGACGCCTACTACGCCCGGAGCCCTTTTAATCTGATCCGCGTCATTCTGGGCAAGCGTGAACCGGACACCGCGGATGACAACGTCTACACCCGAGCCGCCGCCTACCTTGCCGACTGGCGGCAGAAGAACGTTCTGGAGGAAGACAACGCGCCGGCCCTCTTCGGCTACGCGCAGCGGTACACCGTTCCCGGCACCACAGAGGTACGCGAGCGCCGCGGCTTGATCTGCCTGGGTCACCTCTATGACTACGCGGAAAAGGTCGTCTATCGCCACGAGCAGACGCTGAGCAAACCGAAATCCGACCGCCTGTCGCTGTTCAAGGCCACACGCACCTACTGCGAGCAGATCTACATGCTCTACGCCGACCCGGCGTTCACGGTAGAGCAACTCATCTTCGGCAACAACACCGGGGAGCCCGCCACGCCGCCCGACCAGACCGTCACCGACGAATACGGCGTCGTGCACATGCTGTGGCACGTCACCGATCCGCGCACCATCAACCTGATCGTGACCGCCCTGCAGGACAAAAAGCTGATCATCGCCGACGGCCACCACCGTTACGAGACCAGCACGGCCTACGCTCGCGAACGTGCCACCGAACTTGGCCTGCCCGACTCGACCACGCATACCGCAACGCGCACCGAGCAGGTCTACGGCGCCGACGACGGGGCACCCTCCGAGTACGCCGACGAACACGGCCAGACGACCCTGCCCGCCCCGCCCTTCCCCGAAGCCGCAATGATGATGACGCTGGTCAACATGGACGCGCCCGGCATCACGATCCTGCCGGCCCACCGCGTCGTCTTCGGTTTGCCAGCGGGAGCGGTCCCCAACTTCCTGGAACGCGCCGGCGACTACTTCGACGTCACGCGCGTCGATGCCACCCATACTGCACAGGACGCCGATGCTGCAAAAGCGCAGGACGCCGAACAGATCGAGGACGCCTCAGCCCTGCTCGCACCGTTGAACCAGACGGAAAGCGTCGCTTTCCTGGCCGCCACCCGCGACGGCAATTATTTACTCACGGCGAAGCCGGCCGCCATCGAAGCTGCTCTGCAAACCTTCACGCCGCGCCAGCGCGCGCTCGACGTCGTCCAACTCCACGGCCTCGTCCTCGAACAACTCCTTGGCCTGTCCGCGGAAAGCATTCGCAACCAGCAAAACCTCCGCTACCTGCGCTCCGCCCCAGAGGCCATCGCCCAGGTCGCGCGCGGCGAGGCCGACATTGCTTTCCTGGTCAAACCCGTCACGCTTGAGCAGTTGCAAACGGTCTCCCTCTCCGGCGAGGTCATGCCGCAAAAGTCCACCGACTTCTACCCAAAACTGCTCAGCGGTCTGGCCTTCTACGCGCTGGACTGACGCCTTTTCCTCCCGCGAATGCTGTGCCCCACCTTCGCCGCGTTCTTTGCGGCTAAGTGGGTTCAAACCGCTACAATCAACCTCGACCCGTGAGACGCACGCACCTCATCCTGCTCGGTTTCATAGCCGCGCTGCCCTGCTCCGCGCAGAAGCTCACCGTCGTCATCGACGCGGCACGCGGCGGAAACGAGTACGGCGCGCGCATCGACGAGCACACCTATGAGAAGCAGATCACGCTGGACATGGCGAACCGCCTGCGATCCCTGCTCACCGCGCGCGACTTCAACGTGGTGCTGACCCGCGAAAACGACACGTTGGTGACCAACGAACAGCGTGCCGCCGTCGCCAACCAGAACAAACCAGTTGCCTGCCTGCTGCTGCACGCCACGGGCGCCGGCACCGGGCTGCACCTTTGGACTTCCTCCCTGACCGCCATGCCGGTCGGCAGCACCGCCGTGCTCTGGGATCAGGCGCAGGCGCCGTTCGTGCAGCGCTCACAGCGGCTCGCGTCTGAGTTTGCGGCAGCCTTTTCGCGGTCTAAAATCGCCGTCTCCAGCGGGCACACCTGGATCCGCCCGCTCGACAACATGCAGTGCCCGGCCGTCGCGCTTGAGATCGCGCCGGAGGACACCGACACACCCGCAAGCGACCGCACCTACCAGGCACACCTCGCGGACGCCATCGCGAGTCAGTTGCTCTTCTGGCGCGGCCACGCCGACGTGGTCGAGTCCATCCTGAACCCGCCGCCACCACCGGCCGCCGCGCCGAAACCTACGGCACCAAACAAACCTGGCGATACAACATCACCGGCGCGCACCCGAACCGCAACCGGCAGCAGTCCAGCCGACAGCACACCACCCGTCCCCCGCGTACGCCGCATTCCTCCCGCGGCCGGCAGCAACCCGGCAACGACACCTGCAACCAACGCACCGCGGCCTGGGCCGGCGACTCCATCTCCGGAGGCGCAACCGCAATGATCCCGCGCTATCAGCGCATCCTGTTTGCCGTTCTCGTGCTGGCCTGCATCGCCATGGGCGCGGTGCTGTGGAATCATCATCGCCATAATTACTCGTTGCGCGATGAGGCTAACAACGACGCACCGATTGAGGCGCCCAGCTTCGCCGCCTCTGAGAACGTAACGCTCGCCTTGGCCAACGATAGCGACGGCTCCATCACACCCACAACACGTGACATGGCCCTGCCCTCCACGCCCGCCGTGCGCGTCCGCGCGCTGCTGGAGCACTTGCTGGCCGAGTACACCTCCCGCAAGTCGCCACACCCACTCGGCGGCGGCGTTGCCGTGGAAGACGTGTACCTGATCGACCTGCCGTTGTCTGCCCCCGCGCCACGCAACGCGGACGGCTCGTTTGCTGGCAGCGGCCTTCCCGCCAAAGCCGTCGAGATGGACGACCCGCTTACCCGCACCACCGGCCAGCTCGCCGTGATCAACCTGCGTTCCGCCTGGTGCGACGCCCACCCCAGCGGCATCACCGTCGAAACCCTCACCATCGATTCCATTCTGGGGACGCTGCATGCTGCCATGCCCCAGATCACGGAAGTGCGCTTCCTCGCCGACGGCCAGCCACGCTCCACGCTCGCCGGCAACGTCGAACTCGACCGCACCTACGACGTGGTCGACACCAGCAACGTCGTCACCCCCGTGCAGCATGAGTAAATTGCAACAACTGATGTCCGTTGCCGAAAATGTTTCGTGTCCGGAGATCCACGTCGGCCCAGACAACTTGTCATCCCAAACACGTTGTCATTTCGACCGAAGCACCCACAGCTTCATCGTGGGTGCGCAATGGACTCGGTGCTTGCACCGAAACCCGCATTTTGCTTCGGTTGCAGCGATAGATCGCTCTTGGGCAGAACTGGGCGTGAGCCATGCAGCTTAACGAAAAACGCCCCACCATCGGCGTCTTCGATTCCGGCTTCGGAGGCCTCACCGTCCTCCGCGCCCTGCTCGACCATCTACCCGGTGCCGATTATCTCTACCTCGGCGACACCGCCCGCCTCCCCTACGGCTCCAAGTCGCCAGAGACAGTTACCCGCTATACCGCCGCCGCGGTCCGCACACTCGTTGAACACGGCGCGCAGCTCGTAGTGATTGCCTGCAACACCGCCTCCGCCCTCGCTCTGCCGCATCTCCAACACCAAAGTACCGTCCCACTCGTCGGAGTCATCCAGCCGGGCGCACAAGCCGCAGAGATGGCTACTACGGATTCACGAGGCCCCATACTCGTCCTTGCCACAGAAGCCACTGTCGCATCACACGCCTACCAGCACGAATGTGCACAGCTTGGGTTAATAACCATCGAGAAAGCCTGCCCCTTGCTCGTGCCGCTCGTGGAAGAAGGCTGGACCGACCATCCAGTCACCCGGCAGGTCGCTGAAATTTACCTGAACGAAGCCATCGCAACCACGCAGCCAGCCGCTGTGCTGCTCGGATGCACTCACTACCCGCTGATCCGCCCGCTGCTCGAACGCTCCACGGAGACGCTGTTGGGTCCTGTGCCCGTAATCGACTCCGCCGAAGCCACGGCACTGCAGGTCTGGGCCATGCGTCCGCAAGCTGCGGTCGCCGGCGTGGCCAAACCCAACATTCAGTTTTTCGCCACCGACTCACCCCAGAAGTTCCAGCGGCTCGGCCAACGCTTCCTCGCACACAGCATCGATGCCGTGACTCTTGTCGACCTCGACACCTGACGGAGGTGCGAGCTCTCGGTGCGGTTCCGCCGCGCTCGCCGCGTTCGTACTTACCCTATGCAAGCCGCCGACTGCTATCCTCAACCTCGGAAAACGAACCGCGCCGCATGCCCTATCTCCTCAAATCCGAGCCGGATCATTACTCCTTCGACGACCTCGTGCGCGACGGCGAAACCGCTTGGGACGGCATCAAGAACCCGCAGGCGCTCATCACCCTGCGCAACATGAAACGCGGCGAGCTCTGCGTGATCTACCACTCCAACATCGGCAAGGAAGCCGTCGGCACCGCTATTGTCGTCTCCGTGGACCCAAGCGATCCTAAAAACCCACTGGTTCGCCTCAAAGCCGGCAAACGCCTGAAGCAGCCCAAATCGCTCGCCATGCTCCGCGAAACTCCCGTCTTCCAGGACTCGCTGCTATTTCGCCAGTTCCGCCTCTCCGTGGTGCCGCTCAGCGACGCACAATACGATTGGCTGCTGCACGGCGAGTCCAACGTATCTTCCACGCCTGCAAAGCAGAGCACGGCCAAAGCTGCCGCAAAGCAGACGAAGCCCTCCCTTCCGCGCAAAACCGCCGCGAAGAAATCCGCCGCAAAAGGAAACAAAGCATGATCGATCTCCAGGGCAAAACCGCCGTCGTCTTCGGCCTCGCCAACAAGCGCTCCATCGCCTGGGGCATCGCGCAAAAACTGAACGAAGCCGGCGCCCGCCTCGCCATCTGCTACCAGAACGATCGCCTGAAGCGCGACGCCGAGTCACTGTCCACCGAGTTGCGCGACGCCAAAACCTTCCAGTGCGACGTCTCCGTCGACAGCGAGATCGACGCCACCTTCGCCGCCCTCAAAGAGGCCTACGGCACCCTCGACATCGTCGTGCACTCCGTCGCCTTCGCTCCATCCGACGCCATGAAGAACGACTTCCTCGAGACCCGCCGCGAAGACTTTCGCATCGCGCTCGACGTCAGCGCCTACTCACTCATCGCCGTCGCGCGCGCGGCCGCTCCGATCATGCAGGCCGGCGGCTCCATCCTCACCATGACCCACTACGGCGCGGACAAGGTCTTCCCCAACTACAACGTCATGGGCGTCGCCAAGGCCGCGCTCGAGTCCGCCGTCCGCTATCTCGCCGCCTCGCTCGGCCCGCGCGGCATCCGGGTCAATGCCGTCTCCGCCGGCGCGATCAAGACGCTCGCTGCGCGCGGCATCGGCGACCTGCAAAAAATGCTCGACGCCAGCGAAGCCCGCTCCGCCCTCCACCACAACGTCGACACGCTCGAGGTCGGCAACGCCGCCGCCTTCCTGCTCTCCCCGCTCGCCAGCGGCATCACCGGAGAAATCATGTTCGTCGACGGCGGCTTCAACATCACCGGCATGTAACGGGCTTTGGCCGCTGAATAATTCGCCAAAACGAGCGGGCTTTAGGTAGTGTCTGATGAATCACGAAGCGGCTGAAGACTTGTCATTTCGACCGGAGCACGCGCGCTCTTTGCGCGGGCGGAGTGGAGAAACCTGCATTTTGTCGGCACTCGCAGGCCATTGTGTGCGTAAAAAGGATTCATCAGACACTCCCTGATCCCCGGACCGGGTGCTATAAAACCTCTGTCAAGCCCCTTTCCGTCGCAAGTCTCTCATTCCATTCGAAATAGAGTTGGCAGGGTATTTCTCGCAAATCGCTAGAATAGAAATAGCAGTCAGTTCAACGAGCAATCGGGGAGAAGAACCGTCCGTGTCCAATGCACCGCAAGTACCTGATGCGCGGGAACTTACGCCTAAGTTCTTTTGACACAGGAACTTACATCGCACCGGAGACCAAATCTCGTGCGGAATGAAGAACTTAGAAAATTTGAAGGGGGGGGGTAGGGAATATATGAACCGGCACAGCAACGGCATCGCCGCATGCCTCCTTGCCGTCATCGCGTCGTGCGCCGGCGCCCAGAATTCCGCGCCACCGCAGCCGATCGTCCTACACGCCGCGCGGCTGCTCGACATCGCCGCCGGCCGCGTCATCACGCCGGGCGAGATTCTTATCGAGGGCACGGCCATCCGCGAAGCCGGCCCCACCGTCACCCACCCCGCCGGCGCAACTGTGCGCGATCTGGGCGACGTCACCCTCATGCCAGGCATGATTGACGCGCACGTTCACCTCTTTCTACACGTCGGCAACGAGGCGAACCAGACCGTCGACGAGTCCGTTCCCGAACGCGTTCTGATCGCCGCCGACGCCGCCAAGCATGACCTGATGGCCGGCTTCACCGCCGAGCGCGATATGGGTACCGAGGGCGCGGGCTGTGCTGACGTTGCCGTGCGCAATGCCATCAACTCCGGCCTCATCCCCGGCCCGCGTATGCGCGTAAGCTGCAACGCGATCGACATTAACGGCGGCCACGAAGACAATGCGGGTCGCAACCCCGCCGAAAACCTGCTTTCCAACGCGGACCGCGCCAACGGCATTCCCGAAATCATTGCCGTCATGCGCGAGCAGAAAAAGCAGGGCGCCGACTTCACCAAAATCTACGAAACCGGCCGCGACCACCTCGAGAACGGCGTCTTCACCACGCCATACCAATACACTCAGGCCGAGCTCGCCGCCGCGGTCGCCGAAGCAAAGCGCACCGGCTCCGTCGTCGCGGTGCACGCCACCGGCGAGCCCGGCACCGCGTTCGCCGCGCAGGCAGGCGTTGCCTCCGTTGACCACGCCTACAATCTTTCTCCCGAGACCATGCGCCTCATGCACGAACGCGGCATCTTCGCCGTGCCCACCTTCGCCATCGGCGAGTACTTCGCCGAGCACGCGCCATCATTACGCGTCACCGAGCAGCGCCGCGCACAGGAAGCCTTTCACGTCGCGCAGTTCAAAAAGCAGCTCGCCGCGGGCGTGCCCTTCGCCGTGGGTTCCGACGTCGGTCCGTTCCCCCACGGCACCCAGGCGCGTGAGCTGGTGCTCATGGTCCAGAACGGCATGACGCCGCTGCAGGCCCTGCAGGCCGACCTGCTGAACGGCGCCAAGCTGCTCGGCTGGTCCGACTCTATCGGCCAGCTCAAGCCCGGCTATAAGGCAGACGTGATCGCTGTTTCTGGCAATCCGCTCCAGGATATTCAAACCGTAACGGACGTCCGTTTCGTTATGAAAGACGGCGAAATCGTCCGCTGACACGGAGCCGCGGTACACTCGCCAGCAGTTCCCACGCGAGGAGGCGAAGACGCGTGCAGCCGAACCCGCTCAAGCAGCCCTGCAACAAATGTGGTGCCACGGCCTGGGAGCGGCTGGATCGCCGGGGCCTCTTCGAAACCAAAATACTGCCCTTTTTCAACCGGTACCCGTGGCGCTGCGCTCTCTGTAACCGGCGCCGTTACTTTCCATTTCGCCACGACCCCGACCAAATCCTGCGCCAGCTTAATCTGCGGGACTAACCAGCTTTTTCGGCCAACTCCGCCCACCGCTCCATCAGGGCATCGGCGGCCTCGCGCGCAGCCCGCTCGCCCGCAACAGCTTGTTGCAGCCGAACCGCGTCCGACGCAATAGACGGGTCGGCCAGGGCCGCTGTCGCCGCTGCAAGCCGCTCGTCAGCATCGTGAATGCGGCGTTCGATGCCGTCCCATTCGCGCTGTTCCAGGTAGCTGAGCCGCTTTTTCGCCGCGGCCGGCTTGGCTTCGGCTGCAACCGGCGCGGCGATCTCTACGATTGCCGCGGCGACCTCCGCAACCGGCTTCACCGCGGGACTCGCCTCGCCGGCAACCTGTGTACGCATCCACAACTCGCTCTGCCCGTAATCGGCAAACCGCTCGCTGTTCCCCCGCCCATCCAGCGCCAACACGGTCGTGCTCACGCGATCCAGCATGTAGCGATCGTGCGTCACCAGCACCAGCGCACCCGGATAGTCCAGCAGGTTCTGCTCGAGTATCTCAAGCGTCGGAATGTCCAGGTCGTTCGTCGGCTCGTCCAGCAGCAGAACGTCCGCAGGCTGCAGCATAAGCCGGGCGATCAACACACGCGCGCGCTCACCGCCACTCAGCCGTTCCAGCGGCTGATTCAACTGTTCGCCCGTAAACAGGAAGCGCGCCGCCCAACTCGCCACGTGCACCACGCTGCCGTTGTGCACCACGGAATCGCCCTCCGGCGCCAGCGCGCGCCGCAGCGTCAGCGAAGAATCGATCTCTCGCATTTGCGAGAAATACACCATGCGCAGTTGAGTCGCGCGCTTCACCGTTCCCGTGGTCGGCTCCAGCTCGCCCGTCAGCAAACGCAGCAGCGTCGTCTTGCCGCTGCCGTTCGGACCCACCAGCCCAAGTCGCATCCCGTTAGTCAGCAGCAGGTCCACATCACGCAGAATCGTGCGGCCCTCCAGTACACAACTCACACCTTCCATCTCGACCAGCCGCTTGGTCTGCCGCTCCGTCGCCGCGAAATCGATGCCGGCAGTCTTCGTCACCGCACGGCTGTTGCGCTCGCTCAGGTCGGCGATCATGCCGTGCGCCTTGTCGATGCGCGCCTTGCTCTTTGTCGTGCGCGCCTTGGGCCCACGCCGCAGCCAATCGATCTCCGTTTTCACAGCGTTGCGCAGACTCTCATGCGCCTTTTGCTGGGCCGCAAGCTGTTCCTCGCGCTCTTCCAAAAACCGCGAGTAGCTCCCATTCACACGCAACAACCCGCCCGCGTAAATACGGTTCAGCTCTACCGTCACGTTCGCCACGCGCTCCAGGAAGTAACGATCGTGCGATACGATCACCGCCGCAAACGGCGCATCCTGCAGCATCTCTTCCAGCCACGCAATCCCTTGCAGGTCCAGGTGGTTTGTCGGCTCATCCAGCAGCAGAACGTCCGGCTCCGAAATCGCCGCTTCACAGATCGCAAGCCGCTTGCGCCAACCGCCAGAGAGCGATGCGGCCTCGGCGGTCACATCAGCAAAGCCGGCGCGCCCCGCCATCTCACGCAAGCTCTGCTCGTGTTCGTCCGCAGGCACCAGCGATGCGGCAAGGGCCTTCTCCAAGACCTGCCGGATGGTCACGCCCGGCGCAAACTCCGAGTTCTGCAACACAAACGCGACCCGCGCCCGCTTGCGCGACGCAACCTCGCCCGAATCGGTGTCTTCACGCCCGGCCAGCATCGCCAGCAGCGTCGACTTACCGGCACCATTCGGCCCGATCAGGCCGATGCGGTCGCCATCGTTCACGGTGAACGACAGATCTTCAAACAACGTTTTCGCGCCGAAGCGCTTGCTCAGCGACTGCGCATTCAGTATCGGAGGCATCTGTTCCAGTCTACCGGGACTCGAAGCCGCACCTTCTGAGCGGCCCTTTACAGACCGGCCCTCATAGAGCAACCCTTACAACTCTGCGCAGTGTCATCCTGAGCGCAGCGAAGGATTTGCCTTTTCCCACACCGCAAAATTCTGTGAGCACCCTCGCCAAAACGCTGTCATTTCGACCGTAGCACCGACGGCTTCATCGTCGGTGCGCAGTGGAGAAACCTGCTTTTCCAATGCGAGCGCGAAGCGCGAGCCCGCTGCTCCTAGACCATCTGCACGAAAAACCAGCGTTCCTCTTCCTCCTCTCCACGCGACAGCAACACCTGCCCACGCGCCCGCTGCGCGACCGAAGCAAACTTCTCACCCCACTCCACCAGCACGAGAGCATCGGGGTCGCTCTCCAACTCCTCAATCCCAAGCTGCAGCAACTCCTCCTCGCGCTCCAACCGGTACAGGTCCAGGTGATGAATCGTGCGTTTCGCACCGTGATACGTGTGCACCAGCGTGAACGTCGGACTCGACACCTCATCCTCCGCCGCGCTGATCGCCCGCGCCATGCCGCGCACCAGCGTTGTCTTACCCGCACCCATCTCACCCGTCAGCAGCACCAGGCGAGGCGTGGGGAGCGCCAGTTCCAGAATCGTTTCCGCCAATGCCAGCGTGCCGTTCACACTCCGCGTCTTCAGCCGTTTCTCAATCAACTTTGACCAGCCCTTTGCGCAACACTGCGCGTCTTCAACCGTTTCTCAATCACGCGCGGCTCTCCTCACCACTCGGGAACCACGGACGCCCACGCCGCCGCACACCGCACACCCACGTCAATCCATCCTCGTCACAAACGCAATAGCGCAACGCATTGCTCAGGTGCGCTACCGTGTCCGTTGCCAGCAGCGTTCGCTCATCCCGCCGCTGCACCGCCAGGTCTGCAGCCAGACCGTGCAGGTACACGGCAGCCTCGATCGCCATGGCCACGTCCTTCGGAAACTGCGCCAGCATCGCCGCGACAATGCCGGTCAGGATGTCACCCGACCCGCCCTTTGCCATGCCCGGGTTGCCCGTCGTGTTCACCGCCACACTGCCGTCCGGGTGCGCCACCAGCGTGCGCCACCCTTTCAGCACCAGGTGTACCTGATGCTCCGTTGCAAACCGCCGCGCCAGGTTCAGCCGGTCCGCCTGCACCTCTTTCGTGGTGATGCCGAGCAGCGTCGCCATTTCGCCCGGATGCGGCGTCAACACCAGCGTCCGCTTCGCCCCATCCAGCAGCTCCGCCTGTCCTTTGAACGCATTCAGCCCATCCGCATCCAGCACCACCGGCAGTTGGGTCTGCGCGATCAGCCGCTGCACCATTTCCGGCGTTTCCCCGTCGGTGCCCAGCCCAGGCCCAATCGCAAGCACAGTGATCTTTTTCAGCAGGGCCTTCAATCGCTCCGGCGCCACGTTCGCAACCGACAGCGCACCGCCCTCCGCCTCCTCCAGCGCCGTCGTCATCAACTCCGGAGTGACCAGCGCCACCGTCTGCTGAATTGACTTCGCTACTGCCGCCGTCACCAGCCCCGCGCCCATGCGCAGCGCCGCCAGCGAACTCATGCTTGGCGCGCCCGGCTTGCCCGCCGCGCCGCCTACCATCAGAACGTGCCCGTACATGCCCTTGTTGGAGTCCATGGGCCGCAGCGGCTCCACAATCCGCGCTGAAGCACCCGTCCACGTCAGATCCTCCTCCGACCGCACCAGCGTCTCCGGCGTGCCAATCGGCGCAACCACCAACGGCCCAAAGTGCCCCGCGGTCAAATGCCCGAACAGGTGCGCCGGCTTGGGCGCCGTGAACGTAATCACCGCATCCGAACGAAACGCATCCGGCGAGGTCTGCTCCCGCGAGTCCGCATCCCAACCACTCGGCAGATCCACGGAAAGAACCGGCGTCTTCACCTCGCGCAACAGGTCGCGCACCGCCACGGCCAACTCGCGCATCGGCGGCTTGAATCCCGTTCCTAGCACAGCATCGATCAGCAGATCGGCTTCTTGCAGCTTTGTCCGCAATGCCTGCACCTGCTCAACACTCGTCACCGCGAACGGTAGCGCACGTGTAGCTTGCAGCTTTTTGAACGCGTCGGCAGCAGATCCCTGCGCCTTGCCCGGATCCCCCAGCACGATCACATCCACAGACAGTCCGGCCTGTGCCAGATGCCGCGCCGCGACGAACCCGTCGCCGCCGTTGTTGCCCGTACCGCACACCACCACGATCCGCCGTGCACGGCGAAACTGCCGCTGCGCAAATCGCGCCACGGCCGCACCCGCATGTTCCATCAGATCGCCGAAGCTCACACCGGCCTCTTCCGCCGTCGCCCTGTCGATTGCGGCCATCTCTGCCGCGGTCACCATCTGCATAGACACTTGGATGCCGCTGCGAAGGCGCTAGCGCAGCGGCACCAAGCTGGACGCATCCCGGTCTCGAAACCAGGGCGCTCGAAAGCGGAGGATGTTGGCACCACCCTTGCCAGGCGTCATCACGGACGCCGCAAGCAGCACCACAGGATTCCGCACGTGATGCGCGATCCGGCGGAACCAGATCTTGTCAACATAATCCTCGCCGACGTTCCACAGCAGCCCGCCCACGGGCGTCACAAAAAAGTCCACCATGCCGGTCTCGTTCGTGTTGCGGCCCAGCTTCGGGCTGTAGTACGTCTTGATGCCGATGTTGCCCATGGAGGACTCACTCACCGGGCCAACCTTCCACTGCGCGCTGTACAGGGCCGAGTACGCGGTCGCGCGCAGCCGGCCCATCCAGTAGCGCCGCGTGTTCTCAAAGACCAGCGCCCGCTGCTTCGGGTCGTTCTGCTCGTAGATGCTGTTTGTGACCGCACCCATGATCGGGTGCCCAATGTAGTCCACGCCAAACGGATCGCCATCATTCCAGCGGTTGTAGCTATACCGGTGCAGCGTCACCTCGTAGTCGTGCCAGAAGTCGGCATTTAAGAAGTGCTGCTGCGCGTCCTCATCCATCGCCAAGTTGCCACTGTGCTGCATCGATAGGAACAGCATGGAGCTGCCGATCACGCGCACCCAGCTCACCCGGCATGGCTTGCCGTGCAGTTCGTGATCTTCGCATTGCGTATTGCGCTCGATTTCCGACAGAGTGTGTGGGCTGTCCTGCTTTGTCGGCAACGCAGGCGCGCCGCCCGTCAACTCGGCCGCATCCACGTCCGCAAACGCCGTCAGCGCCGGAGCACTCGCTTCCGGCAACGCTGGAGTGGGCGCATCGGGCAGCATGACAAAGGTCGCATCGTCAGGCCGCAGCAGCTGTCGCGTCTGCGCGCGCGCCCCGCCAACGAAACACGCAAGCGCGAGCAGCGGGACGCTCATCCTGAATCCACAGCGGGACATGCACCCAGTCTACGAAAGCACGCACTCCGCGTCCGCCAGGAACCCTGCACAATCCGCTGATCCCCCGCTGACCCGGCAACCCTCTGACCCGCTGTTCTTCTACAATCCGGGCATGCGGTGGTCTCACATCCTGCGCGAAACCGCGACGCTGGCAGCGAATCCCGGTGGCGACCCCGACATTCGCGACATCGCATACGATTCGCGCCAGGCCGGTCCCGGCGCGCTCTTCGTCGCCATGCACGGCGGCACCGCCGACGGCAACCGCTTCGTCCGGGAGGTGCGTGAGCAGGGTGCCGCCGCCGTGCTGACCGACTCGCGCGAAACCTTCGCTTTACTCGACAGCTCCGGGTTCCCCGTCGCACTGGTCGAGCACGGGCGCCGCGCGCTTGCGCAGTCTTCCGCCGCACGCTTCCGCCACCCCGAGCGCCAACTCGCCGTAACGGCAGTGACCGGCACCAACGGCAAGACCACCACCGCATTCCTGATCGAAGCCCTGCTGGCCCGGTCCGCGCGCGCAACATTGCTGCTTGGAACCGTTGAAACACGCGTCGCCGGTCGTGTGCTCGAAAGCAAGCACACCACCCCTGAGAGCCGCGACCTGTACGCGCTGTTTCGCCAGGCGGCCGACGCAGGCGCGACCGAGGCCGTGATGGAGATGAGTTCGCACGCGCTCGAACAGGAGCGCGTCTTCGGCATCCCCGTCGACGTCGCCATCTTCACCAACCTCACCCAGGATCACCTGGATTACCACGGCACCATGGATACCTACGCCGCCGCGAAAGCGCGCCTTTTCCAGGGCGTCGGCGCGCCACCACCGCGCGTCGCCATCGTGAACGCTGACGACACCTACAGCCGCGCCATGCTGGCCGCGGCTGCGCAATGCGAAACTCGATGGTGTTATAGCCTGCACGACACCACTGCCGACTTCGTCGCGACGGACCTGCAGCTCACCGCGACGGGCACTCGCTTTGCACTGCAAAGTCCGTTCGGCGAAACCCTCATCCAGTCCCGGCTGGTCGGCCGCGTCAACGTCTACAACCTGATCGTCGCCATCGCCGCCGCACTCGCACGCGGCTTGCCATTGAACGACATCGCGGCCGCCGACCTCGCACCCGTGCCCGGACGCTTCGAATCCGTTTCCAACACGCTCGGCTTCACGGTACTCGTCGACTATGCGCACACCGACGACGCGCTCACCAACGTGCTCACCCTTGCCCGCGAACTCGCCGGCCCGGCCCGTGTCCTTACCCTCTTCGGCTGTGGCGGAGATCGCGACCGCACCAAGCGCCCGAAAATGGGCCGCGCCGCCGCGCTCGGCTCCGACGCCATCGTCATCACCAGCGACAATCCGCGCAGCGAGGACCCCGCCACCATTGCCAGCGAAGCTCTGCAGGGCGTCCGTGAAGCCCGCCGCGATGCCGAAATCATCCTCGACCGCGCAGAAGCCATCGCACGCATTCTCCGCCTCGCGCATCCCGGCGATATCGTCATCCTCGCCGGCAAAGGCCATGAGAAAACGCAAACCACCAATGGCGTGAGCATTCCATTCGATGACGTCGCCGTCGCGGCAACGGCCCTCCGCATTCTCGAACAGGAGAGAGCAGTGAACATCGATTCTGTCTAAATACGTCACGGATACGACAGAAAGCTTGTCATTTCGACCGGAGTACGCGCGCTTTTTGCGCGGGCGGAGTGAAGAAACCTGCACTTCTGCGGGGAGCCGCAGAAGATTGTGTGCGCGAAGAAGGATTCATCAGACACTAGCTAAGCCATCCTTCAACCCGGTGCGACTTAGCGCCTTTAGCCTTGATCGAACACCAGATTTTTTTGCGTGCCACGCATAGGACAACAGCAACGCATGAACCTCACCCTTGGACAGATCGGCGACATCCTGCACGCCGAAGGCGACTACGACACCACAACAGAGGTTTTCGGCTACTCCATCGACACGCGCACCCTCGCCGCCGGTGACCTGTACTTCGCCGTCATCGGCGAACGCCTCGACGGCCACAGCTTTGTCGAAGCCGCGCTGGCGAATGGCGCAGCGGGTGCCGTCGTCAGCACCCGCTGGGTCGTGCCCGAGACCGTCGACGCCACCAAACTCCTGCGCGTGCCCGACAGCGAAGATTGCGTTCTGCGAGCCATGCAAACGCTCGCCCGCGCCGTGCGCCGCGCCTGGGCCGCCAAGCCACTTCCCAGCGGCGAACCTCGCCGCGTTATCGGCATCACCGGCTCCGCCGGTAAAACCACCACGAAGGAGTGCGTCGCGGCGGTCCTGTCCGCGCACTTCCGCGTTCTCAAATCCGCCGGGAACTTGAACAACGGGTTCGGTCTGCCGCTGCAACTGCTCAAGCTCGAACCCGAGCACGAGATTGCCGTGCTTGAAATGGGTATGAATCATGCCGGTGAGATTACCGCGCTCGCCCGCATCGCCGAACCCGACTGGGCCGTTGTTTCCAACGTCGCGCCCGTTCACCTGGAACACTTCGCCGACGGCATCCAGGGCATCCGCAACGCCAAGTACGAACTCGTCCAGGCTCTGCCGCCCGAGGGTATGCCCTTTCTCAACGCAGACGACGCGCACGTGCGCACCTTCAGCCGCAACCGCGAGCAGCACACCGTTTACTTCGGTACGCAGCACGAAGCCGCCGTCCGCGCCACAGGCATTCAAAACCGCGGCACCGACGGCATGCAGTTCACCGTGCACGCCGACGGCGAAACCCTGCCCGCGCGCATCGCCCTGCTCGGCGAACACAACGTGCTGAATGCCCTCGCCGCGATCGCGGTCGGCCGCAAGGCCGGCATCCCTCTCGACCGCTGCATTAGCGCCCTCGCCACCCTCGCGCCTTCCGACAAACGCGGCGAGCTGCTCCACTGGAACGGCGCGAAGATCATCAACGATTGCTACAACTCCAACCCGCGCGCCCTCGACAGCATGGTGGACGCCCTCGCCGCCGTGCAGGTAAACCGCCGCATCGTCGTTGCCGGCGAGATGCTCGAGCTCGGCCCCGATGCCGCACACCTGCACCGGTGCTGCGGCGAGCACGCCCGCGCCCGCGGCATCGACCGCCTTGTCGCCGTCCGCGGCGAGGCGATGCACATCGCGGAGGGCTTCGGGGAAGGCGCCATCTTCCTCGAAACGCCCGAAGCCGCAGGGGAGTGGCTTCGGAAGCACCTGCGCGACGGAGACGCGGTCCTGCTGAAAGCCTCGCGCGGCGTCCGCCTCGAACGCGCCCTGGCCGCACTGAGTCCAGACTAGGTCTCGCGTGCCCCACCTTCGCCGCGCTCTTTGCGGCTAAGGTGGGTTCGGAATTCCAACAGTCACCTCCACTCCGCTAAGCTGGTAACAGAAACCGGCCCGACGCGGAGGAACGTTGCTCTACTGGCTCCTGTACGAAAAGCTTTACCCCGTCTTCCGCGTCTTTCGCATCTTCCGGTATCTCACCTTCCGCTGCGTCTTCGCCAGCCTCACGGCGCTGCTCATCGGCATGCTCATCGGCCCCTTCGTCATTCGCCGGCTGCGTGAGTTTCAGATCGGCCAGTACATCCGCGACGAAGGTCCCCAGAGCCACAAGACCAAGTCCGGCACGCCCACCATGGGCGGCGTGCTCATCTGCATCGCCATCCTCATCCCGACGCTGCTGTGGAGCGACCTGCGCAACCCCTTCGTCTGGCTGGTCATGGCCTCCACCGCCGCCTTCGCTGGCATCGGTTTCGCCGACGACTACATCAAGGTCGTGCACAAGCGAAATCTCGGCCTCACCGGCCGCCAGAAGCTCGCGCTGCAGTTCCTCATCTCGGGTGCCGTCGCGGCCGTGCTCACTGTCATGCAGGGCAAAGGCTTCTACTCCACACGCCTGGTTGTGCCATTTCTAAAGCACTTCCGTCCCGACCTGATCTGGCAGTGGATGGGCGCGATCCCTCATCTCCACTGGCTCAGCTATCTACCCTTCATCGTCTTCGTGATGATCGTGATCACCGGCGCGTCCAACGCCGTGAACCTGACCGACGGCCTGGACGGCCTCGCCATCGGCTGCACCATCATCGCCGCCGGCGCGCTCACGGTGCTCACCTACGTCAGCGGCCACGTGGTTTTCTCCGACTACCTCGAGATACCGCGCATGCCCATGGTCGGCGAGCTGACCATCTTCTGCGGCGCCATGGTCGGCGCGGCCATCAGCTTCCTTTGGTACAACGCCCACCCCGCCGAAATCTTCATGGGCGACGTCGGCTCGCTCATGCTCGGTGGCGCCATTGCTACCGTCGCCGTCGTCATCAAGCAGGAGCTGCTGCTTCCCTTCATCGGCGGCGTTTTCATCCTGGAAGCTCTCAGCGTCATGCTGCAGGTGGGCAGCTATAAGCTGCGCGGCGGCAAACGCATCTTCCGCATGGCCCCGCTGCACCACCACTTCGAACTCAGCGGCTGGTCCGAATCCAAAGTCATTACCCGCTTCTGGATTCTGGCGCTCGTCTTCGCCCTCTTCGCCCTCACCACGCTCAAGCTGCGTTAGCCTGTAGTCCGCATGGACCTGAAGAACAAGCGCGTCCTCGTCGTCGGCCTCGGCAAATCGGGCGTCTCCGCGGCCCTGTACCTGCGTCGTCAGGGCGCGCGCGTCACTGTCAGCGACGCACGTCCCAGCGAATCACTCGCCAACGAAATTCCTGCCCTGCTCGATGCTGGAATCATGGTCGAAACCGGCGGCCACGGCGTGCTCACTTTCCGCCGCCAGGACCTGGTAGTCGTCTCGCCCGGCGTGCCACTCTCCACACCGGAAATCCAGCAGGTCCTCCGCTACGGCACGCCGCTCATCGGCGAACTCGAACTTGCCGCGCAGGCAATCCAGGGCCGCATCATCGCCGTGACCGGCTCCAACGGCAAGACCACGACCATCTCGCTCATCAGCCATATCCTCAAACACGCCGGGCTGACAACGCAAGTGGGCGGCAACATCGGCCTGCCTGTCGTCGAGCTGCTCGCCGCCGATACGCCCGATACGTGGAACGTCCTTGAAGTCTCCAGCTTCCAGCTCGAAACCATCCAGACCTTCCGCCCACATATCGCCCTTGTGCTCAACATCACGCCCGACCACCTTGACCGTCACGGCACCTTCGAAAACTACGCCGCGGCCAAGGCCCGCATCACCGAAAACCAGACCTCGGCCGACCACCTCATCCTGAATGCCGAAGACAAACCCACCCAGATGCTTGCCGCGAAGACTCAGGCGCAAGTTCACTGGTTCAGCGGCCTGCGCCGCATCAAGCAGGGCGTCTTTGTCCACAACGACGGCATTTACCTGATCCGCAATGAAGGCGACACGCCCGAGCCGGTCATGCCCACCGTTGAAATTCCCTTGCGCGGCGCGCACAACGTTGAAAACGTGCTCGCCGCCATTCAAGCCGCCGCGCTCACCGAAGTTCCGATTGCCACCATCCGGGACGCAGTCGCCACCTTCCAGGCCGTCGACCACCGACTCCAGTTCGTCGCAAACATACACGGCATCGACTTTTACAACGACAGCAAGGCCACCAACGTCGATGCCACCATCAAAGCCCTTCAATCCTTCGACAAAGGCATTCGCCTCATCCTGGGCGGCAAAGACAAAGGCAGCGATTACACCGTGCTCGCCCCGCTGCTGCGTGAGCGCGCCGCCGCCGTCTACACCATCGGTGCCGCCGCGCAAAAAATCGAACAACAGCTCGCCAATGTTGTCCCGATCCGCCACTGCGAAACCCTGCAAATCGCCGTCGAACGCGCCACTGCAGAGGCCCACCCCGGCGACACGGTCCTGCTCGCCCCGGCCTGCGCCTCTTTCGATCAGTTCCAAAGCTACGAACACCGCGGCCGCGTATTCACCGATCTTGTGCAAGCCCGCGCGAACGCGTAAGCGTTCCCCGCCGCTGCCGGGCATATCATCAGTAGCAGGACAGAGTTGACTCTGTAAACACAACGCTCGCTCAACCGCGACACGAGCCGACGAGGGGCCGCACGCTGACTCGCTGACCTGCTGACTCGCTGCCTCCAATGAAACGCATCCGCTACACCAAATACAACGGCGACCTCGCCAGTGAGCTCGCACTCGACGACCTCATGCAAGCCATGAGTGACTTCCTGCTCGACTCCGGCTTTCAGGACCCGTTCTCGCAGTTCCAGGAACTCAACGGCGAGCATACCCTTGAGAACCTGCGCGAGGCTCTGCGCCAGGTGCTCGAGTCCGGCGAGTTCATGAACGAAGACGAGCAGGCCCGCTTCGACGAGATGAACGGCGACCAGCGCGAGCAGATGCTCAGTGACCTGATCGACCGCATGCAGGCCGAAAACTTCATCAACTCCGAACAGCAGCAGCCCGGCCAATATTCCGACGGCAAGGTCGACCACGCCAACTCACCCGGCGACATCGCCCAGCCCGCCGCGCCACAGGGCGACGCCCGCTTCAACGTCACCGACAAGTCCATGGACTTTCTCGGCTACCGCACCCTGCGCGACCTGCTCGGCGCCAATGGCCGCTCGATCGCGGGCCGCCATGAGACCCGCTACGAAGCATCGGGCGTCGAGTCCTCCGGCTCCGTGAAACCCTACGAGTTCGGCGACGTCCTCAACCTCGACGTGAATGCCACCCTCTCCAACGCCATGCAGCGCGAAGGCATCACCCTGCCGCTCAACGTCGAATACAGCGACCTCGAAATTCGCCAGTCCGAGTATCAGAGCGCCTGCTCCACCGTCGTCATGCTCGACTGCTCACACTCCATGATCCTCTACGGCGAAGACCGCTTCACGCCCGCCAAGCGCGTAGCCATGGCGCTCTCCCATCTCATCCGCACGCAGTACCCCGGCGACGACCTCCATCTCGTCCTCTTCCACGATTCGGCGGAAGAGATGCCCGTGCAGCAGGTCGCCCGCGTCAAGGTCGGCCCCTGGTACACCAACACGCGCGAAGGCCTGCGCGTCGCCCAGCGCATCCTGCGCCGCTCCAACAAGGCGATGAAGCAGATCGTCATGATTACCGACGGCAAACCCTCCGCGCTCACCATGCCCGACGGCCGCATCTACAAAAACGCCTTCGGGCTCGATCCCATCGTCATCGCCGAAACGCTGGAAGAAGTGAATCGCTGCAAGCGCGCCGGCATCGTCATCAACACCTTTATGCTCGCGCAAGACTTCGCGCTCATGCAGTTCGTGCAGCGCGTCACCGCCATGTGCCGCGGCAAAGCCTACTTCACCAGCCCCGAACGCCTCGGCAGCTACGTCCTCATGGACTTCATGCAACGCCGCATGAAAACCATCCAGTAGCAGCGCACGCCACCGGTTTCGACTTAAGCACGCTCAGCATGCCTTGTCATTTAGGAGTACGCTTCGCATGCCTTGTCATCCTGGAGCACGTTGACAAGGCGTGGTCATCCTGAGCGGAGCGAAGGACCTGCTTTCTAATCCCTCTCCACCGCCCCGTCATTTCGACCGGAGCGACAGCTTCCCCGTCGCGGAGTGGAGAAGCCAGCATTCTTCTTTGGGCGCCGGCTACGCTAAAACTAGCGCGGCGCTCCGTTTCCAAGCACCTTGACCAGCCCGTGTCGCACCCCGCGGTAGCTCTTTCCCAGCGCGCCGCCGGCGTGCCGCGCTGCGTTTCCCAGTGCTCCCCCGGCCTTGTCGCTTGCCACCACCATCGCCGTGTTCGTCGCCCTCGCCCCGCTGTTCGCGCCAACAGCCGCACCTCCTAGGCCCGCATTCACCCCCAGAATCGCCGCCTGCGAAGACCGCTTCTCCGGTGTCGCCCACGCAATGTCCGTCTCCGGCAGCTTTCCCAGACGATTGATCCGCGCCTCGCCGAAATCCGACCGCGACATTTTCGCCAGCAAGGGCCACTGCGGCGCATGCGTCCACGCGACGCTTGGAAACAAAGGTTCGCCCAAATTGATCAACTCACCCGCAGGCAGTTCCCTCATCTGCTCGCACCGGTCTCCACCGCAACCGTGATTACATAGCCGCTCCGCGAAGTACGACGCATGCTTGCCCGCGGACACCCACACGCGCGCACCGTGCTCCACCGCGTCAATCGTCGACGCCCGCGACACCTGCCCCGCGTCACACACCGTATCCTCATGCGCCGCCGCATACCACGCCATCGCCTTCCACTTCGCCCCATCCGGATGCAGCAGCACCGCCACGTGTTCCGTGTCCAGCGCATGCCCCATTTCGCCGCAATCGCGCCGCCACAGATGGTAGTAATGCACCTCCACGTCACCTGCGGCAGCAGGCCGCGCCTGCGCATAGATCGTCCCATCCTCCGCACTCACCCGCGGCACCGCCGCATCCGGAACAAACCGCGCCGGCACCTTCGAGCAGTCGTTCGAACTCACCATCCACACCGGCCGAAACTGCTCGATCAACCGCGCTTCCAGCGCATCGCTCAGCCCGTCGTGGTCGACATCGGCCACAGCCGCCTCTTGCGCTCGACACACAACCGGTGCTGTCGACCCTGCAACGGCAACAAGCAACAATGCGGCACGCAGCATACGCGCCATGCTACGCGCCCCACGCACCCGCAGTACACTCAACGCAACATGCTCCATCCGTTACGCCGCGCCCGCATATGTGTCTCGATCGTCATGCTCGGCCTCTTCGTCTCCGGCGTCACTGCCTTCCCACTTGAGACCGAACTGCGCGGCTTCGTTCGCCTGCTGCAGCGCCCGGTCCTGCTTCACTTTGCAACGCAAAGCCATCTGCTCCCCTGGTTCAGTCGCGTCCTGAAAGCACTCGCCGACACCAATGCGCGATATCCATTCCTCGCCTACGGCACCGACTGGCTCGCCTTTGCGCACATCGTTCTCGCGATCCTCTTCGTCGGCCCGTACATCGACCCCGTTCGCAACAAATGGGTGCTCCAGTTCGGCCTGATCGCCTGCGCCGGCGTCATCCCGCTCACCCTAATCGCAGGCCCCATCCGCACCATTCCCTTCGGCTGGAGCCTGATCGACAGCTCCTTCGGCATCTTCGGCTGCATCCCGCTTCTCATCGTCCTCCACGACGTCCGCCGATTGGAAGCGGCTTCGGCCTGAACACAAGCAGCAGCAGAGCAGAAGCAAAACGCATCGGCGAAACACATCGCTTCATCCAAGCTCCACGATGACGCAACAGTCCTTGATTCTGCGCGACTTTCGCCCCGGCGACGAAACCGCGTTCCGCCACCTCAACGAAGCGTGGATCACCCGTTTGTTCAAGCTGGAAGCGGCCGACCTCGCCGTCTTCGACGACCCGAAAACCTACATCCTTGATAAGGGCGGCCGCCTCTTCTTCGCCGAGCTCGTTGGCGAAGCCGTCGGCTGCTGCGGTCTGCTGCCCATCGGCCCGGGTGAGTACGAGGTCGTAAAAATGGCCGTCAGCGAGCGCGCCCAGGGCAAGGGCATCGGACGCGCCATTCTTCAACACACTATCGACCAGGCTTTCGCGATGGGCGCCACCCGCCTCTATCTTGAGAGCAATCGCGTCCTCACACCCGCACTCCACCTTTACGAGGCACTCGGCTTCCAGCACCTGCCTGCGGAGCGCGTCACGCCCTCACCCTACACACGAGCAAACGTCTTTATGGAACTCTACCCACCCGCTTGAGCACGCTTCCACACCAGGTACGTGCCCCAGGCTGCCAGCGTGCAGTTATCCCGCACCCGCCCGTCCAGGATCATCCGCTCGAACTCCGCCACGCTCACGCGGTGCACGGTCAGCCCGTCCTCCTCCGGCTCCAGTTCCGCCTCGCCCTGCGTCAGGTCTTCGCACAGGTACACGTTGTGCTCTTGCCGCATGGCCCCGTACGCGATCCAGTTCTGCCCGATGCGCGTGATCTTCCCGGCGCGCAAGCCGGTTTCCTCCCGCAGTTCGCCGCGCGCCATCTCCTCCACATCGGCGTCCGGGTCTTCCCATCCGCCCTGCGGCAACTCAAAATAGCTGCCCTGCACCGTGTAGCGAAACTGGTGGACGAGCGTGATGAACTCACCCTGCGCCGTGTGCTCCAGCGGAATCAGGATGCACGCCGGGTCCTTGTCCATCACGCCATACAAGCCGCGCACGCCGCCGCGCCGCTCGATCACGTCTTCACGCACCCGCGACCAGTTGTTGCGGTATACCTCGCGCGACGAAACGGTCCGGATCGGCGCATCCTCCGGCCTGACCAGGCCAGTTCTCAAAACTTGCGACTCAGAACCCAGAACGTATCTCCTGCGCACGTCGCGCAAACTCAGCGTACTTTGCGGTTGGCGCTATTTCGCAGTCATGTTGCTCGCCAGCCTCGGCGGCCATCTCGACTCTTAAGTGCAAGCACAACAGCGCAGAGGCGAGACCCCGCCTCTGCGCCCGGCGCCTATTTCCCGGTCAGGTTTCCGCTCACCGGCTGCATCACGTTGGTGGCCTGGTTCTCGCCGCCGGTCAGATTCCCTGACGATGCGTTGCACTGCCACCCGATCTTGTTGTGGCTGCCGTCACAAAACGGCCGCTTCTCACTCGCGCCACAACGGCACAGGCTTACCGCGGGCTTGCCCGTCAGGTCCCACTCCGCGCCATCCGCATCAATCAGCCGGATGCCGCCCTCTACCCGCAACGGACCGTTGCGCTTCACTGTAATCGTCACTGCGTCTGCCAAAGCTGCTCCCCCCACCCGCATCTGCTTCGCGCTAAAGATCTGCGCCTTCCCAGAGTGCACCGGTGTAGCGGCAGCATAGCAGAGCACCGCTCGCCCGGCACTTCGCTGCGTCGGACTACGCAGGCCGCAACCGCACGCGCAGGTCATCCGCAAGCGCGCGCATCTCCCGCACCTTCGCCTCGGCAGATGGCGTCAACTCGCCCTCCCGCAGCACCAAATCGCTCTGCAGCAGCAACGTCGTGATCGGTCCGCGCATGCTTTCCGCCAGGTTGCGGGTCACCTGCTCCCGCACCTGGATCTCCATCTGCTCACGCCGGTTCAGAACCCCGCGCAGCAACCGCGCTACGCCCGACGCACCCAGCGCACGCAGGTCGACTTCCATCGGCAGAGCGTCGCCGGTGTTCTGCCACAGCATCTGCGTCGGCGTTACCTCGCCATCCGGCAACGTCGCGTCGATCATGACCGCGTCAAAGCTGTATCGCCGCAGCGACGCCAAGGCCGCGCGCCGGCTGCGCACCAACTCAATCACCACACCGGCCCGCTCGCTCAGCGCCTCCGCCATGTGGTCCGCCCCGGTGATCGCGGTCAACAGCAGCACCGTGGGTGCCAGCTCAATTTCGTGGGTCATCGCTAACTTTCCAATCTCCAAAACTTCCTGATTCCAGTGCACTCGACCCCTCCTTGCTTCGGGCTGCTCGGATGCAACCCCGCCGCGCAACCTGGCGTACTCACGTCACCAATTCCCCAATGCCGTACTCTTTCAACTTTCGGTAAAGCGTCGTCTTCCCGATGCCCAGCAGCTTCGCCGCCATCAGCTTGTCGCCGTTCAGCTTCTCCAGCGTGGCCAGTATGGCCCGGCGCTCCATCTCCGCGATCGACTCGATGCTGCTGCTCTCCGCGCCTGCCGGCGTCTGCGCCGTAAATGCGCGACTGCCGGTACGGCCATCAATACGCAGCGCCTCGGCTTCCGCAGGAGCCTGCTGCAACTGCGTCGGCAGGTCCACCAGGTGCAGCACCGGCCCGCTTGAGATCGTGCATGCCCGCTCAATCACGGCTTCCAACTCGCGCACGTTCCCCGGCCAGTCGTACTCCAGCAGCACCCGCATCGCATCCGGTCCCAGGCTGAAGCTCAGGTTGCGACCCCGGCTATGCCGCTCCAGGAACACCGCCGCCAGCAGCGGCAGGTCCTCGCGCCGTTGGCGCAATGGAGGCACGCGCAGAGTCACCACATTCAGACGGAAGTACAGGTCTTTGCGGAAGGCGCCACGCTCGACCAGCACGGGCAGGTCACGGCTGCTTGAGGCGACCAGCCGCACCGTTACTGGCCGCGACATCGCCGACCCGGCCGGGCGCACACTGCGCTCCTGCAGCGCCCGCAGCAGCTTCGATTGCAATTCCTGCGGCAGACAGTCAATCTCGTCCAGAAACAGCGTCCCGCCGCCCTCAATCGTCAGCAGACCCACGTGCTCCTCGCGCGTGGGCGTGCCCTCATCCCGCACATATCCAAAGAGCTCCGTTTCCAGCAGGACTGTGCCGCCGGTGCCGCACGCCACGTGCAGGAACGGAGCCGCAGGCATGGCCGCTTCGCCCTTCGACGCGCGCTCCGCTGGGACGGCCAGTGCCGCTCCATGCAGCATGCGCGCTACCCGTTCCTTGCCTGATCCGCTCTCGCCCAGCACCATCACCGGATGCTGCGACAGCGCCACACGCGTCACCATACTCAGCAGCTTCTGCATGCCGGGCGAAGCCGCCGCCGCTTCCTGCAGCGCGGGGCTTGTGCGCATCTGGTGCTGCACGCGGCGCAGCTCCACATCAAAGCTGCGCCGCTCCGCAGCCACATACAGCGTCGTGGTCAGCTCCTCCAACGAAAACGGCTTGGTCAGAAAGTCACTGGCGCCATGCCGCAAGGCGTCCACCGCCGTCGGAACCGAAGCAAAGGCCGTCGTCACCAGGATGGGAACCCGCGGAAACGCCTTCCGCAGCTTTGCCAGCAGGTCCAGCTTCATGGCCCCTGGAGATAGGTCCAGCAGCACAACATCGCACTGCAATGTGCTCAGCGCCCTTGCAATTGCGACCGGGCTGCCACCACGAACGGTGAACCCCATCTGCCGTCCGATCTCCACCAGCGGCTGCAACAACTGTTCGTCCGATTCCACAATCAACAGGTGAAGCGGGAAGCTCCCCACCGGCAATGCACTCACGCCACCCACGCGCATGCCGCGCAGCAGCGCCTCGGCAGTGGTCAGGCCGCTCAGCGGCATTGCCTGCTCCGCCAGCGATCGGCCGGCAGGCTCGCCAGACTTGTCCTCCGTCCGCCGTGCGGCAGACGCATCCACGCCCGGCGACGACCGCGCCAAAGGCACGGTCCCATGCTCAAAAACAGATGAATGATCGCTTGCGACGCCGTGCCCTGTGCCCACCACTGCTCCCCCTCCACGCAATCAGTCGCGCGAAGCCTTTCGGCAACATCGGATGGAGAAAAAAGCAGCAGTACGAGTCCTGCGAACAGGCGCCCAATGCCCTTGACGGGCTCAGGTCTGAAACAACCGGTTTTCCACCGGCTGGCGTTCGCGTGGAAGTATCTTTGCACAAAAAAAAATACGGCGCACCTTGGCTGTCCCTTTTGTGGTGCGTGCTGTGAAACTCCTTGTTCGCAACAGCGCACTTCTATACTTAAAGCGTGAAAACTCAACCAATCTTTCGCGCAAACGACCGCGCCGCGGACCAGCTTCGCTCCATCCGCCTTACGCCCGGCTTCGTCGCCACTGCCGAGGGTTCCATCCTCGTCGAGTTCGGCCACACCCGCGTTCTCTGCAACGCCACCGTCGAGCAGACCGTACCCGCCTGGCTCCGCAACAGCGGCAAAGGTTGGGTCACGGCCGAGTACTCCATGCTTCCGCGCGCCACGCTCACCCGCACCCCGCGCGAGTCCGAGCGCGGCAAAATCGGCGGCCGCACCCACGAAATCCAACGCCTCATCGGCCGTTCGCTGCGCTCCGTCATGGACCTGCGCGCCCTCGGCGAGCGCTCGATCATCCTCGACTGCGACGTCCTTCAGGCCGACGGCGGCACCCGCACCGCCGCCATCACCGGCGCCGCTGCCGCACTCTCGTTGGCGCTCAACAAACTCGTCGCCGCCGGCACCCTTCCCGCCTCGCCCATGCGCGAGCTTGTTGCCGCCGTCTCTGTCGGCATTGTCGACGGCCAGGTGCTGCTCGATCTCGATTACCAGGAAGATTCCCAGGCCGAAACCGACGCAAACGTCGTCATGACCGCGTCCGGCGGCCTCGTCGAAACCCAGGCCACTGCCGAGCGCACTCCCTACTCCCGTGACGAACTGACGGAGATGCTTGACGTCGCCAATGCCGGCATCCAGCAACTCATTGCTGCGCAGGCCCACATCCTCACGGCCGCCTCGGCACCTCGCCCTTAGCTTGCCCGCGGAACTGGTTTGCAGCCGCGCCGGCTCACGTCAACTTCCGCAAAACTATGCTCCACCTACGATACCGGGGCGCGCCGCACATCACAGTGCTCATGGCCAACCCCGCTATCCAGTCCCCGCCGCAGGACCGAACCCAAACCGCGCCTCCGCACAAAAGCGGCGGTACCGGATTCCTTTACCTGATCGGGGGCTTCCTATTCGCCGCCCTGCTTGCCGCACTTTGCTGGTTCTGGTACGCAGGCCACCATTCCATCTCAGCAACACCGCAACAGGGTCCGACCGGTGTTGGTGGCATGACTGCAGGCGATAAAGGTCAAAAGAAGCCTTAGCGCGATGGAACGGCACGACGGCCGTTCTGCGGCGGCTTCTCGTGCTACCCCAAAGCTGCCGGGCAGGGCTGACTCGTTCTCTTCCAGTACCATCTAACTGTTCAGTTCGGGAGGAAAAGTAAGTCATGGCCACCAAGCCCACCGCAGGGAAACTCGCCGGTCTCCAAGCCGTCTCCGACGCACGCGGCGTGATCGCCGCAGCCGCCATGGACCAGCGTGGCTCGCTCCAGAAGTCCATCGCCACTTCGCGCGGCGGCACCGCCTCCGACAAGGACCTGGAAACCTTCAAGGTTCTGGTCACCAAGGTGCTCACCCGCTACGCCTCGGCCATCCTTCTGGACCCCGAGTACGGCTTGGCCGCGACCAGAGTCCGCAACAGCGCCGGTCTTCTGCTCGCCTATGAAAAGACCGGCTACGACGCCGCTACTCCCGGCCGCCTGCCCGACCTGCTCGATCATTGGAGCGTCCGCCGCCTCAAAGAAGCCGGCGCCGATTGCATCAAGGTTCTCCTCTACTATTCGCCGTTGGAGGAATCCTCCGTTAACGACGTCAAGCACGCCTTCATCGAGCGCATTGGCGATGAGTGCATCGCGCACGACATTCCCTTCTTTCTCGAAACCGTCGGCTATGACGTCGAAAGCGCCGGTGAAAAGAGCCTTGCCTACGCGAAAAAGAAGCCCACGGTTGTTTCCGGCTCCATGGCCGAGTTCGGCAAGACCCGCTATGCCGTGGACGTCCTCAAGGTCGAGGTTCCCGTCGAAATGAGCTTCGTCGAAGGCACCGCCTCCTACAAGGGTGAAAAGGCCTACACCCGCGCCGAGGCCGTGCAATTTTTTCAGGATGCCGCGGGCATGACCGACAAGCCGTTTATCTATCTTTCCGCCGGTGTGTCGAACCCCGTCTTTATCGAAACCCTCCAGCTCGCCGCCGAGTCCGGCACCAGGTTCAACGGTGTCCTGTGCGGCCGCGCCACCTGGAAAGACGGCATCGATGTTTACGCCAAACAGGGCGAGCACGCCTTCGAAGACTGGCTCAACACCCAGGGCGTCGAAAATATCCAGAACGTCAACAAAGCCCTCCAGGCAGCCACGCCCTGGTACACCAAGTTCGGCGCCACCAGCTACGACCAGCTTAGATAGCACGGGATGAGAGACGACAATGCCACCCTTCTGGGTGGCATTGTCGTCTCTGCATCCGTGGCAGCAGCTCACTTATTGCCCGCGCAGGACGTCCGCGGGCTCGAAGCTGTTCGTGTCCGGAGCAATCACCACCTGAGCGTGGTTCACACGCACAATGCGGTTGGGAACAGTTGCGGACCCGAGCTGCTCGATATCCTGCATCGAAACGCTCTGTCGCTCGTTTTTGTACCGCATGTCCAGCAGATACTCGTAACTGGCAACCTCTTTGCCCTCCCGCAGCAGAAAGGCATTCATCACGATCTTCGTTTTCTCTCCCGGATTTAAGTCCTCAATGGCACCAAAGCCGCTGCCAATCAGTCGGCCTTCGCTGTCATACAGCATCACCAGGCCTCCCCCGGAGAACTGCCGCTTCAATGTGTTCTGCACAAAGCCGACCAGGTAGTAACTCGGGCTGTTGGGTTGATGCACCATGATCGGTTGCTGCAGTGCGACGGGTGCAACTTCAAAGATGCTCCGGTCGATGCGATCTGGTTGAATCAGTTCGTATCGCGCGTCCGGTTTCGCCTTACCCACACGAAAGCTGACCGGCGTGTACTCGCCCGGTTCCAGCGTTCCAAGCAGCGGAATCGAACTGCTTTGGTCGTCCTTGATGCCGTTGTGAAATAGCACCAAATTGTAATGAGGCGGCGAAACAGCATATCCACTGTGGTTATAGATCAGACCGTTGTACGTGCCGCCCTCCCCATCCGGAACCCACTCCAGCGGAGACACAACCACCCGGTCCCTGGGTACGGTGGTATGTGCGAAGTAGTTGTCTACCGACGGGTTCACCGAGTCCGTTGCCGAGCTGTTCGCCGAGGACATGCCGTGGTGTGAACTCAGCGTCGCAAGGCTGATCAGCGTCACGGTGAATACCAGCCCCGCAAGCCCCAGGGCGATCATCTTGCTGTTCGGCTGTTGCTTCGACGGGAACGACTGCGCAGCCTGCCGGTTCATCACCTGCTTCAGCAGCTGTTCCAACCGCTCGGCATCGTTGTCGCTGATTACCGTGACCGCGCCGCAGTGATTGCACTTGTATTCTCTGCGGTCCAGACGCGTCATGTTGGCTGCGCCGCACTGCCGGCACGTCACGGTAAGTTCCTGCATTCCTTGCACAGATCCTGCCGGTGTCACTGGACTCACGCCCATCGTTATCCATTCCCTCCTGCCGCGTGCGTCAGTGACGTTGCCCAACAATGCGCAATCGCAACAGGCAAACCGCCCTGATTTACTCCCACTCGATCGTCCCCGGCGGCTTCGACGTCACGTCGTACACCACGCGATTGATCCCTCGCACCTCGTTTACAATCCGGCTACTGATCGTCCGCAGAACCTCATACGGCAGCGGGGCCCAGTCTGCCGTCATGCCGTCGTCCGAGTGCACCGCCCGGATCGCGCACGTGTACGCATACGTCCGCTGATCCCCCATCACGCCAACGGATTTCACGGGCAAGAGCACCGCAAAGCTCTGCCAGATACTGCGATATAGCCCTGCCCGCTTGATCTCGTCCACCACAATTTCGTCCGCGTTCTGCAGAATCGCCACACGCTCCGGTGTCACCTCGCCCACAATGCGCACCGCCAGCCCAGGCCCCGGGAACGGCTGCCGCTCCAGCACCTCCTGCGGCATACCCAGGTCCGCGCCAAAGCGCCGCACTTCGTCCTTGAACAGGTCACGTAGCGGTTCGATCAGCTTCAGCTTCATATTCTCCGGAAGCCCGCCCACGTTGTGGTGCGACTTGATCGTCTGCGACGGCCCCTTCACACTTGACGACTCGATCACGTCCGGGTATAGTGTGCCCTGCACAAGCCACGCGACTTCTTTGCCGCTGGCATCGTGCCCCACTTCGCCGGCCCGCTCCTGCGCCCGAAAGATCTTCGCCGCCTCGTCATCAAATACCGCAATAAACTCGCGCCCGATAATCTTCCGCTTTGTTTCCGGGTCGGTAATGCCGCCCAATTGCGAAAGAAAGCGCTTCGACGCATCCACCGCGACCACGTTTAAGCCAAGCTTCTCGCGCATATTGCGCTGCACCTGGTCGAACTCGTTCTTCCGCAAGACGCCGTTGTTTACGAAAATGCACGTCAGCCGGTCGCCAATCGCGCGCTGCACCAGCACCGCAGCCACGGCTGAATCCACGCCGCCACTCAATCCGCAAATTGCGTGCCCGTCCTCGCCCACCCGCTCGCGTATCCGCGCCACGGTCGACTCGATAAACGCCTCCGAAGTCCAGTCCGCCTGTGCCCCGCAAATGCCGAGTACAAAATTTCGCAGCAGTTCCGTTCCCTGCTTCGAGTGCGCCACCTCCGGATGCCACTGCACCGCATACATCGCGCGCGGCTCATCGGCAATGCTCGCCAGCGCGTTGTGCGACCTCGCCGCAACCACAAAGCCCTGCGGCAGATCGATCACGCTGTCGCCATGCGACATCCACACCTGCAACTCGCGTGGCAACCCGGCAAACAGCTTGTTCTCGACAGTAACGGTCGCAACCGCATCGCCGTACTCGCGCTTCGCTGCCGGCTCCACACGCCCGCCCAGGTGGTGCGCCATCCACTGCATTCCGTAGCAAATTCCTAGCACCGGCAAGCCCAGCCCCAGCACCGCCGGGTCAGCCTTCGGAGCATCCGCGTCATATACCGAACTCGGTCCGCCCGACAGCACAAGGCCCACGGGCGCCAGCGCCCGCACCTCATCCAGCGGCGCCGTACACGGCAGCACCACAGAAAATACGTTGAATTCGCGGATACGCCGCGCGATCAACTGCGTGTACTGCGCCCCAAAATCCAGAATGGCAACCGTCGAACTACTCACGCCCTCAGTGTACTTGGCGACGCCCTGGACTCACGCCATCTAGAAAGAACATCTGCCGCATGCTTCGGAAGAGCAAAGCTCCCTAAAGCGCCCTAGGATAGATTGATACACCCGAGCGTAAGCCACTGGTTCACACTGTGCACTAAGCTGGGCTGCGGAGGATGTATGCGCCGCTGGCTTACGTTCGTTGCTCTGCTGCTGCTTGCCGTGCCCGCAATGGCACAGGGTGCGGCCAACCCGATTCTGAACCATGCCGATCCGTTTATCACGCTGCACCCGGAGGCGGGACGCTACCTGCTGCTGGCGACCAGCGGGTCGAACGTGACGATCTGGAGCGGGCCGACCGTGGAGACCGCGGCGACGAACGCCAAAACGGTCTTCACGCCCACCGATGGGCTGCGGGAGCTTTGGTCGCCGACGCTGTGGCAGGTGGACGGCCGGTCGTGGATCTACTTCACGGCGCGCATGCCGGGCAAGGAGCATGCCGTTTACGTTCTGGAGTCGAACACGGGCGATGCGCTGGGCAGCTACACCTTCAAGGGAGCCTTGGACCTGCACGGGCGAGCGTCCATCGATCCATCCGTGCTGGCGATGGGCGGCATGCATTACCTGATGTATGTCACTGTGGACAGCGGCGCGAATGAGATCCGCATGGTGCGGCTGGCCGCACCGATGCAGCCGGTGGGCACGGACGCCCTGATCGCGAAGCCGGAGTACCCGTGGGAGAAGGGTGCGGGCACGACGCGGAATTACCCGGTCGATGAGGGTCCAACGGCCCTGTATCACGCGGGCAAAACGTTCATCGTGTTTTCCGGGTCGGACACGGCATCGCCGCGGTATTGCCTGGGGCTGCTGACGTTCAAAGGCGGCGATCCGCTGCAGCCGGCGAACTGGGCGAAGTCGCCGGAGCCGGTCTTTTCGGCGTCGCCGGAGCATGGAATCTGGGGGCCTGGCAGGGGAACCTTTGCTGAGGGAAAGGACGGAACAAACTGGCTGCTGTACGCGGCAAAGTCGACCGATGCCCCTGACGCGCAAAACCGTGCCATAAGGGCGCAGCGGTTTACGTGGAAGCCGGACGACACACCTGATTTCGGCGTGCCGGCAAAGGACGGGCCGATCGCGGAGCGGCCATAGCCGCTACGGTTCGGCGCGGTGACTACGGCTCGGCGCGGCGGCTGCTGTCCGGATTGTCGGCCGACTTCAGCTTGATGTTCGCCGTTTGTGGGAGCGCAATCTTTTCGACCGCTTCCTGCTCGCGCGTCTGCTCACGGCGGTTCTCCGCGCTTAACGCAGGCAGGTTGTAAACCTCAAGGGAGCGCTCCTGCAGGACGGCAACACGCTGACCATCGGGCGACAGGTCAAAGTTCAGACCTGCCCGTTGTGCCGGTGTGACCGGGATGCGGAGCATCTCAACGCCGCCCTGAAATTCGTACACGCGCACAGTCTGGGTGTGGCGGTCGGAGGGATCTTCCTCCTGCGAGGAGGTCGTGCTCGGAGCCTGCGCATTGCGGAAGGCAAACCGCCCCGAGTCGCCGGAGGCAGAGCTCAGCGCGGCCCAGAGTGGAGGATCGTCGGTGGTGAAAACCCAATTCGCCTGCGCGAGCAGATCGAAGCCGGAGAGCAGGCGGCGGTCGTCCATGCCGCGGCAGCCCGTGGCGATAAAGGTGGATTCGCTGACAAACTCGGCCTCTGGCCGGCAGGTGGAGGTGAGGCCCGCAAGCTCGATGGTGCCGCCGGAGAACGGGTGAAAGTTGAAGCCCCAGTGCTGGCGGTCTTCCTTGACCACGTCCAGCAAGCCGCGGGAAGTGAACGGCACTACGATGGCGCGGTCCACGTGGGTGGACGCAAACGGGCGCAGCTGGGGGTGGTCGTCGTCGGTGACGCGGTAGAAGCTGACCTGCACGGGCGGGTGATCCAGGGGCTGCGTCGGATCGTCACCGATATGGCGCTTGGGGGTGGTCTGCACCATGACGGTCGCGCCGTCGGGGCTAACCTGCACGGCGACGAGTTCTCCATCGGGCTTCAGCATGCTGTGCCGGTGCATGGTCGCATGGGGCCGCATGGGGTCAACGAAGAACAGCTCGTTGCGGATGCGCAACATGAACCGGCCATGCGTCAGCGGCCATAGGTAACGCGCCTGGTCATGGACGCGCCACTCGGCCTGGCGAAGGACGGCTCCGTCCGGCAGGTGAACGACGACCGCCTCGATCAGCCGGGCCTGGTCGCCTTCCACGTCGTCCTGGTCGCGCGGCACCAGCTTGTGCGCGGCAAAGGTCAGCAGCACATGGTCGTTGTCGATGAAGTCCAGCGTGTTGTGGGCATAGCCCTCGCGCAGCAGCATGACGGAGGTGACCGGCCGGTACCCAAGCGAATCCAGCGGAATGCGGTAGGCCGGCGTGGCCGGTGCCGGGCGCGTTGCCGCGTTTGCCCGGCCCGCGAAAAGACACGCGGGCAGGCTCGCCAGCGCAAGCATCGTCGTGAACAGCCGGTGTCGCATGAGCATCATGGTAACGAACCGCAGGCCTGAGCTGGTTCGTGCCGCGAAGCTGGTGTTGCGCCATGCGACGCCGCTGCCGGTAATCTGAAAAGGAGTGACCACCGCGCGCAAGCACACGCAACCAAACCCGCGGATCGGCTTTCTCGCCTGTGGTTCGGCCGCGTTCCTGTGGGGTCTGGGCTTTTTTTTCGGCAAGATTGCACTGCGTGAGCTCCCCGTGGCGCACATGGTACTGTACCGCTTCCTGTTCGCCGCGGTGACGATGCTGCCCTTTGTTCCGTTGCGGCGCATGCAGTTTTCAGGCAGGGACTGGCGGTTGCTGGCGCTGGGTGCCTTCTTCGGCATTCCGGTGCAGTTCCTGATGCAGTTTTATGGACTGGCACATACGACCCTGGCGCATGCCTCGCTGATGGTCGGCACCATGCCGGTGATCCTGGCGGTCGGCGCGTCTGTGTTCCTGCACGAGCGGCTGGACGCTATTGGCTGGCTTGCGCTGGCAGGCTCGTGCGCCGGCGCGGGCCTGATCGCGCTGAGTCACTCGTCGTCCACGGCGGGATCGGCGACCGTGTTCGGCGACGGTCTGGTTATCGCGTCCATGCTGGTTTCGCTGTTCTGGATCCTGACGAACAAGCGACTGATGGACCGCCACAGCCCCGCAGCCGTCAGCAGCTATGGCCTCTTGCTGGGGGCGGCGATGCTGGCAGCGGTCGTGATCCCGTATGCGGGCCTGCCGCCGGTGCGCCACCTGAGCCTGAATGTCTGGGCCGCGTCCGCCGGGAGCGGTGTGCTATGCACCACGGCGACCACGCTGCTTTGGAACTGGGGCATGACGCGCGTTCCGGCATCACAAGCCGCGGTGCTGCTGAACCTGGAGCCGATGATCGGCTCCGCGTTGAGCGTGTGGCTCTTCAGCGAACGGCTGGGCTGGACGGCGTGGCTGGGTGCCGCGCTGATCGTGGGTTGCGCCACCTCGCTGACGGCGCGCCACAGCACGGCCGTGGTGGCGGAGCCGGCACTGTCACTGGAGTGAACGCGTCTGCCGGGTAGCTGGATCGAACTCAGCGGACCAGCCGGGCAGCTTGCCTGCGCCCCACGGCATGGGTAGGCTGTTCTTATGCGCTTTCGCATGAGTTGGTGCCGCGCGTTGGCCGTGGCTGCGCTGCTGGGTGCGTTTGCGGGCGCGCGTGCGGCCGAGCGCGTCACGCTGCGCAACGGCTTTGCAGTAATGTGCGATCACCGCGAAACGCTGGATGCGGAACATGTCCGGCTGTACCTGGACGCGAGCTCGGGCAGCTACATGGATGTGCCGCTGGCAAACATCGCGGCCGCCGAGGCCGAGGCGGTCCCGTTGGCGCCCGCGGGGAAGCCCGCTGCCGCCGTGCAGGGTGCCGCGCCACAGGACTCGGTCGATTCGCTAATCCAGTCGACGGGCCAGGCTCACGGCTTGAACATCGACCTGTTGCGGAGCGTGGTGAACGCGGAGAGCGGCGGTCACATTCACGCGGTCTCACGCGCGGGGGCACAGGGCTTGATGCAGCTGATGCCCACGACGGCCCGCTCGCTGGGCGTGGCGGACAGCTTTGCCGCCGACCAGAACCTGCGTGGCGGCACGGATTACCTAGACAGCCTTTTGTGCCGTTACCACGACGACCTATCGCTGGCGCTGGCGGCCTACAACGCCGGTCCGGGTGCGGTGGACCGGTACCACGGCGTGCCGCCGTATCGCGAGACGCAACTTTATGTGGCGCGGATCATCCGGGAGTTCAACCGCCGCACCTTGCTTGCGCAGCGCAGCGCCTCCGCGACCGCAGGAGCCGCGGCCGCGCGATGAAGAAGGCGAAGCCGAAGACCTCCGCAAGAACCATGACGGTGCTGGCAGCCGTGCTGCTGCTGGTGGCTGCGGGCCTGTGGTGGGCCTGGCGGCGCGGCCTGACCTTTGACGTGCATTCCGTCCTCCGGCAATTGCATGGCGTGGCCTGGTGGCATATCGCCGCGGGCATTCTGTGCATTTACGGCAGCTACGTGGTGCGCGGCTACCGCTGGTCGGTGTTTATGCGGCGGCAGCGCAGCATCGGTCCGTTTTTTCTGCTGGGGCCGCAGTTCACCGGCTTCACCGCTGTCGCTATTTTCGGGCGCATTGCCGACCTGTCGAGACCGTACCTGGTCGCGCGCAAGGCGCAGGTCTCCTTGCCGAGCCAAATTGCGGTGTACACGGTGGAACGCATGTTTGATCTGGGCGCGGCTGCCCTGATCTTTTCAAGCGCACTTGCTTTTACGCCGGCGACCATGCCGCACCATGAAATCTTTGTCCGCGTGGGCGTGGTGAGCCTTGCCGGCACGCTGTTCCTGGCCGGCTTTGCAGTTGCGATTCGGCTTGCGGGCATTCGGCTGGCGGCCGTTCTCGGGCGCATGGGAACGCGGCTTTCCCCGAAGCTCGGCGTGGCGGTCCAGGAGAAAGTGCTCGCCTTTCGCGATGGTCTCCAGGGCATCGGATCCGTCGGCGTTGCGGCGTGGGCAGGCGTGCTGAGCCTGTTCCAGTGGCTTCTGATTGCCCTGTCCTACGTGCAGACGGTGCACGCGTTCGCGGCGGAGCCGACGCTGCGTTCTCTGAGCTTTGCCAGCACCATGCTGCTGATGGGTGCGTCCATCGGCAGTTCGCTGCTGCAACTGCCGGTGCTGGGCTGGTTCACCCAGATCGGCGCGACGGCGGGTTCCATGCACGCTTTTTACGGCACGCCGCTCGAAACCGCTACCGCGTGCGGCACACTGCTGCTGATCGTGAACATCTTGTGCATTGTTCCCGCCGGGCTGATCTGTGCACGGCAAGACGGCGTAAGCCTGACCGACCTGAAGGCAAGGAGCGAAACGGCAGAGGAGGCGGCTGTATGAAATGTCCCTTTTGCGGCTATGCGCAGGACAAAGTGGTGGACTCGCGCGAAAGCAAGGAAGCCGACTCGATTCGCCGACGCCGCGAGTGCGAGCGATGCAACAAGCGCTTTACCACCTACGAGCGCATCGACGAAATTCCCTATATGGTCGTGAAAAAGGACGGCCGCCGTGAAAAGTTTGACCGGCAGAAGATTCTGAGCGGCCTGCTGCACTCCTGCCAGAAGCGACCCATCTCCACGGCCAAGCTGCAGCACCTGGTCGACGAAGCAGAAGCCTATGTTGTCGATTCGCCGGATCGCGAGCGTACCACGACCGAACTGGGCGAGTTGCTGATGAGCCAGCTTCGCGAGATGGACACCGTTGCCTACATTCGATTCGCCTCCGTATACCGCGATTTCAAGGACGTGCGCGAATTTGAGTCGGAGTTGCGCGAGTTGCTCTCCAGCTCGCCGCGACGGCGCTCCAACAGCTAACGCGGTGCCGTTCAACCTCGCGGGCCAACCGCGCATCCCAAACCGGATGCGAACGGTTCTTCTTTCTGCTGCGCTTCTGCCCCTTCTGCTGACCGGCTGCAAGACCGACAATGCCATCCGCAAAGGCGCCGTGGTCGATCACGGCAATGAGGTCAAGTACGATCCCGCGCCGAACGCGGCAAGCACCGGCACCGTGACCGGGACCGTGCAGTTTGCGGGCACGCCGCCCGCGCGCGTACCGATCGACATGAGCCAGGATCCGGCTTGTTCCCTGGCCGGTCAGCCCAATCTGTCAGAGCAGGTGATCGTCGACCACGGCCACTTGGCAAACGTCTTTGTCTACGTGAAGGGCGCTCCGCACCTGAAGGCGCCCGCGGCACCGGTCGTCATCGACCAGCACGGCTGCCGCTTTCAGCCGCACGTAATCGCAGTCGCGGCGGGCGGTGCTGTGGAGTTCCGCAACTCCGATCCGGCCATGCACAACGTGCACTCCATGGCGGTGCAGGCGGGGAACCGCAACATAGACCTGTCGCAGGGGCCCGGCGCCAAACCGGAGCAACTCTTCTATCGCGATGCGGAAAACATGATCCCGGTGCGCTGCAACAATCACCCCTGGATGAATGCGTTTATCAACGTGGCACCGAGTGTCTTCTTTGCGGTGACCGCGCCAGACGGAAGCTTTACGATCAGCGGCCTGCCCCAGGGCACCTATGATGTGGTGTTTGTGCATGAGAAGCTGGGCGAGCAGCATATGCAGGTCAGCATTAAACCGCAGACCAGCACAGCGGTCACGGTCACATACAAGGCGCAGTAGGAGATCCGCATGCACGTTGGAGTTTTGAGCTTCGTTCCCACGCACATTTTTCCGCTCTGGTTCCTGGTGATCAGCCTGTTCCTGCCGCGGCTGAGCCTGCTGGTCTGGTGGTGGGATCACCAGCACGGGAACGTGCTGGCGATTCCGATCCTGCCGGCGATCGTCGCCTTGCTGGTGCCGCGCGCGCTCATCCTGTACCTGATTTACACCGAGCAGGGCATCTCCGGATGGTTCCTGATCCACGCCATTGCGGCGGTGATCGCGTGGTACGGCATCGGTGGGCGGTATGTGCAGCGCCGCTGGTCCGACGACGTATAACTTTGCTCTGCCGACGCCGCGCCTCCTGAGCGAGGGCGCGGCGTACTCACGTATCCTTGATTCATTGAGACTCATTGATCGCCGAGTAAAGGACCAGCGCACGTGGAGCGAAGACGGGTAGGCATTCTGGGTGCGACCGGCACCGTGGGACAGCGGTTCGTGCAGTTGCTGGAGCGGCATCCATGGTTCGAGGTTGCATGGCTGGCCGCCAGCGACCGCTCCGCCGGCAAGACCTATCGCGATGCCTGCGCATGGAAGCTGGATACGCCCATGCCGCAGCGTGTCGCGGACATGGTGTTGCAGCCGAATACCCCCGGCGCGTCGGAAACAGACCTGCCGCGGATTATCTTTGCCGCGCTGGATGCGGACGTTGCCCGCGACCTGGAACCGCGGTTCGCCGCCGCAGGCTGCGCGGTGATCTCCAACTCCAGCGCCTTTCGTATGGCAGCGGACGTGCCGCTGGTCATTCCGGAGGTGAACGGCGACCACCTGGGTCTGATTGAGTCGCAAGCTGTTCGCGGGCAGAGCGGCGGATTTATTGTGACGAACCCGAACTGCTCCGCTATCGGCCTGGTTCTGGCTCTGAAGCCGCTGGAGCAGCGTTTCGGCATTGAAAGCATGTTCGTGAGCACCATGCAGGCGGTCAGCGGTGCGGGCTACCCTGGCGTTGCCTCGCTCGACATCCTGGGCAACGTAGTTCCGTTCATCAGGAACGAAGAAGAGAAGATGCAGGAAGAAATTGGCAAGCTGCTGGGCCGCTACACCGGCTCCGCCGTTGAATCCTTGCCTGCGAAGGTCAGCGCGCACTGCAACCGCGTCGCGGTGGTGGAAGGTCATACGGAGTGCGTCAGCATCAAGCTGCGCACCCCAGCGACGCACGAGCAGATACTGGACGCCTGGCAGAGCTTTCGCCCGCTCGACGGCAAGCAGTTCCCTTCCGCGCCGGACTGCCCGGTGATCTACACCGGCGCGGCCGACCGGCCGCAGCCCAGGCTGGATGTGAATGCGGGAGGGGGCATGAGCACCACAGTCGGCCGCCTGCGGCCCTGTACCCTGCTGGACTGGAAATTTGTGCTGCTGAGCCACAACACGCTGCGCGGCGCGGCCGGGGCGGCTGTGTTGAATGCCGAGGTGCTGGCACGCAGTGGCAAGCTGCCAAAGGACGCTGCATGAGGGATCAGGCCTCGGGGCGCAGCGACGTGGTTGTGATGAAGTTCGGCGGCACCTCAGTGGAAGACGCCACCGCCATTGCGCGCACTGTCGGCATTGTTGCGGGCCGGCGCGCCAAGGGTTTGCGACCGTTCGTCGTTGTCTCCGCCATGGCCAAAGTGACGGATTCGCTGCTGGCGGCTGCAGGTGCTGCCGGTCAAAGCGACCGGGCCGGCGCACTCGCGATCAGCGCACGGCTGCGCGGGCGGCACCTGGAAGCCGCGGCCAAGCTGGTGGACGCCGCCGCCACCAATGTGCCGCTGTCCAACGCGCTGCACGCCGAGTTCGACGCGCTCGATGACTTGTTGCGCGGCATCGCCGCGGTAGGCGAGTTGACGCCACGCACCACGGATCTGGTGGTCAGCTTTGGCGAGCGGCTCTCCAGCCGCATCGTTGCCGCGGCCTTTACACACGCCGGCCTGAACGCCACGCATGTAGATGCGCGCACCTGCATCATCACCGATGACAGCTTCGGCAAAGCCGTGCCGCTGGAAGACGCGATTGAGCAGGCGATGGAGCGCATTGCCCTACCCATGCTCGACGCGGGCCAACTGCCCGTGATGGGCGGCTTTATCGGCGCAACCGCGACGGGTGTCACCACGACGCTGGGCCGAGGCGGGAGCGATTTTTCGGCAGCCCTGGCTGGGGGTGCACTGCGCAGCGGAGCGATCGAGATCTGGACGGACGTGGACGGCATTATGACGACCGATCCGCGCATTTGCCCGGACGCGCTGCGTGTAAAAACCATCAGCTTTGAAGAGGCCGCCGAGCTCGCCTACTTTGGCGCAAAGGTACTGCATCCTGCGACGATCCTGCCGGCCGTGCAGCAGAACATTCCGGTGTGGGTGCTGAATTCGCGCAACCCCGCGAACGAGGGCACGCGCATCACTGCAGTCGCGCCGCCGTGCAAGTCGCCCTTCAAGTGCATCGCGGTCAAAAAGCGCCTGACCATCGTCGACATCGTCGCGAGCCGCATGCTCATGTCGCACGGCTATTTAAAGGCCGTGTTCGACGTGTTCGACAAGCATCGCGTGGTCATCGACATGGTTTCGACGAGCGAGGTGTCAATCTCGGTCACGGTCGACACCAGCGACCGGCTGCCCGCCATTGCCGCCGATCTGCGGCAGATTGCAGACGTGAAATTTGAAAGCAACAAGGCGTTGATCTGCATGGTCGGCGAAGACATTCGCGGCCACAACGGGATCGCCGGCGAGGTCTTTACCGCGGTCGGCCACGTGAACGTTCGCATGATCTCGCAGGGTGCCAGCGAGATCAACATGAGCTTCATGATCGAAGAGGAAGACGTGGAGGAGGCCGTGCGTGCCCTGCACCGCGCCTTTTTCAGCGGCCCCGATCCCGCAATTTTTGACGTCGGCGCCCAGAGCGTGCAAACGGTCGATGTTCCGGCCGGTGCCGCCCTGCCCGTCGCATAACGGAGGAGATACACATGCGGATTCTGGTTCTGGGTCACGGCAAAACAGGCAAGCTGGTCGCGGAGGTCGCGCACGAGCGCGGCCACGGCGTACACGTGCTGGACGCGAAGGAAAACCCGGGCGGTGCAGCACTGACCGCTCCGTTTATCGCTGGCTTCGACGCGGCGATCGACTTCACCACGCCCCAGGCGGTCCAGACCAATCTGCGCGCATTGCTGGCGAACGGAGCCAAAGTGGTAGTAGGTACCACGGGTTGGTACGACAGCTTAAAGGACATGCGCGATCTTGCGCAGCGCCGCAACGCCGGCATGCTGTACGGCACGAATTTCTCCGTAGGTGTACAGCTGATGTTGCAGCTTGCCACGGAGATGACCTCGGCGCTGAGCGGGGCCGGGTACACGTTTGCGATCGAAGAAACACATCACGCAACAAAGCTGGACGCACCGTCGGGCACCGCGCTCACATTGCAGCAGGCGGCCGGCGCCGCGGGACAGGTGCCGATCACGTCAAAGCGGGAAGGGGACGCCACCGGCCTGCACATGCTGGAGGCGCGCAGCGACGCCGACCGCATTGTGCTGACGCACGAGTCGTTCTCACGTCGCGGCTTTGCCGAGGGAGCGGTGCGCGCTGCGGAGTGGCTGGCCGGCCGCACCGGCGTGTATGACTTCCGGGACATCTATACGCAGCTGAAGTAAGCGTCAGACATTTCCTATGACAGAACTCACGCGTTTGGAAGGGCACAGCTTTAGCTGTGCCCTTCCGTTCACCAACTCTCCAGTTAATTCTCCGGCTCTCTCCAAATCGTTAGACTTCTTGTATGAGCACTTCCACCGTCGCCGCGAGATCGTTTGAAACCCTGACCTTTGAAGAAAAACTGGACCGGCTGGCGCTGGTCGCGGTGCGCGTGGGCCTGAACCTGCAGCCGGAGCAGGAACTGGTCATCAGTGCTTCTCTCGACCACGTGCCGTTCATTCGCCGCATCACCGAGCATGCCTATAAGGCGGGTGCGAAGGCCGTGACAACGCTTTACGCGGACGATGAAACGATCCTGGCGCGTTATCAGTACGCGCCCGACTCCAGCTTCGACTACACGCCAAAGTGGCTGGCCGACGGCATCGCCGTAGCGTACGGCTCCGGCGCGGCGCGGCTCGGCATTGCCGGCGCAAACCCCGCGTTGTTGAAGGGCCAGGACCCGGCAAGGGTCAGCCGCGCAAACGTGGCCACAAGCAAAGCGATGAAGCCGGCCATGGAGCTGATTACGCGGCATGCGATCAACTGGTCGATTCTGGCCGGGGCGACACCGGAATGGGCGAAGCTCGTCTTCCCGCACCTACATGAGGCCGCGGCCGTACCGGCGCTGTGGGAGGCGATCTTCAAGGCGTCGCGCATCACGGGCGACGATCCGGTCGCCGACTGGAAGCAGCACGGCCGGAACATTGCCGCACAGGTCGAGCGTCTGAACGAAAAGCGCTACAGCGCCCTGCATTTCCGAGGTCCGGGAACGGACCTGACTGTGGGTCTGGCAGATGACCACCTTTGGGCAGGTGGCGGCGGCGTGGGCGGCAACGGCATCTTCTGCAATGCGAACATTCCGACGGAAGAATGCTTCACCACGCCGCACAAGGACCGCGTCAGCGGCACCGTTAGCGCAAGCAAACCGCTGTCGCATCAGGGCACGTTGATTGAAAACATCCAGGTGCGCTTCGAAGACGGACGCATTGTGGAAGCCAACGCCAGCGCCGGGGAAGACGCGCTGCGCAAGCTGATCGCCGTCGACGAGGGTGCAAGCCGCCTGGGCGAGGTCGCGCTGGTGCCGCACTCGTCGCCCATCGCGCAGAGCGGCCTGCTCTTCTGGAACACGCTGTTCGATGAGAACGCGGCCAGCCATATCGCGCTGGGTCAGGCGTATGCCACGTGTATCCGCGATGGCGAGCACATGGACGAGGCCACGCTTGCCGGCAAGGGGGCAAACACCAGCCTGATTCACGTGGACTGGATGATCGGCTCCGGCGAGGTGGATGTGGACGGCGTGCGCGCCGATGGCACCAGCGAACCGCTGATGCGGCAGGGCGAGTGGGCCTAGCGGTTTACGCGGCGACGCGCAAACCACGGCGATCGTAGACGGCCTGCCCAGTCTCGATCGGCTACTCGTTGTTAGCTGTCCCTTGGCTTGCCCTCGTTCGGAATCGGCAACGTGGCGCATAAGCACGCCTCCGCGGCATCTCGCCAGAACCGGAATCGCGGTAGACTCAACTGCGGTCATGAACTCTCCCCTAGCGCTCGCCGGCGTTGGCACGGCACTGGTGACACCGTTTCTTCAGGACGGCTCGCTCGATCTCGCTTCACTGCGGTCCCTGGTCGAGTGGCAGATTGCGAACGGTGTGGCACTGCTGGTTGCGTGCGGTTCCACGGGCGAGGCCGCCACGCTGTCTGAGGACGAGACGGTCGAGGTCGTGCAGACGGTCGTGGAGGTTGCCGCCGGCCGCGCGCCGGTCTTTGCCGGGTGCACGCACAACAGCACGGCCGAGGCGGTGCGGCGCGCAAAGGTGCTGGCTGCCGTGCCGGGCGTCACGGGCATCCTGACCGCTAATCCGTACTACAGCAAACCGAATCAGCGCGGCCAGTTTCTTCACTTTCAGGCGATTGCGGACGCGGTCGCACGCATGCCGGTGCTGCTCTACAACATTCCGGGACGTACGGCGGCAAACCTGGAACCGGCGACCGTGCTGCAGCTTGCCAAGGCGTGCAGCAATGTCGTGGGCGCAAAGGAGTCGAGCGGCAGCATGCAGCAGATTACGGAATTGATCGCCGGTGCGCCCGCAGGCTTTCACGTGCTCGCCGGCGATGATTACCTGGCATTGCCCGTGCTGGCGGCAGGTGGCGTGGGCGTGGTCTCGGTCGCGTCGAATGTGGCGCCCGCGCAGGTGATCCGCATGATGCGCTCGGCCTCGCAGGGCGACTGGACCACGGCGCACTTGCTTGCGAAGCAGCTTGCGGCGCTCACGGCCGCGCTGTTCCGCGAGCCGAACCCCTGCCCCGCAAAGTCGCTGCTGCGCAGCATGGGCCGCATTCAGGACGACGCCGTCCGGCTGCCGCTGGTACCGGTCACGGACGCGCTTCGCGATGAGTTGAAGCGCCTCGCCGCCGAGCTGCAGCTTTCGTAGCGGCGCTCGCAAGCAGCGCCACCGTCTCGCTTGCGGCAGGCCGCCACGAACCTTTCACGTGCTGCATACGCCGGCGCAAGCCTGGTTGATAAACTCGCTTTATGACCCCGGTTGCAGACGTTTCCGCCGGCTCGCTCCAGAGCCGGATCGAGCATTTCTTCTCGCTTGGCGCGGCCGCCGCGCAGGAACGCGAGGCGCTGGACAGCTTTCATACGTTGCGTGAGGCGCTGGAAGGCGGCACCCTTCGCGCCGCGGAGCCGGATGCGGCGAGCCCGCTCGGCTGGAAGGTAAATGCCTGGGTCAAGCGCGGCATCCTGCTCGGCTTCCGTCTCGGCGCACTGACCGAAATGTCCGCCGGCTCTTTTGTCGACAAACACACCTACCCCGCGCGTGTGTGGACGGCGGAAGAGGGGGTGCGCATTGTTCCCGGCGGATCGTCAGTGCGTTCCGGTGCGTTTCTGGCACGCGGCGTGGTCTGCATGCCACCCATGTACGTGAACGTGGGTGCCTATGTGGACGAAGGCACCATGATCGATTCGCACGCACTGGTCGGCAGCTGCGCACAAATCGGCAGAGGCGTTCACCTGAGCGCGGCGGCACAGATCGGCGGTGTGCTGGAGCCGGTGAACGCATCACCGGTCATCATTGAAGATGACGTGCTTGTCGGCGGCAACACCGGCGTGTATGAGGGCGCGGTCGTCCGCAAAGGCGCGGTGCTTGCCGCGGGAACCATCCTGACCCGTGGCACACCGGTCTACGACGTGGTGAACGAAACGGTGATTCGCGCGACTGCGGAGATGCCGTTGGTGATTCCCGCAGGTGCGGTTGTCGTGCCTGGATCGCGCGCAATCACAAAGGGTTCGCAATCCGGAATCAGCGTTTACACGCCCGTGATCGTGAAGTATCGCGACGACAAGACCGAGCTTTCACTAGCGCTCGAGGACCTGCTGCGCTAGCCTGCGGCACAGATGGAGCGGCATACATGGGACTGACACACTCGCTGGTGGGCAAGGATGGATTCCGGTTGCGCGGAATCGAGATGTCGCGGGTCGATGGCTTTTCGGATGTGGTGTTTGGCTTTGCACTCACGCTGATCGTGGCTTCCCTGGAAGTGCCGAAGACATTCAGCGAACTCCATGAGGTGCTGGTCGGATTCGTCCCATTCGCGGTCAGTTTTGTGCTGTTCATGATGGTGTGGCTTTCCCACTTCCGGTTCTTTCGCAGGTTCGGCTTGCACGATCTGGGCACGATTCTGATCAATGCGGGGTTGTTGTTTTCCGTGCTGTTTTACGTGTATCCGCTGAAGTTTTTATTTCGGGTATTCACGTCGCAGTTGATGGGACAGCAGATTGCTGCCGATACGTTCGCCAATAGTGAGCAGATACGCGAACTGGTCATCGTGTACGGCCTCGGCTTCGCAGCAATCTACTTTTTCCTGTTTCTATTGAACCTGCACGCTTGGCGCCTTCGGAGCGAACTGGATCTGAACAGGCTGGAGCTAGTGATTCTGAAATCGGAGTACGTGGATCTGGCGGTTGTGTGCGGCATTGGGCTAGTAGTCGCAGCACTCGCAACGATGACCAGTGCACGAAGTTCCCCGAATGCATGCTTCGCCTTCTTTCTGATTGGTATCTGGAAGACCGTCTCCGGCTTCTACTTCGGAAAACGAATTCGGAACATGCGCGAAACCGCTCATGGAAGTACCGAGCCACCCGTGCACGAACCGCTGCCGGGCTGATCTTGGGTGTTCCGACAGGGCTGAATCCCGCAGCTGACTGCGTAAGTTGCCTTGCAGTTCCTGTCTCTAGTCGAGCGACACGGGCTCTCATCGGTTGGGGCGATCTGGGAGAACCGCGCACACTGGCCGCGGAGGCTTTTGGCCTACGGTGGTAGGCTGAATCTTGATGAGTCTGGAAACACTGAAGATTGTTCCGCTGGGCGGCCTGGGTGAGTTCGGCATGAACTGCATGGCCGTGCAGTGGAAAGATGACATCCTCGTCATTGATGCCGGCCTGATGTTCCCCGAGGATGACATGCTCGGCGTCAACATCGTCGTCCCCGACATCAGCTTTCTGCTGGAAAACCGCGAAAAGGTCCGCGCGATTCTGCTGACCCACGGTCACGAGGATCACGTGGGCGGCCTGCCTTGGATCCTGAGCGAGTTGAACGTGCCCGTGTACGGCACAGAGTTCACGCTGACGCTGGTCGAGGGCAAGCTGGAAGAGCACAAGCTGCTGGACAAGGCCGACCTGATCGAGATGCTGCCCGGCTCCAGCTTTGAACTGGGCCCGTTCCGCATCTCGCCCCTGCGGGTCACGCATTCGCTGGTCGATTGCGTCGCGCTGGCGATCCGCACGCCGGTGGGCACCATTGTGCATACGGGTGACTTCAAGATTGACCTGTCCAGCCCGGACGGCCACCCGTTCGACCTGCAGAGCTTTGCGGAGCTGGGCAAAGAGGGCGTGTTGCTGCTGCTGCAGGACTCCACCAACGTGGACCGCCCCGGCTTTACGCCCGGTGAGCTGGCGGTGCTGCCGCGGTTAGATGAGATCTTCGCGCGCACGGAGCGACGGCTCTTCTTCACCTGTTTTTCGTCGTCGATTCATCGGATCAAACTCGCCATGGATCTGGCGCACAAGCATGGCCGCAAGGTCGCGCTGATCGGCCGTTCCATGGATAACGCGACCGAGATTGCGCAGGAGCTGGGCTACATCGACCCGCCGCCCGGCCTGCTGATCCACAGCGGTCAGTTGAAAGATATGCCACCCGAGAAGGTGTGCGTCTTGATCAGCGGAACTCAGGGCGAGCCCATGAGCGCGCTGAGCCGCGCCGCCGTGGACAACCACAAGCACGCCCGCATCGAAGCGGGAGACACCGTGGTCTTCTCGTCGCGAGTCATCCCCGGCAACGAAAAGCCGATCTACAACGTGATCGACCATCTGTACCGCCGCAAGGCACGCGTGATCCACGACGACGGCCGTTCCGGCCTGATTCACGTGAGCGGCCATGCATCGCAGGAAGAACTGCGGCTGATGATCAATCTGCTGCGGCCCAAGTACTTCATTCCCGTGCACGGCGACTACCGCCACCTCACGCAGCACATTGAAGTTGCAACCGGCACCGGCATCCCCGAACAAGCCATGCTGGTGGAAGATGGCGAGGTTATCGAACTGACTGCCGGCAGCATGAGCAAGACCGGTAAGGTCGCGACCGGCCGCGTGCTGATCGATTCCGGCTCCGCCACCGAAGCAGTGGAAGAGATGATCATCCGCGACCGCAAGCACCTGAGTGAGGGCGGACTGGTGCTAGCCATCATCACCATCGACAAGATGACCGGCCGCCAGCAGGGCTCGCCAGAGATCGTGACCCGCGGCTTTGCGGTGAACGAACAGACGATGACTGCGGAAGCGCGCCAGACGATCGCGCGGACGCTCGACGAAAGCTCCATCGAAGAGCGCCGCGACTGGATGCTGATCAAGGAAAAGGTGCGCTCGGACCTGAAGCGGCAGATTCAGAAGAACACAGGCCGACGGCCCATGATCATGCCGGTCATCCTGGAGATCTGAGTTCCACCGGTGCCGCGCCGTTTCCCACGTCCGCGTTCCATCCTGAAACGGCGGCATCGCGAAGTTGGCGTAGCCGCGGCCGGCAAGTCGGTGCTGGGTGGCCGTCTGGGTGCCCGTTACGACCAGGCGCGCGACCGGTACGGCGCGGGCTGGCTTTGGGGCGGCTTTGCCGTTTTCACGCTGGCACTGTTGCTCGTGCTGGCATGGCCCTGGCTCCACGTGCACCTGGAGGCCGTGGCGGTGCTGAAGACCGTGAGTGGCGACCCCCTGCCCCGTCCGCTGGCTGCGCTGGCGACCGAGCCACTCGAGCAACACACGCTGACCCTGAACACCGAAGCCGGGCCGGTCCGCGCACGGATGTATACGCCCGTGCGCCACCCGGACGCACCCGGCCTGATCGTGTTCCATGGCGTGCACCACCTGGGCATGGATGAGCCGCGCCTGATGAGCTTTGCGGCGGCCATGGCTGCGTGTGGCCTGCAGGTGCTGACGCCGGAGTTGCCGGACATTAAGGACTACCGTGTCAGTGAAAACAGCGTGCAGGTTATCGGCGCCAGTGCAAAATGGTTTGCGGCGCAAAAGCATCGGCCCGTGGGCGTAATGGGGCTGAGCTTCAGCGGCGGACTGTCACTGGTCGCGGCTGCCGATCCGGCGTACCGGCCCAGCATGAAACTGGTGTTCGCGGTGGGATCGCAAGGCGCAATGGGCCGCGTTGCCAGCTACTATCGCACGGGCGAAGCCGCGCGGCCCGACGGATCGATGGAGCTGCTGCCCGCACACGAGTACGGCCCGCTGGTGCTGGAGTATGAACACGTCGAAGAATTCGTGCCATCCGGCGATGTGGAGCCGGTGCGCAAGGTACTGCGGGCGCACCTGTATGAGGACAAGGACGCCGAACGCGCAGCCATGGAAGAGTTGTCTCCGCGCCAGCAGGCAGAGGCTGCCGAGCTGACGGATGCTGGTTCTGACGAGGTACACCGCATGCTCCGCAACAGTGAGCTGCGGCACCGTGCGGAACTTGCGGGCCTGTCGCCTGAGCTTCACCTCGGCGAACTGACGGTGCCTGTGTTTCTGCTGCACGGTGAGGCAGACAACATCATTCCAGCGGCGGAAACGCTTTGGATGGCGAGCGAGTTGCGTGCCACCACGCTGCAGGCGGCGCTGGTCAGTCCCGTGCTCTCGCACCTGGACATGGCGAAAGCCCCTAGCGGCATGGATACGTGGCGGCTCATCCACTTCATGGCTATGGTGCTGCGGGCTGCCGAACGTTAGCGAGTTCAGACTGGTTGCGATCGCGTGAAAGAATCAGCTATGGCCTTATTCATGCCGCTGGTCACCCTGGAACAGATTGAACAGGCGCGCGAACGCATCGCGGGTGTCGCGGTGCGCACCGGGCTGTATCGGCTCGACCTCCAGCACGCCCGCGGCCTGGGCTTCACGTTGCCGGACGACCTGCCCACGATCTGGCTGAAGGCGGAGAACGAGCAGCCGATCGGCAGCTTCAAACTGCGAGGCGCGTACAACAAGGTCGCAAGCCTGACCGAGGATGAGCTGGCCCGCGGTGTGGTCGCGCACTCCAGCGGCAATCATGCGCAGGGTGTTGCGTACGCGGCGAAGGTGCGCGGCGCCAAAGCGACCATTGTGATGCCCGAGATTGCGCCGCGGATCAAGCGCGACGCGACGGCGTCGCACGGGGCGGAGATCGTGCTGGTCGGCCCGGCAAGCTCGGAACGCATCGCCACCGCGGATCGCATCGTGCGCGAGACCGGCGCGGTATTGGTGCCGCCCTACGATGACGACTTGATCATCGCCGGCCAGGGCACATGTGGGCTCGAGATACTGGAGCAGTTGCCCGAGGCCGATCTGGTGCTGAGTCCTGTCAGCGGCGGCGGCCTGTTGAGCGGTATCGCGACGGCAATCAAGTCTTCGCGAACCGATGTGCGCGTGTGGGGCGCGGAACCCGAGCTGGCCGGCGACGCCGCCGAGAGCTTTCGCCGCCGAGAGATTGTGGAATGGCCCGGCTCGCAAACTTCAAAGACCATTGCGGACGGGCTGCGCACGCAAAGCCTGGCACAACGGACTTACAACCACATCGTTGCGTATGTTGACGGCATTCTTACCGTCACGGAAGACGAAATCCTGGAAGCGACGCGCCTGCTTCTGACCGCGGCGAAGATGGTGGCGGAGCCAAGTGGCGCGGTGACGCTCGCGGCTGCCCTCTTCCATGCAGAGGAGCTTCCCGCCTCGCGCAACGTCGTGTGCGTCGTCAGCGGCGGCAACCTGGACCCAGCGCTCCGGCAGGAGTTGATCGAGGCCGAGTCGTAGCGTCTAACTTCCTGTATGCGCTTTTTTGCCTCGACGCTTGCTGCTTTCCTCCTGCTTCCTGCTGCTTTCCTGTCCGCGCAATCGAAGGCGGAACATGCCGGTGAGCGCGCGACCGTGCTGCACACCGCCGTGGTCTACGTGGATGCCGATGCAAACTCACAAAAAGTAAGCGAGGTCACGCCAGGGCACGAAGTGGTCATCGTCAGCCGGTCCGGGCCCTGGGTCAAGGTGTTCGCCAACACGGACGTGGAGGAGCGGAACACGGACGACGAGCCCGAGTTCAGCGTGGAGGAGAACGCCGTGCCGCGCTCCGGATGGATCCGCAACAAGGGCGTGGTGAGCAATGCGACAGCCAACGGTGATCGACTGATCTACGGCGCGGCGGCCAGCGCGGAGGCCGAGGCTGGCGAGCCACACGCTCCGAAGATCGCCGCCGGCTCCGCGCATCTGCTCTATCGCCGAGTCGCCGAGTACTTTCCAAATTCGCCGCTGGCGGGCGAGAGCGCATGGCGGTCCGCCGACATTCGCTGGCAGGAAGAGAAGTTCGACGCGCGCACGCTGCCAAGCTATCGCGATCCCGACCCGAACAACCGGCCGAAGCTGTACCAGGACGCGTTGCGCAAAGTGGTGAAGCAGCAGGCGGGCACGAAATATGCCGCGCTCGCCGCATACGATCTGCTGGATGCGAAGCTGTGCGGCGACTGGCAGGGTCTGCCAAAGTGTCCCGCCATGGAGAGCGAGGTGTATGAGAAGTACGCCAACACCTACCCCGACGGGCCGAAGACGGCGGAGGCGCTTTGGAACGCGGCGTATCGCCAAGGCGTGCTGGTGACCATGTACGGTGCGGAGGACAATACGAAGAAGGCCGACGCCGCCGCGCAGCATGCGCATGCGCTGCGCGACCAGATGATTGCGAAGTTCCCGGCGAGCGATTACACGGCGCGCGCGCAGGCTCTGGTATACAGGGTGGAGCAAGGCATCGCGATTTACGGCACGGACCGCGATTGATTCGTCAGCGCGTGCTCATCCCGCGCGGCCAGCCACGATCCTGTTTTCCAGTGGAGCGCGCTTGAACGAGTATCTGTTGTCCGTCATCCTCGGCATCGTCGAGGGGCTCACCGAGTTTCTGCCTGTCAGTTCGACCGCGCACCTGCGCATCGCGGAAGCGATGCTGCACATTCCGTTGGACGATCCGTACTGGAAGATGTACACGATCGTGATCCAGTTGGGCGCGATTCTGGCGCTCTTGCTGCTGTTTCTGGGCCGGGTCGTTCGGTTCTTCAAGACCTTTCCGCAGGGTGAGCACGGCGAGAAGACGTGGCTGACGCACCCGCTTTCATTGGTCACCGTAGCGTTTGTGTGCACGGCGATTCCGGCGAAGTTGCTGACCAAGGTTGTCGGCAAAAACCTGGAAAACTTGACTGTGATGGCGCTGGCGCTGCTGATTGGCGGCGTGGTGATGTGGGCCGTGGACGCGTGGGCATCGCGGCGCGAGCCAACGACGACGCACGTGGAAAACATGTCGCTGGGCCAGTCGATCTGGATCGGTCTCTGCCAGGTGATCAGTGCGGTCGTCCCGGGCACGTCGCGGTCGATGAGCACGATTGCGGCAGCGCAGCTGGTGGGGACGGACCGCGCGACGGCACTCGAGTTTTCGTTTCTGCTATCGATTCCGACCATGATCGTGGCGACCGGCTACGCCCTGCTGAAGGCGCTGCACCCGTCGCACGAGGAGGGCGCTGGCGCGCTGGCGCCGTTGACCATGGGGCCGGAGCGATGGATTGTGCTGATGATTGGCATAGCTGTCTCGTTCATCGTGGCCTACGTGGTAGTTGCGTGGTTTCTGAACTGGGTGCGGCGGCGCGGGTTTACGGTGTTTGCGGTGTACCGGATCATCCTGGGCGCGGCGCTGCTGGTCTGGCTGCACCAGCACCGGTAGGCCGGCGAGCGTAGACCCAGGCCCACGCGATCAGGACGAACTGAAGCGGCAGGCGCGCAAGCAGGGCCCAATGCGGCATGCCGGCGAAGCGGTCCGCGGCGTGCTGCAGCATAAACCAGTGGACGTCGAAATAGCCGAGCAGCATAACGATGATGCCGATGGCGGCTGCCCGGCGGGTTTGCGGCACAAGCAGGCCCAGGCCACCTGCGATTTCGGCGACGCCGGTAGCGGCGACCCAGAAGGCGGGGTGGGTGTAATGATCCGGCATGATGGCGAGATAAGTGCGCGGATGCCAGAGGTGGTTGAAACCGGCGGCTGTGTAGAGCAGGGCTTGCGTGTAGAGGCCGGTTTTGTACCAGCGGGGTGGCATAGGTGCCTTTCAAGATCGCACGACAGGCGCACCGCACCGGCGAACAAACGTGGCAGTCTGGCACGAAACAAAGAAAGCCCCGCCAGTGAGGCGGGGCTTTGTTCCGCAAAAACCGCGCTTCAAGCGGCCCGGTGCGGAGGTTGTTTGCCGGAAGTAGTTGCTTCCCGGCGAAACCGGCTTAAGACTTGCTGCTGTCGCGCGCTGCCTTGACATAATCGTGGGAGGTCTGGATGTGCGCGGCCTGGGTGCTGAGCATCTGGTGAACAGGGAGCGGCAACTCCAGCTTCAGGGCTTCGGCGTATGCCTTCTTGATGGTGTCCTCGCCCTGCTCCGCAGATTCAAGCAGGGTGTGATCCCCACCGCCAAGCTTGGCCTTCAGATCGCCCCAGGTGCGGTGGAGAGAGCCAGCGACGCTGCCGGATTCCTTCACGTCCTTCACACCTTCCTTGTGCAGCGTGTCTTCCAAATCGCCACGGAACGAGGCGCGCTTGAGGCTTTCGGCGAGGAAGAACTTCTTGAGCGTGTCGTCCTGCATGTGGTCACCGATGTCCTGAAAGCCCTGCTGGCTGTCGATCAGGGTTTTGATGAGGCCACGGAGGGTATCTTCGGTTTCCTTCAGCATCTCTGCCATGGTGCTATTCCTTTCGGTCCGGTTGTGAGCCGGGTTTGCCGCGCAGTCTGCTGCGCAAAACTTGGGAGTGTGCCGCCACGTGATTGAGGGCGATCAGGACAGGTAGTCCGCCGGCTGACGCGATTCTCCTTTGCCGGCGGCAAGCGGAGGAAATCGCGAAAACCCGCGCCCACCTGCCCTTCTCGCTTTTCCAAGGACCCGCGGCACTGGGCCTGCCGGGTATGTTCTGGTGCATAGGAAGCAGCGTCTCGTCAACGGGTTGCTCGCGTGGTTCCCCTGGCAGATTTGCGCACCTTCGCCAAGTGTTCTCCGCGACAATCGTGGTGTGATGCGCAGATTGTCTCCTCCCCAGGGCACGTTGCGGCATTGCAGGAGGACTGAAGAACGATGCGACCACTCCGGCTGGAGAGTACGCCGACCCGACACCGCCGCGTGAACGAGGTGCTGGGCATGGCCGTCCTGGTAACGGGCCTTCTGCTGCTGCTGGCGCTGGTGAGCTACCACCCGGGCGACCCATCGCTGGACACGCTGACCGCCGCGGGTGACGCAGGCACGCCACACGTGAACAACTGGGCAGGCCGGCTGGGCGCGAGCGTGAGTGACCTGTTGCTGCAGGTGCTGGGCGTGGCGGCGTTTGCCCTGCCGCTGCTGGTGGGGCGGCTGGGCGTGTGCTGGATCCGGTCGCGGGCGCAGGGTTCGCCGCTGGCGCGAACGTTAGGGATGGTGCTGTGGCTGGCCGCGGCTCCGGTTGCGCTGGCACTGCTGCCGGGAGCGATGCGGTACAAGGGGGCGCTGCCGCTCGGCGGCGTTCTGGGCGCGGTACTGGCGCACCTGCTGTTGCTGGTGCTGGCGTACCCCGGGGCGTGCGTGGTTGCCGGTCTGCTGGTGGTGGTTGCGGTGTACCTGTCGACGACCTTTACGTTCAACACGGCGCAGGAGTGGGCGACGGAGCGGGTGGGCGTGGTGAGCCGGCTGCGGAACCGCTTCCAGGGATGGCGTGACCAGAGGAGCGACGCCGCCGAGGAGCGGTCGGAAACGCGCCGCGAGCGTGAATTTGCCAAGCAGCAGGCGGCGGAACAGAAGGCAGAAGCGAGACGGCGCGCGGCGGAAAACGGATCTCTGCTGGGTGGCTTATTTGCAAAGTGGGGTTTCTGGCGCAAGGGCATCCGGCCGGACCGGGCAGTGTTGGAAGATGGCTCGCCGGTGTCGCGAAGCCTGTTTTCGCAAATGCCGCGAACGGACGTGGATGCCGGGCCCGAGCCGGAGTTTGCGCCGCTACCAGCGCACCTGCAGCATGCGGCGGATACACAGTTGCAGGCCGAACTGGCTGATGCCGAGCCGGCACAGGGCGGCTTTGAGGACTGGAACGCGCCGGAGGCGGTCGTGCATGCGGAGGCGCCGTTCGACTGGTTGGAGGCAGCCGAGGCGAAGGCGGGAACGCAGCGAGGCGAAGTGGTGGCGTTTCCGGGACCTCGGAAAGTTTCCGCGGCGCCGATCGCCGAGCGCGTGGCGGCACCCAAGCCGGAGCCGATGGAGGAGCAGGGCATCTCGTTTGGCAAGCGGGCGGATGAAAACCTGCAGCCGGTGACGATGACCGCGAAGAGCGTGCGCGGCTACAAACTGCCGCCAAGCTCCCTTCTGTACCGGAACGAGGAGCATGCGTCGATTCGCGAGGATGCGCTGCGGGATGAAGCGCGTGTTCTGGTAGAAAAGTGCGGCGAGTTTGGCGTGGACGGTCAGGTGACGCAGATTAACCCGGGGCCGGTGGTGACGACGTTTGAGTTCCGTCCGGATGCGGGCGTGAAGTACTCGCGCGTGACCGGGCTGGCAGACGACCTGTGCCTGGCGATGGCGGCGGAGTCGATCCTGATCGAGCGCATGGCGGGCAAATCAACCGTGGGCATCCAGGTGCCGAACGGCGAGCGCGAGACGATCTGGCTGCGCGACGTGGTGGAGAGTGAAGGCTTCGCCAACTCGAAAAGCAAGGTCGAGATGGCGATGGGCAAGGACATCAACGGGCGCATTGTGACCGCGAACCTGGCGGCGATGCCGCACGTTCTGATCGCGGGCTCAACCGGTTCGGGCAAGTCGGTGGCGATCAACGCCATGATCATGAGCGTCCTATTCAAGGCTACGCCGGAGCAGGTGCGCATGATCCTGGTGGACCCGAAGCGGGTCGAGCTGGGGATGTACGAGGGGATCCCGCACCTGTTCACGCCGATCATCACGGAGCCGAAGCTGGCGGCGAACGCCCTGCGCAACGCGGTGCGCGAGATGGAGCGCCGGCTGAAGCTGCTGGCGTCGCGGCACGTTCGCAACCTGGACCAGTACAACAAGCTGTTTGAGAGCGGGCAGTTGTTCAACGAAGACGGCGAGGAGCAGGAGCCGCTGCCGTACATCATGATCATCATCGACGAGCTGGCCGACCTGATGATGCTGGACAAGGCCAACGTGGAGGAGTCGATCACGCGGCTGGCGCAGATGGCGCGCGCGGTTGGCATTCACCTGGTGTTGGCGACGCAACGGCCCAGCGTGGACGTCATTACAGGCTTGATCAAGGCCAATGTGCCGACGCGGATGAGCTTTCGGCTGGCGACCAAGGTGGACTCGCGGACGATCATCGATTCAAACGGCGCGGAAAGTCTGCTGGGTCGCGGCGACATGCTGTTTCTGCCGCCGGGTACTTCTAGGTTGCAACGGGTGCATGCGCCGTTTGTGACAGAGAAGGAGATCTCGGACGTGGTTTCGTTTTGGAGAAGCCAGGGCGAAGCCGAGTACGTGGAAGGCTTCCTGGAAGGTCCGAAGGATGACAAGGCCGGGCGCGATGGTGCGGATGGTTCCGCCGAGGACGACGGGGACGAGCTGTTCGATGACGCGGTGCGGCTGGTGTTTGAGTTCGGGAAGGCGAGCACTTCCCTGCTGCAGCGTCGGCTACGCATTGGGTACGGACGCGCGGCGCACCTGATCGACCTGATGGAGCGAGATGGGCTGGTGGGTCCGGCAGATGGGTCGAGGCCGCGGGAGATCTTGAAGCGACCGGATTTTTATCGCGAGGTGGATGAGGCGCTGCGGTAGCTACTTCGTTTGACTTAGGAATGGTCCGTCTTCGGACGGCCTTTCTCTTTGCGAAGCAGTTCGAGCCCAATCCAGAGGGTGAGCAGTAGGGTGGTGCCTAGGATGGCGATCGCGACGAGCAGGCGGGAGATGGGGTGGTGCGCGGGGTGGTCCAGGTCGGGGTTCGGTTCGAGCGGGCCCATGGTGGCGTAGGGGCGCTGCTGGTCGGTGGAGAAGCCGTCCGAAAGGCCGTAAACTTTGGCGGCGATGCCCTGGCCTCCGCCGAGGTACAGGACGAGGGGGGCGGCGGCGCGCGGCTGGTAGCAAAGAGAGCGGCGGCGCATTTCGAGGATGACGCGCTGTACGGGTACGATTCCGTGCGGCTCCAGGAACGGACCGACATTGACCTCAACATTCGCGGCATTTTGCAGGTTTGCGCCAAGAGTAATGGCCAGGGCTGGATGCGCCTGGTCGATGGTTCCGCCGACGTGCTCCGCTTCGGAGATCGCACCGGCGGCTGGTGGCAACGCGCTCACAGTAACGTTCTCAAAACCGACGTAGGGTTCAAGACGCAAGCGCTCGACGGGTACTTTCGGCGGCAATTCAGTTTCAGCGCGACCCGTGAACAGTCCGGGTGGCGGGGGAAGAGGTCCGCTGCCGTGCCAGCCATCAAACGAAGCACCTGACTGGCGCATGTGAAGTGGAAGCACGAGCACGGCTTCGTACTCGGAGCGGTCGTCGTCTGGTGTTACGCCGCTATTGAGGGCGCGTTCGTCGTAGCTTTCCTCGATGACGTAGGGCAGTTCGGTGCCGTCCTGAAACAGACGCAGGTCGCGCAGCGCGGGTGCCGCGTTCGCGAAGGTGGCGGCATCGAGCACGACACAGGCCTGCTGGGTGCCGGCGCCGGGCGGCGGAGTAATGATGCGCTGCCAGTGAAAGCCGCCAGCGGGTGTGCCGGGCGGGGTAAGCAAGATTGCGGCGATGATAGCCACCACTGGCAAAATACGGGTTTCTCCACTCCGCAGGTGCAAAAAGCCGCACCTACTCCGGTCGAAATGACACGGCTAACTAAAGCATAGCTGCGTGGAGCATCGTCCTTTGGGCGATGCGCAAGCGGCTGTCGCGACTGGGGACAGACAAGGTAGAGTGCTTGGGATGAGTGTGGAACGATTGCTGCTGGTTGAGGACGATGAAACGACGCGCGAGGTGCTGGTACTGCTGCTGGAAGCGGACGGCTGGTCGGTGCGTGCGGCGGGCAGCGGTGAAGCCGCGACGGACGCGTTGGCCGCGGGCGAGGTCCGTCCAGTGGTCATTTTGTGCGACCTGCACCTGCCCGGCATCCACGGCGGGGCACTTGCAGAAGCGCTGCGTTCCATGGCGCCGGAGGCGGCGCTCCTGGCGATGTCTGCGTCGGAGTCCAGCGACGGGGCCGCGGGGTATCAGGCGCTGTTGCGAAAGCCGTTCGGGCCGCCGGAAGTGCGAGCGGCGCTGGCAGCGTTGGCAGCAGCGGCTTCAAACACAGGCGCGGAGCCCGGCGTTCGCTCCGGGCGGGACAGCTCCGCGCAAAACGAGGACGAAGGCGGGCTGCCGGTCGTGGCGACGGAGACGTTTTTAAAACTCGAGCAGCAGATGGGCCTGCGGGCGAAAGATCTGTACGCGTTTGCCCTTGCGGACGCGGAGGACCGGCTGCGGCGGATGGGAAGTCTGCCGCCAGAGGGCATCGCCGCGTTTCAGGCCGAGGCGCACCAGCTGAAAGGGTCGGCGGGCATGATCGGGGCGCAGCGGCTGGCGAGGTTGGCCGCACAAGCTGAGCTGATGGACGCGATGTCCAGTTACGGCTTACGCACGGAAAAGGTACGTCGAATGCACCTTGCATGCGACGAAATACGCCTTATGCTGAAGACACTGTTTCCAATTTAGGTGGCCCGTGCTGCAATCCGCAGCTCATGCAAACCCCTCCGGAGAAAACGCACGTGTCGAGTGTACTGACGAGCGCAAAGACTGACGTGAACGGCAACGCAATCGGCACCATTCGCCTGATCGTGGCCGACGATCACCCGGTGGTGCGGTTTGGCGTGAAGAACATGCTGTTGCAGGAGCCAAACTTTGAGGTGATCAGCGAGGCCGGCGACGGCGATGAGGCGATCACGCAGGCCCTGGAACACGAGCCCGACATTCTGCTGCTTGACGTGCAGATGCCGCGGCTGCCCGGGCTGGAAGCCATGCGGGCGATCATGAGCAAGTCGCCGCGGGTCAAGATCATCCTGCTGACGAGCACGATTACGACGCAGCAAATCATTGAGGCGCTGCAGATTGGCGCGCGCGGCATTGTGCTGAAGGATTCGGTCGCGGGCGATCTTGCGGAATCGATTCGCGCGGTGTACAGCGGCGATTACTGGATCGGCGGCGAGCGCGTAATGAACCTGTTGCAGGCGCTGCACGGGCTGATGCAGAAGGCCGCCACCCTGCCAGAGAAAAAGACCTATGGACTGACACCGCGCGAACTGGAAGTGGTGCAGAGCATTGTGGAAGGCTGCTCGAACAAGGACATCGCGAAGCAGTTCAACATCAGCGAGGAGACAGTCAAGCGGCATCTGTCGAATACCTTCGATAAGACCGGCGTTTCCACGCGGCTGGAGCTTGCGTTGTTTGCGATTTCGCACAAGCTGGTCGACCCGATTTAAGCGGCTTAGACGAAAGGGGCGGCGATGTGGCGAGCAGCCGTCCCGGAAAGCTAAACCGAAGCTACACAAAGGTGGTAGTAAGGCGACACTGCCCCGGCATGACGCATCCGTCTTAGTGGGCGCACAACCGGTGCGTCGACCGGAGTGTTGTTGTGAACCGTCTTTCTGTGAATCGTCCCGCTGGCTCGACCTGCCTGCGAAACCGGCTTGCCGCCTTTGCCGCGGGCCTGGCGCTTGTTGCCACGCTTTCCGTTTCCGCGCTGCGCGCGCAGGAGCCGAACCCAACTGCTGGCCTGAGCAACGGCGGCCAGACTGCACGGCCTGCGGGCGAGCTGAACGGCGTCCCGTTGTACCGCGTGAACGTGGTCAGCCGTGACCTGGACGCGGTGAACTACTTCCACCGCAGCGGTTCCACGAAGATCAACTTTGTCGGCACGCCGCTGGCACCCAGGGTGCGCGGCAATGCCAAGGTGAACAGCGAAAAGGGCCGCATTACGGTGGACGTCCACCTGGATGGGCTGACGCCGGCGAACGGTTTTGGTCCGGAGTACCTGACCTATGTGCTGTGGGCGATCACGCCGGACGGCACGCCGAGCAACCTGGGTGAGATTCTGCCCAGCGGCAAGGACGTGAGCCTGCAGGTGACGACGAACCTGCAGTCGTTCGGCATGATCGTCACGGCCGAGCCGTACTTCGCCGTACGCGTGCCGAGCGACCTGGTCGTGGCGCAGAATGAAATCATCAACGACCGGACCCAGGGCGTGCTGGAAAAGGTGAATGCGCACTTCAGCCTGCTGCCACGCGGAGCCTACGCGCAGACGGCCGGGCCGCACACGGTGGTGGACCCGATTACGCGGAACGAGCACAGCCCGCTGGAGCTGTACGAGGCGCACAATGCGTACAACATCGCACGCATGGCGGGTGCGGAGCAGTATGCGCCGGACATTCTGGCGCAGGTGCGGACGAACCTGCAAAACGCTGATGCGATGGACCAAAACAAGCATCGCGACGAGAAGATGGAAATTACCTACGCGCGTGAAGCGGTGCAGCGCGCCGAGGATGCGCGCATCCTGAGCCTGCGCAAGCAGTCGCAGGAACGGCAGCAGGCGCAGATCGATGCGCGCCAAGCGGCGGAGGCGCAGGCCCAGCAGTCGCAACTGCAGGCGGCGCAGGCAGCGGCAGCAGCGGCGCAGTCGCAGGCGGCAGCGGATCGTGAAGCGGCACAGCGCGCCCGCGCCGAAGCAGACGCAGCAAACGCGCAGGCAGCAGCAGACGCAGCGCGTGCGCAGGCCGATGCGGCAAACCAGTCGGTGGTGGCGATCCGTGAACGGCTCCGGGCGCAGTTAAACTCCGTGTTGGCAACGCAGGAAACGGCGCGAGGCCTGATAGTAACGCTGGGTGATGTCTTGTTTGATACGGGCAAATACACGCTGAAGCAGAACGCGCAGATTTCGCTGGCCAAGGTGTCGGCAATCCTGCAGCAATACCCGGATCTGAAGCTGCAGATTGAGGGCTATACCGATTCAGTGGGTAGTGACGAGTTGAACCAGAAGCTGAGCGACAACCGCGCGCGGGCGACGCAGGACTTTCTGGTACAGCAGGGCGTGAGTGCCGCGAACGTGACGGCGCAGGGGTACGGAAAGACGAACCCGGTGGCGGACAACAGCACGGCGCAAGGACGCGCGCAGAACCGGCGTGTGGAGATGGTCGTAAGTGGGCCGTCCATCGGTGTGCGGACGCAGGCTCCGGGAACGACAAACGATGCGATGCCGGCCGGAACCGCGGCACCGGCGGGTCCGGCGCAGTAGGCGGTTGCTCGCCCACCTCCGCCGCAAAAAGCGCGGCGAAGGTGGGGCACAGTCGTTTGCAGGGCTGCTCAAATCGGAGCGGCCCTTTTGCTTGCATCCAATGCTGAGTAGAGCAGGAGTGAACGAGTGAGCGAAAGTATTCAGGGGAAGGTTGCGCTTGTTACCGGCGCGAGTGCTGGCATTGGACGGGCGACGGCGTTGGCACTGGCCGCGGAGGGTTGTGCGCTGGTACTGACGGCGCGGTCGGCGGAGCGGCTGGATGAAACCGTTGCGGCGGTGAAGCAGGCGGGTGCGGCGGCCGTGCTTCCGCTGGCGTTTGATGTGCGGGATCACGCAGCGGTGGAGGCGGCCATTACCGGGCTACCGAAGGAGTTCGCGGACCTTGCCATCCTGGTAAACAACGCGGGTCTGGCGCGCGGGCTGGAGAAGCTGTGGAAGGACGATCCCGAGAACTGGGAAGAAATGATCGACACCAACACCAAGGGTCTGCTGTACGTGACGCGCGCGGTAGTGCCGGGCATGGTCGAGCGAAACGCGGGGCACGTGGTGAACCTGGGCTCGACCGCGGGCTGGCTGGCGTATGCGGGTGGCAGCGTGTATTGCGCGACGAAAGCTGCAGAGCGGTCCATCAGCGATGGGTTGCGCATCGACCTGATGGGAACGGCGGTTCGGGTCACGAGCGTGGATCCTGGCATGGTGCAGACCGACTTCAGCGAGGTTCGCTTCCGTGGCGACAAGGAGCGCGCGGCGAAGGTGTACCAGAACATCACGCCGCTGACGCCGGAGGATGTGGCGGATGCGATCCGGTATGCGGTGACGCGGCCGGCTCATGTGAATGTGTCGTCGTTGTTGTTGACGAGCATCGACCAGGCGAACTCGGTGACGTTCAACCGGCGCGGATGAGGCGCGGGTGTGTACCCTCTCGCTTCGCGAGAGTTTGCAAAAGCAAGTCCTTCGCTTCGCTCCGGATGACAATGTTGTAGGGTGGCGAGCACAGACCGATGTCAGACAGAGCAGCAAGACCCACCATCTCCGTTGCGATGATTGCGACGAACGAGGAGAAAAACCTGCCGCGCACGCTGGCGGCGCTGCAGGGCTGGGTCGACCAGATTGTGATCGTCGATTCAGGGTCGGTGGACCGGTCACCGGAGATCGCGCGCGAGTACGGCACGGAGCACTTCTTCAACCGCGACTTCAAAGGCCACGCCGAGCAGAAGAACGTGGCGATCCGGAAATGCACGGGTGACTGGATTCTGCTGCTGGATGGCGACGAGGTGGTGACGCCGGAGCTGCGGGTCGAAATTCAGCAGGCAGTGATGCAGGCGGACAAAGAGGCGTACTGGATCCCCCGGCTTAACATTTTTCTGACGCGCTGGATGCGGCATGGCGGGCTGTACCCGGATGAGAAGCTGCGGTTGTGGCGGCGTGGCGTGACGATGGTGGATGAGAGCATCGGGCCGCATGGGACGGCGCAGTACGACCAGCGCAAGGGGCAGTTGCGGCACCATTTGCAGCACTACGGGTACCCGGACTTTGCGAACTACCTGGATCACATGAATGAGTACTCCAGCGGCACGGTGGCGGCGCTGTCGAGGAAGCTGGCAGACCGGCCCTCCTGGTACCTGCTGGCGCAATCGTTCGCGAATCCGTTCTTTGGCTGGTTAAAAAATTACTTCCTACGCGCGGGATTTCTGGACGGCACGGAAGGATTAATCTTTCACCTGAACCACGCGGTCTATGTGCACTGGAAGTATGTGAAGGTTTGGGAGAAGCGAAGGCGCGAACGAAAGCTTGCGCAGGATGAAGAAGCGCCGCCGGTGATGTAGCCACTTGGCTAGTGAAAGCATCAGAAGCGGCACATGCCTTCTGACAACATGACCACACAGGCGCGGTCGCGCATAGACGGCGCGGCGGTGTACCGCAAGATCGCCTGGCGGCTGATCCCCTACATCTTTGTGCTCTACATTCTGGCCTACCTGGATCGCGTGAACGTGGGGTTTGCGGCGCTGGAGATGAAGCGGGACCTGCACTTGACGGACTCGGTGTATGGCTTTGGCGCGGGCATCTTTTTCCTGGGCTCGTCACTCTTCGACTTGCCGAGCAATCTGGCCCTGAATAAGGTAGGAGCGCGCAAGTGGATTGCGCGCATCATGATCACGTGGGGCATCATCGCGACCGCGATGATGTTTGTGAAGGGCGCGCATTCCTTTTACGTGATGCGATTCTTTCTGGGCGTGAGCGAGGCCGGGTTCTTTCCCGGCATGATCCTGTACCTGAGCGCGTGGTTCCCGTCGCAGCAGCGGGCGAATGCGGTGGCGCGATTCATGACGGCAACGGCGATCGCGGGAGTGATCGGCGCGCCTATCTCAAGCGGGCTGCTAAAGCTGGAAGGCGCGGCCGGACTGCACGGGTGGCAGTGGCTGTTTCTGGTAGAAGGCGTGCCGACGTTCCTGATGGGGATTTCCGTTCTGTTCGTGTTGCGCGACAAGCCGGACGACGCGTCCTGGCTGAGCGGCGAAGAGAAACGGTGGCTGGACGCGGAGTTGGAGCGCGACCGCAAGGAGGGTGGCGCGAGCGAGCACCATTCGCTGGGCGATGCGTTTCGTACGCCGATGGTGTGGGTGCTGGCGGGCATTTTTTTTCTGGACCAGATCGGCGTGTACACGGTAAACCTGTGGTTGCCGTTGATGCTGAATGGGCTGCTGCACGGCGGCGGCGCGGCCGGCAGTGCGCTTTCGTCGCAGGATGCGAGCTATATTGCGCGGTGGACGGTGATTCCCTATCTTGCGGCAACGGTGTTCATGGTGCTGATTGGATGGACGAGTGACCGGACGGGCGAGCGGCGATGGCACATCGCGGGGTGCCTTGCACTGAGTGCGGTGGGGTTTGGGCTGTCTGCGGCAACGCACAGCTTTGCGTTGACGCTGTTTGCGATGACGCTCGCGGCGATGGGGTATTGGAGCATCATGGGGCCGTTCTGGGCGCTGCCGACGCGGGTGCTGAGCGGGCAGGCTGCGGCGGGCGGCGTGGCGATCATCACGATGGTTGGCGGCGTAGGGGGCTTCTCTGGGCCATTCCTGACCGGGCGGCTAAAGGACATGACGCACTCGTTCACGGCGGGGCTACTGGTGATAGGCGGGCTGGCGCTGCTGGGAGCGGTGCTGTGCGCGCTGCTGAAGAGGCAGGGGCAGCCCCAGGAGAATGCTATGCATCGAGAACCTGTCAGAGCTTAGGAACAAAGGTCCGCGGTTCGACTGGAAGGGCACAGCTGAAGCTGTGCCCTTCCGATTGGCGGATGATGCAAGTGCCCTTGGATCGCTACACTTAGTGGCATGGTGCGGATGACGCGCAGGGATGTGCTGGCCGGGGCTGGGGCGTTGGCGGCCTGGGGTGGGCGCGGGCTCAGCGGGCAGGCCACGGGTGTTCACTTTAACGTGGCGGAGTTCGACCGCGCTCGCATTCTTGCCGTAGCGGACGAGGGCATGGGCGGATCGCTGCTGGTGTTGGCGTCTGTTGAAGCCCCGGGGACGCGGGATCCGCAGCGGTTTTTTTGCGACGCCATGCTTGATTCGGCGGGGGACGTGAGCGGGTTTACCGGGCACGCCGATTTGCTGGGGCGCATGGCGGCGCGGGTGGCGGCGCTGGCGGCGGCGTGGCGGCTCACAGCGGATGATAAGTATCTGCAAAGGGCGCGGGCGCAGATGCGGGCGTGGTGTATCGTCCCGGAGACACGGATGTTGCCAACGCTGGAGAATGTGGCGGCGGCGCGCGCCGTGGACGCGGCGGCTGAGGGTGCGAAGAGCGACCCGGACTTGCGGTCGAATCCGCTGCGGTTCACGCTCCCACTGGCGGAGTTTGCGCGGGCGGCTTCGTTTGTGTGTGCCGCGGCGGCGACACCGGCGGAGGAGGCAGATGCGATCCGCGCCTGGGTCAACGAGCTGTTGAAGTGGTTCAACGAGTCCGAACGCGGCGTGGTAGCGCGGGAGAGCACACGGGCCGACAGCATTTTCTGGACGATGCAGGCAAGTGAGCTGGCCCGGTTCGCGCGCAACGATGCGGTGTGGCGCGAGTGCGGGCACCGCTTTCGCGACAAGCTGCTGCGGCAGCTTCACCTGGACGGGTATTTTGCGTATGCGCTGACGACGCAGCGGCCCTACGCGGAGTCCATGCTGCTGCTGGAGTGCATGGGCAGCGCGTGCGAGTCGGTGAGCACGCCGTTCGAGAGCGCGTGGGGGTTCAGCCTGGCGGATGGACGCGGCATGCGGCCCGCAGTGGCTTGGGCGTTTCCGTTTCTGCAGAGCCGGGGCAAATGGCCGTACCCGGCGGATGTGCGGCGCTTCAGCCGGCAGCCGCTGCGGGAGAATGTGCTGCTGTTTGGCGGGCGCGCGTGGAACCGGCAGGACTACGTGGATCAGTGGAAGGCAATGAAGCCGGCGGATGGGGCAGACGCGGCGATAAAGCGGGAGCATTCGGTGACGCAGCCGGCACTGTGGGCGGTGCGAGCGCCGGCGTGAGTCGCTAATCAGACTGGATGTGGGGGCTGGTGGCGCGGAAGTCCGCGATGACCTTGAGGTATTTGCGAGCGGTTTCGGAGATGGTGTGCGGCGTGCCTGCGGCGATGGCTTTGGCATCGGCCAGGTCGGCACCCACGCCGAGGGCGAAGGCGCCGGCTTCGAGAAATTCGTGCGCGGTCGATACAGACACGCCGCCCGTGGGGACGAGCTCGACCTGGGGCAGCGGGGCTTTGAGGCTCTTCAGGTATTTCGCTCCGCCCATGGCGTTTGCGGGAAAGATTTTGATCACATCCGCGCCGGCCTGCCAGGCGGTGACGACTTCAGTGGGTGTGAGGGCGCCGGGCAGGATGGCGACCGAGTAGCGGCGGCAGATCTCGATCGTGGCAGGATTGGTGGCAGGGCTGACGATGAACTGCGCCCCTTCGAGCATGCAGATGCGGGCGGTTTCCGGGTCGAGCACGGTGCCCGCGCCGACCAGGATCTGCGGTTCTTCGCGGACGAGGGTGCGGATGACCTCGAGCGCGCCGGGGACGGTCATGGTGACCTCAAGCACGTTGACGCCACCGGCCGCGATGGCGCGCGCGATGGCGAGAGCTTCCCGGGTGGAGGAGCCGCGCAGAACGGGGACGAGGCCGGTCTGCTGCATGCGCTTGAGGACGTCAGATTTCTGCATAGGGCATTTTCTCAGGCGTCGGCTAGATGTAGACGGCTCCGGGCGCGGTGAAGCGGTCATCTTCGACGTTGCCGGTGTTGCGTACGCCGGCGGGCTCGAACAGGAGGATTTCGGCTTCGTGCTCCGCGACAGGACGGTGCTCGACGCCGCGCGGAACGACAATGCACTGACCGGGGCCGATCGTGACGGAGCGGTCGCGGAAGTCCATGCGGAAGGTGCCGCGCCACCCAAAGAAGAGTTCGTCGATGCTGTCGTGGTGGTGCCACGGAAACTCGCCGAGCAACTTGACGACTTTGAACTCCTGGCCATTGAGCTCGGCGATGATGTGCGGACGCCAGTGTTCGCGGACGGTATCGATTTTTTGCTGGATGTCGATGGGGTCCTCGTGGTTCATCGCTGCACTCCTGCGCCGCTGCCGGCCATCAGGCGTTCGACTTCGTCGAGCGTGGCAAAGCTGGAATCGCCGGCGGTTGTCATGGCTAACGCGCCGTGCGCGATGCCGCACTGGAGAGCGTAGTCCACTCCCTTACCTTGCAGAAGGCCGTAGATGAGGCCCGAGGCGAAGGAATCACCGCCGCCGACACGGTCGAGTATTTCAAGGTCGTGCATCTCTCGGCCGACGTGGATGTGACCGGCGGCGTAGGCGTAGGCGCCCCAGTCATTGCGGTTTGCGGTACGCGGTTTGCGGGTGGTGGTGGCGATGATGCGGAAGTTGAGATGCGCCTGCATGACGCGCGCGGCCATGGCGGCATAGCTGTCGGGCGTGTGTGACGGAGGACCGCTGGAGTGCTCGCCAAGTTCAAGAGCAAGGTCGCCCTCGTGGCCGAAGAGCACGTCAACGTAGGGCGCTACTTCATGGTTGGCGCGGGCTGCGGCGAGGCGGCCGCCACGAGCCTTCCAGAGCGATGGACGGTAGTTGCAGTCGTAGCTGACAATGGCGCCGTGGCGTTTGGCGGCCTGCATGGCCTCGCGTGCGACCAGCGGGGTGGTGTCGCTGAGTGCGCAGAAGACGCCGCCGGTATGAAACCAGCGCGCTCCCGACTCGCTGAAGATGTGATCCCAGTCGATGTCGCCGGGCTTGAGCTGCGAAACAGCCGTGTGGCCGCGATCCATGCTGCCGAGCGCGCCGCGCACGCCAAAGCCGCGCTCGAGGAAATAAATGCCGTTGCGCGACTGCTGGCCGATGCCGTCGTACTCGCGCCACAGAACCTGAGAAATGTCGACGCCGCCTTGCAGCATCAGGTCTTCGACGAGGCGGCCCACCGGGTTGTCGACAAGCGCCGTGACGACGGCCGAGCGAAGCCCGAAGCAGCGGCGCAGACCGCGCGCGACGTTGTACTCGCCGCCGCCCTCCCAGACCCGAAAATTACGGGTGTTCGCGATGCGGCTTTCGCCGGGGTCGAAGCGCAGCAGGACTTCACCGAGCGAAACGAGGTCCCACTGGGTGTCAGCGGCGGGGTGCAGGGGCAGCACCTCCGCGTCGACCCCGGAAGCGTCGGGCATCTAGCGAAGCTCCGTGATGGGCGCGCCGTCCATGTCGTCGTAAGCCTGGTTTTCGCCGCCCATGCCCCAGCAGAAGGCGTAGCGGTTGGTACCGACACCGGCGTGGATGGACCAGCCGGGCGAGACGATGACCTGGCGGTCGGCGACGAGAAGGTGCCGCGTTTCCTGCGGCGGTCCCATCAGGTGTATGACGCGGTGCGCAGGATGGAGGTCGAAGTAAAGATAGATCTCGGACCGGCGAAAGTGTGTGTGCGGCGGCATGGTGTTCCAGTTGGAGCCGGACTCGAGCAGGGTAAAGCCCATGACCAACTGGCAGCTCTTGAGACCATCGGCGTAGATGGCCTTGTAGATGGATCGCTTGTTGCAGGTTTCGACCGCTCCCAATTGCAGTGGCTGCAGGTCTGCAAACTTGACCATGGCCGTGGGATACTGCGTGTGGGCGGGATAGCTGAGAAGGTAAAACGCGGCGGGGTTTGCTTCGGCTTCGCTGGTGAACACGACTTCCCTGCTGCCCCGGCCGGCGTAGGCGCAGTCGAGCTTGTCGCATTCAAAGGTCTTGCCGTCCACAGTGACAGTGCCCTTGCCGCCGACATTGAGGATGCCGAGCTCGCGGCGTTCGAGGAAGTACTCGGAGCGCAGGGCCGGGTTGGTGGGCAGCGTGAGCGGTCCAACGGTGGGCACGGCCGAGCCGATGACGGTGCGGTCCAGGTCGACGTAGGTGAAGCCGATCTCGCCGGGCTTGAACAGGTCCTGGAGCAGAAAGGTCTCGCGCAACTCTGCCGTGGTCATTCGCGGAAAGCGAACAGCGTCGGCCATCTGGAGCAGTTTCATCGGGTGCCTCTTACTTTGCGGCAGTTGCGGTGTCGGGTGCCTGCACCTTGATCACGTAATAAAGGAAGTACTTGCCCTCTGGCACGACGGTCTGGTGCGGCGTGTTGGGGGCGATGTGGATCACATCGCCCTTGTGCATGGGGTGTTCGGTGCCGCCAACGACGCGCTTACCGCGGATCTCGCCGGGTGTGGTTTCCTTCGCGTCCTCAATGGTGCCGCCGATGACCTCGGTCGCCTCGCCGTCGAGCACGATGAAGATGTCGTTGAAATGCTGGTGCAACTCGGCGCCGCCCGGCTTGGTGCGCGCGGTGAGCATGGTGTAGTGACCGGGGTAGCGTTCGAGCGTGACGCTAACGATGCCATCAGGACGCTTGCGCGCCTGGTCTAGAAATTCGTGGGCCTGCTGATCGATCTGGGCCTCGGTGCGTACGTCGATGGGGTTGGTGTCCATGGGCGGCGGCGTGGCCTGGGCGTACGCCGCCGTTGCCGTGAGTGCCGCGGCGATGGTGAGCGTTGCGAGAGGAAGCATGCGGTTCATGGTTGCTCCTTGTACGTAGGTGCCGCGGGCTATTGGTTGACGCCGCTGGCAAGGAATCCGCCGTCGACGACGATGGTCTCGCCAGTGACGAAGCTGGCCGCGTCACTGGCAAGATACACCGCCGCGCCGACGGTCTCTTCCGTCTGGCCGAAGCGATTCATCGGCGTGCGCATGCGCAACTCCTTGCCGCGCTCACTCTTATCGAGCAGATCGGCATTGAGCGCGGTGCGGAAGACGCCCGGCGCAACGGCGTTGACGGTCACGCCCCGGCTGCTCCACTCGACCGCAAGCGAGCGCGTGAGCGCGTTGACCGCGGCTTTGCTGCAGGCGTACGCGGTGACTTCTTTCAGCGACACATAGGAGTTCAAGGACGCGATGTTGACGATGCGCCCGTAGCCGCGGTCGAGCATGGGCCTGCCAAAGATCTGGCAGGCGCGCAGGGTGCCAGTCAGGTTCGTGTCCATGATGTCGTTCCAGGTTTCTTCGCTGACGGTAAGGGTCGGCTCGCGCTTGATCTTGCCGGCGGAGTTGATGAGAATATCGACTTGGCCGAACTGCTGGAGCGTGGCGGCGCAGAGAGCTTCGAGCGAGGCACGGTCTTTGACGTCCGAGGCGAGGCGGAGGGATTGGACGCCTTTTGCTTCGATCTTGGCGGCGGCTTCCTCGACCTGTTCCATGCGGCGCGAGCTGGCGACGACGTGCGCGCCCGCGTCAGCGAGGCCAAGTGCGATGGCAAGGCCGATACCCGAGGTGCCGCCGGTGACGACGGCGATTTTGCCGGAGAGATCGAATATGTTCTTTCCCACTTACTACTCCTTCAACTGGCGTAGGAGCGCGATGCGTTCAGGCCAGATGTTCCTGTTGCAAGATATCGTCGACGACCTCGTCAGGTGTGCGGTCGTTGCAGATTTTAAAGGCGTCCTCTGGTTCTTCGAGCGTGGCGAACTGGCTGTCCAGCAGTGTGCTGCTCATGAATTCGTGGTGGCGCGCGGCGAGGCGGCTGGAGATGAGATCGCGCGAGCCTTCGAGCAGGATGAAGCCGATGGCACCGTGGGGCATGCCGTTTTCGAGCTTGTCGCGGTAGATTGCTTTGAGCGCCGAGCAGGCCAGGACGCAACCGGTGCCCTGCTGCGCGTGATCCCGCAGCAAGCCGTTCAGGGTGGCAAGCCAGGGCCAGCGGTCTTCGTCCGTGAGCGGGTGACCGGCGTGCATCTTGGCCTTGTTCGCCTCTGGGTGGTAGTCGTCCGCGTCGAGAAACGGGATGCTGAGACGCTGGGCGAGCAGTTCGCCGATGGTGGTCTTGCCAGAGCCGCTGACGCCCATAAGAACGAAGAGATTGCCCCGTGGTGCCGGGGCGGCGGCGCTGGCGGATGATGCCGGCGTCGCGCTCATTGGAAGCGCTCCTTGTACGCCCACAGGCCCAGGCCAGGGTTGGAGACGTAGAAGATCTCTTCGCCATCAATGGCGTTCCAGCCGTCCTTGAGCGTCTCAGAATTGTACTTCTGCATCATCTGCTGCGGGTCGCCATACTGGAAGCCGGCCTTCTCGATTTCTTCGCGGGAGAGGTGGCCGGGGCAGTAGGTGATGTTGAAACGGCCCTCGCTGGAGCCGTGGATGAGGTGCGCCGCCGCGCTGAGATTGCCAGCGAGTTCCGGGTCATGCTTGACCCAGTCCAGTGTCTTCGGCGTGCCGTAGTAACCATAGCGGCGGATCAGCTTGTCGATGGTCTGGTCCTCGCCGAACTCGTGTACGGCGGGGGCAAGGACGATCAGTTCAGCATTATCCGCCAACGCCATGCGGGTGCGGTAGACGCTTTTGTTGCCCAGCCACGTGCTCTTGAACTCGTGCGGGTCCAGGTAGACGACAGCCTTCTTGATCTCGCGGTCCATCATGACGAAGTTGACCTGCAGCGCGAGCTCCGCAGCCTGGTAAAAGCAGTCGCTGTCATCTCCGATGTAGAGGCCCCGAATGGCGAGCTGGCCCGCGGCGTTCTTGCCGACCACAGTGAGCACATACACGATCGGCAGGTCCTGCGCGAAGTGGTCGCTGGCGTAGCTCAGCACGGCGCGCACGGGGTTGTCGGCGCGCCCCATGATGCGCTCCATGCCGTAGACCGCGCCGAGGAAGTGCGAGCGGTGAATGCCCATGACGCCGCCGGTGCCGACGAAGACGTTTTTGTTGTAATTGGCCATTCCGATGACCTCGTGCGGCACCACCTGGCCGATCGACAGGATGAGGTCGTGGCCGCCATCGCGGACCATCTTGTTGACCTGCGCGGGCCAGGGGTAATCGAGCTTGCCCTCGCTGACCTCATGCATGAACTCGCCGGGGACTTCGCCGAGGGTGACTACGTCGTTGCGCCAGTCGTGGACGCGGAAGAGGTCGCGCGGCGTCTTGCCGAACATGGTCGAGATTTCGTGATCGGTCATCGGCTTATGCGTGCCAAGCGCGGGCAGAATGTCGGTCAGGGCGTCGCCGTAGTGCCGCCACGTCATCTCCGTGAGCACGCCGGCCTGCGAGTGAAAGCGCGAGAAGTCCGGCGGAAGCGCCAGCACCTTCTTGCGCGGACCCAGCTTTGCGAGCGCCTCGCTCAGGTGCTGTTCCACTTCGGCGGGCGAGAGCTCCGTCGTGGGGGAGCCGATGGCAAGCAACGTGCTCACAGGCGATAGACCTTGCGCGCAAGATTTACCGTGAGGTCCTGGATCAGTTCAAACGCCTCATCCTCGTCGATGCGGTGCTCGGCGACCAGGCGGCCAAGGAAGGCGCAGTCGACGCGGCGGGCAACGTCGTGCCGAGCGGGAATGGAGAGCAAGGCGCGGGTGTCGTCGTTGAAGCCGGCGGTGTTGTAGAAGCCGGCGGTCTCGGTCACCTGCTCGCGGTAGCGCATCATGCCCTCGGGCGAATCGTGGAACCACCACGCCGGCCCGAGGCGCAGGCATGGGTAGTGGCCGGCCAACGGCGCGAGTTCGCGCGCATAGGTGGACTCGTCGAGCGTGAAGAGGATGAAGGTGAAGTTCGGCTCGTTGCCGTACTTACCGAGCAGCGGGCGCAGGTTGCGGACGTACTCAGTAGGCGCGGGAATATCGGCACCCTTGTCGCGGCCGAACTTCTCGTAAAGCCCAGTGTTGTGGTTGCGCACGGAGCCGGCATGGAGCTGCATAACGAGGCCGTCCTCGACAGACATGCCGGCCATCTCGGTCAGCATCTGCGCTTGAAAGAGCTCGCCTTCCTCGTGCGTAGCTTTCCCGCTGTAGATATTCGCGTAGAGCGCTTCGGCTTCGCTCTTTGTCAGGTCGGCGGTGCGCGCGGTCAGGTGGCCGTGGTCGGTCGCGGTGGCGCCCATCTGCTGGAAGAAGGCACGGCGTTTACGCAGGGCGTTCAGGTAACCGGTGAAGTTGCTGGTGTCCTCACCGGTGATCTCGCCGAGCTTGTCGATGTTGTCGCGGAAGTTGGCGAACTCGAAGTCGATGACGGCATCGGGGCGGAAGGTAGGCAGGACGCGTCCGTTCCAGCCGGATTCGCGAATCGCCTTGTGGTGCTCCAGTGTGTCCAGCGGCGAGTCGGTGGTGGCGAGCACTTCAAGCCTGAAGCTGTCGTAGAGAGCGCGCGGTCGCATCGCGGGGGTTTGCAGCGCTTTGTCGATTGTGTCGTAGAAGGCATCGGCATTGCCGGCGCTCAGGCGTTCCTCTAGTCCGAATAGTGAACGAAATGCGTAGTCGATCCACATGCGTGTGGGGGTGCCGCGGAACAGGTAATAGTGCCGGGCAAAGATGCGCCAGACCTCGCGCGGATCGGCGGGGTGACCGCTGATGCCGAGCGATTCAAGCGACACACCCTGCGAGTACAACATGCGAAAGATGTAGTGGTCGGGCTGAATGAAGAGTGCCGACGGGTTCGGGAAGGCCTCATTCCTGGCGAACCAGGCAGGGTCGGTGTGGCCATGCGGGCTCAGGATGGGCTGATCGCGCGCCACGGCGTACAGCTTGCGGGCGACCTCGCGGGCCGAGCCTTCCGCCGGAAACAGCCTGTCTTCGTGCAGCAGCATGGGGTCGGGTTCTCCTGGGGTTTGGAGGGCACGAAACGTTTCAGCGCCCGGGCACAGCAAGCCTATCAAATGGTGTGCCGGATTGGCTGCTTGCACTGATGCCGGCTTTACAACACTTGGGTCCCACCCGGGTGTTCCCCGCCCGGGCGGACCACGGCAGGTTCATGCACCGCTGCCGACTCGCGGACACGGGTGGCGCTTTCGGTTTAGCTTGCTGATATGCCGTTGTTGCCGCGCCTCGCCTGTTTGCTTGCCTTGTCTGCCGTGATCGTGTCGGGTGCGGCACAAGCCCAACTGACCATGGTGCCCATGCCGCGAGAGGTTCATGAGCAGCGCACGTTGTCGCTCAGCAGTGGCGTCGCAGTGCTGTGCAACGAGTGCGACGCACAAGACACCTTTGCCGCGCAGGACCTTACCGAAGAGCTGCGCGAGCGCGGCGTAAACGTGATTGCAGGCGCGCCGGTCAGCATCACCCTGCTGCGCAGTGGCTCTGGCGAGGGCCGCACCGCACTGGGTGCAACGACGCTGACACCGGAGATGCAGGCCGAAGGGTACGCAATTGTGCCGCACGGTAATGGCATCGCCGTGGTTGGTGCGACGGCGAGCGGCGTCTTTTATGGCACACAGACGGTCAAGCAGCTAATTGAGAACGCCACCCCTGCAACGCCCGCGACGGTGGTGCTGCACCTCCTGACGATTCGTGATTGGCCGGCGATGAAGTATCGCGGCCTGCATGATGATCTGTCTCGCGGCCCGGTGCCCACGCTCGACTTCCAGAAAAAGCAGGTGCGGCTGCTCAGCAGTTACAAGGTCAACGTGTACTCGCCTTATTTTGAAAACACGATGCAGTACGCAAGCGATCCGCTGGCGGCACCGCCAGGTGGTTCGATCACGCCTGCCGAGGCGCGCGAACTGGTGGCGTACGCGGCAAAGTACCACGTGATGGTCGTTCCCGAGCAGGAGGCGTTCGGCCACCTGCACTTCATGCTGAACTGGGAAAAGTACTCTGACCTGGCCGAGACGCCGCACGGCCACGTGCTGGCGCCGGGCGCGCCCGGTGTGCTGCCGTTCATTCAGCGCATGTTCGGGCAGTTGGCGCAGGACTATCCGTCGCCGCTGCTGCACCTGGGTGCGGATGAGACGTTTGAGCTTGGCAAGGGCGCCACCAAGGCCGACGTGGATGCACGTGGCCTTGGGCCGGTGTACCTGGATTTCATGCAGCGCATTGTCGCCGCGCTGAAGCCGCTGAACCGGCGGTTCATCTTCTGGGGCGACATCGCCTACAAAGAGCCTGCACTGCTGAAAGCCGCGCCCGAGGACTTCAAACGCAACACCATCGCGGTCGCCTGGGAGTACAACCCGCACCCGACGTTTTTGCCCTACGTAAAGCCCTACACCGATGCCGGCATCGAGTGCTGGGTGGCGCCGGGCGTCAATAACTGGAACCGCGTTTGGCCCGATAACAACCTGGCATTGCCGAACATTCAGGGCTTTACCGCGCAGGGCCAGGCCAGCGGATGCACCGGCCAGTTGAACACCATCTGGGATGACGATGGCGAGGCGCTGTTCAACGCGAACTGGTACGGCGTCCTCTTCGGCGCGGCAGCCGCTTGGCAGCCGGGGCAGGCATCGATTCCCCAGTTTCAGCGTTCATACGGCCGCGCGTTTCATGGCGACCCCACGGGCAAGATCGATCAGGCGGAGCAGGAGCTGACTGCCTGCCACGCCCTGTTGAAAGACGTGGTCACCAAGGGTGGCGATGCGAACGATTTCCTGTTCTGGGTGGACCCATGGACGGCGGAAGGACAGACGATCGCGGCCAAGCTGCGGCCCATCAATCGCGAGCTACGGCTGCATGCCGAACAGGCGCTGATCCTGGTCCGCGAGGCGCGCACGGCGAACCCGCTGCGCGAGCCCGACGCGCTGGATGTGATGGAACTGGCCGCGCGCCGCATCGACATGATCGGCCAGAAATTCCAGATCAGCGATGAAATCGCGACCCGGTACGCGAGTGCGTATGCACTGCAGGCAAGCAAGGTACGCACCGATCGGTCGGAGCTGCTGCGCGATGTGAACGACATTGCCCACCCCAACAGCGTGCAGGGCAAGATGGAAGATCTGCGCAGCGAGTACAGCATGATGCGCGACCTGTATGAGCAGGCGTGGTTGAAAAGCTACCGGCCGTACTACCTGCACAACATGAGCGAGCGTTACACACTCAACACAGACATGTGGATCAGCCGCGGTGACAAGGTGCGCGCCGCCCTGCGCGGCTGGCGCGAAACGAGCGTGCTTCCGCCGGCTTCGCAGCTCGGCATCCCTCAGCCTCCGCCCGCAGTTCCATCCACCGCAGCGGCGGGTGTGCGTTGAGGACGTATGGTGCAATCTCGGCGCGCCGATTGATCCTGCCGGATGGCGTCGTGGACCGGCCCTTGATTCTGCTTCGCGACGGTGTGGTCGAGCGGCTTACGACGCACGATGCGCACCACATTCCGCCGGGTACGCTCGACCTGGGTGATGCAACGCTGGCGCCTGGCTTTCTGGATATTCACGTGCATGGCGCGGGCGGGCGCGACGTGATGGAGGGTTCACAGGATGCCGTGAATACCGTGGCAGGCATGCTTGCACGCTTCGGCACGACGCGATTCCTGGCGACCACCGTGACCGCGCCGGTCGAACGCACACTGCGCGCGCTGGAGGCTCTGGCGGACAGCATAGAACGTGAGCCCGCAAGTCGAGCAGCACGACCCATCGGTATTCACCTGGAAGGTCCGTTTCTTTCGCATGCGAAGCGTGGCGTGCATCCCGCGGCTGATATACAGCTACCATCCGTTCCGCTGTTCGGGCGTTTTCAGGAGGCCGCGCGCGGGCACATTCGGCTGATGACGATCGCTCCGGAGACGGAGGGCGCATTTGAGCTGATTGCGTATGCCGCTGCCGGAGGCGTACGCATCTCCATGGGCCACTCCAACGCGACCGCTGCAGAAACGCGCGGCGGCATTGCGGCGGCACACCAGGCCGCGCGGGGGCAGGCTGTTTCGGCAACCCACACCTTCAACGCGATGCGGCCGCTCGACCATCGCGAGCCTGGCATTCTTGGCGTCACGCTGGACGATGCGGACCTGTTTGCGGAGTTGATTTGTGACGGTATCCACACCACGCCTGAAGCCGTCCGGCTGTGGTTCCGCAGCAAGGGCGAGGACCGGGCCGTGCTGGTGACGGACGGCATGGCCGCAACCGGCATGCCGGACGGCGAGTATAAACTCGGCGACCTTCCAGTAACGGTGCGCCATGGCGTGTGCATCTCCGGCGGCGTGCTTGCGGGTTCGGTGCTGACCATGCAGCACGCCGTGGCCAACCTGCAGCGGTTCACGGGCGCGTCGCTGGAAGCAGCAGTGCGCCTGGCGACGCGCAACCCGGCGGTGCTGCTGGGCCTGGCAGACGCTGAGGAGCCGCTTGCACCCGGCGCCGAAGCGAACTTCACCATCTTCGCTCCGAACGGGAGCTTCCGTGGCACCCTCGTGCGGGGCGAACACCTCTCTTTCGGCTGACACGGCACCGCTTCGCATCGCCTACACTCAACGCTATGCCCACGCGGCTTCACACGTTTGATCTTGTACTGATCGCCGTATACCTGATCGGCATCACGCTGTTCGGACTTCGCTTCCGCAACAAAGAGAAGTCGTTGTCCACATACTTTCTGGCGGGCCGCACCGTGCCGTGGTGGGCAATTGCGCTGTCGATTGTTTCTGCGGAAACGAGCACGTTGACGATCATCAGCGTGCCGGGTATCGCCTTTGGCGGAAACTGGACGTTTCTGCAGCTCGTCTTCGGCTACATGGTGGGGCGCATCGTGCTGTGCGTGTTGTTCCTGCCGCGCTACTTCCAGGGCGAGATGTTCACCGCGTACCAGTTGATCGATCGCCGCTTCGGGCCGGTGCTGCACAAGGTGACCGCGGGCCTGTTTCTGTTGACGCGCGCCGCGGCCGAGGGTGTGCGCGTGTTCGCTGTGAGCATCGTTGTGGGATTGGCGATCGGCACCAATGACATCGCGAGTATCGGAATCATCACGGCGCTTACCGTGCTGTACTCGTTTGAAGGCGGCATGACCGCGGTGATCTGGACGGACGTGGTGCAGATGATTCTGTACATTGCGGGCACGCTGGTGGCGCTGTTTACTTTAAGTGGCAAAGTGGCCGGCGGATGGGCGACGATCCACGCGGTCACGGCCGCGGCTGGCAAGCTGAAGTTGTTCGACTTCACGCTGAACCTGACGACCACGTACACGTTTTGGGCTGGCATTCTGGGCGGTGCGTTTCTCACGATGGCGTCGCACGGCACCGATCAACTGATGGTGCAGCGGTTGCTGGCGGCAAAGAATCTTCGCGAATCTCGCACGGCGCTGCTCGCCTCAGGCGGCGTGGTGCTGTTGCAGTTCACGCTGTTCCTGCTGATCGGCTCGGGGCTGTATGTGTTTTACGGGCAGCACCCGGAGGCGCAAACGGTTCATGCTGCCGATCGCATTTTTCCGGCGTTTATCGTGCAGCAGATGCCGGTCGGCGTTGCCGGCCTGCTGATTGCGGCCATCCTTGCAGCCGCAATGAGCAATCTCTCCGCCGCGCTCAACTCTCTGTCGTCCACAACGATCGTTGACTTCTACCTTCGTCTGCGGCCGCACAGCAGCGAGCGGACGCGCAACCTGCTGTCGCGCACGAGCACGGTGTTGTGGGCTCTGGTGCTGTTTGCCATTGCCGTGTACTCGGTGGCGAACGGCGGAAAGGGTCACGTGGTAGAAACAGGTTTGTCGATTGCGTCGGTCGCATACGGATCACTGCTGGGTGTGTTCCTGTTGGGAACGCTGACACGCTTTGCGACGCAAAGCGGAGCGATCATAGGCATGGTGGTGGGGTTTGCGCTGAACCTGTTCCTGTGGCTGGCGCCGAAAGGCATGAATGTGGTGTTTCACTTGGATGGTGTTCACGTGTTTGAGCCAGGACTGATCGCGTACACCTGGTACGTCTTGATCGGCTCTGCCGTAACATTTGCGGTCGGCGCGCTGGCGAGCCTTCCCGGTCGCGCACAGCGCCGCGCTGTGGTGGTTGTACTCTGCGGCGCATTGCTGCTTCCCGCCTTGCCGCTGCCGGCGCAAACCGCATCGGGTAGCGCTTCGGCCCAGTCCTACGACTTTAAGCCCGTGGACAGCATCCTGACTGCGGCGATTGCGAACCAGGAACTACCTGGGGCGGTGCTTGTCGTCGGGCATAACGGGCGGATTGTCTACCATCGCGCGTACGGCAATCGCGCCCTGGAACCGGTCGTGGAACCCATGACGGAAGACACTATCTTTGACATGGCTTCGCTCTCAAAATGTCTGAGTACCGCGACCGCGATCATGCAGTTGTATGAGCAAGGCAAGCTGCAGTTCGATGATCCTGTGGTGAAGTACTTGCCCGAGTTTGCAGCGAACGGTAAGAGCAGCATCACGGTTCGCGAACTGCTGACGCACTACTCCGGGTTAAGCGAGGACGTGAACCTGAAGGATGTGTGGAGCGGCAAGGCCGAGGGCGTGAAGCGTGCCATGCAGGCGGTGCCGTACGGGCCGCCGGGTGTGACGTTTAAGTATTCGGACATCAACTTCATCACGCTGGGAGCACTGGTGGAGAAGATCAGCGGTGAGCCGCTGGACGTGTACGCGTCGAAGCACATCTTTCAGCCGCTCGGCATGACGGAGACGGCATACCTGACGCCGCATTGCCCGCACCGGTACGATCAGCCGGACCCCATGAATGGGCCGTTGGGATCGCGAACGAACTGCATCGTGCCGCTGCTGGATGCAAAAACAGTCAGGCCTCTGCCGATCGCTTTACCAGGCGGTGCGCAGATCGATCCAGGCCGCATCGCGCCAACGGCGCACAACGACGACAAGCCGATGACTCACGACGAGCTGCTGCGCGGCACGGTGCACGACCCCACGACGCGCCGCATGGGTGGCGTTGCGGGACATGCGGGCGTGTTTTCAACGGCACATGACGTCTCGCTGTTCGCGCAGGCACTGCTCGACCGGCTTGCCGGACGGCGCAGCGCCTTTCCTCTGAAGACCGAGACGCTGCGGCTCATGTGCGAGCCGGAACAGCCCGCGCGCGGCAAGTGGCTGCGCGGCTTTGGCTGGGATGTCGATTCGCCGTTTTCGCGGCCGCGCGGCACGGTCTTTCCGGTGGGCAGCTTCGGCCACACCGGCTTTACGGGAACGTCGCTTTGGATGGATCCGCGTTCGGACACGTACGTGGTTCTGCTGGCGAACGCGATTCATCCACGAGGTCGTCCGGCCATCTCCGCTTTGCGCGGCAAAGTGGCGACCGCTGCGGCACAGGCGTTGCACCTGTACACGCCCTACGCCGGCGCGAACACCACGGGTGGGAAGGTGCTGAGTGGAGTGGACGTGCTGCAGCAGACGCAATTCGAACGGCTGCGCGCGTTGCAGGCTGCGGTCGGGCATTCGCTGCGGCTGGGTCTGTTGACGAACAACACGGGGCTCGACTCGGCAGGCAGACGCACGATCGACGTGCTGGCCCAGGACCTGCCGAAGGCGGTGCCGGGCGCGAAGCTCACGGTCCTGTTTTCGCCGGAACACGGCATTGCGGGCGCGGAGGATCGCGAGGGCATTGGGAATGCGACCGATCGCGCGACCGGTCTGCCTGTGCTCTCCCTGTACGGCGCAAAGTCGGAGGACCGGCGGCCGAAGCAAGCCGATTTGGAGAAGCTGGATGCGGTGCTGATTGATCTGCAGGACGCAGGTGTTCGCTTTTACACGTATGAGACGGTGCTTGGCTACTTTCTGGAGACGGCTTCGCAAGCAGCCAACAAGCCGCTCATTATGGTGCTGGACCGCCCTGCCCTGCTGAGCGGCGAAATTGTAAATGGGCCCGTGAATGATTCCGGCACCGAGCGATACATCGCGTACATGCAGGAGCCGACGCAGCACGGCATGACGCTGGGTGAGCTTGCGCGATTCATTCATGCGACGAAGCATCTTGCCTGCGACCTGGCCGTGGTTCCCGTTGTGAACTACCAGCGCGGTCTCTGGTACGACAACACGGGTTTGCTGTGGGTGAATCCAAGCCCGAACCTGCAGAGGCTTGAGGCCGCGACGCTCTATCCAGGTCTTGCATTTTTAGAGTTCACGAATGTTTCCGTGGGCCGCGGCACCGATGCACCGTTTGAGCAGATTGGCGCGGCGTGGATTGCGACTGATGCCGACGCGCAGAAGCTTGCGGCGACGCTGGCGGCGCGCAAGATCAGCGGTGTGGATGTGACTGCGACGAGTTTCACACCGGCAAAGCCGTACCCGTTTGCGGGTCAGCTTGTGCACGGGTTGCGTTTCACCGTGAATGACCGTCAACGCTTCGACGCGGCCGAGTTTGGGGTGGAGTTGCTGGCCGCTCTGCACGCGCAGTATCCGCAGCAGTTTCAGCTTGCGAAGGCGAGTGGCACGCTCCTGAACCAGGCGACGATGGATGCGCTCGCAGCCGGCAAAGATCCGCACGAGATTGCGGCGATGTGGGAATGGAACCTGCAGAGCTTTCGCGAAGTACGGGCGACATACTTGCTCTACGGCTATTTGCCGCCGCCGCAGAACCGGCTTGTTACAGAGCAGGCGACTATCGTTGTTCAGTAGTCGGGGTTTGCGCAAAGCGCACTACACCTTCAGTTTGCCGCCGCGACCGCTTTCGCGTTTGACGTTGCTGTCGAGCACGGCGGCGAGTGGCTCGAAGGCTTCGGTTGGGCCGCGCCACTCGAGTTCGTCGACGTTGGCGAAGACGTCGACGTCGGTGCGAAGCGTTGCGAGAGTGCGGAAGAGCAGAGCGTCGCTCATGCGGGTTTGCAGCGTTTCGCTGAGGGCTGCGGGGTTCGTGACGCGGACATTCCAGGTGCGGAAATCCTGGGGGATCGCGTCGATGTGGCCGTATTTTGCAAGGATGGCGGCGGCGCCCTTCGCGCCCCAGCCTGGAAGGCCGGGGAAGCCATCGGCGGTATCGCCGACGAGGGCGAGATAGTCGGGGATCGAGGCGGGCGGAACGCCGAATTTGGTGACGACGCCGGCTTCGTTGCGGGGCTCGCGCTTGCGGCGGTCGAACTGGATCACGCGATCGCCGACGACGCATTGTGCGAGGTCTTTGTCGGGCGTGCATATCAAGATTTGCTCAGCGCTTGGGTCTTCAGCAGCTTTGTGCGCGGCGGCGGCGAGGGCGTCGTCGGCTTCGAACTCGGTCATGGCCCAGACGACGAAGCCGAGGGCGCGCAGGGCTTCTTCGAGCAGCGGGAACTGCGCCATGAGATCGGGCGGAACGCCGGCACCGGTTTTGTAGCCGGCGTACAGGTCGTTGCGGAAGGACTCGACGACGTGGTCAGTCGCGATGCCGACGTGCGTTGCGCCTTCCTTAATGAGCGAGAGCATGGAGGCGAGGACGCCACGGACGGCGGCGACTTCGCGGCCCTGGCCGTCCTGCAGTTTCGGCAAAGCGTGGTAGTGGCGGAAGAGTTCGTAGGTGCCGTCGACCAGGTGAATGCGCATGACCCCTCCCCCCTTGTTTTTGCAAGTTCTTCATTTTAGCGGAGTTGGGATGATGAAGGTGTGTAAGTTCTTCTTGCTACGTGGTTTGTGTGTAAGTTCCTGCGCTGGTGTGAGTTGCGGGTGATTGCACAAGTTTCGAGGCACGCGGTTGTGGCGGTGCCTAACCTATGGGTCGCGCTTTCAGCGCTCTGGCCAACACGGGATCGGATACCTAGGCCTTCGGCCCAGGCTGGTATGTCCGCGGGCCTTCGGCCCTTGTCACGGCGGCTACGTGCTGGTCGCGGGAGCGTATGAATGACGCTTGCGAGTGCTCCTGAGTGGCGCTCGGTGGTGGCGGTGCCCTGGCTGGCGTTTGACGGACTTCTGGGTGGTGCTCGATCTTGGGTTGCCCTGGTGCGTTTGCGGATGGCTATGCAGTCCCGTGTGGGCGTAGCGGATTGCACCGCAATGAATCTTCAGTACCTAAGCGGATTTCGTGAGTAGTGGGGCCATTGCGTAGCCGGCGAGGATGAGTACTGGCGTGGGGCCCAGGTCGATGCTGGCGAACTGGTCGAGGCGGGCAGCGGCGATCTGCTGATGGGGTGTGGCGGCATGGGAGATGGCGACGCAGGGCAGGTCGGCGGGTGCGCCCGAGCGGCGGAGTTCGGCCGCGATGGCTTGGGCGCTGCGGCCCGGCATGTAGATGGCGAGGGTTGCGTCGGGCGGGAAGGCGCCGGTCCAGAGAGGCGCTGAGTTCCCCGTCGGGTTGTGTCCGGTGTTCGAGTCCTGTTCGGCCTCAGCGCCTTGCTCAGCATCTGGCTTGATCTTGTGGCTGGCGGGATGGCCAGCGACAAGGATGAGTTTGGAGGCGCTGTGGCGGTCGGTGAGCGGGAGTTGCATCGCGGCGGCGGCGGCAAAGACGGCGGAGATGCCGGGGACGATTTCAACGGGGATGTTGGCTGAGTGGAGTGCGTCGAGTTCTTCGGCGGCGCGGCCAAAGACGAGCGGGTCGCCGGATTTGAGGCGGACGACCGAGAGGCCGCTTCGGGCGGCGTCGATCATGAGGGTATGGATGCCGGCCTGGGTGATGCGGGCCTGGCCGCAGCGCTTGCCGACGCTGGTGCGTTGAGTGTGATCGCCGCAGAGCGCGAGGACTTCGGGAGAGACGAGGTCGTCGTGGAGGACCAGGTCGGCGGTTGCGAGAAGTCTCGCGGCGCGGAGGGTGAGCAGGTCAGGGTCGCCGGGGCCGGCGCCGACAAGGTAGACGGTTCCTTTTTGGGCTTCAAACGACATAAGTAAGGAGTGCTTCGGGAAATGGCAATGTCCGATGTGGCACTCGCTCCAAGATAGCGGGCTCGCACCAGTGACGTTGTGCACCTCCATTCAGCGGCGTGAAAGGCGAAAAACCGACCTCAGCGGCTGAAGCCGGTTCCTTGCAGTTTCGATATGGCACAGCTAAAGCTGTGCCCTTCCATTCGTTTTCAAACAGGAGCACGCTGGTGCGCTTGTTCCAAAGGTGATCGTAAAACGCTGCATGCTCATTCCGTGCTCCGGTTGCGGTCGGGGTAATGCTGGCGGGCGTGGGCTCGGGCGAGTTGGCGGGAGGGGCAGGCTTCGGCGCCGCAGACCTCGCGGGTGGCGAGCTGGTGCAGGAGCAGTTTGCGGGGTTCGCCCAGCGGCTCCATTTGCAGGACTTCGCGGCGGAGGCGACCGAGTTCCATGAGCCAGGGGCCGAGGTCCAGCGGGAGCTGTTCGTTCAAGTCTTTGCGGAGCTGCTGGGCGAGTGCGGGGCTTTCGCCCGCGGTGGAGATGGCGATCTGGAGGTCGCCGCGGCGCACGATGGACGGGAAGTAGTAATCACAGTACGGCGGGTCATCGACGGCGTTGATGAGGGTGTTGTGTTGCTGGGCGTCGCCGAAAACGGCGCGATTCACCTCGGGAACATCAGTGCCGGCGACGGCGAGGAAGATGCCGTCCATGTCCTCTGGTTGATAGGGACGGAGGTGGAGGCGGATCAGGCCGTCGGCAGCGAGTTGCTGGACGCGCGGGTTGGCGCGGGTGGCGACGACGGTGACATTCGCCTCGGCTTCGACGAGGGAAGCTATTTTGCCTTCGGCAATGATGCCGGCGCCGACGACAAGGCAGGGGCGCGCGGTGAGCTTGAGAAAAATAGGAAAGAGGCCGGGCATGGTGTTTTGACGCTTCCCTTCCGATGCGGTGGCGACGTCGCCGCTACTCCCGGCGTAGTGGTGCCGTTTCATTCGCTTCGACGACGACAAAGACGCTTTCATACTGAACAGCTTGAAAGACGATGGTTTGCTGACTGCTGCGTGTAATTTCGAGCAATCGGGGACTCATCCAGGTAACGGACGGCTGCAGCGATCCGGGTGAGCCGCCGGAAAGGACAAGGATCGGCATTGTCTCGCGCGCACCCTGCCTTTGCAGGTAGATCTTGACGACGTTCGATTTCGAAGATGCGCCGGTGTTGGCAAACACCTGGGTTTTTACAGTAAATTCTCCATTCGGTGATCGTGTTTCGACCGAAGAAGCAGGTCCGCAACCCGCTTGCAAAACGACAGCAACGGTGAAGGACAGCAGCAGCAAAAATTTGCCAGGCCAATCAGGCACTACAAGCTTCACCACAGTCCTCCAGCCTTTGTTTGGGTTTCCTTTTCCTTTGCCATGGCAAAGGAAAAAGCACATTAAGTTGCGAGTCTGGCATTACAGCACAGCTAAAGCTGTGCCCCTCCGTACACCGCCTCCGCAGGCGTGGCGTTCCGGAACAACATGTCCGCTGGCAGCACTGCCCTATCCCACATTGGACGGCGTGGGGCGGGTGGGCAGGTCGCGGTCGACCGGGGCGATGGGGGTGCCGGCGAGCTGGTTGCGGAGGTCTTCGTCGGTGTGGCGGGCGAAGTACATGCGGAGGTTTTCAGTGGCGGTGTTGCGGGTGGTGAGGTACTGGCGGAGGAGGCGTTCCATGGCGTCGGGGACTTCGGTCGCGGCGATGCGGTAGCCGACGGGACGGGCGAAGCCGGCGTGCTGGCCGAGCGCACCGCCGACGCAGAAGTAGAAGGCGTCGACCATATTGCCGTCCTGCTTGATTTTTTTGCCTTCCAGGCCGATGTCGGCGATCCAGTGCTGGCCGCAGCTGTTGGGGCAGCCGGTCACGTTGATGCGCAGCTGCTGGTCAAAGCCGGGCAGGCGCGCATCCATCTCGTCGGTGAGCCAGCGGGCGAAGCCCTTGGTTTCGGCGATGGCGAGCTTGCAGAATTCGGTGCCGGTGCAGGCGACGGTGCCGCGCCAGAAGTTGGTGCCATCGACCTGGAGACCGAGCGCGGAGATGCGCTCGACGACTTCGTTGACACGTTCGTTGGGGATGTTGATGAGGAGAATGTTTTGCTGGACGGTGCAGCGGAGCTCGCCGGTGCTGCCGTTCTTCTCGGTGCTCTCGGTGTTCTCGGTGCTCTCGGTGCTCTCGTTGCTCTCGTTCTTCTCGTTGCTTTCTTTCTTCGCGCTGAACTCCTCTGCCAAGTCGGCGAGGCCGTGCAGTTGCGCGGAGGTGAGGCGGCCGCGGAGGACGGAGATGCCGACGGAGGACAGACCAGGCTGCCGCTGCGGGTTAACGCCGGTGTGATCGCGGTACAGGTCGTCGGGAACTTCCTCATCGGCAGCGGGATCGAGCCTGTAGCCGAGGCGGCGTTCAAGTTCAGCGAGGAAGGAGTCGGCGGTCCAGCCCTCCCGCATGAAGAGGTACTTCATGCGAGCGTGGTTGCGGCTTTCGCGCAGGGGGTCAGCGTCGCGGAAGATGCGCGCGATTTCGATGCAGACCTGTTCGGCCTGTTCGGGCTTGATGAACGCGTTGAGGCGGACGGCGAGGTGCGGTTCCTTGCTGAGACCGCCGCCGACGCGGATGCTGTAACCGGCTTCGCTCTGGCCGTTCACGATGCGCTCGGTGCCGGTGAGGCCGATGTCGTCGATTTCGGGGTAGGAGCACCAGACGGGGCAGCCGGTGATGCTGATCTTGAACTTGCGCGGCAGGTTGACGAACTCGGGGTTGGCGGTGAGGGTGGCGGCAACGCGTTGAGCGAGCGGCGATGCGTCGAGGATTTCGTGCGGGTCGGTGCCGGCGAGCGGGCAGCCGGTGACGTTGCGGACGACGTCGCCACAGGCGCCCTTGGGGCTGAGGCCGACGGCTTCGAGCGCATCGGTCACGAGCGGAAGACTTTCAATGGTGAGCCAGTGCATCTGGATGTTCTGCCGGGTGGTGACGTCGCCGATGCCGCGGGCGTACTTCTCCGTGATGTCCGCGATGGTACGGAGCTGGAGCGGAGTGAGGATGCCGTTGGGGATGCCGACGCGCATCATGAAGTACTCGGTGGCTTTGCCCTCGCCGCCGACGCCGCCCACGGCGCCGATACCATCGCCCTGGGTGTAGATGCCCCACCACTTGAAGTAGACGCCGGCCCATTCGGGCAGCACGGACTCGCGGCCCTCGGCGGCGAAGCGGCGCACGTCGGCCCAGGCTTCCCAGGGGTTCTTTTCGAGCTTGAGGCGCTCGACTTTTTGAGCCTTGGTTTCTTTGCGGACGGCGGGCGGAGAGGGGACTTTGTCGAGGCCTTCTGCGGCGTCGCCTAGAAAGGTTTCGTCGGGCATTTGGTTGGTGCTCCTGCGCAATGTAGTGCGGCGGTTGATGTGTCGCGCCTTCAGCGCTGGGGTCGTTGTTGCGGAAGCTACCTGGGCCTACGGCCCAGGCTATGCCGCCGCAACCGCGCCCTGCTCGCTGGCGGAGAAGGTGTGCCGGACGTCGGAGCCGCGGACCCAGAAGATGACGTCTTCGGCGATGTTGGTGGCGTGGTCGGCGCTGCGCTCCAGGTTCCGGCAGACAATGATGGAGCTGAGCGCCAGGTCGGTGCAGTCAGGCTGCTGCTGCATGGCGCCGAGCAGGGCGGCCTGCGAGTCGCGGTTGAGGCGGTCGATGTCGTCGTCCATAGTGAGAACCTGTTCGGCGCGGGCGGGGTCGGCATCGAGCAGCGCGCGGACAGCGTTGCGGATCATGCGGCGGGCGATCGCGCCCATGCCGCCGATGTCGCCGGGCAGATCGGCGGGGTTGGCGCCGTTCGGCTCGACTTCCATGAGCGCGCGGCACTGCTTGACGGTGTTGGCGGCCTGGTCGCCAATGCGCTCCAGATCGCCATTGATGCGGAGGACGGCCATAAGGAAGCGGAGGTCGACGGCCATGGGCTGCTCCTTGGCGAAGAGTTCGTAGGCCATTTCATCGACGTCGCGCTCGGCGGCGTTGATGGCCTGCTCGATGTCGAGGACGTGATCGCAAAGGGCGGCGTCGCGGGTCAGAAAGGCTTCTACGCTCAACTCAAGCGACTGCTGCGCAAGCGCTGCCATGGCGAGCAGCTTGTCTTTCAGCGTGGCGAGCTGTTGCTGGAAGTGGATGCGTGGCAAAGGAGGTGTCCTTGGGATATTTTAGGCGATGGTGCGCGGCGGCGTGTTTGAACAACGCTTGTTGGCGTCAGTGAGCGGAGGAGAGGTCTTCGCCCTTGCGCTCGCCGGCGACGAGGGTGAAGAGCGAGACGGCGATGGCGACGATGACCACCGTCCAGCCGAGGACGGGCTCTAGCGAGCCGCCGAATCGGGTCGCGGCGAGGCCGGCCTGGATGGGGCCGTTGCGCGAGGCGAGCAGGTTGCCGAGCTGGTAGGCGAGGCCGGGGAAAATGGCGCGGACGGCGGGCGGCGCGAGCTCGTTCAGGTGCGCGGGGATGACGCCCCATGCGCCCTGGACCATGAACTGCATCAGGAAACCACCGACGGCGAGCATGACCATGGTGTGCGACCAGGCCCAGAGCGGAACCATGGGGATGGCGAGCAGCGACGCGGCGATGATGGTCCAGCGGCGGCCGAGGCGCTCGGAGAGCGTGCCGAAAAACATGCCGCCGAGCAGGGCGCCGATATTGGCGACGACGGCGATCTTGCCGACGTCGGCTGGGCTGAAGTGTTTGCCTTTTTCGAGGAACGTGGGGTACAGGTCTTGGGTGCCGTGGCTGAAGGAGGCGAAGGCGGTCATGACGAGGACGAGGAGGACGAAGGTGCCGGCGTACTGGGCGACACCGGTGACGCGGGTGCGCCTGGCAGTGATGCCCGCCTGACGCTCTCGCCATGCGGGCGACTCGTCGACGCCGCTGCGGATGTAAAAGACGAGCAGCGCCGGCAGCGTTCCGATGAGGAACATGACGCGCCAGTTGGTAAGCATGCCGGTGCCGTGCAGGTGCGGGAAGACGAGCCAGTAGACGGCGGCGGCGAGCAGGTTACCGGTGACGTAGCCCTCCTGCAGAAGGCCGCTGAAAAAGCCGCGCCCGGCGGCGGGCAGCGTTTCAAAGGTGAGCGCGGCGCCGACGCCCCATTCGCCGCCCATGGCGATGCCGAAGAGAGCGCGCAGGACGAGCAGGCTGGTCAGCGTGGGCGCGAAGGCGGAGGCGCACTCGAAGACGGCGAAGCAGACCACGTTGAGCATGAGGGTGGGCTTGCGGCCCCAGCGCTCGGCCAGCGCGCCAAAGATCAACGCACCGACAGGGCGCATGGCGAGCGTCCAGAAGAGGCCCTCAGAGACCTGCCGGATGCTGGTGTGGAAGTCGGCCGCGACGGCCGAAAGGCAGTAGGTGAGGATGAAAAAATCGAAGGCGTCGAGTGCCCAGCCGAGAAAACAGGCGATAAACGCATTGCGCTGACGCGGCGTGAGCGCGCGAATGGATGCGGCAGTCGAGGCCATAGACGAGTGTGGTCATGGTCGCACAGGAATACAAGAGTTGCTTGCACGTGCTGCTTCCGCTCGTAGCCAGGAAAAGTACGATATCGAAATAATTTTGCATCGCGCCATTTCGGCTCACATCTGCTTGAATAGCTCACGTCACTCATCTGCTTCGCAATGCGAGGCGGTCTGTGACGCGAGACACACTCGTGGGCCGCGGTCTGCCGCCCTTGTTGGAGGAGAAAGATGTTTCAATCTGTTCGTCGTCTTGCCCTGGGAACCGCCGTTCTGCTCGCCGGGGTTGCCGTTCCCGCTGCGTTTGCTCAGGCGTCCACGTGGGCGATCGACCCGGCGCATTCCGGGGTTGAATTCTCAATCAAGCACCTGGGTGTGAGCACCGTGCGCGGCAGCTTTTCGGGCGTGACCGGCACTGTCGTCTGGGATGAAAAGAACGTGGGCGCCTCACACGTGGACACAGTCATCGACGCCAAGACGGTCAACACGGGCCAGGAGAAACGCGACGAACACCTGAAGAGTCCGGACTTTTTTGATGTGAACCAGTACCCGACAATCACGTTCAAGTCGACGAGTGTGAAACGCGATGGCGAGGGCAAGCTGCAGATTGTGGGCGACCTGAAGCTGGGCGGTCAGACCAAGCCGGTCACGCTGGAAGTAGACGGGCCCGCGACGCCGCAGAAGGGCATGGGCGGCAAGCTGGTTAGCGGATTTTCTGCAACGGGCACGATCAAGCGCAGTGATTTCAACTTCGGCCAGAAGTATGGCGCGCCCATGCTGGGGGATGAGGTGCGGTTCACAATTGATCTTGAGGTTTCGAAGCAGTAATTGCACTTTCTTGCCGTCCGCACGCACCCAGCGCACCACCTCATCGGTTGAAGCCACTGGCTGCGTGCGGACGCCGCCTATCTCGGCGGCTGAAGCCGCTGGCTTACATGCGAATTGCCAGCGGCTCGGCGACCGGTTTGCCGGCAACGTCGAACATGGCGTCTGCCGGGTACTGCTTGAGTAGTTGGTGGTGCATGCAGTAGAGCGCCAGTTCCAGGCGATCGGAGACGCCGAGCTTGTCGTAGATCTTGCGCAGGTAGTTCTTGATTACCTGTTCGGTCGTGCCGACCTGGTAGGCGATCTCCTTGTTGCGCATGCCGCGCGTGATGCAGGAGATGACAGCGAGTTCCTTGGGCGAAAACTTCATCTGCGCGCGTGGCGAGGTGAGCGCCGTGGCCTGCGAACGGTAGGCCTCAATGACCCAGCCGACCGACTGGTTGTCGATCCAGGTTTCGCCTGCCGCGATTTTGCGGATGCACTTGATCAGCATGTCGGGCGAGATGGACCGCGGCACCACGCCACGAACGCCGCGGCGGTACAGTTCCACGGTGGTGGCTTCATCCACGTCAACGACCTGGACGATCAGCTTGGCATGGGGCGCGCGGCGCACCAGTTCCGGAATGGCGTCAATGGTGCCGGCCAGCAGCTGACCCTCGAGCACGACCACGTCTGTGGGGAAACGCTGCAACGCGGTGTACAGGTTGGACAGCGTTTCAGCCTGGGCGACAACGCGGATGTCGTCTTCCACAGCGAAAACCTTGCGCATGCCAACGCGGTAGATGGCCTGAGAGTCGGCGAGAATCACGCGGATCTCGCTCTCTGAGGCCGACTCACCAGCGACGTTGACAAATTCATTTCCAGTCAAAGCGAGGTCTCCTTCATCCGGTACTGATCGATCATGACGGCCATGCGGACGGGCGATTCTTCCTGCACCCACGCGACGCGGCCGTGACAAACAACACTGATGTCAACGCCGGTGCCCATGGCTTCGGCGGGCAACAACAGCTCCCAATCCAGCTCCGTGCCCACCTGCAGCACGGTGTCCAAAGAAAACAGCATGCCGGTTGAGGAAACGTCGATGGTCGTGGCGGGGACCTCGGTTTCACCGGTGTGCAACTGGACGGGCAACTGCAACGGGAATCGGACGGCGGCACGTACCGGGTCAGCGGAATTGTCGTGAACCGGAGCCGCTTGCCTGCGCGTTACGTACATGCCTAACCTTTGTTACCACAGTCACCGGCGTTGCGGAAGACAAACTACAAAATCAATCCGGCAGAGCCGCCCACCCATTGCTGGTTGCGGTTGTGGTCCACACCCATCATGGCGCCGCGGCCCAGCCGGGTAAGAGTTTGAATCGCCTGCAACTCGCCGCCATCGGGCCAGACGTACATCAGGCGAACCTCGACCTGTGTCATGCCGAACGGCGTGGCGACCGTGGGCGCAAAGGCGACCCGCTGCTGCAGCAGGTAGTTGCCACGCTCCGCCGTTGGGATGCTGTGCAGCGCTTCGTCGCTTGGCGCGAACTCGATGCCCTTGCCGGCAAACGAAAACAGCGGCTTGAACACCCATTGCGATCGATCCTCGGAGATGCGATCACGCCCGCGGCCGTCCATCCAGTCGCTGAGAAAGACAGCCGGCGGCACGAACGGGTGACGCAGGTGCGGCAGCGCAAATTTGCTGATCAGAAAATACCAGTCAGGGTGGCCGGCCCACTCCACGTCCAGGTCGCCGGTCAGATCGAAACCCGGATGAACGGATTTGCGCACCATCTCATCGACGATGGCCCGGTTGTAGATGCGGTGGACCGGCGTTTCCACGCCGTCGCGATCGTAGAAGAGCTTACGGCCGCGCTGACGCACAGCGGTGATGTCGACCGTGCGGATGCCGAGGTGGTCCCCATGGACGTGGAAGTCTGGAAGTGTTTTTTGCTGCTCGGGCGTGACCTCCAGCAGGATGACGTTTTCCGGTGCGTGATCGCCAACGATGACGTCACGCAGCTTCTGCCAGTACGTGGTCTCGTCGATGCCACCCGGGTAGTGTGCGAGCGACGAGGGTAGTTCGAAGTGCTTCGAATACAAGTTGCCCAGCACCGATTGCAAACCGAAGACGGACGGAAACGCCTGCAGTTCGACCAGCCGCGGCTCAAGCGTAGCCAGGTCACCCTGCCATGCGCCTTCGCCTGTGTGTACCAGGCCGAAATCGACGGTCATGAAGTGGGGATGCGCACCCGGCCCGGCGACGCGGAACGCTTTTGGTATGGTGGCGGCCGCCTGCCGCAGATAGGCGGAGTCGTTTAGCAGCTGATGCGTCATCTCCGCGCCGGCATCAATCATTTGCCGCAGCATGGACGAAGGCAGAAAGACCGGCGTTTCCGCGACGCGAATCGAAATCTGCGTGCGCGTGATGCGATCCATGTCCGCGAGCAGATTCCGGTACGCGGTATCGGTGTAGCGCCGGTTGAACTCGTGCCGTAGCTCCGCGATCATGCACGGAGTGTATCGCGGGCCCGAAGGGTCGGTCGTGCCCATCGACCTTACACTTGGTACATGCGGCTTCGCGCACAGTTCCTGTTGTCGGCCTTTGCGGCGGACCAGTTCCCTTCGTTGGCAAAGACGGGCGGTGCGCCCGAGGTGGCGTTTCTGGGCCGCTCCAACGTGGGCAAGTCGAGTTTGATTAACGCGCTGCTGGGCGAAACGCAGGCGCGGGTTTCCTCGACGCCGGGGCGCACACGGTCCATCAACTTTTTCGGATTGTATGAGGAAGCAGCGTCGGGCAAGGTGCGGGCGGAGCCAGCACTTGTGTTTGCCGACCTGCCCGGTTACGGCTACGCGAAGATCTCAAAATCGATCAGTGCGGAGTGGCCGACGTTCATCGACCCATACCTGGTGGAGCGGCCCGAGTTGGCGCTGTGCTGCTGCCTGGTGGACACCAACATTCCACCGCAGGCGAGCGACGGCCAGCTGATCGACTTTCTGCGGGAGGCCGGGCGCGACTTTGTCGTGGTCGGTACGAAGAGCGACCGGCTCTCGAGCAACGCCCTGGGCAAGTCCGTTGCCGCGCTGAAGCGCGAGCACGGTGTGGATGCGGTGCTGCCCTGCTCGGCGAAGCTGGGCAAGCAGGATCGCGGGCTGAAGCAGCTATGGGAACGCATGCTGGCGCTGCAGCACGCCGCGCCGGAGCGCGACTGATTACTTCGCTGCGAGCGCGGCGGAAGCGCCGGTCTGCCGGGCGTCCCAGGTGACAATCTGCTTCAGCTGCTCGTAAGGGATGGCGCCGATCGCGAGCGCGTGGCCGTTGATGACGAGGGTGGGGGTCTGCTCGATGTCCACGTCTTCCGCGAGCTTGATCTGGGCGGCGACCTTGGCCCTGGCGGCGGGTGTGGCGGCGCAGGCCTTGACGGCGGCGGGGTCGGCGCCGGCGGCGGTGACCGCATTGTCGAACGTTTTCTGGGCGAGCTCGGGCGTGAGCGACTCCTGATGCGCGAATACCTGGTCGATGTAGGTGTAGAACGCGGGGTCACCCTTCGCCTGCTGCACGCAATTGCCGTAAGCCGCGCCCTGTGCGGCAAAGGGATGGATCTCAATCAGCGGGAAGTTTTGGAAGACGAAGTGCGCGCCCGGGAAATCGCGCAAGAGGTCCTGGATGATCGGCACGGCTTCCTTGCAATGCGGGCACTGCAGGTCGGCGAATTCGACCAACTCCAGAGTCTTGTTCGCGGCACCGCGTGAGGGACCGTCGGCGCGCGATTGCAGCGTGGCACGCAGATCGTCATAGGGGTGCGGACCGAAGGAGAAGACTGCGTCGGCGATGGCGTGCTTGCCGTCTGGCGTGGTGAAGAAGCGCAGGTTCTCGACCTTGTTGCCCTGGCTCTTGTCGGCGACAAAGACGGTGACCTTGCTGACGTTGGGCGCGGCCGTCTTCTGGATGGCTTCCACGCGCCAGGTGCGGTTGCTGTCGTAGCCCCAGATGACGTTCAGGAAGGCGTTGACGTCGGCGGTGGTGGGCGAGGCGGCGTCGAAGAACTTCGGGTTTGCGGGAGGAAATGGGTCAGCGCTGGCGGGCGCGGTGGGGGCGGTTTGCGCGGTGGGGCTGGCCGGCGTGCCCTGGGCTACGGCGGCAGCGGTGGTGAGAAGGGTGCAAAGCAGAAGAGAGGCGAACTTCATGATGTCCTTATAGCTTTTCGTTCGATGGCGGGCGAGAAGTCAGCCTCAATGCAGAATCGGTCAACAACGCGAGCGAAAATGCAGGTTTCGGTGCAAGCACCGAGTCCACTCCGCAGGACGATGAAGCTGTCCTGCTTCGGTCGAAATGACAAGGTTTTTGCATCGCAAGGCGATTGAGTGCTGAGTGACGGATGCAGTGGCGCAGATCACGCGGAAACTGGAACCTCCCGCGCAATCCTAGGCGTGGATTCGGTGGTGTTGCTGAATGTTGCGGCGAGTGGGAAACGGCGGCCGGTGCCGAAGCTCTTGCGAGTGATTTTGAGCACGGGCGCGGCTTGCTGGCGCTTGTACTCGCTGCGCTGCACGAGGCGAAGGACGCGCTCGACCAGGGCGGGGTCGAGGTGCTGCGTAGAGGCGATCTCGTCGGCGGACTCGTAACGTTCCACATAGGCCTGCAGCAGCGGATCGAGGACTTCGTAGGGCGGCAGCGAGTCGGTGTCGAGCTGGCCGGGACGCAGCTCGGCGGAGGGTGGCTTGGTGATGGTGTTCTCCGGGATGACCGTGCCGTTGCGGTTGGCGTAACGGGCAAGCTGGTAGACACGCGTCTTCCAAACGTCACCGATCACTGCAAGCGCGCCGGCCATGTCGCCGTACAGGGTGCAATAGCCGGTGGCCATTTCGCTTTTGTTGCCGGTGGTCAGAACGAGGTGGCCCAGCTTGTTGGAGACGGCCATGAGCAGAACGCCGCGCAGGCGGGACTGCACGTTCTCCTCTGCAAGCCCGAATGGAGTGCCGTGGAAGACGGGGTCGAGCGTCGTGGTCATCGCGTCAACACCGGCGCGGATGGGAAGGAGCTCGAAGCGGATGCCGAGATTCGCGGCCAGCTCGCGCGCATCGTCGATCGAGTGGCTGGACGAATACTCGCTGGGCATGCCGATGCCCATGACATTGTCCGGGCCAAGCGCCTCAACCGTGATGGCGGCGACCAGGGCGGAATCGATGCCGCCGCTGAGGCCGACCAGGGCTTGTGTAAAGCCGGTCTTGTGCAGGTAGTCGCGGGTGCCCAGGACCAGCGCCTGCCAGTCCTGGGCGATGTCCGCTTCGGCGTTGGGAACGAGCGCGGGCTGGTCGCAGGTGCTGTCGAAAAAGGCCAGGCCGGTCGCGAATGTTTCTGCCTGCGCTGCCAGCTCACCGTCGCAGCGCAAGGCGAACGAGCCGCCGTCAAAGATCAGGCTGTCGTTGCCGCCGACCTGGTTACTGATCGCAACCGCAACATTGTGCCGACGCGCGACCGCGGCGAGCATCTCGCGACGCACGGCCTCTTTGCCCTCCCAATAGGGCGAGGCGGAGAGGTTGAGGATGAGTTGCGGTCTGCGGCCATCGGGCATGCGCTGCTGCATCAGGCGGTCAACCGGGTCATTTTCGTACCAGCGCTCGGGCCAGAAGTCCTTGTCGTTCCAGGCGTCCTCGCAGATGGTGATGGCGAGGACTTCGCCGTCCAGCTCGATCAGGTGCTGCTCGGTGCCGGGCTCGAAATAGCGTTGCTCGTCGAAGACGTCGTAGAAGGGCAGCAGCATCTTTTGCTGCTCCAGCAGAACGCGGCCGCGATCGCACAGGATTGCGACATTTTTCGCAAGTTTGCCCGGGCGCTTGCTCGATTGCAGCGGGCAGCCGAAGAGCATGGCCGGCATGCCGGGGCGGCCGGAGGCCTCCGTCAGCTCGTCTGCGGCGCTCTGCGCGGCTTGCAGAAAGTCGCTGCTTTCGATCAGGTCCTTGGGCGGGTAACCGCAGACGGCGAGCTCGGGAAAGACAACGAGCCGCGCGCCTTGCCGAGCTGCCGCTGCCGCAGTTTGCAGCATGGCTCGCACATTTGCGGCGTAGTCGCCGACCGTGGGATTCATCTGCGCCAGCGCGATCTTCACATTTCTATTCTAGCGGGGCATACGGCCCGGCGCCGGCTAGGTTCCCGTGCCGCTCAGGACAACGCTGAAGGTGCGTACAAGAATTTTCAGGTCGAGCCACAGCGACCAGTTCTCCACGTAGGCCGTGTCGAGCGAGATGTAGTTGTCAAAGGAGGGGTCCTGGCGCGCTTCGACCTGCCACAGACCGGTGATGCCGGGCAGCACATCAAGCCGGCGCAGGTGCGACAGGTCATACTGCTCGACCTCTGATGCCATGGGCGGCCTTGGGCCCACCAGGCTCATGTCGCCGCGCAACACGTTCCAGAACTGCGGCAGCTCGTCCAGCGAATACTTGCGGAGCAGGCGGCCGACGCGCGTAATGCGTGGGTCGTTCGACACCTTGAACAGGATGCTGTCGCGCTCGTTCAAGTGCCCCATGCCCTCGCGCAACGCGTCCGCGTTGGGCACCATGGTGCGGAACTTGTGGCAATGAAAGGTGTGGCCCTTGCGACCGATGCGTTTGGCGCTGTAGAGCACCGGGCCCACGGAGTCGAGGCGTACCGCGATCGCGACGATCAGCAGCAGCGGCGACAGCGCCAGGAGCGCCAGGCTGGAGACAATGACATCCAGCGTGCGCTTGAGCATGAACGCGCCGATCGGAAACTCTCGCCGGTGCAGCGGGATCGTCGGGAACTGGCCAACGTACTCGACGGCCGCGTTCCATGCAAGGCCGTCATACAGGTCGGGCACCACGCGCACGTCAATGCCTAGGCCGCGCGCCTCCTCGACCAGCGAAATCACCATGCGCTTGTCCGCGGGCACGGAAATGAAGATCTCGTCTACAAACAAGGCACGGGCCAGGTGGAGGCAGCTCTTGACGTTGCCGATGATGTCGGGTTCGCCGGACTCGGCTTCGTTGTCAGAAAGCGCGATGAAGCCTTTGAAGCGGAAGCCTAGATGCCGCAGCGATTCCAGGTGGTTGCGCAGCGCCTGGCCGACGCGGCCCGAGCCGATGATGAGCACGTTGCGCGTGTCAATGCCTTCGCGATAGCGGCTGTACACCAGCGAACGCCACAGCGCACGGCGCGCGCACAGCATGGCTCCGGTCAGAAGGACGGACAGGATGACCACGATGCGGGAAACGGCCTCGCCACGCGACAGGTACACGGTGCCGCACAGGATCAGGCCGCTGATGAGCGAGGCCTGCAGCGTCATGCGTTGTTCGTGGAGCCCGCTGCGGTTTTGAATCGGGCCGTACAGACCGTAGGAGCGGGTGAAGAAAACAAGGCAAATTGCGAACCACGCCAGGTACAGGCCGAAGGCGCCCCACAACTGCTGGCGGACGCCGACTGCATCCAGAACGCCGCTGCTTTCGGCCACATCGCTGCGGAAGCGAAGGGCGATCAGGCTGGCGATCAACGCGGTGATCACGTCCAGAAGCGCCCATGCCGTGCCGGTGACGGATGGTTTGCCGAGGAGGCCGACTGCCTGCCGGCCGTTCTCCATGCGCGTTGCGGTGCGCGCAAACGCGGCACGATCGGCAATGTCGTGGGTCATCATAGTTGCGCCTTGGTCAACTGGTCTAAGGCCGCTCTGGGCGGCTCTGTGACGGGGGGTGGACCAAGGAGGAAGGAGAGACCGTCGAACGATGAAGGTCGCCTGTAAGCGACATTTCTGAAATGAGCATAGCGGAAGAAGCACCGGAACGGAACGCCACCGAAGTGGAATTCACCGATTATTTGTATCGACCCGGCCCTGCCGGGGAAGTCGCTATGTGGGATAGAGCAATTCGTCCATCGCCAGAAAGTCGCGTAAGACCTCGTCTTCCGACTTTTCCAACTCGTCCATGGTTCCGAAAAACCGGGCATGCCCCTCATGCAAGAAAAGGACGCGGTCGGCCAGTTTGCGGGCGAACCGCATGTCGTGGGTCACGACAATGCTGGTCAGGTGAAGCTGCCGCTTGAGCCGTTCGATCAGGTCACCCAGCAGGTGCCCCATCAGCGGATCGACCATGGTGGTGGGTTCGTCGTAGAGCACCGCTTCCGGTTGCGCTGCCAGGGCCCGCGCAATGGCGATGGAACGCTTCATGCCGGTAGAAAGATCGCTGGGCAACAGGTCATCCATGCCGGCGACGCCGACCATCTCCAGCAGACCCTTGACCACCTGGCGGATCTGCTCGTCCCCGAGTTCTCCCTTTTCCCGCAGCGGAAAGGCGACATTCTCGCCGACGGTGATGGAGTCGAAGAGCGCGCCGTTCTGGAAGACCATCGTCAGCTTGCGGCGCACGGCCAGCATCTGCTTTTCATTGAAGCCGGTGATCTCTTCGCCGGCGACCTTGATGGAGCCGGAGTCCGGCTTGAGGAAACCCATGAGCATCTGCAGCGATACGGACTTGCCCACGCCGGACCGGCCAAGGATGCACAGCGTTTCGCCGTGGTTGACGCAGAAACTCACATTCTGGAGCACCTTGAAATCGCCGAACGACTTGCAGACATTGTCAAAAGCGATGTAGCTGGCCGAAGCGTTCGCTGTCTGCGGTTCTTCGTTCTGCGTCGCCGTTTCCTGCATGAAGTCGCCGATTTGTTCGGCGACGTCCGGAGCAACTTCATCGACCAGGGGCTTATTCAGCGCCTCTTCATCGACGATGATGGGCGGCGAGTACATGTGCTCGCTGCCGTCGTCAGACTCCGCGGGCGGTGCTTCGCCGGAGGCGTTTGGCTGGTCCGGAGGCGCGGGGTCCTGTCCGGGCGCGTGGGTTTCGCCCGTGGCTGCTGCCCCGGCGTCCTCGCTCCGCCCGGCATCACCGGTCGGCACCTGCTGCTTGTCATCCATCGCTTCTTTCAGATGCGTTCAGAGCCGATTGGTTCGATAGAACCGACCGTTTCCACTGCTGGAGGTCGCTGGGGGTGTTCAGGTTGGTGATTTGCGCTTTCTCGCCGTCGGCGAGGTCCAGCAGGAGCACCTTCTGTCCAAGCGCGCGAGCGCAGGACTGAACGCCAGGCAGGAGCCGCCGCTCCCCTTCCGCGAGCGCCTGGTGCAGAGCGTGACGCAGATCGCGGGAGGCGAAGAGTGGAAGCGGTTCGGCTTGCGCACCGTCCTGGAAGCAGGCTGCAATGGCACTGTTCGCCATCGCGGTGGTGACGAGCTGTCCAAGCAGGCCGGCGGAGGCTTGCGGCTGATCGACGGCAAGCAGCAGAGCGTAGGGTGTGCGGCAGTCCGCCAGTGCCGCCGCCAGGGCCGCAAGCGGGCCGCCATGCTCATGCGCCGTGTCGGAGACCAGGTGCCCATAGCGGGACAGGAGGGCGTCGCGATCGAAATTCGCCGGTCCGCTGAGGATGCGCGTATGGGCGCATACGGCTCGCAGCGTGCGCAAGGCGCGCTCGACCAGCGGTTCCCCATCGTGTTCCAGCAGAGCTTTGTCCTGGCCCATGCGACTGCTGCGCCCACCGGCCAGGACGTAGCCGGTCACGTTGCGCAGGGCCGGGCCGGATGCGGTCACGCCTCTCCGGCAAGCACGAAGAAGCGGATGAGCGATTCGATGCCGCGGTAAAAGTTGGCGAGGTGGAACTTCTCGTTGGGGGCGTGCAGGTTGTCGTCCGGCAGGCCAAAACCCATGAGCAGCGTGGGGATGCCGAGATTGCGCTGAAAGTCGCCGACGATCGGAATGGAGCCGCCGCCGCGCACGAAAACGGTGTCGCGGTGGAAGACCTGCCGCATGGCCTCGGTGGCGCTTGCGACGAAGGGGTTGTCGGTGGAGACCACGACAGGGTCGCCGGAGTGGATGAGCCGGACTTCACTGGTGACGCTGGCTGGAGAGAGGGCGGCGACGGCGTCGCGCAGCATGGTGAAGGCGTCCTGCGGCGTGATGCCGGGCACCAGACGCATGGAAACCTTGGCGGTTGCCTTTGCCGGGATCACCGTCTTGGCGCCGGCGCCGGTGAAGCCGCCGGGCATGCCGTGGACCTCCAGCGTGGGGCGCGACCAGAGGCGTTCGAGGACGGAGTAGCCGGGCTCGCCGGTAAGCGCGGGCGAGCCAACCTCGTGCTCGCGATACGCGTTTTCGTCGAACGGCAACTGTTGCCAGGCGGCTAGCTCGGTGTCGGTTGGCTTCTCAGCCTTTTCGAGGAAGCCGGGGATCAGGATGCGGCCCTCGGCGTCTTTCAGGCCGGTAAGGATCTGCGCCAGGGCGAAGAACGGGTTGGGCGCCGCGCCGCCGTACATGCCACTGTGCAGGTCGGTGCGAGCGCCGCGCACCTCAATCTCGGTGTAGATCATGCCGCGCAGGCCAACGCAGAGTGTTGGCAAGTCCGGGGCAAACATGTCGGTATCGCTGACCAGCGCGACGTCGGCTTCTAGGCTGTCCGGGTGTTCGCGCAGATGGGCCGCGATGGCTTCACCGCCGACCTCCTCCTCGCCCTCGGCGATCACGCGCACATTCACAGGCAGCGGACCTTGCTTCAGCAGAGCTTCCAGTGCCTTCACGTGCATCCAGAGCTGGCCCTTGTCGTCGACGGCGCCGCGGGCGTAGATGTTGCCGTTGCGCACGTCCGGCTCAAAGGGCGGTGTGGTCCACTCGCCGAGCGGGTCGGGCGGCTGCACGTCATAGTGGCCGTAGCAGAGCACGGTCGGCTTGCCCGGGGCGTGAAGACTGTCGGCGTAGACCAGGGGGTGCCCCGTGGTGTCGATCACGCGGACGTTGTCCATGCCGATGCGCTCGAGTTCGGCGGCCAGAAACTCGGCCGCGCGGCGCACGTCCGCCGCATGCTCAGGCAGGGTGGAGATCGAAGGAATGCGGAGAAACGCCTTGAGTTCCTCAAGCGCGTGTTCCTGGTTGCTTGCGGCGAATGCCAACGCCTGTTCGAGCATGCTTCTTGCCTCCTGTAAGTCTGTATAGCTGAGTTTCAATGAAGTGGTTTGTATGAAGGCTTCCGTGGCATTCTGCGCTGTCATTGGAAGGGCACAGCTTCAGCTGTGCCGAATCAAATCATTTCATTCCTCGTTGTCCTTTTTTGTCCGCCGCAAGCGGACAAAGAAGGACAACTTTGCTTGAGAGCGGCTTTGCGGCACAGCTAAAGCTGTGCCCTTCCGGTGCGAAACTCTTGGAACGAGTTCATTTCGACGGTACGCGGATGCAGACGATGCAACAAAGCGGTCAGGTTTGGGATGCGAAGGAGTACGCAGCGAACGGGAGGTTCGTTGCGGACCTGGCGCAGGACGTGGTGGCGCTGCTTGCGCCGGCGCCGGGCGAGCGCATTCTGGACCTGGGCTGTGGCGACGGTGCGCTGACCGAACGGCTTGCCGCCTTCGGCACGGACGTGACCGGCTGTGACCGCGCGCCGGAGATGCTGGCGGCAGCCTCCGCACGCGGGCTGCGGACGGTCGCGGCCGACATGACCGCGCTTCCGTTCGCGCACGAGTTCGACGCCGTGTTCTCCAACGCGGCCCTGCACTGGACGCGTGCGCAACCAACGGTGCTGGCGGGCGTTCATCGCGCGCTGAGACCCGGCGGTCGTTTCGTTGCGGAGATGGGCGGTCTGGGCAACATTGCCGCAATCCGCACGGCGCTGCAGGTGCTGCTGCGGTCCTACGGCGTGGACGCGGAAGAACATGCCGCTTCCTTCTTCCCGTCGGCGGACGAGTACGCTGGCTTGCTGCAGGCAGCCGGATTTCGCGTGAGCAGCATTGCGCTGATCCCGCGGCCGACGCAGCTGCCGGGCGGCATGGATGCGTGGCTACGCACCTTTCGCAATGGTGTGTTACAGCAGGTACCCGAAAGCCGTCGCGAGGCGGTGATCGCCGAAGCCGTGGACCTGCTGTGGCCGGTGCTGTGCGACAGCAGTGGCGTGTGGTGGGCCGATTACGTCCGGCTGCGGTTTCGCGCGGAGCGGGAGTAAGCGAGACTCAGTAGCGCGGCACGGAGCCGTCGATCTCAAGCGACCACTGGTCGATGCCGCCCGCCAGTGACTGTGCCTTGTCGAACCCCTGTTGCCGCAGCCAGTTCGTCACGCTCAACGAGCGCGCGCCGTGGTGGCACATGACCACGACCGCAGCCTCGGGGTCGAGCTCCTGGTGTGCGCGCGCGGGAACGTCGCCCATGGGCATGTTTACGGTGCCGGGCAGCGAAGCGGTGGCAATCTCCCATGGCTCGCGAACGTCTACAACAACAGGCGATTTTTCGTCGCGGCGAAGCGCGGCAAGTTCCGCGACAGAGAGCTCATAGGGCAGCATCTTCACAGCATACGCGCGGCGGCCACAGACGGCATTGCGGCACAAATTGCCGCGTTCTGGGCGCATAAGATGGAAGCAAGGGGAAAACGTGCCACCAAAGAAAGTGCTTGTCGTGGAAGACGAAGCGAACGCCCGCGCCGGGCTTGCGGAGCTGATTACATCGTGGGGCTACCGCACCGAGTCTGCTGCCGACGGCGCCGCGGGATTCGACATGGCGCAACGCTGGTCGCCCGACATTGTGGTGAGCGACCTGATGATGCCGCGCATGGACGGCCTGCAGCTGCTGGACCGGTTGAGCGAGCTGCCGCAGAGCTTTCTCGCGGTGATTCTGACGGCGCACGGCGCGGTGGATTCCGCCGTGACCGCAATGCGCATGGGTGCGTTCGATTATCTGCAGAAGCCGGTGGACCCGGCCAGGCTGCGCACCATTTTGCAGAACGCCTCAGACCAGATCGACAGCAGCGCGGCCCCCGCCGAAAGCGCGCGGCCGGCCCCGCAGGCGCTGCATGAGGACGTGGATCACCTGGGCCCCCTGGTCGGCAGCTCGCCCGCGATGCAGGCAGTTTTCCGCACCCTGGAGCGCATCGCGCCGACAAATGTTTCGGTGCTGATTACCGGCGAAAGCGGAACCGGCAAAGAGCTTGCGGCGCGCGCCCTGCACCAGTTCAGCGGCCGCAAAAACAAGCCGTTTGTGGCGGTGAACTGCGCGGCCATTCCGGAAACGCTGATCGAAAGCGAGATTTTCGGGCACGAACGCGGCGCGTTTACCGGGGCGCAGGAGCGCCGCGCCGGCTGTTTCGAATTGGCGGAAGACGGCACGCTGCTGCTGGATGAGATCGGGGAAATGCCCGCCGGCACCCAAGCAAAGCTGCTGCGCGTGCTGGAAGACCGCAAGCTGCGCCGGCTGGGTGCACGCGAGGAAACCGCGGTCAACGTCCGTGTGATCGCTGCAACGAACAAGGATCCGCAGACGGCTGTGGCAAGCGGCGAACTGCGCGGCGATCTGTACTACCGCCTGAACGTGTTTCACATCCAGATGCCAGCTCTGCGCGATCACGCGGAGGACATTCCCCTGATTGCCGCGTCGATGCTGACCGAGATGAACGCGCGCCACAGCACCCATGTGCCGGGCATCACGCCCCAGCTGCTGGCGCGGCTGCAGACCTACCCGTGGCCGGGCAATGCACGCGAGCTGCGCAACACCATGGAACGTGCCGTGATCCTGGCCGGGGATGAGCGCCTGTCGCTGCATCATTTACCGGAGGGCTTTGGCGAGCCCGGGCACATTCCGCCCGCGCACATGGCTGCGCCCACGGCGTCGCACCCGCCCATCTCAGCCAGCGTGAACGTGCCGCATGCCGGGACCGGGTCCGGAAGCCCGAACATGGTCGAGGTGGCCGTGGGCACGACCGTGGACGAAGCCGAGAAGCAGCTGATTCTGAAGACGCTCGCGTCCACGCGGAACAACAAAACCAGGGCTGCGGAGATACTGGGCATCAGCTCCAAAACCTTGCAGAACAAGCTGAAGGAATACAACAGCGACGCCGGTCGCTGAAGGGTTGCCAGCGATGCGCCTGAAGACCAAGCTCGTGCTGGCCTCAACCGTGTTTTCGACGGTGTTGACGCTGGCGCTGCTTTCCATCTTCTTTGTGCAACTGCTGCGCGTGCGGCTGGACGAGGCCGCCGCCGCGAACACCACACTCGGCCAGGGGCTGATCCTCTCCGCCCGGCAGGCATTGAGCAACGGGCTTGCGGCGCAGCCAGCGGCCGGCTCCGGGGAAGCGTCGCTGGAATCGGCGGTGACCGCTGCCCTGCACCGCGATGCCGCCCTGCGCGAAAACATGGAAGCGATCGTACGTTATGCGCCCACGGTGCAGGACGTGCTGGTCACCGGGGCCAACGGCCGGGTGCTCGTCTCCACCGATCCCCTGCTAGAAAGTGCGCCGCCGCCGCACCGTGCGAGCTTTGATGCCGCCGTGCACGGCACACTGCAGCGGCAACTTGCCCTGATCTTTGGCAGGCCAGAGGTGCTGGATGCCGGCTTTGCCCTGCGCCGCAACGGCCAGCCATTCCTGTTTGCGCACATCGGCATCCGCTCGTCACTGCTGCGCAATGCGCTGGCGCCCTGGTTGAAGGAGGCGGCGTGGATCGGCAGCCTGGCACTGGGCTGCGCGTTCGCGGCGGCGCTGCTGCTGTCGTCGCTGGCCCTGCGGCCGCTGGAACGGATTGTGCGGCGGCTGGAGGCCATCGGGAACGCCGCGGTCCCGGAGCAGACCGAGTCCGCGGAGCCAGCCGTCGGCACGGCCACGGCCGTGCGCAAACGCGATGCCGTGCGGCTGGCGGACAATAGCATCGCACGGATCGACGAACGCATGCGGCGCTCAGAAGAGCTGACGACCGACCTGCAGACCAACCTGTCGCAAATGCTGCACACGCTGCAGGACGGCATGCTGCTGCTGAATGCGGCGGGCGCGGTCATTCTGGCCAGCGATGCTGTGCAGCAGTTTCTGCCGCCTGATAACCAGGTGTCCGCCGGTATTTACCTGGCGCATGTCTTTCCAGTGTCAACGGCGCTGGGCAGCCTTGTGCTGACGGCGCTGCAGGGGCGCACCACATTGCAACGGGCCGCGTCCAACCTGCCCGACGGGAGGCCGGTGGAGGTGTCGCTGACCTTCCCGCCGGTTTCGGTCGGTGGACCGCGGGCCGGCTTTGGCGCCATGCTGACGCTGCACAATGCCGCCGCGCAGCAGGCCGTGGAGCAGGAGATTGAAGTCGGGCGCCGGCTGGCCAGCATCGGCCGGCTCACCGCCGGCGTAGGGCACGAAGTCAAGAACCCCATCAACGCCATGGTGCTGCACCTGGAGCTGTTGCGGGGCAAGCTGCGCAATGCGGAGAGCAGTGACGCGACGCGCCATGTGGAGGTGCTGGCCAGCGAAATGTCAAGACTGGACCGCGTAGTGCAAACGCTTGCCGACTTTACCCGGCCACTGGAAGCGGAGCTGCGCGAGCAAACCCTGCGGCCGATTGTGAACGCTGTCGTTCAGCTTGTCTCCGTCGATGCCGCGGAGCGTGGCATTACCATTGCCGTGCAGGACGGCGCGCCGGGCATTGCCGCCCACGTGGACGGCGAGCTGTTGCATCAGGCGCTGCTAAACATTGTGCTGAACGCCATGGACGCCATGAGCGAGGGTGGCGACCTGAGCGTGAGTTTGCAGCGCAACGCAAACGCGGTGTTCATCGGCGTGCGCGACACCGGCCATGGCATTCCGCCGGAGCTGCTGGACCGCATCTTTCACCTGTACTTCACGACCAAGAGCACGGGAACCGGTATCGGCCTGGCGATGACCTGGCGCATTGTGCAGATGCTGGGCGGCACGGTACAGGTACGGTCAAACACGACACCGGATGCGGGCGATCGCGGTACGCTGGTTTCAGTGGAACTCCCGCTGGGCAAAGGTTCGCGAGGGCGCGGCAGCGCGCTGGAGGCACGCGCTTGAGCGCCCGCCGGCTGGGATGCGGCGCTGCCTTGGTATTGGCTTGCCTGCTCACGGGTTGCCACCATCACGCACCGGTGCGCGCCGTTGTGCCGCCACCGCCGCCACCCGCGAACGCCGGCCCCGTAATGGTCAGCGTGCCGCCACCGACGCATCGTTCCACCGACACGCCCGACAGCATCATGACCAGCAGCAACATTCCGGTGGTCAAGCCGGTCCGGCCTCCACGCCGGTCGTCGCGGCGGTCACAGGCGCAAGCTCCCGCTGTGGCACAGAATGGGCCAACGCCCCCGGCCGTGCAACCTCCCATTGCTTCCACAGCCACGCCGCCCGCACTGGACCTGGGTCAGTTGACGACGAGCACGGATGATCCTGCCGCTACACGTGATGGTGCGGCCCAGGCAATACGCCGCGAACGCGACCGTGTCCGCGCGATTCCCGGACCTGTGCTGTCGGCGCATCCGACCGAGATTGATCAGGCACGCCGGTTCCTGAAGTCCGCCTCCGATTCCTTCAGCTCGTCTGACTACGCGGCCGCGATCGCCCTGACGACCAAGGCGCGAGTTTTGCTGGACGATCTGCTGAAATAAGACGTCCAGCTTTGCATCGCAAAGCTGGACGTCATCATCGTGCGGGCGCGTAGGTTATTGCCGGCTGGTGCGCTTTGGTTTCTGGCTACGCTTTCCCTTTGTGGGGGCATACGCGCCGTCGCTGCCCGGCTCTCTGTCTGTGGCGGGCTGACCGTTGCTGGACGGTCTGCCGTTGCGTCCCTGCGATGGAAAACGCTCGACAATGCCGTTATCCGCGTTCGCGGTTGCGGGCTCGTCAAGCCGCTGCTCGCGCGCGCCCCGGAAGGGATCGGACGGAAGCTGCGGCGCGGCGGGCGGAATGATGTTGGGCGCTTGTTGCTGCGCTGCCTGCTGCAATTGCTGTAACTGCTCCAGTGTTTCGATGGGCTGGCCGTTGGGCGCCAAGATCTGCATGCGGAACAGGTTGCGCAAGGTGTCCTGCTGAAAGCGGTTCATCATCGCTTCGAACATCTCAAAGCTCTCGCGCTTGTAGGCGACCAGCGGGTCCTGCTGGGCGTAGCCGCGCAGGCCGATGCCTTCCTTCAGGTGATCCATCTGCAGCAGGTGATCCTTCCACAGGCTGTCAAGGATGCTGAGCATGATGACGCGCTCGTGATAGCGGATCGCGTCCTGACCGAGGATCTGTTCCTTCACCTCAAAGCGCTCGCGCAGCTTGTCGAAGAGCGACTCGCCCAGCTCGTGGCGATTCAGTTCGCCGGCGTTCACCTCTTCCAGCGTGGAGCCGAAGACATCACCAAGCTTCTGGCGCATCTCGTCGATCTTCCACTGGTCCGGGTGGACGTTCGCGGGTGCGTCCGCGTCCAGAATGTTGCTCAGCTCGCTCGCAACATAGTCGTCGAGGATCATCGCCTTCTGATCGACACCTTCGAGCAGGCCGTGGCGCAAGCCGTACACGGCCTCGCGCTGCTTGTTCATCACGTCGTCGTATTCCAGCACGTGCTTGCGGCTTTCAAAGTTCTGCGTTTCGACGGCCTTTTGCGCGGCGGCGATGCGGTTGGTGATCATGCCGCTTTCGATGGGTACGCCCTCTTCCATGCCGAGGCGCTGCAGCAGCGTGCTGACCCACTCGCGCGCGAAGATGCGCATCAGGTCGTCTTCGAGTGACAGATAGAAGCGCGAAGCGCCTGGGTCGCCCTGGCGTCCAGCGCGGCCGCGAAGCTGGTTGTCTACGCGGCGGCTTTCGTGCCGTTCCGTGCCCAGAATGAACAGGCCACCTGCGTTGATGACGTCCTGCTGCTCGGCGCGGGTGGCGTCGTTGTACTTTTCGATCGCCGTTTCCCACTCCGCCAGGGTGAGCTCGTACTCCTGGTTCTGGTAGTAGAAGCGGTACATGCCGGGGCCGGCGACGGGCGAAATCTCACCCTCCAACGCTTCCAGCGCGCGGGCCTTGCCGCTCTTGACCAGCTCCTGCTTCGCCATAAAGTCGGCGTTGCCGCCCAAGAGGATGTCCGTGCCGCGGCCTGCCATGTTGGTCGCGATGGTGACCATGCCGAGCCGGCCTGCCTGTGCCACGATCTCCGCTTCGCGCTCGTGGAACTTGGCGTTCAGCACCACGTGCCGTACGCCTTTGCCCTTCAGAATTTCGCTGAGCAGCTCGGACTTTTCGATGGATGTGGTGCCCACCAGCACGGGCTGCTTCTGCGCATGCAGGCGCTCGATCTCATCTGCGACGGCGAAGTACTTTTCCTTGACCGTGCGAAACACCACGTCGGGATACTCGACGCGCTGCATCGGCCGGTTGGTCGGGATCACGGTGATGTCGAGCTTGTAGATGTTGTCGAACTCAGCGGCTTCCGTCTCGGCGGTGCCGGTCATGCCGCTCAGCTTCTTGTACATGCGGAAGTAGTTCTGGAACGTGATGGTCGCGAGGGTCTGATCTTCCTTGCGAATGGCAACGCCTTCCTTGGCTTCCACGGCCTGGTGCAGGCCATCGCTCCAGCGCCGGCCCGGCATCAGGCGGCCGGTGAACTCGTCCACGATGATGATCTCGCCGTCCTTGACCACGTACTCCACGTCGCGCTTGTAAAGCGAGTGCGCCTTGATGGCGACTTCAACGTGATGCTTCAGATCCCAGTTTTCCGGGTCGGCGATGTTGCCGATGCCTAGCAGGCCCTCAATTTTTTCCCAACCCTCATCGGTCACGGTGACGGCGCGCTGCTTTTCGTCGACGACGTAGTCGCCGGACCAGGTCTTCTCTTCCAGCGTTTCGTGCAGCTCACCCTCTTCCAGCTTGGGGATGATCACGTTGACGCGCTCGTACTTGTCAGTGGTCTGGTCGGTGGGTCCGCTGATGATGAGCGGCGTGCGGGCCTCGTCGATCAGAATCGAATCGACCTCGTCGACGATGGCGTGGTAATGGCCGCGCTGTACCAGCTCGCTCAGCTCGAACTTCATGTTGTCGCGCAGGTAGTCGAAACCGAACTCGTTATTCGTTCCGTAGGTGATGTCGGCGGCGTAGGCGGCCCGGCGCTCGCGATCGTCCAGGTTGTGCACGATCACGCCCACGGTCATGCCGAGGAATCCGTAGATCTTGCCCATCCACTCGGCGTCGCGCTTGGCCAAGTAGTCGTTCACCGTGATCACGTGAACACCGCGGCCGGCGAGCGCGTTCAGGTACGCGGGCAGTGTGGCGACGAGCGTCTTGCCCTCACCGGTGCGCATTTCAGAAATCTTGCCCTGGTGCAGCGCGGTGCCGCCGATCATCTGCACGTCGAAGTGCCGCATGTTCACGGCGCGCTTGCCGGCCTCGCGCACCACAGCGAAGGCCTCGGGCAGAAGCTCGTCGAGTGCGGCTTTTTCGGCGGCGTCGATCTCGTCCTTGTCCTCGATGCCGGCGATGCGCTCGGCGATGCGCTGCCGGAATTCGACCGTTTTCGCGCGCAGCTGCTCGTCAGAGAGCGCGGTCAGCGACGGTTCGAAGCCGTTGATCTGGTCGACCAGTGGCTGCATGCGCTTCACCGCGCGTTCATTGCTGGTGCCAAATACCTTGGCAAGTACGCTGTTAATCAAAGCTTTTCCCTGCTCCGGGGCCTACGCCCCATCGAAACATTTTGCCGCCCGCGGCTCGCCGGCAAAACGGCCCTGAGATGGCCAGAAGGCGGCGCTGGCGCGACACCTTAGTATATCGCGCTAAGGTTTGCGAAGGCGCAAATCTTCGCTACGCCCGCGGGTGCGTGTCGTCGTACACGCGCTGGATCTGGTTGGTCGTGAGCTGCGTGTAGCGTTGCGTGGTCGACAGCCGCTCGTGACCCAGCAGCTCTTGAATGGCGCGCAGGTCGGCGCCTTCCTCCAGCATGTGGGTGCCAAAGGCGTGGCGCAGGGTGTGCGGATGCACGTCGGCCGGCAGGCCGCGGCCGATTGCAATGGCTTTGACGATGCGGCCGACAGAGCGCGTGGTCAGCCGCGCTTCACCGCGTGCGGTGGCGTTGATCAGCAGCGGACCGTCGTGCACCAGCTTGCCTTTGCTCGCCTTTTGCAGCCGGTCAGCCCGCGCGGGCATGTACTCGCGAATGGCCAGGGCCGCAGCGTCGCCGAGCGGAACGTAACGCTCCTTGCGGCCTTTGCCGCGCACCAGGATCGCGTCGTTGGACCAGTGCACATCGCGAAGGTCGATGCCCACCAGCTCCGAGTTGCGGATGCCGCAGCCGTAGAGCAGCTCCCAGATGACGCGGTCGCGCTCCGGCCACCGTGCCACGGCCTCTTCGCCCTTTGCGGCAGGGCGCTCCATGCCGTCCAAGATGCGGTTCACGTCTTCACTGGACGGCACGCGCGGCAGGTGTTTCGGCAGCTTGGGCGTGCGCACCAGGCTGGCGGCGTTCTGCTGCACGATGCCCTGCTGCGCCATCCATTTGAACCAGGAACGGACCGCCGCCAAGGCGCGCGCGGCGGAGGCCTTGGTCAGGCCGCGATCGTACAGCACCGCAAGGTAGGCGCGAATGTGGGTGTGTTCGACCGCAGGCATGGCGACACCTTCGCCCAGCGATTCGCAGAGATACTCGGCAAAGCCGGTGACCTCGCGCGTGTAGGCGCGCACGGTGTGCTCGCTGGCGCCGCGTTCGTTCGTGAGCATGTGCAGAAAGCGGGCCGCTAGATCGCGCGGCTGACAACTCATGCCGCTTCCTCACGCGGGGGCAGCGCCCGCCGTTGTGACCGTGGGTGGTGCAGGCGATGCACCTCCTTCAACCGGCCCAGGGCGAGGTGGGTGTACACCTGCGTGGTCGCAATGTCCGCGTGGCCCAGCAGCGTTTGCACGGTGCGAAGGTCGGCGCCGTGCTCGACCATGTGCGTGGCGCAACTGTGTCGCAGCCTGTGCGGGCTTGCCGTTGCGTTGTGGCGCTTGACGATGCGCCACACCCATTGCGTGGTCAGCGGTTTGCCCGTGTGGGACAGGAACAAGGTGCGCTGCACGCCGCGGGAAACCAGCGCGACACGTCCACGCTCCAGGTAGGCGCGCACTGCGGTGACCGCCTTGGCGCCCAACGGCACGATGCGTTCCTTGTCACCCTTGCCGCGCACATGGGCACACCCCTGCTCCAATTGCAGGTCCTCCACGCGCAGGCCGACGATCTCGCCCACGCGCAGGCCGCCGGCATAGAGCACCTCCAGCAGCGCATGATCGCGCAGCAGTAACGCGTTCGCCTGTGGATGGTTCGCGTTCACCTCCGCCAAGCCGAGCATCGCCACCATGTCAGGCTCGCTCAGCGCCTTGGGCAGAACCTTCCACGTGGAAGGCGCCTGGATGTGCAGCGTCGGATCGTGCGCGATTCGCCGATCCAGCAGCGCCCATTTATACAGCCCACGCAGGCAGCTTAGCTTGCGAGCGATCGCCCGGTCGGTGCGGTCGTGCGTACGCAGGTGCTCCATCCAGCCCGAGACGTCCTCGTGCTGCGCTGTCAACAAAAGCCGGTTGCAGCCTTCCAGAAACTCAGTGAATTGCTCCAGGTCCTTCGCATAGCTCTGGCAGGTAAGCGGGCGTAAGCCGCGCTCCACCCGCAGGCAGGTCAGGTACTCGCGCACGATCTCGGCGTTCCCTGCCAACCGCTGGGCGGCGACCGGCCTTGAAGCTGACGCGCGCTTTCCTGGAGAACTCCGCATGGCATCCGATTATGTGGGTTTGCTGCCGCGGTGGTCAGCGCGGCGAACCAGAGTCGTTATGCTTTTAGTGCGGCCCCGGAATATGCAGAAGCAAGCCAGCAACGTCGATCGCCAACCGCGAATGCAGTCCGCCGCTGCCGATTTGCGTATCGCGGTTCTGAGTGACACGCACAGTCTGCTGCGCGAAAGCGTGTTGCCGCACCTGCGGGGTGTTGCGCACATCCTGCACGCGGGTGATGTGGGCGATGCCAGCATCCTCGACACACTGCGCGAGTTCGCGCCGGTCACAGCGATTCGCGGCAACATCGACCGTAGCGGGCCGTGCGCTCTGCTGCCAGAGACGGAGATGCTCATGGTGGGTGCGGTGACCATCTACATGATCCACAGCGTGGCCGACCTCGACATTGAGCCCGCCGCGGCCGGCGTGCAGATTGTGGTCAGCGGGCATTCGCATAAACCGGCGCTTGAAGAGCGCCGCGGGGTCACGTACCTGAACCCCGGCAGCGTCGGCCCGCGCCGGTTCAAGCTGCCGGTCAGCATGGCGATGCTGCGCGTTTCCGGCGAAAACTTCCGGGCGGAGTTCCTGACTCTTGAAGGCTAGCGAGAGCCGCTGCCGATTTTGACCGATCCAAGAATGCCGGCGAGGCGGGTTTGCACATCCTTCAACTGGTCCGGAGTCATGTCCATTGCGCCGCTCGTCTGGCTGCAGAAGGTGTTGATCACCAGGTCGAAACGCAGACAGGTACCGGCGCGCATGGCGGTGAAGGCTTCGTCGCGCGCTTCCGTGCAGACCGCACCGTGATTGTCGCGCCCGTGGTGAAAGTGGAGGCCGCTAATTTCCGTGTCGGGCAGCGGCTTCATGCCCCGGCTCGTCGTCTGTGCCGCGCACGTGGATGCGGTCGCTCGTGGAATGACCGAGTAATAAAACAGCGCGCCCGCGAACGTGGTGGGCGGCCAGGGGTTGAAGTTGATCTCCGCCACGCCGCGCACGTCGGAACGGGCTCGCGCAGTGCGCGTCTCGACGCCGAAGTTCGAGAGCAGGCCGTCCTTGCGCTCAAAATTCCAGCCCGCCGGAATGTGGAAGCTGACCTGGTAGCGCCGGTCGGTGAAATCGCGTGCCGCCGGTTTGGGATCATCCGGATCAGCCGGTTCGGTAAGCCCCTTCAAGCTGCGCGGCGGCATGCGCGGCTCCGTTGGTTTCGGCGGCTCCTGGGGTGCAGGGCTTGGGGGCGGTGCGCTTGTCTGCGAAAAGGCCGGGGCGGTCGTGCAAACAAGCAGCAGGGTAAGAGAACGCAGCACGGTCCAAGTCTATCGCCGTGGTGGGCCTGCTTTGGCTTTGGGCGCTTCTGAGATTTTTGCGGGGGACAGTGTCACCCTGAGCGAAGCGAAGGATCTGCTTTCCGCCCGGAGCTGCACCACAATTCAAGCAAGCGCACGATTCGGCTAACAATTTCGTTGGGAAAGCGCTCAACTGCGCATGCGCGGGTTGGCCCAGCGGTACGCTACATCGGTCAGCAGGTTGGCAAGCAGGTACGTGAGTCCGATGACGAGCGTGCATCCCTGCACCACGGCGTAGTCGCGATTACTAATGCTGGTGATGGTTAGTCTGCCCAGACCGGGCCAGCTGAAGATCGTCTCGGTCACAATCGCGCCCGCCAGCAGCGACCCGAACTGCAGCCCGACCACGGTCAGCACGGGCACCAGTGCGTTCCGCAGAGCGTGGTGGTACAGCACTTCGCGCTCGGGCAGGCCCTTGGCGCGGGCCGTGCGAATGTAGTCCTGCCCGAGCTCCTCAAGCATGCTGGTGCGCACCATGCGCGTCAGGATCGCGGCGAGCGAAAGGCCAAGCGTCAACGCCGGCAGGATCAGGTGCAGCAGTGTGTCCATGCCGAAGAGCGGACCGGCCCCGGCGCCTGAAACGGGCAGCCAGCCGAGGCGGATGGAGAAGAGAAGGATCAGGATCGGGCCCAGGGCAAAGTTCGGGAACGACAGGCCGAACAGTGAGACCACACCGATGGCGCGGTCCACACGGCCGCCGCGATAAAGCGCCGCCGCGACTCCCCCTGGTATGGACAGCAGCAGCGCCAGCGCCAACGCGCACACGCTGAGGAGCAGAGTGTACGGAAAGCGCTGCACAATCAGCCGCAGCACCGGATCATGCGTGCGCAAAGACGTTCCCAGGTCAGCATGCAGCAGTCCACGCAGATACCGGCCGTACTGCACCGGCAGCGATGCATCCAGGCCGTAGGCGTGACGCAGCGCGGACAGGTCCGTGCTGCTTGCGCCCTCGCCCAGCATCTGCGCCACGGGATCCCCGGGCACCAGGTGGATCAGCATGAAGACCAGCGTGACGATGAGCCACAGCACCGGCAGCGCCAGCAGAACCTGCCGCAGCACCGGCGGCAGCTTTGGCGAAAATCTCATGCGGAGTGGGTCTCGCGCACGAACTGCTGATCGAGCGGGTTCGCCAGTGTCTCGACTCGGACGCGGCTGACACGCCGGCCCACACGCTCCAGCACCGTGAAGCGCCGCAGGCCGAAGGTAAAACTTTCGCCCTTTTCAGGCAGGTGCCCAAGCTGTGCCAGCACAAATCCGGCCAGCGTTTCGATGCCGTTCTCGCGTGGGATCTTCCAGTGGAGTTGCGTGACCAGATCGCGCAGCGGCACGGTGCCGTCCATCTCCACGCTGCGGCGGCCCTCCACGGACGCCGCCAGGCCGCGGCCTTGCAGGTCGAATTCGTCGTCCAACTCGCCCACGATCTGCTCCAGCGCGTCCTCCGCGGTGACCAGGCCAACCGTGGAGCCAAACTCGTCCACGACGATGGCGATCTGCCGCCGGCGCTCCTGAAACTCCTGCAGCAACTCGCCGGTCGGCTTTGTTTCCGGCACCAGCAGCGCGTCCCGCATGACGGATCGCAGCGTGCCGGTGCCGGCATAGGCGGAGGGCAGTTGCTGGTTCCGCCGCAGATGCATCAGGCGCGAGATGTCCTTGGAGTACACGATGCCGAGGATGTGTTCCACGCCCAACGCCGGGTCGTACACCGGAATGCGCGAGTGCTGCTCCTCCACGATGCGTGCGGATGCGAGCTCGACCGGCATGTCCGATGGCAGGCAAAACATGCGGCCGCGCGGCGTCATGATCTCGCGCACGGTCACGTTGTCCAGGTCGATGGCGTGGTGGATCAACCGCTCTTGGAACTCGGGCAGTAAACCGCTCTCGCGTGTGGCGGAGGCGACCAGTTTGATCTCTTCCGGCGAGTGGACCTCTGTGGTTTCAGGCCTCAGCGACACGCGAAAGAGCCGCAGCACCAGAGCGGTAGACAGTTTCAGCAGGCGAACGGCGGGACGCACCAGCCGGATGAACACGTCCATCGGGCCGGCAATTGCCAGGGCGATGCGCTCGGCCTTCTGCAGCGAAAGCGATTTCGGCACCTGCTCGCCGAGCACGACCTCAAGGAAGGTAATGATGGTGAAAGCCAGCGCCGTCGCGATGCCGTGTGAGAGCGGACCGGCGTGCGCCTGCAGCCATTGCCCGTGCGCCAGCAGATGCCGGCGCTCCAGTACCACCTGCAGCAGTTCCGCCAAACCCTGCTCGCCCAGCCAGCCGAGTGCCAGCGAGCAAAGCGTAACGCCCAGCTGGTTCGCCGCCAGAAAGTCGTCGATTTCCCGCTTCAGCCGCAGCGCCGCCGCGGCGCCTGCGCGGTTGTAGGCCAGCATCTGCTCCAGCCGCGTTTCGCGCACGCTGACCACGGCGAACTCGGCGGCCACGAAGAAGGCATTCGCCAGGATCAACACCGCGATTGTGAACAGGCGAAACAGCGCCCAATCGAGCATGCAACAAGTTTACCGAGTCGCGGCGGGCCAGGAAGAGTGCCAACCAGCAACAGAAAGGCCCGGCTTGCCGGCCGGGCCTCGCTTACTTCACAATCGCGCTTCACTACCGGACGGTAGAGCGGCAGCGACCTGCTTATACCGTAACTTCGCTCAGCACCTTGCTCACGGACTTGTCGATCGTGTCCTTGGGCACAAAGCCCACGATCTGATCGGCTAGCTTGCCGTCCTTGAAGAGCAACAGCGCTGGGATACCCCGAATGCCGTAGCGGCCGGGCGTGGCGTTGTTGCGATCCACGTCCATTTTCATGACTTTCAGCTTGCCCTGGTACTCGCTGGCAACCTGGTCCACCACCGGGGCAAGGGCGCGGCACGGTCCGCACCATGCGGCCCAGAAGTCCACCAGAACCGGCTGCTCACTTTTAAGCACGGCCTGCTCGAAATCCGCATCGTTCACTTCGCTGACGAACTGTCCCGCCATGTTTCTGCCTCCCGCCAGTCTGAATCGGCTGACCACAAGAATAGATGCATTTCGTGTGCAAACGGTCGCGCGGCTCTGGGCTTGCGACAATACCGCTATGCCGCAAACGCCTGTTCCCCCGCAAAATGCACAACTTAGCTCCCAGGGTCTGGGCACGCCGGAGTTCCTGGCCGCCGTGCGCGCCGCCGCCCCGCGCATCGCCGTCTTCGATTACGACGGCACGCTTTGGCCAGGCGACGCCGGCAAGGGATTCATGGATTGGTCGATCGAAACGGGACTGCTTCCGCCGGACCGCGCGACGGCGCTGGAGGCGCGTCACACCGCCTACCGGGAAGGAGATGTCGACGAAATCACCATCTGCGGAGAGATGGTGCAGATTTATCGCGGCATGGGTGAACGCGCCATCCGTGATGCGGCCGACCGCTACTTTCGCGAACACGTCGAGGCACACCTGTTCCCCACCATGATCAGCCTGGTCCGGGAGCTACAGGCTGCCGGCGTGGAAATCTGGGCGGTCAGTTCGACCAACAACTGGGTCATTGAGGCCGGCGTGCACGAGCTTGGTATCGTGCCGGACCGGGTGCTTGCCGCCTGCATTGGCAGCGAAGACGGTGTGCTGACCGACCGCCTTGTCGACGTACCCAGCGACCACAGGAAAGCCGAGGCGCTGCAACGCGCAGGCGTGATCCCGGACGCCGTCTTCGGCAACAGCATCCATGATCTCGCGATGCTGGAGTTGGCCCGTCATGCCTTCGCCATCAACCCGAACGAGGACCTGCTGCCGGTGGCGATGGAGCGGGGCTGGCCTGTGTACTTTCCGAGTTCCAATCGATAGAAGCGCTCGAATGCCATCCCAACGCAGCACGCTCCGGCCAATTTGCGTCTAACCTGCTAGGAACAGGGGAGTTCCGCCCGTGAAGAACGGCATCCGCAGACTCGGCAGCAACGGGAACCGCCAGCCTCCGCACAGCGGGACACGCCCGCGTACGTTGCGCCTGGTTTCTGCCGCGCTCATTCTGCGCGAACACGGTGGAAGGCGTGAGGTGCTGATCTGCCAGCGCAAAGCCGACCAGCCAATGGCGCTGAAATGGGAGTTCCCCGGCGGCAAAATCGAACCCGGCGAGTCGGCGGAGGAAGCCCTGCGCCGCGAGCTGAACGAAGAGCTGGGCATTACCGCTGAGATCGCCGAACCGGTCACGCAGGTGCGCCACAATTACCGCAACGGCGGTGCCGTGGACCTGCAGTTTTTTGCGGTGCGCAGCTTTCAGGGCGAGATCGACAACCGCATCTTTCAGGAGGTGCGCTGGTCCGACTTCCCCGCCCTGCCGGGGTTTGATTTTCTCGCGGCTGACATCGGCCTGGTGCGCGATCTGGCGGAGGGCCGAATCGCGCTTGGGGACGGGCACAGGGACTCGACACAGCACGCCGCCTGAGCTGGCGCTGCTTGTCAGGCCTGCGGCGGGCGGGTCAGGCCTGCGGCGGACCGCTGAGGTCCAGGTCTTCGGCCACGCGCTCGCGACCGCGCTGCAGCAGCACCTGCACCCGGCCTTCGGCGGCGTCCAGGTCTGCCTTGCACTGCTGGCTCAGGCCGGTGCCCTGCTCGAAAAGCTGCAACGATTCCTCCAGCCCAAGCTCGCCGCGCTCCAGCCGCTCCACGATCGATTCCAGCTGCTTCAGGTTTTCCTCAAACGTGTTCGCCAATGCGTTCCTCCCGCGCCCCCACTCCGACTTGCGGCAGGACCTCTGCCATGACCTCTGCCGCCAGTTCGTAACGGCCAAACGGTGCGCTGACCTGCACCCCCTGCACGCTGCCACGTGCCTCGCGCAGCATCTCCTGTGCGATGCGTACGCCCTCTTCGCGCGAGCCCTCGGGCGTGCTTTGCCGGCCCATGCGGTCGACGATCTCGTCGGGCATGCGGACCTTCAGATCGTTGCGCATAAACAGCGCATTTTTTACGCTGGTCAGCGGCCAGATGCCCGCCACGACGGGAATGCGGAATGGCTCAATCCGCCGCAGAAAGATCTCCAGCAACTCCAAATCGAACACGGGCTGGGTGATGGCAAATTCCGCTCCGGCCTCCACCTTGGCGGCAAAGCGGCGAACCTCCGCGTCCAGGTCGGGCACACCCGGGTTCGCGGCGCAGGCCAGCACAAAGCCAGGCGACTGGCCGATGGGTTGCCGGCCCAGGTCCAGACCGTGATTCAGGTCGCGCACGATGCGCGTCAGGCCAACCGCGTCCACATCAAACACCGCCGTCGCGTCGGGGTAACTGCCCATTTTGGGCGGGTCGCCGGTCAGGCACAGGATATTGCGAAGGCCCAGCGATGCCGCCCCGAGCAGGTCGCTCTGAATGCCCAGCAGATTGCGGTCGCGGCAGGTGAAGTGCAGGACCGTTTCAACGCCGCCGCCGGGGCCGAGGTCCCGCTCAATCTGCACGCACAGGCTGCCCGCGCTCATGCGGGCGCTGGCACGCGGCGAATCCGGAACGTTGATCGCGTGAACACCCAGATCGCGCAATCGCCGAGCGCCGGCCAGTTCGCGGCTGCAATCGAAGCCGCGCGGCGGCACAATCTCAACCATGGCGACGAACTCGCCGCTGGTAATGCGAGCACCCAGGCGGGAACGCTCCGCCAGCGGCGGTGGTTCCACGCTCGGCACGGCTGCGGTGGTGGACGCGCTCTGCAGCCCCTCGGCCTGCGCCTGCACAGCACGCAGCGAAGAACGCATCGCCTTAATGTGCGCCGGGGTCGTGCCGCAGCAGCCGCCAATCAGCACCGCTCCCAGGCGCGACGCTTTTCGTGCAAAGCTGCCCAGGTACTCCGGCGAGCTCAGGTAAATGCTGCGGCCGTCCACGCAGTTTGGAACACCGGCGTTCGGCATCGCGGCCAGCGGCAACCTGGTCGCGGCATGCATGCGCTCAATGGTCTGCAGCACCAGGTTCGGACCGTCGCTGCAGTTGCAGCCGACCACATCGGCACCTGCGCCTTCCAGCGCGGTCACCGCCTGCTCCGGCGTGGTGCCGTCGGCCATGCTGCCGCTGTCGTTCACCGTGATCATCGCCACAACGGGCAGCCCTGGAGCGGCAGACCTTGCGGCGCGCACGGCCGCCAGCGTCTCGTCCAGGCCCGTCGCGGTTTCAATGATGAACAGGTCCACACCCGCCGCGGCCAGCGCCGTGGTTTGCTCGACGTAGATCGCCTGAATGTCTGCGACAGCAATCGAATCGCGCGGCGCGCCGATCGGGCCGATCGATCCTGCCACCAGAGCGTCGTGTGCGTGCTTTTCACGGACTCCGTCCGCGGCGGCCCGCGCCAGTTGAACTCCGGCCGCATTGATCTCCGCAACCTTGCCCTGCAGGTCAAAGCGCTTCAGCCGCGCCGCGTTCGCGCCGAAGGTGTTGGTCTCAATCACCTCGGCGCCGGCAAGCAGGTATTCCTCATGCAGCTCACGGACCAACTGCGGCTCAGACAGGTTCAGCTCGTCATAGCAACGGTTGATGAAGATGCCACGGGTGTAGAACATCGTGCCCATGGCGCCGTCGGCCAGCAGCGGACGGCCCATGGCCAGGCGGGCCAGAAACCCGGGCCGTTCTTGTTTGTCTTGCTGTAACGGAAGCTGTGAACTCATGCGGAAAGGGCCAAGGCCGGCGTTCGGGCCTGCACCTAAGAATACCCGGATACCTTTTCCCCTTCTCCCCGTCGCCGAACGCTGCCCTGCCCGGGCCCGGCCCGTCTAAACCCCATCCGGGCCGGAGAAGTGGAGCTGCTTGGTATACTTTTGCCATCTGCGAGCCGCTTACTCCGCGCTGCATTGAGGTCTGTTCTGTTGAAAAAGTTTGCGTCTGCGCGGTGGCTTGCCGCCCTTTTGGTGCTCGCCGCCACCGCCCTGATTACCGGCTGCGGCAATCGGCCGTACCACACTACCGAATACCAATACGCCGGGCGGCCAACACCCCCATCCAAGCTGACCAACCGCGTTCTGGTGGTCTACGGCAACAGCGGCGCTTTGACCAGCGGCGGCGCGCAAATTTTGGACGCCAGCCGCGACATCCGGTTCAACGTGTACCAGCCCAACAGCACCTTCCCGGTCCGGGGGTTCAGCACCAGCGGTCTGCCGCTGCAGCTGTTCAACTACCCGGAGCAAACGCTCGGCATCGTGTTCGCGCAGGACAACAGCGTCGGCAGTATCGATTACGGTACGGAAGCGTTCACCAGCGCCACGCTGGCCTCCAGCGTGTTTGCCTCGACGCCCACGTCGCTGTTTGTCCCCTCAGACCGCACGTTTGCGTATGCGGCTGAGGAGGTCTCAGGCCTGTTCCTGGTCGACGATCTCGCCGCTGGCGTGCAGTACAACTTTTCGCTGCCGGGCGCGTACCGCCTGGCGGTGAATCCGGCGCACACGGTGGTGCTCATCATGACGCGTAACACGAACAACGTATACCGGTTGCTGCGGTTGAACACGGCCCAAACGCCGCCAGCCGGCGCGATCGATTGTCAGCCGTTGAATCAGCCGGTCTACTGCGTTCTGCCCGTCGGCTCCACGCAGCCGAACGGATCTGTGTCCGAGCCGGCGTTCCACCGCCCGCAGTACGCATACTTCTCGCCGGACGGATCGCAGACCTACATCCTGAGTTGCGGCCGCGAGTGCGGCGGCACCGGCGCCGACGCCCAGCCCGCGATCAGCTACGCCAACACGGCAAGCCTGCGCACCGACGCATACCCAACCAGCAGCACCTACACCACGCCGGTGGTCAAGACGATTCCTTTGCCGGGTGCGACCGCGGCCATCTCGGATGGGAATACGGTCTACGTCGCCGGGCAGCAGCTACTGAGCGACGGATACTTTGCGGGCGTTCTGTCGGTGATCCCGAACAGCGCCTCTGCGCCGAGTGCGACGGTGAGCATCAGCGACGGCATTCACACCAGGATGCTTTTCGCGGATGACAATACGCTTTGGATCGGTTCGCAGAACTGTTCCAGCGGCGAGCGGCAGGCGAAGGGACAGAACTATAACTGCCTGACCCGGTACGTCACAACCTCGAACACGGCCAGCATCGTGCCCAACGTGACTCCTGGCAGCAACAGCAAGGTTCCCAACCCCAACGAGAACCTGGATCCGTACTATTACGGCAGTCTGACCGGCATCTGCTGGGTTGAGGGCTTGCACAAGGTCTACACCGCGTACGGCGGCCAGATTCACGCCTTCCACACGGCCGATGGATCCGAGCTGGATAACACCAACATCACCGTCCAGGGCACCGCGATCGATGTGGGCTACATGGATGCCACGTCGAACGTGACGAACTAACGAGAACAGATTGCACCTGGAGGGCCCGGCATAAGCCGGGCCTTTCTGTTTGCGGCTGGATCTTTCAGGTCATGCCAGCGCACTTTGTCCGCACTGCCTGCTCTATCTGAGCGGGCAGCGCGTGCCCCAGTGCATACACGGGCTTGTTGTGCAGCAGCGCAGCGGAAACACCGGGCCACGCTTCGGGGCGCGGCAGCCTGCCGTCCGCTGTCAGCACTATGTCGGCACGGTCCAGGTAGCGGAGTGCGCTCGGTTTGAAATCGACCACGGCTTCGTCCAGAACTGCCAGGTAAAGGTCCGGTTTCAGAAAACGAAGCACGCTGTTGGATTCAAAGAGCATGTTTGTAGCGGACGCGAGTTCGCGTCGGATGCGGGGCATTGCCTCGGCAAGCTGCCCCTGCCGGGTGCGGACCCAAAGCACGCGTTCCGAACCTGCGGCCAGCATGCGTGAGGTGTCAGTGCCGCGGTCGCGGCTGCGCTCCTCAGAGATCGCCACGGTGTGGTCGCCCGTGTCGCAGTCGCAGGGTTCGCCGTTCGCGGAGCAGACACCGTGGCCGAACTGTGTAATTTTCATCGCCGTCCAGCGAAGGTCCGCCGTGGCCCGCAGGATCTGCTCCACGACTGTAGTCTTGCCGATGTTGCGGGTATGGCCACCGACCACCACGATACCCACGTCAGGCGCCCCGCCGCAGCCGGGCCAGGTCGCGCAGGTACTGCCTGAGCGGCTGCGCCGGGCGGCCCCAGAAGACCTGGCCAGCACCGAAGAGCTTTTTGCCGCTAAGTACGCCGGCGCCGCCACCCAGGATGACGCCCGGCCCCACCGTGGCGTGCTCGCCGATGCCGACCTGGCCGCCCAGAATGGCACCGTCCTGGACGACGGTGGAGCCGCTGATGCCGGTTTGTGCGGCCAGGATGACGTTGCGGCCAATGCGGCAGTTGTGGCCGATGTGCACCAGGTTGTCGATCTTGGTGCCGGCGCCAATGCGGGTTTCGCCAAGCGCGCCACGGTCGATCGTCGTGTTGGCGCCAATCTCCACGTCGTCTTCGATCACCAGCGTGCCCTGTTGTGGGAAGAGGACGTATTCGCCTGAGGGCCGGCGCGCGTAGCCGAAACCGTAGGAACCGAGCACCGCACCGGCCTGCACGACGACGCGCTCGCCTAACGTAATGCCCTGTTCCAGCACCACGCGCGCGCCCAGGCGCGACCCCGCCCCCACGTGGACGCCAGGATAGATGACCGTGCCGGGACCAACTTCCACATTCCGGGCGAGTTGCGCGCCGGGATAAATTACAGCGGATGGGTGAATCCCCTGCGACGCCGGCGCTGCAAGCTGGCGGGCCAGCAGCGAAAAGGCAAGCCGGGGATCGCGCACGCGAACGATCCGCACGTCCGAAGTGTCGTGCGTAAGCGCTAACGGAGCCAGAATCAGGCCGGCACGGCTTGCGGCCGCCTTCGCCAGGGTTGCAGCGTCGGTGACAAAGACCGCGGTGTCCGGCGCTGCGTCCTCAAGACCGCTCACGCGAAGCCACGTTAGCGCTAACGTGGACGCGTGCGCCTCAGAAAACTCATGTCCCGCGTCGGCAATCCACTCGGCGATCTGTTCAAGGGTCGGCATGCTAGTAAATTTTAGGCGCGCCGGGTGGACGCGTCTTCCAACGGCGGTGCAGCCACAGCCACTGGTCGGGGTACTGGCGGATGTATTCCTCGGTGACGCGGGCGAACAGCGCGGTGTTTGCCACCGCGTCGGCTTCGGTATCGCCGGTCTGCGTTAGCGCTAACGGAGCGCCAAAACGGAGCACATAGCGACCCTCATCCCCGTGCCAGAACAAAAATCCGGGGAGCACCGCCGCGCCGGTTCTCTGTGCGACCCGGGCAGCGCCGGAGGCGGTGCAGGCGACTTCCCCGAAGAACGGCACAAAGACGCCCTGAGGCGGGGTCATATTCGTGTCCATCAGGATCCCCACCGCCTGGCCCCGGTGCATGGCGCGCAGCAGGCCCCGCGCAAAGTCGTCTTTGTGCAGCACGAAATTGCCGTGCATGCAGCGGACGCGGTTGACGTAGGCATCGACCAGCGGGTTATCAAGACGCCGGATCACCATGCCCATAGGCCGGCCAAGCAACGAGTGGACAAAGCTGGAAAGTTCCCACGCGCCCAGGTGGCCGGTGAGGACCAGAACACCGCGGCCACGCTGGATGGCAGCGTCGTAGTGGTCCAGACCCTCGTAGCGGATGAGCGTTTCGCGCACGAACTGCGGATCATAGCCTGGCATGTGGGCGAACTCTGCCATGAGCCAGCCCAGGTTTCGATACATGCGCCGCAGCAGAAGATCTGCTTCCGCTTCCGTCATCTTCGGAAAGGCGATCTGGAGATTGCGCAGACCGGAACGGCGCAGGCCTCGCAGGCGGCCGCCAGCTGCCTGTGCAATGGCAGCGCCCAGGCGGCGTGCGGCTTGTCTTGGAAGCGCCGCCAGAATGCCCAGCAGAACGCGCAGGGTGGCGTACTCCAGCTTCTGGGTAAGAGTTGGGCTAGCGGTTGGGGTCGCAGTTGCCAATTGAGTCAGTGTAGCGAACAGCCGAAAGCCCGCCATACGGCGGGCTTTCGCATTGTGTGTTCGCGCTTACTTAGTGGCTATGAAATACCTGGCCACGGTACGAACAAAAGACTTCGCATCGGCCGGAGTCGGGGTTCCACCAGTGAGAACCGTTTTGAACGGGATGGAAGATCCGTAGTAATCGCGCATCGCATCCTGATCGTCGTCGAGCACGGTGCCGTCAAGATCGATACCGGCGAAGAGCCCCTTCGACCGCGACCAGGTGAGAAACTCAGCATTCAGCTTCCAATCGGTTCCCGCCTGGGCATTGCGACCCACGGGGCCGGCGGAAGCGGCAGCATCGCCGCCAATTTTGAACTTGTTTTTCAGCATGTGCTGCAAGCCGCCCTGGTTTGTGGCGACCATCACCAGATCCGTCGATTGCCCACCGATCTGGAAACCGAAGCTGCCGCCAGTCAGCATGACGAAAACCGGCGCACTCCAGCCCTTAGGAGTGCGGCAGGTCGCGACGCCCTTTCCGTATTGTGCTCCAACCAGAAAGGCACCCTTCTTGTAGGCCGGGATCACAACGACGCACTGCGCCTGCGACAGGATCTGGTTCGGGATCGCCTTGTCGGGCGTCGCCATAATCTCATCCAGCACATTTTTTGAGTTGGTCATGCGCTCGTCGAGCTTTGCCTTGTCTTCCGCGCGCACCTGGGACACGGCCCCAAGCGTCATCAGACCGACACACATCCAGGTTGCAAACTGCTTCATTGTTCCTCCGAGTGCCTCGGCCTGTTCCGCCGTACACTTTCGTTCTGATGGGCCGAAATGCGACAAAGTTGGTTGGATGAACAAAACTCTGGTTCGAACAAACAAAAAAATGGGGCTGAAGCGTCCGGATGATCCGGTGCGCCGCAGCCCCTCTTCTCCCAGGTCTGTGTTACGTAGACCTAGGATGCAGCAGTCGCCGACAGGCGACAAGTTACGGACGACAGCAGGATTTAGTAATCAAGGCTATTTACTGGTAAGTCAACTAGGAGATTAGGTGCTTTTCCATGACATACACGGTGAGTGCCACTCGATTGCTGACGCCAACACGCTTCAGCAGCGCCCGTACCATGCCTTGGACGGTGCGTACGCTCAAGCCGAGGGCGCCGGCAATGTCACGGTCCGGGCTTCCGAGGACGAGTAACTGCAACACTTCGCGCTCGCGTGGGGTGAACTGCACGCGCTGCCGAACGGGCTCGGTGGTGGAAAGCGTGTCGATGAGCCCGGCCAGCACCTTGCGCGGCGCCCAGATGGAGCCGTCGGCAACGACCTGGAAGGCCATTTCCATTTCGGCAATACTTGCGTTGCGTGGCAGGTAGCCCTTGGCACCGGCGGCGACGACCCGGGAAATGTAGGCAGGGTCAGAGCTGTCGCCCAGGACGAGGATGCGCAGGCCGGCGCGCGCCCGGCGAAATGCCGCGAGTAGAGCAAACAACTCGTCTGCCGCCTCAAGGATAAGCAGGGACAGGTCTGACCGCCTGACCGCATCGGTCGGCAGCATGGGCAGGAGTTCGGTGCGGTCGCCAAAGAGTGCGGCCAGCCCCTGGAAGCGGAGCGGGTCCGCGAGGATGACGCCGATGCGCATGCGCGGAAACGTTTCGTTCACAGCTTCGGCAACACGATGCCGACCTGGCCCTGGTACTTGCCGGCGCGGTCAGCATAACTGGTCTCACACACTTCATCGGACTGAAAGAAGAGGATTTGGCACAAACCCTCGTTGGCGTAGACGCGCGCGGGGAGCGGGGTTGTGTTGGAGATTTCGAGGGTGACGAAGCCCTCCCACTCTGGCTCAAACGGCGTGACGTTGACGATGATGCCGCAGCGGGCGTAGGTGGACTTACCGACGCAGATGGTGAGTACATCGCGCGGGATGCGGAAGTATTCAATGGACCGTGCGAGGGCGAACGAGTTCGGCGGGACGATGACGCTGTCGGCCTGGACCGTGACAAAAGACCGCTCGTCGAAAGCCTTGGGATCGATGATGGCGCTGTTGACGTTGGTAAAGATCTTGAACTCGTCGGAAACGCGCAGGTCGTACCCGTAAGAGGACAGGCCATAGGAGATGCAGCCGTTGCGCACCTGCTTTTCGGCGAACGGCTCAATCATGCCGCGCTGGGCCCGCTCGCGAATCCATTTGTCGCTCTTGATGGACATTTCGCTCCAGATCGCTTCCGGGCAGCTAGGCCGCACCTGGTTGCAGAGGGTTCGTATAGGGTTTGCTTCATCTTACGTCAGCGCACATGGATGTGGGACGTTGTTGCACATTGACACGGCAGGTGGAGCTTCCTACCATCAGGGCACCGGTACGCAGAGCGAGAGCGGAAAGGCGCGATCCATTGATCAAGCAGGACCTGGTGCAGCGAGTTGTCGAACGCGGCGTGCCGCGCGTGCGGGCGGAGCAGGCTGTGGAAGCCGTGTTTCGCAGCATGAAGCGTGCCCTGGTCCAGGGCGATCGCATTGAGTTGCGCGGCTTTGGTGTGTTTTCGATCCGGCCGCGCAAGACCGGGATCGGGCGCAACCCCCGCACAGGCCGCGAGGTTTCCATTGAGCCGGGTCGCGCGGTGCGGTTCAAGCCCGGGCGGGAGTTGCAGGCGTTGGATGGGCAGAGTGCGGCGGCGGACGTGACGGAAGACGAGTAGGTTTTGGTTCGAGTGGCCGGTGGCGTGAGAAGAAGATTCAGGTTTCTCCACTCCGCACCCACGATAAAGCCGTGGGTACTGCGGTCGAAATGACAAGGTGTGGGTGACTATCTGCACGAAAGAAGTTATTTCCTCGCTCTGTAGTGCTGCTCCGAGAAGAAAGCAGGTCCTTCGCTCCGCTCAGGATGACACTCCCAACAAATTTTTACCTGTACCTGAGTGGGCGATGCTCTAAGACAGGCTGATTGCGTCGACGTCGATGACGAGGTTGCGGCGGGGGATGCCTTCCGCATCTGCGAATTGCAGCATGCGGCGCAGTGCCGACTGCATGTGCTGCCGTGTTTGGGCCTTGAGCAGTATGTGAAAGCGATAGATCCGCTTGAGGCGCGACACGGGCGCGGGCGCGGGGCCAAGGATGCGAATGCCGGGGTTGGCCGCGCCCTGCAGGTGCTGGCCGAGCCGTTGCGCCCAGGCGCTGGCTTCGCCCATGTCTTCGGATAACGTCAGCACATTGGTAAGCACGCCGAAGGGCGGATACAGGAACGGCCGGCGGAACTGCTTTTCTTTCTCGGCAAAGCCAACGTAGTCGTGCATGGCGGCAAAGCGCATGGCGTAGTGGTCGGGATGGTAGGTCTGCACGATGACGCGGCCGGGTGCGTCGCCGCGGCCGGCCCGGCCGCTGACTTGCGTAATGAGCTGGAAGACGCGTTCGGCGGCGCGGAAGTCGGGCAGGCCGAGGGCGTGGTCGCAGCCGACGACGCCAACAGTGGTCACGCCGTGAATGTCGTGGCCCTTCGCGATCATCTGGGTGCCGACAAGCAGGTTGATTTCGCCCGCGTGCAGACGGTGCAGCAGGTGCTCCATGTCGGCGCGGCCGCGAACGGTGTCGCGGTCCATGCGGCCGATACGTGCTTCGGGAAAGATGGTCTGTAATTTTTCCTCGCCCTGCTGTGAGCCGGCTCCGTAGAAGTAGAGGTGCTCGCTTTGGCATTGCGGGCATTGCTGCGGCACACGGCGCAGGGCGCCGCAGTAGTGGCATTCCAGGCGTTCGCCCGCGTGCGCGTGCCCGTCGCTGCTGGCAGGCGGCCGATGGTGCGTCATGGCGATGGCGCAGTTCTCGCACTCGATGCGCTCGCCGCAGGACCGGCACATGACTACATAGGAGTAGCCGCGGCGATTGAGCAGGATGATGGCCTGCTCGCCGCGGTTCAGGGTGGCGCGGGTTTCGGTGATGAGTTCGCGCGAGAAGAGGGAATCCTCGCCGGATTGGCGAAACTCCTCACGCATGTCGACGAGTTCGACGGGCGGCAACGGACGTGCGCCGACGCGCTGCGGCATGCGGATGAGGCGGTAACGGCCGCGCTCGGCATTGTGCCAGCTTTCGAGTGAGGGTGTCGCGGAGCCGAGGACGACGGGAATGCCGAGTAGCTTGGCGCGCATGACGGCGACGTCACGCGCGTGGTAGCGAGGGGTTTCCTCCTGCTTGTAGGAGGCATCGTGCTCTTCGTCGACAAGGATGAGGCCGAGGCTGCTGATGGGTGCGAAGACTGCGGAGCGCGTGCCGATGATGACGCGAGCTTCGCCACGGCGGATCCGGTGCCACTGCTCAGCGCGTTCGTCGGGCGTGAGCTGGGAGTGCAGCAGAGCGACGTCGTGGCCGAAGGCGGCGTACATCTGGCCGGCCATGGAAGGCGTGAGGCCGATTTCTGGAACGAGCAGGAGGACGGAGCGGCCGGCTTGGAGCGTGGCGCGCATGGCCGCGGCGTAGACGGCGGTTTTGCCGCTGCCGGTGACGCCGAAGAGGAGCATGGGGGCGAAGGTGCCCGCTTCGATGGCGGCGTTGACTGCGTCGAATGCGGTTTGCTGGCCTTCGTTGAGCGTGTGTTCGTGCGCGTGTTTTTTGCCGGGAGCGTGGACGCCGCCCAGGTGGAAGCTGAGCGGGCGTTCCTCAACGCGCAGGATGCCTCGGCGGATGAGGGTGGCGACGGTGGAGTCCGGGATGGGGGCGGCAACGAGTGCGCCGTCGGCATTGATCGCGGTGCGGTCGCGCAGGCTGCGGCGCAGGGCCGTCGCGGAGATCTCGCCGCCGACGCCGGCCATCTCGGACAGGATGGCGAGTTGATTGTCGTTCAGTTTGGGCAGGCGCGCGTCGGGCACGGTGACGAGGTAGCGCTCGGTGCGAGCAGCGTCGCGCTCGGCGGCTTCGGCTTCGCGGGCGAGCCAGCGTTTGCGGACCATGCCTTCCAGCAGTGATTTGTTCGCGCCGGTAGCGGAGCGCAGGGCTGCGAGGCGAGTGGCTTCGCCGGATTCGAGGCGGTTGAGTACGGCATACTCGCGGTTCTGGTCCTCGGGGCTGAGGCGGGAGCGGCGGCTGCTCCCTTTCTCCGCGCCTTCGTGCAGCACTTTGCGGCCGGCGTCGGTGATGCGGTAGAGCCAGGTGCGGCGCACTTCGGCGCTGAGGGGCAGCATGCCGCGCAGAACCTCGCCGAGCGGCGCGACGTAGTACCGGGCGATCCACTCGGCGAGGCGGATGAGTTCGGGCGGGAGGAGAGCGGCGTCGTCGAGGACCTGCTGGAGGGGCTTGAGCTCGAAGCCGGCGGTGGGCTCGTCGTCGTGCACGCGCAGGACGACACCCATGAGGCGCTGGCCGCTGAAGGGCACGAGCACGCGGGCGCCGACGGCGGGTTCCTGCCCGGCGGTGAGGTAGGTGAAGGATCGATCGAGTGGCACGGGCAAGGCCACATCCACGAAGCGCGCCACGTTTTTAGTTTAGGCGTGCATCTGAATGGTGTGCAGGTTGCGTGGCAGAAGTACGGCGCAGGGCGCGATACGGGTGTGCGCGCCTATGCGCTGTTGCCGGAGGCGATCGCGCTCAAGTTCAGCGATGGAAGTGTGTATTTGTATGACGCGGTTGCGCCGGGGCGCGTGCATGTGCGTGCGATGCAGCGGCTGGCGGAACGTGGATCGGGGCTGACGACGTATGTGAACCAGTTTGTGCGGGAGCGGTATGCGGGCAGGGTTGCATAGCGGTCGCCCATTGTTATTCGCTACTGCGGAATAATGCTGCAAGGCTTAGGCGCGGGCGGGTGGCTTCAGCTTCAGCTCGGTCATGACGCGCTGCAGGTCTTTCCAGGCTTCGCCTTTCTGGCGCGGGTCACGCAGCAGGAACGCGGGGTGGTAGGTGACGGCGCATTTGGCACCGCGCACGTCGAACCACTGGCCGCGCAGTGAGGTGAGTGACTGCTTGACGCCAAGCAGGTAGGTGGCCGCGGTGCCGCCGAGCGCGACGATGACTTCTGGCTGCACGATGTCGATCTGCTGCAGGAGAAAGGGTGAGCAGGTGTTGGCCTCGACCGGCTCGGGGGTGCGGTTTTTCGGTGGCCGGCACTTCACGATGTTCGCGATGAAGACCTGTTCCCGCGTCAGGCCCATGGCCGTGATCATGTTGTTGAGCAGTTGGCCGGCCTTGCCGACGAAGGGCAGACCTTGCTCGTCTTCGTCGGCGCCTGGGCCTTCGCCGACGAACATGAGCTTTGCGTTCGGATCGCCGTCGGCAAAGACAATGCTATGGCGGCCGGCGTAGGCGAGCGGGCAGCGGGTGCAGTCGCCAATGTGATCGCGAAGCGCGACGAGGGCTGCCGCTTTTTCCGCGGGTTGGGTTCGAGTGGTTGGGAGTGGCGCCAACTGGTTGAACGATGTGGGTGCGGGCATGTCTTGTAGGAAGGCCGCTGCGGCTGGGGGCGAGCTCGGGCTAGAAATCTGAGCTGCGGAAGCACCTGCGGGCGGCGTGATCTGGATGGTGGGTCCGGTGCCTTGGCGAGGCGAAGCTGACGCCTGCGAAGTTGCGCCCGCGCGGCGCTGCTGGGCCTGATCAAACGGGCTGAGCGCGGGTGGGCGCGACAATGGCGGCGTGGACGGCTGGGGCTGCGTGGGCCGGACTGCGGTGGTGCTTGCCGAAGCCCGCAGCGGAACGGCTCTCTGCTCTACGGAACCGGTGGAACTCCGAGTGGAGCGCAGGTGCGTTGCAGCCCACGACGCAATGCCTGCGTCCGTGGACGGTGCGGCACCCGGTTGCGCGAGCAGGTCGTAGATGCCGAGATCGCGCAGGTAATCCACATAGGCGCGCAGATCGTCCGGGTGCGGCAGGCTTGCGGATGTCTCGCGCGCGGCGTCGGGCATAGCGCGATTGTAGCGGCGCAACCGGTTCGGCCGCCGGCGAAGCTCGCCTAGACGATAACGTGCGACGTCGCAGGCTTGCTCTGCGGAGAGACGATGTAGCGGACCTGGCCGGTGCGGATCTCATCCTGTGCCACGCGGCAGGCTTTCATGCTGGTGGTTGCGATGAGGGGCGTGGCACCGTTCTGCAACTGGCGCGCGCGGCGCGCGGCCCCTTTGACCAGGCTGTACTTGTTCAGCAACGAATCGTCCATGTGCATGGTGCGCTCCTTCGGGTTCCCTTACGGCGCGGTTACAAGGATGTGGTGCTTGCCGTTACTGTACTCGAAATTGCGCATATTGGCGCGGGCTGTGAAAACTAAAGTTTTCCGGGAGAGTGCAACTTTCGGGAGGATCTATGCTGGGCCGGCGGTCGCAAAGGTGCTGAGAGCTTCGGAAAGGCGCGGCGACCAGCCATTGGTTTCGCAAGCGCGTGCGGTCCCCAGCAATTCCGCATCGGTGAGACCGCGCGCGGCGAGTACCACGCTGCGAAGCTCGGCAACGGCAGTGTCGAGGACGTCGTTGACGATGGCGTAGCGGTAATGACGCAGCGATCGCAACTCGCCGCGCGCCTGCTGCAAGCGGCGTTCGATTACAGCTTCGTCGGTCATGTGCTCGGCGATGCTGCGGTTGCGCAGCCGCCTTTCCAGCACGGCGGGGCTGGGCGGCATGATGAAGATCGACACGGCTTCGGGCATGCGCTGGATGACCTGCATCGCGCCCTGCACGTCGATGTCGAGCAGGAGGTCGCGGTGGTGCTCGGCGGCGAGCGCGAGTGCGGAGCGTGCCGTGCCGTAGTAATTTCCGAAGACGTCAGCCCATTCCAGGAAGGCGTCGTCCGCGATCATCTGCTCGAAGCGCTCCCGCGTAACGAAGTGGTACTCGCGGCCGTCCGTTTCAGAGCCGCGGGGAGTACGCGTGGTGTAGGAAATGGAGAAGTCCAGGCCTTCGACAAGGCGGCGAAGCTGATCGACGAGGGTTGATTTTCCGGAGCCGCTGGGTGCGGAGATGATGAAGAGAATGCCTGCCATCGTCCTTTCTTATACCCGATGAGGTGCTGGTCTTACACAGAGCAAGGCGGCAAATGAAGCGTGGCGCAACCGGTGAGATAACTGCACGCGGACTTAGCTGGAGAGCAGGCCCAATGATTCGAGGTCGGTTGGTGGCGCGGCAGCAGTGTCGGGGTTGAACTGCAGCTCATAGAGCCGCTGATAGAGGCCGCCGGCAGTTACCAGCTCTGCGTGGCTGCCGCTTTCGACGATCTCGCCGGCTTCCAGCACCAGGATGCGGTCGGCGCGACGGACGGTGGAGAGCCGGTGCGCGATGACGAGCGCGGTTCGGTCTTCCATAAGGTTGGCGAGCGCCTGCTGCACGAGCGATTCGCTTTCTGCGTCGAGCGAGGAGGTCGCTTCGTCGAGGATGAGGATAGGCGCGTCCTTGAGCAGGGCGCGTGCGATGGCGATGCGCTGGCGCTCTCCGCCAGAGAGGCGATGGCCACGTTCGCCGAGGACTGTCGCGTAGCCTTCAGGCATGGCGGAAATGAAGTCATCGGCCAGAGCGGCGCGAGCGGCGGCCTGGACGCGGTCAGGCGAGACGTTTGGCTGACCGTAGGCGATGTTGTTGCGAACCGTGTCGTTGAAGAGCACGGTTTCCTGCGTGACCGTGCCGACGAGCTTGCGCAGGCTGCTGACGCTCACGTCACGCAGATCGTGACCGTCGATGCGGATGCTGCCGGAGGTGGGGTCGAAGAGGCGCGGGATAAGATTGACCAGCGTTGACTTGCCTGCTCCGCTGGGGCCGACCAGAGCGATAAGCTCGCCGCGGCGAACGGTGAGGTCGATGGAGCGCAGCACGGGGCGCGGGGTGAAGTCTTCCTCGTCCTTGTAGAAAAAGCCGACGTCGCGAAATTCGATGGCATGCTGGAATGCTTGCAGGCGTACCGCAGACGGTTTCTCGGGCAGTTCATCTTCTTCATCGAGGAACTGAAATATCTTTTCGCTGGCGCCGAGGGCCTGCTGGAAGTTGTTGTAGAACATCGCCAGCTTGCGAACCGGATCATAGAGCGTGAAGACCGCAATCAGGAAGGTGATGAAGGAGCCCGCCGTCATTTGCTGATGCACGATGCGGTCGCGGCCGAGCTTGAGCAGAAGTGCGATGGCGATGGAGGCAAGCGCATCCATCAGGGGCGACGACAACGCCTGAACGCCGATGCTGCGCAGATTGGCGCGGAAGAGCCGGCGGGCGGCGCGGCGGAAGCGTGCCATCTCCCAAAGCTCCATGCCGAAGGCTTTGACAATGCGATTGCCGGTGAGCGTTTCATGCAGGATGTTCTGGATTTCTGCGAGCTTGTCCTGGCCGCCGCGCGTGGTGACGCGGACGCGGCGGCCGATGCGGCGCGCCGACAACATCACGATGAACACAAAAAAGAGCAGCACCCAGGCCAGGTTGCCGCCATAGATGATCACCACCGCCGCGGTAAATATGAGCGTAAACATCTGCTGCAGAAAGTCGCTGAGCACGCTGGACATGGCGATCTGCACGCGCTCGATGTCGTTGATGAGTGTGGAAAGCAGAGCGCCGGTGGTGTATCGCTGGAAGAACGCAGTGGAGCGCCGCAGCACGGCGTTGTACAGGTCGTTGCGCAGGTCGGTGACCATGCCGAAGCCGGCGTAATTGATCAGGTACGTGCCGGCGTAGTCGCACGCGGCTTTGATGAATGCGGAGATCACCAGGACGAAGGCAACGGTCGTCCACGCGTTGTGCATGAACGAAGGAACGAACGGCCGCAGGTCGATGGCGTGCTGGGTGTGCGGGATGGGAAAGCGAAGGATGCGGCGGTCGGAGGACTCTGCGCTGAGGATGTTATCAAAGATCGGCTTGACGAGCAGGATGCGCAGCGCAGCCATGGCACCGACCACGGCCATGAGCAGCATGGAACAGAACGTGTAGAAGAGGTAGGGCCGCTGATAAAGGAACAGCCGCCAGATGCGCCTCATATTTCGGCTGTCCTGTGCGGCTGGCAGCGAGTTACTTTGCGCGTGAACACCTGGATTGATTGTAACGGGCGTGCCGGGGCTGGTTAGTGTGTGATGAACCTTCTTTACGCACACACACAATGTGCAGTGCGTGCTGGCAGAAACGCAGGTTTCTCCACTGCGCACGCGCAAAGAGCGCGCATGCTCCGGTCGAAAATGACAGGTTTTCGGTCGTACTGTGATTCATCAGGCAGAACCTAAAGCCCGGTCCGCAAGGCATGCATTCGAAGGCTGAAACTCACTCTTTTCTCCGGCGCTCGCACGCGACTTCTTGCTTCGCGCTTGTTGGCGCATACCAGTGCCCTGACGTGCTTGTGATGTCAGCGGGGCATATCGCGGTGAGACGTTTTCACGCGGTAGCCGGCGTGGTGCAGCCGGGTTGCAAGCTCTTCGGCCAGAGCGACCGAGCGGTGCTGGCCGCCGGTACAGCCGAGCGCGACGGTGAGATAGCTTTTGCCTTCGCGGACATAGTGAGGCAACAGGAAGAGCAGCATGTCCGTAGTGCGGTCAAGGAATTCGCTGGTTTGCGGAAAGCCCATGACGTACTCGGCCACGCCGGCATCCTGGCCGGTCTTGTGCCGGAACTCCGGGATGAAGTGCGGGTTCGGCAGAAAGCGAACGTCCAGCAGAAGGTCGGCTTCGGGTGGCACTCCGTTCTTGAAGCCGAAGCTCATGACCGAAACCAGCATGGCCTGTTGCTGGGACTCGTGGCCGAACTGCGCATGGATGTGCGCGCGAAGTTCGTGCACGTTGAAGCGTGACGTGTCGAGCAAGACGCCGGCGACGTTGCGGATGGTTTCCAGGCGGCGGCGCTCGGTGTGAATTTGCGTCAGCACGCCTTCGTCGCGGCCCAGAGGATGCGGCCGGCGGGTTTCAGAGTAGCGGCGCACCAGGACGTCATCCGCGGCGTCGAGGAAGAGCACCGTGGTGGGCAGCAGTGGCTGCACCTGCTTGAGAATTTGCGGGAAGCGATCGAGCAGCGCCTCGCGAACGTCGACGCCGAGGGCTGCGCGATGGATTTCGCTGGAGCTGCTGATGAGCTCGGCGAACTGCGGAATCAATTCAAGCGGCAGGTTGTCTACGGAATAGTAGCCAAGGTCTTCAAAGGCGCGCAGGGCCGACTGCTTGCCTGCCCCGGACATGCCGGTGAGGATGATGAGTTGGTGCTGTGTGTGGGGAAGCACGGACGGCTGGCCTGCATCCGGGCCGGTGGTTCGCGAAGCATCTGCGTTGTGCTGCTGCGGCTTTGGCGTGGGGTCTTGATCGCCGGGCATGGGCGTATGCTAGCACCCCGGTTCCCGATAGTTGCCGATAAAGGCGCGAAAGGCGCGGCTTCTGAGCCGCGCCTTTCTGCTGCTGCCGTGCTTTGGATTAGGCGACCGTCTGCTCGTCGTGCAGTTCGCCGTCGTCCACGGAGTTGATGGCTTTCCCAATGCCAGTTTTGCTCTGGCCCAGCCGCTTCGATTCCGGGTCGATGTCGTTGACATCAATATCGTCGTCTGTTTGCAGCCGGATGGAACCAAGGGCGTTCTGCTCTGGATGGTGGCGGGTGGTGACAACCTTTTTCTTGTTTTTGAGAGCTTGCGACTCCACTTTATTCAAGGCTTCGGCCAGGGCTGCGGCGAGTTCCTGGGCCTCCTGGTGCATCGGCACCTTGGCCTCGCACTTGGCGGAAAGGTCGTGCAGCACGCTGAAGATGGCGAGCTCCACCACGCAACGATTCTTTTCACAGGTGAGCACTACCTTGGCCGAACTTTTCGGGCCAAGAATCCGTTCGATACGTTCAAGTCCTGCTTCTGCCTGCTGACGCAGCACCTGCGTAACGGTCGTGCCCCTGCCGGTAATTTCCAGATCCATGCGGACCCCCTTCCATCTGTGCGATTGGATGCCGGGAAGCGGGTGTGCGGAGGGATGGACGCGTGCGTGCGACCGAGTCGCGGTTGAGTGAACCCTTCCGCGGAGAAGCAGGTTTCTCCACTGCGCACGCGCAAAGAGCGCGCGTGCTCCGGTCGAATGACAATTTCGTTCGTTCCGCAATTCAGCACACGGAACCTAAAGCCCGGTCGAGCGATGAACTGTTCAGCAGGCCGAAGCCGCTGCTCCCTCCAAACATTAGCTTCGTTGGCGACGCTGATGCGTGCTGGGAATCTGCATGTCTTCGCGGTACTTGGCGACGGAGCGGCGCGTGACCTGAATGCCCTGTTTCGCGAGCTCCGCGACGAGTGCGTCGTCGGTCAGCGGCTTGGCGGGATTTTCGTCCTCAATCAGCTTGCGGACTTTTTTCTTGAGCAGCATCAAAGGCAGGTCGCCACCTTCCGGGCCATTGACGCCTTCGGTGAAGAAGAAGCGAAGCTCGTAGACGCCCTGGGGCGTGTGGACGTACTTGTTGGACACGGCGCGGCTGATGGTGGACGGATGCACGCCGATCTCTTCGGCGACCTCCTTGATCATCATGGGGCGCAGGGCATCGACCCCGCGCTCCAGAAATTCGCCCTGGCGGCGGACGATGGCTTCGCAGGTGCGCACGATCGTGTTCTTGCGTTGTTCGATATTGCGGAGCAACTGAACCGCGGAGCGATACCGCTCCTTCACGTAGTCCTGCACCTCGCGATCGGCGGTGCCCCGGCGCAGCATGCGGCGATACCCGGCGTTCAGGCGCAGCGCGGGCATGTCTTCTTCGTTCATGACCACGCACCAGTCATCGCCGCGGCGGGCAAACGCCACATCGGGCTCGATCAGGCGGGTTTCGTGATGTTCAAAGCGCTGACCGGGTCGCGGATCGAGTGTGCGGATGATTGCGATGGCCGCGTTGGTGTGCTCCGGTGTGGCGGCGAGCAGACGGCTGAGTTCGCGAATATCGCGCTTTTGCAGCAGCGGCAGATACTGTTGCACGATGCGGAGCGCAAGAGACAGGAGCAACTCGCGCTCGGTGTGCGGGGAGGCCTGGTCCTCTCCTCTGGTGTTCAGGGTGCGCTGCAGAAAGGCTTGAACTTCGCGCTGTTGGGCGGTGAGCTGCAGTTCCAGGCACTCCGTGAGACTGCGAGCGCCAACACCGAGCGGATCAAGCGCCTGCACGGTGGTGAGGGCCTCTTGCGCGAGAGCCGGGGTAACGGCGGGATCATTCGCGGCGGCAACCAGATCCTCGAGCGAGGCGCTGAGATAGCCGCTCGTTTCCAGGTTGCCGACGATCCACTCAGCAGCGGCGCGAAGCTCCCGTCGAAGCGCCATGGAGCTGAGCTGCCAAAGAAGGTGGTCGGTGAGCGTGCTTGGCTTTGACAGGAAATGCTCGAAAGAGGGTGCGTCGAGGTCTTCGCTGGAAACACCGCCGCCGGTGCGATAGCCGGGGTCAAGGTAGTCCTGGAAATAGCTGCCGAAGTCGATCTCGTCGAAGGGATCTTTTTCGGTGCGCTCCTGCTCTGCGGTCTTCTGCTCGGCGGAAAGCTCGCGGTCCCCTTCGCGCCCGGCGAGTTCATCAAAGCTGACGGAGGTGTCTTCAATTTCCTCGAGGAGGGGATTTTCGACCACCTCAGCGTTGATCATGTCCTTCAGCTCAAGCTTGTTCAGAGCCAGAACGCTGACCATCTGCACCAAGCCGGGGGTGAGCACCTGGCGCTGGGCGACACGCAGATGGAGCTTGGGCTGGAGCAGATGAAATCCTTTACGACGCCAAACACGGGTTGGCAGTGAAATTGCTTACTAAAACAAGTGTACTGCGCAACAGGCGCCCTTCGCGCGTTCGAAAAGCTCGCCCATCGACGGGCTGTGCCGTTTCGGGTCAGCAGCGGAGGAGGCGTACCCCTGAGGCCATATAGAGGCGGCGGGCTTGGCTCAAAGTTGGAAGTTGTTGCCCAGGTAAATGCGCTTTACTTCCGGGTCGCGGCCCAGTTCGCCCGGTGTCCCCTGGCGGAAGATGCGGCCTTCGGCGATGATGTAGGCCCGATCGGTAACACTGAGGGTTTCGCGCACGTTGTGATCGGTGATCAGCACGCCAATGCCGCGATTTTTAAGGGCAAAGATGATCTCCTGCAAGTCAAGCACTGCGATGGGGTCGATGCCGCTGAATGGCTCGTCGAGCAGGATGAAGGACGGCTGGATGCAGAGGCAGCGGGCGATCTCAACCCGGCGGCGCTCGCCGCCGGACAGCGCATAGCCGCGCGTCTCGCGGATGTGACAGAGATTCAACTGCTCCAGGAGTTCGCCGGCGCGCGCACGGCGGCTTTCCCAGTTGCCGGGTTGCGTTTCCAGAATGGCGAGAATGTTTTCTTCGACCGTGAGCTTGCGGAAGATGGAGGGTTCCTGCGGCAGATAGCTGATGCCGTGATCGCGGGCGCGCAGGTACATGGGAAGCCGGGAGATGTCTTCGTTGTCGGCAAGGATGCGGCCTGCGTCAGGGCGCACCAGGCCGACAATCATGTAAAAGCTGGTCGTTTTGCCGGCACCGTTGGGGCCGAGCAGGCCGACGACTTCGCCCTGCCGGATCTGCAGGTTGACGCCGCGCACGACCTCGCGGCCGCCATAACTTTTTGCGATTCCATCAGTCTGCAGTGTGCGCATTACGGTGTGGGACTTGGCTTTCTGCCCGCTCGTGAGCGTGCCTGCGGGGCCGGTCCACTCCGTTTGTCGGGCACATCGAGTTCGGTGTGCACGGGCATGCTGGGGGCGCCGTTTACCTGCACTTGATTATCGCCTTTGCCCTGCCCCAGGTGCAGCGTAAGTTCGGTGCCGGTGAGCGTTCCCTGCATGGGATCGTGCACCACGGGGGGCGCGCCTGGAGTCCCGGTGAGCACGGCGCTGCGAGTGCTGACCGTATAGAGCAGGTGGGTTCCGGTGGCGATGCGCTGGCCCTGCACGATGCGAACGTGGCCCGTGGCAGTGATGGATTGCAGGCCGCTGGCGAGCATGGAGCCGGGCTGGGGCACAGAGGCGGGCGACGAGGAGGAGGCGGGCTGGAGCGTTGCGGTCGCGCTGTCGGCGGTCACCACGTCATCCCCTTGGAGCAGGCGAACGCCGCCGCGGAAGTCCGCCGTGCCCGGCTTGCCCGCTGTGCTGCCGTGATAGAGCAGTTCCCGGCTGAAAACGCGGGTGGGACCATGCGGCTCTCCGGTGCCGCCCGGAAGCTGGGGACTCGCAGCAGCCGACTGCTGCATCAGCACGGTTTTCACGGTCGCAACGCCCGCCGCGGAGGTGGTGCCAAAAGCGTGCAGTGTCGCTGCTTTCTGGTCGGTTTCGATGGTTGGCGCTTCAATCTGGCCGGTGCTACTCCAGAGCCGAGCGTCGGCGCTGCCGCCCTGCAGCAGCACGGATCCTGTGCCGCGCGTGAGCCGGGCAGATTCACCGGCGAACTGCGTACCGTCCGAGCCTCGGGACCGGGAGGAACGGGTGGAGCTTGTCGCCTGCGTCAGGCTGCCACGTACCGCGCCGACGGCCTCTGCATCGCCCGTATCCCGATGCAGCGCGATGCGGGCGGCGGAGACCTGAAGGCCGTCACCGGAGACGTGGGGGGTGCCGGTGAGCACGAGCAGGTTTGTGGCCGCCTGAAACTCGGCGCGGTCGGCGGCAGCATCCGTCTGTGCGGCGGAACGGGCTGCAACCCCGGGCTGTGCGGCGGTCGGGGGCCGGGTCTCGTGGATGGTTACGTGTCCCTGCTGGACGACAGATTGCAGCGACGTTGGCTGGCTGGGATCGTGCTTGAGATCGGTCGAAGGCGCGAACGTGGCGAACAAGCTGTCGCTGGAACTGGTGCGGACGCTGCCGGAGCCGTCATCCTGCAGCAGGTGCGCGCCCTGGCTCGCTTCCAAACTTCGGAGCTGCACTGTGCGCGCACCCGGCGCGGTGTGCGCCACCAGCACGGGCGAGGTCAGCTCGGTCCGGTCGGTGCGGCCGGCCTGTTTGGCCGGTTGCAGCAGAACCAGTCTGATGACGCCCGTTGCGTGCAGCTCGCCCAAGGACAGGCGCGCGCCACCGCTGTCCTGCAGCGAGGAATCGATCTCTGCCGCGTCCAGCGTGCGTGAAATGCCGGGGCCGGAACTCTGCACGACGTGCGCCTGGCCGGTGAGCGTCAGGTGCTGCGCATGGCCGTTGTTGAAGCGGACCAAAGCGCGCTTCGCGGAGGCGTCTGTCTGATCGTCCTGCAGGTGAACGCCACCTTGCATGACCACCTGGTCGAGCTTGTTTTCAGGTGTGATCTCGGCGTGCAGTTCCGGCGCCTGCACGCGTTGTCCGGTGGCGGTGTGCAGGGTGACCCCGCCCGAAGCATCGAGCTTTTGCAGCGTGCCGGCATGGTCGTCTGGAGAGGACCGCAGCGAGGCGATCATGTGTGGCGCCTGCATGGAATCGTTAGCGTCGGTCAGTGTTGCATCCTGCAGCGTGGCGATGCGCGTGTTGCGATTCAACTGCGCGGAAGCCGCGTCGATGCGCTCAGGGTGGCCGTTTTCAATGCTGTGCAGATGAACATCATGCTGCAATGTGAGCGTGCCCGTATCCATTTCGTAATCGGCACCCACGGCTTCACCCTGCGAGGCGCCGTATTGAAAACGGATTTGCTCCTTTGTCGAGGCCACGCCGAGCTTCTGCATGAAGACGAGGCCCTTGCTTTGCATGGTGAGGCGCTTGGCATTGCCGGGCGCGTTGCCGCCCTCCGCGACGCCGATGTCGAGCAGCGTGTCGCCCATGGCGCGGACGACTCCGTTGGCCTGGTCGTACTCGAACTCCGCGCCACGGATGCTGTCGGTGCGGTTAGTGCCGGGAGAACCATACAGCGTGACCGCCACATCGCGCAGCGTGGTGATGCCGTTCTTATGCTGGATGGCTTTCGACGCGTGAATGGTGAACTGTGGGCGGCCATCGACGGTGCTACGCGAGATAGTGAAGCTGTTGGCTTCGGACTTGATGTCGATGCCGAGCTGACGCGGCAGGTTCAGGCGAACCTGGAGCGCGCGATAACGCGTGTAGGCAACAAGCGCCACCAGCAACGTGGCAAAAAGAACAACCGAGGCAAGCAGCCAACGCCGAAGCCGCTGCACACGGGAGCGTGGCCTGCCCGTTCTGCCGCTCACCCTGCCTCTGTCTGCCGCTGCCGCATCCTGCAGCTATCTTCTCACCGGCGCATCCAACCTTGCAGCATGTCCGATCAGCTTTATCTTTCGCTCTGGTTTCCGAACTTTCGCCTGGCTGCCCTGCCCGAGAAATTGACCGCGGTGCTGCAGCAGTTCGCGCGCGTTTCCGGCAGCCCGCGCGTTGCCGTGGCAAGCACGCTGCCGCTGGACTGGCACGAGTCGCCGGTCTTTCAGCGCATCTTTGTGAACGACGACCGGGCGCAGGAGAGCGATGACTCCCTTGCCGCGAACGCGGTGGCCGAGGCGACCGAGCAGCTGCACGATGACATGGCGTATGAGTTCGAGGCAACGTGGCAGCTTTGGCAGCCAGAGAAGGCCGCGGAGGGCTTCGATGCCACGTGGCGGCTGGAGCCGGCAACGATCAAGGTAATTGGTTTTGGGCCGGAGTTCGATGCGGGCGCGTATGAGCAGAACGGGCACATCCGCGTGGACTTCGGCCTGGACACGCCCTGGGTGCAGGAAGAAGAAGACGTCGATGAGACGGGTGCCGAACGCATCAAGCAGAACGTGGAGAAGCTGCTGGCGTTTGTGCTGTCGGTCGAGAAGCACTGCGGCATCAGTTCGCGGCTGCTGTGGACGGAGAGCGGAGAGCCGCTGGCGGAGAAGCTGATTGCACGGTTGCAACGGTTGAACTAAGACAGGCGATTCCGGGGCTGAAAGCCCGATCGATACCGGAGGGAGCAGTGGTCTAAAGGCCGCCGCTCCCTCCGGTAACGATCTGTGAGAAGTCGGCGATGCGGGTGAAGTCGTTGACGATCTGCAGCAGCAGGCCGAGGCGAGCGGCGCGCAGTTCGGGTTCGGGGGCCATCACCATGACCTTGTCGAAGAAGGTATCGACGACGGGGCGCATCTCCGCGATGGAGCGGAGTGCGCCGTCGTAGTTGCCCTGTTTGCGCTCGGCTTCGACGATGCCGGCTCGCTTTTCCGCTTCGAGCGCGAGTTGCTTTTCGGCATCGTGGGAGAGCGCGGCGGCAATCTCGTCGGCGGTGGCGAAACGCTCGCCTTTTTGCTGGGCCAGTTCGACGATATTGCGCATGCGCTTGAACGCGGCGCTGATCGCGGCGAAGTCGTCGGTTGCGCGGGCGGAGGTGACGGCATCGACGCGGTTCATGGCGTCGCGAACGTCCAGCGGTGCGGTCGCCATGACGGCGTTGACGGTGTCGTAAACGCTGCCGCGCACCTCGCGCAGGTACCACTCGAGGCGCTCGCGGAGGAACGGCAGCAAATTGTTCGGATGCGCGGCAATGGGAGCGCTGGCGACATCCCCCAGGTTCAGCGGCAGTGTGCTTTCCGCGAGCATCTTGATGATGCCGTTTGCGGCGCGGCGCAGCGCGAACGGGTCCTTGGAACCGGTGGGCTGCAGGCCGAGGGCAAACATGCCGCTGATCGTGTCGATCTTGTCGGCGAGCGAGAGCAGGACGCCTTCGAGCGTGCGCGGGATGCTGTCCTCGATGGATGCGGGCCGGTAGTGATCGTAGATCGCCATCGCGACCGGTTCGCCCAAGCCCTGTGCACGCGCGTAGAGGCCGCCGACGATGCCCTGCAGTTCGGTGAACTCCTTGACGAGTTCGCTGGTCAGGTCGGTTTTGCTGAGTTGTGCGGCGGTGTCAAGGGCGGCGAGATCGATGGTTTTGCCGCCATCCTGTGCGAGCTTGCCTAGCTTTGCGGCCACTTCCCGAATGCGTTCGGTCTTGGCGGCGTAGCTGCCCAGGTCGCGTTGGAAGGTAACTTTGTCGAGCAAAGTGATTCGGTCGGCGAGTGGGGTGCGCTGGTCGAAATCGTAGAAAAAGCGAGCGTCGTTGAAGCGGGCGCGGATCACGCGCTCGTTGCCGTGACGGATGATGCCTTGGGCGCGCTCGCTGGGATCGGTGTTAAGAACGGCGAGGAAGTGCGGGAGCAGCTTGCCGTCGGCGTCCTCAACCGCGAAGTAGTTCTGATGGTCGCGCATCACGGTGACCAGCACTTCCTCGGTAAGGGCGAGGTACTCGGGTTCGAAGTTGCCGAGGACGACCGAGGGCCACTCAGTCAGGTGCGTGGGTTTGTCGACCAGCGCGTGGTCCTCGCGCCAGCGCGCGCCGGGAACGGCGCGAGTGACGCGGTCGAGCGCTTTGCGAATGACGTGCCGGCGATCTTCGACGCTGGCGAGCACAAACGCTTCGTTTAGCGCACTGGTGTACTCCGCCGCATGTGCAAGGGCGACCGGTGCTGCGCCGTGCAGGACTCGGTGGCCGTAGGTGAGGTTGGCGGCGGTACGGCCAGCCCACTCCACGGGAACAATCGAATCATCGAGTAGAGCGACGATCCACTGCAGCGGTCGTACGAACCGCTCCGGCTTGCCGGGCCGCCAATACATGTTTTTCGCCCAGTAGATTGCGGCAATTTCGCGCGGGAGCTCGGCGGCGATGACTTCTGCCGCCGGCTTGCCTGTGTGCTTCAGGGTTGCGGCCAGGTACTCGCCTTTGCTGTTGGTGATGGTGCGCAGTGTTTCGACGGCGACGCCGGCCTTCTTTGCAAACGCGTGGGCGGCGGCGGTCGGCTGGCCATCTTTGTAGGCGGCCTTTACGGGTGGACCGGTCAGATCTTCTTCGGCGTCGGGCTGCTGGGGCGCAACGCCGTGCACGAGGACAGCAAGGCGACGCGGCGTGGAGAAGCTCTCGATGGCTGCATCTTCCGCGATGAGGCGCTCGCGCCCAAGCATCTCGCGCACGCGCAGTGCGAGTTCCGCTTCGGCGTCGGCGAGCATGCGCGCGGGGACTTCTTCCAGGCCCAGCTCGAACAGGAAATCAGCCATGCGCCACCTCCTGTGCTGCCGAGGCGGGCGTAGCGGTCAGTGCGGCCAAGCGCTCACCCTGCGCGGCGTAGGCCTTGGCGACGCCGACGATCAGGTTGCGGATGCGTGCCATGACGCCAACCCGCTCTGTGACCGAGATGGCGCCGCGCGCATCGAGATTGTTGAACAAGTGCGAGCACTTGAGCGCGAGTTCGTAGGCACCGAGCACGGGAAATCGCTTCAGGCGCAGCTCGTCCGCTTCTTCGCCGAAGCTCTTCGCCGCCTCCAGCAAGGCCAGGCATTCGGCTTCGTAGGTGTTCAGGTGCAGCCAGAGCTTGTCAACATCGGCGTAGTCGAAGCTGTATGCGGAGAGCTGCTGCTCTTCCGGCAGGCGGATGTCGCCATAGGTGGTGACCTTGCCGGTGTCGGGCTCGCGCGCCCATTCGATCTCGTAGATGGAGTCGACGTCCTGCAGGAATTGCGCGAGGCGCTCCAGGCCGTAGGTGATCTCGCCGGAGATCGGGTCCAGGTCAAGGCCGCCGCACTGCTGGAAGTAGGTAAACTGCGTGATCTCCTGGCCGTCCATCATGACCTGCCAGCCGACGCCCCAGGCACCGCCCACGGGCCACTCCCAGTTGTCTTCCTCGAACTTGATGTCGTGATCCGCGAGCACGATGCCGATGGCTTCGAGGCTCTGCAGGTAGAGGTCCTGGATGTTCGCCGGTGGCGGCTTCAGGATGACCTGCAGCTGGGTGTGCTTGTAAAGACGGTTCGGGTTGTCGCCGTAGCGGCCGTCCGCTGGGCGGCGCGAGGGTTGCGCGTACGCGATGCGGACAGGCCTGGGGCCAAGCACGCGCAGAAAAGTGTCCGGGCTCATGGTGCCGGCGCCGACTTCCACATCAAACGGCTGCTGCAGCACGCATCCGCGCTCTGCCCAGAAGCGCTGCAGCGCGAACAAGATTTCCTGAAAGGTAAGCGCCTTCATTGGCTGCGCCTGCGCCGTTGACATGCGAATGTTGCTCCTGAGTTGTGTCTGCCCAGTTTACCGGACAGACACACCCGAGGAGCGCGGAGCGGCTTACGCGGTGAGCGAGGGCGGGGCGACGCGCGGGTCGATGCCGAGGGTTTTGTTCGGCTCCGGCCCAAGCGTGAATTCAAGGTGCGCCCCCGCGTTCAGGTCGTCGTGGGTGACCCAGAGCCGGTCCAGCGGCTTGCCGTTGAGCTTGACCTGCTGGATGTACTGGTCGGTGGGCGCACTGCGCTGCGCTGTGATCGTGAGTTCGCGGTCACTCGCCAGCCGAATGCGCACATTGTCGAACACCGGCGCGGTGAGCACGTAGGTGGCGCTGACGGGATCGACTGCGTACAGGCCCATGGCGGACATCACATACCAGGCGGACATCTGACCGCAATCCTCATTGCCGGCGAGGCCGTCGAAGTCGTTGTGATAGAGCGTGTCCAGGATCTGGCGGGTACGCATCTGCGTCTTCCATGGCTGCCCGGAGTAGGTGTAGAGGAAGACGATGGCGTGGCTCGGTTCGTTGCCGTGGACGTACTGACCGATGAAGCCGGACATATCGACGACTTCTTCGTTGGACACGCCCGGCTCCTGCACAAAGAGCGAATCGAGCTTTGCGTTGAAGGCGTCGCGCCCGCCGAACAGTTCGATGTAGCCCTTCGCGTCGTGCTGGACGAAGAACGTGGTCTGCCAGGCGTTGGACTCGGTGTAGTCACGATACTTGTTCGTGTGACCCGTCGCCTTCGGGTTGAAGTCGGGCGTCCACTGCCCGTCGCTGAGTTTGGCACGGATGAATTGTGTCTTCGGATCGAAGAGGTTCCGATAGTTCTGCGAGCGCTTGCGCTGGATCGCGGCGTCGTCCGCGTGGCCGGTCGCGTCCGCCACGTGCGCGCAGGCCCAATCGTTGTACATGTATTCGACGGCGCGGCTCACCGACTGATCGTGCTTGTCGGCGGGAATATAGCCGAGCTGGCGATAGTACGCCAGGCCCTCATAATCGTCATCCATGTTGCGCTTGCGCATGACCTTGTAGGCCCGCTGCCAGTCAACGCCCGGAACTTTCTTCGTGCAGGCTTCCGCCATGACGCTGGCGGAGTGATAGCCGGTCATGCAGAAGGTTTCGCCACCCTGCAGCGGCCAGATGGGCATGCCGCCCGGACTGTCCTCGGCCATGCGGACGAGACAATTGACCATGGGCGCGACGCGGTCCTGCTGCCACAGCGTGAAGCTGGGGTGCAAGGCGCGGAACGTGTCCCACAGCGAATAGGTGCTGTAGTTGTGCTGGCCGGCGTCGAGCGTGTGCACCTGCTGATCCATGCCGCGATAGCTGCCGTCTGTGTCGTCGGCCAGCGTGGGTGCGCACATCATGTGGTACATGCCGGTGTAGAAAATGGTTTTGCGCTGCGTATCAAAGCTGTCGACCTGGATGCGCGACAGCTCGCGGTTCCAGGCGGCTTTGGCATCGGTGCGAGCAGCGTCGAAGTCGAACTCCGGCACCTCTGCTTTCACATTCGCCAGCGCGTTCTCCGCGCTGACCATGCTGATGCCGACCTTGATCACCACCGGGCCGCTGGTGTCCGGGTAGATGGCGGCGTGCAAAGTGCGGCCTTGAACGTCCGTGCCGTCGACGGGCTTCATGTCGCTGTAGAGCTGGACTTTCTGGAACGGCTTTTCGAACACCATGGCCAGGTAGACCTGGCGCGTAGGCGCCCAGTCGTGGACGGTGCGGCCACCCAGCAGGGTGTTGTTTCCGACCACCTTGAGGTCCGCAGCGGCGATCCGGTTGCGCCGGGGATCGTCAGCGGTGAGAGGGTGACCGGTCTCCAGGTTCTCCGACTCGTCGTAACAGTGCGTCAGGTCCAGCAGCACGTGGCACTTTTCCTGCGACTGCGGAAAGGTGTACCGGTGGATGCCCGCGCGCTCGGTCGCGGTCAACTCGGCGACGATCTCGCTGGCGAGCCGCACGGAGTAGTACCCCGGCTCGGCGTGCTCGTCCGTATGGGAAAAGCGGGTGCGGTAGCCGCCGTCGGGCTGTTTCTTGTCGCCAGGGATGAGCCGGACCTCGCCCAACCGCGGGACCACCAGGAAGTCCAGCAGGTCGCCGCCGCCGGTGCCGCTCAGGTGCGTGTGGCTGAATCCCATGATGGACGAGTCCATGTGGTGATAGCCGGAACACCAGTCCCAGCCGTGATTGTCGGTATCAGGGCTTAGCTGCACCGCGCCGAACGGAACAGTAGCACCGGGAAAAGTGTGGCCGTGGCCGCCGGTGCCGCAGAAAATGTTGACGTACTTTGTGAGTTCCGAGACCTGCTCGACGCCCGCCTTGTGGAGCGGCAGATGTTGCCCGCGCTGCGCCTTTTGCGCCAGCAGTGTGCTGCCCGCTGCCAAAGAACTCATTTGCAGAAACGTACGCCGGTTCCAGGTCACTCGATGCTCCTTCGCTGTGTGCGGTTACGCCAACCAGTATGCCCGTATTGGCATGGCTTTGCCCATTATGCTTATCGAGCCACTGCATGTTGCAGGGCGGTCGCGGGATTATTGCGTGCGCGCCAGAGTGCACCCTGCACCGGCTCAATGATGTCGGGCAGCACCGTCGTGCCGGGGTGCCCGGCAAGAATCGTTTGCGTGATAGCTTCGCGAACAGGCGCAACGTAGCGCAGGACGGAGCCGGCGAAGGCGACCGGGGGCGGTGCGGCGAAGCTGTCGTGCTCCATGCGGCGCAGCTTTGCAATGGCCAGCAGGGCGGTCTCGCCAAGCGCAACACCGGTGTTGCGGAGCACGCCCTGGGCGATGGTGTCGCCCTCACGCGCGGCCTCACTGACCAACGGCACAAGCCGGGCAAAGTCCGGCGGGGGGTAGGTGTTGACGTGACCGACCATGCCGGCGAGATTCACCTGCCAGAAGGCGGCGATGCGCTCGGTGAGCAAGGTGAACTCATCGGAGTCAATCGCGCGGAAGGCGGCGCGTACCGCATCGCGGCCGATCGCGTGGCCCGAGCCTTCGTCGCTGACTGCTGGACCCCAACCGCCGGCATTAACCAGGTGCCCGTCTGCCGTGCGCGCGGCCACGTTGGAACCGGTGCCGGCCAACACCAGTACGCCGCGCCCACCCTGAAAAGCGGCATCCAGCGCGATGACCACATCACCAACCAGCAGCAGCTCGCCACCGGTGCGCTGCGCAAAAGCCGCCACGAGCCATTCGGCGACCAGAGGCACGGAGAAGCCGGCGGCACCGATGCAGGTGCGGGTTACGTCGCGAAGGTTGCGGCCGCTGCGGAGCTGCAGGTCGTCACAGGCAGCCTGCAGGTTGGCCTGGGCGACCTCGGCGGAAACGCGCATGCGCTTGATGCTGCCGCTTTCAGCGCGCGCCAGCTCGGTGTGCGCATCCGCCAGCACGTAGGTTGTGGTGGTGCCACCGGCATCCACGCCTAGATAGAGCGGCATCCTTGTTCCTTCGGGGTTCAGGAGCTTCGCGGCACTGCGCTAGATGTGAATGGTCCAGCCGAGCTGTTCCAGTTCGCGCTCCACATCGGCCAGCGCCAATTGCAAGGCCGAGCGCCGGTGCGGACTGCTGGTTCTCTCGGACAGGATGCGCTCGCGCTGCATCTGTAGCCCTTGAAGGCGACGCTGCCGTGTCTGCTCCTGCTGCTGCGGCGTCGCGGCACCTGCCGGACGCGTTTGCCCGGCGCCTTCCTGCTGCCCTTCCACACTCTTGCTTTCCCAGCCTCGTGCCATACCAATCATTCTATGCGCGGGAACGCGCCCAAGTCGCATCCGTGCAAGGTCTGGGGCATGATGGAGTCAGCGGCTTTCAGGAAGCGATGTTCGGCGTCCGTGTGCGGTAAACGGCACGCTCAGGTGTGCGAGCGGCGACTCGCGCGCTTGCCTGTACGTCACTCACTGAACCAGCAGCAACGGAGGAGCTGACGCATGTGGATCGTGCAACTCGCGCTTCGGCGCCCGTACACGTTTGTGGTCATGTCCGTGCTGATTCTGGTGCTCGGCATTGTATCGATCGAGACCATGTCGACGGACGTGTTTCCGCCGATCGATATTCCCGTGGTCAGCATTGTCTGGAGCTACAGCGGCACCAGCCCGGACGAGATGGAGAAGCGCTTCACGACGATCAGTGAGCGCTCGATGACGACCACCGTCAACGACATCGAGCACATCGAGTCGCAGTCGGTCTCGGGCGTTTCGATCATCAAGGTGTACTTCCAGCCCGGCACGCGCATCGACGCCGCAGTTGCGCAGGTGACGGCGGTCAACCAGACGATTCTGCGCATCCTGCCGCCCGGCACCACGCCGCCGTTCATTCTGCAGTTCTCGGCGTCCAACGTACCGATTTTGCAGGCGGTACTGTCGTCGCCCACGCTGAGCGAGGCCGACCTGTACGACCTGGGCCTGAACTTTTTGCGGGTGCAGCTGGCCACGGTACAAGGGGCACAGGTGCCGTCCCCCTACGGTGGCAAGGCGCGCCAAATCATGGTCGACCTGGACCCGCAGGCGCTGTACAGCAAAGGCCTGGCGCCCACCGACGTGGTCAACGCTCTGACCGCGCAGAACCTGATCCTGCCCGCGGGCGATGCGAAGGTCGGCTCGACCGATTACATCGTCCGGACCAATGCCTCGCCGCAGATCGTCGGGCAACTGAACGACATTCCGATCAAACAGATCAACGGCGCCACGATCTATATCCGCGATGTCGCCCAGGTACACGAGGGTTTCGCGGTGCAGCAGTCCATTGTGCGGGTGAATGGCCGCCGGTCGACGCTGATGACGATCCTGAAGTCCAGCGGCGCATCGACGCTGGACATTGTGAAGCGGGTGCGGGAGCGCCTGCCTGCAATCATCGCCAACATGCCTCCACCCGCGCCGGAGATCAAGCTGCTGTTCGACCAGTCGATCTTTGTGAAAGCAGCCCTGCAGGGCGTGGTGAAGGAAGCGGTAATCGCGGCCGGCCTGACCGCAATCATGATCCTGCTGTTTCTGGGATCATGGCGGTCCACGGTGATCATCGCCATCTCGATTCCGCTGTCGATCCTGGTCTCGATCATTACGCTGAAGTTTCTGGGACAGACGCTGAACACGATGACGCTCGGCGGCCTGGGCCTGGCGGTCGGCATCCTGGTCGACGATGCCACGGTGGAGATCGAGAACATTCACCGGAATCTGGGTCTGGGCAAAGAAATCCAGCCCGCGATTCTGGACGGTGCGCAGCAGATTGCCGTGCCGGCGTTTGTGTCGACGCTCTCGATCTGCATCGTGTTCGTGCCGGTCGTCTTTCTATCCGGCGCAGCAAAAAGCCTCTTCACGCCCCTGGGCATGGCGGTGGTCTTTGCCATGCTGGCGAGCTACCTGCTTTCGCGAACGCTGGTGCCCACCATGGTCAACTTTCTGCTGGCCAAGGAAGTTGGCGTGTACCGAATGCTGGAAGCGGAGCACACCGCGCACGAGCTCTCGCCCGCTGAGCAGGCATCTCTGGAGCGCGAGCGCCGCGGCCTTGGACTGATCTGGCGCACGCACTTCGCGTTCAACCATGTCTTTGAGCGGCTGCGTACCTGGTATCAGCACGTGCTGGATTGGACACTGGCGCACGCGCAGTTCACGCTGACGTGCTTCGGCATCTTCCTGCTGATTTCGTTCTGCACGGTGCCGTTTATTGGGCGTGACTTCTTCCCGGATGTGGACGCGGGCAGCTTCCGCCTGCACGTGCGCACGCCGCCCGGCACCCGCATCGAGCAGACGGAGGATGTGTTCAAGCAGGTCGAAACGGTCATCCACCAGGCGATTCCGGCGAGTGAGCTGAACACGATCATCGACAACATCGGTGTGCCCAACGGCTCGTTTAATCTTGCGTTCGGTGACGGCTCGCTGACGGATGTGCAGGACGGCGAAATTTTGGTCTCGCTGAACGAGAATCACCGTCCAACGGCGCTGTACCGCGAGCAGCTTCGCAAGACGCTGAATGCGAAGTTCCCGGAAGAAACCTTCTTTTTCCAGGCGTCTGACATCGTGAACCAGATCCTGAACTTCGGCCTGCCCGCGCCGATCGACGTGCAGATCAGCGGCCGTGTTGCGGCACCGAACTTCGCGGCGGCCCAGGAGTTACGGCGTCAGATCGCCGCCGTACCGGGGGCGGTCGATGTGCATGTGCACCAGGTTCTGTACGCGCCCGAGTTGCGCGTGAACGTGGACCGCACCCGCGCGCGAGACCTGAACCTGACTGAAAGCAGCGTGGCGAACAGCATGCTGTATTCGCTGGCGGGCTCCGGCCAGGCCAGCCCGAATTATTGGCTGAATCCGGTCAACGGCGTGAACTACAGCGTGGTGGTGCAGGTGCCGCAGTACAAGCTCAACTCCGTCGACGCGCTGAACGCCTTGCCGGTGTCTCCGGGCAGCGGTGCAGCGAACTCCTCCAGTGGTGCGCCGGGCCTGCCGCAGCCACAGGCGCAGCTGCTGTCGAACGTGGCGCAGATTCAGCACACCAGTTCGCCGGCGATCACAAATCACTACAACGTGCAGCCCGTGTATGACGTGTACGTCAACAAGTCGGGGCGCGACCTGGGCGGCGTTGCCGGTGACATTCAGACGATCCTGAACCGCTTCCAGGCGGCGGGCAAGCTGCCCAAGGGTGCGACGCTGACCATGCGCGGCCAAGTCAAGAGCATGAACGACAGCTTTACCGGCCTGGGCCTGGGCATGATCTTCGCGGTCGCGCTGGTGTACCTGCTGATGGTGGTCAACTTCCAGAGCTGGCTGGATCCGTTCATTATTCTGATGGCATTGCCGGGCGCGGCTTGCGGCATCCTGTGGATGCTGTTCCTGACCGGAACGACTTTCTCCGTGCCGTCGCTGATGGGTGCGATTATGACGGTCGGCGTCGCGACGGCGAACTCGATTCTGATGGTCACCTTCGCGAACGATCAACGGAGCGCCGGTTTGAACAGCTTGCAGGCGGCCGCGGCGGCGGGCTTTACACGCCTGCGCCCGGTCCTGATGACCGCACTTGCCATGATCCTGGGCATGCTTCCCATGAGCCTGGGCATGGGCGAGGGCGGCGAGCAGAACGCGCCGCTTGGCCGCGCCGTGATCGGCGGCCTGCTGGTCGCCACGGCCACCACGCTGATCATCGTGCCGCTCTTTTACTCCCTGCTGCGCAAGGCTCCACCGCTGGGTGTGACCGCGGCGGCCCAGGAGGATGCAGGCATTCTGCAAGGCGTGTAACTGCGTCTGCACAGTCCAGAGACCTCCGTCAGGGAGGCACCACGAATCCAACCGCAAGGAACCCACGCACGGCACATGGCACAGAACTTCATCGACACACCGGCAGGGCAGCAGCACGACCCGCGAAGCACACCGGCCGATCCCGCGCCACCACGACGCGGGCCGGTAGCCGCAGCAGCAGCGGGATTTCTGCTGCTGGTGCTGGTTGGTGTCGCGTTCCTGATTCCCAAGCTGCACCATCGCGAGGCGCTGGTGACCGAGTCGCGCGACAACATGGGACCACCGGATGTGGACGTGGAGCGTGTGCAACTTGGCAATGCCAACTCCCGGCTGGAGCTGCCCGGAACCGTGCAGGCATTTGAGCAGACACCGATTTATGCACGCACCTCCGGCTACGTTAGCCGTCGTTACGTGGACATTGGCGATCGCGTGCGCGCGGGGCAGTTGCTTGCGACGATTGAAGATCCGCAGACAGAGCAATCGCTGCGCCAGGCGCAGGCGTCTTTGTTGCAGTTGAAAGCGCAGCTGCTGCAGGCGCGCGCCAATGCACACCTGACCACGTTGAACAACCAGCGTTTCGAACAGCTGTATCAGGAGGGCGTGGTTTCGCGTGCGTCGGCGGACCAGCAGGCCGCGCAGTCCGGCGCGAACGACGCAACCGTGCAGGCAGCACAGGCAAACATCGCGGCGGGTGAGGCCAATGTACGCTCGCTGCAGGAGCAGGCTGGGTTTTCGCGGGTGCTTGCGCCTTTCAACGGCACGATCCTGAGCCGAGGCATCGACACCGGCTCGCTGATTTCTGCCGGTTCCGCCAGTTCCGTTACGCAGCTTTTCACCATCGGCCAGTCCGGTACGGTTCGCGTGTTTACCAACGTGCCACAGGCCAGTGCGCCCGCCGTGATGAGCGCGCATACGGCGCAGGTACAGTTCCGCGAGTTGCCAGGACAAATTTTTACGGGGACGATCGCGCGCACCTCATCATCCATCGATCCCAGCTCGCGCACGCTGTTGGCCGAGGTAGATCTGCCCAATTCCGATGGCAGGATTTTGCCGGGCATGTTCGCTACGGTCCTGTTCGATACGCGCCGCGCGCAGCCGCCGCTGCTGATTCCGGCGAACGCGCTTTTCGTGCGCACCGCCGGGCCACAGACGTTCGTGGTGGACAGCAATCACATTGCGCATCTTCGTAACCTGACGCTGGGCCGTGATTACGGCGCATCGGCTGAAGTGATCAACGGATTGCGCGAGGGCGACGTCGTGGTTCTTTCGCCGGGCGACAACGTGACGGACGGCGCCAAGGTCAATCCGCAGCTGACACAAGGTGCGACGGGCGGCTAACCCTCGTCCGGACAGGCACAATAGAAACGTGACCCCAGAGTCGATGATTGGCAGCGGCAGCAGCGGCAGCAACGGCACGGGCGACGTGGTTCGCCTGGCGGGCTTGCGCAAGGTGTATGGCGGGCCGCAGCAGGTTGTGGCGTTGGACGGCATCGATCTGCTTGTGCCGGAGGGGCGCATCTTTGGCCTGCTGGGGCCAAACGGCGCCGGCAAGACGACGACCATTTCCATTTGCACCACGCGCGCCCTGCCTAGCGGGGGATCTGCACACATTGCAGGCGTCGACGTGGTGCGGAACGCTGCCGCGGCGCGCCGCCACATGGGCGTGGTGCCGCAGTACAACACGCTGGAGCGCGCCTGCACGGTGGAAGAAAACATCTACTTCCACTGCCTTTATTTCGGTTTTAGCGGGCCGGACGCGCGGCAGCGGACGGCACAACTGCTGGAGCAGTTTCACCTGTCGGAGCGCGCCAAGGCCTATCCGAATCAGCTATCTGGCGGACTGGCGCAACGTGTGCAGATCGCGCGCGCGATCGCGCACCGGCCAAGGGTGCTTTTCCTGGATGAGCCCTCGGCCGGCCTGGACCCGCAGAGCCGCATCGCCATGTGGGAGGCGGTGCGCCGCCTGCACGACGAGGGTATTACGGTGGTGCTGACGACGCATTACATGGAGGAGGCTGACGACCTTTGCGACCGGCTCGCCATCCTGGATCACGGCCGCATTCTGGTGCAGGACACACCCGCCGCGTTGAAGGCTTCGCTGGGCGCAAGCACCGTATACGAGCTGGTTTTGCGCGACGACCCAACCGCGTTGCGCGAACAACTGGCCAGCCTGCCCGGCGTGACCGGGGTGGAAGCAACGGCCAACGGACTTCGCCTGCTTGGCACCGGCCAGGAAGGCCTGCTGCCCGAGGTGGTGCAGCGCGCCGGAGCGTTCGGGTTGCGCGACTTGCGCATCACCGAACCAACGCTTGAGACGGTTTTTATTCGCCTGACCGGGCGGGAACTTCGCGAGTAGAGGAGCTTCGCATGGCGACCAGCGCACCAACCCTTCCTGTGCCCACATCGACCGCAGCGCAGTACACGCGTGCCTTTGGCGGTTTGCTGTTGCGGGACCTGCACGTGCTGCGGCGCGAGATGATTCCGTTCGTCATTCGCGTGTGCATGAACCCGCTGCTGTTCCTGTTTGTGTTCACGTATGTATTGCCGCACATGAGCGGGTCCGCCACGATGAACCCCACGGCGCACATGGCCGAGGGCACCGGAGCTAACTTTTCGACTGTTCTGTTGCCGGGCTTGATGGCGGTCGGCATTATGTTTTCGGGTATCGCCGCGGTGGCGCTGCCGCTGGCCGTGGACTTCGGCAGCACGCGCGAGATCGACGACCGCGTCATGTGTCCGCTGCCGCACGCCTTCGTCGCCATCGAGAAGGTTGTGTTCTCTGCCATGCAGTCTGTTGTGGCGGCGTGCATTGTGTTCCCACTGGCGTACTACATCCCGTCCCAGCCCGTTTCCGTACATGTGACGAGTTGGCTTTACCTGATCGCGATAGTGGTGCTCGCCTCGCTTACGGCGGGGGCGCTGGGCCTGGCGATTGGCACGGCTGTGAAACCGCAGCAGATCGGGCTGATCTTCTCTGTGATCGTGATCCCGATCACGTTTCTGGGATGTGTGTACTACCCGTGGGCGGCGCTGGTGCACCTGCGCTGGCTTCAGATCCTGGTGCTGATCAACCCGATCGTGTACATGACCGAGGGCCTGCGAGCGTCGTTGACACCCGCACTGCCGCACATGAATCCGGCAGCAATCCTGGCGATGCTTCTGGTGTTCCTGGCTGGACTCACCGCGGTGGGAGTGCGCGGTTTTCGCAGGCGCATTCTGAGCTAGACGGAGGCGGCCATGCTGCCATCGCCGCTTCTGCGCGCGGGTACTGGCGTGGGCCCCGCTTGTCGCAGTGGACGCACCATCACCGGGCCGCGTGGCACGCCATCGATCGGGAAAAAGAGGCGGAAGACGGTCCCCGTGGGGCGTTGTTGCACCAGCGCGATCCCGGCCGATGCAGCTCCGGCGGCGCGGCTGCGCACCTTGATTGTGCCGCGATGTTTGCCGATGATTTCCGTGCTGACCCACAGCCCCAGGCCGGTGCCGGTGGCCTCCTTGGTCGTGAAGAACGGCTCGAAGATGCGGCGGCGCACCGACTCAGGCATGCCGGTACCCGTGTCGGCCACGGTGATGCAAACGCCGGGCTGGCCGTCGCGCCGGCTATTGCGCACACGCAGGTAAAGCGTTCCCCCTGCCGGCATAGCGTCCACGGCATTGCCAACCAGGTTGGCGAGCAACTGCCGCAATTCCCCGGTGTAGCCGAACAGTGTCACACTATCGTCAATGCGGCCGTCAACCTGGACGGCGGCTGCGCGCAGCTTGCCCTGGTGCAGCACCAGTACGGAGCGCAATACGTCGGCAACCTGGGTGTCCGACGGCAGGCTCGATTGGCGGTAGAACCGCAGGGTCTGCTGCGTGATCTCCGACACACGGGCAAGCTCCTGCTGCGCAAGATCGACATAGCCTTGCGACTCTGTCGACAGGGTCTGGTCCATTCCCAACAGATAGAGCAGGTTGGTCACGCTTTCCAGCGGGTTGTTGATCTCGTGCGCAATGGAAGCCGCGAGCCGTCCTGCCGCGGCCAGCTTTTCTGAGCGGCGCAGCGCTTCTTCCGAGCGCAGCCGTTCCGTGACTTCCGTCACGATCACGCCAACCCACTGCACCTCGCCGTTACTGTTATGGATGGGATAAAAGGTGTCGCGCCACACGCGCTGTTCGCCCGGCCTGCCAGGCATCTCGCCGGTAATTTCGCGATCGTGCACCGCTTCACCGTGCTGGAAAACGTACTCGATCCAATGCTCTTTCTGCTCGGCAACGCTGAGCGACGTGCCAGGCGGCATCAGGTCGCGCAGACGCTTGCCCATGTGCGCCGGAACGGCCACGCCATGCGTTTCGGCCAGTGTCTGGTTGACGCGCACGTAGCGCATGCCGCGGTCAAAGAAGGCGAATCCGATCGGCGCCACACCGAGCATGGAATCCAAGAGGGCGAGCGTGTCCTGAGTGCTGCGCCGTTGCCGTCCGATCTCGGCGACCATGGCGTTCACGCCGTCGGTCAGTTGTGCCGTTTCACTGTGGCCTCGGACGGGCAGCGGAAACGCGGAAAGGTCGTTCGAGTCGGCCACCACACCCAACGATGCGAGGCGAAGCCGCCGCAACGGCCGGGCGATGTTGGTGGATAGTACCCAGATCAGCAGCAGGTTGCCAACCAGGGCGCATACGGCATAGAGGCCGGCATACTGCAGAACGCTGCGCGACGCACGGTATGCGGTGTACTGGTCCGGATACGTCCAGATGATGCCGCGCGCGCTGCCGTGCTGAAACGGCAGAACCGCAACGCTGTGCGCAGGGTTCAATTTGACCAGCCGATAGCCCGGGTGCGTTTTCAGATCAAAGAGAAGGCCACGCTCTTCTGGCGACAGTTCCGATGGAAGCGCGGCATTGCTGACCCGCAGTGTTGTGCCGTTCTCATCCGTCAGCCGCGCGCCGCGCAGCACGGTTGTGATGGCGAAACTGCGAAACACGGACGAGAGCTGACCCGCGTCGTTGTCTGCCATGGCTTCGCCGGCAAGCGACGCCAGAATGTTCGCCTGGCGATGCAGCCGGTCCGCGCTGCGGAGGTTGCTCTCCCTGATTTCTTTGCGTATGCCGAAGAAGAGAAAGCACGCGAAGACAACAAATTGCGTGAGCAGCGTGCCCGCGATCAAACGGCCAAGGATCGTTCGTGGCTTCAAAGGCATGGCACCTGCAAGCGTGCGAGTTGGCGCACGGATCCGCTTTGCTGCATCATGCAACCGCCTCCAACGGCATTTTGGCTAGGAGGTCCCTGCCGATCAGGGCACCATGAAACCGTCCGTTCTCGATAAAGATTTCGTTCGTCCGCTCGCCCGCGACGATCACGCCCGCCAGGTAGATGCCCGGCACGTTGGATTCGAGCGTGTCTGGATTGACCACGGGACAGCGATCGTTCTCAGGGTTTAGCGTGACACCCAGGCGCTCGATGAAGCCGAAATCCGGGTGATAGCCGGTCAGCGCAAACACAAAATCGTTGCGGATGATCCGTTCTCCCTCGGGTGTGCTCAGCTTGACCTCGTCTTCCTGAATGGACTCGACTTCGGAATCGAAAAATGCGCGGATCTCGCCATTCTTGATGCGATTTTGAATGTCAGGCAGGATCCAATACTTCACGTGCCGATGCATCTCCGGACCGCGATGCACGAGCGTCACTTTCGCGCCATGACGCCACAGGTCCAGGGCGGCGATCGCGGCCGAATTCTTGCCGCCGATCACAAGCACCTCCAGGCCGAAGTACGGATGCGGCTCGTTGTAATAGTGGTGAACCTTGGACAGCTCCTCACCGGGCACGCGGAGATAGTTCGGCAGGTCGTAGTAACCGGTGGAGACGATCAACTTGCGTGCGCGCAGCTGGCTGGCGCGGCCGAAGCGGTCGGTCACATGCACGCGAAAGTCGCCGTCACTGCCTTTGACTTCATCGACCAGGTGGTACTGACGCACGTCCAGCTGGTAGTGGTCCGCGACCTTGCGGTAGTATTCCAATGCTTCGCTGCGCGTCGGTTTCTGGTTGGGGCTGGAAAATGGCATGTCGCCGATTTCCAGCAGTTCCGGCGTTGTAAAAAAGGTCATATGCGCCGGGTAATGAAAGAGCGAATTGCACAGGCAGCCTTTGTCAACCAGCACCACCTGCAAACCCGCCCGCTGCGCATCAATGGCGCACGCCAGCCCGGTCGGTCCCGCGCCGATCACCAGAACGTCGAAGATGCTTTCAGCCATATATCCATTCCATCACAATGCCCGGCCCGCGAAGCTCCAACTTGCGTGGTAGTGACGTTACTTGGCCCCGCTTGGCAGCATCGTGAAGCGAACGCATCTGCATCGCCACCTCTGTCCGGCGCATCTGCTTGTGCTGGAGATAACCGAATGCCTGACCTGGAACACGTGAAGCATGCCGTTACGGAACTGCCGGTGGAGCGGACGATCCTGAACCGCTGGAGTCCGCGCGCTTTCGCAGATAAGCCTGTCTCGGAAGGGGACCTGAAGACGATTTTCACCGCCGGAACCTGGGCGGCATCGTCGCAGAATGAGCAGCCGTGGCGCTTTGTGGTGGGCCGTAAGGGAGACCCGACCTACGAGAAGCTGTTCAATTCGCTCGTGCCGGGCAATCAAATCTGGGCCGGTTCAGCGCCGGTACTCTTCGCCGCATTCGCGAAAAAGACATTCAGCAAAGGCGGTCAGCCCAACAAAACCGCCGCGCATGACGTAGGCGCGGCGTGCCAGAACATGGCGCTTGAGGCGACGGCACTGGGTCTGCACCTGCATGGCATGGCCGGCTATGACGCTGTCACGCTGTGTGCGTATTTCGCTGTGCCGAGCGACTATGAACCCACAGCCTGCTGGGCGCTTGGGTACCTTGGCGATCCGGCGAACCTGCCCGATAAATACAAGCTGATCGAGCAGGCGCCGCGCGAGCGCCGGCCGGTCTCGGAGGTTGTTTTTGGCGAACATTGGGAGCAGGCGGCCGAGCTTTAAGCCATCCGCGTGCCCGCGCATGGTCTAGCATCAGCGCATGCGGACGGTTCGCATTCTTCTGATTTTCCTGTTGCTGTTTGCCGGCTTGTTTTTCGGTGCGCTGATCCGGTCGCGCGCATGGGGCAAGCACTTCACCGCGATCCAACGCGGCGACAGTCGCGGATCGGTGCTGGAGCGCGCCGGATCGCCTGCGCGCAACATGGCGTGCGCTGCCCTGCCCGAGCCACCGGATGGCTGCCAGACGGTTCTGGTTTACCCCGGCCCACTCTCGGCGGTAATGCCGGAGTTCTGGCTGATTCCGCTGAACGCGAACGGCCGCGTGCTCCGGGTTCTGCACACCACGCGCGCCGATCGGTAACTGGCTTCAGGCGAGGATCGGGACGCCGGCGAGGTTGCCCTGCACCGTCCCCTGGGCGATCCGTTGCGACCACTCTGCGGGGCCGGTCGTGTGCACACTAGTGCCGTCGGAGCTCACGGCCACGGTCACCGGCATGTCTTCCGCGGTGAACTCGTAGATCGCCTCCATGCCCAAATCTTCGAAGGCGAGCACGCGTGACGCCTTGATCGCTTTCGAGACCAGGTAGGCCGCGCCGCCGGTTGCCATCAGGTACACAGCGCCGTAATCGCGAATGGCTTCGATTGCGGCCTCGCCGCGCTCACTCTTGCCGACCATGCCAAGCAGACCCGTTTTCTCCAGCATGAGGCGGGTGAACTTGTCCATGCGTGTGGCGGTGGTGGGGCCGGCGGGACCCACAATCTCGTCGCGCACCGGGTCGACCGGGCCAACGTAGTAGATGAAGCGATTGCGGAAGTCGACGGGCAGCGCCTCGCCGCGGGCCAGCATGTCCGCCATGCGCTTGTGTGCGGCATCGCGGCCGGTCAGCAGCTTGCCGCTGAGCAGCACCACCTCGCCGGCACGCCAGCTTGCCACCTCCTCACGCGTGACCGTGTCCAGGTTTACGCGGCGGGCGTTCAGGGGGTTGTAGGTCAGCTCCGGCCAGTCGGCGAGCGACGGTGGATCGAGCTTCGCCGGACCGCTGCCGTCCAGCACGAAATGCGCGTGGCGCGTGGCGGCGCAGTTCGGGATCATGGCCACCGGCAAGTTCGCCGCATGCGTGGGCGCGTCCAGGATTTTTACATCCAGCACCGTCGTGAGCCCGCCCAAACCCTGTGCACCGATGCCGAGCGCGTTTACCTTGCGGTAGAGCTCGACGCGCAGCTCTTCTGTTTTGTTCCGCAGGCCTCGCGCGATCAACTCCTGCATGTCAATCGGATCCATCAACGCCTGTTTCGCCAGCAACATCGCCTTCTCGGCAGTGCCGCCGATGCCGATGCCGAGCATGCCCGGCGGGCACCAGCCAGCGCCCATCTGGGGCACCATCCTCATGACCCAGTCCACGATGGAGTCAGAAGGGTTGAGCATCGCGAACTTCGATTTGGCTTCGCTGCCGCCGCCCTTGGCCGCGACCGTCACGTCCACGGCATCGCCCGGCACCAGGTCGACCACGACGACGCTGGGCGTGTTGTCTTTGGTGTTCTTGCGGCTGAACGCCGGGTCAGCCAGAACGCTGGCGCGCAGCGGGTTGTCCGGGTCGTTGTAGGCGCGGCGCACGCCTTCGTCGCACATCTGCTGCAGGCTCATTCGCGTGGTTGCGCCTTGCGCGTCCACAAAGCGAACGCTCATGCCGACTTTAACGAACACGGTCACGATGCCGGTGTCCTGGCAAATGGGGCGGTGCCCTTCCGCGCACATGCGGCTGTTGATCAGGATCTGCGCCATCGCGTCGCGCGCGGCTTCGGATTGCTCTAGTTCGTAGGCGCGGTTCAGGTTCCGGATGTAGTCCGCCGGATGGTAATAGCTGATGAACTGCAGCGCGTCTGCGATGCTGGTGATGAAGTCGGATTCGGAAACGGTCGCCATACGCTCACCTTGATTCTAGGCGCGTCGGCTGCGTATCGCGGGCGCGGCAAAGGCCGGCAGCGCCGGCCCTCGCACGGACAAGCCAAACCCTGTTATCACACGGTCGCATACTCCAGCTCCTCGTTCGTAACCGGAGCAGCCGGATCGGCAAGGATTTGCTTCAGCGTGTTCTTCAGCTTGACTGCCTGCAGAAACAGGTCATGCTCCGGCCGGCTGCCCGCCTCCACATCCGGTGCTTTGAAGTAGAAGCTGAGCCACTCCTGCACGCCCATGTGTTTCAGCGATGGCGTGCGCTGCGCCAGGTCGAGGAACAGGCACAGGTCGAGCGCGAGCGGAGCAGCGAGGATGGAATCACGACACAGGAAATCGACCTTGATCTGCATCGGGTAGCCGAGCCAGCCGAACAGGTCGATGCTGTCCCAGCCTTCCTTGTTGTCGCCGCGCGGCGGGTAATAGTTGATACGGACCTTGTGGAAGATGTCGCGGTAGAGCTCCGGGTGCTTTTCCGGCTCCAGGATGTACTCGAGCACGCCCAGCTTCGATTCTTCCTTGGTCTTAAAGCTCTCCGGATCGTCCAGCACCTCGCCGTCGCGATTGCCCAGGATGTTGGTCGAGTACCAGCCATTGAGGCCCAGGGAGCGGGCTTTCAACGCGGGCGCCAGCACCGTCTTGATGAAGGTCTGGCCCGTCTTGAAATCTTTGCCACAAATTGGCGCGCCGGTCTGTTTCGACAGCTCGCGCAATGCGGGAATGTCCGCGGTCAGGTTTGGTGCGCCGTTGGCGAAGGGCACGCCTTCTTTCAACGCGGCCCAGGCATACAGCATGGATGGCGAGATGTTTGGGTCGTCATCGACCATGCCGCGCTCAAAGGCGGCAAGCGTCTGATGCACCTCGGTTTCGCGCAGAAAGATTTCGGTGGAGCCGCACCAGAGCATCACCTGGCGGTCGGTGCGCTGTTTAAACGCCGAGATGTCATTGCGGATCTGGTTCGCCAGGTCGCACTTGTTGCGGCCCTGCTTGACTGTTTTGCCGGTGAGCCGCTTGACGTAGTGCTGATCGAATACGGCAGGCATGGGCTCGATACTTTCGAGATAAGGCTTGATCGCTTCCAGTTGCCACGGGTCAAGCACCTGTGCGGTTCGCGCCGCGTCGTACAGGTTGCCGCCGAAGATGTCCCAGCCAGTGAAGACCAGATCGTCCAGCGCGGCAAGCGGCACGGCTTCCTTGACCGGCACCGCCGTCTCGCCAAGCTTCAGCGTATCCATCTGCGTCAGCGAGCCAACGGGCTGGGCCAGGCCGCGGCGTACCGCCTCCACGCCGGCGATCAGGGTGGTGGCCACGGCACCCATGCCGGGGATCATTACGCCCAACTTGCCCTGTGCCGGTGCGATCGCCTGTGTGGATTGCGGCCCTGCGGATGCACTCATCTGTTCACTCCTTTTCAGCACGCCGGCGGGGTTGCGCCGCATGCCTTTAAGGGCCACCGTAGATTGGTTGCGGGCGGAACGCAAATCCTTGCGGCAAAATGACTTACGCAGGAGGGCTTACGTTACCGCTAACGCTCGGTTACGTCACCGCTGTCGTTACTTTTCTGCTTCCGCGTACCATGGGGATGTGGCGGGAACGGCAGAGGTCGACCTGGTGGGCGTTGGTCTGAATGCGACCGACACCGTCATCTCGCTGGCCGCGTTTCCCGCAATCGGCGCCAAGATCGAATTCGACGACCTGCAGGTGCTGCCCGGCGGACAGACTGCGACTGCCGTGGTCGCATGCCAGGCCTGGGGCATGCGCACGCGTTACGTTGGGAAGCTTGGGGATGACCACGCCGCGCAGATGCACCATGACGCTTTCAGAGCCGCCGGAGTCGAGGCGCAGATCCTTATCGCCGCAAACACGACCAGCGCGCAATCCATCATCCTGGTCGACGGCAGCGGCGAACGCACCGTGCTGCTGAAACGCGATGAGCGCACAACCCTGCTCGCCGCCGACCTGAAGCCGGAATGGATTCAAACCGCGCGTGCCCTGCACGTGGATGGCTTCGATACCGCCGCCGCAACCTGTGCGGCAACCTGGGCGCGCGAGGCCGGCATTCCGGTCATTGCCGACCTGGACGAGATCTATGCGGGCGTACACGACCTGCTGCCGCTCATCGATCACCTGATCGTCAGCCGCGATTTTCCGCGCCGCCTTACCGGCGAACGGTCTCTGGAAAAGGCGCTACAGCGCATGCAGTTGGAGTATGGGTCGAAGCTGACCGCGGCGACGCTGGGTCACGACGGTGTGCTCGCATGGGACGGCGGCCGCTTCCACTACCGGCCGGCATACCTGGTTCCCGTCGTCGACACCACTGGCGCTGGTGACCTGTTTCATGCCGGCTTCATTCATGGCCTGATGCAGGGCTGGCCGCTGGACCGGCAGCTGGACTTTGCCTGCGCCGCAGCCGCGCTGAACTGCACGGCCGCCGGGGCGCGTGGCGGCATTCAGAGCGTTGCCACCATTGAGTCGCTCATGCAGGACGGCGACCGTTACCCCGCGGCTTACCCCGCCCCCAAGCACACCGTCTTCGCGTAACCTGGCCGGCACGCGCACGATACACTCCCGCTGAGCGATACCTCGCACCCGGTGCCCTACCTGTCTACAGCAACACACATTGAGGGGACGCCGCGACGCGGGATCCACCTGGGCATACTGCTTACGGCACTGCTGCTGTGCTCTGTGTGCTTTGCCTATGTCCTGGTGCGATGGCCTGACAACTTCTTTGCGGACGACAGTTACTTCTACTTCCAAGTCGCATGGAACTTCGCGCATGGGCGCGGAAGCACGTTCAACGGCCTGATGCCCACCAATGGCTATCACCCGTTGTGGATGCTGGCCTGCGCGGCGGTGTATCGCGTGGTGCAGGACAAAGTCGCAGCAGTCCATGCAATCGGCGGTGTGATTACCGGATTGAACCTGGTCACGCTCTGCGGAATCACAGGGTTGCTGCGCCGCGCGGGTGTTGCGTTCCCGGCGGTCGCATGGCTGATGCTGCTGCCGTTCCTGTTCACGTCGCAGCTTGGCACGGAAGGCGCGCTGAGTGCGGCATGCCTGACGTTGACGCTCTTCGCGGCTTTCCTGTTCGCGCGGCGACCCACACCGGTGCTCGCCTTGGGCTATGCGCTCGGTATCGCGCTGACGGTGTTGAGCCGGCTCGACAACATCTTCGTCGTTGCGGCGCTCACGGTTTCGATGGTGTTCCTGCTTCAGCGCAGGGACGATCGGAAATCGCTCCAGATGCTGCTGGCTGGCACGCCGATCGTCGTGGCGCTGTGGGCTTTCTATCTGTGGACGAACCGCCATTTCTTCGGGACGTGGCAACCGATCAGCGGAGTGCTGAAGGCACACAGCGATCATGCGCATCGGCTGGGCACAAACCTGCCCCACATTGCTCTGTTTGACCTGCTGATCGTGGCGATCTGCCTGCCGGTGCTCTGGCGCGTTCGGCGGGACCTGTTCCTGTGGTGTATCGAATTGCCGCTCGCCATCGGTGTGGGCCTGCACGCGTTCTACATCGTGCTGGTGATGAGCAGCGAAACACGCTGGAGCTGGTACTACACCACGTGGACGCTGCTCGCGTCACTCGTGTTCGCGCGTGCAGTGTCGGCCGTGATGCGTGAGAAGGCGCGTTTCGAATGGCCAGTGCTGGCGGCCTGCTGCGCGGTTCTGCTGGCGCTTGCCGCGCGCAATCTGCACGTGCGCGGCCACGATGAACCGGCCTCGCGCGATCCCGGCTTCCAGGCCAACGTTGTGGAGGGCGCGCACCTGACCACGCTGCTTGCCTTCGACAAGCCGGGCCGCATCGCGTACTACTCCACGGCGCACATCATTCCGCTGGACGGGTTGATGGGGAACCTGCGCTTTCAGCAGGAGCTTGGGACCCTGGGCATTGCCGCGCTTGACCGCCGCTACCGCGTGGATGGTTTCGTGGGACCGCCGCAGCCTCTGACCGCGGCGGGCAAGCAGGACTTCTGCAATGCGATCTTTCTTTCAGCCACGCGCTTTCGATGTGCGGCACAACCCGACGGCACAGCCGTGGTAAGTGGCGCGGAGGTGTACGCGCGCCTGTCAGGCCGGTTTGCCGGCACGATTCCGCTACCGCGAACGCAAATGGTCTGGACCGCGCCCGACTACGTTGCGGTGTGGCGTTTGGAGGCGCAGCCATGATCCTGCATGTAGCAACCACGAACACCGGCAAGCTTCGCGACTTTGCGTTCGCAGCAGAGGGGCTGCAAGCCGACGCGTCGGGCGGTCCGGTGCAGCTTGCTACCTTGCCGGGCCTTTCCGCCTTGGCGGCTCCGGCGGAAGACCAGGAGACCTTTGAAGGTAACGCGCGCCTGAAAGCCGAGTACTACGCGCGGGCGGCTCCCGGACTGTTGGTGCTCGCCGATGATTCCGGTCTGGAGGTGGATACACTGGAGGGCAGGCCGGGAGTTCGGTCGGCACGCTTTGCCGCAGACCTGGGCCGCAGTGTTGAGACTGGCGAGATCGATGCCGCCAACAACGACGCGTTGCTGCTGGCGATGCTGGAGCAGGTGAACCGGCGCGCGCGGTACCGTTGCGTTTTGGCGCTGGCGCGAGACGGAGTCGTATTTGCCACGGCGGACGGATCGCTTGAGGGCGAGATCCTGACCGATCCGGAGGGCGCGGGCGGCTTCGGTTACGACCCGCTCTTCTTTGTTCCGGAACTAGGATGCACCATGGCACAGGCCTCGCCGGAAGACCGGCTGCGGCTTTCGCACCGTGGGCGCGCGCTGCGGGCGCTTCTGGCCGGGCTGGAAGACGTCCGCTAGCCGCACACCGCACGACCGTATCGATAAGCGCACCCCGGCGACCCGCGGCGTTGACGATGCTTTTCGCGTAATTCCATACTCAATATGCTTTTTCGGAGACGCCTTTGCGCTTCGAAACACTTCATTCGGTTTCAGCAAAGGAAACGCATGGGCGCCGTCGCAGGCTTTGCACCACCCGACAACTCCACCCGCAAGCGCGGTGTACAGCCCCTGCGCGCGGGGCAGGGCCACTCGTTTCTGTGGCGCAAACTGCATTCGCTGACCGGCATCGTGCCCATCGGAGCTTTCCTGATTGAGCACATCATCTCGAACTTTGAGGTGGTGAACGGCCCGCTCGCCTATGCGCAGCAGGTCAAATTCCTGAACGGCTTGCCGCTGGTGCGGGTGCTGGAATGGACGCTGATCTTCATTCCGCTGCTGTACCACTCGCTCTACGGTGTGTTCATCACCTTTCGCGGGCGCAGCAACGTGAACGTGTATCCGTGGGCGGGCAACTGGGCCTACATCGCGCAGCGTGTCACGGGGATTATTGCGCTGGCGTACATCATTCAGCACGTATGGCGGCAACGCTTCGCGGGCGTCAGCCTTCCGGAGCACCCCGGCCTGGCCTACGCCAAGGTGCAGTACGAATTGCTGAATCCGTGGATGCTGGCCATCTACGTGATCGCGATGATCGCGACGTGCTGGCATTTTGCCTACGGCATCTGGCTTTTTGCCGCAAAGTGGGGCATCACGCCGGGCGACCGCGCGCGCAAGAAGTTCGGATATGTGTGCGGTGCGGTCGGGACCGCGCTGTGCGCCATGGGTATCGTGTCGATCTTCTGGGTCGCCTATGCACGGCCTTACTCACCGGTGGATGTGATGCCCGCGCAGCCAAAGGGCGTCGTCCTGCCCGCACCAACGCAGCCCGCCGCCAGCCAATATCCGGAGCAAGGCGCACCTTTGGAATACGACAGCACCGGCCAACCCATCCAACCAAGCGCTTCACCCGTCCGGCAGTAAAGCTACCGGGGTCGTTCAGGCGGTACGGTTTTTATACCTCCATGATTCGCATGGACAAGCAACTAGGCAACAGGGAGTGATATGGCGAGCTTGATCGGTGTCTTCGGCGTTCTGATTGCAATGGTGGGAGCGGCGCTCATTCTGTATGGCTTCTTCACCATGCGGAAGGTCGTAAACGCCGGCCGTTCCCCCGATGCGCAGATCAAAGGTTTTCCGTTGCTTCCACCAACATCGAGCCAGCTTCGGAAAGCGTTTCGCGAAGAGTACCCGGGGCATATTGCTGGCAAGCTGATCGGGATCGGTGCTGGGCTGATTGTTGCAGGGTTGGTAATAACGACCGCTTCGAATTCATACAACGCCAATCATCCCTCTTAGGAAATTTTCCAAATGGCCGCAGCAACACCCAGAATCATCGTCGTCGGAGGTGGCCTTGCCGGCCTCTCCGCCGTCATCAAGATCGCCGAAGCCGGCGGCAACGTCGACCTGTTTTCCATTGTCCCGGTGAAGCGCTCGCATTCAGTGTGCGCGCAGGGCGGCATCAACGCCGCCAAGAACCTGAAGGGCGAGGGCGACGACGTCTCCAAGCACTTCGACGATACCGTCTTCGGCGGCGACTTCCTGGCCAACCAGACACCGGTCAAGAACATGACCGCCATGGGGCCGGCGATCATCGATCTGCTCGACCGCTACGGCGTTCCGTTCAACCGCACGTCCGAAGGTCTGCTCGACTTTCGCCGTTTCGGCGGAACGCTGTACCACCGGACCGCATTCGCGGGCGCGACCACCGGGCAGCAGTTGCTGTACGCGCTGGACGAGCAGGTGCGACGCTACGAGTCCGAAGGCAAAGTGAAAAAGTACGAGGGGTGGGAGTTTCTCTCGGCCGTGCTGGACAGCAACGGCATCTGCCGCGGCATTTGCGCGATGAACCTGCGTTCCATGGAAGTCGTCACCTTTCCTGCGGACGCGATCATCATCTGCACCGGCGGCAACGGCGCGATTTTTGGCAAATCGACAAACTCCGTCGTCTGCACCGGCAGCGCGCAATCCGCGCTGTACCAGCAGGGCGCGTTTTACTCCAACGGCGAGTTCATCCAGGTGCATCCGACGGCGATCCCCGGTGAGGACAAGCTGCGCCTCATGTCCGAGTCGGCACGCGGCGAGGGCGGCCGCGTCTGGGTACCACGCAAGAAGGGCGATCCACGCCCGGCGAAGACGATCCCCGAGGCGGACCGCTGGTACTTCCTTGAGGAGTGGTACCCCAAGTACGGCAACCTGGTGCCACGCGACATTGCGACGCGCGCCATTCACAAGGTCGTCTTTGAGCACGACCTTGGCATTGACGGCCAGGCAATGGTCTACCTCGATGTGTCACATATCGATCGCGCGACGCTGGAGCGCAAGATTGAAGGCATTCTCGAGATCTACGAGAAGTTCGTCGGTGACGACCCGCACGAAGTGCCGATGAAGATTTTTCCCGGCGTGCACTACACCATGGGTGGCATGTGGGTGGACATCGACCAGATGACGAATATCCCGGGTGTTTTCGCGGCGGGTGAGGCCGACTACTCCATCCACGGAGCGAACCGCCTCGGCGCCAATTCCCTGCTGAGCTGCATTTACGGCGGCTTCACCGCCGGTCCGAACGCGATGACATACGCGAAATCGCTGCAGTCCGCACCCGGCGACGGCGGCCACGCGGCCGAGAAGATCCGTCAGACCGAGTACAACAACATCCTTCTGCACAATACCGGCACGGAGAACCCGTTCAAGATCTGGCGCGAGCTGGGTGAAACCATGACGCGGCACGCCACGATCATTCGCTACAACGCCGGCCTGCGCGAGGCAGACGCAAAGATTGTCGAGCTGCTGCACCGCTACCGCAACATAAACCTGAGCGACAAGTCAGCCTGGGCCAACACGAGCTTCGCCTTCGCGCGGCAGCTGTACAACATGCTGCAGCTTGCCCGCGTGATGGTACAGGGTGCAGAGAAGCGTGACGAAAGCCGCGGAGCGCATTACAAGCCGGACTTTACCGAGCGCAATGACGAGCAGTTCCTAAAGACGACGATGGCCAGCTATGACCGGAACGCGGACGCCCCGATCATCGGCTATGAAGAGGTGGATACACAATGGATTAAGCCGCGTCCGCGCAGGTATGACGCGGCGTAGACGCAGCCCGGTCGGTGAGCGCGATGCGGCTGAGAGGTTTAGAGGATGGCGCTCACGCTAACGCTGATCCTGCTCGTAACAGTGTTCCTGCTTGGTATAGCAGGAACACTTTGGGTGGTACTCGGAACGATTCGAAAGAGTCGTGCCGGCGTTAACGTAAACCAGATCACCTGCCCGTGTTGCGGAACACCGCAGCCGAGAGTCCGGAAGCCGAAGAACATGCGGCAGTTTCTGTGGGACGGCAGCACTTGTCCCACATGCGCACCGAAGTCGACAAGTGGGGACGCGTGATTGAGGAACCTATACGCTGAAGTGCAACGTTGATGAACAAGCTCACCATTTTCGGGATCGCGATTACGGTGACGATTGTCGTCGCCTACGGGGCGTTCGTTCTGTTAGGCGCCTGGATCGACGGGCGGCGGCAGGCAGTTCGGGAGCGAGGCGAGCATCCGGTCACAACGTCGTCGGGGAATGTGGAAGCACGCGAACAGCAGACGAGGAACGATGATTAAGTCGCCGAGGAACAGAGCAGCGGGAAGATGTTTGCTACTGTGCGTGTTCGCTCTTTCGTGCGCATGTGTACAACTGCACGCACAAACAGCAAACAGTGCCGAGATGCAGACCGATCGGACGCATCGCGATAACGCGATTCACTGGCCCGCTGCATTTTCGCCCGATGTCGCTCCCGTATTCAGCCATAACGAACTGCTGATCCACACGGATTGCCATCGCGCGTTCAGCAGGCTTACCGACGCAACGGACTGGCCGAACTGGCTGGTGATTGTGAAGGACGTACAGAACGAAACACCTGGAGCGATGCGGCAGGGCACGCTGTTGCGCCTTCGCATTTTCAACAGCCCGATTCAGTCACGCGTTGTCGAATTCGTTCCAGATGAGCGGATCAGCTGGATTCCGTTCGGCTCTGACGAGACGGAGACGCGGCATGGGCATTACCACACCTGGCATTTCAAACCGGAGGCGAGCGCATGTCGCGTGATCACGGAAGAAACCGGCATCGGACCGGGTGACCTGAGGGACCCCGTCAAGGGAAGCCACCTGATGCACAAGGCGCACGAGCTTTGGCTCGATTCCTTGCGGTATACCAGCGAACCCTGAACGAGGCTTGAGATGGCACAACAGCGAGAACGCGAACGTGTAGCCGGAGTGCTGGAGCGCTTCGTCCAAAGCAACGGAGCAGACGCGCGTGAGTGGAACGCGTTTCTGGACGACCGCACGCTGGAAAGCGACCTGCGCCCGATGCGCGACCGCGCGAGACAGTTAGACCCCATGGTGAATGTGCACGGTGCCGATCCCGAGCCGGGCGCCATGGACGAGATCAAGCAGATGGTGGCAACGCTGCGAGGAGCAAAGAAGATGGCAGACACGATTAAGGTCGACATCAAGCGCCAGAATAATCCGGACGCCCCGGCACGCACAGAGCGCTTCGAAATCCCGTACCGCAAGGGCATGAACATCACCAGCCTGCTTGGCGAGATCGCGATGGAGCCCACCACCGCGGACGGCAGGGCTTCCACGCCGATTAGCTACGACGCGAATTGTTTGGAAGAAATCTGCGGCTCGTGCGCCATGCTGATCAATGGCAAGGCGCGCATGGCGTGTTCGGCCCTGGTGGACAAGCTGATGGCGGAGGCGAAGGATGGCGTGATCACGCTGGCGCCGCTGTCGAAATTCCCCGTGGTACGCGATCTCGCTGTGGACCGCAGCGTGCTCTTTGAGAACCTGAAAGCCGTGAAGGCCTGGGTTCCCGCAGACGGCTCCTATGACCTGGGTCCCGGTCCGAAGCAGTTTCCGCAGGTGCAGGAAGAGCGCTACCCGCTCTCGAACTGCATCAGCTGCACCATCTGCATGGAGGTTTGCCCGCAGTTCAACGAGCAGACCGGATTTGTGGGTGCGGCGACCATCGCGCAGGTGAAGCTGTTCAACCTGGACCCCGCGGGCAAGCAGCTAAAGGAAGAGCGCCTACGCGCGCTGGCCGGCGACGGCGGCGTGCAGGAATGCGGCTATGCGCAGAACTGCGTGCAGGCCTGCCCCAAGCAGCTGCCGCTCACCGAGGCCATTAGCGACGTGAGCCGCGATGTGATCGTACAACAGGTGAAGGATTTCTTTGTCCGCTAGCCGAAGCGGGTGAAACGAAGCCGTACCCTAGTCACACAGGAGAGAACATGAGCACGACAGCTACGAACTCGGTAACGACCGTCACTCTGACCGAAGCACGCGCTATTATCACGGCGGGACAAAAGGAAGCCGGCAACCAGAACCAGCCCATGAACATTGCGGTGGTGGATGCAGGTGGGAACCTGCTCGCCTTTGAGCGCATGGAGAATGCCTGGCTTGGCTCCATCGACATCGCGCAGAAAAAGGCCTGGACTTCGCGCGCGTTCGATATCGAGACTGGCGACCTGGGCAAGAACTCGCAGAGCGGCGACCAGTTCTTCGGCATTCACGCTTCCAACGACGGCAAGGTCATGATCTTCGCCGGTGGCGTGCCGCTGAAGCGGGACGGCAAGGTGATCGGCGCCGTGGGCGTCAGCGGCGGAACAGGCAAGCAAGATCAGGCCGTCGCGGAAGCCGCGGCGAAGGCACTGGAAGGCTAGCCCGCAAGCACTCCGCGCAACAGACAAGGCCCCGCGCGCCGGGGCCTTGTCTTTGTTCAAAAATACCTGCCTGCGTCAGAACAGCCTGCTTACTTCGTGAAGATGTCGCCGTCGTTATGGGCCTGGCGGTTCATTCCGCGCTTTGCGGAATCCTCCGCAACACGGTCAATGTGCGTCTGAGCTCCGCCCTCCGGCGTTTCCAGCGTGTTGACGCCCGGGCGTGCCGGCGTGTCCGCGGTATTCACCTTGTCTTTCGCGACGCCCTCACCCTCACCTGCCTGGCCGTTTCCTGTCATGCTGCTGCTCATACCATCACCTCGCAAAGATAGACGCCACCTGTCAGCGGCGGGGTTTACCGCCAAAGAGAGTTTCGCAGCATAGATTGTGTTTTACCGGGTCAGCTCGACCGGTACGGTCCGTATTCCATCAATCAGGGCCGGCAGGCTCTGTTGCGCGCGACGTTCGTTCATCAGGCGAAAGAAATCTTCACCACGTATTGGCAGACTCGTCAGGTTGACGAAGAACGTGCCATAACCCATGCTGCGATTCATTGCGACCAGGCGACGGTCTTTGGACGAGAGCCGGTCCAGGCGTTCCTGCTCATCGGTCACGTCCAGGCGCACCAGCGTCATCATAGGCACGCCGAAGCGCCTGGTCTGAATGACTTGGGCGGCAAGAATCGATTGCCAAAGAAATTTTGGCGTCGGCATGGTGCGGTCCGTGACGCCCTCATCGTCCAGGATAAGTTGGGCTTTTGGATCGCGCAGCCTGCGGATGACGCGCAGCAGACCCCACAGAAAGAAGGCGAAGATCGCGAGCGAAAGAGCAAAGCCGGCATAGCTCGGTGCCGGATCAGCCTTCAGGCAAGCCAGTCCAATCACCGCAAAAACGAGCAAGGTAAACACGAGCGCAGCCATCCCAAACATGACACGTGCGCGGCCAGGCCGAAACTCCAACGTTTGCATGGGCACTTCAGATGCCCGATCGGGGCGGAAGATCAGCAACTCGCTTGAAGTTTGCGCACCACCTGCGAGGTCGGCGATACCATGACGAAGATGACGGATTTCCTCGCGCGAGCTGGCGCGCTGCACGCGGAAAGCATTGTGGTGGACGGGCACGCGGACACACCGCAACGGTTCGCGGATGAAGCGTTCGACTGGCTTTCAGCCGACCTACGCGGCGGCCAATTGTCAGCAGCGACGGCGCAGGCAGGCGGGCTGCATGGTGAGTTCCTCGCGCTGTGGGCCGAGCCGGCACAGTGGGCCGGGCATTTTGTGGAGCGCACCTATGCGCTACTCGATGCGGTCGACGCACAGGTGGCGCAACATCCTCAGGCTCTCGCACGCTGCACCTCAGCGGCGGAGGTCCGCAGAGCACGGCAGGACGGCAGGTTCGCGGCGCTGCTCGGCATCGAAGGCGGCCACTCCATCGCAAACGATCTTGACCTGCTGCGCGATTTCTTTGCGCGTGGGGTTCGGTACATGACCCTGACCTGGTCCAACACCAACGACTGGTGCGATTCAAGCGGAGACGTGCCGCGCCACAACGGCCTGTCCGCTTTTGGCCAGGAGGTGCTGGCGGAGATGAACCGGCTCGGCATGCTGGTGGACGTGTCGCACGTGTCGGACGCAGCGTTCTGGCAGGCATTGGAAGCAAGCCGGGCGCCGGTTATCGCGTCCCACTCCTCCACACGCGCGCTCACGGACAGCTATCGCAATCTGACCGACGAAATGCTTCGAGCCATCGCGGCTCAGGACGGCGTTGTGATGGTCAACTTCAACGCCGCGTTCATCGATGAGACACACCGTCTGCAGTGGAACGCGCTGCACGACGAGCGCATTGCCGCGGAGGAACAGATGTGCGCAACCTGGCATGCCCGCGGCCAACGTATGCCGTACCGGGCCGAACTTGAGCTCGCGCATACCTTTCTGGACAGAGCGCCGCGGCCGCCGCTCTCATCGCTTGTCGACCATTTCGAACACGTCCTGCGTGTCTGCGGGACCGAGCACGTCGGCATCGGGTCAGATTTTGACGGCATTCCTGCAGCGCCGGCCGGCATGGATTCCGCCGCGGACCTGCCGAAGATCACCGCCGGGTTGCTGGAGCGGGGCTGGAAACCACACGAGCTTCGCGGCATGCTGGGCGAGAACATTCTTCGCGTGCTCGACCATGCGCACGCGTAACGGTACGGCGACCCGGTCAGAAGCGTATTCTTGGTATTGGTATGAAGTTGCACCTTGCATTGCTCGCCACAGTGCTGCTGCCGTTAGCGGCCGCAGCGCAGACCGAGACTCCACAGAAGCCTCCAACACCGCCGGCCGCAACCCCGGTGCTTCCTCCGGAGCAGACCAACCAGCAGGCTTCGCCAAAGCCCACAGATGACCTGCCGGATACGCCTTCTACAACGGAGGGCATCGTGGTGCCGCCTGAGCCGAACGGTACGACTGCAGTGATCGACACCAGCATGGGCCGGCTCACCTGCCAGTTCTTTCAGAAGCAGGCACCGCTCACCGTAGCCAACTTCATCGGCCTGGCGAACGGGACCAAGGACTACACTGACCCCACCTCGGGCCAGAAGATGACGCACACGCGTTACTACGATGGCACCACGTTTCACCGCGTGATTGCGAACTTCATGATTCAGGGCGGCGATCGCGCGGGGACGGGCCGCGGCGACCCCGGCTACTACATTCCCGACGAGTTCGCGCCCGGTCTGCGTTTCGACCGCGAGGGCCGCCTCGCGATGGCGAACGCCGGTCCCGGCACCGGCGGCTCACAGTTCTTCATTACTGAAGCGCCCGTGCCCGAGCTGAACGGAAAGCACACGATCTTCGGCCAGTGCGACGCGCATTCAGTCATGGTGGTCCGCACCATCGCGCGGGTGGAGAAAGATGCGAGTGACAAGCCGCTGGACCCCGTGATCGTTCGAAGCGTGACCATTGTGCCAGAGGGTCAGCCGCTGCCACCCGAGCCCAAGTTCCCCGGCTCTGAGAAGATTGGGACGCCTGTCGCCCCCACCAACTAGCATCGAACCAGAAGCACGTAAGGAGAAGCACGATTATGGCAGAACGCACACCCGGCAGCTACGCCGTTTTCAACACCAGTGAGGGCACGATTGTGTGCCGCTTGTTCGACCAGGACGCGCCTGAAACGGTGAACAACTTCATCAGCCTTGCCGAAGGCTCGAAGCAGTGGGAGAGCCGGTCCAAGAAGGGCGACAAGCTGTACGACGGCACGATCTTCCACCGCGTGATCCCTGATTTCATGATCCAGGGTGGCGACCCCGAGGGCACCGGCATGGGTGGCCCCGGTTACAAGTTTGCGGATGAGACGCGCGGCTCGCGCCACGGTTTCAACGAGCCGGGCAAGCTGGCCATGGCGAACTCCGGCCCCAACACCAACGGATCGCAGTTCTTCATCACGGTCGCGCCGACCACTTGGCTGACCGGGAAGCACACCATCTTTGGCGAGGTCGTTGAGGGCTACGACGTTGTGGAGAAGATCAGCAAGTTGTCGCGCGACGGCATGGACCGCCCAAAGAAGCCGGTCACGTTGGACTCAGTGGTCATCGAAAAAGTGCAGTAAGATCGCGAAACGTTTGCGAGGAGAGCCGGCCTACGAGCCGGCTCTTTCCTTTTCTGGCGCTGGCGCAGGCGCTAACGATCGGTGTCCAGCGACGCAACGGCCTCGCTCACCGCGTCCAGCATGACCATCTTGCCCGCAGCCGACATGGTCAGGGCGGCAACCGCGGTTCCGGTACACCAGGAACAGAGCTTGCCGAACTGCACCATCTGCCTGCCCAGGTTGAACGCTGCGAACGCCGCATCCGCCGCAAGCTTGCCGCCCAGCAGCGTGCGCGCCCGGCGATTGCGTTTCGCCAGTAGGATCAGCGCGAGCGTCGTGCCAAAGCTCGCGAGACCCAGCATACTGTCCGGAATGCCCAACGGGTGCGCCGAGTCCGATTCGGTAATGCGGTCCGAGCGAAAGACACGTCCCGGAGGATCGGGCAGATGGTCGATGACGCCCGTTTGTTTCAGCGCAATCGGAACCAGCGTGGCAAGCGTCGCGCAACACGCACCAAGCATCACTGCATCCCGCGTTGCGCTGCCCGTTAGCGTCCTTGTGTCATGGTTCATCGCAGGGTCGTGGTTCATCGCAGAGTTATGGTTCATCGCACACCTCGTTTCGCCAGCACGGCGCCGCCGACCGCAAGCAGCGCAAGCCCGGCTGCGATGGCGGTAGTGCGGTGCAGCAGAAAGCTGATCTCCGCGCCCTTTGTGCTGGACCGGTTCGTGAACTTGCCGCGGGCGCTATGGGTCCCGGGCACGTAATCGTCAAGGTTGTCCGGAGCATCCGCCGGCCGTGGCTCGTTTGGAATCTGCTGCGACTTGAATCCTGTCTTGCCCAGGTACAAATCGAGCAGCCCGGGAATGAATCTGGTCCCCACAATCGCGGCCACCGTCGGCATACCGACCCAGTACTCGCGTTGCGGGTGGGCCGCAAGCCCCGCCCGGAGCACAATCTCCGCACACAGCTCGGGATCATAAATGGGAGGGACGGGCTGCGCCATGTTCGCCAAGCGGCTGCGCACCCAACCAAACTGCGTGGTGTTCATCGCCGGCATCTGCACGGTCGTCACTTTCACGTTGCTGCTGCTGTGGTGCAGTTCGCAGCGCAGGGAGTCGGTGAAGCCGTTGATCGCGTGCTTCGACGCGCAATACGCCGATTGCAGCGGGATAGACCGGTACGACAGCGCCGAGCCCACCTGCACGATGGTTCCGTGATCGCGCGGCAGCATGCGCTTGAGCGCGCTCAGAGTTCCATGCACGTACCCGAGGTAGGTCACCTCGGTGACTCGCTTGTATTCTTCGGCCTTCATTTTCGACACGGGTGAGAACACGCTCAGCATCGCATTGTTGACCCAAACGGTGATGGGTCCGAGCTCCTGCTCCACACGCTCGGCAGCGGCTTCCACCGCGTCCGCATCGCTTACATCCAGCGGCAAGACCAGCGCGCGGCCGCCCAGCACTTCGCATTCCTGCGCTGCGGCCTGCAGCGCCTCCGGATTGCGCGCGATCAAACCGATGCTGGCGCCCTGCTTGGCATAAGCATGCGCGATGGCTCGACCCAGGCCGGCGGAAGCTCCGGTGATGACGACGACAAGATTCGATTCCATGCTTGGACGCCCTCCAGAGCAGAGTGACGCTTGCCAAGGGCGGCAAGATGCTTTTGCCCCGCGTCAGCGCTACTTAAGTTGCAAGGAGCGGGAGGTTTCCGTGAGCACACGCGCGGCGAGCGCGGGATCCTTGTGGACCGGCACGCCGTATGTTGAGACGATCTGGCGCAGCCGGCTGGCGTCGGCATGTACGACAGACAGGCCCTTCGCGACCAGATCCAGCATGATTGACACCGCC